>NZ_CP117677.1:1117500-2732122 GCF_028622835.1 Caloramator sp. mosi_1 | reverse complement strand
CATTAGAAGCTATTGAAATGGTTGAAAGAGCAGGTTACACTGCAGTAGTATCACATAGATCAGGTGAATCAGAAGATACAACAATAGCTGACCTTGTTGTTGCAACTAATGCAGGTCAAATAAAGACTGGTGCTCCTTGTAGAACAGACAGAGTTGCAAAATACAACCAATTACTAAGAATTGAAGATGAACTTGCAGAAGTTGCTAAGTACCTTGGAAGAGACGCCTTCTACAATGTTAAAAAGTAATAAATAAATTATTTTGGCTCTTTGTCAATAGTTGGGGCGGGCATTAGATTAGAATGCCTGTCCTTTCTTATTTGATAATGATTTTAGCAAGATAGATAGGATGAGGGGAGTTTACCCTTAAAAAATTGCACGACAAAAAGACCAACGATAGTTGGATTTCCTAAAATACAATATTTAACAGATTATTTATTACAACAATGAAGAATTCTATTCCTGAATCTATCAAAATTTCTATAGCCGAAGGCTATTCTTTTAATAACTTTGATTTTATTATTAAATCCTTCTATACAAGCATTTGTATAAGGAATATCAAAAGAATTACAAATCTCATTAAAATATCTGATATAGGTATTTGCACATCTTTTCAATTCATTGATACCACTATTTTGTGCAAGTTTAATCCAATCTTTTAAGAGGACACGAGCTTCGTTAGAAGAAGGTGAAGCATCAATAATACTCAATAACTTTTCCTTTAAAGTGTGGGCAATTGCTAATTCACTATTATAAGAAAACATAACTTGTAAAGCTAACTTTGAATCTGTATCAAGTAAGCCATATCTTTTTAAAATAAGCTTTTTACTTCTTTTAAAGTATTTTCTTAATTTAATTGATAGTTCTCTTTGGATACGTTTTCTTACCGCTTCTACTGCCCATATGACTTGTCTAATATAGTGAAATTTATCTATAACAATTACAGCATTTTTGAAATAAGTTTTAGCTAAATCAATATAGGGTTGCCACATATCACAAATAAAGTGTGTAACGCTATCGCGATTTTTAATTTTTCTAAAATAATCTATAAGAATATGCTCTTTTCTATCTTTAATAATGTCTAGTATTTTATGATTAACAGGATCGACTATTGCACAATGATATTTAGAACCACCAGAGTTACCTTTAAATTCATCTATAGATATTATTTTAGGTAAATTAGTAGGAGAAGAGTAAGATACATTATCAAAAATACGTTTTATAGTATCGATAGATAGATTAGTTTTTCTAGCAACTGATGTCATACTATATTCATTAGATAATTCATAAATTACAAACATAGCTAATCTATTAGTTATTCTATGATAACGAGGTAAAAATTCTATATGTTCATAAAATTTTTGCCGCAGGCATTACAACGATATCTACGTTTTTTAAGAATGATAAAAGTATGTTTAAAGAATAAGGGTATGTCTTTAATACGCTGAATTCTATAATCGTGAACTCTTGTAACTTTGGAATTACAATTAGGGCAAGTACAAATTTTTTCTTAGTTTCTAAGTATATCTCAATGTACGTGTCATTATGAATAATCTTTTTATAATAACATCTTTAAAACCTAATAAATTTTTGATAGAATTATTAGTGTGCACTTGATGGATGCCTCCTTTCAGGTAAGGTTTTTGTTTGGTTATTTTAACTTGTATTCGGCAAGTAATGCCGAAAGACATTGGAATTAAAGGATTTTTGTTCAAAAAATTAAAAGAAATCATCCCTTTTAAGTGTTAAAATATAATTGCAAAACTAAAACACAAAAGGGTGATTTCTATGGATAGTTTACAACAAAATCAAAAAATTTAAAGAAGAAAATTAGATTTTTGAACATGAAAGCAAAATTTAATGATACCAAAGTTACTTCTGTAGCAACTTTTTCTTATGTGGAATCCTTTAAACAAATAATAGGATTACCAACTATTTTAGAAAAAGGCGTAACCTATAAGAAGGCCGCTAATTCTACTTTTAATACTGCAGAAATTATAGAATACATGATTGATGCAAATATTCTTGGTTTCTCAAGATTTATGCACATTGAAACATTAAGAAATGATGAAGGATATAAAAAGTTTAAAGGTGTAGATAAATTACCCAGTGAAAAAGTATGTAGAGATCTCTTAAAAGCTTTACCAACAGAAACTTTAGAAGAATTAAGAACTATAAATAAAAAAATACTTGACTTAAAGTCTTCAACTGAAGATGTACGCGAGGTTTGTATTAATATTGATGATACTGTTATAACTATCTTTGGTAATCAAGAAAAATCAGGAATAGGATATAATCCAAGGTACAATGGAAGACCATCATTTAAAGAAAAAGTTGGGTTTATTTCAGGAACTGATGAATTACTTAACATTACTCTTGAAAATGGTAGACACCATAGTAATTATAAATTTTTAGATTTCTTTAAGAGTTGTGTAAACCAGCTTCCTTCAAGATATATTCTTAAAAGAGTTAGACTTGATAGAGGTTTTTTGATGAAGAAAACTTTTTATATTTTGAAGATAATGGAATAGAATATGTTGTTAAATGTAAAATGTATTCTACTGTTAAAATGATAATAGATTTTATAAATAATAATCCAAAGGATTATATATGGCACGATATAAGTTCTACTTTATCTGTTACAGAAATTACAGTTCCATTGCCTAAATGGCAAAGAGCAAGAAGATTTGTGATTATAAGAGAAAAAATTATTCCAAAAAATATGAATCAGTTAATGTTCGAAGAATGTAAATATAAATATCAAGCAATAGTAACAAATATAAATTATTTAACACCTGAAGAAATATTTCAAGATTATAATCAACGATGTGATGTTGAAAATAATATAGATGAAATAAAAGAAGGCTATGCCTTTAGCGAAAATAGTTTAGTAAATCATAAATGCAATGAATTGTACCTTTTAATAAAAATGATAGCATATAACATTCATAACTGGTTTAAACAAGCAATCATGCCTAAGGAAGTACAACATCATGAAATTAGTACATTAAGAAGAATATTTTATAGAGTTTGTGGTAATGTTTGCGGCAGCAAATATTATAGATATTTAAGTTTTTCAAATAATTGCTTATTAGAAAAAATCATTACTCATATTCAAAAACAAATACATATTTTTAGTAGAAAAATGATAACAGTTTATACTTAATAGTAAAATAAAAACAATAAATTCCCTTAAAAATCCAAATGTTATTTGGGTTTATTAAGTATACTCAAAAAAGACCTAACGGTATAAAATATCATAATAAATGTAAATTTATTCATAAAGAAAACAAAAATGGCAAGTAGAAACTTTTTAAAATTTACTTGCCGAATTCAAGTTTAATTTTACCAGGTGTCTAATCAGGTGCACATATTTTTTGTAAAAAATATGCTGGGTCTACGCCCCAACATTTATTATAGAACCAATATAATATGTAATACAAAATACATTTTGTGGGGGATACTATGAGCTTGAATTTTACTTTAGATTTAAAACTGGAACAAAAACTTGTAATGACACAGGAGATGCAGCTTGCCGTAAAGGTTTTACAACTTCCTAACAATGAACTAAAAGAGTATATTGAAGATGAGTTACTTGAAAATCCAGTTTTAGAGCTTGATTCAGGTTATGAGGATAGATTAGATAAGGTAATTCAAATTTATTCAGATTTTAATGATGACTATTTTATTGATTATTCAGAGGATGAAGAGGATGAAAAGATAACTCCCTTCTACTTTTTAAGCAACAAAAGGAGTCTTTATGATTGTCTTAAGGAACAGCTTGGATATATACCACTTACAAAAAGAGATAGAAAAATAGCAGAGTATATAATAGATAATCTTGACCAAAATGGATACTTAAATATGCACGAGCTTTCAATTGCAAATAAGTTTAAAGTATCCCTTGACATTGTGAAAAATATCATTTCTATAATACAGGATTTTGAACCAAGCGGAGTATGTGCAAGAAATTTAAAGGAATGTTTAAAAATTCAACTAAAAAATAAGGGTATATATGACTCACTTTATGAAAAACTAATTGATAATGAACTTGAGAATATTGCAAATAAGGCCTATACCTTTATATCTCAAAAATATAGCGTTTCAGAGGATAAGCTATTAAGATATATAGAAGTCATAAAGTCTTTAGATCCTAAGCCAGGCTGCAGGCTTGGAGATGACACAGTAAGATATGTTGTGCCTGATGTATATATAGAAGTAGTTGATGGAGAGTATTTTGTAAGGGTAAATGAAGATAATTTACCTATACTTAAGATTAATAAACATTATAAAAATATTTTGCGAAATAAAAATTCTGAAGAATATAAGTATATAAAAGCAAAGATAGAAGCTGCATATTGGCTTATAAAAAGTATAGAACAGAGACGAGAAACTATAAAAAAGGTGGCAGAAACAATTGTAAAACATCAAATTGAATTTTTAAATATGATCACCCTTTAAAGCCCCTTAATTTAAAAACGATTTCAGAAGAAACAGGACTGCACGAATCAACTGTAAGTAGAGCAATAAACGGAAAATATGCACAGACCCCAAAGGGTGTATTTGAACTTAAATACTTTTTAGTTCGTGGTTTAAGCACCTCCTTTGGTGATAATGTATCTATAGATGTATTAAAAAATAAAATACAAGAGATTATAAACAGCGAAAACAAGAAGAAGCATTATTCAGACCAGCAGATAGCAGATATGCTAAATGTAAGTGGTGTCAAAATTTCAAGAAGAACAGTTACAAAATACAGAGAAGAGCTTGGAATTGAATCTTCATCTAAAAGAAAGATAAGATAAGTATTAAACCCTTAGAGCCTAAAATTATTAAGGTTTAAAAAGGCTTTAGGGGTTCTTATTTTATGTAATTAAATTATGAATACACAAATTACTCAAAACAAATAATAAATGTGTATGGTAAATAAGAATTTTTAGAAAATATATTGAAAAATAATAATTTTAATGATATAGTAGAAATTGGAGTGGGACAAAAATAATACATAGGGACAAAAATAGTCCCTACAACAGGTTTAGGGGAGTGACATACTTGAAAAATGTGTTATCGTTACAACAAAGGATAGTTCCAGAAATTGTAGAACTGCTTTTAAAAAGATATAAGATATTAAAATGCATATATTACAACCAACCTGTTGGTAGAAGAGCATTGTCCCAAGAACTTGATTTAGGTGAAAGAGTAGTTAGAACTGAGGTTAATTTCCTTAAAGAGCAAGGTCTTATAGAAATATATTCAACAGGTATGACAGTAACAAAAGATGGGGAATATATATTAGAAAGCCTTGAAGAGATGATTCACGAAATAAGCGGCCTTGCAGATGTTGAAAATAAGCTAAAGAAGATTTTAGGAGTACATAAAGTTATAGTTGTGCCTGGTGACATAGACGAAGATATAACAGTGCTTAAAGAAATGGGAAGACTTGCAGCAGCTTATATTAAGTCACTAATTTCAAATGACAGCATAATAGCTTTAACAGGTGGTTCATCTGTTTCTCAGGTTATAGATAATTTTCCAAAGGTTACTAAGGAGAATGTTCTTGTTGTTCCAGCAAGAGGAGGAATAGGAAGAAACGTTGAGACACAAGCAAGTACACTTGCTGCAAAGCTTGCGTATAAAATAGGTGCTAATTATAAACTGCTACACGTACCTGACAATCTAAGCAAAGAGGCACTGGGAACTATGTTGAATGAACCAGGTATAAAGGATGTTGTACAGAATATAAGTAAAGCTGATATATTGATTTTTGGTATAGGCAGAGCTGATGAAATGTCAAAAGAAGAGGTCTTGAAGAATCTGAAATAAAGGAGCTTTTATCTAAAGGAGCAGTTGCTGAGGCCTTTGGTTATTATTTTAATAAATGTGGAGATATAGTATATAAAACACCAACAATAGGACTTGATTTTAAAGATGTACCGAATATAAAACATATAGTAGCAGTAGCAGGAGGAAAGGGTAAAGCAGAAGCAATAATTGCAACAAAAATAAATAATCCCAATATGGTAATAGTAACTGATGAGGCAGCGGCAAAGGAGATTTTAAATCTACAAAATATGAATAGAAGATAGCTTTGCTATCTTTATATAAAAGTCATAAAATTAGGAGGGATTAATTATGACAATTAAAGTTGCTATCAACGGGTTTGGTAGAATTGGAAGAAACGCATTCAAAATTGCTCAAACAAGATTAAACAAGGATGTAGAAATCGTTGCAATTAACGATTTAACAGATGCAAAGACACTTGCACATCTTTTAAAGTATGACTCTTGCTTTGGTAAGTTTGACGGAACAGTAGAAGCTACAGAAAATAGCCTAATAGTTAATGGAAAAGAAATAAGAGTATATGCTGAAAAGGATCCAAAGAATCTTCCTTGGAAGGACCTTGGAGTAGATATAGTAATAGAATCAACAGGTCTATTTACAAAGGCTGAAAAGGCAAGAGCTCACATAGAAGCAGGTGCAAAGAAGGTTCTAATTTCAGCTCCAGCTACAGATGAAGATATAACAATAGTTATGGGTGTTAATGAAAAGGATTACGATCCAAATAATCACCACATTATATCAAATGCTTCTTGTACAACAAACTGCTTAGCACCATTTGCTAAGGTTCTTGATGAAAAGTTTGGTATAGTTAAGGGTCTTATGACTACAGTTCACTCATATACAAATGACCAAAGAATTCTTGACCTTCCACACAAGGATTTAAGAAGAGCAAGAGCAGCTGCTGAATCAATAATCCCAACAACAACTGGTGCTGCAAAGGCAGTAGGTAAGGTACTTCCAAACCTAAAGGGTAAGCTAAATGGATTTGCTCTAAGAGTTCCAACTCCAACTGTATCAGTAACTGACCTTGTTGTAGAAGTTACAAGACCAACAACTGTAGAAGAAGTAAATGCTGCACTTAAGGAAGCTGCAGAAGGTGAAATGAAGGGAATCCTTGGATACTCAGAAGAACCACTTGTTTCAATAGACTACAGAGGAGACGAAAGATCATCAATAGTAGATGCACTTTCAACTATGGTTATTGAAGGTAATATGGTTAAGGTTGTTTCTTGGTATGACAATGAATGGGGTTATTCAAACAGAATAATCGACCTTGTAAACTACATAGCTGAAAGAATGTAATTCTTAAGTCCGGTTTTGTAGTTTCGGCTATAAGGCCGGACTTATTTTCCTAAATTATTGAAAGAGAGGTTTTGGGTATGAATAAGAAAACAGTTAGAGATATAGATGTAAGGGGTAAAAAGGTACTTGTAAGATGTGACTTTAATGTTCCACAAGATAAAGAAGGAAACATAACTGATGATAGAAGAATAGTTGCAGCACTTCCAACTATAAAATATCTTCTTGAAAACGGTGCAAAGGTAATATTAATGTCACACCTTGGAAGACCAAAGGAAGGATATGAAGAAAAATACAGCGTAAAGCCAGTAGCTAAGAGACTATCAGAACTATTAGGACTTGAAGTTAAGCTTGCTGAAGATAAGGAAGTTGTTGGAGAAAACGCTGTAAGACTTGTAAATGAAATGAAGGAAGGCGACGTTGTTCTTCTTGAAAACGTTAGATTTATAAAGACAGAAACAAAGAATGATATGGATTTTGCTAAGAAGCTTGCATCACTTGCAGACATATTTGTAAATGACGCTTTTGGTACAGCCCACAGAGCTCACTCATCTACTGCAGGTGTAGCAGAATTTTTACCAGCCGTTGCAGGTTTCCTAATTGAAAAGGAAATTGAAATAATGGGTAAAGCTCTTGAAAATCCAGAAAGACCATTCGTAGCTATACTTGGTGGTGCTAAAGTATCAGACAAAATTAACGTTATAAACAACCTAATTGAAAAGGTTGATAGATTAATAATAGGTGGGGAATGGCTTATACATTCCTAAAGGCACAAGGATTTGAAATAGGAAAATCACTTCTTGAAGAAGATAAGATAGATTATGCAAAGGAAATGCTAAAGAAGGCAGAAGAAAAGGGAGTTAAGGTTTACCTTCCTGTTGACCACGTTGTGGCAAAAGAATTTAGCAACGATGCAGAAGCAATGACTGTTGATGTTGAAATTCCAGCAGATTATATGGGTCTTGACATTGGACCAAAAACTGTTAAACTTTTCGAAGAGGCAGTTTTAGATGCAAAGACTGTAATTTGGAATGGACCTATGGGTGTATTTGAAATGCCAAAGTTTGCAGTAGGTACAAAGGCTGTTGCAGAAGCATTATCTAAGGTAAATGGAACTACAATAATTGGTGGTGGAGATTCAGCCGCAGCTGTTGAACAACTTGGATATGCTGAAAAGATGACACATATATCAACTGGTGGAGGAGCTTCACTTGAATTCTTAGAAGGAAAAGTTCTTCCAGGTATTGCAGCATTAAACGATAAATAATAAAAAGATAGGGGTCTATCCCCTATCCTAAATTCCTAAAAGGAGGAACTATAATGAGAAAACCAATTATAGCAGGAAACTGGAAAATGAACAAAACTGCAAAGGAAGCAGCACAATTTATTATTGAGTTAAGAGATAAGGTAAAGGATGCTAACTGTGAAGTAGTAGTATGTCCACCTTTTACATCACTTACTCAAGTATTAACTTTAGTTGAAGATACAAATATTGAAGTAGGGGCACAAAATATGCACTATGAAGAAAACGGTGCCTTCACTGGCGAAATTTCACCTGTTATGCTAAAGGAACTTGGAGTAAAGTATGTAATCTTAGGACATAGCGAAAGAAGAATGTATTTTAAGGAAGATGATGAGCTTATAAATAAAAAGGTTAAATCAGCTTTTATTCACGGCTTAACTCCAATTTTATGTGTAGGTGAGCTTTTAGAAGAGAGAGAAGCTGGTAAGACATTTGAAGTAATAGACAAGCAACTTATCGAAGACTTAAAGGATGTTGATGCTGACAACGTTGCAAAAATGGTTATTGCTTATGAACCAGTTTGGGCAATTGGTACTGGTAAAACAGCAACAGCAGAAGATGCAAATGAAGTTATTAAGTATATAAGAGGCAAAATAAGAGAAATGTTTGGCGAAAAGGCAGCAGAAGAAATAAGAATTCAATATGGTGGAAGCGTTAAGCCAAGCACAATTAAAGAACAAATGGAACAAAGCGACATCGACGGAGCACTGGTTGGAGGAGCAAGTTTAAAGGTAGAAGATTTTGCAGCAATCGTTAATTATTAAGGAGGTAAAATATGCAGAAAAAACCTGTAATGCTAATGATACTTGATGGATGGGGTATCAATGAAAAGGCAGAAGGTAATGCAATTGCTAATGCTAATAAGCCTAATTTTGATAAGTTATGGAATGAATACCCCCACACAATGCTTAGTGCCAGTGGATTAGATGTTGGACTTCCAAGAGGACAAATGGGTAACTCAGAAGTTGGACATTTGAACATTGGTGCAGGTAGAATAATTTATCAAGAATATACAAGAATTAATAAAGAGATAGAAGAAGGTGGATTTTTAAAAACGATGCACTAATAAAAGCAATAGAAAATGCTAAAAATAACAACAGTGATATTCACCTTATGGGGCTTCTTTCAGATGGAGGAGTTCACAGCCATATAGATCACTTAGAAGCATTAATTAAGTTATGCAAGGATATGGATTTAAATAGGGTGTTTGTTCACGCCTTTCTTGATGGAAGAGACGTTCCACCATCATCAGCTCTTGAATACATTGATAGACTTGAAAAGTATATGAAGGAAACAGGAGTAGGTAAAATAGCTACTATTTCTGGAAGATATTACTCAATGGATAGAGATAAGAGATGGGAGAGAACAAAGCTTGCCTATGATGCTATGGTAAATGCACAAGGTGAAATTGCAAATAGTGCAAGAGAAGCTGTTGAAAAATCCTATGCAGAAAACAGAACAGATGAGTTTGTACTTCCAACAGTTATAATTGAAAACGAAAGACCTGTTGCAAGAATAAAGGAAAATGACTCTGTAATATTCTTTAACTTTAGACCAGACAGAGCAAGACAAATAACAAGAGCACTTGTTGATGTTGAGTTTGCAGGATTTGAAAGAAATTACTTTAAGGTTCATTTTGTATGTATGACTCAATATGATAAGACAATTGAAAATGTTGATATAGCATATAGACCAGAAGTATATAAGAATACTTTTGGAGAATATGTTGCAAGTAAAGGGTTAAAGCAACTTAGAATTGCTGAAACAGAAAAGTATGCACACGTTACCTTCTTCTTCAATGGTGGTGTAGAAGCTCCAAATAAGGATGAAGAGAGAGTTCTTATTCAATCTCCAAAGGTTGCAACGTATGATCTTCAACCAGAAATGAGTGCATATCTTGTAGCAGATAACGTATGTGAAGAATTAGATAAGGACATATATGATGTTGTAATATTAAATTTTGCAAATCCAGATATGGTTGGACATACAGGAGTATTTGATGCTGCTAAGAAGGCAGTTGAAGCAGTTGATGAATGTATAGGTAAAGTTGTTTCAAAGGTAAGAGAAAAGGGTGGTACTGTATTAATTACAGCAGACCACGGAAATGCTGAAATGATGGTTGATTATGAAACAGGCGAACCATATACAGCACATACAACTAACTTAGTTCCGTTTATAGTTGTTGGTGATAAAAAGGTAGAGTTAAGAGATGGTGGAAGATTATGTGATATTGCACCAACAATGCTTGAAATTATGGATTTAGATATTCCTGTTGAAATGACAGGAAAATCATTAATAAAAAATAAATAAAGGAAAGGAGACATAAAAATGAAAAGATATTTAGAAATAATCGATGTTTATGCAAGAGAAGTTCTTGACTCAAGAGCAAACCCAACTGTAGAAGTAGAGGTTATATTAGAAGATGGGACAGTTGGTAGAGCAATAGTTCCATCAGGTGCATCTACAGGAGCATTTGAAGCAGTTGAATTAAGAGATGGAGACAAATCAAGATACCTTGGAAAAGGTGTTCTAAAGGCTGTTGAAAATGTAAATAACATAATAGCACCAGAATTAATTGGTATGAATGTATATGATCAAACTTTAATAGATAAAACTCTAATTGAGCTTGATGGTACAGAAAATAAGGGTAAGCTTGGAGCTAATGCAATACTTGGAGTTTCACTTGCTGTTGCAAGAGCTGCTGCTGAAAGCTTAGGATTACCACTATATCAATACATAGGAGGAGTAAATGCAAAGGTTCTTCCAGTTCCAATGATGAACATTCTAAATGGTGGAAAGCACGCTGACAACAATGTTGATATACAAGAATTTATGGTTATGCCAGTTGGTGCTCCAAACTTCAGCGAAGCATTAAGAATGTGTGCAGAAGTTTACCACTCACTAAAGAAGACATTAAGCGAAAAGGGATACAATACTGCAATTGGTGATGAAGGTGGATTTGCTCCAAACCTTAAGTCAAACGAAGAAGCTATCCAAGTTATACTTGAAGCAGTAGAAAAGGCTGGATACAAGCCAGGTGAACAAGTAGCTATAGCAATTGACGCTGCTGCAACAGAACTATACAAGGAAGATGGAAAGTATCACTTAGAAGGAGAAGGAAGAGTACTTACAGCTGCTGAAATGGTTGATTTCTGGGCTGACCTTGTTGAAAAGTATCCAATAGTTTCATTAGAAGACGGTCTTGCAGAAGAAGACTGGGAAGGATGGAAGCTACTTACTGAAAAGCTTGGTTCAAAGATTCAATTAGTTGGAGACGACCTATTTGTTACAAACACTAAGAGACTATCAAGAGGAATTGAAATGGGAGTTGCTAACTCAATCCTTATAAAGCTTAACCAAATAGGTACTCTAACAGAAACATTAGAAGCTATTGAAATGGCTGAAAGAGCAGGTTACACTGCAGTAGTATCACATAGATCAGGTGAATCAGAAGATACAACAATAGCTGACCTTGTTGTTGCAACTAATGCAGGTCAAATAAAGACTGGTGCTCCTTGTAGAACAGACAGAGTTGCAAAATACAACCAATTACTAAGAATTGAAGATGAACTTGCAGAAGTTGCTAAGTACCTTGGAAGAGACGCCTTCTACAATGTTAAAAAGTAATAAATAAATTATTTTGGCTCTTTGTCAATAGTTGGGGCGGGCATTAGATTAGAATGCCTGTCCTTTCTTATTTGATAATGATTTTAGCAAGATAGATAGGATGAGGGGAGTTTACCCTTAAAAAATTGCACGACAAAAAGACCAACGATAGTTGGATTTCCTAAAATACAATATTTAACAGATTATTTATTACAACAATGAAGAATTCTATTCCTGAATCTATCAAAATTTCTATAGCCGAAGGCTATTCTTTTAATAACTTTGATTTTATTATTAAATCCTTCTATACAAGCATTTGTATAAGGAATATCAAAAGAATTACAAATCTCATTAAAATATCTGATATAGGTATTTGCACATCTTTTCAATTCATTGATACCACTATTTTGTGCAAGTTTAATCCAATCTTTTAAGAGGACACGAGCTTCGTTAGAAGAAGGTGAAGCATCAATAATACTCAATAACTTTTCCTTTAAAGTGTGGGCAATTGCTAATTCACTATTATAAGAAAACATAACTTGTAAAGCTAACTTTGAATCTGTATCAAGTAAGCCATATCTTTTTAAAATAAGCTTTTTACTTCTTTTAAAGTATTTTCTTAATTTAATTGATAGTTCTCTTTGGATACGTTTTCTTACCGCTTCTACTGCCCATATGACTTGTCTAATATAGTGAAATTTATCTATAACAATTACAGCATTTTTGAAATAAGTTTTAGCTAAATCAATATAGGGTTGCCACATATCACAAATAAAGTGTGTAACGCTATCGCGATTTTTAATTTTTCTAAAATAATCTATAAGAATATGCTCTTTTCTATCTTTAATAATGTCTAGTATTTTATGATTAACAGGATCGACTATTGCACAATGATATTTAGAACCACCAGAGTTACCTTTAAATTCATCTATAGATATTATTTTAGGTAAATTAGTAGGAGAAGAGTAAGATACATTATCAAAAATACGTTTTATAGTATCGATAGATAGATTAGTTTTTCTAGCAACTGATGTCATACTATATTCATTAGATAATTCATAAATTACAAACATAGCTAATCTATTAGTTATTCTATGATAACGAGGTAAAAATTCTATATGTTCATAAAATTTTTGCCGCAGGCATTACAACGATATCTACGTTTTTTAAGAATGATAAAAGTATGTTTAAAGAATAAGGGTATGTCTTTAATACGCTGAATTCTATAATCGTGAACTCTTGTAACTTTGGAATTACAATTAGGGCAAGTACAAATTTTTTCTTAGTTTCTAAGTATATCTCAATGTACGTGTCATTATGAATAATCTTTTTATAATAACATCTTTAAAACCTAATAAATTTTTGATAGAATTATTAGTGTGCACTTGATGGATGCCTCCTTTCAGGTAAGGTTTTTGTTTGGTTATTTTAACTTGTATTCGGCAAGTAATGCCGAAAGACATTGGAATTAAAGGATTTTTGTTCAAAAATTAAAAGAAATCATCCCTTTTAAGTGTTAAAATATAATTGCAAAACTAAAACACAAAAGGGTGATTTCTATGGATAGTTTACAACAAAATCAAAAAATTTAAAGAAGAAAATTAGATTTTTGAACATGAAAGCAAAATTTAATGATACCAAAGTTACTTCTGTAGCAACTTTTTCTTATGTGGAATCCTTTAAACAAATAATAGGATTACCAACTATTTTAGAAAAAGGCGTAACCTATAAGAAGGCCGCTAATTCTACTTTTAATACTGCAGAAATTATAGAATACATGATTGATGCAAATATTCTTGGTTTCTCAAGATTTATGCACATTGAAACATTAAGAAATGATGAAGGATATAAAAAGTTTAAAGGTGTAGATAAATTACCCAGTGAAAAAGTATGTAGAGATCTCTTAAAAGCTTTACCAACAGAAACTTTAGAAGAATTAAGAACTATAAATAAAAAAATACTTGACTTAAAGTCTTCAACTGAAGATGTACGCGAGGTTTGTATTAATATTGATGATACTGTTATAACTATCTTTGGTAATCAAGAAAAATCAGGAATAGGATATAATCCAAGGTACAATGGAAGACCATCATTTAAAGAAAAAGTTGGGTTTATTTCAGGAACTGATGAATTACTTAACATTACTCTTGAAAATGGTAGACACCATAGTAATTATAAATTTTTAGATTTCTTTAAGAGTTGTGTAAACCAGCTTCCTTCAAGATATATTCTTAAAAGAGTTAGACTTGATAGAGGTTTTTGATGAAGAAAACTTTTTATATTTTGAAGATAATGGAATAGAATATGTTGTTAAATGTAAAATGTATTCTACTGTTAAAATGATAATAGATTTTATAAATAATAATCCAAAGGATTATATATGGCACGATATAAGTTCTACTTTATCTGTTACAGAAATTACAGTTCCATTGCCTAAATGGCAAAGAGCAAGAAGATTTGTGATTATAAGAGAAAAAATTATTCCAAAAAATATGAATCAGTTAATGTTCGAAGAATGTAAATATAAATATCAAGCAATAGTAACAAATATAAATTATTTAACACCTGAAGAAATATTTCAAGATTATAATCAACGATGTGATGTTGAAAATAATATAGATGAAATAAAAGAAGGCTATGCCTTTAGCGAAAATAGTTTAGTAAATCATAAATGCAATGAATTGTACCTTTTAATAAAAATGATAGCATATAACATTCATAACTGGTTTAAACAAGCAATCATGCCTAAGGAAGTACAACATCATGAAATTAGTACATTAAGAAGAATATTTTATAGAGTTTGTGGTAATGTTTGCGGCAGCAAATATTATAGATATTTAAGTTTTTCAAATAATTGCTTATTAGAAAAAATCATTACTCATATTCAAAAACAAATACATATTTTTAGTAGAAAAATGATAACAGTTTATACTTAATAGTAAAATAAAAACAATAAATTCCCTTAAAAATCCAAATGTTATTTGGGTTTATTAAGTATACTCAAAAAAGACCTAACGGTATAAAATATCATAATAAATGTAAATTTATTCATAAAGAAAACAAAAATGGCAAGTAGAAACTTTTTAAAATTTACTTGCCGAATTCAAGTTTAATTTTACCAGGTGTCTAATCAGGTGCACATATTTTTTGTAAAAAATATGCTGGGTCTACGCCCCAACATTTATTATAGAACCAATATAATATGTAATACAAAATACATTTTGTGGGGGATACTATGAGCTTGAATTTTACTTTAGATTTAAAACTGGAACAAAAACTTGTAATGACACAGGAGATGCAGCTTGCCGTAAAGGTTTTACAACTTCCTAACAATGAACTAAAAGAGTATATTGAAGATGAGTTACTTGAAAATCCAGTTTTAGAGCTTGATTCAGGTTATGAGGATAGATTAGATAAGGTAATTCAAATTTATTCAGATTTTAATGATGACTATTTTATTGATTATTCAGAGGATGAAGAGGATGAAAAGATAACTCCCTTCTACTTTTTAAGCAACAAAAGGAGTCTTTATGATTGTCTTAAGGAACAGCTTGGATATATACCACTTACAAAAAGAGATAGAAAAATAGCAGAGTATATAATAGATAATCTTGACCAAAATGGATACTTAAATATGCACGAGCTTTCAATTGCAAATAAGTTTAAAGTATCCCTTGACATTGTGAAAAATATCATTTCTATAATACAGGATTTTGAACCAAGCGGAGTATGTGCAAGAAATTTAAAGGAATGTTTAAAAATTCAACTAAAAAATAAGGGTATATATGACTCACTTTATGAAAAACTAATTGATAATGAACTTGAGAATATTGCAAATAAGGCCTATACCTTTATATCTCAAAAATATAGCGTTTCAGAGGATAAGCTATTAAGATATATAGAAGTCATAAAGTCTTTAGATCCTAAGCCAGGCTGCAGGCTTGGAGATGACACAGTAAGATATGTTGTGCCTGATGTATATATAGAAGTAGTTGATGGAGAGTATTTTGTAAGGGTAAATGAAGATAATTTACCTATACTTAAGATTAATAAACATTATAAAAATATTTTGCGAAATAAAAATTCTGAAGAATATAAGTATATAAAAGCAAAGATAGAAGCTGCATATTGGCTTATAAAAAGTATAGAACAGAGACGAGAAACTATAAAAAGGTGGCAGAAACAATTGTAAAACATCAAATTGAATTTTTAAATATGATCACCCTTTAAAGCCCCTTAATTTAAAAACGATTTCAGAAGAAACAGGACTGCACGAATCAACTGTAAGTAGAGCAATAAACGGAAAATATGCACAGACCCCAAAGGGTGTATTTGAACTTAAATACTTTTTAGTTCGTGGTTTAAGCACCTCCTTTGGTGATAATGTATCTATAGATGTATTAAAAAATAAAATACAAGAGATTATAAACAGCGAAAACAAGAAGAAGCATTATTCAGACCAGCAGATAGCAGATATGCTAAATGTAAGTGGTGTCAAAATTTCAAGAAGAACAGTTACAAAATACAGAGAAGAGCTTGGAATTGAATCTTCATCTAAAAGAAAGATAAGATAAGTATTAAACCCTTAGAGCCTAAAATTATTAAGGTTTAAAAAGGCTTTAGGGGTTCTTATTTTATGTAATTAAATTATGAATACACAAATTACTCAAAACAAATAATAAATGTGTATGGTAAATAAGAATTTTTAGAAAATATATTGAAAAATAATAATTTTAATGATATAGTAGAAATTGGAGTGGGACAAAAATAATACATAGGGACAAAAATAGTCCCTACAACAGGTTTAGGGGAGTGACATACTTGAAAAATGTGTTATCGTTACAACAAAGGATAGTTCCAGAAATTGTAGAACTGCTTTTAAAAAGATATAAGATATTAAAATGCATATATTACAACCAACCTGTTGGTAGAAGAGCATTGTCCCAAGAACTTGATTTAGGTGAAAGAGTAGTTAGAACTGAGGTTAATTTCCTTAAAGAGCAAGGTCTTATAGAAATATATTCAACAGGTATGACAGTAACAAAAGATGGGGAATATATATTAGAAAGCCTTGAAGAGATGATTCACGAAATAAGCGGCCTTGCAGATGTTGAAAATAAGCTAAAGAAGATTTTAGGAGTACATAAAGTTATAGTTGTGCCTGGTGACATAGACGAAGATATAACAGTGCTTAAAGAAATGGGAAGACTTGCAGCAGCTTATATTAAGTCACTAATTTCAAATGACAGCATAATAGCTTTAACAGGTGGTTCATCTGTTTCTCAGGTTATAGATAATTTTCCAAAGGTTACTAAGGAGAATGTTCTTGTTGTTCCAGCAAGAGGAGGAATAGGAAGAAACGTTGAGACACAAGCAAGTACACTTGCTGCAAAGCTTGCGTATAAAATAGGTGCTAATTATAAACTGCTACACGTACCTGACAATCTAAGCAAAGAGGCACTGGGAACTATGTTGAATGAACCAGGTATAAAGGATGTTGTACAGAATATAAGTAAAGCTGATATATTGATTTTTGGTATAGGCAGAGCTGATGAAATGTCAAAAGAAGAGGTCTTGAAGAATCTGAAATAAAGGAGCTTTTATCTAAAGGAGCAGTTGCTGAGGCCTTTGGTTATTATTTTAATAAATGTGGAGATATAGTATATAAAACACCAACAATAGGACTTGATTTTAAAGATGTACCGAATATAAAACATATAGTAGCAGTAGCAGGAGGAAAGGGTAAAGCAGAAGCAATAATTGCAACAAAAATAAATAATCCCAATATGGTAATAGTAAC
This sequence comes from Caloramator sp. mosi_1, assembly GCF_028622835.1. GTDB lineage: Bacteria > Bacillota > Clostridia > Clostridiales > Caloramatoraceae > Thermobrachium. The sequence continues at coordinate 2,714,274 of NZ_CP117677.1, read as the reverse complement.
TGATGAGGCAGCGGCAAAGGAGATTTTAAATCTACAAAATATGAATAGAAGATAGCTTTGCTATCTTTATATAAAAGTCATAAAATTAGGAGGGATTAATTATGACAATTAAAGTTGCTATCAACGGGTTTGGTAGAATTGGAAGAAACGCATTCAAAATTGCTCAAACAAGATTAAACAAGGATGTAGAAATCGTTGCAATTAACGATTTAACAGATGCAAAGACACTTGCACATCTTTTAAAGTATGACTCTTGCTTTGGTAAGTTTGACGGAACAGTAGAAGCTACAGAAAATAGCCTAATAGTTAATGGAAAAGAAATAAGAGTATATGCTGAAAAGGATCCAAAGAATCTTCCTTGGAAGGACCTTGGAGTAGATATAGTAATAGAATCAACAGGTCTATTTACAAAGGCTGAAAAGGCAAGAGCTCACATAGAAGCAGGTGCAAAGAAGGTTCTAATTTCAGCTCCAGCTACAGATGAAGATATAACAATAGTTATGGGTGTTAATGAAAAGGATTACGATCCAAATAATCACCACATTATATCAAATGCTTCTTGTACAACAAACTGCTTAGCACCATTTGCTAAGGTTCTTGATGAAAAGTTTGGTATAGTTAAGGGTCTTATGACTACAGTTCACTCATATACAAATGACCAAAGAATTCTTGACCTTCCACACAAGGATTTAAGAAGAGCAAGAGCAGCTGCTGAATCAATAATCCCAACAACAACTGGTGCTGCAAAGGCAGTAGGTAAGGTACTTCCAAACCTAAAGGGTAAGCTAAATGGATTTGCTCTAAGAGTTCCAACTCCAACTGTATCAGTAACTGACCTTGTTGTAGAAGTTACAAGACCAACAACTGTAGAAGAAGTAAATGCTGCACTTAAGGAAGCTGCAGAAGGTGAAATGAAGGGAATCCTTGGATACTCAGAAGAACCACTTGTTTCAATAGACTACAGAGGAGACGAAAGATCATCAATAGTAGATGCACTTTCAACTATGGTTATTGAAGGTAATATGGTTAAGGTTGTTTCTTGGTATGACAATGAATGGGGTTATTCAAACAGAATAATCGACCTTGTAAACTACATAGCTGAAAGAATGTAATTCTTAAGTCCGGTTTTGTAGTTTCGGCTATAAGGCCGGACTTATTTTCCTAAATTATTGAAAGAGAGGTTTTGGGTATGAATAAGAAAACAGTTAGAGATATAGATGTAAGGGGTAAAAGGTACTTGTAAGATGTGACTTTAATGTTCCACAAGATAAAGAAGGAAACATAACTGATGATAGAAGAATAGTTGCAGCACTTCCAACTATAAAATATCTTCTTGAAAACGGTGCAAAGGTAATATTAATGTCACACCTTGGAAGACCAAAGGAAGGATATGAAGAAAAATACAGCGTAAAGCCAGTAGCTAAGAGACTATCAGAACTATTAGGACTTGAAGTTAAGCTTGCTGAAGATAAGGAAGTTGTTGGAGAAAACGCTGTAAGACTTGTAAATGAAATGAAGGAAGGCGACGTTGTTCTTCTTGAAAACGTTAGATTTATAAAGACAGAAACAAAGAATGATATGGATTTTGCTAAGAAGCTTGCATCACTTGCAGACATATTTGTAAATGACGCTTTTGGTACAGCCCACAGAGCTCACTCATCTACTGCAGGTGTAGCAGAATTTTTACCAGCCGTTGCAGGTTTCCTAATTGAAAAGGAAATTGAAATAATGGGTAAAGCTCTTGAAAATCCAGAAAGACCATTCGTAGCTATACTTGGTGGTGCTAAAGTATCAGACAAAATTAACGTTATAAACAACCTAATTGAAAAGGTTGATAGATTAATAATAGGTGGGGAATGGCTTATACATTCCTAAAGGCACAAGGATTTGAAATAGGAAAATCACTTCTTGAAGAAGATAAGATAGATTATGCAAAGGAAATGCTAAAGAAGGCAGAAGAAAAGGGAGTTAAGGTTTACCTTCCTGTTGACCACGTTGTGGCAAAAGAATTTAGCAACGATGCAGAAGCAATGACTGTTGATGTTGAAATTCCAGCAGATTATATGGGTCTTGACATTGGACCAAAAACTGTTAAACTTTTCGAAGAGGCAGTTTTAGATGCAAAGACTGTAATTTGGAATGGACCTATGGGTGTATTTGAAATGCCAAAGTTTGCAGTAGGTACAAAGGCTGTTGCAGAAGCATTATCTAAGGTAAATGGAACTACAATAATTGGTGGTGGAGATTCAGCCGCAGCTGTTGAACAACTTGGATATGCTGAAAAGATGACACATATATCAACTGGTGGAGGAGCTTCACTTGAATTCTTAGAAGGAAAAGTTCTTCCAGGTATTGCAGCATTAAACGATAAATAATAAAAAGATAGGGGTCTATCCCCTATCCTAAATTCCTAAAAGGAGGAACTATAATGAGAAAACCAATTATAGCAGGAAACTGGAAAATGAACAAAACTGCAAAGGAAGCAGCACAATTTATTATTGAGTTAAGAGATAAGGTAAAGGATGCTAACTGTGAAGTAGTAGTATGTCCACCTTTTACATCACTTACTCAAGTATTAACTTTAGTTGAAGATACAAATATTGAAGTAGGGGCACAAAATATGCACTATGAAGAAAACGGTGCCTTCACTGGCGAAATTTCACCTGTTATGCTAAAGGAACTTGGAGTAAAGTATGTAATCTTAGGACATAGCGAAAGAAGAATGTATTTTAAGGAAGATGATGAGCTTATAAATAAAAAGGTTAAATCAGCTTTTATTCACGGCTTAACTCCAATTTTATGTGTAGGTGAGCTTTTAGAAGAGAGAGAAGCTGGTAAGACATTTGAAGTAATAGACAAGCAACTTATCGAAGACTTAAAGGATGTTGATGCTGACAACGTTGCAAAAATGGTTATTGCTTATGAACCAGTTTGGGCAATTGGTACTGGTAAAACAGCAACAGCAGAAGATGCAAATGAAGTTATTAAGTATATAAGAGGCAAAATAAGAGAAATGTTTGGCGAAAAGGCAGCAGAAGAAATAAGAATTCAATATGGTGGAAGCGTTAAGCCAAGCACAATTAAAGAACAAATGGAACAAAGCGACATCGACGGAGCACTGGTTGGAGGAGCAAGTTTAAAGGTAGAAGATTTTGCAGCAATCGTTAATTATTAAGGAGGTAAAATATGCAGAAAAAACCTGTAATGCTAATGATACTTGATGGATGGGGTATCAATGAAAAGGCAGAAGGTAATGCAATTGCTAATGCTAATAAGCCTAATTTTGATAAGTTATGGAATGAATACCCCCACACAATGCTTAGTGCCAGTGGATTAGATGTTGGACTTCCAAGAGGACAAATGGGTAACTCAGAAGTTGGACATTTGAACATTGGTGCAGGTAGAATAATTTATCAAGAATATACAAGAATTAATAAAGAGATAGAAGAAGGTGGATTTTTAAAAACGATGCACTAATAAAAGCAATAGAAAATGCTAAAAATAACAACAGTGATATTCACCTTATGGGGCTTCTTTCAGATGGAGGAGTTCACAGCCATATAGATCACTTAGAAGCATTAATTAAGTTATGCAAGGATATGGATTTAAATAGGGTGTTTGTTCACGCCTTTCTTGATGGAAGAGACGTTCCACCATCATCAGCTCTTGAATACATTGATAGACTTGAAAAGTATATGAAGGAAACAGGAGTAGGTAAAATAGCTACTATTTCTGGAAGATATTACTCAATGGATAGAGATAAGAGATGGGAGAGAACAAAGCTTGCCTATGATGCTATGGTAAATGCACAAGGTGAAATTGCAAATAGTGCAAGAGAAGCTGTTGAAAAATCCTATGCAGAAAACAGAACAGATGAGTTTGTACTTCCAACAGTTATAATTGAAAACGAAAGACCTGTTGCAAGAATAAAGGAAAATGACTCTGTAATATTCTTTAACTTTAGACCAGACAGAGCAAGACAAATAACAAGAGCACTTGTTGATGTTGAGTTTGCAGGATTTGAAAGAAATTACTTTAAGGTTCATTTTGTATGTATGACTCAATATGATAAGACAATTGAAAATGTTGATATAGCATATAGACCAGAAGTATATAAGAATACTTTTGGAGAATATGTTGCAAGTAAAGGGTTAAAGCAACTTAGAATTGCTGAAACAGAAAAGTATGCACACGTTACCTTCTTCTTCAATGGTGGTGTAGAAGCTCCAAATAAGGATGAAGAGAGAGTTCTTATTCAATCTCCAAAGGTTGCAACGTATGATCTTCAACCAGAAATGAGTGCATATCTTGTAGCAGATAACGTATGTGAAGAATTAGATAAGGACATATATGATGTTGTAATATTAAATTTTGCAAATCCAGATATGGTTGGACATACAGGAGTATTTGATGCTGCTAAGAAGGCAGTTGAAGCAGTTGATGAATGTATAGGTAAAGTTGTTTCAAAGGTAAGAGAAAAGGGTGGTACTGTATTAATTACAGCAGACCACGGAAATGCTGAAATGATGGTTGATTATGAAACAGGCGAACCATATACAGCACATACAACTAACTTAGTTCCGTTTATAGTTGTTGGTGATAAAAAGGTAGAGTTAAGAGATGGTGGAAGATTATGTGATATTGCACCAACAATGCTTGAAATTATGGATTTAGATATTCCTGTTGAAATGACAGGAAAATCATTAATAAAAAATAAATAAAGGAAAGGAGACATAAAAATGAAAAGATATTTAGAAATAATCGATGTTTATGCAAGAGAAGTTCTTGACTCAAGAGCAAACCCAACTGTAGAAGTAGAGGTTATATTAGAAGATGGAACAGTTGGTAGAGCAATAGTTCCATCAGGTGCATCTACAGGAGCATTTGAAGCAGTTGAATTAAGAGATGGAGACAAATCAAGATACCTTGGAAAAGGTGTTCTAAAGGCTGTTGAAAATGTAAATAACATAATAGCACCAGAATTAATTGGTATGAATGTATATGATCAAACTTTAATAGATAAAACTCTAATTGAGCTTGATGGTACAGAAAATAAGGGTAAGCTTGGAGCTAATGCAATACTTGGAGTTTCACTTGCTGTTGCAAGAGCTGCTGCTGAAAGCTTAGGATTACCACTATATCAATACATAGGAGGAGTAAATGCAAAGGTTCTTCCAGTTCCAATGATGAACATTCTAAATGGTGGAAAGCACGCTGACAACAATGTTGATATACAAGAATTTATGGTTATGCCAGTTGGTGCTCCAAACTTCAGCGAAGCATTAAGAATGTGTGCAGAAGTTTACCACTCACTAAAGAAGACATTAAGCGAAAAGGGATACAATACTGCAATTGGTGATGAAGGTGGATTTGCTCCAAACCTTAAGTCAAACGAAGAAGCTATCCAAGTTATACTTGAAGCAGTAGAAAAGGCTGGATACAAGCCAGGTGAACAAGTAGCTATAGCAATTGACGCTGCTGCAACAGAACTATACAAGGAAGATGGAAAGTATCACTTAGAAGGAGAAGGAAGAGTACTTACAGCTGCTGAAATGGTTGATTTCTGGGCTGACCTTGTTGAAAAGTATCCAATAGTTTCATTAGAAGACGGTCTTGCAGAAGAAGACTGGGAAGGATGGAAGCTACTTACTGAAAAGCTTGGTTCAAAGATTCAATTAGTTGGAGACGACCTATTTGTTACAAACACTAAGAGACTATCAAGAGGAATTGAAATGGGAGTTGCTAACTCAATCCTTATAAAGCTTAACCAAATAGGTACTCTAACAGAAACATTAGAAGCTATTGAAATGGCTGAAAGAGCAGGTTACACTGCAGTAGTATCACATAGATCAGGTGAATCAGAAGATACAACAATAGCTGACCTTGTTGTTGCAACTAATGCAGGTCAAATAAAGACTGGTGCTCCTTGTAGAACAGACAGAGTTGCAAAATACAACCAATTACTAAGAATTGAAGATGAACTTGCAGAAGTTGCTAAGTACCTTGGAAGAGACGCCTTCTACAATGTTAAAAAGTAATAAATAAATTATTTTGGCTCTTTGTCAATAGTTGGGGCGGGCATTAGATTAGAATGCCTGTCCTTTCTTATTTGATAATGATTTTAGCAAGATAGATAGGATGAGGGGAGTTTACCCTTAAAAAATTGCACGACAAAAAGACCAACGATAGTTGGATTTCCTAAAATACAATATTTAACAGATTATTTATTACAACAATGAAGAATTCTATTCCTGAATCTATCAAAATTTCTATAGCCGAAGGCTATTCTTTTAATAACTTTGATTTTATTATTAAATCCTTCTATACAAGCATTTGTATAAGGAATATCAAAAGAATTACAAATCTCATTAAAATATCTGATATAGGTATTTGCACATCTTTTCAATTCATTGATACCACTATTTTGTGCAAGTTTAATCCAATCTTTTAAGAGGACACGAGCTTCGTTAGAAGAAGGTGAAGCATCAATAATACTCAATAACTTTTCCTTTAAAGTGTGGGCAATTGCTAATTCACTATTATAAGAAAACATAACTTGTAAAGCTAACTTTGAATCTGTATCAAGTAAGCCATATCTTTTTAAAATAAGCTTTTTACTTCTTTTAAAGTATTTTCTTAATTTAATTGATAGTTCTCTTTGGATACGTTTTCTTACCGCTTCTACTGCCCATATGACTTGTCTAATATAGTGAAATTTATCTATAACAATTACAGCATTTTTGAAATAAGTTTTAGCTAAATCAATATAGGGTTGCCACATATCACAAATAAAGTGTGTAACGCTATCGCGATTTTTAATTTTTCTAAAATAATCTATAAGAATATGCTCTTTTCTATCTTTAATAATGTCTAGTATTTTATGATTAACAGGATCGACTATTGCACAATGATATTTAGAACCACCAGAGTTACCTTTAAATTCATCTATAGATATTATTTTAGGTAAATTAGTAGGAGAAGAGTAAGATACATTATCAAAAATACGTTTTATAGTATCGATAGATAGATTAGTTTTTCTAGCAACTGATGTCATACTATATTCATTAGATAATTCATAAATTACAAACATAGCTAATCTATTAGTTATTCTATGATAACGAGGTAAAAATTCTATATGTTCATAAAATTTTTGCCGCAGGCATTACAACGATATCTACGTTTTTTAAGAATGATAAAAGTATGTTTAAAGAATAAGGGTATGTCTTTAATACGCTGAATTCTATAATCGTGAACTCTTGTAACTTTGGAATTACAATTAGGGCAAGTACAAATTTTTTTCTTAGTTTCTAAGTATATCTCAATGTACGTGTCATTATGAATAATCTTTTTATAATAACATCTTTAAAACCTAATAAATTTTTGATAGAATTATTAGTGTGCACTTGATGGATGCCTCCTTTCAGGTAAGGTTTTTGTTTGGTTATTTTAATTTTACCAGGTGTCTAATCAGGTGCACATATTTTTTGTAAAAATATGCTGGGTCTACGCCCCAACATTTATTATAGAACCATTATTTTTAAGGGAGCTTTGCTCCTTTTTATAGTATAATTATAAATAGCACCTGTAATAATTTGTGTAGCACATTAATTGATAAAGTAGGCATTAATAACAAAATATTCTGAAAAATCTTGTTAATTTATTTAACCTGTGTTAAAATAAGTTTAGACTTAAGAGGTGGGAGGTGTAAAGATGAAGACATTTGTTTCAATTCTACACGTTATATTTAGTTTACTTGTAATAGGTTCAATATTTTTACAACCATCAAAGGTTTATGGTCTATCAACAACAATTTCAGGTGGTGCAGAAACCTTCTTTGGTAAAAACAAATCAAGAACAATGGAGGCAAAACTCCAAAGACTAACAATTATTTCAATGGTGTTGTTTGTTATAACATCAATGGTGTTAGTATATTTAACTAACCACTAATAAAAAGGGGGATAAAAGAAATGAATAATCAATTAATTGTGCTGGCACCTATTGCAGGTGTTATTGCTTTATTATTTGCTTTTTTCCTTTCAAATAAAATAGGCAAACAGGATGCGGGAAATGACAGAATGAAGGAAATTGCAAGCTACATACACGAAGGGGCTATGGCATTTTTAACAAGAGAATATAAGACTTTATCAATATTTATCTTAATTGTATTTATAGTACTTGTTGTATTCATTAATTGGAAAACAGCAATATGCTTTTTAATTGGGGCGTTATTTTCAATTTTAGCAGGTTTCTTTGGTATGCAGGTTGCAACTAAGGCTAATGTAAGAACCGCACAGGCTGCAACAAAGGGGCAAAACAAGGCACTTGAGATAGCCTTCTCAGGTGGTGCTGTTATGGGTATGTCAGTTGTAGGTTTAGGACTTTTAGGTCTTGGGGTATTATATTTAATATTCAAAGATTCTAATATAGTGACTGGCTTTGGACTTGGAGCAAGCTCAATAGCTTTATTTGCTCGTGTTGGTGGAGGAATCTATACTAAGGCAGCAGATGTTGGGGCAGATTTAGTAGGTAAAGTAGAGGCTGGCATTCCAGAGGATGACCCAAGAAACCCAGCAGTCATTGCAGACAACGTTGGAGATAATGTTGGTGACGTTGCTGGAATGGGTGCAGACCTTTTTGAATCCTATGTAGGTGCAATTATTTCATCACTTACATTAGGTGCAGTTTTATTTAAAAATGGTGAAGGAATAATCTTCCCAATGGTTCTTGCTGCAATAGGAATTATTTCATCTATCATTGGTTCTTTATTTGTAAAGGGTGATGAAAATTCAAATCCTCAAAAGGCACTCAAGAACGGTACTTATGTAAGTAGTATATTGATTATAATTGCATCCTTTATTTTAAGCAAAACTGTTTTTGGAAACTATAAGGCCTTCTTAGCAATTACAGCAGGTTTAATAGTAGGTGTAATTATAGGACAATTAACAGAGATGTATACATCAGCAGATTTTACACACGTAAAGAAAATTGCAAAGCAATCAGAAACAGGACCTGCAACTAACATAATATCAGGTCTTTCAGTCGGAATGTATTCAACTGTTCTACCAATTGTATTTATTGCAGTTGCAGTACTGCTTTCCTTCTTTATAATGGGAGGATACAGCAATGTATCAATGGGACTTTATGGTATAGCACTTGCAGCCCTTGGTATGCTTTCAACAACTGGTATGACAGTTGCAGTAGATGCCTATGGGCCAATTGCAGACAATGCAGGTGGAATAGCAGAAATGTCTGGACTTCCAAAGGAAGTTAGAAAGATTACAGACAAACTTGATTCAGTAGGAAATACTACCGCAGCAATAGGAAAGGGATTTGCAATAGGCTCAGCTGCACTTACAGCTCTTGCTCTATTTGCATCTTATTCACAGGCTGTAGGTATTGAAAAGATAGATTTATTAAACCCGATAACATTAGTTGGAGTATTATTAGGTGGAGTTCTACCTTACTTCTTTGGTGCACTTTCAATGGAGGCAGTAGGTAAAGCTGCAAACCATATGATTGAGGAAGTTAGAAGACAATTTAGAGAAATACCAGGTTTAATGGAGGGAAAAGCTACTCCAGATTACAGAACTTGTGTAGATATATCAACTCAAGCAGCTCTTAAGGAAATGGTTCTTCCTGGTGTGCTTGCAGTAGTTGTGCCAATAATAGTTGGTATTTTACTTGGTGCAGAGGCTTTAGGAGGACTTATAGCTGGTGCTGTTGTATCGGGAGTACTTGTTGCAATCCTAATGGCAAATGCAGGTGGTGCTTGGGACAATGCTAAGAAGTTTATTGAAACAGGAGAACACGGTGGAAAGGGAAGCTTTGCTCATAAGGCAGCAGTAGTTGGTGATACTGTTGGTGATCCATTTAAGGATACAGCAGGTCCATCAATGAACATATTAATAAAGCTTATGACAATTGTTTCACTTGTTTTTGCACCACTATTTGTGAAATATGGTGGAATGTTAATAAAAATGTTGAAGTAATATATATTTCCTGGGAAATAAACAAGGCACGAATAATATTTTATATTATTCGTGCCTTCTATTATGTTACCTGTAATGTTATAGTGGCATCAGTGGGGTTGTTGATGTATAATAATTATAATATGTGAAAAAATAGTAAAAGATGAAATACTTAAGGAGTTGGTGCTTTGAGGAAGGAAAAGCTGCTTAAGATAGAGGGAGAATACGTTGTAATGACCTTTGAACAGGTTTTTGACAAGTATAAAAATATGCTTTATAAGGTTTGTAATAGATGGAAGGGGACTGCAGAGTATAATGACTTATTTCAGGTTGCATCAATAGGACTTTATAAGGCCTTTAATAGCTATGATTTAACAAAGGGAATTGAATTTTCAACGGTTGCCTTTACATACATAAAAAATGAGATAAGAAGTTTTTATAGAGAGGCAAAAAACATTTTGGATATCTTTCATTAAATGAGCAGAGCTATGACGAAGGAAACCTTCAACTTATTGATTCCATAAAGGATGAGAGCTTTGAAGAAAATATATTAGAAGAAATTTCAAAGGAACAGGATTTAACAAGGATATATACTGCAATGAGGCATCTTACTGAAAGACAAAAAATATATTTACAAAATATTACATAGAGGGTATGACTATGCAGGAGATAGCTGACCACTTTGGATTTCACGTAAGCTATATAGGAAAGGTATTAAAGAATTCAGTAAAAAGATTAAGGATAATTTAGATTAATTATACATACAAACTTTATCAAATGAAAAAAATAAGAAGGAGAGGATTATATGAGAAGGGAAGAGGCCTTAAGAGAAGTCACAAATAGAGTAAACAATAAGAATTTATTAAACCATATGATTGCAGTTGAAGCTATTATGGGAGGGCTGGCAGAAAAATTAGGTGAGAACAAAGAAAAATGGATGCTATGTGGACTTTTACACGATATAGATTATGAAGAAACAATGGAATTGCCCGAAAAGCACAGTATTGTTGGTGCTGAAATTCTAAGGGAATTAAGTGTGGATGAAGACATAGTATATGCCGTGAAGGTTCATAATGAAATACACGGATTTGAGAGAAAAAGTAAAATGGATAAGGCACTTTGGGCATCAGACCCATTAAGTGGTCTTATAACTGCCTGTGCTCTTGTTATGCCAGACAAAAGATTAGAAAATGTAACAGTTGATTCTGTACTTAAAAAGATGAAGAAGAAGGATTTTGCAAAGGGAGCAAATAGAGAACAAATAAAATCTATAGAGGAGATAGGATTAACACTTGAAGAATTTATACAAATTGGACTTGAATCTATGAAAAAAATAGCACAAGAAATTGGATTGTAAGAGGTGATGTTATGAGCTTAATTAAAGAGAAGATTCTTGCCTTTATGAGGGAAGAGGCCTATAAACCAATGACAGCAGAGGAACTTGCATTGATTTTTGATATTGATAAATCAGAATGGCAAAGATTTTATAAAATACTTGATGATATGGAACAGGATGGACAAATTATTAAGACTAAAAAGAAAGATATGGTGTTCCAGAGAGAATGAATCTTGTTGTTGGAAGGCTACAGGGCCACAGCAAAGGCTATGGTTTTGTTATACCAGACAAAGAGGGAGAGCCAGATATATTTATACCAGCAGAAGGTATAAATGGTGCAATGCATAATGATAGAGTTATAGCAAGAATAACAAGGGCTGCTATTAAGGATAAAAGGGTTGAAGGAGAAATTATAAGGATTTTAGAGAGAGCCAACAAGAGAATTGTTGGACGATTTGAAAAGAGCCAGAATTTTGGTTTTGTAGTTCCAGATGATAAGAGGATATACCAGGATATATTTATTTCTAAATCTAATATGGGTAAAGCAAAGGACGGACAGAAGGTTGTAGTAGAGGTTACAAAATGGCCTGAAAAGAGAAGAAATCCAGAAGGAAAGATTGTAGAGGTATTAGGAAGTATAAACACTCCAGGTGTAGACATTTTGTCTGTAATTAAAAAATACAATCTTCCTGAGGAATTCCGCAGGAGGTTGAGGAATATGCAAATGCAATTCCAGAGGAAATACCTGAGGCTGAAATTAAAAAACGTAGAGATTTAAGAGATAAAAGGATTGTTACAATAGATGGTGAGGATGCAAAGGACTTAGATGATGCTGTATCAGTAGAAAAGCTACCTGATGGCAAATATAAATTAGGTGTTCATATTGCCGATGTAACTTACTATGTAAAAGAACGTTCACCTCTTGATAAGGAGGCCTTTAAGAGGGGAACAAGTGTATACTTAGTAGATAGAGTTATACCAATGCTTCCAAAGAAGCTTTCAAATGGTTTATGTAGCTTAAATCCAAAGGTTGATAGATTAACCTTAAGCTGTGAGATGGTAATAGACGAAAATGGGAAAGTAGTTAGCCACGAAATATTTGAAAGTATTATTAAAACAAGTGAGAGAATGACCTATACGGATGTTACTAAGATACTAAGAGACAAAGACCCTGATCTTATGAAAAAATATGATTATTTACTTGAAGACTTTAAGCTTATGGAGGAGCTTTGTTTAATTCTCTATAAAAGAGAATGCAGCGTGGTGCACTTGACTTTGACTTTGAAGAATGTAAGATTGTGCTTGATGAAAAGGGTAAACCAATTGAAATAAAACCCTATGAAAGAGAGATAGCCAATAGGATTATAGAGGAGTTTATGCTTGTATGTAATGAAACTATTGCAGAACATATGTATTGGGTTGGTGTTCCCTTTGTTTACAGAATTCACGAAGATCCAGATGAAGAAAAGCTATTAAACTTTAGTGAATTTATACACAACTTAGGATATATCTTGAGGGTTACAAGAGAAGTTCATCCAAAGGTGCTTCAGGACATATTAGAACAAGTAAAGGGTAAAGATGAGGAGGTTGTAGTAAGTACACTTCTACTTAGGTCGTTAAAGCAGGCAAGATATTCACCAGAGTGTGCAGGGCACTTTGGTCTTGCAGCAAAATACTACTGCCACTTTACATCACCAATACGAAGATATCCAGACCTTATAATTCACAGAATAATAAAGGAACACCTTAAGGGAAAAATAGACCAAAAGAGAGAACAAAAACTAAAGAAGCTTGTTGAAGAGGCAGCAAAGCAATCAAGTGATATGGAAAGAATTGCACAGGAGGCAGAAAGAGAGACAGATGATATTAAGAAGGTCGAGTATATGATGGAAAGAATAGGAGAAGTATATCCAGGTATAATATCATCTGTAACATCCTTTGGTATGTTTGTTGAACTTGAAAATACAATTGAAGGTTTAGTTCATATAAGTAACTTAACTGATGATTATTACATCTATGATGATAAACATCATTCACTTATAGGAGAAAGAACAAAGAAGATTTATAAACTTGGTGATAAGGTTGTAATAAAGGTAGTTAAGGCAGATTTAGAGACAAGAACAATAGATTTTGTTATTGCAGATGAATATGAAGAATAAATAAGAGCATCTATCGCAGGATAGATGCTCTTATTTTTATACAAAAATATTATAAAAATACTTGCATAAAAATAAATGGTTATGTATAATTAAAAACATAAAATGAATAATTATAGGAGGTGCGGTAATGGGAAAGGTTGTGTTGGCCTATTCTGGTGGGCTTGATACATCAATTATAATTCCTTGGCTTAAGGAAAATTATGATTTAGAAATTGTAGCTGTTTATGTTGATGTAGGACAAGGTGAGGATACGGACTACATAAGAAAAAGGCTATAAAATCGGGAGCTTCTAAAATTTATATAGAGGATGTAAGAAGAGAATTCGTGGAAGAGTATTTATCAAAGGCAATAAAGGCAAGAGCTTTATATGAAGGTAAATATCTATTAGGAACTTCACTGGCAAGACCGCTTATTACGAAAAAATTAGTTGAGATAGCAGAAAAAGAAGGAGCAAAATATATCGCTCACGGCTGTACAGGAAAAGGAAATGACCAAGTAAGATTTGAGGTTTCAATCTATGCGTTAAACCCTGACATAAAAGTTATCGCACCTTGGAGAATTTGGGATATAAAATCAAGGGAAGATGCAATAGATTATGCTAAAGAAAAGGGAATAGAGGTTCCTGTTACAAAGGAAAAGATATATTCAGTAGATAAAAATCTATGGCACGTAAGTCACGAAGGTGGAGACTTAGAGTTTATAGAAAAACCACACAATACATCAATGTATGATATTGTAAAGCCTTTAGAGATGGCTAAAAATGAGGATGATATAGTTGAAATTGAATTTAGAGAAGGAAATGTTGTTTGTGTTGATGGAATAAAGGATTCAATCGAGATTATTGAATATTTAAATAAATTAGGAGGAGAACACGGCATAGGAATTGTAGATATGTTAGAAAACAGACTTGTTGGAATGAAATCAAGAGGTGTATATGAAACACCAGCAGGTACAATTCTCTACGCTGCCCATAGGGAACTTGAGTATGCAACGCTGGATAAAGAAACATTGCATTTTAAAGAGTCTGTTGTGTATAAATATTCAGAAATTATATATAATGGGCTTTGGTTTACGACTATAAGAGAAGCAATTGATTCCTTTATTGAAACTACACAAAAGAATGTAACAGGGAAGGTAAAACTAAAGCTTTATAAAGGCAATGTAATCCCCTATGGTGTATTTACTGAGAATGCACTATACGATAAAAACATTTCTTCCTTTGGTTTTAGTGAATTATACAATCATATGGATGCAGAAGGATTTATAAAGCTTTTGGACTTCCTGTAAAAATTAAATCATTAAAGCAAAAGTGTAAAGAGGAAGTGAGTATATGAAACTTTGGGGCGGACGATTTAGTGAGAAAACAAATGAACTTATGAATAGATTTAATAGTTCCTTTGATTTTGATAAAAGGCTTTACAGGCAGGATATAAGGGAAGTATTGCCCACGTTAAAATGCTTGGAAGGGTGAATATTTTAAATAAAGAAGAAGTGGACAAGATTTTGGAGGGGCTACAAGAAATTCTTAAAGAAATCGAAGAGGGCATTTTAGAGCTTGAGGGCGACTGGGAAGATATACATTCCTTTGTAGAGACAAAGCTTATAGATAGAATTGGAGATGTTGGAAAAAGCTTCATACATCAAGAAGTAGAAATGATCAAGTTGCTGTTGATATGAAGATGTTTGTAAAGGAAGAGGTTTTAGAGACTGTTTTTAAAATTGATAAGTTGATTGGTGTTTTAATAAAAAAGGAGATGAAAATGAATTCTTAATGCCAGGCTTTACACACCTACAACCTGCACAGGTTATAACCTTTAGATATTATCTTTTATCGTATGTTGAAATGCTAAAGAGAGATAAAAAAGACTGTTAAATGCCCTTTATATTTTAGATGAAAGTCCCCTTGGAAGTTGTGCACTTGCAGGAACAACAAATGATATAGATAGGCAATATACAGCAAAGGAATTGGGATTTAGGTCTCCAACTTGCAACTATTTAGACAGTGTAAGTGATAGAGACTACTTGATTGAAATTCTATCGGCTTTTCTATACTTATGATGCATTTAAGTAGGTTATCCGAGGAGATTATTATTTGGTCTACACCTCAATTTAGGTTTGTTACCTTAAGCGATGAATATTCTACAGGAAGCAGCCTTATGCCCCAAAAGAAAAACCCTGATTCTTTAGAACTTATAAGGGGGAAAACAGGAAGAGTATATGGAAGTTTGATTAATATACTTACTGTGCTAAAGGCACTACCTCTTGCCTATAACAAGGATATGCAGGAGGATAAAGAGTGTTTCTTTGATGCATTAGATACAGTAAACATTTGCATTCAGGTTATGATGGGCGTTATTGAGACAATGAAGGTTAATAGAGAGGAAATGTTTAAGGCATTAAAAGAGGATTTATTAATGCAACGGAGGTAGCAGATTATCTTGTTAAAAGGGAGTTGCCTTTAGGGATGCCCACGAAATTGTAGGAAGAATTGTTCTATACTGTGAAGACAGCAATAGGGCTATAGAGGATTTGAGCTTGGAGGAGTTTAGGCTTTTTCAACAAAAATAGAAGAGGATATATATGAGTACATTGACTATGAAAATATTTTAAAGAAGGGAAATAAAAAATATATTTTGATGGAGGTAGAATAGTATGAAAAAGATTGTATCAGTTTTATTAACTTTACTTTTAATGGTTTCAGTTATTGGATGTGGCAACAAGGAAAAACAAGATGAACTAAGTAAAATTAAAAAGGCAGGAAAGATTGTATTAGGAACAAGTGCAGACTATCCACCCTATGAGTTTCATAAGGTTATAAATGGTAAGGATGAAATTGTTGGTTTTGATATTGATATAGCAAAAAGATTGCAGAAGATTTAGGAGTACAGCTTGAAATAAAGGATATGAAGTTTGATGGTCTTCTTGCAGCTCTTCAGGCAGGAAAGATAGACTTTATTGTATCTGGTATGACTCCAACTGAAGAGAGAAAAAGAGTGTTGATTTTTCAGATGTTTACTATTATGCTGTTCAAACAGTTGTAATTTGTGCAGAGGATAAGGACAAGTTTAAAACTTTAGATGACTTAAAGGGTGCAAAAGTTGGAGTTCAAAAGGGTTCAATACAAGAGGGACTTGCACAAAAGTATATGAAGGATTCAGAGATTAAGGCTTTAGGGAAAATATCAGATATATTTTTAAGCCTAAAGGACAAAAAGATTGATGCAGCAATAATTGAACAACCAGTTGCTATGGCAAATGTAAACAAAAATCCTGATTTAATAATATCAGAAATAAAACTTCCAGATGAAGATGCAGGTTCTGCTATTGCAGTAAGAAAAATTCAGGGACACTTTTAGATGAAATAAATAAGACTTTGAAGAAACTTATGGATGAAAAGAAGATAGGAAGAGTTTGTTATAAAGGCAAACGAGCTTGTAGATTAATAAGGAGGTAGACAAGTGAATTTTGATTTTTTACCTAAATACTACAGTTACTTTATACAAGGAACAAAGTTTACAGTGCTTATAGCCTTCTTTTCGGTTATTTTAGGAATAATTTTCGGAACAGTTTTATCCTTGATGAGAATTTCAAACAACAAAGTTTTAAAGGCAGTATCTATAGGATATATTGAATTTATGAGGGGTACTCCCTCCTTGTTCAATTATTTATTATCTACTATGGACTTGATTTTTCTAAATTTATAGGTGGGGAATTTGGAGATATAGTATCAGGTATAGTTACATTATCCTTAAATAGTGCTGCCTATGTTGCTGAGATTATAAGGTCGGGAATACAGGCGGTAGATAAGGGACAGATGGAGGCTGCAAGAAGCCTTGGTATGCCCTATAGGATGGCTATGAGATATGTAATATATCCTCAGGCCTTTAAAAATATTCTTCCTGCACTTGTAAATGAGTTTATTGTTGTAATAAAGGAATCATCAATAGTTTCAATTATAGGTATACACGAGCTTATGTATAACGCAGATACAATAAGAGGTATTACATTTAGACCCTTTGAACCACTAATTATTACAGCAATTATTTATTTTATTCTAACGACTTCACTATCAAAATTATTAGGTAAATTAGAAGGGAGATTGAAGTTAAGTGATTGAGGTTAAGAGTTTAAATAAAAGATTTAAGAGTTTGCACGTTTTAAAGGATGTAAATTTGAAGGTTAAAAGGGTGAAGTTGTAGTTATCATTGGACCAAGTGGTTCTGGAAAAAGTACACTTTTAAGATGTTTAAATCTTTTAGAGGTACCAGATATGGGAGATGTCATATTTGAAGGAACAAAGATAAATAATGAGAATGTTGATATTAATAAAGTAAGGCAGAAGATGGGAATGGTGTTTCAAAGTTTTAATTTATTCCCTAATATGACTGTGCTTGAGAATATTACGATATCTCCAGTAAAGCTTAAGAAAATGCCTGTAGAGGAGGCAAATAGAATTGGACTTGAGCTTTTAAGAAGAGTAGGACTTTATGATAAGGCAGATTTTTATCCTTCAAAACTTTCAGGTGGACAAAAACAAAGGGTTGCAATAGCAAGGGCACTTGCGATGGGACCAGATGTTATGCTCTTTGATGAACCAACCTCAGCCCTTGATCCTGAAATGGTAAAGGAAGTTTTAATTGTAATGAAGGAATTAGCCTATGAGGGTATGACAATGGTTATTGTAACTCACGAGATGAACTTTGCTAAAGAAGTTGGAGATAGAATTGTATTTATGGATAGGGGAGCAATTGTTGAAGAAGGTACACCAGAGGAAATATTCAACTATCCTAAGAGTGATAGATTAAAAGAATTTTTGAGTCATTTTTAGTTTTTCCGTTTAGGGATGAAAACCTAAACGGAATTTTCATTCCTAACTTTACTAATTTTGAAATATATGATATATTGACATTAGTGGATGAATATTATATTATTAAATACACACGTTAATGATGGTGATAAATATGAAGGGTGAGAATAAGACTTTAGCAGAAAACAGAAAAGCAAGACACGACTATTTTATTGAAGAAACTTATGAAGCAGGTATCGAACTTGTTGGTACAGAAGTAAAGTCAGTAAAATTGGGAAAAGCTAATCTAAAGGATAGTTATGCAGAGGTTAGAAATGGAGAGATATTTGTTTATAATCTCCATATCAGCCCCTATGAAAAGGGTAATATATTTAATAAAGATCCATTAAGACCAAGAAAGCTTCTTATGCATAAAAGTGAAATAAGAAGGCTTGCAGGACTTGTTTCACAAAAGGGTTATACTTTAATTCCACTATCATTATATCAAACAAGAGGACTTGTTAAGATGCAGCTTGCTCTTTGTAAGGGTAAAAAGCTGTATGACAAGAGAGAAGATATTGCTAAAAGGATGCAATGAGAGAAATAGAAAAACATTTTAAAGAAAAATACCGCTACTAACTTGGGGGCGTCAAGGATTTCGACGGGGAGGTAGTGGTTCAGGAAGCGAGCCGAGGTACCCGGGCCTCGTTAAACACTGGGACTTAAAAATAAACGCAAACGATAATTTAGCTTTAGCTGCCTAATAACAGGTAGCCGTCCTACTCGGGAGGCCCACGGCCTGGGATAGGGCGTCGACAAGTGGGGAACGGGCCTATGTAAGCTTTGCCATAGGTCGGCATCTATGAAGCTACTGAAGTCTGAATCCTGTCAGTGGGAGTCAGATGGAGGGAATGTCAAAACACTGACTGCGCTCGGAGATGCCTGGATGGCTACTCTTTCGGACAGGGGTTCGATTCCCTCGCCTCCACCATATTTGAACGATTGATTGATACGATAGATAAAAGCCTTGAGAAATCAGGGCTTTTTGTTTTAAAAAATAGGAATTGAAAAATTTTACTTAATATTTAAAAATTGAAGGGAAAAAATAGTGCTATAAAAAATATCGGTGCGGTAAAAATCAGAACAATGTTCTTTAAATTGTTTCAGTTATTTTGTAAAATGTTATTAGTAAATATGTTTTGTTAATAAATTTGTTTTTGATTAGTAATAAAGGAGGAGAAAAACTAATGGAACAGCATATAACATTAAATATCACTGCTAAAAACAATTATTTAGAAGTTATAAAGGAACATTTCCCACAATGTTTTGATAGATTTGGGAATTTTGATATTGAGAAGTTTAAAAAGAATTACAACCACAAGAAGTCGATTTTTCAAAAGAAAGCTATGGCTTAGACTGGCTTGGGAAAAGCTATGCAAGACTACTTGCAACGGATTCGGCAACAACTTTACTTAAGGAAGATAAAGAATGGAATAACAAAGAAGAAAATAAAAATTCACAAAATTTGCTTATAAGAGGAGATAATTTAGAGGTTTTAAAGCATCTCTCAAATGCTTACTACAAAAAATTAAAATGATTTATATCGATCCTCCTTACAATACAGGTAATGATGGATTTGTATATCAAGATAATAGAAAGTTTACAGTTGAAGAATTTTCAAGACTAGCAGGAGTAGATGAAGAAAAAGCAAAAAGAGTTTTGGATTTTGTAAATAGTAAAAGCAATTCTAACAGTGCATGGTTAACATTTATGTATCCAAGAATTTATATTGCTAGACAACTTTTAAGAGATGATGGTGTTATTTTTATCTCTATTGATGATAATGAAACAGCTCAATTAAGATTGTTAATGGATGAAATATTCGGAGAAGATAATTTTATAGGAAGTATTGCATGGGAATCCAAAACAAAATCACAAAATACAAGAGATTCCTTTAATAAATTACAACCGAAAGTAGAATATATACTAGTATATACAAGAAAAGACGCTAGGAGATTTAATCTTATTCAAAAAGGAAAAAAGAATATCCTGAAGTAGATGATAGAGGGATTTATAGAGAGTATCAACTTGAAGTTATGAATTCAGAAGATATTAGAGGAAGACAAACTATGATTTATGAAATTGATGGAATTTACCCTCCGGAAGGAAAACAATGGAAACTAGGAAAAGAAACAATTGAAATGTTTAAAAAGCGCAATGATTTATTTATACGTGATGGTAAAATTATACTTAAAATGCGACCAGAAGATGAAAACTCCGAAATTACGGAACCATTTTGGGGATTTTTAGATAAAAATATCGGAACAGCGGAAAGTGCAAAAAGAGCTTTCAAGTATATTAGAAAGCGATAAACATGGTTTTGATACAGTAAAACCAATTAATCTCATTAAAAAGCTTATTTTTCATTCTACTAACTATGATGATATTATCCTTGACTTTTTGCGGGTTCAGGGACAACAGGCAATGCAGTAATGCAATTGAACGCAGAAGAAGGTGGGAATAGAAAATATATTCTAGTTCAACTTCCAGAGGCTATTGATCCTAAGAAAAACAAAACTGCATATAATTTTGTGAAGAATGAACTCGGAGTAGAAAATCCAACTATATTTGAAATAACAAAAGAAAGACTAGTGAGAGCGGCTAAGAAAATAAAGGAAGAAATAATTGAAAAGAAAATATCTGAAAAAGAAAAAGAGATAGAGGAAATTAGAGCAAGACTTGATATAGAAAGTAAAGAGGAAGAGATAAACAAGCTTCAAGAAGAAATAAAGTTATTAAAAATCAAGATTTAGGATTTAAGATATTTGAAACAGTTCCAATTTGGGAAGATTATGATTTAAAAGCAGAAAGTTTTAAAGAACAATTAACATTTTTGATGCAGCAAAACTAAAAGAAGAAGATATACAAATACTTCTTACTACTTGGAAAACATATGATGGTGTTCCTTTAACTGAAGATTTAAAGACCATTGATTTAGATGGGTATATAGGATATTATTATGATACAAAACTATATCTGATGTTTAAAGGATTTGAAACAAAACATTTAAAGAAACTTCTTGAAGAGATTGATGCAAATAAAGAATTTAACCCTGCAACTATAGTGGTTTTTGGCTATAATTTTGAAAGCAAAACTATGAGAGAGATAAAGGAAAATATATCATCTTATGCAAATAAGAAGAGTATTAATATAGATTTTGTGATAAGGTACTAAACATCGGGGGTATTAATATGTTGCGATTTAATTTTGAGAAGAATTTGGAGCACCAAACACAAGCTGTAGATTCAACAGTTGATGTATTTAATGGGCTTGATATACAAATAGCAACAGGTCCAGATTCTATATATATAAACCCTTTTCTTGATAAAGATAAAGGTTTTAAATATATAGAAAATATAAGGAATATTCAAATTAAAAATGGAATTAAAGAAAATATAAAAAAGATAGTAATATAATAGATATTATGATGGAAACCGGAACAGGTAAAACTTATACATATACCAAAACAATTTTTGAATTAAATAAGTTTTTGGTATTTTCAAGTTTATAATTGTTGTTCCAACTCTAGCTATAAAGGCTGGAACTATAGATTTTCTGACTTCTGATAGTACAATAGAACATTTTAAAGAACAATATGGTAAAATTATTAATTTACATATTGTGGAAAGCCAAAAAGACTAAAAATAAAAAAATAATTTTCCATCAGCAGTTTATAGTTTTGTTAATGCGGGCGACTTTGAAAAAATCAAATACAGGTTATGATAATTAATGCTGGAATGATTAATTCAGATACAATGAGTAAAAATTATGATAAAACATTATTAGATAAATATACAAATCCTTTTGATGCTATAGCATCAGTTAAACCATTTTTGATTATTGATGAACCACATAGATTTGCCAAGGATAATAAAACTTGGAAAAACATTCAAAAATGAAACCACAATATATATTAAGATACGGAGCAACATTTAAAGAATATGAAAATTTAGTGTATAAACTAACTGCAGTTGATGCTTTTAACAAAAATCTTGTTAAGGGAGTAATAGGTCATATTATAGAATTTGAAAAAGGTAAAAATTCAATTGTTAGGTTTGTTGATTCTGATGGGAAAGAGGCTACATTTGAATATATTGAAGACGATTTAAGACGAAGATTTAAATTAACTATTAAAGAAAGTTTAGAAAAATACATCCGGAAATGACGAATCTTTTTATAGAAAAGCTTAATAAAAGTGAGGTATTATTGTCTAATGGACTTGAGTTAAAAAGGGAGATAAAATAAATCCATACTCTTATTCAGAAACATTACAAGAAATAATGATTAAAAAAGCAATTAAAAAACATTTTGAGATTGAAAGACAATTATTAACAAGGGAAGTAAAAATAAAACCTCTGACTTTATTTTTTATTGATAACATCGATGAATATAGAAATGAAGATGGATATATCAAAAAATTGTAGAACAATATATAGAAATAGAGGTTAAAGAATTATTAAAAAATGAGACTAATGACTTTTATAAAAAATATTTAGAAAAAACCTTGCAAAATATTTCTAAAACTCACGGAGGGTATTTTTCAAAGGATAATATTGAGGATGATGAAAAAATTGAACAAGAAATAAATGAAATTTTGCATGACAAACAAGCAATGCTTGATTTGGAAAATCCAAGAAGATTTATTTTTTCAAAATGGACTCTTCGTGAAGGTTGGGACAATCCAAATGTTTTCCAAATTTGTAAACTTAGAAGTAGCGGAAGTGAGATTTCAAAACTTCAAGAGGTAGGACGTGGACTGCGTTTGCCTGTTAATGAGTATGGAAATAGAGTTAAAGATGAACAGTTTTATTTAAATTATTTTGTTGATTTCACAGAGAGTGATTTTGTTGAAAAATTAGTTAATGAAATTAATGAAAAGTCGGGGGCAATTTCATCTGAAAGTATACCTGAAAAGCTTGATGATAATATGATTAAAAAAATATGTGAGATATATAATATTGGAGAAGAAAAACTTTTAGAGGAACTAGATTCAAACAATGTAATAACAAGGACAAATAAATTTAAAGAGAATGGTTTTGAATACATTAAACAAAAATTTCCGTTAATTTTTAATGGTGTCGGTTCAAATAAAGTTAGAAAGGAAACAGATAAGAGTAAAAAATTCAAATAAGAGTAGAAAAATACTCAGAGCTTAGAGAATTGTGGGAGAAACTTAATCAAAAAGTTTTGTTGGAATATAAAATTAAAGATGAAGTAGAATTTAAAAATATTTTTGTAGCATTTTTAAAAGAACATGCTGGAAGCATGACTTTTAATGGAGTAATTAACAGACAGATTAAAGTGGATATAGATAATAATCGTGCTGCAATTGATGAAGAAATTACAATTAAAGAAAGTGAATTAATCAAGATTTCAACTATGCGTTATGATGAATTTTTAAAACATTTATCTTATGCTTTAAATATTAATATAAAAACATTACATGAGTCCTTTATTGAATCAAATATTAATATTAATCAATACCTTAATATTTCTACTATAAGGATATTAAAAAATAAATTTGATAACTATTTATTGAAGAATGCTATAACTAAATTTGCCATAGAATATCATAAAATAACAAATACAATTCATCCTACTAAACTAACCGATGCCGAAGGTAATATAAGAAATGAAATAAATGCTTCTGATGTGGGAACATTATATTCTAATGAAAAAGTGGCAG
Source organism: Caloramator sp. mosi_1 (assembly GCF_028622835.1). GTDB lineage: Bacteria > Bacillota > Clostridia > Clostridiales > Caloramatoraceae > Thermobrachium. Next base: position 2,690,280 of record NZ_CP117677.1, on the reverse strand, counting down.
ATAATTATTTCTTTGAAGAGTTATTTTATGATAGCGAATTAGAAAAAGAAAATATTAAGTCAAATATTAAAGAGGTTATAGTGTTTACAAAAATACCCAAGAATTCTATTAAAATCCCTGTAGCGGGAGGTAAAAGCTATTCCCTGATTTTGCTTATGTTTTGAATTATGAAGATGGCAGAAAGAAATTATATTTCATAGTAGAAACAAAAATTTGGATGACCAAAATAATTTAAGAGATGAAGAAAAACAGAAAATTAAACATGCTAAAATGTTTTTGGCAATACTTTAAATATAAAATTTAAAACGCAATATAGTAACCAAAAATTATTGATATAATCAAAGAAATATATAATGGAGAAATTTAGTTAAGTTATTTATATCAAGAATTTAAAGCATTATTAATTTTAAAAATTAGGGATCTTGTAGGCACAAAACCAAAGGGTGCGTAGCGAAAAACTACTCACCCTTTAATATTGCACTCCAATAACAAAATCAAAAATTTCTCTAAAAATATCATTTCAACCTGCCTATATATTTCAAAATGGCCAAAGGTATTAATATTTTTATATATACTGTGAGGCTTCTTCAGAAACATTACACATGGTTTGAATCATATCAGGGTTTAGACCATGAATATTTTTAAGTAAAGCAATAGGTGCTAAAAGCTCAGCAGCAATCAATAAAAAGACATTTATATAAAGAAAATTTTGACAATCGACAATTATTGACCAAATTTGTTGTTGAATAATGTTATAATTTATCTAAATAGGAAAAATAGGTTGTTATAGGGAGATGGTATTTTGGCGGGCAGTCGTTCATTTACAGATTACATAGCTAATAGATTTGAAAATGAAATATTTGAAGCGATACAGAATTATATTGAAGATAATTGGGAGTTTTTAGACCTAAGATTATACAAAGTTAGGAATATTGGTGGCATAGAATTATCTGATATAGAAGTGAAATTTGTATCAGTCAGTGATCTTCCAGATTTGAAAATAGAATTTGATGTTGTTGTAGAAGCTGAATTAGAAGTCCGTGAGTCAGATTATCATTACGATGAAACGGAAAATTGTATGCAGTGGTTTATTCTCAAATGTTCAGGGGATTTGGATTGTAATTTAGATGATTTTAAAATCAATAGTGTAAATGAATATAAATTTAAAAATAAACAGGCAAAACCAATGTCAGATTCACTTGTCCCATTTATTTCAACCGAACAATTAGAATATATCGCTACAGATTTCCTACGTAGATATTACCCAGAAGCATTGAAAACTCCTATAACAATTGAACCGAAAGTGCTTGCAGAAAAGATGGGTTTAAAAATAGAAATTAGAGATATTACAAAGGATTTTACAGTGTTTGGGCAAATTTTTTTCATGATTGCGAAGCAGAATTCTATGATAAAAACAGTGATAAAATGGTTCAAACTCATGTAGATGCTAAAACTATTTTTGTAGATCCGAAAGCATACTTTCTACGCAACCTTGGATCTGTTAATAATACCATTATTCATGAATGTGTTCATTGGGCTCTACACAGAAAGGCATTTGAACTGCAAAGATTATATAACAGTAGTGCAACAAAAATAAAATGTCAAGTAGTAGGTGGGATAAAAGATAGCAACAGGGATGCAACTGACTGGATGGAATGGCAGGCAAATGTACTTGCACCAAGGATACAAATGCCAATTTCAACATTTAAAGAAAAGGCATTTGAACTTATAAAGAAATATAAACAATCATTGCAAACAGAAGAAATAATAGACGTAATGGAACCAGTTATTGATGAATTGGCTTTATTTTTTAGTGTTTCAAGATTAGCTGCTAAAATTCGAATGATTGATGTAGGATATGAAGAAGCAATAGGAACTTTTACTTATATAGATGGCCATTATGTCAGACCACATTGTTTTAAAAAGGGCTTTTTAAAAAGAAATCAAACTTTTTCAATTAGTGCAATAGACGCAGCTATACAAAGTTTAATTGATTCACAGTTATCAGCACTAATAAAAAGTGGAAATTACATATATGTTGATTCACATTTTGTTTTAAGAGATCCTAAATATGTAATAAGAGATGAAAATGGGAATACTATATTAACTGATTATGCACGAACCCACATGGAAGAGTGCTGCTTAGTTTTTGAACTATCAATCAAATCTGGATTTAAGGAAAGATATCACAGTGAGTGTTTTCTAAATCGAGATAAAGGATCAAATATAGATTTTGACTTAAAATTTAATAATGGATTTCAATATGCATCTGAAGAAAAAAGATAAAGATACTTGCAGATATTTTAGAAGAGGAAACTAGAATTTTTAATGAATTACCCAATAGTTATACTAAATCTCTTGAAAAGGTTATTGAATGGAGAGATGTAACATATAAGGAATTAGAAGAAATAACATTACTTAATGAGAAAACAATAAGAAGAATTGTTAATGGTGAAACTAATGGCTCAATTGAATCGTTAATTTTAATTTGTCTTGCACTAAACCTTCCACCAATGATAAGCAACCATATTATTAGTAAATCTCCACATTCACTAAATTTAAACAATAAAGATCATCAGTGGTATAATTTTGTATTAACGTAAGCGTCAAAATTTTAGCACCTACAACTTTATAAAAAAGGCATTAAAATATCCTAGTAAGGCAAATAAGCTTTACTAGGATTAATTTATTTCTTATCTTTAATTTTCATATCTTCAGGTATTTTATGAGACCAAGGCATAAGATTACCTAAGCTATCGCTATCTTGCATATCTATTTTTGATAGGTTATCAAACAAATAGACTAAATACTTTTCTACAACTATATTGTTAGCCTTGGCAGTTTCAATAATACTATATATAATAGCACTAGATGTTGCACCTTTTGCTGTATTTGCAAACAAAAGTTTTTTCTACCTATTACAAAAGGTTTGATAGCTCTTTCTGCTGCATTATTATCAATTTCTAAAGAACCATCAAGCAATACATTCTTTAGTCCAGGTAAATGTTTTTTAGCGTAGTCTAGTGCTTTGCCTAATGGACTTCTTGGAAGAGCATTAGGTATTTCTCTTTCAACATAATCTATAAATTCATCTAATAGCGGAGCTAATTTTTCAACTCGTATTTTATATCTAATTTCATAATAGTTTTCATCACTTGAATAAGATTCTCGTAATTCTTTTTCAAGTTTATAAATTTGCTCACAAAAATTAAACCCTATTATAGCTCTAGAGTCCTTTAGGGCTTCCTCATCCAGCTCTGCAATTATATTATAAAAGTGTCTTCTTATATGAGCTAAGCAGTACACTCTTGTAGCATTTGAAACAGAGTTATAGCCACTATAACCATCTGTTTGAAGATACCCACTAAAATCTCCTAAGAAATTTTTAGGGCAAGAGCTTGAACGGGTATTTTGATAATCATACAAAATTACAGGCTTTGAATTGGTATTGCTCATATATAACCACATATATTTTTTAGATTTAGACTCCGTACCATTATCATTAATTACCGTTAGAGTAGTTTCATCTGCATGAATATAATTCCTACTTAACAATTCTTTTTCATGTGGTTATATATTGGTTCTAGAGCTTTGGCTGCCGCCATAGTCCAGTTTGATAGAGTTTGCCTTGAAAGTGTGGCTCCCATCATATCAAAATATGTTTCCTGCCTATAAAGTGGAACAGCATGTTGATATTTTAAAGTAAGGGTATGTGCAACCAATTCATGCGAAGCCATGCTGTTGTAAAAATAGTCTTTGGAGCTTGTGCTGAAACTATATTACTTTCACCAGTTTCTTTTTCACAAGCTTTACAAGCGTAGCTGTATGTTATATGTTCTTCAACTATAAGTTTAGCTGGAACATATTTTATAATTTCCTTTCTAGACTTAACACCAATTTCAATAAGCTCTTCACCACATTCTTTGCATTTAAGGTCTTCGCCTTCTAATTTATGTTCAATAACTACTCTTTCTAAATTTGCAAGATTATCTTTTTACCTGTACTATTATTTCTCTTAGCTCTTTTATATGTAATTTCTTCTAAAGTAGGTTCTTCTGCTTTTGAATCACTATGTTTTTCAACCTCGTTAAAAAGAGATAGTTGGTTAGCATCTACTTGCTCACTAGATGTTCCAAATATCTTTTTATTCTTATTTGATATAATAGACTTTAAAAATTCTATTTCATTTTTAAGATTTTTTATTTCTTCATCTTTTTGACTTAATTCCTTTGATTTTGCATTGATTTCTTCTTCCATCTTTTCTATTAATGCTTTTGTAGTATCATCTATTTCATTAGTTAAAATTTCGTGATTCATAGTAAAGTACCTCTTTAGAATTTATTTTATAAATTAATTATATCATAAAAGTCCTTGGAAATAAAGGTTTCTCAAGGACTTTTTATGTTCTATTAAAAATAATTACTTGGTTTTATAGGTTTAAATTTAGATACTGTTCTTACTTCGTAACCTTTTAAAAGCCAACGTAATTCTTCTATATTAACTTTTAATGCTTCTTGTGGATTAGATGGCCATTTAAAGCGATTAGCTTCTAAACGATAATAATATAACCAAAAACCTTCGTCAAAATGGAGAATCTTTAATTTATCCATTTGTCTGTTACAAAAACAAATAATGCTTTTTCAAATGGGTCTAGCTTCAATTGACTTTGGACTATCATTACTAGACCATCTATACTTTTTCTTAAATCCGTAAAGCCGCAGGCAAGATAAACTGTTTGTACTTTATCTATGTTTAGCATGATATAGATAATTCCTTTATTATTTTAGATATTAGATTGACTTCATCAGAAGGAATGATTACAGTTACATTACCTACGGTAATTTTTACTTCTTTTGATAATTTAGCAGTTTCTTTTGCTCATCTTGTATAGCTAATGGAATAGCGTGAAATACAACGTCTTTTCTATCATTTGATTCTTCCTTTTGCAATCTTTTTCTATGGTAATAGAATTGTGTTTTACAAATGTCATTTTCTATACAAAAATCCTTTACTGTTATTGAACCATTATATGATTCAAATTTCTTTATATATTCTTCCCATTTAGCATGACTCATTCTTTTACCCATAAATTACCTCCCATTAATAATATTTGCTTTTATTCTATCAATGGGAGGATGAGATATCTAGGTACTTAATTTTTGACGCTTACTTTTAAATAGGAAAAAACCTTCCTATTTAACTTTTAATATAAAGACACAGAGCAAGGGAAAGGGGGTGAGAAAGTGATAGGGGCAAATGAAAGGCGGATGCAAATAATAGAAGTATTGTGCAGAAGAAGGCAGGATACAATGAAGAATTTAGCTTTTGAGTTTGGAGTTACAGAACGAACTATTAGAAATGACATAAATATCCTATCACTTTCTTACCCTATAGAAACCATTCGAGGAAATGGTGGTGGGGTTAGGATTATGGATGGTTACAAATTAAACCAAAAGTATCTAAAACCTGAACAAGAAGAGTTATTAAGGAGATTAAGTATACAGTTATCAGGTGATGACCTTACCGTAATGAATAGCATTATCAGAGACTTTGCTCTAAAAGCATAAGAGAGAAGGAGGTGAAATCCATGAACGATATAAATTTAGTGCTTGCAGAAGAATTTGAAAGGCTTGCAGCAGAATATCGAGCAAGAGCAAAACAATATAATCAACAAGAAGATATTACTATTCATGATATAAGCATGGTGCTAACAGAAAAAATGAAAAATGGGAAGGTAAAAGAAATTAAAACACTTTTAAGAAAATATGGTGCAGAAAAATTAATAGAAGTTAAACCTAAAGACTATGTTGATATATTTGAAGAGGCTAAAAAAATATAAAGGAGGAAAAATGGTATCATTATAAAAGTGCCACCCAGGTGAAAGTGAAATTTTACACATTAGTTTTATTTTTTATGCCTAACAAATTTTAAAAAATCTTAACAGATTTGCCATCGCAAACTAAATGTGCTAATAAAGAATTTTTGGTTGATGATATGTTTGAACTATAGATTTTATAACATACAGATGTTAGTTGGATAAGAATATAAAAAGTGTCAACCCTTTGATTGACACTTTTTATATTTCTAAACTGTCTATTTGTTAGGTACGATTTAGGTGTATGTTTTTACAAATTTTGGTTCAATTCACCTTTCACCTGGGTGGCACTTATGAAGGTGTCGATTTCTTTTTTATCACCTCAAGCGAACTTCTCCAGAAGTGGACTGAATGCAAATCAAAGCCCATTGTTTTACCAAGTGTATACAAATCATTTTTTCCTGTTAATGAAAGCAATTTCTTGTATTCCTTTGCAAACTCAGTTTCCCTCTTTTTATATTCCGCAATAAGTCCCTTAACAAATAGTTCACCAAAGGCGTAGGGAAGTTGTAGTAGTTTGCATCAGCATAATAGTAGTGAGGTTTGTTTACCCACATATAAGGATGCATATATTTTTCATCTAAGGCATCTCCATAGGCCTTTCTTTGTGCATCGAGCATAATCTCTTTAAATTCATCAACCGATAGCGAATGGTCTTCACGTCTTCTAAATACTTCATCTTCAAATAAAAATCTTGAATAAATATCAACAATTGTCTGTGTTGAACTTTGTAATGAATTTTCAAGTATAGCAATCTTCTCTTCTCTATTTGCTATCTTAAGTGCAGCATCTACTATTAATGTTTCACAGAATATTGAAGCAGTTTCTGCAATAGGCATAGGATAGTTTGAATTTAAGAAGGTCTCATCCATAAGGCAGTTTCCGTGGTAGGCGTGGCCTAATTCGTGGGCTATAGTTGTTACATTCGAAAAGCTGCCGTCAAAGTTTGCAAGAATTCTGCTTTCCCTAATTGGGTGTAGGTTGTAGCAGAAGGCACCACCTCTTTTCCCTTCCCTTGGTTCAGCATCAATCCAATTTTCCTCAAAGGCCCTATCTGCAAAAGAGGCAAGCTCATCACTAAAGGTTTTAAAGTTTTCAACTATAAATTTTCTTGCCTCGTCGTATGTAAACTTCATATCAACCTTTCCAATAGGTGCAAATAAGTCGTAGAAGGGAAGTTTAAGGGATTTATGCCCTAAAAGTTCTGCCTTTTTCTTTAAATAGTCTCTAAAATAGGGCAGATATTCCTTAATTGCTTCAAGCATAGCCTCTAATGTTTCTCTATCCATTCTACTGTTTTGAAGTGTCATATCAAGAGGAGATGAGTATCCCCTTAATTTAGATAATGTTATAACTTCGCCTTTTATTCCATTTAATGCAGCAGCAGAGGAGTTTTCTATCTTTTCATAGGACTTTAGCTCTGCAAAGTATGCAGTCTTTCTAACATATTGTTCCTCAGAATACGCCATATTTCTTACAACAGGTAGTGGAAGTTTTTTAACTTCGCCTTCAAGGGAAATTTCAACAGTATGGGTTGAGGTTAAAAACTCCTGAAGTTTTGACCAGGCACTCGAACCTGTATTTTTCATTTTTGATATAACTATTTCTTGTTCATCTGATAGCATATGTTTTGCACTTTTTATCGATTCTTTTATTATAAACTTGTGCTGTTTAATTACATCAGAAGTGTTTATAACTTCTTCAATTTTATCCAATTTTAAAAGCCACTTTTTAAAGGCTACATCAAATTCTGTTGTTTCTGAAACAGTTTTTTCAATCTTTTCAAGATACATAAGTGCCTTTGTGTTTTTGCATCAACGCTAAGTGATAGTTCAGAATATGCAGCTATTTTGTAGATAAGGCTTGATAGTTCGTTGATTTTACCTAAAAAGAATTCTATTTTTTCCTTTGCATTTTCTAAAGATTTAAAGTTTTCCCTGCTCCATTCTTTAAGCTCATCTATTAGTGCTAAAACTTTATTGTTGTCTTCTAAAAATTCTCTGCTGTCGAAGGAAGTATATAGGTTTTCAAGAGACCAACGCATAAAATCACCTCTTTTACTAAATATTAACAACAATATTATACATTAATTAGAACCCAGTTGAAAAGTGACATTTTTAATAGGAATAATATTTATGTCTAAAAATCCTTATTATAAATAGATATCCATAAAAGAATTTTTACAGTGTTTAACCTAATCAGCGACAGAAGTCACCTACTTCTATAAGTGGGTTATGAATGTCAGTTGACAAATTCATCGTTCAGATACAAAATAAGCATTAGAAAAATGAGGTTATATAGATACATAGATTTAGATAATAATGATCATTCAGTGTTCTTGCTATATTATCATCTTGTTTTAGTAACGAGATATAGAAGAAAGCTTATAAATGATAATATTGTGAAGGCCAATTGAAGTTATTAAAAAATATATAGAAAAGCAAGGTGAATAGGTGTGACTTTGCTAAAAGCCTATAAATATAGGATATATCCAACAAAAGAACAAAAGGAATATTTATCAAAAGTATTTGGTTGTGTAAGGTTCATATACAACAAAATGCTTAATGATAAGATAGAGCATTACAAACAAACAGGAAAAATGCTAAAAACAACGCCTGCACAATATAAAAAGAATATCCTTTTCTAAAAGAAGTAGATAGCCTTGCTCTTGCTAATGCACAGCTTAATTTAGAGAAGGCATACAAGAGCTTTTTAGAGATAATAGCATAGGGTTTCCTAAATTCAAAAAGAAAAAAGGATATCAATCCTATACAACAAATAATCAAAATGGGACAGTTGATATTATAGATGGTTACTTAAAAATACCAAAGTTAAAAACAAAGATAAAAATAAAACAGCATAGGCAATTTGAAGGAATTATTAAATCAGTAACAATATCTAAAACACCAACAGAAAAGTATTATGCTTCTATATTAGTAGAAACAGAGATAAAGGAGTTACCAGAAGTAGATAAAAAAATTGGAATAGATTTAGGGTTAAAGGAATTTGCAATATTATCAGATGGAGCAAAAATAGAAAATCCCAAATGGCTAAGAAGAACTGAAAAAGAATAAAGAAACTACAAAGAGATTTATCAAGGAAACAAAAGAGTAGTAAAAATTATGAGAAAAATAGACAAAAACTTGCTAAATTACACGAAAAAATAACTAATCAAATAAGAGATTTTTTTACAAATTATCCTCAAAAATTATAAACGAAAACCAAGTTATAGTTTTAGAGGACTTAAAAGTAAAGGATATGCAACAAAATCATAAGTTAGCAAAAGCAGTTTCAGAAGTTAGTTGGTCAGAATTCAGAAGAATGTTAGAATATAAAGCAAAATGGTATGGAAGAGAAGTAATAATAGCACCACAAAACTATGCATCAAGTCAAATATGTTCAGAGTGTGGATATAAAAACCCTGATGTAAAAATTTAGCATTAAGAGAATGGAAATGTCCTAATTGTGGTGCTAAACACGATAGAGATGTAAATGCAGCAAAGAACTTACTAAAATTAGCCATATAAATGGTAAAACTGGGGATGGAACAGCCCTTTGAGCGTGGGTAAACTGGGAGCAGAAGCTACCTTGACCACGAAGCCACCACCTCTATAGGTGGGGGTAGTTCACAGGAGTTAGTAAAGGAAGTATTAAAATATGAATGTTCAGGGTATCAGGAAGTATTAATTGAGGACTATATTGATGATATATTAAAATAAAAATTTGTTGAAAATATTACTTTTTAAACCTATATTTTCAAAATATAACTTTTTATAAAATAAAATAAATATCACTTGATTATTTAAAAAAATAAATATAAAATTATTCTATAAAAAAGCTATAACGTTAGTAGTGTACAACACAGTTGAATGTGGAAAAATATGGTTCATTTCACATTTCACCTGGGTGGCACTAAATAGGAGGTTAAAAAATGGACTTTGCAGCAAATGAAAATAAAGAATTAACAAGACAGATTGAAGAAGAGGTATATGCAAGAATACCTATAAAAACAAGGCTTGTTATGATTGGTGACCCTATTGAGGATATTGTTTACGAATACACAAAGGACGTTCTTCAAGAGGGTGATATTGTATTTATTTCAGAAAAGTGTGTGGCTATTTCTCAAGGAAGAGCCTACAAGATGTCAGAGATTAAGCCATCAAGACTTGCAAAATTTTTATCAAAATTTGTATATAAATCTCCCCACGGTATAGGGCTTGGTATACCAGAAACTATGCATTTTGCAATCAAAGAATGTGGTGTAATTAGAATATTATTTGCAGCCTTCTGTGCGGCAATATTTACAAAGCTATTTAAGATTAAGGGTGTATTCTATAGGATTGCAGGCCCAAAGGCGGCTTCAATAGATGGACCAACACCAGGTACAATACCACCATTTAACCAATATGTTGTATTAGGTCCAAAGGATCCAGATAAAGCGGCAAAAAGTATATCTGATAGAATAGGTGCCAAGGTATGTATTGTTGATATAAATGACTTAGGTGGAAATGTACTTGGAGTGTCCCACGATGATATAGACAAGAACAAAATAGTTAAAATACTAAAGGACAACCCATTAGGACAAGGACATCAATCAACACCAATAGGAATTATAAGAAGAATAAGCTGATAATAAAGTTTAAATTAAAAATACAAAAAGGCTCTTTGTCAATATTTGGGGCGGGCATTTGATTGAATGCCTGTCCTTTTCTTATTTGATAAGGAATTTAGTAAGATAGATAGGATAAGGAGAGTTTACCCTTAAAAATTGCACCCCAACATTTATTATAGAACCGGTTTTATGTATATTTGATACGTTATGTAAATTTAATATTTAAATTTAAAGCTTTTGAAAAAACTATAATACGCTTGGACCCTTGAAGGATTTAACCTAATTAGTGACAGAAGTCGCCCACTTCTATAAGTGGGTGATGAATGTTGCTTGACAAATTCATCATTCAGATACAAAATGTGCATTAGAAAAATGAGGTTATATAAATACATAGATTTGGATAATAATAATCTTTCAGTGTTCTTGCTATATTATCATCTTGTTTTAGTAACGAGATATAGAAGAAAGCTTATAAATGATAATATTGTGAAGGCCAATTGAAGTTATTAAAAAATATATAGAAAAGCAAGGTGAATAGGTGTGACTTTGCTAAAAGCCTATAAATATAGAATATACCCAACAAAAGAACAAAAGGAATATTTATCTAAAGTATTTGGTTGTGTGAGATTTATATACAACAAAATGCTTAATGATAAAATAGAATATTACAAACAAACTGGAAAAATGTTAAAGAATACACCTGCACAATATAAAAAGAATATCCTTTTCTAAAAGAAGTAGATAGTCTTGCTCTTACTAATGCACAGATAAATTTAGAGAAGGCATATAAAAACTTTTTTAGAGACAAAAATGTAGGTTTCCCAAAATTCAAGAAGAAAAGAGGATATCAATCTTTTACAACAAACAACCAAAAAGGCACAGTAGCACTTATAGATGGGTATCTAAAAATACCAAAGTTAAAGACTATGATAAAAGTAAAACAGCATAGATTATTTGAAGGTGAAATAAAATCAGTAACAATATCAAAGACACCAACAGGTAAATACTATGTTTCAATACTTGTAGAAACAGAGATAAAGAAACTGCCTAAAGTAGATAACAAAGTAGGAATAGATTTAGGCTTAAAGGATTTTTAGTATTATCAAATGGAACAAAGATAGAAAATCCAAAATGGTTAAGAAGAACAGAAAAGAGAATAAAGAAACTCCAAAGAGATTTATGCAGGAAACAAAAATATAGCAAAAACTATGAAAAAACAAGGTTACACCTTGCAAAACTATATGAAAAAATAGCAAATCAAAGAAAAGACTTTCTTCATAAGGTATCTTCTAAAATTATAAACGAAAACCAAGTTATAGTTTTAGAGGACTTAAAAGTAAAGAATATGCAACAAAATCATAAGTTAGCAAAAGCAATTTCAGAAGTTAGTTGGTCAGAGTTTAGAAGAATGTTAGAATATAAAGCAAAGTGGTATGGTAGAGAAGTAATAATAGCACCACAAAACTATGCATCAAGTCAAATATGTAGTGAATGTGGATATAAAAACTCAGAGGTAAAGAATTTAGCATTGAGGGAGTGGGAGTGTCCCAATTGTGGTGCTAAACACGATAGAGATGTAAATGCAGCAAAGAACTTACTAAAATTAGCCATTTAGATGGTAAAACTGGGGATGGAACAGCCCTTTGAGCGTGGGTAATCTGGTAGCAGAAGCTATCTTGACCACGAAGCCACCACCTCTATAGGTGGGGGTAGTTCACAGGGATTAGAGTTTGTATATGAACCAAAAGTGTTAAGACACTTCACAGCAAGATTAAAGCCAGTTGAGTAAGTGCCACCCAGGTGAAAGTGAAATCAGGAAATATTATACATCCTCACCACTTATACTTAAATAAGTGGTGATTTTTATATTTATTAAGTTGATATAATAAATGGATTATTAATGTAATAAGTAGTTATTTATGAATAATAATATAGTAGGCCTTAAGATATAATAGTATAAAGGAAATAGAATATTGTTTATTGGAGATGATTGTATGAATTTAAAAAGCTTTTACTCAGTCTTGCTATTCCTCTTGTGGTTGGAGGAGTATCTGGATTTTTACACGAAATGCTAAAGAGGTTTTTGACAGTCTAATAAAACCAAGCTTTGCACCTCCAGCTTGGTTATTTGGGCCAGTTTGGACGGTACTGTATCTTTTAATGGGAATATCTTTATACAGGATTATAGTTTCATCAGGAGAAAATACAAAACAGGCTTTAATACTTTTTGGCATTCAACTATTATTAAATTTCATATGGTCTCCTGTATTTTTGTATTAAATATGAGATTTTTAGCTTTTATTATAATATCAATTTTATTATTCTTTATAATACTTACTGCCTTTAGTTTTTACTCAATTGATAGACTTGCAGGGTTACTTTTTATACCTTATATAATTTGGGTTAGCTTTGCGTTGATACTTAATTATTCACTTTATTATCTTAACAGATAAGAAAAAATTAAAAATGAACAAAATTATAGAAATTTATGTAAACATATGATATAATGTAAAAAATATTTTGGAATGGGGTGTTTTTTGAAAAATGTAAAACTTTATAATATTATTTTTCCGCTGTGGCTATTAATGTTTCTACCGCCGCTTATTATCATTACATTATTAGGAAACTACCTAATTGATTCACTTGTTTTAATTGACTGTTTTTATGGCTTTAAACTTGCAAATAATGGTTTTAATTTAAAAGAGTTTTATAAGAAACATATACTTAAAGTTTGGGGTTTTGGATTTTTAGCAGATTTTATAGGAGCCGTTGTAATATTTATTATTAATTCATTAGAGGGTGTATTTGAATTAAATTGGCGATTTATTAATAGTATAAACTTCGACCCCTTTGAGAGTATGCTTGCAGTAATAGTTGTTCTTATTTGTATAGCTATTTCAGGATTTTTTATTTATTTCTTCAACTACAGATATGTATTTAACAAAATAGAAGATAAGGCTCAAAGACATAAGTTAGCTTTATCTATTGCATTAATTACAATGCCTTGGACATTCCTTGTACCTTCAAAAATAATGTACAGGTAAATAAAGAGATATTTTAAAAAGGGTTTGTTTGAATTAAAACAAGCCCTTTTTGGTATTTTTATTATTATTATTTTTATGTTTAAATTTATTAACATATATTGTTTATAATTATTCAAAATATTAAACTTGTATTCGGCAAGTAATGCCGAAAGACATTGGAATTAAAGGATTTTTGTTCAAAAATTAAAAGAAATCATCCCTTTTAAGTGTTAAAATATAATTGCAAAACTAAAACACAAAAGGGTGATTTCTATGGATAGTTTACAACAAAATCAAAAAATTTAAAGAAGAAAATTAGATTTTTGAACATGAAAGCAAAATTTAATGATACCAAAGTTACTTCTGTAGCAACTTTTTCTTATGTGGAATCCTTTAAACAAATAATAGGATTACCAACTATTTTAGAAAAAGGCGTAACCTATAAGAAGGCCGCTAATTCTACTTTTAATACTGCAGAAATTATAGAATACATGATTGATGCAAATATTCTTGGTTTCTCAAGATTTATGCACATTGAAACATTAAGAAATGATGAAGGATATAAAAAGTTTAAAGGTGTAGATAAATTACCCAGTGAAAAAGTATGTAGAGATCTCTTAAAAGCTTTACCAACAGAAACTTTAGAAGAATTAAGAACTATAAATAAAAAAATACTTGACTTAAAGTCTTCAACTGAAGATGTACGCGAGGTTTGTATTAATATTGATGATACTGTTATAACTATCTTTGGTAATCAAGAAAAATCAGGAATAGGATATAATCCAAGGTACAATGGAAGACCATCATTTAAAGAAAAAGTTGGGTTTATTTCAGGAACTGATGAATTACTTAACATTACTCTTGAAAATGGTAGACACCATAGTAATTATAAATTTTTAGATTTCTTTAAGAGTTGTGTAAACCAGCTTCCTTCAAGATATATTCTTAAAAGAGTTAGACTTGATAGAGGTTTTTGATGAAGAAAACTTTTTATATTTTGAAGATAATGGAATAGAATATGTTGTTAAATGTAAAATGTATTCTACTGTTAAAATGATAATAGATTTTATAAATAATAATCCAAAGGATTATATATGGCACGATATAAGTTCTACTTTATCTGTTACAGAAATTACAGTTCCATTGCCTAAATGGCAAAGAGCAAGAAGATTTGTGATTATAAGAGAAAAAATTATTCCAAAAAATATGAATCAGTTAATGTTCGAAGAATGTAAATATAAATATCAAGCAATAGTAACAAATATAAATTATTTAACACCTGAAGAAATATTTCAAGATTATAATCAACGATGTGATGTTGAAAATAATATAGATGAAATAAAAGAAGGCTATGCCTTTAGCGAAAATAGTTTAGTAAATCATAAATGCAATGAATTGTACCTTTTAATAAAAATGATAGCATATAACATTCATAACTGGTTTAAACAAGCAATCATGCCTAAGGAAGTACAACATCATGAAATTAGTACATTAAGAAGAATATTTTATAGAGTTTGTGGTAATGTTTGCGGCAGCAAATATTATAGATATTTAAGTTTTTCAAATAATTGCTTATTAGAAAAAATCATTACTCATATTCAAAAACAAATACATATTTTTAGTAGAAAAATGATAACAGTTTATACTTAATAGTAAAATAAAAACAATAAATTCCCTTAAAAATCCAAATGTTATTTGGGTTTATTAAGTATACTCAAAAAAGACCTAACGGTATAAAATATCATAATAAATGTAAATTTATTCATAAAGAAAACAAAAATGGCAAGTAGAAACTTTTTTAAAATTTACTTGCCGAATTCAAGTTAAAATTAGTATATATATTCTGTTCTTGTATTTAAGGAGGATGTTTGATTTGAATAATAAACTTTTAAAACAATTAAAGGTTTTATCTACTAATGACAATTCAACATATTCAGTTATTGCACAATATTTATTAAAAATGTATGATATAAAAAATATAGAGAATCTAAAAATTATACAAATACAAAATGAATGCCATGTTTCAAGTTCAACAATAGTTAGGTTTTGTAAGCATATTGGTTGTAGTGGATTTTCAGAGCTTAAGTATAAATTAATTCAGGTAAAAAAGAAAATGATATAGTAATACCATCAAAAAATATAGCTTATATGATAAGGCTAATAAACATTTAAAAAATGTGCTTTTTTCTTTGCAAGAAACTGGAAAAATTTTAACTGAGGAGAAGTTAAGAAAAATTGTAGATTTAATAAATAACTCATCTTTTATCAATATTTATGCAATAGGTTCAACGTTTTTACCTGCACAGGATCTTGAACTAAAGTTAGATAGAATTGGAAAACATTGCAAATCTTATAACGATAAGAATTTGCAATATTATTCGGCAAAAATTCAAATAGTTCAACATTAGCAATAGGTATATCATATTCAGGGCAATCAGAAAGTGTAATCGAAAGTTTAAAAATAGCTAAAGAGCAAGATGCAAAAACTGTCATAATTACAAATAAGAATAATACTCATTTTGAGCAAATGTTTGATCTAGTCATTTATGTAAATTCAACAGATGGAATAAATAGATTGATAACTACAACATCAAGATTAACAATTTTATTTATTATAGATTTAATATTTTATAGCTGTTTAGATAATGACTATGAAAATATAAACAAAATTTTAAATAACAATAGTATTATATGAGTTCCTATATTTAGGAACTTTTTTATGAATAAAATTTACTTAAGATTGACAAGACTTATATTTTCTAATACTAATTGAATTTTAGATAAAAAATTTTTCATATTTAAGGAAAAATTATTATAATATTCGTAAAATATACACAATTTTAAAATCAGGTAATATAATTAAAACATAATCATAGTCTTTAAAAGTTATGCAACAGGAGGGATATTAATGAAGTATTCGATTGTTATTTGTGGAGGAGGCAGTACATATACATTGCCAATGATAAAAACATTATGTGACTTTAAAGAAAAATTACCATTAAGGAAAATTGTGCTTTATGACATTGAAAAAGAGAGAACAAGTTTAATATATGAAGCAGCAAAAGTAATAATAAATGAATTAATGCCAGATGTAAAAATAGAATTAAGCTATGATTATGAGCAAGCATTTAGTGACATAGATTTTGCCTTTATGCAAATTCGTTCAGGTGGATTGGAGATGCGTGAAAAGGATGAAAAAATTCCTTTGAAATATGGCTGTGTTGGACAAGAAACCTGTGGTGCAGGAGGTTTTGCTTATGGATTAAGATCAATACCAGATATTATTAAATTAGTTGAAGAAATTAGAAGATATTCGCCTAATGCTTGGATTATAAATTATTCAAATCCAGCAGCAATTGTTGCAGAAGCAACTAAAAGAGTATTTCCTAATGAAAAAAATTAATACATATATGTGATATGCCTATTGCTATGATGGATGGTTTTGCAAAGGTACTGGGTTTAAAAAGACAGGAATTATCGCCAAGATATTTTGGGCTTAATCATTTTGGATGGTTTACACATCTTTATGATAAAAATGGAGAGGATATACTTCCCAAAATAAAAGAATTGTTAAAAAATCAAAGTATAATGCCAGAAGAGCTTAAAAAGATAAGGGATGGGTAAGTACATTTGAACAGTTAAGTGAAATGGTAAAAGATTTTGAAGGTTATATTCCAAATACATATTTGCAGTATTATTTGTATCCTAATAAGATGGTAAAAAAGAAGATAAAAATTATACAAGGGCTAATTATGTAATGAACAATAGATTAAAAGAGGTAGAAAGAATTTGCAATTATATAATAAAAAATAAAACAATTAAAGGATCAGGTTTAGAAAAAGGAGTACACGGAGAGTACATTGTAGAATTGGCAAGTTCGATTATAAATAACGAAAACAGGATATTTTTAATAATAACAAAAACAATGGGATAATATCTAATTTTTCAAGGGATGCGATGGTAGAAGTCCCTTGTGTAGTTAATTCAATGGGGTGTGAACCACTTTGTGTTGGTGAAATAGAGACATTTTATAAAGCATTAATGGAAAATCAATATGCATACGAAAAACTCACTGTTGACGCATATTTTAACTGTGATTACGACGCAGCTTTGAAAGCACTAACATTAAATAGAACTATAGTTAATGCAGATATAGCAAAAGAAATTTTAGAAGAGTTAGAAGCTGTTAATAGAAGTTATTGGCCAACATTAAGAAAGTGAGGTAGAAATAATGTACAAAATATATTGGACAGATTTTCATTCAAATATTCATAGTAAAGACTTAGTTAATATAAATGAATGGTATAAATTCGCAAAAGAAATGTTAGATTTTTGGGCTCCTGTTTATTATCCATATTTTATTAATAAGAATGAAAATGGTTTCAACTATGAAGATACTTTAGATTCAAAAGTATATAAAAGGGATTGGGAATTGATAAGAGAGTTTTGTAAAAATAACTCAGAAGAATTTATTTTATATATGGGTTATGAATGGCAAGGTGATGGTCAAGATGGAGATCACAATGTTTTTTATCGAAATTTAGATGAAGAAATAAAAATGCCATTAACATATGAGGAATTGTGTAGACAATTACCATTAAAAAATGCAGTAGCTATACCACATCATCCAGGATATAAAAGTGGTCATAGAGGTAAAAATTGGGATAATAATAATGAATTAATATCTCCTGTTGTTGAAATATATTCATCCCACGGATGTTCAGAATCAAGTGACTGTAATATTCCTTTAAATGTACATATCCATATGGGACCAAGAAGCGAAGATGGCACAGTTTTATATGCATTGAAAAAGGAATTAAAGTGGGAATTATTGCAAGCGGTGACAACCATGTATGCCCAGCAATAAGTGGAAACGGGTTTATGGCAGTAATATCAGAAAGGTATGATAGAGATAGTATATTTGATGCAATTTTAAAAGGCATACTTATGGTGTGTCAAGAAGTAGAATACTTTTGGATTATAGATTAAATGGTGTAATTATGGGAAGTGAAGTTACAGCAAAGGATGAAAATATAATAGATATAAATGTAAAAGGTTCAAGTGCTATTGATAGAATAGAAATTATAAGAAATGGAGTAGTTGAAGATACATATGTACATAATGGAAAATGGGAAGATAAAAAGTTAGAAGGGTTAATTACATTTAAATTTGAATTAGAATTAGGTTGGGGACCTGATAGAAGGATTTTTGATGATATTAGAGAAAAAATATGGAAGGTTAGCCTTGAAACAAAAGGTAAAATATTAAATATAGAAAAATTATGGACATCGCCAGGTTCAATTATAAAAAACAGAGCGAAAATAGGTTTGATGCAGAAATATTAACAAGAAAAGAAAAACAAGGTGAAGGAAAGCTTTCACAAAAATTATTTAACTCCATATATACAAAATCAATCTATTATATTTGAGATAAAAGATCATATTGATAATCAACTAAAACTAATAATTGATGAAAAAGAGTATTTTATACCTATAAAGAAGCTATTAAATCAATCTATTATAGAAGCTAAGGAAGAAGAAGTTAAAGAATTATTGAAGGAAAGATATGGGTTTAAAGAATTTTATAGAGAAGATCCGTGGTGGCACAACGCATATAAATTTGTAATTCATAAAGCTTATCCTAAAGATGCATATAGTGTTTCATATAAATACAAGTTTAATTCATTAAAAACAAAAGAAGATAATATTTTTGTAAAAGTTACACAAAAAATGGAGATACAGCTTGGAGCTCCCCAATATGGATTAAAGGTTAATTTTAAAGATTAAAAATTAAAAAATAAAGAAATAATAAAAAAGGGGAAATTATATGAACGAATTCTTACAAGCAGCAACAGAGTTGATCGACAGAGTTGGTGGATTAGACAATATTATTTCAGTACAACATTGTATGACTAGACTAAGATTGACACTTAGAGAAAGGTCTTTAGTTAATGATGAAGAGCTAAAAAATTAAAATTTGTAAAAGGCATTAATGATTCGGCAGGACAATTACAAATCATTTATGGAACAGGTATAGTTAATAAAGTATATAAAGAGGTAATAAAAATATTTAAAGATGAAGGTAAAGAGGAGATACAAGTAAAGGGTGGTAATTCACTACAAAAATAAGTAGATTATTTGGAGATATCTTCATACCTATTATACCTGTTATTGTTGCAAGTGGTGTATTGATGGGAATACGTTCATATCTACAAGGTGCCAATTTATTAAATACTAATTCACCTTGGTACAGTATACTAGCAATTTTAATTGATACAGGATTTACATTTCTACCTGCATTAGTTGCTTGGTCTGCTACTAAAAAATTTGGCGGTACACCAGTGCTTGGTATTGTAATTGGATTAATGCTAATAAGTTCTAACTTACCAGCTGCAGGTGCTGTAGGAAGAGGAAAAGCACAGCCATTAATGGTAAGTTTACTAGGAGTAAAATTTGCATTAAAAGGTTATCAAGGATCTGTATTAGTTGCTGTTTTAGCAGGTTGGCTTGTTTCATTTGTTGAAGAAAAGGTTAGAAAATTTGTACCAAATGTAGTAGATATGATTTTAACTCCTATATTAACTCTAACTATAACACTATTTATTATTTTATTTGGAATAGGTCCTGTTACAAGATTATTAGAAGAAATGATAGTAGCAATATTTAGATTTTTATTTACATTACCATTAGGAATTGGTGGATTTATAATAGGTGGATTACAACAAATACTAGTTATTACTGGCTTACATCATGCACTATGGATAATTGATATTAATTTCTTAGATAAAACTGGATTTAATCTATATCAGCCTGTTCGTAATGCATCAGTTTTAGGACAAGCAGGTGCGTGTATGGCGTTTGCTATATTTGCAAGAAATAAACAATTAAAAACTAATTCAATTGCTTCAACTATTTCTGCATTATTTGGTATAACAGAACCTGCTATATTCGGTACAACGCTAGTTTATGGAATACCTTTTATGTTTGGTGTTTTAGGAAGTGCAATTGGTGGATTGTTTTCAACTTCAATAGGGCTTGCAGCACCAGGTATGGGAACTGCAGGGATACCAGGCATACTTTATTTCTTAGGTAGCAATAAGTTATATTTATATCTATTACAAAGTATTATTACAATTGCTGTACCTTTAGTATTAACAGCATTTTACATTAAAAAGAAAAATATATAATTTCAAAAATAAAATAGAGAAGTAAATTTATACTCCAGTAATACATTGTAATTTGGGAATAAACTACAATGTTTGCTGGAGTTATAATTTAAAAAATTAGATATTTAGATATGAGCATAATTAAATAAAAAATAAAACAACAAAAGTTAAATTATTACAATTTTTATTAAGCGTAGCTTAACTATCAAAAATGGAATTTAAATTGAAATGAAAGAAACAAAAAAGGGTAGACTATCCCCTTGGTGAAATTGATGCTTAAAAATTTTGATATAACTTAGTTTAAGCTGTCCTTTTAATCCCGATAGGGATTTGTATTTATCAACACAGCCAGATTTTATAGCAGCAATTGCAATAGTTAAAAGACAAATATGTCCGATTGTATTTAGATTAGCAACAGAGTTAATATTTTTAACATAAGCTTGCTCAGTATTTAGATTCTTCCATCTAGAATTGTATCTTTCAGATTCAGTTCTAAGACTGTATATTTTCTTGAAAAATATAGAATCACGATTTATGGAAGATCTATAATCAGTGCCAATACTTATGTATTTTACACAACCTCTGTTTTTCTTACCGTTAAAGAATTTTTCGTGGTTACATGGACATAAAGAATCATCTTTAGAAGTTCTAAAAGGACAGCAAAACTTTTGTTTAATATAGGAATCAAAATATTGTTTGCCATCTTTATGCATTGCTAATCCAGCATCGCATATTACATTACCTGTGGATGTTAAGTCTTTAGGCTTTCTTCCACGTTTATTTAATGCAATGAAAGCATGACCTTTAAGGGTATTACGAATAAAGTCATGATTTTGCTTTGAATCATAGCCTTTATCAGCAATAATATAACTACCTTTGAGTGGGAACCACTCATTTGTATCAGATAGGATTTCTGTAAAGTTAGAAATTTCATTGACATCAGCGGTTGTAGTAAATTCAGCAATGGGAAGACCAGAGATAGCATCACAAATAACATGATTTTTGTATCCCCAGTAGAATTCATATTTTTTCTTTGAATTATTAGGTTTATCTTCTGAAACTTGAACATTCATAGAGTTATTAGCAGTATGAACACCTAATTTACAATCTTTATCAGAAGAAGGCGGGTTATTTTTAGAAAACTTGTTATTTGCGAAGCATTTAGGATTATTAAATTTAGTGTTAGCTTTAACAGGCGTTGCATCAACTGATATAAAGTTGTTGTCAATAAATCCTAGTTCTTTAAGAATATTAACTTGATTTTTCATGATTTCCTTAAGATAAGAGTTAGATAAATTTTTAATAAATCTCTGAAAAACTGAGTATGAAGGCAAAGGCTTAAGAATATTAAAACCACAAAGCTGAGCAATGATTAGATTATTTTCTAGAAAATCTTTTAGGTCAGTAATTTTGCCGAACTTCTCACATTTCATAACAATAAAGGCTCTAAAAGAGCATGGCGAGAATAGCCATTAGGACCATATTTAGAAGGAATCCTATCGGGTAATATAGATAAATCAAGACTATCAAAGATTTTAGTATAAAAATTGATAAGTTTTTGAGAAGTAAAAAGTTCAATTATATTAAATATTTCTTGACGTTGGTACATAGAGATTTCCTCCTTATTGTTTTTGTATTATGTGTGGTTATATAGTATAATTCGACAAAAAGAGAGGAAATCCTATGACATAAATTTGAGTGATAAAAAATTTGGCCCTATCGGGCTAGTAAAATCAAGGTCTTTGAGTTATGCTCAAGGCTAAATTAGATATTAACAATAGAGGTGATAATGTGAAAATAAAAATAGTAAAAGATTATAGTGAATTGAGTAAAGTTGCCGCTAAAAAATAGTAGAACAAATAAAACAAAAACCTAATTCTGTACTTGGACTTGCAACAGGAGCAACACCTATTGGTTTATACGAAAGACTTATAGAATTATATAAAGTAAATAAAATTGATTTTTCAAGAGTTGTTTCTTTTAATTTGGACGAATATGTGGGCCTTGGAGAAGATTCTAAACAAAGTTTTATCAGTTATATGAATAATGTATTTTTTAATTATATTAATATAAAAAAACAAAATATATTTATACCTTCCGGAATAGCTCAGAATTTAAATGAGGAATGTGAAAAATATAATACATTGTTAGATGAGTATGGACCAATTGATATTCAAATATTGGGGTTAGGAACAAATGGACATATAGGATTTAATGAACCATCAGTTAATTTAAATCTAAGAACACATATAGTTGACTTAACAGAAGAAACAAGAGAGGCAAATGCAAAATTTTTGGAGATGTAGATAATGTTCCTAAAAAAGCAATAACAATGGGTATAGCAGATATAATGAAATCAAACAAAATTTTATTGTTGGCAAGTGGAAAAAATAAGGCTAATATTATAAAGCAACTTATTTATACAGGAATAAGTACGTTTTTGCCAGCTTCTATATTAAAACTGCATAAAGATGTTGTATTAATAGTAGATAAAGATGCAGCATCAAAAATTTTATAAGATTTTTAAAATAAAAATTGTATTGAAGAGTATTTAAGGAGGTAATGATAAAATTGAATTTGGAATTATTTAAAGTGTTTTTGAAAATAGGTTCTTTTACATTAGGAGGGGATATGCAATGATTCCCCTTATACAATCTGAAATTGTAGATAAAAGAAATTGGTTTGGTAAAGATGAATTTCTTGATATATTAGCTATAGCACAATCAACTCCAGGTGCATTAGCAGTTAATATGTCAATTAGCATAGGTTATAGAAAAAAGGTATAATAGGTGCTTTATGTGCAACTTTAGGCTGTGTATTGCCCTCCTTTTTACTATACTAGCTATTGCGATTTTTTTGAACGATTTATGAGAGTTAATTTTGTAGAAAAAGCATTTTGTGGAGTACGTCCGGCTGTTTCAGCACTAATTGTTTTTTCTGTTTTAAATATAGGTAGAACAAGTCATATTAAATACCATTGGTATTTTATTGTACCGATTACTTTTATGCTAATAAGTTTTTATAAAATAGATCCAACAATAATTATAATATCTGTAGCAATAATATCAATCCTTTATACAAGGATTAGGGGTGATCAAAATGAAAATAATTAGTTTGTTTTTTATATTTTTTAAAATTGGTTCTTTTTCAATCGGTGGAGGTTATGCAATGCTTTCATTTATTCAAAGAGAAATAGTTGAGGTTAATAAATATATAAAAATTAATGAGTTTTCAGATATACTTGCAATATCAGAAATGACTCCTGGACCTATTGCTATTAATTCTGCGACTTTTGTTGGATATAAAGTAGCAGGAATTTTAGGAAGTTTTTCAGCTACTTTAGGTATTGTACTTCCATCATTTTTGTTGATAGTTTTAATAACAAAATTTTTGTGAAGTTTTGTGATAATAAAGAGGTGCAAGGAGTTTTTATGGGAATAAGACCGGTTGTATTTGGGCTTTTAGTATCTACATCATATACTGTAATAAAGTCAAATGTAACTGAATTAAAGAGTTTTTTTATTTTCATTGTTTCATTTATTTCTTTATACAAAAATTTTTGGATCCTATTAGAGTATTAATTTTGTCCGCATTAATAGGAATTTTTTATTTTAATAAAACATATTATGAAATTAATTATTAAGTAAAATATTTCAAGTTGGTACGTATATAAAAGATAATACAATTGCCACAAAGTATTTTGAGGGTTTGTTAATTTCAACAACCCCTTTTTTATTTGTTTTTTAGAACAATATTAGATGAATTTATATTTATATTTTATGTTTGCAATTAGAAAAATATTGAATATAATTATATTAGATAGAAATCTAATATAAAACTTGAGGTGATAAAGTAAAATGTTAGAAAAAGATATAATTGAAAATACTAATTTTGTATTTAATCCTTGTCTCGAGTTTGCCTGTGCCTTTAATTTAATATCAAGATTAGAGGAGATGATGAAGCTTTCACAGGATTTAAACTATGAACCGCCTAAAGAGGATATACAATTATATGAAGAAATGCATAATTCCCTAACAAAATATATGAAATCAGAGATAGAGTATTTTAATAAAGTTTGCCCGATTGCAGGTATTCTTGCTGCATATTGTGCAGATTTTGAAGAATTAAAGGATGTAAAATCATTGTTAGATTTTATTGAAAAATCTAACGACGTAATTTTTTCAATTATTTAGGAGGTACTTATATTTCAGAACACGAATCAAATAGTCACGAGGGGTGGGATGACGTTAAAAACAGTATAGAAAAGATGCTTAAGTATATTCAAAAGTAGAAGTAGAAGATAACGAAATAAAAGAAAGAATAGTAGAGTTGTTTAAAAATCCAGATGAAACAAAAACAGGCTTGTTTTTTATTTAGAAGTTTCTATGAGAAGATATACAAAAATATGAAGAAGGAATACAGGATATTTGCATTAAGGGAATAGAAAAGTATAAAATTATTTTCGCAGAAAACCCAAAGGATTTTATGGAGAGGTATTTTCTAAATTTCTTCAAAATTGAAAATGAGACTTGGCAGTATAAATTAAATATACACATTAGTCTATTTAAAGAGATATATTTTTGGGTTTTAAATATGCACGACTATAAAGAAAAATTTGGATGGGTGCTGCTTGGAATAAATACAGATAAATTAGTTTATAAAAATAAGTTGCAGGAACAGGTAGATAACTTCTTAAAAGTTTTATCCGATACAAGGAGAGTAAAAATAATAAAACTTTTGGCAAAAAGGCCCTACTATGGATATGAAATTGCCTCAATTTTAAATCTTACTCCTGCAACTGTAAATCACCATATGAATTTTTATTTGAAGCAGATATTGTGACCTTCAACAAAAAAGACAACAAAGTTTATTTTTCATTAAAGATTGATAAAGTTAGAGAACTATTTAAAATAACAGAGGAAATATTATTAGATGAAAAAGAGGAAAGTCAAAATAATCTATAGATATTAGTTAAAAACCTTTTGTAAAAAAATTTATTAATTTTTAAATAAGGGGAATAAATATGGAGAGAGAAATAGAAATAAATAATGCAAAAAGAGTAAACAGTATATTTTCAAATAAAAATTTTATGCTTTTATTCTGGGGAAAATTAGTATCGCAACTTGGAGACGTTATATACAATATGGCGATTGGATGGTATATATTAACTATAACTAAATCTGCAACGCAGATGTCCTTTTATATGGCCTTTGGAACAGTTGTTTATGTTGTTTTAAGTCCCTTTGGTGGTGTTGTTGCGGATAGATATAACAGAAAATACCTAATAGTTTTAATGGATATAATAAGAGGAGTAGCAGTAGCTACTATAGGAATGCTGATGTTTTTTAATATAAAATCTATTTCGCTTTTGTATATTTCTTCATTTATTTTAAGCGTTTGTGGTGCAATTTTTGTACCAGCTTCAAATTCAATTGTTCCAAACATTGTTGAAGAAGAACACTTAACAAAGGCAAATTCAATGACAAGTTCTATAAACAGTCTATCTAACATTTTTGGGCTTGTTGCAGGTGGAGTTTTATATGCACTTTTGGGTATAAAATTCATATTTTTATTAAATGCAGTTTCCTATATATTAAGTGGAATATCTAGAATGTTTATAGATTATGAAAACAAAATTGATATAAATGAGGAAAAAGAAAAGCGCTTTATAAAAGAATTATTAGAAACCTTCATATATATAAAACACCAAAGGCCAGTTTTTGTTGTTATTCTTATGGCAACACTATTAAATTTTATTTTAGTTCCTGTTTTTGCAGTTTATTTACCGTATATATTCAATCAAATAGTTAAAACATCAGCTTTAGAATATTCCTATGTTGGAGCATCAGAATCCATAGGCTTTCTTTTAGGTGCAATTATAATTTCAGCTCTTCCTCAAAGGGATAAAATAAATATTTATCTTAAAATTGGTATAATAGTTTACAGTGTACTTGTGTTTTTAGCCTATTTAGGTGTTAATAGTTATATAAATGGGTATATTAGTTCACAGGTTTTTGTTATAATATTTGTATTAATGGCTTTGGTATTAGGTACCTTTAGTTCTATTATTAATATTCCCTTTGGTGTATTCATTCAAAGAAAAATTCCTAATGAACTTTTAGGAAGAGTGTCGGCAATGTTAGGAACACTATCGATGGCAGCAATGCCACTTGGTATGCTATTAGGAGGAGTACTTACTGACCTACTACCAATGAATATACTTCTTCTTATAACTTCTATTATTTTAGCAATAATAAGTATATCAGGATTCTTCTTTTAAAAGTGCCACCCAGGTGAAAAGTGAATAGAACCATATTTTGTAAATTAGAAGAAAGAGGAAGGATATGAAAAATAGTAGTAGATAATGTTGAAGCAAAGTTTCCTGTTTATGAAGTAGGATATTATGAAGATGCTTAGTAAAGGGAGCACTTAGGAGAGAAGGCATTAGCTAAAATTACAAAAAGAAAAATATAGAAAAAGTGCCACCCAGGTGAAGGGTGAATAGAACCTTATTTTGTAAATCTAAAGAAGGAGGAAGGATATGAAAAAAGGCCAAGAAATAGTAGTAGATATTGTTGAAACAGAGTTTCCAGGTTATGGAGTAGGGTATTATGAAGATGCTAAGGTTTTAGTAAAGGGAGCACTACCAGGAGAGAAGGTATTGGCTAAAATTACAAAAAAGAAAAAGAAGGTTGAGGCTAAAATACTTGAGGTTCTTGAAGAAGTAGATTATAAAATAGAGGCACCTTGTCCAATCTTTGGTATATGCGGCGGCTGTACTCACCAATTTATTGATTATAAAAAGCAACTTGAGTTGAAGGAAGAGCAGGTATTAAAACTTTTTAAAGAGGCTAATATAGATGGATTTGAATACAGAGGAATTGTAGAGAGCCCAAGTATATATGAATATAGAAATAAAATGGAGTTTACCTTTGGAGATTATGAAAAGGGTGGGGAGTTAACTTTAGGACTCCACACTCCTGTAAAAGAAATGCAGTAGTTTCTACTACTACTTGTTTACTTGTAGATAAAGATTTTAGAACTATAGTTAAATCAACACTTGAATATTTTAAATCAAGGGAAGTTCCCCACTACAACGTATTAAGCCATAAAGGATACTTAAGACACCTTGTTGTACGAAAGGCAAAGAAAACAGGGGAAATATTGGTAAATCTTGTTACAACATCACAAATTGATTTTAATTTAAATGACTATGTTGAAGTTTTAAAAAACACTACATATGATGGAACTCTAACTGGAATAATTCATACTGTAAATGACAGTCTCTCTGATGCGGTTAAGCCTGAAAAGGTAGAAGTTTTATATGGAAGGGACTATATAATAGAAGAACTTTTAGGTCTTAAATTTAAAATTTCTCCCTTCTCCTTTTTCCAAACCAACACATTAGGTGCAGAAAGGCTATATTCAGTTGTTAGAGAATTTATAAGTGCTTCTAAGGATAAGGTTGTATTTGACCTTTATTGTGGTACAGGTACAATAGGACAGATTGCTGCTCAAAATGCAAAAAAGTTATAGGGGTTGAACTCATTGAAGAGGCAGTTGAAGCAGCAAATAATAATGCAAAATATAATGGTTTAGACAACTGTGTATTTATTGCAGGGGATGTAAAGGAAGTAATTAAAAATATCGAAGAAAAACCAGATATTATAATTCTTGATCCACCAAGACCAGGTGTTACACCTGATGCTTTAAAAAATGTTATAAATTTTAATCCAAAGGATATAGTTTATGTTTCCTGCAATCCAAAGACATTAGTTGAAAATTTAAAACAGCTAAAAGAGAGTGGATATGAAGTAAAGGCGTTAAAAATAGTTGATATGTTCCCACAAACTCCACACGTGGAGAGTGTAGTAAAGTTAGAGAGGAAGTAGCTTAAAATATGTATGGTAGAGAAGTAATAATAGCACCAAAAACTATGCATCAAGTCAGATATGTTCAGAGTGTGGATATAAAAAACCTGATGCAAAAATTGGAATTAAGAGAATGGAAATGTGCAATTTGTGGTGCTAATCAAGATAGAGATATAAATGCGTCAAGAAGCTTGCTAAAATTAGCCATTTAGATGGTAAAATTGGGGATTGAACAGCCCTTTGAGCGTGGGTAATCTGGTAGCAGAAGCTATCTTGACCACGAAGCCCCAACCTCTATAGGTGGGGGTAGTTCACAGAAGGTTGTAAAAGAGTTTTTGGAAATATAACCTTAATGGGTGAAAAGGCAGGAAAAGAGGGAATGACATCCTTTCAGGCATTAGCAACAGCAATAGCCGCACAGGTTGGAACAGGTAATTTAGCAGGTGCAGCGACAGCAATTGCCTCAGGTGAACCTGGAGCTATATTTTGGATGTGGTTGAGTGCTTTCTTTGGTATGAGTACAAGACCCTATTATTCTTTGCATTTTCAACAATAATTGGGTGGTATTTCTTTGGTGAAGCAAACGTAAAATTCTTATTTGGTAAAAAGGACTTATGCCCTATAGAATATTTGTTGTTATTTTCATAGCATTAGGTACAGTTCTTGAAGTTCCTTTAGTATGGGAGTTAGCAGATTTCTTTAATGGAATAATGGTCATTCCAAACCTTATAGCACTACTTGGATTGTCTGGTTTGGTTGTAAAATCTTTGAAAGAATATGAGGAAAATAAGTAATGTATTTTACTTATAAATAGATATTGGATACAAGCCATTCAACCAAATGTAATAAAGAAAGAGGGATAATAAGATAAGTTTTAAATCACTTATTATCCCTCTTTTATTTTCCCCATAACGCCCAAATGGTCACGCTGGGGTAGATTCAGCTTTTGTATTTTCAAGATGTTTAAATATAAAATCAGCTACTCCATCTTCACTGTTTGTTAGTGTAACAAAGCGGCATATTCTTTTTATTTCACCTTCTGCATTTCCCATAGCAACGCTAATACCAGCCTTTTTAAACATTGAAATGTCATTAAAATTGTCTCCAAAGGCGATTACATCATCAAGGCCTATGTTCAAATATTTTGCAAGATATTCAAGTGCATTACCCTTAGACGCATACCTTGAAACCATTTCAAAGTTATACTTATGGGATATAACAAAGGATAGTTTTTGAAATTTTTAACAAATTCCCTACCATAGTTTAATTTTTCTTCATCAAAGGACATAGAAGAAATGCAGCAGAACTCCAAGTCGGAATTTAAAAGTTCATCAACATCGTTGAAATATTTAATTCCGTATTGTGAAAAAATCAAATTCATTGTAACATCAATATACTCCTTAGTTATTTTTGGATTGTTACCTTTGGCTAATTTAAAATCTTCTATTATAGTATCTTCAAAGCCTTTATGCAGATATACATTATTGTCAGTTAGAATCTGAAGAAAGAATTTATTCTCCATTAACCAGTTTACAACAGTTTTAAGTTCATCCTTAGGAATAGTCCAGCTTTTTAATTTTTTACCATCTATAGTGTGGACTGTTGAACCATTTCCTGAAATTATATGTGCATCGATTTGAGCCTTTTTAATATATTAAGCACATCTGTATATATTCTACCGGTTGCAATTGCAATTTCATATCCATTTTCCTTAGCAGCCCTTAAGGCCCTTATGTTTTGTTTACTTATTTCGTGCTTAGAATTAAGTAGAGTACCATCTAAATCAGAAACAATAAGCTTCAATTAAATCCCTCCATCATTTTGCTATAATAAGATTAACTCCATTTTCCTTAAGAGTTTTTATAATACCTTCATTTGGACTTGCATCTGTAATAATAATGTCTATTTCAGATAAACTACACACCCTAAAGGCAGCAGTATTACTAAATTTTTGTGGTCAACTAATACAATAGTCTCTTTGGATTGTTTTATTATGCTTTGCATAACAGCAGCATCCTCGTCATCAGCAACAAATATTCCATTTTTGTTATTGAAAGTGCACCTAAAAAGGCTCTATCTGCATAATAGTTAGAAAGCATATTTATCGTATTGTGGCCGTATAAAAATCTATGCTCTGGGTTTAACTTTCCACCTAATAAAATAGTTTTTATTTTTGCTTTAGAGGACAATACATCAGCAACATTAATTGAATTTGTAATAACGTTGCACTCAATATCCTGCATAAGTTCAGCACAGGCTTGCACTGTTGTTGATGTATCTAATATAACTGTATCGCCTTCTTTAATTAGAGAAGTTGCCATTTTTGCAATCTTATGTTTTTCTTCAACATCATAATGAAGTCTTTCAACATATGGCTTTACCTTTTCGTGGGCAAGAGGCAGAATTGCTCCTCCGTGGGTTCTTACGATAAGACCCTTTTTTCAAGATTAACCAAATCCCTTCTTGCAGTATCTCGGGATACATTATACAACTTGCATATATCCTCAACACTAATTCGCTTATTTATTTTAAGGTATTCTAATATATGCTGCATTCTTTCTTCTTGAAACATACGCCACCTCGATAGTTATTCTTTAATTTAATTGTAATGTATTGTAAGTAAAAAGTCAATTAATTGTAAGTAAATATAATGAATTATAAGTAAAAGAATTAAATTCTACTTATTTAGAAAATATTTCATTAAATTAAAAATTTATATTATAATTACTTATGTATAAACCACAAAATTCATAAGCGAGGTATGGGATATGGTTTACATATCAACAGCAATGTATGTAGAAGCACAGGAATTAATAAAAAAGTTCGGCTTGAAAAGAGACAATAGTATAAACAAATTTGAGGTTTTTAAAAATGATGAAGTTACATTGATAATAACAGGTGTTGGAAAAGTAAGGTCTGCAGTTGCCTTAACATATCTTTTATCAAGGCAACAAGTAAATGATAAAGATGTGTATATTAACTTTGGAGTATGCGGTACAAGGGATATAGAAGTTCCTCGAGGGAAGTATTCTTATGCAACAAAATAAAGGACAACGAAACAAATTTCACCTTTTATCCAGATATATTACTAAAACACCCCTTTAAAGAAGCTGGTATTGAAACCTTCTCAAGGGTAGTTATAAAAGAGGAGGTTAGTGAACAGTTAGTAGATATGGAAGCTTCTGCCCTGTATCAGGCGGCATCTGTGTTTTTAAAACCTCACCAAATATTTTTTATAAAGATAGTTTCTGACTACTTAAACATAGAAAATATAGATAAGGATATCATATTAAATATAATAGGAAAAAGCGTAGATAAAGTAGTAGAATGGATAAATAACATTAAAGATGCATTAAATTATAAAGAGGAAGTCTTAACAAGAGAGGAAGAGGAGCTTATAAAAAGGCGTCTGAAAACCTAAAGATGTCTGCAACAATGCAAAATGAGTTTAGACAGCTTATGATATACCATAAACTTTCAAACAACGACATAACAAAACTCATTAATACATATTTAAGTATAAATTGTAAATCAAAGAATGAAGGGAAGATGTATCTTGCAGAGCTTAAGGGAAGAATTGTTTAATAGGGCCTTTTCCCATATATATGTTGAAAAAGGGCAATGAAATATAGTTTAACAAAGGACATATTAAAAAGGTTTGAATGCTCAAAAATAATTGAAATAGAACATTATAAGGATGTGTTTTCAAGAGCAAATCAAGATTTTTATCTTCAAAAGCAAAGTCCAAAACTTATACTGGCAGTAAAACAGAATAACCTAATATATAAAGGTGCTGAGGTCTGTGAAGATTTTGGAAACAAGTATTTTTACTATACTTCAATAATGATGAATTGTATATACGACTGTGAATACTGCTATCTTCAGGGAATGTATACATCTGCTAATATTGTTATTTTTGTAAACATCGATGACTATTTTAAAGAAATAAGGGAGCTGTTAAAGAAGCATCCTGTTTATCTTT
The DNA here is from genome assembly GCF_028622835.1 of Caloramator sp. mosi_1. Lineage (GTDB taxonomy): Bacteria > Bacillota > Clostridia > Clostridiales > Caloramatoraceae > Thermobrachium. The sequence goes on along the minus strand of NZ_CP117677.1, from coordinate 2,657,752 downwards.
GTATATCCTATGATACAGACCTTTTGGCCTTTGAAGGATTAACAAACTATGTAGGACGATTTATTGAATTTGCAAAGGTAAATAGAGATTTAACAATAGAGATAAGAACAAAAAGTGCAAATTTTACATCAATAAAGGATTTAGAACCTCAAGATAACGTGATTTTAGCTTGGACACTATCTCCAGATGGAGTAATAGAAAAGTATGAGCACAGGACGCCAAGTTTAAAAAGAAGAATTGAAGCAATCAAGAATGCAGTAGATAAGGGATGGAGGGTTAGACTTTGCTTTGACCCAATACTATATATAAAAGATTGGAGAGAGGATTATAAAACTTTAGTTGAAGAAGTCTTTAGCATCATAGATGGTGAAAAAATAATTGATGTCAGCATTGGACTTTTCAGGGTTTCAAAGGATTACCTAAAGAGGATGAGAAAACAAAGGCCTAACTCAATCGTTTTAAATTATCCCTATGATACTATAGAGGGTGTATGTAGCTATGATAGGGAACTTGGAAAAGAGATGATAGAGTATGTTTACAGTCTTATAAAGTCCTATGTAGATAGAGAGAAAATATACATATGAAGGGATGATAGTATGAAGGCAGCAATAGTTACAGGAGCATCATCAGGAATAGGCTTTGAAATAAGCAGAGTTTTATTGGAAAAAGGATTTAAAGTATATGGATTTGGAAGGGATTTTTCTAAGATAAGCTATGAACACCAAAACTTTAATAAAATTGTTTGTGATTTGATGAATATAGAGGTACTGTGTGATAAAGTAAAAGAAATAGGCAAAAAGAAGAAATCTATATACTCATAAATAATGCTGGTGTCGGATATTTTGGCCCCCACGAAGAACTAAATCCTAAAAGATAGATGAAATGGTTAAGACCAACTTAGAAGTTCCGCTAATTTTAACTCAACAGCTTCTTAGGGATTTAAAGAAAAATAAGGGATATATAATAAATATCTCATCAATAACTGCCAAAAATCAAGCACCTATGGCTGTGCCTATGCAGCAACTAAGGCAGGTCTTACCCACTTTGCAAATAGTCTGTTTGACGAGGTTAGAAAGTATGGGGTAAAAGTTGTAACTATTCATCCAGATATGACTAAGACAAACTTTTACAGAAGTGCAAATTTTAAAGAGGGGCAAGAGGAGGATACCTTTATTGAGGCTAAGGAAGTTGCAGCCTTTGTAGATTTTATCCTGTCCCAGAGGCAAGGAATTGTAGTAACGGATGTAACAATAAAACCCCAAAGGCATATGATTGTAAGAAAGTAAACTTCCCTTGACATAATCTTAAAAAGTTATAATATAATTATATAATTAAATTCTTAAATAAGGAGGCAGAAAAATGTCTATATTAGGTATAATTTTTAGGTGGTTAAATGACCAGCTTTTGAAGATGACGTGGCTTTATGAGTTAGTAAGAATATTTGTTGAAAAGGTTCTCAGACTAAATTTTAATACAAGATTAGGTGGAAGTGTACATTTCTTTATTTATGATACAATAAAGATATTTATACTTCTTTCTGTCTTGATATTTTTAATATCCTATATACAAAGTTACTTCCCACCAGAGAGAACAAAAAGATACTCGGCAACATAAAGGGAATAAAGGGAATATACTTGGTGCACTGCTTGGAACTGTAACACCTTTTGCAGTTGTTCAAGTATTCCATTATTTATAGGCTTTACTTCAGCAGGACTTCCAATAGGGGTAACCTTCTCCTTTCTAATATCATCACCCCTTGTAGACCTTGCATCCTTCTTACTTTTAATGTCCTTCTTTGGACTTAAAATTGCCTTAGCCTATGTTATAGTTGGTTTAATACTTGCTGTAATTGGTGGTACTATAATAGATAAGTTAGGTCTTGAAAAGTACGTTGAAGGCTATGTAAAAGAGATTGAAAATGTGGATATAGAAGTACCAGAAATGTCAAGAAAAGAAAGAATTGATTATGCAAAGGAACAAGTTAAAGACATAATAAAAAGGGTTTGGCTTTACATTTTAATAGGTGTAGGAATTGGTGCTACAATACACAACTGGATACCGCAAAACATAATTGAAAATGTTGTAGGAGGTAAAAATCCATTTTCAGTTGTGCTTGCAACAGTAGTTGGAATACCAATGTATGCAGATATATTCGGTACACTGCCAATAGCAGAGGCACTATTCCTAAAGGGAGTTGGAGTAGGAACAATACTTTCCTTTATGATGGCAGTAACAGCTCTTTCTCTACCATCAATGATAATGCTGAGCAAAGTAGTAAAGCCAAAACTTTTAACGATATTTGTATCAATTGTTTCAATAGGAATACTCATAATAGGTTATCTATTTAATGCAGTATCTTACCTATTTATATAAAGGTGAAGCCACCATTTCTATAAACTTAAAGAGTTTACAAAACCCCTTGAAGGAACTTCTGAATCCTTCAAGGGGTTAACTTAATCATTTTTTTAATTTAAACACATCATCCACTAATTCTTTCTTTATTTTAGCATTGTTGTATCGTGCATTTATATAAACATCCCTAATCTTATCTAAATTATTTTTTATACCTTCTGCCTTTTTGTTGACATCAAGGCTTGTATCAGATGATAAAATATCAATCCTCATCCTCTTTAATCCCTTTAAAAATTTATAGTACCTATATCTTACATATTCAATCTCATCATCAAGATTGTACCTTTTAGGACTTCTTTTTATCACAGAACTTTTATAGATTCCTTATGTTCAACAAATTCTTCATCATAAGAATTGCCTATCTGTATTCTTTTTAATATTGACATTACAATTTTTATTAAAATCAAAAACAGAACTATTTTAATAAGTAGGTTTACAATTGGCGAATTCATAAAAACATCTATTAAAGTTTTTTCGTTGGGTGAAATTTTTGCAAATTCATTAGAGGAGTTTTTAATTTGCGGTAAATTATCAAGATTAAACTTAAAATCTACTTTTCCAAAAATCAATGTAAATATCTTAGCAAAGGAGAAAATTAAAAATGCAGCTGCATAGGCTATAGATAAAGTTGTGTAGTAGTATAAATAGAATAGTAGTTTAAACAGTATTCCTCTAATCTGTGGTATGGATAAAATAACTGAGAGCAAAAGAACAGAAGACATAAAGAATACATTGAAGCTACTAATTTTTGCTTCACCTTCAATAGATAATACCCTCAGCGTTCTTAGCAAAAGGACAGATGTCACAGCATAAAATATTAAAAAAGACTGCAATAAAAGCTTATGTCCTTAAATGTCATATATACAATAAGATGTATAAAAAGAGAGGCAAAAATTAATCTGTTGGCAGTTTTAAAGTAGTCCTTAAAATAGTAGTAGTCTGTAAAGCTTTTTTATTTTTTAAAAGCCAATTTAGCATTATAGAAGCAGCCAGTAAAAAGAACAGAGTTTGAGTGTTTCTATAAAAAATACAGGTAGAAGCATAAAAGGATAGAAAAATATAAAGTTTAAATCCTTTATAGTAAAAAGACTAACCACAAATATAGTATATATAAAAAGTATTTCAACCCTATTTAGCGTAATAATAGAAAATAAAACAAAAACACAAAGGACACTCTGTTCAATACACTGCTTAATGAAATTAACCTCAATTAAAATCGCCCCCAATTATAAAGGTTTCAATGTTATCTTTACTTAAAAGTTCAAGGTTTTCTTTAGATGCAGTAATTATGGTTAGCTTATTTATTTGTTTTGAAAGTTTTTCTATATTTTGGACATACTCCTTAAAAACCTTTGGAAGTATTAAAACAAAGGAACTGTAGTTTGAACAGATTGGCATTAAATATTCTAAATAGTCCTCAAAGGGCATTGATATATTGTAATCGGCCATACCAAGCATTTTTAAAACGTTGTATTTGTGGTATTCTGTTAATCCATAGTGTATTACTTCTACATTTGTACTTGTTATCTGTGAATTTACTGCTATACCATAGGGTATATTATTGTCGTGGAACTTTTCGCAAATATCCCTTGTAACAGAAATACAGGCCTCAATTCTTCTGTAGTCTATACTGTAATAAAAGGGCTTATAACTTTCAACATTTACAACAACCATAACCGTACTATCGGTGGTGTAGTCAAAGTTTTTAACCATAAGTTTATTAAGTCTTAAAGAAGTTGGCCAGTGGATGTGCTTTTGAGGTTCAAAACCCGTATACTCCCTAAGTCCTATAATCATTGTAGGATCATCTAAAATAAATCTCTTAACAGAAATGTTACCCATTGTACTTCCATAGGGTAGAAGTATTTCCTCAAAATTTAATTTCCGGGGCAATACAATAATGGACCTATTCATATTGAAGGAGACATCCTTAGTAGAGAGTCCTAAAATATCTCCAACCTGCAAAGATGCACTATGTATTATATAAAGTCCACGTTTTTTAAAACCTACATTATAATCTCTTATTCTTCTTTGATAGGGCATAAGTACTGTCTGAAAACCAAAATACTGTTCGTCTCTTATTTTATTTTTAGCATTTTTAAAGTACATTCCCTTTGGAACTTCTAAAAACACCTCAAGAAAGGTTACGGGAATTTTTTTCTATTTTCCAACTTAAAACTTAACTTTATCTCCTGCCCAAATTCAACAACGTCGCAGGAGGGGTTTATGTCGAAGTATATTTCCTTATAAATATACTTTTTCATCATTTCATTTACAGTAAAAAAAGTCCAATCAAAAACAAAAGAACGTAAAACATAATAGTTCCTCCTAAACCTCTTCAAGTGGAACCTTTACATTATCCAAGCACTTTAAAACAAAGGAATAAATTGATTTTGACTTTGTTTTTGTTATTATTCTGTGGTTTAGTACATAGGGGGCAAGGAATTTAACGTCCTCAGGAATAATAAAGTCCCTACCATTTATTGCAGCATAGGCCTGTGATGCCTTAAAAGGCTTAAAGTAGCACGGGGACTTGCACCAAGTATAACTTCCTCTGAATTTCTAATATATTCAACTATGTCAAGTATGTAGTTTATTACCTCCTCTGATGCCTTTACATATTTATAATTCCTTTGAACATAATCTATTTCTTCCCTTGTTACAACTTCGAAAAGCTCCTCAAGAGGATTTTCCTCTTTATATCTTTTAATAATATTTTTTCCTCCTCTTTGCTTGGATACCCTAATGAAATTCTCATTAGGAATCTATCAAGTTGTGCTTCAGGAAGAGGGAAGGTTCCAAAGGACTCAACAGGGTTTTGGGTAGCAAGAACCATAAAGGGCTTGTTTAAAATGTAGGTGTTTCCATCAACTGAAACCTGCTTTTCCTCCATAGCTTCAAGAAGGCTTGACTGTGTACGAGGTGTAGCTCTATTTATTTCATCAGCAAGAAGTATGTTCGTAAAGATAGGACCTCTTTTAAATTCAAATTCCATAGACCTTTGATTATAGAAGTTTATACCCGTTAAATCAGAGGGCATTAAATCTGGAGTAAACTGAACTCTTGTAAAATTAAGGCCTAAGGTTCTTGAAAAGGCCTTTGCTAAAGTAGTTTTTCCAAGCCCAGGCACATCCTCTAAAAGAATATGTCCACCGCATATAAAACCAACAGTAATTAAATCTATTATTTCTTCTTTACCTATAATAACCTTTGATATATTTTTTCTTATCTTATTAGAAAAATCAACAAATTCTTTCACAGATTACCACTCCCTTCATTTATATAATAACATATAAAATCAGTAAATGTAATAACTTATAATTATATTGATGTCGATATATAGTATAGATTTTATGTCTATAAATTTTTTATAGCACATATAATAAAAAATGGTATAATTTAAAATATATGATTTTAGGGGAAGTAGTAATGAAAAAAACACTGTTAAGCTTTGTTTTATCTTTATTTATAATTACAAATACCAATACTATAAAAACAGCTTTTGCAGATACATCACAAAATATAGACAATAAGCAAAGCGACGTGATTGAAATAACCATATCTGCAGCTGGAGATTGTACACTCGGTACAGACCCAACAACACGATATAAATTAACCTTTATGAACGAATTTTACACACAAAACAAAGACTATTCTTATTTTTTAGAAATGTAAAACATATTTTTGAAAAGGATGATTTAACAATAGTAAATTTTGAGGGAACGCTAACAAATTCAACTAAAATGGCTAATAAAGACTATAGGTTTAAAGGTTTGCCAGAATTCACAAACATATTAAAGGAAGGTAGTATAGAGGCTGTAAATCTTGCAAACAACCATACATACGATTTTTTAGAAAAGGGTTACAGGGATACACTGTATTATTTAGGTAAAAGTGTAATAGAATATTTTGGAAGAGAACAGAGAAAAATAAAAGAAATAAAAGGCGTAAAGGTTGGTCTTTTAGGATATACCGGCTGGGCAGATACAAAGGCCTTGAGAAAAAGAATAAAGGACGATATTAAATATCTGAAATCAAAGGGTGCAAATATTGTAATTGTAAGTTTTCATTGGGGAGAAGAGAAGAAAAACTATGCCAATAAAACACAAAAAGCCTTGGTAGATACACAATTGATTCGGGTGCAGATTTAGTATTAGGACATCATCCCCACGTAATTCAGGGAATTGAACAATATAAGGGAAAAATGATTGTCTACAGCCTTGGAAATTTTTGCTTTGGAGGCAATGTAAATCCCTTTGATAAAGACACCTTTATATATCAACAGACCTTCAAGTTTAAAGACGGAAAACTAATAGACGGTAAAAACTATAAGATAATACCTGCATCAGTTTCATCAGTTAAATATAGAAACAACTTCCAACCAACTCTGTTTACAGGAAAAGACGCCCAAAGGGTGTTAGATAGAATAAAGAAATATAGTAAATAAAATATAAAAAACTGTTATATAGTAGTAGCCCCAAAAAGGATTACACAGCTCTTTAGCTAAAGAATAATTTCAAAAATCCTTATTGGGGCTCTATATCTTTTAAATGTTTTATGTCCCAAATATATTCTTTTCCTGTTCAAGTATATATTGATTTGTATAAAGCCTATAGTAGTATCCCTTTCTTTTCATAAGCTCTCTGTGATTTCCATCCTCTATAATCCTGCCGTCCCTTATTACAAGTATCCTGTCGGCGGATTTTATTGTAGATAATCTGTGGGCAATTATAAAGCTGGTTCTTCCCTTTAAGACCTTTGAAATTGCCTGCTGTATCATATGCTCTGTTTCTGTATCCACAGAGGAGGTTGCTTCGTCTAATATAAAAATACTTGGGTTTGCAACAATTGCCCTTGCAATGGAGATTAGCTGTCTTTGTCCAACAGAAAGCTTAGCTCCACCTTCACCAACCTCGGTATCATATCCCTTTTCAAGGGACATAATAAATTCGTGAGCATTTGCAAGCTTTGCAGCCTCAATAATCTCCTCAAAACTTGCATTTAAGTTTCCATACTGTATATTCTCCTTTATAGTGCCGCTAAAAGGTGAGGAGTTTGAAGCACATATCCAAGGCTCGAGTGCAGTTTTGATAAAGGAATAGTTTTATAATCCATTCCATCAATAAAAATTGTTCCCCTTGTTGGTTCATAGAATCTGCATAGAAGATTAACTATAGTGCTTTTTCCAGAGCCTGTTTCTCCAACCAGGGCAATGCTCTGTCCTGCCTTTACTTTAAGGTTGAAATCCTCAAGTACGTCTTCTCCCTCCTTATAAGAAAAGTAAACATCTTTAAATTCAATGTCTCCCTTTATCCTCTTGATTTTTGACAGCTCTCCAAAATCTTTAATTTCAACCTCTGTATCAATTAAAGATATAACTCTTTCGGCAGCAGTCTGGGCAGAAATAAATTCTGCCATAACCCTTGCAAGTTCTCTAACAGGGTCAAAAACTGAATAGAGTAGGAGATAAAGGCAGTTAGAGTACCAAAGCTAATGCCTCCTAAAATGACGCTCCTTCCACCAAAGTTTAGGGCAAGGGCAGTACCAATGCTTCCAAGAGTCATAACAAGAGGCATATATATGGAGGATAAAACGGCAGCCCGTACAGATGATGAAAACATACTCTTTGTCAAACCTTCAAACTCCTGTATATTTTTATCCTCAATGTTTAATATCTTTGAAGTTTTTGCCCCCATTATTCCCTCGTTGAAGGCACCTGTTATCTGTGAATTTATTCTCCTTACCCTTCTATATTCAAATAATATCTTCTTTTGAAAATATATGCTTAAAAGAGCAAGGAATGGTACAACACTCAATGTAATTAAAGCAAGTTTAACGTTTAGTATAAACATATATATGACAATTGAAGTCATTATTGAAATTCCCCAAATAAAATCCACAATCCCCCAAGCTAAAGTATCGCCGATTCTTGCAACGTCTGAGGTTAATCTTGCCATAATCCACCCTACAGGTGTTTTGTCAAAGAAGGAGAAGGATAGTTTTTGAAGTTTAATGAAGGCATTTTTTCTAATATCGTAGCACAGCCCCATATTTATTTTACCTGCAAGGGCAATAAGCCACCATACATTAAATACCTGAACTATTATCAAAGCTAAATAAACCAACATAAATTTCCAAAAACCTTCAAGGCTATTGTTTTTAACATAATTATCTATTGCATACCTGTTTAAAATGGGGAAGGTTGCATCAATTACTCCAACCCCAATCATAACAAAAACCAAAAGAATAACAGAGTTCCTATATTTCTTTAAAAAATCAAACAACCTTTTCCAAAGATGCAGGTCGAATCTCTTTTTAAACTCCTGTTCCCTAATTTCCATAAAATCACCACCTTATTCCTCATCAAGCTGACTTTGAATATCCCAAAGCTTTTTATATAAACTATCTTTGCTCATAAGCTCCTTGTGGCTTCCTATTTCAACAATCCTTCCCTTATCAAGCACAATTATCCTGTCGCATTCTTGGGCTGTTGTAAGCCTGTGGGTGATTATAATTGTTGTGGTATCTTTGCTTCTTTCTTTAAGCCTTCTTCTTATATGCTGTTCTGTTTCAGTGTCAACGGCACTTAAGGAGTCGTCAAATATTAAAACCTTATAATCCTTTATAACACACCTTGCAATGGCAACCCTCTGTTTTTGTCCTCCAGATAGGGTAACCCCTTTTCACCAATCTGTGTTTCATATCCCTTTTCAAAGGACAAAATGGTGTCGTGTATATCAGCAATCTTACTTGCTTGAATAATACTGTCATCCTTTGCACTTTCTACTGAAATTGCAATATTTTCCCTTAAAGTCTTTGAAAAGAGGAAGCAGTCCTGCGAAACAAGCCCAATATTTTGCCTTAGATAGTTTTTGTTTATATTTTTAACCTCAACCCCATCAATCTCAATAGAACCTCTATCATAATCATAAAGACCAAGTAGTAGATGGGCTAAGGTAGACTTACCTGAACCGCAAGGCCCAATTATTGCAACAGTTTCTCCCTTTTTATGCTAAAGGTAACATCCTTTAATACATCCTTTCCATCCTTATAAGCGAAGGATAGATTATTAAAACTAATATTTCCTTCTATATTTGGCTTAACTCCAGAGTCTAAATCTTCAAGGGGTTGCTGTAATATTTCGTTTATACGTCCTATTGCAACAAAGCTCTTACCCATATCCGATAAAATTCTTCCAAGCTGTCTTATAGGCCAAAGAAGCATCCCGATGTAGCTTATGAATATAAAAAGCGTTCCAAGTGTAATTATTTCCTTTGATGCAAGATATACACCATATACCACAACCAAGAAGGTTTGGAGCATACACATTGCATCGGAGGTAGACCAAAAGTAGGCAAAGGTCTTCATTAACTTCAAAAGAAGATCCCTATACCTTCTATTTTTTCTTCAAACTTTTCTATTTCATACTCTTCACGATTAAAGGCCTTAACAACTCTAACTCCTGTCAAATTCTCCTGAAGCACAGCAGACATTTCCCCTCTGCCTCATCACACATTTGAAACTCCCTTTTAACCCTTTTGAAAAATACAAAGGATGCAGCAAATATAAAGGGTAAAATTGAAATAGAAACAAAGGCGTATTTTACGTTGTAATAAAACATTATAGAGAGTATAAAGATAACCATAAAAACAGTTCTTCCTATCTCTACAAATTGAACAGCCAAAAAGCTCTTTATAGTCTCAACGTCGGAGGTACACCTTTGAATCAAATCTCCAGTTTTAGCCTCTACGTGAAAGTTGTAGTATACCCTTTGAAGGTGACTGTAGAGTCTGTCTCTTAAATTTTTAGCAACAGCCTCTGCAGCCTGGCTTGACCATTTTCCCTTAATATACATAAAAATTCCATTAAGTAAAGTGATTAAAACAATTAAAAAAGCAACAATGTAAAGATGTTTTCTTAAATAATCCCTACCTCCAAGGTAGTTAAAAGATAGAGTATATACCTACCTTCAACTTCCTTATCTCCAATAATGGAGTCAATACTTGTTTTGATTATTATAGGTATGATTATAGATAAAAAGAGAGAAATAATAATAGAAATACTGGCAAATATATATTTCAATCTATATCCCTTCATAAATTTAAAGAACATAATCTCACCTCCAGATAAAATAAAAAGGTCATAGGTACTAAACCTATGACCGCATCTTCAAAAGGGTAAAAGCTTAATTGGACGTATTAAGGTCAGGTTGTACCAAATAGACAAAAATATTCACTTTATCTGATAAAAATACTCTATTAAGCATCAGTACAACCTCCCTTCCTTTAAACTTGAGTTAGAACAAATTTACATTTCAAAATTAACTATAACATAGTTTAAGTTACAAATCAAGAAAATTATGAAAATATATTACAAACATATGTTCGTATATTATTGAAATAATTACACATAATAGTAGTGATTTAGATTACACTATGGAAAAGAGGTGTGTATATGGATTATAATAAAATTGAGGATGCGGTTATGAAAAATGCTCTTAATTTATTTTCACAAAGTGCAGTAAAGTTTTTGGTATAAACAAAAAAATAATAGCACCAGCAAATACAGAAATAAAAAATATTGAGATTAATACGAATTATACCGATTATATTTTTTATGCTGACGATGGAAGTTATATTCATTTTGAATTTCAAACAACAAATAAAGAAAGTGATTTAAGAAGATTTTTGTTTTATGATGCTTCTTTTGTATATAAAGAAAACAGAAGAATAGAAACAATAGTAATTTATTCATCTGATATTAAAGATGTAAGGTCAGAATTAAATATGGGAAGTATTAAATATTATATAAAAACCTTTTGTATGAGTAGTTTAGATGGTGATAATATATTTGAGGATATAAGACAAAAATAGAGGGAGAAAAAGAACTTGAAGATGTGGATATATTAAAACTAACTTTTGTTCCATTAATGAACAGTAAAATAAGCAAATCAGAAAGAGCAGCAAATTGCATTAGACTGGCAAGTAATATAAAAAATAATGAAAATAAAATACAGTGTATAAGTATGTTGTTTGCACTACTTAATAAGTTTGGTGATAATGAAATAAAAAGAGCATATGGGAGGTGTTTGAAATGACAGATATAGGCAGAATGATTTATGAAGATGGCATAAAAAAGGAAGAGAAGAAGGAAAATTAGAGGGGGTAAAGGATGGAAAGATAGAGACTTTACTTAGATTGCTCGTTAAGAAGTTTGGGAAGGTACCAGAAGACTATAAAGAAAAATTAAAAAATTTACCTTTAGAAATAATAGATATAATCTTAATTGAAATTATCGATATGAAGGATATAAATGAATTAAATAAGTATCTTGAATAATAAAGCAAGAGATGTTTACCCATCTTTTGCTTTATTATTTTGATAAAAAAGGGAAAAATAAGTTTAAAATTATGAGGGAGTGGTTAAAATGAATAGGTTAATAAATGAAAAATCCCCATATCTACTTCAGCACGCCCACAATCCAGTTGACTGGTATCCTTGGTGTGATGAGGCCTTTAAAGAGGCAGAAAAACAGGATAAGCCAATATTCTTAAGTATAGGGTACAGCACCTGCCACTGGTGCCACGTTATGGAAAAGGAGAGCTTTGAGGATGAGGAGGTTGCAAAACTTCTAAATGAAACCTTTATTTGCATAAAGGTGGACAGAGAAGAAAGACCGGATATAGACAGTATATATATGATGTATTGTCAGATGATGACAGGACACGGAGGTTGGCCTTTAACTATTATAATGACACCAAACAAAAACCCTTCTTTTCTGCCACATATATTCCAAAGGAAACTATATATAACAGAATAGGAATGAAGGATTTGATAAAGAGAATAGACGAACTTTGGAAAAAGGACAGAAAAAGCTTTTAGACTCATCCGAGAAAATTTTTAGAGAACTTACAAAACTCAATCAAGAAGATAAAAAGGGAAAAATAACAAAGGAGGATGTGCTTGAGGCAGTAAATGAGTTTGAAGTAATATTTGATAGACTATATGGAGGATTTAATAAAAGACCAAAATTTCCAATCCCCACAACCTGTTATTTTTAATGAACATATATGTTGAAAAGAAGGATGAGGATATAAAGGATATGGTAACAAAAACGCTTGATGCAATGATGCAGGGTGGAATATTTGACCATATTGGGTATGGATTCCATAGATATTCTACCGACAGAGAATGGAAACTTCCTCACTTTGAAAAAATGCTGTACGACCAAGCCCTACTTACTTTGGCCTATATAGAAGCCTATAGAGTCTTTGGAGAAGAAAAATATAAAACCGTAGCACAAAAGGTTATTGAATATGTAAAAGAGATTTAACCTCAAAGGAAGGTGCCTTTTATTCAGCAGAGGATGCAGATAGTGAAGGGGTTGAGGGAAAGTTTTACACCTTTACATATGATGAGCTTAGAAACATATTAACAAACGATGAGTTTGAACTTTTTAAAAGGGTATATAACATAAAGGAGGAGGGTAATTTTGAAGAGGAGGCAACAGGCGAGAAAATAGGCCAAAACCTTTTATATAAAATAAAGGAATATGAGGAATATAGAGATAAGTTAGAAGTGATTAGAGACAAAATATTTAAATTTAGAGAAAATAGAATAAGACCTTTACGGGATGAAAAGATATTAACCGACTGGAATGGTCTTATGATTGCAGCCTTATCAAGGGCAGGTTTTGTATTAAACAATAATGAATATATAAATATGGCAAAAAAGGCAGCAGATTTTATACTCTCTCTTTCAAAGGACGGATTAAAGCATAGATATAAAGATGGTGAATACAGCTTTGAACCGTTAATTGATGATTATGCCTTTTTACCTTCGGACTTTTAGAATTGTATTTATCAACCTTTGAAGCAAGGTACTTAAGTGAGACAATAAAATTAGTCGAAAAGATGATAGAAGAATTATGGGATAGTGAAAGAGGTGCATTTTTCCAGGCAAAAGAGTCCTCTGAATTAATATTAAGAAATAAGGAAATATATGATGGTGCTGTTCCTTCAGGAAATTCAGTTGCAGCTTATGTTCTATATCTTCTATATCGAATTACTGGCGATACAAGATATCAAAAATATGCAAATGAAACCTTAAACAGCTTTGCAAAGGAAATAAAGGCTATAAAATCTGCCCATAGCTTTGCACTGCTTGTACAGGATTTACTCTTTTCAGAGCCTATTGATATAGTAATAGCTTCAAGGGATAAAAAGGAAATAGATAGATTCCTTGAACAGATGAGAAAAAATATACAAAAATATGCTGGTGCTTGTAAAAACTGATGATAAGGTAGATGAAATTATACCCCACATTAAAGAAATTAAAATAAAGGACGAACCCTACGCCTATGTATGCAAAAATTTCACCTGCGGATTACCACAAAAATAGATGAATTTTTAAACAATAGGATAAATTTATCCTAAAATATGATATAATATAAATAGAGGATGTGGAGGTGATGATATGTTGGTAAATACTAAAAATTTAGTATCAATTTCAGAGGCTAATCAAAATTTTTCTAAAATAGCAAGAATGGTTGAAAAGGATAAGCCTGTAATAATATTAAAAAATAATAAACCTAAATATATTTTATTAGACTATGAAGAATTTAACAAAGAAACAACAGGAGAAGAAGAAAAATTAGAAGATATAGCAAACAAAATTTTAATGAAAAATTTAGAGGCATTTAAGGAGCTTGCTAAATAAAGTATATAGAGATATCCTTTATTTTAAAAATGTATATGAAAATGGTTGAGGCAACAGGAGGAACTTATGGCATAAGAAGCATTGAGCTTCTTGAATCAGCAATAGAAAACTCAAAAATAACCTTTGAAGGAATTGAACTTTATCCAACTGTTGAAGAAAAATGTGCAAATATATGCTATTCAATAATAAATAATCATCCATTTGTGGATGGTAATAAAAGAATGGGAATTTATATTATGCTTGTTTTATTAGAATATAACAATGTATATATTGAATATACACAAGAGGAGCTTGTTAAATTAGGACTCGACATTGCGTGTGGTAGTTTAAGGCAAAAAGATATTGTAAACTGGATAAAAAACACAAAAATAGCCTCAGTATCCACTGAGGCTTTTAGATTGCATCAAATGTATATGCCTTATTTATTGGCCTTTTTACATCCCAAGTACACTTTAATCCCTTAGGAAATGTAACAAGCATTCCTTCATTTATAACCACAGTTTCAATTGGAGTTGTAACAATAACCTCTCCCTCAAAAATATAGCACGTTTCTGTTTCATCGTATTGCCAGTCAAACTTAGAAACTCCGCAGCTCCATCTTCCCCAAGTGTCAATTCCAAGCTTTTGCCTCTTCAAGGGACATTTGCTTAATCTTTATTTTTTCCATAATCTGACCTCCTTGTATAATATAAAGTTTTCTTTAACTTACATATGTATTCGTGAATTACCACCATCTATAGAGGTGGTGGTTTCGTGGTCAATACTCCTATCGGAGCAAGTTTACCCACGCTCATAGGGCCGTTCCATCCCCAGTTTTACTATTTGCATAGCTAATTTTAGTAGCTTGTTTTTCACTAATTTTCAGCGACATTCATCATCCACTTATAGAAGTGGGTGACTTCTGTCGTTGATTAGGTTAAAAGTACTTTTGGGCAGTATTTCATTATCATTTTCCTACATACAAATTATACCACAAAATAATATTACGACAAAATATATTAAGAGACAATAATAAAATGGAATATATTGTATATAAATATAAAAAATAAAATTAATTGACTCTAAAATTTAGAAATAATGTTGAAAAAATATTTTTATCCCTTATCAAATTTCAACAAAAATTAAATAGGGTAGGTGCTAAAATATAATAGAAAATAGAACTAAGGGGGTAAATATGAAGGACGTTGTTGAAATAGCAAGCTGTAGAACAATATTAGACGACAACAGAAGCTATATTTATAGGTACTATATGGTTATAAATTGTAAAAATTCAATATTGAACAAAGTGATATAGAACTAAAATTCTATGGAATTGAGGTTGTAAGGGAGGATTATGATAAAAATAAAATGGTAGGAATTGAAAAGAGAGAATAGACTTTGTAAGCACTGACAGAACAAAGGTATTAAAGCTGTTAATAGACCTGCAGAAGAATGAAGTCTCACCTATTCATCTAATTGAAGTGGTTGGAGAATACGTTGATTTTGAAAGTGCCACCCAGGTGAAATGTTACTTGAGTAAATAAATGGAAATATTGACAATAATATATGATTAGCAAAAATAAACTTTTTAAGTAAACAAGGAATTTTAAGTTCTTATGTTTTTATCTTTGAAAATAAAACACAAATACAAATTTTAGCCTAATTTATGGCATTAGTCCATAAGTTAAAAAATGCTTGGGATGAATAGAATTTGACCAAATCTAAAATATAAGTATAAAATATAAATAACCTACCACCCAGGTGAAATGTTATTTTTTAAATGAAAAGATACAAAATTTAAGGGTGTCAAATAAAATAGAGTTAGCTTTATCCTGTAGCAGAATACAAAAAATTACATCAAAAGGTGATTTATGTGATAAAAGGAGTAGGAACAGATATAATAGAAATTAACCGCATAAAAAGAGCTTCAGAAAAAGGGGTTTTTAGAGAGGGTTTACACCCAAAGGGAACTTGAATACATAAAAAGCAAAAACATAGAAAGTGCAGCAGGATACTTTGCAGCAAAGGAGGCAGTGTCTAAGGCACTTGGCACAGGGATAAAGGGATTTTCCTTTAAAGATATTGAAATACTAAAAAGGATGGAGCACCTTATGTCTTATTACATAGAGGTGCTAAAAAAATTGCAGAGGAAAAAGATATAAAAAACATACAGCTATCAATTTCCCACTGCAGAGAATATGCAGTGGCCTTTGTGGTAATGGAGGGGTAAAATGAAGGTAGCAAAATCTCAAAATATGAGAAACATAGATAAAAGAGCAATAGAAAAATACAAAATTCCAGGTATTGTTCTTATGGAAAACGCCGCCTGGGCCCTTTTAAGAGAATAAAGGAAAGGGACATAAAAAGGGTTGTTATTGTTTGCGGCGTTGGAAATAACGGAGGAGATGGATTTGCCCTAACAAGGCTTCTTATGATAAACGGATATGTTGTCAGCGTCTACTTGTTTGGGGATGAAAGCAAAATAAAGGGCGATGCAAGAATAAATTATGAAATACTGCTTAATATGGGTATTTCAATAAAAAACAAATAGATGAACTAATACAGGACTTAAAATGTTTTGATGCTGTAGTAGATGCCCTCTTTGGGACAGGCCTTGACAGAGAAGTTGATGGTATTTTTAAACAAGTAATAGAGGCTGTAAACCTATACTCAAAATACACAATATCAGTAGACATCCCCTCTGGAATAAACTCAGATACAGGGATAAAAATGGGATGTGCTGTTTTGGCAAATGAAACAGTAACCTTTGGTACAGCAAAACTTGGGCTTTTAATAAATGACGGAAGAGAATATAGTGGAACTGTTTATATAGACAACATATCAATCCCAAAGGCCTGTATAGATGAAGAAGGGCTTAAAATAATAACAAACTATGGAGAGTTTCCCAAAAGCCTTTTAAAAAAAGACATTATGACGTAAATAAAGGCAGCTGTGGTAAAGTTGCAATAATTGGAGGCTGTTTTAATATGTCGGGGGCTGTAACCCTATCATTAAAATCAGCCCTAAGGACAGGAAGTGGACTTGTAACGGGTGTTGTCCAAAGAAGCATAGTTGATAGGATTGCTTCCTTTTACCAGAGGCAACCTATAGAATATCCAATGAAAAGGACGGTTATATACTCTTTACAACAAGGGAACTGGATGAGATTATGCAAACCTACGATGCAGTTGCTGTAGGAGTAGGAATAGGAAGGGAAGCCATATAACATCAATAATCTCATATTTGTTAGAAAAATCAACCAAACCACTTGTAATAGATGCAGATGGACTAAATATGCTCTTAAGTATAAAGGCCAGATTAAAAACTAAAAAATGTCAGGTAGTTTTAACACCTCACCCTGGAGAGTTTTCAAGGCTTACAGGCCTTGATGTTGAGTATATAAACAAAAACAGAGTAGATGTTGCAGTAAACTTTGCAAAGGAATATGGATGTATACTTCTCCTAAAGGGTGCAAGTACAGTTGTTACAGATGGTGATAGGGTTTACATAAACACTACAGGCAACCCAGGGATGGCAACTGGAGGTTCAGGAGATGTTTTAACTGGAATAATTCTTTCTTTAATAGGACAAGGGTATGCACCCTATGACGCAGCCCTACTTGGTGCGTATATTCACGGATGTGCTGGAGATTTAGCCTATAAAAAGTATGGAAATGGATTAGTGGCCAGTGATATAATTGAATATATAGGACAGGCAATGCTGTAGTAATAAATCACCTACAAAAAGAATATGTATAACTGTAGTATTTTTGTAGGTGATTTTTTATGAAAAGACATATTGCTATTTTTTAATCTTAATATTCACAATATTCACAATTTCCTGTAAAATTATCAAAAAGGACAAAAGTGTACAGGACTTCATTTTAAACTTAGATTCATATAAATCTGAAGTAGAAATAGAAATATACAGCAATAAAGGCACATCAAAGTATAGACAGCTACAGATATATAAATCCCCCGACAAAGTTAAAATTGAGACATTAGAGCCAGAGTTTTTAAAGGGAAAGGTTATGATTTTAAATAATGGAAGATTTGAAATATATCATCCACTTATAAACCAAAAATTTGAGGGTGATATTTTAACAGAACCTACCTTTATTCATCTTGGTATTATTCAAACAAGTTTATTAAAAAATAAAGAATATACAACAACCTATACTGTCTTAGATGGTATAGAGACTATAAAACTAAGGTTAAGGTTAGAGGGTGATAACATATACAAAAACGAAGCTATCGTTTATTTTACCAAAAAGACATTATACCACTTTACTTTGAAATTTACGATAACAGTGGCACTTTACGCTACAGAGCAAAGTTTATAAACTTTGAATGTAACAAAGAAATAAAGGATGATGTTTTTACTATTGGGTTAAACTAAAGGGGAATAATGGATGTTAAGACCCTACTATGCTGAAATTAATCTTGATAGTATTAGAAATAATATAAAAGAAGTAAAAAGACTTGTAAAGAATAGAAGGGTAATTGGAGTTATTAAGGCAGATGCCTATGGACACGGAGCAATAGAAGTAGCAAAGGTTTTGAAGGAGGAGGGCGTTGATTTTTTGCGGTTGCAATAATAAACGAGGCATTAGAACTAAGAAAGGCAAAAATAGAGGAGGATATTCTTGTTTTAGGCTACACTCCTGAAGAATACTTTGAAACTGCAATAGAAAACAACATAACCCTCACAATATACGATGTTAATTTAGCAGAAAAACTTAATTTTATAGCACAAAAATGAATAAAATAGCAAAGGTTCACATAAAAATAGATACTGGTATGGGAAGATTAGGCTTTGTAGTAAATGACGGTGCAAAAATGGATATAATAAAAATATGCAGCCTCAATAATCTTTATGTAGAGGGAATATATTCTCATTTTTCCTGTGCCGACATTAGAGATAAAACCTATTCAAGGATGCAGATTGAAGCCTTTAAAGGGATTATAGAAGAACTAAGTAAAGAAGGAATAAACTTTAAAATAAAGCATATGGCAAACAGTGCAGCAATAATAGATTTAGAGGAGAGCTACTTTGATGCAGTTCGCCCTGGAATTATGCTCTATGGCTATTATCCCTCCGATGAAGTAGACAAAACGAGGGTTAATCTAATTCCGGCAATGAGCCTTAAGGCAAAGGTTGCAATGGTAAAAAAGTAGACAAGGGCACCTCAATCAACTATGGACGACAGTATATTACAGAAGGAGAAAGAATAATAGCAACACTTCCCTTTGGCTATGCCGATGGTTTTTCAAGAATAATGTCAGGAAAAGCAACGGTTTTAATAAAGGGAAAGGAAGTAGATGTTGTAGGCAGAATATGTATGGACCAGTGTATGGCAGATGTCACAGAAGTAGGAGATGTGAAAATAGGAGACGAAGTTGTAATAATGGGAACGTCAGGCGACAAAAGAATAACAGCAGACGTAATAGCAAAAGGCTCCAAACCATAAGCTATGAAGTGTTATGTATGGTTTCAAAACGCGTACCAAGAATATATAAGTGCCACCCAGGTGAAGGTGAATACAACCAATTTATGGAAAAATAGAGCCTATAAATCCAACTTAGTTGAAGTTATAAATTGCAATTAAATAGAAATAAATCTGTTCAAATAACCACTCAATTTTTATATGAACTTCTGCGATTAATTTAGTTTGACATTTACAAAACTCAATATATAATAGTTATATAATATGTTCAAAAAGAACAGTAATTTTTTATTGGCATTTTAAAATAAGCAATCCATATGGCAAATTCATCGTATTTTTAAAATCATCAAGTACTGCATATTAAAATCAAAAACAATAGAATCTACAACTTAAAATATAATATTATTATTTAAATTGGGAATAATGATAAAGAGGAATAAAGGTTGCAAATAAAGTAAATAAAGTGGTATAATATACATATTAAAGCCTCGCCTACATAGGTAAATTTAGGGGGTATGATGATGAAAAACAAAAAATAACAGTGAGCCTCCCCGAGAGCTTACTCGATGAATTTGATAAATTTATAGAATGTGAAAATGGTAAAAATAGAAGTCAATTTATTAAGGAAGCTGTAATATTATATATTAAGGAACATAAAAAGAAAAACATCAGGGAACTTATGAAGAAGGGCTATCAAGAGATGGGTAGCATAAACCTTGAAATTGCAGAATGTGGAATGGACTGCGATTTAAAGGAACTTGCCAAATATGAAGCAGAGCTTGCGGAGAGTGATATATTAGATGGTTCAGGTGGTGAAAAGAGGAGATATATTCTATGCTGATTTAAGCCCTGTCATAGGTTCAGAGCAAGGAGGAGTAAGACCTGTACTTATAATACAAAATGATGTAGGTAATAGGTACAGTCCTACTGTAATTGTTGCGGCCATAACATCACAGATAAACAAGGCCAAACTTCCAACCCACGTTGAAATATGCTGTGAGGATTATGGGCTAACAAAGGACTCCGTTATACTTTTAGAGCAGGTTAGAACAATAGATAAAAGAAGGCTTAAGGAAAAGATAGGACATATAAGTGATGAGCTTATGAAGAAAGTAGATGAAGCATTACTTATAAGTTTAGGATTAGTAGACTTTTAGTACCACCAACGAAAAAATATAACCGCAGAGATATTAAGAGTGTCAATCAATGGGTTGACACTCTTTTGTATTTTTAAAATTAAAATTTACAATTTGTCAACATAAAAATAGTGTGTAATTTGTCAAAATATGTGCTATAATATTTCTGCGGTTAGAAAAATAGGCCTTATGGCATAATAAATATAAAGACTAAAAGGAGGGAATATGTGATGAATAGAGACATCAACAAACTAAAAGAAATAGCAGTTGAAGTTAGAAAAAACATTATAAAGATGTTAACTGAATCTCAATCAGGACATCCAGGTGGTTCACTTTCAGCAGTTGAAATCCTAACATCACTATACTTTAGTGAAATGAAGGTAGACCCAAACAATCCAAAGTGGGAGGACAGAGACAGATTCATTCTTTCAAAGGGACATGCAGCTCCAGTTCTATATGCAGTTCTTGCAGAAAAGGGCTTCTTTGACAAATCAGAGCTTATGACTTTAAGAAAGATTGACTCAAATCTACAAGGACACCCAAGCATAAAGAACACTCCAGGTGTTGATATGTCAACAGGTTCCCTTGGTCAAGGTCTTTCAGTTGCAAATGGAATGGCACTTGCAGGAAAGCTTGACAATAAAGATTACAGAGTGTACATACTTTTAGGAGATGGAGAACTTGAAGAAGGTCAAGTTTGGGAAGCAGCAATGACATCAGCACACTACAAACTTGATAATCTAACAGCCTTTGTTGACTTTAACGGACTTCAAATAGACGGCCCTTGTAAGGACGTTATGAACGTAACTCCAATAGCAGATAAGTTTAGAGCCTTTGGTTGGAACGTAATAGAAATAGATGGCCACGACTACAACCAAATATTCGATGCCATAGATAAGGCAAAGGCTACAAAGGGAATGCCAACTATGATTGTTGCAAAGACTGTAAAGGGTAAAGGCGTATCCTTTATGGAAACCAAGTAGGCTGGCACGGAACAGCACCAAACAAAGAACAATGTGAAAAGGCACTACAAGAGTTAGGAGGTGCGATAAATGGCTAATTTAGCAACAAGAGAAGCCTATGGAAAGGCACTTGTAGAACTTGGTAAGGAAAACAAAAATATAGTTGTTTTAGATGCAGACCTTTCAAAATCAACAAAAACTGCTGATTTTGCAAAGGCATTTCCAGAAAGATTTTTCAATGTTGGTATAGCAGAGGCTGACCTTATAGGAACAGCAGCAGGACTTTCAACTTGCGGCAAGATTCCTTTTGCAAGTACATTTGCAATGTTTGCAGCGGGAAGAGCCTTTGAACAAATAAGAAACTCTGTCTGCTATCCAAAGCTAAATGTAAAAATAGCAGCAACCCACGCAGGCCTTACAGTTGGCGAAGACGGTGCATCACACCAATCAGTTGAAGATATATCTCTAATGAGAAGCATACCAAATATGACAGTAATATGTCCTGCTGATGACGTTGAAACAATGGCAGCAATAAAGGCGGCAAGCGAATACTATGGACCAGTGTATATTAGACTTGGAAGATCATCAGTTCCAACAATAAACGATAGACCAGACTATAAGTTTGAAATAGGTAAGGCAGTTTTACTAAAGGAAGGTAAGGATGTTTCAATCTTTGCAACAGGAATAATGGTAAGCGAAGCCCTAAAGGCAGCAGAAGAGCTTCAAAAGGAAGGAATAGACGCAGAGGTAATAAACATCCACACAATAAAGCCGCTTGATGAAGAGGCTGTTGTAAACTCAGTTAAAAAGACAAAGGCAGCAGTAACTTGCGAAGAACACAACATAATAGGTGGACTTGGAAGTGCTGTTTGTGAAGTTGTGGCAGAAAAATGCCCAGCACCAGTTGTAAGGGTTGGAATAAAAGATACATTTGGTGAATCAGGAAAACCAGCAGAACTTCTAAAGAAATATGGATTAACAAAGGAAGATATAATAAAGGCTGTAAAGGAAGCTGTAGCTAAAAGTAAGATGAGTGCCACCCAGGCGAAATCTTGTAACATTTCACCTGGGTGGCACTTTTTAAGCAAACTAATGTAAATTTGTCTAAATAGAAGAAAAACACAAAAATATACAATGAATGCATAAAACCAAAGAGGTTGAATTTGCTTTATTCTTGGGGAAATGATAAAATGAATATGCAGAATTGGAAGGACACTACCATATGAAAGGAGGAATATAATGAAAAAGGCTATAAAGGAATATATTTTTATAACCATAGGTATATTTTTAGTTGCAGTAGGTATATACTACTTCTTAGTACCAAGCAACCTTGCGGCAGGTGGAGTAAGTGGTCTTGCAATAGTTATAAATCAATTTTTCCCTGCACTTCCTGTTGGACTATTAATGCTCGGTATGAATATAATACTTTTTATAATCGCCTTCATTGTAATAGGAAGCAACTTTGGAGCTAAGACTATATATTCAAGCTTAGGACTATCTGGTATGATATGGCTCTTAGAAAAACTTTATCCAATATCACAACCTGTAGTAGATGACCTCTTACTACAACTTTTATTTGGAATCTTAATATCGGGTATAGGTATGGGAATTGTTTTTAACCAAAACGCCTCAACAGGCGGAACAGACATTATTGCAAAAATTATCAATAAGTTCTTTCACATTGATATTGGAAAGTCACTTCTTTTATCAGACTTTTTAATAACACTTGCAGCTGGACTTACCTTTGGTCCTAAGATAGGTATGTATGCACTTTTAGGGGTTGTAATAAATGGATTTGTTATAGACAACGTTATTCAAGGTCTTAACGTATGCAAACAAGTTACAATAATTAGTTCAAAAAGCGAAGATATAAAGAAATATATAATAGAAGAGCTTGGAAGAGGGGTAACCATCTACGATGGAAGAGGTGCCTTTACAGGAGAAAAGAAGGAAGTTTTAATGACAATAATAAGCAGAAAGGAATTTATAAAGCTTAGAGAATTCATAAAGGAACTTGACAAAAGGGCCTTCATTAGCGTAAGTAATGTTCACGAAGTGTTAGGTGAAGGGTTCACAGAATTAGAATAAGTGCCACCCAGGTGAAATGTTACTTATGTTAATTTATGTAAAATAATAACCACCTTGAGTGAAATGTGAAAAGCTTACAATTTATCGCATTATCACCAAGGTGGTTTTTGTATAAGAAATTTTTTCATTTACAAATTTTTTTCACACAAAAAACAAATTTATGTTATTATATATGTTGTAGAAAAATACACAACTATTATACAATACGACGAAATAAGGAGTTGTTGCTGATGATAGAACTAAAAAATGTGTCAAAGGTCTACAAAAATAACCATATTGCCCTATCAAATGTCAGCTTTAAAGTTCAAAAGGGTGAATTTGTGTTTTTGGTTGGACCAAGTGGTGCAGGTAAATCAACAGTTTTAAAACTTTTAATGAAGGAGATAGAACCTACAAGTGGAGACATAGTTGTTAACAATGTAAATATAACACAGCTTAAAAGAAAGGAAGTGCCTTACTATAGAAGAAATATAGGAGTAGTATTTCAGGATTTTAGGCTACTTCCAGATAAAACTGTCTATGAAAATGTTGAATTTGCTATGCAAATAGTTGAAGCAAGTCATAAGGAGATTAAAAGAGAGTGCCACAAGTTTTAGATTTAGTTGGACTTTACAGCAAACAAAAGAACTATCCACACCAATTGTCAGGTGGAGAGCAACAAAGGGTTGCAATAGCAAGGGCAATCGTAAACAGTCCAAAACTTTTAATCTGCGACGAGCCAACAGGAAACCTTGACCCAGATACAGCACAGGAAATTATGTCCTTGATAAACGACATAAACAAAAGTGGAACCACTGTGCTTATGGTAACTCACGCAAAGGATTTAGTAGATAGAATGAAAAAAGAGTTATAGCAATAGAAAAGGGAGTTATAGTAAGAGATCAGCAAAGAGGTGTATACGGATATGAGGATTAATACGATAAAGTACTATATAAAAGAAACTTTAAAAAGTGTATATAGAAACAGAATAATGAGTCTTGCATCAATAACAACAGTGGCAGCAACACTGTTTATATTAGGTGTTTTTATGGTACTAGCAATAAATGTAAATCGTTTTGCTACAAATGTTGAAGATATGATAGAAATAACCGCCTTTTTAAAGGACGACGTAACAACTCTAAAACAACAGCAATTAGAAAAACAGATAAAAGAAATACAGGGCGTTGTAAGTGTTGAATTTGAATCAAAGGAAAAGGCCCTTGAAAAGTTTAAAGAACAACTTGGAGAAAACAAGGACCTTGCAAAGGGCTTAGAGAAATCAAACCCGCTTCCAGCATCCTTTATAATAAAGGTTGATAGTCCAGATAGCGTAGAATATGTAAGCCCAAGAATAGCACAGTTAGAAGGAATATTAAAGGTTAAAGATGCCAAAAAACAGTTCAAACAATTTCAAAGCTTGTAAAGATAGTAAGATATTCTTCAACAGTGCTTATGGTAATCTTAGGTACAATATCAATATTCTTAATTTCAAATACAATTAAACTTACAGTCTTTGCAAGAAAAAGAGAAATAAGCATAATGAAATTTATTGGAGCAACAGACTGGTTCATAAGATGGCCGTTTATACTTGAAGGATTACTATTGGGATTAATAGGAGGGTTTATAGCTGCCTTCATAGTACAAAATGCATATTCTTATGCAGCAAGTGCAATTCAGCAAAATATAATGGTATTTACGTTAGTTCCACCACAGGAGGCTGTAAAAGAGTTTTGGTGGCAATTTAGTCTTCTTGGAACTTTAATTGGAGGATTTGGAAGCTATATTTCTATAAGAAGATTTCTTGTAGTATAAAAATTTTATTTGGGGGATGGCCTTTGAATAGGAAGATTGTGGTAGTTATTATGACTATATTTTTACATTCTCTTCATCCTATGTATTAGCGGATGAGTTAAAGGAAAAACAAAAACAACTCAATGAAACAAAGAAAAACATAGAAAATCTAAAGGGTAAGATTGAAGATGTGAAGGATAAGCAGGAGGATGTAGAAAAGGAAATCAATGATCTTAATGCAAAAATAGAAAAACTGCAAAATAGTATAGAAAAATTAGATAACCAAATTATAGAGACAAGAAGAAATATAAAGCAACTAAATCAGGAAATAAAAAAGCTAGAACAAGAGTTTGAAGAACAACAGGAATTGTATAGAGAAAGAATAAAGGTTATGTATATGAATGGACCCACAAGTATATTGGAAGTACTTTTTGATTCCCAAAGCTTTTCAGATTTTTTAGGACGAGCTGAAATAATAAAGGCAATAGTAGAAAACGACAGAAACATATTGCAATCAATCTATGAAAAGAAGTTAGAAATAGAAAATAAAATGAAGGAGATTAGAGAAAAGGAACAAAATCTTATAAATATGCAGTATGAATATTCATCACAAAAGAGCGAACTTGATGCAGCTTGTAAGGAACAAAGAAAGCTTTATGATAAACTTGAAAAGGATAAAGCATACCTTGAAAAAGTTTTAAAGGCAGAACAAGAGGAGTCTAAGCTTTTAGAAAAACAAATTAAGGAAATTCAAGCAAGACAAAATAAAAACAAAAACTATGGAACTTTTTCCAAAACAGGAATTATAAAGGTAAGTGACTTAGGATATATACCAAGGGTTACATCACCCTTTGGTATGAGAATGCACCCAGTTCTTGGATATGCAAGAATGCACAATGGAATGGATATTGCAGTACCAACAGGAACGCCAATATATTCTATGGCAAAGGGAGAAGTAATAATAGCAAAATATATGTCTGGCTACGGAAATGTTGTTATAATAGATCACGGAGATGGATTAACATCAACCTATGCCCACTTATCAAAAATCTTGGTTTCTGTTGGACAAGTTGTTGAAAAGGGGCAAATGATTGCAAAATCAGGAAATACTGGTCTTTCATCAGGACCACATCTTCACTTTGAAATAAGAAAAAATGGTACACCAGTAGACCCAGCTCCATACTATATAGTAGGGCAGTAAAGAAGCTATCCTAAAGGGATAGCTTCATATTTTAGCTTAATGTTATAATATAGTAATAATATGTAAATCATATAATTAAAAATAAAAAACGAGGTAGATGCTAATGAAAAGAAAAGTACCATTTCTTCTTCTAATTATTCAAATGTCAATTATATTTTACCTATCCTCAGAACCTGCATACATATCTCACACAAGGAATAGAAAAGTAATACAAACAGTTAAAGTCACAACAGGTAAAGATATAGATAACAAAATTGGGCAAGAGCGTGCAGATTTTTTAGTTAGAAAAAATGCGCATTTCTTTTATTTATGCTTTTAGGCATACTTACATATACATACCTAAAACATACTAAAACAAACAATAAGTTTTTAATAGCCTTTTTAATTTGCTTTGTATATGCAGCATCTGATGAGTTTCATCAGTATTTTGTTCCAGGTAGGGGACCAAGAGTAAAGGATGTATTAATTGACTCTTTAGGTGCAATAGTTGGTATAGGATTAATAAAAATATTTAATTGGAAACATAAAAGCATTATGGTAAAATAAATGTATTGATTAAGGCTTTAGTTTTATATTATTATTTAGTAGAGTAATTAAAACTTTTCTAATATTATATTAAGATAAAAAATTATATTGTTAATAAAAATACCTTAAACAGGGAGGTTTTTTATGCTTGTTTTTAATAAGGTTGAGGGAAGATTTAAAGAAATAGCAGATAAATATATAAAAAAACGTGAAGTTGCTCGTGTCTCCCTTCCTATAGAATATAAAGGAAAGCTCTTTCACGAAATTCAATTTAACAAAGTATTTTTAGGCAGTGTGCGTCAAACTGTAAATGGCTACCTATATGTTACAGAGGATGGACAAAAGGTTGAGGACGAAAAGGACATAGAGGAGCTTGCTTACCTTGCTTATCAATTTGAGGTTTTATTTGATGATGTGTTCAGCGGTGGAATTCCTAAGGCGGTTATGGATGAAAAACAATTAAAAAGAGAAGAAAAGGACTTTGAAAAAATGTGCGTTGCACTTGATGCTTTAAAGGCAGAGGGACTTGCAAAAACAGATAGATTGATGGAAGCTTTTTCAAAACTAACACCACTAAAAGAGAAAATAATAAGGCATTAAAGGAATTAATAGATAAGGTTAATTCCCTTTCAAAGGAAAACTTAGTATTTAATAAAAAAGTTTTAGATGAAGCAATGCCATATTACAGAAAAGCTCTCTTAAAGAACTTTGAAAAAATAAAGTTAATTAACAATACAAAAGAGGAAATTGATGATGTAAAGGCAGCCTTAAACAAAAAAGAAAATCTCTTAGATTTAGAATATCAGGTACAGAACTTATGAACTGCCTAAATAGACTTGACTACGGCATAGATTATTTTAAAAGAGTTTTAACTGTTTATGCCCCTGTGCTTGATATGAATGAAAAAGAATATATACAATATCTTGAATCAATGGATAGAAAAAATGTAGAAGAAAAATTAAGTATAATAAGATAGATTATTATAACGATAAATTATGAAATATATTTGCATTAATTATAATGTGTAATATATTTGATTTACTTTGTTTATCTTTTACTAATAATAAGACTTAAAATTTGAATTTAAATATAGAATGTTTTTAGTTATATAAACTAAAATCCACCCGATCAGGTGGGTGGATTTTTCTATAACTCAAGCACCTTTATGTATTCTACATTTGGATCTTCTGTTCCTTGAACATATAGGTTTGCATCCTTTAGTGCCTGAACATAGTCTAACACTTCTTCATTTATTATCTCACCAGGACACACAATTGGAATTCCTGGTGGATATGCAAGTAAGAACTCTGCAGAAACAAGCCCTGTACTCTCCCTAAGTGGAACTGTTCTCTTCTTCCCATTAAAGGCCTGTCTTGGAGTAACAGCCCTCTTTGGTATGCCTGGTAAATCAAGAACGCTTCCTATTGCTGGCCTTGTTCCATAGTATCTATCAGATATTTCCCTTAGTGCCTCTATAAACTTATCCATCTTATCCTTAGTATCACCAAAGGAACCTACAGCAAGAATGTTATATAAATCTGAAAGTTCCATCTGTATATGATATTCATCTGCAAGTATTTGGTCAAGCTCATACCCTGTTAGCCCAAGTCCCTTACAATTAACTGTAATCTTAGTTGGGTCAAAGGCAAAGGCCCCAGGTTGACCAAGTATCTCTTCACCAAAGCAGTAAAGTCCAGGTATTTTATTTATCTCACGTCTTGCATAGCTTGCAAGCTCTATTGCCCTATTAAGAAGTTCTTTTCCCTTTGTTGCAATTTGCATTCTTGCAACATCAAGGGATGCCATAAGAGGGTAAGATGGGCTGGTTGTTTGAAGTAAATTCATAATCTGCTGAACTCTATTTATATCAACCCTTCCAGCTCTAACCTGTAAAAAGGATGCCTGTGTCATTGCACCTATTATCTTGTGGGTGCTTTGGGCACATATATCAGCACCTGCCTGCATAGCAGACATAGGTAATTTTTCATTAAAACCACAGTGGGGTCCGTGGGCTTCATCTACAATTAGTGGAATGTTGTAGCTGTGAACAATATCTGCAATCTTTTTATATCTGTTGCAACACCATAATATGTTGGATTAATTATTAAAACAGCCTTTGCATCTGGATTTTCCTTTAGCGTTTTTTCAACTGTTTCTGGAGTCACATTATGAGCTATACCTAAGTTTTTATCAACTTCAGGTTGCATATAAACAGGTACTGCACCAGATAAAATTATACCTGCTGTAACTGATTTATGTACATTTCTTGGGATTATTATCTTATCTCCTTCTCCTACAACAGACATTATCATAGTTTGAATTGCACCGCTTGTACCGTGAATTGAGATAAAGGCCATATCAGAACCATAGGCATCAGCAGCAAGTTGCATTGCCTCCTTTATAGGTCCCTTTGGATGGTGCAAACTATCAACAAGCTTAAAAACAGTAACATCAATAGATAAAATGTTTGTTCCAACAAACTCCTTAAACTTATTGTCCATTCCATCGCCCTTTTTGTGCCCAGGTACATGGAAGGGGATTGTGTCTCTTTTACATATTCCATTAAAGCATCAAAAATTGGTGTTTTGGTTTGATCCATCTTATACAATGTTATATCCACCCTCTTTCCTATATAATTAAGCCTTAATAATTATATTCCACTAAAGATAAAAATGCAATTACCTATATAAATTTTTTCCTTAATTTTTAATAATATTCAGTGTATAAAAATAAAACAAAAAGGGAAAACTCCTCTAATGTAATAGATATTTGTAAAAAATGATAAGGAGGGAAGCAACAGTTAAAATAAAATTTATAAAATTATATAAAACTCTATATACAATTTGTAAAATTTGGAATATTGGTGTATATAGAGGTGATACTAATGAAATATTATAGCATAGGACAATTTGCCAAACTGATAGGTAAAACAGAACAAACATTAAGAAATTGGGACAAAACAGGTGTATTAAAACCTGCACACGTTGCACCATCAGAATTTAGATATTATTCACAGGAACAACTTAATCATTTTCTTGGAGGTTGAGAAAATAGTTATTCTATACAAAGATAGACTTGTTAGATTGGGATATGAATTAATAGAGAATTTATGTTCAAAGTATGGAACAAACATTGAAGTAATAGACAACACAGAAAAAATTGAAGAACAAGAACTTGTAGAAGATTTAATACAGATAATAACAGTTTTTAGTTGTAAATTGAAAGGTAAAAGAGCTAATAAAGCCAAGAAAATGATTAAGGAGCTGGTAGATGATGATAAAGACCTATAAAGTAATGCTTCTACCTAACAATAAACAACGAACAAAGTTATTCGAGTGTGCAGGGGTTGCAAGATGGGCGTATAACTTTGCTTTATCAACACAACAAGAAAACTACAAAAATGGCGGCAAGTTTTTAAATGATGGAGAACTTAGGAAAAAGTTAACTGAGTTAAAGAAACAAGAAAAATATGCTTGGCTTAATAACTACTCAAACAATATAACAAAACAAGCTATTAAAGACGCTTGTCAAGGCTTTAAGAATTTTTTGACGGCAGAGCAGAGTTTCCTAAGTTTAAGTCAAAAAAGAAAAGTAGACCAAGTTTTTATGTTGATACTGCGAAAATTAAAATAACTGATACATATGTAAAGTTAGAAAAATTAACTACTTCTAAAAAGAGTAATAAGCAAAAACTTAACTTTGTTAAACTTGCTGAAAAAGGCAGGATACCAACAGGAAACGATGTTAAATATTCTAATCCAAGAGTGACATTTGATGGATTAAATTGGTGGTTAAGTGTGGGAGTAGAAGAAGTTGAAACTAAACATCAAAATTATACCGAAGGTATAGGTATAGATTTAGGAGTAAAAGATTTAGCAATAGTAAGCAGTGGACAGAAGTTTAAAAATATAAACAAATCAAGCAAAGTTAAGAAGTTAGAAAAAGACTTAAAAGATTACAACGTAAGTTGTCTAAAAAATATGAGTTAAATAAAATTCAAACAGAAGGAGGTGAATACCGTTACAGAAAAACTAACAATATAAAGAAGTTGGAATTCCTTGTTTTAAAGACACATAGAAGGCTTAAAAATATAAGACACAATTATATTCATCAAATAACTACATCTTTGGCGAAAACCAAGCCAGAGTATGTGGTAATGGAAAACTTAAATACTTGTGGAATGCTAAAGAATAGGAAGCTATCTAAGGCAATACAAGAGGCGACATTCCACGAATTTAAAAGGCAGATGGAATATAAGTGTGCTTGGAATGGAATAAAGTTTATAGTTGCGGATAGATTTTACCCTTCGTCTAAAACTTGTAGCAGATGTGGTGCTATAAAAATAAACTTTCTTTATCAGAAAGAACGTTTATATGTGATGAGTGCGGTTATGAAATAGATAGGGATTTAAACGCAAGTATAAACCTAAAGAATTATGGTAAAGGAGTAGCATAGCACTTAAAGCAGTTATTGATATGTACCCATACGTTAGTGGGGAATTTAAGCCTTCGGAGTGTCAAACAAACAGGAGTAGCTTAGGCGAAACTGGACACGATGAACAAGGAAGGAAACATAAACTTTATAAGGTTTGGTAAAAACTTTACAGAGTTTTATAAGTTTTCTGTAACGGAGTATTGATGCAAATAAAAGCAGAAATTAGACAAAAGGTTTCAAAAACCGAAAATCACAGACTAAGAAAACAAGGAAAACTTCCTGCAGTTATATATGGCCTAAACAAACAAAACTTCAACATAGAAGTTGCTATGGAGGATTTATTTGAAGTTTTAAAAAATGGCGGCCCTCACGCTGTAGTCGACATCAATATAGACGGCAAACACGAAAATGCAATGATAAAGGACATACAGAGGGACCCAATAGATGGTAAGGTACTCCACATTGATTTTGAAAGGGTAGAGGGAAACAAAAAGGTACATACAAAGGTTCCAATAAACTTTACAGGAGAAGATTACCTAAAATCAAGAGGTCTTCTAATCCAAAAGGAAATATCCTATGTAGATGTGGATGCCCCAGCTGATAGAATACCTAAGAATATTACAATAGATTTATCAAGCATTACAGGAAACTACAAGGTTACCCTAAAGGATGTAGAAATAGCAAGAGAGATAGCTATAGACCTACCAAAGGATGCAACAATAGCTCAAATCTTCTATTTCAAAGAACAAAGGAATCAAGATACAAGCGAGGTACAAATAATATAAATAAAACTATTGTAAAAAATGTTTTTCGACAGAAGTTGCTTATTTTATAATTGGATAATATATATTGGTAGTAACTATACTAAAAGCATTAGGTTATGAAGCCTAATGCTTTATTTAATTGAATTTTAAAATGGAGCGTGATAAAATTAAAAATAAAAATAGATATGAGCATAATTAAATAAAAAATAAAACAACAAAAGTTAAATTATTACAATTTTTATTAAGCGTAGCTTAACTATCAAAAATGGAATTTAAATTGAAATGAAAGAAACAAAAAAGGGTAGACTATCCCCTTGGTGAAATTGATGCTTAAAAATTTTGATATAACTTAGTTTAAGCTGTCCTTTTAATCCCGATAGGGATTTGTATTTATCAACACAGCCAGATTTTATAGCAGCAATTGCAATAGTTAAAAGACAAATATGTCCGATTGTATTTAGATTAGCAACAGAGTTAATATTTTTAACAT
Source organism: Caloramator sp. mosi_1 (assembly GCF_028622835.1). Classification (GTDB taxonomy): domain Bacteria; phylum Bacillota; class Clostridia; order Clostridiales; family Caloramatoraceae; genus Thermobrachium. The sequence continues at coordinate 2,624,828 of NZ_CP117677.1, read as the reverse complement.
AAGCTTGCTCAGTATTTAGATTCTTCCATCTAGAATTGTATCTTTCAGATTCAGTTCTAAGACTGTATATTTTCTTGAAAAATATAGAATCACGATTTATGGAAGATCTATAATCAGTGCCAATACTTATGTATTTTACACAACCTCTGTTTTTCTTACCGTTAAAGAATTTTTCGTGGTTACATGGACATAAAGAATCATCTTTAGAAGTTCTAAAAGGACAGCAAAACTTTTGTTTAATATAGGAATCAAAATATTGTTTGCCATCTTTATGCATTGCTAATCCAGCATCGCATATTACATTACCTGTGGATGTTAAGTCTTTAGGCTTTCTTCCACGTTTATTTAATGCAATGAAAGCATGACCTTTAAGGGTATTACGAATAAAGTCATGATTTTGCTTTGAATCATAGCCTTTATCAGCAATAATATAACTACCTTTGAGTGGGAACCACTCATTTGTATCAGATAGGATTTCTGTAAAGTTAGAAATTTCATTGACATCAGCGGTTGTAGTAAATTCAGCAATGGGAAGACCAGAGATAGCATCACAAATAACATGATTTTTGTATCCCCAGTAGAATTCATATTTTTTCTTTGAATTATTAGGTTTATCTTCTGAAACTTGAACATTCATAGAGTTATTAGCAGTATGAACACCTAATTTACAATCTTTATCAGAAGAAGGCGGGTTATTTTTAGAAAACTTGTTATTTGCGAAGCATTTAGGATTATTAAATTTAGTGTTAGCTTTAACAGGCGTTGCATCAACTGATATAAAGTTGTTGTCAATAAATCCTAGTTCTTTAAGAATATTAACTTGATTTTTCATGATTTCCTTAAGATAAGAGTTAGATAAATTTTTAATAAATCTCTGAAAAACTGAGTATGAAGGCAAAGGCTTAAGAATATTAAAACCACAAAGCTGAGCAATGATTAGATTATTTTCTAGAAAATCTTTTAGGTCAGTAATTTTGCCGAACTTCTCACATTTCATAACAATAAAGGCTCTAAAAAGAGCATAGCGAGAATAGCCATTAGGACCATATTTAGAAGGAATCCTATCGGGTAATATAGATAAATCAAGACTATCAAAGATTTTAGTATAAAAATTGATAAGTTTTTGAGAAGTAAAAAGTTCAATTATATTAAATATTTCTTGACGTTGGTACATAGAGATTTCCTCCTTATTGTTTTTGTATTATGTGTGGTTATATAGTATAATTCGACAAAAAGAGAGGAAATCCTATGACATAAATTTGAGTGATAAAAAATTTGGCCCTATCGGGCTAGTAAAATCAAGGTCTTTGAGTTATGCTCAAGGCTAAATAAAAATAAAAATGGGGTGAATTTCTTGAAATATGTAGATTATTTAAAAAAGAAGTTGAAAATATAATTTTTATAGAAATAAACAAAGATATAACATATCAAATTAAAGATACCTTTACAATAAAAAAGGTGAATATCCAATATTGATTAAAGATTTAAAACAAATGGCCTTTAAAGGTGAAACCAATATAAAATTAAGTTACATATTAGATGGAATAATAACACTTCTTGGGGTAGATAATGATTTTATCTACAAATATACATATATAAATTTATTAAAAAATATATCATCGATTGAAAGTTATATTATTAGTCAAATAGAAAAAATAAATCACAAAACCCTAAAAAGTCACTAATATATGCAAACACACTTTGTATTTTAAATAAAAGTGAAACTAACTTAATAAATAGGATTTACCTTTTATTTGAACTTCAACAAAACAGGGCTTGATTTTAAAGATGAAATAGAAAAATCACTTAAGGAAGTTTTAAACATAAATGAAAACAATGCAATTGCAAACTACAACTTAGCACTTCTTTATTTGGATATTGATATGGATTTGGCAAAGTATCATTTTAGAAAATGTATACATAATGAATTAACGAGAGAAAGAGCACAGGAGATGATTGAAAAGATAGAAGCTGTTGAAAATTATGATAAGGCAGTTGAACTTATTAAGCTAGAAAATTATCAAGAAGCATTAAAAATACTAATACATTTATATGAAAATAATCCTGATAATCTAGATGTTATATATTATATTGCTGTATGTTATAGGAACTTAGGTCTAAATGAAAAGGCACTTATGTATCTTTATGAACTATATTCAAAATTAGAAGTACCAGAGGTAAATATTGAAATAGGTCTTAACTTAGCAAGTTTAGGATATTATCAAGAAGCATTGAGATATTTTAAAGATGCATTAAAATTAAAACCAAATGACTCAAGCATAATATGCAACATAGGAGTATGCTATCTTTATTTAAATGAAACACAGAAGGCAAAGGAAAGTTTTGAACTTGCACTTAAAATAGATAAAGATGATAAAATTGCAAAAAGTGGATTGAGGAAATACAGGGTAACTTGTAAAAAAGCGAAAAATATGCTATAATTATTTAGGTTAGACAGGTATTTCAAAAATTTAAGGAGGTTAAGAAAATGGAACAAGAAATGACAATTGATTTGGTAGAGCTGTTCTATATGATTAAACGAAGGATAAAGTTGATTGTTTGGATAACAGTAACACTAACATTGTTAAGTACAATGATTAGTGTTTTTGTATTAACTCCAAAAACGAATATGAATTAAAGGCCAGTTTTATAGTTAAACCTGCACAGGAAAAAGGATATAAAGAATTAAAGGATTTAAATTATAAAATAATGATAGATGAAAAAATGACAAAGATATATGCAGAAATCGCAAAATCGGAAAAAATAATACAAAAACAATGATGATTTAAATCTAAATCTAGATCTAGATATATTTAATAAAAAATATTCTGTAATTGTTCAACCAGATACACAAATGATTAATTTAATTTACAAGTCAGATGATGTAAAAAAGGCCAAGAAATATTAAATAAACATCTTGAAAATATAATAGGTGAGGTTAAGAAGTTTAATAATGAAGAAGAAAATATACAAATAATAGATACAGCTAGGGTTGTTAAAAAGAAAGTTGAGAATAAAACTTTAATTAATATCATAATTGCTTTTGTATTAGGTATAATGATTTCACTTGGGCTTATATTTGTTTTAGAGTATATAGATAACACAGTAAAAACAGAAAAAGAGATAGAGGATGTATTAGGTTTACAGGTTTTAGGAATTATACCACATCATAATGAATAATGTTAGATAGATTTATAGGGTTGATATCAACCCTTGCTACTTTAAAAAATAAGAAAAGGAGAAGTAAATATGGATAAAGCAAAATTGATTACATTAACTAATCCAAATTCATATATTACAGAGGAATATAGAAAATTAACAACATACATTTGTTTTTCAAATTCAAAAAAACAATAAAAAAGATTGTTGTTACCAGTTCGTGTGAATCAGAGGGTAAATCTACAGTTACTTCTAATCTTGCAATTACATTGGCACAAAGAGGATATAAAACGCTTATATTGGATGCAAATATGCGAAATCCTGGTATACAAGAAATATTTAATGTTTATTCAAAACAAAAAGGTCTATCAGATATTCTACGTGGTGAATGTGTTTTTAGTGAGGCATTAATTAAGGGACCTGTTGATAATCTTGATTTAATTATATCTGGGACAAGCACTCTAACACCAGTAGAACTTATTGCTTCACATAGTATGATAAACTTTTTAAATACTCTTGAAGATATGTATGAATACATAATTATAGATACGCCACCGGTTTTAATGGTAACTGATGCACAAATACTTTCTAAATATGCAGATGGTACATTATTAGTTGTAGCATCTGGCCAGACTGATAAAGATGCATTAAAAAAGCAAAGGAGCAAATAGAAAAAGTAGGAGCACATATTTTAGGAGTGGTTCTAAATAAGTTAGACTTATCTATAAATGAACGTTATTATCAACATTACTTTGGACAAAAAATGAAAACATACTCAAAAACAAAATTATAAAAAGGTATTGCTATGACTAGATAATATGATTCCTATAAAACTATGGAACTAAATGGCAGGTGATATGATGATAGAGGAGGTTAGAAGATATAGATATATATTTTTAATATTAACCGATATAGTATTAATAAATATGTCCTTTATATTGTCTTCATATTTTGTATATGGAAATAAAGTTACATATTCATTTAATAACAAATATCTTTTTTAAATGCAATATTAATTGTATTTATATTTGCATTATTTGGTCTATATAAAAGCCTTTGGACATTTGCAAGCCTTGATGAACTTATTAATTCTTTATTTGCAAATGTTTCTGTTCTTATATTAAATCTTATACTAAACAATTTTATTTTTAAACAGTTTGAAACAAGATTTATTCTATTATATGTTCTAATTATATTATTTTTAACAAATATAATTAGAATCAGCTTTAGATTTCTCAGAAGGTTATCGATTGGTTTTACAAAAACAAGCCTTTGGAAGAAAAAGAACTTTAATATTTGGTGCAGGCTCTGGCGGAACACTTCTTCTTAAGGAGATTAGACAAAACATACTTTTAAACTACGAAGTAGTAGGCTTTATAGACGACGACCCTGCTAAAATAGGAAAAACAATAATGTCTGTAAAGGTTTTAGGAAATAGAAACGACATCCCAATGATTGCAGAAAGATACGCGGTTGATGTAATAATAATTGCAATTCCAACTCTAAACATATATGACAAGAGGGAAATAATAAAGATTTGTAAGTCAACCGGACTTGATGTTAAGATAATGCCTTCTATGGATGAGGTACTGTCAAATACTGAAAGGGTAAGGGAAATTAGAGAAGTTAAAATTGAGGACCTTTTAAAAAGAGACCCAATTAAGCTTGATAACAAGGCAATAAGGGAGTACATAGAAAACAAGGTTGTTTTGGTTACTGGCGGAGGAGGCTCAATAGGCTCTGAGCTTTGCAGGCAGATTATAAAATTCAACCCAAGAAAATTAGTAATACTTGACATATATGAAAACAGTGTATACGACCTTGAAAATGAACTTAAGATGCAAAACTATGCATCAAACATAGAAGTAGTTATAGCTTCAATAAGAGACAAAAAAGATTAGAGACTATCTTTGAAGAATATAAGCCCTACGTTGTATTTCACGCAGCAGCCCATAAGCACGTTCCACTGATGGAGAAAAATCCATCGGAGGCTGTAAAGAACAATGTATTTGGAACCTTAAATCTTGTTGAGTGTGCAGATAGATACGGTGTAAAAAGATTTGTACTTATCTCAACTGATAAGGCAGTTAACCCAACTAATGTAATGGGTGCAACTAAAAGGGTTGCTGAGATGATTGTACAGGCATATGCAAAAAGAGCAGTACTGAGTATGTTGCAGTAAGATTTGGCAACGTTCTTGGAAGCAACGGTTCTGTAATTCCTCTATTTAAAAGGCAAATAGAAAAGGGCGGCCCTGTTACAGTTACCCACAAAGACATTACAAGATACTTTATGACAATCTCTGAGGCCTGCCAACTTGTACTTCAATCTGCCTCCTTTGCAAAGGGTGGTGAGATATTTGTACTTGATATGGGCGAGCCTGTGAAAATATATGAAATGGCAGAAAACCTAATAAGGCTTTCAGGATTTGAACCAGGAAGGGATATAGAAATAAAGGTAACAGGCTTAAGGCCTGGAGAAAAACTTTATGAAGAGCTTCTTCTTGCAGAAGAGGGCCTAACAAAAACACAAAACAGCAAAATATACGTTGCAAAACCCCTTGAAATTGACCTTGACGAGCTAAAACAAAAATTAGACTCCCTCAAATTTGCAGCAAACTCATCGGATAAGACAAAAATAAAGATGCAGCTTAAGGAGATTGTAGATACATATAAGGTGTATGATGAGATTGCGGCAGGGGATGAGTAGAAAAAATAGTTTAACGATTGTTGAACAGTAGTTTTAACCACGTTATGAAGAAAGGAAGTAATGTATTATGATAGAACAAGCTACAAATAAAAAAGATCTGGCTTTCTTCACCTCATATGAGTGATGAAGGCTACGAAATGCAATACATAAAAGAGGCTTTTGAATCAAATTGGGTAGCACCACTTGGACCAAATGTTAACGAGTTTGAAAAGGAATTAGCAGCAAGGTTGGAGCAAAACATGCAGCCGCATTAGTTTCAGGTACTGCAGCTATTCATATGGCCCTAAAAGCCTTAGGGGTTAAAGAAGGAGATATAGTTCTTTGCCAAAGCCTAACCTTTGCAGCAACTGCAAATCCAATTATTTATCAAAATGCTATTCCAGTTTTCATAGATAGCAACTATGAAACTTGGAATATGGATCCAAATGCATTAGAGGAAGCACTTCAAAAATATGGCGAAAGGGTAAAGGCGGTTTTAGTTGTACATTTATATGGTTTATCTACAGATATGGATAGAATAATGAATATATGTAATAGATATAATGTACCTGTTATAGAAGATGCAGCAGAATCTTTAGGTACTTATTATAAAGGAAAACATACAGGAACATTTGGTAAATTTGGTGTGTTTAGTTTTAATGGTAATAAGATAATTACCACATCAGGTGGAGGAATGTTAGTTTCTGATGATGAGGAAAGGATAAAGAAGGTTAGATTTTGGTCAACTCAGTCAAGAGACGCAGCAAGATACTACCAACATAGCGAATTAGGCTACAACTATCGTATGAGTAACATAGTTGCTGGTATTGGAAGGGGACAGTTAAAGGTTCTTGAACAAAGAGTAGCTAAAAGAAATATATTTTTGAATATTATAAAAGGGAATTAGGACAATTAGAAGGAATCGAGTTTATGCCAATTAATGAATGGAATGAGCCAAACTATTGGTTAAGTGTAATTACATTGAATGGGAAGGTAAGACCAATTGATATAATGGAAGCTTTAGAAAAGGAAAATATAGAATCAAGACCAGTATGGAAGCCAATGCATATGCAACCATTCTATGCTGATTATGATTATATTGGAGGAAATGTTAGTGAGAAATTATTTGAGAATGGTGTATGTCTGCCAAGTGATACAAAGATGACAGATGAGGATCTTGAGAGAGTATGTAGGATTATAAAAAGTGTGGTTGAATTATAGTTAAACGATGGTTTAGCAGTAGTTGAACAGTAGTTAAACGGTAGTTAAGCAATAGTTCAACAACTGTTCAACAATCACTCCACAATCGTTCAACTACCGCTCCACTATTGTTAAACTATCGTTCCAAAAGAGGTGAATCAATTGAAAAGTGAAGTTCAAACTAATGCAAGACCAAGGATAAGGACTACAAAAATAAAGGAATTTATGAAAGATTTTTCAAAAGGCCATTAGATATAATATTATCTTTAATTGCAATCGTAGTTTTAAGTCCTGTAATGCTTATTGTTGCTCTTCTTGTTAGGATTAATTTAGGTAGTCCAGTAATATTTAAACAAAAAGACCTGGGCTAAACGAAAAGATATTTACAATGTACAAATTTAGAACAATGACAGATGAAAGAGATGAAAACGGCAACCTACTCCCTGACTCAGTAAGGTTAACTAAGTTTGGTAGGTTCCTAAGAAGTACAAGCCTTGATGAATTACCAGAACTTTTTAATATTTTAAAAGGTGATATGAGTATTGTAGGGCCAAGGCCACTGTTAGTAGAGTATCTAGAACTTTATAATGAGCATCAAAAAGAAGACATGAAGTTAGGCCAGGGCTAACAGGACTTGCTCAGATAAGTGGTCGAAATGCAATTAGTTGGGAAGAAAAGTTTAATTTGGATATTGAATATATAGATAATATCAGTTTTATGAAAGATTTAAAAATAATAGTGCTGACTCTAAAGAAAGTATTCATAAGAGAAGGAATTAGTTCAAATACATCTGTAACTATGGAAAAATTTACAGGAACAAAAGTACAAAACTATTAATATATAGTTTGTTTTGGAGGTAGCTTGTATTTATGAAAGGTAATCTAATTATTATAGGTGCTAGTGGTCACGGTAAAGTTGTAGCAGATATTGCAAGTAAAATGGGTAATTGGAATGATATATTGTTTCTTGATGATAATGAATCAACTAAAGAGTGTTTAGGTTTTAGAGTTGTGGGAAAAATTTCGGAAGCTTATAAGTATAAAGAAGTTGCAGACTTTTTTATAGCTATAGGTAAAAATGAAGTTAGAGAAAAAATACAGGAGAATCTAATATATGAAGGATTTAATATAGTAAGTTTAATTCATCCAAACGCAGTTATAGGAACAGATGTAAAAATAGGTGTTGGTACAGTTGTGATGGCAGGTGCTGTTATTAACAGTTCTACTAAAATAGGCAAAGGTTGCATAATAAATACAAATTCGAGTGTAGATCACGACAATATTATAGGAGATTATGTTCATATTTCTCCGGGTGCGAATTTAGCAGGAACAGTTACAATTGGTAAGGGAAGTTGGATTGGGATAGGTAGTTCTATAATTAATAATATAAATGTTATTAGTAGTTGTAAAATCGGTGCAGGTGCTGTAGTTGTAAATGATATTAGTGAACCAGGAACGTATGTAGGGGTACCTGCAAGAAAGATAGATTAAATTTATTTAGCTGCATTAATAAATAAAATTTATAAATAGCTTTAATAAAGGAAGTGCTTACATGAAAAAGGTATTGTATGTTACAACAATATCCAATACACTAAATGCATTTTTAATACCACATATAGATATGTTAGTTAATATGGGATATCAAGTTGATATAGCTTGCAATATCGTAAACCCAATAGATGATAAATTAAAAAAATAATTACAACTTCATTTGAAATCGTGTTTAATCGAAATCCTTTAAATAAAAATAATATTACCGCATATAAAAAAATTAAAGAAATAATAAGAAATGGTAAATATGATATTATTCATTGTCATACACCAGTAGCGTCATTTTTAACAAGATTAGCTTGCAGAAAAGTAGAATATACTAAAGTTATTTACACAGCCCACGGTTTTCACTTCTTTAAAGGAGCACCATTAAAAAATTGGTTAATATATTACCCAATAGAAAAGTGGCTTTCAAAATATACGGATAGTTTAATTACAATTAATGATGAAGACTATAATTGTGCAATAACAAAAGGGTTTAAAGCAAAAAAATTTACAAGGTAAATGGAGTAGGGATTGATTTAAATAAATTTACTCAACAAACAAAAGAAAGAAAAAAGTATTAAGAAGTCAATATGGTTTTAAGGATGATGATTTTGTACTGATTTATGTTGCTGAAATGAGTTATAGAAAACATCAAGATTTATTAATAGATGTTATCTATCAGTTAAAAGATAAAATACCAAATATAAAACTTTTGTTAGTTGGTATAGGCCCGTTAAAAGAAAAATATGAAAATTTAGTTCAAAATTTAAAATTAGATAAATATATAATGTTTATGGGTTATAGAAAAGATGTCCCACAGTTGATGGCTTTATCAGACATAGCAGTTTCTGCATCAAGACAAGAAGGTTTACCAGTTAACGTTATGGAAGCGATGGCAACAGGTTTACCACTTGTAGTGACGGATTGTAGAGGAAACAGAGATTTGGTTAAAAATGATGAGAATGGCTATGTTGTTAGCTTAGATGACATAAAAAAATTTGCAAGTTGCATTGAAGAATTATATGAATCAGAATGTTTAAGAATGAAATTTGGTGAAAAAAGTTTAGATATAATAAAACAATATTCACTTGAAAAAGTAATGGACGAGATGGAGAGGGTATATTTAAATTGTATAAAAAACAGTATCTAATCATAAAAAAGAATATAGCAATAAGTGAAAAAGAAATAGAAGAACTTTTAAAGTGTTTTATATACTTAACTTTAAAATTAGTTTTTATTATTTAAACTTTATTACAAATGTTAAATATTGTAAGTTCAATAAATTTTATATGAAATTTTAAAGTTTATTATTAGACTATGATAAAATAAATGATATTGCTAAATTAAACATAAAACTTAACAGGATGTGATAAGAATGAAAATCTTAGTAACAGGTGGCGCAGGATATATAGGAAGCCATACCTGTGTAGAACTATTAAATTTAGGATATGATATGGTTGTTGTTGATGACCTTTCAAATAGTAAAGAAGAAGCTTTAAGAAGAGTTGAAAAGATAACAGGTAAGAAGTTGAAATTTTATAAAATTAATTTATTAGAAAAAGATAAATTAGAAACTATTTTTAAAGAGAACAAAATAGATGCAGTAATACATTTTGCAGGACTTAAGGCTGTTGGAGAATCTGTTGAGGTACCTCTTAAGTATTATCACAATAATATAACAGGAACAATTGTTTTGTGTGAGGTAATGAAAAAGTTTGGAGTAAAAAGATTGATATTTAGTTCTTCAGCTACTGTTTATGGAAATGTAAACAAAGTTCCGATAACTGAGGATTTCCCACTGAGTGCGACAAATCCATATGGAAGAACTAAGTTATTTATAGAAGAAATGCTAAGGGATTTATATAATTCAGATAATGACTGGAGTATTGTTCTTTTAAGATATTTTAACCCAATAGGAGCAATATGAGAGTGGTCTTATTGGAGAAGATCCAAATGGTATACCAAATAACTTAATGCCATATATTACTCAGGTTGCAGTAGGAAAACTAAAAGAGCTTAGAGTATTTGGTAATGATTATGACACCCACGATGGCACAGGGGTTAGAGATTATATTCATGTAGTTGACTTGGCAAAGGGTCATGTGAAGGCTTTAGATAAAGTAATGAACATAAAAGGAATTGAGGTATACAACTTAGGGACAGGAAAAGGATACAGCGTTTTAGATTTAGTCCACACCTTTGAGAAGGTTACAGGTCAAAGGGTACCATATAGGATAGTAGAAAGAAGACCAGGAGATGTGGCAAAGTGTTTTGCTGACCCAACAAAGGCAAATAAGGAACTTGGCTGGAGAGCAGAGAAGAATTTAGAGGATATGTGCCGTGATGCCTGGAGATGGCAAAGTAAGAATCCGAATGGGTATTAAATAATCTTTGTAAGTTGGAGGATGATTGAGTGGATACTATTAAAAAAATAAGCCTATATCTACATTTATATTTTTAATGGTAATTTTAACAGGAATATTTTTAAATCAATCAAAGGTAATTAATGGAATCAACTTTTCTTTATCGGATTTATTTTTGTAATAACATTAGTGTATTTAATTTACACAAAAAGGTTATTGATTCCATCAATTCCACTAATCTTTTTATTATGTTATCAATCAGTACAATAATGACTGCTAGCATTTATATTCCATTATTTTTGGTTTTACTTCACCTCATAAAGGTATAATAATAGGTTTCATTAAATTGTTAGTAACTTTTTTATATTTTATATTAGGCTTTAATCTTAATAAAACAAATTTAATCCAATTATTATTAAAATGGTTTGCAATTGCATCATTATTTATAGCAATTATATCAATAATTTTTGGGAATATTTCTTTAGTTAGAAGTTATATTTATTTTGGTAATTCACGATTAAGAGGTTTCATGAATGACCCAAATTATTTTTCTATACTTCAAATAATCGCAATTTCTATATTTAATTCTTATATTTTTAAAATAAAAAAATTTCATAAAAATGTTGCAGTAATAATTTTAATAATTTCGATTTTAATGTCTGGTTCTAAAACGGGATTTATCGCACTACTAATATATTTTCAAGTTGAATTTGTAATTAAATATCTAAAAAATGTTAAAAAGTTGATTATTAATTTTAGTTTGATTTTGATATTTTTTATTGTGATTTATTTATTTCCAGATATTATAAATATAATAAATTTATTTATTCTAGATAAGATCCCTGTTTATGAAAGAGTATATGTACTATTTAATAATTTTAATACTGCTTTAACTGGTGGCGGATCTGGAAGAGATGTAGCTTTTAGAAATGCATTAAATATTATAAAAATGTCTCCATTATTAGGTATAGGAATCGGTATTTATTCAGATTTTGCAGATTTGTTTTTGGAGATAGGGTAATAGCTCATAATACCTATTTACAACTAATGGTAGAATGGGGAACAATTTTTACTTTATGTTTTTTGTTTATTTATTTTATCTAATAATAAAAAAATATCAAACAAAAGAAAAAATATGGACTTTAAAAGTAATTATTATAATTTTTTATTAGGTTCAATTTCGATTTCGCTGAACAATGCACGATTGTTCTGGTTAATATTAGGTAGTTTATATTTTTGTTCGTTGACAAATAAAAATTCAGCATTAGTTATGTAAGTAAAAGAGTAATTTATTTGTGGTACAGTTTTTAGGAGTAGTATATAAAATTTAAATGAGGGAAGTTTTATAAAATATATTAAATTAAATAACACATATTTAAAATATTATTAGAAGAGGGAGTTTAATATGGACAATAAAAAGTAAGTATTATTGTGCCTGTTTATAATGTAGAACGATATCTATCAAAATGTATCGATAGTATTATAAATCAATCATACAAAAATTTAGAAATAATTTTAGTAAATGATGGTTCTGTGGATAGTTCAGGAGAGATTTGTGAAGCCTATTCAAAAAAGATTCGAGAGTAATAGTTATTAATAAAGAAAATGGTGGAGTTTCTTCTGCAAGAAATAAAGGACTTGAATTAAGCACTGGTGATTTTATTATGTTTGTAGATAGTGATGATTGGATAGAAAAAGATACAATTAGTAATTTGATGAAAATACAAGCAAATAATAATTATGATGTGATATTGTTTGGAGTTTATATTGAAAATACTATTTTTAAGAAAACTACAGTAAGTAAATTTAAAAAACAATCTTTTAATGATAAAGAACAAATAAAACAAATATTACCGAATTTAATTAAACAAGAAATAATCAATTCACCATGGAATAAAATATATAAAGCAAGTATTATTAAACAAAATAATATAAGTTTTAATGAATCTATAAGCATAGGTGAAGATGCATTGTTTAATTATGAAATTTTTTTAAAATAACATCTTTATATATATCGGAAAAGTGTTTATATCATTATATGATTAGAGATGTAGACTCTCTAACTAAAAGATATAACCGTTATAAATACGAGATGCTAATGGCTGTAAATGATAATCTTTTTGATTTAATTAAGAAAAACGGAAACAGTAACAAAATTCTTAGTGCAGCTCAACAAATAAGAATCAAGAATATATATTCTTGTTTTATGGATTTGTTTTTAAGCAAATGTCCTTTTACATTAAAAGAAAAAAAGTTATATATAAAAAATATTCTAGAAAAAGAATTTGTTAATATTAATTCATATAATATCGAAGATAGAACATATAGGTTACTAAAATTTATTTTATGTACGAAAAATATTACCTTAATATATATTATAAATTATATAATATTTAAGATAAAAAAACGAAAATAATTATAATTGAATTTGATAAATAATGCTTAAGTGGATAAATTAGAAATAAATAAGATTAAGTATTGACTATAATTATTGATATTAAGGAGGGTATTTAAATTTAATGAAGAAAAAAAGGTTTTACAAGTAGTAGGATCTCTTAGAATTGGCGGTGCGGAAAATGTAGCGATGAATATTCTTAGATATATAGATAAAGATAAATTTTCAATAGATTTTTTAGTTTTTGATAACTATACAGAAAAAGCTATGAAGAAGAGGCTAAAAAGTTAGGTGCCAATATAATAAGAATAGATAATCCAAATAAATCATATGTAAAATTTTGTTTAAACTTATACAAAATATTTAAAAATTCAAATTATAATGTAGTGCATTCACATACATTGCTTAATAGCGGTTTAGTTGTTTTAATTGCAAAAATTGCTGGAATAAAAAATCGAATATCACATTCTCATAGTACTAATAATGGAATTAAAGATAGTGATAGGAAAGAAAGTATAATTTATTATTTTTATGAAAAGATAATGAGATATTTGATTATAAAATATTCGACAGCTTATATAGCGTGTGGTAAAAAGGCAGGATACTATTTATATGGTAAGAAGATATTTGACAAAAAGGATTTGTTTTTAAAAATGGTGTAGACTTAGAAAAATTTAAATTCAATATGTTGGTAAGAGAAAAAATGAGAAAAAATATAATGTTTTGAATGATTATGTTATTATACAAATTGGTAGATTTGCTTGGGTAAAAAATCATCAATATACCTTAAAAATATTTAAAATTTTAAAAGATAAAGTAACTAATGTTAAGTTATTTTTAGTTGGAGACGGAGAAAAAGAAAGGAAATAGAGAAATTAATTAATGAATTAGGTTTAGAAAATGATGTAGTTCTAACTGGAATGAGAAGTGATATTAGTGAATTAATGCAAATGAGTGATATTTTATTATTACCATCTTTTTATGAAGGTATCCCTGTTACTTTAATTGAATCTCAAGCGGTTGGATTAAAAGCTATTGTTTCAGATAATATAAGTAAAGAAGTGTGTATTACAGATGATGTAATATCCATTTCAATTAATAATGAGTTTGAATGGATTGACAAAATAATTAAAAATATGATATATGATAGGAAAAACAATCACAAGAAATTACAAGAAATGGGCTATGATATAAAAAATGTATAGAGGAATTGGAGAGATTATACAATGAAGATTAAATATAAAGAATTAATTTTAGTTTTAGTTTATTTAATTTTAGTTGTTTTATTATAACTAATTTTAATAATATTATTAATAAATATGGAGATTTTAATCTTTGGATTTCTAAAGTAGCATTACTAGTTATTGTTCATTTACTGTGTTTAATTTTGTTTTTTAAACTGTTTAGAATACCTTTTTAAGTTTATCATTTTTATTTATTTTATTCTCATATATATTTTATTTTGGACAAGTTATTTTATATGGCTTTATGTAATCTTATGAATTTAAGTATGAACAATTATTTTTAATGCATACAACGAATCAAGTTTGTTATTTTCATTGTTAATTATATCATTTGTTACTTTTGGTATTTTTATAACACAAGTTTTTATAAGAAAAAAGCATTCTAAGAAAAATAATATTATTGTATCAACAAATCAATAGAAAGTATGCAGAAAAATGGGATATGTTTCTTTGATATTATTTTTTCCATTGAAATTATATATTGATTCAATCACTTTGAAATTATCATTACAAAGTGGCTATTGGGGACTACTGGATAGTCAAGTAACTACTAATGGAATTTTAGTTACATTATCAGATTTTTATATAGTCTCAGTAGCGTTATTAATCATTGGTAATAAATCAGATAAAAAGAAATCTAAAATCATATTAATTTTATTTTTGTTATATAACTTTATAATGATGTTTTTGGAGGAAGAGGTAAATATTTAATTTCTATTATTTTTTAAATATTTATTTATTATCAATTTATAGAAAAAATTAGGTTTAAAAATTTATTTCATCATTTTTATTTTTATATATTGTAATAACTATTTTAGCTACTATTAGAGAAATAAGGGAATTAAATGGTTATAACATTGAATTTATTATAAATGCAATAATCAATAATTATAAATCAAATACAATATCACACATATTGGAAGAAATTAGTGGAACAATACATACAGTTCAAATTACAATGGAAAAAATGGGCAATGAATTAAAGTATGCTAAAGGAATGACTTATATTAAAAGTTTATTGTTAATATTCCCAAATATAGGAGGAATATTAGATAATATTTTATATACGTCTACATATGGTAAAATGTTAAATGTTCCCTATATAGGTGGTTCATATATAGGGGAGATTTATTATAATTTTGGTTTTTTCTATTATACCAGCAATTTTTATAGGAATATTTATTAATTTGATAAGTTACAATTTATTAGAAAATATAAATTACAATTGCTATATAAGAATTGTATATTATGTTATGCCTTTTGTTACTTTATTGTGGTGAATAAGAGATTATTTTAATACTTCTGTTAGAGCATCAGTATGGGGTTATTTAATATTTATGTTATTAGAATATATTATTTATAAAAAATAGGTTTATTAAAGATGATATGTGAGTAAATTGCACAATTATAAATCTTTATAACTTATTCACATAATATAATGTTTATTTATTAAAATTTAAATAAAATTTAATTTTAATATGTATTTTTAATCTACTTTATAAGCCACAAAAATTTTTATGATTTTATGGTAAATATTATATGCTATTACCACTAAGAACTTGTGAATAATATATTTAATTTATTTATAGCTATTGTATCTGCAATTAATCCTTTATAATTATTTTATCAATGATATCTAAATTTTTGCTTTTAGAACAAGACGTTAAAATTTTTCTTCTACTTCAGACATAGAAGATATTTTTACTAATTGCATAGTAATTGTTGTGATTTTCATTTTTGTTTTAATATAAACTAAGTATTTTCAATGCTTAAGAATATTAAATTTGCTCAAGTAAAAAAGTAAATAAAAAATTTATTAGAATAAGGGTGATATGATGAAATTAAGTATTGTAATACCAGCTTATAATGCACAACATTATATACACACTTCATTAAATTCATTATTAACGCAAGATTTATCAAATGTTGAAATAATAGTTGTAGATGATGGTTCTTCTGACGAAACAGCTAAAGTTGCAAATAAAATATTAGTAAATTCTCAGTGTGTAAATTATAAAGTTATTATTCAAGAAAATAAAGGTGTTAGTGCTGCTAGAAATACTGGTTTATTAGAAGCTAAAGGAGATTATGTTTTATTTTTAGATGCTGATGATTATGTGAGTGAGAACGTTTGTAGAAGATATTACTATCGCTATTGAGCAATATGATAGTGACATAATATGTTGGGAATTTGATATTGTTGATGTAAATGGTAAAAATATTCGCAATTATTCAGATATTTATAAACCAGTGCCTTGCAAAATGACAAATAAGGAGGTTTTAGAAAATATTATTATCCATAAAAATATGTGGATATGGACAGGTAGTGCTGTTTATAAGAGAGAATTTTTATTGTATCATAATCTACTATATACAATAGACTGTATAAATGGTGAAGATCAAGAATTTATTTTAAAGGCAGTTGTAAATTCAAATAATATAGTTTTTATAAATAAAGTATTATCTTTTTATGTACAAAGGAAAACATCAATAACTAATAGTTATAATATAAGAAAATTTGATGTAATAAATGCATTAAAAGAACTTACAATTACATTAATAATGTTTCAAAAGTTGATTTAAAAGAAGTTTTAAATTATTTAATGTATGATGTTATTATAGAAAATTATATAAACAATTTACAATCTTGTTTAGCAAATAGTACTAAATTAAATGTATATCGATTACTTAATGAAATTGAATATAATTATCCAGGATTAAATAAACAAATGATTTCTATTAGAAAAAATGTAGGAGAAAGTTCAGTGAACGTCCTAAATTAATTAATTTTTTTTAATTTCACCTACCTTATATTTTATATTAGTAAATTTTAAGTATAAAATTAGAAATTTAATTAAAAAATATTGAGTTTGAAGTATTTACTGAATAAAAAATATTTTAAAATAACAATAAATAAATTTAGCATAATATTTATTGAAGTTAATAAAAAGAATAAAAAATAAATAACATATAAAGTGGAATACTTCACCTATATCATAAAATTGTTCTAATTTGAATATGTAAAAAAACAAAAAGTAAACAAATAAATTTTACTCTAATTTATGTATATTTGCCATAGTCACATAAAAATAATTTTTATTTGACTTGCAATTACAAAACTTAAATATTATTTAGCGATTACGTCGAATTATTTTTGATGATATTTTAATTGGTTTAATTGTTATTACGTCTATTCGAAACTTAGCACTTTTTAAGGAAGTATAAGTTGTCTTAAATAATTAAAAAGATTAAGGTCAAGCATAGATATTTGAAGATAGTTTGAATTAATGATCTTGTTATGACTGGACATGGAGTCAAAATCAAAGCCGTTTTATTTTATTTCATAAAATTTTCCATATAAATATGGTTGCAATATAAATAAATTACCTTTTCAGGTTTAAGGTATTATGCTTGTAACTATAAATGTATACAAAAAGGCAAAAGATAAAGAGGTTGTTGTTTATGAACCTGTATTTAAAGAGGGCAAGTTATTTAATTAAACAGTAATAAAAGATTTTAATAAATTTAAAGAGATATTAGATGTTGTAGTAACAAATAGAATATCTGAAGAGTTAGAGTATGTAAAGGATAAGATTTATACAAAGGAGATATTTTCGAGGTATTAATGAGGTGAAAGAATGAAAAAAAGTACTAATCATCATGATAATAACAGTATTATCTAAAATATTAGGTTTTGCAAGAGAAGTAACATTATCATATTTTTACGGTGCAAATAATATAACAGACGCATATTTAATATCTTTAACAATACCATCAGTAATATTTGCATTTTTGGGTGTAGCTCTTGGAACAGGATTTATTCCGATATTTAATGAAATAAAAGTTAAAAAAATGAGCAAAGTGCCATAGAATTTACAAATAATTTGATTAGTATATTTATAGTATTTAGTACGCTTATAATTTTAATTACGTTAATTTTTGCAACACAAATAGTTAAGCTATTTGCAATAGGTTTTACAGGTGAAACTTTAAAAATAGCAGTTAAATTTACTAGAATAAGTATTATAGGAATTTATTTTTCAGGTTTGATCTATATTTTTACAGCATATTTGCAAATAAAAAATAATTTTATTATACCAGCATTAATTGGATTTCCAATGAACATAATTATAATTGTTTCAATGTTTATAGCTTCAAGGACAAATTATATTTATTTAGCCATTGGAAGTATTGTAGCTTTTGCATCACAATTAGTATTTGTGTTACCTTTCGCATATAAAAAAGGTATAGGTTTTCTGTTGTTTTTAATGTAAAAGATAAATATACTGTTAATTTATTTAAAATTGCACTTCCAGCAATATTAGGTGTCTCTGTTAATCAATTAAATGGCTTGGTTGATAGAACAATAGCATCTAAGGTTGCAGAGGGAGGTATATCAGCACTTAATTTTGCAAATAAGTTACAATTGTTTATATTTGGAATATTTGTTACCTCAATTAGTACAGTACTATATCCAACCCTCTCAAAAATGGCGGCTGAGTTAAACTATGAAGGGCTAAAAAATCTTTAATTGAATCTATATCATCAATAAACCTTTTGGTAATTCCTGCAACAGTAGGTGCTATGATTTTTTCAACTCAAGTTGTTGAAATGTTATTTGGTAGAGGAGCCTTTGATGAAAGGGCAGTTAAGATAACTTCAAGTGCATTGTTTTACTATTCTATAGGTATGATTGGATATGGATTAATAGATGTATTATCTAAAGCCTTTTATTCTATGAAGGATACTAAAACTCCAACTATAATGCAGTAATATCATTAATAATGAACATTATTTTAAATATAATTCTTTCTAAGTTTATGGGAATAGCAGGTCTTGCACTTGCTACAAGTATTTCAACCATTATCTGTACAGGCTTATTGTTTTTATCATTAAGAAAAAGATAGGTAGTTTTGGACTTAAGGAAATAGTTATATCTTTTATCAAGATTACAGCTGCATCTATTGTTATGGGTTTAGTTGCAAAGTTAAGTTATAATATTCTATTAAGTAGTTTATCAAAGAACTTGGCATTGATTATTGCGATAATGGTTGGAGGAGTAGTGTATTTTGCTATTATTCCTTTTATGAAGATTAAAGAAGTTGATGTAACTATATTTAAGTTAAAACAGAAATTTATAAAGAAAGCAGCATAAACTATAATTAAGTCCAGTGATTTCACTGGACTTTTTTAAAACTTTTTCATACACATTATACAAATTTTCCTATTCATATTGAAAATTCTTCTAAAAAGTGATAATTTATTAAAGAGTATTTTTTAAAATATTTCTAAGAAACGGAGGCAGTTTTTATGGAATATATGGATATGTATAAAAGATGGCTTGAGTTTGATGAAGAGACAAAGAAGGAACTTGAGGGGCTTGATGAAAAGGAGATAATGGAAAGGTTCTATAAGGAGCTTGAGTTTGGTACAGGGGGACTTAGAGGAGTAATAGGTGCAGGAACAAACAGAATGAATGTATATACAGTAAGAAAGGCAACACAAGGCCTTGCAAACTTCATATTAAAGCAAAAGATAGAAAACCCATCAGTTGCAATAGCGTATGATTCAAGAAAGTATAGTGATGTTTTTGCTAAGGAGGCGGCACTTGTTTTAAATGCAAGTGGAATAAAGACCTATGTATATGATGAGTTAAAGCCAACTCCAATGCTATCCTATGCAGTAAGACATATGAAGGCAACTGCAGGTATAGTTATAACTGCAAGCCACAATCCAAAGGAGTATAATGGATATAAGGTGTATTGGTCAGATGGAGGTCAGGTTACAGAGGAGCTTGCAGAGGGTATATTAAAGGAGATTACTTCACTTGACTACAGTGAAATAAAGACAATGGACTATGATAAGGCGGTGGAGATGGGCCTATTTAACTTTATGCCAAAGGAAGTAGAAGATACATATGTTGAGCTTGTAAAGGGATTGACTGTAAATAAAGAGATTGTAGAAAAGATGAAGGACAATGTTAAGGTTATATACACTCCACTTCACGGTACAGGAAATAAGCCAGTAAGAAGAGTACTAAAGGAGCTTGGATACAAGAATGTATATGTAGTAAAGGAACAAGAAAATCCAGATCCAGCCTTTTCAACAGTAAAATATCCAAATCCAGAGGAGTCAGAGGTATTTACAAGGGCAATGGAGATGGCTCGTGAAATAGATGCCGATGTAATAATAGGAACAGACCCAGATTGTGATAGAGTTGGTGTTGTTGTTAAAAATTCAGAAGGAAACTATGTAGTTTTAACGGGAAACCAAACAGGTGCACTACTTACATACTATATGCTTGAGAACTTAAAGGTAACAAACACAATGCCTAAAAATCCTGTGGTTATAAAGACAATAGTTACAACAGAGTTTGCAAAGGCAATATGCAAAGACTATGGTGTTGAGATATTAGATGTTTTAACAGGATTTAAGTATATAGGAGAGAAGATAAAGGAATTTGAAATAAATAAAGATAAGAGCTTTGTGTTAGGTTTTGAGGAGAGCTATGGATATCTTGCTGGAACGTTTGTAAGGGATAAGGATGCTGTTATAGCTTCAATGCTAATTGTAGAGATGGTAGCATACTACAAGGAAAGAGGAATGAGCCTATATGAGGGATTAATGGAGCTATATAGAAAGTACGGCTTCTATAAAGAGGATTTAGTTTCAATCACTCTAAAGGGAATAGAGGGTAGTGAAAAGATTAAAAGATAATGGAGGATTTAAGAAGCAACCCTCCAAAGGAAGTTGCAGGTTTAAGGGTTGAGCTTGTTAAGGATTATAAGATGAGTAGAACGAAGAATGTTGTAAATGGAGAAGAGGGTGTGATTGATCTTCCAAAGTCAAATGTTATTCAGCTTGTGCTTGAGGATGGAAGTGTGATTACGGCAAGACCTTCTGGTACAGAGCCAAAGATAAAGTTCTACTTTATGACAAAGGGAGAAACTTTAGATAGGGCAGAGGAGAATATAAAGAGGTTTAAAGAAGAGATTTTGAAATTGGCGGAGTAGGTAAGTAGGAGTGTTAGCCTGAATTAGTGCCACTTATAGAGTGCTACCCAAGGAATGATAGTATCACCCAAGTGAAAGAATATGAGTGCCACCCAAGTGAAATGTTAAAAGTCTGACGACTTTTCACATTTGCACCAGGGTGGCACTTAGCGTGTGTGCGACTTTTCAGAGTTACACCAGGGTGGTAATTGGTGTGAGAGTAACCTTTCATATTTAGACCAGGGGTGCATTTGGTGAGTATGTGAGTTTTTGTATTTACGCAAGGGTGGTGCTTGGCGTGTGGGTGAGTTTTCTTATTTATACCAGAGTGGAATTAGATAATATTTGATTTTTTATGATTACGTCAGAGTGGCAGTTGAGCGTGTATGCGATTTTTTACATTTGTATTAGGGGATGTTGAGGAAGTAGATATTTTTGAAAATTCGTAAGCGTCAAAAATTAAGTACCTAGATATCTCATCCTCCCATTGATAGAATAAAAGCAAATATTATTAATGGGAGGTAATTTATGGGTAAAAGAATGAGTCATGCTAAATGGGAAGAATATATAAAGAAATTTGAATCATATAATGGTTCAATAACAGTAAAGGATTTTTGTATAGAAAATGACATTTGTAAAACACAATTCTATTACCATAGAAAAAGATTGCAAAAGGAAGAATCAAATAATAGAAAAGACATTGTATTTCACGCTATTCCATTAGCTATACAAGATGAGCAAAAAGAAACTGCTAAATTATCAAAAGAAGTAAAAATTACCGTAGGTAATGTAACTGTAATCATTCCTTCTGATGAAGTCAATCTAATATCTAAAATAATAAAGGAATTATCTATATCATGCTAAATATAGAAAAAGTACAAACAGTTTATCTTGCCTGCGGCTTTACGGATTTAAGAAAAAGTATAGATGGTCTAGTAATGATAGTCCAAAGTCAATTGAAGCTAGACCCATTTGAAAAAGCCTTATTTGTTTTTGTAACAGACAAATGGATAAATTAAAGATTCTGCATTTTGACGAAGGTTTTTGGTTATATTATTATCGTTTAGAAGCTAATCGCTTTAAATGGCCATCAAATCCACAAGAAGCATTAAAAGTTAATATAGAAGAATTACGTTGGCTTTTAAAAGGTTACGAAGTAAGAACAGTATCTAAATTTAAACCTATAAAACCAAGTAATTATTTTTAATAGAACATAAAAAGTCCTTGAGAAACCTTTATTTTCAAGGACTTTTATGATATAATTAATTTGTAAAATAAATTCTAAAGAGGTACTTTACGATGAATCACGAAATTTTAACTAATGAAATAGATGATACTACAAAAGCATTAATAGAAAAGATGGAAGAAGAAATCAATGCGAAATCAAAGGAATTAAGTCAAAAAGATGAAGAAATAAAAAATCTTAAAAATGAAATAGAATTTTTAAAGTCTATTATATCAAATAAGAATAAAAAGATATTTGGAACATCTAGTGAACAAGTAGATGCTAACCAACTATCTCTTTTAACGAGGCTGAAAAACATAGTGATTCAAAAGCAGAAGAACCTACTTTAGAAGAAATTACATATAGAAGAGCTAAGAGAAATAACAGTACAGGTAAAAAGATAATCTTGCAAATTTAGAAAGAGTGGTTATTGAACATAAATTAGAAGGCGAAGACCTTAAATGCAAAGAATGTGGTGAAGATCTTGTTGAAATTGGTGTTAAATCTAGAAAGGAAATTATAAAGTATGTTCCAGCTAAACTTATAGTTGAAGAACATATTATATACAGCTACGCTTGTAAAGCTTGTGAAAAAGAAACAGGCGAAAGTAATATAATTTCAACGGAAGCTCCAAAGACTATTTTTTACAACAGCATGGCTTCACATGAATTGGTTGCACATACTCTTACTTTAAAATATCAACATGCTATACCACTTTACAGGCAGGAAACATATTTTGATATGATGGGAGCCACACTTTCAAGGCAAACTCTATCAAACTGGACTATGGCGGCAGCCAAAGCTCTAGAACCAATATATAACCACATGAAAAAGAATTGTTAAGTAGAAATTATATTCATGCAGATGAAACTACTCTAACTGTAATTAATGATAATGGTACAGAGTCTAAATCTAAAAATATATGTGGTTATATATGAGTAATACTAATTCAAAGCCTGTAATTTTGTATGATTATCAAAATACCTGTTCAAGCTCTTGCCCTAAAAATTTCTTAGGAGATTTTAGTGGGTATCTTCAAACAGATGGTTATAGTGGCTATAACTCTGTTTCAAATGCTACAAGAGTGTACTGCTTAGCTCATATAAGAAGACACTTTTATAATATAATTGAAAACATGGATGAGGAAGCCCTAAAGGACTCTAGAGCTATAATAGGGTTTAATTTTTGTGAGCAAATTTATAAACTTGAAAAAGAATTACGAGAATCTTATTCAAGTGATGAAAACTATTATGAAATTAGATATAAAATACGAGCTGAAAAATTAGCTCCGCTATTAGATGAATTTATAGATTATGTTGAAAGAGAAATACCTAATGCTATTCCAAGAAGTCCATTAGGCAAAGCACTAGACTACGCTAAAAAACATTTACCTGGACTAAAGAATGTATTGCTTGATGGTTCTTTAGAAATTGATAATAATGCAGCAGAAAGAGCTATCAAACCTTTTGTGATAGGTAGAAAAAACTTTTGTTTGCAAATACATCAAAAGGTGCAACATCTAGTGCTATTATATATAGTATTATTGAAACTGCCAAGGCTAACAATATAGTTGTAGAAAAGTATTTAGTCTATTTGTTTGATAACCTATCAAAAATAGATATGCAAGATAGCGATAGCTTAGGTAATCTTATGCCTTGGTCTCATAAAATACCTGAAGATATGAAAATTAAAGATAAGAAATAAATTAATCCTAGTAAAGCTTATTTGCCTTACTAGGATATTTTAATGTCTTTTTATAAAAGTTGTAGGTGCTAAAATTTTGACGCTTACGAAAATTCTAATTGGGGTGCTTTATAATTTCTTAAAATTATGTTAAAATATTATTACTATTGTAATTTTTAAATTAGGATGGTGTATTTATTAAGTCGTTTTAAAGTTACAAAGGATAGTGTAGGGGTATTTTTATGAAAGTAAGAAAGGCGATCATTCCAGCCGCAGGGCTTGGAACAAGATTTTTACCAGCAACTAAGGCACAGCCAAAGGAGATGCTTCCAATAGTTGATAAGCCAACTATTCAGTACATAATAGAGGAGGCCGTTGAGGCTGGAATTGAAGAGATACTTATAATAACAGGAAGAAATAAAAGGGCTATAGAGGATCACTTTGACAAGTCTGTTGAACTTGAGCTTGAACTTAAGGAAAAGAAAAAGGACGACCTTTTAAAGATAGTTCAGGATATATCAAATATGGTTCAAATACACTATGTAAGACAAAAGGAACCAAAGGGACTTGGACACGCAATACTTTGTGCAAAAACCTTTGTTGGAAATGAACCCTTTGCAGTAATGCTTGGAGATGATGTGGTTGATGCGGAGGTTCCTTGCCTAAAGCAGTTAATTGATGTGTATAATGAGTATAAGACAACTGTTTTAGGGGTTCAGCAGGTACCTATGACGGATGTAAATAAGTACGGTATTGTTAAGGGAATGCACATAGAAGATGGTGTGTATAAGGTTAAGGACCTTGTTGAAAAGCCAAGTATAGAGAAGGCACCAAGCAATGTTGCAATTCTTGGAAGATATATAATAACTCCACAGATATTTGAGATACTTGAGCATACTCGCCCAGGTAAGGGAGGAGAGATTCAACTAACAGATGCCCTTAAGGAGCTTTTAAATAGAGAGGCTATGTATGCATATAACTTTAAAGGAAGAAGATATGACGTTGGGGATAAGCTTGGTTTCCTTCAGGCAACAGTAGAGTATGCCCTAAAGAGGGATGATTTGAAGGATGCGTTTTATAGATATTTAAAGGATGTTGTAAGTACCTATGAGAAAAATTTTGAGGTTGCGGTAGATGGGGAGTGTAAATAAGGAATAAGAGTGCCACCCAAGTGAAATGTGAAAAGTCTAGCGACTTTTCACATTTGCACCAGGGTGGCACTTAAGCGTGTTGCACCAGGGTGGCACTTGGTGTGTGGGATTTTCTTGTTGTTTTCAGGATGAGAAACCTTCGAAAAGGTCGAAAGCAGTTTGAAAATGTAGTGTTTTTAGTGCTTCGACAGATCTAAAATGTACTATATATTGAGATGTAATATTTAAACATCATTTTTTCGCGGGAATTGGTTAGACTAAGTGTGTATTACTTTGTTTACAGATAGCAGATTATCTGGTGTAAAGGGTTAATAGTTCAAAGAATGGGTGTAATGATGCATTGTTTGCAGTTATTACGCTTATTTTTGCGTAATAATTTTGGTTTTATCTTTTACGCTTTGGAAAGAAAGTGCGGTGTATCATACCATATACTCAACCGGCCGGAAATAATTTTGGAGGGGTAAATATGGATGAGTATATGGTAGTTAAAAGATATGAGCCGCTTATTAAAAGGGCTATAAAGATGTATGTACACGATAAAAATTATTTTGAAGATGCATACCAGGAGGCAGTTTTAGCAATTATTAAAGTTTTAAAGGGATACGATGAGAAAAAGGGGGACTTTAATGCCTATATTAAGTGTGCGGTTATATATTCTGTAAAGGCCTTTTCTAAGAAGATAAGGGAAAACATAAGTTTAGATGAGGAGCTTGAGGATGGAGGAAGCCTATACGATTTAATACCTGATGATACCTGTCTTGAGGAGGAGTATGTGAAGGATGAGGATATAAAGAAGTTATATAGAGCATTAGAGTGTTTAAATAAAAAGCAGAGGGAGATAATAGAGGAGTATTATTTTAATGGTAAGAGTATGGTGGAGATTGCAAAGGATAAAAGGTGCCACTATAATTCAGTTGTTAGACTAAAGGAGAGGGCACTTAAGAGACTAAAGGATAATATGCAAAATCAAGAGTAATTTAGGAATTTAGTATTATTTATTAATAAGAATGAGGTTAAGAATAGTTAAATATAAATAGTAATGCGTTGTAGTATTTGGATGCATTTATATAAATACGTCTAGTTTTGTTGAATTATGTGCTTTTTATTGTAGAATGTTTTTAGAGGTATATGTACTATATAGGAGTCTTAGTTTGTATTTTTAACTAGATACCCACTTCAGAGGGATGTTCCTTTCCTATTTTACCATTTTATCAAAAATTATAGATTACTTTTTCTGCACAATAATTTATATTCCCTTAATTTTTATCTTTTACAAGGATGTGGATTTTGTAGGATTTAAGGAGGGCAAAAATGAATTTGAAGCAGCTATTAATCAAAACATTCGCAGTTATTTTAGTCACAACAAACGTAGCTTTTGCCCAAAACTTAAATGGTCTAAAAGTGATATTGGATTCGGGTCACGGAGGCGATGATCCTGGAGCAAAAGCAAAAATACAGGGTGTATCATATGAGGAAAAGAGTTTAAATAATTCTATTACACAAAAGCTGGCATCAATTTTAAGTTCTTATGGAGCAGAGGTACTGTTTACACGTAATCCCTATGAAGATACTGGTTTAAACCTATATAAAAGACCAGAAATTGCAAATAGTAGTGGAGCGCAACTATTTATAAGCATTCATCACAATTCGGCTCTAAATGAAGCGGCAAATGGTACAGAGGTTTTTTATTCATCAAATAGAGTAAATAATAAAATAACAAGCTATGTCGAGTTTAATGGCGCACGATATGAATATATAAAAGAAAGTGTAGATGATGGTATTCCTTTTGTTCACGTTATGGTTGAAGGTAAAGAGATGAAAATAGAAAAATCTAAAGTTAAGGTTATAAAACCAAGTTCAACTTCAAATATTTGGCAGGTTTTAGAAAGTCAAAGATTGGCTCAAATGGTTGTTTCCAATATTGCAAGTCTTGGTTTAAGGAATAGAGGTGCAAAGGATTCATCCCTTGTTGTAACAAGATATACAACAATGCCTTCAATTCTAGTGGAAGTTGGATTTATGTCAAATCCTGAAGAACTATCTAAATTGGTAGATGAAGGTTTCCAATTAAGTGTAGCACAAAAATAGCAGATGCAGTAAAAGAATATTATTTGGTGTATCAAAACAACAAAAGTTTTTTATAAACCCTAATATTGATATTTCTAAAAGAATTTCGGGTGAAGATAGATACAAAACAAATAGAGCAATAATAAAGGATGGATGGTATAGCTCAGAGAATGTAATCTTAGCCTATGGTGAAAATTATGCAGATGCTTTAACATCAGCTGCACTATCGAAAAAACTTGATGCACCCATATTATTAACAAGAGGTAAAGTTCTTGAGGAGGATGTATTTGATATATTAAATTCACTAAATGCAAAAAGGGTATATATTATAGGTGGACAAGTAGTTATATCAAAGGAGATCGAGGACGCAATCAAATCAAGAAATATTGACGTTGTAAGAATAGAAGGCAAAGATAGATATAAAACCTCTATCCAAATTGCAAAATATTTTGATGAACCAAAGGAGGTATTTTTGGTAACAGGAAAAGGATTTGCAGATGCACTTTCAGTTTCAACTGTTGCTGCTATAAAGGAGATACCAATAATATATGTTGATAATAATAGATATATTGATGCACTTGAATATGTAAAATCCATTGGAATTGAAAAGGTTTATGTAATTGGCGGGAATACAGTTATCTCAGATAATGTAGCAAATAAGTTTGGGAATTATGTTCGTATCTATGGATTTGACAGATACGAAACGAATTGTAAGGTAATAAAGTATTTTGAAGAGTTATTTGATTTTTCAAGGGTATATGTTTCAACAGGTGAAAATTATCCAGATGCACTTTCAAGTACTGCATTAAGTGTTAAATATAATAGTCCAATTATTTTAACAGGAAATGCTGCAAAGACCAATGAAGTAATCAAAGGTTTTGTGAATAGTATAAGAGAAATTATTGTAGTTGGTGGTGAAAAGGTGCTGTCAAAGGATTTAGCTTTAAAAATTTTTAAATAAGGGGGATTGACAAATGAAAAAGCGTATAGTTTCTTTAGCTTTAATAATTATTTTGGTTATGTCTATGTTAAATGGTGTATTTGCTGCGGTGGATAGGTCTGCTTATTATCAGGATATTAGAGTTTTACTGTCTAGTATGATGAGGGAAAATGTTTCTGTTAAATTAAATGGTTTCTATTTATTAAATGGACAAGCGGTAGAAAACAATGAATTTATTTTAAAGTCAGCTGCAGGTAAAATAGACATAAATGGCGAATTAATAGATGTTATAACATTAGAGCCGCAGAATCAGGAAAATTTACTTACCATTACATTACTTGATGAAAATTTAAATCCAGTAAAGGACAGTAATGGGAATATAATTAGAAGAAATTATTTTGGTAAATTCATATTTAAACTTAAAGATGGTAAGATATCAACTATAAATGTGTTAGATATAGAAAGATATGTTTTAGGCGTAATTCCCTATGAAATGAGTGAGAACTTTCAAATAGAGGCACTAAAGGCACAAGCTATAGCATCAAGAAGCTATGGGTTATATTATCGTATAAATGCTAAACAGGGAAGTGAATATGATTTAGTAGATTCTACAACAAATCAGGTGTATAGGGGGTATAATGCTTCCTTTAAAAAGTGTATACAAGCTGTAGAGGAAACAAAAGGTCAGGTTTTGATATATAATGATGTAAGTAAAAATATGGAGTATATAATACCTGCTTATTTTCACTCCAGTAATGGGGGATATACAGAAGCTTGTGAAAATGTTTGGCTTCAGAGCTTTCCATATTTTATTAGTAGACTAGATGAATATAGTGTGACAAATTGGCCAGGTGGAGTTAGGAGTTTTACAGTTGAAAAAATAAACGAACTGTTAAAAAAGCAAACAGAATACCAAGTACATCAACATTTATTAGATTTGATCTTGACAACATTGAATATTATGAAAGTGGAAGAATTTCAAATATAAAGGCAGTATGTGTGAATGCAGAAGGAATGGAAGAGAATATTGATTTGAGAAAAGAGGCTTTAAGAGTGGCATTATCTCTTCCTAGCAATATGTATACAGTTGAGTTTAAGGAAGAAGAAAATACCTATGTTTTTCAGGTAAAGGATATGGTCACGGTATTGGAATGAGTCAGTGGGGTGCAGAATATAGAGCAAGAGCTGGTCAAAATCATATAGAAATACTTAACTTTTATTATCCAGGAACTACAATTTTTCATTAACTTCATATATTAATAGACTTTCTGTATCAAGGCCTGTTGTACTTGTAAATGATAGTATAAGAGTGGATGTGACAGCAGAAGATGGTGCAGTGTTTAAGTATGAGGTTTTAAAGGATGGAAAGGTTATATATGTTGAGGATGAGAAGGTAGAAAAACAGTTTACCTATAAACCAACTAATGCAGGTGATTATGTAGTAAGAGTTTCAGCAAAGCCAATTAGTGCAAAAAGCTACGGCGATGTAAAAGAGATTGGCTTTAAGGCTGCACTTCCACAGGTTTCAAGAGGTGGAGAACAAGTTGCAGTAAATACCTTTAGAGTTTATGGAACAGATAGAATAAAAACGGCTGTTGCTGTAAGCCAAACAGGATGGGACGAAGCAGAATATGCAGTAGTTGCAAGGGCAGATGATTTCCCAGATGCACTATCAGCAGGACCACTTGCTAAAAAGTATGATGCACCAATTTTATTAACTTATAAAGACCGCTTAAATGAAGAGGTAGAAATTGAACTTCTAAGGCTTGGAGTAAAAATGTGTTTATTATAGGAAGTGAAGGGGCAGTTTCAAAAGAGGTTGAAAATAAAATAAGGTCCCTTAATATAAATGTAGAGAGAATAGGTGGAGAAGATAGATACGAAACTGCAGTGAAAATTGCACAAAAACTTGGAACGACAAAGGAGGTTTTTGTAGCAACGGGATTAAATTATCCAGATGCACTATCAGTATCTTCAGTTGCGGCAATTAAGGGGCACCAATTATATTAACTCCTAAGAATAGACAGCACGATAAGGTGCTTCAATATTTAGAGGAGATAAACCCAGATAAGGTTTATGTTATTGGGGGAGATAAGGCAGTACCTTCAAGTGTACTTGCAGGCTTTGAAGATAAAATAGATAGGGTAAGTGGAGACGATAGGTATTTAACTAATATAGAAATAGCAAAGAGGTTTAATGATATAATTTCCCATAATAGGGTATACATTGCAACGGGTTTAAATTTTCCAGATGCACTTGCAGGTTCAGCCCTTGCGGCAAGAAATAGCAGTATGATTATTTTAGCATCAAATAAAGAGAGAGAAGAGATTAGAGTTTATTTAAATAGTAAATATACAAATTATACAGTTAAGTTTGTTTTAGGTGGTAATGATGTTGTTAAATTAGAAAATTTAACCCAAATGTTTAATTATGTGAATTGATTTAAAATAATGTTTTATTAATTTGGATGCCTCCATTATTTTTAGGCTCTTTGTCAATAGTTGGGGCGGGCATTAGATTAGAATGCCTGTCCTTTCTTATTTGATAATGATTTTAGCAAGATAGATAGGATGAGGGGAGTTTACCCTTAAAAAATTGCACGACAAAAAGACCAACGATAGTTGGATTTCCTAAAATACAATATTTAACAGATTATTTATTACAACAATGAAGAATTCTATTCCTGAATCTATCAAAATTTCTATAGCCGAAGGCTATTCTTTTAATAACTTTGATTTTATTATTAAATCCTTCTATACAAGCATTTGTATAAGGAATATCAAAAGAATTACAAATCTCATTAAAATATCTGATATAGGTATTTGCACATCTTTTCAATTCATTGATACCACTATTTTGTGCAAGTTTAATCCAATCTTTTAAGAGGACACGAGCTTCGTTAGAAGAAGGTGAAGCATCAATAATACTCAATAACTTTTCCTTTAAAGTGTGGGCAATTGCTAATTCACTATTATAAGAAAACATAACTTGTAAAGCTAACTTTGAATCTGTATCAAGTAAGCCATATCTTTTTAAAATAAGCTTTTTACTTCTTTTAAAGTATTTTCTTAATTTAATTGATAGTTCTCTTTGGATACGTTTTCTTACCGCTTCTACTGCCCATATGACTTGTCTAATATAGTGAAATTTATCTATAACAATTACAGCATTTTTGAAATAAGTTTTAGCTAAATCAATATAGGGTTGCCACATATCACAAATAAAGTGTGTAACGCTATCGCGATTTTTAATTTTTCTAAAATAATCTATAAGAATATGCTCTTTTCTATCTTTAATAATGTCTAGTATTTTATGATTAACAGGATCGACTATTGCACAATGATATTTAGAACCACCAGAGTTACCTTTAAATTCATCTATAGATATTATTTTAGGTAAATTAGTAGGAGAAGAGTAAGATACATTATCAAAAATACGTTTTATAGTATCGATAGATAGATTAGTTTTTCTAGCAACTGATGTCATACTATATTCATTAGATAATTCATTAATTACAAACATAGCTAATCTATTAGTTATTCTATGATAACGAGGTAAAAATTCTATATGTTCATAAAATTTTTGCCGCAGGCATTACAACGATATCTACGTTTTTTAAGAATGATAAAAGTATGTTTAA
The DNA here is from genome assembly GCF_028622835.1 of Caloramator sp. mosi_1. GTDB lineage: Bacteria > Bacillota > Clostridia > Clostridiales > Caloramatoraceae > Thermobrachium. Next base: position 2,592,546 of record NZ_CP117677.1, on the reverse strand, counting down.
AGAATAAGGGTATGTCTTTAATACGCTGAATTCTATAATCGTGAACTCTTGTAACTTTGGAATTACAATTAGGGCAAGTACAAATTTTTTCTTAGTTTCTAAGTATATCTCAATGTACGTGTCATTATGAATAATCTTTTTATAATAACATCTTTAAAACCTAATAAATTTTTGATAGAATTATTAGTGTGCACTTGATGGATGCCTCCTTTCAGGTAAGGTTTTTGTTTGGTTATTTTAATTTTACCAGGTGTCTAATCAGGTGCACATATTTTTTGTAAAAAATATGCTGGGTCTACGCCCCAACATTTATTATAGAACCTATTTTTAATATATGGAGGCTTTTTATTATCAAAATTAATATTTTATTTTAAAATATAGAGGTTTAGTTTATTAACTTTTTTTCTTAATATGTTATAATATTTGAGACTGATTTTGACCAATTGGAGGGATGTTAAATGTTAGAGAAAGATAATGAATTTCACCTGATTTTGTACTTATTACTCTTGAATCCTATATTGGATTTATTAACTGGGCTATATCTTAATGTTTTTCAATTAGATTCCAAATTTACACCAGGAATTATAGTTAGAATTTTATTTTATTATATATGCTTTATTATGTTTGGAAAAATAATATAAAGATAAAATATTTAATTTTATTAGCAATTACGTTTATATTAACTAATATTACCCAAATCTTTAGTGGTGTTAATTACAAAATATTTCTTGAGGTTCAATATTTTATTAAATTTTTATATAATATTTTAATATTGTTTATAGGTTATGAAATATTAAATAAGCAAGATAATAGTTTTTAGAAAAGCTATTTTATTACTTAACAATTTCAGGTGTTATCTATTCACTTGTTATTATAATTTCATTTTTAACTGGAACCGATTATAAAACGTATTCTCACGGTTTATCAAGTAAAGGTCTATTTTTGCAGGCAATGATTTGGCTGCTATTTTAGCAGTAATATATCCGATAAGTGTGTATTTATATTTTAAATGCAAAGAATTAAATATAAAATGGGTTGTATTTTATAATATAACAATTATGCTTGGACTTATAACTGTTGGTACAAGAGTAGCATTTTTAGCTGTTTTTTTAACTTTTATAGTTTACCTATTATTTATTTTATTAAATAAAAATAAACTTATGCTAAAAAATATTGTATATTTTTAATAGTTTCATATATATCGTTTTTGCATTTTCTTATGTATCCCAGGTTACTAAAGGAATAGATATTATTAGTAATAGTATTCAAAGACAACAGATGAACTTAGAAAAAACAAAATATGATTCAACTACATATGTTTTAAGTTCAAGAAATATTAAATTTAAATGGGCTTATGATGATTATAAAAATTCAAATATTTTTAGAAAGGCTTTTGGAATTGGTAGAGGAACACAGGAACAAACAGTAGAAATGGATTTTATTGAAATTTGGTTGTATTATGGTGTAGTAGGATTTATAATTATGACATTTTATATATTTAAGTATGGATTTATGTTTTTATATAAAATTTCAGAAATCAGAAAAGATATTTTGTACCTTTCATTATTTACAGCTTTATTTTTAGGATTTGGTTCTTCATTTTTAGCTGGACACGTACTTTTTAGTGTATCTTCAGGTACTTATTCGTTTTTAATTTTAGCCCTATCAACTATGTTGTATGCTAAAAAATAATAAATTGAGGTGAAAATATGGGCTATTTTGTTGTTTTTATTTTATCCTGTATTATTAGTTTTTATTTACTCCATATGTTATAAAGCTAGCAAATAAATTAGGAGCAATAGATATTCCAAAGGATAATAGAAGAGTTCATAAAAGTCCTATTCCAAGGATGGGAGGACTAGCAATATATATTTCTTGCTTAATAGTTTCTATTTTTACTTTAAAAATGGATGTTAAAATGTTAGGACTTTTATTGGGTGCAACCTTTATAGTTATTATGGGTATAATTGATGATATAAAACCATTAAAACCACTTACTAAGCTTTTAGTTCAAATATCTGCTGCCTGCATATTGTTGCTTTATGATATCAACATTAAGACAATTTCTTTACCATTTATTGGACACGATAGGTATTTTAATATAGGTTATTTTGGAATTATATTAACGGTACTTTGGGTAGTTGGCATAACAAATGCTATGAATTTAATTGATGGTCTTGATGGATTAGCTTGTGGTACAGGAATAATTGCATCTATTACTTTATTTATTATATCATTGATTACAAAGAGATATATGTCAGCTATTATGACTATTACTTTAGCTGGTTCTTCATTGGGTTTTGTATTATAACTTCAATCCAGCAAAGATTTTTTAGGTGATACAGGTTCTCAATTTATAGGATTTATGCTTGCTAGTATATCAATATTATCAGCAATTAAGTATTATACAGCATTTTCAATTTTTGTTCCTATATTAGCCTTTGGAGTGCCAATATATGATACTTTATCATCAATAGTTAGAAGAAAATTGAATGGTAAGCCAATTATGGAGGCAGACAGAGGTCACCTCCATCACAGACTTTTGGATAAGGGATATTCACATAAACAAACTGTACTAATTATGTATGCTTTTTCAATTGTTCTTGGTATAATATCAATTGTGGCACAATTATTGTTAAGTAGTGTAGTAATTGCTATATTTTGCTTATTATTTGCTTTACTATTGATTTATAGAAAATTTTATAAATAAGGAAAGGTGATTAAAATGAACAATGAGCTATTTAAGAATGTCGCAGTTTTTGGACAAGGTTTTGTTGGTCTTCCACTTGCATTAAGCTTTGCAATGCGTGGATGTAATGTTTATGGTGTAGATGTTGTAGAACCACTTGTAAAGGATATAAACAATGGTATAACACATCACACTGAGGAATTTGAAGGTAAGGGAATAAGAGAAATATTAAAGGAACAGCTTGAGGCAGGAAGATATAGGGCAACAACTAATATGGAGGAAGCACTTAAAAATTGCAATAATATAGTTGTAACTGTAGGTATACCAATAAGAAATGGTGAGCACGATTTAAGTGATTTATTAGGTTGTGTTAGTGTAATTGGTAGAAATTTAAAAGAGGAGATCTTGTAGTTATAAGAAGTACAGTAATTCCTGGAACTACAGAGGAAAAAATATTGCCTATTCTTGAAAAAGAATCAGGAATGAAGGCAGGAGTTGATTTTTATCTTGCTTATTCATCAGAAAGAATTGCAGAAGGAAAGGCTTTTATGAATTTGCCTATATGCCAACAATAGTTGCGGGAATAAATGAAGAAAGTGCAAAGAGGGCAAAGGAACTTTTAGAGGTTGTATGTAAAACTGATGTTATTGTTGCAAGCGATATGAAGATAGTTGAAACTTCAAAGGTATTTGAAAATGTACAAAGAGATGTAAATATAGCAATGGTTCAGGAGTTTGCAAGATTTACAGAGGCACTTGGAATAGATATTTATGAAGTTATAAAGGTAGCAAATACACATAAGAGAGTAAACCTTTTAACACCAGGACCTGGAGTTGGTGGATACTGCATACCAAATGCTTACCATTACTTAGAACCAAAGGCAAGAGAGCTTAATGTTGATTTAGATTTATTAAAATTGGCAAGAATGAAAAATAGCAATCTTCCTAATATAATGGTTAATATGTTAGAGACAATGCTTTTAAAGGAAGGAAAAACATTAGAGGGTGCAAAGGTTGGAATATTAGGTATTGCAATGAAGGATTATTCAAACGATGATAGAATAAGCCCTCCAATTGAGATTATAAAGATACTTGAAAGAAGAGGAGCTTTAGTTTCAGCCTATGACAGTGCTGTACCAACTGAATATGATTTTAAGGTAGGCAATATAGTAGATGCCCTAAAGGATAAGGATGCAATTATGGTTCTTGCAAAACAGTCAGATTATGATAATTTTGATGAAAAGTATTTTGAGGTTATAAATAGAGGAACAGTTATATTAGATACAAGAAACCTATTCGATGGAAAAGAGGAGAAGCTAAATCAATACGGTATTAAGCTTATGAAGATATGATGGAGGTTACTATGAACGTACTTCATATTATAAGTGGCGGAGAAAGAGGAGGGTCAAAAGTACATCTTTTGACCCTTTCCTTAGAGTTTAAAAGGAGAGGTATAAATAATACAATTGTTTGTTTTATTGAGGGAGACCTATACAAGGAAGCAAAGGCATTAAATCTTGATGTAGTTTTAATAAAACAAAATAAGAGGTTTGATTTAACAATAGTTGAAAAAATTAAGAGATTATGTGAAGATAAAAAAATAGATATTATAAACTGTCACGGTGGAAGGGCAAATTTTGTCGCAAGTTTTTGAAGAATAAGTATAGAGCGGTTTATTTTACCACTATACATAGTGATTATATGAGTGATTATAAGGGAAACAAATATAAAACTTTAATTTACAGCAATATAAATAGAAGTGTTTTAAAGAATTTTGATGGATATATTGCAGTTTCAAATAGTTTTAAAGATATGCTTATTAATAGAGGGTTTAATGAAGAAAAAATAAATGTAGTTTATAATGGTATAGATTTTAATGATGTAATCAATGTAGACAAAAATAGTATTTTAAATAAATATGAAATAAATGGATATGATGCTTATATAACAATGACAGCAAGAATGCATCCAATAAAGGGACATAGTATTTTATTAGATGCAGCGAAAAAAATAGTAGATGATGGATATAATCCTCTTTTTATACTTGTTGGAGACGGCCCAATAATGAATGACATTAAAAGTAAGGTTAATGAATTAGGTTTAAATAACAATGTATTATTTACTGGATTTACAAAACCAGATGAGTTTGTAGCTATTTCAGATTTTACTTTACTTACATCCTATTCAGAGAGCTTTCCGCTTGTTGTTTTAGAAGCTGCAAAATATAAAAAGACGGTTGTTGCATCGAATGTAGGTGGGGTTTCTAGAATAGTTGTAGATGGTCAAAATGGTCTCTTATTTGAAGCAGGAGATGTAATAAATTTATATAAAAATATAAAATATTTAATTGAAAATAAAAACACAGCAATAACATTAGGTGAAAAACTTTATGAAGATGCTTCACGTAATTATTCAATCGAAAATATGGCAAATTTATATTTAGATGCATATGAAAAAATAACTAAAGCTATAGAAAAGGAGACAAATAGTATGCATATAGAAAAATACTTTGGAGTAGAGGTTTGTGCAATTGATATGCAGGAGGCACTTGAAGAGGTTGATAGAATAATTGAAGAAAGAGAGCCAAGCTTTGTGGTAGCAATAAATCCAGAAAAGATAATGAAGGCAAAAGAGGATGAAGGTTTAAAAGCACTTCTTAATAGTGCAAGGCTTAAAATTCCAGATGGAGTTGGAGTACTTATTGCATCAAGACTTAAGGGTGGAAGAATAAGAAAAAGAGTAACTGGAATTGATTTAATGAACAATATTTGTAAACGATCAGCTGAAAAGGGATATAGAGTGTTTTTACTTGGTGCAAAACCTGGTGTTGCTGAAAAGGCTGCTGAGATACTAAAGGAAAGGTATAAGGGGCTTAATATTGCTGGGGTTAGAGATGGATACTTTGAAAGTGAAGATGAAGTAATTGACTATATAAAATCAAAGTCTCCTGATGTATTATTTGTAGCTATGGGAAGTCCAAAACAGGAGTTGTTTATAAAGCGAAATATGGAAAGATTAGGTGTTCCACTTTTAATGGGTGTAGGTGGAAGTTATGATGTTATTTGTGGTAATATAAAGAGGGCACCTGAGTGGATGCAAAAGATTGGGCTTGAATGGATGTATAGGCTTATTAAAGAGCCTTGGAGATATAAGAGAATGATGGTTCTTCCTAAGTTTTTGTTTGAAGTTCTCTTTAGTAGAAGTAAATAAGAATAATAATTTAAATTAAACGGAAAGGAGAAGACGATGTCAAGGCAGAGTAATATAAAAAAGACTACCTTTATTTTAATGATAATAAATTTATTATCAAGATTTTTAGGATTTATTAGGGAAATGATTATTGCAAAGGTATTTGGGAGAAACTCTGTAACGGATGCTTTCTTTGCGGCCTTTACGATACCTGATGTAATGTACGACCTTTTAGTAGTTGGAGCCTTAAGTTCTGGCTTTATGCCTGTTTTTAATGAACACCTTGCAAAGGATGATGAAGAGGGAGCTTGGAAGGCTGCAAATACTTTTATTACAGTAGCATTGATTTTTATCGTTATATTTAATATTTTATATTATGCCTTCGCAAAGTACTTAATTCCACTTGTTGCAATAGGAAATGCTAAGGATCCTGCAACATATACATTAACGGTAAAACTTACTCGTTTTATGACGGTTTCAGTTAGCTTTGCTGTTTGTGCTGGTCTTTCAATGGGGGTTTTAAATTCATATAAGATATTTACGGCACCTGCACTTGGACCAGTTATGTATAATGTTGGTATAATCTTAGGTGCAATAGTTCTTGGTGGCAAGTTTGGAATATTTGGCCTTGCGGCTGGAGTTATATTTGGTGCGTTTTTAAATTTTGGTATTCAGATACCTAATTTTGTTAAGGTAGGAAAGAGGTTTAGGTTAGAGCTAAATACAAAAATGAAGGCTATAAGAGAATGATTAGACTAATGGGGCCTGCAATATTAGGGCTTGCAATACTTAGAATTAATCTTGTAGTAAATCAAAATATAGCATCTATATTAGATCAAGGTAGCATAACTGGTTTACGTTATGCACAAAGAATAATGATGCTTCCTGTTGGTATATTTGGTGCAAGTGTATCAACCGCGGTATTTCCTATATTAAATGCTCATATCGCAAGAAAAGAGTTTGATGAATATAAGGCGGTTATATCACAAGGATTAAGAACTCTTATATTTATTACAGTACCTGCGTCTGTTGGACTTATGGTGCTAAACAAACCAATAGTAAGGCTTCTTTTCAAGACAGGTAAGTTTACAGAACAGGATGTACTTGTTACAGCCTTTGCACTTATTTTTTATGCAATAGGTATTTTAGGTCAATGTGCAGTTCCTGTATTGATTAGATCCTTTTATTCTATGCAGGATACAAAGACTCCAGTTAAGATTGGTGCTGGTATAGTTTTATTTAATATTACTTTAAATCTATTGTTTGTAAAATTTAGTAGTTTAGCAATAGGTGGAATTGCACTTTCTAACTCACTTGCGGCAGTACTTCAAATGATAGTTTTATATAGAATACTTGGAAAGAAGATAAATGGACTTAGAACAAAGGAAGTTTTGATGTCTTTGTCGAAGTCAATTTTATCTTCAATTGCAATGGGTATAGCTGTATACCTTACAAGTTTAGGGATTGAAAGAGTTTTAGGTAATGTCTCAAAGCTTGCACAGCTAATAAATGTAGGTGTATCTATTGGAATAGGTGTAATTGTTTATGTTGTTTGTGCATACTTATTAAAGATGGAAGAACTACAGGATGCAATTAAAATGATTAGAAAGAGACGTAAATAAGGGATATTAGCCACCTGGGTGAAGATATGGAAATAAATGGGTAAAGTAACATTTCACCTGGGTGGCACTTATATAGGAGGTGTTTTTATGGAGAGGCTGTTTAAAAAAATTGATGAGCTGAAGGATGAGATTGTTAAAAGTACACAGGAGATTTGCAGAATTAAAAGTGTTGAGGGGGAAGCAAAGGAAGGTAAGCCCTTTGGTGAAGGTGTGGCTGAAGCTTTAGATTATGCCTTGAAGCTATCTGAAAGATTAGGATTTAAGACAGTAAATCTTGACGGATATGTGGGATATGCAGAATATGGTGATGGAGAGGATTATGTTGCAGTTTTAGGACATCTTGATGTAGTTCCAGAGGGAGATGGATGGATGTATCCACCCTATGGAGCACAGATACACGATGGAAAGATTTATGCAAGAGGGACAATGGATGATAAGGGGCCAATCATAGCGGCACTTTACGGGCTTTATGCTATTAAGGAGTTAGGAATTAAGCTTGATAGAAGGGTTAGGATTATATTTGGAACAAATGAAGAGACAGGCTCAAAGGATATTGAGTACTACAATAGGTTTGAGAAGCCTCCAGTTTTAGGATTTACACCAGATGCTGAGTTTCCTTTGATTTTTGCTGAGAAGGGACTTACGGTATTTGATATTGTAAAGGATTTTAGTAGAAGACCTGAAAATATAAAGATAGAGTATGTAAAAGGCGGACAGAGGGTAAATATGGTACCAGACTATTGTGAGGCAAAGCTTGAAGGGGATATTGAGTATATACAGTCTGTTATATTTAAACATTTGGAAGAGACAGGGGATAAAGTTGAGTTTGAAGTAACGGGAAATGAGATAGTTATTAAAGTGTATGGAGTGTCTGCTCACGGAAGCACACCAGAGCTTGGTGAAAATGCCGTAATGAAGATGATGAATTTATTAGGAAAGATGAATTTTGATGAAAGTGACGTTAAGAATTTTATTGACTTTTTAAATAAATACGTAGGATTTGAAACAGATGGAAGAAGTTTTGGAGTTTACTTAGAGGATGAGCCATCAGGCAAGCTTTCCTTTAACCTTGGAACTATAGATTTAAATGAAAAGGGAGTAAGGGTTGGACTAAATTTAAGATATCCTGTTACATACAGTCTTGAGGATATGATGAATCCATTTAATGAAAGAATAAAGGAATACGGAATTAGAGTAGAAAACTTTGAACATCAGGCACCTTTATATTTTTCAAAGGAACACGAGCTTATAAAGAAGCTTATGAAGGTATATGAGGATTATGTAGGAGAAAGATGTGAACCGATTGCAATAGGTGGGGAACCTACGCAAAGGAGATGCCTAATATAGTAGCCTTTGGCCCACTATTCCCAGGTAGAGAAGATGTGGTACATCAGGCGAATGAATACATTTTAATTGATGATTTAATTGCTTGTACAAAGATTTATGCGAATGCAATCTACCACCTAAGTGCCACCCAGGTGAAAGGTGAATAGAACCAATTATTACCATAGAATAAGTGAAAAATGTATATTATGTTTTATGAGTAATAATTGAATATTAATTATTTTAAGCAAATAAAATTTTATAATAAGAACTTTGAAGCTTTTAATTATAGGGTGGATTAACTAAAAATTTGTTAGTTAATTTTAACTAATCAGCGATAGAAGTCACCTACTTCTATAAGTGGTAAGATGAACTGACAAGGTTTTGGTTTTGTTCTATACTATAAGTATGAAATTTCTTTGACAAATGGAAATAAAAGGCTCAGGGAGAAATTGAAAAGTTCTAAATGCTAAAACCAAACGATTAGTTTTTGCCTTCTAGAGTAAAATATTCAGAAATTAAAGGCAACAGATACTATTTGCATCTAGGATAGGAACTCCACAAAGTTACGCCTGTTGAGACTGAGGTTAAGAAGTCGTGGAAGCAGGAAGTCATCCACCTTTGTAGGTGGTTGAAGTTTAGGTGTTTATTAGTTTAGTTTTATTTGTAAATTTAGGTAAGATGTGAGTGTACCAATTGTGTAGAAAATTTTATATAAAAAATAAATGTGTTATGTATAAAGTAAAATTATTAGGTCAATAATTAAAAATGTAAACATCATTGTTCAGCTAGATAGGAGGCTGTGTAAAAATAAAATGTCAACACCTCAATAGGTATATCTAGCTTAAAACCAAACCCCTAAATTCATAACAAACACCAAAACCAACTTCAGAAGTTAAAATTTTGTAAAAATCCTCTACAATATTTGTGGAGGATTTTTACTTTCACCTAAGTGCCACCCAGGTGAAAAGTGAATAGAACCAGTTATTACCACAAAATAAGTAAAAACGTATATTTTTTCAGACTATTGAAGAAGTATAGATAATATTAGTCCTTTGAAGGATTTCTTGTCATATCTTCTATGGCCTAATTAAGTCTAAGCTTTTCTTTTTTTAAAAGGTGTTATCCTTGTGATACCTCGTCCTTGAGGGTCGCACGGCTTGCACATCGTATGCCGAATTATGTACTTTTTAAAGTCTAAAGATATGATTATCTAAAGTGCTTGAAAAGGCAATGTAAATCCTTACAAGGTGCTATTTCATATTTAGAGAAACTTTTATATTTGTCAACAATCTGTGTTTTTTAATATTAATAAAATTTCCACGTTAAAAAATAGATTATTTTGATATGTGTTTTATTGAATTTAAAGTCGTAATATATGCAATAAATATTGTTAAATTTATTCCAAAATATGGTTCAAGTCACCTTTCACCTGGGTGGCACTTAAATGAATAACACATCCAAAAATGGTAATAATTATTTTGGAGGTGTTTTTATGAGGCCACAAAGGTATTGCTTTGATGGGGCTATTTATCATATAACAACTAGATGCAACAATAAAGAACACATATTAAAAAAGATGATTTTAAAAGATTTATAATTAAACAGCTCAAGGAATATAATAAAAAATTTGATTACGAATTGTTAGGATATGTTATAATGGATAATCATTATCATCTTTTAATGAGAACACATAAAGATACTATAAGTACAATTATGTTCAATCTAAATAATGTAGTTGCAAAATTTCTAAATACAGCATTAGATAGAACTGGTCACGCATTAGAAAAAAGGTATCACTGTAACTTGATAGATTCTGAAAGTCAGCTATATGCAACTTTAAGATATATACATAGAAATCCTATTAGAGCACATATATGCGATAGTATTGATGAGTATTTATGGAGTAGTCATTGGTTTTATAAAAGAGGAATCAATTCCTTTATAAATGTTGATTTTATTTTGGATATGTTAAGTGAAGACAGAAAAAATCAATTGAAATATATCGTAATTTATTAGAAATGGATGGAGACGATAAGTTATTCTTAAAGGAATCGGAAACATTATTAAGATATATAGGACGTAAAGAAAAAGATTTATATGAAGATGATTTAAAGAATGAATTTACCAAACCAGTTCAAAAGTCATTAGAAGAAATATTGGAAGAATTAAATATACCTAACTGGGTAGTTGAAAATATAAGAGGAGGATGTAAAACTAAGGAATTGACACAGATAAAAATATATTTGTTATGAGAGCATTAAAGGAAAAATATTCTCACATTGAAATAGCAGACTTTTTAAACGTAAGTAGATCAAGTATAACCAAAATAGCAAGTTCTCAAAAGTGCCACCCAGGTGAAAGGTGAATACATCAAATATTTTCCATTAACAATAACAACTACAGTTTTTTTTTCAAAGAGTATAATAAAGAAAAGTTTTACCCAGTTGAAATTTACATTTTTATAGTGAGATATTAAAAAATAAATAAAAATATTTTTTATAATACAAATTAAATATGTAAAATAAAAGTATTAATTTTAAATAAAATAGGAATTATATTGGTTGCGGTTATAGTAAATTACAACTATTGGTTAAAATGTTGCAAATATTATAATAAAATTGTCATCTATTTCTTTTAAGCAAATATCTAATAAAACTTCAGAGGTTTTTACAAAAAAGAGCACAAGCCCCCTGTTTTAGGCACTTGTGCTCTTTTAATGTATTTTTCTACAATTATTTTTTAATAGAATAGATTTTGTTAATTTCTTTTATAATTTCATTAATATCTTTTGAACTTAAGCCTTTTTATTTAGTAATAGAATTAATTCAATATAAGATTTATCATATTCATTATTATTTTGTTTATATGAGTGTTCTTTTTTTCTTTGTTTTCATCAGAAAATATTTCGTTTATTTTTGTTTTAAACTGTCAAGTTGCTCTATATTTCGTAAAATCTTTTATTTTTGGTTTCAAAATCGAATGCTTTTGTATGTGCTAAATATAATAAGGCTCTATATATTTTATTTTCGTCTATTTTTAGTTGTTTTGATAATATCTCTGATACTTTTAATAAAGATAATTTGTTTTCCATTATGATATTTGTATTCATACCTTTTTATTCCTCCTTATTGATATGATTTCTTTATTTAATTTTCTTATTTCTTTTTGTATTCTTGTATTAAGATCTTACGTAAATAAATTTCTTGAAGCTTTTTATCAGAATATACATCCTTTAAATTAACGTTTTCTTCTTTAGCGATTTTGTACATACTAGTATAGATTTTTCGATTATCTTTTAATATGTTATATATTCTTTTGTGTTTTTTCTTACTTTGCTAGTTATCGAGTTAAATTTTTTTGTTTTTCATTTCATTCTCAAAAAAATTAATTTTCTACTACATATTAAAATAAAAATAACTTATTCTTTTAAAAAAATATAAAATATTTTTAAACTATGCATATTTGTTTGGTTAAATTTATATTATGAAGATATTTGAAAAATGAATTTTAAAGTGACAAATAAACAAAAATAGAAAATGTCGCATTTCAATTTGGTGGTACTTTAATGTGAAGTTAAAGTTACTATTATTTGATTGAAATAGTAATAGAACCTTTCGAATATTCATTTCCATAATATGGTTCAATTCACATTTCACCTGGGTGGCACTTTAATGTGTTAAAAATATTCAGAAAATTTCAAGAAGAATTTAGTGTTATAATGTTATTAGAATATTTCGAATATTTAAGGTGGTGGTGGGTTTGCATAAAGTTATTATTGATGGTGAAAATTTGACTATTGATGATGTAGTTAAGGTTGCAAGATATGGGTATAGGGTTTGTATTGCAGAGGATGCCAAAAGAGGGTAAAGGCTGCACGAGAGGTTGTAGATAGGTTTGTTGATGAAGGAAAGGTTGTATATGGAATTACAACTGGATTTGGTAAATTTTCTGATGTTGTAATTTCAAAGGAGGAGGCCAAAAAGCTTCAAAGAAACCTAATTGTTTCCCACGCCTGTGGAGTAGGAGAGGAGCTTTCTGAGGAGGTTGTAAGGGCAATAATGCTTCTTCGTGCAAATGCACTATCTAAGGGCTATTCTGGTATAAGGCTTGAAACACTTGAGAACTCTTGTAGAAATGTTAAATAAAGGTGTGCATCCAGTTATATATGAAAAGGGTTCCTTAGGTGCAAGTGGAGATTTAGCACCGCTTTCACATATGGTTCTTGTTATGATAGGTGAAGGTGAGGCCTATTATAACGGTGAAAGATTATCGGGCAAAGAGGCACTTAAAAGAGCTGGAATAAAGGAAATAGAACTTGTAGAAAAGGAAGGACTTGCTCTTATTAATGGAACTCAAGTTATGACAGCAATAGGAACCCTTGCATTATACGATGCAGCCCTTCTTTCAAAGGCAGCAGATATTGTTGCATCTTTAACGGTTGAGGCATTAAGGGGAATTACAGATGCATATTATTATAAGGTACATAACGTTCGTCCACAGATTGGACAACAAAAGTGTGCACAGAACTTAACAAGGCTTCTTGAGGGAAGTATGCTCACAACAAAACAGGGAGAACTTAGAGTACAGGATGCCTATACATTAAGATGTATTCCACAGGTACACGGTGCAAGTAAAGATGCTATAGATTATGTAAAAAGGTTGTTGAAATTGAGATTAATTCAGCAACAGATAATCCATTAATATTCTCGGATGAGAATAGGGTTATATCAGGGGTAACTTTCACGGACAACCAATGGCACTTGCTATGGACTTTTTAGGTATTGCGGTATCAGAACTGGCCAATATATCAGAAAGAAGAATAGAGAGGCTTGTGAATTATCAGTTAAATGACCTTCCAGCCTTTTTAACAAGAAAGGGTGGATTAAATTCAGGTTTTATGATAGCACAGTACACAGCAGCTTCACTGGTTTCAGAAAACAAGGTATTATCACATCCAGCATCAGTTGACTCAATACCATCATCTGCAAATCAAGAGGACCACGTCAGTATGGGTACAATAGCAGCAAGGAAGGCAAGAAGTATAATATACAATGCAATGAGGGTATTAGGAATAGAGTATCTTGCAGCCTGCCAGGCAATTGATTTAAGGGGTATGAAGGGGCTTGCAAAGGGAACTTTAGCAGGATATGAGCTTTTAAGGCATAATATATCAGTTTTAGATGAAGATAGAATTATGTATAGGGACATAAACAGGGCAACAGCTCTATTAGAGGAGCTTGTTATAAAGGTAGAAGAAAAATAGGAGAACTTATGTAAGGGGTTAATTTATGAGAGAGATTAGGGCACCAAGAGGTAATCAACTAAACTGCAAAGGTTGGCAGCAGGAGGCAGTATTGAGAATGCTTATGAACAACCTTGACCCAGAGGTTGCTGAAAAGCCAGAGGATTTAATAGTTTACGGTGGTAGAGGAAAGGCGGCAAGAAACTGGGAATGTTTTGATGCTATTGTAAATTCGCTGAAGAATCTTGAAGATGATGAAACACTTCTTGTCCAATCTGGAAAACCTGTTGGAATTTTTAAAAGCCACAAGTGGGCACCAAGGGTTTTAATCTCTAACTCAATGCTTGTCCCACACTGGGCAAATTGGGAATATTTCTGGGAGCTTGAACAAAAGGGACTTACAATGTATGGTCAGATGACGGCAGGTTCTTGGATATATATTGGAACGCAGGGTATATTACAGGGAACCTATGAAACCTTAGCGGCAGTTGCAGAAAAGCACTTTGGAGGAAGCCTAAAGGGAACTATAACATTAACTGCAGGGCTTGGAGGAATGGGTGGAGCTCAACCTCTTGCAGTTACTATGAATGAGGGTGTTGCACTTTGTATAGAGGTTGATAGGGAGAGAATAGAAAAGAGAATAAACACAAAATATCTTGATGTATATTATGAGGATTTAAATGAAGCCTTAAACAGGGCAATTGAAGCAAAGGAAAAGGGAGAAGCTATTTCAATTGGTGTATTAGGTAATGCTTCAGACATACTTCCAGAGCTTGTTAAAAGGGATTTGTTCCAGATGTATTAACAGACCAAACATCAGCCCACGACCCACTGAATGGATATGTTCCAGGTGGTATGATGTATGAAGAGGCCCTTGAGCTTAGAAAAAATAATCCAAAGGAGTATATAAGACTTGCTAAAAGAGTATGGCACGTCACGTTGAGGCAATGCTTGAGATGCAAAAACGTGGTGCAGTAACCTTTGACTATGGTAACAATATTAGACAAATGGCATATGATGAAGGTGTAAAGGATGCCTTTAACTTCCCAGGATTTGTTCCTGCATATATAAGACCTCTATTTTGTGAAGGAAAAGGACCCTTCAGATGGGCAGCACTATCTGGGGATCCAGAGGATATCTACAGAACTGATGAACTTGTACTTGAGCTGTTCCCAGAAAACAAACACCTTGCAAGATGGATTAAGATGGCAAGAGAAAGGGTTAAGTTCCAAGGACTACCTTCAAGAATTTGTTGGTTAGGATATGGAGAAAGAGCCAAGTTTGGACTTGCTTTAAATGAGCTTGTAAGGAAGGGAGAACTTAAGGCACCAATTGTAATAGGACGCGACCATTTAGATTGCGGTTCAGTTGCGTCTCCAAGACGTGAAACAGAATCTATGAAGGATGGTTCTGATGCTATTGCTGATTGGCCAATATTGAACGCTCTAATTAATGCGATAAATGGTGCAACTTGGGTATCTGTTCATCACGGCGGAGGAGTTGGAATTGGCTATTCTATCCACGCAGGAATGGTTGTATGTGCTGATGGAAGTGAGGAAATGGATGTAAGACTTAAAAGGGTTCTAACCAGTGACCCAGGTATGGGAATTTTAAGACACGCTGATGCAGGATATGATGAAGCAATTGAATTTGCAAAGGACAAGGGCGTAAAGATACCAATGCTTAAATAGGAGGTAGTAGGATGGCTAAAATAGTTGAGTGTGTTCCTAATTTTTCAGAGGGAAGAGATAAAGAAAAGATTGAAAAATAGTAGATGAAGTTAGGAAGGTAAAGGGAGTAAAGCTTCTTGATTATTCTTCTGATATAGACCACAACAGAACTGTTGTAACCTTTGTTGGGGACGTTGAGGGAGTTATAGAGGCAGCCTTTAATATGACAAATAGGGCCTGTGAACTGATTGATATGAGAACCCATACAGGTGGACATCCAAGAATGGGGGCAATGGATGTTATACCCTTTATACCAGTTAGAGAGGTTACTATGGAGGAATGCATTGAGATAGCAAAGGCTGTAGGAAAAAGAATAGGGGAAGAATTAAAGGTGCCTGTTTATCTGTATGAAGAAGCAGCAACAAGACAAGAGAGAAAAAATTTAGCAGATGTAAGAAAGGGACAGTATGAGGGATTTTTGAAAAGATTAAAAATCCAGAATGGAAGCCAGATTTTGGGCCAAGTGAAATGAATGAAAAAGTGGTTGCACAGCAGTTGGTGCCAGAGTACCGTTAGTTGCCTTTAATGTTAATTTAAATACACCAAATATTGAGATTGCAGACAAAATAGCAAAGACTGTTAGATTTATTGGCGGAGGATTAAGGTTTGTAAAGGCTATGGGGGTAAAGCTTGAGGACAGAAATATAACTCAAGTATCTATGAATCTTGTAAACTATGAAAAGACAGCAATCTATAGAGCCTTTGAAATGGTTAAGATGGAGGCAAAACGTTTTGGAGTTGAGGTTGTTGGAAGTGAGATAGTTGGACTTGTTCCAATGAAGGCACTTGTAGATTCTTTAGAGTACTACCTACAGCTTGAAAACTTTAGCATCGAGCAGGTTCTTGAGCATAGAATAGCTGAATAGGGGTGGTACTTTGGATAGAATATTATTAAAAAATGGGAGGATCGTAACTGTAAAATCTAAGGGTCCAAAGTTTGGGGAGGAAATGGCGGACCTTGGGGTTATTGAGAGAGGTTATGTGGTGGTAGAGAATGGTATTATTTTAGATGTTGGAAGCGGGGATGGATTAGAATTTTTGGAGGATGGAACGGAGGTTATTGATTTAGAGGGAAGGCTTGTTCTTCCTGGATTTGTTGACAGCCATACGCATCTTGTACACTATGGCTCAAGGGAGAATGAGCTAAAATTAAAGCTTGAGGGGGCAAGCTATTTAGATATATTAAAACAAGGTGGGGGAATTTTAAGTACGGTTAGGGCTACAAGGTCGGCAAGTTATGATGAGCTCTATAAAAAGGCATTGAAGAGTCTTGATTTGATGCTCCTATGGGGTACAACAACCGTAGAGACCAAGTCAGGATACGGATTGAATTTTGAAGATGAAATAAAGTGTCTAAAAGTTGCAAAGGAAATAGAGCATCCAATTGACATTGTAAGCACTTATCTTGGGGCACACGCAATACCTGAGGAGTATAAGGGAAATGTGGAAAGTTATATAGAGCTTATGATTAATAAGGTTATGCCCTATATAAAAAAGAGGGACTTGCAGAATATGTGGATGCCTTTTGTGAAGAGGGATTTTTCAATATAGACCAAACAAGAAGGGTTTTAAAGGCGGCAAAGGAGTTGGGATTCCAAGTTAAGCTGCACGCCGATGAAATAGAGCCTATGGGGGGCACAGCTTGCAGCAGAAGTTGGGGCTGTATCGGCAGAACATTTAGTGGCTGTATCGGATGAGGGAATAGATGCTATGAAGGAGGCAGGAGTAATACCAATTCTGCTTCCTGGCACTTCCTTTTATCTAAGGCTAAAGAGGTATGCACCTGCAAGGAAATGATAAAAAGGGGCTTGCTGTTGCAGTGGCCTCAGATTACAATCCAGGTACTTGTCCAACAGAGTCGCTGCAGAGCATAATGATTTTTGCTTCGCTTGGTATGGGGATGACACCACATGAGGTTATATCAGCAGTAACAATAAATGCAGCTTATGCAATAGGGCGTGGGAGTGAGGTTGGAAGTATAGAAAAGGGCAAAAAGGCGGATTTAATTGTTATGAAGGCACCAAACGAAAACTACATTATTTACCATTTTGGAATAAACCATATTGATATGGTAATAAAAAATGGTAAAATAGTAGTTAAGGATGGAAGAATAATGTATTGAGGAGGATTAGGATGAAGATATATGAAAATACAATAGAAAAATTTTTAGAGGACCTTGCTTCAAGCTCTCCAGCCCCAGGTGGTGGTGCAGTTGCTGCACTGTCAGGTGCACTTGCTGCAAGTTTATCATCTATGGTGATGAATTTAACAGTAAACAAGAAAAAATATATGGAATATAGTGATGATGTAAAAAATAGGTTTAATGAGTATTTAGTAAAATGTGAAGAGCTAAGAAAAAGTTTATGGAGTATATTGAGCAGGATGTTGAGGCATTTAATTTGGTTATGCAGGCATATAAAATGCCAAAGGATACAGAGGAGCAAAAGGCGGAAAGAGAGAGGGCTATACAGAGGGCATTATTAGAGGCCTATTCTGTACCCTATGCTGTTGCAGATACAGCTTTTTCAATGTTTGATATTGTGGATTTTGTTGCAGAATTCGGCAACAAGAATGCTATAACAGACGCTGGAGTTGCGGCTATACAATTGTATGCAGCAATTGAGGCGGCGGTATTAAATGTAAGAATAAATTTAGAGGGAATTAAGGATATTGATTTAGTAAGCGATGTTGATATGCACTGTAAGAGATTTTTAATTGAAGCAGCACATAGAAAAGAAGAGATTTTATTAAAGTGCCACCCAGGTGAAATGTTACTTCATCCATAATATGGAAAACGTGTTCTATAGCGTATATCCTTTGAAAGTAGGTACTTTGTTAAAAGTTGGGATGTGTATTTTTATTTCTACAAGGCTGTTGAAAAAGTTAAGATAAGCCCCTTGAAGGATTTCCTTGGCATTCCTTCATTTCGCTAAGAAAATCTAAGCTTTTCTTTGTTTGAAAAAGTCCTACCTTGCGATACCCTTGCTCTTGAGGGCTGCTCGGCTCGGTACATCGTGTGCCGAATTTAGGACTTTTTCAAAGTCTAAAGATGGACTTGGTAAAGCTTATGAAATATGCCAATTTGAAATCCCTTCAAGGGGCAGTTTCATAATCAGAGCATCTTTTATGGGCTCTTTGTCAATTGTTGGGGCGGGCATTAGATTATAATGCCTGTCCCTTCTTATTTGTAAGGATTTTAGAATAGTATATTTATTGGGGAGATTCTCTACAAAAAAGTATAAATGTCTTTTAATGTAGAGGCTTTTTATAGGCTATTTTTTATAGTCCTTACCTTCTTTATGTTTTCAAGAGGTTGATATAGTTGTACTGTATTTTTGGACTTTAGTTAAAATTTTGATGGAATATTTTTGAGAAAGAGGAAATATACTGTACTGTAGTTCAAAAGAAATAAAATTGGTTTTGGGGGATTATGATGTTTTATTGTACAAGCTGCAAAAGAATAGTTAAGGATGGAGGAGTTTGTGAGTTTTGTTCTAATCAAGATTTAAGGGAACTTAAGCTTGATACACCTGTTAATGTGCTTGGTACAAAGCTAAAGGGTAGAGTATTAAAGATTTCAGAGGATAGAGTTAGGTTGCTTATAAGGGATGATTCGAATAATAGGTTTATTAAGGAATACAGCTATAGAGAGCTAAAAAGATATTATGAAAGGGTGCACAAGCACCCTTTTTACTTAAGTTCTGTAAGAGGTTTAAATTCGTATCCCATTTCACGAAGCTTATCTATTATTGTGGGAAGTGCCTCTGTATTGCTCTTTGATACTGCGTGTAGAAGCATTATTTCACCATTATGGCACCTGTCTAATACCCTTTGTATAGTTGTTTCAACAGGTGGTTGGTCGTCTACAAGCCAATCTTTATGGGCAAAACTCCAAAAGATTGTTTTGTAT
This sequence comes from Caloramator sp. mosi_1, assembly GCF_028622835.1. Lineage (GTDB taxonomy): Bacteria > Bacillota > Clostridia > Clostridiales > Caloramatoraceae > Thermobrachium. The sequence continues at coordinate 2,572,839 of NZ_CP117677.1, read as the reverse complement.
CCAAGCTTTTGGGTATAGTATAGAGAAAGTTCACTATATTTTCCCATTGGAGGTCTAAAAAATTTCGGCATATCCTGTCCTGTTACTTCCATAAAGGCAGTCTCTGTATCCTCAAATTCCTTTTAAATTTATTAAAATCTGTTGCCTTCTGCGGCATTGACGGATGCGTTGAACTATGGTTTGCAACAATATGACCTTCCTCAACCATCCTTTTTATTAGTTCTTTATTTTGATTTATATATGGCCTTGTCACAAAAACGCAGCCTTTACGTTCTTTTCCTTTAAAACATCCAGTATTTTTGCAGTATATCCATTTTCATATCCTTCATCAAAGGTTAGATATATCTCCTTTTTTGTTTTATCACCCAAATAGTAGGCGTCGTACTTTTTAAAAAGCTCTACAGTTTGCTTTGGCATATATTGCGATTCATTATTTTTAATAGGAGGCGGACCAAAGTCTATCTCTTTATTGCTTAATGATGATACGTCAGCGTCTATTATTAATACGTCTTCATTATTTAAGTTTTCTTCATTAGAGGATGTTTCTTTGTCTTCTTGTTTTTCCTTATTTTCATCTTCCTTATCTGTAGTCTTATCCTCTTTTGGCTTTTGTTCGTTATTTTGAGTTTCATTTGTAGTAGGTTTTGTGTTTATAGTGTCATTATTGTTAGTTTGCTTTTTCCGCAGGATGAGAAAATTAATAATATTATCAGTAAAAAGGGGATTATTTTTTTCATCTTAAACCCTCCTTAAAAAACAGTGAAAAAACCAATCCAATTTAGAAAATAGATACTTAGTCCGTAGATAATTGAGTTAAGCCACAAAGTTTATTTTAGTTGAATACTGCAATTTAAAATAAACAGCAGAAGGCTTTTATACTATCTTTAAATTAAATTCTTAGTTATATTTTGTGCAAATTCCTGTGCTTTATTTTGGATTCCTTCAACTTTTTTATTTCTCCCATATCATTTGCTATCTCCATTATAGCAAAGTAGGGTGGAAGAATAAAACCTTTATTTATGTTTAGTGCACCTATTAACTGCTTTGCAACTGAATCCCCTCCAGAGTTTCCTGATACAATTACAGAAAAGAGCATCTTATCATAGAAGGGATTTCTTCTATATAGGGCGGTAATTCTATTAATAACTGCACTTAAGTTGGCGGATACTGCATCATTGTAGTTAGGACATATAAAAACAACAGCATCAGCCTCTTCTATTGCAGGAAGATTTCCTTTACTATAGAACCACCATAAAAGCAGCTTTTTGCTTTGCAAAGTAGAGGCAGGTTTTAAAGGGACATCCTATGCAGTCCTGTATAGTTCCGTTTTCAACGTGGTGTTCAAATATATTTATTCCTTCTATATAATTTTTTATCATATACCAAAGGGTTAGAGTGTTAGATGTATCTCTATAGCTTGCGTGCAGTACAGATAGCTTAGGGTTTTGTTTTTGATTATTTTAAAATTAAAAAATCTATTAGATAGCCCTTCGCATAGATGATAACAGATTTCCTCAAGGGACATATTAAGCGTTTTCTGCCACGTTTTAAAGTTTATAAAACCTTCTACAACTTCAACAACTGGGTGTCCTATAAAGAGGCATCCTAAACTGTTGCTTATAAATATAATCTGCTGTGAAAAGCTCTTTGTATAGTTTAAATTAGGGCTCTTTATTAATATACAGGCAGTTGAACCTAAAAGGGAATCTTTACCCTTTAAGGACAAATTATTTAAAACATCAAGTATATAGGGGCATATACCAATACTGTTTAGTTCAACCGCAAATACAATTTTTTTATTTTGAATACTTTTATGCCTTTGAGGGTTGTATTCCTCAAAGGCATTATCCTTCATAAAAGCCCTAATCATATTGTTTAGAATAGAAGACCTATTAGGAGATGCAATAAGTAAAGTATCACACATCAAATTCTACCAGCCTTTCATAGCTCCTTTTTATTCTTTCTAATAGCCTGTTATCCATATTTTCGTAGGTTTCTATTTCAACACCGTACTTTGTAAGTCTGTTTTTTATGCCTAAAAAGGCATTTCCTATTGCAACCGTACTAAAGTGCCATTCTCCCTTAAGACAAGCTAAAATAGAGAGGGCACCAGATGACAGGGCTGGGGCAATGTAGGGCTTAAAACCAGTTTTTCTTACCTCTATGTTTGCATTGGTTGTAAGCTCTGTTAGTTTAAGAGAAATCTGATGATTGTAATTTTCTATATTATCTGCAACCACAAGGTCCTTGCCGTGAGGACCGAAGGCCCTTCCCTTATCCTTAAAATAGTCTAAATTCATCTTTTGAGCATAATAAAGTGCCCTTGCATACATAACTCCAAGCCCAAATCCCTTAACATTATCTGACGGGAAGGTATAATCTTTATTAAGTTCTGCATAGGCCTTTTTGCAAAGATGGTCAACAGGGTCAGAGACTACAAAGAAATACCCTTTATAGTTTGCCTTTTTGCAGCCTCTGCATACAATGAAATTATTTCTGCATTGCTCTTATACTGTACAATTCTAACATCTACATCCTGTACCGACACATCAGGAACCTGTCTTGTTATGCAGAATATAAATACGTCGCAGTCAAAGACCTCATCAAATCCTACAGGTTTAACCTTAGGTAGAGCTATATTGTTTGAGTAGTTTATCTGGTTTAGTTCATACTCCCATCGTTTTACTTTGTTTTCGTCAAGGTCAAAAATACCAATCTCAGATATTATGTCTTGACCTAAAAGTCTAAGACCAATTGATAGTGTTCCCCCAACGTCTCCAAGCCCTGCAACTGTTACCTTGTATTTTTCCTTTAAAGGGTTAGTCTTATAAAGCTCCTCCCATCCTTCAAAGGATGTATTAATGAAGGATAGCCTGTTCTTATCTATTAAATCATCTAAAAACCCTTTGCCCCTCTTTTTATTATATAATCAAGGCCCTCACAATCTTCTATTTGAGTAGCAGAAGTTACAACCTGCCTAAACTTATTGTTTGTTCCTGATTTTTTAATAAAAATATATGCTCAGAAGTTTTTAAATCCTCCTCAGATATTTTGTTTAGTTCAAAGCTGTGGTTTGAAATAAAAAGGTCGTTATTTTTTCTATATATATTCATTTTATTCCTCCTAAGTCAAAATTGGCTCAAGTTTTTCAAGCTGCTCAAGGTCATTTTTAAGATAAACTGAAGGAGATAGGGTCAGGTCGTAGTACATAAATTTTCCGTGTTCTGGGTATCTTGGGTATACAAGTGCATCACCTATGTTTTGTAGGGTTAAGCTTCTTTCGTTTATTGCTTCATATTCCTCCTCTATAGCCTCAAGAAGCATTTTTGAATTTTCTATGCATACCTTTGAAAGGTTAAATATATCCTTTGTTGAAGCCCCCTTTAAGAAGGTTGGGACAGCATAGGGTAGTATAAGGTTTACAGAAGGTATGAGGTTCCTTTGAGGATAGCTACCTCTAAACAAACTATCTCCACCTATGAAGGGGTAGAGGGCATCTTCATAGAACCAAGCTCTAAGCTTTGGTATAAAGTATGCACAGTCAACCTCTCTGTTTTGTATATCCATAATCTCCTTACCTTGACCTGACAGTATTCCAACAATAATCTTATGAACATCAACCTTTTCAGATTTTAAAATTGGGTCAAGTGCCTTTATTCTATAGCCCTTATGGAGTATATCATCAACAAGTATAATAGGTCTGTCAAAGCTTGCTATTGTCTTAATTTGAAGTTCAAGGCTAAGATAATTTGGGTATGGGCCTATTTTGAAGGTCTTTAGGTTTGGATTAAATAGTTTTTCAGTATGGAGTGCCTTTGTTACTGTGTTTGGTACAACATTTCTTCTTAATATGTTCCCATAGGGGACGCACATTAAAGGCCCAAGTGTTCGGGGCACCATCTGATATGGTGGAACACCGTTTTCCCTGCAAATCTTTTGTACAAGCCTCTTGTATATAACATCCCTTTCAAATATTAAAACAAGATGTCCTTCGTAGAGCCTTGTTAGAGCCTTCTTTAGATTTTCCCTTGTTTTAATTATAGCATTTTTTACTCTTTCGGTATTTCTATAGGGTTCCTTTATAATTGTTTCAATGTCAAGAAGCAGTGATATAGGATAGTTCATATTTACAGCATAGCATTTATTGAATATGTCCTCTGTTTTAACTTCAATAAAACCGTTTGATAAAAGCAGGTTGTGGGTTTCAAAGTTTTCTTTGATGTCCAGTAGGTTTTTATATATTGCATAGTCGTAGTCCTTCTTTATGCAAAAGGAGAGCGTTTCTGTCAGTATAAGCTGCGGCAGTTCCTTTATGCTTGAGTTTTTATCTATATACATTCCGTCTATGCAGATTATTCTTCCTACAGCATTTCCCTTAAAAGTTAGAAACAACTGTATCGTTTAGTTCTATATAAAAGGAGTTTGAACGCAGCCAGTGGAAGGCAGAAAAACCAGCTATGCTGTCATTTTCTTTATCAATAGCAATAAGAAGTCTTGCCGACGGCTTTGAAAAGAACTTCATCATCTTTTCCTTTACTACATAGAAATTTAATCTTAAAAGTTTAGACAGCTTTTCAACAACAGCCTCCTTATATTCCTCTACTATTTCAAACTCAAAGGGCCAATCTGTAAGAAGGGATTTATACTGGGGCTCTCTTCTGTAAAATCCATTCTCATATATATACTTTTGCACAAGAGGGTCTACTAAATTTGAGATATCTCTATTTTCATCTATGCTGTTTCTTATTTGAGTAGAGCTTATGTCTTCGTATTGGGGCGGTAGATTTAATTTTATAACATCTCCCTCTATATTTTTAACTGCCTCTTCAAACATCTCTTGACTGTATTCATTTAGGCTTCTTCTTTCAAATATCAGATGATTTAGAGTGTGTATAGAGTCCTGTTCTTTTGGCTTTTTATAGGCAGAGGCATTTATAACCACATCGCTTCCAACAACAATATAAACCTCGTAGTCTTTAAAAATCTCCTTTAATTTTTTTATATCCTTAGGATTAGATATGTTTATAGGCTGTGTTTCAGGAAATAGAAATATATTGTTTTCATCTGCAATAGATAGAGAAGCTATGGTCCTTCTTATAAGGTTTGGAAGTGTTTTTGGACCAAGAGAACTCATCTATTGCAATATATACCTCAAATCCTAAATCCCTTATTGCCTTTGCAATCTCCTTATGGCTTAGGGAAAATGGGTCAAAGGTTCCAGGCATAAAGGCAACTCTCTTTGGTATATTTAGCTCTATTTTAGATACTATATTCTGTTCAGAAATAAACCTGTAAATGTGGTTTAATGTAGCTGAATTTACTAAGAATAAAAGTTCATCCTCCTCAAACTGTCCAACTATAGATAAAAACTTTTTAGCAATTATTTTAAATATCTCCTTCTTGTCCTCTAAGGAAAGCGTCTTTGAACCGAAAACTTGCCCTCCAATACAATTAAGTGCAAATTGTTTTATAGGGTTGTTGTAGTTTATTAGCCCACTTAATATTATTGAAATTAGCTTGTTTAGGATTTTTTGTAGTCCTCCTCATTCTTAACTTGAGATTTATATATATTAATGTTTGAAAGTGCAACAGAGGAGGTCTTTAATATAAGTGATGAAACCCTTGTGTTTGATGTTTTTATTTTTCATAGGAGTCATCTAAAAATTCGTTGAGCTCGACTACAGGTAGATAGAGTATTATTTTACCAAGATAGTTTGGTATGTATTTTGTAAATCTGTAGCCCTCCATTTCAAGAGCACGAACAAGTTCTACGGCAATTTCATTTCTTTGGTCCATTGGTAAAAACTTTATTATATTTAAAATAGACTCTCCAGCTTTGTTTCTTACAGCCTCAACGGCACTAACCTTAAGAAGGTTGCAGAAGTGAAGGGCAGTTTGAAGTCCCCTTTCCTTAGGGTTTTTAAGGGCATAATCTAAGAGTATATCTATTTGTATTTTCTTTGTTATCCAACTGGTTGCAGTTTTTAGGTTGCTTAAGAATATATCTGTTATATTATCAAGGTTTTTAATGTAGTAGGAAAGATATTCATTTACAATAATACTGTCAATATCTAATTTTTCAGCAATGTTTAGCTTTAAATAGTTTTCAGGAGCCGTTGCACTGTATTTTACTTCTTTAATAAAAATCTGTTTTATATTATCTAATATATTTGCTGAGGGAGTTTGTTTTTTAAGCTGAACAAGTAGGGTATCAAGGGCCATAATTCTAATGTGGTGCCTCTCGGATAGTAGTCTTTTAGTTATAAATTCATAGAACAGGTTGTCTTCTTCTTTAAGTGGAATATATTTTGCAGCATCTAATAGGTATAGCTCCATTTCCTTTGAAAGATTATCTTTATTGTAAAACTCCTGCAGTGCAAATTTGTATTCTAACTTCTGATTTTCAGAAATCTTATTAAATATAGATTTAATAAAAACAGAAAGACTGTATCCTATCCATTCCTTATAGGTATCTATGATCTTGTGGTCAGGTGTTAGCATAAGGGAAACATACCTTTTAAAAGGTAGATTGAATTTACATCTTCTCTGTCTTTCTTTGCGTTTTCTGGAAGTTCTTTTCTGTATTCTTCATCAAAGGAGGCAATAAGAAATCCAAGAAGTTCAGCCGCCTGCCTTCTTATATCTTCTTCATTGTGCATTAGCTGTTCATATAAAAAGCCAAGTGTAATTATCTTTTGCTTTTGGGTAAGATAGGTTGAGTATTCTTCAATTATATCAAGGTATGCACGAAGGGCCTGAGAGTCCTGTACGTTTCGTGCGTTTTCTAATATTTCATTTAATGAAAATTCGCTTCTTAATTTATGCATAAGCCTGATATTGTGGTTTATTGCTTGATATTTTATGTTTTCAACCACATCATTGCCAAACATAAGTGAATAGCATTTATCTTTATTTGCAGTGATTTTGATGTCCTCTAAGGAGGTATTTATGCCTAAATCTAAAAGATAGTTTTCAAAGTCCTTAAGCTTTGAATATACCTTTTATACCTTAGAATCTTTTTTCATCAACATTGTCAAGCTTATTTAGTATAACATCAAAGGATTCATCAAGGCTGTAAATGTACATCTGTTCTTTGTTGTCTATCCTTTTATTTTTTACTCTAAAGTCACTGTAGATTAGTATCAGTGATTCTATTGATAGGTTTTCAAGCTCTAAATCCCAAGTAGAATGGTTTATAGCTATGTTTCTTATGTAGTTTATATTGTGCTTTTTAAACCAAACATCTGTATAGTAGTAGTGAAGATAGGGAACCCTTTTGAGTTCAACTCCCTTGCATCCAAATTTTCCTATGTCGTGGCCTGCAGCAGCTCCAGATATTCTCCCAAGGTCTATAGGTAGGTTTTTGTTTTTGCCTGTCTTGCAATGTAAAGGGACAGATAGTGTACTCCACAAACGTGGTCGAGGGTGTTGTATCCTATTACCTCCTGGTTTAGCTTCATCATTTCATAAACATAATCCCCTTCAAAGGCCTCAACAAATTTTTTATATTCGCTGGGGTCTTCAAGATTTCTTTCCTCATCAAGACCAAGGAAAAATAGAGGATATCTGCTTTGGAAGCTTCCGTCGTTTGATAGTTTTTGGAATTTTGAAAAAACTTTAAGTAATAAAAGGTAGGTTTCAAATATCGCAAAATCCTCTTCATCAAGCTCAAGTGTAACAGCTTCGCTGAAGGATTTTGAAAGGGCGTATTGATAGACTGCAAATAGAAAGTCGTCGTCCTTTTTGTAGAAGGTTTTTATAATTTCTTCAAGGCATTTATAGCATCTTATGCAGCTGTAGTCTTTGTTTACAGAGGCTTCGTTTAGGCTATTTTTAAAGTCCTGCGTATTTAACATATCAATAAGCCTTTTGTATATATTTGATGATGTTATTATCTTTGATTTGAGTATTAGGTCTATAAGTTCTCCAAACATAACTTCCTCCTAAAGTTTAGATTATATATTTTAATATTACAAAAATAAGGTTGTATAGTCAAATTAATCTTTCCAATATGAATTTTATATGGAAATAATTTATAAAATGTGTAATAATTAAGCTAAGGAGGTGTTATTATGGATTATAGTTTAATTGAAAGAAAGGATATCCCAAGTGAATATAAATGGGATATAGATACAATCTATAGCAGCGAAGAGAGTCTTTTAAAGGATGTAGAAGTTTTAAGAGGAATGATTGAGGAGATTAAAAAGTTTAGGGAAGCTTTAAAAAAGGTGCAAAGTTTTTATACGAGTGTTTGAATTTAAGGGATGAGGCAGGAAGACTTTGTGATAAGATAACGGTTTACTGTTTTATGAAGAGGGATGAGGACAACAACAATACAAAGGGACAGGAGCTTGCGGATTTAGGAGAGAGGGTATCTGTTGAATACAACAGTGCAACTGCCTTTATTTATCCTGAAATATTAGAGCTTGAGGATGGAACTATAGATAGATATTTTGATGAAGTAGCGGAGCTTAAGTTATATAAACACGAACTTGAGGATTTGATAAGGCAAAAGAAGCACGTTTTGTCAGATAAAGAAGAAGAGCTTTTATCAAAGACAGCAGAGATGTCGCAGGGATTTGAAAACATATTTAAGATGCTCAGCTTTGCGGATTTAAAATTTGAAACAATTAAGGATTCAAAGGGTAAAGAATATGAGCTAACCATAAATAATTTTTCACAGTTTATAGTATCTAAGGATAGAGAACTTAGAAAAAATGCCTTTAAGAGCCTACACAACGGCTTTATGAAGTATAAAAATACATATGGGGCGATGCTCTCTTCAAAGATTAAGTCGGATGTTTTCTATGCAACAGTTAGAGGGTTTAAGTCTGCACTTGAGGGGCATTATTTTCAGACAACATAGATGTTGGTTTATATAACAGATTGATTGATATAGTATCAGACAATATTCCATCCCTTGATGAGCTTATGAAATTAAAAAGAGGGAGCTTAAGGTTGATGAGCTTCACCTTTACGACCTTTATGTACCTATTGTAGAGAGCGTAGATATGGAAGTTAAGTATGATGAAGGAAAGAAAATGGTAAAGGAAGGCCTTGAGGTTCTTGGAGATGAATATTTAAAGATTCTTGATGAGGCCTTCAGTAACAAATGGATTGATGTCTACAGCAATAAGGGTAAATATTCTGGGGCGTATTCCTGGGGAGCCTTTGATACAAAGCCCTATATCCTACTTAATTACAATGAAAGATTAGACGATGTTTTAACCTTATCCCACGAGCTTGGACATTCAATACATTCATATTTTTCAAGAAAAACTCAACCCTATGTATATTCAAACTACACTATTTTCTGTGCAGAGGTTGCCTCAACTACAAATGAAGTGCTTATGTATTTCTACCTTATGGATAAACTAAAGGGAGAGGCAAAAAGGTATATAATAAGTGAGTTTATGGAATTAATTAGAACAACCTACTTTAGACAAGTTTTGTTTGCTGAGTTTGAGCTAATAACCCATACAATGGCAGAAAAGGGAGAGCCGCTAAATGGCGAAAGACTTTCAGAGATATGGAGAAACCTATACAACAAGTACTATGGAAGAGAGTGCGTAATAGATGATAGAAATAAGCATAGAATGGGCAAGAATACCTCATTTCTATGATGGATACTATGTATATAAGTATGCAACAGGATTAAGTGCTGGAATTAGCATTGCAAAATCTATTTTAGAGGATAAGAAAAATGTAGAGAGATACCTAAACTTCTTAAAATCAGGTGGAAGCAAGTACTCTTTAGATCTATTAAAGGAAGCAGGGGTGGATATGCTTTCTGGTAAACCAATAAGTGACACAGCAGAAGTGTTGAGGTATCTTATTAAAGAGTATCAGTCAGTTGAAAAGTGATATTTCAAGTGTAGGACACTTTTTATAAAAATTTTTTGTTAATATGTATAAAAAAATGAAGGATGGTTAAAATTAATAATGAAAGCTCAAGGAAACCACCTTGAGATGGAAACAGTAGTTTCCATAAACAGAACCCCCATCCCCTTAGGGCCGAGAAGCGGCCCACTTTTTGCTCATTTTCATAAAAATTATTTATTCTTTTGTCAAAATAAATGTAATAAGAGATAAAAATATTGTTAAATTATTGAAGATAGTAGCAGTTTAATGTATAATTTAATTAAATTAAATTTGTTTTGGGGGTGGACATGTTGAAATTTTATAAAAAGATTACATGTCTGCTTATAACTATGTTGATGTCGTCAAACATAGTTTTTGCAGGTATGCTTGATGGTAGAAGAATTGTTTTAGATGCTGGCCACGGGGAAAAGATCCAGGTGCCGTTTATGGTGGTTATAAAGAGAAGGATATTAATATTGCAATAATAGAAAGAGTATCAAACATATTAAAGAATTTTGGAGCTGAAATTATATTAACAAGGGTTAATGATGATTATGTAAGTCTTCAGGATAGAGTAAATATGGCTAATAACAATAAAGTAGACCTATTTATAAGTGTACACAACAATGTTTCTGCTTCACAACAAAATGGAAAAACTATAATTAATCCAAATGTAAAGGGGACAGAAATTTATTATAGTTCAAGTAGACCCAATATTATAAATTTAAAGTATGTAGAATATGAAGGAAATAGATATGAATATATAAGTGAAGAAAATATTGATGGAATTGATTATGTTTTAATTAGAGTTGATAATAATGAATTTAGAGTTGAAAAGAATAAAGTTAGAATAGTAGATAATATTCCTTATCAGGTGCCTGAAAGTATTGATTTAGCAAAAATGGTTTTAAGTGGGATTACATCGGTAGGTTTTGTAGATAAAGGAGTAAAAATTCAAATTTTTATGTAACAAGAAATACAATTATGCCCTCAATTTTAATAGAGACAGGATTTATGACAAATCCTGAGGATCTCAAAAAGTCACAAATCCTGAAATGCAAGATAAAATATCTTTTAAAATAGCGGATGCTGTATATAAATATTATGAAGCATATGAAGGGAATAAAAGAAAAGCGTTTGGCTTAATTAATAATCTTGAACTTAAAATGACTAATAGATATGCTTTTGTTGGACAAGCAGTTGAGTTGAAATTAGATGGAATAGAAAATTATGATAATTATTTATATAAATTAGAAGTAAAAAAGGATAATAAAACAGTTTATTCAACTGAGTATGTAAATGAATTTAAAAATAATTATAGTGTAAACGAAGATGGAATATATGATGTAACATATTATATAAAACAAAAGGACTCTGAAAATGAATATGATGATAAAATAAGTGGTAATTTTATAGCCTTTAAATTGCCTGAAATTAAAAATTTAACAATTGATACACAAAAGGTTTATGTTGATAAACCTATTATAATAAAGGCGGATAAGGAAAATGGTAGTTATGAATTAATGGATTATACGTTTGAGATTTATTCGGAACAAAATTTAATTGCATCGGTTTCTAATAATGAAGGCGTACTTCAATATACACCAAAAAGTGAAGGAGAATATAGAGTTATTTGTTATATAAAAGATAAATTAAGTGACAGCCAGTTTGATGATAAAAAGAAATAAAATTTGTTGCAGAAAGACAGCAGGAAATGTCAAGAGGAGGCACAGCTTCAGAAGATAATATAAATAGTCTTGTGTATAACAGAGTATTAAAGAAGGGTGTTCAAGGAACAGATGTCACTGCTCTACAATTAGCTTTAAAAAAATTAGGATATTATAAGTCTAATGCAACTTCTTTAGTATTTGATAATGCAACCTATGATGCAGTAGTGGCATTTCAAAAGGCAAATAAGTTAACGGTTGATGGGATGGCAGGTCAACAGACGATAAATAAGATAAATGAGCTGTTAAAAAAGCAGGGAGAACAAAATACATCAAGTGGGGCAAGTACACAAACAAACACAACAGGAGGAACAAATAGTTCAAGTGGAACAAATACAACTACACAAAGCAAAGTAAATAATACGACTAATAATGTAATGCAGTTAATATATACAAGACCGTTGAAAATAGGAGTAAGAGGGGAAGATGTAAAGAAACTGCAGGAGGCATTAAAGAAATTAGGATATCTAAATATAGCAACAACAACGACATACTTTGGAACTAATACACAAGCGGCAGTAAAAGCATTTCAAAAGGCAAATAAGTTAACGGTTGACGGAATGGTTGGTCAACAGACTATTAAAAAGATAAATGAGAGGCTAAAATAGTGCCACCCAGGTGAGAATGTGAATAGAACCAATATATGGGAACACATTTCGCCTGGGTTTTGTGCATTTTGTTATGGTTTATTAAATAAATTAACATTGAAAATTGTTAAAATTCTTTCTATAATGGTAAAAGGGGGTGTATTTATGGATAATATTGTGCCAGGAAGCTTCCAGCTTATGAAAAAATAAATACAGGCCTTATTATAGATGTGATAAGGCTAAAGGGACCGATTTCAAGGGCGGAGATAGCAAAGATTTTAAATTTAACTCCGGCAACAGTTACAAATATCACAGCAGAACTTATAAATAAAAATATAATTATAGAAAGTGACCTTGGACAGTCTACAGGTGGAAGAAAACCTATACTTCTTAAAATAAATGCTGATTCATATTATATATTATCTGTACATATAGGTTCTACGCGAATTAGGACCGCAGTTTTAAATATGGAATCAAAAATAATCGATAAGATATCTGTTAAAACAACTCAAAATACAACCTATGAGGAAGCAATAAATATAATTAAAGAGGGGATAGAAAGATTAATTAACGATAATGGTATTATTAAAGATAAGCTACTTGGAATTGGTATTGCGGCACACGGCATAGTAGATGCAGAGAAGGGTAAAATTATTTATTCACCAAATTACGGATGGAAAAATAAAAATATAAGAACGGATTTAGAAAAGATATTTGATATTCCTGCTTTTTGGATAGAGATGTTAGAGCTATGGCACTTAGTGAAAGTTGGTATGGTGCTGGTAAATATGTAGACCAATTTATAAGTGTAAAAGTTGGTTATGGTGTAGGTGTGGCATTAATAAATAATAAGCAGCAGATAAGGGGATATACTGATGGTTTTGGAGAATTTGGTCATACAAAGGTTGCCTTTGATGGTCCCTTATGTAGCTGTGGAAATAGAGGATGTATAGAAACTTTTAGTTCAGAGAAGGCTGTTGAAAGATATGCAGAAGAACAAGGACTAAAAAAGATTGTATGACAATCCACGAATTGTCTTTAATGGGGGATGAAAGAGCAATATGTGCAATAAATAGAGCGGCAGAATATTTAGGACTTGCAGTTGCAAATTTAATCAATACATTTAATCCACAACTTATTGTATTAGGTGGAGATTTGATTGATGTAAATGACTATTATTTAAATGGTACAATTGAAAATGCAAAGAAATATGCATTACCAGATTTATATGAAAGCTGTACAATAAAAAGAGCTGATACAAAAGGAGATGCAATTATAAAGGGTGCTACCGTATTAGTTCTTGATAATTTATTTGATAATATATGATTTTAATAAAACAAGTCACTTATTGAACTACCCCCACCTATAGAGGTGTTGGTTTCGTGGTCAATACTCCTATCGGAGCAAGTTTACCCACGCTCAAAGGGCTGTTCCATCCCCAGTTTTACCATTCATATGGCTAATTTTAGTAGTTTGGTTTTCACTACTTTTTAGCAACATTCATCACCCACTTATAGAAGTAGGCGACTTCTGTCGCTGATTAGGTTAAAAAATAGGTGACTTGTTTTATTGGTATTAGAAACTATATGGAATTAAATGGCATTTCACATTTCACCTGGGTGGCACTTTATATCGATAAAGTTTAGTTTTCCAAGGCTGTTGATTTTGTATATGATTGAAATTGTGTATTGCGGTTGGTTGTTTTTATTTACAAGAACGCCTTCAGTTATAATTGCTTTTCCATATTCGGTGTATTCAGTTGCGGAATAGATTAGTTTTAGTGTTAAATCTTCACTGGATTTAACTTGTTTTTCATATTCTCCACAGGATACTGTATAAATACTGCCTGTTTTTATAAAGTTTATTTGTTTGTGTATTATGCTTGGTGATAAAATTTCCTTTATGGCATCCTTAAAGGTAAAAATATATATGTTTTCAACGTTGTTTTCAATTGAATTGATAATAAAATCGTCACATCTGTCGTCGTTTATATCCTCAACGTTGCAATAAAAATTGTTTGTATTGATTTTTATCTCTTGAGTCTTTGTTGTTCGTTTGCTTTTATACACTATTTTTACTGTATCATCTTCTTTTATAAGATAAATACTGTCAACTCTTGAGTCGCCGTCAAAATCTCCAATGCAGGAATACATAATGTTGTCGGAATATAAGTTATTTTTCTTAAATACAGGTATTGAGCAGGAATAAAACAGAAAAGAAATTAAAAGGACTGCAAATACTCTTTTCATATATCTTACCTCCACAGATAGTATTTGCAGTCTTTACAAATATTATTTAACTATATTTAAATCTGTAATAGTATACTTTGGTAGTTTTTCTTCAACCTTAGACAAGCTTAGTCTAACTTTATAAACAAGAGCCTCATTACCAGCCTTGGATTGTACACTTGTTCTTACTAAATAAGTTATTTCTGTTGGCATACCGTCTTTGTTGTATTTAACCTCTGATAGTTTTGCATCTTCGAAGTTTCCACTTTGAATTGTTGAAGTTAATTTATTGTCGATTATTTGATTAAAGGCTTCAACCTCCTTCTTTTCTACATATTCTATAAAGGATGCGATAGTGTCTTTTCCAAGTGTTAGATTGTTTAATGTACTAAGTACAGGAGTTAGCTTTCCTTCCTTTGCTATAAATAAATTATAATTTATACCACTATTATTTCTTGAACCTAAAAGTACAAAGTTGTTGGATGAAGCAGGGTGTTTAATTAGTCCGTATATTTGATATCTTCCTGAAGCCATTTTTTCAAACTTTTCATTGTTAAATTTATATATTCCTAATATTGAGCCTGTTTTATCCTTTGATTGAATTACTATCTCTTTAATTTTATCATTATCAATGTCGTCTACAGTTACGTGCATTGGCCATTCTTCAGAATAGTATCCAAGTGTTTTTATAGTTTTATCTGCCTCAATAACATAACCCTTTCCATCGCTCATAGCTACGCTTAAGTTGTATTCATTTGTCTTTTTGTCAACATTTATTATTATGCTGTCTATTTTTCCGTCGTTATTTATATCATCTTTAATTGTATATTGTGAACCTATGTTATTAATAGTTTCATTTGTACTTCTTGATGCAATTATAATTGCTGCTATGATAATTACAGCCAGTATAATTGCCGCCCAAATTAAATGTTTTCTTTTATTACGTAGATTCTTAATTTCATATAATCACCTCCCACTAATATATATGTTGTAATATTAAAAAATATTTGTGGTAAAATACTAATAATAATAATTTTGTTATTGTGGAAATCTAATACAAATAGATGTATAATCTATATTGTGCTGACTCAAGTTTAAACATATATTAATAGGAGGCGAAAGGATGAAGAAATTTATTTCTTTTATTTTAGGATTTTTAATGCTTTTTACAACATCAAGTTGTGGTCTTATGGGTAAAGAAAAAAGGAAGAAAAAACAACTGTAAAGTTTGCAACATTTTACGGTGCAAAGAGTGAGGAAAAATAATAGAAGTTTATAAAAAGATAATAGAGGAGTATGAAAAGCAAAATGATAAAGTAAAAATAGAACTTATAACAGACTATGGAGATGAAACCAAAATAAAAAATGATATATCAAAGGGTGAAGTAGATTTAATAGGACTAAAAAGGCAACAGATTATTGATTTTGCAAAGGCAGGAATGCTTACAGATTTAACACAGTTTTTTATTGAAAAAGAATTAGACAAAAAGGTTTATGAAGTATCCATAGGATATGGGCTCTATAATGATAAAATATACGGATTTAATGATATGCCTCTTACTATAGAGTTTTTCTATAATGTTGATACCTTCAAAAAGTACAGTTTAAAGGAACCTACTACATTAAATGAACTTTTAGATATATGTAAAAAGTTAAAGGCAAGAGGCGTAACACCAATGGAGGTTGGTGCACTTGATAATTGGACACTTGCTATTTTATTTAGCCAGATTAATGCTCAAACTACAGGTTCTATAGAAGCTACATCAAAATACAACTCAGACAAAAATGGATATCTTACATTAAAGGGAATAGATCAATCCTTTGAGATATTTCAAAAATTAAATACTAGCGCTCTATCAAAGGGAAGCATAGATATAAATTATAGAAAGAGTGTTGACGATTTCATAAAAGGGAAGGTAGCAATTCTTCCAGCAGGTGCTTGGGCAACAAAACTTATAGACGAAATAAAACCATCAAATTTTAATTATTCTGTTTTTACAGAGCCTGTTAAGTTTATTGATGAGCCTATTTCAATGTTTGCAGGAGCAGGAGGTCAAACTATAGCAGTTCCTCAAAAGCAAAAATGCTAAGGAGGCACAGGCATTTATCGAGTTTTTACTTTCAGAGGAGGCACAAAAGAAGTTTGTTGAGGCAAACTATATATCACCATTAAAAGTGCAAATAGCAACGACAATGAGTTTCAGGATAAGATATTAAACCATCTTAATGCTACGGATAAAAATAGTGTAGTATTTATGGATAATATACCAAATAATATGTTAGATGTTTTATCTAAGGTTTTATATGATATGCTTGAGGGAAGAGTAAAATACAATGAGGCTTGGGAAAAGGTATTAAAGCTTGTGTATCAACAATAGGGAGCTATTAATTTAGCTCCCTTGACATTTTGGACAAATTCCATAGAAGTAAAGTTTATGTGTATTTACTTTGTAGTTTGTGTAGTTTTCAACTTCGCTATTTAAATGTTCAAATACAGCATCCTCTATATCGTCAACCCTACCACATTTTGTACATACAATGTGGGGATGGTTTGCTACATTTGCGTCAAATCTAAAGTTATCTTCTCCTACATTTAACTCCTGAACTAATCCAAGTTCAATTAAAGTTTTTACTGTCTTGTAGACTGTAGCAAGGCTCATTGTAGGGAAATCTGGTCTTAATGCTTCATATATCATTTCTGCTGAAGGGTGCGATTTAGTTGACTTAAGGAACTTGTATATAGCATATCTTTGTGGTGTAAGTTTTAAGTTTTTTTCTTTAAATAAAGTTGCTAAATTATCCATTTTCACCATCCTTCTTTGTAGAAAAATATTATCTATAAATAGTTTACATCTAAAACTATTTTACGTCAAAGGTTTTTGTCGTTTAAATATTGTGTAAATCAGTAGTATTAATGTAATTAATGAAATAATTGCCGAATACTCACGTATTAAGTTTTTAAAAAGCCTTAGTTTATAGAAGCTGCCTGTTAAGAAATCTAAATTATAGCAGGTGTTTCCTATTAAATCTAATAGGAATTTTCCCCACTTTGTTACAAATTGTGTATTAATGTTACTTTGATGTGAAATAGTCGTAATATTAGTGTATTTGTTTAGAGAACTTAAGTCAATATTTTTGATAAAATATTTATTTGATTTTTTGAGATAGTATTCGGATGTTGAGGTCAAATCTCTTTGATTTTTGAATAGTTTATGACTGAGTTTAGTGAATTTCCTATGTTTTCGAGCAAGACCAAATCGTATTCTTCAAAATAGTCCTGCAGCATATTTAAACCTATTTTGTTTTGGTGATATCCTGATAAAAAGGCGAAAATAATTGTTCTGTCAGGCTTAATTAGCTTTTGATATTGAATTGCACGCACTGCTTCAAGCATTATGCCAGAAGAAATTAAATTGTTTACTTCTTTATTATTTATATTATTGTCTATTTTATATTCATCATCAAAGAAAACTGCAAAAATTATAGGTTTATATAGTTTATTTTTACCTTCTATTATTCCGTAAACATTTTGTAGAGTTGTTTCTTTAATTTCGGCACCTGATTTAATTTTAATCTCATATCCTTTGCTGGTTAAATATTTTAATTCATCGTAAACGCTTTGTGAAACAAGCAATTTAGTCAAGCCATTGTTGTAATTAAAGTAAGTGCCATTATATATATTAGATGGAGATATTAGGTCGCTCTCTTGAATTGGGCTTATTACTGCTGAGACGCCTATCTTTTTAAGTTTTATATCTATATTTAGTATTTCATACAGGTTTTTATCGTTATAAATATCGGTTAAGGCAATTGATGACTTATATTTTACATTACTTAAATCTTCTGTCTCTATTATTTGAGCTACATCCCTATATATTCCTTCTGAAATTGCACCTCTATAATCTTCAAAGTAATCTGTTACATATTCAAATTTTTTAACAACCTTACCATACTTTGATATAACCTCAAGGGAGGATGCATATTTTTGTTAGGCATTAGAGTGTTGTAGTTGTGTATATATGAATTTTCAACAGGTTTTAAACCGTTGGATTTTAAAAATTTCTCTATATATGCAGAGGAAGTCTTAATATATTCTTCGTAATTTTTAGAGTTATTATATCTGCTGTATAATGCATTGTAATTTGATAGAGAGAAGGATGTTGAAAAACCGTCGGTTTTAAAATTTTGGCCGAGGTTTGATAGAAGTATAATTACTACTAATAATGTAATAAGCAAAAAGTATACCCTTTTACCCCTAAGATCGTCCATAAAAAGACCTCCTTGATAATTTTGAAAATTGAAAATGTTATGAAAATGTGATACAATTAAATTAAGATATAGAAAGTGGTGATATTTATGTTTATTTATTTTTTTACTTTTATTTTAATGGGTTTTAATATACTTATATGTTGTCATTTTATATTAAATTCACTACTAAAGTCAAACTATTCTTCAGTATTAAGAATAGATAAAGAAAATATACAGGATAATTTATGAAATAAGTTAAAATACTGACCGCCTAACAGGCGGTATTATTTTGTCATTAAAATAACAATGGAGACAAATAATGTAATAAAAATATATTTGAAAAATGTTGAGTTTTTGATAAAATTATTATGGAAAGGAGCGTGGGGATAATGCTTGTGAATGACTGGAAAGAATTTTTGATTCCCTACGAGCAGGCAGTTGAGGAGCTAAAGATAAAATTTAAAAGTATGAGAAAGCAATACAGAAGCAAAAAGGAATATTCTCCAATAGAATTTGTTACAGGGAGAGTAAAGGAGATATCCAGCATACTTGAGAAGGCAAAAGCTTGACATCCCTCTAAATAAGATAGCAGAGGAAATGGAGGATATAGCTGGTATAAGAATAATGTGCCAATTTGTTGAGGATATATATAGAGTGGTTCAGTTAATTAGACAGAGGGATGGTAAAGACTTAAAGATTGTATATGAAAAGGATTACGTAAAGAATAAAAAGGAAAGCGGATACAGAAGTTACCATATAATAATAAAGTATCCAGTACAAACGGCAGATGGGGAAGTTGAAATACTTGCAGAAATACAAATAAGAACTCTTGCAATGAACTTTTGGGCTACAGTAGAACATTCATTAAACTATAAGTATAAGCAAAGTATCCCAGCAGAAATAAAGGATAGGTTAAAAAGAGCAGCAGAACTTGCCTTTCTTTTAGACGAAGAGATGTCTGAAATAAAGGAAGAAATAATTGAGGCCCAAAAGATGTTCGAGGAAAAATCAAGTATCATATCAGATATACTTGATAACATAATTACACTATATTCACTTGGTAAAATTTCAGAGTCTACAGATTACCAAGATAGATTTAATAGGCTGCTTGAGTCGGGGGATATAATTGAATTTAAAAACCTTCTTGATGAACTTAAAAGAAGGTACAGCAATACAGATTAGAACAATTTCAAATAGAGGAATAAAGGTAAAGGGTACCTGAATAAATGTTTACTGCATTTATTCAGGTACCCTTTATATTATTGAATTTGCCTTTGAAGTTAGCTTAATTCCAACCTTTCCTCTGCTTATTTCTATATATCCATTTTGTTGTAGAAGGTTTAGCTTACTTCTTATCTGCTGTTCTGAAAGGTTTAAACCACATTTAAAGGAGAGCTCTGATAAAGTTTTTCTCCCAATTATTTTTCTATCTATATTAAATTCTTTTATGGTTTTTAGTATAAATATTTCAGTTTCATCAAGACTGCAGGGTTTTCTTATGGATGTTAAGTCCTCAGGAAGATGATGGGGCTTTATTATATCCTCTTCTATTATAGCAAGTATGTATTCTACAGTATTTTCAAGCTCACGAACATTACCAGGCCAATTGTAGGAAAGAAGAATATCCTTTACCTCCTTTGACACTTCAAGTGGAAACTCTGACTTTTTATCTAAAAAATAGTTAAATAAAATGAGTATATCATCCCTTCTATCCCTTAAAGGAGGAAGCTTTATATAAAGCTTTTAAGCCTGTAGTAAAGGTCCTCTCTAAACTTTCCCTCTTTAACAAGGGAAAAAGGTCTTTATTTGTTGCAGCAACAATTCTAACGTCAATTGGGATTGGCATACTTCCTCCAACCTTTAAAATCTCCTTTTCCTGCAGTACCCTTAATAGTCTTAGCTGTATTTTGGGAGTTATATCTCCTATTTCATCTAAAAATATAGTTCCACCATTTGCTATTTCAAATAAACCTGTTTTTCCACCCTTTTGCTCCAGTAAAGGCACCCTCTTCATATCCAAATAGTTCACTTTCTATTATTTCTTCCGGAAGTGATGCAAAGTTTATTGCTAAAAAGGTGCGTTTTTGCGTTTAGAGTAGTTGTGTATAGAGCTTGCAAACAGTTCCTTACCTGTACCGCTTTCACCAGTTATTAGAATACTAAAGTCACTTTTTGATAGTTTTTACTTATGTTTATTAGTTCCTTCATAACAGGGCTTTTGTATATTATATTCTCAAAGGAGTATTTTGCAATATAGCCTCTATTTTTATCTCTCTTCTTAGCTTGTTTTCAATATTAATCCTTTCTCTTGCATTTTTAAGATGCAAATACTAAGTTCAGGTTCAAAGCTTAATTCCTTTATTGCTATGTATTCACATCCATTAAAGTAGAGTAGAGACTCCTTTAAGTTTTGATAAAATAAAAGGATTTTATTTTATCTAAATTTTCTTCATAATCTTCAGTATGCATCAATTTTTTGCTGAATTGTTTATAAACTTTACATCAAAATTACTATCAAAGCATATTATAGCATCATCAATGTGGTTTATTAAACGAGTTAGAAGTTCATTTAATTCCTTTATGTTTTTATTTTTGTATAAAGTTCTCGGTTTAGGGAGATTATTTTATTTATATATCGTGCTGAAATATTATGGGATTTTTGATTTAGCATTGAAAGAATAGATAGTATTTCTACAATTGTTGTAATATCTATTATTCTTGGCCCTATGTTGATGATATTTTTGATGTTATGCGGTACAAGATGTGGTTCTCCAGGTGTTATTGCATATTTAAATTTAGATGTATCTATATCTGAAGTTGGATAGTAGGGAGTGTAGTTTATAAAATCAAAACCAAAATTCTTTAATAGTTCAATTGATTCAAGAGCAGTTTCGTAGGTATCATTTACCAAAAGGACGTTTTCGTTTGGATTTATATAGAGTATTTTATCAAGATTTGATAGGTTTAAAGTTCTTCTTGCTATGATTGTTTTGCAGTTTTCTTTAATCAATGGTTTAACGCAGTCAAGTATTAGGTGGGAGGTTACAAGTACAAGTGAATTAGAGATTGGGTGAAGTACATCATCATCTGTTGCATAGGCTGAGATTTCAAGACTATCCCCCAAAAGATTTTTAATTTGCTCTACAATTTCCTTTTTAGTTGATGATGTTCCAGAGAATATAACAAGCTTATTCATAACCCACCCCCGAAAATAAATTACAAGATTTATTGATATGGAAATATCAAATAAAAGCTGACAATAAAAAGCCAAAACATATATTACAATTTTTATATAAAATAGGTTGTTTTGTAACATAGATTTAATATTTTGCATAATATTAGGTGAACTACCTCACCTATAAAGGTGTGGGCTTCGTGGTTAAGATAGCTTCTGCTACCAGATTACCCACGCTCAAAGGGCTGTTCCATCCCCAGTTTTACCATTTAAATGGCTAACTTTACCTTGGTTTTCGGTAATTATTTTGTTTATCAAGCAACATTCATCACCAACTTATAGAAGTAGGTGATGAATGTTGCTATTAGTTTAAAGCTTCTTTTGAATTTATAGAGGGTTAAAATTTACTGAATTACATCTTTTCAACTACATCTATACCAAGTAGTGCAAGTCCGTTTTTAATAACATAGGTTGAGGCTTCTACTAATTTTAGTCTTGCAGCCTTTAGACCTTCATCTTCACAGGATAGTATTGGACAAAGATTGTAGAATTTGTTGAAGGCCTTTGCAACATCGATTATATATCTTGTAACTATAGAAGGTTCATATTTTTCTATTGCAAGTAGAATAGCTTCGTTGAAGGAAGCAAGAAGTTTAACAAGTTCAAACTCCTCTTGAGAAGTAAGCTTTGTAAAATCAGCAGTTGTATTAAACTTTTCTTCGTCTGCACGGCGAAGTATGCTCTTTGCTCTTGCATAGGAATATTGAACATATGGTCCTGTTTCCCCATCAAAGCTTAGTATATCATCAAAGTTGAATATTATTTCTCTTTCTCTGTTATTCTTTAGATACGTGAATATTACTGCACCAAGACCAACCTTTTTGCAACTTCGTCTTTGTTTTCAAGTGAAGGGTTCTTTTCTTCGATAGCCTGTTTTGCACGTGCAATACCTTCATTGAGAAGGTCCTCAAGGAATATAACATCTCCCTTTCTTGTTGAAAGCTTTTTATCAGCAAATTTAACAAGTCCAAATCCTACGTGAACACAGTTGTCTGCCCAGTCATATCCCATAAGCTTTAAAGTTGTAAATACTTGTTTGAAGTGTAGAGATTGGTCCATTCCAACTACATATATATTTTTATAGAAGTCGTAGGTTTTCTTTCTATAGATAGCTGCAGCAAGGTCACGTGTTGCATAAATTGAAGCACCATCTGCCTTTAATATAATACAAGGAGGCATATTGTATTCATCAAGATTTACAACCTGTGCACCTTTGCTTTCAACAAGTAGGTTCTTTTCTTTTAATTCTTCAACAACTGCATCCATCTTATCGTTGTAGAAGCTTTCACCAGCATAGGAATCAAATTTTATATTGAGCATATCGTATATTCTGTTAAATTCCATAAGGCTAACATCTTTTATTTTCTGCCATAACTTAACTTCCTTTTCACATCCATCTTCAAGATTTTTAAAGTGTTGTCTTGCTATATCCTCAAGGGATGGATCCTTTTCTGCTTCATCGTGGAATTTTACGTATATTCTTAAAAGTTCTTTTATTGGTTCCTTTTCAAGTGCCTCTTCATCAACCCAGCGTTCATAGGCAGCTATAAGCTTTCCAAATTGTGTTCCCCAGTCTCCAAGATGATTTATACCTACACAATTATATCCTTGAGAAGATAGTATTTTGTACAGTGAATTACCTATTGCTGTTGAACATAGATGTCCAACGTGGAAGGGCTTTGCAATGTTTGGAGATGAAAAGTCTATTGTAACAGTTTTACCTTCACCTATTGAAGAATGTCCGTAAGATTCCTTTTCTGTTAATACTTTTTCGATAACACCCTTTGAGAAGGAAGCCTTATCTACAAAGAAGTTTAGGTATCCGCCAACTGTTTCAACCTTTTCTAATCCTTCTTTATCTATTTTTTCAGATAGCTCCTGAGCAATTATATTTGGTGCCTTTCTAAATACCTTTGCCAGCTGGAAACAAGGAAATGCAAAATCTCCCATTTCAGGCTTTGGTGGAATTTCAATTAGTTTTTGAACATCATCGACATTAAGTTCTGTAGCCTTTGCAATTTTTTCTGCAATAGTTAATTTATAGTTCATATCTACACCTCCGATATATGTAAATAGTTTTGTTTTTAAAATGCAAATAAAAAAACCACCTCTAAAATAGAGGCGGTTGTCCGCGGTACCACTCTAATTGGCTAAAAGCCCACTTATTTAGATAACCCCTATGGGTCTTACCGTACTTGCAGATGCTTTCTGGTAGAGTCTCCAAGGCTCTTTTCCCAAAAGGTCTGTGTAGAGCTTCCACCGTCCTCTACTCGCTAAGACAGATGTCTTTAGGTACTCCTCCTTTTCATTGACTTTTAAATATTGAATTTTAAGTTATATTATAAAATATTAATTAGAATAATTCAAGGTTTATCTGTTAGGATTTACTTTGTTTTCGTTTCCATTTATAAGTCTCTTTATGTTGCTTCTATGTAGATATACAATAAAGAGTGACAGTAATAAAAGAACAAAGAGTAGTTTAATATTTTTATATTTATAGAAGAAAACAAGTGTAATAGTAAAACAGGAGAGCATTGATGCAACTGATACATAGTTTGTTGCGTGCTTTAATATTTTCCAAATAACTAAAAGAAGAACACCAAGTAGAAAATCAAGTGCAAATATAATTCCAAAAAAGGAGGAAACACCTTTACCACCTTTGAAGTTTGCAAATATAGGGTAGCAGTGTCCAAGTAAAGCACATATTCCAACAAAGGCAGCAGATTCCATAGATAGATAATGCTTTGCAATAAGTACAGGTAGGAATACCTTTATTACGTCTATGAAGGAAACTACAAACCCTGCCTTTTTACCAAGAACTCTTCCAGCGTTTGTTCCACCCATATTCTTAGAACCGTGTTCTCTTATATCAATATTATAAAAGGTTTTTCCAATGACTACTCCTGTTGGGAAAGAGCCACAGAGGTAGGCTGTAATAAAAAATAGTAAGTTCTTCATTTTTACCTCCATATGTTTTAATTTATGATATATATATTTTATATTATATTTAATGGGTATGACAAGGATGTTTTTATGGTTGTTATTGGAGAAAAAATAATTTAAAAATTAACCCAAAATAAATAAAAGTAAAATATATATTAGAGGATGTTGAAAAAGCTATGCTATGATTAGCTCTTTGAAGGATTTTATTAAATTTAATTTATATAATTTAGAAAGGGTAAGCTGAATTGGCATAGAGTTTGCATAATTTAGTGTAAACTGCAAAGATTGATAATTAATTGTTTTATAAAATGAGATAGAGGGAGTGATTTAGATGGTTGTTTTTATAAAGAATATAGAGGTATATTCTCCAGAATACATAGGGAAAAAATGTATATTAATATTAAATGATAAAATTGCTTATATTGGAGATGACACAATTGATATAAATTTGCCACTTAATGTAAGAGTGATTGACGGCTCAAAGTATTATGCCTTTCCTGGATTTATAGATGGACACGTTCACATAACAGGTGGCGGAGGAGAGGGAGGATTTGCAACAAGAACTCCTGAGATAGTGTTATCTGACATTATTAAAGGAGGAATTACAACAGTAGTAGGATGCCTTGGTACAGATGGAGTCACAAGAAGTATGGAAAACCTCTATGCAAAGGCAAAGGGACTTGAAGAGGAGGGTGTAAGTACATTTATATATACAGGTTCCTACAGGGTACCGATAGCAACGTTGACAGGAAGTATTATGAAGGATATTATGATAATAGATAAGGTTATTGGAGTGGGAGAGATTGCACTATCTGACCACAGGTCTTCACAGCCGAATATAGAAGAATTAAAAGGCTTACAGCAGATGCAAGGGTTGGAGGTATTTTATCAAAAAGGCTGGAGTGCTTAATATTCATTTAGGCGATGGAGATAGGATGCTCAATTATTTGTTGGAAATAGTAGAGACTACGGAAATTCCAATAACTCAATTTTGGCCAACACATATAAATAGAAATCCAAAGCTCTTTAAAGAGGGAATAGAATATGCAAAGAGGGTGGATTTATTGATTTTACTACAAGTTCAGATCCTGTATTTTGGCAAGAGGGTGAAGTTAAAGCAAGTAGAGCAATAAGGATATGCTTAGAGGAGGGGGTTAGTGAAGATAATTTAACATTAACTTCTGATGGGCAGGGAAGTTTGCCGCAGTTTAACGATAAGGGAGAGTTTATTAAATTAGGTATAGGCAGGGTTACTTCACTGTATAAGGAGGTTAGGGACGCAATAATAGAAGATAATGTTCCAATAGATAAGGCTCTAAAGTGCATAACCCAAAATCCAGCAAAGATTTTAAAGCTTAAAAATAAAGGAAAGATAGATATTAATATGGATGCAGATATGGTTTTGGTAAACAAAACTACCTTAGAAATAGAAACAGTAATTGCAAAGGGTAAAGTAATGATGGAAGATAAAAATATTTTATTTAAAGGAACCTTTGAGTAGAATTATAATTAGAGATATACCCATAAAGGGTTTAAAAAATTATTTAGTTTAAACCCTTTATGGTTTTTTAATATAGATACGATAGGTAATGAAAATTTATAACTAAACCACTTCAGATTGTTGACAAACATAAAAGATGCTCTGATTATGAAACTGCCCCTTGAAAGGATTTCAAAATGGCATATTTCATAAGCTTTAGCAAGTGTTGCTTTTCGACTTTGAAAGAGTCCGTAATTCGGCACACGATGTGCCGAGCCGAGCGGCCCTCAAGGATGAGGGCATCGCGAGGGTAGGACTTTTCAAACAAAGAAAAGCTTACACTTGATTAGCGAAATGAAGGAATGCCAAGGAAATCCTTCAAGGGGCTAAACATATTATAGCTTTTTCAACAGCCTCCACTTTTAATTTTCTATATAATTTAAAAGTTTGGTTTTTGCTTTTATGGAAATTAATAGCAATATTTTAATTAGTTGTATTTCAACCTTAAAAATAGTATAATTATGATATAAATGTTAGGGGTGTAATATGAGTATAAAAAGAAACTATGTTATAATTGGACTTTTTTATGGATTGTTATCTGGATAGGAAACGTTTTATATTTAAGAGTACATCAATCTAATGTGCCATTATTTTTAAAGCATTACTATGAAGTTAAAGAGGGAACAAGTACAATTAACCTTTATTACATAGATAAAGCAAATAACCAGGATAATATTCTATGTATATATTTTCCAGAGATAAAATATAAGCCTGTTATTTTGAATGAAAATATTGTTATTGAATCAGGTAATTATAAACTAAAAAGTATAGAAATAAATTTATGTCAAGGTGATACAAGCGACGTTATTGAACAGATTAAAAATACCGTTATTACAAAGATTGAAGTTGAGTATAGAAATGGAGAGAAAAATTAATAGATATAGGAAGGATTTATTTATTCAATGATAGTAATGAGGATAATTTAAATTGTGATAGTTTACATTTTAAGAGTATAAGTAGTTCTTCAGATGGCAAAACATTAGCGATATTTTCTGCAAGGGAAAATGTAAAATTAATAGGAATGAGCTATAAATTTATAGATAAAGGTTTATTAAATTTAAAAGTTAATAATAAATTAGTTAATGAAAATGATTTATTGTTATCGGAAATTGTTGAAAAGGATGAAGAAGTAGAATTAGAGGCTGAATTTAATTTTACTCAAGATAAAAGAATGAAATATAATGTTTATAGATTTTATATAGATATAGAGTATGAAACATTTGAAGGTAAAAAGACAAAAACTGTTTTATGGTTTCTAATCAATTTTTAAGTAGGGATATTTTTAATATATTGAAATATGAGAGTATGGAGGAAGACAGGTGATATGAATAAAGGAGTTTATAGATATTTATTTTGGGGTATGATTTACATATTTTTAAATATAAATATTTATTTTTTAAATGTACTTCCAAATTTTATTGGATATATATATGTTTTTTATGCATTAATAAAATTATCGCAGCAAAAAGAATTTTTTAATAAAGCTAAGATACCAACCGTAATTTTAATTGTGTTAGGTATTACAGATATTCTTGAAAAAAATTATTTATATAGACTTGTTGAATTACAGGATTTAAGATTGTTGTTAGAATTTTTAACTTCTTTAGAATCGGTCTTATTTTTATATGTTTTATATGTTTTATGTGAGGGAATATCTACAATAGCAAAGGATCAGGGATTTTCAGATATTGCAAATTCTATTAAAAGGATGTTTAAAATCTTTTTATATTTTCTTTATTAGTTTTTTTCTTTTCTCCTTTTTTAATAAATATAACAAATCAGTCAGAACATATGATAATTACATATATAGTGTTTTTTTCAGCAATGATATGTTTAGGTGTAGGGTTGTACTTAGGATATTTATTTAAAAATTTGGATCTTTATTAAAAGATAATATTGAATAAAAGTATTTAACCCCATAGTAATTAATAAGTAAATCACTATGGGGTTTTGAACAAACTATGTAAATTATATTGATTTTAGAATCTTTTGTATTGATTCAAGGGTATATTTAATTTCTTTTTCTGTATTCATATGCCCGAAGCTGAACCTCACTGTTCCCTTTGGAAAGGTTTGTAGAGTTTTATGGGCAGAGGGTGCACAGTGTAGGCCAACCCTTGTCATTATTCCGTATTCTCTATCAAGTAAAAAGGCAACTTCAGAGTTATCTATATCTTCGAAGGATAAGGAAACAACGGCAGCTCTGTTTTTTATACCTTCATATCCTATAAGTCTAATTCCATCTATATTTTTTATTCCATCTATAAACATTTTAGTTAAATAAAGTTCCTTTTCTCTTATTGCCCTTGATGTTTCTTTTTTATGTATTTTAAAGATGCATTAAGCCCATATATTGCAGGAAGACAAAGGGTTCCTGCTTCAAATTTATCGGGAAGATATTCTGGTTGTTCCTCTGATTCTGATAGACTTCCAGTTCCTCCTTCTATTAATGGTTTTATTTTTGATGCAAAATCGGTAGTTAATATAAAACCACCTATTCCTTGAGGCCCAAGAAGACCTTTGTGACCTGTAAAACATAGTGCACTTAGATTAGACTTTTTAAAATCTATATCAAAAACTCCAGCTGTTTGTGCACTGTCTAAAACAAAATATACATTATGTTTTTTAAAAATAGAGCCCAGCCTTTCAATATCCTGCATAGTACCACATACATTTGAGGCGTGGGATATAACTGCAAGCTTTGTATTCGGCTTGATTAAATTTTCTACACACTCATAATCTATTTGTCCATATATATCACAGGGTATTTTGGTATATTCAATACCCATTTTTTTAGGCTATTTAATGGTCTCATTACGGCATTGTGTTCCATTGAGGATACAAGAACGTGATCGCCAGGTTTTAAAAATCCCTTTAGTATCATATTTATGCTTTGGGTTATATTCATTGTAAAGATTGTTGAAAGAGGATTGTCAAAGTTAAATAGTTCGCACAGAAGCTCCCTTGTTTCATATACAACTTGAGCAGCAGAGTAGGAGTTTTGGTAGCTTCCACGTCCAACATTGCTTCCTATATTTTCAATAAAATCACATACTGCCTGTGAAACGCATTTTGGTTTTGGGAATGTGGTTGCAGCATTGTCTAAATAAATTCTTTCCACAGTATCACTCCTTTAGGTAAATTACAATTATATTTTAACACATTATTAATATTAATTTGTAAATTTTTATATAATGTTATAAAATAAAAATAAAAGGGGGTAGATAAAATGAGTAAGCCGTTAATTGGTATAACCTGTGATTATATGATATCAGATAAGGATTTGTCTTTAGGTCAAGAGAGAAATTATGTCGCAAAGGATTTTGTTGATGTTGTAATGGAGGCGGGGGAGTGCCTGTTTTAATTCCAATTATTAATAGTGAAGAGGACTTATTAAAGATAATGGATACTTTAGATGGTATCATATTATCTGGAGGTTCCGATGTAAATCCAATATATTATGGAGAAGAACCTTCACTTCACGTTGGATTTACATATACTCCAAGGGATCTATGTGAACTTTTTATAGTTAAGGCAGCAATAGAGAAGGATATGCCTATACTTGGAATAAGCAGAGGACAACAGATAATAACAGTTGCCTTTGGTGGAAAGCTTTATCAAGACATCAGTGATGTTGAGGGAACCTATATAAACCACTTTCAGAGGGCAGGAATACACGACATAGGTCATTATGTTGAAATAAAAAGGATACAAAGCTTTATGAGGTTTTTGATAATGACAGGATATTAGTTAATAGTTTTCACCATCAAGCAGCTAAAATTGTACCAAAGAACTTTAAAGTTTCTGCTTATTCATCAGATGGAGTAATTGAGGCTATAGAACACGAAAGTAAGCCTATTATGGCAGTTCAATGGCATCCAGAACTTATGGCTAAAAAGCATCCAGTTATGATAAGGTTATTTGAGTATTTTATAAAGCAATGTAAATAAAGTAATCCCCTTCTAAATTGTAATTTAGAAGGGGATTATAATTAAGCATTAGTTGGAGGAGTAAAGACTCTTGTTGATAGCTGTTCATCTAAAGTATAAAGGGCACTTACATCGTTTCCTATTCTTTCAAGCTTCTTAATAAGGGAATTAACAGTAGCCTCCTCTTCAACCTGTTCATCTATAAACCACTTTAAAAGGCTCATAGTTGCGTGTTCTCTCTCCTCAAGTGCAATATCCATAAGTTCATATATTCTTTTTGTTACCTTCTTTTCGTGTTCAAGGGCTGCCTTTAGGGCGTCAAGGGCAGAGCTGTACTCATTTTCTACATCTGGAATTCCTTTAAAGGTAATTCTTCCTTCCATTTCATTTATGTAAGTGTAAAACTTCATAGCGTGGAATTTTTCTTCTTCTGCCTGAACTCTAAAGAAGTTTGCAAATCCTGGTAAATCAATTGATTCAAAATATGCTGACATTGCAAGATAAATATGTGATGAATAGAATTCAAAGTTCATTTGGTCATTTAGTTTATCAAATAATCTTTGTGATACCATATGTACCCTCCTTTAAAAAATGTTATATGATAATAATTATATATTAACATTTATTATCTAAAATGTATAGTATTTAAATATAATGTTGGTAATATTTATGTAATTTATTAAACACTAATTAGATTGTATTTGATAATATAGTTAGAGAAATTGGTTCAACCTCCATTGATGATTCATAGTTTGCCTTTGGAACTTGGTATACATTGTTTTTATCAACATATAGATACCATTTACCTTCAGGTAGATTTAACGCTACTTTAGTATTATTTGCATTATATATAACAATTATATCTTTAAAACAATCAAAATTTGCATTGTTTTTTATTAAAAAGGCAACTGTGCCCTTTGGAGAATTTATAAATTCTATATGTTTTTGTATAAGTTCTCTATCTTTCATTCTAAAGGCAGGATGTTTTTTCTAAAATTTATAAGTTCCTTTAGGTAGATATAAACATCTTTATTTTTAACCTTAAGGCTCCAATCTACTTTGTTTATTTCATCCTTTGAATTGTAGCTATTTTCAACACCTTTTTTGTTCTCAAAAATTCATCGCCTGAGTGAATAAAGGGCACACCCTGTGATGTTAAAACAATACCGTAGGCTAACTTGTGCATACTTTTTAAATCTTCAAAGCTATCCTTTGCATTTGATATATTAAGCTTATCCCAAAGAGTGTGGTTGTCGTGGCAGGAAATGTAGTTTATATTTTGGCAAGGTGATACATAAAGATTGGGAAGTCCCTTTATACATTCCTTTATAGTATCCTCAAGATTTAAAGCACCGCTAACAAACCCCTTTTCCTTATATTCAAATACACTACCACGAACAGTATTTCTTATTGTATCATTGAAAAATCCTATTCCAATTAGTTTGCTGGAGTTTTTTGAATTGCTTTTCTTTCTTCTTCAATACCTGTTGGTATGTTCCAGCCTTCCCCATATATCATTGCAAAGGGGTTTATTTTTAATACTTCATCCTTAACTTTATTCATTGTTTCTACATCGTGAAGCCCCATCAAATCAAATCTATATCCATCTATGTGGTATTCTTTAGTCCAATACTTAACAGAATCAACTATAAATCTCCTCATCATATAGTTTTCAGATGCAGTGTCATTTCCGCATCCACTTCCGTTTATAAAGCTTCCATCAAGATTTTTCTAAAGTAATAGCCAGGTACTAATCCTTCGAAATGTGTATTTTGAGCCTCATACATATGGTTGTAAACTACGTCCATATTAATTCCAATACCTAAGCTGTGAAGCTTTTGTATTAGTTTTTAAGTTCTGTAATTCTACTTTTAGGAGAAAAGGGATTAATAGAGTAGGAACCCTCTGGACAGTTGTAGTTTTGAGGGTCATATCCCCAATTGTATTTATCTAAAGGATACTTTTCGTCCACACTTTTATAGCTAAAATCATACATAGGCATTATTTGTAGGTGGGTTATTCCAAAATCTTTTATGTGGGAAAGGGCAGTTTCAACCCCCTCATAACTTGTGTTTTCTTCAGTAAGACCTAAAAATTTACCATTAAGATTTACGTTGCTTGTAGAGTCAATTGTAAAATCCCTAATACTTACTTCATAAATTACAGCATCAACATTTGAATTTAACTTTACATATCTATCCATCTCAAAACCCAAAGGATTTGTAGACTGTAAGTCAACTATTGCCCCACGAAGTCCATTCACTCCCACAGCATAGGCATAGGGGTCAACTACAATATTTTTTCTTCCATACACGTGGGCTTCGTAGTTATAAAAAGACCATCTAAGTCACCCTCTATTTTTGCATAGAAAACCCCTTATCTAACCTTTGCATTTCAAAAACCTCAGGCTCCTCTTGTATAGATGTATCAAAATTTTTAAATAATAGAAGGTTAATCTTAGTTGCAACTGGTGACCAAACGTAAAATTCAGTGTACTCTTTATGATATATATATCCTAATGGCCCATCATAGGCAAAAAGATTATCAAATTCATCAGTTTTGAATAAAGGAGAGTAGTTTACCTTAAGAAGATGTCCTTCTATTAAAACAAAGCATTCCTGCATAATATCAATATTTTTCCTAAGGTTTATGCATAAACTGTCTCCACAAAGGTTAACACTTTGTATTTCGTTGCTTTTATCACTTTGAAATACTTTTATTCTTGTGTTCTTGTTTACTCTGATTTTATTTTCCTTTATTCCGTTTACTACTATTTGTCTAAAGCAATTTAGATATGAATAAAGCATATTAATTCTCCCTTCAAATTATAGTGTCTTTTACTATTTTATATTTTTTTATAAAAAAGGAATAACAATAATGTCATAATTTTCATTATTGAAAAATAAATAGTTATTCTGAATAAATTAATAAAAATATTTAATAAATATTATATTTATTCAAAGTATTGAGAAAATTAAAAAATAATGTTAAAATAAATATGGTATGTTAACTATTTAACAAGTAATAGGGGGATTATATGATTAACCTGACTATTGATGGAATTAAAATTTCTGTTGAAGAAGGAACGACTATACTCGAAGCTGCAAGGTTGTTAGGTAAAGATATACCTACATTGTGCCACGATGAAAGATTAAAACCACACGGTGCCTGTAGATTGTGTGTTGTTGAGGTTGAGGGTGCAAGAAGTCTTTTAGCATCTTGTACAACTCCAGTTCAGGAGGGAATGGTTGTTCATACTGAATCAAAGAGCGTTATAGAAGCAAGAAAAACAGTATTAGAACTTCTCATATCAAACCATCCTTTAGACTGTTTAACCTGTGAAAAGGCTGGAGATTGTAAACTTCAAGATTACTGTTATAGGTATGATATTAAAGGGGACAAGTATGGTGGAGAAAAAATACAATATGAAATTGATGACAGCAATGAGTTTTATATTTGTGACCAAAACAAATGTATTCTTTGTGGAAAGTGTGTAAGGGTATGTAATGAATTACAATGTACAGGTGCAATAGGTTTTGCAAAACGTGGTTTTTATACTCATATTGCTGTTCCCTTTGATAGAAGGCTCTATGAGTCAGATTGTGTATCTTGCGGTAACTGCGTTGCAGCTTGTCCAGTTGGTGCTCTAACTGTTAAAAAGAAGGACAAGTATAGAGCCTGGGAGGTTAAGAAGATTAGAACAACCTGCTCCTATTGTGGAGTTGGATGTCAAATGTATCTACTTGTTAAGGATGACAAGGTTGTTGGAGTAGAGCCTTGTTTTACAGAGCCTAATAAAGGGCTTATGTGTGTTAAGGGAAGGTTTGCTTATAATTTCATAAATCATAAAGATAGGCTAAAGAAACCCCTTATTAAGAAAAATGGTGAATTTGTTGAGGCTGAATGGGATGAAGCATTAGACTATATATCAAAAAGATTTAAGGAAATAAAGGAGAAGTATGGTTCAGACAGCATCGCAGGTTTTGCCTCTGCAAGATGTACAAATGAAGATAACTATATGTTCCAAAAGTTTATGAGGGCAGTTATTGGAACAAATAATATAGACCACTGTGCAAGACTGTGCCACGCAACAACCGTTTCAGGACTTGCAACAACCTTTGGAAGTGGTGCTATGACAAACAGTATAGGAGAGCTTGAAAAGGCAGACTGCATTTTTATAATTGGATCAAATACAACCGAAACACATCCAGTTACTGCAACTTATATTAAAAGGGCAAAATTAAAGGGTGCAAGGATAATAGTTGCAGACCCAAGAGAAATTGAACTTACAAAGGGTGCAGATGTATTTATGCAGCTAAAACCAGGAACTAACGTTGCACTGCTTAATGCTATGATGAATGTTATTATTGAAGAGGGACTTCAGGATAGGAAATTTATTGAAGAAAGATGTGAAAACTATGATGAACTTGTGGAGGTAGTAAAGGAATATACTCCAGAAAAGGCAGAGGCAATAACAAAAGTTAAGGCAGAACTTATAAGAGAGGCAGCAAGGCTCTATGCAAAGAGTGAAAAATCAAGCATAGTATATTCAATGGGAATAACTCAACATTCATCAGGAGTAGAACACGTTTATTCTGTAGCAAACCTTGCAATGCTTTGCGGAAAGATAGGAAAAGAAGGATGTGGGGTTAATCCACTACGTGGACAAAACAATGTTCAGGGTGCCTGTGATATGGGATGTCTTCCTGATGTATTCCCAGGCTATCAAAAGGTATATATAAAGGAAAACGTAGAAAAGTTTGAAAAGGCGTGGGGAGTTAAACTTTCTGATAAAGTAGGATTAACTGTACCTGAAGTATTTAAGGCAACACAGGATGGAAAAGTTAAAGCCTTATATATTATGGGAGAAAACCCAATGGTTTCAGACCCAGACATAAAGCACGTAGAAGAGGCCTTAAAATCATTAGATTTCCTTGTTGTACAGGATATTTTCCTAACAGATACAGCAAAGCTTGCTGATGTTGTTTTACCTGCTGCAAGCTTTGCAGAAAAGGAAGGAACCTTCACTAATTCAGAAAGAAGAGTGCAAAGAGTTAGAAGGGCAATTAAAAGTGTAGGAGAAGCTAAAGAGGATTGGAGAATTATTAAAGAGTTAATGATAAGATTTGGTTATGATTGCAATTTAAATACATCTGAAGATGTGATGAAGGAGATTGCAACACTTACTCCACAATATAGTGGTATAGATTATGAAAGAATAGAAGAAAAGGGCTTGCAATGGCCGGTTTTAGATAAAAATCACAATGGAACACCTATACTTCATAGAGATAAATTTGCAAGGGGTAAGGGATTATTTAAACCATCCCACTATAAAGAGGCAGCAGAGCTCCCAGATGATGAATATCCTTTAATATTGACAACAGGAAGAGTTCTTTATCATTATCATACTATGACTATGACGGGAAAAAATGAAGGACTTATGAATATAGTAGGGGAACCTTTTGTTGAAATAAACCCAATGAATGCTTCAAAATTGGGTATAAGCGATGGAGATGCGGTTGAAGTAATATCAAGAAGAGGAAGTGTAAAGGTTAGAGCTAAGGTTACTGAAAAAATAGATGAGGATGTAGTGTTTATGCCATTCCATTTTAAAGAAACAAATACTTTAACAAATACAGCATTAGATGAAGTTACAAAGGAACCTGAATTAAAGGTTTGCACTGTAAGAATAAATAGGTTATAATAAGGGAGGTTCTCTCCCTTGTTATAATTTTATCAATTGAAAGGAGATGCTGTATGGAGAAAAGAATGTTAATACCAAATGAAATTGTTGATGAAACAATTGCTGCTGGCGTAAAAAATCAAAACTTCAAGCGTTACAGATGATTATTTTAGGAATTATTGGTGGTGCGTTTATTGCACTTGGCGGTTATTCTGCTGCAGTTGCCAGCCATTCTATTGAAAACTTTGGTGTAGCAAAGTTTATGGCGGGTGCAGTTTTCCCAGTAGGTCTTATGATGATACTTCTTGGTGGAGGAGAACTTTTTACAAGTAATACAATGATTTTAGTTGGAGTAATTGATGGAAAAGTAGAGCTTAAAAAGATGTTTAAAAACTGGTTTTTGTATATTTTGCAAATCTTTTAGGTTCAATACTTATAGCGTATTTGATTTTTGCATCGGGTGGTCTTGATGTAAATGGTGGAAAACTTGGTGCATATGCATTAAAGGTTGCAGCCTATAAGGGAAGCTTACCTTTTATAAGGCCTTTACAAGTGGTATACTTTGTAATATTTTAGTTTGCATAGCGGTGTGGATGTCTTATGGTGCAAAGGACGTAATACATAAGATATTTGCTGTATGGTTCCCTATTATGGCCTTTGTTGTGGCAGGATATGAGCACTGCGTGGCAAATATGTATTATTTTTCAATAGGTATATTGGCTAAGACAAATCCAGTATATGCTGAAATAGGACATTTTACAGAAGAAAAACTATCACACATATCAATAGGTTCAATGATTCATAATTTAATTCCATCAACATTAGGAAATATAGTTGGTGGTGCTCTGTTTATAGGTTGTATGTATTATTTAGCTTTCAAGAGAATACCTGCTAAAGTTAGTGCAAATAATACTGTAAAAATGTAATTTTAAGTGCCATGAAAAGCAATTTGTGCTGTTTTCATGGCACTTTGGTTAAGGGGTGATTCTTTGAAAAAGTTTTCAACAGCAGCAATACTATGCGGTGGGAAAAGTTCAAGAATGGGTTTTGATAAAAGTAAATTGGTGTTTAATGACAAATTATTAATTGAACATATTGCCGAAAAACTAAATAGGGTATTTGATGATATTGTTTTTATTACTAATGACAAAAATAAATTTAACACAGGATTTAGAGTTATTGAGGACGTTATAAAGGATTGCGGCCCAATTGGAGCTATCTATACAGCACTTTTAAATTCGAACTCACAATTTGTATTTGTTGTTGGCTGCGATATGCCCTTTATAAATTTAGATTACATTAGGTATATGAAGGAAATTTTAGACACAAAAGAAGCAGAATGTCTAATAACGAAAAAGGGAGGGTATTTTGAGCCCTTATGCTCTTTCTATTCCATAGATATAAAGGATAAATTGAAGGAGTCAATAGATAAAGGAAGGTTTAAAATAATGGATACTATTATGAAATGTCAAGCAATATATACATCCGATGAAGAAGTAGAAAAATTTATATCAGAAGTTGATATGTTTGCTAATTTAAACTACAAAGAGGATTTAGAAAAATTAAAATACGGGGAATATTTTAAATGGATGTTGTAAGCACTAAAAAATATATGTATTTAAGGATGGAGAAAAAATAGAAAAGGATGATATTGTAGTTGCTGAGATTCCAGTAAATATATATATAAATAACTATTATTATACAACCTTGATGTGTCTACCTCAAAATTTAAAGGAACTCTGCATCGGTTTTTAAAAACTGATGGTGTTATAGAAGATTATAGTGAAGTAGATGGTATTAGTGTACTTGAACAAAACGTATATATAATGTTGAAGGATAAAAACAGAGAGATAAAAAAGAGAGGGTGCATTAACGTCTGGATGCGGAAAGGGCAGTATACATATTAGCCTAATGACAAGCGAAAATCTTTTAAGAGTAAAAAGTAAAATTAAATTTTCTGCACAGGACATACTTAAAAATGTTAATAGATTTAACAAAGAGAGTAGTTTGTTTATAGAAACAGGTGGAGTACATAGTGCCTGCCTATGCGATAAGGATATATTAGTTAGAATGGATGATATAGGAAGGCATAATGCAGTAGATAAGGTTATTGGCTATGGATTGATTACTAAAATAGGGTTTGATGATAAATATATTATTACATCTGGTAGAATATCATCGGATATGTTAATAAAGGCTTCAAGGATAAATCTACCATTGATTGTTTCACATTCTGCTCCAACATCTTTAGCCGTTGATTTGGCTAAGATGTGCAATATAACACTTGTAGGCTTTGCAAGAGGAAATAGATTGAATGTCTATACTGGATTTGAAAGGATTGTTTAATTAATTTTATGTAGGTTGTATAAATTTATTATATTTTTAAATTTTTTGTATGCAATCGATTGCATTTTTAAAACTATGTTGTATAATACCCTTGTAAGATTAATTAAACGTTTAAGGAGGATATGAAATGAGCAAGAAGTTACCAACTGCAGCATATTTCTGTATGGAATACGGTCTTGATACAAATTTTAAAATCTACTCTGGAGGACTTGGAATCTTAGCAGGCGATATAATAAAGGCAGCAAAGGACTTAGAAGTTCCTATGGTGGCTATTGGTATTAAGTGGAAACAAGGTTATGTTGATCAATACATAGGTGAAGATGGAAAGACTGTTGACACTTATCGCGTTTATGAATATGACTTTTAGAAGATACAGGCGTTAAGGTTCCAGTTGAAATAAGAGATAGAAAGGTATGGTTAAAGGTTTGGAAGTGTGAAAAGTTTGGAAACATTCCACTATACCTGCTTGATGCAGATTTAGATGAAAACTCAGATAGATTACTTACTGCACAACTTTATGGATGGTTTGCAGAGGAAAGAGTTGCTCAAGAAATAATTCTTGGTGTTGGTGGAGTTAGAGCACTTAGAGAACTTGGAATTGATGTTGATGTATATCACTTTAATGACAACCACCCAGTATTTGCTGGACTTGAACTAATAAGAGAAAAGATGGAAGAAGGAATGAGCTTCAATGAAGCATTAGAAAAGACAAGAGAAGAGATAGTATTTACAACTCATACTCCTGTTCCAGCAGGTAATGAAGTTCATCCACACAGACTACTTGAGTATATGGGAGCTTATCTACACTTAGATTACTGGCAAATGAAGAAGCTTGGTGGAGACCCATTCAATATGACAGTTGCAGCACTTAGAATGGCAAGAATAGCAAATGGTGTTGCTCAACTTCACAAGGAAACAGCAAATGAAATGTGGTCATTTGTTGAAGGAAGACCAGAAATACTTGGTATTACAAATGGTGTTCACAATGGAACTTGGCAAGATGCAAGAATAAGAAAAGCATATGAAGAAGGTGAAGATCTACTTAAGGTTCATCAAGAAATAAAGAAGGAACTTATAGCTTTTGTTGAAAAGAGAACAGGAGTTAAGCTTGATGCAGATAAGCTATTAATTGGTTTTTCAAGAAGAGCCGCTCCATATAAGAGAAGTAACCTAATATTTACAGATGAAAAGCTAATTGCTCCATATTTAGAAAGCGGAAAAATACAAATAATATTTGCAGGTAAGGCACATCCAAATGACTATACAGGAAAGGGTATAATAGCAGATATAGTTTCTTATGCTAAGAAGTATCCAAATAGCGTTGTATTCTTAGAAAACTATGATATGGAAATAGGTGCAATGCTAACAAGAGGATGCGACATATGGCTAAATAACCCAAGAAGACCACAAGAAGCTTCAGGTACTTCAGGAATGAAGGCAACTATGAATGGTGTTCTAAACTGCAGTATCCTTGATGGATGGTGGCCAGAAGCTTGTAACCACGGTGTAAACGGATGGCAGTTTGGAGATGGCAAGGGAGTTGACGACTTTGAAACACTTGAAGAATTAGATGCACACGATGCAAAGTGCCTATACGATGTACTTCTAAAGGAAGTTGTTCCAACTTACTATGAAAACAAGGCTAAGTGGGCAGAAATGATGAGAGAAAGCATTAAGTCAACTCAAGAAAAGTTCTCAGCTGCAAGAATGGTTAAGGAATACTATGATTTAATGTATATAAAGAAATAAGGCGTTTAGCCTTATTTCTTTTTATTTAAGCTTTCCTACAGGTGTTAGCTTTAAAAGCAGAGTTTCTTTGTTTTCGTGACAGCTGTTCATTTCCTCTGTTAAATCACGCCCTGCTACAAGACCAAAATGAACGCCATCAAGCCACGTTCTGTTATTTGTTACGTCGTAAATAATTCCATCTATTGCAACATAGGCAGGGTTTCCATTAGAACCATCAAATTTTAATAGTTCTTCCTTTGTTAAAACTAATTCACCTCTTTTATCCTTTACAAGTTCCTTAATCAAGTTACATTTTATGTCTATAAGTTTAGATATTAATTCCTTTGTAGTTTCATCTTCTTTTCTTAAAAGTTCAGCATAATTTGAAATATCGTCAATCAAAGCAATGACAGTTTCTTCTTTGTTGCTTCTATCAAAATGTGGTTCATCTATTTCTATGTTTATATCATATTGAGAGAGCAGTTTTGCAAGGTTTAGCAGAGTATAAGTGTGTTCAATTGATAAATTTTTCATTTCTAAACCTCTTTTATTCATTGTAAAAGGATATTTGAAGTATTTTTTCTCTGTTTATTATATTAATTAGCAAGGATAATTTTTGTATATCCATACTACACCTCAATAAAACTTCTATCATATTAAAATATGAAAAAAGTTTTTAAAATAGAATAGTAATATTCTTTTTAGTTGAAAACTATTAATATATTGTGATATTATTAAATTTGTGCGTATTGGAGGTGTGACAGTTGATAAAAGCGGCAGTTAATAGTTTAGATTTAGTAAATAGAATAGATATGGTTTTAAAGGGAAGGAAAAATCTTATGTTTTATGATGGAAGAAGGGATGGTCTTGAGGATAATGTAGCCTTTAAATATTTTTATTCGAGTCCAAAGAATGCGTTGGATTTTGTAAATGTTGACATATTTGAAAATCCAAAGGATTGTATTTATGGTGTAATAAACGTAATTATGGACTATGACGGTGGATATGAAGATTTAAGCAGTGATTATGGAAATATTGTGGTTAAAAAATAGATATAAGAGGTGTGGATAAAATAAAGATTGAGCTTTTTTGAATAATTATGGGGTTTCAAACATAGAGGGTGCAATAGAGTATTTTGAAGGGTACATAATGAATAAAGCTTTTATTTAAATGGTTGTTGAAAAAGTTGTAATATGATTGGCTCCTTGAAGGATTTCTTTGGCATTCCTTCAAGGGGCCAATCGAAATCCTTTCAAGGGGCAATATCATAGTATAGCATTTTTTATGTTTGTAAACATCCTGATACATATCACGAATATACCATTTGCCTGCCTTTTTAAACTGGCATAAACACAAGTCCAATAAGTCCAGGGCCTGAATGCACTAAAAGTGCAGGGCTTATTTGACCTATTATAATATCCTCTATATTTCCAAGGGCTTTTATCTTTTCTGCATATTTTAGGGCTTCTTCCTTAACGCATCCGTGGGGAATTCCTACCAAATACTTTCCATTATTTATAACAGCTTTAAGTTCATCAAGCATTCTATCAAGGGCTTGATTTTTACCTCGAGCTTTATTGAAGGTAAAGTATTTACCATTTTCATCAACAGATATAATAGGTTTTATACTTAAAAGGCTTCCAAGTGCAGCGGTGACACGACCTATTCTTCCACCTTTTTTAAGGTATTCTAAGGTATCTACTATAAAAAATCCCTTAACCTGTTCTCTGATTGAGCTTAATTTATTTGTAATCTCATTGAAGGATAATTTTTGCTGTATCATCTTTGCAGTTTGTAGAACAACAAATCCAAGTCCTAAGGAAAGTATCTTTGAGTCGAAAACTTCAATTACCATATCGCTAATTTCACTTGTGATCATCTTAATCATATTGTAGGTTCCGCTAAGCCCAGATGATAATGTGATAATAATACAATGAGTATAGCCTTCACTTTTTAGGTATTCTATTTTATTTAAAACATCACTTGGTGATGGCATAGATGTCTTTGGAATCTCAACTTCAAGATTTTTAGCAACTTCTTCAGGTGTAATATCAACCCCGTCCTTATACTCGCGGTTTGAATATATAACATTAAGAGGAATAACCTCAATGTTATTTTTTATTATTATTTCTTTAGGTAAATCGCAAGAGCTGTCAGTGATTAGAGCTATCTTTTCCATAACATACCTCCGAATTTGGTTTATGAATTTATTATATAACGTTTTTAAACATTTAACAATTAATTTTAGTTAATTTTTGTTATAAATCAAGCCTAAATATCTGCTTTTATAGTATTATTTACAATTATTTTGGAAATAATGTAAATAAAAATGTTTAGGGTGGTGAAAAAAGTGACCGACAAGGAAAAGCTCATTGCCTTTGAAAAATATATGAGAGAAAAAAATTTAGATGAAGAAACCATTAACTTTAATCTACTTGTTGTAAAGCTTTTAATAAACAGAGTTTTAGTTTATTTCAATGAAACTTTAGAAACCATTGATTCTTTTACCTTTGAAGAATTTACAGATATGATAAGTGTAATCAATAGTGAACTTGGAGGAAGAGACGGCATACCCAAAATGCTTAATGCAATGCTGGAGCTTACTGAATTTTTAAAGATTAATAAGTTTATAAAGGGTGGAAAGATAGCTCACTATAAAAGAATGTTTAATAATACTGAATACTATTTAGAAAAATATGACAGATTGATGGGTAAAAGGGATGATACAAAGGACTTTATAAAGGAAATTACAACAAACAATTTTAGTAAGTTTGTAATAAATAATTGCGAATATGTAAACAACTATGATTTTAAAACAATGATTTTGTTAGAGAAGATATTAAACGATATTCCACTTGAGAGTTATGAAAAAATGAAGAGACAGAGGTCTTCATAAAGTTTTTAATTCAAAACAACTTAATCATTTATGATAAAAATGTTATTGAAGTTACAAAAAGGGTAGAGCATTATCAAGATTAGATATAGATGAAAGATATGCTGGAATTTTGTATTTAATGCTATTTAGGACAAACTGGGCAAATATCGTAGACAATTTAAACTTTGACATCATAAAAATTAGAGACATATTGATTAGTATCTTTAATAAAAATGATCAGGTTAAAATAAATGTAAATGAAATGATTAGAATAGATGAGAAAAATAGTTTAATAGAAATTGCCAGCGAAAGATTTAGGCTTGCCAGCATTGAAGCTATGACAAAGGGTGGGTGTGTATTAGATTTATCCTTTGTTAATATGGGGCTTATTGAAATAAAAGCATATAATGGATGCCTTATGTACAATGCTACAGAGCTTGGTAAAAAGGTGCTAAATTATTTGTATAAGGATATGGTTTATCAGATGAAGAGTAGGATAGAAAACATAAACATTTCGATAAGGGATAAAAATTATGATAGAGCAGAAAAGAAGATATTAGAGTTTTTGATGATTTATGGAGGAAACAATATTGTTTGGGATTATTTAGCACAGCTACTTATATTCAATAAAAGATATGAAGAGGCTTATATTGTCTTAAAAATGCCTATGAAACTTCATCTAAAAGAGGTGGTGCAGTAAAAACCATACTTTATCACTTGGTATTGGTGGCAAGAAAGCTAAAGCTTAAGGAAGAAG
Source organism: Caloramator sp. mosi_1 (assembly GCF_028622835.1). Taxonomy (GTDB): domain Bacteria; phylum Bacillota; class Clostridia; order Clostridiales; family Caloramatoraceae; genus Thermobrachium. The sequence continues at coordinate 2,529,152 of NZ_CP117677.1, read as the reverse complement.
TAGAAATATATGAAGATAGACTTAGCAACTTAAACAGAGTTAAATAATGGGAGAATAGATAAGCAAAATCGAGAAATAACAAAATATTATGAAAATTTAAAAATAATATAAATTGTTAATGCTGCTATTTTTTATATTATATAATTAGAATGGGGGTTATGGAGGTGGATTATGAACAAGATAAAAAGTATTGAAGAGATAATGGAGTTTATTAACGATGGCCAAACTATTATGTTTGGTGGATTTTTAGGAGTCGGAACAGCAGAGAGTATAGTAGATGCAATAGTCAAAAGGGAGTTAGAGATTTAACCATTATTTGCAACGATACCGCCTTTGTAGATAAGGGAGTTGGTAAGCTTGTTGCAAATAAACAGGTTAAAAGGGCAATAGTATCCCACATAGGAACAAATCCAGAAACAGGAAGACAAATGAATGCTGGAGAGTTGGAGGTAGAGCTTGTACCACAGGGTACTTTGGCAGAGCGAATTAGGGCCTACGGTGCAGGTCTTGGAGGCGTATTAACTCCAACTGGAATTGGTACAATTGTTGAAAATGGTAAGACAATACTTGAAATTGATGGTAAAAAGTATATATTAGAAAAACCACTAAAGGCAGATATAGCTGTATTAAAGGGAAGTAAGGTTGATAAAAAGGGAATATATGGTACTCAAAAACAACAAGAAATTTCAATCCTATAATGGCAATGGCAGCGGATATTGTAATAGTTGAGGCCGAGGAACTTGTTGAAGTTGGGGAAATAGAACCTGAAAATGTAGCAACTCCCCATATATTAGTTGATTATATCGTTAAGGGGGAGAAAAATGATAGATAAGGATAAAGTTAGAGAGATTATAGCAAAGAGGATTGCTAAGGAATTTAAGGATGGAGATGTAGTTAATTTAGGCATTGGGCTTCCTACAGAGGTTGCAAATTACATAGATAAGGATGTAGAGGTTATTTTGCAGTCTGAAAATGGGTTTATAGGGCTTGGCCCTGCACCAGAGGAGGGTAAAGAGGATAAGGACTTAGTAAATGCTGGCGGAAAGTTTGTAACTATAAAGAAAGGCGGTGCCTGCTTTGATAGTGCTATGTCCTTTGCAATAATTAGAGGTGGACACGTAGATGCAACTGTTCTTGGAGCACTTCAGGTTGATGAAGAGGGAAATCTTGCAAATTGGATGATTCCAGGTAAGATGGTGCCAGGAATGGGTGGAGCTATGGATTTAGTAGTTGGAGCTAAAAGGGTTATAATAGCAATGGAACATACTGCAAAGGGTGCACCAAAGATTTTAAAGAAGTGTACACTACCTTTAACAGCAGCAAAAGAAGTTAATCTTATAGTTACAGAGATGGGTGTAATTGAGGTTACAGAGCAGGGACTTGTTTTGAAGGAAATCGCACCTGATACAACAGTTGAAGAGGTTATTGCAGCAACCGAGGCAAATTTGATAATTTCACCAGAATTAAAGGTGATGGATGTGTAAAGGGCAGTAATATTACTGCCTTTTTAATTTTTATAATAAAATTACTGTATTTGGTAAAAATAAAAGGGGTGATATAAATGATTAGGAAAAAGAGATTGGAGAGCAATATAATTGGGATTGGCAAGAATCCAGATGAAAAGGCAGCATTGACGCAGGCACTTGGGTATCTTCCTATACAGAGCTTAGTCGATAATACGACTACTGTAACAATTATTGCTAATCTTGTAAATATCAATCCTCCTAATAAAGGTGTAGTTGTTGGAGGAGAAACATTGAGAGAGCTTATAAGATATCTAAAATCAAAAATCCAAAACGACTTGTAGTTGCTGGAGGGGCAGGTGGAGCAAACACCCTTGATGTTTTAAAGTCTAATGGATATGATTCTATAATAAATCAAGAACAGGTAGAGTTTATTGACCTTAATTTTGGAGAATACTTTGATTTAGAGCTTGAGCACAATATTGTAAAGAGCACAAAGATAAATAAAATAATAAAGGAATCGGATGTTATTATTTCCTTTACACAGCTTAAGATTCACGAAGAGGCAACTATGTCGGCATCTATAAAAAATATGGCACTGTCACTGCCGCCTGCAGAGATACACGGGTATCCTAAAAAATCACTTGGTATTCACGAAGATTTGCACGGTTTTATTTATGCTATGGCAAAGGCGATACCTATTGACTTGGCAATTGTAAGTTTAAGCCCTGCTATGATTGGAACAGGACCGTCAAAGGGTGTTGCAGTACATACAGATATGCTTATTGCAGGCTTAGATGCTGTAGCAGTAGATACAATTTGTGCAAGGCTTCTTGGATTTAGACCTCAGGCTGTTAACTATCTTTTTAGACTGATTAAGGACGGAGTAGGACAGGGCAATTTAGATAATATAGACGTTAAGGGGTAAAGCTTATTGATGCAGAAAAGGCCTTTTCTAAAATAGCCTATGGAAGCGAATTTTCTATAGATGAATAAAAAAATATTTAATATTAAAAGCCCTAAGGTGGAGTTATTTAAAATCCATCTTGGGGCTTTACAAAATTACTTATAATTTTTGTATACTCATTTAGAAGTCTTTGCTTTAATCCCCATACCTTAGTTGAAAGGTCTACGTAATATCTATGAGGATTTTCAAATCTTAACACTTCATCCCAAAGTGTATTTAGTTCGCTTTGGGCATAGCTTCTTATTTCTTTTACTGTAGGTGAATTATATACAAGCTCCCCTTGTCGAAAATCTTTTCAAGAAGGGGTCTTGCGTAAAAATTGGTTACTGTTTTACGCTTCCAAGTAAAAATAGGATCAAATATTTCAAGTGGTTTATTTTGGTCTATTATTTCATCCTGGAAGGTTATTAGGTCTGCTATTGCTTTATTTGTTTCTTTATCAAACAGTCTATAAATTTGCTTAAAGCCAGGGTTTGTTATTTTTTCTTCGTTTTCACTTATCTTAATTTTAGGAATAATTTTTCCATTATCCTCTACTGCAACAAGTTTATAGACTCCACCAAATACTGGTTCGGATTTTGCAGTTATTAGTCTTTCACCAACTCCAAATCCATCTATTTTTGCTCCCTGTCTTAGAACATCCCTTATAATGTATTCATCAAGTGAATTTGAAACAATAATTTGACAATCTGGATAGCCTGCCTCATCAAGCATTTTTCTTGCCTTCTCAGTTAGATATTTTATATCACCGCTGTCTATTCTTATTCCCTTTGGTCTTATACCACGAGGAAGCAATTCTTCATTAAATACCTTTATTGCATTTGGTACCCCAGATTTTAATACGTTGTAGGTGTCAACTAATAATAGACAGTTTTCAGGATATGTTCTTGCCCAGGCTCTAAAGGCTTCAAGCTCCGAATCAAAAAGTTGAACCCAGCTATGGGCCATTGTTCCAACTGCAGGTATACCAAATTGTTTTTCTGCTATTGTGCAGGCGGTGGCATTACATCCCCCAATATAGGCAGCTCTGGCACCAAATATAGCACCATCGTATCCTTGGGCTCTTCTTGAACCAAATTCTAAAACTGTTTTTCCTTCTGCAGCTCTAACAATTCTATTTGCCTTTGTAGCAATAAGGGTTTGATGGTTTATAGTTAAAAGAACCATTGTTTCAATAAATTGTGCCTGAATAATAGGCCCTCTTACTACAAGTAAAGGTTCATTTGGGAAAACAGGTGTACCTTCTTTTATAGCATATACATCGCAGCTAAATTTAAAGTTTTTAAGATAGTTTATAAAATCATCGTTGAATATATTTTTACTCTTTAAATACTCAATATCGTCTTCACTGAACTTTAGATTTTTAAGATATTCTATAAGTTGTTGTAAACCTGCTACAATACAGTATCCTCCATTATCTGGAACTCTTCTAAAATACATATCAAAATAGGCTATTTTTTCACCAACACCATTTTTGAAATATCCGTTTGCCATTGTTAACTCATAAAAATCAACTAATAAAGATAGGTTTCTATCTTCTTTCCAATCAAATGTTAAGGACATTTACCTTGCTCCTTTCAACAAAATGTAGTAAAATCTTTACGCTAATATAATTTTATTACTTTAAGTAGATTAGTACAAGTATAATAAATTTAATATTTAGGATGGTGATTTTATTGGCTTCTATTTCAGATGTAAAAGAAGGCTTCCAGAGGAATTTATAAATTATATATATGAAGAATTTTCAGTAGGGACAGCAGATAAAATGCTTTATTCCTTTATGGGGGATAGATATACAACCCTTAGAGTAAATACACTTAAGTATGATATAAATAGTTTAATGGAATATTTTAAAAGGATAAATATAAAATTTGACAGAGTTCAGTGGTATAAGGATGCACTAATAATAAAAATGCAGATGAGAAGGACTTGGAAAAGCTTGATATATATAAAGAAGGGTATATTTACATTCAGAGCCTTCCAAGTATGATACCGCCGCTTGTATTAGATCCTAAAAATGGTGAGAAGGTATTAGATATGACTGCAGCACCAGGAAGTAAAACGACACAGATGGCTGCTATGATGAATAATGAAGGATATATTTTAGCAAATGAACTTGATAAGATTAGATGTGAAAGGTTAAAATATAATGTAGAGCTTCAAGGTGCAAGTATAGTTGAGGTTGTTAATGGGAGAGGAGAACAGCTTGGAGATAAGTATCCTGAGGAGTTTGATAAGGTTCTTTTAGATTCACCCTGCAGCGGTGAAGGAAGATTTAACATAAAGGATGTAAAGACATATAGGTTTTGGTCTCCAAAGGAGGTAAACAGGCTATCAAATCTTCAAAAGAAACTTATGCTTAGTGCTTACAAAGCATTAAAAAAAGGCGGAATAATGGTATATTCAACCTGTACGTTAAACAGAAAAGAGAATGAAGAAGTATTAGAGTGGGCATTAAATAATCTTGATATTGAAATCCTTGATATTGATCTTAATATAAATGGTGTTGTAGAGGCATTTACTGATATGTATGATAAAAGTATAAAAAGGCAATCAGGGTGTTGCCTTCTAAAGAACTTGAGGGATTTTTGTTTGTAAATTAAAAAGAAATAGATGGAGGAGATAAATGTTAAATAAAGTACAGGTAATAGATGTAGCAGCTAAGAGGGATGATTTATACAATTTTTTAAAGAGCAATAATTATATTGCAAATAAAGTAATAGATGATTTGATTTTACTCTTAGATGTTTTGGATGAGATATCTAAAAATAAAAATATAATAAATAATGAAAAGTTAATTATAGACTTAATTGCAAAACATTTTAAAAGAAGTTCTGCGTATATAAGACTTTTGATTGATTTTTTAAAGGCTGAGGGTATATTCAGTGGTTTTGAAGATTTTAATTTAACTTCAAGGGAATTGCTTATAAGACATATAGATAGGTATTATTTATCTGCAGAAATAATAAGATTTCTACTTATAAATGCTGACTGGAATATATATTTAAAATCAAGGGACATATATTTATCTTTAGATTCAAGAATGTTTGTATTTGCACTACTATCACAAACTTCAAAAAGACTAATAGATGAAACCTTTATTTTAAGGGATAGTGGTATTTATAGGATTTCCTTTTTGGTTCTATATCTAAACTTAATTCAAGTTTAGCCTTCAAAAGGGTAGCTGAGGAGATATTTGAAGCTTTAAATTTAGGTAGCTATGAAAAGGACTTCTTTATACCAAATGATTTTGGAAGAAAAATGTTTAAATATCTATCAAGGGACTTACTTGAACAGTATGAAAAGCTCTTAGATGAGTGCTGGGATTACTACGATAAGGGAAACTTTGAACAGGCCTTTGATATTGCAAAGAGTATAATTCGAGTTTTATCCTTTGTACCTGAGGCCTATAATGTTTTAGGGTGTGTATATATCAAAATGGGAGATATTGAAAAGGCACGTGATATGCTAAATTTTGCAATAGATGTTTATGAAAAGACGTCCTTGGGGGATTTTGAAGTAGATTCCTATATATCACTATACTATAATTTAGGTCTCTCTTACTACTATATGAATGAGTATTTTAGAGCACTTAGTATTTTTAAAAGTTTAAAAAAGACTATTCCCTTAGAAATAGATAATTTAGATGAACTAATTGAGGGAATAAAACTTATGACAGTAGTTAGGCCAATAAACTAAAGAATCTTTAGTTTATTGGCCTTTATATTATATTCTAAATATATTTACCTGTTCCTTGAGTTTATTTGCTATTTTTTCTAACTCTTGTGCATATCCGTGTACAATATTAATAGCTTCGGATTGTGATAGTGATGTTGCAGCAACATCATCTGTTGTCTTTACTGTTTCTTCTATAGATTGGCTTATTGTATTTATAACTGCCGACATTTGCTGTGCGGATGCAGATTGTTCTTCAGCAGCTGCTGCAACTTCTTCTATGTGGTTGTTTAGAGTATTTATTTGTTTTTGTATAATAGATAGTGCAGTCTTAAGCTCCTCTGCAGCTTTGCTTCCCTCTTCAACAAGTTCTATTTCAGTTTTTGTTGTTGAAACAGCAGCTTCAACCTTAATCTGTATATTTTCTATCAGTTTACCAATATTTTTAGCTGCATTACTACTTCCTTCTGCAAGCTTTCTAACTTCATCAGCAACAACAGCAAAGCCGCGTCCAGCTTCACCTGCACGAGCAGCTTCTATTGCAGCATTAAGTGCAAGAAGGTTTGTCTGAGATGCTATATCTGTTATTGTTTTTACTATTATATCTATTTGTTTAGATGCTTCGTAAAGCTCTGTTACAACATCCATAACTTCAGTTGCTGAATGCTTTATTTTTTCCATTGCATAAGCTGTATTTTCTACTGTTTGATAGCTGTTGTTTGTAGCAGAAACTGCCTCTTCACTATTGTCTTTAACCTTTGATACTGATTCTGCAACAAGCTGTGCATTTGATGCTATCTCTTCTATGCCTGCATTTGCCTCTTCAATGCTTGCAGCGTTTGTTTGAGTTGTTGAAGCTATGTTCTCCATAGATTTAGTTATGGCATTAATTGCCTTCACACTGCTATCTGTAGAAACATTAATATCCTTTGAAGCACCAAGAAGCTGTGAACTTGTTGCCGTTATTTCAGAAACTATTTGTCTTTGATTTTTTACAAGCTGTATAAGACTATCTTGAATAATTCCTATTTCATCGTCTCTATCTTTTTTAATATCAATAGTTAAGTTGCCATCAGATATTGATTTTATATTTTGTACCAGACTGTTTATTGGATTTGTAATATATTTTACAATTAGTACACCTATAACTGTTGCTGCTACAATAATTAATGCTATTAGAATTATTGTTGTCATTAATGTGCTTTTGTAGGCCTTTTCATATTCATCCTGTGATAGAGTTGCAACAAGAATCCATCCAGTTTTTGTGAGTTTGCAATACCCATTATTTTATCAAGTCCATTAAAATTATACTTTATATTTCCCTTTTTTGTTCAATTAACCTTTTACCCCAATCGTATTTTTCAGCAAGGTTTAATCCAATAAGGGAACTGTCTGGGTGAACTAATACTGAACCATTTTGAAGAATAATTGCTGCATATCCCTTTTCTCCAACCTTTGTTTTTGACACAACCTCTGCAAGGGATGTCATATTAATATCCTCTGCAACTACTGCTGTTTTTCCGTTGTTTAGTTTAATTGCCTTTGCGACAGTAACAACAAGCTGTCCACTGGCTGCATCTTTGTAGGGTTCTGTAATTATTATTTTTCCAAAATTTGCTTCAGCCTCTTTGTACCAAGGTCTTGTAGTTGGGTCGTACCCTGCTGGGAATTCTACCTTTGGGTAGATAAACATTTGTTTGTCCTCTGTTCCCATATAGGAATAGAGAACTGTTGTGTCTGATTGTTGTAGTGATTGTAGTACAGCATTTAAGCTTTCAGTATTTAGATTTAAAGTAGCTGGATTTTTAATTATAGTTTCTATTTGTTTTTCGTATTTTTCAATAAACTGGTCAACATAGGCGGCCTTTTCATTTGCAATTTGTGCAGTTAATTCATTTACTTTTCCTTCAATTACATTACCAAACTTTAATATTGTAAAGGAGGAGGTTATTATTATTGGCAGTATAGCCATAAGTAAAATGATAGGGATAAGTTTGAAACTTAGTTTTTTAGCTTTTTTCATATCATACACCTCTCGACTCATTTTTTAATATTTCGACAGCAAAGGCATAAACTTTAGTAATAATACGAAAATTTAATAATTAACTTGAATTCGGCAAGTAAATTTTAAAAAAGTTTCTACTTGCCATTTTTGTTTTCTTTATGAATAAATTTACATTTATTATGATATTTTATACCGTTAGGTCTTTTTTGAGTATACTTAATAAACCCAAATAACATTTGGATTTTTAAGGGAATTTATTGTTTTTATTTTACTATTAAGTATAAACTGTTATCATTTTTCTACTAAAAATATGTATTTGTTTTTGAATATGAGTAATGATTTTTTCTAATAAGCAATTATTTGAAAAACTTAAATATCTATAATATTTGCTGCCGCAAACATTACCACAAACTCTATAAAATATTCTTCTTAATGTACTAATTTCATGATGTTGTACTTCCTTAGGCATGATTGCTTGTTTAAACCAGTTATGAATGTTATATGCTATCATTTTTATTAAAAGGTACAATTCATTGCATTTATGATTTACTAAACTATTTTCGCTAAAGGCATAGCCTTCTTTTATTTCATCTATATTATTTTCAACATCACATCGTTGATTATAATCTTGAAATATTTCTTCAGGTGTTAAATAATTTATATTTGTTACTATTGCTTGATATTTATATTTACATTCTTCGAACATTAACTGATTCATATTTTTGGAATAATTTTTTCTCTTATAATCACAAATCTTCTTGCTCTTTGCCATTTAGGCAATGGAACTGTAATTTCTGTAACAGATAAAGTAGAACTTATATCGTGCCATATATAATCCTTTGGATTATTATTTATAAAATCTATTATCATTTTAACAGTAGAATACATTTTACATTTAACAACATATTCTATTCCATTATCTTCAAAATATAAAAAGTTTTCTTCATCAAAAAACCTCTATCAAGTCTAACTCTTTTAAGAATATATCTTGAAGGAAGCTGGTTTACACAACTCTTAAAGAAATCTAAAAATTTATAATTACTATGGTGTCTACCATTTTCAAGAGTAATGTTAAGTAATTCATCAGTTCCTGAAATAAACCCAACTTTTTCTTTAAATGATGGTCTTCCATTGTACCTTGGATTATATCCTATTCCTGATTTTTCTTGATTACCAAAGATAGTTATAACAGTATCATCAATATTAATACAAACCTCGCGTACATCTTCAGTTGAAGACTTTAAGTCAAGTATTTTTTATTTATAGTTCTTAATTCTTCTAAAGTTTCTGTTGGTAAAGCTTTTAAGAGATCTCTACATACTTTTTCACTGGGTAATTTATCTACACCTTTAAACTTTTTATATCCTTCATCATTTCTTAATGTTTCAATGTGCATAAATCTTGAGAAACCAAGAATATTTGCATCAATCATGTATTCTATAATTTCTGCAGTATTAAAAGTAGAATTAGCGGCCTTCTTATAGGTTACGCCTTTTTCTAAAATAGTTGGTAATCCTATTATTTGTTTAAAGGATTCCACATAAGAAAAAGTTGCTACAGAAGTAACTTTGGTATCATTAAATTTTGCTTTCATGTTCAAAAATCTAATTTTCTTCTTTAAATTTTTTTGATTTTGTTGTAAACTATCCATAGAAATCACCCTTTTGTGTTTTAGTTTTGCAATTATATTTTAACACTTAAAAGGGATGATTTCTTTTAATTTTTGAACAAAAATCCTTTAATTCCAATGTCTTTCGGCATTACTTGCCGAATACAAGATTAAATTATTTTTGGTGAAAAATTGTGTAGAATTTAGTAAAATATAAATAGCAAATAATTGGGAGGGAATTAGATGGATATACTTCAAAGAATAAATAGAGTACAATACACAGCAAACAATAAACCTATAGATAAAAAGGGTATATGCAGCAGCTTAGCTTTAGAAACTATGAATTAATATATAAGCTGTTAAAAACAAGAGAAGTACTATATACGTTGATGAAAACAATGATGTTAATTTTATAATAAAGCTTAATAAAATAGTTGATATAAAGGAAATACTTTATTATAAAAAGTCATTGGATGTAAAATTAGATTTAGAAGGCCCAGTAATTGAACTTATAGTAGATGGATTAGATAGTTTTGAATTTAATTTTAGTTTAAATGATGCAATGAACGTACTTGCTCTAAAATATTTATTTACTAATAAAATTGTAAATGTTCATTTTGTTGTAGAATTGGCTGGAACTTTACAAAAATTTTATTCTTCGGCTATGCCTATTGACCAAAAGGTAATTGAAAGAATTGAGTATGTTTTAAAGTGTTTAGATGAATATTCATATCCTAAAATAGAGGAGGATATAACTAATAAAGAATCTGTTTTGTTTGAATTAGATGCAGGTTTTGAAGTTTTAGATGATTTAATACATATAGTTGATCAATTAAGAAAGTGGAATAGTAAAGATGTATTTTCTATAGCTGTCAAAAGGGATGATAATTTTAAAATCTATTTTATTGGGCAGCTTTTAAATAAAAACTATATAAAGGCTGAACTAAATAAAAAATATAGACTTGTTGAATCTAATTCTATTTCAGATGGAAAAGGGTTTTTAAAATATGATAGAGGTATGATTTATTTCTATATTTGATTAGAAGAATGACTATTAAAAAGTTTTTAAGGGCAGATAGTTGAATAAGTTATAATATGCTGGCCCCTTGAAGGATTTCTTTGGCATTCCTTCATTTCGATAACCAAGTGTAAGCTTTTCTTTGTTTGAAAAGTCCTACCCTCGCGATGCCCTCGTCCTTGAGGGCCGCTCAGCTCGGCACATCGTGTGCCGAATTACGGACTTTTTCAAAATCGAAAAGCAACACTTGTTAAAGCTTATGAAATATGCCAATTTGAACTCCTTTCAAGGGGCAGTTTAATAAACAGAGCATTTCTTATGTTTGTCAATAATCTGATGCCTCTTAAAAAAGCTTTTAAGAGGCATATTTATAACAATTATCAAGAAGTTTATTGTAATATAGAATCAATCTCTTCTTCATAAATAGTTTCTTTTTCTAATAATTCTGCTGCCAATCTATGAAGTTTTTCTATATTTTCGTTTATCATATCTAAAACTTCATTGTATAGCTTTTTAACAATATCATTTGCTGTATCTACTATTTGTTTCATATCAATATATGAATTTTCTTGAATTACAGAGTAGCTTAAAAGGCCTGATGTTTCAAACATTCCAAAGTCTTTAATCATACTGATTATAATTTCTGTAACCTTTTTATGTCGTTTGATGCACCTGTTGTAATATTATCTTTACCAAAAATTATTTCCTCTGCAGCTCTTCCAGCAAGATATATTTTTACAGTGTCAAGGAGCATTTTTTAGTTTGATAGTTTGTATCCTTTGGTACAGTTAGTGTATAGCCACCTGCACCCTTTGTGCTTGGAATGATGGTTATTTTTCTTACACTTGAATTTCCTGTAATCTTTGAAATTAGAGCGTGTCCAGCTTCGTGGTACGCTGTAATTTTTTATCAATTTCTGGAATAGCATCTTTGTTTTTCTTTTCAGCACCAGCGATTACAATAGATAATGCTCTGTCAAGGTGTTCCATAGTTATATTTGGTGAGTTTTCCTTTGCTGCAATTATGGCTGCCTCATTAACTAAATTTTCAAGCTTTGCACCTGAAAAATAAACTGTAGTCTTTGCAATTTTACTGATGTCTACGTCTTCAGCAAGCGGCTTGTCCTTAAGATAAAGGCTTAATATTTTTCTCTATCTTTTACATCTGGAAGGTTTATTTCAATATGTCTATCAAATCTTCCAGGCCTTAAAAGAGCTTCGTCTAATGTATCAAGCCTATTTGTTGCAGCAATAACAACAATACCATCACTGCTGTTAAAACCAGACATTTCAGAAAGCAGTGCATTTAATGTTTGATCCCTTTCGTCGGAACCGCTATCTGCCCTCATTGAACGTTTTTACCTATTGCATCAATTTCATCTATAAAGATTACTGCCTTGCCCTTTTCCTTTGCTTTTTGAAAAGGTCTCTTATTCTACCTGCTCCAACACCTACATATATCTGAACAAAGTCTGAACCGTTTACAGCAAAGAAGGGAACATTTGCTTCTTGGGCAAGGGCTTTAGCAATTAAAGTTTTACCTGTTCCAGGAGGGCCATATAATATAACACCGCGAGGCATTCTTGCATTAAACTTTGCATATTTTTCTGGAGTTTTAATAAAATCAACTAATTCTTTTATACTTTCCTTTGCTTCTTCATTACCTGCAATATTATCAAAGGTAATTCCTGTGTCGGTTACAGCTTCTGTTTCAATTTTGGATAGCCTAAAGGCTCCCCTTTACTTTTTGAATTTTTGTTGTTAAATAAAGAAAAGCAGAAATTAAAGAGACTACAATTGTTGCAAGTATTATTGTTTCTAAGCTTGAGTTTATGCTTTTTTCATAAACCTTAACTCCGTTTATTAATAAATTTTCTTTTAAAGTCAATGTTCTTGGGTTTTCAGTTGTTAAAACTGTACCATCCTTTAATTTAAATTGCATAGTTTCTTTGTTTGTAATATAAACTTCAGCAACATTTCCCTTTGTACTTCTTTTATAAAGTCCTTATACATCATTTGTGTTTGTGGCTTGGTATTTTTAGATGATAAAAAGCTATTATTATTAAAAACAATACTAAAATTATAGGAATTATGATATTCTTTTTTTGAGCTTATTCATTATATCCCCCTCTCAAATAAGTTTACATAACATAAATATACACACAATTTTTAATCTTGTAAAATAAAATGGTAGAGAATTACCTTGTTAATTTGAGGAATGGAGGTTTTAAAATGAAGGAAGTAACAATATATACAGATGGTGGATGCAGAGGAAATGGAAATGAACAGGCTGTTGGCGGTTATGGATGTGTTTTGATATATAAAGATAAGATAAAGGAAGTAAAAAGGGATTTGAAAGTACAACAAATAATATTATGGAGCTTACAGCTGTTATAGATGCACTAAGTATGTTAAAGGAGCCCTGTAGGGTTAAACTTCATAGTGATTCTGCATATGTTGTAAACGCCTTCAATCAAGGATGGATAGAAAAATGGCAAAAGAATGGTTGGAAAAACAGCAATAAGGAGCCTGTTAAAAATAGAGAATTGTGGGAGAAGCTTATTGAACTTACTAAGATTCATCAAGTGGAATTTATTAAGGTTAAGGGACATAGTGATGATTTTTATAATAACAGGTGTGATGAACTTGCAAACTTAGCAATGGATGAAGTTGAAAGAAATATGTTAAATAAATAACTATAAATGATATGCAAAATGTCGAAAATAATAGAAATGTGATATATTATAAATGGCTAATATGTTATATATTGAAAGAAAAAATATTTACAAACTCCATATTGCAATTTTTACTGCAAAGGCGTACAATAAAAATGAATAATTTTTTAGGGGCAGGAATATGGAGTTACAAAGTTATTTAAAGAAAATAGGTATTATTAATCCTAAAAATGTTTATTACAATCTTTCAGTTAGTGACTTGGTTGAACATTCTGTATCAAAAATGAAGGAGTTCTTTCTGATACAGGAGCAATAGCGATAACTACAGGAGTATACACAGGAAGGTCTCCTGAAGACCGTTTTATCGTTAATACAGAAGATGTTCACGATTTAATTTATTGGGGCAATGTTAATAAACCTATTTCAGTTGATGTATTTAACAGAATATATGGAAGATTAATGGCGTACTTAGAAAATAGAGATATATATGTTTTTGATGGTTATGCAGGGGCTGATGAAAGATTTGGAATAAGGGTCAGGTTTATTAATGAAATGGCTGTTCAAAATCTGTTTGTTCACCAGCTATTTATTAGAAGGGATGATTTAAAGAATTTCCAACCAGATTTTACTGTAATTGCAGCTCCTTACTTTAAAGCAATACCTGAAGTGGATGGAACTAATTCTGAAGCTTTTGTTATTATAAACTTTGAAAAAAGGTTGTAATTATTGGTGGGACAATGTATTGTGGGGAGATTAAAAAGTCAGTCTTTTCTGTTATGAACTATCTTTTACCTTTAAGGGATGTTTTACCTATGCATTGTTCTGCGAATGTTGGTAAGGACGGAGATGTTGCACTATTTTTGGACTTTCCGGTACAGGTAAAACAACACTATCTGCAGATGGAAATAGGTTTTTAATCGGTGACGATGAACACGGTTGGTCTACAGAGGGTGTATTTAATTTTGAGGGTGGCTGCTATGCAAAATGTATAGGACTTGACAAAGAGAAGGAACCACAAATTTATAATGCAATAAGGTTTGGAACTGTACTTGAGAATGTTGTTTTAAAGGATAATAGAATTCCAGATTACAATGATTCAACCTTAACAGAAAACACAAGAGCAGGTTATCCAATAGAATACATAGATAATGCGTTAAAGATAGGTAAGGGTGGACATCCAAGGACAATAGTATTTTTAACAGCCGATGCCTTTGGTGTTCTTCCTCCGATTTCTAAACTTACAAAGGAGCAGGCAATGTACCACTTTATGTCAGGATATACAAGCAAGTTAGCAGGAACAGAAAGAGGCATAAAAGAACCTAAGGCTACCTTCTCGGCGTGTTTTGGAGAGCCTTTTATGCCACTATCTCCATTAAAATATGCAAAGATGTTGGGAGAAAAAATTGAAAAGTATGATGTTAGGGTATTTTTAGTGAATACTGGATGGATTGGCGGCCCCTATGGAGTGGGTAATAGAATCAATTTAAAATATACAAGAAGGATGGTTGAGGCAGCTATAAATGGAGAGCTTGATAATATAGAGTATGTTACTCATCCAATATTTAAACTTAATATGCCAACTTATATAGATGGTATACCTGAAGAAATTTTAAATCCTATAAATACTTGGAGGGATAAAGAAGAATACTTTAAATATGCCAAGGAATTAGAAGAAAGATTTAGAGATAACTTTAAAAGATTCAAAAATGAAGAAGAAATAATAGAGAAGGAACTTTGGGCATAAGTGAAATGGTTTACAATAAGTCTTAGAGGCTTTTGGAAAAGTCAAGATAAGATTAGCCCCTTGAAGGATTTTTAGGAATTCCTTTTAAATTCTTTCAAGGGGTTTTTGTGGTTTTAATATATCTATTTGCTTTTTATATATTTTAAGTAAAAAAGGCCTTATTTCCTTTGATATCTTCAATTATTAAGCCCTTTGGTGTATAATGTTGTAGAAACATTATTTGGGGTGATAATATGAGAGTTAATCGTATAAACAAAACAAATTCTGGAGAAACTAAACAAGTATCTAAAACAACTGTTTCATCAAGCTTTTCATCAGCATTGGATTTGGCAAACAAAGAACAAACAGAGAAAAACCTTCAAAATATGTTAAATGAAATAGATAGGTTAGGTAAAAGACTTATAGCAACACGAAGTGTAGAGGATGTAAGAGAATATAGAAAAAAGTTCAGGAGTATTTAAATTATGTTGTAAAAAATGCCTATATATTAAAACGAGAAGTTGGTCCCTACAGCTATGGGCTTCATATTAAAATTGAAATAATAAATGAAAAGATTGATGCAATAACTAAAGAGCTTATAGAACAACAGAGGGAGACTATTGAACTTGCAGACAAAATAGAGGAAATTAAGGGGCTTTTAGTGGATGTTTATAAATAAAATTGAATATATTGACAAATTACAAAAATATGTTAAAATATAAATTGTAAAGAAGATGGCCCTATGGTCTAGTGGTTAGGACGCCGCCCTCTCACGGCGGTAGCTGGGGTTCAAATCCCCATAGGGTCACCAGATGAACCCATTTTTGGGTTCTTTTTGTGCATAAAACTCCCTTTTTGTGAAAAAATACTCTTGAAGGGAGGTTTAAATATGGCAAGAGAAATTAGACGAGATGAGAATGCTGGAATTTTAAGTACATTATTAAAATTTGTTGTAAATGCAGTAGTACTGCTGGCGGTTAGTTTTCTTGTACCTGGATTTGTTGTAGTAGGTTTTTGGACTGCATTTTTGGCATCAATTGTAATTACATTGCTTGATTATTTAGCAGGTACAGTATTTAAAATTGATGCGTCGCCCTTTGGTAGGGGATTGAGTGGTTTTATAATTGCAGCAGTAATCATATACCTTACACAATTCTTTGTGGCAGGTGTATATGTAAGTATAGCTGGTGCGTTAATTGGTGCACTTGTGATAGGTATATTTGATGCCTTGATACCAACAGATGTATTTTAAAACGTTTAGGGTTTTCCCTAAACGTTTTTTATTTGTATGCATATAATACTATATGTGCATACAATATTAATTAAATTATAAAAATAAGTTATACTATATAGAAAATATACTATATTAATGGTATAATAATGATGAACTTTATATATGGAGGTAACGCTATGGTAAATCACGATATTGCGATGGGTATTGTTAGAGTTACTGAGGCAGCAGCACTTGCCTGTTCAAACCTTTTAGGTAGAGGGGATGTTGATTTGATAGAGAAGGCGGCAGTAGATGGTGTAAGACACGCCTTTGATCTGTTGCCTATAAAGGGAAGAGTTGTAATAGGAGAATGCGACTTGAATAAAAACCAATAATGTACATAGGAGAAAAGGTTGGAACTTGGGAGGATGGGCTTAAGGAATATGATGTTGCAATAGATCCTTTAGATGGTTCTGTACTTGTTGCAAAGGGAAGACCTAATGCTATATCAGCGGTGGCTGTTAGTGAAAAGGGTAAGATTTTTAGAGCTCCTCAAATATATATGAAAAAGATTGCTGTTGGACCTAAAGCAAAGGGATGTATTGATTTAAACAAAGGTTTAATAGATAACATAAAATGTGTTGCAGAAGCTTTAAATAAGGATGTTGAGGAAGTAACTGTTATGATACAGGATAGACCAAGACACAAGGATTTGATTGATGAGGCAAGAAGTATAGGTGCAAGAGTTAAAATATTTGGAGAGGGAGATATTGCAGCGGCACTTGCTACAGCCTTTGAAGAAACAGGTGTTGATATGCTTGTTGGTATAGGTGGTGCACCTGAGGGAGTATTAGCTGCAGCTGCATTAAAATGTTTAGGTGGAGAAATATTAGTAAAGCTTTTACCTGAAAATGAAAGACAAGTTGAAATGTGTAAAAGAGCAGGACTTGTTGATGTAGAAAAAATTATGTCACAGGATGATTTAATTACTTCAGATGATGTATATTTTGCAGCAACAGCAATTACTGATTCAGATTTATTAAAGGGAATTATTTATAAAGAAAATTATGCAACAACTCATTCTGTAGTTATGAGGTCTTCAAATGGAGTTTTAAGGTTTGTGGATGCAATTCATAAGCTTGATACAAGTCTTATAAAGGTTCAAGATTAAGAAAGTGTTGTAGTAGTTGTAAAATAACTACTACAACACTTTTTAATGTACTTAACTATTTTTGGAATATGTATTATACTAAATAGTATAATATTAGAGGAGGGGCGTAAAATGCGTACTTTTATAACCTTTGAATTTAACAGAGAAACTAAGGAAAAGATAGCAGAATTACAAAATATAATACGAAATGAAAGTGTTAAGGGAGATTTAAATACATAGATAATTTTCATTTAACAATAAAGTTTTTAGGTGAGGTTGATGAAAATAAGATTGGTTTTATTTATCAGGATCTTTTAAGAAAAATAAGGGGAAAAGAAAAAATAAATATATATTTAAAGGGCTTAGGTTGCTTTGGAAAAGGAGATGTTATAAAGACAATATATTTAAAATGCTGTGGTGATTTAGATAAGATTAAGGAAATCTTCAGTGAAGTGGATAAAGTAACCTCAAGCTATGGATTTAAGATGGACAATAGATTTACTCCTCACGTTACAATTGCACAGGAGGTTGTACTTAAAAATAATTTTGATTATTTACAGCAAAAGTTTGAGGACTATATAATAGACAATATTGTATTTGATAGAGTTACTATAATGAAAAGTGAACAAAGCAATGGAAAGAGAATTTATACTCCTTTGTATGAAATCCATTTAGAGTAATGGAGATGAAATGTATGAGGTTTAAAAGGGTCTTTTCTTTTATTTCAATTTTTGCAATAGCAATTTTGATTTTACTATATAGAAAAGAGCTTTTGCATATGATAAAAATCCAGAGGACATTAAAAAATTTTTGTTATCCTACAAGGGATATTCAGTTGTAATTTTTTGTTATTATCAACGATAAGGTCTGTTTTTCTACTTCCAGCGGGGACTTTTGCAGTAATTTCGGGCTTGACATTTGGTAATTTAATTGGCACACTACTTACGTGTGTTGGTGTGACTTTAAGTGGTATATTGGCATATTTAATCGCTAAATATTTTGGTAGAGATTTTGTAGAGAGCATATTTAAAAATAGGAAAATAGAGATTGATAGTTTGATTAAAAGGGAAGGGTTGTTTTACATAGTTTCATTAAGGTTAATTCCAATATTTCCCTTTGATGCAGTAAGCTATGCTTCAGGCCTTATGGATGTTAATTTTAAGGATTTTGTTGTAGGTACCTTTTTAGGTAGTCTTCCAGGGGCCTTTATATATACCTTTTAGGTAATTCTATTATGGATATTAGATCTCCAAAGTTTAAATTAGCATTGTTTCTTGTTATAATATCGTCTATAATACCACTGTTATATAAATATGTTTTAAAGAAAGGATGATTATATGATAACAAAGGAGCAAATACAAAGAATAAATGAACTTTACAAAAATCACAACAGGAAGGTTTAACAGAAGAGGAAAAGAAGGAACAGGCATATTTAAGAAGACTCTATATAGATTCTGTTAAAGAAAGCTTAAGAGCACAACTTGAAAACATAAAAGTGGTGGATAAGGATGAATATGATGCGATAATGAAGAATAAGGGATGCTCCTGTGGACACGATCACGGAAGTTGTGGCTGTGGCCATAAGCACTAATTAGGTTGTGATTAGATGAAGGGTGTAATAAGGAAAAAATATACAGATATTAGAAATGAGCTATCTAAAGATGAAGTTAATAGAAGAAGCATTATTATCACAAACCATATTATACATTGGAATATTTTTTGTCTTCAAAAACAATAATGATATATTCTTCCTTTAGAAATGAAGTAGATACTTCTTTTTAGCAGAAAACATTCTTATGCAGGGTAAAAGATTAGTTTATCCTAAGACCATAAAAAGTGAACTTAAACTGATACCCTGCATTGTGTATAAAACAGATGAATTATGTGTAGGTGAATATGGTATTTTAGAACCAAAGGATTTTAACAAAATAGATAAGAATGATATTGATTTGATTTTTGTTCCAGGTGTAGCCTTTGATAAAAATGGATATAGATTAGGCTATGGTGCTGGTTATTATGATAGGTTTTTAGCGGATTTTAAGGGTGTAAAGGTTGGACTTTGCTACGACTTTCAATTAGTTGATAGCGTATATAAAAATGAACACGATGTAAAAATGGATTATTTAATTTGTGAAGAGGGAATATTAAAATTATAAGTAAAAAAATTTGAAAAAATTTTAAGAATAATATAGAATAATATTGGAATGTTTACCAAAAGGGGTACATAAAATGGATACAAAGGAACTACAAAACTTAACAAAAAATACGAATACGTTTGGGATAAGCTAACAGAAGCAGAATTAAAACAAGTAATGGATTTTAGTGAAGACTACAAGAAGTTTATGGATGCTTCTAAGACTGAACGTGAGGCTTGCAATGAGATTGTTAGAAGAGCAAAGGAAAAAGGGTTTGTAGATATTAATGAATTAATTTCACAGGGAAAGAAATTAAATGCTGGTGATAAGGTATATGCTGTAAATAAAGACAAGGCAGTTGCTTTATTTATAGTTGGAAATGAACCAATTGAAAATGGATTAAATATAGTAGGTTCTCATATTGATTCACCAAGAATAGATCTTAAACCAAATGCACTATACGAAGATGAAGCCTTTGCGATGCTTGAAACACACTACTATGGTGGTATAAAGAAATATCAATGGGTAACAATCCCACTTGCAATACACGGTGTTGTAGTTAAAAGGGTGGAGAAGTTGTAAATGTTGTAATCGGTGAAGATGAAAATGATCCTGTTGTGTACATAAGTGACCTTTTAATACACCTATCAGCAAATCAAATGGAAAAGAAGCTTGCAAATGGAATTGAAGGCGAAGATCTAAATGTACTTATAGGAAGTATGCCAATACAAGATAAGGAAGCAAAGGATAGAGTAAAACTAAACATATTAAGATTATTAAATGAAAAATATGGAATGACTGAGGACGATTTTGTTACAGCAAGAACTTGAAATAGTTCCAGCAGGTAAATCAAGGGATGTAGGTCTTGATAGAAGTATGGTTATGGCCTACGGACACGATGATAGAATTTGTGCATATACTTCTCTTGCAGCTATGCTTGAAATTGAAAATCCACAAAAACTGTATGTGCATTATTTGTTGACAAGGAAGAAATAGGAAGCAACGGTGCGACAGGAATGCATTCAAGATTCTTTGAAAATGTAGTAGCAGAGGTAATGGAACTTAAGGGAGAATATTCAGAGCTAAAACTAAGAAGGGCTCTTGCTAATTCTTCTATGTTATCATCAGATGTAACTTGTGGTGTTGATCCAAATTATCCTGGCGTTGTTGAAAAGAAGAATGCAGCGTATTTAGGAAAAGGTATTGTTTTAACAAAATATACAGGATCAAGAGGAAAATATTCCTGCAATGATGCTAATGCTGAATTTATGGGTAAAGTTAGAGATATATTTAATGATAATGGTATAGTATGGCAAACAGCAGAGTTAGGAAAGGTTGACCAAGGTGGTGGAGGAACAATAGCTTACATTTTAGCAGAGTACGGAATGGAAGTTGTTGACTGCGGTGTTGCACTACTTAGTATGCATGCGCCTTGGGAAATAGCAAGTAAGGCTGATATATTTGAAACATACAGAGCATATAAGGCATTCTTATTAAATGCGTAATCTGAAGGGGGTTTTATACCACCCTTAATTTTTATTTTTATATAATTTAGTAGTAAATATTGACATTATTTTTCATATCATTAATTAAATGAGATGAATTTTAACCTAATCAGAGACAGAAGTCGCCCACTTCTATAAGTGGGTGATGAATGTCAGTTGACAAATTCATCGTTCAGATACAAAATAAGCATTAGAAAAAATGAGGTTATATAAATACATAGATTTAGAAAATAAGATCATTCAGTGTTATTGCTATATTATCATCTTTTTTTAGTAATGAGATATAAAAAAGTTATTGATGATAATATAGTAGATAACTAATGAAGTAATAAAAAATATATAAAAACGCAAGGGAAGGAGGTGTGACTTTGCTAAAAGCCTATAAATATAGAATATACCCAACAAAAGAACAAAAGGAATATTTATCAAAAGTATTTGGTTGTGTAAGGTTCATATACAACAAAATGCTTAATGATAAGATAGAGTATTATAAAAGAACAGGAAAAATGCTAAAAACAACGCCTGCACAATATAAAAAGAATATCCTTTTCTAAAAGAAGTAGATAGCCTTGCTCTTGCTAATGCACAGCTTAATTTAGAGAAGGCATACAAGAGCTTTTTAGAGATAATAGCATAGGCTTTCCTAAATTCAAGAAGAAAAAGGATATCAATCCTATACAACAAATAATCAAAATGGTACAGTTGATATTATAGATAGTTACTTAAAAATACCAAAACTAAAAACAAAGATAAAAATAAAACAGCATAGGCAATTTGAAGGAATTATTAAATCAGTAACAATATCTAAAACACCAACAGAAAAGTATTATGCTTCGATATTAGTAGAAACAGAGATAAAGGAGTTACCAAAAGTAGATAAAAAATTGGAATAGATTTAGGGTTAAAGGAATTTGCAATATTATCAGATGGAACAAAAATAGAAAATCCCAAATGGCTAAGAAGAACCGAAAAAGAATAAAGAAACTACAAAGAGATTTATCAAGGAAACAAAAGGGTAGTAAAAATTATGAGAAAAACAGGCAAAAACTTGCTAAATTACACGAAAAAATAACTAATCAAAGAAGAGATTTTCTTCAAAAATTATCCTCTAAAATTATAAACGAAAACCAAGTTATAGTTTTAGAGGACTTAAAGGTAAAGAATATGCAACAAAATAGATGTTTATCAAAATCAATAAGTGAAGCAAGTTGGGCAGAATTTAGAAGAATATTAGAATATAAGGCTAAATGGTATGGTAGAGAAATAATAATAGCAACTCAAAACTATGCATCAAGTCAAATATGTAGTGAATGTGGATATAAAAACATAGAAGTAAAGAATTTAGCATTAAGGGAGTGGGAGTGTCCTAATTGTGGTGCTAAACACGATAGAGATGTAAATGCAGCAAAGAACCTACTAAAATTAGCCATATAAATGGTAAAACTGGGGATGGAACAGCCCTTTGAGCGTGGGTAAACTTGCTCTGATAGGAGTATTGACCACGAAGCCACCACCTCTATCCTCTATAGGTGGGGGTAGTTCACAAGTGAATGAGGTGATTTTATGGAAAAGGAGATTTTAAATTTTATAACAGAAGAGGATATAAAAAGGAAATAAACTCCTATCAATTAATAGTAAACTACATAAAGGAAAATTTTAAAGATGGAGAAGATTACGGTAAGATTGCAGAATATCCAAAACCAAGCTTATTGAAGTCTGGTGCAGAAAAACTCTGTTCACTGCTTAATTTATCTGTACAAATTGACATTTTAGATAAGGTAGAGGATTTTAAAGAAGGAATATTTCACTATGTTTGTAAGTGTACCCTTAAAAATAGCTTTGGCAATGTAGTTTCTGAGGGATTAGGTTCTTGCAACAGCAAAGAAAGTAAATTTTCAAACCAAAACCCCTTTGCAGTAGCTAATACTGTGTTAAAGCTTTCAAAAAAGAGCACTTGTGGATGCTATATTAACAGCAACCAGGACATCTGGTATGTTTACTCAGGATATAGAGGAGATGGATGAACCTATAAATACAAACATTAAGTTGAATTTAGCAACAGCAAGCCAGAAGGCCTTTATAGCAAAACTTGCAAAGGATAAGGGACTGACAGAGACACAGTTTGCAGATTTTACAAAAACTAACTGGAAAGGATAAATCAAAGGATTGGACAAAGGAGGATGCAGCAAAAATTATAAAAACATTAAAAAATAAATAGAATAATATAAGTCCTTGTGCAGAACAATAATTTAAAGGGGTGATATTGTGCAGCACAAGGATATTTTTAATTTCAACAATCCAGACTTTGCACAGCCTATTTCAATTTTAGAGGAGGAGGAATTTATTAACTATAATTATGATGAGCTTCCTCTACAAAGGCTTCCAAATGAATTAGATAGGTTTGCAAGTTTAGGTGCTATAGGCATTGCACTTAATGGTTTAGGGAAAAGAGTCGAAAGTGAACACATTTTAAAGAGATTGTAGAATTTTATTACAGTGAATTAATTTTTTCGAATAAAAAAGTTATACATTGACAAAATATTCGAAAAAGATGTAAAATATAAGCGAACCTCCACTTTTCACCACAATAAAAGGGGAGGGGTTAAAAATGCTTAAGGAAAAAATCGAAAACTTAAGAATTGAGTTGTATAATGCGATTTCAACTAATAAATTAGATAAAATATTATATTTGAGCCAAGAATTAGATAAGCTTATAGTTGAGTATTATATGAAAACTAATAATGCTTATCTTCCATCTTAAACACCCTTTTAGCCAAGGAATTGTCCTTGGCTAAAAATTTTTTGAAAAAATCAAAATTCTATAGCAGGATTTTAATTTTTGTTATAGAATTATATTTGTAGTGGTGGAAAGTGGAGCAAAGTGGTATAAAAGTGGAGGATAAGATGTTTATAGGGAGTATAATCACGCACTTGATGCCAAAAATAGAATGATTGTTCCAGCAAAGTTTAGAGAGGGTTTAGGTGGTAAGTTTATAATTACAAAGGGGCTCGATGGCTGTCTATATGTTTATCCAATAGATGAGTGGAAAAAACTTGAGGATAAGTTAAAGGAACTTCCTTTAACAAATAAGGACGCCCGTGCCTTTGTTAGATTTTTCTTTTCTGGAGCATCAGAGGTTGAAATTGATAAGCAGGGTAGAGCGTTAATTCCCCAAAATCTTATCGAATATGCAAATATAGAAAAGGAAATAGTAAGTATAGGGGTTTCAAATAGAATTGAAATTTGGAGTAAAGAAAAGTGGATTGAATATAATGAACAAAATATAGATTACGATGAAATAGCAGAAAAGATGTCACAGCTTGGAATATAGTAATGAGGTGGTAACAGATATGGAATTTAAACATATATCAATTATGCTTGAGGAATGTATTGAAGGTTTAAATATTAAACCTGATGGTGTGTATGTTGATGGTACTTTAGGTGGTGCTGGACATTCAAGTGAAATAGTAAAAAGGCTTGATAAAGGATTGCTTATTGGAATAGATCAAGATAAGGATGCATTAAAGGCATCAATGGAGAGACTTAAGAATTATAATAATGTTAAGTTTGTACATAGTAATTTCTCAAATATTAAAGAAGTTTTAAAGGAATTGAATATAGATGGCGTTGATGGTATTCTTTTGGATTTAGGAGTTTCTTCATATCAACTTGATACCCCAGAGAGAGGGTTTAGTTATATGCATAATGCCAAGCTTGATATGAGAATGAATAGAGATGTTGATATAACAGCCTATGATGTTGTTAATGGATATACTAAGGAACAATTAGTGTATATACTTAAGGAATATGGAGAAGAAAAATGGGCTTCAAGAATTGCAGAATTTATTGTAAAACAAAGACAAGTAAAACCAATTGAAACAACCTATGAACTTGTTGATGTTATAAAGGCTGCTATACCAGCATCTGCAAGAAGAGAAGGTCCACACCCAGCAAAAAGGACATTTCAAGCAATTAGAATAGAAGTTAATAAGGAGATAGAAATTTTAGAGAAGGCAATTAACGACTGCCTGGATGTTTTAAATAGCAAAGGTAGGCTTTGTATAATAACTTTTCATTCGTTAGAGGATAGAATCGTTAAAAATGTTTTCAAAAATAGACAAAATCCTTGTACTTGTCCTCCAAGCTTCCCAGTTTGTGTCTGTGGTAAGAAGGGAGATGTTGAAATTATTACAAAAAGCCAATAGTACCATCAGATGATGAAATAGAATACAATCCAAGATCAAGAAGTGCAAAACTTAGAATAGCTCAAAAATATAGGTTCTAAAGGTGTGTGGGGGTGAATAATTATGGTAATGGCAAGTAAAAGAATAGATATGCAACCTCAGGTAATGTTGCCTATCAGGTTCAAGTAGAAGAGAAAAAAGGGTTAAAAAGTTGAAAAACCTAAAAAAATACTAACAAAAACATAAAGACTAAGCTTAAGGTGTTGCGTTTTATAGTATTAATGTTTGTGGCAACGCTATATACTTTATCAAGGTTTGTACTTATATATCAGATGAATGCTGAACTTAGGGATTTAAAGCACCAGGTTGTGCAAATGCAAAAGGAAAATGAAAACCTTCAGGTATCATTGGCGGTTAAAAACAATATAAAAAGATTGAAGATGATGCTGTCAATAAATATCATATGGTAAATCCTAAGGCAGAAGAAGTAAAGTTTGTTGATGTTAAGATGCTATCTTCATCTGAAGAAAAAAAGGTAACAGCCTATAAGATGTTTCAAAAGTTTGTTGGCTTTATTCATTAGTTTATAAATTATATAAGGGGGATGTAATTGTCAAAGACAACACTGTTAATGAAGAAAAGGATAGTGTTTGTATATATTTTAATGATTGTGGTACAAACAGTGATAGTAGGAAGATATGCCTGGGTTCAGCTTGTTTGGTCTCCCCAATTACAAAGAATGGCAAAGGAACAATGGACGCACGATGTAATAATTGAGGCGAAAAGAGGAAAAATTTTAGATAGAAATGGCAATCCTTTGGCTTTAAGTGGAAATGTTGAAAGAGTAGATGTTTTTATTAAGAATGTTAATTTAGCGGTAGAGAAAAACAAAATAACAAAGGAAGAGATGGCAGAAAAATTAGCACCTCTACTTGGTTTAAGTAAAGAGAGTGTTTTAAAAAAGCTCAATATGAATTATGCTGTAGTCAGTTTGAAAAGAAGGATAGACAAGGAAGTAGGAAATAAAATAAGAGAGCTAAAGTTGCCAGGGGTAATTATAAGTGAAGATACAAAACGATACTATCCTAATGGTAACTTTTTGGCACACGTTTTAGGTACAACGGATGCCGATGGAAATGGAAGATCGGGTATTGAGATGTATTACAACAAAGAGCTAAAGGGTATACCTGGGAGATTAATCATTCAAGCAGATGCATTCTATAGAGAATTACCCTATGAAGCTCCAGTTTATGAAGCTCCTAAAAATGGGAATGATATAGTTTTAACTATAGATCAATCTATTCAGTTTTTGTAGAGAGAGCATTAGAACAAGGCCTTGAGGAATATAAGGCAAAACGCATAAGTGCAATTGTTATGGACCCTAAGACTGGAGAAATTCTTGCAATGGCAAATAAACCTGATTATGATCCTAATAATCCTATGAATGGAAAAAATGTTGAGGAAGCACAGTTAAGCTGGCGAAATAGAATGGTTCAAGAAATATTTGAACCTGGTTCTATATTAAAGGTTTTTACAGCAGCTGCTGCATTAGAAGAAAATATTGTAAACGAAAACAGTCGATATGTATGTACAGGAGGCAAGAAGGTTGGAGGAAGAACAATAAGGTGTTGGAAGACATCAGGACACGGAACACAAACCTTTGCTGAAATTCTTCAAAATTCTTGTAATGTTGGTTTTATGGAAGTAGGGCTTAAACTTGGTGCTGAAAGGCTTTATAAGTACTTTGTCCAATTTGGATTTGGTCAAAAGACAGGAATCGATTTCCCAAGTGAAGAGAAGGGACTTTTGAGAAAACTGTCAGATAAAGAATCTGTGGCATTAGCAAATCAGGCCTTTGGTCAAGGTATTGCTGTAACAGGAATTCAGTATATTACTGCCTTATCTGCAATTGCAAATGATGGAGTTATGATGCAACCACACTTTGTAAAAAGTTATTATATACTGATGAGAATGGAAATACATCTGTTGTTAAAGAATATGAGCCGCAGGTTGTAAAGCAAGTAATATCAAAGGATACAGCTATGGAATTAAGAAAATTGCTTGAGGATGTTGTATCAAAGGGTGGAGCAAAGAAGGCATATTTAGATGGATATCACGTTGGTGGTAAAACTGGTACTGCCCAAAAGGCTGCACAAAATTCTAAATCAGGTTATGAACCAGGTAAATATATTTCCTCCTTTGGGGCAATAGTTCCAGCAAATAATCCAAGGTTTACAATCTTAGTATCTATAGATGAACCAGACCCATCAAATTATTATGCAGGAAGTACAGCTGCACCTCTTGCAAAGATTATAATTGAAGATATTGTTAAATATTTAAATATTGAACCGGATAGCACAGAGGTAATAATACCTGAGGTGGTTTTACCTGAGATTAGAGGTTTGAAACTAAATGAAGCAATTAATATTTTAAAACAAAATAAAATTGATTTTGAAAAGCAAGGTAATGGAGATATTGTATATGATATGAGTCCTAAACCTGGAGTTTCAGTAAAACAAAATACAAAGATTACTTTATATATGGGTTATGATCAAAATAAAGATTTAAAAATTGTGGTTCCAGATTTTAAAAATTTAACAAGGAAGGAAATTATAGAACTTGCAAAAACGTTAGGAATAAAAGTAAATATTTCTGGTGAAGGTATTGGAGCAACTCAGGATATTTTACCTGGACAAGAAGTTGATAAGAATACCACTATAAATGTACTTCTCGAACATCCAGAGGATTAATATAGTTAGCACAATATGGTAACCCATATTGTGCTAAAAATTAAGGGGTGTATTTATGAAGCTTTTTCTTTGTTAAATGGGTTGGATTATGATTTACTACAGGGCGAAGATGTAGAAATAAAACACCTTTCATATTCAAGCAGTGATGTTGTTAGCGGGAGTCTTTTTTCTGTGTTGAGGGTTTTAAAACTGATGGACATCTATTTGTAAAGGAAGCAGTAAAAAGGGAGCACTGGCTGTAATAGTTTCAAAGGATGTTGTATTAGAGGATAATATAACGGTTGTAAAGGTGAAGGATATTCGAGAATGTATGGCAATAGTTGCATCAAGGTTTTATGGTGTTCCTTTAAATTCAATAGAGGTAATTGGAGTTACAGGTACAAATGGTAAAACTACTACAACCTTTATGATTAAATCAATATTAGATGAATTTAATAAAAAACAGCCCTTTTAGGTACAATATATGAAATAATAGGTGATAAAGTAGAAGAAGCAAAAAGAACCACCCCTGAATCATTAGATTTACAAAGGCTTTTTTGAGATGAAAAATAATAACATTACTCACTGTGTTATGGAGGTGTCTTCCCATTCCCTTGAGCTTAAAAGGGTTTATGGAATTAATTTTAAGGTTGGAATATTTACAAATCTCACTCAGGACCATTTGGATTTCCATAGGACTATGGAAAATTACTTTAATGCTAAAATGAAGTTGTTTAATTATAGTGAATATTGTGTTATAAATATAGATGATGGATATGGAAAAAGAGCAGCAGAGATGTATAAGGACAAGAAAGTAATAACATTTGGCATAGATAACAAAGCTGATGTTATGGCAAAAATTTAATAATTAATTCTGATGGTACTGAATTTGATTTATTAGTAGATAAAAATACAATAAAAGTAAAATTGCATTTACCAGGTAAGTTTAATGTATATAATGCCTTAGGAAGTATTGCTGCAGCTTTAGCATTAAATATTCCCCTTGATGTTGCTATAAGGGGAGTTGAAGGCTTAAAATCAGTACCTGGAAGAAGTGAAAAAATTAGTTGTAGTTTAGGTTCTACAATAGTAATAGATTATGCACATACACCAGACGGAATTGAGAATATATTAAGGGCAGCCAGAGAATATACAAAGGGACGCTTGATTACTGTATTTGGATGTGGAGGCGACAGGGATAGGGGTAAAAGACCACTTATGGGCAAGGCTGCTGGTGAGCTTTCTGATTTTTGTATTATAACATCAGATAATCCAAGAAGTGAAGAACCACAGGATATAATAAATGATATTTTGCCTGGTATTGATACTACTAAATGTAAATATGTTATAATTGAGGATAGAAGAAAAGCAATAGAATATGCAATAAAAAATCAAAGAAGGGTGATGTAATAGTGATTGCTGGAAAAGGACACGAAAAATATCAAATTCTTAAGGATAAGGTTATTGAATTTGATGAAAGAAAAATAGTAGAGGATATTTTAAAGGAAGTAATAACAATTGAGGATGTTATTAAAGCAACAAAGGGAGAACCACATAATATTTGTGATGAAAAGGTAAGGATTAATAGAATACAAACAGACAGTAGAAGGATTGAAGAGGGAGATGTTTTTGTTGCTCTAAAAGGAGAAAAATTTGATGGACACGATTTTTTAAAGGATGTTAAAATGAAGGGTGCTTTATGTGCTGTAGTTTCAAAATTAGATTTAAGTGTAGATATACCTCAAATTTTAGTAGGCGATACTTTAAAGGCATATAAAGAAATAGCAAGATATTATAGGCTAAGATACAGTATTCCTATTGTTGCGGTTACAGGAAGTAGTGGTAAGACAACCACAAAGGAAATGATAGCTTCAGTTTTATCCCAAAAACTTAATGTATTAAAGACAGAAAAAACTTCAATAACGAAATTGGAATACCAATGACGGTTTTAAATCTTGATTCAAAGCATCAAGTAGCAGTATTAGAGATGGGTATGGATAGATTTGGAGAAATAGAAAGCTCGGCCTATGTAGCATATCCAAACATTGCAGTAATTAGCAATATTGGAACAGCTCATATCGAGAAGTTAGGTAGTAGGGAAAATATATTAAAGGCAAAAATGGAGATAACTTCATATTTTAAAAATGATAATATATTGATAATAAATGCAGATGATGATATGTTAAGTAAAGTAACAACAGATAAATATAGAGTTATAAGATTTGCAATTAATAATGATGCAGAATATAAAGCCTATGATATAATAGACTTAGGTCCACAAGGAATGGAATTTAAGTGCTCTTTAGATGGTTTAGAAAGAAAGTTTAAAATTAATCTGCCTGGTATTCATAATGTATATAACGCATTGTCTGCAATAGCAATTGGTGACTTATTAGGTTTAAATTATGAAGAAATATACAATGGGATTTTAGTTTTTAACCCTGGTAATATGAGAATGAATATAGTTGAATTGGAAGATGGTGTTAAGTTAATAATTGATTGTTATAATGCTAATCCTGATTCAATGAAGGCTGCATTAGATGTACTAAGTAAGTTTGAGGGAAGAAAAATTGCAATACTTGGAGATATGTTTGAACTTGGAGAGTATGCCGTTAATTTACATAAAGAAGTAGGAAGGTACTGTATTGATAAGTGTGATATCTTAATTTCAATTGGTGAATATGCTAAACATTACTATGAAGCAGCAAAAGACAACATTGAATCCTATTATTTCAACAATAAAGAGGAGGCACTTGAATTTATTAAGCTTAATATTAAGAAGGATGATGTGCTTTTAATAAAGGCTTCAAGGGGTATGGAGCTTGAATATATATCAGACAATTTAAAAGAGCATAGGAAGTGAGGTTGTAAAATGGAACTAACGATATTTGCTACAATACTTTCTTTTATAATTGTACTTTTAATAGGACCAATAGTAATTCCTCTTCTTAAGGTATTTAAATTTGGTCAAAATATTAGAGAAGAAGGACCAAAAAGCCATTTGAAGAAGGCTGGGACACCAACGATGGGTGGTTTGATGTTTATAATAAGCTTAATTATTACTGTACTTGCACTTTCATCTAAAATAAACAGTGCACTTTGGATTGCGTTAATTACAACTGTTGGATATGGAGTTATAGGACTTTTTGATGATAGTTTAAAAATAATAAGAAAGCAGAATTTAGGCCTTAGAGCCTATCAGAAACTATTAGGTCAAATAACCTTTGCATTAATACTATCAATATATGCTTACAATAATCCTGATATAGGTAGTATGGTGCATATACCCTACACAACTAAATTTATAAATCTTGGAGCTTTTTATATACCATTTATGGTTTTTGTAGTTGTTGGAACAACAAATGCAGTTAATTTAACTGATGGTTTAGATGGTTTAGCAGCAAGTGTAACTTTAATTATATGTGTTTTCTTTGCTATTGTAACCTATGGCTTAAAAAGACAAGATCTATCATTGTTCTGTGGTGCATTAGCAGGTGGACTTTTAGGATTTTTAAAATATAATGCATATCCCGCACAGGTTTTTATGGGAGATACAGGATCCCTTGCTTTAGGTGGTGCAATATCTGCACTTGCAATATTGTTAAAAATGCCATTTATTATAGTAATAGTAGGATTAATCTATGTTGTAGAAACCCTTTCAGTAATTATTCAGGTTATAAGTTTTAAGTTAACAAAAAGAGGGTATTTAAGATGGCACCGCTGCATCATCATTACGAACAATTAGGTTGGCACTGAAACAAAGATTGTTGCTTGGTTTAGCATTTTTACTGCTATATTTTGCTTGGTTGGATTTTTAGCAATTAGTTTCTAGGGGTTTAAAATGAAGGAAAAGAAAGGACCTGTTGATTTTATTTTATTTGCAGATATACTTATTTTACTATCAATAGGTGTGTGTATGGTTTTTAGTGCAAGTATGCCTGAGGGAGAAAGATATTATGGTACTATGTTTTATTTCTTGATTAGGCAAGGCATATGGGCAATATTAGGAATAATAGTTATGTTATTTACTTCTAACATAGATTATAGATTCTGGAGAAATAAAAACATTTTAATTTTTGGATTTGTAATTGTAGTACTTATGCTTTTGGGGTATTTTTATTTCCACCTGTTAAGGGTGCAAGAAGATGGTTGGGTTTTGGATTTGCTAAAATTCAGCCATCTGAGATTGCAAAGATATTTATTGTTTTGTTTTTGGCTAATATGATTGAAAAAAGGGTCAGGAAAAAATGCAAAGTTTTTTAAAGGGACTACTCCCTGGCCTTTTAGTTACAGGAATTTTTGTTGGATTAATAATAGCTGAACCTAATATGAGTACATCAGTCATTATTGCTACGGTATCACTTATTTTATTATTTGTAGGTGGTGCAAAAACAAAACATATGGTGCTTTTGTTCTTATTAGGAGTTGCTTTAGCAGCTTTTGCAATTATGATTAAACCTTATAGAATGAACAGATTAACTGGATTTTTAAATCCTTGGGCAGATAAATTAGGTTTAGGCTATCAAGCAATTCAGTCTCTCTATGCTTTAGGTTCAGGAGGATTGTTTGGTAGGGGACTTGGTCTCTCAAGGCAAAAAGAATACTATATACCAGAGGCACAAAATGATTTTATTTTTGCTATTATTGGAGAAGAATTGGGATTTTTGGCTACCTTTTTGTAATTCTTTGTTTTTCAGTTTTAATTTGGAGAGGAATTAGAATTGCGATTAAATGTAAAGATAAATATGGGAGTCTTGTAGCTCTCGGTATTACATCAATAATTGCAGTTCAATCTTCAATTAACTTTTTAGTTGTAGCTTCCTTTATGCCAGTTACGGGTGTTACGCTGCCTTTAATTAGCTATGGAGGCTCGTCACTACTTTTTACAATGGCAGGACTTGGAATATTGTTAAACATATCAAGATATATAACAAAGGATGGAGTTGATTAATATGAAGGTAATAATAACTGGTGGGGGTACAGGAGGACACATTTATCCGGGTGTTGCTATAGCCAAAAGATACAGGAGAAGTATAAAGGAGCAGAAATAATTTTTGTTGGAAGTGAAAATGGACTTGAGGGCAAATTAGTTCCAAAGGAAGGATTTAAAATTAAACTGATACCTGTTGAAGGACTCAATAAAAACCATCTTTGAGTACCTTTAGATCTCTTCTTAAGGTATTGAAGGGATTTGGAAGAGCCGGTAAAATCATAAATGAGTTTAGGCCAGATGTTGTTATTGGAACTGGTGGATATGTGTGTGGCCCTGTTGTTATGCAGGCAGCCCTTAAGGGAATTCCAACAATAATACACGAACAAAATGCCTTTCCAGGAGTAA
This sequence comes from Caloramator sp. mosi_1, assembly GCF_028622835.1. Classification (GTDB taxonomy): domain Bacteria; phylum Bacillota; class Clostridia; order Clostridiales; family Caloramatoraceae; genus Thermobrachium. Next base: position 2,495,763 of record NZ_CP117677.1, on the reverse strand, counting down.
CTAATAAAATTCTTTCTCATTTTGTTGATAAAATTGCAATAACTTTTAGGGAATCTGAAAAATATTTTCCTAAAAATAAGGTTGTTTATACTGGAAACCCTATTAGAAAACAGATATTAACAGCTAACAAGGAACAAGCAATTTTATCTATGGGACTTGAAAAAAATAAGCCTATAGTATTGGTAGTAGGAGGAAGCAGAGGAGCTAAAAATATAAATAATGCAGTTATAGGTATAATAGATGAGCTATATAGGAATGAAATTCAGCTTATTTTTATAACAGGGGAAAGCAATTTTGCGGAAGTAATGGATGAAATAAAGGCTAAATATAAAGTGAATAATATGAAGGGAATCAAGATTTTGCCTTATGTATATAATATGCACGATGCCCTTGCAGCTTCTGATTTAATTATTAGTAGGGCAGGTGCTACAATTATATCTGAAATCACAGCTTTAGGTAAGCCATCTATTTTAATACCATCACCATATGTTGCTAATAATCATCAAGAATACAATGCAAGGGCGTTAGAGGAAAAGGGGGCTTGTATTGTAATAAAAGAATCAGAACTCAAAAACGATATTTTGAAGGAACAGGTTTTAAATATAGTTAAAAATAAAGACATACTAAAGAATATGTCAACTGCTTCAAAAAGGTTAGGAAAATTAGATGCAGCAGATAAAATTGTAGGAATTATAGATGATATAAAAGTGATGTTGCAGGTATTATCCTGCAACAAATTTATTAGAATACAAGGGATGGTGCTATGGAGGAAAAATTAACAAAAAGAAAAAACAAAAAGGCTTTTTGTCGTTTATTATAATTATAATCGTGCTTTCAACAACAATTGTAATATCTTTAAAATCTGACTATTTTAAAATAAAAGAAGTTGAAGTTAAAAATAATAATTTAATTTCAAGGGATGAAATCGTCTTATTAGCCAATGTTATAGGTGAAAACATTTTTTTATGGATAAAGAAAGAGTGAAAACTAATGTTTTAAACAATCCCTATGTAAAAGATGTGAAAATTACAAGAAAGCTGCCTTCAAAGGTTGTATTGACCTTAAAAGAAAAGGATATTAAGGGTATTATAAGGGTTAAAAATTATTTTGTAGATATAGATAGTGAAGGTAGGATGGTTCATACTATTAATAAATTTCCAAATGGTAAGCTCATATATTTAGAAGGAATTGATGTTAAGGAATATGTATTTAATGAATATGTAACAAATGATAGTATTAAATTAAAAAGTATTGTTGAAGTGTTAAAGATTTTTCTTACTCTGATATAAAAGCTCAAATTGAAAAGGTAAATGTAAAAGACCCTTATAATGTTAATATTATAACCAAAAATGGAATGACAATATGTGTAGGTGATTGTTCAAACTTAGAATATAAATTATCCTTTGCAATGACTCTTATTAATAGCCAAGAGTTAACTGGTAAAAAGGAATTATAGATGTAAGTTCCGATGGTACTGCAGTATTTAAAGAAACAAGAGGTGATTAGATGAAAAGGTTTAAATCACAGTTTAGTTTAGCCTTTATATGCCTTATACTTGGATTTATGATTACTTATCAATACAGGATATCTTTCTCTAAGACAAAAATAGTTGATACAAGACAGATAAGTGATTTGGTTAAACAGAATGAACTTTTGAAAAAACAAAAGGAAGAGTTAGATGCAAAGGTTAGAGAATATCAATCAAAAATAGATGAGATGGAGAAATCAGTTACAATGGGAAGTGAAGCTGCTGAAAAGCTAAAAACAGAACTTGACAACTTAAGAATACTTTCAGGACTAAATGATGCTGAAGGGCAGGGAATTATAATAACAATATCTCCAGTAGATAATATAAAAAGCAATTATATAAATCAAATATATGCTACAGATATTTTAGATATTATAAACGAATTAAATTCTTCAGGTGCTGAGGCAATTTCAATAAATGAAGAAAGATATATAGCAAGAACTCAAATAAGAGAGGCTGGGGCTTATATAAAGATAAACGAAACAAAATTCAGCCCACAGGAAAAATTTGTTATAAAAGCCATAGGAGATCCGAGTATATTAGAAGGTGCCTTTAAAATGCCAGGGAATATTTTAGAGCAAAATACAGAGAGAATTGCTTACACAATTGAAAAATCAGATAATATAAAAATATTAAAGTACAATAAAAAGATAGAATTTAAATATGCTAAACCAGGAAGGTGATGAGATGATACCTTTAATAGGATTACTAATTGGAGTTTTATTGGGTATATTTTTAAAAATAGATATTCCAAATTCTTTTACGGCATATATACCAGTTGCAATCCTTGCAGCTCTTGATTCTGTCTTTGGAGGTGCAAGGGCATCTCTTGAAAAAAATTTGATTCTGACATATTTATTTCAGGTTTCTTTAGCAATATTGTACTTGCAATAGGTTTAACTTATCTTGGAGATGCATTAAACGTACCTATTTATTTAGCTGCTGTAGTAGTTTTTGGTAGTAGACTTTTTAACAATTTTGCAATTATAAGAAGAATACTATTAGAAAAGTTAAGGGGTAAGTTAAAGGAAAAGGAGGAGTAAATAATGAAAATTAATGAGTCAAAACTTCTCCTTATGATGTCAGGTATATTTACAGGGATTATAATTACATCCTTTTTAGTTAAGTCAACACCAAATAAAACTATAATTTTGACCTATAAGGATTATCAAAAGCTAAAGCACGAAAATTTTACTTTAAATAGAGAAGTAGCAGCGTTATCTAAAAATTTAATTGATCTCCAGGTAAAATATAATCAGTATATTACAAGTGAAAAAGGACAAAAACAATTTTAGAATCCTTAAAAAGGAGTATGAGGAGGCTAAATTGCTATCAGGTGTTGAGCAGGTAAAAGGACCAGGAATTGAAATAAAGGCTGATGATGCAAGAAAAGGTAACTACTCAAATGAATTTGAACTATGGAACAGTATTGTACACGATTTTGACTTAAGACAATTAATAGTAGATTTAAAAATGCTGATGCAGAGGCAATAGAAGTAAATGGTTACAGAGTAGTTTCAAATACTTCCATAACCTGTGAAGGTCCAATTATTATGATAAATGGAAACTATATTACACCTCCATTTAAAATTAAAGCAATTGGAGATAAGGATGCACTGTACTATGCAATGTATAATCCTGATAGCTGGTATAAAACTATGGAATTGAGGGGTTTGTCGTTAAGCCTTGAAAAAAAGATGAAGTAATAGTTAGGGAGTTAATGAAGATTTTGAACCAAAATATTTAAAAATAAAAAAATAACATAATTTAAAGCTAAATTTTTTTAATATATTACGATAATTAATTGTAGAACAAAAATTTTTTTAGTTAAGAGGGAAATTAAAATTTTTGTTGAATTATATAATTAATATACTAATGTTGGGAGGTTAATAATTAAATGAGCAATGTGGTTGCAGCCTTAGATATAGGTTCATCTAAAGTGTGTATAATTATTGCAGAAATGAAGAATAAGCAGTTTAACGTTTTAGGTGTTGGAACCTCCGAGTGCAAGGGTGTAAAGAAGGGAATAATTGTAGACATAGATTCAACTGTTGAAGCTATTCATAATGCATTAAAACAAGCAGAACATATGTCAAATAAAAAAATAAAGTCAGTTTTTGTTAATATTCCTGGAGGATATACAAATCTATATAAAACAAAGGGAGTTATTGCTGTTTCAAGGGAGGATAAGGAAATTACAAAAGAAGATGTAAATAGAGTACTTGAGGCAGCTAAGGTTGTGGCTATTCCTCAGGATAAAGAAATTATAGATATAATACCAGAACAGTATATAGTTGACGGATATGATGAAATTAGAGATCCTATAGGTATGGTAGGAGTTAGACTTGAAGTAGATGCAAATTTAGTTGTTGCATCTTGTACAACTGTTCAAAACATAATAAGAAGCATCCAGAAGGCGGGATTAATCTGCGATGGTATAATATTAGAGCCACTTGCAACATCAAGTGTAGTATTAAATGACGACGAAAAGGAGCTTGGGGTTGCATTAATTGATGTTGGTGCAGAGACAACAGATATTTCTGTATTTAGAAAAGGTTCTTTGGTATTTACTAAGGTTATTCCAGTAGGTGGAAACCATATAACAAATGATATTTCCATCATATGTAAAATTACATCGACTGATGCAGAAAAAATTAAAAGGCAATATGGAGTAGCTACTTCAAATTTAATAAGAAATAATGATATAATAAAGATAAATAGTATAGGTGGTAAATCAGAAAAGGAAGTTTATATTAAGGATATAGCAGAAATAATGGAGGCAAGAATTTCAGAGATGCTATATCTTGTTAGAAAGGAATTGGAGGATAGGAATCTATACAATTCACTTTCTGCTGGTGCTGTTATAACAGGAGGAGGTCTTTTTAATATTAAAGGTATTCAGGATGTGGCACAGTCAAGTTTTGAACTACCTGTAAGATTTGGGTATCCAAATTATATTGGAGTTGCAAATCCAATTTATTCAGCTTCTGCTGGAACTGCCTTCTATGCTTTAAAGGAAAAAAGAACAAGCACTATAGAGCTATCGAATGCAGCTCCTAAGAAGGATGACACAAATCATTTTGAAGAATATGTTGAAGAAAGTTCTTCAAATAAATCTGGATTATTAGATAAGATAAAAGAATTTTTCGCAGACTTTTTCTAAAATACAAAGGGGGTATAAATGTGCTAGATTTTGATTTCGAAATTGAAGCAGGTGCTAAAATAAAAGTTGTAGGTGTAGGTGGAGGCGGTAATAACGCTGTTAATAGAATGATTGAATCAGGACTACAAGGTGTTGAATTTATTTCAGTAAATACAGATAGACAAGCCCTACATCACTCAAAGGCACCAGTTAAGATACAAATAGGTGAAAAGCTAACAAAGGGACTTGGTGCAGGTGCTAATCCTGAAATTGGAGAGAAATCAGCAGAAGAAAGTAGAGAAATCATTGTACAAGCTCTTAAGGATGCAGATTTAGTGTTTATTACAGCTGGTATGGGTGGCGGTACTGGAACAGGTGCTGCACCTGTTATTGCAGAAATTGCAAAGGAAATGGGAATATTAACAGTTGGTGTGGTTACAAAGCCCTTTGACTTTGAAAGAGGAACAAGAAGAATTAATGCTGAAAAGGGAATAGCTAAGTTAAAGGAAAAGGTTGATACTTTAGTTACTATACCAAACGACAGATTAAAGCACATAATAGATAAAAAGACACCAATAACTGAGGCCTTTAGGATTGCAGACGATGTTTTAAGACAGGGTGTTCAAGGTATTTCAGACCTAATAGTTAAACCTGGAGTAATTAACCTTGATTTTGCAGATATAAAGACAATAATGCTAAATAGAGGTTTAGCTCATATGGGTATTGGTAAGGCTTCAGGTGAAAATAGAGCAATTGATGCTGTGAAAATGGCTATTTCCAGCCCACTACTTGAAACAACAATTGATGGAGCAACAGCAGTACTAATTAATGTAACTGGTGGACCAAGTTTAACACTGTTTGAAGTAGATGAAGCAGCAGAACAAGTTAGACAAGTTGCAGATCCAGATGCAAACGTAATATTTGGTACTGCAGTTGACGAAAGCTTAGGTGATGAAATTAGCATAACAGTTATTGCAACAGGTTTTGATAAAGTAAGGGAAGTAAAAGTAGAGGAAAAGGAAAAAGAAGCACATAATGAAGAAAAGGCACCAAGAGTAGTTAATGTTGATACTGATTCTGATTTAGATATACCACCATTTATACGTAATCAAAGAGCAAGAAGATAAAATATTTTTAAAAGGGATAGGTTTTGATAAAAACCTATCCCTTTGTGTAGTTTAAAAGACCTACCTTTTAGATAGACTTTATGCTAAACTACGGGCTTTTTATAATTCTACAAATTGTATTATACGACTTATTTATTTGTATAAAAAAATCATAATCTGTATTTATTTTTTATATAAATAGAATATGATATGACAAAATTTATAACTGTAAGGTTGTATAATTATAATAAAAAGTTGTCCACGTGGAGGTGGGCATTGATGCAGGTGATATATTTAGATGTACTTTTAATAGAAAATGTTTTACTTAACTTTTTATTGTTATATATTGTAAATAGATTTTGTAGGCTTAACAGGAATGTATATTATATTTTAATTTCGTCAATAATTGGTGCACTTTATGTATTTATTGTTTTTTTCCATCACTAAGTATATTTTATTCAGCAGTAATGAAAATATGTATGTCTATTTTGATGATTATTATTGCCTATTGGCCAAAGAGTTTAAAAGCATTTTTAAAGCAGCTTTTATTGTTTTATGGAGTTTCGTTTTTGTTGGAGGAGCTATTCTATCTATATTTTATTTAAGTAATGCAGGAAATGTTAATTCAGTAAATGGAGTAATGATGTTAAACAAACTATCTTCTAAGTATTTAGTATACGGGGTTTTTGTATCAATATTTATAGTAAAAATTGTATTTGATGTAGTAGATAGGCACTACTATTTAAAAAATAAAACTGTTGAGCTTTGCATTATCAATGATGATAAACAAATTAGAGTTACAGCTCTACTTGATACAGGAAATTGTCTTAAGGATCCTATATCAGGTTGTCCAATTATTATTGCTGATGCAGAGTATGTTTCAGAACTTTTACCAAAAGAAATTATAAACATTTTAAATGATAAAGAACAAGTATCTCAAATAAATGATTATGAAGTACATAAGAGAATAAGAGTAATACCATATACAACTATAGGAGTACAAAATGGTGTGCTTTTAGGGTATAGAGTGGATTACATTTATGTTATTACAAAGGAAAAGGTAGGGCTTATTAAGAACCCAATAATAGCCTTATCAAAGGAACATCTTTCTAAAAAGGAAGATTATCAAGCAATTGCGTATCCAGAAATAATTAATTGGGAGGTTAAATGATATGAGAATGCTGCGTTATGTCATCTATACTATCTTAAAAAAGCTGAGGGAAATATACAGCAGCATAGTAGGTTTAGATGAAGTTTACTATGTCGGTGGAAATGATGTACTGCCACCTCCACTTTCTAATGAAGAAGAGAAGGAACTTGTAGATAAATTAAGAGCTGGAGATGAGAGTGTAAAGAACATTTTAATAGAAAGAAACCTAAGATTAGTTGTATACATTGCAAGGAAGTTTGAAAATACTGGAGTAGGCGTAGAAGACTTAGTATCTATCGGAACAATTGGCCTTATCAAAGCTGTAAATACCTTTGATCCTGTTAAAAAATAAAACTTGCAACCTATGCATCAAGATGTATTGAAAATGAAATTTTAATGTACTTAAGAAGAAATAGTAGAATAAAGGCCGAGGTTTCCTTTGATGAACCTTTAAATGTGGATTGGGATGGAAATGAACTGTTATTATCTGATATACTTGGTACGGACTCAGATATGATTTTTAACTATATTGAAGATGATGTAGAGAAACAGCTTTTAAGAAATGCAATGGGAAAGCTTAATAAAAGAGAACAGCAGATAGTTAGCTTAAGGTTTGGACTTTCAGGTGGAGGAGAAAAAACTCAAAAGGAGGTTGCAGATATTTTAGGTATATCTCAATCCTACATTTCAAGGTTGGAAAAAGAATAATTAAAAGATTGAGGAAAGAAATAACAAAAATGACATAAAATAATATGAATAAATAATAATCCCTTCGGAAATAATTTTAATACAAACTTCTGAAGGGGTTGGTTTTATGCAGACAAACAAAGTTGAAATATGCGGAGTAAATACATCAAAGCTACCGATACTTTCAAATGAAGAAATGCAGGAACTATTAGTCAAGATGAAAAATGGAGATAAAGAAGCAAGAGAAAAGTTTATAAAGGGCAATTTAAGGCTTGTACTTAGTGTAATTCAAAGGTTTAATAATAGAGGGGAAAATGTAGATGATTTATTTCAGGTTGGATGTATAGGACTAATTAAGGCAATAGATAATTTTGATTTGAGTCAAAATGTTAAGTTTTCTACATATGCAGTTCCTATGGTAATAGGAGAGATACGAAGGTATCTTAGAGATAATAACTCAATAAGGGTTAGTAGATCATTAAGGGATATAGCATACAGAGCTCTACAGGTTAGGGATAGCCTTATATCAAAAACAACAAAGAACCAACAGTTTCAGAAATAGCAAAGGAACTTGATGTTCCAAGAGAAGAAGTTGTATTTGCACTTGATGCTATACAGGATCCTATATCATTATTTGAACCAATTTATCACGATGGTGGAGATGCAATTTATGTTATGGATCAAATAAGCGACAACAAAAATACAGATGATAGCTGGATTGAAAATATATCTATAAAACAGGCTTTACAGAAACTATCAAGTAGAGAAAAGTTAATTTTAACTTTAAGGTTCTTTGAAGGAAAGACACAAATGGAGGTGGCTGATGAAATAGGTATATCTCAGGCACAGGTTTCAAGACTTGAAAAGTCTGCACTATCGCATATGCGAAAATATATATAATTAAGGCTCTATATAGTTATGTACTATATAGAGCCTTTTAATTTATAAAGGCTCTTTGTCAATAGTTGGGGCGGGCATTAGATTAGAATGCCTGTCCTTTCTTATTTGATAATGATTTTAGCAAGATAGATAGGATGAGGGAGTTTACCCTTAAAAAATTGCACGACAAAAAGACCAACGATAGTTGGATTTCCTAAAATACAATATTTAACAGATTATTTATTACAACAATGAAGAATTCTATTCCTGAATCTATCAAAATTTCTATAGCCGAAGGCTATTCTTTTAATAACTTTGATTTTATTATTAAATCCTTCTATACAAGCATTTGTATAAGGAATATCAAAAGAATTACAAATCTCATTAAAATATCTGATATAGGTATTTGCACATCTTTTCAATTCATTGATACCACTATTTTGTGCAAGTTTAATCCAATCTTTTAAGAGGACACGAGCTTCGTTAGAAGAAGGTGAAGCATCAATAATACTCAATAACTTTTCCTTTAAAGTGTGGGCAATTGCTAATTCACTATTATAAGAAAACATAACTTGTAAAGCTAACTTTGAATCTGTATCAAGTAAGCCATATCTTTTTAAAATAAGCTTTTACTTCTTTTAAAGTATTTTCTTAATTTAATTGATAGTTCTCTTTGGATACGTTTTCTTACCGCTTCTACTGCCCATATGACTTGTCTAATATAGTGAAATTTATCTATAACAATTACAGCATTTTTGAAATAAGTTTTAGCTAAATCAATATAGGGTTGCCACATATCACAAATAAAGTGTGTAACGCTATCGCGATTTTTAATTTTTCTAAAATAATCTATAAGAATATGCTCTTTTCTATCTTTAATAATGTCTAGTATTTTATGATTAACAGGATCGACTATTGCACAATGATATTTAGAACCACCAGAGTTACCTTTAAATTCATCTATAGATATTATTTTAGGTAAATTAGTAGGAGAAGAGTAAGATACATTATCAAAAATACGTTTTATAGTATCGATAGATAGATTAGTTTTTCTAGCAACTGATGTCATACTATATTCATTAGATAATTCATAAATTACAAACATAGCTAATCTATTAGTTATTCTATGATAACGAGGTAAAAATTCTATATGTTCATAAAATTTTTGCCGCAGGCATTACAACGATATCTACGTTTTTTAAGAATGATAAAAGTATGTTTAAAGAATAAGGGTATGTCTTTAATACGCTGAATTCTATAATCGTGAACTCTTGTAACTTTGGAATTACAATTAGGGCAAGTACAAATTTTTTCTTAGTTTCTAAGTATATCTCAATGTACGTGTCATTATGAATAATCTTTTTATAATAACATCTTTAAAACCTAATAAATTTTTGATAGAATTATTAGTGTGCACTTGATGGATGCCTCCTTTCAGGTAAGGTTTTTGTTTGGTTATTTTAATTTTACCAGGTGTCTAATCAGGTGCACATATTTTTTGTAAAAAATATGCTGGGTCTACGCCCCAACATTTATTATAGAACCTTTATAAAAATAAATTAGAATTATTCCATTTATAAAAGAATATAATTTTTTAGGGGTTGATATTTATGAAAAACAAAGATGATAAGTCTATAACTTTATCTCAACTAAGGCAAATGGAGGTTATTGATGTATCAAGTGGTAAAAAACTTGGATTTATTAGTGACATCATATTTGATGATGGCTTTAACAGAATAGAGAGCATAGTTCTTCCGCCTGAGGGAGGAATTTTTCTATTTTCAAGAAAAAGGAAGAGGTAATTATTCCCTGGAACGATATAAAGACATTGGGTATAGATGTTATATTGATAGAAAGACATGAGGAAAATTCAACAGGTAAGTAATTGTATAAAATGAAGAAAAAATAAGATATGTTTAGTAAAAGTTATTTATACACCTCTTATATAACATAATAATTTTTTAGTAGTAGACAAAACTATATATAGTTAATATAATAATCAAAGTATACTAAATATTGATGTCTGGAGTGATTAGATGAGGTGTCCCTTCTGCAATCATATCGAAACAAAGGTTTTAGATTCAAGACATAATGAAGACCATTCATCTATTAGAAGGCGTAGAGAATGTCTTAGTTGTCAAAAAAGATTCACTACATATGAAATAATTGAAGATATGCCCATCTATGTTATTAAAAGAGATGGAACGCGTGAACCCTTTGATAAAAGGAAAATATTAAATGGAATAATAAAATCTTGCGAAAAGAGACCAGTTTCTATAAATAGTATTGAGGCTATTGTTGATGATATTGAGAGAACCGTGTTTAATTCAATGGAACAGGAAATAGAGAGCAGTTTTATTGGAGAACTTGTTATGGAAAGATTAAAAAATTTAGATGATGTTGCCTATGTAAGGTTTGCGTCTGTCTACAGACAGTTTAAAGATATAAATACTTTTTACAAGAGCTTCAAAAGTTACTTCAGGAAAAATAGAAGGGGTGTTACAATGTTTAGCCAAATAAGAAAAAGAGACGGAAGAATAGTAAATTTTAGCAAAGAAAAGATATCAAGAGCTATTTTTATGGCTGCAAGAGAGGTTGGTGGTTCTGACTTTGCAATGGCAGACAGCATTGCAGATAAAGTGCTTAATTATATGGCTACTGTACTGCCACAGGATGAAATTCCTACAGTTGAATTTGTTCAGGATTGTGTTGAAAAGGTGCTAATTGAAGATGGACACGCTAGGACAGCAAAGGCGTATATTTTATATAGGGCAAAAAGAACAAGATATAGAGAAGCTAAAACAGAACTTATGGATATCGTTAGAGAAATATTAGTTGAAACAAGTAGAGAGAATGCTAATATTGGTAATTCTCCTTCAACTAAAATGCTTCAGATTGCATCAGCTGCAAGCAAACAATATTATTTATCAAATGTAATTCCGGCCCACATTGCAAAGGCTCACGTAAATTGTGACATACATATACATGATTTGGACTTTTATGGCAAAACTTTAAACTGCCTTCAAATAGATTTAACAAAGCTTTTATTAAATGGATTTAATACAGGTTATGGATATATTAGACCACCTAAGAGAATTTCATCTGCAACTGCACAGGCAGCAATTATACTTCAAAGCAACCAAAATGATATGTATGGAGGACAAAGTTTTCCTCATTTTGATAAATCAATGGCTGAAGTTATAAGAAATCTTAAGGAGAAACCATCCTACGAAGAGATTTTTCAAGCTATGGAGGCTCTAATTTACAATTTAAATAGTATGCATTCAAGAGCAGGTGCACAGGTGCCATTTAGTTCAATAAATCTTGGAACGGATACATCTGAGGAAGGAAGATTAGTTATCAGAGCTGTTTTAGAGGTTTTTGATAAAGGATTAGGAAAGGGAGAAAGCCCAATATTTCCTAATTTAGTATTTAGAGTAAAAGAAGGAATTAACCTAAATGAAGGTGATCCTAATTATGATTTATTTAGATTGGCAATAAAGGTTGCGTCTCATAGAATGAATCCAACCTTTAGCTTTATGGATTCAAGTTTTAATAAAAAGTATGGTGATGAAATCTCCTATATGGGATGCAGAACAAGAACTATTCAAAATAGAAATGGTCTTGAAATTTCAGCAGGCAGAGGAAACATTGCACCTGTTACCATTAATCTTCCAAGATTGGCATTAAAGGCAGGTTATGGTAATATAGAAGGTTTCTTTGAAGAGTTTGATAGTATGCTTGAACTATGTAAAGAACAGTTGCTTCATAGATTTAATATTTTATCTAAACTAAAGGTAAAGGATTTACCATTTTTAATGGGACAAAAACTTTATATGGGATCAGAAAATTTAAAGGATGATGATGAAATATTAGAAACAATTAAAAATGGTACCTTAGGTATTGGATTTATAGGTCTTGCTGAGAACGTTAATAGCACTTATTGGAAAACATCACGGAGAAGATGAAGAAGCTTTAGAATTAGGATTAAGAATAATTAAACATTTAAGGGATTACTGTGATAGAACAAGCGAAGAAACTGGTTTGAATTTTGTTGCCTATGCAACTCCAGCAGAGGGAACTTCAGGACGTTTTGTCCCTAAGGATAGAGAAAAATATGGTTTAATAAAAGGAGTTACAGATAAGGACTATTACACAAATTCCTATCATATTCCAGTATATTATGAGATAAGTATGTTTGAAAAGATAAGAATAGAAGGTAAGTTCCACAGCCTATGTAATGGAGGACATATATCCTATGTAGAACTTCCATCAACCTTTGAACATAATTTAGATGCCTTTGAAAAGATAATAAAGTGGATGAAGGAATGTGACATAGGATATGCAGGAGTAAACTTTCCAATTGATGAGTGTAGAATATGCGGATATAGGGAGTAATAAATGAAGATGAATGTCCTGTGTGCCAAGGAAATGATATAAGAAGAATTAGAAGAATAACAGGTTATTTATCAACAACAGATAGATTTAACGATGCAAAATTAAAGGAACTTGAAATGAGAGTAAAACATATTTAACATAAATTTAGCATGCTTTTAATATAAAGGCATGCTAAATTTTTAAGAATATCTTATAATGGAAGTGGTGGTATTATGAAATTAAGAATAGCTGGCATTAATAGAGAAAGTTTAGTTGATGGACCAGGGATTAGGTATGTTATATTTTCTCAGGGATGTATACATAATTGTAAAGGTTGTCATAATAAAGATACGCATCCCTTAGATGGTGGATATGAGGTAGAATTAGAAAAAATATATAACGATATAATTCAAAATAGATTTATTGATGGTGTTACCTTTTCGGGTGGAGATCCTTTAATTCAAGCAGATAAATTTTCAGTTTTATCTAAAATGTTAAAGGAGAAGAATATTCATATAATATGCTATACTGGTTATGTGTTTGAGGATATTATAAAACAAAAGGATAAGAGGGAACTTCTAAATAATATTGATATTTTGATAGATGGACCTTTTATGCAGGAAAAGAGAACTTTGAAAAAATCCTTCGTAGGCTCCTCTAATCAAAGAATTATAGATGTTAAAAAATCATTGGAAAGTAATAAAGTTATAGAAGTAGAGTGGTGATTTTATGGAATTTAAGTATTTAAAGATAAATGGAAGTGTTTATTTAAAGAATAGTAAACTGGATTCTTTAGGAATTAGACATTTTTCTCAACAAGGTTAGGCGGATTTAGTGAAGGGGATTATAGTGAACTTAATTTAGGGGTATATACTGAAGATAAAAGGGCAATGGAAAATTTAACAAAGGCACTTAAGGATAATGATATGAATGAAGATACAGCTGTGTATTTAAAGCAGGTACACGGTGATGAAATTTATATTGTAAATAAAGATAATTATAGAGAGATTAAGGAAAAGTTTGGGGATGCACTTATTACTAATGAAAAGGGCATACCTTTAGGTGTTTTTACCGCTGACTGTGTTCCGATAATTGTAATTGACATAAAAAATGAAGTAATAGCAGTTGTTCACTCAGGATGGAAGGGAACACATAAAGAGATTTTAAGAAAAACGATAGAAAAGATGGTAAAAGAATTTAATTCAAAAACTGAAAATATCTATGTTGTACTTGGACCAGCAATTGCATTCTGCTGTTTTGAAGTAGGAGAAGATGTTTTTAATAAATTTACTTATAAAGAAAAAAGAGATGGAAAAAACTATGTAGACTTATATTTAGAAAATAAAAAACAGGTAATTGATTTAGGCATATCAGATGAGAATATATTTATATCCAACATTTGCACAAAATGCAATAATGATTTATTCTATTCATATAGAGTAAATAATAATACAGGAAGAATTGGTACCTTTATTTCACTTTAAGGAGGTTAAACCTATGGCATCTGAAAAGATACTTATAATTGACGATGAACTTCATATAGTAGAACTTATTAAGTATAATCTTGAAATGAATGGATACAAGGTTTATTATGCATTAAATGGTACCGAAGGAATTAACATTGCATATGAGAAAAAGCCGGATTTGATTCTACTTGATATAATGCTACCTGAAATGGATGGTTTTGAGGTTTGTAAAAAATTAAAAGAGATAATGAACTTTCTAATATTCCAATAATAATGCTAACTGCAAAGGGAGAGGAATTTGATAAGATATTAGGATTAGAACTTGGTGCAGATGACTATATTACTAAGCCCTTTTCTGTACGTGAACTTGTAGCAAGAATAAAGGTTGTTTTGAGAAGAAATTCAAAGGATGAAAATCAACAGAATATAATAAATATTGGTAATTTAACAATAGATTTAGAAAGACACGAAGTTGTAAAAGATGGCAGGAGAATAGATTTAACCCTAAAGGAATTTGAACTATTGAAACTTCTTGTTTTAAATAAGGGTAAGGTTATGACACGTGATTTCCTTCTTGATAGAATATGGGGATATGAATATTACGGAGAAACAAGAACAGTTGATGTACACGTAAGACATCTTAGACAGAAAATTGAGGATGATGATAAAAACCCAAGATTTATAGAGACTGTAAGGGGAATAGGATATAAGTTTAAGGATTAATGGTGATTTTATGAGAAAAAAATTGATTTTTTTATAACTCCTATAGTTTTTTTCTGTGTGATTTTAAATTTCTATCTTTTTATGCCATTCTAAATAAATATAACTTATATGGATATATTATAGATACACTTCAGTTTAAGTTTGACTTTATACAGTATGCTGTAGCAAGTTTAGTTTTACTCTTATTTTTACTTGTATTTTGGTTATTTTTAAGGTTGATTTTATAATTAATCCAATAAAAAAGCTAACAAATACAGCAACGAAAATTGCTTTAGGCCATTATGAAAAAAGAATAGAATTTTATGAAGCTGATGAATTCGGTCAGTTGAGTCATTCCTTCAATCTAATGGCAAGTAGATTAGAAGAGACAATAAAGGATTTAAATGATAAGAAAAATAAACTGTATTCAATTTTAAATAGTATGGATGATGGTGTTATTTTTGTTGATAATGATCAAAACATAGTTTTAATAAATCCAGCTGCAATGGAAATATTTAATGTACATTGTGAGACTAAAAACAGATATATACTTGAGGTAATAAGAGATAATAGAATAGAGGAGTTAATCAATAATCCAGATGAAACGCCTGTTGAAATGATAGTAAATGGTAATAAGCAGAGGATACTTCAGGTAAAATCAATTTCTGTTACAGACTATGGAACAGGAAATATAATAGGAGTCTTGCTTGTTATTCACGATGTTACTAAGATAAAGGCGTTGGAAAATATGAGGTCTGAGTTTGTGGCAAATGTTTCCCACGAATTAAAAACCCCTCTTACATCTATTAAAGGGTTTGCAGAGACTTTAAAATTTGTAGAAGACAAAGAAACACGGGATAAATTCTTAGATATTATCTATGTTGAATCTGAGAGACTATCAAGATTGATAAACGATATATTAACCTTATCAGAGCTTGAAAATAAGGATTATTCTATCAATTTTCAAAAGGTTTGCTTAAATGAATGTATTACTGAAGTTTATTATATAATGGATAGAATAGCTCTTGAGAAGAATATTAAGTTGACATTTATAAACTCAGAAGAACCTTTATTTATATATGGAGATAGGGACAAGTTTAAACAAATGATAATAAACTTGGTTGATAATGCAATTAAATATACTCCTCAAAAGGGGAAGTCTGTATAACATTACAAAAGCAAGAGGATAGTGCAAAAATTGAAGTTAAAGATACTGGAATTGGAATACCAAAACAGCATTTACCAAGGTTATTTGAGAGGTTTTATAGAGTTGATAAGGCAAGGTCAAGGTCGATGGGAGGAACTGGACTTGGGCTTGCGATAGTAAAGCATATTGCTCTAATGTTTAAGGGCAACATTTATGTTGACAGTGAAGTAAATAAGGGTACAACCTTTACTATTTTTCTTCCCTATATGAAAACAAATAGGTTATAGAAAGCTATGAATAAGTATATTAAATTATTTATTCATAGCTTTATTAATTCTTAATATTGCATATTTTTAGTTTAAATGTTATTATTACATAATGAAATTACAAATGGAGTGAAGTATATGGAATACAAAAGAAGGAATATTGTTGTAACAAATGTTTTAAAAAACAGTTTAGCACAAAAATACGGTATAGAACCCTTTGATGAGATTATTTCAATTAATGGTGTTGATGTCTTAGATACCATTGAGTATAGATATATTACAACTGATAGTACAATTAATCTAAAAATTAAGAAAAAGAACGGAGAAATTAAAGAAATACTTATTAAAAAGGATGCCTATGAAGATTTAGGTATTGAGTTTGATGACCCTTGTATAAATAATCCGAGACGATGCTCTAATAAGTGCATTTTTGCTTTATAGATCAACTGCCCAAGGGGATGAGGGATACTCTGTATTTTAAAGATGATGATTCAAGGCTTTCTTTTCTTCAGGGTAATTTTATAACTCTCACTAATATGAAGGATGAGGACATTGAGCGAATAATCAGGTTTAAAATTAGTCCTATAAATGTATCGGTGCATACTACAAATCCAGAGTTAAGGGTTAAGATGTTAAACAACAAAAGAGCTGGAAAGGTGTTAGAATATCTAAAAAGATTGACGGATTCAGGAATTAGAGTAAACTGTCAGATTGTCTTATGCCCAGGAATAAATGATGGTAAGGAACTTGAAAGGACAATAAAAGATTTATATACAATGTATCCTAATATATCAAATGTTGCAGTTGTTCCTGTTGGAATAACAAAATTTAGAGAAGGATTATATCCATTAGAAGCCTTTAATAAAGAGTCATCAAGAGCAGTAATAGAACAGGTTGAGAAAATACAAAGGGAGATTGAACAAGAAATATCTACACCTTTTGTTAGATTAGCAGATGAATTTTATATTATGGCAAATAAAGAATTGCCAAGTTATGAACACTATGATGACTTTGAACAGCTTGAGGATGGAATAGGAATGATAAGGTTTTTGAGGGTTGTGTTGAGGGTGACATCGAGTATTTTGAATTTGATGGAAAAGGAAAGAAGTTTTCAATAGCAACAGGTGTGTCAAGCTACAACTTTATAAAATCCATTGCAGAAAAAATAAATATCAAATTTAATGTAGACATAAAGGTTTATCCTATTATAAATAATTTCTTTGGAGAAAAAATAACAGTAACGGGTCTTTTGACAGGTAAAGATTTAATTGAACAGCTAAAGGGAAAAATTGAAGGAACAACTTTGCTGCTATCATCTAATATGTTTAAGGCCTATGAGGATGTGCTATTAGATGATATTAGTATTGATGAACTTAGTAGAAGGTTAAATGTAAAGATAATTAAGTGTAAATTTACAGGTGAAGACCTAATAGAAAATATAGAACGTGAGGTGGTAAGATGTCAAAGCCGATAGTAGCTATAATAGGAAGACCAAACGTAGGTAAATCAACATTGTTTAATAGACTGGCAGGAAGAAGAATTGCAATTGTAGAAGATACACCAGGGGTAACAAGGGATAGATTGTATTGTGAGGTTGAGTGGTTAAATCATAAGTTTACTTTAATTGATACAGGTGGAATTGAAATTGACAGTGAAGATATCATTTTAAAGCAGATGAGAAAACAGGCTGAGATTGCAATAGAAACAGCAGATGTAATTTTGTTTATTGTGGATGGGAAAACTGGAATTACTGCGGATGATTATGAAGTAGCAAATATGCTTAGAAGAACAAATAAACCTATAGTTCTTGCAGTTAATAAAATAGATAATATTGAAATGGAAAATAATAAATATGATTTTTATAACCTTGGACTTGGAGAACCTATTTCAATATCAGCTGCATTAGGATTAGGACTCGGAGATATGCTTGATGAAATTGTAAGCCACTTTAAAAGAAGTGGAGATGATGAGGAGGAATCCCCAGAAATAAAAGTTGCCATAATTGGACGTCCTAATGCAGGAAAATCAACACTTTTAAATAGAATTGTTGGAGAAGAAAGATCAATTGTAAGTGATATTCCAGGAACAACAAGGGATGCAATAGATAGCTATGTTGAAATAGGTGAGGATAAGTTTTTGTTTATTGATACAGCAGGTATAAGAAGAAAAAGCAAGGTAAAGGAAGATGTTGAAAAATATAGTGTTTTAAGATCAATAACTGCAATAGAAAGAGCAGATGTTTGTCTTGTTATGTTAGATGCTAATGAGGGCGTAACTGAACAGGATGAGAGAATAGCAGGTTATGCCCACGAAGCTGGAAAGGCAGTAGTGATTGTAGTAAATAAATGGGATGTAATTGAAAAGGACGATAAAACAATAAATGAATTTACAAAAATATAAGAAGGGATTTAGCCTTTTAGACTATGCACCAATAATATTTATATCAGCTAAAACTGGTCAAAGAGTAAATAAGCTAATAGAGCTTATAAAATATGTTGCAGATCAGCACGCTATGAGAATAAAGACAGGTGCACTAAATGAAGTAATAAGTGAAGCTGTAATGATGAAGCAGCCACCAATTGAAAAGGGCAAAGCACTAAAAATATATTATGCTACACAGGTATCCACAAAGCCTCCGACATTTGTTTTCTTTGTTAATGACCCTGAAATAGTGCATTTTTCCTATGCAAGATACTTAGAAAATCAGTTAAGACAACATTTTGGATTAGAGGGTACGCCAATAAGATTTATATATAGATCAAAACAGGAGGATTAATATGAGGATAGGTATTATAGGTGCGGGAAGCTGGGGAAGTGCAATCTCTATACATTTAGCAAAAAGGGATATAGTGTTGATGTGTGGGATAAAAATGAGGAGCTATTAGATGAGATAAACAATAATCACACAAATACAAAGTATTTAAAAAATGTTGAAATTCCTAATAGTGTGAGGGGAGTTAAAGATTTAAAACAATGCATAGAGGATAAGGAAATAGTAGTATTTGCTGTTCCTTCCCACGCACTTAGAATTGTCTGCAAGCAGGCAAGTAGATTTTTAACAGAGGATAAGACAATTGTAAGTTTAGTTAAGGGACTTGAAAACAATACATATAAAAGGATGTCAGAAATAATAAAGGAAGAATGTCCAAATAACGAAGTAGTTGTTTTATCAGGTCCTACCCACGCTGAAGAGGTTTCTATTGGTATTCCAACTACTATTGTAGCAGCTTCAGAAAATATTAGGGCTGCTGAATACATACAGGATGTATTTATGGATTCAAATTTTAGAGTTTATACTAACAGTGATGTTGTTGGAGTTGAAATTGGTGCTGCTGTTAAAAATATAGTTGCACTTGCGGCAGGTATATCAGATGGATTAGGTTATGGAGATAATACTAAGGCGGCATTGATGACTCGTGGTATTGCAGAAATAACAAGATTAGGAGTAAAGCTTGGTGCAAATCCAATGACCTTTGCAGGCCTTGCTGGAATTGGAGATTTAATTGTTACTTGTACAAGTATGCATTCAAGAAATAGAAGGTGTGGAATTTTGTTAGGGAAGGTATGGATTTAAAGACTGCAATGGATAGCATTGGTATGGTTGTTGAAGGTGTACACGCTACAGAGGCAGTTTATAATCTGGCTAAAAATGTAGGCGTTGAGATGCCTATTGTTAATGCCCTGTATGAAGTTTTATTCAACAACAGAAATCCAAGAGAAGCTGTCAATGAGCTTATGACAAGAGATAAAAAGAGTGAACTTGAAATTATAATATAATTCAAAAACCTAAGCCTTATGGTTAAGGCTTAGGTTTTTATTTCTACAAACCTTTTAGTTTTTAATATTTTTGTTCTAAAATTATTTTTAAAATAATATTATTACATAGAAGGTTTGTAGAAGGAGGTAACATTGTGGAAGGATTGGATATATACAAGGAGATAGCTGAAAGAACACAGGGAGATATTTACTTAGGTGTAGTTGGTCCTGTTAGAACAGGAAAATCAACATTCATAAGAAGAGTTATGGAGCTTTTGGTTTACCTAATATTCCTAATCAATCAGTAAGAGATAGGGCAAAGGATACACTTCCACAAAGTGGTTCAGGAAAGACTATATCAACTTTTGAACCAAAGTTTATACCAAGCGATGGAGCAGTTGAAATTGAATTAAATGATAATGCTAAAATGCGTGTTAGAATGGTAGACTGTGTTGGATACATTATTGATGGAGTTTCAGGACATATTGAAAACGGAGAATCAAGAATGGTTAAGACACCTTGGTTCGAAGAAGAAATTCCTTTTGTTGAAGCTGCAGAGTTAGGAACAAGAAAGGTAATAAATGAACATTCAACAATAGGAATAGTAGTAACAACAGATGGTTCTATTGCAGATATACCAAGAGAAAATTATATATATGCTGAAGAGAAGGTAATAAACGAACTTAAAAAGATAAATAAACCATTCATTGTTGTGTTAAACACAACACATCCATACAATCCAGATACAATTAATTTGAGAAAAAATTTAGAGGATAAATATAAGGTGCCTGTTTATACAGTTGATGCACTTAATATGAAGATAGATGATGTTAAAAATATATTAGAAAGAGTTTTATATGAATTCCCAATAAAAGAAATAGGAATTAGAATACCTGAGTGGGTTGAAAAGCTATCCTATGACCACTGGTTAAAGAGAAATTTCGTTAACGCAGTTAAAAATTCAATTGGAAATTTAGATAAAATAAAGGATATTAAACCAACTGTATTAGATTACAGACAGTATGAATTTGTTGGTGATGTAAATCTTGATGATATTAGGCTTGGCGAGGGAACCGCTGTAGTTTCTATGAAGGTTAAGGAAGGATTATTCTTTAGGGTTCTTGGTGAAATAGCTGGATATGATATTAATGGAGAACATCATTTGCTTGAAATTATGAGGGACTTATCCTTTGCAAAGAAGGAATATGATAAGATATCAAATGCTCTAAAGGATGCAAGGGATGTTGGATATGGTTTAGTTCCTCCTCAGCTTGAGGAATTAAAGCTTGAAGAACCTGAAATAGTAAGACAGGGTAATAGATTTGGAGTTAAATTAAGAGCAAGTGCACCATCACTTCATATTATTAGAGCAAATGTTGAAACAGAGGTATCGCCAATTGTGGGTACAGAAAAGCAGAGCGAAGAACTTGTTAAATCTATGATGGAGGAATTTGAAAGTGATCCTCAAAGAATATGGCAGTCTAATATGTTTGGAAAATCATTAGAGGAGCTTGTTAAAGAAGGGTTACAAAACAAAGTTTATATGATGCCAGAAGACGTACAGGAAAAATTGCAGAGAGTGCTACAGAAGATAATAAATGAAGGAAATAGTGGAGTTTTATGTATAATACTATAAAAATTAAAGGGACCTTAGGTCCCTTTAATTTTTATAGTATATTAAAATGCAAAGTAATCATTCATCTTTATGCAACCTGGCTTATTAGTAGTAGCCTTATCGTTATTAGTAGTCTTTTTGTGTCTATTATAGTCTCTTTAACCATCTTAATGTTGCCGATGTCCATAATATACACTCCTTTCTTAATATAATTTGGATGAGCTATTATGGATGGCCTAGTTAAAGGACTCATCGTGTTTGTGGAAAACCTCTTTAATGAAGGTTACCACCTTTACGGAAATCATTTTAAAACCTCCCAACAAATTATTGAGCTTATTATTTGTTTGATTATATAATATCATAAGGAAAAGATAAATACAAATTTGAAATAACGGTATAAATATTCTTAAAATTTGTTTATTCAGTATTAAATTTGATAGCCTCCTTTTTCCTCAATACTCCTTTAATCTCCTCCTATCTTTTAGTATGTTTGAATTTTATTATTATATGATTTATATTATTATTTGTTGAATAATAAAAAATAAAAAACTATGAAGGAATTTGTTCTTTTTGAAGAAATATTATAAGAAGAGGAGGTATTATGTAGTGGTTAACAAGCAATTTTTGATAAAATATACCGCAATTATATCTGTGATAATAGCTATAGTTTTTGTAGCATAGCTTTAAAGACTCAATATAAGACAGTAAAAATTACTAAGGAATGGTATGAAGATAAGTCTTATTTTGAAGGAATATATATAATGAATGAAGAAGTTTTAAAGATTGGGGAGCTTAAAAATAGTGCCTTAAAGGTTCAAAATGGTGAAGTAGTTAAAAAAGATAAGATTTTATATGAAAATATAAAAAGCCCAATTCAAGGAAGAGTATTTTTATATATAGATGGTGCAGAAAACAAGTATACAATAAATAATATAAAGAACATAACAAAGGATGATATATTAGCTTTTAAGAATTCAAAACAAACAGAAGGAATAAAAGTAGTAGATAATACGCTCTGGTATATTTGTATTGTTGCAAATAAGGATGAACTTAAAACTTTAAAAAGAATAGAGAGATGATTTTAGAGGTTAATAGTGAACAATATAACTGCACAATTAAAGATTATTTTGTAAAGAACGAAAATATATTTATAGTATTGTCGACTAAATATGATTTGTCAGTATTTAATTTGCAAAGATATATTGAAGGGTATATAATAAAATCTAGATATTATGGGTACATTTTGCCACGAGAGTCAGTTGTTGAGTATAATGGGAAAAAGGGAGTCTTTGTTAAAAAGGGAGATTATGCATACTTTAAGCCAATTCAAATAAATCATATGGATTATAAGGTTTGTATTACTTCTGATCCTATTTTAAAGGATAATGATGAGGTGGTTACTAATCCTAAAAATTTAAAGGATAAACAAAAATAAAGAGGTGATTTTATGGGGATTGCCGATAATATAAGACATATAGAGGAAAGAATTAAAGCTGTTTGTGATAGATGTGCTAAAAATATGGAGGATATAATATTAGTTGGAGTTTCAAAGACACATCCATCAGAGAAGATTATTGAAGCTAAAAAGGCAGGCCTTTATGTCTTTGGTGAAAGTAAAGTTCAGGAATTTCTAAAAAGTATGAAGAAGTTAAGGATGTAAAATGGCATTTTATAGGACATTTACAAAAAATAAGGTTAAATATATAATAGATAAAGTTGAACTTATACATTCTCTTGATGATTATGAACTTGCAGTTGAAATAAATAAAAGAGCTGAGAAGATAAATAAAATAATGGATGTGCTTATACAGATAAACATTGGTAAAGAAGAAACAAAATATGGTATTTATGAAGAAGAATTATTTGAGTTTTGTAAAAGGTTATCTGAATTTAAAAATATAAGAATAAAGGGTATTATGTGTATACCACCTAATGAAGATATTGATACAACCAGATTTTATTTTAAAAAGATGAAGCAATTGTTTGAGGAAATAAAAATTTGAATTACCATAACTTTGATATTGAATACCTTTCAATGGGAATGACAGATGATTATGAAGTTGCAATAGAGGAAGGAGCAAATATAATAAGGATAGGAACAGGTATTTTTGGTGAAAGAGATTACAATAAGGAGGAAGTTAATAATGAGTAATGTGTTAAATAAGCTGCTTGGTTCAATTGGAATTGTTGATGAGGAAGAACAAGTTGAGAAAATAGAAAATCAGGTTGAAGAGACTGAAGAAGATGTTGATTTTGAGGAAATTAGAGAAACAAAGGGTAAAATAGTAAGTATAAAAAGTAAAACTATAACTCCAAAAATAGTTGTAAAAATCCTCAAACATTAGGAGATGATATGGAGGATTTGATAGATGCATTAAAGGTTAAGAACATAGTTATTATGAATATAGCAGATGTAGATAAAAGTATTGGAAGAAGGCTTTTAGATGCGGTTTCAGGTGCTGTTTATGCACTTGAATGTACTTTGCAAAAGATTGATAATGAAAGAGGAATATATTTGATAACACCTAAGGGAGTTCAAATAGAAAATGAGTTAAAAAACATATTGAGTAAAAGCGATATATTTTTGATGGAATAAAGGGAGGTAAAAGATGATATATTCATTAAGATATGCCTTTTTAAGATTTGTAAACCTATTAGAATTTCTTATATTCTTTGACGCCCTTTTATCGTGGGTTGTACCAAATAGGCACAATAACCAGATAGTTAGATTAATAGGGGTTATAATAGATCCTATTAAAGAGCCCTTCTATAGACTTCAATTTAAACTTTTACCTAATACTCCTGTAGATTTTTCACCTATGTTGGCAATTCTATTTTTAGAATTTGTTAAATCTATACTTTTATAATATGGTGATGAGAATGAATATAGACGTATTTTTAAAAAGAAACGAAGAAAAAAAGATGCATACATCAAATTAATTGATATAGTAAATAGAGTTAATAGAACTTGGCAGGAGGAGTTTACAGATTTTTTAACGCCAGACGAACAGTATTTCTTAAATTTAATTTCAAAGGAAAAGGAAATACATTTAAGATATTTTGGTGGTAAAGGAAATTTTGAGAGGGCAGTTGCCCTTATAAGTAAGGTAGAGTTAGATGTTGATTTTCCTATTGATATAATTAAGGTTAATGGAAATTTTAAATTTGAAAAGCTAAGTCATAGGGACTATCTTGGTGCATTGCTGTCTTTGGGAATTAAAAGGGAAAAGATAGGCGACATAAATGTTTTTGATGATGGAGCAGAAATATATGTTTCTAAAGAGTTAAGTGATTATATTGTCTTTAACTTAAATAAAATAAAGCATACAGGTATAAAACTTGAAAAGATTACCTTTGAAGAAGCAAGAGAAAGAGTACAGTTCTTTAAAGAAATTGTGGTTAATGCAGCATCTTTAAGAATAGATGCAGTAATTTCTGAAGTATACAATCTTTCAAGAAGTGAAGCATCATCTCTTATAAAACAAGGGAATGTAAAAATAAACTATATATCTAACGATGACCAAAGCTATAAATTAAATGATGGAGATATAGTATCAGTTAAGGGATTTGGAAGGTTTATATTTAGTTCTGTTATTAGAAATACAAAAAGTCAAAGGCTTGTTCTATCTATAAAAAATACGTATAAAGGAGGAATTATAATGACAATAACGCCAAATGAAATTATAAATAAAGAATTTAAAAAGGTATTAAGAGGATATGACGTTGATGAGGTGGAGGATTTTTAGAACAGTTAAGTGAAGATTATGAAAAGTTATATAAAGAAAATTTAAATTTAAAGGAAAAAATTGAAGCTTTAAATGAAAAATTAAATCATTATGTGAACTTAGAAAGTACACTGCAGAATACATTGCTGCTTGCACAGTCTGCAGCAGACCAAGCAAAGGAGAGTTCAAAAAGGAGGCAGAGCTTATTATAAAAAATGCTCAAGAGTCTGCAAATGAACTTATAAAAAGGCTGAAGAAAGAGTTCTTGAGATAAATAAAGAATATGAAATATTAAAGAATGAGTATAATATGTTCAAAAATAGATTTAGAGCACTTTTACAATCAGAACTTGAAAATCTTGAAAAGGAATACATAATAAATCAAAAATAATTACTTGACATAATTTTTAGTTTATTGTATATTTATGGGTAAATATAAAAAACGATGACAGGGACGAGTAGACAAAGGATGTTTTACAGAGAGTGGGATTTGGTGAGAGCCCATAAACTAACTTTGTTGAAAATCACCCTTGAGTTGCAGGCTGAACTAAGTAGGCTGAGCCGGTGTATGCCGTTATCTTAATGAGTTATAAATATGGGTGGTACCGCGGACAGACCTTCGCCCCAGTGGCATAGGTCTGTTTTTATTGGATAAAATTGAAAAGGGAGGTATTATAATGGATTATAGTAAAACACTTAATCTACCACAAACCGAGTTTGCTATGCGTGCAAATTTACCACAAAAAGAACCTGTAATGCTTGAAGAATGGGATAGTAAGAATATTTATAAGAAGGCACTTGAAAAGAATAAGAATAATCAATCCTTCATTCTACACGATGGGCCTCCTTATGCAAATGGGGACATTCATTTAGGTCATACACTTAATAAAGTTTTAAAGGATATTATAGTAAGATATAAAACAATGAAGGGCTTCTATTCACCCTATGTACCAGGTTGGGATACTCACGGTCTTCCTATAGAACTTCAGGCAATAAAGAAACTTGGTATAAAGGTTAATGACGTTGATCCTGTTAAATTTAGAGGAATGTGTAAGGATTATGCATTAAGCCAAGTAGAGAGACAAAAGGAACAATTTAAGAGACTTGGGGTTATTGGTGATTTTGAAAATCCATATTTAACATTAACTCAGAATTTGAAGCAAAACAAATAGAAGTGTTTGGCGAGATGGCTAAAAAGGGTTACATCTACAAGGGCTTAAAGCCTGTATATTGGTGTCCATCCTGTGAAACTGCCCTTGCTGAGGCAGAGATTGAATATGCAGATGAAACGTCAAATTCAATCTATGTTAAGTTTAGAGTTAAGGATGATAAGGGGCTATTTAAGAATGTAAATGTAGATTTAAATAATATATATTATGTAATTTGGACAACAACAACTTGGACTCTACCTGCAAACCTTGCAATCTGCTTAGGTCCAGATTTTGAATATGTTCTTGCTAAGTTTAATGATGAAGTTTATGTAATAGCAAAAGAATTGCTTGAGGCAGTTAAGAAGGCTGCAAATCTTGAAAATGAAGAAATACTTGCGACATTTAAGGGAAGCGAATTAGAAGGTCAAGTATGTTATCATCCATTTATAGATAGAGAATCACTTGTTATTGTAGGCGAGCACGTAACATTAGAATCAGGTACAGGTTGTGTTCATACTGCACCTGGACACGGTCAAGAGGACTTTGAAATTGGAATGAAGTATAAGTTAGAGGTTTTAAATCCTGTAGATGCAAGGGAAGATTTACTGAAAAGGCTGGAAAATATGAAGGTTTGACTTATAAGGAAGGTAATAAGGCAATATTACAGGATTTAAAGGAATCAAATATGCTTCTTGCAGAAGAAAGAATAACTCACTCCTATCCACACTGCTGGAGATGTAAAAATCCAATAATATTTAGAGCAACTGAACAGTGGTTTGCTTCAATAGATGGATTTAGAAAAGAAGCAGTTGATGCTGTTAAGGATGTTGAATGGATACCAGGTTGGGGAGAAGATAGAATAGCAAGTATGGTTCAAGATAGAGGAGACTGGTGTATCTCAAGACAAAGAATATGGGGTGTTCCAATTCCAATATTCTATTGCGAGGATTGTGGAAAGGAACTAATTACTGAGGAAACAATAGCAAAGGTTGTAGAAATATTTAAGGAAAAGGGTTCTGACGCTTGGTTTGAAATGGATGCTAAGGATCTTCTTCCAGAAAACACCAAGTGTGAATGTGGTGGACAAAAGTTTAGAAAAGAAAAAGACATTATGGACGTTTGGTTTGATTCAGGTTCCAGCCACGCAGGTGTTCTTGAAACAAGAGATGATTTAAGTTGGCCTGCTGATATGTACCTTGAAGGAAACGATCAATATAGAGGTTGGTTCCAATCATCGCTTTTAACTTCTGTTGCAACAAGAGGAAGAGCACCATATAGAACAGTAATAACTCACGGTATGGTTGTTGATGGAGAAGGAAAGAAGATGTCAAAATCTCTTGGAAATGGAATTGACCCAATGGATGTAATCAAGGAATATGGTGCAGATGTTTTAAGACTTTGGGTATCCTCTGCCGACTATAAGAGTGATGTTAGAATATCAAAGGATATATTAAAGCAACTTTCAGAGGTTTATAGAAAGATTAGAAATACTGCAAGATATATGATAGGTAATCTATATGATTTTGATCCAAATAAAGATATGGTAGATTATAAAGAGATGAATGAACTTGATAAGTGGGCACTACTTAAACTTCAACATTTAACAAAGGAAGTTACAGAAGCCTATGAAAGATATGAATTCCATATTCTATACCACGCAATACACAATTTCTGTGTAGTTGATATGAGTAACTTCTATTTAGATATAATTAAGGACAGACTTTATACAGAAAAACCAGATTCTAAGGAAAGAAGAGCAGCACAAACAGTAATGTATAGAATTTTAAATTCACTTGTTAAGATGATAGCTCCTGTTTTATCCTTCACAGCAGATGAAATATGGAAGTATATGCCACACGTTGAAGGAGAAAAGGTTGACAGTGTTCTATTAGCAGACTGGCCAAAGGTATTAGAAGAATATGTGGATGAAGAACTTGAAAAGAGATGGGATAATATTCTAAATATCAGAGGAGAAGTTGCTAAGGCTCTTGAAATTGCAAGAAACAATAAATTAATTGGACACTCTTTAAATGCAAAGGTAGAAATATATGCAGAGGGTGACACATATAAATTCTTAAATGAGGTTAGAGACTATCTACAAACAGTATTTATAGTATCTAAAGTTGAACTTTATGAAGGAATAAAGGATGGAGTGGAATATACATTTAGAAGTGAAGAGAATAAGGAACTTGCTGTTGTTGTATCTGTTGCATCTGGTGAAAAGTGTGAAAGATGCTGGGTGTACAGCGAAACTGTAGGACAGGATAGTGAACATCCAACTTTATGTTCAAGATGTGTGAGTGTTTTAAAATAAAATATTTTATTGTATAATAAGGATAGCATTTACAGGCTATCCTTATTTTTGAGGTGTTAATATGAAGGAGATAAAGGTTAATCTTAAAAATCCCTATAGTGTTATTGTTACATCCACCAATGCTCAATTGAACTTTTGGTTTGAGCAAAAAAAGATTGGAAAAATATTTATTATAACCGATGAAAGGGTTGAATCAATTTATAAAGATTATTTTAAAAACTTTGAGAATAAAATAATAGGTAAGTATATTGTAAAGGCCGGTGAAGAAAGTAAAAGAATTGAAACAATACTTGATATTTATAGGGTACTTCTAAAATATAATGTTGATAGAAGGTGTACTATAATAGCCTTTGGAGGAGGAGTAGTTGGGGATATTGCAGGATTTGTAGCATCTACCTATAAAAGAGGTACGCATTTAGTTTATGTTCCTTCTACAATTATTTCTCAAACTGACAGTAGTGTTGGAGGAAAAAACGGGTTTAATTTAGACGGCATAAAAATATAATTGGAACCTTCTATCAGCCTGCCTTAGTATATGTAGATGTAAATCTATTAAAAACCTTAGATTATAAGAATTTTAAAAATGGAATGGCTGAGGTAATAAAATATGGTTTATCTCTTGACGAAAATCTTTTTAGATTTATAGAGGAAAATAAAAAATCAATTAGGAAAGGGAATAGATAAATTAAAATATATTATCTCAGAATGTGTTAAACTAAAGGCAGGAATAGTAGAAAAGGATGAATTGGATTTAGGTGAGAGACATATTTTAAATTTTGGCCATACGATAGGGCACGCAATTGAAACATTATTCAACTTTAATATACTTCACGGAGAAGCTGTTGCGATTGGTATGGTTTATGAAAGTTATATTGCATTGAAAAGAAATTTGATTACAAAGAATATGTTTGAGAGACTAATAAAAATACTTGAGTATTTTGAACTTCCAACAGAAATAGAAATAGAAAACTATAAGTTACTTAAGGACATTATCTGTAAAGATAAAAAAATGTGGATAATAATATAAAAATTGTTTTGCCACAGGGTATAGGTCGTGCTATAATAACAACTGATGTAAAGGCTGATATGATTATACAAAATATACAAGAATATAATAGGAGGTAAGTATGAGAATAGGTATAATAGGTGCAATGGATGAAGAGGTTATTAAGATAAAGGAGTCAATGGAAGTTGAAAGAATAGAAAAAAGGCAAGTATGGAGTTTTATTTGGGAAAGTTTTTAGGAAAAGAGGTAGTTGTAGTTAGAAGTGGCATAGGTAAAGTAAATGCAGCTGTATGTACTCAGATACTTATTGATGATTTTAATGTTGATGTAGTTATAAATACTGGTATAGCAGGTGGAGTCTATAGTGAAATAAACGTTGGAGATGTTGTGGTTTCTACTGATCTTGTGCATCACGATTTTGACACAACTGCTTTTGGGTATGAAGTAGGTCAAGTTCCAAGGATGGAGGTTTATTCCTTTAAGGCCGATGAAAAATTAGTTCAAATTGCAGTTAGAAGTGCTGAAGCTCTTAATGAGTTTAAAGTTTATAGTGGAAGAATTATATCTGGTGATCAATTTATTAATTCAAGAGAAAAGATTCAGTATTTTAGAGAAAAATTTAATGCCTATGCGGTTGAAATGGAGGGTGCTGCAATAGCACACGTTTGTTATTTGAATTCTGTTCCTTTTGTAGTTTTAAGATCTATTTCAGACAAGGCTGATGGAAGTGCACATGTAGATTATCCAACATTTATGAATAAAGCAATTGAAAATTCAATAGGAATACTTTCTAATATGTTAAGAGCAATGTAGGTGAAAATATGAAATTAAAAAGGGTTTTAAAGGATAAAAATGTAACTGTAAAACAGGAAAGACCCCTGATTATAGCTGGCCCTTGTAGTGTTGAAGATTATGATTCAATGAATAGTATAGCAGAAGGTTTAAAGGAGTTAAACATAGAATATCTAAGGGGAGGGGCATTTAAACCAAGAACATCACCCTACAGTTTTCAGGGTCTTAAGGATGAAGGAATTGAAATTTTAAAGAGTATTAAGGAAAGATATGGTTTTAAAATTGTTTCAGAGGTTTTAGATGTCCGCGATGTTGAGTATATGCTTGAAGTGGTTGATGTACTGCAAATAGGTACAAGAAATATGTATAATTATCCTCTGCTTAGAGAAGTTGGTCAAACTAAAAAACAGTTTTATTAAAAAGAGCCTTTAGTGCAACTATAGAAGAATGGCTAAATGCCGCTGAATACATAGCATTAGAGGGTAATAATGACATTATATTATGTGAAAGAGGAATAAGGACCTTTGAAACCTATACAAGAAATACACTTGATTTAAATGCTATTCCGGTAATTAAGCAGAAGACAAAACTAAAGGTTATAGTAGATCCAAGCCACGGCACAGGAAGACGAGAGCTTGTGCGTCCAATGAGTAGAGCAGCAATTGCAGCAGGAGCAGATGGATTAATAATTGAAGCACATATTAATCCAGATAAAGCTTTTTCTGATTCTGACCAAACGATTGATTTAGGGAGTTAAAACAAATAATAGAGGAATGTAACAGAATTTATATGTGTATAAATTAGAGTTGAGGCTAACATTGAAGTATGTTAGCCTTTTTTATTTTGCATAATAAATGATATTATCATAAATGATAAACATAAACAATATTAATGCATAAATTTACTCAACTATAAAAAATATATGTATGGAGGGAATTGTTATGGGAGAAGATAATAGAAAAACAGAAGAACTTTTGAATAAAGTATGTTTACAACTTGAAAAATCAAGAATTGGAGATTATGTTGATTTAATGCAAAATCCTTATAGAATGATTGCTTTAAATTTTTTTCAGGAGTTGCAAGAGGATTTGGGATTGCCTTTGGTTTTGCTATTTTAGGTGCCTTTGTTATATATCTATTACAGAAGTTAGTGGTTTTGAATCTTCCTATTATTGGAGGGTTTGTAGCAGAGGTTGTAAAACTTGTTCAACTAAATATTAAATAAGGAGATGGTACTATGAAGGATAATAAATTTGATAAATATAAACAGGATCTCTTAAAAAGAGAGGAGACATTTTAAATACGATAAATGATATGGAGGAAAATGGTATAAAGGAAGGTCAAAGGGAGGAATTAAGTGAGCTTTCAACTATAGATAACCATCCTGCAGATATGGCAACAGAAGTATACGATAAAGAAAGAGGTTATGCATTATTTGAAAATGAAAAGAATATTTTAGCAAAGATTGATGCAGCATTAAAAAATATTGAGGATGGAACCTATGGAATTTGTGAAGTATGTGGTGGTGAAATAGAAAAGGACAGATTAGAAGCTATTCCTTATGTTTCTACTTGCAAAAATGTATGAATGATAAGTTAGGCTACAGTACATTCAAACCTGATAGGCCAGTTGAGGAGGAAGTATTAGGATTTCCCTTTGGAAGAAGCTTTAGAGATGTAAGCGATGAAAATGAATATGATGGAGAGGATGCTTGGCAGCAAGTGGGTAATTTTAATAGAATGAAACACGCAAAGCTAAATTATGATGATGAACAAATACCAGGTACTGTTGAGTGGGTAGAAAATATTAGTAATCAGCAATATAAAAATCAGTTGCCATAAGAGTATAAAATAAAAAGCCACAAAACTTAAAATATGTGGCTTTTTATTTTATAGTAATTATCATTCTATTGTAATTATATAATAAGCATTTGACAATAACCAAAAATAGGTGTAATATTAAAATAGCAAATGCTAATAATAATATATGGAGGGGTTAAGATGATAAATGCAGATATTTTAGTAATAGGAGGTAGTGCAGGAGGTATTTTAACTGCAACTACATCAAGGAAAATGTATCCAGATAAAAAGGTTGTTATGGTAAGAAAAAACAAGAGTGTTATGGTTCCTTGCGGTATACCTTACATATTTGGTACATTAAATGATACATCAAAAATAGGATACCTGATGAAATGGTAAAAAATGCTGGGGTTGAACTAATAATTGATGAGGTAATAAACATAGATAAAGAAAATAAAGTAGCTAAATTAGTCAGTGGAGAAGAAATAAGTTTTGATAAATTAGTTTTAGCAACTGGTTCACTTCCTATAATACCAAAATTTATTAATGGATATGACTTGCAAAATGTTTTTCCAATAATTAAAGATGAAGAATACCTTGCAGATATATTGAACAGAATAAAAGGAATGAAGGATATTGTTGTTATTGGTGGTGGATTTATTGGAGTTGAATTTGCTGAACAGTTAAAGATTAACGATAAGAATGTTACTTTAGTTGAAGTTGCAGATAAGATTTTATGGCAGGCCTTTGATGATGAATATGCTGAATTAGCACAACAAGAAATGATTAATAATGGCATTAAATTAAAGGTTGGAACAAAGGTTAAGTCTATTTTAGGAAATAATAAAGTTGAAGAAGTAGAATTTGAAAATGGAGAAAAGATAAAAGCAGATGCTGTTATTTTAGGAATGGGGGTAGTTCCTAATTCAGAACTTGCAAAACAATTAGGTCTAAAATTAAATGAAAAAGGTGCTATTCTTGTTGATGAATATATGAGAACAAGTGAAAAAGATATATTTGCAGTTGGTGATTGTGCTGAAAAAGATGTTTCTTTACGAATAAAAATGTTCCAATACTACTTGCATCAACAGCTGCTATGGAAGCAAAGGTTGCGGCTACAAATCTTTATGGTATAAAGTTTGTAAGGGAAAATAGGGGAACAATAAGTGCTTTTTCTACTAAGGTATTTAATAAAACATTTGCTGCAGCAGGCTTAACAGAACGAAGAGCAAAAGAAGAGGGATTTGATTATGTTATAGGAAGATTTGCAACAATGGATAAACATCCAGGGTCATTACCAAATACAAGTAAAATTGAATTAAAGCTTATGTTCTCAAAAACTTCTGGGGTTTTAATTGGTGCTCAAGTAGTTGGAGGAGAAAGTGTTGGTGAGATGATAAATATATTAAGCCTTGCAATCCAAAAGGGATTAACTGCTAATGAATTAAATACATTCCAAGTAGCAACACATCCACTATTAACATCTTCACCAATTGCTTATCCAATAAATGCAGCTTCACTTGATGCATTAACAAAAATTAATAGATAAAGGAGATGTTAAAATGAAAGTAGCAATATCGGCTACAGGAAAAGATAAAAGCGATTTTATGGATGTAAGATTTGGAAGGTGCAAATATTTTCAAATTCATAATCTTGACAATGGAGAAGTAAAAGTATTAGAAAATGAAGGTCAAAAATCAGGGGTGGAGCAGGAATTACAGCTGCCCAGCAAATAATAGATGAAGGAGTAGATGCTTTAATAACTGGAAGCTTAGGACCTAATGCTTTTGAACTTATAAACAAAGCAGGTATTAAGGCTTATAAATGTAGTGAGATGAGCATTGTAGAAGTTATTAAAAAGTTAAGAGCAAAAGAATTAGAGGAAATTAATGTGGCTGGCCCAGCTCACCACGGTATGTGATTTAGGAGGTAATTACCTTGATTATTGCTGTATTAAGTGGAAAAGGCGGAACAGGTAAAACGACTGTTTCAACTAATTTAGCAATTTCTCTAAATGCAAATTATGTTGATTGTGATGTTGAAGAACCAAATGGATTTTTGTTTTTTAAACCTAATATTGATGAAATTTTTGAGGTTGAAGAAGAATATCCAATAATAAACAAAGATAAATGTGTAGGTTGCGGCAAGTGTGTTAAAGTTTGTAACTTTAATGCACTTGCTAAGGTAAAGGAAAATGTATTAGTTTTTGATAAGTTGTGCCATAGCTGTGGAGCCTGCCAATTTGTTTGTAAATCAGGAGCAATAGATTATAAAAAACGAGTAATTGGTAGAATTGAATCAGGTAGTGCCTACGGTTTAAGAGTTAAGCAGGGAATACTTAACATTGGAGAGCCAATGGCAGTTCCAGTAATTAAAGCGTTGCTTAATTCTGTTAATAAGAATCAAGTTAATGTTATTGACTGTCCTCCAGGTACCTCCTGTAATGTTGTAAATACATTAAAATTTTCTGACTTTGCAGTGCTTGTAACAGAACCATCTAATTTTGGACTACACGATCTAAAACTTGCGGTAGAACTTGTTAAAATATTTGATAAACCCTTTGGAGTTGTGATAAACAAAGATGACGGAAAAGAAAATATAATAAAAAATATTGCAGGGATAACAATATTAACATATTAGGAACTATACCCTTTAGTAGAAACACGGCCAAACTATATTCAAAGGGTAATTTGATGTATTTTGATGAAGAACATAAAAAATATTTGATGGTTTGGCAAACAGCATAAGGGAGGTGCTGCCGTGGAATTAGTTGTTTTAAGTGGTAAAGGAGGCACGGGTAAGACTACAATTGCAAATGCCCTTTCAGAATTAGCAAGGGATGTAATTAGGGTGGATTGTGATGTAGATGCACCTAACTTTTATTTGTACTATGATGGAGAAGATATTGAGAAAAAGGATTTTTAGGTAGTAAAAAGGCAACTATAGATAGTAGTATTTGTGTTAAATGTGGTAAGTGTAAAGAAGTCTGCAAGTTTGACGCTATTGAGATGAAGAAGGGGGAATATACTGTAGATTCCTTTAGTTGTGAAGGATGTGGCTTATGTAGTTTGGTTTGTAGCTCTAACGCAATATCATTAGAGGACGAAAAAACAGCAGATGTATTTGTTACAAAGCTAGAAAAAGGTTTGCTTTCCAGGGCTGAAATGGAGATTGGAGCTGATGGCTCAGGCAAGCTTATAACACAGCTTAGGGAAAATGCGAAAAGATATAATAAAGAAAATAAAATAACAATTATAGATGGTTCACCTGGTATTGGTTGTCCTGTAATATCTTCAATTACAGGTAGCAATGTTGCGTTAATTGTAACCGAACCTACAAAGTCTGGATTGGAAGATTTAAAAGAGTATATTCTCTATGCAAACATTTTGGAATAAATAGTTATATATGTATTAATAAATATGATATAAATTTAGAGGTTACAAAGGATATAGAAGACTTTGCTCAAAATAACAATATTTTGATATTAGGTAGAATACCCTTTGATGAAACGGTTATGGAGTCTATCAACAACTTAAAACCTATTACAGATTATGATGAAAGCAGTGCCAATAAAGCTATAAGAGAAATGTGGGAATTTTTAAAATTAAAAATAAAGGAGGAAAAGATATGAAAATAGCCGTAGCCTGCGAAGGTAAAAATGTTAGTGCTCACTTTGGACATTGTGAAGGATTTAGAATTTATGATGTAGAGGACAATAAGATTTTAAATTCAGAGTTTAGAGACAACCCAGGACACAGACCAGGATTTTTACCAGTATTTTTAAAGGATTTAGGTGTTAATGTAATAATAGCAGGTGGAATGGGAGAAACAGCTCAGATGCTATTTAATGAAAATGGAATAGAAGTTATAGTTGGTGTATCTGGTTTATGCGATGATGTTGTTATAAATTATATTAATGGTGAATTAAAGTCGAGTGGAAGCATTTGTAGAGAACACCAACATGAAGGACATTGTCATTAATTTTAAAGTTGTGGGATGTTGATATGTCAGAGATGATAGAAAGGTATAGAAAAATTATAGAAGAATCTGGACAAAAGTTTACAAAACAAAAGCAATTAATATTGGAAACGATTTTAGAAGTAAATAGACATATATCAGCAAATGAAATATTTAACTTAGTTAAGAACAAAAATATAGGACTTGCAACTGTATATAGAGCACTTAATTCTTTTACCGAACTTGGAATATTAAAGAGAATAAAAATAGACAATACAAGTTACTATGAATTAAAGATATACAGTGGTAAGGTGTTACACGTTCATTTTATATGTAAATACTGCAAAAATATTTTAGATATTAACGATAAAAATTTGATATTAGAATATATTAAATTAAATAACTTAGTAGAAAATAATTTTGATGTAGAAGTTCAAGATGCTGATATTATGCTTGTGGGTGTATGCAGTAGTTGTAGTAATAAAAAGTAGTTTATTAGAATAAACTACGAGGCTGTTGAAAAAGCTATAATATGTTTGGCCCCTTGAAGGATTTCCTTGGCATTCCTTCATTTCGCTAATCAAGTGTAAGCTTTTCTTTGTTTGAAAAAGTCCTACTCTCGCGATGCCCTCATCCGTGAGGGCCGCTCGGCTCGGCACATCGTGTGCCGAATTACGGACTTTTTCAAAGTCTAAAGATGCACTTGCTAAAGCTTATGAAATATGCCAATTTGAAATCCTTTCAAGGGGCAATTTCATAATCAATGCATCTTTTGTGTTTGTCAACAATCTGGTAGTTTATTAGAATAAACTACTTTTTGTTTATTGACATATACCCAAAAAGGTAGTACAATAAAATTGAAATGAACATATACCCAAAAAGGAGGTTAAGAATATGCCAAGAAGAGATGGAACAGGACCAGATGGTAGAGGACCAAGAACGGGGCGTGGACTTGGAAGATGTGGAAATAATCAAGACAATGTACAATGCAGAAGAGATAGACGTGGCAGGGGATGCGGTAGATTCTGTAGAAGAAATGAGAATTAAAAACCTATAGTAAAAGTGCTATGTTTATTGGCAAAGTTGCAATAAAATTTGCAGGCCAATTAACCATAGCACTTTTTATTTTAGTTTTGTAATAAAGGCATTATATAATTGGAGTTTTTATGATAAAATAGAAAATGTAACTTTTAGAGGGAGGGATAAAAGTGCCAAGACCAAGGAAGCATAGAAGGGTATGCTGTCTACCAAAAGTAAATGAGTTTGGTCCTGCTATGAAAAATGATGAAAACAAATTTGTTTATATGTCAGTAGAGGAATATGAAGCAATAAGATTGATAGACTTAGAAAATTTAAGCCAAGAAGAAACAGCAGAAAGAATGGGAGTTGCCCGTTCAACTATACAAAGAATATATGAAGAGGGTAGAAAAAGCTTGCAGATTTTATTGTAAATGGAAAAACTCTTAAAATAGAAGGAGGGGATTATAGAATCTGTGATATTGATTTAGAAGACAATAGATGTCCAATGTGCAGACGAAATGGTAAAATGCACGGGCAAAATAAGGAGAAAGATTAAATTAATATATAAATCATTTATTATTAAAATATTTAATTTTGAGTGTTAGAATGGGGTGGATAAAATGGAATTTTTAATAATTCTATTAGTTTTATTAGATCAATTAACTAAATATATTGCAAAAAATATTTAATCGTAAAACAACCTATAAATTTAATTAATGGGTATTTAAATCTTGTTTATGTAGAAAATAGAGGTGCTGCCTTTGGAATATTTAGAGATAAGAAGATAATATTAATAGGCTTTACTTCAATAGTTGTACTTGGACTTATTTATTATTTATTTAAAAATAAGGGTAAAGATAGATTTATTGATTTTTGTCTTGTTTTAGTTATATCTGGAGCTATAGGCAATTTAATTGATAGAATATATTTAAATTATGTTGTGGATTTTATACATTTTTATATAAAGAATATATTTGATTGGCCTGTATTTAATTTTGCAGATATATATGTTTCAATTGGAGCAGTTTTACTATCAATTAAATTGATATTCTTTGATAAACAGAGGTGATGTAATAGATGCAGACACAGTCTATGAATTTTATTGTAGATATAGACAATGTTGGTAAAAGAATAGATGTTTATTTAGCTGAAATGATAGAAAATAT
Organism: Caloramator sp. mosi_1; assembly: GCF_028622835.1. GTDB lineage: Bacteria > Bacillota > Clostridia > Clostridiales > Caloramatoraceae > Thermobrachium. Next base: position 2,457,013 of record NZ_CP117677.1, on the reverse strand, counting down.
GTCAAGGTCTCAAATTCAAAAGATTATTAATAATGGTAATGTTACTGTTAATGAAAAAGTAGTTAAAAATAACTACAAGCTAAAAGAAGAGGATGAGATACTATTAAATTTACCAGAACCTGTTATGTTAAAGGTTGAACCTGAAGATATACCGATTAATATTTTGTATGAAGATGATGATATTGTTGTAGTTAATAAGCCGCAAGGTATGGTTGTACATCCTGCACCAGGCAATTATTCAGGTACTCTTGTTAATGCATTGTTGTATCATTGTAAAAACCTTTCATCGATAAATGGGGTAATAAGACCTGGTATTGTTCACAGAATTGATAAGGATACTTCAGGAGTTTTGGTTGTAGCAAAAACGATATAGCTCATAGAAGCTTAGCAGAACAAATTAAGGAGCATTCTGTTAATAGAATATACTTGGCAATTACTGAAGGGGTAATTAAGGAAGAGGCAGGAACTATAAATAAACCTATTGCAAGGCATCCAGTTGAAAGAAAAAAGATGGCAATAGTTGAAGGTGGAAGAGAGGCTGTAACTCATTTTAATGTACTTGAGAGATTTAAAGAGAATACGTACATACAATGCAAACTTAAAACAGGAAGAACTCATCAAATTCGTGTTCATATGAGTTCTATAGGTCATCCTTTGGTTGGAGACCCAGTTTATGGTTATAAAAAACAGAAGTATAAATTACAGGGTCAGGCACTTCACGCTACTACATTAGGTTTTATTCATCCAACTAAGAAGGAATATATGGAGTTTACTTCGACTCCTCCAGATTATTTTATAGAATTATTAAATAAATTACGTAATATGAAATAATAGGTGGTGAGTTTATGAATATAAAGGCAAAACTATTAGATGAAAATTCAATAAGAAGAACACTTGTAAGATTATCCCACGAAATAATAGAAAAGAATAAAGGCGTATCTGACATAGCTTTGGTTGGAATAAAAACAAGGGGAGTACCAATAGCAAAAAGAATTGCTGAGTTTATAAATCAATTTGAAGGAGTAGATATACCAGTTGGTATACTTGATATAACGTTATACAGAGACGACTTAACAGAAAAATATGAAGACCCAAAGATTAACGATACTAAGATTGATTTTGATATAAAAAATAAAAAGATAATATTAGTGGATGATGTTTTGTTTACAGGAAGAACTGTAAGGGCAGCATTAGATGCAATTGTGGATATAGGAAGACCTAAATCAATTCAGCTTGCTGTTTTAATAGATAGAGGCCATAGAGAACTTCCAATCAGAGCAGATTATGTTGGAAAAAATGTTCCTACATCTTTGTCGGAGATTGTACACGTGCATCTTAAGGAAATAGATGGAGAGGATGTAGTTCTTATTTCAGAAAAATAAAGAGGCTATGTAAGCCTCTTTATTTTTTCTATTTTTCACTTGATGGGGTAATGTATATTGTTTTATTTGTATAATAAATTACCATTCCGGGTTTTGCACCGTTTGGCTTTTTTACATTTTTTCTTTCTGTATAATCAACAGGAACGTTAGTTGAATTTTTGCTTTGCTGTAATAAGCAGCAAGAAGAGCTCCTTCTAATAGTGCAGTATCTGACACTTCACCATTTTTAGATTTTATAATAATATGGGACCCAGGTATATTTTTAGTATGCATCCAAATGTCCTCCTGGGAGGCAAATTTTAAAGTCAAAAAGTCGTTCTGTAGGTTGCTTTTACCGACATATATATCGTATCCGTCGGAGGATACAAAATGCATAGGTTGCGACTTTGTTGATTTATTTGATATTTTGCGTTTAATAAAACCGTTTATAATTAACTCACTTCTTATCTCTTCAATTGTTTCAGAATCTGTAGCATTTTCTAAATTTATTAGAACTGTTTCAAGATATTCCTTTTCTTTAAAGGAGTCTTCTAAATTTTTACTTAACATTTCATAGGTATTCTTGTTTTTGTTGTATTTTTTATAATACTGCTGGGACACTTCAATTGGTGTCATACCTTTTATATAAGGTACTTCAATTAAATTTAGATTTTCATCATAGTAATTTTGAAGCATAATAGCATCGCTATTAACGTTAATAGTATATTGATTTGCTAATATAAGTTCAGCATAAAGTTTATATTTATCAAATTCTTTGCATTCTTCTATTTTATTTACATAGGATTCAATCTTTTTATTAGTTTTTTCATATAAAGATTGTACTAATTTATATAAATCCTTGTATTTTTGTTTTATTGTTATTTCAGAACTTCTATTAAAATAGAAGGCATCTATCATTTCGCTTGGTTTGTTATAAAAAGTTTCATCGGATTCATTGCCTGTTTTAAACACATAAAAATCCTTAGAACCTTTAGCATTTATAAAAATATTAAATTCAAATGAGTAGGATTTAAGTTTTGCTATATAGTAAAAGAAATTGTTTGCAATAATATTAATATCATCGGTTGATAGATTTAGTATTTCAATTTCTCCTTTATTTTTACAAACCATTTGGCTAAAAATATTGCTTATCCCATAAAAATTATCTATTAATACCTTTCCTATTTTTTAGACTTATTTTCATTAATTATATTTAAAAAGTCTTCTTTTGTAACAAGTAGAGGGTTAATTTTTGTTTTTGTTGGTGGAAGTTCGTATTTAAGTTTAGGTAGAATTTGTCTTACAGAACTTATAGTAAAATCAATATGTTTTAATGAATCAACTATTATGTATTCAGAATTAGTAAGAATTATATTACTGTGTTTTCCCATAATTTCAGATATTAGATAATATGTATTAGGATAACCAAGTTCATCCTTTACTTCTATAGAAATTTTTAAAATTCTATCAAGAGATACCTGTTCAATATTTAAAATTCTTCCGTTTTGTACATATTTTCTAAGTACCATACAAAAGGAAGGTGGTTTAACGGGGTTTTCAATGCTCTGTTCTGTTAGATTAAATCTTGAGGATGTTGGATTTGTTGAAATCAAAAGTTTTTTGTATTTTTTCTTTTCTTAGTATTAATACGATATCCTCACTGTTTGGTTGATATATTTTATCTATTTTACCGTTTATAAATTCTTTAAGTTCATTTATTACGCTATAGGTTACTAATCCGTCAAATGGCATAATAAAACCTCCAGTAGACTTTTTAAATAAGTATAACATAATATATTATAAAATGTAATAGTTATAATGGGGAGATAATATGAATTTTGTTAAAATGCACGGGCTTGGAAATGATTTTATTATCTTTGAAGCAAAAGAAAAAATTAATAGAAATTTAAATGAGCTTGCAAAAAAGTATGTGATAGGCACATAGGTATAGGTGCAGATGGTATACTAATAGTTGAAGAGTCAAAATGTGCTGATATTAAGATGACAATAATAAATTCAGATGGAAGTTTAGCTGAAATGTGTGGAAATGGATTAAGGTGTTTTAGTAAATATGTTTATGAAAGGGGTATAGTAAAAAACAAAAATTTAATGTAGAAACAGGAGCAGGCATACTTGAGGTGATTTTAACTTTTGATAATGAAAAAGTAAAAACAATAAGGGTTAATATGGGAAAACCAATAATAGAAGAGGACAGGAGACTTTATAAGCTAAATGTATTAGATAGGGAGTTTAAAGCAACTACAATGGTTATGGGAGTTCCACATACAATAATATATGTTGATGAAATAGACGATGAAACTGTGCTAAAATATGGACCAATAATTGAAAAAATGGATATTTTTAAAAAGGGTACTAATGTTAATTTTGTAAAGGTTATTGATAAGGGAAACATTAAAATCAGAACTTGGGAAAGAGGAGCTGGATATACTTTGGCCTGTGGAACAGGGACCTGTGCAGGTGCTGTTTCTACTTTTATAAATGGATTAACAAACAACGATGTAATTGCTCACTTAAAATTAGGAGAACTAAAAATATTATACGATGATTATGTATATATGGAGGGACCTGCTGAATTTATATGTGAAGGAAGATTGCTTTTGTGACATAATATTTTAATTTGAATATTATATTATTAAAGTAATTTTAGGAGAGAGCCTATTTTGAAATTGTCTAACAGATTAAATAGGGTTCCAAAGTATATTTTTCAAGACTTGATGAATTAAAAACTAATTACAATGCCAAGGGAATAAAAGTAATTGATTTAAGCATTGGTGATCCAGATATTGAGACGCCAGAATTTATCGTTGACTATTTAACAGAGGCTTTAAAATACCCAAACTATCACAAATACCCACCCTATGATGGAATTGAGGAACTTAAAATATCTATATCAAATTATTATAAAAGAAGATTTAATGTAGATTTAAATTACAAAGATGAAGTTGCAGTGCTTATTGGTTCAAAAGAGGGAATTGCACATATGTTTCTTGCACTTACGGATATAGAGGACTATGTTATAATACCTGATCCTGCATATCCCGTTTATAGAGCCAGTGCCTATATAGCAGGATGTAATGTATATACAATGCCTTTAACCTATGGGGATAAATATTTGCCTCGATTAGAGAATATATATGACGAAGTAAAAAGAAAGGCAAAGATACTCATTACAAATTATCCAAATAATCCCACAGGTGCAGTATCAAATACAGAATTCTTTTCAAAGTTAATAAAGTTTGGAAAAGAAAACAATATATTAATTGCAAACGATGCGGCCTATGTTGAAATTATATCTAAGTCACAAAAACCATTGAGTATTCTTCAGATTGAAGGAGCAAAGGACATAGCAATTGAATTTGGAAGTCTTTCTAAGATGTTTAGTATGACTGGTTGGAGAATTGGGTTTGTTGTCGGTAATAAAGAAGCAATAAATAAAATTGTCTCTGTTAAATCAAATTTTGATTCTGGACAATTTATTCCAATACAGAGGGCAGCAGCCTTTGCACTGGACTTTTCTGATATATATGTTGATTTTATAAATGATATATATAATGAAAGAAGAAAATTAGTTGTAGATACTTTAAGGTCAAAAACTTAACTGTTTTTGATTCTGAGGGAACTTTTATGTATGGTTTAAGATACCTGACAATTATAAATCAGAAGAATTCTGTACAATGCTTTTAGAAAAGGCACATATTTTAATTACACCAGGGAATGCCTTTGGAGATAGAGGAGAGGGATTTGCAAGAATATCCTTAACCTGTAATAGTCAAGAATTGAGGGAGGCTATGGAAAATATAAAGTCAATAGAATTTTAATAAATTTCCTAAGGTTGTTGAAAAAGTTATGATAAGATTTGCTCCTTGAAGATTCCTTCGTTTTGTTAATTAAGTATAAGTTTTTGTTTTAAAAGTGCTATTCTTAAGATGCCCTCATCTTTGAGGGCTACTTTGTTCTATACATTGTGTGCAGAATACGGACTTTTCAAAGTCTAAAATAAGACTTGCTAAATATTATGAAATAGCTCAATGTAATCTTTAAGGAGTCATATTTATATAGGAGATTTGTAAAATAATCTTGAAAAATTATGTATACATTAGATATAATAAGAAAGAATGAAAAAATAAAGATTAAAGGTTAGAAGGTGAAATTGTGGTAAAGAGTATGACAGGGTATGGACGAGGATACTCTGAATTAAACAACAGAGCATTTACTGTGGAACTTAAATCAGTAAATAACAGGTATTTAGACATAAACATTAGATATCCAAAACACTTAATGTCGTTGGAAGACAAAATTAGAAAATACATATCTACTTATATTTCAAGAGGTAAAATTGATGTTTATGTATCACAGGATAAGTTCAACAAAGATGATATAGAAGTAAAACTTGACGAAAACATAGCAAAGGCATACTGTGATGCCTTTAAAGCTATGAGTGAGAAATTAAGCTTAGAAAATGATATAACAGTTTCAAGGTTAGCAAAATTCCAAGATGTTTTAAGCATTGAAAAGAAGGAAGAAGTTACTGAGGAAATTTGGGATGTTTTAAAGAATGCATTAGAAAATGCTTTAAATATGTTTATTGACATGAGGCAAAAAGAAGGTATAAAATTAAGCGAGGATTTATTAATAAGATGTGATAAAATAATAGAGTTTGTAGATAAAATAGAAGAAAGATCTGATTTAGTTGTTGAAGAGTATAGAGAAAAAATTTATCAAAGAGTATCAGAATTCTTAAAGAATGTTGAAGTTGATGAGGCAAGACTTTTAAACGAAGTTGCATTTTTGCAGACAAGTGTAACATAACAGAAGAAATAGTTAGGTTAAGAAGTCACGTTAAACAGTTTAAAGAAAGTTTAACTTTAGATGAACCAATAGGAAAGAAGCTTGATTTTTAGTTCAAGAAATGAATAGAGAAACAAATACCATAGGTTCAAAATCTAATGATTTAACTATAACAAATATTGTAGTTCAAATTAAAAGTGAAATAGAAAAAATAAGAGAACAGATACAAAATATTGAATAGGAGGAACAGTGATGGCAATAAAATTAATAAATATTGGTTTTGGAAATATTGTTTCAACAAACAGAATAATCGCAATTGTAAGCCCAGAATCAGCACCTATAAAAAGAATTATTCAAGAGGCCAGAGATAGAGGAATGCTTATTGATGCTACATATGGAAGAAGAACCAGAGCAGTTATTATTACAGACAGTGACCACGTAATATTATCTGCAGTACAACCAGAAACAGTTGCACATAGATTATCAACAAAAGAAGAAGTAGATGTAATAGAAGAATCAGAAGAATAAAGGAAGGGTATTGCTATGAAAAATAAAGGACTTTTAATTGTAATTTCTGGACCTTCAGGTGCAGGTAAGGGTACAATCTGTAAGGCACTTTTAGAAAAGCATCCAGAAATAAAATTATCGGTTTCTTGTACGACAAGAAGTCCAAGGCAAAATGAAGTAGAGGGTATAAATTATTATTTTATTTCTAAAGATAAATTCAAAGAAATGATTGAAAAGGACGAGTTCTTAGAATATGCTGAAGTGTATGACAACTATTATGGTACTCCAAGACAAAATGTTGAGCGTATATTAAATGAAGGAAATGATATAATATTAGAAATAGATATACAAGGTGCCCTTAAGGTTAAGGAAAAATATCCAGAGGGTGTATTTGTGTTTATTATGCCACCTTCAATGGAGGAGTTGAAAAATAGAATAAAAAGAGGGGTTCAGAAACTGAAGAGTCTCTTTTAAAGCGTTTTAAATCAGCTTTCCAAGAGATTAATTTTGTTGCAAATTATAATTATGTTATAGTAAATGATGTAGTAGAAGATGCAGTTAAAAGATTAGAAGCTATAATTGTAGCTGAAAAGTGTAGAGTTGATAGATTAAAGGGAAACTATATATTTTTGCAGGAGGGATTTTTAAATGACTAATAATTCTAATATGATTAATCCATCAATTGTATCACTGTTACAAAAGGTTAGCGATAGGTATTCACTTGTGGTAGTTACAGCAAGACGTGCAAGACAGTTAATTGATAAAGCAGAACCTCTTGTTAAAGTAAATTCAAACAAGCCTGTTACTGTTGCTATAAATGAAATTAATGAAGGAAAAATAAAGTACGAAAGCTTAAAATCTGGTATAAAATAATTGAGGTGTTTATATGTCCAAAAATGTTGTACTTGGGGTATCTGGTGGAATAGCCTGTTATAAAGCGTTAGATGTTGTAAGTAGGCTTAAAAGAAGGGGATTAATGTATATGTTATTATGACAGAGTCTGCAACTGAGTTTGTTGCACCACTTAGTTTCCAATCGTTAAGCCAAAATTACGTTGTTGTGGATATGTTCGAGGATCCTAAAACTTGGGAGGTAGAACATATTTCTCTTGCAGAAAAGGCGGATGTTTTTGTTATAGCACCAGCAACTGCAAATGTGATAGGTAAAATAGCAAATGGAATTGCTGATGATATGCTTACAACAACAGTTATGGCGACAAAGGCACCAGTTTTAATTGCACCAGCAATGAATACTAATATGTATGAAAACAAGATAGTTCAAAGAAATATAGAGTTTTTAAAGTCAATGGGCTATCATTTTATAGAGCCAGATGAAGGAAGACTTGCTTGTGGAGCTGTTGGCAAGGGTAAATTAGCAGAACCTGAGAAAATAGTAGAATACATTGAAATGCTTCTTAGCGAAGAAAAGGATTTGATAAATAAGAACATTATTATAACAGCTGGACCAACAAGAGAAGATATAGATCCAGTTAGATTTATTACAAATAGATCAACAGGAAAGATGGGTTATGCCCTTGCAAGAGCAGCAAGAGATAGAGGAGCAAATGTAACATTAATAACAGGACCAACAGATTTAAAACCACCTTCCTTTATAGATGTTGTAAAGGTCTATAGTGCAGAGGATATGTATAGAGAAGTAAGCGTAAGATTTGATAGTTGTGATGTGCTTATTATGTCTGCTGCAGTTGCAGATTATAGACCTAAAGAAAAAAGTAATATAAAGATAAAAAAGTCAGACGACGATTTAAAAATAGAGCTTATGAGAAATAAGGATATTTTGTTAGAAATAAAAGATAGAAAAAGAATCAAACTGTTATTGGATTTGCAGCAGAAACAAATGATGTTTTGGATAATGCAATTAAGAAAATTCAAAAGAAAAATTTAGACTTTATTGTTGCAAATGATGTAAGCCAAAAGGATAGTGGTTTTGGTACAGATACAAATACTATAAAGATTATAGACAAGTTTGGTAATATTAAGGATTATCCAAATATGTCTAAGGATGATGTTGCACATACTATACTTGATTTGTTGGTTAAATAAGCAGAAAAAGAGCATTTCTGCTCTTTTTTGTATTTTACAGTATATTGATAAAATGACAGTTTAGGCTGCAACAAATTATATCTTTTATAATTTTTATTATAAATTAATTGTTAAATCTTCTCATAATGTTCAGAGAAGTATTAGATATGGAGGATAATATATGATATTAGCATCTATATGTATAGATAATCCTTCTAAAGAAATAGACAGGCTTTTTGACTATTCTGTTCCAGAGGATTTAAAGGAAGTTATTAAAATAGGAATGAGGGTTATTGTGCCCTTTGGAGCTTCAAATAAACTAATACAGGGTGTTGTTATAGCAATCAATGAAAAAAGGAAGATGGAATAAAGTATAAAGAGATATATGATGTAATTGATGAGGAATTAGCACTGCCTGAGGAACTTATTAAAATCGCGTATTTTATGAAGCAAAAATACTTTTGTACATTAAGTGAAGCAATATATTCTATTCTGCCACCTAAAATGGGTATTTCAGAGCAGTTTGAGGCAAAAATAATTAGTGAAGACTTTAGTATATGTTCTAAAAAGAAAAGCAGTTTTTGTCAATGCTAAATAAAAATAGCTATACAAAAATTGATTTAAAATCATTTAATTTTAAAAGAGCAGATTTAATGGGTTTAAGGAATAAAGGTATTATAGATTTAAAAATAGAAACGAAACATAATTTAAATAAAAAAACAGTTGAATTTATAAGAATAAAAGATTATAAAAGGGCAGAGGAACTGTTAAATAATAAAAGATTAAAGCAGCAAAAAATGTTATAGAGTATATTTTGAGTAACAATATAAATGAGATTTTACTATCACAAATTTTGAGTGAATTGAATTGTTCAAGAGTGACAATTAAATCTTTAGAGGAAAAGGGTGTAATTGATATATTTGAAAAGGAAGTCTATAGAGAGGTTGCATCAGAGTATGTCAATTATCCTAAACATATCTTATCTGATGTACAAAGAAGAGCATTTGATTCTATATTAAAGGAGTATAGAGAAGGTAGAAGAGTGTCTTTAATAAGAGGGGTAACAGGATGTGGAAAGACCGAGATTTATTTAAATTTAGTAGAACACTTTATTAACTTAAACTTTGGAGCAATAGTTTTGGTTCCTGAAATATCCTTAACTCCCCAAACAGTTGAGCGATTTAAAGGCAGATTTAATGATAAGGTGGCAATACTCCATAGTAGGCTTTCGGATGGTGAAAGATATGATGAATGGAGAAGAATAATTAGAGGAGAGGCTAAAATTGTGGTTGGTGCAAGATCTGCAGTGTTTGCACCAGTTAAAGATTTAAAGCTAATAATAATTGATGAAGAACACGAGTATTCCTATAAGTCTGAACAAAATCCTAAATATCTAACACGGGAAGTGGCAGAATATAGGGCTAACTTGATTGACGGACTTTTAGTCTTAGGTTCAGCAACGCCTTCAATTGAGAGTTATTACAATGTAAGTAGGGGATTTTATAATTTGATTGAAATAGATGAAAGAATAGGTAGTGCAACACTACCTGATGTTAACATTGTAGATATGCGTCAAGAATTGATTTCAGGAAACAGGTCAATTTTTAGCAGGGAGCTTTATAGTTCAATAGAAGAAAATTTGAAAAATAATAGGCAGACAATTTTATTTTTAAATAGAAGAGGCTATTCTACCTTTGTTCTCTGTAGAGAATGTGGGTATGTTTGCAAATGTTCTAATTGTGACGTATCTATGACATACCATATTTCAACCAATACACTTGAATGCCATTATTGCGGGCAGAGGATGTATGTACCAAAACTTTGTCCTAATTGTAAAAGTAAATATATAAAGCATTTTGGTGCAGGCACAGAAAAAATAGAGCAGGAAGTAAAAAGATTATTTCCTCAAGCACGTGTCATTAGAATGGATATGGATACAACAAGAAAAAAGGGGAACACGAACGATTATACAGGCTCTTTAAGGAGCATAAGGCAGATATATTAATTGGAACTCAAATGATTAGTAAGGGAATGGATTTTAAAAATGTAACTTTAGTTGGTGTAGTGGCAGCAGATACAATGTTAAATCTTCCTGACTTTAGGGCGGCAGAAAGAACTTTTCAACTTCTTGTTCAAGTTGCTGGAAGAGCAGGCAGAGGAGAAGAAAAGGGAAAAGTTATTATTCAAACCTATGAACCTGAACATTATAGTATACAATTAGCAACAACTCAAAATTATAATGAATTTTATAAAAAGGAAATAGAGATAAGAAAATTTTTAAATAATCCTCCCTTTGTTGATTTAACCTATTTTCTTTTTACTTCAGATAAAGAAGATGAGCTTATAAGAATGTGTAAAGAAATAGAACAAGAAGTTAGAAGAATTCTACCTAATCATATTACTATACTTGGTCCTACACCTAACTTTATTTCAAAAATTAAAAATACCTTTAGGTGGAATATGATGATAAAGGGAAATATAATTGATTATGTGGAATTAATTGATAAAATAATATATGATAAGAGTAAGGCTACGTCAGTTAAATATTCTATTGATTTAAACCCATATAGTTTAATATAAAGGAGTGATGTAAATGGCCTTGAGACAAATTAGAAAAATAGGAGATGACGTATTAAGAAAAATAAGTAAACCTGTAGTTAAGTTTGATGATAGGTTAAAAATATTGGTTGAGGATATGATAGATACTATGTATGAGGCAGATGGAGTTGGTCTTGCAGCACCACAGGTTGGAATATTAAAGAGGGTTATAGTTATTGATGTGGGAAATGGACCAAAGGCGTACATCAACCCTGAAATTATTTATGAAGAGGGAGAACAAATAGATGTTGAGGGATGCTTAAGTGTACCAAATAGAAGAGGTGAAGTTAAGAGACCCTATAAAGTTAAGGTTAAAGCACAAGATGTAAATGGAAATGAATTTATAGAAGAAGGAGAAGAGCTTTTAGCACGTGCCTTTTGCCACGAAATTGACCATTTAAATGGTATATTGTTTATTGACAAAATAATTGAGCAGGGAGAGTGATTAAATGAAGGTTGTATTTATGGGAACACCAGATTTTGCAGTTCCTACTTTAAAAGATTAATAGAAAGACATAATGTCATTGCCGTTTTTACGCAACCAGACAAACCCAAGGGTAGAGGACAAAAGGTTCAATATTCACCTGTAAAAGAAGTTGCAATTGAACATAATATACCTGTTTTTCAACCAAGTAAAATTAGAAAGGAAATAGAATATATAGAAAAACTAAAAGAGCTAAATCCTGATGTATGCGTGGTTGTTGCGTATGGACAGATACTTCCAAAGGAAGTTCTTGATATACCAAGGTTTGGTTGTATAAATGTGCATGCCTCCCTTTTACCTGAGCTTAGAGGTGCAGCACCAATAAATTGGTCTATAATTAATGGGAATAAAGTAACAGGCATTACAACAATGATGATGGATGTTGGACTTGATACTGGTGATATGCTTTTAAAAGGGAAGTCGAAATTTTAGATACAGATACTGCAGGTTCTCTGCACGATAAACTTATGGTTGTTGGTGCAGATCTTTTAATAGAAACATTAGAAAAACTTGAAAAGGGTGAAATTATCCCAGAAAAACAGGATGATACTAAGGCTACTTATGCCCCAATGATGGATAAGGAACTTGGACATATTAATTGGAATAAAAATGCAAGAGATGTATTTAATTTAATTAGGGGTGTTACACCTTGGCCAAGTGCATATTTCTATTATGACGATATTATGATCAAGGTTTGGAGATGTGAAGTAATAGAAGGTGGAAAATATGATGAGCCTGGGAAAATTATTGAGGTAAACAAGGATGGGGTTAAAATAGCCTGCAGAGAGGGTATAATAGTATTGAAGGAAATACAGAAGCAGGGAAGTAAAAGAATGGATATAGCAACCTTTTTAAACGGAAATAATTTTGAGGTTGGTAAGTTATTAAAATAGGGGTGAAGTTATGTTTTATTACGATAGTACGTTTGTTATTTTAATACCAGCAATTTTGCTTTCACTTTACGCTCAAGCAAAAATACAGTCAACCTATTCAAGATATTCAAAACAGTACTCTTTATCAGGATTAACAGGTGCAGAGGCAGCAAGAAGAATACTGAATTACAATGGATTGTATGATGTTGCTATTGAAATGATACCAGGAAATCTAACAGACCACTATGATCCAAGAAATAGGGTGTTAAGATTATCTCAAGGTGTTTATCATAGCAGTTCAATTGCAGCAATAGGTGTTGCAGCACACGAAGCAGGCCACGCACTTCAACATAATATGGGTTATGCACCGCTTATATTTAGAAATGCATTAGTTCCAGTTGCAAATATTGGTTCAAATCTATCTTGGGTATTGATAGTATTAGGAATTTTCTTAAGTAGTGCAGGCCTTATAAATCTTGGTATTTTACTTTTTACAGCTGTTGTTTTGTTTCAAGTTATAACATTGCCAGTTGAGTTTAATGCAAGTTCAAGGGCATTAAAACAACTTGATAATTACAATATTTTATACAAAGAAGAGCTTTATAAAGCAAAGAAGGTTCTTAGTGCAGCAGCACTAACCTATGTTGCAGCAACTCTTATGGCAGTATCTCAACTCTTAAGACTTTTGGTTTTGACACGAGATTCTCGTGACTAATTATGAAGGAAGTTATTCTTCCTTCATAATTTTATATTATATTATTGGAGGTTTAATATGAAGGACATAGCACGATATGTTGCAGTAAAAACATTATGTGATATTGAAGAGGGTGCATTTTCAAATATAAAGTTAAATCAATATTTTAAAAGATATGATATGAAATCGTTAGATAGAGCCTTTACATCTGAAATAGTATATGGAACATTAAGAAATCTAATTAAAATAGACTATTTTATAAATAAATTTTCAAATATAAAAACGAATAAAATGTCAAAATGGGTTCTTAATTCTATAAGAATTGCTGTATACCAAATATTTTTATGGATAAGGTTCCAGAGTATGCAGCTATAAATGAGTCTGTAGAGATAGTAAAACAGAGGGAAAAGAAGGCCTCTGGCTTTGTTAATGGAGTGTTAAGAAGCATATTGAGAAATAAACAGCAATTTAATCAGATAAATATTAAGGATAACATTAAAAGACTGTCAATACAGTATTCACATCCAGAGTGGATAGTAAAGATGTTTATTGATGAGTTTGGAGAGGATTTTACAGAGGAACTTTTAAAGGCAAATAATACAACACCAAAACTCACAGTAAGAGTAAATACTTTAAAGATAACCAAGGAAGAATTAAAGAAGATATTAGAGGATAAGGGCATAAATGTTTATGATGGAATAGTAGAAGAGGCATTGATTTTAGAGGATTTTTCTAATATAGAAAAGTCTGAGGAGTTTAATAAAGGTTATTTTATAATTCAGGACGAAAGTTCTATGCTTGTTAGTAGGGTTTTAGATGTTAAAGAAGGTATGAAGGTTTTAGATTTGTGTAGTGCACCTGGTGGTAAAACAACACATATTGCACAGCTTATGAATAATAAAGGACAGGTAATTGCCTTTGATATTCACGAACACAAGTTGAAATTAATAAAAAGTAATTCTGATAGACTGGGTATTGATATAATCGATGCAAAATTAAAGGATGCAGAAGTTTTTATGGAAGAGTACATAGATTATGCGGATAGAGTATTGGTAGATGCACCTTGTTCTGGACTTGGGCTGCTTAGAAAAAGCCAGAAATAAAGTATAATGTTAAAAGAGAAGATATTATTACATTAACAAGTATTCAAAGGACTATCTTAAATAATGCAGCAAAATATGTAAAGAAGGATGGATATATTGTATATAGTACTTGTACGATAACTAAACAGGAAAACGAAAAAGTTATACAAGAATTTTTAAAGGATAATGAAAACTTTGTGTTAGATGATGTTAATCAATTTTTACCAAAAGGCATATGTACAGAAAATAAGTTTTTAAAGTTATTCCCAAATATTCATAAAATGGATGGCTTCTTTATAGCAAAACTAAAAAGAATAAGGTGATGGTATGATAGAGCTAAGGAGTTTAGGTTTAAAGGAGATGCAGAATTTTATCGAAGAATTAGGTGAACCCAAATTTAGAGCTAAACAGGTTTTTAAATGGATTCATAAGGGTGTAGAAGACTTTGAAGATATGACAGATTTATCAAGGGCTTTAAGGGAAAAACTGTCAAATATAGGATATATAAAAAATATGGAAATAGCAAAAAACAGGTATCTAAAGTAGATGGAACTGTAAAATATCTATTAAAATTACGCGATGGAAATTTGATTGAATGTGTTTTAATGAGGTATAATTATGGTAATTCTATATGCATCTCAACACAGGTTGGATGTAGTATGGGGTGTAAATTTTGTGCTTCAACTATTGGAGGAAAGGTCAGGGATTTAACACCAGGAGAGATGATTGGACAAATAATAACTGTTCAAAATGATATAAAAGAAAGGATTTCAAATGTTGTTTTAATGGGAACGGGTGAACCCCTTGACAATTTTGATAATACTATAAAGTTTCTTGAGCTCTTAAGAGAACCAGAGGGTCTGCATATTGGTATGAGACATATAACTATATCAACCTGTGGATTGGTACCAGAAATAAAAAGTTAGCAGATTTAAATTACCAAATAACACTTGCAATATCGCTACACGCACCTAATGATGAAATAAGAAAAAAACAATGCCTATAGCAAATAGATACTCTATGGAGCAATTATTAGATGCGTGTAAATACTATGTTGGTAAAACAGATAGAAGAATTACATTTGAGTATACGATGATAGATGGAGTAAATGATGAGAAGGAACACGTTGAAGAATTAGCAGAAAAGTTAAAAGGAATCTTGTGCCACGTAAATTTAATACCAGTAAATGCAGTTACCGAAAGAAATTTAAAGAGGTCTAATCAAGATAAAATAATTAAATTTAAGAATATTTTAGAAGCTAAAGGAATAGAAACTACAATAAGAAGAGAATTGGGGACTGATATAGATGCAGCCTGTGGGCAGCTAAGAAGAAGGTATCAAGAAATTTAAAGAGGTGGTTTTGTGTATATATTCTGTAAAACTGACATTGGTAAAAAACGAGAGCTAAATGAAGATTATGTTTTGGTTTTTAAATCCCCAAATTATAGTCTTATGATAGTTGCAGATGGAATGGGGGCCACAATGGAGGAGAGATTGCAAGTGAAATTGCTTCAACTTCAATAAGGGAATATGTTTTCAATAATTTTAATTCAACAGAAGATAAATTAGAACTTATAAGAGATGCAATTGTATATGCAAATAATGTTGTATATAAGGTATCAAAGCAGAATAATAATTTAAAGGGTATGGGAACAACAGTTACTTGTTGTTTGTTACTGGAAAAGAAGGCTATAATAGGTCACGTTGGTGATTCAAGAGCCTACAGAATTACAAGTGATTACATAATAAAGGTAACAGAGGATCACTCATTTGTACAGCAACTTGTAAAGAAGGGCACAATTACACAGGAGGAGGCTGAAAATCACCCCCAAAAGAATTTAATAACAAGGGCAATAGGGGTTGATGAGTATGTAATGGTGGATATTGTTGATTTTGAACTTAAAGATGATGAGATAGTGCTTCTTTGTACAGATGGACTAACAAATTATATAACAGAACAAGAGATAAAAATATTGTTTTAACAGAAAAAGATCCAGTTAAAACGTTGATTGATACTGCAAATGAACGTGGTGGTGCAGATAATATTTCAGTCATAATTGCACAAAAGGAGGTGGGGAAATGAATCTAATAGGTACAACCTTAGGTGGACGTTATATAATTGTAGAACAAATTGGAGAAGGTGGAATGGCTGTTGTATATAAAGCAAAGGACCAACTTCTTAATAGATATGTTGCAGTTAAGGTTTTAAAACAGGAATTTACTCAGGATGAAGATTTTGTTAAGAAATTTAAAAGAGAATCCATAGCTGCAGCAAGCTTAACGCACCCTAACATTGTATCAATCTTTGATGTAGGAGAACAGGATAACATCTACTATATTGTAATGGAATATATTAAAGGTCAAACTCTTAAGGAATATATAAAAAGTAATGGCAAGATTGGATATAAAAGGGTATTAGATATAATCCTCCAGATAGCTATGGCGTTAGAAAATGCCCACAAAAATGGAGTTGTGCATAGGGATATAAAACCCCACAACATAGTTGTAACAGAAGAAGGAACAATTAAAGTAACAGATTTTGGAATAGCAAGGGCTTCAACTGTTGCTACAGTTACTAACACAAATAAAGTATTAGGCTCAGTACATTATCTATCTCCAGAACAGGCAAAGGGTGGCTTTAGTGACCATAGAACGGATATTTATTCACTCGGTGTTGTTATGTATGAGATGCTAACAGGAAGACTCCCTTTGATGCAGAAAGTCCAATTTCTGTAGCTATTAAACATATTCAAGAAGATTTTAAGGAACCTATTGAAATAGATGTAACTATACCAAAGGCTGTAAATGATATAGTTAAAAAGCATTAGAGAAGGATATGTTTAAAAGATATCAAAGTGCAAAGGAGCTAATAGAGGATATTATAAAGGTTAAAGAAAATCCAAATGCTGTAATTAATAACTTTGATGAAACCCAGTCAACAAGAATAATTGACGCAAAGGAGTTAGATAAGGCTCTTAAGAATAAAAGAAGAAGAGTATTATTAAACCTTTATTTATTACGTTGTCTGTTTTGGTTGTATTGTTTACAGCAGGTTATATAGTTTTTAATAAAAATTTTATTGTTAAGGATGTTGAAGTACCTAACCTAATAGGTTTAAGTGAGGAGGAAGCAAAATTAAGACTTGATCCCTTAAAATTAAAACTTGAGGTTGAAGGAAAGGAATATAGTGATAAACCTGAGGGAACCATAATAAAAATGTATCCTGAGGATGGAATAAAGGTTAAGGAAGGTTCTACAATAAGAGTAAAACTGAGTGCAGGACAGAAAAAAGTACTTGTGCCTGATTTAAAGGGGCTGGATTTACTTGAGGCTGAAATACTTCTAAAAAGCAATGGTTTAAAGAGAGGAAATATAGAAAGAAAATATAGTGACGAAGTAGATAAAAATAAAATAATGGATCAAGATCCAAAACCAAATACCGAAGTTATAGAAGGAACAGAAATTAATATAGTCATTAGTGATGGCAAAGAAGAAAAGTTTACTAAAGTACCAATACTTTTAGGTAGAAGCATAGATGAAGCAAAGCAAGCTCTTGCAGCAGCGAATTTAGTATTAGGAAATATAACCTATGGATATGATTCAAAATATATTGAAGATGTTATTATTTCCCAAGATTTTGCAGCTGGAGTAACAGTAAACGAAGGAACTATGATTAACGTAGTTATTAATAAAAAGGAACTTGAACAAACTGAAGAACAAAATAACACAGGAAATAATCAATAGGGAGGTTATAAGATGCAGCAAGGCCGTATTGTAAGAGGCATTGCAGGATTTTACTATGTGAAATTAGACGATGGCAGTATAATTGAGTGTAAAGCAAGAGGAAAATTTAGAAAGGATAAATTGTCTCCAATTGTTGGAGACAATGTTATTGTTGATAGGATTGATGAAGAAAAAGGAATCATTGACAAAATAATGCCGAGGAAAAATGAATTGATAAGACCTCAAGTAAGTAACATAGACCAAGCAATACTTGTATTTGCACTTAAGGACCAGATATTAGCCTTGAGGTACTTGATAGGATTTTAGTTCTTACAGAGTATAATAACATTGATGCTGTGATTTGTTTTAATAAATGTGATCTTGATGTAGACAATAAATTTGATTACTTAAATAAAATTTATAGTAATATAGGATATAAAGTTATTAAAACAAATGCAAAAACCGGTGAGGGTATTGAAGAAATAAAAGAAATTTTAAAGGATAAGACAACTGTATTTGCTGGGCCATCAGGTGTTGGTAAATCAACAATATTTAATAAAGTTCAAAATAAAGTAGTTATGCAAACAGGCGAAATAAGTAAAAAGGTAAGCAGAGGTAAGCATACTACACGACACGCAGAATTAATTGATATTGATAATAACACATATTTAGTAGATACCCCTGGTTTTTCATTAATAGATCTATCCTTCATTGATATAGAAGAACTTCAAAATTGTTTTAAAGAGTTTAATCAATACAGTTTAGGATGTAAATTTACATCCTGCCTTCATTATAAAGAAAAAGATTGTATGATAAAAAATAAGGTAGAGGAAGGTATAATATCAAAGGATAGATATGATAACTATATAAAATTTTTAACTGAGCTACAACAAAATAGGAGGTACTAATGATGATAAAGATTGCACCATCAATTCTTTCAGCAGATTTTTCAAGATTATATGAAGACATAAAAAGGTTGAAGAAGCTGGAGCAGATTACCTTCATATTGATGTTATGGATGGACATTTTGTTCCTAATATTACAATTGGTGCACCAGTTGTTAAGGCAATAAGAAAAAATAGTAATTTAGTATTTGATGTTCATCTAATGATAGAAAATCCAGACTTTTATATTGAAGATTTTGTAAATGCTGGGGCGGATATTATAACTGTTCATGCTGAGGCCTGCAGACATTTAAACAGAACAATACAAAATATTAAGAGTTTTGGAAAGAAAGTAGGTGTAGCATTAAATCCAGCAACTCCCTTAAGTGTTTTAGATTATTCTTTAGAGTATATTGATATGGTATTGATTATGACTGTTAATCCAGGTTTTGGAGGACAGAAGTTTATCCCAAATATGATAGAAAAGATTAAAAAGCTGAAGACTACTATACATTCGAGGGGATTGGATGTAGATATTGAGGTAGATGGTGGAATAAAGTTAGATAATTTTAAAGAAGTTGTTGAGGCAGGAGCTAATGTATTAGTTGCAGGTTCTGCAATATTTGAATCAGATGATATTAAAAAACAACTAGTCAATTTAAAAAGTGGTGAAAAAATGAAGGCAGTAATTATAGCACACGGCTATGACTCTAAAGAAGCTTTTAAAAAGAGTTAAAGGATACTGATGTTGTAATCTGTTCAGATGGTGGAGCAATTTATGCTATGCAGGAGGGGTTATTCCAAATATTATAATTGGAGACTTAGATTCAATAGATAAGAAGGTATATGAATATTTTTTAGAAAAAGGAGTAAAAATAGTCTCTTACCCTAAAGAAAAGGATTTTAGTGATACTGAGCTTTGTATTGATTATGCCCTAAATTTAGGTGCTAAAAAATATGTATAATTAGCGGTATTGGTTCAAGAATAGATCATAGTTTAATTAACATTAATTTGTTGTATAAAATAATAAATAAAGGTATAGATGCATATATTGCCACAGATTCAGCGTACATATATATTTGTAAAGATTTTTAGAAGTAGAGGGTGAAGTAGGAGAGATATTATCTTTAATACCTTTAACGTTAGTAGTCGATGGTATAACAACGGAAGGTTTAAAGTATAAATTGATAGACGGCAGAATATCATTAGGACAGTCAATAGGAGTTTCAAATGAATTTATTGAAAAAAGTGCTCTATAAAGGTTAAGGAAGGTATACTAATTGTTATAAAACAAAAACAAACTTAATGTATTATCAATAAAGTAGATATGCATTAGAATCTATTGCTTGTTAAATCAATTTTAAATAATTTATAAAAATTCCCATAGTAGATGCATATAATAATATAAAGCATTTATTATGGGGTTTTTTATATGAATTATAAATATAAAAAACTTTTATCATATTTTTTAATAGGAATAGGAATAGTTTTAATATTAACTTTTTGCCTTTATGGATATGGATGACTGCAATAGGTGTTGTTTTTATATATCTTGGAATTAAGTACTATAACAATTTTTAGGGGATGAAAATGAATTATTTAAGAAAGATTAAGAAGATATGGTGTGATAGATATTATGTGGGGTTGTTACTTATATTTTTGGATTAGGCTTAATTTTAGCAATTCTTGCACCTTGGTGGATTTGGGTTTTAATTGTAGGGATTTGTATTATAATATATGGTATAAATAAAATATGGTAAAATAAAAAATGTGCTTATATAAGCACATTTTTTATAGAGCACGTTGTACTTTTCCTGAACGTAGGCATCTCGTACAAACATATATACGCTTAGTTTGACCATCTACAACAGCTTTAACTCTCTTAATGTTTGGAGCCCAAGTTCTGTTTGATTTACGGTGTGAGTGGCTGTATTGTACACCAAATACTAGTCCTTTATTGCATATTTCGCATCTTCTTGACATTGTATTACACCTCCTTTATGAAGTCGCTTGCTTTGACTGTAAATATTTTATCAGATATAAAAAATAATTGCAACCGGAGTAATCATCCTATTACATTATATATTTATTTTTTCGATTTGTAAAGTGTTTTTACTTTACAGTTGATTAATTTTTATATTATATATCTTGAATAAAAAATGTATTTAATATACAATTAATAAATAGAATAAGAAGTTTTGGGAGGTTTAAAAATGGCTGTTAAGTTGAACAATGAGTTTGGTTTTATAGAATACTCAGATGAAGTTTTAGTAAATATAGCTGGCGCTGCTACAATGGAGTGTTATGGAGTTGTTGGAATGGCTTCAAAAGAGCAAGTGACGGTTTTTGGGAATTATTAAAAAGAGAAAATTTAGGTAAAGGGGTTAAAATAATATCTGAAGAGGATGGAGTTGTAATAAATTTATACATCATAGTTGAATATGGTACAAAGATTTCAGTTATAGCAGATAATATAATGCAGAAGGTTAAGTATACAGTTGAAGCTTTAACAGGAATAAATGTAAAAGAATTACTGTAAATATTCAAGGAATAAGAGTGTAATGTTAGGAGGTACTGACTTTGAAGATTAGTGTTATTGATGGACATAGTTTAAAAAATATGATAATAAATGGTGCATATGAACTGGAAAGAAATAAAGAAATGGTTAATGCACTTAACGTTTTTCCTGTTCCAGATGGTGATACAGGAACCAATATGTCAGCAACTATGATGTCAGCGGTAGCAGAACTTAACAAAGTAACAAACGAAAATATAAAAGCAGTTGTTGATGCAGCTTCTATGGGAACACTAATGGGGGCACGTGGTAATTCAGGTGTAATTCTTTCTCAGCTTATAAGAGGATTTGCAAAATTTTTAAAGGATAAAGAAAAAGTAACTACAAAGGATTTTGCTCTTGCTCTAAAAGAGGGAGTAGCAACTGCCTATAAGGCTGTTATGAAGCCAACAGAAGGTACTATTTTAACAGTATCAAGGGAATCAGCGGATAAAGCAATTGAAATAGCAAAACATACATCAGATTTTGAAGAGTTTTTAAATTTAGTTTGTAAGGCAGCGGAGGATTCATTAAATAAAACTCCTGAAATATTACCTGTTTTAAAACAAGCAAATGTAGTTGATGCAGGTGGAATGGGCCTTCTTGTAATATATAAGGGTATGCTTAGATACATAAGAGAAGGTAAAGTAGAAGAGCTTAAGAAGGATATTGAAACAATAAAAGAGGAGAAAATAACAGCTCAGGATGTCTTTAATACAGAGGATATCAAATTTGCCTACTGTACTGAATTTTTATAAAAACAAAGGGAGCTGATCCTGATAAATTTAAGAATAAGATAGAACACCTTGGAGACTCTATGGTTGTGGTTGGTACAGAAGAATTAATAAAGGTTCATATTCATACCAATAATCCTGGTATAGTTCTTGAAGAGGCGTTAAAAATAGGGGAACTAATGAAGATAAAAATAGATAATATGAAGGAACAACATAGACATATTGTTGATGATGAGGATGAAAAGATAAAAGTAAACAATTCAGTTAAACAGGAAGAGAAGGAATATGGAATTGTAACTGTTGCAATGGGTGATGGAATAACAAATATATTTAAGGACTTAGGAGTTGACTTTGTAATAGAAGGCGGCCAAACTATGAATCCAAGCACACAGGACATTTTATCTGCAATTAATAGTATTAATGCTAAAAATATTTTTGTTTTACCAAATAACAGCAACATAATTTTAGCTGCAGAACAGGCAAGGGATTTATCAAGCAAAAATGTATTTGTTGTACCTACTAAGAGTATTCCACAAGGTGTAACTGCACTTGTATCCTTTGATTATGATGCAAAACCAGAGGAAAACTATGAAACATTATGCGAAGTAATAAAAACAGTCAAAACAGGTCAAGTTACTTACGCAGTTAGAGATACAGTATTTAATGATGTAGAAGTTAAAGAGGGCAATAAAATCGCTATAGCAAACGGTAAATTAATTGAAGCCTCTGAAAGTCTTGAAGAAATTACAATAAAGCTTATAGATACGTTAGTAGATGAAAATAGCCAATTAATTACGATATTCTATGGTAATGGAATAACTGAGGAAGAGGCAGAAAATATACAAAGCAAATTGGAAGAAAAATACAAAAATGTTGATGTTACCGTTTATTACGGTGGACAACCACTTTACTATTATTTAATATCAGTTGAATAATTTAAGTAAACGCCATGGATTATACAAGTTCATGGCGTTTAAAAATAAAAAGGACGTGAATATATGGATATTAGATATTTAAAGGGCGTTGGAGAAAAAATGCACAATATTTAAATATGCTTGGAATAAAAACTGTTGAAGATGCTATTTATTATTTTCCAAGAGATTATGAGGATAGAGCAAATATAAAAAGATAAAAGATTTAAAGGATGGAGAAGTAGCAACACTAATTGTAGAAGTTGCATTAATTAATGGTACTAAAAAAACACAGACAGGAAAAAGATTAACCTCTATAGTTTTCAAGGATGATACAGGGTATATTACTGGTATATGGTTTAATCAACCTTATATGAAGAAAACATTTAAAATAGGTGAAAAGGTACTTCTTTATGGTAAAATAAATAGAAGATTTGCTGAATTACAGATAGTAGATCCAAAATATGAAAAAATTATGAGGAGTCCTTTGATATTAGTGAAAATATTTTACCTATATATCCATTAAATAAATATTTAACACAAAAAAGCTTAAGAAAAATAATTAAAAATGCCTTAGAAAAAAAGTAGAAATAGTTAAGGATATACTACCTTACAAGTTGCTGAAGGAATTTAATCTATTAGATATCAATACAGCTTTAGATAATATCCATTTTCCAAAAAGCAAACATATGCTTAATAAAAGTATTTATAGATTGAAGTTTGAAGAGTTACTTGTTTTACAACTTGGGTTACAATATTTTAAAAAAGTATAAGTTCTGATTTAAGTGCATATCCTATACAATTATCGGATAGATTAAAGGATTTAAAGGAAGCTTTACCATTTGAATTGACAAACGCACAATCAAGAACAATTAGAGAAATATTACTTGATATGAAGAAAAATAGACCTATGAATAGATTGGTTCAAGGTGATGTAGGTTCTGGTAAGACTGTAATTGCAGCAATAGCAATGTTTAATTGTGCAATGGCAGGGTATCAAGCTGCTATGCTGGCACCTACGGAAATATTAGCAGAGCAGCACTACCATTCAGTAAAATCGCTTTTAGATAGATTTGGATTGAATATAGAGTTAATAACAGGAAGTACACCTAAAAAACAGAAGGAAAATATTTTAGATGCACTTTTAAGGGGAGAAATAGACATAATAATTGGTACACACGCATTATTGCAAGAAAATGTTGAATTTAAGAATTTGGCTCTGGTAGTTACAGATGAACAGCACAGATTTGGTGTTAGACAAAGGTCCTGTCTTATTTCAAAGGGTCATAATCCCCACGTTCTGGTTATGACTGCAACACCAATACCAAGAACACTGGCTTTGTTTCTATACGGTGATATGGATATATCGATAATAAATGAACTACCAAAGGGTAGACAAAAGATAGATACTTATTTTGTTAGAAGTACAATGAGGGAAAGAGTTTATAATTTTATTAAAAAGAGGTAGAGGAAGGCAAGCAAGCATATATTGTATGTCCGTTAGTTGAGGAATCTGAAAAAATAGATGCAATATCAGCTGAGGAAGCATATGAATATCTTGTAAATAGTGTATTTAATGGAAATAAAAATATGGCGGCTATATTGCACGGCAAAATGTCAAATGAAGAAAAAGATTTAATAATGTGTAATTTTAAAGAAGGAAAAATAAAGGTTTTAGTATCTACGACTGTTGTAGAGGTAGGAGTAAATGTTCCTAATGCTACAGTTATGGTAGTAGAAAACGCTGAGAGATTTGGTCTTGCACAACTACATCAATTAAGAGGAAGAGTAGGAAGAGGCAATTTAAAGTCCTATTGCATATTAATATCAGATGCTACAAATAAGGATTCAATTGAAAGATTGGGCATTATGACAAAAACAAATGATGGTTTTGTTATATCTGAAAAGGATTTAGAACTCAGAGGAACAGGTGAACTTTTTGGACTTAGACAGCACGGATTACCAGACCTCAAGATAGCTGATATTATTAAAGATATTGAAATTTTAAAGGAGACTAAAGATTTAGCTAAAAAGATAATAGAAGATAATTTAATAGATAGCGATGACTTTATACCTTTAAAAAATAAAATAAATTTGTTATTTAAAGAAAAAATTGATACAGCTACATTCAACTAACAAAAATAGCACCTCTGTTAATGGTTGTCTTAAATTACTAGAGTAAAAAAATCAAAAAGGGTTAAATTAATAATAGAAAAACAAACAGGAGGTGCAGTAAAATGAAAAACAGAACAATAGTACCTGAAGCAAAGGCAGCATTAGAACAGTTCAAATATGAGGTGGCAAATGAAATAGGAGTTCAAGTTCCAACATCAGGATATTGGGGAAATATGACATCAAGAGATTGTGGTTCAGTTGGTGGCTATATGGTTAAGAAAATGGTTGAAGCTTACGAAAGAAATTTAGCAGGTAAATAACAATACAAAGAAAAGGGGCCTTTAATTAGGCTCCTTTTCTTTGAGGCTGTTGAAAAAGCTATAATATGTTTGGACTCCTTGAAGGATTTCCTTGGCATTCCTTTTGCATTTCTTCATTTTTAAAAAGAACAAAAAATTCTTAACAAAAATTAAAATTATTCAAAAAATAAAGAAAAACGTAATATAAAGAATAAGAATTTAAAAAATAATGAAATAAACGATTATTTCGACTTGATAAAATGAAGGAAATAATGCATAATATTATTAGAAGATTGCGAAAGCAAGAGGGGTATTTAAATGGTAAAAGTAAAAATGTCACCAGCTGATTATGTTGCAAACGTAATTGAAAATGTTAAGAAGAGAAATCCTCACGAACCAGAATTTAATTTTTACAAGCTGTTGAAGAAGTTTTACCTTCATTAATTCCAGTTTTAGAAAAACATCCAGAGTATATTGAAGAAAATCTATTAGAAAGATTTTGTGAACCAGAAAGACAAGTAATGTTTAAAGTGCCATGGGTTGATGATCAAGGAAACTTACATGTAAATAGAGGATTTAGAGTTCAGTTTAATGGTGCAATTGGTCCATATAAGGGAGGATTAAGATTCCATCCATCAGTAACATTAAGCGTAATTAAGTTCCTTGGATTTGAACAAATATTAAAAAATTCATTAACAGGGCTACCAATAGGCGGAGGAAAGGGAGGATCAGATTTTGATCCAAGAGGAAAATCAGATGCTGAAATAATGAGATTCTGTCAAAGCTTTATGACAGAGCTATACAGACATATTGGTCCGGATGTTGACGTACCAGCAGGAGATATTGGTGTAGGTGCAAGAGAAATAGGATATTTATACGGTCACTACAGAAGAATTAGAGGTGCCTTTGAAAACGGAGTATTAACAGGAAAGGGCTTATCATATGGAGGAAGCTTAATAAGACCAGAAGCAACAGGTTATGGAGTTACATATTTCTGCCAAGAAATGTTAAAGCACGATGGAGAAACATTTGAAGGTAAGACAGTTGCTGTTTCAGGATTTGGTAATGTTGCTTGGGGTGCTTGTAAAAAGGTTGCTGATTTAGGTGGTAAGGTTGTTACTCTATCAGGACCAGATGGATATATTTATGATCCAGATGGAGTTGTAGGTGAAAAGATTGATTATCTATTAGAGATGAGAAATTCAGGTAGAGATAGAGTACAAGACTATGCAGATAAGTTTGGTGTTCAATTCTTCCCTGGAGAAAAACCTTGGGGTGTTAAGGTTGATATAGTAATGCCTTGTGCTACACAAAATGACATACATTTAGAACATGCAAAGCAAATAGTAGCTAATGGAGTTAAGTATGTTTGTGAAGGTGCTAATATGCCTTGTACAAATGAAGCTATTCAATATTTCTTAGAAAATGGAGTAGTTGTAGGACCAGCAAAGGCTGCAAATGCAGGTGGTGTTGCAACATCAGCTCTTGAAATGTCACAAAATAGTATGAGAATGTCTTGGACAGCAGAAGAAGTAGACCAAAAACTACATCAAATAATGGTAAATATCTATAATAATGTAGTTAAGGCATCAGAAGATTACGGATTTGGATACAATCTTGTTGCAGGTGCAAACATTGCAGGATTTATTAAGGTTGCTGATGCAATGCACGCTCAAGGAAATTATTAATAAAAGGAACCCTTCGGGGTTCTTTTTATTGCTTTCTGGTTCGTATTTTACTTTTTGCAATATGTGTTAAAATATTTTAAGGCTTATGTAAGGAGGGCATTATATGAGAATAATAACAGGTATTGCAAGAGGTAGAGTTATAAAGGCACCAGAGGGACTTAATACAAGGCCAACTTCAGATAGAGTAAAGGAATCAATGTTTAATATATTAAATTATCATTATAGTTATGAGAATGTATTAGATTTATTTGCTGGTAGTGGCAATTTAGGCTTAGAAGCTATAAGCAGAGGGGCTAAAAATGTATTTTTATTGAGCAAAGTAAAGAGGCCTATAATTATTTGGTTGATAATATAAAAAATCTTAAGTTTGATGAATATAGTGAACATTATAAACAGGATGCCTTTATAGCATTAGAACTTTTAGCAAGGCGTGGAGAAAAATTTGATCTTATTTTTTAGATCCACCCTATGGTAAGGGATTAGTTGAAAAGTCTATCGAGATAATATACAAAAAAGATTTATTAAACGATAATGGTGTTATTGTTTCTGAACAGGATGTAAATGATGTTATCCCAGATAAAATTGGGAATATTAAAAGGACAAGAATTGAAAAATATGGTCGTACAACTATAGCTTTTTGGAGTAAGGAGGAATAGAATGTCAAAAATAGTTGTTTACCCAGGGAGTTTTGACCCAATAACCAATGGGCATCTTGATATAATTCAAAGAGCATCAAAGATTTTCGATAAGGTAATAGTTGCAGTGTTAGAAAATCCTGAGAAAAAAATCCCCTCTTTAATTCAAAGGAGAGGGTAGAACTTATTAAAAGAGTAACAAAAAATATTGAAAATGTTGAGGTTGAAAGCTTTAAGGGGCTTTTAATAGATTTTATGAGGGAAAAGGAATCTAAAATCATAATTAAGGGTCTTCGTGCAGTGTCAGATTTTGAGTATGAATTTCAGATGGCTCTTATGAATAATAAGTTAGACGAAAATATTGAAACTTTGTTTATGATGACAAGTAGTCAATATTCCTATTTAAGCTCATCATCAGTTAAGCAGGTAGCAATGTATGGTGGGTGCTTAAAGGGGTTAGTGCCAGATGAAATCATAATTGACATAAAGGACAAATTTAAATCAAATCGTTAATTATTTTTTTCAATAAAAAATATAATGTATTTAGTATAAATATAAGTGTTAATAATAAAATGTTCGTAAATATAAACAAACTATTAATATTTATACTGTTTTGTAACATAAATGTATTTATATTCATATATTTACATATTAAATAACAAACTATAGCAGAAAGAAGACCGTGATTTATTTTTGCAAGTATATAATTTTTAAAATTAATATTACAACCATTAAGAACTCCCTTTACCTGGTACAGTATTGAGATACTACTAAAGGATAGAATAAAACTTATTAATAAAAGTTTATTAGACATATTAGATGAGACAAGTAGTTTACAGCCGTTGGATATTTCAAAAAGTGATTTAATAAAAATTGAAAGAATAGAACTATCTATCCTAAACACATTTGACAATAATAAGGAAAGTAGATTAAAAAAATTTATTGCATCTAATAGGTTAATTACAACTGAAAATAGTATTATATATCCAGATATAAATCCCATAGTTATAAGGGAATTTTTAATTGAATTATTTAGATTTATCGTAGTATTTTTATGTTCATATATGTATTCTTTTTTTCTCTTTTAGAAAATAGATTACATATAATACCATTTAATATAGAACCAATAATGTGGGAGGCATATAATATATAGCCTAATAGATTGCTTTTTAACATACCAGCACCTACAGCACCTATTATGAATAGAGGACCAGAGGTGCTGCTGAAGGTAAGTATTTTTCCCCTTCTTTAGGGGTTATTTTTGCTTCAATAAGTTCCTTAACAACTTTTGCCCCAGCAGGATAACCGGAAAAAATACTTATAATAAAAGCGTAGGCACCATAACCTGATGTTTTAAATATTTTATTTATTGGTTTATTAAAAATATATGCTATATTTTCTGCAATTCCTACTGACATCAGCAAATCATTAATAATAAAAAATGGGAAAAGAGATGGAAAAACCGTATACAAAAATAGACTTAGCCCCTCCTTTGCAGAATTTAAAGATACATTAGGATTTAGAACTATTAAAATTAGAAACATTAAAATAATTAATTTTATTCCTAAACTATTATATTTTTTATTAATAGTAATATAAATGATACTGCAATTAGAATGAAATAAAACTTTTCCATAGCCACCTCGAATATATTTTTTAATAATATTTATGATTGGTAGGGATGGTATATGTATAAAAACCTAAAAATAGGATTAGCTTTGGGTTCTGGTGCATCAAGAGGGTTAGCTCATATTGGTGTAATAGAAATATTGGAGAAATATGGAGTAATTGCGGATGCAGTATCAGGAAGTAGCATAGGTTCTGTTGTGGGTGCTCTTTATTGTAGTGGGTTTGATTTTAAATATGTATCAGCTTTATGTAAAAATCTTAATAAAAAACCTATATTGATATTGCAGTACCAAGATTGGGATTTGTTAAAGGTGATAGAATATGTGAAATCATTAAATTGTTAACTAAGGATACGGAATTTAAGGATTTAAATAAAAAATTTTTCGTAGTTGCAACGGATTTAAAAAATAAAAGACTTGTTGTATTTGAGGAAGGAAAGGTTTACGAAGCAGTAAGGGCAAGTATATCAATACCTGGTGTATTTATACCAGTATATAAGGATGATATGGTTTTGGTAGATGGAGGCGTTTTAGAAAGGGTTCCTTCTAAAATATTAAAAAATTATGGAGTTGATTATGTAATAGGAGTAGATGTGGGGTTTAATTTAAATACTTCAAATTGTAAAAGTATATTTCACGTTCTATATGAA
Organism: Caloramator sp. mosi_1; assembly: GCF_028622835.1. Taxonomy (GTDB): domain Bacteria; phylum Bacillota; class Clostridia; order Clostridiales; family Caloramatoraceae; genus Thermobrachium. The sequence continues at coordinate 2,426,742 of NZ_CP117677.1, read as the reverse complement.
TCTATAGATTTAATGGAAAAAGAACTTTTTGAGCTGAAAAAGCAAGATGCTGATAAACTTATACGTGTTGATATTGATGATGTTGATCCAATAGGTTTTGAACACGCAGAAGAGACTATAGAAAAGGGAAGACAGGCAGCTATGAAGGAAATAGAAGGACTTTTAAAGCAGTTAGATTCTATAGCTGCCAGTAAATAGGGTTTGTTTTTAGATCCCACTTTGCCAACCTTTTTTATCCTTTAATGCAATTGCGTAAATGTCAGATGCATCTATATCTAACTTTAGCTTGTCATAATCATATTTACTTGGATTTGTAATTAAAGAGACTGAAGATTCCTTTTTCATTCTTTTTATTAGTTCACGCCCTTTGTCGTTAAAACCTAAAATTCTTATATACTCAGGTTTTTGATTTACTTTATAAAGTAAATCATTAGTATGATTTAGTAGTATATTAATTAATATGCGTTGAATTCTTGTTTGTGTGTATCTTTTAGATTTTACATAATCTATTAATTGATATATATCTGATGTATCTTCGGCAGCCTGCTTTAATTTAAACTCTAAACCCTCTGAAACGTCTAGTATATTTTTAAGTTCCTGTGGTGATTTTGTTCTTATAGAATAATAGATGATGTCCTCAAAGCTTTTAAGCTTATGGGGGCATTATTATTTTTATTTCTTCTTTTATTGTTTCATAGCAAAATTTTGGCATAGAATTTACAACTTCTTGATTATTTATGTTTTTTCTTATAGAAGTTGCACTTGAGATGTTTCCAGTTAAATTATCTTGATTGTAATTATTTACAATTCTTTTAATTGTATAGGCCTTTAATTTTGAGTTTAATTTTAAGATTGACTTTATATATTCAATTCCTAATATGTTATTTGAGTTTTTAGAATATTTTCTACATCAATATCATTTACATTTAACAAATTGTGATATATTATATAATTGTTGAGACTTTTTAACCTGGCAGAAGGAAATGACAACCCTAATTTAAGATAATCCTTTAAATATTGTCTATATTCATTGGGTTCATACACCAAAACTTCTGCAATTTTATATAGTTGAGATATATCTCCGCATTCACTACCAAAACAAATATTATTAACAATGTTAGTTGAATCTAAGGTTGCTATAGCACCAAAGGCAAAACCTTCTGCACTTGATTTTGAGTATATTACAGGAAGTTCAATAACTAAGTCTACACCAGCTTGGAGGGCCATTTTAGTTCTTAGCCATTTGTCAATAAAGGCTGGCTCACCTCGCTGTACAAAATAACCACTCATAACAGCAATTAATGCATCACATTTAGTTAGTTCTTTTGTTTTGTTTATATGATAAATGTGACCATTATGTAGAGGGTTGTATTCTACTATTATTCCTGTAACATTCATTAGTAATACCTCCTAATTATTTGATAACTATATTATATTTATAAAAGGATTATTTGTCACGCATTGATAAATAGTTTTACAATGCGTAATAATATAAAAGAAAGGGGTATGATTATGTCAATAATGCAAACTATATGGCAAAAAGCAAAACAAGACAAAAAAGAATAGTTCTACCTGAAGGAAATGAAAAAGAACTGTAAAGGCTGCAGAAATAATTAAAAGAGAAGGATTAGCTGAGATTGTTTTAATAGGTAAAAAGGAAGAAATTGAAGCTACAGCAAAGGAAGTAGGAGCAAACATAGAGGGTGTTGAAATAATAGACCCAGTTTTATCAGAAAAGTTCGATACATACGTAAATGAATTTTATGAGTTAAGAAAGAGCAAAGGTGTAACATTAGAACAGGCAAGGGAAATAATAAAGGATGAAATATATTTTGGTACAATAATGGTTAAAATGAAGGATGCAGATGGTCTTGTTTCAGGTGCTATCCACTCAACAGGTGACCTTCTAAGACCAGCACTTCAAATAATAAAGACTGCACCTGGTATGTCAATAGTTTCAAGTTGCTTTGTTATGGAAATACCAAATAAACAATATGGTGAAGAAGGATTAATGTTATTTGCAGACTGTGCTGTTAACCCAAATCCATCAGCAGAAGAACTTGCTTCAATAGCAATAGCTACAGCAAACACTGGTAAGGTTTTATGTGGAATTGAACCAAGAATTGCTATGCTGTCCTTCTCAACTAAAGGAAGTGCAAAGCACGAACTTGTAGATAAGGTTGTTAAGGCTACTGAAATAGCAAAGGAAAAGGCACCACATTTAATGATAGATGGAGAATTACAACTGGATGCTGCAATTGTGCCAAAGGTTGCTGAATTAAAGGCTCCAAATAGTTCAGTTGCAGGAAAGGCAAATGTGTTAGTATTCCCAGATTTACAAGCTGGTAATATAGGATATAAGCTTGTTCAAAGATTAGCTGGTGCTGAAGCTATAGGACCAATTTGTCAAGGATTTGCTGCACCTGTAAATGATTTATCAAGAGGATGTAGCATTGAAGATATAGTAAATGTTGTTGCTATAACAGCAGTTCAAGCACAAGGAATTAATCTATAATGCAAGGAAAGGGGATAAACAAATGAAGGTATTAGTAATCAACTGTGGAAGTTCATCTTTAAAGTACCAATTAATCAATATGGAAAATGAAAAGGTAATGGCAAAGGGCCTTGTTGAAAGAATAGGAATTGAAGGTTCACAATTAAAGCATCAACCAGATGGAATGGATAAAATAGTAGTTGAAAAGCCAATGAAGGATCATAAGGATGCTATTAAAGTTGTTCTTGATGCCCTATTAGATGAAAACTATGGTGTAATTAAAGATATGAATGAAATTTCAGCTGTAGGTCACAGAGTGGTTCACGGTGGAGAAAAGTATTCAGGATCAGTTTTAATTACAGAAGATGTAATGAAGGTACTTGAAGAATGTACACATTTAGCACCACTACATAACCCACCAAATATAATAGGAATTAATGCTTGTAAGGACTTAATGCCACAAACTCCAATGGTTGCTGTATTTGATACTGCCTTCCATCAAACAATGCCAAAACACGCTTATATGTATGCTCTACCATATGAATTATACGAAAAGCACGGAATAAGAAGATACGGATTCCACGGAACATCTCATAAGTATGTATCAAAGATTGCAGCAGAGCAAGTTGGAAAAGATATAAAGGATTTAAAGATAATTACTTGCCACTTAGGAAATGGTGCGAGTGTTGCAACAATTGATGGTGGAAAGTCAGTTGATACAAGTATGGGATTTACTCCACTTGAAGGTCTTGCAATGGGAACAAGATGTGGTGATATAGATCCAGCAATAGTAACTTTCCTACAAAAGGAAGAAAACTTAAGCTATGAAGAAGTAAATAATATAATGAATAAGAAGTCTGGAGTACTTGGAATTTCAGGTGTAAGCAGTGATTTTAGAGATATTGAAAATGCAGCTTTTGATGGAAATGAAAGAGCTCAGTTAGCACTTGATGTGTTCCACTACAAGGTTAAAAGTATATCGGAGCTTATACAGCAGCTATGGGTGGACTTGATGTACTAGTATTTACAGCAGGTTTAGGAGAAAATTCACCTGAAACAAGATTTGAAGTGTGCAAGAATATGGAATACCTTGGAATAAAGGTTGATGCAGAAAAGAATAAGGTAAGAGGAAAGATACAAGAAATTTCAACTGAAGATTCAAAGGTTAAGGTATTTGTAATACCAACTAATGAAGAGTTAATGATAGCACGAGACACAGTTGAAATAGTTAGAGGTTTATAATAAAATTATGGCAAGAAAAATAAACATATTTTTCTTGCCATATCATAATTTAAGCCTTGACTTTTCAAAACACAGCTTATATAATTAATTGTGGCACTTTGATTGAGGTGAGTTTATGAAGATTGATGTGCAGGATTTACTTATAGGTAAATCCGTTGATAAGGATGTTTGTGAAGACTTTAGCTTAGCGAAGATTGACTTTAACAATAATGAATATACCTTTGAGGGTCCAATACATATAAAAGGTACCTTAAGTAAAATTGAAGATGGAGTAGTTTTTAAAGGTCACATTTTAGCTAAGGTTAAAACAGTTTGTTCAAGGTGCTTAGATGAAATTGTAAAGGACTTAAACATTGAATTTGAAGAAGAATTTAGAAAATCACAGGATGAATTAGGGTACAAGATTATTGACAACTTTATAGATATTACAAAGTTGATTGAGGATAATATCCTATTAAATGTACCTTTAAAAACCCTTTGTAGTGAATCCTGTAAAGGATTGTGTCCAGTTTGTGGCACAAATTTAAATAAATCCACTTGTAGTTGTGATACACAAATAATTGATCCACGACTAGAAAAATTAAAAAACTTTTTTAACCGAGATTAAGGAGGTGTAACAATGGGTAATCCAGCCAGAAGACATTCAAAGTCAAGAAGAGATATGAGAAGAGCACAAACTTGGAAACTAGCTATGCCAGGAATGGTTGAGTGCCCACAATGCCATGAAATGAAGCTTGCACATAGAGTGTGTGGAAATTGTGGTTACTACAAAAATAGAGTAGTTGTTGAGAAATAAGAAAGTCTCTTGTAGACTTTCTTTTTTATGCTTTTAATATAAACAATACCAAAATTATTAGTATTTTGTATAATTGTCTTGAATTAATTTATAAAAATAGTATACTAAAAATTAACAAAGTAAGGAGGGATATGATGAAAGTAGTAATAGATGCTATGGGTGGAGATAATGCACCACAGGAGATAGTAAAGGGTGCTATTGAGGCTGCAAAGGAATATGGCTTAGATATAATTTTGGTTGGTGCAGAAGAAAAAGTAAATAAAGAGATACAAAAATATGATATAAGTGGACTAAATATTGAAGTTGTTAATGCTACAGAAGTAATTGAAAATAATGAATCGCCAACTATGGCAATAAGAAGAAAAAAGATTCATCATTAGTTATGGCTTTTAAAATATTAAAGGAAGGAAGAGCAGATGCACTAATTTCAGCAGGAAGTACAGGTGCTATTTTGGCAGGAGGTATATTTTTGTTAGGCAGAATAAAAGGAATTGATAGGGCTGCATTAACGCCTGTGCTGCCAGGTAAAAATGGACCTTTTATAATTGTTGATGCAGGAGCAAATGCAGATTGTAAGCCTAATAATTTGTTGCAGTTTGCTATGATGGGAGAAGTATATGTAAATAAAGTTTTAGGGATGAATAATCCTAAAATTGCCCTTGCTAACATAGGTTCAGAGGAAGAAAAAGGTAATGAATTAACAAAGCAAAGTTATGAAATAATTAAAGATAAAATAAAGGGATTTGTAGGAAATATAGAGGGAAGAGACATACCAAATGGAGATGTTCAGGTTGTGGTATGTGATGGATTTACTGGAAATATGATTTTGAAGGTATATGAAGGTGTTGCAGGAACTATTTTTGATATTTTAAAAAAGAAATAATGTCCTCTTTTAGAAGTAAAATAGGAGGTTTATTATTAAAACCTGTATTTAAAAAATTTAAAAAACAATTTGATTATACTGAATACGGCGGTGCAATATTACTTGGAGTAGATGGACTTGTAATAAAAGCACACGGAAGCTCTAATGCTAAAGCCTTTAAAAATGCAATAAGACAAGCAAAGGCAGCCTATGATGGTAGAATTCTTGATGATATAAAGCAAGAGTTAACTAAGATAAATTTTGAATAATAGACTGAATCTATTCATAATATAAGATAAGAAATAATAATTTATGTTGACTCATTACAATATATGTAATATTATATAGTTGAGTTTGAAGGGAGGTGAACTTATGATTTTTGAAAGAGTTAAGGAAAGAATTTCAGAAGTTTTATGAATAGATCCAGAGGATATTACAATGGAATCATCATTTATGGATGATTTAGGTGCAGATTCATTAGATGTAGTTGAATTAATTATGGCTCTTGAAGATGAGTTTGATTTAGAAATCCCAGATGAAGAGGCAGAAAAAATTCAAACTGTTGGAGATGTAGTTGAGTACATAAAGGAAAATACAGATTTTTAACATAGTCCCGATTTATTCGGGGCTTTTAACATATTTCATAAGTTAATTTTATTTATATAAAGTTAACTTATGGAATGTGACAACAAACCATTAGGGGGCATTATATGGATAAGATAAGAAAAAAGCAGTTAAAGCATTTAGAAGAGATAATAGATGTTGATTTTGAAAATATTTCGTTGTTAGATATTGCGTTAACACACAGTTCTTATGCAAACCAGTTTAATTTAGGATATAATTCCCATAATGAAAGATTGGAATTTTTAGGAGATTCCGTTCTAAGTTTAATTGTAAGTGAGTATTTGTTCAAAAAGTTTAAAAATAAACCTGAAGGCAAATTAACAAGGATTAGGGCATCGGTTGTATGTGAATCATCTTTGGCGGATATGGCAAGAAAATTAAAATTTAATGAATATCTAAGAATAGGAAAGGGAGAGGAATTAACAGGAGGAAGACAAAAGGATTCTTTGCTTGCAGATTGTTGTGAGGCTGTTATAGCTGCAATATACTTAGATAGAGGCTTTGAAAAGGCTAAGAAGTTTGTTATAAAAAATTTAGAAGAAAAAATAGAACTTTTTAGTAATGATATAAACTATAATGATTATAAATCTAAATTGCAGGAATATGTTCAAAGGGACATAAATAAAAAATTACTTACAGAGTTGCAAATGAATATGGTCCAGATCATAATAAAACCTTTGAAATTAATGTATATTTAGATGATACGCTGTATGGAAAGGGAATTGGAAAGAGCAAAAGGAAGCAGAACAAAATGCAGCAAGGGAAGCTTTGAAAACATTAGGAGTTGATTAAAAAATGAAACATTATATAATACCAATATTTGTTCCACATAAGGGGTGTCCCCACGATTGCATATTCTGCAACCAAAAGAGGATAACTGGACAATATAAAGATATAGAAGTTAAAGATGTTTATCATATAATTGAAGAACATTTAAAAACTATAGATAGAAAAAATTCACATATTGAGATTTCCTTCTTTGGTGGAAGTTTTACTGCAATTGATTTAGAAAAGCAGAGGGAGTTTTTAGAGGTAGCTAAAAAATATGTAGATATGGGAATGGTAGATGAAATTAGGCTATCTACACGACCAGATTATATTGACAGAGAAATACTTGATAATCTAAAAAATATAGTGTTAAAAATATAGAGCTTGGTGCACAGTCAATGGATGATGAGGTGTTAAAAAAACAATGTAGAGGTCATACAAGTGAAGATGTTATTTCAGCGTCAAAGTTAATAAAGGAGTTCGGGTTTAATTTAGGACTTCAAATGATGGTTGGACTCTATGGTGATTCCTTGGAAAAAGATATTTATACAGCAAAAAGTTTATAGAGTTAAAACCTGATTTTGTAAGGATTTATCCAACGTTAGTTGTTAAAGATACTTATTTAGAGATTTTATATAAAGAAGGTTTGTATAAACCCTTAGAGATAATGGAAGCTGTTTATATTTGCAAGGAACTTTATAAATTATTTTATAAAAACAATATATATATAATGAAAATTGGTCTACAAGTTTCAGAGGATTTTACTCTTGGTAAGAATGTAGTTGCAGGTCCTTTTCATCCTGCTTTCAGGGAGCTTGTTGAATCAAGTTTGTTAAATGATATGATTTTATATGTGATACAAAAGTATTTTAAAGAATCTAAAACTATTGATTTGATTGTAAACCTAAAAACCTTATCAAAACTTTATGCAGATAAAAAAGATTTTTTACGACACATTACAACAAATTTCAGACAAAAACTTATAGTACATCAAAAGAAGATATAAATTTGTTTGAGATATGCATTAATAGTAATGAAAAATGTTATAAAATGTCGTTATTTGATTATATTAACTTGACAACATAAAGAAGGAAAAACCTCCTCTATATAGAATATATAAAGTATAGTAATAATTATAGTCTATATGAAGGAGGAGTTATATATGGAAGTATTAAAGGTATCAGCTCAATCACAACCAAAGGCTGTAGCAGGTGCTTTAGCTGCAACTTTAAGAGAAAGAGCATCAGCAGAAATACAAGCAATAGGTGCAGGTGCAGTAAACCAAGCTATAAAGGCTATAGCAATAACCAGAGGATTTGTAGCACCAAATGGAATTGATTTAGTTGTTATTCCAGCTTTTTCAGAAGTTGAAATAGACGGAGAAGAAAGAACAGCAATTAAATTTATTGTTGAACCAAGATAATTTAAAGTTAAATATTAGTTTTTGAAAGTGCCATAAGGTAAAGGATGTTATTCTTTTACTGTTTATGGCACTTAATTTTATGTTAGCTTGACACTTATTTAAATATATAATTAAAATAGATATGTTAGATATATTACAGGACACCAAATTTAAAGTGCTTACTTATTTTTTACTATTAGAGAGGGTGTTTAGATTGTATTTAAAACGAATTGAGGTTAAAGGATTTAAGTCATTTGCTGATAAAATTGAATTAGATTTTAATGCTGGTATTACTGCTATAGTTGGACCTAATGGAAGTGGAAAAAGCAACATATCTGATGCAATAAGATGGGTTTTAGGAGAACAGAGTGCAAAGACTCTAAGAGGAGCAAAGATGGAGGATGTTATCTTTGCAGGAACAGAAACAAGAAAACCATTAGGTTGTGCTGAAGTATCTCTAACAATTGATAATTCTGATGGGATTGTTCCTATTGAATATACAGAAATAACAGTTACAAGAAGGCTTTATCGTTCTGGGGAAAGTGAATATTTGATTAATAATACACCTTGTAGACTAAGGGATATTCAAGAAATTTTTATGGATACAGGTATAGGTAAGGATGGGTATTCATTAATTGGACAAGGTAGAGTAGATGAAATTTTAAGTACCCGTTCGGAGGATAGAAGAAATCTATTTGAAGAAGCTGCAGGTATAGTAAAGTATAAGACAAGAAAATTAGAGGCTGAGAGAAAACTTGAAAACACAAGACAAAATTTATTAAGATTAGATGACATTATTTCAGAATTAGAATCACAGATTGAACCTTTAAAGGAACAGTCTGAAGTGGCTAAAAAATACTTAACTTATAAAGAAGAACTTAAGGAATTAGAAATAAACTTAATATTAAATAATTATAATGAGGCAAGAGAAAAATATAAAAAGATTGTAGTTGATGTAGATACAATAAATCAGAGTAAGGAGCAGGAAGAAACACGAAAGCATAACTTAAAGGAAGAGATTATATCGTTAAAACAAACTATGGCTGAAATAGAAAAGAATTAGAAAGAGTATCATCAGAGAGATTAGAACTTGAAAAAATCAAGAAAACAAACAGGGAGAAATAAAGGTATTAAATGAGAGATATGCAAACTTTATAAATGAAATAGAAAGATTAAAAAATGAAATTGAGAATAATAAGCAGTACGTTACGGAAATTGATTCAAGTATACAAAATTTAGCTTTAGATAATAATGAAGTTTTAGATGAGATACAGGTAATTAAATCAGATATAGATAAAATTGAGAAGGAATACAACATCATAAATAAAAAATACATTGAAATAGAAACAGATGTAGAGGAAAAAAGTCAGGATTATTGCAATTGCTTAATGATATCTCCCAAGAGAAAAATAAAATAAACTCCTATGAAATAACGCTACAGAATTTTGAAAGACGTAAAGAACAGATAGATTATCTAAAAAATCAAAAGATGGAGGAATTAGAGAGGGTTTATAAGGAAAAAGAAGCAAATAATAATAATTATAATAATTTAAGTGAAAAGAAGAACAATAAATTAGATTTGTATAATTCAGTTTTGCAGCAAATTAATTTTTAGAACAAGAGGCGAAAAGATTACAAACAGAGAAAAATAACCTTATATCAGATATAAAGTCAAAAGAGGCAAGATGCAATGCTTTAATTTCTATGGAGAATGAATTAGAGGGATTTAATAAAGCAACAAAATATATTTTAACTAATTATAAAGAGAATTCTGGTGTATTAGGTGCAGTTTCAGATATTTTAAAGGTTCCAAAAGGATATGAGGTGGCAATTGAAATTGCATTAGGAGCAGCAATTCAAAATATTGTTGTAAAAAATGAAAATGTAGCAATACAACTTATAGAAGTGCTTAAAAAGAATAATATTGGAAGAGTTACCTTCTATCCATTAAATACGATTAAATACAAACCATATATAATAGATGAAAAAATAAAGGAAATGCATGGATATTTGGGTTTGGCAAACGAGATTGTAAGCTTTAATGAAGAATATAAAAATGTAGTAGGGAATATACTGGGCAGAGTTATCGTATGTAATAATTTAGATAATGCAAAAAAATAGCAAAGGCAATAGATTATTCAGTAAGGATAGTTACATTAGAGGGTGATGTAATAAATGCTGGAGGAAGTTTTACTGGTGGTAGCGTAGGTAAAACCAACGGTATTTTTCAAGAAAAAATGAGATAGAAGAATTAAATAAAAATCTATGTACGCTTAAGGATACAGCTCTTGAGTATGATAAGAGTATTTCTATGAACAATGAGAGAATTAATAGTTACTTTAATAAAAAGAATGAAATAGAACAGGAAATTAAAGATATTGAAAAGGAGATACAAATATTAGTTGGAAAGCAATTATTCTATGATAAACAGATTGAAGATATAAACAAAAATATTAAAGACATTGAGGTAGAATTAGAACATATTAATATAGAAACTCAAAATCTCAACAATAAGCTTTTAGAGAGACAAGAACAATTAAATGCATTAGAAGAAAAACAAGCTTCGATTCAAGAATATGTTGAGAATACCCAAAAGAATATAAGGGATTTACAAGTAAATAAGGATGTTTTATATAAGGAATTAACAGATAAGAGGATTCTTTATGCTGAAAAAATAAAATTTTAGAGGGAATAAGTGAAAGAAGGAAACAGCTAGAAAAGGAAAAAATAATTATGAAAATAGAATAAAGAACTATGAATTAGAAATAGAAAATTTAAATATAAAAATAGAAGAAACAAAGGAAAATATAAGAAAGAATTTAATTGAACTGCAGAAGTATGCAGAAGACATTATAAAAGTAAAAGAGGAATATTACACCTTTGAAGGAAGGAAAAAGGAAATTTCTGATATTATACAAACAAAAGAAAAAGAAATAGTATCAGTAGAAGAGAATATATCTTCTATAATAAATTCAGTTCATAAGCTTGATATTATGAAAAATAGGCTTGAAAATGAGATTGAGGTTTTAACAAATAAACTTTGGGAAGAGTATGAACTATCTATTCCTCAGGCTGTAAAATATAAAAAGGATATTAAAAATATTAGTGAAATATCAAAAAGAGTAAATGAACTTAAGAGTAATATAAGATTGCTTGGGGATGTAAATGTTAATTCCATAGAGGAATATAAAAGGGTTATAGAAAGATATACATTTTTAAAACAACAGAGGGAAGACTTAATTAATGCTGAAAAGTCTTTGGTTGGTGTTATAAATGAAATGGTTCAAAGGATGACTGAACAATTTAAATTTAATTTTAGAGTTATAAGGGAAAACTTCAATATAACCTTTAAGGAATTGTTTGGAGGGGTTATGCAGATTTAAGGCTTGATGGAGAGGATGTTTTAAATTCAGGAATAGAAATTATAGTTCAACCTCCAGGTAAAAACTTCAAACATTATCTTTATTATCTGGTGGTGAAAGAGGGCTTGCAGCTATAGCACTTATTTTTGCTATATTAAAAATGAAGCCTACGCCCTTCTGTGTTCTTGATGAAATAGAAGCTGCCTTAGATGATGCTAATGTTAATAGGTTTGCTGACTTTTTAAAGGACTATTCAACAAGGACTCAATTTATTATAATAACACATAGAAAGGGTTCTATGGCGGCTGCTGATACTCTTTATGGTGTTACTATGGAGGAAAAGGGAGTATCAAAGGTTGTTTCATTAAAGTTAGAGGGAGGAAAATAATATGTCGTGGTTTGAAAAATTAAAACAAGGTCTAACAAAGACAAGAAATGTAATAAATGATAAGGTAGATGCTTTACTATCCTTCACAAAAACTATAGATGATGAATTATATGAAGAGTTAGAGGAGATATTAATAACATCAGACGTAGGTGTTAATACTACAACGAAGATAATAGAGATGCTCAGGAAGAAGGTTAAAGAAAACCGCATAGACGATCCATCAAAGGTCAAAGATCTTCTAAAGGAAATAATTTCAGATATTTTGGATAATGAAAAGCAATCTGTTATTCCTCAGTCAACACCCGCTGTTTATATAGTTGTAGGTGTAAATGGAGTTGGAAAAACAACTTCAATCGGTAAAATGTCCCATTATTTAAAACAAAAGGGGTATAAAGTTATGCTTGCAGCAGCAGATACTTTTAGAGCAGCTGCAATTGATCAGCTTGAGGTATGGGCAAAGAAGTGGAGTTGATATAATAAAACATCAAGAGGGTGCTGATCCTGCAGCAGTTGTTTTTGATGCTATTCAAGCAGCAAAGGCAAGAGGAGTAGATATATTAATTTGTGATACTGCAGGAAGACTTCATAATAAAAAGAATTTAATGGAAGAATTAAGAAAATAAATAGGATTGTTGAAAGAGAATATGAGAATGCCTATAAAAAACATTCCTTGTACTTGATGCTACAACAGGACAAAATGCTTTAAATCAGGCAAAAGAGTTTATGAATGTTGCAAATGTTAATGGATTGATTTTGACAAAATTAGATGGGACAGCAAAGGGAGGGGTTGTAATTTCAATTGCAAATGAACTTAATATTCCTGTTTCAATGATAGGTGTTGGAGAAGGAATAGAGGATCTACAGGAATTCGATCCAAAGGAATTTGCAAATGCTTTATTGTGATGTTAAGTAAAAATACTTGACACATTTATAATATTTTGTTATTATCATTTAGGGATGTGCTGATATGGATAGATTGAGTTATATTATTCTCTTGTTAGATTTTTATAGAAATTTATTAACTGAGAAACAACGAGATATAATGTCAAGACATTTTGAAGAGGATATGTCGCTTGCTGAGATTGCTGAGGAGTATGGTATATCAAGGCAGGCAGTACACGATATAATAAAAAGAAGTGAAAAAGCTTTGTTAGATTATGAAGAAGAATTAGGTTTGGTAGATAGGTTTTTAAAACAAAAACAAGAGCTTATTAAAATAAAAACATTATTAAGTAAGTACCAAGAATATGATGACATAAAACAATCATTGGATATTTTAAATAAGCTTTTAGATATTTGATTAGGAGGTCATCTTATGGCTTTTGAAGGGCTTACGTCTAAGCTTCAAGAAACATTTAAAAAATTAAGGGGTAAGGGTAAATTAACTGAAAAAGACGTAAAGGATGCAATGCGTGAGGTTAAATTAGCCCTTCTTGAAGCTGATGTTAATTATAAAGTTGTTAAGGAATTTGTAAAAAGTGTTTCTGAAAGGGCTGTTGGAGAAGAGGTAATGGAGAGCCTTACTCCAGCACAGCAGGTTATAAAAATTGTTAATGAAGAATTAATTAAGCTGATGGGAAGCACAGAAAGTAAGTTAAGACCAGCCAATAATCCACCAACTGTAATTATGCTGGTTGGTCTACAAGGTGCAGGTAAAACTACAATGGCTGCAAAGCTTGCACTGCATTTGAAAAAACACAATAAAAAGCCGCTTCTTGTTGCAGCAGACGTATATAGACCGGCTGCTATAAAGCAGTTACAAATATTAGGTAATCAAATTGATATTCCTGTATTTAGTTTAGGTGATAAGGTAGATCCAGTAGATATAGCAAAAGCAGGTATAGAAAATGCAAAAAGCAAGAGAGAGACTATGTTATTATAGATACTGCTGGTCGACTTCATATAGACGAAGAGCTTATGCAGGAACTTAAAAATATAAAATCTGAGGTTAAACCAAATGAAATTCTGTTAGTTGTAGACGCAATGACTGGTCAGGATGCTGTCAATGTTGCAGAACATTTTAATAATAATCTTGAACTAACAGGAGTCATACTAACAAAGTTAGATGGAGATACAAGAGGTGGAGCTGCTATTTCAGTAAAGGCAGTAACAAATACACCTATTAAGTTTGTAGGAACAGGTGAGAAGCTAAATGACTTTGAGGTGTTCCATCCAGATAGAATGGCCTCAAGAATATTAGGAATGGGAGATATATTAAGCCTAATAGAAAAAGCTCAAGAGGCAATTGATGAAAAGAAGGCTGCAGAACTTGAAAAGAAGTTATTAAGCCAAGAGTTTACACTCGAAGATTTTCTTGATCAAATGCAGCAAATGAAAAAGATGGGGCCTTTAAAGGATTTAGTTAAAATGATTCCTGGCGTAGATGTTTCGAAGCTTGGCGATATGGAAGTAAATGAAAAGGAATTACTACACGCTGAAGCTATTATTAAATCTATGACTAAAGAAGAAAGAAGAAATCCTTCAATTATTAATGCGAGTAGAAAAAGAGAATAGCTAAAGGCTCAGGAACATCAATCCAAGAGGTAAATAAACTGCTTAATGGATTTGAGCAAGCCAGAAAGATGATGAAACAATTTGGAGATATGCAAAAAATATGAAAAAGGGAAATTTAAATTTCCTTTCTTTAAATAAATTATGACAACGTGTATTGTAAGGAGGTGAAAACTATGGCAGTAAAGATAAGATTAAGAAGAATGGGTGCTAAGAAGGCTCCTTTCTACAGAATAGTTGTTGCTGATTCAAGATCACCAAGAGATGGTAGATTCATTGAAGAAATAGGATACTACAATCCAATTGCTGAGCCAGCAGATATAAAGATTGATGTTGAAAATGCAAAGAAGTGGTTAGCAAATGGAGCTCAACCATCAGATACAGTTAAGCGTCTATTTAAAAAAGCTGGTGTTATAGAATAATGGAGGTGGATTACCATGAAGGAATTGGTTGAGGTAATCGCCAAGTCACTTGTTGACAATCCTGATGAAGTTCAGGTAAAGGAAATATCTGGAGAGCAATCAGTTATTATTGAATTAAAGGTTGCTCCAGAAGATATGGGTAAGGTAATAGGTAAGCAAGGAAGAATTGCAAAGGCTATAAGAACTGTTGTTAAAGCCGCTGCAATTAAAGAAAATAAAAGGGTAATAGTTGAAATAATATAATAAAAAGAGTTAGGTAATCCTAACTCTTTTAACATAAGAAGGTGGTAAAATTATGAAAAACTATCTAAAGATTGGTCAGATAATAAATACTCACGGAGTTAAGGGTGAGGTAAAGGTATATCCATTAACAGATGATATTAAAAGATTTAATAAGCTTAAGTTTGTTTTTTTAAGGAAAAGGATACATATAATAAGGTTAATGTTGAAGGTGTAAAATACTTTAAAAATTTAGTGATATTAAAATTAGAAGGCATAAACAATATGACAGAGGCGGAAAAATATAAGAAAGTATATATATATATAGATAGAGAAAATGCAGTTAAGTTGGAGGAGGACGCATATTTTATTGCAGACTTAATTGGGCTTGATGTTTATACGTTAGAAGGAGAGTATTTAGGGAAAATAACAGATGTTTTTAGTACAGGTAGCAATGATGTGTATGAAATAAAAGATGAAAACAGTAGTTTACTTATACCTGCAATAAAGGATGTTGTTAAAGAAGTGGACATAAACAATTCTGTAATGAAAATAAATTTATTAGAGGGATTAAGATGAAATTTGATGTTTTAACTTTATTTCCTGAAATGTTTGAGGCGTTAAACCATAGTATACTAAAAAAGCACAAGAAAATGGTATTATTGAAATTAATACAATAAATATAAGAGACTTTTCAAATAATAAACATAGAAAAGTTGACGATTATCCCTATGGTGGTGGAGCGGGTATGGTTATGCAGGCAGAACCGATATACAATGCTGTCGATTATTTAATAAACAGATATGGGAAAAAACCGTACACTATAATGATGTCACCAAGGGAAAGAGATTTGAACAGAGGGATGCTAATAGATTTCTTCAAAAAGAACATATTGTAATTTTATGTGGTCATTATGAAGGAATTGATGAAAGAGTTTTAAAGATTGTAGATGAAGAAATTTCAATTGGTGATTTTGTTTTAACTGGCGGAGAAATTGCAAGTATGGCGATAATAGATTGTATAAGCAGATTAGTTCCAGGAGTTTTACCCAAGGCAGAAAGTTATCAAGATGAGTCCTTTTATGATGGTTTATTGGAATATCCGCAATATACTCGACCTGAAGTTTTTAGAGGGATGAAGGTTCCTGATGTATTACTATCAGGTCACCACGAAAATATTAGGAGATGGAGAAAATATCAATCATTAAAAATAACCTATGAAAGAAGGCCAGATCTATTAAATAAAAAGAAATTAACTAAAGAAGAGCAGGATATGTTAAAGGAAATAATACAGTCAAAAGAAGAATAAAGAGTTAAAAATATGAAAATTGTTGTTGATATATTTATTTTTATGTGATATAATTATCGTTGTGTAAAAAACGGGCGTTCCTCTGCAACAGCATGAACGTCTATGATAAAAGGGAGGTAAAGGACATGGATATCATTAGAGCTATTGAAGCAGAACAATTAAGAAGTGATATTCCAAACTTTGGACCTGGAGATACTGTAAAGGTTCACGTAAAGGTTAAGGAAGGAAACAGAGAAAGAATCCAAGTATTTGAAGGAATTGTTTTAAAGAGACAAAATGGTGGTCTAAGAGAAACATTTACAGTAAGAAAGATTGCTTACGGTGTTGGTGTTGAAAGAACATTCCCTGTTCACTCACCAATGATTGACAAGATTGAAGTTGTAAGAAGAGGTAAAGTAAGAAGAGCTAAGCTTTACTACTTAAGAAAGAGAGTAGGTAAGGCTGCTACAAAGGTTAAGGAAATTATGGACTAATGGGGCTGAGTTTCAGTCCCATTTTACTTTATATAATGTTTTTATATAATTACAAAAGGAGGGGATGTTATGAATATTCAGTGGTACCCAGGCCATATGGTCAAAACAAAAAGACAAATAGAAGAAAGCTTGAAAATAATTGATGTTGTAATAGAACTTTTAGATGCAAGGATACCTGTAAGTAGTAAAAACCCTGATATAGATGATTTGATAAAAAATAAACCTAAGGTAGTACTGTTAAACAAATGTACTTTAGCAGATGAAAAGATTACAAAAGAATGGATAAAATATTTTAAAGATAGAGGAATATATGCTTTAGATATAGATTCTGTAACAGGCAAAAATATATCAAGGGTATATCCAGTTTTAAAGGAAGCAGTAAAGGAGAAGTTTGAAAGGAAGGCTGCAAAAGGGATTGTAGGAAGACCAATACGTGCACTTGTAGTTGGTATACCCAATGTAGGAAAATCTTCTTTTATAAATAAAATATCAAATAAATCAAGTGCTAAAACTGGTGACTTGCCAGGAGTTACCAGATCTAAGCAATGGATTAAGGTAAATAAGGAATTTGAACTGTTGGATACTCCAGGTATATTATGGCCTAAATTTGAGGATGAAAAAGTTGCCCTACATTTAGCCTATACAAAATCTATTAAGGAAGAAATTATTGATATAGAAGAATTGTCATTAAAGTTTATTGAGGAGATGAAGGATAAGTTTCCTAATTTATTGAAGGATAGATATAAAATTGATTTAGATAAATCTGCTCTTGAGGTATTAAAGGAAATAGGTAAAAGAGGGGATGTATTGTATCGGGTGGAGAGATAGATACTTTGCGTGCTGCAAATATTCTATTTGAGGACTATAGATCAGGTAAGTTAGGAAAAATTACTTTAGAATCACCAATATATGATGAAGAGGTGCAAAATGAAGCTTAAAGAGTTAGAGAATCTACTTAAAAATTCATCCTATGAAGAGTTTTTAAATTTAAAAACTTCCTATTATAATGAGGAAAAAAATCTATAGTAAATCTTTTTAAAAAATATGAGAACAAATTTAAAAAGCAGCAAAAAATATTAGAGGAATATGAAAAAGATTGATTTACGAAAAGGATTTATTAAATAAGGGATATAGATTTATTGCTGGAGTTGATGAAGTCGGTAGAGGTCCGTTAGCTGGTCCTGTTTATGCAGCAGCTGTTATTTTAGATTTAAATAATCCTATATATGAGATAAAAGACTCAAAAAATTATCTGAAACTAAACGAAAAGAAATCTCAGAAGCAATAAAAATGAGCTGTGTTTCCTATTCAATAGCCTTTGCTTCAGAAGAGGAAATTGATGATTTAAATATATTAAATGCAACTAAGCTTGCAATGAAAAGAGCTATAGAGGGGCTTAGTGTAAAGCCTGATTTTTATTAATTGATGCTGTAAAGCTTGATTTAGGAATTGATTATGCTTCATTAGTTAAAGGTGATGACTTATCTGCATCAATAGGTGCAGCGTCAATTGTTGCAAAGGTTGAAAGAGATGAATTTATGGATAAGATTGCTTTGAAATATCCGTTTTATTCCTTTGAAAAGAATAAAGGATATGGTACAAAGGAACATATAGAGGCAATAAAAAGTATGGACCTTGTGAAATACATAGGAGAAGTTTTTAAAGAATATTGTTTAGGGTGATACTATGAATAACAGGGTATTGGGAAACTTAGGAGAAGAAGCTGCTAAACATTTTCTTATTAAAAATGGATATAGGGTAGTTAAAACAAACTATAAAAATATCTTTGGAGAAATAGACATAGTTGCTATTGAAAAGGATTGTATATCCTTTATAGAGGTTAAAACACGAAGTTCTATACGTTATGGCCTACCTTGTGAAGCAGTAAATTATAAAAAAATTGAAAAAATAAAAAAGGTAGCCTTAGGCTATCTTAATGAAAATAGAACGAATAAGTATAAAATAAGATTTGATGTTGTTGAAGTATATGTAGATAAAGACAGAAATACAGTTAAAGAAATAAATTTAATTAAGGATGCCTTTTAAGACCGTGAACCTTTGTTGTTCACGGTTTTTGTTTTAATATATGATTAAATTTCATAAAAGGAGGATATAATTTACAATAAATTATTTTTTAGGGGAGGATGATTATGATTAGTAGAGTAAACTCCATTTTTTAATGGGTATGGATGGATTTGTCTTAGATATAGAAGTTGATATCCAGGCAGGTCTTCCTGCCTTTAATATGGTTGGGTTGCCAGATGCAGTTATCAAGGAATCTAAAGAAAGAGTTAGAAGTGCTATAAAAATTCTAATTTGGAATTTCCAAAGGGCAAGGTATTGGTTAATTTTGCACCAGCTTCTTTAAAAAGAAGGAAATCATCTTGATTTGCCAATAGCAATTTCGATATTAAAGGCTTGTGGAGAAATAAGAGGTGATATTGAAGGGGATATTTTTGTAGGAGAACTTGCTTTAAATGGTACTATTCGCCGAGTAAGAGGTCTTCTCCCTATGATAATAGAGGCAAGGTCAAAGGGATTTAGAAGGATTTTTATTCCTGTTGATAATATCAATGAAATTAAAATGATAGAGGGTATAGACATATTTCCTGTAGATAGTTTAAGAGAAGTTGTTGATTATTTAAACGGAGAAGTACAGCTTACAAAGGTTCAGACGATAAAATATGATATTACAAATATGAAATACGGAGTTGATTTTAATGAAGTAAAGGGTCATAGTTTTGCTAAAAGGGCTGTTGAAATAGCTGCAGCAGGTTTTCATAACATACTGATGTATGGTCCACCTGGTTCAGGGAAAACTATGATAGCTCAAAGAATCCCCTCAATTTTACCTTATCTAACATACGAAGAGAGTTTGGAAGTATCAAAGGTGTATAGTATAGTTGGAGCTTTGAAGGAAGATAGTATGATATTTTATCCTCCATTTAGAAATCCACACGTAAATGTATCTACTAACTCTTTAATAGGCGGAGGAACAGTTCCAATTCCAGGTGAAGTTTCGTTGGCACATAATGGTGTGCTTTTTTAGATGAGTTTACTGAGTTTAAAAGAGAGGCACTTGAGGCGTTAAGGCAACCACTTGAGGATGGAGTAGTTACAATTTCAAGAGTTAAGGCAAAATATACGTTTCCTGCAAAATTTATGCTTGTTGCAGCAATGAATCCTTGTCCTTGTGGGTATTATGGTTCGGATATTAAAGAGTGTAAATGTACTGAATCGCAAATAAAAATTATTTATCAAAAGTATCAGGTCCAATATTAGATAGAATAGACATTCATATAGAACTTTCACCTGTCAAATTTGAAGAATTACAAAATAATAAGGACGAAATAGCTTCAATAGAAATATTAAAAAAGTTATTAAGGCAAGAGAAATTCAGGCAAAACGATTTAAAAATGAAGGTATTTTGTATAATTCAAGTATGAAATCAAAGCATATAAAAAATATTGTAGATTAGATATTGAAGCAGAGAAATTATTAGAAAATGCATATAAAAGCTTTAATATGACAACAAGGTCCTATGCAAAAATACTAAAGATATCAAGAACAATAGCAGATTTAGAAGAAAGTGAAGATATAAAAGCAAACCATATTGCTGAGGCACTGCAATATAGAAAGTTAGATGGTACATTGTTGAGATAGGTGATGTTTATGAGTTTAGAATATAAATTATGGTTTTTTATGCTAAAAATTAACAGAAGATTAAAAGAGAAATTATTAATTTAAATATTACTCCAGAAAAGCTATTTAACATAAATTTAAATGAATTAGTTAGTATGGGTATAGATATTATCACGTCTGAATATATAATAAACAATAGGAACCTACAACAAAGTAGAGAGATATTAAAACAAATGGATAAGAAAAATATAAAATTTACTTTTATTACAGATGAAACATATCCAGCAACTTTAAAGTTAATAGATGATGCACCTATAGGTTTATTTTACATAGGAAATATTATGTTACCAGAATATCTTTTAGCTATTGTTGGCTCAAGAAGGGCAACTAATTACGGAAAAACTGTAGCATATAAACTTAGCTTAGAATTATCAAAGTATAATTTAGGAATAGTAAGTGGTATGGCTCGTGGGATTGATACAGAAGCCCATAAGGGTGCGTTAGATGCTAATGGTTTTACAGTTGCTGTTTTAGGTTCAGGATTTAATAATATATATCCCAAGGAAAATATAAAGTTGATGAATAAAATAATTGACAACGGTTGTGTTATCACGGAATATCTGCCTGATATGAAGCCCTATAGTTTTAATTTTCCTGAAAGGAATCGAATTATAAGTGGGTTATCTAAGGCTGTTTTGGTGGTTGAAGCAGGCATAAATAGTGGTTCTATGATAACAGTTAATTGTGCATTAGAGCAGGGTAAAGATGTTTATGCAGTGCCTGGAGACATTTATAGAGAGCAAAGTAAGGGATGCAATAAGCTTATTAAGGATGGGGCAAAATTAGTAGATTCAATTGAGGATATACTTGAAGAATTAGGTATAAGAAGTAGTATATCAAAATATAATATAGAATTAGATGAGTTTGAACAGAATATTATTAGATGCATTAATGAAGGTAGCTTGACCTTTGAACAAATAAAGCTAAAGTGTAATTGTGAAACAAGTTTTTGTTATCAAAATTAACTATACTTGAATGCAAAGGAATAATAAAAAGACTTTACGGGGGAATTATGTTATCATAAAATCTTGATTTTATAAAATTTTCTGTTATAATACAGTTATTGTTAAATAGTTACTGGAGGTGTTAAAATGGCTCAATCTCTTGTAATAGTTGAGTCACCAGCAAAGGCAAAAACTATAGGCAAATTTTTAGGAAAAGGATATAAAATAGCTGCTTCTATGGGACATGTAAGGGATTTACCTAAAAGTCAATTAGGTGTTGATATAGAGAATAATTATGAACCTAAGTATATAACCATTAGAGGTAAAGGTAAGCTTATTGACGAATTAAAAAGGAAGCTAAAAAATGTCAAAAAGTTTATCTTGCAACAGACCCAGATAGGGAAGGAGAGGCTATATCTTGGCACCTTGCTACCATTCTGGGCCTTAATTTTAACGAAGAGTGCAGAATTGAATTTCACGAAATTACAAAGAAGGCTCTAAATGAGGCTATAAAAAGTCCGCGTAAAATAAATATGAATTTAGTGAATGCACAACAGGCAAGAAGAGTTTTAGATAGATTAGTTGGTTATGAAATAAGTCCGATTTTATGGAAGAAAGTTAAATGGGGACTATCAGCTGGTAGGGTTCAATCAGTAGCAGTAAAGCTTATATGTGAAAGAGAACTGGAAATAAATAATTTTGTACCTGAAGAATATTGGTCTATAACTGCAAAATTAAAAAATAAAAATAAGCAATTTGAAGCTAAATTTTATGGAAAAGATAACGAAAAATTAGAACTTAAAAATAAAGAACAAGTAGATCAAATATTAAACAACTTAAAAGATGTAGAATACAAAGTTATAAATGTTAAAAAACAAGAAAAGAAAAAGAGCCCACTTCCACCCTTTACAACAAGTTCTTTACAACAAGAGGCCTTTAAAAAGTTAAATTTTACTACAAAAAGACTATGTCAATAGCACAGCAATTGTATGAAGGTATAGATATAAAAGGTGAAGGAACAGTGGGGTTAATTACCTATATGAGAACTGATTCTGTAAGAATTTCAGAGGAAGCACAAAAGGAGGCAAAGGAATACATAATTAATAATTTTGGAAAAGAATACGCACCTCATACAACAAAAAGCTATAAAACAAAGGGAAATATTCAGGATGCACACGAAGCAATAAGACCAACCTCAGTTAACAGACATCCTGAACATATTAAGGATTCTTTAACCAATGATCAATATAAACTTTATAATCTTATTTGGAATAGATTTATTGCAAGTCAGATGTCTGAAGCAGTATATGATACTACATCTGTTGATATTTTAGCAGGTGATTACATATTTAAAGCATCTGGAAGTATTTTAAAATTCAATGGATATTTATCTGTATATCAACAAGAGGAAGATGAAAAAGAAGCAAAATTACCAGAAATAAATATTGATGATGTATTGACATTAATAAATTTAGACAGTAAACAACATTTTACTCAGCCACCAGCAAGATATACAGAAGCTACATTAGTAAAAGTATTAGAGGAGAAGGGGATTGGAAGACCAAGTACATATGCACCTATAATAAGTACAATACTTGAGCGTGGATATGTTGAAAAGGAAAAGAAATATTTTATACCTACAGAATTAGGTATAATTGTAACAGAACTTTTAAATGAAAACTTTAGGGATATAGTGGATGTCGAATTTACTGCAGAAATGGAAAAAAGCTGGATGAGATAGAAGAAGGACAAGAAAATTGGGTTGAAGTTGTAGATTCCTTCTTTAAGCCATTAAAGAAACAAATTGAGTTAGCTGAACATACAATAGAAAAGGTATCGATAGAAGAAAAGGTTGAAGTAACAGATATTAAATGTGAAAAATGCGGTAGGAATATGGTTATAAAAAGAGTAAATATGGTAAGTTCTTGGCCTGCCCAGGATATCCTGAGTGTAAAAATACAAAACCTATATTAGATGAGCTTGATGTTAATTGTCCATTATGCGGTTCAAAGGTTGTTGTGAGAAGAAGTAAAAGGGTAAAACATTTTATGGATGCAGTAATTTTCCAAAATGTAATTATGTAAGTTGGGATAAACCTACTAATGAAAAATGCCCCAAATGCGGCGAGACACTTTATGAAAAGAATGTCAGGGGAGAAAAAAGTTAGTATGTATAAATAAAAACTGCAAATAATAAAATCAGAAAAATTGTACAAATCTTATTGTTTAAATTAAAAAATATGTCGAAAAAAATAAAAAAATGTTGCAATATCGTTTGCATTATGTTATAGTTATATTGCTGATGGGAAATAAACAATTCAAAAAATTTTAAAAAATGATTTTATAAATAACATTGGGGGTTATAAATATGTTTAGAGCAACGACAATAGTTGCTGTTAAGGATGTAAATATGGTAGCAATTGCAGGTGATGGACAAGTAACTTTTGGAGAAAATACTATCATCAAATCATCTGCAAATAAAATACGCAAGATATATAATGACAAAGTTCTAATTGGTTTTGCAGGTTCAGTAGCAGATGCTTTTACTCTTGCTGAAAAATTTGAAGATAAACTCACCGAATATAATGGAAATTTAAGGAAGGCTGCTGTAGAGCTTGCAAATTTCTGGAGAAGTGATAAGGCACTTAGAAAGCTTGAAGCTTTGATGATAGCTGCAGATAAAGAAACGCTTCTCATCATATCTGGTGGAGGAGAAGTTATTGAACCTGATGATGGTATTGCCGCAATTGGTTCAGGAGGAATGTATGCTTTAGCAGCTGCAAGAGCTTTAAAACAAAATACTGATCTGACCCCAAAGGAAATAGCCTTTAAATCATTAGAAATTGCTTCAGAGATATGTGTATATACAAATAACAATATCAACGTATTGGAGCTTTAAATTGGTGGGATATGAATGGAACAATTAACTCCAAAAAGATAGTTCAAGAACTTAATAAGTATATAATTGGTCAGGATGAGGCTAAAAAGATGGTTGCTGTTGCCTTAAGAAATAGATATAGAAGAAGAATGGCAGCAGATGAAATAAAGGAAGATATTATTCCAAAGAATATTTTAATGATAGGGCCAACTGGTGTAGGTAAAACAGAAATAGCAAGAAGACTGGCAAAATTAGTTAATGCCCCTTTGTCAAGGTTGAGGCAACAAAATTCACTGAAGTTGGCTATGTAGGTAGAGATGTAGATTCAATTATAAGAGACTTGGTAGAAAATTCAATTAGGCTTGTTAAAGAAGAAAAAATTAAGGAAGTTCAAGAAAAGGCTTATGAAATGGCTAAAATGAGGGTGGTTGATGTAATAGCACCCCTTCCAAATAAAAAAGCAAACAAGAATCCTTTTGATTATATCTTTGGATTTCAAAATGATAATAAAAATATTAGTCAATATGAAAATGAAGAAGATATAAATTTAAAACGTCAACAGATAATTCATCAACTTGAGATGGGACTACTTGATAATATGGAGATAGAGATTGAGGTTGAGGATAGTTCATCTTTACCCTTTGAGGTTATTGCCGGAGGGAATATAAGTGATTTAAATATAAATTTTGATGATATATTAGGAGGTATTCTTCCTAAGAAGAAAAAGACTAAGAAGGTAAAGGTAAAGGATGCACTAAATATTTTTAAAAATGAAGAAGCAAACAAATTATTAGATTTAGAGGAAATAAATAAGCTTGCAGTTAAAAGAGCTGAAGAAGATGGAATTGTATTTATAGATGAAATAGATAAGATAGCTGGGAAAAATAATAAAAATGGTCCTGACGTTTCAAGAGAAGGTGTTCAAAGGGATATATTACCTATTGTAGAAGGAAGCACAGTTAATACAAAATATGGTCCTGTTAAAACGGATCATATATTATTCATAGCTGCTGGTGCTTTCCACGTATCAAAGGTATCAGATTTAATACCAGAACTTCAAGGACGATTCCCAGTTAGGGTTAAATTAAATGATTTAACTAAAGAGGATTTTGTAAAGATATTAATGGAACCTAAAAATGCTTTGATTAAACAGTATAAAGAATTGCTAAAGGTTGAAGGAATTGAATTAGTATTTACTGAAGATGGAATTGAAGAAATTGCTGAAGTTTCATACAAGATGAATAAAACAAATGAAAACATTGGTGCAAGAAGACTTCATACTGTTATTGAAAAAGTGCTTTTAGATGTCTCCTTTGAAGCACCTGATATTGAACAAAAATTGTTACTGTAAATAGAGAATATGTAAAGCAGAGAACTACAGAATTTGTTAAAGATACATCAGAAAAAAATTATATTATTTAGAAAGGAGAATGATTATGTACAGCTTACTAGAAAAGACAAGAATGTTAAATAAAATTTTACAAAAATCAGCAACTGAACCAGTAGTATTTGGAGATATTTGCAAGACTTTAAGTGAGGTAATGAATTGCAATGTTTATGTTGTAAGCAGAAAGGGTAAAATATTAGGATATCAATTAAGAGATGAATTTGAATGTGATATTGTTAAGAACATAGTTATTAGAGAGCAAAAATTCCCTGAAGACTACAATAATAGCCTAATGCAAATATCAGAAACAAGACCAAACATAAAGTCAAAGGGTGTTTGTGTTTTTGAAAATGATGTTAATTGTCTATTTGCAGATAAAATTACAACAATAGTACCTATTATAGGTAATAGAGAAAGACTTGCAACATTACTAATAGCAAGATTTGGAGAAGAATTTACAGATGAGGATTTAGTATTAGCTGAGTATAGTGCAGCTATTGTAGGTATGGAAATAATAAGATCAAAACAAGATGAAATAGAAGAAGAAGCAAGAAAGAAGGCAGTTGTTCAACTTGCAATTGGAACGCTTTCATATTCTGAATTAGAAGCAGTTGAACATATATTCAATGAACTTGAAGGAAATGAAGGTTTACTTGTTGCAAGTAAGATTGCAGATAAAGTAGGTATTACAAGATCTGTAATAGTAAATGCACTAAGAAAGTTTGAAAGTGCTGGGGTAATTGAATCAAGATCACTTGGAATGAAGGGTACACACATAAAGATATTAAATGACAAATTACTTGACGAATTAAAGAAGCTAAGAAGCTAATTTTTAGCTTCTTTCTTTTGTAAAAAATATGAATAAATTTTTCTTTATTTGTTAAAATAATTATTGATTATATTACTAATATGTGTTATACTATCAATCGTGAAAAACACACACTCTACAATTTTTAAAAGGGTGCCTGTGAAAAGGCCTTTTAAAAAAATGAGTAGAGTGGAGGAATAAAACCAGGAGGTGCCTATATGTCAGTTATTCAAATGAAGCAATTATTAGAAGCTGGTGTTCATTTTGGACATCAAACAAGAAGATGGAATCCTAAAATGTCACAGTACATCTTCACAGAAAGAAATGGAATCTATATTATCGACCTTCAAAAGACTGCAAAGAAGTTAGAAGAAGCTTATGAATTCGTAAAGAATGCAGCTGCTGAAGGAAAGGAAGTTCTTTTCGTAGGAACTAAAAAGCAAGCACAAGATTCAGTTAAGGAAGAAGCCATCAGATGTAATATGCACTATGTAAATGAAAGATGGCTAGGTGGAATGCTTACAAACTTCAGAACTATTAAGACAAGAATAGCAAGATTAAATGAACTTCAAAAGATGGCTGAAGATGGTACATTTGATCTTCTTCCAAAGAAGGAAGTTATTAAGCTAAAGAATGAAATGGAAAAATTAGAAAAGAACCTTGGCGGAATTAAGGAATTAGCAAAGCTAAATAAGATTGATAAGGATAATATAGTTCTTTTCGTAGTTGACCCAAGAAAGGAAAAGAACGCTGTTGCAGAAGCAAGAATACTTGGTATTCCAGTAGTTGGTATTGTTGATACTAACTGTGATCCAGATGATGTTGATTATGTAATACCAGGTAATGATGATGCTATAAGAGCTGTTAAGCTAATTGCATCAAAGATAGCAGATGCTGTTCTTGAAGGAAGACAAGGTGAACAATTAGCAGAATAATATTAAAAGGTAAGGGTAAAGGGTATCTTAACCCTTACCTTTAATAACATTAAGGAGGAATCGGTTATGCAAATTACAGCTAAGATGGTAAGTGAATTAAGAGAAAGAACTGGTGCAGGAATGATGGATTGTAAAAAGGCACTTGTTCAAGCAGAAGGAGATATGGAAAAGGCTATTGAAATCCTAAGAGAAAAGGGTTTAGCAGCTGCTGCTAAGAAGGCAGGAAGAGTTGCTGCTGAAGGTGTTGTTGAAACATATATAACAGAAGATGGTAAGGTAGGTGCAGTTGTTGAAGTTAACTGCGAAACAGACTTCGTTGGTAAGAATGAAGATTTTGTAAACCTTGCTAAGAATCTTGCTAAGCAAGCAGCTTATTCAACGGCTAATACAGTTGAAGAAATATTAGAAGAAAAGTACATAGCAGATGAAAATATGACTGTTAAGGAAGCTATAACTGCTTTAATAGCTAAACTTGGAGAAAATATGACATTTAGAAGATTTGAAAGATTCAATGTTGAAAATGGTGTTATTATGGACTACATCCACGGTGGTGGAAGAATAGCTGTTATGGTTCAAGTTGAAGGAGCAACAAATGAAGTAGCTAAGGAAGTAGCTAAGGAACTTGCTCTACAAATTGCTGCAGCAAATCCACTATATCTTGTTAAGGAAGATGTACCACAAGAAGTTATTGAAAAAGAAAGAGAAATCTACAGACAACAAGCACTAAATGAAGGAAAACCAGAAAAAGTTGTTGAAAAGATGGTTGAAGGTAGATTACAAAAATACTTTAAAGAAGTATGTTTAATAGAGCAACTATGGATAAGAGATCAAGATAAGACTATAAGAAAGTTTGTTGAAGAAAAGTCAAAAGAAGCAAATGCAGAACTTACAGTTAAGAAGTTCGTAAGATTTGAAAAGGGTGAAGGAATAGAAAAGAAAGAAGAAAACTTTGCTGAAGAAGTTATGAAGCAAACAAGGGCGTAATTTTAAAAGAGAACACACCTGTGTTCTCTTTTTTAAGAAGGATATTTTAAGTTTTAATAGAATATATTAAGTTGGAGGTATAAATATGACAGCTCCAAAATATAAAAGAGTTATGATAAAATTAAGTGGTGAAGCATTAGCTGGTGAAAAGGGCTATGGCTTTGATTTTGAAGTTATTAAGAGAATCTCTGAAGAGATTAAAGATATTGTTGATATGGGTGTTGAAGTTGGCTGTGTTGTCGGTGGAGGAAATATATGGAGAGGTAGAAATGGAATAGATATGGATAGAACAACTGCCGACTATATGGGAATGTTAGCAACTTGTATTAATGCGATGGCTCTTCAGGATTCACTAGAATCTATTGGAGTTAAAACAAGAGTTCAAACTGCAATAGAAATGAGGGAAATAGCAGAACCATTTGTAAGAAGAAGAGCAGTAAGACACCTTGAAAAAGGAAGAGTTGTTATATTTGCAGCAGGAACTGGTAATCCATACTTTTCAACTGATACAGCAGCAGCACTAAGAGCTGCAGAGATAGAAGCAGAGGCTATATTACTTGCTAAAAAGGTTGATGGGGTATATGATTCTGATCCAAATAAAAATAAGGATGCTAAAAAGTTTGATAAATTAACTTTTATGCAGGTATTAGAAAGAGATTTAAAGGTAATGGATTCAACTGCAACATCACTATGTAAGGACAATAATATTCCGATTATAGTATTTGCACTTGATGAACCAGGGAATATAAAAGGGCAGTACTTGGAGAAAGCATAGGTACTGTTGTTGAAAATTAATAAAGGAGGTTTTTTAATGATTAAAGAAGTAATTGTTGCTTCTGAAGAAAAGATGAAAAAATCACTAGAACTTCTAAAGAAGGAACTACAAGGATTAAAGGCAGGTAGAGCTAATGCAGCAATGCTTGACAAAATTACTGTAGATTACTACGGAACACCAACTCATATAGCACAGCTTGCTTCTATATCAATTCCTGAGCCAAGAGTTTTAGTAATACAACCTTGGGATAAAAATGCATTAAAGGATATTGAAAAGGCTATACAAAAATCAGATTTAGGTATTAATCCAACTAATGATGGTCAAGTAATAAGACTGGTTATTCCAGAGCTTACTGAAGAAACAAGAAAAAATCTTGTTAAGGTTGTTAAAAAGCACGGAGAAGATACAAAGGTTGCAGTTAGATCAGTTAGAAGAGATGCAAACGATAAATTAAAGGCACTTAAAAGGAAGGCAATTTCTCAGAGGATGAAATTAAGAGAACGGAAGAAGAAGTACAAAAGATAACTGATAACTTTATTAAGGAGATAGATAAGTTAGTAGAAGCTAAGGAAAAGGAGATATTAACTGTTTAATATGGATGTGAATAAGTTTTTAGCTCATAGGATAGAAGATGTTGAGGAATATTTAAAAAATTATAATATTAAATATGAGTTAATTGAAGTTAATAATCCTAAGGGAGTAAAAATTGGTGAAGAAAAAGGATAATCAAGATTGAACAACAGACCTCCATTAAGATATATTATTCATATTTTTAATGTTCTTTAAATAAATAATATATAATATGCCAAAGCTTTGAGCTTTGGCATAAAAAATTTATTTTATTTAGGAGGTAAAAATGGTATTTTTTAATAAGAAAAAAAGGAACAATCTAAAAATATTTTAGAACAAATTGATAAAGGTAATATTCCTAAGCATATTGCTATAATTATGGATGGTAATGGTAGATGGGCTAAAAGAGAAATTTACCAAGAACATTTGGTCACAAAGCGGGAGTAGAAACTATAAGAGAAATTGTTAAAGCAAGTTCAGAGCTCGGAGTAAAATATTTAACTTTATATGCCTTTTCAACTGAAAATTGGAAAAGACCAAGTGATGAAGTTAATGCTTTAATGAATTTACTTGTGGAATATTTAAGATCTGAAGTTGAGGAATTACATAGAAATAATGTTATTATAAATTCAATAGGAGATATAAGCAAGTTGCCAATAATATGTCAGGAAGAGTTAAAAAATGCCTTTGAAAAGACGAAGAACAATACTGGCTTGATGTTAAACCTTGCATTAAATTATGGTGGACGTGATGAAATTAAAAATGCAGTAATAAAAATAGCACAGCTCATAAAGGAAAATAAAATAAATATTGAAGACATAAACGAAGAATTAATAAGTAAAAATTTATACACAGCTAATATGCCAGACCCAGACTTATTAATAAGACCAAGTGGTGAATATAGATTAAGTAATTTTCTTTTATGGCAGGTTGCATATACTGAGTTTTGGTATTCAAACATATATTGGCCAGATTTTAAAAGAGAGCATTTATATAGGGCTATATATGATTATCAAAATAGAGATAGAAGATTTGGTGGTATAAAGTAGAGAAGGTGAAGATATGAAAACAAGAATAATGAGTGCTTTAATAGCCATTCCGATATTGCTATTTTTGTAATATCAGGGGATTAACTTTAAAGATTGGTGTATCAATAGTAACTGCTATAGCTGTGTACGAGTATATTAATGCTTTTAAAAATAAATATAAGGTTATTACTCCTTTAATTATCGTTTTTTACATAATAAACCAATTTGTTCTTTATACATTTGATTTAACAAAGTACAATATTGTTTTGATTTATGCATTACTTTTATTATCAATGGCTTATCCTATATTTAATAAAAATATTCAATTATATCCTCTGCTTTTACTATTGTAGGATATATTTATATAATTAGTTTTTTCAATCTGCTTGTTAAAATA
Organism: Caloramator sp. mosi_1; assembly: GCF_028622835.1. Taxonomy (GTDB): domain Bacteria; phylum Bacillota; class Clostridia; order Clostridiales; family Caloramatoraceae; genus Thermobrachium. The sequence goes on along the minus strand of NZ_CP117677.1, from coordinate 2,395,464 downwards.
AGCGAGTTTGAAAATGGAAATAGATTAATATGGATTGTATTTTTAATTGCTTGGTGTTGTGATACATTTGCCTATTTTACAGGTATGTTCTTTGGAAAAAGGAAGCTATGTCCCGATGTTAGTCCTAAAAAACAGTAGAAGGTTCAATTGGCGGAATATTGGGAAGTGTTATAGGTCTTGTTGTCTGGAAGAGTTTTAATGGTAATATAGACATATCACTTATTCATCTAATAATATTAGGAGTAATGGGAGCTATTGTATCACAAATAGGTGATTTGTCAGCTTCGTTGATAAAAAGACACGTAGGTATAAAGGACTATGGGAATATAATGCCCGGACACGGAGGAATTTTAGATAGGTTTGATAGCATACTGTATGTTATTCCTGTCGTATATTATTATATAGTAATTGTTTTAGGATGATAAATATGAATATTAATTTAAAGGCATTACTTAAGATAATAATAATAGATTTATTGGTTATTGTTATTCTTAAGTTGTGCCTTGTTTTTGTGGCCATTTCTTGTAGCAATTATAATTGCATTACTTATGGAACCTTTTATAAAAATTTATTAAGACTTAAAATAAATAGAAATATTTCAGTGAGCTTATCTTATATTTTTGTTATTGGTATTTTAGTGTTTTTGACATATATTTTTTAAAATATATAATAATCGAAGTAAATAAAATATATATGATAATTTCAAATAACTATTATAATGAACTGACAAATAATCTAATACAAAAATAAATTTATTTAAAAATAATGAGTTTAGTTTTTTAATAAAACAGTTGGTACAATAAATGAGCTCCTAAAGATATTTATAGTATTTATAATTAGTATAATAATAAGTTTAGATTTCAATAAAATGTCTGATTTTATTGTCCTTAATATTAATAATAAATATATTGCTGCCTTTATCAATTCGTTTATCAAATTAACTTCTGTTGCTTTAATTGAATTAAAACTTGTTATTATTACTACATTACTTACAATAGCTGGTTTTTTGTATTAGGTATTGAAAATGCATTAACTATAGGTTTAATTTGTGGTATACTAGATTTGTTACCTGTCTTAGGTCCAGCATTAATTTTTATACCGTGGAGTGTAGTTGCTTTTATAAATAAAAGATATTTTTTATCCATTGGCCTTATAAGTTTATATGCCCTATTGCAGATTATAAGAGAGATATTGCAGGTTAAGATGGTAGGTAGTTCTTTAAAAATTCATCCTGTTATTTCTTTATTTGCACTATATGTGGGAGTTATAATCTTTAATCTTTGGGGGTTATATTTGGACCGTTTATGGTCATATTTACAAAAGAACTAATTGATATAGAAAGGAGAATAATATGAAACGTTTAAGTATATTAGGATCAACAGGTTCGATTGGAACTCAAGCACTGGATGTAGTTCGTAACAAAAGGGATGACTTTAAGGTTGTAGCTTTGTCTGCACACTCTAATATAAATAAATTAGTTGAGCAGGTTAGTGAATTTAGACCCGAATACGTTGTAATAATGAATGAAAATCTCGTAAATGAATTAAAAAACAGGGTGGAAAACTTTGGAACAAAGGTGCTTTCAGGAATTGAAGGTTTAGAATTTATAAGTACATTACATAATGTAGACGTAGTTTTGACATCTGTAGTAGGAATGATTGGTTTAAGACCAACCATAGCTGCAATTAGAGAAGGTAAAGATATAGCTCTTGCTAACAAAGAAACTTTAGTTGTTGGGGAAGTATAATAAAGTCTGAACTATCAAAATCTAAATCCAAAATAATACCAGTTGATAGTGAACACAGTGCACTTTTTCAGTGCTTAAATGGTGAAAATAAGGGTACAGTTAATAAATTAATTTTAACAGCATCAGGAGGACCCTTTAGGGGCAAAAAGAAGAAGGATTTAACAGAAGTTACTCCAGAAATGGCTCTAAAGCATCCAAGATGGAATATGGGAAGGAAGATATCTATAGATTCAGCAACACTTATGAATAAAGGATTAGAGGTAATAGAAGCACATTATTTGTTTGATGTAGATTACGACAATATTAAGGTTGTTATTCATCCTCAAAGTATAATACATTCAATGGTTGAATATAAAGACGGTTCAATAATTGCACAGCTTTCAAATACCGATATGAGACATCCTATTCAATATGCACTTGAATATCCAAACAGAACTGAATCTTTGATAGGTTATCTTGATTTGATAAAAAATAATACTTTAACTTTTGAAGAGCCAGATACTGAAACCTTTGAATGTTTGAAATTAGCCTATGAGGCTGGAAAAGTTGGAGGAACAATGCCAGCTGTATGTAATATTGCAAATGAAGAAGCAGTAGATTTATTTTTAAACAATAAAATTAAATTTTTAGATATTCCAGTTGTTATTAAAGAGGCAATGAATAAATTTGAAGTGGAATATAGCTTTAATTTAGAGTATATTATTGATTTAGAAAAAAAGTTAGAGAATATGTTAGAAGTATTATAAAATAGGGTGGTGTTTTTATGCAAACGTTGTTGGCAACAATTTTTGTTTTCGGTTTATTAATAACAAGCCATGAACTTGGGCATTTTGTTACTGCAAAATTATCTGGAATTAAAGTTCTTGAATTTGCAATAGGAATGGGACCAAAGCTATTTGGGTTTAAAAAGGGAGAAACAAATTATTCTTTAAGGCTTTTTCCTATAGGTGGATATGTAAAAATGTTAGGTGAAGAGGGAGAATCAAAAGATCCAAGAGCATTTTGCAATCAGAGTCCTTGGGTAAGACTTATAGTAATTGTAGCAGGTGCATTCATGAATTTTGTTATAGCGATAATATTATTTGCTATAATTGCTTTTAATGCAGGTGTTGTAAGACCAATCATAAGTGAAGTAGAAGTGGGATATCCTGCCTACAATGCTGGTATTAAAGTAAATGATAAAATTATTGAGGTAAATAATAAAAAGGTTAGAACTTGGGAGGATTTTATTTTAGAAATAGCAGAAAATAGGGAACAGCCAATAAACTTAACAATAAAAAGAGATGGTGATATAAAGAAGTTTTCTGTTACGCCTGTTTATAGTGAAGAAAGAGGTAAATATGTTATCGGAATTGTTCCTACTGTACAAAAAGCAGGCATTTTACTTCTTTATCAGAGGGGTTTAATAAGACGATTTTTACAGTAAAACAGATGGGAATATTTTTAGGCAGAGCATTAAGAGGAAATATTTCATCAGATGATGTAGGAGGACCAGTAGCAATAGTTAAAATGTCTGGAGAAGCCGCAAAATATGGTCTTTTGAGTCTTTTATCCTTTGCGGCACTGCTTAGCATAAATTTAGGAGTTTTGAATTTAATACCTTTCCCAGCATTAGATGGTGGATGGGTTATAATATTGTTATTTGAAGGAATAACAAGAAAAAAGATAGATGAAAATAAAATTGGTATTGTTAATTTGATTGGGTTTACAATTCTAATATTGTTTGCAATTTTTATTACGTATAAAGATATACTTAGATTTAAACTATTATAAAAAGGTGATAATTTATGAATAGAAGAAAAACAAAAAAATAAAAGTAGGTAATATGTTTGTTGGAGGAGACAGTCCTATATCAGTTCAATCTATGACTAATACAGATACAAGAGATGTCGTTAAAACTGTTGAACAAATAAAAAGGCTTCAAAAGGAAGGATGTGAAATAATAAGAGTAGCTGTTCCAGATTTTGAAGCAGCAGATGCAATTAAAAAAATAGTAGAACAAATAGATATACCTCTAGTAGCAGATATACATTTTGATTATAGATTAGCAATTAAATCAGTAGAAAATGGTGCCAATGCTTTAAGAATAAATCCAGGAAATATAGGAAGTGAAACAAGAATAAAGGAAGTTGTTGATGCTGCAAAATTTTATTCTGTTCCAATTAGAGTTGGAGTTAATTCAGGTTCACTTGAAAAGGAAATTTTAGAAAGATATAAAAGGCCCTGTCCAGAAGCACTTGTTGAAAGTGCAATTAAGAATGTTGAGATACTTGAAAAGTATGGGTTTGAAGATATAGTAATTTCAGTTAAATCATCTAATGTAAAGGAAACTGTAGAAAGTTATAGACTTTTATCAAAAAATACAAATTATCCTCTACATTTAGGGGTTACGGAGGCTGGAACGATCTTTAGTGGAACAGTTAAGTCTTCAATAGGTATAGGTTCTCTTTTAATAGATGGTATAGGCGATACTATAAGAGTATCATTGACAGACGATCCTGTTGAAGAGATAAGGCTTGGTAAAGAAATATTACAGGCTTGTGGTGTTAGAAGATTTGGTGTGGAAATTGTATCTTGTCCAACTTGTGGAAGAACTTCAATTGATTTAATAGGACTTGCTAAAAAGTAGAAGAGGAATTAAGAAATATTAATAAACCTATAAAAGTTGCTGTTATGGGATGTGTTGTTAATGGACCAGGCGAAGCAAAGGAAGCTGATATAGGAATAGCAGGAGGAATAAAGGAAGCCTTGATTTTTAAAAAGGTAAAATAATTAAGAAGGTAAGTGAAGAAAATATTATCAGTGAATTGATAGAAGAAATAAATAAATTATAATAGCTACTAAGGGGAATTTTAATGAGTATTGATTGTATTATTCCTGCATATAATGAGGAGAAAACTGTTGGGGATGTTATTGATGTTGTCAAAAAGTTGAATGTATAAGAAATATTATTGTAGTAAATGATGGTTCAAGTGATAATACTGCTTTAGTTGCAAAAAGTAAAGGGGTAAAAGTAGTTGATAATAAGATCAATATGGGAAAGGGTGCAGCAATTAAAACTGGATTGGATAGTACAGATGCTGATATTATTTTATTATTAGATGCTGATTTAATAGGTCTTACACCAAACCATATATTAGACTTATTAAATCCAGTTTTAAATAATGAAGCAGATATGTCTGTTGGCATATTTTCAAGTGGAAGACTTGCAACAGACTTAGCACAATTTATTGCTCCAAACCTATCAGGTCAACGTGCAATAAGAAGATATGTTTTAGAAAGTATGGATAAAATGGACATTACTAAGTATGGAGTAGAAGTTGCATTAACAAAACACGCAAAAAAATGCAGTATAAAGTAAAAAATGTTGAGATGAAGGATATGACACATATAATGAAGGAAGAAAAATTAGGGTTTTTAGAGGTTTTAAGGCCAGATTAAAGATGTATTACGATATTTTAAAGTGTCTTAGGGCATAAATAGGAGGTTTAAAAATGTCCAAAGCATTAAGTGAACTACTTCTTGAAATCTCAGATTTGAAGAATAATGAAATATTAGATAAGCTGTTTATAGAAAAGGTAATTGTAGATAAGAAAACGAAAAGATATGAGGTATTTTTAAAATCATATGTAGAAACAAATCAGGAATTGAAAACAAAGCTCATTAATGCTTTTAAAAATAAGTTAAAGTTAGATAACAATTTAGAGTTATATATAGATTATATGAATAAAAATCTGGATAACCAAAATATAAATGAAGAAAGTTTTAGAATTATGTTGAGGGATATTTTAAAGCAGTATCCCTCAATATGTTCTGTTTTGATATCGAGTAAGTTAAATATTAAGGAGGATATAATTGAATTTAACATAGATAATGAGTTTACTGTAAATATGCTAAAAAGTAGACAAATTGATAAACTGTTAAAGAAGGAGATTTATAATATCTATAATAAAAACTTTAACATATACTTTAAGTATGATGAACTTTTAATTGATGAATATAATAAATTAAAATATGATGAAGACAATAAACTCATAAATCAATATATGCAAGAAATTAGAGAAAAGAGTGTCTATTTAAAGAGTGAATGTGAAGCAAAGGTTAAAGATAATAATAACAATAATGCAAATAACGACAATCCTTATATTTTTGGGAAGCCTATAAAGGCAGAATCAGTTAAAATCGTGTCTATCACAGAAACATCGGGCATAGTTGAAATAGAAGGAGAAGTATTTAAAGTTGATGTAAAAGAGACTAAAAATGGGAAATATATTATGTCCTTTTTATTACAGATTATACAAGTTCAATTACAGTTAAATTGTTTCCTAAACCTGAAAAAATTGATGAAGTTAAATCACAGATAACTGAAGGAAGTTATTTAAAGGTAATAGGAGAGGCAACTTACGATAGTTATATTAATGAAATTGTAGTTATGGCAAAATTTATAGATAAAAAGGAGAAAATTAAAAGAATTGATTGTTGTGAAGAAAAAAGGGTTGAGCTACATCTTCACACACAGATGAGTGGAATGGATGGAGTAAGTTCTGCCTCAAAGTTAATTCAAAGAGCTAAAGAGTGGGGGCATAAGGCAATAGCAATAACTGATCACGGAGTTGTGCAAGCGTTTCCTGAAGCTATGGATGCAGCAAAAATATGGTGTAAAGGTTATATATGGAGTTGAAGGATATTTAGTTGATGATGGAGAACCAATAGTATATAACCCTAAAGAATATTCTTTAGATGGAGAATTTATAGTTTTTGATATAGAGACTACAGGTTTTAACCCCCAAACAGATGAAATAATAGAAATTGGTGCTGTTAAGATTAAAAACTATCAAATTGTTGATAGGTTTTCTGTGTTAATAAATCCAGGAAGAGAAATATCGGATGAAATACAAAAACTGACGGGTATAACAAATGAAATGGTGAAGGACAAAGAAACAATTTTAGATGTACTTCCTAAATTTATTGAGTTTGCTGGGGATGCTGTATTAGTAGCTCATAACGCTAAATTTGATACAGGTTTTATGAGAGAAAAGTTTAAAAAATATAATTTACAGTTTAACTATTCCATTTTAGACACACTTCCTTTGGCAAGATGGCTGTTACCAGATTTAAAGAGACATAAGCTTAATATAATAGCAGAACACTTAGGTATAAGCTTAGAAAATCATCATAGAGCAGTTGATGATGCTGAGGCAACGGCACATATATTTTTAAAATTTATTGATATGCTAAAAGAAAAGGAAGTTGTTAAACTTTCTGATATTAATGTTCAATATAGTGGTAATTTTGATATTAAAAAGGCTGATACTTATCACATTGTAATATTAGTGAAAAACTATCAAGGTCTATATAACTTATACAAGTTAATTTCAATGGCTCATTGTAATTATTTCTTTAAAAGGCCAAGAATACCAAAAAGTTTACTTGAGCAAATGAGGGATGGGCTTATCATAGGAACTGCCTGTGAAGCGGGACAGTTATACAGAGCTATTTTAAATAATTTATCTGAAAGAAATAGAAGAAATAATCAAGTTTTATGATTATCTTGAGATACAGCCAATTGGTAATAATATGTTTTTATATGAAAATGGAAAAGTTGATAGTGTAGATAAACTATATGAATATAACAAAAGAATTGTTGAATTAGGAGAAAAGTATAAAAAACCTGTTGTTGCTACAGGAGATGTTCATTTTTAGATCCACACGATGAATATTTTAGAAGAATTTTGATGGCTGGACAAGGATTTGACGATGCTGATAATCAAGCTCCTTTATATTTTAAAACCACAGATGAAATGCTTGAAGAATTTAAATATTTAGGTGAAGAAAAGGCTTATGAAGTAGTAATAAAAAATCCTAATATAATTGCTGATTTAGTTGAAGAGATTAAGCCTATACCAGAAGAAACATTTCCACCAAAAATAGATGGAGCTGATGAAGAAATAAGAAAAATGACAATGGATAATGCTCATAGTATTTATGGTGAAAAGCTACCTGAAGTAGTAGAAAAACGTTTGGAGAAGGAGCTAAATTCTATTATAAACAATGGCTATGCAGTTTTGTATTTGATTGCCCATAAACTTGTTGCAAAGTCGCTTAATGACGGTTATTTAGTAGGGTCTAGAGGTTCAGTAGGTTCTTCCTTTGTTGCTACAATGTGTGGAATAACAGAAGTAAATCCGTTGCCACCGCATTATGTATGTCCAAAGTGTAAAAATTCAGAGTTTTTCCTTGATGGTAGTGTAGGTGCAGGGGTTGACTTACCAGATAAGTATTGTCCAGTATGTAATACTAAGTATAAAAAGGATGGCTTTGATATACCCTTTGAAGTATTTTTAGGCTTTGAAGGAGACAAAGAACCAGATATAGATTTAAATTTCTCAGGAGAGTATCAACCTGTTGCACATAAATATACAGAAGAACTATTTGGTGAGGGACACGTTTTTAGAGCAGGTACTATTGGTACAATAGCAGAGAAGACAGCCTATGGATTTGTTAAGAATTATTTAGAAGAGAGAGGAATTAAAGCAACAACTGCTGAGATGGAAAGGCTTGTTAAAGGATGTACAGGTGTAAAGAGAACTACAGGTCAACACCCTGGTGGTATTATGGTAGTTCCAAGAGATAAGGAAATTTATGAGTTTACACCAGTACAAAAACCAGCAGATGATATTAATTCAGAGGTAACAACAACACATTTTGACTATCATTCTATAAGTGGTAGATTATTAAAACTTGATATTCTGGGGCACGATGATCCTACAGTATTAAGAATGCTTCAAGATTTAACAGGAATAGATCCTAAGGATATACCACTTGACGATAAAAATGTCATAAAATTATTTACGTCAACTGAGCCATTAGGAATAACTAAGGAAGATATAAATTGTGAAGTAGGAACGCTTGGTCTACCTGAATTTGGAACGAAGTTTGTTAGACAGATGCTTATAGATACGCAACCACAAAACTTTTCTGACTTAGTAAGAATATCTGGGCTATCACACGGTACAGATGTTTGGCTAAATAATGCACAGGATATTATAAGACAAGGATTAGCTACATTAAAGGAAGTAATATGTACAAGAGATGATATAATGTTGTATTTGATTTATAGCGGCGTACCACCTAAAACGGCCTTCAATATAATGGAAAGAGTAAGAAAAGGAAAAGGATTAAGGGATGAAGATATAGAAATAATGAAGCAAAATAATGTACCAGATTGGTATATACAGTCCTGCAATAAAATTAAGTATATGTTTCCTAAGGGACACGCTGTTGCCTATGTTATGATGGCTGTTAGAATAGCATATTTTAAGGTGTATTATCCAGAAGCATATTATGCTACGTATTTTACAGTAAGAGCTGATGATTTTGATGCTGATTTAATTGTAAAAGGTGAAAAGGTTATTATCAGTAAAATCAAGGAGATTGAAGCTTTGGGAAATTCTGCATCCCAAAAGGAAAAAGGGTTAATGACAATTTTGGAAATTGCATTGGAAATGTACAAAAGAGGATTAAAATTTATTCCAGTTGACCTTTATAAATCTGATTCAGTAAAGTTTTTAATTACGGAAGAAGGTATATTACCACCTTTTAGGGCACTTCAGGGAGTTGGAGAAAATGCTGCAAGAAATATTGTTGCTGCAAGAGAACAAGGACCTTTTGTTTCAAAGGAGGATTTAAGAATCAGAGCAAAGGCAACTAAAACTGTTATAGAAATATTAGATGCACACGGATGTTTAAAAGGATTACCAGAAACAAACCAACTTTCATTGTTTTAACTTAGAATAAATATAGAGTGATGTTATAATAAATGTGTGCTTAATATTTTTGACACAGAGTGGGTAAAACCCACTCTATATTTATGTTTTTGTATATAATGAATTATTTTTTGATGTATACAAAAAATAGAAATATAGATGATTGCAGAATGTAAAAATTAAAATTGTGGATAACTTTTTGGATTTTACTAAAAAAATCACAAAAAAAGAACATGCCAAAAACCTTTGATAAAAAAGGCATGCGAAGCATAAATACAAATTTTGGATTGTGGATATGTGGATTAAGCAGGTATTTTAAGAAGTTTTGATATACTTCTTAAATATTCAGGTTTATTTATGGCGTAAGCCAATATTACATTTATAAGTTTAGATATAGCAGTCAAATATAAGTCAGCACGCATTGTATAGGTATTAACAGTTTTAGGTTGCTGTATACAAGGGTTTGATTTTAAAGATGCTATTTCTCTCTCAATACAACAACGTATTGAATAAGTTTTTCCCATTCCACAGAGTTCCTTATAATACCAGGATAAAGTCTAAAATTTTTATCAGGATAAACATAGGTCATACGACCACTTTTGCTATCAGTACATGGATTTTCACATGTATGATAAGGTTTACCATTTTTATCACGATGTGATTTAGGGCAAGTAAACTTATATCTTAAACTTCTATTTTTGCCTTTACAAGAACCATCAAATTTAAAAGGTTCTTGTGTTAAGGAGCATATAGGAATACCTTCGGTATTATATTCAAGTTCTCCAATTTTTGTATTGGATTGGCTACGAGGATTAAGTGGGATAAGAACTTTTTCAAATTCTAAATGTTTAAATAATCCAAAGTTATCATAACTATCAAATTCTGAATCACCTAAAAAAGTTTTAAATTTAAAATTTGAATATTTTTTAAGTTATTCAAAAATGGTACAATTACTGGTTTCAATGAAGCATTATCATAAAAATATTTTTGTTCTTCAGGAGTAGAGAATTCTTTTTCTACAGATTTATAAAAGTCTTCTTCGAAGAATTTTATGCTTAAAGGTATACCCCAACCATTAGTTAATAATCCAAATTTATAGAAGTAACCAAAATGTCCATTTACGAAATCAAGTCGTATATTTGGGTTAGCTTGAGAATACTTAGGCATGTTTTTATATGCGGCAGCATAGGGATTAAAGTTCTTGTCATTAATAATTTTTGAATATGCTTTTTGCTTATTTATTTCACTTGCAAGTGTTTTAGGATTATTTTCTTTTACACGAGGCTTTAATCCAGATGTATCATATATCAAAATTGAGTTTAAATTTTTATATGGGGAATCAGCAGGAAGAAGATTATTAATATCTTCACATATATCAATAACTTTAGGAACCATAGAATTAAATAAATCTGCGATATCACTTTCAAAAGTAGTTTTAAATCTACTGAAAAAGATTCATCAGGTATAGATTTATAGAAACCACAAAATTCTCTAATTTCAGTAGAAAATACAAGAAATAGATTTAACAACGCAGTTGTAGGTATATGAAATATTTGCATAATTAGCAAAGATGATAATATAGAAGAAAGCTCATATTCACGATTTCTTCCTAAATCTGAATAGTAATGTTCTTTAAAAGAATTAGGGATAAATGTATTAATATCAAAATTATCAGCAAGCAATTTAATAAACCCTACGGGTTGTTTAGTAACCATATTTTTAAATTCAGATACTTGCTCAAAAAGTTAAGTTGCTTAATTTTGCTAATACAAAACATGCTATTCTCCTCCTCTGTGGATAGTTTTAAAGGTTGTTATAATTTAATAATGCCACAGTGGAGGAAAATATAAAAGCCTTATGGCTAAAAAATAGTAAAATCAATGGTTGCAGAATTCTGCAACCGACTAAAAATAGAAATAATAAAGGAGGGATATGATGTTTAATAGAATTGAGAACGAAGTTGAGAAAATAGCAAAACCAATAGTTGAAGAGTTAGGCTGTGATTTTATTGATGTAGAGTTCTTAAAAGAATCTGGCGAGTGGTACTTAAGAATTTACATAGACAAAGAAGATGGAGTTACTTTAGATGATTGTACTAAGATAAGTAGAAGAGTAAGTGATGAATTAGATAAAGTTGATCCAATTGAATTTGGCTACTATTTTGAGGTTTCATCACCAGGTGAATTAAAGTTAATTGAAGAGGAAAAAGCTCTAAAAAGGCCATAGGAAAAAATGTTAAAGTTAGACTTGCCAATGAGGATTATACAGCTTTATATGGTAAATTAGTAAATTTTAGTGAAAATAATATTATTTTAAATGTAGATGGTGAAGATAAAAATATAAAATTTGATGATATCTTTTTATCAGGTTGAGTGGAAAGGGGAGATAAAAATGAATTCAGTTGAATTAATTGAAGCTGTAAAATTACTTGTTCAAGAAAAAGGCATTGATGAAGATACCATATTTAATGCACTTGAGTCAGCTATAGGGGCAGCGTATAGAAAAAATTATGGTACAGCACAGAATTTAAAGGTAACTATAAATAGAGAAACAGGTGAAATACACGTATATGCTCAGAAGAAGGTTGTTGAAGATGTCTATGATAACCTATTAGAGATAAGTTTGGAGGATGCAAGGAATATAGATATTAGATATAATTTAGATGATATAGTTGATATTGAAATTACTCCAAAGGATTTTCTAAGAGCAGCTGCTCAAGTAGCAAAACAACGTGTTATTCAAATTATAAGAGAAAAAGAGAGAAATATAATATATGAAGAATTTGTTGAGAAGGAAAATGACATAATAACTGGTATTGTTCAAAAAAGGAAAAGGATAAGGTTCTTGTAGACATTGGCAAAATAGAAACATTACTTAATCCAAGTGAACAAATGCCAAATGATACTTATAACCACGGTGATATTTTAAAATTTTATGTAGTTGAAGTTAAGAAGACAACTAAAGGACCAAATATAATAATTTCAAGAACTCATCCAGGACTTGTAAAAAGATTATTCGAATTAGAAGTTCCTGAAATATATGAGGGCATAGTTGAAATAAAGAGCATTGCAAGAGAAGCAGGTTCCAGGTCAAAAATTGCTGTTTACTCAAGGGATGAAAATGTTGATCCAACAGGGGCTTGCGTTGGTCCAAAGGGTGTTAGAGTACAAAATGTAGTAAATGAATTAAAGGGAGAAAAGATAGATATAGTAAAGTGGAGCAAAGATCCAGCTGAATTTATAGAAAATGCTTTAAGCCCAGCAAAAGTATTAAGTGTTGAAATAATTGATGAAAAAGAAAGAATAGCAAGAGTTGTTGTACCAGACTATCAACTATCATTAGCAATAGGGAAAGAAGGTCAAAATGCAAGACTTGCTGCAAAACTTACAGGATGGAAAATTGATATTAAAAGTGAATCTCAAGCCAACATCGAATAAGGAGGAATAAAAAATGAAAGTTAAAAAGATTCCTCAAAGAATGTGTCTTGGGTGTATGGAAATGAAACCTAAAAGGAATTAATAAGAGTTGTCAGAAATAAAGAAGGTGAAGTAAAAATAGATTTAACAGGAAAAGCACCTGGTAGAGGAGCTTATATCTGTAGAAATGTAGAATGTTTTGAAAAAGCGTATAAGGCTAAAAAATTTGAAAAAGCATTAGAAGTTTCAATATCTCCTGAGGTTTATGAAAGGCTAAAGGAGGAATTAGAGAGTGGACAATAAATTATATAATTTTCTTGGGCTTATTCAAAGGTCAGGAATTTAACTTCTGGTGATGATGGTGTTGAAATAGATATTAAAAAGGTAAATGTAAACTATTAATTATATCTATGGATGCAAGTGAAAATACTAAAAACAAATTTATTAATATGGCAAAAATTATGGTGTACCTTATGTGATATTTGGCGATAAAGAAAGCATAGGTTATTTTATTGGTAAGTCAATGAGGTCGGTTTTATCAATTAAAGACAGAAATTTTGCAGAGGCATTCTTAAAAAAATTGAAGAAAATATTAGTGGGGGTGACAGTATTGTCAAAGATTAGAGTTTATGAATTAGCAAAACAAATAAATAAATCAAGCAAGGAAGTAATAGAGCTTCTTTATAATGAGTTCGGTATAGAGGTTAAAAATCATATGAGCGTAATAGAAGGTGAAGATGCTAATATAATAAAAGAGTATATAGAGGAATTAAACGGTAAAAAGGAATCAGCATCTAATAAGCCAAAAGAAGAAACAAAAACGGAAGATCATAATGATGAAAATGAATTTGATGATTTAGGATTAATGGATGATAATTATACAAAGAACGAAAAAATCAGAAAGAAGCCAAGAAGTGAAAAGATTAAACAAACTCAAATTAAAGAAAAAATAAAAATGATGAAGAAGAAATAGGAATAGTTGTTATTCCACCGACAATAAAAGTAGGTGAGTTTGCTCAAAAGATCAAAAACCAGCTGCTGAAATAATAAAGAAGTTAATTTTAAAGGGTGTAATGGCTTCAATTAATCACGAAATAGATTTTGAAGTAGCTGAAAAAATAGCAGAAGAATACAATATTATACTTGAAATGGAGCAAGTAAAAGAGAAGGAAGAAGTATTAATTAATGATTTTGAAGATAAAGTAGAAGATATGATGCCAAGACCTCCAGTTGTAACAGTAATGGGGCACGTTGACCACGGAAAAACATCACTGCTTGATGCTATTAGAAATTCAAAGGTTGCTGCTCACGAAGCCGGAGGAATTACACAACATATCGGAGCTTATAGCGTTGATGTAAATGGACAAAAGATAGTGTTTTTAGATACTCCAGGACACGAAGCTTTCACTGCAATGAGAGCAAGGGGTGCAAAGGTTACAGATATAGCCATATTAGTTGTAGCTGCTGATGATGGTGTAATGCCACAAACAGTTGAGGCTATAAACCATGCTAAAGCAGCAAATGTACCTATAATTGTAGCTATTAATAAGATTGATAAATCAGGAGCTAACCCAGATAGAGTAAAGCAGGAGCTTACAGAGTATGGATTAATAGCAGAAGATTGGGGTGGAGATACTATTTGTGTACCTGTGTCAGCCCATACACATCAAGGTATAGATACATTACTTGAAATGATTTTACTTGTTGCAGAAATGCAAGAGTTAAAGGCAAATCCAAATAGGGCTGCAAAGGGAACAATAATAGAATCAAAGCTTGATAAAGGTAGAGGGCCAGTTGCTACTGCTTTAATACAGGCAGGTACTTTAAAGGTAGGAGATGCAGTTGTAGCTGGAACTGCTTATGGTAAAGTTAGAGCTATGATTGATGACAAGGGTAGAAAGGTTACAAAAGTTGGACCTTCAATGCCTGTAGAAATTTTAGGACTTTCTGAAGTGCCAAATGCTGGTGAAAAATTTTATGTTGTTACAGATGAAAAAACTGCACGTGAAATTGCTGAAATAAGAAAAGAAAAACAAAGAGAAGAAATGTTTGCTGCAAATGCAAAGGTATCACTACAGGATCTTTTCTCACAAATTAAAGAAGGAAAAGTCAAGGTACTTAATATTATTGTTAAGGCAGATGTACAGGGTTCAGTAGAGGCAATAAGACAATCCTTAGAAAAATTATCAAATGAAGAAGTTAAGGTAAAAGTAATACACGGTGCAGTAGGTGCAATAACAGAAACTGACGTATCATTGGCTTCTGCATCTAATGCAATAATAATAGGATTTAACGTAAGACCAGATGGAATGGCAAGACAACTTGCAGAAAAGGAAAGTGTTGAAATAAAGACATATAGAATAATATACGAAGCTATTGATGATATAACAGCAGCAATGAAGGGTATGTTAGATCCTGAATTTACAGAAGTAGTTACTGCAAGATTACAGGTAAGACAAACATTTAAGGTATCATCAGTTGGAACAATTGCAGGATGCTATGTTGAAGATGGTAAAGTTAATAGAAATGATAGTATAAGAGTAATAAGAAATGGTATAGTAATATACGAAGGAAAAATATCATCATTAAAAAGATTTAAAGATGATGTAAGAGAAGTAGCTGCTGGATATGAATGTGGATTAACAATTGAAAGATTTAATGATATAAAAGAAGGAGATGTTTTTGAAACCTATACAATGAAGGAAGTTGAAAGAAAGTAAAGAGGTGCATTTATATGGCATTTGAAAGAAATATTAGACTTTCAGAGGAAGTTAAAAAGTTTTAAGTAATATTGTTCAGAATGAATTAAAGGATCCAAGAATTCCACCTTTAACATCAATAACACACGTAGATGTGACCAAGGATTTAAGATATGCAAAGGTTTATGTTAGTGTATTTGCTGATAATGAATCTAAGAAAAACTGTTTAGAGGGTTTAAAAAGTGCATCAGGTTTTTAAGAAAGGAACTTGGCAATAGAATAAAAATGAGATATACTCCCGAATTAATTTTTGAGCTTGACCAATCAATAGAGTACAGTATGAAAATAAATGATATATTAAGGGAGATAAATAAAAATGAATAGGCTTGATGAACTTAAGAAAATAATAGATTCTTATAATGACTTTGCAGTAGTATCCCATACTTCACCGGATGGTGATAGTATGGGGTCTATTCTTAGTCTTTATAATTTATTATTAGATTTAAATAAAAATGTAGATGTATTTGTTGAAGGTCAAGCTCCTAATAAATTTTCATTTTTAAATGGCTTTTATAATATAAAAAATGTTAACCAGTTCAACAACAAATATGAATGTTTATTTGTTTTGGATTGTGGAGATGAAGATAGATTAGGTGACTGTAAAGAATTAATAGAAAAAGCTGATATTATAGTTAATATAGATCATCATATCACTAATACTAATTTTGGTAATATTAATTTAGTTGATTCTAAGGCATCAAGTGTTGGAGAAATGCTGTATGAAATTTATGCAAATCTCGATTTTAATATTACAAGAATAATTGCAGAATGTCTTTACACGTCTATTGTTTCTGATACAGGAGGTTTTAAATTTTCAAATACCTCCTCAAAAACTATGAAGATAATAGCAAATCTTATTGATACAGGAATAAATTTTACAAATATTTATTACAGAATAATAGATTTAAAAACATTAAATGGTATTAAGTTGATGTCTAAGGTTACTTCTACTTTAAAGACTTATTTAGATGGTAAAGTAGCAACAATAAAACTGACAAAACAGATGCTTGAAGAGTGTGAAGCTACAGAAGATGAAGCAGGTGAACTTGTTAATATAGCAAGGGATATAGAAAATGTAGAGGTAGGAATTTTAATAAAAGAAATTGATTTAGATACTTATAAAATAAGTTTTAGATCAAAGGATTATTTTGATGTAAAGGATATCGCATTAAAATATGGAGGAGGAGGACATATAAAGGCAGCTGGATGTACAATTAAAAATAAAAAAATTGACGAAATTGAAAGCGAGATAATTAATGAAATAAAAAAGCTTGGGTGAAATACGATGAATGGAGTAATTAATATATTAAAACCTCCTGGAATGACATCGCACGATGTAGTTTCTTTTCTAAGAAAAAGGTTAAATATTAAAAAAATTGGACATACTGGAACATTAGATCCAGGAGCTGCAGGAGTTCTTCCGATCTGTATAGGTAAGGCTACAAAAATTGTAGATTATATAACAGCACAAGACAAAACATATATATGTGAAGTAACCTTTGGTAAAGTGACTGATACCTTTGATAAATATGGGAAAGTCGTAGATGAGTTTAATGGTGATATTACAATAGATTATGATAAATTAAAAAGTGTAACACAAGAATTTATTGGTGAAATTGAACAAATTCCTCCAACATATTCAGCAATAAAAGTAAATGGACAAAGAGCCTATGAATTGGCAAGAAGAGGGGAAAATTTTGAAATTCCAAGTAGAAAAGTAAGGATATATGCATTAGATATATTAAATGTATGCAAAAAAGTGTTCTTTTAAAGGTACATTGTTCAAAGGGAACATATATTAGAAGTTTGTGCTATGATTTAGGTAAAAGAATGGGATATGGTGCATATATGAGTTTTCTATTGAGGACACAATCTGGTAAGTTTATTATAGATAATACAGTTACTTTAGATGAAATTTCATTAGAAAACATAAATAATTTTATGTTAACTATAGATGCTGTTCTTGAATATTCAATAATTAAATTAAATGAGAATCAAGCTAAAAAATTTTTAAATGGTGCTTATTTGAAAATGGAATTAGAAAATAAATTATATAGGGTATATGATAATAATGATGTTTTTTAGGAATTGGAAAAATTAAAGATAATAAACTTAAATCAGAAAAAATATTAATTTAAGGTGTTTAGTATGAAGATAGTTGTTGAATCATTTAAAGATGTGATTTTAGAATCTGAATCTGTAGTTGCTTTAGGGATGTTTGATGGGGTACACCTTGCACATAGGGAAATTATTAAAAGAGCTGTAATAGATGCTAAAAAACCAACACAAAAAGTGTTGTATTAACTTTTGGCAAGACCCAGAAGAGTTATTGTTCCCAGAAAAAAACATAACATAATTACAGATAGTAAAACTAAAATAAGACTTATTAAAGAACTTGAGGTAGATTATCTTATATTATTAAAAACAAATGAAGAATTATTAAATCTAAGTGCAGAGGATTTCATAAAATTTTTAGTTAATAATTTGAAAGTAAAACAGGTTGTATGTGGATTTGATTATAGATTTGGCAATAAGGCTAAGGGTAATGTTGATTTACTAAAGTTGAAGGGTAAATATTACGGATATTCTACAGTAGTTATTGATGAGATAAAATTAGATGGTATAAAGGTATCAAGTTCAGCTATAAGGGAAAAATTAGAAAAAGGCTTAATAGAGGAAGCAAATAAATTATTAGGGTATCAATACAATATTATTGGAATTGTTAATAAAGCTAATCAGATAGCAAGGGAAATGGGTTATCCAACAGCTAATATATACATTGATGATAGAATAGCCTTAAGAAATGGTGTTTATGCAACAAAAACAAAAATAAATAATAAAATTTATTCTTCAATTTCCAATATAGGATATAAGCCAACATTTAATGGTAATCAAAAAGTGTTGGAAACTCATATATTTGGGTTGAATATGGATTTATATGGAAAAGAAATATCAGTTGAGTTTATAAAATTCATTAGAGATGAACAAAAGTTTGAAAGTATTATTGACCTTAAAGAGAGAATTAGGGAAGATATTGTTATTGCAAGAAATTTGTAAAATAATCTATTTACAATTAACAATCCTTTTGATATAATTTGTCTGTAACCTGTGCAAAGTTATCGTAGCACCGGCGTTAACCTTGCACAAGGGGTTAATAATTTAGGAGGTGTAACAATGGATAAGACAATTAAGCAAGAAATTATCAACAAGTACAAAAGACACGAAGGAGATACAGGTTCTCCAGAAGTACAAATTGCACTTTTAACAGAAAGAATCAATCATCTAACTGAACACTTAAAAGTTCACAAGCAAGATCACCATTCAAGAAGAGGTCTTTTAAAGATGGTTGGTAAGAGAAGAGGTCTTTTAAACTATCTTATGAAGACTGACATTGAAAAGTATCGTCAACTTATTCAAGATTTAGGAATAAGAAAATAATAACTAAAAAATAGAGCGGAAAATCCGCTCTATTTTTTAAACCTGTTTCTAAATGTGCAATATATGGAATAATATTATTGTAAGAAATGTTTAAATTATAATTTTTATGAAATAATAATAAAAGAGAAAAAGAAGGGAGGCTATTAGATGCATAATGTTTTTACAACAAATATCGCTGGAAGAGAAGTAAAAGCAGATATTGGAAAATATGCATTACTTTCAAATGGAGCAGTATTATTTAGTTATGGAGAAACTGTAGTTTTAGTTACAGCAAATGCATCAGAAGAACCAAAGGAAGGAGTAGATTTTTCCCTCTAAGTGTTGATTACGAAGAAAGATTATATGCTGTAGGAAAGATACCCGGAGGTTTTATAAAAAGAGAAGGAAAACCAACAGAAAAGGCAATTTTGTCAGCAAGAGCTATAGATAGACCAATTAGACCACTATTTCCAAAGGGTTACAGAAATGATGTTCAGGTTATTTGTACAGTTCTTTCAGTAGACCCTGACAATCCTCCAGAAATTGTTGCAATGAATGGAGCATCTTTGGCTTTATGTATTTCAGATATACCTTTTGAAGGACCTTGTGCAGCAGTTTTAGTGGGTAGAATAAATGGTAATTTTGTAGTTAACCCAACAGCAAAGGAAAGAGAAGAAAGTGATCTTCATTTAATAGTATCAGCTACAAAAGAAAGAGTTATGATGATAGAAGCTGGTGGACAGGAAATACCAGAAGAAGATATGTTTAATGCCATTATGTTTGGTTTTAATGCTTGTCAGGAAATGATAAAGTTCCAAGAAGAAGTAACACAAAAATGTGGTAAGGAAAAGAGAATTCCGCAGCTTTATAAGGTTCCAGATGAAATTGAAACTGCAGTAAGGGAATATGCTACTGATAAATTGTGGGAGGCAATGCAGTATACTGATAGACAAGAAAGACAAGAAAAAGTTGATTTAGTAAAAGAGGAAGTTTTTGCACATTTTGCTGAAGTGTTTGAAGATGCAGAAAAAGATATAGACGATGTTATGTATAGAATAATGAAGGAACACGTCAGAAAAATGATATTAGAGGAAAAGAGAAGACCTGACGGAAGAATGTTTAATGAAATTAGACCGTTATATTGTGAAGTAGGCATATTACCAAGAACACATGGTTCAGGATTATTCCAACGTGGACAAACACAAGTGTTAACAGCTGCAACTTTAGGTGCACTTGGTGATGTTCAAATACTTGATGGTTTAGGAGACGAAGAATTTAAACGATATATGCACCATTATAATTTCCCACCTTATTCAACAGGAGAAGTAAAATTTTTAAGAGGACCAGGAAGAAGAGAGATTGGTCACGGGGCTTTAGCAGAAAGAGCTTTAGAACCTGTTATACCACCAGAAAATGAGTTCCCTTACACAATAAGATTGGTTTCTGAGGTTTTAAGTTCAAACGGATCAACATCTCAAGCCAGTGTTTGTGCAAGTACACTTGCTTTAATGGATGCAGGTGTTCCAATTAAAAGACCTGTTGCGGGAATAGCTATGGGGCTTGTTACTGATGAAGAATTAACTAAAGCTGAAATACTAACTGACATACAAGGAATTGAAGACTTTTGGGGATATGGACTTTAAAGTTGCAGGTACAGAAAAGGGAATAACAGCTATTCAAGTTGATACTAAAATAAAGGGATTGCCAGAGGATGTAATTAAAAGAGCTATAATGCAAGCAAGAGAGGCAAGATTAAAAATATTAGATACAATGTTATCAACAATAGCTGAACCTAAAAAGAACTTTCAAAATATGCACCAAGAATAATACCTATGCTTATTGATCCAGATAAAATAAGAGATGTTATAGGACCAGGAGGAAAGACTATAAACAAGATAATAGCTGAAACTGGAGTAAAAATAGACATAGAGGATGATGGAAGATTATATATCTGTGCACCAAGTATTGAATCTGGAGAAAGGGCGAAGAAAATAATTGAAGGTATAACAAAGGAAGTTCAAGTTGGAGAAATTTATTTAGGAAGAGTTAATAGAATTACACAATTCGGTGCATTTGTTGAAATTTTACCCGGTAAGGAAGGCTTAGTACATATTTCAAAGTTAGCTCACGAGAGAGTAAATAAAGTTGAAGATGTGGTAAACGTTGGAGATGAAATATTAGTTAAGGTAACAGAAATAGATAATCAAGGTAGAATAAATCTATCAAGAAAAGATGCAATTAAAAAGAGGAAACTAAAGAAAATGAAAAACAATAAGGCTTATTATAAGCCTTTTTTATAACATAGAGTGAAAAATTAGTTCTGTTATTAAAATTATTACCTATTTATTAGGTTTAGTAGGAGGTTAGTATGTATCAAGTATTGAATTTAAGTAATGGGATTCGTGTAGCTTTAGAGTTTATACCATATGTTAATTCTGTAAGTGTTGGTGTTTGGGTAAAGAGCGGATCGAGATATGAAAATGAAGATATTAATGGGATATCCCATTTTATTGAACATATGATGTTTAAGGGAACAAAAATCGAACTGCTAAGCAGATTGCAGAGGATATCGAGGGATTAGGTGGACAAATAAATGCCTTCACAAGCAAAGAGGCAACCTGTTATTATGTAAAGATGATAGACCAACATATTGATATAGCAATAGATGTTTTAATGGATATGTTGTTGAATGCAAATATGAATGAAGATGACATAGAAAGAGAAAAAGGGGTTATAAAAGAGGAAATTAATATGTATGAAGATTCTCCAGAGGATCTACTTGGTGATTTACTGTCTAGAGCTACTTGGGATGGGGATAGTTTATCCTATACTATTTTAGGAACACATAGTACTATAGATAATATGACTAAGGATAAAATTACTAATTATATGAGTAAAACATATAATTATAAAAATATTGTTATTGCAATTGCTGGTAATTTTGATCAAAATAGAATATTAGAAAAATTAGAATCATACTTTAGCAAAGATAATTTTGACAAGAATGAAGGTTTTAGCATTTCAGCTCCACAAGTAAACAATAGTATTTTAGTAAAACAAAAGGATATTGAACAGGTACATATTGGATTAGCTTTAAATGGTATTGAATTAGGTAATGAAGAGATTTATACACTATCTGCGATTAATAATTACTTTGGTGGAGGAACGAGTTCACGTTTGTTTCAAAGGCTAAGAGAAGAAAATGGATTAGTATATACTATATATTCATTCCCATCATCCTATATAAACTGTGGTTCTTTTAATATCTATTTTGCTTTAAATGAGGTTCATGTAGAAAGAGCAATATCATATATAAAAGAAGAAATATATAATTTGTGTAAATTAGGAATAGGAAGTGAACAGATTAAAAAAGCAAAAGAGCAACTTAAAGGTAACTACATTTTAGGTTTAGAGAGTGTTGCAAATAGAATGTTTAGTATGGGTAAATCATTACTATTGCAAGATAAAGTTTATGAACCTTCTGAGGTTTTAAGTAAAATAGATCAAATAACGGAAAGTGAAATTAACTCAATAATTGAAAAAATATTTTCTAAAGGAATAAAATCTGTAGCTGTTGTTGGTAAAAATGTTGATGAAGAAAAATATAAAAAATTGATATGGGGGTAAAAAATGAGACTTAAGATAAGAAGACTGGAAAACGCAAAAGATTTACCACTTCCCAAGTTTATGACAGAAGGGTCTTGCGGAATGGATTTATATGCAAATGTAGAAGAAGAGTTAATTATTAAACCAATGGAAATACGCCTAATACCTACAGGAATTTCAATAAGTTTGCCTAAAGGTTATGAAGCTCAAATTAGACCAAGAAGTGGCTTAGCATTGAAAAATGGTATAGCATTAGTTAATTCACCTGGTACAATAGATAGTGACTATAGAGGAGAAATTGGTGTTATAATTATTAATCTTGGTAAGGAACCCTTTCGAATAAAAAGAGGGGATAGAATTGCTCAGATGGTAATAAATAAGGTAGTTATTCCACAGATAGAGGAATTGGAAAATTTAGATTATACTTTAAGAGGAGAAGATGGTTTTGGATCGACAGGTCTATAAACCATCTTTTTCATATAATATTATATAGATGATTGCAGAATGTAAAAATTAAAATTGTGGATAACTTTTTGGATTTTACTAAAAAAATCACAAAAAAAGAACATGCCAAAAACCTTTGATAAAAAAGGCATGCGAAGCATAAATACAAATTTTGGATTGTGGATATGTGGATTAAGCAGGTATTTTAAGAAGTTTTGATATACTTCTTAAATATTCAGGTTTATTTATGGCGTAAGCCAATATTACATTTATAAGTTTAGATATAGCAGTCAAATATAAGTCAGCACGCATTGTATAGGTATTAACAGTTTTAGGTTGCTGTATACAAGGGTTTGATTTTAAAGATGCTATTTCTCTCTCAATACAACAACGTATTGAATAAGTTTTTCCCATTCCACAGAGTTCCTTATAATACCAGGATAAAGTCTAAAATTTTTATCAGGATAAACATAGGTCATACGACCACTTTTGCTATCAGTACATGGATTTTCACATGTATGATAAGGTTTACCATTTTTATCACGATGTGATTTAGGGCAAGTAAACTTATATCTTAAACTTCTATTTTTGCCTTTACAAGAACCATCAAATTTAAAAGGTTCTTGTGTTAAGGGGCATATAGGAATACCTTCGGTATTATATTCAAGTTCTCCAATTTTTGTATTGGATTGGCTACGAGGATTAAGTGGGATAAGAACTTTTTCAAATTCTAAATGTTTAAATAATCCAAAGTTATCATAACTATCAAATTCTGAATCACCTAAAAAAGTTTTAAATTTAAAATTTGAATATTTTTTTAAGTTATTCAAAAATGGTACAATTACTGGTTTCAATGAAGCATTATCATAAAAATATTTTTGTTCTTCAGGAGTAGAGAATTCTTTTTCTACAGATTTATAAAAGTCTTCTTCGAAGAATTTTATGCTTAAAGGTATACCCCAACCATTAGTTAATAATCCAAATTTATAGAAGTAACCAAAATGTCCATTTACGAAATCAAGTCGTATATTTGGGTTAGCTTGAGAATACTTAGGCATGTTTTTATATGCGGCAGCATAGGGATTAAAGTTCTTGTCATTAATAATTTTTGAATATGCTTTTTGCTTATTTATTTCACTTGCAAGTGTTTTAGGATTATTTTCTTTTACACGAGGCTTTAATCCAGATGTATCATATATCAAAATTGAGTTTAAATTTTTATATGGGGAATCAGCAGGAAGAAGATTATTAATATCTTCACATATATCAATAACTTTAGGAACCATAGAATTAAATAAATCTGCGATATCACTTTCAAAAGTAGTTTTAAATCTACTGAAAAAGATTCATCAGGTATAGATTTATAGAAACCACAAAATTCTCTAATTTCAGTAGAAAATACAAGAAATAGATTTAACAACGCAGTTGTAGGTATATGAAATATTTGCATAATTAGCAAAGATGATAATATAGAAGAAAGCTCATATTCACGATTTCTTCCTAAATCTGAATAGTAATGTTCTTTAAAAGAATTAGGGATAAATGTATTAATATCAAAATTATCAGCAAGCAATTTAATAAACCCTACGGGTTGTTTAGTAACCATATTTTTAAATTCAGATACTTGCTCAAAAAGTTAAGTTGCTTAATTTTGCTAATACAAAACATGCTATTCTCCTCCTCTGTGGATAGTTTTAAAGGTTGTTATAATTTAATAATGCCACAGTGGAGGAAAATATAAAAGCCTTATGGCTAAAAAATAGTAAAATCAATGGTTGCAGAATTCTGCAACCGACTATATAATATTATAGTAAAGGAGGGGTTATATATGAGCAAAAGATTTTCTGATTTGATGGAACTTGAAATTATTGATGTTTCAGAGGGAAGTAAATTTGGAACAATTGGTGATTGTGATATTGTATTTAACAGATTAACAGGTGAAATTGAAAGTTTAATTACTTCGTCAAATTTCTCTCTATTTTCATTTAAGAGCAGAGATTATGTTGAGATTCCTTGGAGCAAAAGAATAAATGTATTTGCAAAAACAATACTTTTTGATTTAAAAAGTAAATTTTAATAACAGATTTTATAGATAATTAGTATTATATAGTAGTGTTATCAAATGGCTAGAGGAGGCCCTACTATGAAAATTATTGTCCAAAAGTTTGGAGGCACTTCAGTTGCAACACATCAGAGAAGAGAAATGGTTGCTGATAAAGTATTAGATGCTATAAAAGGGGGTATAAGCCTGTTGTTGTTGTTTCGGCAATAGGTAGAAAGGGTGATCCCTATGCAACTGATACACTACTATCACTTCTTGACAATGAAAAGATATATTTAGAAAAGAGAGAATATGATATATTGATGGCTTGTGGTGAGATTATTTCCTGTGTTGTCTTATCAGAGGTTTTGGCAAAGAGAGGGTTTAAGGTTAGGGTATTAACTGGAGGACAGGCTGGGATTATAACAAATGAAAACTTTGGTAATGCAGATATATTAAGAATAGATACAAATAGAATTATAAATACAATAAATGATGGATATATTCCTATTGTTGCTGGATTCCAAGGTATGACACAGAGTGGTGAAATAACAACTTTAGGAAGAGGTGGAAGTGATATAACAGGTACTGCCCTTGGTGCAGCTCTAAAAGCGGATTTTGTTGAAATATATACAGATGTAGACGGTATTATGACAGCGGATCCAAGAATAGTAAATAATGCACATCTGATTGAAACAATGAGCTATAATGAAGTATTCCAGTTTGCAGATCAAGGTGCAAAGGTTATTCATCCAAGAGCTGTTGAATTTGCTATGAAATCAAATATACCTGTTTATATTAAAAATACTATGAGTGATAGTAGAGGAACCCTTATAACAACTTCCCGTGAAAATATAGGAAGAATAATAACAGGTATAACACATATGTCGTCAAGGACACAAGTTAGCATTGAATATGATGAGAATTGTCAAAATACAGATGATATTTTTGAAATATTAGCTAATAATAAGATTAGCATTGATTTAATCAATGTGTTCCCAGATTATAGGGTTTTTACAATTAATTCAAAACAAGAACAAAGTGTAATAAAGATACTGGAAATGTTAAAGATAAAGTATAAAATTATATCAAATTGCAGTAAGATAGCTGTTATAGGAAATGGAATGCGAGGTATACCTGGAATAATGGCAAAAATATTAAAAGCATTAAAGGAAAGAAATATAAAGGTATTACAAACAGCAGATTCTCATACAACTATTTGGTGTTTAGTTAAAGAAGAAGACACAGAATCTGCCATAAAGGCTCTGCACGAAGCCTTTGATTTGTGATATATATTATAGGTCTCTACAAAATTTTGTAGGGACTTTCGTTTTTATATATTATAAATTAAATTTATGTTGGTTAGACTAATATAGAGGTGATATTATGAATTTTTTAATAAAGAATGAAGAGATTGAACCTAACGCTAATAAAAAAATATAAATGACACTGAAAATATAAAGGAGTTAGGAAATTTTCCACCACCACCATTTACTTCAGATATTTTTACTATGACTATAATAGGACAGATAGAAGGACATACAGTTCTTCCGCCACAAACAAAATCAACAAAATATGAACACATATTTCCTCAACTTGTAAATGTAGAGGAAAATCCTAATATAAAAGGACTTTTAGTCATTTTAAATACTGTAGGAGGAGATGTTGAAGCAGGACTTGCAATTGCTGAGATGATAAATAGCATTACTAAGCCAACAGTATCTTTGGTTGTTGGTGGAGGACATAGTATAGGTGTACCACTGGCAGTAGCAACAAAATATTCTTTTATATCTCCGACAGCTACAATGATAATACATCCTATAAGAATGAATGGCTTAGTTATTGGCGTTCCACTAAACTTTTGCCTATTTTCAAAAGATGCAGGATAGAATATTGAATTTTATTACCAGAAATAGCAAAGTTTCCAAAGAAAAATTAAGGGAATTAATGTTAGAAACAGATGAACTTTTAAATGATATGGGTACTATATTGATCGGTAATCAAGCAGTTGAGTTAGGTTTAATAGATGAAGTAGGAGGCATAGGGAAGCAATTATAAAACTTAGAGAATTAATAGAAAAAGCAAATGCATAAAATAGCATTTGCTTTTTTGTTATTATGTTATATTTCTTAATAGAAGAAAGTTTAAGAGGTGGTAGGATGGCAAGAAAAAATAAAAGAATAGAAGATAATAATAATGTAAAAAGGAAATATATGGAGTAATAATATTTGGAATTTCCTTGATAATTGGACTTAGCATCTATATTAAACCTACAGGCATTGCAGGTATATTAATTAGAGAATTTGTTATGGGTATGTTTGGATTGGGTGCCTATATATTTCCTGTATATTTTTATTTGTAGGTGTAGCTTTTATACTAAAAGGGGTAAAGTTAGCAACAAATTTTATTATATTTCATTATTGTTATACATAATAAATGTTATGTTAACTATACCTTATTCAATAAAAAATCCTAACAAAAAGTTTATATATAAAATTAAGGATGCATATTTAAATGGTATAGACAATAAAGGGGAGGAGTTATTAGTGAATTATTAGCTACTCCAACTATATATATTTTTGGAAAAGTAGGTTCATACATTGTATTAGTATGTATTACAATTGTCTTATTCCTTTTAATTACTGAAAAATCTATATTAATTCCTTTGATCAGATATATTAAATCAATATTTATAAGATTTAAAAATAATAAAGAAACAGTCATAGATGAAACAGATAAAAGGGAAAGACAGAATTATAACAACAAAGTAGATGTTGAGGTAAAAGACATAAGAGAAAATATAGAAAAGATAGATAAAAAAATAAAGATTGTTGACTTTTTAAAAGAAACTAAAGATTCAAGAGAGGATTTTATTGAAAAAAAGAAAAAGAAACTGCAGTTGATAACTTAAATGAAGAAATAAGCAAAGGAAAAAGCAATTTAATTGAATATAAGTTTCCACCTATGGAACTACTTTGTGAAAATAGCTATAAAGGTCAGTTGCAGGACAAAAAGAGTTATTACAAAATGCAAAACTTTTAGAAGATACATTAAATAGTTTTGGAGTTGATGCAAAAGTAATTCAGGTAAATAGAGGGCCATCTGTAACAAGATATGAAATACAACCAAGTGCAGGTGTTAAAGTAAGTAGAATAGTAAATCTAGCTGATGACATTGCATTAAATTTAGCGGCATCATCAGTAAGAATAGAAGCACCTATACCAGGTAAATCAGCAGTTGGAATTGAAGTTCCAAATAGGGAGGTCGTTCCTGTTACATTGCGTGAGGTTTTAGAGTCAAAGGAATTTTGGAGTTTAAGTCCAATTTGGCCTTTGCATTAGGAAAAGACATAACTGGCAAATGTATTGTAACTGATTTGTCTAAAATGCCTCATTTATTGATTGCAGGTGCAACTGGTTCGGGAAAAAGTGTGTGCATCAACACTTTGATTACAAGTATTATATATAAATCATCACCAAATGATGTAAAAATGCTATTAATAGATCCAAAGGTAGTAGAGCTATCAGTTTATAATGGAATACCACATTTATTAATACCTGTAGTAACTGAACCTAAAAGGCAGCATCTGCTCTTTATTGGGCAGTAAATGAAATGACTCAGAGATACAAGTTATTTGCTGAAAATAATGTCAGAAATATTGAAGGCTATAATAAGTTAATGGAGACTAATGATCCATCTAAAAAGCTACCACAAGTAGTTATAATAATTGATGAGTTAGCAGACCTAATGATGGTTGCTCCAAATGATGTAGAAGACGCTATTTGTAGATTAGCACAGATGGCAAGAGCAGCAGGTATGCACCTTGTAATTGCAACACAAAGACCTTCTGTAGATGTAATAACAGGTGTTATTAAAGCTAACATTCCATCAAGAATAGCTTTTGCTGTTTCCAGCCAAGTAGATTCAAGAACTATATTGGATATGGCAGGTGCAGAAAAACTATTAGGAAGAGGAGATATGCTATTTATGCCAATTGGAGAGAGTAAACCTATAAGAATTCAAGGTGCATTTATTTCAGACAAAGAGGTTGAAAGTATTGTATCATATTTGAAAAATAATAGTAGTGCAGATTATAAAGAAGATATTATAGACAATATTGAAAAAAATATAAATAGTCCATCTGATAATAATGGAGAATTTGAGGATGAACTTTTAAACGAAGCCATAAATATTGCTGTTGAAAGTGGACAAATATCTGCTTCAATGTTACAAAGAAGGTTAAGAATAGGATTTAATAGAGCAGCAAGGTTAATTGAGGAAATGGAGCAACGTGGAATAATAGGAAAGCAAGAAGGAAGTAAGCCAAGACAAGTATTAATCTCAAAACAAGATGTAGAAAAATATTAATATATATTGTAAATCAACCTCATATATTATAAAATATATGAGGTTGATTTTTGTCATATAAAATCATAATTAAGATAAATAAGTAAAATAATAAAAAAATGAGTAAAAAGAGCAAAAAAGAGATAATATTAAATAATGGGCTATAATTGCCCAGGAAATACAAAAGGAGTTGATTTGATGAAATATAAAGTTGGATTGATTTCGTTAGGCTGTGATAAAAACAGAGTTGATGCAGAAGTAATGTTGCACGAATTAAGAGAGAATGGCTATGAGATTGTAAATGATGAAAAAACTGCAGATATAATTATAGTTAATACTTGTGGTTTTATTGAATCTGCTAAAATGGAGTCAATAGAAACTATATTAGAAATGGCACAAAACAAACAAAATGGAATTTGTAAAGGTATTGTAGCAACTGGATGTATGGCAGAAAGATATAAACAAGATTTGTTAGATGAAATGCCAGAATTAGATGCTGTTGTAGGTACAGGCAATTATCAAAATATAGTTGAAGTTGTTAATAATATATTAAAAGGAAATAATAAGATTGTAAAAGTAGGAAATATAAATTATAATTTAGAATATAATGAAAGAATATTATCAACACCTAATCATTATGCATATTTAAAAATTGCTGAGGGTGCAATAATAATTGTAGTTATTGTATAATCCCTCAATTAAGAGGTAGATATAGAAGTAGAAAAATAGAAGATATTTTAAAGGAAGCACGACAATTGTCAAGTAAAGGTGTTAAGGAATTAATAATAGTAGCACAAGATACAACAATGTATGGTATTGATATATATAAAAGAAATCTTTATCAATATTGCTTAAAGAAATTGAAAAGATAGAAGGTATAGAATGGATAAGAGTTATGTATTCGTATCCTGAAGAAATAGATTTAGAATTAATAGAAACAATAAAAAATAGTGAAAAAATATGTAAATATTTTGATATACCAATACAACACATAAGTAACAAAATATTAAAACTAATGAATAGAAGAACAACAAAGGAAAAAATATTAGAAGTTATAAATAATATAAGAAAAAATATACCAAAAGCTGTAATTAGAACGTCATTGATAGTTGGTTTTCCAAATGAAACTGATGAGGATTTTAATGAATTAGTAGATTTTATAAAGGAATATAGGTTAGATAGGGTAGGTATATTTGAATACTCTCAAGAGGAAGGAACAAAGGCAGCATTATTTGATAATCAAATAAGTGATGAAATAAAAGCCTTTAGAAAAGAAAAGTTAATGAAAATACAAAGTAAAATATCTTTAGAAAAAATATAGGGATTAATTGGAGAAGAAGTTAAGGTAATTATTGACGGAATAACAAAAGAAGGAGTTTATTATGGCAGAACCTATGCCGATGCACCAGAGATTGATCAAACAGTTTATATTGAAACAAGTTTAGAATATAAAAAAGGTGATATTGTTAAAGTTAAAATAACAAAGGCTTATAATTATGATTTATTAGGAGTTGATGACTATGAATTTAGCAAATAAGATAACAATATCCAGAATATTTTTGGTTCCTTTGTTTTTGTTTTTTCTTTTAGTAAAAATACCCTATGGAAATTGGATTGCTACTATAATTTTTATTATAGCAGCATTAACTGATAGTTTAGATGGGTATATAGCAAGAAATAGAAATCAAGTAACTAAATTTGGAAAATTCTTGGATCCGTTGGCAGATAAGTTAATAGTTACGGCGGCACTTGTTGCTTTAGTAGAACGACAAACAATACCATCTTGGTTAGTTGTGATAATATTAGCACGTGAATTTGCAATAACAGGATTAAGAGCAGTAGCTGCATCAGAAGGTAATATAATTGCAGCAAGTAAATGGGGAAAATTAAAGACTGTAACACAAATTATAGCTATAATAGCAGCTTTAATTGAGTTAAAATATAAAGGATATAATATATATATTTATATAATGTATTTAGCAACAATAATAACAATTATTTCGGGAATTGATTATATTGAGAAAAATAGAAAGTGTATAAATTCAAAAGAATAAGAGCAATTAAAAACTGCTCTTATTCTTTTTATTATAAATGTATATAAATAAGCCTTAAAATTATGCATTATAAATGATAATATCATAATTGAGTTAAAAATTAAAAAATAATGATATTGACCATAAATAAAAAATATTATATAATAAGAACAGATGTTCGGGAAAGGAAGGATAAAATATGAATGAAAAACAAAAGGCACTAGAATTGGCATTGAGCCAAATAGAAAAACAGTTTGGCAAAGGTTCAATAATGAAGTTAGGTGAAAATTCAAAATTGAATGTTGAAGCAATATCTACGGGTTCTCTTGATTTAGATATAGCACTTGGAATAGGAGGAGTTCCAAGAGGAAGAATTGTTGAAATATATGGTCCAGAATCATCAGGTAAAACAACTGTAGCACTTCATATAATCGTTGAGGCACAAAAAATGGAGGTACTGCAGCTTTTATAGATGCAGAACACGCTTTAGATCCTACATATGCAACAAAGTTAGGTGTAGATGTATCAAATTTAGTTGTTTCTCAACCTGACACTGGTGAACAAGCACTTGAAATAGCAGAAGCGTTAGTTAGGTCTGGTGCTATTGATGTAATTGTAATTGACTCAGTTGCTGCATTAGTACCAAAGGCAGAAATTGAGGGTGAAATGGGTGATGCTTTTGTAGGATTACAAGCAAGGCTTATGTCACAAGCATTAAGAAAATTGGCAGGTGCAATAAACAAGTCAAAGTGTGTTGCTATATTTATAAACCAATTAAGAGAAAAGGTTGGAGTAATGTTTGGTAGTCCAGAAACAACACCTGGTGGTAGAGCACTAAAATTCTATGCATCAGTAAGACTAGATGTAAGAAAAGTTGACTCAATCAAGCAAGGAGAAGATGTTTTAGGAAGCAGAACCAGAGTTAAGGTAGTTAAAAATAAGGTTGCACCACCTTTTAAGCAAGCAGAATTTGATATTATGTATGGTGAAGGTATATCAAAGGAAGGTAATATTTTAGATGTAGCAGTAAATAACAACATAATACAAAAGAGTGGAGCTTGGTTTTCATATAAAGATATAAAGCTTGGGCAAGGAAGAGAAAATGCAAAAATTATTTAAAAGAAAATCCACAAGTAGCATTAGAAATTGAAAATACAATAAGACAAAAGTATAATCTACCTTTATCAAATTTGGCAAGTAATTTAAATTTAGGCAATAAAACTGAAGAGTAGTTTTTAATAAACATCCCATAAAAGGGATGTTTATTTTCAATTTAAAAGGAGTTGATTAAATGCAGATAACCGGAATTGAAAAGCAAAAGAGTAATAGTGATAGATATAATATATACATAGATGGAATATATCGTTTTTCTGCCGATTTAGAGGATATATTAAAATATAATATCAAGATTGATAAAGTAATAAATGAACAAGAACTATTAAATTTAATACAGAAGTGTGAAATAAGTAAGGGGTATAAGTACGCATTAAATTTATTAAATGTAAGAGATTATACTGTAAAAGAATTTATTGATAAATTAAAGCAAAAAGGTTATAGTGATAACAGTATTGAAATTATTATTAATAAACTTCAGGATTATGAATTAATTGATGATTTTAAATATGCTAATAAATTCGTAAGAAAAAGATTAAAATGAATAAGTTAGGTAGATTAAGAATAGTGAATGAATTAAAAATAAAGGGTGTAAACAATAGCATTGTTGAAAAACTAAATTTTGATGAAGATGAAATGATAAACAATGCATATAATTTGGCACTTAAGAAGTTAAAATCCTATAAAAAGACAATGATTCTTTAAATAAAATAGCAAGGTTTTTATATTATAAAGGATATACAAACGAAGAAATAAAGAAGGTAATTAAAAAAATTGATAAAGAAATAGAATGGGAGTAGATATTAATGAAATTTTTGTTTTTCACAGATACGCATATAAGAGGAACAAATCCAAGAGCAAGATTAGATGATTTTGAGTCTACCCTTTTTAATAAGTTTGAGGAATTACTTAAATATGTTAAATATAATAAGATTGATTATGTGTTGTTTGGTGGAGATTTATTGGATAGACCTGATGTTTCACTTTCTGTGATGCAAAAATTTATAGATTTATTAAATAGGTTTCCTAAACCTATTTATATGGTTTTAGGCAATCACGATATTTATGGACAAAATCCAAATACAGTTAATAGAACCATCATAGGAATTCTTGAAACATTAGGCATAGTTTGGATTTTAGATGATAAACCTGTAGAATTATTTGATAGAAATATTAAAGTGAAAATTACTGGCTCAAGTTATGTTTATGATATAGATGTAGATCCATTTAAAAGTAAATATATAATAAATAAAGATGAATGTGATTATTTAATACATATTGTACACGGTATGCTAATGGAAAAGCCATTTATAAAGGAAGTTCCACATACAACAATAGAAGAAATTATTAAAAAACAGAAGCAGATATTACGTTATGTGGACATTACCATACTGGCTTTGGAGTAATTAAAGCTGAAGATAAATATTTTGTCAATCCTGGTGCTGTAGTTAGAATAAATAACAGTATCTTTGAAATTAAAAGACATCAAGTTTTGCGGTAATAGATATTGGTGAAGACATATCTATTACCATTGAAAAAATAAAATCAGCACCAATAGGTGAAGATGTACTTGATAGAAGTTTTATTAAAATACAGGAACAAAGGGAAATAATATTCAACAATATAATTCAAACTGTTAATAATTATGGTGAGTTTGAGATATTAAGTATTAATCAAATAGTTGAGGAGATTGCGAAAAAGAATCAATTCCAGATGAAATAAAAAGTGAGGTCTTAGATAGACTATCTAGGGCACATTTACTTTTATCAAAAGAGGTGATAGATTGATTTATATTAAATCAATTGAAATTGAAAATTTTCAATCACATAAGCATACTAAACTTGATTTGAGTGAAAATCTTAATGTTATTGTAGGTCCTTCGGATAATGGAAAATCAGCAATTATTAGGGCGTTGAAGTGGTGTTTGTTTAATGAACCAAAGGGAGTTGAATTTATAAGGTTTGATTCTAACTATTGCAGAGTTACGTTAACTTTATCTGACGGAGTTAAAATAATAAGAGAAAGAACAAAAACAAAAAATACGTACAGGCTTATAAAAAATGGAGAAGAAACTGTCTATGAAGGGTTTGGTAATGATATACCCTTAGATATACAAGAGGCACATAAAATAAGAAAAATAAGAATAGATAAGGATAATGATATGTGTCTAAATTTATCAGAACAATTAGAAGGACCTTTTTGTTAAGTCAACCTAATTCCTTAAAATCAAAAGCAATAGGCAAAATTGTTGGATTAAATATTATAGATGAAGCTATAAAGGATATAAATAAAGACATAAATTTAATTCAGAGTGATTCAAAGCTTGTAAAAGACAATTTAAGTGAAATAGATAAAAAAATAGATTCATTAAATTATGTATATGAATTAGAGAAATATATAAGTAAAAAGGAAAATATATTAAAAAATTTAAGAGATAAGATAGATTTATTGAATAAAATTAAAGAATATAGTAATTCTTTAAATCAATTAAACAGAGAGGCTGCTGAACAGGAAAAAATAGTTAAAATATTAAAGGACATAGAAAAATTTAATATAGGATTATTAGAGAATAAAATAAACCAATATATTAAATTGAATACTATTAGTTGTAATCTTAAGTTAATTAATCAAGATATTTTAGAACAAGAAAAAGTGTTTGTAAAAACATCAAACATAGATATAGCAAATTTTAGAATAAAAACATTAATTGATTTACTACAAAAATATTTTATTTTATATGAATTAAAAGAAAAAGATATAAAATTAAATAAAGAAATCAAAATGGTATCAAGTATTGAAATTAATACAAGAAATGTTTCAATCTTAAATGAGATGATACCAAAAATAGAACAGTCATTGAAGAGGTATATACAATTAATAGATAAGTATAACAAATATATTTCTTGTACAACATCTATTTCTAAAGGAAATGAATATATGAAAAAGTTTAAGGAATTAGAAAAATGTATTGATAAAATTTCTTGTATAGACAATAAAGTATCTAAATATAAAAATGCCAATACTTTTATTATGAGTCATAATACAATTGAAAAAGAAATAAAGGATTTAACAGTTGAATATAGAAAATGTGTAAGTGAAATTAATAGTTTAGTAGATGAATACAAGTATACATTAAAAATTATAAACGTTTGTCCTATGTGTGGAAGTGAAGTTAATGAAAATAAAATTGATAAAATTTTAAGTACAATGGAGGAGGAATAAGATATGCATAATTACGAAGAAAAATTAAATGATTTAAAGCGAAGACTTGAATATGCAAAAATAAACGAATTAAAGCAGAAACAAGATTAGAACAGCTACAAATACAAAAAAGAATTGATGGATGAAATTAAAAAATTAGGTTTTGAACCAGAAAATTTAGAACAAGAAATAAAAACTTAGAAAAGGAAATTGTGAGGTTAATAGATGAGGCAGAAAGCTTAATACCAAAGGATATATAGGGTGATAATATGTGGTCAGAAAAATTAAAAATAATGAACGATAAATTGGAAGCAGAAAAAGAAAAATATTTTGAACTTAGAGGACAGCTACAGGCTCTAAACAGTGAAAAGGAAAAATTAGAAGATAAATTAAAGGCATTGGAAAATAGGGAGCTAACCTTATTAGAATCTAGAAGGTTGCTTCAAAACGTGTCTGAATATGCCAGAGATCAATCAAAACAACAAATTGAACATATTGTTACAAATTGTTTGCAATACATTTTTAATTCTAATATTGAATTTAAGATAGAGTTAAATGAAAAGGCAAATAGAAACGAAGCAGATTTTTATGTTATAACACCTTTAGAAAATGGTCAGAATGTTACAACTAGACCTGAAGTGTCAAGAGGAGGAGGAGTAGTGGATATAGTTTCCTTGGCACTTAGAATAGCTCTCTTAGAAGCACATAATCCAAAGATAAATGGACCACTAATATTAGATGAACCAGCAAAACATGTAAGTGAAGATTATGTAATTAATGTTGCAGAATTTTTAAAACAGGTTTCTAAGATGTTTAATAGACAGATTATTATGGTGACTCATAATATGCATCTATTAGAATCTGCTGATAAAAAATATAAAGTAGAATTAATTGATACGGTTAGTAGTGTTACCCCTGTAACTTGACATAAAATTAAAACTATAATAAAATAAATACAAATAATGGTTTAATTTTTCGTTAATTCTTGCTTCTATTTTAGTTAAATGTTTAAAGAGTCTCTTGTTGATTAACTTTATAAATAAAAAACAACTAATTTGTTATACAATAAATATTGTTTGACTGTAGAGGGAGGTGTTGTGTATAGAAACGCTTGTTTGGCTTTTATTAATTGGGGCTACAGGAGTGATAGCCTTCTTTTTAGGCTATTTTATAAGAAAGAATATATCTGAAAAAAGATACAATCAACTGAGGAATTAGCTAAAAAATTGTATCTGATGCTGAAAAAGAAGCAGAATCAAAGAAAAAGAAGCTATGATTGAGGCAAAAGAAGAGGTCCATAAGCTAAGAAATGAATTCGAAAAGAAGTAAGAGAAAGAAGAAATGAAATCCAAAGAATGGAGAGGAGATTAATTTTAAGAGAGGAGACTCTCGATAAAAAGTAGAAGCATTAGAAGCAAGAGAAGAAAACCTTGTAAAGAAACAACAAGAAATTCAAGAATTACAAGACCAAATGAATGAAGTTTACAAAAACAAGTTCAAGAACTTGAAAGAATTGCTAATTTAACAACAGAAGAGGCTAAGGAAATTATATTAAACAATGTAAAGGAAGAAGTTAAACACGATGCAGCAATGTTAATTAAAGAAATAGAAACTAAAGCAAAGGAAGAGGTTGATAAAAAGGCTAGAGAAATAATTGCTTGTGCAATACAAAGATGTGCTGCAGATCACGTTGCAGAAACCACAGTTTCAGTTGTAAGCCTACCAAATGATGAAATGAAGGGTAGAATAATTGGTAGAGAAGGTAGAAACATTAGAACACTTGAAACACTAACAGGTATTGATTTAATAATTGATGATACTCCTGAAGCAGTGATATTATCAGGTTTTGATCCAATAAGAAGAGAAGTTGCAAGACTTGCATTAGAAAAATTAATAGCTGATGGGAGAATACATCCTGCCAGAATTGAAGAAATGGTTGAAAAGGCAAAAAAGAAGTTGAAAACGATATTCGTGAACAAGGCGAACAAGCTACTTTTGAAACTGGTGTACACGGTTTACATAGTGAGTTAATTAGATTGCTTGGTAGACTAAAGTACAGAACTAGCTATGGACAAAATGTTTTAAAACATTCTATTGAGGTTCTCATATTTGGCAGGTTTAATGGCTTCTGAGCTTGGAGCTGATGTTGCACTTGCAAAAAGAGCAGGTCTTTTACATGATATAGGTAAAGCTTTAGATCACGAAATTGAAGGACCGCACGCTCTTATTGGTGGAGATATATTAAAGAAATATAATGAATCTCCAGCAGTTATACACGCTGTATCGGCACATCACGGAGATGTTGAACCACAAACAATTGAAGCTATATTAGTGCAAGCAGCAGATGCAATTTCTGCAGCAAGACCAGGAGCAAGAAGAGAAACACTTGAAGCATATATAAAGAGATTAGAAAAATTAGAGGAAATAGCAGATTCCTTTGAAGGTGTTGAAAAATCATATGCTATTCAAGCTGGTAGAGAAATAAGAATTATGGTAAAACCAGAACAAATTTCAGATGCTGATGCAATTCAAATGGCGAGGGATATAGTAAAAGAATAGAAAGTGAGTTAGAATATCCTGGTCAAATAAAGGTTAATGTAATTAGAGAGATTAGAGCAATTGAATATGCAAAATAATAAGGATGGTTTTAAACTATCCTTATTATTTTTATTTGTAAATAGTAAAATAATTTGTAAATTGGTTCTATAATAAATGTTGGGGCGTAGACCCAGCATATTTTTTACAAAAAATATGTGCACCTGATTAGACACCTGGTAAAATTAAAATAACCAAACAAAAACCTTACCTGAAAGGAGGCATCCATCAAGTGCACACTAATAATTCTATCAAAAATTTATTAGGTTTTAAAGATGTTATTATAAAAAGATTATTCATAATGACACGTACATTGAGATATACTTAGAAACTAAGAAAAAATTTGTACTTGCCCTAATTGTAATTCCAAAGTTACAAGAGTTCACGATTATAGAATTCAGCGTATTAAAGACATACCCTTATTCTTTAAACATACTTTTATCATTCTTAAAAAACGTAGATATCGTTGTAATGCCTGCGGCAAAAAATTTTATGAACATATAGAATTTTTACCTCGTTATCATAGAATAACTAATAGATTAGCTATGTTTGTAATTTATGAATTATCTAATGAATATAGTATGACATCAGTTGCTAGAAAAACTAATCTATCTATCGATACTATAAAACGTATTTTTGATAATGTATCTTACTCTTCTCCTACTAATTTACCTAAAATAATATCTATAGATGAATTTAAAGGTAACTCTGGTGGTTCTAAATATCATTGTGCAATAGTCGATCCTGTTAATCATAAAATACTAGACATTATTAAAGATAGAAAAGAGCATATTCTTATAGATTATTTTAGAAAAATTAAAAATCGCGATAGCGTTACACACTTTATTTGTGATATGTGGCAACCCTATATTGATTTAGCTAAAACTTATTTCAAAAATGCTGTAATTGTTATAGATAAATTTCACTATATTAGACAAGTCATATGGGCAGTAGAAGCGGTAAGAAAACGTATCCAAAGAGAACTATCAATTAAATTAAGAAAATACTTTAAAAGAAGTAAAAAGCTTATTTTAAAAGATATGGCTTACTTGATACAGATTCAAAGTTAGCTTTACAAGTTATGTTTTCTTATAATAGTGAATTAGCAATTGCCCACACTTTAAAGGAAAAGTTATTGAGTATTATTGATGCTTCACCTTCTTCTAACGAAGCTCGTGTCCTCTTAAAAGATTGGATTAAACTTGCACAAAATAGTGGTATCAATGAATTGAAAAGATGTGCAAATACCTATATCAGATATTTTAATGAGATTTGTAATTCTTTTGATATTCCTTATACAAATGCTTGTATAGAAGGATTTAATAATAAAATCAAAGTTATTAAAAGAATAGCCTTCGGCTATAGAAATTTTGATAGATTCAGGAATAGAATTCTTCATTGTTGTAATAAATAATCTGTTAAATATTGTATTTTAGGAAATCCAACTATCGTTGGTCTTTTTGTCGTGCAATTTTTAAGGGTAAACTCCCTCATCCTATCTATCTTGCTAAAATCATTATCAAATAAGAAAGGACAGGCATTCTAATCTAATGCCCGCCCCAACTATTGACAAAGAGCCTGTAAATTTAAGAAGGAATTTTTATTTGCGTGTAGAATATAGAATATTAGAACAATAATATGCAACATTAAGGAGGTACAAAAATGGAAGTATTAAAGGTTTCAGCAAAATCAAATCCAAATTCTGTAGCAGGTGCTTTAGCAGGTGTTGTTAGGGAAAAGGGAATTGCTGAAATGCAGGCAATTGGTGCAGGAGCTATTAATCAAGCAATTAAGGCTGTTGCAATCGCAAGAGGGTTTGTTGCACCAAGTGGAATTGATTTGATTTGTATACCTGCATTTACTGATGTGAATATTGATGGTGAAGAGAGAACGGCAATAAAATTTATAATTCAACCAAGATAATTTTTTAAAAGGAGAGTCTAACTCTCCTTTTTATTTTTGTTTAAAAAATAAATGAAAAATTGTAACTATATAAAGATCCTTAGATTTTATTGTATTATTTAACATAGATAGAATTGAAACTTTTGTTCAAAAACTAAAGTAGGAGAAATACTCCTACTTTTTATATTTTGTTAATTATGTTATAATATAAATACGAAACAAAATATATATATAAATTAAAATTTTCGTTAGGAGGCGAATGATATGGACGATAGATGTTTGTATATTAGTCCTTTGACAAAAAGATATGCAAGTAAAGAGATGTCCTATTTATTTTCGGATGAAAAGAAATTTAAAACTTGGAGAAAATTATGGGTTGCATTAGCTCAGGCTGAAAAAGAATTAGGTCTTTCTATTACACAAGAACAAATAGATGAATTAAAGGCAAATATTGAAAACATTAATTATGAAGTAGCTGAACAAAAGGAAAGAGAAACAAGACACGATGTTATGTCACATGTATATGCATATGGAGAACAATGCCCAAAAGCAAAACCAATTATACACTTAGGTGCAACAAGTTGTTATATAGGTGATAACACAGATGTTATTATAATAAAAGAATCGTTAGAACTTTTAAGAAAGAAATTAATATCTTGCATTAAAAATTTAAAGGAATTTGCGTTGAAATATAAAGATTTACCGACGCTATCATACACACATTTACAACCTGCACAGCTTTCTACAGTTGGGAAAAGAGCTTGTTTATGGCTGCAGGATTTGCTTATGGATTTAGAACAACTTGAATATTGTATTGAAAATTTAAAGTTACTGGGTGTTAAAGGTACTACAGGAACACAGGCAAGCTTTCTTAAATTATTTAATGGTGATCATAATAAAGTAAAGCAACTTGATGAGATGGTGTGTAATATTTTAGGTTTTGAAAACAAGTACTTTAGGGTTACTGGTCAAACTTATCCTAGAAAACAAGATACATTAGTTTTAAATGTATTATCAAGTATAGCTCAAAGTGCTTACAAATTTAGTAATGATATTCGTATACTTCAAAGTTTTAAAGAAATTGAAGAGCCTTTTGAAAAAGTCAGATAGGTTCTTCTGCAATGCCTTATAAAAGGAATCCTATGAGATCAGAAAGAATATCAGCACTAGCAAGATATGTAATAGTAAATTCAACTAATGCTGATATTACAGCTTCTACACAATGGTTTGAGAGGACGTTAGATGATTCGGCAAATAGAAGATTGGTTTTAGCAGAGTCCTTTTTAGCAGTAGATGGGATATTGAATTTATATATAAATATTACTTCTGGATTAGTGGTTAATGAAAAAATTATTTTAAAAAGAGTAAGAGAGGAATTGCCATTTATGGCTACAGAAAATATTCTGATGGAATGTGTAAAAAAGGTGGCGATAGACAAGAGCTACACGAAAGGATAAGGGTGCATTCAATGGAAGCTGCTAAAAATATAAAGGTTTTTGGAGGAGAAAATGATTTGTTGAATAGAATTGTTAGCGATCCAGTATTTGAGTTAGTTGATGATGATTTAAATGATATAATGAATGAAAAGAATTATATAGGTCGTTCTAAGGAACAGGTAGAGGAATTTATTAATGATGTAGTTGAACCAATTATTAATAAATATAAGGATATAGAACAAATAGAGGCTGAAATAACTGTGTAAAGCGACGTTAAAAGTCGCTTTTTTATTTCTTTTAATTTGTTTTCCTTTTGATTATAATTAAATAAGAAAGTTTTTTAGATGGAGGTGGTATTTATGATAGGTTTTATTGGTTTTGGTAATATGGCTACCGCTATTATAAAAGGTATAATTAATAAGGGAATATATAATACCAATAAAATTTATATTTATGATATTGATAAAAATAAACTTGAAAATGCTAATAAAACGTTTGGAGTTAAT
Source organism: Caloramator sp. mosi_1 (assembly GCF_028622835.1). GTDB lineage: Bacteria > Bacillota > Clostridia > Clostridiales > Caloramatoraceae > Thermobrachium. The sequence continues at coordinate 2,353,135 of NZ_CP117677.1, read as the reverse complement.
ATATGTAAAAACTGTGATGAAATAATTGAAAAATCACAATATATATTTTTGGCTGTTAAACCTAATGTTTATAAAGATATTTATGGTGTAATAAAAGAAAATTATTATTGTAATAAGGTTTTGATTTCGATGGCAGCTGGAATAACAATAGATGAAATAAAGAAAAATACAGGTTATGATAAAATAGTAAGAATTATGCCTAATGTTGCAGCATTGGTTAATGAAGGTATTACTGCAGCAACGTTTTTAAACATATTAGATTTAGAAAAAAGCAAATTATTGATCTTTTAAACTCTATTGGTAAGGTCGTAGAGGTTGATGAGAAAGATATAAATAAATATTCAGCGTTGTCTGGAAGTAGCCCTGCTTTTATATCAGAATTTATTGAAGCATTTGTTGATGCAGGTGTATATATAGGGATACCGCATAAAGAAGCATTGAATGTCATTTGTGATACTATAATTGGTACAGCAGAAATGTTAAAAACTGGTGAAATAAATACAAGTGATTTGAAATATATGGTGTGTTCGCCTGGAGGTACAACCATTGAAGGTATAAGAACTTTAGAAAATAAAGGTTTTAAATCTGCTTTAATTGAAGCTATAATAAGTACATATAATAAAAATAACAATTTAAGGTGATGTTATGCTAAGGATAATTCTATTTGCATTATTTATTTTGTTATATTTGTTTATTCAGAAAGAATTTATAATGACATTGGGAAAAAGAAGAAGATGAAAAAATAAAGCAATAATTTTTAATTAAATTTTAGTATACCAATTTTCTAAATACCATACAGCAATTTCGCTAAATTGATATTTAGCGAAATGTTATATTGTTTTCAGAGGGGGTTGAAATGAATTTAGCAGCTATTTACGATAAAGAATGTCCAATAATTCTAAATGATTTTCTTGCATATCTAATTAATGTTAAGGCTAAATCCTATAATACAGTTTTAGGATATAAAATTGATTTAAAATTATTCTTAAAGTATGTAAAATTTATTAAAAATAATTCGATTAATGAAACGACTGTTGATGAAATAAAAATAAATGATATTAATATAGAATTTATACGAAATATAACCTTGTATGATATCTACTCTTTTATAAATTACATAACTTTAGAACGTCAAAATAGTAGTTATGCAAGAGCAAGAAAAACTGCAGCCATAAGGGCGTTTTTTAATTATCTTGAGACCAAAGTTAAATTAATAAATGAAAATCCAGCTAAGGAACTTGAGAGTCCCAAAATATCTAAAAGACATCCTGTTTATTTAACTTTAGAACAGAGTAAAAAATTAATTAATGTAATTGAAGGAAAACATAAAGAAAGAGATTATGCAATGATAATGTTGTTTTTAAATTGTGGATTAAGATTATCGGAATTAGTTGGAATTGATATTGATAAAATTAAAGGTGATATATTAACTGTTATAGGAAAAGGAAATAAGGAAAGAACAGTCTATCTAAATCAGGCTTGTATAGATGCGATAAATAGATATTTAGAAGTAAGGCCAAAGGATGCTAAGGATCAAAGGGCTTTGTTCTTAAGTGAAAGAAAAACCAGGATAAATAAAAGAACAGTAGAAATACTTGTTAAAAAATACATTGAAAAGGCAGGTCTTGGTAATGAAAAATACACTCCGCATAAATTAAGACATACTGCTGCAACGTTAATGTATAAATATGGAAATGTAGATATAAGAGCACTACAACAAATATTAGGACACGAGAGTGTTTCAACAACACAAATATATACACATATAGATGATGAAAAATTAAGAATGGCAGTTAATGCTAATCCTTTATCTAATATAAAGGTAGAAAAAGAGGAAGAGTAAAAATCACTCTTCCTCTCTACTCCATTCTGTTTCATCTATATATATACTATCTTTTAGAAGTATCTCATCATCCTCTTGTTCTATTGTTTCCTCATCATAAATATAGTCATCATAATCTTCTGCGTCAATTATCCCATCAATACTTATTTCTTTATAGTCAAATTTATTTATGCTGAGACATTCCATACAATTATTACAAATTTTATTTTTGTTTAAATCGCATATATTACATTCGTTACAGTTTGTACAATCTTTATTATTATCGATAATACATTTTTTAGCCATATACCCTGTCTCCTTTTTATAAAATATAAAACCTAATTCTATATTTTTATCTAAAAGTACCTATTTGTCAATAGGTACTTTTAGAACTTGTCCAGGATATATGATGCAATCATTTAAATTGTTAATTTTTCTTATTTCATAGATAGTTTTTCTTACATCTTTGTCTTTAGGTGTGTGTTTGATGGAGATTTTCCATAATGTATCACCTTTATTTACTACGATTTCTTCGTATGTAGTTATTTTGTTTTGTTTATTATTTTTGTAATAACTTGAAACTTTAGAAATGGATAATGAAATTATTAAAAAGAACAATGTAAAAGATAGCAATGTTTTTAAAAGTTTTCTCATAATTAACACCCTCCAAACATATGTTCTGTAAATTATTATAACCAAACATATGTTCGTTGTCAAGTATATCGAACATCAGTTTGAAACTTTTTAAGTTTAATGATATAATAAAATAAAGACAAAGTTTAAGGGGTGTAGAATAAATGATAATAAACGGATTAAGTGATAAACAGCAAAAGATTTTAGAATTTATAAGACAGGAAATTGCAACAAGAGGTTATCCCCTTCTGTAAGAGAAATTGGATTAGCTGTTGGATTAAAATCTACTTCAACGGTACATGCACATCTTGAAAAATTAGAAAAAAGGGTCTTATAAGACGTGACCCTACAAAACCAAGAGCTATTGAAATTTTAAATGAAAACATATTTGAAGACAATGATAATATAATAAAGGCACCTATCATTGGTAGTGTATCTGCTGGAAACCCTATACTTGCTTTTGAAGATATACAAGATTATTTTCCATTGCCACTTAATTATTTTAATAACAATACAGATGTATTTTTATTAAAAATTGAAGGGGAAAGTATGATAGATGCAGGTATATTAGATGGTGACTTTGTTATTGTGGAAAAGCAGCCAGTTGCTAAAAATGGAGATATTGTTGTTGCACTTATTGATGATTCTGCTACTGTTAAAAGATTTTTAAAGAAGATGGGTATATAAGATTACAACCAGAAAATACACATATGAGTCCTATAATAGTTGACAATTGTACTATTCTTGGAAAAGTAATAGGTGTATTTAGAAGATATAAATAGGAAAAGGCCAACAATGGGTTGGCCTTTAAATTATATTTGATAATGCCTTCATAATACCTATTTTTGAATGTTCATATGTTAATCCACCTTGAACATATGCTATATATGGTGGTCTTATTGGTGCATCAGCACTCAATTCAATAGAAGATCCTTGTATAAAAGCTCCAGCAGCCATAATAACGGGATCTGAATATCCAGGCATATCCCAGGGTTCGCATTCTACAAATGAATCTACAGGAGAGCCCTTTTGGATACCTTTGCAGAAGTTTATTAATAGTTTTTCGTCATTAAATTTAATAGCTTGAATTATATCGCTTCTTTTTCGTTATATTTTGGAGAAACTTCAAATCCAGCTAATTCCATAAGTTTAGAACAAAATATGGCTCCCTTTAAAGCTTCTATAGTAATATGAGGTGCTAAGAATAATCCTTGTAATATTTGCCTTATAACACCAAACGTAGAACCACAATCTTTTCCAAGACCTGGTGCGGTCAATCTGTATGAAACCAATTCTATTAAATCTTTTTACCTACAACATATCCTCCTGTTGGAGCAATTCCGCCACCTATGTTTTTGATTAATGATCCAGCAACTAAATCTGCTCCTACATCAGTAGGTTCTTTAGTATCTAAAAATTCACCATAACAATTATCAACAAAAACAATTATATCCTCTTTGATTTTTTTAATTTCATTTATAGCTAATTCAATATCATCGATAGTTAAAGCTGGTCTCCATCCATAACCTGTAGAACGCTGCATAGATATAACTTTTATAGAATGATCCTTTTAATTTCTTCTCTAACTTTTTCTAAATTTATTTTAAAGCTTTCGTTTAAATCAATTTGTTTATAATTTATACCATATTCCTTTAAGGAACCCATACCATTACCTTTTATACCTATAACTTTTAGTAATGTATCGTAGGGCGTTCCAGTAATGGACATCAAAGTATCTCCTGGCCTTAATACAGCCTGTAGTGCTGCAGCAATTGCGTGTGTTCCTGAAACTATGTGAGGTCTTACAATGGCATCTTCTGTATTGAAGATATTTGCATATATTCTATCTACTATATCTCTACCTATATCTCCATATCCATATCCTGTACTGTAAGTGAAATGAGAATCGCTTAGTTTTTCTTTTTGCATTGCATTTAATACCTTTAATTGATTGTACTCCTTAATTTTATTTAATTCTTTAAATATTGGAGTAATTATTTCTTCTGCTTTTGTTGACAATTCAACAACTTCTTTTTTATTCCGTTTAATTTGTATAATTCTTCAATCATTAGTGTTATCCTCCCTTCTCAAACATAGATATTCTATCATTTATTCAAAAAAACTCAAATATTCAACATAAAAAATATTATGTAAACATATATAATAAATAAATAACAAAGCCTTTAAAGCTTTGTTATTTATTTACATTATTATTTAGTTCATCTTGATTATATAATATAGGTTTAGCTGGTGTAACAGTTGTAACAGAATGTTTGTATACTAATATTTGTTTACCTTCTGATTCTAATATGATTGTAAAACTATCGAATCCTCTTACTAAACCCTTTAATTGAAAACCATTAACCAAATGAATTGATACAGGGATCTTGCCCTTCCTAGCATTATTTAAGAATACATCTTGTAAGTTATTAACACTTTTTGCCATAACATCATCCTCCAATTATAATTTTAATTAATATATTCTATAATAGTTTTAATTTTCCTTCTATATATCCTAACATATTTGAGAGTATTTCGTCGAGTTGTTTGTTAAAGACTTCAAGCCAATAAATTCTATTATCTTTTCTAAACCAAGTTAATTGGCGTTTAGCATATCTTCTTGTATTTTGTTTTATAATATTTTTTACTTCTTCTAATGAAAGTTTACCATCTAAATAATCAAAAACTTCTTTATAACCAATCGCTTGCATTGATTGCAGTTCTCTTGTGTATCCAAGGGTTATAAGCTTTTCTACTTCACCTATCAATCCTTTTTCAAACATTATATCTACTCTTTTATTTATTCTATCATACAATACATTTCTTGGCATATCAAGACAAAAGTATGCAAACTCATAATCAGGTTCATTTTGTTTTGTAGTACTTTGATATTCTGATATTCTTTTGCCTGTATTTTTAAATACTTCTAATGCCCTTATAACTCTTTTTATATTGTTTGGGTGTATATTATTTGCTGCATCAGGGTCTATATTTTTAAGCATATCGTGTAAATATTTTGCACCATATTGTTTAGCTAAATTATCAAGATAATCTCTATATTGTTTATCAGGTTCACTTTCACTAAAGTTTAAACTATATGTAAGAGAATTTATATATAAACCTGTACCACCAACAACTATAGGTATTTTACCCTTAGAATATATCTGTTCTATGGCATTATCAGCATATTGCTTAAAAAGTGCAACACTGAATTCTTCATCTGGATATATAATATCAATAAGATGATGCTTAATACCTTGCATTTCCTCTACACTTGGTTTAGCAGTACCTATATCCATATATTTATAAATTTGCATTGAATCCGCTGATACAATTTCACCATTTATTTTTTAGCTAGCTCAATTCCTAAATTTGTTTTACCTGAAGCGGTAGGACCAGCTATAATTATTATTTGCTTTTTATTTTTCATTTTATCACCTACATTATTCTTTTAAACTTTTTTCTAAATCAATGTAATCGAATTTTATCATAGTTGGTCTCCCATGCGGACAAGTAAAGGGGTTTTTACATTTACTAAGTTCTTTAAACAAATTTAATATTTCTTGGTGATTCAATTTATCACCAGCTTTAACTGCATTTTTACACGCCATAGTATATATGATTTTTTCTATAGAATTAGTACTTGTTTCAGTGTTTATATTTAATAACATTTCTTCAATTAACTGTTTATAATTTTTTATTTTTAATATATTAGGAACAGCTCTTAAAGATATTGATGTCCCACCAAAGTCTTCAAAATCAAATCCTAACTTTTTAAATAGTAATTCATTATCAAAGATTTTTTCTTTTTCGCTTGGCGAAAATTCTAAAATAATTGGAGTAAGTAAAATTTGTTTATTTAAATCTCCAGTATTATACTCATCTAAATATTTTTCGAACAGAATTCTTTCGTGTGCTGCGTGTTGGTCAATTAAATAAAAACCATCTGATGATTCAGCAATTATATAAGTAAAATGTAACTGTCCTACAACTGTGATTGACGGAAATGATGTATTTATTTTTAAATTTTCCTCATTGTTTTGTTCAAAGATGTTAGAGATAGTATTTAAATTAGATATATTATTATGTTCATTTATATTTGTTTTTGAGTTTTTGATATATCTAATGTGTTTAAATTAAAACTTATATTTTTATAATTATCTTCTGTTTGAAAAGTAGAAGATGTTGGGACATTATAATTATTATCAATATTTTCGTTAAATATACTATTTTTTTCTTCAAAACTAATTTTATAGTCATTGTTTAACATAAAACTATCTTTTTATCTATTATATTGCTTTCAATCTTATATGATGGAATAAATTCTTTTCTTATAAGAGAATCTTTTATAATCGAGAATACTTCCTTAAATATTTTTGTTCATCAGAAAACTTTATTTCTGCTTTTGTTGGATGAACATTAACATCTATAAGTTCAGGATTAATAAATAGGTTTAAAACAAATAGAGGAAATTTATTTATTGATAGCATAGATTTATACGCATTTTCTACTGCAGCAGTAATGGTCTTATTTTTAACTAATCTACCATTCACAAAGATAGATTGATAGTTTCGATTGTTTTTCTCCAGTTTGCTGTTTCCAATAAAGCCTTTTAAAGTTATTGTTTCTTTTGAAGAATTGACCTCAATTAAATTGTCAAATACATTCTTACCATATATAACATATATTACATTTTTTAAATTGCCATCACCAGTTGTGATAAATATATTTTTTTATTTGATATATATTTGAATGATATTTGTGGGTGTGATAGTGCCATATTTTGCATCAATTCAGTAATATATGCTTGTTCTCTTGAAGGAGATTTTAAAAATTTTAACCTGGCAGGGACATTGTAAAAAATATCTTTTACAGTTATTATTGTACCAGTAGTGCTACCACAAAACTCTTTAGATATTATGTTACCGTTTTCTAAGTAAGCTTTAACACCTATGTCAGATTTTTTGTTTTTGTTATCAACTCCACTTTAGATATAGATGCAATACTTGCCAGAGCTTCACCTCTAAAACCAAGAGAAGTTATTTTAAATAGGTCCTTTTCATTTTTAATTTTACTTGTAGCGTGTCGCATAAACGCCTTTTCTATATCATCTTCATTTATACCTTTACCATTATCAGATACCCTTATAACGGATATACCTCCATTTTCCACTTCAACAATAATTTCAGTAGCTCCAGCGTCTATTGAATTTTCAACCAACTCTTTTACTATTGAAGCTGGTCTTTCAATTACTTCGCCTGCAGCAATTTTATTTATTAGCTCATTGCTTAGTATATTAATTTCACCCATTTAATCAGCTCCTAATTTTTTTACTCTGTTTACTAAATCAAAAATATAATTAAAGGCCTGCATAGGAGTCATATTTAATATATCCAGTTCTTTAATTTCATTTATAATTTCGTTTTCTTTATAATTAAATAAATTTAGATCTAACTTTTCTGCTGCAACTTCTTTTTCATATTCCTTTTTTGAATATTTTTGTAAGTTGTTTTATTTATTGTATTTTCTTTAGAACCTTCTAATTGAGATAGGATTTCTTTAGCTTTTAAGATTACTTCATCAGGTAAACCAGCAAGTTTTGCCACTTCAATTCCATAACTTTGGTCCACTTTACCTCGTCTAATTTTGTGAAGAAAAATTACTTTATTGTTGAATTCTTTTACTTCGATTGAATAGTTTTTTATACATCTATATTTTTCTTCTAATTCAGTAAGTTCGTGATAATGTGTTGCAAAGAGTGTTTTTGCTTTAATTTTATTTGCTAAATATTCAACTACAGACCAAGCAATACTTAATCCATCAAAGGTACTTGTTCCTCTTCCTACCTCATCTAAAATTAATAAGCTATCAGAAGTTGCATTTTTTAATATATAGGATACTTCACTCATTTCTACCATAAAGGTACTTTTTCCTGATGAAATATCGTCTGATGCACCAATACGGGTAAAAATTTTATCAACAAGAGATATATTTGCATTTTTAGCTGGAACAAAACAACCGATTTGTGCCATTAAACTTATAATTGCTACTTGTCTCATAAAAGTTGATTTTCCTGCCATATTCGGACCAGTTATTATTAAAATCATATTCTCATTTTTATCAATAAAACAATCATTTGGCACAAAGGGTTCATTAATCATTTTTTCTATAACTGGGTGTCTTGCTTCTTTTAAAGATATAATTCCATTATTATTAATAGTTGGCTTAAAATAATTGTTCTCTATTGATACTTTTGCAAAGGATTGAATAGTATCAAGAATAGCTAATAGTTTAGCAACTTTTTGAATTCTATTAGATTGATTAGATATTTTGTTTCTGATATCTACAAAAATCTCGTATTCTAATTTAAGTAAATTATCTTCAGCATTTAATATGGTATTTTCAATATCTTTTAATTCTGGTGTTATAAATCTTTCAGCATTTGCTAAGGTTTGTTTTCTAATATATCTATCTTCTGGTATATTTGATAGATTAGCTTTTGTTACTTCTATATAATAACCAAATACTTTATTAAATCCTACTTTTAACGATTTAATACCAGTAGCTTCTTTTTCTTTTTGTTCTAATTCTGCTATCCAATTTTTACCCTCTGTAGAAGCTTCCCTATACTTATCAACATCTTTATTGAAACCTTTTTTATTATATTTCCGTCTTTAACGCTAACAGGTGGATTATCTTCGATAGATGCATCAATTAAATTATAAATATCCTCTAATATGTCAAAATTATTATATATATCTCTAATTAGTTTTGATTTAAAATGTTGTAGAGTTGTTTTTATATTAGGTAATTCAGATATTGAATTTTTCAATGAAACAAGATCACGAGCATTTGCTGAACCATATACAATTTTTGAAACAAGGCGTTCTATATCATAGATCTTTTTAAAGATTCTCTTAAAACATCTAAATAGTAGATATTATTTATAAATTCTTCTACTGCATCAAGTCTTTTTGTTATTTCATTTATATCAGTAAGTGGTGCTTCAATCCATCTTCTAAGATTTCTTGCCCCCATTGATGTTTGAGTTTTATCTAATATCCAGAAAAGAGATCCTTTTTTAGTTTTATTTATAATAGTTTCTGTTAACTCTAAATTTCTCCTAGTATTAGTATCGAGTAACATATAATTGCTTATTTGATATTTAATTATATCATTAATATTACCTAATACTGATTTTTGTGTACTTTTTAGATAGTCAAAAAGTTTTGAACTTGTATGTAATTCCAATTCGTTTAGTATATCTATTTTATTTTTAAAATGATTTTTAAGATTAATGAAATCTGAGTTATCATCAACTACTTCTATTAGGCAATTAAATTTTTCTTTAATTGAATTTATTAATAGATCATTGTTCTTTGTTTCAATAATTAGTATTTCTGATGGTTTATATTTAAATAATTCATCAATTAAGATGTAAGTATTGCTGTTTTCCATCGATGTAACAAAGAAGTCACCTGTTGACACATCACACACTGATATACTAAATCCATTACTTTCTTTTTTATACAAGCAATAAAGTTGTTTTTATCATCTTCCAATAAATTGCCTTCTAATAATGTACCAGGTGTAACAATTTTAACAATTTCTCTTCTAACTATTCCCTTTGCTTCATTAGGATCTTCAACTTGCTCACATATTGCAACTTTATATCCTTTTTCTATTAGTCTTGATATGTAATTTTCAGCAGAATGATAAGGAACTCCACACATTGGTGCTCTTTCTTCTAATCCACAATCACGGCCTGTTAAAGTGAGTTCTAATTCTTTAGATACTATTTTTGCATCTTCAAAAACATTTCATAAAAGTCGCCTAATCGAAAAATAATATACAATCTTTACAGGATTGTTTAATTTCTAAATACTGTTGCATCATTGGAGTTAATCCCAAAATACATACCTCCTTAAAAAATGGCATATAGCCATAGACTAATATGCCGTTATCTTATTACTTCAATAAATTCTCCAATAAGAATAAAGTTTCTTGGCTCGGTAATTTTTACATTAACAAGTTTGCCGATCAAGTTTGTATCCTGTGATTCAAAATGAACTAATTTTCCAGTTCTTGTTCTTCCAGTTAGCTTAGTTTCGTCAGTTTTACTTACCTCTTCAACAAGAACTTCAACTACTTTATCTTTATATAAAGCATTTTTTCTTCTATTATTTTGTTTACTACCTCAATTAATCTATTGAATCTATCGTGTTTTATATCCTCTGGTACTTGATCTTGGTATTCTGCTGCAGGTGTTCCTTTTCTAATTGAATAAATAAAAGTAAATGCTGAATCATATTGTACCTTTTAACTAAATCAAGAGTTTCTAAAAAGTCTTCCTCTGTTTCTCCAGGAAAACCAACTATTATATCAGTAGTTATTGCTACATCAGGAATGTGTTTTCTAATTAAATCCACTAATTCTAAGTACTGTTCTTTAGTATATTTTCTATTCATTTTACTTAATATTCTAGTACTTCCTGACTGAACAGGTAAATGAATATGCTCACAAAGTTTATTACATTCTTTAATTGCAAGTATTACATCTTCTGTTAAATCCTTTGGATGAGATGTAGTAAAACGTATTCTCTCTATTCCTTCAATGTCATTAACCATTCTTAAAAGTTTAGCAAAACTCATATCATCAAGGTCTTTTCCATAGGAATTAACATTTTGACCAAGTAAAGTTATTTCTTTATATCCCTTTGAAGCTAAATCTTTTATTTCTTCTATTATGGCTTCTGGTTTTCTACTTCTTTCTCTTCCTCGTGTATAAGGTACTATACAGTAGGTACAGAAATTATTACATCCGTGCATTATAGTTACAAATGCTTTAATATCACTTTTTCTTTCAACAGGAAGACCTTCAATTATTTGACCTTCTTGTTCCCAGACTTCTATTATATTTGTATTACCCTGTTTCACATTATTAATTAATTCAGGAAGCCTATGAATATTATGTGTACCAAATATTATATCAACATAAGGATATTTCTTTTTATTTCTTCAGGCATACCTTTTTGCTGCATCATACATCCACCAATGCATATTATCAGATCAGGATTTTTTGATTTTAATGCTTTTAAATGTCCTATATTACCGTATACTTTTAATTCTGCGTTTTCTCTAACAGCACAAGTATTGAAGATAATAACATCAGCATCTTCACGAGTTGTAGCACTACTATATCCTAATTCTTTTAGCATACCTGCTATTTTTTCCGAATCTTCTTCGTTCATTTGGCAACCCCAAGTTTCTATGAGATATTTTTTATTATTCATATGTACCAACCTTCCTTATCAATAATAATATTTTGCAAATATATATTATACTACAAAATTCGATAAAAAACATATAAACATAAATAAATTTAATATAAATAAATTTTATACAATATAGAAATAATAATAAAAAGGGGTGATTGTATGTACAATGCAAAAACAAAGATGATTCTTTAAAGGGGAAAATACCATATACGTTGGAGGATAGAAAATATTTTAATCACGAAACTATTCATAATAGTGGTGTAGGATATTATGCAAATATTCACAGTATAATTATGAGAAAATTATAACAATTGTTTATTTTTTGAATATATAATGGTAATATATAAGTGTAAAATATTGTGAGGGGGTAATACTGATGCATTTATCTACAAGAATATTAAATATGCAAGAATCGCCTATTAGAAAATTAGCTTGTTATGCAGAAGAGGCTAAATCAAAAGGAATTAAAGTATATCATCTTAATATTGGACAACCAGACATAAAAACTCCAGATGAGTTTTATGAGGCAATTAAATCATATAATGAACCAGTGCTTAAGTATACATCATCTCAAGGTATAGATAACCTCATTCAAAGTTTTATAAAGTATTATTTGGAATGGGATATAGATTTTGAAAAAGATGAGATAATGATTACAAATGGAGGAAGTGAAGCTATATTATTTGCATTACTTGCAGTTTGTGATGTTGGAGACAATATAATTATACCTGAACCATTTTATACAAATTATAATGGCTTTGCAGAAGTTGCAGGGGTTAATGTTAAACCTTTTTTAACCTATGCAGAAAACGGATTTCATTTACCAGAAAGAAAAGAAATTGAAAAATTAATTGATAATAAAACTAAAGCAATATTATTATCTAATCCAGGAAATCCAACAGGTGTTGTGTATACAGAAGAAGAAATAAGGATGATTGCAGATATTGCAAAAGCAAATAATTTATATATTATCGCAGATGAAGTATACAGAGAATTTGTATATGATAATTTAAAATATACAAGCTTTATGCATATTAAAGAAATATTAGATAGAGTGATACTGATTGATAGTATTTCTAAACGATATAGTGCTTGTGGAGCAAGGATAGGATTAATTGCAAGTAAAAATAAAATGTTAATTAAAAACGTACTTAAGTTGTGTCAATCAAGATTATGTGTTCCTACAATTGAACAAATTGGAGCTGCAAATTTAATAAATACAGATAAAAGCTATTTTGAGGAGGTTAAAAAAGAGTATCAAAAAGAAGAGATGTTGTGTTTGAAGGTCTATCAAATATTGAAGGAGTTGTTTGCGAAAAACCTAAAGGAGCCTTTTATGTAATAGCAAAATTGCCAATAGATGATGCAGAACATTTTTCAAAATGGTTATTAACTGATTTTAACTTATTTTAACTTAAATGGTGAGACAGTTATGGTTGCACCTGCAGCAGGATTTTATGCTACAGAGGGACTCGGAAAAAATGAAATTAGAATTTCATATTGTATAAATTGTGATGATCTAAAGAAAGCTATGAATATTATAAATGAAGCTATAAAAGCATATAGAGGGCTTTAGTTCCTCTATATGCTTTTTATTATTATAGTATTATCTTTTTCAACAAAACCAAATTTTTTATATAAATTTATTGCTGAAATATTATTATTATCAACATTCAGATGTAATTTTTGATTTTATTTTTTCCCTTTATATCATTAAGAATATAATTAAGGAATATATATCCAAAACCCATACCTCTAAATTCTTCAATTATACCGAAATTAACTAAATAATAAAGAGATCTATCTTTAATTATTTGACCATAACCTATAGGCATATGGTTTTTATATAATACATAGCAATAGTCTTTTAAAAAATAACTACTACTTATTTCTCTATTTAAGTAGTTTTTATCGATGGGTTTTCTTTTTTATCTGTAGAATTGAATATTGAATTTTGGATGTCAATTCTTAAACTCATATTTTTAGATACATCTATTGTTGCTACAATAATATCGTGGTATTCATATTGTGGTTTTAAATTAAAAAAATTATTTAAAAGTAGTTCCATTGTTTTGTAGTTTTTTGAATTATATATTTATTTGAATTGTTTTCATTATAAATGTTACTATTTACATATTTTATTTCTAAATGAAACTTTTTATTTTTAATTACACTATCTATTATTTCATTAATAGACAGTGTTGTATCTTTAACATAAATGTAGTATTTAGTGTCTATATTAATTCCTTCAATTTTATTATTTAAAATAAAGTATGAACTATTAAAAATGAAATCTAATATAGATAAACCAAATACTTTTTGATTTTCATAAATTCTTTCATTTTATTTTCTTTAATTAATTTAAATAAATTAATGGATTCGATTTGCATTTTGTCACCTATCTTCTAAAAATTTTACTTATAATACCTTTTTTTGTTTGTTTTTCGTATTTTAGTTTTTCTTTAAGTTCTATAATCTCATAACACTTTTGTTTTAATTCCATTTTTAATTTCATATTTTCACTAATTAGTATATCACGCTCTTTACTAAATACGTTCTTATCAATTTCTTCTAATTTATTATTAATTGCATTTAATTTTTCTTCAATCAATTTTATTTTGTCTTGACTATTTTCAATTAGATTATTCTCGGTTAATACAAATGTTGAGTCAATTGAAGTTATTGCTGCCTCTTGATTAATTAGTATCTTTTTATTTGGCCATTAGTTAATCCTTTTTCTTGCAGGTTTTTATTTGCAGCAATAAGTTTAAGTCATTTTGAGTAAATATTCTTCTACCCTTCGAGTCTCTCTGAATATTTAGCTCAAATTCTTTTCATAATAGCGTATAACAGAATCTTTATATCCTGTTAGTTGACATACCTCTTTAAATGTATAATAATTTTTTGTTCTTCCATAATACCACCTCTATTATTTTATTCTTCATATTTTATTTTTTTCCTTTTAAAAGTATATACAAAAATTATTTCATTTTGCGACAACAAAAAATATCTAAATAGACATAGAGTCTATCTAGATATTTGAATTAATATAGTATCTTTCAAATTCATCAATGAATTTTAGTATATAAATATTTGAATTAATTATCTTTTTTAATCTTCTAATATAATATATTTCATCTAAGTATTTTTTCTTATCATATTTTTGTTACCTAATTTCCAATACTTATGAGGGAAAATAATAATTGATAATAATAGTCTAAAATCAATTGTCTTGCCATAACAACATATATATTTATCTATTAGCAATTTTGCTTTATCAAAATCCCAGCTATATGATTTTCTAAACATTATTCTTTGAATGAATTTACCAAGATCATATTCAACACTTTCATATATTATTTTATCATAATCAATTAGATACAAAGTATTATTTGATTCAATAATGTTTTGGTAATAAAAACTGTTATGACATATTGTTTTCTTTTTAATTGCAAGTTTATTTAGGTTTCTATAGTTTGAACTTAATAGATATATTAATGATTTTTCAGCCAGATTCATTTGACTATTAAATGTTTCAATAAATAATATATCAAAGTAGGACATAATTTTTTTATTTATTATTGAATTTTTATATACTATGATATCATCTTTCTTTTTGTAAATTCTTTAATTATTTTTGCGTCTTCATATATTATATGTTTTGAATAAAAACCTTCTGCCTGCTTATGAAAATCACTTAATAATTTTATTGTATTTAGTGCATTTTCGATTTTATCGATATCACATTCTTCTCCATTGATCCATTTAGTTAAATAATAATATTTGTGATTGTTTAGTTTAAAATAATATTGACCTTTTATATCTTCAATTAATGAAGGGCAACTTAGAAAAGCATTATCCTTTAAAAATATCATAAAAGATGGAAGCCATTTAAACCTATTTAAATTATGATTTACTTCCTTTAAACAGTAGCTGTTATTAGAAGTTGAAATAATATTATATACGGTTCTCTTTTTTTGAATTCTATAACTTCAATACCGTATCTATTTTTTAATATATTTTGAATTTCTTTTAATTCATTAATATCTAAAGTCATAAAAACCCCTTTATTAGATTTATATATTTAATTATATTCACTACACTTACTAATTTATAATATAACTTATAAAAAATACTTGACATTATAAAAATAATTTTTTATAATTAAAATAGATTTTGGGCCTTTAGCTCAGCTGGCTAGAGCAACCGGCTCATAACCGGTCGGTCCGGGGTTCGAGTCCCTGAAGGCCCACCATAGAGAGAGCATTTTGCTCTTTTTTATAATTGCAAATTATATAAATTACAAAAATAAAAAGAGCTCAATCAAATTTTAGAGCTCTTTTTGCTTTATTAAGTGGCTCTTTGTCAATAGTTGGGGCGGGCATTAGATTAGAATGCCTGTCCTTTCTTATTTGATAATGATTTTAGCAAGATAGATAGGATGAGGGGAGTTTACCCTTAAAAAATTGCACGACAAAAAGACCAACGATAGTTGGATTTCCTAAAATACAATATTTAACAGATTATTTATTACAACAATGAAGAATTCTATTCCTGAATCTATCAAAATTTCTATAGCCGAAGGCTATTCTTTTAATAACTTTGATTTTATTATTAAATCCTTCTATACAAGCATTTGTATAAGGAATATCAAAAGAATTACAAATCTCATTAAAATATCTGATATAGGTATTTGCACATCTTTTCAATTCATTGATACCACTATTTTGTGCAAGTTTAATCCAATCTTTTAAGAGGACACGAGCTTCGTTAGAAGAAGGTGAAGCATCAATAATACTCAATAACTTTTCCTTTAAAGTGTGGGCAATTGCTAATTCACTATTATAAGAAAACATAACTTGTAAAGCTAACTTTGAATCTGTATCAAGTAAGCCATATCTTTTTAAAATAAGCTTTTTACTTCTTTTAAAGTATTTTCTTAATTTAATTGATAGTTCTCTTTGGATACGTTTTCTTACCGCTTCTACTGCCCATATGACTTGTCTAATATAGTGAAATTTATCTATAACAATTACAGCATTTTTGAAATAAGTTTTAGCTAAATCAATATAGGGTTGCCACATATCACAAATAAAGTGTGTAACGCTATCGCGATTTTTAATTTTTCTAAAATAATCTATAAGAATATGCTCTTTTCTATCTTTAATAATGTCTAGTATTTTATGATTAACAGGATCGACTATTGCACAATGATATTTAGAACCACCAGAGTTACCTTTAAATTCATCTATAGATATTATTTTAGGTAAATTAGTAGGAGAAGAGTAAGATACATTATCAAAAATACGTTTTATAGTATCGATAGATAGATTAGTTTTTCTAGCAACTGATGTCATACTATATTCATTAGATAATTCATAAATTACAAACATAGCTAATCTATTAGTTATTCTATGATAACGAGGTAAAAATTCTATATGTTCATAAAATTTTTTGCCGCAGGCATTACAACGATATCTACGTTTTTTAAGAATGATAAAAGTATGTTTAAAGAATAAGGGTATGTCTTTAATACGCTGAATTCTATAATCGTGAACTCTTGTAACTTTGGAATTACAATTAGGGCAAGTACAAATTTTTTCTTAGTTTCTAAGTATATCTCAATGTACGTGTCATTATGAATAATCTTTTTATAATAACATCTTTAAAACCTAATAAATTTTTGATAGAATTATTAGTGTGCACTTGATGGATGCCTCCTTTCAGGTAAGGTTTTTGTTTGGTTATTTTAATTTTACCAGGTGTCTAATCAGGTGCACATATTTTTTGTAAAAATATGCTGGGTCTACGCCCCAACATTTATTATAGAACCTATTAAGTATTTTTGCACTATAGAACACTGAACTCCACATCCAATCCATAAGCATTCTTCATCTATATCAAAGTAGCTCCCGTGGGCTGGATGAACTATGCCTTTTTGTACATTTCTACATCCTAATTTATAATATATTCCTGGAACCTTTTCTGTATAGTATGCAAAGTCCTCTACCCCCATACTTGGATAATCAAGCATTTTTATAGTAAAGTAGTTAGAATTTTCGCTTTGTATACATTCTAAAGTTTCAATTAAAATATCATCATTGTAAAAGATGGGTAGCCATCTTTTAAATCTATATTCAATTCGCTTCTGAAAGTTTCAGATGTTAATTTTAATATAGACAAGAATCTGTCAATTACATATTTTCTTGTTGTATTTCCTAAAGTTCTAATAATCCCCTCAAGCACTACTTCTTCAGCTATTGCATTAGGTGCTGTTCCACCATTTATTTTACCGATAGTTATAACTGCACTATTTAGAGCAGAAATTTCTCTTGATATAATTACTTGTACATTATCAATTATTTTTGAAGCTACAATAATTGGATCAATTCCATCTTCTGGGTGAGCACCGTGAGCACCTTTACCTTTAATTATTATTTTAAAAGGATTTGAAGCAGCACTTACAATTCCTCTATTTATACCAATAATACCAGTATCTAAAGTTTCTTCTACGTGTAAACCACTTATAAAGGAAACATTATCTAAAGCCCCGTAATGAATCATATCTTTTGCTCCGCCGTCAGTTTCTTCAGCTGGTTGAAAAATAAATCTTACTTTACCATTAAATAGATGTTCATATTGCTTTAATAAAATACATGATCCTAATTGTATAGCTGTATGAGCATCGTGTCCACAGGCGTGCATTAAACCTTTATTTTTTGATTTATATGGAACACTTTTTTATCCTCTATTGTTAAAGCGTCCATATCGGCTCTAAGGGCTATAATTTTTTCACCTTCACCAATTTCAGCTATAATGCCACAGTTGTCAAAACGTTTATATTTAATATTGTATTTAATTAATACGTCTTCAACAAAATTTGCTGTATTATTTAATTGTCTGTCTATTTCTGGATGCATATGCAAATATCTTCTAAACTCTATTAAGTTGCTTTGAATTTTTTTGCTTCAGAAAAAAGTCAATCAATGAAAACATCTCCTTTTTTATTATTAATTTGTTGTCAACAATTTTTACAGGTATGTTAAGTGGAAGAATATTGTTTGTAAAATCGTGTCCACAATTCAAACCATAATAAATTGGTTTAACAGTTAGATCTTTTAAATAATTATATATATACTCAAAGGAAAAGCTCTTATCTATATCTTCAGGCATACATTTTGTAAAACTACCTAAAATTATTCCATTAACATCATTTAAAATATTTGAATGGTAAAGTTGATTTAAAAACCTATCAATTTTATAGGGTTCTTCATTGATCTCCTCTATAAATAATATAGATTTTTTAAACTTATATTGATACTGTGTACCAATCAAGGAACAAAGAACACACAGATTTCCTCCAACAAGTTTACCTTCAATATTTCCATTTCTAATTGGGAATAATTTATAATTTAATTCATTAATTTTTCCTTCTAAAAAGTCAAATAATAGATTATAGTTATTATCATTTTTAAAAAGATCGTAATTAAACATAGGACCGTGAAAAGTAGGAAAGTTTAAATGTGAAAAAGATGAATGAAGTGCAGTTATATCACTGTAACCTACAAATATCTTTTTATTATTATTAATTATATTATAATTAATCTTGTCCAATAATCTAATAGAACCATAACCACCTCTTATACAAAATATTGCCTTTATTTCATTATCTTCAAAAGCCATCATTAAATCTTCTAATCTTTTTTATCATCTCCAGCAAGATAGCCATATTTGGCTTTAATATTTTTACCTAATTTAACATCATAACCAAATTCGTTTATTTTATTAACAGATTTTACTATTAGGCTATCATCAAATATGGCACCTGCTGGTGCTATAAGTGCAACCTTATCCCCTTTATTTAGCCTTTTTATTAAATTCATTGTTACCTCCGTTTATTATTATACTAAACAAATTTTTTTCAATATTGTTTAGTCTATCACTATTTGTTGCCACTACTCCTTCTTTTATAATTCTATAACAAGATTTATAATCCTTTTTTTGAAATAACAATATGCTAAATTTATATATGTATTTTCAAAATGTTTATTAAAATAAATAGATTTTTTAGATATTGAATTGCTAAATTAAATTCATTTAATTCT
Organism: Caloramator sp. mosi_1; assembly: GCF_028622835.1. Lineage (GTDB taxonomy): Bacteria > Bacillota > Clostridia > Clostridiales > Caloramatoraceae > Thermobrachium. Next base: position 2,333,298 of record NZ_CP117677.1, on the reverse strand, counting down.
ATATAGCAAACACCAATATTATAGTAAGTTAAATAATTAGATTTATATTCTAAAGTTTTAAAAAAATAATTTAAAGCCTTTTTATAATTTTTTTGTTATAGTTGTTAACTGCTTCTAAATAAAAGTTATCTATATTCATATAAAAAACCCCTTTAAAGCTTTTTTAAAATTATATACTTTAAAGGGTTTTTTATACTATTTTGACCTTAAATTGTTTGCAATTTGCCACATTTCTTCAGAGGTTTTTAATGATCTTGAATTTAATTCAAATGCTCTTTGAGTTACTAATAGATCTGTTAATTCTTTTGATATATCAACATTTGATTTTTCTATATGGCCTTGTTTTATTGAAGAGTTAATAGGTTTAGGATTAATTCCTTTATATAGGCTGTTTCCTATACTATATAAGTTATCTTCACTATCAAAATCATATAAATTTATTTTGCCTATTTTTTCTTCATTTAAATATATATCTCCATTTTCCTTTACATTAATTTTTTCATAGTCTATATATTCTTCTGTATATAGGGAAATATCTAATTTATTACCGTTAGCATCGACTAAATTATTGTTTGCATCAACAAAAAATTACCGTTTCTTGTATATAAATAATCACCATTATTATCTATTAATCTAAAATACCCATTCCCTTCAATAGCAAAATCTAAATTTTTGTCTGTTTTCTCAATGATACCCTGAGAATTATTTTTTATATAACCGTTGACCCTACAACCACTACCAACAAACTTTTCCTTTTCATTATCTATGATTGGTACTCCAAGTCTATTTATATTTTCAACCAAAATGTCAGAAAAATTAACATCAATACGTTTATATCCATTTGTATTAATATTTGCGATATTGTTAGATATTGTATCAATTCTTGTTTGATTTGAATATAAACCAGATGTACTGTTCCAAATTGATCTTAACATTTAATCACCTCACTATCTATTGATGTTACCAACTTCATTTACTGTTTTTCCAAGGGTATCATCAATAGATTGTATTACCTTTTGACTGGACTCATAGTTTCTCATTACTGAAATCAATTCAGTTATCATTTGTATTGTATCAATATTTGCTTTTTCAATCTTATTTTGATGCACTATAGAATTGCTATCTAACTCTATATTTGTAGTTGAGTACATATTTTCATTTTCTTTCTTCATATTTCCCTTAACAATGTGCAATTTGTAATTACCATTTGTAGTTTTTATTGTATTATCATTAAAGCTAAAATTATTGTTGTCTAATTTTATAAAAACCTTTTCATTATTTTCATTTATTCCAACTATTCTTTTATTATCTAATGTTGAAAGATAACCTTCTTTATCAATTTTAAATCTACCATTTCTTGTATAAAATTCTTGTCCGTTATAGGAAACTGTAAAAAACCTTCACCTTCAATTGCAAAATCAAGATTTCTACCAGTTTCCTCTAAAATTCCTTGTGAAAAATCAGTTTTTGTTTCATCTATTCCAATTCCTAAGGGCATTGTTCCAAGAAGTTGCTTAAAATTCTTATTACCTAATTTTTTATCGTAATTTTGTAGTAAGACTTCGTGAAATGATTTAAAAGATATCTTATCATTTTTGAAGCCTGGATTATTTAAGTTTGCAATATTGTTACTAAGGTTTTCCTGTTGTAATTGTCTTGATATCATACCACTTGAAGCAATATATAATCCTCTTATCATCTTTTCATCCCCTACTTTTTTCAAAATAAGATTTAATTTCATCTGGATACAACATACCCAGATCTCTTGCCATTTTTTCTATTTTATATTTTGGAATATTATTATACGAATATGTTAACATAAGCAATGTAGCAATTACAATACCTATTCCTAAGCCTAACACAAAATCTTTATTTCTAAAATAGTTTTTTATTTTATTCATTATTTTTTTAAACCTAATCTTAATAGTACTTCCCCTTTCCTATTCTAAGGGTTGATGATATCTCATCTACTGTTAAACCTTGTTCATATAATTCTTTTATTTTATTATTTAAATCTCTACTTTTATCTTCATAATTTAAATAAACTTCTTTTGATTTTAATTTTTCTTTATTGTCTATCTTACTAAAAAATTTTTTATAATCATTTTCTAAATCTTCGATTTTTAAGTTAAGGGCTAAGATAGATTCATTTATATAATCTATATTCTCTTTTAATTTTTCAATTTCTTTATTATTTAAAATAGATACATTTTCAATATAAAATTTTTCAAATTGATTTTCATTAGTTGTATTTTTAATATCAGGATTTTTTTATCTAACATATAAGAATAATAAATTAAGATAATACCTACTATAATTAAAATTAAAGGCATATTTCCTCCCTATTCTATATAATTTAACTTTTTTAAGCTTTCCCTTAATCTTATTATTGCTCTACTGTGCAATTGTGATACTCTTGATTCAGTAATTTCTAATATTTTTCCTATTTCTTTTAATGTTAATTTTTCATAATAATACAACTGTAATACAAGCTTGTCCTTTTCTGGAAGCATATCTAAAGCACTTCTTAAAGCTGTTAGCATTTCTTCTTCTTCAAATATCTTATCTGGTTGAGGGCTATTCTCATTTTCTATCATATTTTTGAATTGTATATCTTCATCGTCGGATTTGTAAAATATATCTTCCAATGATACAACAGATAAATAATTTATATAAGATTCTATTGTTCTGATATCATTTATAGATACAGATAGATAGTCAGCTAATTCTTTTTCTGTAGGTTCTCTATTTAATTTAGATTCTAAATTTTCTCTTGCTAAATTTAGTTGAGTCAGTTTTGAAAAAGCACTTTTTGGCATCCAACTAATTTTTCTTAATTCATCTATAATTGAACCTTTAATTCTAAGGGTTGCATAGGTTTCAAATTTAATTCCTTTAGATGGATCAAACTTTTCTATGGCATCTATTAATCCTATTATTCCGTAACTAACTAAATCATCAAATTCAACCCCAGGGGTATTCCTATAAGGAGCCTTGAGGCTATATACTTAACATAGGGTATATATTTTAAAATCATTTCCTCTCTTTCATTAAACTGCTTATAACACTTCAAAACAATCACTCCTATCTAAGCAGCTTACTTTGTTCACGTAATTTGTTAAATATAAATTGTATTATTTTATCCCTTGTAGTCTCCTCTATACCTTCAAATTTTAATGCTAATTTAAATTTATTTTTATCGTCTGTAGGTTCTATTCTAACAACTGAACATAAAATATTTATTTCCTGTGGTATATTGATAGAAATTATTAAATAATCTCCAGGATTATGAGTTTCATTAGATACTATTTTTATTCCTCCGCCGCTTAAGTCAATAGAAACAGAATTCACTAATCTTGAAAAATACCCCGACGGTACATCCCTTAGAGATGTATATATTCTATCCTTTGGAAGTCCATAATATTTGATTGGCATTGTAATTGGTAACCTAAAATACTCTCTTCTTTGGACTCTTTCTATAACTTCAGGTAAACTTAAAACTAATAAATTAATATTTTCCTCCTTCTTTTTACCTAAAACTATAGATTTACATTTCACAATATCTCTTTCAGTTGTAACAAAAAATTCGATTACACTACCCGAATGGATAAGAAGAGGTTTATTATGATGTATAGGATAGCTAATATACAAACTATCCTCATTTATATCTTGAACGATGCTTTTATAAGTAACTTCAGCATCTATAATTTCTATATTTTGATTTATTTTTAAATTTACAGACAATTTTAAATTCATCTCCCCACCACCTTAAACAATTTAGTAAAATAGTCTTTAAATGAGGTATATTTATTTTTATTGTTATCTTCTGTTCCTAATAATTTGGCAACAATCCTATTAATACATAAAGAAAATTCAGTATTTGGATATTCTAATATATATGGAACTTGTTTTTTAATTGCTTGTCCAATTCTGAGTTCCTCTACTATAAAACCTAAGAATTTAATATTTTTACCTATAAATGTTTTAACAGTATAACTTATTTTATTAAAAGTTTCTTCAGCTTCTTTAATATTTTTAGCTCTGTTAATAACTACATTAATATTTGAATTAAGATTATTTAAATATATTATTTTAATTAAGCTATAGGCATCTGTGAGGGCTGTAGGTTCAGAGTTTGTAATTACAATCACTTCATCAGCTATTTCAATAAAATTTAAAACATTTTCAGATGCACCAGCACCTGTGTCAATTATTAGAATATCGTAGTTATTTAGTTTATCAAATTGTGATAATAGTTCAATTTTCTTATCTTCGTCAATAGTATATATTTTACTTAATCCTGAACCTCCTGGTATTATTTCGATTCCTTCTATTGACTTTAAAATTATTTCATCAATAGATTTATTGCCCTCTAAAACATCTATAATGCTGTATTTGGACATACAACCAAACATTATATCTACATTAGCCATACCGAAATCTGCATCAAGAATACAAACCTTTAAACCACGTTTTGAAAGAGCTGTTGCAAGGTTTACAACAAAACTTGTTTTACCAACTCCTCCTTTTCCACTTGATACAGTTATTACTTTAAAATTTGTTTTTGTAATTCTTGTTTTTTCTTTCTACTAATTGTCTTAACTTTTGTGCCTGATCCATGGCTATTCAGCCTCCAAAATCATGTTAATTAGTTTTTCCTTTTCTGCTTCTTCTATATCATCTGGTACGTTTTGACCTGTTGTAATATAAGATACAGGTACTTTTGCATAATAAATAGTTGTTAGTATGGAACCATAGTAACTTGTTTCATCAAGTTTAGTTAATACTAAACTGTTATAATCTAATATTTTATAATCTTCCACAATACGTTTAATGTCCTTTTCTTTAGTAAGCATACTTACTACTAAATGTACATAATCTGGATTAATTTCTTGTATAAGCCTTTTTGTTTCTTGAATTTGCATAACATTTTTGCTGTTTCTTCCTGTTGTATCTACAAAAATTATATCACAATTTGTCATTTCAGATAATACTTTTTTAATTTCATTTATGGAATAAATTACATTAAAGGGGATTCCCAATATTTCTGCATATGTTCTTAATTGTTCTACAGCACCAATTCTATAGGTATCTACAGTAACAAGACCAACTTTTTTGTTTTTGTATAGTGAAAACAAACTAGCTAATTTAGCTATTGTTGTGGTTTTACCAACACCTGTTGGGCCTACAAAAACGTGTATTTTTCCGTCTTCATATTTAGTAGTTTCTATTAATGTACTCAAAAATGATTTAAATTCATTTTCATAAATCTTTTGGTTTAATTTTTTACCTTTATTTTTTTCTTTTACAGAATCTATTATTTCAGCTGCAATTTCTTCTGGAACTCCTGAATGAATTAAATTCTGTCTGAATTTATTTCTATTAGCTTCAGTTTTTTTTGTGCTTTTTTAATTGTTTGATTACTTAAGTTTTCAACTAAAGTTTTTAGTTCTTTAATTTCCTTTTCTAATTCGGTTGTTTTATTTAAAGGCTCCCTTTGTTTCTTATCATCAACTGCGGCTGTAACTTCAATTTTTTAGGTTTAAAAAGCCCTAATAGGCCTTTTTGCCTAATTTTGCGTTGACTTACAATTATCGCATCGTTGCCAAGTTCATAACGAATTCTTGTCATTGCCTCAGTCATATTATCAACTATATATCTTTTAATTATCATTTAACTGTCACCATCCCTATGGTTTCTATTTGTATGTCGGTTGGTATTTCATTCATTGATAAAACTTGTACTTGTGGGAAAACCATCTCAATCATTCTTTTAAAGGCAGACCTTATTTTAGGAGTTACAAGTATTACTGGTATATCATTATTAAATTGATTAAATTCAATATTATCTTTTATAGAATGATATATCTGTGTAGTAAGATTAGGTTCCAACGCAGGATAAGAACCCTGTAATGATTTATGAATATTTTCAGAAATAAAATTTTCTAAATTTGGATCTAAAGTAATTACTCGGATAACGCCTTGTTCATCTACTAAATTACGACAAATGGTTCTTGATAATGAGATTCTGACATATTCCGTTAAAAGCTCTGTATCTTTAGTTAATACAGCATTATCAGCTAAAGTTTCTAATATTGTAACAAAATCTCTAATTGGTACTTGTTCACGCAATAGATTTTGTAGTACCTTTTGAAGCTCTCCTAAACTAATAAGATTTGGAATAAGTTCTTCAACTACTGCAGGATAATTTTCTTTTATGTTATCAATTAACAATTTTACTTCTTGACGACCTAATAATTCATATGAGTGTTTCTTTATTATTTCACTTAAGTGTGTTATAAGAACGGTTGTAGGGTCAATAACAGTAATACCCATTATTTCAGCTTCATCTTTTTTGTTATCAGGAATCCATACAGCTGGCAAACCAAATGCGGGTTCTATAGTTTTAATACCATCAATTGGTAAACCTTCACCTGTTGCATCAATAGCAAGAAAATGATTACATAATATTTCACCTTTACCTACTATTGTACCTTTTATTTTTATTCTGTATTCGTTTGTTGCAAGTTGAAGATTATCTCTGATTCTTATTGGCTGAACTATTATACCAAGTTCAACCGCACACTGACGTCTTACCCCTGCTATTCTATCTAAAAGATCTCCTCCAGATGATATATCCGCAAGAGGAATTAATCCATAACCAATTTCTATTTCAAGTGGTTCTACATTTAAAAGATGAAGAACATTTTCTGGTTCTCTTGTTGAGGATGTCTGTACTTCAGCAGCAGGAATTTCTGTGATGCTCTCTTGATTTTGCTTTTCTTTAGATAAAAGATAAGCAGAAACACCAGTTGCTCCAGACATTATTAAGAATGCTGGTGCAGGTAAATTAGGTATCCAAGCCATTAAAAACATAATAAAGCTAGCAATAGCTAAAACTTTGGGATATGAAGTAAATTGTGTTGAAAGCTCTTTACCTAATGATACATCACTTGATGTTCTTGTCACAATAATACCTGATGCAGTTGAAATTAATAATGCTGGAATTTGACTAACAAGACCATCCCCTACAGTTAATAATGCGAAGTGTTTTAATGCATCTAATGCAGGTAACCCTAAAAATATCATTCCAATTATTATTCCACCAATCAGGTTTATTATTGTGATAACAATCCCTGCAATAGCATCTCCTTTAACAAATTTGCTGGCACCATCCATTGCACCATAAAAGTCAGCCTCTTGTTGAAGTTTTTTTCTTCTTATTTTGGCTTCTTGTTCAGTTATTATTCCAGCATTTAAATCAGCATCGATGCTCATTTGTTTACCTGGCATTGCATCTAATGTAAATCTTGCAGATACTTCTGCAACTCTACCAGCACCGTTTGTTATAACAACAAATTGAATTACTATTATTATAATAAATAAAATAAAACCTACAACGTAATTTCCACCAACAACAAAATTACCAAATGCTTTTATTATTTCTCCAGCTTCTCCGCTTCCCAGTATTAGTCTTGTAGATGAAATATTAAGACCAAGTCTAAATAGGGTTGTTACAAGCAAGATTGTGGGAAAAGCAGAAAACTCTAAAACATCTGTTGTAAACATTGTAAGAAGAAGTATTACTAAAGAAAAAGTTAAATTTGCAGCAAGAAGTATATCTAAAACAGTTGGTGGTAACGGAATTATAATCATAAAAATTATAAGAACTACAAGCAATGCCACTATCACATCAAGATATTTTTTATAATATTGTTGTTTTTATTGAAGTCCATCACATTTCACCCTCACTATTTTTTCAAGCTATAAATATATGCAATAATTTCAGCAACAACCTGATAAAGCTCTACAGGTATCTCATCATTTATTTCGCATTTATAATAAAGATTTCTTGCAACTTCTTTATTTTCAATTATTGGTACATTAGACTTATTTGCCACTTCTTTTATTTTTAAAGCTAAAAAGTCACTTCCCTTTGCTATTACTTTAGGAGCACCACTTTGTCCTCTTTCATATTTTAATGCTACAGCAAAATGAGTTGGGTTAGTCACAACAACGGTAGCTTTTGGTACTTCGTGCATCATTCTTCTCATTGCTATTTCTCTTTGCTTTTGTTTTATTTTAGATTTAATTTGTGGATTTCCTTCTGTCTGCTTCATTTCCTCTTTGATTTCCTCTTTAGTCATCATTAGTTCTTTTTTAGTTGTCGTTTTTGTATTACAAAATCAATTATACCTAATACAAACAAAATAAATACTAAACGTATCAATTGACCATTTATTACCTTAGATGCAAAAGGAATAATGTTTTCTGGATTTAAATCGGATATTTTTAATATATCAAATATAACAGATGAGACATATTTATAAGAAAAATAAGCAATAACAAAAATTTTTGCTATTGATTTTAATAACTCAATTACTGAGCGTTTAGAAAAAATCTCTTAAATCCATTAATTGGATTTAACTTAGAAAGTTGAGGTTTTAAACCCTCCTTTGATATAATAAGTCCTATTTGTGCAATATTTGCTATAACACCAAGCATCATAACTGTGATTATTATAGGCATAGAAGCAATAAATCCGTTTTTTATCATAAACAAAGCAATTGACATAATTGATTTATATGTTAATTCATTTTTGTTTATTAATCTAAAACTCTCATTAATAAAAGCTCTTCCATATTCAAAATAAAAACCAGATAATACTATCAAAATTATTGTAATTCCCATTAAAATAATCGAGGATGTTAAATCTATACTTTTTGCTACTTGTCCTTTTTCTCGTGCTTCTCTAAGTTTTTTGGAGTAGGTTCTTCGGTTTTGTCGTCTGTAGCTAATAATATTACAGGAAACAAATTAAAAAATTTAATAAAATCACTATTTAATCCTTCAAATATTTTCACATATAAATGAAGGTAACCACCCAAAATAGTAGCAATTGACAAAAGACCAACTATAACTTTTATAGGCATACCTAATATAAATACATTTATTTGTGGCACTGCACGAGCTATTAGACCCATTGTAAATTCTGTAATAAACAAAACTAAAATGATTGGTGCAGCCAATTTTATACCTAAATAAAAGCTTTTGCTAAAAAGTATAAAAAGGATATAAAAATTTTTTCGTTATTTAAGAAAAAACCTAATGGTATGACTTCAAAACTTTTTATAACAGCCGATAATATAATATGATGAAAGTTGAAAGTTATAAATATAGCTAAAGCCAACCAGTAGAAAAATCTTTCAATATTTGTCGATGTACTATTTGTGTTAGGATCGTAATATTGAGACATAGTAAAACCTATTGTAAAATCTATAAATTGTCCAGATATTCTAACGGTATTAAATACAAAAAGTGCAATATACCCAATGAATAATCCTATTAATAATTCATTTAAAATTAGTATAAATAGATCAATGTTACTATTTATACTAATTTTAAATGGAAAATTGTACACAGAAATAACAAAACTTGATAATATTAACGAAAAACCTATTTTGACTATATTAGGTATACTTTTAACAGAAAAAATGGTGCTGTAAACATCATTGAAGTTATTCTTACAAGAATTAAAAAGTAAATAACAAAATTTTGCATTCTATCACCTAATTATATATAACATACTATTAATCATAGTTTCTATAAATTTTACTAATGTATTCAACATCCAAGGACCTAATAAAAGCATTATAAAAATAATAGCCAACATTTTTGGAACAAAGGTTAATGTTTGCTCTTGAATTTGAGTAACAGCTTGAAAAATACTAATTATAAGTCCTATTAGCATAGATACTAATAAAATTGGTGCAGCTACTTTAAGTGCAGTAAATATGGCTTCTTTTCCTATATATTGTATAAAATTTTCACTCATAAAATCACCTACATAAAGCTTTCAATTAATGTTTTAACTACTAAATGCCATCCATCAGCTAACACAAATAAAAGTATTTTAAAAGGAAGGGAAATTGAAACAGGTGGTAGCATAAACATACCCATTGACATCAAGACACTTGCTACTACCATATCTATTACAATAAAAGGTACATATAGTAAAAATCCCATTTGAAAAGCGGTTTTTAATTCGCTTATAACATAGGCGGGTATTAAAATATTAAAGGGAACTTCATATTTATCTGAAGGTTTATTTTGCCCACTATATTTATAAAACAATGCTAAGTCTTTTTCTCTGGTTTGTTTTAGCATAAAATCCTTTAATGGTTTACTCCCTATATTTATTGCTTCATCTTGGGTTATTTTACCTTCAACATAGGGCTTGATTGCATCATTGTTTATTTTTGTATATACTGGAGACATAATAAAAAAGTCATAAACAAAGCTAAACCTATTATAACTTGCGTTGGTGGCGATTGTTGTGTTGAGAGTGCATTTCTTAAAAACCAAACACAACAATTATTCTTGTAAAGGATGTCATTAAAAGTATTATTGATGGAATAAAACTTAAGCTAGTTAAAAGTATTAGTAGTTTAATATTATCAACATATTCTTTCGGATTTGTTGCATTATCTACTGATATATTTACTTTTGGAACAGTTAAATTAATTGGTTGTGCATAAACAACCTTTGATAGCATAAAGATAGTTAAAAATAATACTATAATTTTTAATTTGCTTTTCATTGTCAATCTTCCCTCTTTAATTTTAAGTTATCTTTAATATATCTTAACAAGTTGAAATCTACATTATTTTCTGTTATCTCTTTAAAATCTTCAATATCAAATAGTACTTTAGAGTAATTGTTGCTTGTTACCATAACATATGTTTTGTCAATTATTTTAATTAACAATATGTAATTGTTTGGTGCTATTTGTACCCTCTCAATTACTTTTATATATTTAGACTTATATTGATAGTTTTTTAAAATTTTTGTAGTTAAAACGACTAAAAGAAGAATTAAGGGGAGTAGAAAAAAATTTTAAGTGCAAAAATTATATAAGCCATTTTATTCACCTACTGAATTATAATATCTTGAATGTATATATTTATTATTTCTCCATTTATTAGATTGTTATTAATAGCTTTTATTAATTCTTTTTAATATTGTCCATATTGTTAGATTTGAAGTCTTCTGTTGTTTTTCTTCTTAATATTTTTATAACAGTATCTCTTATTGCTGGTATTTTATCTTGCAATTCTTTATCAAGTTTTTTATTCTTTTTATCGTATGCTAAAGATAGTGATATTCTTATATAAGTTTTATTTTCATCAGATAGATTAACAACAAATTCCTTTAAATCTAATACCTTTTCTTCTAATTTTACATTATTTTGAATTGGTGCATTTGTTTTGTCTTTAAAGAAGATAAAATAACCAAGAACTGTTCCAAGTCCTATAACAAGAACTAATGTAATAACTACTAAAATTACTAATATTTTATTGCTCTTTTGTTCACTCATATCTATTTACTCCCCTTATCTACTGTTAGAATTAAAATATTAACTCTTCTGTTTTTACTTCTTCCTTCAGGTGTGTCATTAGAAGCTATAGGTCTATATTCACCACATCCTACAGCTTGAATTTTTTAGGATCTAATCCTTTTGACTCAACTAAAAATCGTGTTACTTTAACGGCTCTGTCTGCAGACAGTTCCCAATTTGATTTATAATAACCAGTATTTATAGGAACTGTATCAGTATGGCCTTCAACTATTATTTCATTTGTATATTTTTTAATATATCTGCAACTTTAGAAAGCATATCTATACTCTCTTCCTTTAAAATAGCTTTACCTGGATCAAATAGAATCTTCTCTTGAAGTTCTATTATTACTCCCTTACATCTTCTTTAATTGTTATTTTTGTTTGTAAATTCTTTTCTTGTATTTCCTTTGATATTGAATTAAATAATTTTGATGTTTCACTGTTTTCGATTTCAGATTTATTTTTTATTCCTTCTCCAGGATTTTGATTTATTGGAACAGGTCCTAAATTTCCACCATTATTTATTACTCCTGCTTTTCCACCAAGAGCCTTAGCTAATGACCAAGATATTTCTTTAAATTTGATTGCATCAATGGTGGAGAAGGAATAAAGAAGAACGAAAAAGGTTAGAAGAAGAGTCATAAGGTCAGCATAAGTTGTCAACCATTCTCCTCCGCCCCCTCCTCCAGATTCCTGTTTCTTTTTCTTCTACTCATTTTCAGTCACCGCATTTCCTTGTATTATAGTTTCTTGATATTTCTTTCTTTCAATTGGTGAAAGATATGTTTTTAATTTGTCTTCTAATATTCTTGGATTTACTCCTGATTGAATAGTTAATATTCCTTCAAGCATCATTTCACGTCTATTTGATTCTATTTGACTTTTAAGTTCTAATTTATTTGCAAGCGGTGTAAAAACAAGGTTAGCAAGTAGTGCTCCATAGAAGGATGTAATTAGTGATACTGCCATAGCAGGACCAAGCTTTGATTGATCCTGCAACTGTGACAACATTTGTATTAGACCAATTAGAGTACCAATCATACCAAAGGCGGGTGCCAGGCTTGACCAAGCTTTTAAAACGGAAATACCACTTTGATGTCTTTTTCCATTTCTCCTATTTCTAATTCAAGAATATCTTTAATAGTCTCTGGCTCTAATCCATCAACTACCATTTGTATTCCTTGCTTTAAAAATTCATCCTCTATTTTGCTGATTTCATCTTCTAATGATAATAAACCATTTCTTCTTGCCTTTTTAGAAAGTTCAACGAAGGTTATTATTAATTCATCAGACGGTGTATGTTTATCTACAAAGGCATTTTTTAATATGGCTGGTAATCTTTTAACAGTATCAAAGGGAAATGAAATGATAACTGCAAAAAGAGAACCAAAAACTGTAATAAAAAGAGAAGGTACATTCCAAAATATTTTGAGACTTCCTCCATTAAGCATTGCAAATATAACAGCTGCTATACCAAGCAATAGACCAGCAGCGGTTGAAAAATCATTCCTTTTCATTTTATTACCTCCGGTCTTGTTGACATATACGCTCTCTTGAAGTGGATAATTCGTTGAATAATAGTTTCAGGATCTTCAGTTACCACATATTTTTTGTTTGTTGTGGTTGTAATTACTGTATCTGGAGTTACTTCAATTTTTTCAATAAGATCACAATTTAAATAAAATTCTTTGTTATTTAATCCTGTTAACTTAATCATATACTATACCTCATTATCTTTTTAGGTTTAATAATTCTTGTAATAATTCATCTGAAGTTGTAATAGTCCTTGAATTTGCTTGAAATGCTCTGCTTGTTACAATCATTTCTGTGAACTGTTCTGCCAAATCTACATTTGACATTTCAAGTAACCCCTGTTGAACTTTACCATAACCCGAAGACTTAGGTAAACCAATCTTAGCTTCCCCAGAGTTTGCAGATACACTATAAGTATTTCCACCCATTTTCATTAAACCTGCAGGATTTTGAAATGCAGCAAGTGTTATTTTACCTATAGTAATTGTTTTGTCTCCGTAAATTCCTTTTATTGTTCCATCCTCAGATATAGAAAAGCTTGTAAGTTTAATAGGTTGTTCTGAACCTTCTATTGTAGCCTCAAGGGGAATATAAATATCCTTTAATTGATCAAGGGTGGTTTCTGCATTTATCTCTTCTGGTTCTAAAGCTTCTTCACCAGGTGTAAAATCTGGAGTTCCTTCTAATTTACCTTCATTAAGTTGTATACTTGAGTTTAGAACACCTCTAACGTGTAATCCTTCAGATGTAACTAATGCACCATTTTTATCAATAGTAAAGGAACCATCTCTTGTATATCTTGTTTCAAGTCCATCACTTACTATAAAAAACCATTTCCTTCAATAGCTAAATCTGTTGCTCGACCTGTAGGTTGAAGTGCACCTTGGTTCATATTAGTATCAATACTAGCAATTGATGTTCCAATTCCTACTTGCTTTGCATTGGAACCACCAAACTTGTCGGTAGGTTCATTGGCTCCTTGCAGAGTTTGACTTAGCATATCTTTAAAAGTAACTCTACTTGATTTAAATGCAATAGTATTGACATTTGCTATATTGTTACCTATAACATCCATTTTAACTTGATTTGATTTCATTCCACTTACCCCTGTTGATAAAGATCTTAACATTTGTATCTCCTCCCACTTATTTTAAATTTTCATATATTTGATTTTCATTTAAAGAAGGTATATTGATACTAATAACGTCATCAATATTATATCTTTTTCATTCGATATTAAATAGATATCGTAACCTATCATTTTTACTGATTCTACAAGCACTTTTTTAACTTCATTATTTTCTAAAATTTCAACTTCTTTGCCTATTATATTAATAGCTTGATTAAATCTTTGTGAAACATACATTTTTTCCATTGTGCTATTAAGATTTTGCATTTGTTCTAATGCTGAAAATTGAGCCATCTGTGCTACATATTCTGTATTATCCTTTGCATTTAGAGGGTCTTGATTAGAAAGTTGTACAGTTAAGATTTTTAAAAAGCATTTTTATCTAATATTGAATTTTTATTTCTTAAATTTAAATCTGAATTAGTTGAGATTTTATTAATTTCCATAAGGCACCACCTTTTATTCTTCCTGTACTACAAAATCAATGTTTTTGCTTTTCTTTCTTTGTTTTTGCTCCCTACTTTGTTTACTGTAGCTATCATTCTCACTATCTGCTTTAACATTTAGGTTTATTTCTTTGTAATTATCATTGGAGCTTAATAATTGTTCTTTAAAAAATCTATGTTTTCCTTCAACAGGTTGGCCACTTCTTTGTTAGTTGAAACGATTAAGCCATTGATATTTCCATTGTTATATGATATTTTTATGGTTATTTCTCCTAATTCCTTTGGTTTTAGATTTATCTTTAATTCGTATATATTTTCCTTATTTATATTTTTTATTTTACTTGCAACAATATTGACTATTTCATTTATTTTATCAACTTTGTAAAATATGTTAGATTCAATAATGTTTTTATTTTCTAAATTTATAGCATTAGATTGATTATTATTTAATACATATTTATCTGTAGTAGATAAATCTTTTAAAGATAGATATGATTCATCATATTTTTTAAGGAATCAATATTTTCAATTAATTCATCAAGTGTAGTTAATTGTTTTATAGAGAAACTATGCTGTGTTTTAAAAGTATATCTTGGTATAATTGTTTCGATATTTTGTTTTAAGGGGTCAATTTCCTCGTTTTTAATTATATTATTAATTAATTGTTTGACTTTATTTATATTTATAAATCTATTATCTATTTGTTCTATAGTTTCTATATTAAATTGTTGAATTTTAAAATTATCTATTGATTGATTTTTAAAATCTTTTAATTGCTTTTCAGGATATACAAATTCTACATTAGTATTATTAACATTATTTAAATTATATTGATTGTTTGAATTATTTTCGTTTAATTTGTTTTCTTCTTGAACAGTAAAATTTTGAAAATTGTATGTCTGATGCTGAACAAAGCTTAATATTTGAGATAACTTAAATTCTAATTCAGAATAATTTATATTAGTTTTTAATTCCTCATTATCTTCACATAAAACTAATTTATATTTATCTAGTTTATTTATTATTTCACTAGTTGAAGAGCTTCCAGTAAGTATTGAATATATTTCGTCAACTAATTTTTTGATTTTTACATAGTCAATTTTTTTATGGTTTATTTGGTTTTGATTAATTTCTATTTGGCTACCATTTAAAAAATTATTCTTATCTAATAAATTAAATAGTTTTTTTAGTTTATCTGAGAATGAATCATCAGAATTGTTAGTATCATTATTAAGTTCTACATTATTACAGAAACTAATAAAAATATCACTGAAACTTTCTGTTTCGTTTCCATTTAAGCTTAAACTATCAATAGTAGTTATACTTGGGGTAGTGAATTGTTGTTTATCTATCTTCATATAATTCCCCATTCTTTTTAAAGTAATTTATTATTGCCATTTCATCTATAACCTTATTTTCACTTTTACGTATCTCAAATAAAAATTCATCATAAGATTTTTCTTTAAGATTCTCTAAAACCTTTCTTTCTTTAGTAGCATTCATTAATTGTTCTTTTATGTTTTCAAGTTCTTGTTCGAGGATATTTAATGGTTCTATAATAAATGTTGGGGCGTAGACCCAGCATATTTTTTACAAAAAATATGTGCACCTGATTAGACACCTGGTAAAATTAAAATAACCAAACAAAAACCTTACCTGAAAGGAGGCATCCATCAAGTGCACACTAATAATTCTATCAAAAATTTATTAGGTTTTAAAGATGTTATTATAAAAAGATTATTCATAATGACACGTACATTGAGATATACTTAGAAACTAAGAAAAAATTTGTACTTGCCCTAATTGTAATTCCAAAGTTACAAGAGTTCACGATTATAGAATTCAGCGTATTAAAGACATACCCTTATTCTTTAAACATACTTTTATCATTCTTAAAAAACGTAGATATCGTTGTAATGCCTGCGGCAAAAAATTTTATGAACATATAGAATTTTTACCTCGTTATCATAGAATAACTAATAGATTAGCTATGTTTGTAATTTATGAATTATCTAATGAATATAGTATGACATCAGTTGCTAGAAAAACTAATCTATCTATCGATACTATAAAACGTATTTTTGATAATGTATCTTACTCTTCTCCTACTAATTTACCTAAAATAATATCTATAGATGAATTTAAAGGTAACTCTGGTGGTTCTAAATATCATTGTGCAATAGTCGATCCTGTTAATCATAAAATACTAGACATTATTAAAGATAGAAAAGAGCATATTCTTATAGATTATTTTAGAAAAATTAAAAATCGCGATAGCGTTACACACTTTATTTGTGATATGTGGCAACCCTATATTGATTTAGCTAAAACTTATTTCAAAAATGCTGTAATTGTTATAGATAAATTTCACTATATTAGACAAGTCATATGGGCAGTAGAAGCGGTAAGAAAACGTATCCAAAGAGAACTATCAATTAAATTAAGAAAATACTTTAAAAGAAGTAAAAAGCTTATTTTAAAAAGATATGGCTTACTTGATACAGATTCAAAGTTAGCTTTACAAGTTATGTTTTCTTATAATAGTGAATTAGCAATTGCCCACACTTTAAAGGAAAAGTTATTGAGTATTATTGATGCTTCACCTTCTTCTAACGAAGCTCGTGTCCTCTTAAAAGATTGGATTAAACTTGCACAAAATAGTGGTATCAATGAATTGAAAAGATGTGCAAATACCTATATCAGATATTTTAATGAGATTTGTAATTCTTTTGATATTCCTTATACAAATGCTTGTATAGAAGGATTTAATAATAAAATCAAAGTTATTAAAAGAATAGCCTTCGGCTATAGAAATTTTGATAGATTCAGGAATAGAATTCTTCATTGTTGTAATAAATAATCTGTTAAATATTGTATTTTAGGAAATCCAACTATCGTTGGTCTTTTTGTCGTGCAATTTTTTAAGGGTAAACTCCCCTCATCCTATCTATCTTGCTAAAATCATTATCAAATAAGAAAGGACAGGCATTCTAATCTAATGCCCGCCCCAACTATTGACAAAGAGCCTGTAAATTTAAGAAGGAATTTTTATTTGCGTGTAGAATATAGAATATTAGAACAATAATATGCAACATTAAGGAGGTACAAAAATGGAAGTATTAAAGGTTTCAGCAAAATCAAATCCAAATTCTGTAGCAGGTGCTTTAGCAGGTGTTGTTAGGGAAAAGGGAATTGCTGAAATGCAGGCAATTGGTGCAGGAGCTATTAATCAAGCAATTAAGGCTGTTGCAATCGCAAGAGGGTTTGTTGCACCAAGTGGAATTGATTTGATTTGTATACCTGCATTTACTGATGTGAATATTGATGGTGAAGAGAGAACGGCAATAAAATTTATAATTCAACCAAGATAATTTTTTAAAAGGAGAGTCTAACTCTCCTTTTTATTTTTGTTTAAAAAATAAATGAAAAATTGTAACTATATAAAGATCCTTAGATTTTATTGTATTATTTAACATAGATAGAATTGAAACTTTTGTTCAAAAACTAAAGTAGGAGAAATACTCCTACTTTTTATATTTTGTTAATTATGTTATAATATAAATACGAAACAAAATATATATATAAATTAAAATTTTCGTTAGGAGGCGAATGATATGGACGATAGATGTTTGTATATTAGTCCTTTGACAAAAAGATATGCAAGTAAAGAGATGTCCTATTTATTTTCGGATGAAAAGAAATTTAAAACTTGGAGAAAATTATGGGTTGCATTAGCTCAGGCTGAAAAAGAATTAGGTCTTTCTATTACACAAGAACAAATAGATGAATTAAAGGCAAATATTGAAAACATTAATTATGAAGTAGCTGAACAAAAGGAAAGAGAAACAAGACACGATGTTATGTCACATGTATATGCATATGGAGAACAATGCCCAAAAGCAAAACCAATTATACACTTAGGTGCAACAAGTTGTTATATAGGTGATAACACAGATGTTATTATAATAAAAGAATCGTTAGAACTTTTAAGAAAGAAATTAATATCTTGCATTAAAAATTTAAAGGAATTTGCGTTGAAATATAAAGATTTACCGACGCTATCATACACACATTTACAACCTGCACAGCTTTCTACAGTTGGGAAAAGAGCTTGTTTATGGCTGCAGGATTTGCTTATGGATTTAGAACAACTTGAATATTGTATTGAAAATTTAAAGTTACTGGGTGTTAAAGGTACTACAGGAACACAGGCAAGCTTTCTTAAATTATTTAATGGTGATCATAATAAAGTAAAGCAACTTGATGAGATGGTGTGTAATATTTTAGGTTTTGAAAACAAGTACTTTAGGGTTACTGGTCAAACTTATCCTAGAAAACAAGATACATTAGTTTTAAATGTATTATCAAGTATAGCTCAAAGTGCTTACAAATTTAGTAATGATATTCGTATACTTCAAAGTTTTAAAGAAATTGAAGAGCCTTTTGAAAAAGTCAGATAGGTTCTTCTGCAATGCCTTATAAAAGGAATCCTATGAGATCAGAAAGAATATCAGCACTAGCAAGATATGTAATAGTAAATTCAACTAATGCTGATATTACAGCTTCTACACAATGGTTTGAGAGGACGTTAGATGATTCGGCAAATAGAAGATTGGTTTTAGCAGAGTCCTTTTAGCAGTAGATGGGATATTGAATTTATATATAAATATTACTTCTGGATTAGTGGTTAATGAAAAAATTATTTTAAAAAGAGTAAGAGAGGAATTGCCATTTATGGCTACAGAAAATATTCTGATGGAATGTGTAAAAAAGGTGGCGATAGACAAGAGCTACACGAAAGGATAAGGGTGCATTCAATGGAAGCTGCTAAAAATATAAAGGTTTTTGGAGGAGAAAATGATTTGTTGAATAGAATTGTTAGCGATCCAGTATTTGAGTTAGTTGATGATGATTTAAATGATATAATGAATGAAAAGAATTATATAGGTCGTTCTAAGGAACAGGTAGAGGAATTTATTAATGATGTAGTTGAACCAATTATTAATAAATATAAGGATATAGAACAAATAGAGGCTGAAATAACTGTGTAAAGCGACGTTAAAAGTCGCTTTTTTATTTCTTTTAATTTGTTTTCCTTTTGATTATAATTAAATAAGAAAGTTTTTTAGATGGAGGTGGTATTTATGATAGGTTTTATTGGTTTTGGTAATATGGCTACCGCTATTATAAAAGGTATAATTAATAAGGGAATATATAATACCAATAAAATTTATATTTATGATATTGATAAAAATAAACTTGAAAATGCTAATAAAACGTTTGGAGTTAATATATGTAAAAACTGTGATGAAATAATTGAAAAATCACAATATATATTTTTGGCTGTTAAACCTAATGTTTATAAAGATATTTATGGTGTAATAAAAGAAAATTATTATTGTAATAAGGTTTTGATTTCGATGGCAGCTGGAATAACAATAGATGAAATAAAGAAAAATACAGGTTATGATAAAATAGTAAGAATTATGCCTAATGTTGCAGCATTGGTTAATGAAGGTATTACTGCAGCAACGTTTTTAAACATATTAGATTTAGAAAAAAGCAAATTATTGATCTTTTAAACTCTATTGGTAAGGTCGTAGAGGTTGATGAGAAAGATATAAATAAATATTCAACGTTGTCTGGAAGTAGCCCTGCTTTTATATCAGAATTTATTGAAGCATTTGTTGATGCAGGTGTATATATAGGGATACCGCATAAAGAAGCATTGAATGTCATTTGTGATACTATAATTGGTACAGCAGAAATGTTAAAAACTGGTGAAATAAATACAAGTGATTTGAAATATATGGTGTGTTCGCCTGGAGGTACAACCATTGAAGGTATAAGAACTTTAGAAAATAAAGGTTTTAAATCTGCTTTAATTGAAGCTATAATAAGTACATATAATAAAAATAACAATTTAAGGTGATGTTATGCTAAGGATAATTCTATTTGCATTATTTATTTTGTTATATTTGTTTATTCAGAAAGAATTTATAATGACATTGGGAAAAAGAAGAAGATGAAAAAATAAAGCAATAATTTTTAATTAAATTTTAGTATACCAATTTTCTAAATACCATACAGCAATTTCGCTAAATTGATATTTAGCGAAATGTTATATTGTTTTCAGAGGGGGTTGAAATGAATTTAGCAGCTATTTACGATAAAGAATGTCCAATAATTCTAAATGATTTTCTTGCATATCTAATTAATGTTAAGGCTAAATCCTATAATACAGTTTTAGGATATAAAATTGATTTAAAATTATTCTTAAAGTATGTAAAATTTATTAAAAATAATTCGATTAATGAAACGACTGTTGATGAAATAAAAATAAATGATATTAATATAGAATTTATACGAAATATAACCTTGTATGATATCTACTCTTTTATAAATTACATAACTTTAGAACGTCAAAATAGTAGTTATGCAAGAGCAAGAAAAACTGCAGCCATAAGGGCGTTTTTTAATTATCTTGAGACCAAAGTTAAATTAATAAATGAAAATCCAGCTAAGGAACTTGAGAGTCCCAAAATATCTAAAAGACATCCTGTTTATTTAACTTTAGAACAGAGTAAAAAATTAATTAATGTAATTGAAGGAAAACATAAAGAAAGAGATTATGCAATGATAATGTTGTTTTTAAATTGTGGATTAAGATTATCGGAATTAGTTGGAATTGATATTGATAAAATTAAAGGTGATATATTAACTGTTATAGGAAAAGGAAATAAGGAAAGAACAGTCTATCTAAATCAGGCTTGTATAGATGCGATAAATAGATATTTAGAAGTAAGGCCAAAGGATGCTAAGGATCAAAGGGCTTTGTTCTTAAGTGAAAGAAAAACCAGGATAAATAAAAGAACAGTAGAAATACTTGTTAAAAAATACATTGAAAAGGCAGGTCTTGGTAATGAAAAATACACTCCGCATAAATTAAGACATACTGCTGCAACGTTAATGTATAAATATGGAAATGTAGATATAAGAGCACTACAACAAATATTAGGACACGAGAGTGTTTCAACAACACAAATATATACACATATAGATGATGAAAAATTAAGAATGGCAGTTAATGCTAATCCTTTATCTAATATAAAGGTAGAAAAAGAGGAAGAGTAAAAATCACTCTTCCTCTCTACTCCATTCTGTTTCATCTATATATATACTATCTTTTAGAAGTATCTCATCATCCTCTTGTTCTATTGTTTCCTCATCATAAATATAGTCATCATAATCTTCTGCGTCAATTATCCCATCAATACTTATTTCTTTATAGTCAAATTTATTTATGCTGAGACATTCCATACAATTATTACAAATTTTATTTTTGTTTAAATCGCATATATTACATTCGTTACAGTTTGTACAATCTTTATTATTATCGATAATACATTTTTTAGCCATATACCCTGTCTCCTTTTTATAAAATATAAAACCTAATTCTATATTTTTATCTAAAAGTACCTATTTGTCAATAGGTACTTTTAGAACTTGTCCAGGATATATGATGCAATCATTTAAATTGTTAATTTTTCTTATTTCATAGATAGTTTTTCTTACATCTTTGTCTTTAGGTGTGTGTTTGATGGAGATTTTCCATAATGTATCACCTTTATTTACTACGATTTCTTCGTATGTAGTTATTTTGTTTTGTTTATTATTTTTGTAATAACTTGAAACTTTAGAAATGGATAATGAAATTATTAAAAAGAACAATGTAAAAGATAGCAATGTTTTTAAAAGTTTTCTCATAATTAACACCCTCCAAACATATGTTCTGTAAATTATTATAACCAAACATATGTTCGTTGTCAAGTATATCGAACATCAGTTTGAAACTTTTTAAGTTTAATGATATAATAAAATAAAGACAAAGTTTAAGGGGTGTAGAATAAATGATAATAAACGGATTAAGTGATAAACAGCAAAAGATTTTAGAATTTATAAGACAGGAAATTGCAACAAGAGGTTATCCCCTTCTGTAAGAGAAATTGGATTAGCTGTTGGATTAAAATCTACTTCAACGGTACATGCACATCTTGAAAAATTAGAAAAAAGGGTCTTATAAGACGTGACCCTACAAAACCAAGAGCTATTGAAATTTTAAATGAAAACATATTTGAAGACAATGATAATATAATAAAGGCACCTATCATTGGTAGTGTATCTGCTGGAAACCCTATACTTGCTTTTGAAGATATACAAGATTATTTTCCATTGCCACTTAATTATTTTAATAACAATACAGATGTATTTTTATTAAAAATTGAAGGGGAAAGTATGATAGATGCAGGTATATTAGATGGTGACTTTGTTATTGTGGAAAAGCAGCCAGTTGCTAAAAATGGAGATATTGTTGTTGCACTTATTGATGATTCTGCTACTGTTAAAAGATTTTTTAAAGAAGATGGGTATATAAGATTACAACCAGAAAATACACATATGAGTCCTATAATAGTTGACAATTGTACTATTCTTGGAAAAGTAATAGGTGTATTTAGAAGATATAAATAGGAAAAGGCCAACAATGGGTTGGCCTTTAAATTATATTTGATAATGCCTTCATAATACCTATTTTTGAATGTTCATATGTTAATCCACCTTGAACATATGCTATATATGGTGGTCTTATTGGTGCATCAGCACTCAATTCAATAGAAGATCCTTGTATAAAAGCTCCAGCAGCCATAATAACGGGATCTGAATATCCAGGCATATCCCAGGGTTCGCATTCTACAAATGAATCTACAGGAGAGCCCTTTTGGATACCTTTGCAGAAGTTTATTAATAGTTTTTCGTCATTAAATTTAATAGCTTGAATTATATCGCTTCTTTTTCGTTATATTTTGGAGAAACTTCAAATCCAGCTAATTCCATAAGTTTAGAACAAAATATGGCTCCCTTTAAAGCTTCTATAGTAATATGAGGTGCTAAGAATAATCCTTGTAATATTTGCCTTATAACACCAAACGTAGAACCACAATCTTTTCCAAGACCTGGTGCGGTCAATCTGTATGAAACCAATTCTATTAAATCTTTTTACCTACAACATATCCTCCTGTTGGAGCAATTCCGCCACCTATGTTTTTGATTAATGATCCAGCAACTAAATCTGCTCCTACATCAGTAGGTTCTTTAGTATCTAAAAATTCACCATAACAATTATCAACAAAAACAATTATATCCTCTTTGATTTTTTTAATTTCATTTATAGCTAATTCAATATCATCGATAGTTAAAGCTGGTCTCCATCCATAACCTGTAGAACGCTGCATAGATATAACTTTTATAGAATGATCCTTTTTAATTTCTTCTCTAACTTTTTCTAAATTTATTTTAAAGCTTTCGTTTAAATCAATTTGTTTATAATTTATACCATATTCCTTTAAGGAACCCATACCATTACCTTTTATACCTATAACTTTTAGTAATGTATCGTAGGGCGTTCCAGTAATGGACATCAAAGTATCTCCTGGCCTTAATACAGCCTGTAGTGCTGCAGCAATTGCGTGTGTTCCTGAAACTATGTGAGGTCTTACAATGGCATCTTCTGTATTGAAGATATTTGCATATATTCTATCTACTATATCTCTACCTATATCTCCATATCCATATCCTGTACTGTAAGTGAAATGAGAATCGCTTAGTTTTTCTTTTTGCATTGCATTTAATACCTTTAATTGATTGTACTCCTTAATTTTATTTAATTCTTTAAATATTGGAGTAATTATTTCTTCTGCTTTTGTTGACAATTCAACAACTTCTTTTTATTCCGTTTAATTTGTATAATTCTTCAATCATTAGTGTTATCCTCCCTTCTCAAACATAGATATTCTATCATTTATTCAAAAAAACTCAAATATTCAACATAAAAAATATTATGTAAACATATATAATAAATAAATAACAAAGCCTTTAAAGCTTTGTTATTTATTTACATTATTATTTAGTTCATCTTGATTATATAATATAGGTTTAGCTGGTGTAACAGTTGTAACAGAATGTTTGTATACTAATATTTGTTTACCTTCTGATTCTAATATGATTGTAAAACTATCGAATCCTCTTACTAAACCCTTTAATTGAAAACCATTAACCAAATGAATTGATACAGGGATCTTGCCCTTCCTAGCATTATTTAAGAATACATCTTGTAAGTTATTAACACTTTTTGCCATAACATCATCCTCCAATTATAATTTTAATTAATATATTCTATAATAGTTTTAATTTTCCTTCTATATATCCTAACATATTTGAGAGTATTTCGTCGAGTTGTTTGTTAAAGACTTCAAGCCAATAAATTCTATTATCTTTTCTAAACCAAGTTAATTGGCGTTTAGCATATCTTCTTGTATTTTGTTTTATAATATTTTTTACTTCTTCTAATGAAAGTTTACCATCTAAATAATCAAAAACTTCTTTATAACCAATCGCTTGCATTGATTGCAGTTCTCTTGTGTATCCAAGGGTTATAAGCTTTTCTACTTCACCTATCAATCCTTTTTCAAACATTATATCTACTCTTTTATTTATTCTATCATACAATACATTTCTTGGCATATCAAGACAAAAGTATGCAAACTCATAATCAGGTTCATTTTGTTTTGTAGTACTTTGATATTCTGATATTCTTTTGCCTGTATTTTTAAATACTTCTAATGCCCTTATAACTCTTTTTATATTGTTTGGGTGTATATTATTTGCTGCATCAGGGTCTATATTTTTAAGCATATCGTGTAAATATTTTGCACCATATTGTTTAGCTAAATTATCAAGATAATCTCTATATTGTTTATCAGGTTCACTTTCACTAAAGTTTAAACTATATGTAAGAGAATTTATATATAAACCTGTACCACCAACAACTATAGGTATTTTACCCTTAGAATATATCTGTTCTATGGCATTATCAGCATATTGCTTAAAAAGTGCAACACTGAATTCTTCATCTGGATATATAATATCAATAAGATGATGCTTAATACCTTGCATTTCCTCTACACTTGGTTTAGCAGTACCTATATCCATATATTTATAAATTTGCATTGAATCCGCTGATACAATTTCACCATTTATTTTTTTAGCTAGCTCAATTCCTAAATTTGTTTTACCTGAAGCGGTAGGACCAGCTATAATTATTATTTGCTTTTTATTTTTCATTTTATCACCTACATTATTCTTTTAAACTTTTTTCTAAATCAATGTAATCGAATTTTATCATAGTTGGTCTCCCATGCGGACAAGTAAAGGGGTTTTTACATTTACTAAGTTCTTTAAACAAATTTAATATTTCTTGGTGATTCAATTTATCACCAGCTTTAACTGCATTTTTACACGCCATAGTATATATGATTTTTTCTATAGAATTAGTACTTGTTTCAGTGTTTATATTTAATAACATTTCTTCAATTAACTGTTTATAATTTTTTATTTTTAATATATTAGGAACAGCTCTTAAAGATATTGATGTCCCACCAAAGTCTTCAAAATCAAATCCTAACTTTTTAAATAGTAATTCATTATCAAAGATTTTTTCTTTTTCGCTTGGCGAAAATTCTAAAATAATTGGAGTAAGTAAAATTTGTTTATTTAAATCTCCAGTATTATACTCATCTAAATATTTTTCGAACAGAATTCTTTCGTGTGCTGCGTGTTGGTCAATTAAATAAAAACCATCTGATGATTCAGCAATTATATAAGTAAAATGTAACTGTCCTACAACTGTGATTGACGGAAATGATGTATTTATTTTTAAATTTTCCTCATTGTTTTGTTCAAAGATGTTAGAGATAGTATTTAAATTAGATATATTATTATGTTCATTTATATTTGTTTTTGAGTTTTTGATATATCTAATGTGTTTAAATTAAAACTTATATTTTTATAATTATCTTCTGTTTGAAAAGTAGAAGATGTTGGGACATTATAATTATTATCAATATTTTCGTTAAATATACTATTTTTTTCTTCAAAACTAATTTTATAGTCATTGTTTAACATAAAACTATCTTTTTATCTATTATATTGCTTTCAATCTTATATGATGGAATAAATTCTTTTCTTATAAGAGAATCTTTTATAATCGAGAATACTTCCTTAAATATTTTTGTTCATCAGAAAACTTTATTTCTGCTTTTGTTGGATGAACATTAACATCTATAAGTTCAGGATTAATAAATAGGTTTAAAACAAATAGAGGAAATTTATTTATTGATAGCATAGATTTATACGCATTTTCTACTGCAGCAGTAATGGTCTTATTTTTAACTAATCTACCATTCACAAAGATAGATTGATAGTTTCGATTGTTTTTCTCCAGTTTGCTGTTTCCAATAAAGCCTTTTAAAGTTATTGTTTCTTTTGAAGAATTGACCTCAATTAAATTGTCAAATACATTCTTACCATATATAACATATATTACATTTTTTAAATTGCCATCACCAGTTGTGATAAATATATTTTTTTATTTGATATATATTTGAATGATATTTGTGGGTGTGATAGTGCCATATTTTGCATCAATTCAGTAATATATGCTTGTTCTCTTGAAGGAGATTTTAAAAATTTTAACCTGGCAGGGACATTGTAAAAAATATCTTTTACAGTTATTATTGTACCAGTAGTGCTACCACAAAACTCTTTAGATATTATGTTACCGTTTTCTAAGTAAGCTTTAACACCTATGTCAGATTTTTTGTTTTTGTTATCAACTCCACTTTAGATATAGATGCAATACTTGCCAGAGCTTCACCTCTAAAACCAAGAGAAGTTATTTTAAATAGGTCCTTTTCATTTTTAATTTTACTTGTAGCGTGTCGCATAAACGCCTTTTCTATATCATCTTCATTTATACCTTTACCATTATCAGATACCCTTATAACGGATATACCTCCATTTTCCACTTCAACAATAATTTCAGTAGCTCCAGCGTCTATTGAATTTTCAACCAACTCTTTTACTATTGAAGCTGGTCTTTCAATTACTTCGCCTGCAGCAATTTTATTTATTAGCTCATTGCTTAGTATATTAATTTCACCCATTTAATCAGCTCCTAATTTTTTTACTCTGTTTACTAAATCAAAAATATAATTAAAGGCCTGCATAGGAGTCATATTTAATATATCCAGTTCTTTAATTTCATTTATAATTTCGTTTTCTTTATAATTAAATAAATTTAGATCTAACTTTTCTGCTGCAACTTCTTTTTCATATTCCTTTTTTTGAATATTTTTGTAAGTTGTTTTATTTATTGTATTTTCTTTAGAACCTTCTAATTGAGATAGGATTTCTTTAGCTTTTAAGATTACTTCATCAGGTAAACCAGCAAGTTTTGCCACTTCAATTCCATAACTTTGGTCCACTTTACCTCGTCTAATTTTGTGAAGAAAAATTACTTTATTGTTGAATTCTTTTACTTCGATTGAATAGTTTTTATACATCTATATTTTTCTTCTAATTCAGTAAGTTCGTGATAATGTGTTGCAAAGAGTGTTTTTGCTTTAATTTTATTTGCTAAATATTCAACTACAGACCAAGCAATACTTAATCCATCAAAGGTACTTGTTCCTCTTCCTACCTCATCTAAAATTAATAAGCTATCAGAAGTTGCATTTTTTAATATATAGGATACTTCACTCATTTCTACCATAAAGGTACTTTTTCCTGATGAAATATCGTCTGATGCACCAATACGGGTAAAAATTTTATCAACAAGAGATATATTTGCATTTTTAGCTGGAACAAAACAACCGATTTGTGCCATTAAACTTATAATTGCTACTTGTCTCATAAAAGTTGATTTTCCTGCCATATTCGGACCAGTTATTATTAAAATCATATTCTCATTTTTATCAATAAAACAATCATTTGGCACAAAGGGTTCATTAATCATTTTTTCTATAACTGGGTGTCTTGCTTCTTTTAAAGATATAATTCCATTATTATTAATAGTTGGCTTAAAATAATTGTTCTCTATTGATACTTTTGCAAAGGATTGAATAGTATCAAGAATAGCTAATAGTTTAGCAACTTTTTGAATTCTATTAGATTGATTAGATATTTTGTTTCTGATATCTACAAAAATCTCGTATTCTAATTTAAGTAAATTATCTTCAGCATTTAATATGGTATTTTCAATATCTTTTAATTCTGGTGTTATAAATCTTTCAGCATTTGCTAAGGTTTGTTTTCTAATATATCTATCTTCTGGTATATTTGATAGATTAGCTTTTGTTACTTCTATATAATAACCAAATACTTTATTAAATCCTACTTTTAACGATTTAATACCAGTAGCTTCTTTTTCTTTTTGTTCTAATTCTGCTATCCAATTTTTACCCTCTGTAGAAGCTTCCCTATACTTATCAACATCTTTATTGAAACCTTTTTTATTATATTTCCGTCTTTAACGCTAACAGGTGGATTATCTTCGATAGATGCATCAATTAAATTATAAATATCCTCTAATATGTCAAAATTATTATATATATCTCTAATTAGTTTTGATTTAAAATGTTGTAGAGTTGTTTTTATATTAGGTAATTCAGATATTGAATTTTTCAATGAAACAAGATCACGAGCATTTGCTGAACCATATACAATTTTTGAAACAAGGCGTTCTATATCATAGATCTTTTTAAAGATTCTCTTAAAACATCTAAATAGTAGATATTATTTATAAATTCTTCTACTGCATCAAGTCTTTTGTTATTTCATTTATATCAGTAAGTGGTGCTTCAATCCATCTTCTAAGATTTCTTGCCCCCATTGATGTTTGAGTTTTATCTAATATCCAGAAAAGAGATCCTTTTTTAGTTTTATTTATAATAGTTTCTGTTAACTCTAAATTTCTCCTAGTATTAGTATCGAGTAACATATAATTGCTTATTTGATATTTAATTATATCATTAATATTACCTAATACTGATTTTTGTGTACTTTTTAGATAGTCAAAAAGTTTTGAACTTGTATGTAATTCCAATTCGTTTAGTATATCTATTTTATTTTTAAAATGATTTTTAAGATTAATGAAATCTGAGTTATCATCAACTACTTCTATTAGGCAATTAAATTTTTCTTTAATTGAATTTATTAATAGATCATTGTTCTTTGTTTCAATAATTAGTATTTCTGATGGTTTATATTTAAATAATTCATCAATTAAGATGTAAGTATTGCTGTTTTCCATCGATGTAACAAAGAAGTCACCTGTTGACACATCACACACTGATATACTAAATCCATTACTTTCTTTTTTATACAAGCAATAAAGTTGTTTTTATCATCTTCCAATAAATTGCCTTCTAATAATGTACCAGGTGTAACAATTTTAACAATTTCTCTTCTAACTATTCCCTTTGCTTCATTAGGATCTTCAACTTGCTCACATATTGCAACTTTATATCCTTTTTCTATTAGTCTTGATATGTAATTTTCAGCAGAATGATAAGGAACTCCACACATTGGTGCTCTTTCTTCTAATCCACAATCACGGCCTGTTAAAGTGAGTTCTAATTCTTTAGATACTATTTTTGCATCTTCAAAAACATTTCATAAAAGTCGCCTAATCGAAAAAATAATATACAATCTTTACAGGATTGTTTAATTTCTAAATACTGTTGCATCATTGGAGTTAATCCCAAAATACATACCTCCTTAAAAAATGGCATATAGCCATAGACTAATATGCCGTTATCTTATTACTTCAATAAATTCTCCAATAAGAATAAAGTTTCTTGGCTCGGTAATTTTTACATTAACAAGTTTGCCGATCAAGTTTGTATCCTGTGATTCAAAATGAACTAATTTTCCAGTTCTTGTTCTTCCAGTTAGCTTAGTTTCGTCAGTTTTACTTACCTCTTCAACAAGAACTTCAACTACTTTATCTTTATATAAAGCATTTTTTCTTCTATTATTTTGTTTACTACCTCAATTAATCTATTGAATCTATCGTGTTTTATATCCTCTGGTACTTGATCTTGGTATTCTGCTGCAGGTGTTCCTTTTCTAATTGAATAAATAAAAGTAAATGCTGAATCATATTGTACCTTTTTAACTAAATCAAGAGTTTCTAAAAAGTCTTCCTCTGTTTCTCCAGGAAAACCAACTATTATATCAGTAGTTATTGCTACATCAGGAATGTGTTTTCTAATTAAATCCACTAATTCTAAGTACTGTTCTTTAGTATATTTTCTATTCATTTTACTTAATATTCTAGTACTTCCTGACTGAACAGGTAAATGAATATGCTCACAAAGTTTATTACATTCTTTAATTGCAAGTATTACATCTTCTGTTAAATCCTTTGGATGAGATGTAGTAAAACGTATTCTCTCTATTCCTTCAATGTCATTAACCATTCTTAAAAGTTTAGCAAAACTCATATCATCAAGGTCTTTTCCATAGGAATTAACATTTTGACCAAGTAAAGTTATTTCTTTATATCCCTTTGAAGCTAAATCTTTTATTTCTTCTATTATGGCTTCTGGTTTTCTACTTCTTTCTCTTCCTCGTGTATAAGGTACTATACAGTAGGTACAGAAATTATTACATCCGTGCATTATAGTTACAAATGCTTTAATATCACTTTTTCTTTCAACAGGAAGACCTTCAATTATTTGACCTTCTTGTTCCCAGACTTCTATTATATTTGTATTACCCTGTTTCACATTATTAATTAATTCAGGAAGCCTATGAATATTATGTGTACCAAATATTATATCAACATAAGGATATTTCTTTTTATTTCTTCAGGCATACCTTTTTGCTGCATCATACATCCACCAATGCATATTATCAGATCAGGATTTTTGATTTTAATGCTTTTAAATGTCCTATATTACCGTATACTTTTAATTCTGCGTTTTCTCTAACAGCACAAGTATTGAAGATAATAACATCAGCATCTTCACGAGTTGTAGCACTACTATATCCTAATTCTTTTAGCATACCTGCTATTTTTTCCGAATCTTCTTCGTTCATTTGGCAACCCCAAGTTTCTATGAGATATTTTTTATTATTCATATGTACCAACCTTCCTTATCAATAATAATATTTTGCAAATATATATTATACTACAAAATTCGATAAAAAACATATAAACATAAATAAATTTAATATAAATAAATTTTATACAATATAGAAATAATAATAAAAAGGGGTGATTGTATGTACAATGCAAAAACAAAGATGATTCTTTAAAGGGGAAAATACCATATACGTTGGAGGATAGAAAATATTTTAATCACGAAACTATTCATAATAGTGGTGTAGGATATTATGCAAATATTCACAGTATAATTATGAGAAAATTATAACAATTGTTTATTTTTGAATATATAATGGTAATATATAAGTGTAAAATATTGTGAGGGGGTAATACTGATGCATTTATCTACAAGAATATTAAATATGCAAGAATCGCCTATTAGAAAATTAGCTTGTTATGCAGAAGAGGCTAAATCAAAAGGAATTAAAGTATATCATCTTAATATTGGACAACCAGACATAAAAACTCCAGATGAGTTTTATGAGGCAATTAAATCATATAATGAACCAGTGCTTAAGTATACATCATCTCAAGGTATAGATAACCTCATTCAAAGTTTTATAAAGTATTATTTGGAATGGGATATAGATTTTGAAAAAGATGAGATAATGATTACAAATGGAGGAAGTGAAGCTATATTATTTGCATTACTTGCAGTTTGTGATGTTGGAGACAATATAATTATACCTGAACCATTTTATACAAATTATAATGGCTTTGCAGAAGTTGCAGGGGTTAATGTTAAACCTTTTTTAACCTATGCAGAAAACGGATTTCATTTACCAGAAAGAAAAGAAATTGAAAAATTAATTGATAATAAAACTAAAGCAATATTATTATCTAATCCAGGAAATCCAACAGGTGTTGTGTATACAGAAGAAGAAATAAGGATGATTGCAGATATTGCAAAAGCAAATAATTTATATATTATCGCAGATGAAGTATACAGAGAATTTGTATATGATAATTTAAAATATACAAGCTTTATGCATATTAAAGAAATATTAGATAGAGTGATACTGATTGATAGTATTTCTAAACGATATAGTGCTTGTGGAGCAAGGATAGGATTAATTGCAAGTAAAAATAAAATGTTAATTAAAAACGTACTTAAGTTGTGTCAATCAAGATTATGTGTTCCTACAATTGAACAAATTGGAGCTGCAAATTTAATAAATACAGATAAAAGCTATTTTGAGGAGGTTAAAAAGAGTATCAAAAAGAAGAGATGTTGTGTTTGAAGGTCTATCAAATATTGAAGGAGTTGTTTGCGAAAAACCTAAAGGAGCCTTTTATGTAATAGCAAAATTGCCAATAGATGATGCAGAACATTTTTCAAAATGGTTATTAACTGATTTTAACTTATTTTAACTTAAATGGTGAGACAGTTATGGTTGCACCTGCAGCAGGATTTTATGCTACAGAGGGACTCGGAAAAAATGAAATTAGAATTTCATATTGTATAAATTGTGATGATCTAAAGAAAGCTATGAATATTATAAATGAAGCTATAAAAGCATATAGAGGGCTTTAGTTCCTCTATATGCTTTTTATTATTATAGTATTATCTTTTTCAACAAAACCAAATTTTTTATATAAATTTATTGCTGAAATATTATTATTATCAACATTCAGATGTAATTTTTGATTTTATTTTTTCCCTTTATATCATTAAGAATATAATTAAGGAATATATATCCAAAACCCATACCTCTAAATTCTTCAATTATACCGAAATTAACTAAATAATAAAGAGATCTATCTTTAATTATTTGACCATAACCTATAGGCATATGGTTTTTATATAATACATAGCAATAGTCTTTTAAAAAATAACTACTACTTATTTCTCTATTTAAGTAGTTTTTATCGATGGGTTTTCTTTTTTATCTGTAGAATTGAATATTGAATTTTGGATGTCAATTCTTAAACTCATATTTTTAGATACATCTATTGTTGCTACAATAATATCGTGGTATTCATATTGTGGTTTTAAATTAAAAAAATTATTTAAAAGTAGTTCCATTGTTTTGTAGTTTTTTGAATTATATATTTATTTGAATTGTTTTCATTATAAATGTTACTATTTACATATTTTATTTCTAAATGAAACTTTTTATTTTTAATTACACTATCTATTATTTCATTAATAGACAGTGTTGTATCTTTAACATAAATGTAGTATTTAGTGTCTATATTAATTCCTTCAATTTTATTATTTAAAATAAAGTATGAACTATTAAAAATGAAATCTAATATAGATAAACCAAATACTTTTTGATTTTCATAAATTCTTTCATTTTATTTTCTTTAATTAATTTAAATAAATTAATGGATTCGATTTGCATTTTGTCACCTATCTTCTAAAAATTTTACTTATAATACCTTTTTTGTTTGTTTTTCGTATTTTAGTTTTTCTTTAAGTTCTATAATCTCATAACACTTTTGTTTTAATTCCATTTTTAATTTCATATTTTCACTAATTAGTATATCACGCTCTTTACTAAATACGTTCTTATCAATTTCTTCTAATTTATTATTAATTGCATTTAATTTTTCTTCAATCAATTTTATTTTGTCTTGACTATTTTCAATTAGATTATTCTCGGTTAATACAAATGTTGAGTCAATTGAAGTTATTGCTGCCTCTTGATTAATTAGTATCTTTTTATTTGGCCATTAGTTAATCCTTTTTCTTGCAGGTTTTTTATTTGCAGCAATAAGTTTAAGTCATTTTGAGTAAATATTCTTCTACCCTTCGAGTCTCTCTGAATATTTAGCTCAAATTCTTTTCATAATAGCGTATAACAGAATCTTTATATCCTGTTAGTTGACATACCTCTTTAAATGTATAATAATTTTTTGTTCTTCCATAATACCACCTCTATTATTTTATTCTTCTAATTCATCAAGTGTAGTTAATTGTTTTATAGAGAAACTATGCTGTGTTTTAAAAGTATATCTTGGTATAATTGTTTCGATATTTTGTTTTAAGGGGTCAATTTCCTCGTTTTTAATTATATTATTAATTAATTGTTTGACTTTATTTATATTTATAAATCTATTATCTATTTGTTCTATAGTTTCTATATTAAATTGTTGAATTTTAAAATTATCTATTGATTGATTTTTAAAATCTTTTAATTGCTTTTCAGGATATACAAATTCTACATTAGTATTATTAACATTATTTAAATTATATTGATTGTTTGAATTATTTTCGTTTAATTTGTTTTCTTCTTGAACAGTAAAATTTTGAAAATTGTATGTCTGATGCTGAACAAAGCTTAATATTTGAGATAACTTAAATTCTAATTCAGAATAATTTATATTAGTTTTTAATTCCTCATTATCTTCACATAAAACTAATTTATATTTATCTAGTTTATTTATTATTTCACTAGTTGAAGAGCTTCCAGTAAGTATTGAATATATTTCGTCAACTAATTTTTGATTTTTACATAGTCAATTTTTTTATGGTTTATTTGGTTTTGATTAATTTCTATTTGGCTACCATTTAAAAAATTATTCTTATCTAATAAATTAAATAGTTTTTTTAGTTTATCTGAGAATGAATCATCAGAATTGTTAGTATCATTATTAAGTTCTACATTATTACAGAAACTAATAAAAATATCACTGAAACTTTCTGTTTCGTTTCCATTTAAGCTTAAACTATCAATAGTAGTTATACTTGGGGTAGTGAATTGTTGTTTATCTATCTTCATATAATTCCCCATTCTTTTTAAAGTAATTTATTATTGCCATTTCATCTATAACCTTATTTTCACTTTTACGTATCTCAAATAAAAATTCATCATAAGATTTTTCTTTAAGATTCTCTAAAACCTTTCTTTCTTTAGTAGCATTCATTAATTGTTCTTTTATGTTTTCAAGTTCTTGTTCGAGGATATTTAATTTATTTTGTTCTTCAATTAATTTACTTTCCAATAAGTTAATATAGCTTATATAATTTTTTAAATCATAACTATAGCAAGAATTAAAAGTATTATTTTTACTAAATGTAATTTTATCTTTAATGATTTGTATTTGTTCCTTTTTTGCTTTAATTTTATTTAAACATTCAGACATTTGAACTTTTAGCGAATCTTCGGCTTTAATTTTTAAATCCAGTAGCTTTTCTAACCTAAATTTATAGTTCATAACAATGACCACCTATTAATTTATTGAAGTTAACATTTGTAATATTTTATCAAATGTATAGTGTTCATTCATCTTTTGTTTCAAAAATTTATTTATTTTTTCATTTAAAGCTATAGCTTTATCGATTTTACCGTTACTACCCTTTTGATATGCACCGACATTTATTAAATCTTCAGACTCTTTATAAATAGCCAGTAGGTCCCTAAGTTCACCAGCCTTTAAATAGTGATTTTCATCTGTTATTTGAGGCATTAGTCTTGATATACTTGATAATACATCAATTGCTGGAAAATGATTCATAGAAGCTAATTTTCTTGATAAAACTATATGTCCATCTAATATACCTCTAACAGCGTCTGCAATTGGTTCATTAAAGTCATCGCCATCAACTAAGACTGTATAAAAGGCTGTAATTGAACCTTTATTTGAATTTCCTGAACGTTCTAATAATCTTGGTAACATTGCAAATACAGAAGGTGTATAGCCTTTTGTAGTAGGGGTTCACCTATAGTCAAACCCACTTCACGCTGTGCCATAGCAAAACGAGTAACAGAATCCATCATCAGCATAACATTTAGTCCTTGATCTCTGAAATATTCAGCTATTGCTGTTGCTGTAAATGCCCCCTTTAATCTTAGTAAAGGAGGTTGATCTGAGGTTGCAACAACAATTACTGATTTTTTAACCCTTCTTCTCCAAGATCCTTCTCAATAAATTCCTTAACTTCTCTACCACGTTCACCTATTAGACCAATAACATTAACATCAGCTTCACTATATTTAGCAATCATACCCAAAAGAGTACTCTTACCAACACCTGAACCAGCAAAAATACCAATTCTTTGTCCTATACCGCAGGTTAAAAAACCATCAATAGCTTTGACTCCAGTTGGTATAATATCAGTAATTCTTTTTCTTTGTAAAGGATTTGGAGGATCAGAGTCCAAATTATACATTGCTTCGCATTTTATATTTGAACCATCGAGAGGTCTTCCTAATCCATCAAGTATTTTACCAAGCAATTCCTTTCCAACTGGTACCTTTAATTGGTTACCAGTTGGAAAGACTAAGGATCCTGTAGAAACACCTGTAAGATCTCCTAAAGGCATTAATAAAATACCATTATCGGTAAAACCAACAACTTCAGCCTGCAATTCTCTACCAGTTGGTAATTTTATAGCACATAACTCACCTACAAAGGCATTAATTCCTTCAACTTCAATCGTAAGTCCTACTACTTTTTTACTTTACCAATATATTTTATTGTTTCAATACCTTTAATTTTTGTGATAGTTTATAATAGTCTATTTGAAACATAGATATCATTCCTTTAGCATTTTATTTGCTATAGTTTTTAATTGTGTATTGATAGTTGCATCAATAATACCACTATTTGTTTCAATATAAATATCACCATTTTCTAATTCAGTATCTGCTAATATCATCAGAGAACTATTAGAATCAATAAATTGTTCAAGCTCTTGCTGTCTTGATTTTAAAGTTTTGTAATCATTTGGAGAAGTCTTTAATATAATATTATTTTTTGTTTTACGTTTGAAAGTACTTTTTGTGCACTATTAATAATAGCTTCACGGTTTATTGATAATTCCGTTTTTATTATTTCTCTTGCGATTTCTAAAGCTAAATTAATAATATCATCCTTTGCTTTTTCAATATAACTATTAACTTCGTTATAGACATTATTTGTATAATTATTAGCTTCTTCGATAATTTTGTTAGTTTCCTTTTTGCTTCTAAAATAGCATTATTATAACCGTCATTGTAACCTTTATTAAAACCTTCATCATATCCTATTTTTTTGCATCTTCTAATATTTTTTCTGAATCTTTCTTTGCGTTTTCTATTATTTCTAAAGCACTTTTATTAGCATCACTTATAATTTTTTTGCTTCAAATATAGCTTGTTTTTTATATTTTCAACTATTTCATCAATTTTTATTTCGTCATTATTTTTAATAACTGCTGTATCAATAAACTTATCTATCGAAGGTGGTGGCAAAACTACCTTATCGTTTATAGCTGTTCTTTTTATAACATTATACGATAATTGCATCATCACCACCCCTTGACATAACAATTTCTCCTGCTTCATCTAACCTACGTATAATAGAAACAATTTGTTGCTGTGCCTTTTCCACATCTATCAGTCTAACAGGTCCCATAAACTCTAAATCTTCCTTTAATGTTTGAGCAGCACGTTTAGACATATTACTATAAATAATATTAGAAACATCTTCAGAGCATCCTTTAAGAGCAAGTGCAAGTACCTTCATATCAACTTCTCTTAATATTCTTTGTATAGATGCATTATCAAGTGTAATAATATCTTCAAATACAAACATACTATCTCTAATTTTTTCTGCAAGTTCTGGTTGATATCTATCTAGTTCTTCTATAATTGATTTTTCAGTACTTCTATCAACATTGTTTAATATATCAACCAACGTTTGAACACCACCAATGGTTGCATAATCTGAACGTACAACATTTGAAAGCTTTTTTCAAGTATATCTTCAACTTCTTCTATGACTAAAGGAGAAGTATTGCTCATTGTTGCTATTCTTTTAGCAACATCAGTTTGAAGTTCCTCAGGAAGCCCAGATAAAAGTTGTGCTGCCTTTTCAGGTTGTAAATAACATAATATTAATGCTATAGTTTGTGGATGTTCATTTATTATTACATTTAATAGCTGTTGTGCATCAGCTTTTCGTGCAATTGAAAAAGGTCTATATTGTTGAGTTATTTCTGAAACCTTTTCAATAATTTCCATTGCCTTTTGTGGGCCTAATGCTTTACTTAACAGATTTTTAGCATAATCAAACCCACCTTCTATAATATAGTCCTTTGCCTTGTTTAAATTCACAAATTCTTGCAATACTTCTTCGCGTAATTCTTTTTTATTTTTTGCATATTTGCTATTTCAAAAGTAATTTTTGTATATCATTTTCTGGTAATTTTTTTAATATTGGAGCTGAAGCATCAGGACCTAAAGTGATAAACAGTATGGCGGCTTTTGAACTCCCGTAAGTTTATCCTTGTCTTTTGCCATAATTATCACCTCTCATCCTCTGCTAACCAAGTCTTAACAAGTTCAACTACCTGTTCAGGTTTTGTAGAAGCATAGTTCTTTATTTCTTTTTCTAAATTCATTTCTTGTTCATTATCTTCAAGAACAGGTTCATAAGCTATTGGTTGTTTTTGTATTACATCACCAATTAACATATCAATTTGATTTGTTTCAATTTGTTCTGTATTTTTCTTATTTTTCTTTCTATAAATTAGTGCTATAGCCAGTAAAACTATAAGCCCTGCTACTGCTTCTCCAATCATAATATAAGTTCTTTTCTTTTAGCCAGTTCTTCCTGTTTTTTCATTTCTTCTAAATCTGCCTGAGCTTTCTTTTTATAATCATCATTAAAGGCTAATGCTTCAATATTTATTACATCTCCTCTTTCTTCAGATAAACCTGTTGCTGCTGAAACAATATTCCTTATTGATTGTTTCTCAAGTTCATCTAAATTTCCGTCTATTACAACTGACACAGTCAATCTTTTTATTTCTCCTGGGGCTTTTATAATTTTTTCCTCAGTTTGTCCAATTTCATAGTTAGTTATTTCTTCTTCTCTATTAGAAGTTGATGACTGATTATTATTTTGTATTGTATTAGACATATTATTGTCAATAGGACTTCCACCCGAACCTTGTGAGTTAGAATCATTTGTGTTTTCTTTTATTTTATGTTGACTACGGATTATAGAATCCTTGTCATATTTTATAGTTGAGATTTGTCTTGAATCGAAATCTAAATCAGCATTTATTTTCACAGTTACCTTATCTTTCCCAAAAACTTTTTCTAACATATTTTTAACATCATTTTGAAGATTTTTTCAAATTGATTTTTAAATTCTTGCTGTTTTGTAGAAGTTAATACACCATTTTGTTCGTTTTCAAATATATTTTCGCTAAGAAGATTCATATTACTATCTATAATTTCAACATTTTCCTTAGGTAAGTTTTTAACACTTGCTGATATAAGAGATATAATTGCTTTAACTTGTTCAGTACTTAATTTACTATTACCTTTAAGTTTTAATGTAACAGAAGCTCTTGCCTTTTCTTCATCACGTGTAAAAACTGAATCTTCAGGTAAAACTAAGTGTACTCGTGCTTTCTCAACTTCGTCAAAGCCTTGGATAGTCCTTGCAAGTTCACCTTCTAAGGCCCTTTGATACATTATTTTAGCCTCTGTATCAGTAACACCAAATTTATTTTGATCAAAAAGTTCAAAACCCTTTAAATTTGAAGGCAAATTGGTGTCTGAAAATATTGAAAGTCTTAGTTCTTCAACCTTGTCCTTTGGAACTAAAATAGAATTACCTTCAATTTTATATTGAATTTTGTCTGTTTTTAATTTTTCGATTACCTTAGATGAATCCTGAGGTTCTAAATTTGAAAAAGAACATCATATTCTACTCTGTTTGAATATATTGCATAAGTTATAATTGAAAGTACTAAACCGGATAGAATAACAATAATTGAGACTTTTTAGATTTTGATAAGTTCTTCCATTTATCACCTACACTTTTAAAAAATTAAGAAATTTGTTCATCATTAGCACTCCTTTATGTTAACTATACCTGCATTCTATTTAATTCCTGATAAGCTTCTACAAGTTTATTTCTTATTTGAACTGCTAATTCTAATGATAGTCTTGCCTCTTCAACTGTTAGCATAACTTCATGTATATCCTTTGCTTCACCCTTTATTAGTTCAATTGTTTTGTTTTCAGCTTCTATTTGTTTATCATTGAGCTTGTCTAATTTTTCCTTAATTAAATTAGAAAAATCAATATTGTTATTTTTTCGATTGAAGGTTTTGTAATAAAATTATTATCAATTAAAAAATTAACCTTATCTATTGGCAATTAAATCACCTACTTTCCAATTTCTAATGCCTTTAAGGCCATTTGCTTTTGTGAGTTTAACGCTGTTACATTTGCTTCAAAGGCACGCGTTGCAGTTATAAGATCAACCATCTCATTTAAAATATTTACATTAGGCATCAAAACATATCCATCATTGTCAGCATCTGGATGGTTAGGATTATATACCTTTTTAAAAGGTGAATTATCTTCAATTATTTTATCAACTTTAACACCATTAAATTTTAATTCAGATTTATTTGATATGTTGTTTATTTGTCTATCAAGATTTTCTTTAAAGGTAACTATTTTTCTTTTATAAGGCCCACCATTTTCAGTTCTTGTTGTTTCTATGTTTGCTATATTATTAGATATTATATCCATTCTTAGTCTTTCAGCGGCAAGGCCACTAGCACTTATTCTCATACCTGCGAAAATACTGTTCATATTATCACCCCTTATTTACCATTTATAACAGCTCTTCTCATAGCAATTCTTGAGTTAGCTTGACTAACTAAAGCATTATATAGTATTTGATTTGCAGCTAAATTGGCCATTTCAAGGTCAATATCTACATTATTTCCATCTAATCTTAATGATTTTGATTTATCTTGTAAAGTCTGTGGGTTTATGTTTTGCATTGAATTACCATCATTAATATGATTTTTGTTTGTAGTCTTCAATGAAATAGATGAATTATCCATTATATTTTTTAATTTTTCTTCAAATATGACTCTTTTTGATTTATAACCTGGTGTATTTAAATTTGCAATATTATTAGATATTGCTCTACCTCTTTCACTTGTTGCATCTAATCCTTTTTTATTAAAAAATATGACAAATTATCTATATTTTTTATCATAAATACACTCCTTTTGAGTAATTACACTTCTATATAACAATTTATTACATATTGTATCATAAGTCAACATAAATTACGTTAATTTTAAAAAATATAAGTATAAAATATATTTAAATAAAATTAAAATTACAATTAAATATATCTGATTACATTTTATAATAAACTTTAGCATTTGAAAAGCAAAAATACAACAAAAATAGGCTCTATTTTACATTAGAGCCTATAAATTTACATTATATAATTATTTTTTTATTTTTTATATGCTTCTTCAAAGGCATCCTTTAATTCCTCTGCAAATTCTAATACTTCTTTTGCAATGTTTATATCTTTTTAATGTTTGCTTCAACAAGTCTTCTATACATATAGTCATATAAAGACATTAAACTTTTAGAAAGCTCTCCGCCTATTTCCATATTTAGTGTTGCCATAAATTCAAGAATTATATTTTGTGCCTTAATCAAATTAGTATGGGCTTTTGGTAGTCCTTATCTTCAAGAGAAGTGATTGCTTGTTTTATAAATCTAACAAGTCCTTCATATAGCATCAATAGTAATTTTTCCTTAGAAGCAGTGAAAACACTGTTTTGTTGATATGCATTTAAAGCACTATTATTATACATAAAACTACCCCTCAAGTCTATTAAATTACCTGTATAGTCCTGTATAGATTTCAATAGAAGTTCTATATCATCAACATAACTTTCTATAAGAATTTTATCATATTTGTTTAATATTTTTAATTTTACTTTTTCCTTCACAACTTTTCCTTCAACCTTAAGATTATATTTACATAAAATTTTTGCAAATTCCTCTATAGCTCGATTTTGTTTGTTTAAGTCAAATTGATTATTGTTATTATTTTTATTTGATTGTGCTTCTGTAGTATGATGTACAATTCGATCAATAATTTTGGTTTCTATTTGTCTTATAGTATTTAGGTCTATTTTATCAAGTGTAACAGGATTTATAGGCATAAGGGTCACCCCTAACGTTTTTCATCAACAATAATGCCTGCAATTTCACACATCTTAGCGACCATATCAATTATTTTTTGGTGGTATTTCTTTTATTACTTCTCCTGTTTCATCATTTACAATTTTGATCATTACATCTTTTGTTTTATCATGTATTTCAAATTTTAAGTGTGTGCTTTCATTAAATACTTTATTTGCTTTGTCTACAGCCTTTTCAATCTCTTTTATATTAATTTGTTGTTTATCCAAATTTTTATTTTCAATAGGAGATAAAGAATTTCTTTTATCTAATGTTTGATTTATTTTTACTTGTTCATTAATATTGTTAATGAGCTTGACACTATCCATAAAATCCCCATCCTTTGTTTACTTAATCTAATATAAATATCGTAATAATTATTTGTAACTTTATAGATTAAATAGACAAAATGTTATATTTTAAATAAAAATGGAGGATAGTCCTCCATATATTAAAGTTTTTTATAGACAAATATTGAATCTACTGGTTCTGTATTAGTATACTTTGCATTTATTTTTCTTTGTTCCTTTACTTGTCTTAAATTATTTTTTATTTTTTCTTGTTTTTGATTTAAAAGCTCCTTTATACTATTTTCTAATTCCATTATATTTAATTGTTGAACTATTTCTGTTAAATTGCTCTTATCATCAATTTTATCTATTTTTTAATTATGATGTCTCTGTTTTCTAATAGTTTATTAAGTAAATCAAAATCTTCGTTTTCTATAGATTTTATGATATTTTCTGTTATATCTTTGTATTCGACAAATAGGTCATACATATTTATCATTTAAACATCGCTCCTAATTGAGAAGATAGCCAGGTTGCTTGGTCATTATATTTTTGCATTGCTTTTTCTAATTTAGCAAATTGTTGATAATATTTGTTTTCTTTATCAAACAATTTTTTATTTAAATCATCTATGAGTCGGTCTTTTTGTTGTAGCTCTTTATATAACATATTATTAAATTCACTAAAGTCTCCCTTTAAACCTGCTTTTTCAAGTAGTGCTCCTTTTTACCTGAAGAATTTCTAGTTGTTCTTATATTGTCTTCTAAAATATCCCTTATCCTTTGGAATACACCTATTTCACTATTTCTATCACTTCGTCCTATATATGTTTTATTTGGGTCGTATGCAATTGAAGATGTTTTAGTTAATAAATTTAACACATCATCTGGTCTATTTTCCAATGCATTTTTTAATTTAGATTCATCAATGATTATCTTTCCTTTTTGAGTATAATCACTAGATGTTGAAAGACCTATCTCTTGAAGAGATATTCCTGCATCCTTTAAAGGTTCAAAGAAAGCTTGTCTCATATTGTACACTAAATTTTGCAATGTACTATCTCCCTTTAAAAGCCCTTCTTTAGCCTTCTCTTCCCATTTCTTTATTTCATCTTCCTTCATTTCCTTTTTTGTTCATCTGTTAAAGGCTTATATGAATATGCTCTTTTTCTGAAATCTTTTTGTTTATTTTATCCACTAACTCATTGTATTTTTCAACAAATTCCTTTATCTTATCTATAGCAGGTTTAGAATCTACTCCTACTGAAAATTTTATACTTTCTGTTGTTGATTCGTTTAAAGTAAATGTCAAACCATCAATTGTAAAGGTGTTATTGGATTTTGTTACCATAGTATAATCTGAAGCTCCAGGTATCTTAATTTCAAAACTTGCGTCTGAACCACTTGTACTTCCATCATTAATACCAAGTATACTTGCTGCACCTAATATTGTTATATTTGTACTACTTCCTGTGGTTACTGTTTCTATTGTTATTTTTTTGTAATTTCACTGTAATATGCCTTTAACTGTCCATTTGATTTAGTATTAATTGAATCTATAATATCTTTATATGTGGTGTCTGTATTATAATCTATAGTTATTGGATTGCTCAATCCGTTATATTCAATGCTAAAAGAACCATTTTGATTTATCTTATTATTTATATCAGTTATTTCACTTGATATAACTTTAGCAGTCTGTGCCAAAGTTGTATTTTTAATCTCATACTGCCCAGCCCTTGCACTTGCTGTTGCTGTTATCTTCAAAGCAACAGTAGATGATGACATATTAACGCTGTAAGGTGATAGACTGTTTTGAGATAATATATATTTTTCAGGGCTTAATACATCAAAGTATGTCTTTTTAAATGTATTTAAGTCTCCTATTATTTCTCTATATAAATCCTGTCTCCACTGTATTAATTGTCTGTCCTGCTTAATTTTATCTACCTTTGTTCTTTCTGCCTGCATAAGCT
The DNA here is from genome assembly GCF_028622835.1 of Caloramator sp. mosi_1. Taxonomy (GTDB): domain Bacteria; phylum Bacillota; class Clostridia; order Clostridiales; family Caloramatoraceae; genus Thermobrachium. The sequence goes on along the minus strand of NZ_CP117677.1, from coordinate 2,288,503 downwards.
GTTTAACCATATTATCAACATCAAGACCTGTTGCAAGACCTGTAATACGTAGGGTACTTGGCATATTTACCCCTCCCTTTTGATTTTATTTAAGAATCCTTCTATATTTTCTATTGAAATCTTGTTCTGTTCCTTTAATTCATCTATTAACTCTGATCTAATTACTTTTATTTTTTAGGTGCTTCAATTCCTACCTTTACACTACCTTGAGAAATTTCTAAAATTGTAATTTCAATATCTTCCCTATTTTTATTTTTTCTCCTTGTTTTCTGGTTAATATGAGCATGATATCTCCTGCCTTATACTATATTTCTTTTCATTTAATATTACCTGTTTAGCTTGATTATTTTTTATATTTACTACAATAGGTGCCAAAAGATTAGCTGTAATTTTATTTTCTCTAACTGTTATTACATTGTATACCATAACATCTTTATAGTCATTAATATCTAATTCCATTAATTCTGTGTCTGATAACTCTATTTCATAATCCTTAAAGTAATCCCAAGGTGTAATGATTAAAAGTGCTATATCTTTTTCTTCAACACTTTGTAAACATTTTATATTTGAATCTTCAATATCTATTATTACGTATCTTTTATATTCATCAAGGCCTGGTATACCATCTTTAAAATTAATAATGCTGTCTTCCTGTATATTAATATCTCCAAAGAATTTAGTTGATATCTCCATAACTATCTCCTACCTTAAAAAGTCTAATAAGCTTGGTTGTAATATTTTAGCACCAGTTTGTAGTGATGCCTGATAAACACTCTCCATTACTTTATATTCCATAACCTTTTGTGCTATATCTATATCGTAAGTTTTAGCTAAAAGCTGAGTCATATTAAAGGTTTCCATATCATTTTTCTGCATCATATCCTCAAGTCTCTTTTGTTTTGCACCAACTTCAGCTCTTATTTTCAAAATATTATCCATTTCTTTATCTAAATTTCCAAGTTCATCTGATGCACTTTGACTTTTATCTAATTTATTTATTATATCTGTTAGTACCTTAAAAAGACCAACTTCAGAAGTTGAAGATTGAGTTGCATTAAAGTCACATCCCTTTACTGCTACATCCATATCTACTCCAAAGGACATTTCCTTTTTAATCCGTTATTAGAACCGTTATATATAATATTTCCATCTGAATCCTTTTTAAATGGAGGTTCTGTTGTTTTATCTCCACCAAATATATATCTTCCATCATAGGAAGTATTCCCTATCTGCATTATTTGATCCTTTAATTGTTCTATATGTTTTTTAAGGCGTGCATTTCTGTCTCAGTATATCCACCATTACCACTTTGAATAACCTTTTCACGTACTGTTTGAAGTGCATCTCCTATTTGACCTAATGCAACATCCACAGTATCAAGCCATCCAATTCCTTCTTCTATATTCTTTTTGTATCTTTCATTTGCTTCAATTGATGCTTTAAGTTCCATTGTTCTAGCAACTTTAAAGGGGTCATCTGATGGTTTTTGTACAGTATGTCCTGATGACAATTGATTTTGAAGCTTCTGCATCTCTTCTAAGTTTACCCTTACATTATTCAAAAATTCTTAGAAAGTACTTTATTAGTAATACGCATCTAATCACCTACCTTCTTAAAAGTCCATTGACAACAACGTCAAGAAGTTGATCTATTACACTAATCATTTTTGCATTTGCTTCATACGCCCTTTGAAATTGAAGCATATTAGTCATTTCTTCATCTATGGAAACGCCAGATACCGATTCTCTTCTTATTACAAGTTGATCTACTAAGTTTTCTTGGTTCTTAACCATTCTCTTTGCCTCTTGGTTTGAAACACCAAGTTCAGATATAGTACCCTTATAATATCCTTCTATTGTCGAACCTGATGCGTTGCTTGTCATTTTTAAATTAACTAAATCTAAATTAACACCCTTATCTTTGCTTTTAAAATCGTCTCTACTTTTTAGTTCAGCTATATTAAATCTTGTATTTCTAAGTTGACCTACAAGAAGGGCCCTTTCTCCATTTCCTGAATATGAGCCTGTTTTACCAGCATTTATCTTATCTAATTTACCATTTTTTATATCATCTACTAATTTTAAGTCCTTTGCAGCAACATCGCTTGTCTCTGCTATTGCATCAAAAGTTGCCAAAAGCTTCACCTTTTTCATTAGTACCATCATTATGGATTGTGTTAACTGCAATTGCAATTCCCTTTGCCAATTTATTTAGCTGATTTTTATATTTATTAATTTCATCTGAGAGTGCCTCTAATCCTTTAAAACTTCCGTTAGCAAACTTTACAGGCTTTATACCACTTTGACCCTCTAAATCTACATTAGGATTTTTATTTTCTCCTTGTCCATAAAAAATATGTGGCATAATATTTAAAATTTTATTTGGATTATCCTTATCTACTTGAAAATATTTTTGTATGTTTTCTTGATTTATTTCTATTTCTTGAGATTCAAATTGATTATTAAAGTCTCCATTTATAAAACCTTTAAATTTCACTGTAACAGGTAAGTTTATAGTTTTAGGAAATCTTTTTATTAATTGAATTACCATTAGAATCAGTAATAACAGCATCACTTATAAAATACATGATTTGTTCAACTTTAGTATCTGTTATTAGTTTAACTTCCCTTGTTTTTGTTATTCCATTTTCGTCTACATAGTCTTCATATCCATAAAGTTCTATTCCATTAAAATCTGTAGGCTTTGTTTTAATTGAAAATCTTTGTGAAAGTTGGTCAAGTAATAAGTCCCTTCTATCCATTAAATCATTTGGATTTTTTCCACCTATTGTTACAGCTTTAATTTGTTCATTTAAATCAGCAATTTGCTTTAAAATACTTGAAACTTCAAAAACTTGATTTTGAATTAAATCAGATATACTTGCTTCTATATCTTCAAGTTGTGTATAATTATGCCTTATACCTTCACAAAGTGCTAAGGCATTACTTCTTACGAGTTCTCTTGAAGTTGAGCTTTCAGGGTTAGTAGCTAACCCCTGCCAAGCATCCCAAAAACGAGTTAAAAGTGTACCTATACCTGTATCAGATGGTTCTGTAAAAACCGTTTCTATCTGTGATAAAAATTGTTCTCTTGCTTTGTAATTTTCTAATGTACTTGTTTCTTTTCTGATATAAAAATCTAAAAATTCATCCCTTGATCTTGTTATGCTATCAACTTTAACTCCTGTACCTATTTGCCCTGGTTCTGCTGATGTTGTCAAAGATGGCATACCAAAGGGTGTCGTTGTTTTAAGGTTTGCTCTTTGAACAGAATAACCTTCTGTATTAGCATTGGCTATGTTGTGTGAAACAACGTGTAATGCTGTTTGTTGAGCTTGCATTCCCTCTTTGAAACGTTAAATGTATTAAAAAGTCCGCTCATAAATGATCCTCCTAAATAGTTGTGTTGAATATACTTTGTACAGATTCATCTACCTTTCCCGTACCTTTATAAGTTACAATTTTATTATCTTTGCTTAAAAGGTTTGTATACATTTTAATGTAGGATAAAGATTGTTTTGTTAACAATGCATTTAATTCATTTTTTTCTTTTATAATTTCAGTTAATCTTGTAAATTCATCAATAAACTCCTCATCAACTAACCCTTCATTAATAAGGTCATTTGCAGTTTTATTACCATATATATCCTTTCTTTTTCTTTCTAACTTTGATAATTCTAAAGCTAAATTTTTCTTTTCTTCTATTATATAAAGCAATTTTGAAGATTCATTGTTAAGTAATACTTTTCTTTCATCTTCTAATAAAGCTTCAAATTGTTTTAATATATTTAATTCAGAAATTAAGATTTCCTTTATCATTTTTGTTCACTTCCCTTTAATTCTGAGAGTATTGATTTTGCTATTTTTTCAGTATCGATTTCATATTTATTATTTTTTATTTGAGCTTTTATTTTATCTATTTTTTCGTTAATGATATCATATTCCTTAGCCATATTAAAATATTTTGAAATCTCTTTGCTAACATCAGAAATTTCAATCGAATCTGATTTATTTAACTTTTTCTTATTTCCCTCGCTATTTACTGTATTCTTCTTATATATATTAATAACATTGTTAGTTGAAAAGTTAATTTTCATTTATACCACCTCATTAGGATTATCGTATTAAATTTATAAAACTTTAGAGTAAAAAGTCTGCAGATTTATTTTCCCTGCAGACTTTTTACTCTTTCAGCATTGCTAACTATACTTGTTATTCTAACACCAAAATTTTCGTCAATTACTACAACTTCCCTAAAGCTACTTTTTTACCATTAACAAGTATTTCAACAGGTTCCTCTGTTAATTTATCTAATTCAACAAGTGAACCGACAGATAATTCTAAGATATCTTTAATTGTTTTTTTAGTTCTACCTAAAACTACGGATATTCTCAAGTGGTACATCAAGTATTAAATCTATGTTTTTAACTTCATTAGTTGCTATAGGTGTAAGAGGTGCAAATTCTGCCTTTTGAACATTGTATTGTGGTTTATTAATCTCTTGAGGTGTATAATTTACTTGATGAATACTTTCATTTGTATCAATAAAATAGTCTTCAATAATTTGATTATTATCAAAAGTTTGTTCTGGTTCTTTTGATACTTCCTCTCCATTACCAGTTAATTTATTTATAATCATTTTTGCAGTTTGTATAGGCAGAAGTAACATTATCTCACTATCAACTAAAGCATCAATTGTAAGTCTAAAAGAAATTTTTACTATCTCATCATCTTCTAAAATTTTGTCTGATAATTTATTATTTTTTCATCCCACACTGATGCAGTAGGTGGCGAAATGTTAATTGGCATATTTAACATTTGTGAAAGAGAAGTAGCTGATGAACCAATCATTTGATTCATAGCTTCTGATACAGCACTTATTTCAATTTCTGAAAGTGTATCCGCTTGTCTTGTACCATCACCACCCATCATTAAATCAGCTATAACAATTGCATCAGTAATCTTTATAAGTAAGAGATTTGCTCCTATTAATCCTTCAATATATTCTACTTCAACAGATATGATAGGAACATCAAATTCCTTTTTCATTTCACGTAATGTTGTTAAACTAACTCTTGGTGTAGTAATATTAACCATTCTGTTTATAATAGTTGATAGGGCAGTTGAAGCAGAGCCCATAGATATATTACCTATCTCACCAAGTAAATCTTTATCGGTTTCTGTAAGTGTTTCTTTTGGTGAAAAACCACCATTCAAAAGAGCGTCTATTTCCTCTTGCGAAAGTAGTCCATCATTCATATTCTTCCACATCCTTATCTATAATTTCTGCTATTTGTACACCCATTTTTTTACCAACAACACCAGGGTATACTTTATAATGTAGATTGTTTTCTATATAAAAATTTAATGTACCATTAATCTTGGTATCCAGCTTAATACAGTCACCCACTGTTAAATTTAAAAAGTCTTGTACAGATATTATTGACTTACCTAATTCAACGTGTGAATCAACTTCAACACCCATAATATTTTTCTCAAGTTTTTTGTTGTTTCAATATTTGATTCTTTTTTATATTGGTTTTATACTGTATGACTAATTTATCAATAAATTTTTCTATAGAAATATATGGTATACACATATTTATAAAACTTTGATTATTATTTATTTGAACTTGCATCGTTATTAATTCAACAGGTTCGTTGGGTGCTAAAAATTGATTTAATACAGGGTTAGTTTCTAAAGAATCAATCTTGGGCTCGACATCTATAATATCTTCCCAAGCAAGTTTTAATCCTTCAAGCATCTTATAGTTAATTTTCCTAATAATATTTTTTTCTATTTCTGTAAATTCTCTAACCTTTATAATTTCCTTACCTTCTCCTCCAAACATTATATCAATAGTTTGGAAAACAAATTGAGGACTGGTTTCAAATAGAAACAATCCATTAAAGGGTTCTAAGAAATAGGATATAAGTATTGTAGGGTTTGATATTGAATGAATAAATTCTTCATAGGTTATTTGTTCTGCAGATATAACTTTAATTTGTACTGATGTTCTTAAATTTGCTGTAAGGTAGTTAGAAGCAATTCTGGCAAAATTTTCGTGTACCATTTCTAATGTTTTAACGTGTTCCTTTGAAAATTTATTTGGTCTTTTAAAGTCATATTTTTTAACCTTTTGTTTAGTTTCATCTGCTTTTTCTTCAAGACTTAATTCGCCTGAACTTAAGGCAGACAGGAGGGCATCAATTTCGCTTTGAGACAGTATTTCTCCCATCTTATCCCTCCTATTACTTTATTAAATTTTCACCATCTAACAAAGTTACAATATAATCTTTAAAATTAATAACACCCTTTATAAAAGTATTTTCATTATTTATTTTTTCAAGCATATCATCTGTAATGTCTACAACCTCTTGAACACTGTCAACCATAAGTCCAACTTTTTCTTCCTGAACTTCTACAATAATTATATTTTCCTGTATTCTATCGGAATTTACATTTAAATACTTTTTAAATCTATTACAGATATTATATTTCCTCTTAAGTTTGCTAAACCAGAAAAATAATATGGTGACTTTGGTACAGATGTTATATTCATCATTTTTTCTATACCGTGAACAAGTCTTGTTTCCAAAGCAAATCTTTCTTTACCAATATTAAAGATTACTACTTGCATTATAAATCAACTCCTTAACCAAGCACCTTCTTTAATGCTTCTAAAACTCTTTCAGGTTGGAATGGCTTTACAATGAAGTCTCTTGCACCTGATTTAATTGCCTCCATAACCATTGCTTGCTGTCCCATTGCTGAGCACATTATGATTTTTGCATTTGGATCGAATGATTTTATTTCTTTAACAGCCTGAATACCATCCATTTCAGGCATTGTTATATCCATTGTAACAACATCAGGTCTTTCAACTTTATATATCTCAACTGCCTTTGCACCATTAGGTGCTTCTCCTATAACTTCATAACCATTTTTGTTAGTATGTCCTTTAACATCATTCTCATAAATGCTGCATCGTCAACTATTAATACTCTTGCCATTTTTTATTCCTCCCTTTATCATAAGCCTAATTTATTTAATAAAATATCTAATGAACCAGGTTTTGGTATAAAGAAAAAGTTACCTGCAATTTCATTGTTATCTACTATAAATTTTGTGTCTATAGCTAAAATATTTTCGCTATATTGTTCGGCATCCATAAAAGTTGTTGTCATAATTGCTGCCAGCATATCCACAGCAACTGAAGGTACAGATGTCAGTACAGACATATTTGCTAACTGTGCAATAGCATTTAAATATGAATTACCTAATATATTTCCAACTTCTTGAAATATTGAATATATCATATCCTCATTTATTTCAGTCATTCCAAACATAAGTGCATTAGTAAACTTTTCAGCTTCTTCATTTTTAATCATAAATAGTATATTTCCAAGAACATCTCCAAACACCTTTAATAGAACAGCTACAACTACATCATCATCATTACCTACTCTTTTTATCATATCGTTAAATTCCAAAATGTCAAGCTGAGGTATTTCCATATCTACTTTTTATTTATTAACTGTGATAATGCGGTTGCAGCATTACCAGAACCAATATTTCCAACTTCCTTAAGTGCATCAATTTGAAAATCTGTTAGCTTTAAATCCATAGAATCACCTACTTTATACTATTGCAGCGACATCTAAAATTAAGGTCACCAAGCCATCACCTAAAATTGTCGCTCCTACATATTCCCTTAAATTTTGAAGCAATTTGCCAATTGGCTTAATAACAATTTCCTGTTGACCCATTAATTCATCGACAAGTAATCCAACAGTCTTTTCTCCTGTTTTAACAATTACAATATACTTATTGGTCGAGTCAATTGGATTCAAATCTAATTTGTCTGATAAACGTATTATTGGTATTATTTTGTCTCTATATAGAATTACTTCTTTGTTATTTGTTAATTTTATTTCATTAACATTTATATTTATCACTCTATCAATAAATCCTAAAGAAATTGCAAAAGTTTCACCTGACACTTTAACAAGTAATGCCTGAATAATTGAGAGAGTTAGTGGTAATCTAATTATAAAAGCAGTACCTTTTCCTTTCTCACTTATAACCTCAACTGTACCACCTAAGTTAGAAATTTTTGTTTTAACTACATCCATTCCAACTCCACGACCTGATATATCAGTTACCTTTTCACTTGTACTAAATCCTTGCATAAAAATTAAATTTTTAATATCATTCTCAGACATACCCTCTGTATTTATTCCTAAAGATTCGGCTTTCTTTTTAATTTTTTCAATATCAAGGCCCTTTCCATCATCTTCAATCTTAATTACAGCTTTATTTCCTTCTTGATATGCAATCAACTTAATTGTTCCCTTTGGAGATTTACCAAGCTTGATTCTTTCTTCGGCTTTTTCGATTCCGTGGTCTGCAGCATTTCTGATTAAATGAACAAGAGGTTCACCAATTTCATCAATAACAGTTCTGTCTAACTCAGTTTCTTCACCTTTAATTATCAATTCTATTTCTTTTCCTAATTCCTGAGATAAATCTCTTATCATTCTTGGGAATCTATTAAATACTCGTTCTATTGGTAACATTCGAACCTTCATTACTAAATCTTGAAGGTCTGAAGTTATTCTACCAACTTGTTCCAATGTCTCGTGTAATTCACCTAATCTATAATTGTTACTAATCTGTTCCAATCTTGTTCTGTGAATAACTAATTCACCAACAAGATTCATAAATTTATCTAACCTTTCTAAGTCAACACGAACTGATTGATGGGCTTTTTGTTTTTATCATCTTCTTTGCTCTTTATATTCACCTGTTTATTGGTATTTGTAATAGCAACATTGTTAGTTTCGACCTTAGTAACTGATTGAGGTTTTATTTCTGATTCATAATTAGCTTTTTCTAAATTTCCAATAGGTCTTATATTTACCTGCTTAATTTCAGATATATTCATAATCAATTTTTTTACTTCGTCATCCTTCTTTTCAGTTAAAAACATAATAAAAAATCTGTCATTAAAATTTTCTTGTTCGAGGTCATCGACTGAAGGTACTGTTTTTATTATTTCTCCTAAATCTTCTATAGTCTTATAAACTAAGAAGGATCTTGCTGATTTTAAAAGACAATCATCTGTTAGAATTACCTCTGCTACATAAACATTATAGTTTTTTTCTTTTGCTTGTTTAATTATATTTTCATCATATATATTTAGTGTAAAATCAATATCGGATATTTTGTCATTTTCCTCTTTTTTGTTTTCTCCTACTCCTTCTAAAAGACTGATTAAATCTTCAATATTTTCCTTTTCATCATTTCCATCTCTAATATTATTTATCATATTTTCTAATGTATCTAAACACTTGAATAGCACATTAATTATATTAGAATCAACCTTTAAAACATCATTTCTGAATTTATCTAATACGTTTTCCATTTTATGAGTTAGCTCAGCAATATCATTGAACCCCATACTTCCAGCCATACCCTTTAAGGTATGAGCTACTCTGAAAATAGAATTAATAATGTCTTTATTTTCAGGATCCTTTTCTAGTTCGAGAATATTCTCATTTAAAGTTTGTAAGTTTTCAGTTGATTCCTCTAAAAAACATCTAAATATTGGGACATATCCATATTAATTACCTCCCGGTTTTCTATATATAAATGTTGATGCTTTTTCATAGCCAAATTCTTTATAGTTGTAGATACTTTCTGTAGCACCTACAAATAATAGACCTCCAGGTTTTAAGGAATTGTAAAAGTTCTTATAGATATTATTTTTGGTTTCCTGTGTAAAATAAATAACTACATTCCTGCAAACAATTAAATCAAATCCAGTTTCATATCTATCTAATATTAAATCGTGTTTTTTAAATGTCACTCGTTTTTTATATCGTCTGATATATAAAATTTCTCATCTTTTTGGGTAAAATACTTATTTAAAGTAGTATCGTCTACATTTCTAATTTCATTTTTATTATAAACTCCTTGTTTTGCAACTTCTAATATTGTTTGATCAATATCAGTTGCAATTATATTATGTTTTTGTTAGGAGTTAGCTTATCCATAATTATAGCTAAGGTATAGGGTTCAGCCCCTATAGAACAAGCTGCACTCCATATTTTTAAAGTGTTTTTTTCGGGTTTTAAATAATCTTTAATTTTTGTTCTAAATCTAAAAATAACTCTTTGTTTCTAAAAATTCTGATACATTAATTGTTAAATGATCTAAAAACTTTTTACTCAAATTTGCATCACTTGATAGTTTAGAAATAAATTCTGTTTCATTTTTAGCACCTGAACGCTGTATAAAATTTTCAATACGTCTTGTTAGCTGTTTAGACTTATATGCTGATAAATTTATTCCATATTCTTTTTGAACAAACTTTTCTATTCTTTCGAATTCCATTGCTTCACGCCCTCTTTAGTAGTTTTAATATATAATCAAGTATATTGTTTTCGTGTAATACAACATCAACACAGCCTGTTTGAATTGCAGATTTTGGCATTCCAAAAACAACTGAAGATTCTTCATCTTGAGCAATTACAAAACCACCGTTCTTCTTAATCTCTATTACTCCTTCAGCACCATCCTTGCCCATACCTGTAAAAATTGCTGCTATGGCACCTGATTTATAATAATGTGCTGCACTAATAAACAATTTATCAACTGCTGGCCTTACACCGTGAATTTGAGGAGTTAGATCAAGATGTATTTCGCCATTAACAACAGTCATATGATATCCACCTGGTGCTATATAAACAGTATTTTCTTTAATTTTTGTTTATCAACTGCTTCTATAACCTCTAAATTACTTGCTTTATTCATTCTTTCTGCGAAGGCTTTTGTAAAACCAACAGGCATATGTTGCACAACAAGAACAGGTATGTTTATGTCTTTTGGTAGCTTTGTAATTAAATCAAATAATACTTTTGGTCCACCTGTTGAAGCACCTAAAAGTAAAACGTTATACTGTCCACGATTAATTGTATTTGGTTTATGATTTATGATATTGATAGTTTCTTTTATACGATTGATTTTTGATTTATTTTTATATGAATATGCATATCTTATTTTTTCAGCAATATCGTCCTTAACTTTATTAATATCAAGGGATATACTTCCAGATGGTTTTTGTATAAAATCAAAGGCACCTAATCTTAAGGCTTCGATTGTAATATTAGAGCCCTCACTTGTTAAACTACTAAGCATTATAATTTGTGCATTTGAAAATTTTTTTAATTCAATTAATGCCTCTAAACCATTTATTTTAGGCATTTCAACATCGAGTGTAATTACATCAGGGTTTAGTTGTCTGGCTTTCTCAATAGCTTCCATTCCATCTTTTGCAGTAGATATTACCTGCATATCCTTTTGAGAATTTATAATATCGGAAATCATTTTTCGCATAAAGGCTGAATCGTCAACTACTAGAACTCTTATTTTTTCAAACATAACTACAGCTCCTTTACACCTAATCCAGTGATTCTAAGAATTACAGAACCTGTACCTGGATCGACAATCATAGTTCTTCCTTTGTTTCCACCAACATCTTCTGAAATTATTGGTATATTTAATTCCTTCAATATTGATTTAACAGCTTCTTCATTTCGTTTACCAATATCCATCATTGGACTTTTATCAGCAAAGCTAAACATACTTGCACCGCCAGCAATTTTTGCTTTTAAGTTATTTCTACTTGCTCCAGATGAAATTAGTTTTTGTACTAACATTGGAATGGCAGTATCGGCATATTTCATTGGATTATTTAGATTTGAAAACGCTTTGCTGTCTGGAAGCATTATATGTGATAATCCAGCAATTTTGTTAAAACTATCTATTAAAGCTATTCCAACACAAGAACCTAATCCCAATGTAATTAGTTTATCTGGTGATTTAGCTATATTCATATCTCCTATGCCAACTTTTATTTCTTGCATTTATATCTCTCCATTTATAGTGTTGTTATTGTATTTAGTTCTTCGTAAGACAACAATTTTTCTGTATCAATTTTCATTATTATTCTATCCTGCTTTTTATAATTCCATTGATATATTTATTTGAGTAGCTATTAATTATTTCCGGTGTTGATTCCAATTCATTTTCATATATATCTATTACTTCTTGAACATCATCTACTAATAAGCCTATAGATTTTGAATTATTTCTCACTACTATTATCTTAGAATTTATATTTTCATTTGACTGGAGTTTAAATTTAATATTTAAATCAATAATTGGAAGAATAGATTCTTGGTATTTAATTACCCCTCTAACAAACATAGGTGCTTCTGGAACCTTTGTTGGATTAACATATCCAAGTATTCTTTCTATTTGACGAATATCTACTGCAATTCTTCATTATTTAGCTTAAAAACAACAACTTTTTCAATAGACATAAACATCACTCCTAAAGTTTAAAGTTTTCTACAATTAACTCTCCCTTTTTATATAGGCCTTTAACTTTTTAACAGGTTCATCAATCTTAAATTTAATTTCATCAAAAATTAATATCGTATTTTGATAAGCTACATCGGCTTCTATTACACCCTCCTTAGTAGTTTTTAGCGTAGTTGTAACACCAAGTGTAGAACCAACTTCACTTACCTTGATGTATTTTTTAGCTTCAATCTTTCCTCCCCTCAGTACACTTGTCGTTTGCTTAAATATTACTGAGTTTTCTGCATTTATATTTGTATTATAGCAACCGCTACCTAATATTTCTACATTGTTTGTAGAAATAATATTAGAATTTTGACAATACATTACATAAATATTTGCTGGAGACATATCAAATGCAATATTTTGTAATAAAGAATCGACATATTTCATTGCATTGTTTATTAAATTTGCATCACCACTAATTTCCATAGATTGTAGTTGGTTTTGTACTGTCTGAAGTTGTTTTTTTAAATTCAAATCTATCTTAGGCAAATTTATTAAATTGTTGTATGTTTCATTAATTTTATCCTTTTCATTTTTAAACTTTGAAATTATTAGTATCTTAAATATTTTCGAAAATTTATCTAATGTAATTTGTTCGTTGTTTTTGCTATGTATAATTTCAGTTAACGCTTTATAAAGTTTTAATAAATAATCTTTTATGTCATTTAAATAATTGTATATTGACATATATATAATAGTTTCTGCACCAACAACTAAATTTGAGCCAATAACATTACCAGATACATTAATATCAGAATTTGAATAAATTTCTGATTGATTTACATTACCCTTTATTATAATTTCTTTACCTGCTATAATTTTTATCCCTTCCAAAACATTACCTTCAATATAAATAGATCCATTGTATTCGATATTTCCTATTTTTTTATCAATATCTCCCTTAACTTTATAGGTTGGAAAGACACATATACTATCATTTTTTATTCTTGGCATACCTGAGACTTGTGCTATAGCACGTTTAAAATTATCTAATACTTCACAACCAGGTCCTTTTTTATTTTTTTATTTCCCTTTTTCTTGGGAGTATTGTTTTTCCAAAAACATCAAACCCGACTATTCCATCCTGTCCTGAATGAACTATTGCTAATACTTTACCAGCTTCAACGAATTCTACTTCTTTTATTTCATTATAATAATCGATTTTATTTTCTATTTCTAAATATTTATCTTTATTAGTTTCGCCATTAGTTTCATCAAAAAATATTCTATTTTATCATCAACTGGTTCAACAGGACTTTTACCTTGTGCAATTATACCATAGCCGAATTTTATTATATCATTTAAATTTTCCCACCTTATCCCGTAAACAATTTTATTTTCATTTAAAAATTCATTAATAAGTTTTTTACTTCAGAATCAATAAGATTATCGTTTGTAAATTCAAAATCCAAATACAAAGTATTGGATTTTGAAGTATTTTTCAAACGCCAACTTTTTAATTTATTTGTATCAATTTTTAAAATGGCTTCAAGGCCATTATTATTAATTTCTAAATTAAATAATTTTTTATAGATACTATTATCTAATGAAACATCAATAATATCATCTGGTTTGATTTCATAGGATTCTTGAATTATTTTTCCATTAATTTTGATTAATAAATGTTTATTAAATGATATTTTGATAAAATTATTCCCAAGATAATAAATTAATTTATTATCAGAAATTTCGGCATAACTTACCCCTTCAATATTTATAATGTTTTTTCTAATATCATAATCTCACCCCTAATTAAATATTAATAATTTTTACAAAAATTTCAACTAAAATTAAAAATAAATTTAATAAAATTAAAATAGCTGGTAAAATACCAGCTATTTTAATTTATTCTAAACAGTCACAATCTGACTTTTTATATGGACATTCTTTTGGTTTTTCTAAAAGCTTTGTTATTTCATTTTGTAAAAATTCAAAGGTTTCCCTGTTAATTGAATAAAAATCCATTTTCCTCTTCTCTGTGTACTTAAAAGTTCAGCATCACTCAATATCTTTAAATGATGCGATACTGCAGGCTGGCTTAAGTTTAAATTACTACAAATATCACAAACACACATATCGCAGCAAGCGAGCATTTTGATAATTTTTATCATATTTTCATCAGAAAGTGCTTTTAGTATATCGACTAACTCCAAATTTATCACCTTACCTCTTTTAAATTTATGTATAGGTATATTATATTATAAAATAAAAGGCACTGCAATGCAGTGCCTAAAGCAATTAATCTTGTGCTAATTTTTTATAAGTTTCATATCTTTCCTTTAAATCTTTTTCAGCCTTTTGATACATTAATTCTGCAAGTTCAGGTTGTACTTTTGATAGGGCTGCATATCTTACTTCTCCCATTAAGAAATCTCTAAGTGGCATTGTTGGTTCCTTTGAGTCCAAAGTAAATGGGTTCTTGCCTTCTTCCTTAAGCATAGGATTGTATCTATACAGATGCCAATATCCTGCATTAACTGCACGCTTTGCTTCTTCCTGAGTATTACCCATTCCTATCTTTATTCCTTGATTTATACAAGGTGAATATGCTATTATAACTGCTGGTCCATCATAGTTTTCTGCCTCAATCAATGCCTTCAAATATTGATTTTTATCTGCACCCATTGCAACTTGTGCAACATATACATAACCATAGCTCATTGCCATCATACCAAGGTCCTTCTTTCTGGTTTTCTTACCAGATGCCGCAAATTGTGCAATAGCTGCAGCTGGAGTTGCTTTTGATGATTGACCACCAGTATTTGAATAAACTTCGGTATCTAATACTAAAATTTTAACATCTTCACCTGACGCAATTACGTGATCTAATCCACCATATCCTATATCATAAGCCCATCCATCTCCACCTATTATCCAGGTTGATTTTCTTGATAGATAATACTTATGCATTAAAACATCATCTACAACCATCTTTATATTTTCATTTGAAGCTTTATATGATTTTAATTTTTCAACCATTGCCTCAGCAACAAGCCTTGACTGTTTTTTATCATTGTGATTATTTATATAACTTATAACCGCTTCTTTAACTAATGAATCATCTATCATTTCAACTATACTTTGTAATTTTGTTACCATTCTTTCTCTTATTTGTTTCGCTCCTAGATGAATTCCTAATCCATATTCTGCATTATCTTCAAATAGTGAGTTTGCCCAGGCTGGTCCATATCCTTTATCATTTTTACAATAAGGAGTTGACGGTGCACTTCCACCATATATCGAAGAGCAACCTGTTGCATTTGCTATAATCATCCTATCACCATATAGTTGAGTTAAAACTTTAATGTATGGAGTTTCACCACAACCTGCACAAGCACCGTGGAATTCAAATAAAGGCTGTTCAAATTGGCTTCCCTTTATTGTTTCTTTGTTCATTGGATTTGGCTTAACTGGTAAACTAAATGCGTAGTCGTAATTCTTTTGTTCGTGCATTTGAGTCTCAATTAATTCCATTTCAAGAGCCTTAGTTTTTGCTGGACATACTTGAACACAGTTTCCACATCCTGTACAATCAAGTACACTTATCTGTAATGTAAAATTATATCCTTCAAAATTCTTTTCTCCACCTGCTTTTAAGTGTTTAAATCCCTCGGGTGCATTTCTAACTTCTTCATCTGTTAATAAGAATGGTCTTATTACTGCGTGAGGACACACAAAGGAGCATTGATTACATTGTATACAGTTTTCTGGTATCCATTTTGGTACCTTAACTGCTATGCCTCTTTTTCATATCTTGTCGTACCTGCTGGGAATGTACCATCTTCTATTCCAATAAAAGCACTTACAGGTAATTCATCTCCCTTTAATTTATTCATAGGTTCTAATATTTTTGTATAAATTCTGGTTTATTTTTATCTTCTTTAATATTTACATCAACATTACTCCAATCTTTTGGAATTTCAAGCTTAACTAAAGATTCTATTGCCTTATCTATTGCGGTATGGTTCATTCTAACAACCTCTTCACCCTTTAGACCGTAATTTTCAACTACTGCATCCTTTAAGTACTTAACTGCATCTTCAAAAGGAATAATATTAGCTAATTTAAAGAATGCAGTTTGCATTATCATATTAATTCTACCACCTAAGCCTATTTTACTTGCAAGGTCAAAGGCATTTATTGTATAAAAATTTATGTTCTTTTCAGCCAGTGTTTTTTTCATTTCAGCCGGAAGTTTTTCAGGCAGCTCTTCTTTAGACCACATACAATTTAATAGGAATGTTCCACCATCTTTTATTCCTTCTAAAACATCATATTTATATACATAAGATGGATGATGACAGGCAATAAAATCTGCCTTTTTAATTAAATAAGGAAGTTTGATTGGTTTTTTACCAAATCTTAAATGTGATACTGTTACTCCACCAGATTTTTTAGAATCATATGAGAAGTAGGCTTGTGCATAAAGGTCTGTTTTATCACCTATAATTTTTATTGAACTTTTGTTTGCCCCAACTGTACCATCAGATCCAAATCCAAAACTTACAAGAAACTGTTCCCTCTGGAGTAACATCTATTTCTTCTGCAACAGGTAAAGATGTATATGTAACATCATCTACAATTCCTATTGTAAATTTATTCTTAGGCTCATTAAGTTTTAAGTTTTCAAAAACTGCAATTATTTGTCCAGGAGTAGTATCCTTTGAGCCTAAGCCGTATCTTCCTCCAACTATAACAGGCCTTTCTTTCATATCATAATACGCTGCTCTAACATCTTCATATAGTGGCTCACCTAATGAACCTGGTTCCTTTGTTCTGTCTAAAACAGCTATATACTTAACTGATTTAGGCATTTCGTTAATGAAATGTTTCATTGAAAAAGGTCTAAATAATCTAACCTTTAATACACCAACCTTTTCACCTTTTGAAATTAAGTAATCTACAACAGTTCTCAATTGTTTCGCAGACAGAACCCATTGCAACTATAACTCTTTCAGCATCTGGTGCTCCATAATAGTTAAAGGGTTTATAGTTTCTTCCTGTTAGTTTGTTAATTTCATTCATATATGACTCAACTATGTCTGGTACAGCATCATAAAATCTGTTTGCAGCTTCTCTTCCTTGGAAATAAATATCTGGATTTTGTGCTGTTCCTCTTGTAACGGGACTTTCTGGCCTTAAAGCTCTGTTTCTAAATTCCTGTAAAGCTTTATAGTCTACTAATTTTGCTAATTCATCATATTCAAGCACTTCAATCTTTTGCATTTCGTGCGATGTTCTAAAACCATCAAAAATGTAGAAAAGGTACTCTGGATTTTATTGCTGATAGATGAGCTACTGCTCCTAAATCCATAGCTTCTTGTACACTTGCAGATGCAAGCAGTGCAAAACCTGTTTGTCTTGCGGCCATCACATCTTGATGGTCTCCAAAAATTGATAGTGCGTGAGCTGCTATTGCTCTGGCACTTACATGAAATACACCCGGTAACAATTCGCCAGCTATTTTGTACATATTTGGGATCATAAGAAGTAATCCTTGCGATGCAGTAAAGGTTGTTGTCAATGCTCCACTTTGAAGTGAACCGTGTACCGCACCAGCAGCACCTGCTTCAGACTGCATTTCTATAACTTTAACCTCTTGACCAAATATATTCTTTCTTCCTGCTGCACTCCATTCATCTACTTTTTCAGCCATATTAGAAGATGGAGTTATTGGATAAATAGCTGCTACTTCAGTAAATGCATAGGCAACATATTGCTGCGGCAGTGTTACCATCCATTGTTTTCATTTTTCTTGTCATATTTACCCCTTCTTTCCTATAATTATATATTTATTATACAGTAACAAAAATTATTATCAACAAAAAGTTATTCATTTGTATTATATAATTCATATAGTATTATTTTTAACAATAAATTCATAAAAAATACTTAAAAACCTGATATAATTAATTTAACAAAATCAATGGAGGGAGCAAATATGTACAAACTAATTGCTTTAGATATGGATGGAACTTTATTAAATGAAAATAAAGAGATTTCACAGGCTAATTTAGAGGCAATTAAATTTGCAAGAAAAAAGGGTATAAAGGTTGTTTTAGCAACTGGGAGACCAACTAAAGGAATTGAAAAGTATTTAAAGAAACTTAATCTAATTGGTGAAAATGAATATGCTGTATCCTATAATGGTGCTGTGATACAAGAAGTAAAGTCTGGAAAGGTAATAGCACAAAACGTAATGACAATTGATGATTTAAATCTATTGTATAATTTAAGCAAAAAGTTAGATGTAAATATTCACGCACTAACTCCTAATACCTGTATAACACCACGAATAAATAAATATAGTGAACTTGAAGCTACTATGAATAATATACCACTTGAAGTTGTAGATTTTGA
Source organism: Caloramator sp. mosi_1 (assembly GCF_028622835.1). GTDB lineage: Bacteria > Bacillota > Clostridia > Clostridiales > Caloramatoraceae > Thermobrachium. The sequence goes on along the minus strand of NZ_CP117677.1, from coordinate 2,269,708 downwards.
TAATATTGATTCTAATACAACTATTGTTAAAATAATGTTTGTTGATCCGGAAGAAAAATTAAATAAAGTTATAGAAGCCCTTCCTGATGAACTATATAATAAATACACCATAGTTAGAAGTGCTCCATTTTTCTTAGAATTTTTAAATAAAAAAGTAAATAAAGGATATGGAGTAAAATTACTTGCTGAAAAACTTGGAATTAAACAGGATGAAATAATCTGTATAGGTGATGCTGAAAATGATATACATATGATTAAATTTGCTGGTTTAGGAGTTGCTATGGGTAATGCGTTTCCAGAGGTTAAAAAATAGCTGACTATGTAACTAAAACAAATGAAGAAGATGGAGTTGCTCACGTTATAAAGAAATTTGTGTTAAATGAAGAAACAGCATAAAAAGCACTGCAGTTGCAGTGCTTTTTATATAGATTGAGTAAGCCTATAAGCCGAGTTCTGTCGAGGACGGTCATCTATCTAGACCTACTGTTGCCAGTAGGTTCAAGCGACACTACCCGAGGGCGTGCCGGGCCAGCACAAATGCCCTTCTACTTGGTCTTGCTCCAGGTGGGGTTTACAGAGCCACACTGTCGCCAGTATGCTGGTGAGCTCTTACCTCACCTTTCCACCCTTACCACGCAACATCTGTTGCACTCATCAATCAAAGGATTGATTGTGGCGGTATATCTCTGTTGCACTTTCCTTAGGGTCGCCCCCACTGGGTATTACCCAGCACCCTGCCCTATGGAGCTCGGACTTTCCTCTCCCGTGAATATTCACGGCAGCGACCATCCAGCTTACTCAATAATATTTCGTTGTTACATTTTTAGATTATATCACTTATTATATGCTTTGTAAACAAGAATATATTTCCTATATAAAGGTATATGGTTGTTTAGAATAAGATTTTATAATGTCGATCCCTGATAAAGTATCTAATAATATAGAGCTTATATGATCTATAAATACCTTCTCAAGTCCATAATGAGTTGCATCCAATACAACTATACCACTTTCTATAGCATCAATTGCAATATGATGTTTAACGTCTCCAGTTAGTATTAAGTCACAGTTCTTAGATTTTGCAGTATTAATCAAGTCGCTACCTGCTCCCCTACAACAGCCACTTTTTTATTATTTTATTTATATCCCCTATTAAAGTTATCCTTTCAATATCAAAAATCTTTTTACCTGTATTGCAAAATCTTTAGCACATATTAAATCTTCTATATATCCAATTCTACCTAATCCCTGCATTAACTTGTTTTCAAGCTTTATTATATCATATGCTGGTTCTTCATATGGATGATTTTTGACTAAAGCATTAATAACTGCATTTAATTTAGATTCAGTGGTTACTGTTTCAATTTTAATTTCTTCAACTTTTTCTAATTTATTAATTTGTCCAATAAAGGGATGTGTTCCATTAAGAGGTCTAAAGGTACCCTCTCCTAAACTATTAAAGGAACACTTATCATATTTACCTATACATCCTGCACCTGCATTAAATAAAGCTTCCTTTAAACCATCAGCATACTTTATAGGAACATATGTAATAATTTTATACAAGCATTCTTTACTGGTTTCTAAAAGTACAGAAATATCTTTCAAATTTAATTTTTCAGCTAAAATATCATTCATACCGTTATTGGCTAAGTCATAATTTGTATGGAGTGCATATACATTAATATTATTTTTTATAAGGTCTAATACTAAGGATGATATAATATTTTTTCTGTTTAATTGTTTAATTGGTTTAAATATCAATGGATGGTGGCTTATAATTAAGTCAACTTTCTTTTCAATTGCTTCCTTTACGACTTCTGATGTAATATCAACAGTTATTAAAATTTTATTAATTTCTGTATTTTCATCACCAATTAATAGTCCTACATTATCATAATCTTCAGCTAATATTTTGGGATAGAGTTTTTCAATAAAATCAATTATTTTTTTAATTTTACAGACATTTTTTCAACTCCTTAAAACTATTTATTAAATTTATTATTTCAGCGTATTTATTATGATGAATATTTTTGTCTAATCCCCTTAATATTTTTTCAAAATGCAGTATTTTATCGTCTATATAACAAAAATCTCTTTATTTTTTTATGTATGTTTACAGGTCCAACAAAAAATTCTGCTTCTGAATTATAGTTGTTCTTTTTACCATAATATAGCTTTAAGATATGATAATATTTGTTTTCATCTTTTACAATGTTTTCATCTTCAATATAAAAATTCATATTATATAGTTCTTGTCTAAGTACTTCTGGATATTGTACAGGTTGAAGTATTATATAATTTGTATTTTTAGCTAATTCTATATCATTTTTTATAATTTCAGCAATTAAATTACCACCCATTCCTGCCACAACAATCGTGTCAGCTTCTCCAATTTTTAAAGTAGAAAGTCCAGGTCCTAATCTTAAATCAATTTTGTCTATAAGACCATATCTTTTTATATTTTTAAACGCAACATCAATAGGTCCCTTTTTATATCACTAGCAATGGCTCTATTACACTTTCCTTCAATTATTGCTTTAATTGGTATATATCCGTGGTCTGTACCTATATCTGCTAAACATTCCGACTTATCAATCATATTAAAAACAGACTCTAATCTATTAGATAGTATCAACTTCTTCACTCCCTTTAAAAATAAAAGGCCTACATTTGTAAGCCTATTAATCTAAATAATCCTTTAACTTCTTACTTCTGCTTGGATGTCTTAACTTTCTAAGAGCTTTTGCTTCAATTTGTCTAATTCTTTCTCTTGTTACTTTAAACTCTTTACCAACTTCCTCTAAGGTTCTTGCTCTTCCATCATCAAGACCAAATCTTAACCTCAATACCTTTTCCTCTCTTGGGGTAAGTGTATCTAACACATCCATCAATTGCTCTCTTAGCATCGTATATGCTGCTGCTTCTGCAGGTGCTGGTGCATCATCATCTGGTATAAAATCTCCAAGATGACTATCTTCTTCTTCCCCAATTGAGTTTCAAGTGAAATTGGCTCTTGAGCAATTTTTAATATCTCTCTAACCTTTTCAACTTCCATATCCATTTCTTTTGCTATTTCTTCAGCTGATGGTTCTCTTCCTAACTCCTGTAAAAGCTGTCTTGAAACTCTTATTAATTTGTTGATTGTTTCTACCATATGAACTGGTATTCTAATTGTTCTTGCTTGATCAGCTATAGCTCTTGTTATAGCCTGTCTTATCCACCAAGTTGCATAAGTTGAAAACTTATAACCTTTTCTGTAATCAAATTTTTCAACTGCTTTAAGAAGACCTAAATTACCTTCTTGAATTAAATCAAGGAATAACATTCCTCTTCCAACATATCTTTTGCAATACTTACAACTAATCTTAAGTTCGCTTCAGCAAGTTTTTTCTTTGCTTCCTGATCACCTTTTTCTATTTTTTTGCCAGTTCTATTTCTTCATCAGCAGAAAGCAATGGAACTTTACCTATTTCTTTAAGATACATTCTTACAGGATCATCAATACTTATTCCTTCAGGAATAGATAAATCTAAATCCTCTTCTAACAATTGTTCTGGATTAAAATCATCCATATCCTCTAAAACTTCAATACCCATTGATTCTAAAATTTCGTATATCTTATCAATCTGTTCGGATGATAAGTCTACATCACCTAAAGTCTCCATTATCTCTTTGTATGTTAAAAACCCTGCCTTTTTACCCCTTTCAATTAACTCTTTTACAACAGACATTTTAGCGCCCTTTGACTGATTATCTTCTGCCTTTTTATCTTGTTTCTTTTGCTTAGATGTTTCTTTTTCAAAAGTATACCTCCTTTCACAGGCACTATATTTTGTCTAACTCCTTTTGAAGTTCTATTAAGTTTTGCATTAATTGCAAAGATTTATGTATATCATTTTGTTGTTCACATTGTTTTATTTCATTCTTTAAACTATTAATTTTATTTTCTAAATAAAAGCGTTTAATTGTTTTTATTGCATCATACATTATGTTTTCTACATTAGCTGGTTCATCTAAGGAATATGAAAATACTCTTGCTATGTCCTCTATCTTTTCTTGTTCTTGATATTTATTTAAATAATATTCTTTATCTATATCTTCTATCTTGGGAATTTTATAGTAAAGATCATAGGCTAATTCTTTGTATACATCAGTTAGAAATTCTTCAGGTTTAATATTTGAAAAAACTTTTTCATACAGTGATGGATTATGCAATAGTATTGATAATACATAAGCTTCAGCCTTTTTATTTGCTGGTACCAAATTGTAAATATTTCCTTTAATATTATTCCTTATATTTGAATTATTATTCTTCGATGTAATATTTGTTCTATTTTTATTAATTTTATCAATAATAATATTTAATGAAATCCCTGTTTCATCTGATAGATTTTCTGAATAATGTTGAATCAAAACATCATCCCTAAGCTTTGATATTATATCTATTGCTTCATTTACATATTTAACCTTATCAAACTGATTTTTTATATTCTTCCCTTCTTTTGCTTTTAATAACCTATAATCTGTAATAAATAATGCATTTTCAATTAATTTTTTAAATGCATCAATTCCATAGTTTTTTACAAACTCGTCTGGATCCTTGCCACTGGGAACAATTATTACTTTTACGTTTAAACCCATAGATTCTAAAATTTCAATTCCTCTTAAAGTAGCCGCTTGACCAGCAGCATCAGCATCATAACATATATATATGTTATTAGTGTATCTCTTCAACAATTTTGCGTGTTCTATTGTTAAGGCTGTCCCTAAAGAGGCAACAACATTGTTTAACCCATATTGATGAAGTTTTATACAGTCCATATATCCTTCAACAACAATAATATTATCAATATTTCTATTTTTTACTACATAATTTAAACCATATAAATTTTTACCCTTTTCAAAGATTAATGTTTCTGACGTATTCAAATATTTAGGTTTACTATCATCTAATACTCGTCCACCAAATGCAATAACTCTTCCTTTAACATCAAAGATAGGAAACATAATTCTGTTTCTGAATCTGTCATAAATACCTTTATCTGACTTAATTAGTAGTCCAGCTATAATCATATCATTTTCAGAATATCCTTTACTTTTAAGATGTTTTAGTAGTGCGTCCCATTCGTTTAGGCTATATCCTAATCCAAATCTATTAATTATTTTATTATCAATACCTCTTGAATATAAATAATTTACTGCTATCTTTGAATATTTTAAGTTATTATAAAAAATCTTGCTGCTTCAATATTAATCTTATACAATCTTTCCTTCTGTTCCTTATTTTTATCTGTTGTATCATCAAAATTAATGTCTATACCTGCTCTTTCTGCCAAATAAAACAAAGCATCTTTAAATTCACATTTTCTAATTTTCATTATAAATCCAATTGTATTACCTGCTGCTCCACAACCAAAGCAGTGAAAAAGCTGTTTATCAGGAGATACACTTAGTGATGGGCCTTTATCATTATGAAATGGACATATTCCAACATAATTTCGTCCTACTTTTTTAATTGTACATAATCGGATATAACATCAACTATATCATTATATTCAATAATTTTATTAATTATATCTTCTGGAATTCTACCCATCTTATCACCTTTATATTTCTACAAAATTAGTTAAAATCCTTCTATATTTTTAGAAATTTTAAATTCTATGTATTTAAATGACACAATTATATTTTATTCGACATTATCAATTCAAATCCTTCTTGTTTACAAAAAATTAAAATATTCTTCCCCAAGGACTTGGAACATATATGTTTAGAAATTCATTTATGGCATATCTATCAGTCATACCAGCAATGAAATCACAAACAACTCTCTCTTTTCCCCAACGTTCTATTTTATTTTGAAATTCATTTGGTAGCTTTTCTAAATTATTTATATAAAAATCATAAAGAGTTTCAATCATTTTAATAGCTTTTTCTTCTTCAGTTTTTGCTTTTGAGCCAATATATACATTTTTAAACATAAACTCCCTTAGTTCCCAAGTTGCTTGGCCAACTTCTCCCTCTAATGCAATTTGACCATACTTTAAAGCATAATCTATAACCGATGTAATCATTGTATTAATTCTATCAGAATGTCCTTTACCTAAAACATTAATACACTCCTTAGGTAAATCATCAAAGGATAAAATACCTGCTCTTACAGCATCATCAATGTCGTGGTTTATATAGGCTATTTTATCTGCTAATTTAACTACTCTTCCTTCATTGGTATCAGCTACCAAATTCGATGAATGGCATAATATACCGTTTCTTACTTCGTGCGTTAAATTTAAGCCCGTTCCTTTTTCGAGAAAATCAACTACACGTAAACTCTGCTCATAATGTTTAAAACCACTTTTAGTTATTTTGTCAAGTACTTTTTCACCAGTATGGCCAAAAGGTGTATGACCAAGATCGTGGCCTAAGGCTATAGCTTCTGTTAAATCTTCATTTAAACGCAATGCCCTTGATATTGTTCTTGCTATTTGTGAAACTTCCAAAGTATGAGTTAGTCGCGTTCTGTAGTGATCACCTTCAGGTGCTATAAATACCTGTGTCTTATGTTTTAATCTTCTAAATGCCTTTGAATGAATAATCCTATCCCTATCTCTTTGAAAATCAGTTCTAATAGAACATTTTTCCTCGGCTTTTAATCTACCTTTAGAATTTTTAGATAAGGTTGCTAAAGGAGATAAGATTTTTTCTTCTAATTTTTCATATTGTTCTCTTATATTCATTTTAACCACCACAATATTTTAATCTATTAATTTATAATATACAACAAAAATTTTCGTTTACCTGCTAAATTTGATAATTTATTTTTTCTAACAATTTTATTATTCTTGATATGTTACATATTTATTCTAATACTTACATAATAAACATATAATTTTATTGATAAAAGAGGTGATATGATGGAATTAAATGTTATAGAACCATTAAGAAAAAGTTATTCTAAGGATGAAATTAAAAAGATATTAAATTTATATAATGATACTGTACTTAAAATTGAAAATATTAAGATTAAGGATTCCGACAAGGCAAGAGCTGTATATAAAGTTTATACAGATACAGGAATAAAATGTTTAAAAAAACTTATCACGATGAGGCTACTATATTATTTATTTATTCAATAATTGAATGGTTAAACATCTTCAATATACGATGCCCTAAATTTTTAAAAAATAGCAAAGGTATTCCATATATAAATTATAAAGGAGAATATTTCATATTGATGGAATGGATTGAAGGACGTAAATGTGATTATGATAATATAAGCGATGTAGTGAATGCTTCTTATAATTTAGCAAAAATCCATTTAGTGACAAGAAATTTTAAGAGTATTAGTGGAAGTAAAATAATATACGGTGACAACAATTTATATGAAAGTTATGAAAAGCATTTTCTACAACTGTTAAATGCATCTAATAAGGCTTTTTATTATAAAGATGACTTTTCAAAACTATTTTTAGATAGTTCTGATTATTATATTGAAAGTGCTAAGGATTCATTGTATATTCTTTCTCAAATTGATTTTAATAGTAAAAATTAGAGAAATCAATTTGTCACTATGATTATGTAAATAAAAACATAATTTTTAACAATGATATATATGTTATTGATTTTGATAAGGCAAAATACGATTATTCTATTAACGATTTTTATGTCTTTATAAAAAGAATATTAAAAAGAAGAAATACCTGTTGGGATTTTAATTTATTTAAAGAAGCTGTTGAAAACTATGAAAAAGTACGTTCTATAAACTATATAGAATTTAAACTGTTACTTGCACAGCTAATGTTTCCGAATAAATTATGGAAAATAACTCGCGATTATTATAAAAACATTCACCACTGCAATAAAAAGCATTTTATAAAATATTAAAAGAAATTACTTCTCAAAAGGAAAATCATAAACAATTTATAACGGAAGCAACAGAATATTTTAAGAACAAATATTAAGAGGGCTGAAATCAGCCCTCTTTTAAATCAGTCTCTTGGATTTTTAACTTGTGCTTGTGCTGCTGCTAATCTTGCTATTGGAACTCTAAATGGTGAACAAGATACATAGTTTAATCCAACATTATGACAGAATTCAACGGATGATGGTTCTCCACCGTGTTCTCCACAAATACCAAGTTTAATTTCTGGTCTTGTTTGTTTGCCTAACTCACAAGCCATTTTAACAAGTTTTCCTACACCTGTTTGATCAAGCTTTTGGAATGGATCATATTCAAATATTTTCTTATCGTAGTAATCCTTTAAGAATTTACCAGCATCATCTCTTGAGAAACCAAAGGTCATTTGTGTTAAATCATTAGTACCAAATGAGAAGAACTCAGCTTCTTTAGCAATTTCATCAGCAGTTAAAGCAGCTCTTGGAATTTCAATCATAGTACCAACCTTATATTCTAATTCAACATCTGATCTCTTTATTATTTCATCAGCAACTTTAACTATAATATCCTTAACATATTTTAATTCTTTTACTTCGCCTACAAGTGGTATCATAATTTCTGGTACAATGTTGTAGCCTAATCTCTTTTAACATCTATTGCTGCTTCAATTATTGCTCTTGTTTGCATTTCAGCAATTTCTGGATATGTAACAGCTAATCTACATCCTCTATGACCTAACATTGGATTGAATTCCTTTAAGCTATCAACAGTTGCCTTTAATTCTTCATAAGTTATTCCCATTGTACTTGCCAATTCTCTTATATCTTCATCTTCTTGTGGTAAGAATTCGTGTAATGGTGGGTCTAATAATCTAATAGTTACAGGTCTATCTTGCATTTCCTCATAAATACCTATAAAATCTTGTCTTTGCATTGGTAGTAGCTTATCTAATGCTTTTCTTCTTTGTTCTTCATTCTTAGCTACAATCATTTCTCTAACAGCAGGTATTCTATCTTCTTCAAAGAACATATGTTCTGTTCTACAAAGTCCTATACCTTCAGCTCCGAATTTTACAGCTTGAGCTGCATCCCTTGGAGTGTCTGCATTAGTTCTAACTTTTAGCTTTCTTATGCTATCAGCCCATTCCATAAATGTTCCAAAGTATCCTGATATTTCTGGTTCTACTGTTTTAATCTTTTGGCCATACACTTTTCCTGTACTACCATCAATTGAAATATAATCGCCTTCTCTTATTGTAATATCTTGTACTGTAAAATATTTACCTTCTTCATTAATCTTTATTTCCCGCATCCTGCAACACAACATTTACCCATTCCTCTTGCAACAACAGCGGCGTGAGATGTCATACCTCCTCTTGCTGTTAAAATACCTTCCGCAGCAACCATACCTTCAATATCTTCAGGTGAAGTTTCTGTTCTAACTAAAATTACTCTTTCACCTTGTTGTCTCTTAAGTTTTGCTTCTTCTGCTGTAAAATAAACTTTTCCGCAAGCTGCACCTGGAGAAGCTGGTAATCCTTTAGCTATTTCCTTTGCATTTTTTAATTCAGTTTGGTCAAACATTGGATGTAATAATTGATCAAGTTGCTTTGGTTCAACCTTAAGCATAGCTTCTTCTTTTGTAATTAAACCTTCTTCAACCATTTCAACAGCAATTCTTAAAGCAGCTTGAGCTGTTCTTTTTCCGTTTCTTGTTTGTAAGAAATAAAGTTTTCCTTGTTCTATTGTAAATTCCATATCTTGCATATCTTTATAATGTTTTTCAAGTATATTTGCAATTCTTATAAATTCTTCATAACAATCAGGCATTACTTCCTTTAATGTTTCAATACTCTGAGGAGTTCTTATACCAGCAACAACATCTTCACCCTGTGCATTCATTAAAAATTCTCCAAATATCTTATTTTCACCAGTTGAAGGATTTCTAGTAAAAGCAACTCCTGTACCAGATGTTTCACCCATATTACCAAATACCATCATTTGTACGTTTACTGCTGTTCCCCAGTCACTTGGTATATCATTAAGTTTTCTATAAACTATTGCTCTTGGATTATTCCAGGAACGAAATACTGCCTTAACTGCCTCTAATAATTGCATCTTAGGATCTGAAGGAAAATCCTCTCCCTTTTCTTTTTGTATAATTCCTTGTACCTTCTAACAACCTCTTTTAGATTTTCTGCTGTTAAGTCAGTATCATATTTTGCATTGTTTTCTTCTTTAACTTCATCTAATATATTTTCAAATAAACTCTTTTCTATTTGCATAACAACATCACTAAACATCTGTATAAATCTTCTGTAGCTGTCATACGCAAATCTTTCATTATTAGTTAGCTTTGCAAGTCCTTCAACTGTTTCATCATTTAGACCTAAGTTTAATATAGTATCCATCATACCTGGCATAGAAACTCTGGCTCCAGATCTTACTGATACAAGGAGCGGATTAGCTGGATCTCCAAACTTTTTACCAGAAATATCCTCTAACTTTTTCAGATGCTCAAATATTTGATCAACTATATCCTCCCCTACTACCTGACCATCCTCATAATACCTTATACAAGCCTCTGTTGTCACTGTAAAACCCTGTGGGACAGGTAAACCTATGTTTGTCATTTCTGCGAGATTTGCACCTTTACCTCCCAATAAATTCTTCATACTGGCGTTACCTTCACTAAAAAGGTAAACATACTTTTTTGACCTCATGTTGATAACCCCCTGTCTTTGTTGCTTTATATTAAATAATTTTTACCAAACCCTATGGGACTATTTATGTCCCGGCAGCTAATAATAACCCCTTTATTTTCCTTCCCCTAATTTAACAAAAAGTTTTGTAATATTAGTTTTTGATACTTTCCCTGTAATCTTATATAATTCCTTACCATCCTCCTGTATAACCTTTTCTACTACAGGAAGACTATCTACTTCGTGCTCTATTATTTTTTGCTGCATCAAAGGCTAGGTCTTCATCTGTAACTGTAATAATATTTGGCATTCGTGTCATTATAATTCCTACAGGCACCTTATGCATATCTGAATTTCCCATAGCTATTTTTAAGAAATCTTTTCTTGAAACAGCACCTGTTAAATAACCATTGTTAACTATAAAAATTGTTCCTGCATCGTTTAAAAACAGCTGAACTATTGCATCATATATTGTCGTATCTTCTGTTACAATTGCAGGTTTTGATTTTATTTCAGAAACTTTTATATCTTTTATTGCTTCGTATATTAAACTATTATTACTTCTTTTGAATATAAATATCCTACTTTTGGTCTTGCCTCAAGTATACCAGTCATTGTTAAAATTGCAAGATCAGGTCTTAAAGCTGCTCTTGTTACATTCAACATTTCTGCCAGTTTTTCACTGGTAATTGGTTGATTTCTTTTACTAATTCAATAATTTCTTCTTGTCTCTTTGTCAGTTTAATAATAATCACCCTCTCTGCATTTAATATGCATAATTACTCCTAATATTATATATTATTATATAAATGCAGAGAAATAATTACAATACATTTTATATAAAAACAACAAATTGTAATAATTTTTTGTACATTTTATATCTTTTTTAATTTCTGGAATTTGTGTATTTTTTATCTTTTATGTATATTTTATCACTAATACAAAATTTTGCAATAGTATATTTTGTCAAAATTTGAATAAGTCAGAATTAACTGACTTATTCCTTCTTTATTTAATTCTTTTGCAAATTCCTCTATTTTTCTTCTACTTCTGACTTGATTTGTGAAGTATTAGCCTTTAAGTCGTTTACTTTTTCTTGTACATTTTCCTTAACTTCATCATATTTTTCTTTTATTATGTCATTAATTACTTCCACATTACCATTTGGTCTTTCTATTTCAAGAGATACTTTAGTAGCAATTGCTGCAATAGCTCCAATTACTAAAAGATATGGATTAAGTAATGATAAAGCTCCTGCTGCAACTCCCGCATTTACTGGGATATCGACTAAAACTCGCTCATCTTTTTTACTTTAATTCTTGTTACATTACCTTTTTAATTATCTCTTTAATAGTTTCTGTTAGTTCGTTGCTCACATCAACAACATTTTGTGTAAAAGTTTTTGTTTAGATTCTAATTCTATTAAAGCATCAATTATATTACCATTATTTTTTGAAGTATTTCTTTTGCTTCAGCATAACTAACATTTGCACGCTGTCTTAATATATCAATTTTTTCTAAAGTAATATCTTGCATATAACCATCTCCTAAAAAATATTTTTTATAAAACTAACTGTATTTAGTGTAATAGATAATTGATATTTTATATACTGTTCTAAAAGATTATCTATTTTATTTAACGATGCTTTATCATAATTTATTTTACCCAAATCTTCTAATTTTATATTCCTTATTTGAATTAATAATTCCAATTCTTTTTATTTATTTTGTTTACTTTTAAAGAATTACACGAATTACAAATTATTCCTCCTTCTGTTACATCAAAAAACACTCATTCATTTGTATTCTTCCACACTTAATACATTTTAATACTTGTGGAGTATATCCAATAAGAGAAATTAATTTAAAATCAAAGGTCACTTTAAGGAGATGGTTATCTATAGTTCCGTCATTTAATATATATAATGTTTTTAATAAAAGTGCTAATATATAGACATTTTTGTTTTCTGTTTCACTTGATTTATCTACTAATTCTAAGAAATATGTCCCTAACATTAACTTTTGATAGTCATTTAATAGTGTTTGAAATGAATTATTGAGACTACCAGAATTTAGTACAAACATATCTTTACTTCTACTTAATATAAATTCGCCAAAACTAAACTGTTGGGTTAAATGGAGTAGTTTGCTTTTTGTTTTTCGTGCACCATTACATAAGACATCTATTTTACCATATTTATCAGAAAAAATAGTGATGATTTTGTCATAATCACTATAGTTCCTTGTTTTTAAAACAACTCCTTGAACTTTATGTATTGACAAAATCATCACTCCTTTTTATTTATATCCTAAACTTTTTAATATAGAATCACTGTCTCTCCAATCCTTTTTAACTTTTACCCAAAGTTCAAGATAAACATTAGAACCTAAAAACCTTTCAATTTCAATTCTTGCTGTTTGGCCTATTCTTTTTAACATTTGTCCACCTTTTCCTATTATTATAGCCTTATGTGAATCCTTTTCGCAATAAATAGTTGCATTTATATCAATACAATTTTTGTCTTTATCTTCCTTCATAGTCACTATTTCAACAGCTGTACCGTGAGGAACTTCTTCTTGTAAATTATGTAATAGTTTTTCTCTAATTATTTCAGCAACTACAAATCTTTCAGGTTGATCTGTAATCATATCATCTGGAAAATATTTAGGTCCATATGGTAAGTTATTAACTATAACTTTAATTAATTCGTCAATATTTTTTGTTTTAGAGCTGATATTGGAACAACCTCATCAAATTTAAAATAATTGTAATATGTATCTATTGTCTTTGCCAATTTTTCTTTATTAGTTGTATCTACCTTATTAATAGCTAAAATTTTTCTTGAATTTGAATTTTTTATTTGATCAATTATATATTTATCTCCTAAATTTAATTCTTCTTCTGGAGTTGTAACAAAGACTATTACATCTACTTGAGATAAAGTACTTTGTGCTACTTTAACCATATATTCACCTAATTTGTGCTTAGGTTTATGAAGGCCTGGTGTATCCATAAAAACTATTTGATAATTTTCTTTAGTTAAAATTGCCTGTATTGTATTTCTTGTTGTTTGTGGTTTGTTTGATGTAATCAATAGTTTTTCACCCATTATCGCGTTAATTAAGGTTGATTTACCTACATTTGGTCTACCAATTATTGTTACATAACCTGATTTAAACTCCTTATTCATTTATATTGCTCCTTTCAATATCATCACTTGTAAAAGCATATGGTAATAATTCAGTTATTTTATATACTTTATATTCCCCATTTTTATTTGAACAGATAACTTCAATATCTTTACCAAATTCTATTATTACCTGCCTACATATACCGCAAGGATATGTATAGTTTGAACTATCACTAATTATAGCTATTTTCTTAAAATTTTTATATCCTTCTGATACGGCTTTAAATATTGCTGTTCTTTCAGCACAATTTGTTGCTCCATAGGTAGCGTTTTCAATATTACAACCTGTAAAAACTTTTCCGCAATCTGTTAGCAATGCTGCTCCTACTCTAAACTTTGAATGTGGCACATAAGCCTTCTCCATTGCTTGTTTTGCTATTTCAACTAGGTTTTTGTACTCCATTGTTATTCCCCTCTATTAATACTGTAGGAATTATTATTATATATAATTTTATGAAAAATTCAATAGTTTTATAAAAAAGTTTTTATTTATTTAAATTTTAATAATAAAAGGGCATTGCCCTTTATGATAACAATTTAAAAATGAAAATTGTTATCAATATTCCGAGTAATGCCCCAACAATAGTTTCATAAAGTGAGTGTATTTTACCTTCTACTCGACTTTGTGCAACAAGAAATGCTAAAAAATAAACTAAAGTAATAATAAGTAAATCTTGAATAAATAATGATATTGCTGTTGCTGCTGCAAAGGCTAAAGCACTGTGTCCACTTGGCATACCTCCTTTTAAAGGAGTTCCTTCACCATAAACAGCCTTAATAATAACAGTTGCTATAATGACAAGTATTAAGCAAATAAAAACCACTGTTATATCAGATTGTTTAATTTTAAATAAAACTGTGTTTGATATAGGTTTTAACCTATCAAAGAATAACAAATAACCAACAATTACAGCATTAATAGCAGAAATTAAAACTGCTCCTGCTGCTACATTTTTAGCAATTTTTGCTAATGGATGGTAGTAATTAGCGGTAACATCTATTGTAGCTTCAATAGCTGTATTGATCATCTCTAAAACTATTACAAGTGTTATAGTAAAAAACAAAATAAGTATTTCTATCTTAGAAAAGTCAAAAAATAAACTTAAAAAAGAACAATTATTGCTGCTAAAAGGTGAATTTTCATATTTCTTTGGGTTTTTATGGCATATATTATACCTTCGATAGCATAATTAAAACTGTCAGATATTTTTTTAACTTCATATTTTCACCTTACCTTATTAGACCTAAATTATTTAAGATTTCCTCTTCTTTATGTCTCATAATTAGTCTATCATCATCTTCTTCGTGATCATAACCTAACAAATGAAGCATACTGTGTACTACTAAAAATGCTAATTCCCGTTCAAAAGAATGTCCATATTCTATAGATTGTTCCTTTGCTTTTTCTAATGATATAACCATATCCCCTAATACAACCGCTCCACTCTCTGGATTAATATCTTCAATATCAATTTCAACTTCACCATCTTCATAATAACCATCATCAAATTCTAACATAGGAAAAGATAGTACATCTGTTTCCTTGTCTATACCTCTAAATTGTTTGTTTATTTCTTTTATTTCAGAGTTATCAGTTATAATTATGCTAAGTTCATATGGTTTGTTAAAATTTTCGTAGCTTATTGTAGATTCAACGGCATTTTTAATTAATTTTTTCATATCATCTGTAAAATGAATTTTATTTTGTCTATTATCAAATTCTATCATATTATTTCCTCCTTTGTTGTCTCTGGATATTCGATTCGAGTATGAAAAATTCCTATTAAAACTTTAATAAATACTTCTTTAATCTTCTCTATATCTTTAAAAGTTAATGGTGAATCATTTAATTGATTATCAAACTGCTTTTCTTTTATTATTTTTTCAACCATATTTTTTATATCTTCAATAGTAGGACTATTTAATGTTCTTACTGCTGCTTCTACACTATCTGCTAACATTATAATAGCTGATTCTTTAGAGTTTGGTTTAGGTCCTTCGTATCTAAAATTATCTTCAACTATATTGTCTCCTTCGTTTAATGCCTGTACATAAAAATATTTAACAAGTGTTGTTCCGTGATGTTGCATTATAATGTCTTGTATTGCTTTAGGCAGTTTATATTTTTGAGCTAATTCTAAACCATCTCTAATATGTGAAGTTATAATTGATACACTTAATTTTGGAGTAACCTTGTCGTGGGGATTATCATTTGTAATTTGGTTTTCTTTAAAAAATATGGTCTTTTTATTTTACCAATATCGTGATAGTATGCTCCTACTCTTGCAAGTAATGCATTTGCACCAATTTCATTAGCAGCAGCTTCTGCTAAATTACCAACTAAAATACTATGGTGGTATGTACCTGGAGCTTCAAATAATAATTTTTAAGTAGTATTTGATTTGGATTCGATAGCTCTAAAAGTTTAATCGGAGTTAAAGTATCAAATATTTGTTCAAAAACAGGTAAAACCCCTATTGCAAATATAGCTGAGACTATACTATTTAATAATACCAAAAAGCTACTATAAAGTGCTTGTGTATAAATTGTATTATTCAATATATTTATAGAATATACTAATAAAAAGTTTATTATTCCCACATATAAACCACTTAACAAAATATTGTTCCTTTCGTGAACCTTAGATGTAAAAAGGTTCCTAAAATACAGCTCATTATATACATAACCGAAACATTAATATTAAAATTGGTAATAATAATAACTATTAGTGTATTTATTAATGATAGAATAAGTCCTGTCTTTGGACCAAATATCAAAGTCGATAATATTGGTAAAAACAAGAGGGAATAAAATATACAGATATAATCTTAAAAGCAAAAGTTAAAACAGCAGATATTATTAATAGAATACATATAATAATATTGAATGTTAAATTGGTGTAGATATTACTTTCATTCTTTATTAAAAATAATATTAAAACTAAAGTAGACAATATCAATATAGTCACACCAATAAATAAAATAAAATCATTTTTTCTACTTTGTGATAATATACCTGCTTTAGACATTAAATTCAAATGATGTTCATTAATAACTTCACCTTTTAATACTATATTTTGATTCTTTTTATTATAACTGGTTCAATTTGTCTTTTTATTTGTTGTTTAAGCTCCTCTGTTTTTTCATAATCATAAAACATATTTGGTTTTATTGATGCTATTCCTATAGAATTTGATAAATCTTTTAAATTTTTATTTAATGTAGAAGATTTTATATAAAAGTCTAAATCTTGCTGTGCTTTTTTACATCTTCCAAATTGTTTTCCCTTATATCTAATGAAAGAACCTTTATTAAGACATCATTTAAAAATTTTTGGAGATTATCTAATTCCTGGTCATTTAATGTCAGCAATAACTTAATATCCTCATCACTTAAGTTTATTTTAGTTAACTTTTTTAAGTTATCTATTTTTGTTGTCTCATCAATATTTTGTTCTTTTTCATATTTAACATTATTAATTAATTCATTTATGTTGTCTATAGACTTTTTGGCTATATTTAAATCTTTATTGTACTTAGGTAATACTTCACTTAAAGCTTTATTTATCTTCTCTTGAGTTGCTTCATCATCTTCAAAATCCCTTGGAGCCTTTATATCTACTGGAGCGATATCTCCAATTTGTAACGAATACTTTTTAGGGATAACAGTAATAAAACTAATAAAAAATAAAATAATAAATGTAACTGTAAAAACAAATATATTTTTTATTTTTTCACTTATTAATTCTTCAATTATCTTTCTTTTGTAATTCATAAAATCACCTATTTTCATTATTTTCTTCATCAAATTTATTATATGCTTTTATAATTTCTGAAACTAATTTATGTCTAACTACATCTTTTTCATTAAAATATATAAAATCTATACCAGGAATGTTCTTTAAAATTTTTGTAACTTGCTTTAAGCCAGATATTCTACCTTGTCCTAAATCTATTTGCGTTAAATCTCCGGTTACTACAATTCTTGACCCATAACCAAAGCGTGTTAAAAACATTTTCATTTGTTCAGGTGTTGTATTCTGGGCTTCATCTAATATTATAAAACAGTCATCAAGTGTTCTTCCTCTCATATATGCAAGAGGAGCCACTTCGATTATACCTGATTCCATATATTTGTTAAAATTTTCTATTCCCAAAATGTCAAATAAAGCATCATATAATGGTCTTAAATAAGGGTTAATTTTTTCTTGTAAATCGCCTGGCAAAAACCAAGTCTTTCTCCTGCTTCTACGGCTGGTCTTGTTAGTACTATTCTGCTTACTTTTTTATCTCTTAAAAATTTAACAGCCATAGCTATTGCAAGATAGGTTTTTCCGGTACCTGCTGGTCCAATACCAAAAACTATTTCATTTTTACGTATTGATTCAATATAAGATTTTTGACCTAATGTTTTACATTTAACTGGCTTTCCTTTTGCTGTTGTAATTATTACATCATCTAAAATATTTTCAATTTTTTCTTCACAATCTTCTAATACAAGACTAATTATATAGTTAACAGTTTGTTTTGTTATAATTTCATTTCTTTTAGCTATATCTAAAAGTTTTAGTACAACCTTTGTTGCTAAATCTACTTGTCCTAAACCTGTAATTTTAATTTCATTATCTCTGTTAACAATGAAGACATTAAAACATTGTTCAATAATTTTAATATTTTCGTCAAACTTACCAAAAAGATTAACTATTTGATCTAAATTATCAATAACTATTTTTGATTCTTTTTGCATTATTATCCTCCTAACTATCTATGCTGTTCGTAAGCAATATCTTCTTCTGTTATTACAAGAAATCTTACTTTTACTTTATTTTTTCTATTATTTTATCATATTTTTTATCAATTACTATAGCATCTTTTGGAATTTGTTTAATCATTTCTTTTTCTGCCTTCTCTGTTGCTATTTTTATTGCTTCATCTATTGTATAATTTAAATTTATAACTTTTACTTCATATAATTTTTCTTTGACTTTTTCAATTGGTAAATTATATCCTAATAAGTTTATTTTTGTTCTCTCTTCTATTTTATCATAATTTTCAAATTTATCATCATTTTTATTTATGTATACCTTCTTCCCATTAATAATAAGATATTCATTTATTACAAAATTCCCAGTACGTTCTGTTACTTTACTTAGTAACTCCTGTTCTTCAATTATTTCATACCAAACTTTTGCATAAACACTGCCAAATGAATGAACTGTTTTTACATATTCCTTTGAATTATCATTTCTGTTAGTTTTAAATATATCTCCAGTTATTAATATTTGTCCCTTTTAACATATTCCCTGATTTAATTAATGGTGTTCCTCTATAACAAAATATTTTTGTAACTATTCCGTCTTTTTTGGCCAATATGTCTACTGGATTTTCTGTGTCTACTATTTCTGGCGGTAGTGTTCTTTCAACTATTTCTACGTTTAACTTTACCCCATCTATAGATAAAGCAATTAATGATATTTGTTGTATTTCGTTTATTATATTATCTTCAATCCTATTTAAATTTAATTTGTTTTTCATTACTCCTATTCTTATACCATTTTTATATAGGACTTTTATAATTTCATCATTGGATATATTTTTGTTTCCTTTTATATCAATAATCCAAATTATATTAGATAAATAGTATAAAATAAAAATAAAAACAACAATTCCTATAAAAAAGTCTTCTTTTAAAAATTTTATATAAATGAAAACCTAATCCTGACTTTTGAACTATCTTTATTTTAGAGTTAGTTGCCTTAGCAACTTTTTTTAATTTTTAAAATCACTGGTAGAGGTTTTGATGAGAGAAGTCGTAATATCAATTCTTTTAATATCCCATAATCTTATTCCATTGCTATAAGCAATATTTATGAACTTTTCTATACTTAAGGATTTTAATTCAACAACTATATATCCACTTAACAAATCTTGATCCCTACCCATATACCCCTCCGATTATAGTTTTAAAAATTCCAAATTTTTTATTTTGCCCGTCAAAATCAATGACTCTTGGCTTATCTCTTTTATCAAAAACTTGAACCCTCAATTTTTATAATTCCAATACTGCTTCTTAAGCGTACAACATTTGAACTGTATTCAACTATACCTTTATGATTTTCAATTTCTAATTCATCGTTTCCCAATATTTTAATAAAAGGTATGTTCAGAATTATTTCCTTTGGCAACTCAAGAGATTCACTTATTTTAGTTTTAATTCGATTTTTCATAAACCACCCAAAATAACAATTGCTTATTTTATTAACCCCTTTATATTATTGCAGATACTGCTTTACTATTTGATTTACTAATTTTCCATCTGCTCTTCCTTTAACTTTTGGCATTACGATCGCCATAACTTTTCCCATATCCTTGACTGAATTTGCTTGCACTTCATTCACGGCTTCTTTTACAATTTCAGATATTTCTTCTTCTGTTAATTGCTGAGGAAGGTACTCAAGCAAAATCTCTATTTCTTTACTTGTTTGTTCTATAAGATCCTGCCTGTTCCCTTTTTCAAACTCCTCAATGGAGTCTCTTCTTTGTTTAACCTCTTTATTTAAAACTTCTATTACTTGCTCATCATCAAGTTTAGATCCATCAACTTTTTCTGCTTGTAATATTGCTGCTTTAGCCATATTTAGAACATTAGCTCTAAATCTGTCTTTATTTTTCATTGCAGCTTTCCAATCTTCTTGAATTCTTTCTTTGAGTGACATATTCACCCTTCTTTCATTACTTAAACTTTCTCTTTCTAGCAGCTTGAGACTTCTTCTTACGCTTAACGCTTGGCTTTTCATAATGCTCTCTCTTCTTATTTCAGAAAGAACACCTGCCATTGCACACTTCTTTTAAATCTTCTAAGTGCGCTATCTAGTGATTCGTTTTCGCCTACTCTAATTTCTGACACCTTTATCCCTCCCTCCGCTTAACATATTGCATACATTATTATGATGTACCGTGAATTAAGCACACAATCAAGGACACATTATATTATATATTATAGGTGTAAATATTGTCAATAAAATATATTAAATTTGTTAATTTTTGATTTAATATCATCAACCTGGTGGCCATTGAAAATCTCTTCCACCAAGAAGATGAAAATGGATATGTTTTACTGTTTGGCCTGCTTTTTCCCCAGTATTTGTAACAAGTCTAAATCCTTCATCCTGTAGATTTAACTGCTTGACAATTATTTTTACAGCTTTAAATATATTATTTAATGTATTTCCTTCTGTGTCTATATCTAATGTAGATTCATAGTGTTTTTAGGAATTATTAAAATATGTATAGGTGCAACAGGGTTTATGTCTTTAAAGGCAACTACATTTTCATCTTCATATACTTTTGAAGCTGGAATCTCACCGTTAGCTATTTTACAGAAAATACATTCCATTTTGTCTCACCTCCCATATACATATTATACCATTTCACCAACTAATATGTCATTATTAACATTCACTATTTTTGTATTTATAATTTCTCCTTCTATGTTTTCTTTTGAACTTACCTGAACTTTTATGTAATTTCTTGTATAACCATAAAATAATTCATCTTTTTCTCTTCAATCAATACATCCATTTCCCTTCCTAAAAATTTCATATTAAATTCTTTTTCATACATATCACTTAACTCAATTAACAATTTACTTCTTCTCTCTTTTCTTCATTATCTATAGAATCTTTAAACTCAGCTGCTTTTGTACCTTTTCTTGGGCTGTATTTAAATACGTGTAATTTATTTAACTTAATTTCTTTTAAGAACTCATATGTTTTATTAAATTCTTCAATTGTTTCACCAGGAAATCCTACTATAATGTCAGTTGTTATTGATACATCAGAAAAATATTTTCTTAAATTAAAAACAGCCTCTTTATACTCTTCAGTTGTGTAATGTCTATTCATTCTTTTTAATGTTTCATCACATCCACTTTGTAATGATAAATGAAAATGTTCGCATAATTTATTACACTTAGAAAGTCTTGTTATATTCTCTATATTAAAAAAGATGGTTCTACTGAGCCTATTCTTATTCTTTCTAAGCCATTAAATTCATTTAATTTTTCAATAACATCAACCAAAGTTACATTGCCAATGTCTTTCCCATATGAAGCAACATGTATTCCTGATAATATAATTTCCTTATAACCATTTTCAACAAGTTTTTTACTTCTTCAATAATTGTTTCAAACCTTTTACTTCTAACAGGACCTCTTGCAAATGGTATCAAACAATAGGAACAAAACCTATCACATCCATCCTGTATTTTTAAAAAGGCCCTTGTTTTATCTTGATAATGATCTATTTCCATTTCTTCAAATTCTCTAACTGTCATTATATTTTTTACTTTATTTAATTTTTTATTAGTCAATCTATACTCATTTATATAATCTAATATTTTACTTTTATTATCAGTTCCAATTATAATGTCAACGTCTTCTATTTTTGACACCTCATCTGGTGCAACTTGAGCATAGCAACCAACTGCTATTACAATTGCATCTTTATTATTTTTTTAGCTCTTCTTATCATTTGTCTGGATTTTTTATCACCAATACTTGTAACGGTGCAAGTATTTATTACATAAACGTCTGAATAGTCATCAAAATCAACTATTTCATACCCATTTTTTTCGAATATTTCAGCCATAGCTTCTGTTTCATATTGATTTACTCTACATCCTAATGTATAGAATGCTACCTTTTTCATTTCATTCCTCCTATATCTGATAACTCATAAAGCAATATAGTGCTTGCAACTAATCCTGCAGTTTCTGTTCTAAGTATTCTTGGTCCTAAAGTTATTGGCTTAAAATTATTTTCCAAAAAATATTAATTTCCTGTTCACTAAAGCCTCCTTCAGGTCCAATTATAACTGCAATATTTTTAAAATCTTTTTTCTTTAAGAACATCTTTTAGACTTATTGACTTTTCCTTTTCATAAGGTACAATAACTAAATCAAATTTTTTAGCTCATCCAATGCATCTTTAAAACTTAGTAGATCATTTACTTTTGGTATTATACCTCGATTTGATTGTTTAGCAGCTTCATAGGATATTCTATTCCATCTTTCTAATTTGTTACTTATATCTTTCCCATCTGTTTTCACAACAACTCTTTCTGTTAAAATAGGGTAAAATTCTTTTACTCCAATTTCAACACCCTTTTGTATTATAAGTTCCATTTTTGTGCTTTAGGCAATCCTTGAAAAAGTACAATATTTACATTTGATTCATTTTCATTTTTAAAGCTTTCTTTTATTTCACAAATAATATTTTTTTATTTATATCTATTATGTTGCAAATATATTCATTTTTATTACCATCACAGATTTGTATTATATCGTTTATTTTAAGTCTTAAAACTTTTGATATGTGTTGTACATCATCTCCTTCAATTTTAATCTTATCATTTATGATATTGTCAGGTATGACAAAAATTTATGCATAATTACCTCCTTATCTTTTTGCAACAATTGCAATCCATTCTCCTTTATTATTTATGTCAATAATTTCAAAGCCATTCTGAACCAATGCCTTCTCAACTTCATCTTTTTATCCTTTATTATTCCTGATGATATAAATAGTCCATCTTCTTTTATATAATTTTTTATAAAGGAAGAAAGATATATAACAACATCAGCTATTATATTTGCAACTACAATATTTGCTTTTCCTTCAACTACGTCAACTAAATTTCCGTGTAAAATTTTAACATTGTTAACTTTGTTGTATTCTACATTAATTTTAGCAGCATCTACTGCTACTTCATCTAAATCAACTCCAATAACTTCACCAGCACCTAATTTTGAAGCAACAATGGATAAAATACCTGAACCTGTACCAATATCAAATACTCTATCTCCTTTTTACAATA
Source organism: Caloramator sp. mosi_1 (assembly GCF_028622835.1). GTDB lineage: Bacteria > Bacillota > Clostridia > Clostridiales > Caloramatoraceae > Thermobrachium. The sequence goes on along the minus strand of NZ_CP117677.1, from coordinate 2,246,043 downwards.
TTTTTCTAAAAATTCAATGCACATCATTGTGGTTTCGTGTGTTCCTGTCCCAAAAGCCATACCTGGATCTAATTCAACTATTAATTCACCTTCCTTAGGATTATAATCTTCCCATTTAGGTTTTATTATTATTCTATTTCCTATTTTCGTTGTTTTATAATATTTTTTCCATTCATTTGCCCAATCTTCTTCTTGTACTTTACTTCTTATAACTTTACCTATTCCTACATCAATACCAAGTTCCTTTATTTCCATCAACTTTTCTTCAATTGTTTTTATTATTTCTTCTATTTTCTCTTCTTTGCTAAAATATGCTTTTACTATAGCTGCGTCTTTACCATATTCAAATATATTATAATCTGCATAATCCCAAGTAAAAGGACCAGATGGTCTTTCAGTTATATCATTAGGATCTTCGATTGCAACTCCTTTTACATCTAAAGAATAAAAGATACCCGCTACAGGTTCAACTGCTTCACTCTTTGTAATAACTTTGACTTCAATCCATTCTCCATTCATAGCATTTCCTCCTTAGTTAATTTTAACGTTTTTATTATAACACAATCTATATTTATAACAATTGAATTTTATCAATTTTTATTATATGTAAAAAGGCATGTATTAAAACATGCCTAACTAAACATATCTTTAACTTTATCCGCAAAGGTCTTCTTTTGTCGATATCTTCTCCAAACTCATCTGCTAATTTTTTTAATAGCTCCCTTTGTTTTGAGTTTAAATTCTTTGGTATTTCTACCTTTAATTTTGCATACAAGTCTCCTCTACCTGTACCACGAATTTTGGGAACACCCTTACCTTTTAACTTAATAATTTCTCCTGGTTGTGTCCCTTCTGAAATTACGTGTTGAACATCTCCTTCAAGTGTTGGAATTTTAATTTCCCCACCTAATATAGCTTTAATAAAGGATATTGGAACCTCACAGAATATATCAGTTCCTCTTCTTTCAAATTTTGGATGTGATTTAACTCTTATATTGATATATAAATCGCCTGGCATTCCACCCCTTATTCCAGGTTCACCTTGCCCCCTTAGTGGAATAGTATTTCCATTATCAACGCCTGCTGGTATATTTATACTTATTATTTTTTCTTTCTTATTCTACCCTTACCACCACAATTTGTACAAGGTGTTTCAATTACCTTACCTTCGCCGTGACACTTATCACAAGTAGTAACACTTACAAAACTTCCAAATGGAGTATTTCTTTGTACTTTTATTTGCCCTGTACCGTGACACTTATCACAAGTTTTTGGCGAAGTACCTATCTTTGCACCTGTTCCGTGACAAACGTCACAATCTTCATTTCTATATATTTCAATATCCTTTTTAACACCAAAAACAGCTTCTTCAAATGATAATTCTAAATTATATTCTAAATCAGCTCCCCTTTGGGACCTGTTCTTTCTCTCCTTTGTCCAAACATACCACCAAATATATCACCAAGGTCATCAAATATATCTGAAAATCCACCAAAACCGCCGAAGTTTGAGAAATCAAAACCACCAAAACCGCCTTGGCCATTGAAATCAGTTGTACCAAATTGATCATATTGTGCCTTCTTTTGTGGATCTGATAAAACTTGATATGCTTCATTTATCTCTTTAAACTTTTCTTCTGCCTCTTTATTTCCAGGGTTTCTATCTGGGTGATATTTTAAGGCTAATTTTCTAAAAGCACTTTTTATTTCTTCATCAGTTGCATTTCTTTCTACACCCAATATTTTGTAATAGTCCTTTGCCAAACAATTCACCACCCTTCATTATATAAGGAGGGAATACTCCCTCCTTGTTGAAAATTACTTGTCGTCTTTTACATCATAATCTGCATGAACTTCATTATCATTTTGTGTTGAAGCAGTTTCATTTTGTTGTGCATATTGTTGATATATTCTTGATGATATTTGATAGAACTTTTGTGTTAATTCATCAGTAGCTGCCTTTATTGCATTAACATCAGAACCATTTAATGCATCCTTAACCTTTTTAATTTGTTCTTCTATTGTATTTTTCTCTTCTTGAGTTAATTTACCTTCTAATTCCTTTAATGTTTTTTCAGTTTGATATACAACAGAGTCAGCATTATTTCTTACTTCTATTTCTTCTTTTCTCTTTCTGTCCTCTTCTGCATATTTTTCAGCTTCCTTTACAGCCTTTTGTATTTCTTCTTCTGTTAAATTAGTTGAAGCTGTTATTGTAATATTAGCTTCTTTACCTGTACCTAAATCCTTTGCTGATACGTGAACAATACCATTAGCATCTATATCAAATGTAACTTCAATTTGTGGTACTCCTCTTGGTGCTGGTGGAATTCCTGATAATGTAAACCTTCCAAGAGTTTTATTATCCTTTGCCATTGGTCTTTCACCTTGAAGTACGTGTATTTCAACAGATGTTTGACCATCGGCTGCTGTTGAGAATATTTGGCTCTTTCTTGTTGGTATTGTTGTATTTCTTGGAATTAATGTTGTGAATACTCCACCTAATGTTTCAATACCTAATGAAAGTGGTGTAACATCTAATAACAATACATCTTTTACTTCACCAGTTAATACACCTGCTTGAATTGCAGCACCAACCGCAACGCATTCATCAGGATTTATTCCCTTAGTTGGCTCTTTTCCAGTAAACTTTCTTACTGCCTCTTGAACTGCTGGAATTCTTGTTGAACCACCAACTAATACAACCTTATCAATTTGGTCAATTGTAAGACCTGCATCTCTTAATGCATTTCTCATAGGTTCTATTGTAGCTTCAACTAAATCGTGAGTCAGCTCTTCAAACTTTGCTCTTGTTAAAGTTACATTTAGGTGCTTTGGTCCTGTTGCATCAGCTGTAATAAATGGTAAATTAATTTCTGTTGATAAAAGAGTTGATAATTCAATCTTTGCCTTTTCCGCTGCTTCTTTTAATCTTTGCATAGCCATTTTATCGTTTCTTAAATCAATACCATTTTCTGATCTGAAGGTTTCTACTAAGTAATCAATTATTCTCTGATCAAAGTCATCTCCACCTAAATGAGTATTACCATTAGTAGCTTTTACTTCAAATACTCCATCACCTATTTCAAGTATTGATACGTCAAATGTACCTCCACCTAAGTCATAAACAAGTATTTTTTGATTTTTATCCATCTTATCTAATCCATAAGCTAATGATGCTGCTGTTGGTTCGTTTATAATTCTAAGAACTTCAAGTCCAGCTATTCTTCCTGCATCCTTTGTAGCCTGTCTTTGACTATCGTTAAAGTAAGCAGGAACAGTTATAACCGCTTGTGTAACTGGCTCTCCAAGATAAGCTTCAGCATCAGCCTTTAATTTCATAAGTATCATAGCTGATATTTCTTGCGGAGTATATTCTTTATCATCTATTTTTACCTTATGATCTGTTCCCATATGTCTTTTTATAGATATTATAGTTCTATCTGGATTTGTTATTGCCTGTCTTTTCGCAACTTGACCTACTATTCTTTCACCATTTGGCTTGAATGCAACAACTGATGGAGTAGTTCTTGAACCTTCTGAATTTGGAATTACAACAGGTTCTCCACCTTCCATTACGGCAACACAAGAGTTAGTAGTACCAAGGTCAATTCCTATTACCTTTCCCATTTTATCTCCTCCTCTTTATTAATTTGCAACTTTAACCATACTATATCTTAATATTTTTTCTTTATATTTGTATCCCTTTTGGAATACTTCAACAATAATATTTTCTTCAAAGTTTTCGTCTTCTATATGCATTACTGCATTATGAAAATTGGGATCGAACTTTTCATTTAAATCAGGTATTTCCTCTACCCCTAACTTTGTTAATGTATCTTTAAACAACTTTAAAGTCATCTCAACTCCCTCATAGAGTGGACTTCTTTCATCTGTTGAAACTACTGCTCTCTCTAAATTATCTAAAATTGGTAATATATTCTTTATTGCATCAGCAAATCCATCATCATATATTGTCTCTTTTTCTTTTTGTGTTCTTCTTCTAAAATTATCGAACTCTGCCTTAGTTCTTCTCAATAATTCTAAATACTCATTACACTCCTTAGTCTTTTCTTCTAACTGATTTTTTAAAGTTATAACATCTTCTGTTATTTCATCATTAGAAGTAGTTTCAAAATCATCTTTTTCAACTTCTGAACCTTCAACATCTTTTGAAGATAATTCTTTTCATCCTTTTCTAATTCCATTTCACTAACTTTCATCTCCTCTGTCACACTATCACCTCAACTATAGAGTTTTTTCAAATACCTCGCTTAAGACATTTGAAATCGACTTTAAAATACCAATAACTCTTGAATAATCCATTCTCTTTGGACCAATTATTCCAATTGTACCTGCTGTTTTATCAGCAATATTATATGTTGCTTTTACAATACTACAATCCTTTATTTTATCATTTTCATTTTCACAACCAATATATACAGAAAAATTATTAGTATCATCTGAAAAAATGTCAGTTAATAATTTTTGTCTTCTATAAATGAAAGGAAAGTTCTTGCTTTATCTTTATCATCGTATTCTGGATACTCGAAAATATTAGTTGTTCCTTCAAGATATACTTCTGCATCATCATCCTTTAAACTTTCATATATTACTGAAATAATTGCTGAAAAAATCTCACTATATTCCTTCATATGACTTTGTATATCTGATATTACTGAAAGACCTATATCATTAATTGTTAAACCAGACAATTTTTCGTTTAGGTAATTATTTAGCTTTAAAATTTTTGAATCATCAACTGCATTTGGTGATTTAATTACAACATTTTTTATAATACCTGTATCAGTTACAACAACTGCCACAATATCATAGTCACTCACACGTATTAGTTGGAGTGATCTAATTGAACTCTTTCTAACAGAAGGAGTTAAAACAGCAGACGTATACCTTGTTATATCAGAAATCAATTTAGTGGTTCTCTTTATAATTTTATCCAATTCATTAATTGTTTGAATTTGAAGCATATATTTGATTTTTTCTATTTCTTGTGGGGATGGATACTTTATCTCCATTATTTGGTCTACATAATACCTATATCCAAGGTCCGAAGGAATTCTACCAGCAGATGTATGGGGTTGTTCTAATAGTCCTAGATCTTCTAAGTCCGCCATTTCATTTCTAATAGTAGCCGGGCTTATATCAGTCAAATATTTTTTAGCTATAGTTCTTGAACCTACTGGTTCAGCAGTTTCTATATAGTCAGTTACAATAGCCTTTAATATTTTTCTTTTTCTTTCACCTAGTTCCATTATTCCACCTTTTTTGTTAGCACTCATTTGCTACGAGTGCTAATCACTACGATTTTAAAATATCACTATTAAAATATTTTGTCAATATATGCATTATTATTATAAAATTTCATTTTAAAAGGAAACAAAGACTAAATTAGATAAATCTCGGCCTTTCTCTGTTAATCTTATATTTTCTCCGCATTTCTCAATTAAACCTTTATTAGTCAAGTCTAATATTTGTTTACCATATACTTTCATTATATCCTGGTTAAATAATTTTTTAAATTTATTAACGTTTATACCTTTATTCATCCTTAACCCTAAGAACATAAACTCTTCCATATGCTCCTCTTCTGTTAAAACAACAGTTTCTTCCACAGCTTTATTAAATTTTTTTATGTTATATATATATTTTTTATATCTTTAAAATTGCTATACCTTATTCCATTTATATATGAATGAGCACCTGCACCAACTCCAACATAATCATCGTCATTCCAATATATAATATTGTGTTTGCATTCAAAACCCGGCATAGAGAAATTTGATATTTCATATTGTTGATATCCATATTTTTCGAGAGTTTTTATCATAGTATGATAAAGCAATCTTTCTTCTTCTTCATCTAATAGGTTTAATTTACCTTTTTGATAAAGTTCTTCAAATAAAGTATTTTCTTCTATAATTAAACTATAACAAGAGATGTGCTGTGGTTTTAATTCTATAACTTTCATTAAACTTTTTAAAAAGTCGTTAACACTCTGATTTGGAAGATTAAACATTAAGTCCAAATTAATATTATTAAATCCTAAACTTCTTGCTTCGTTATAATTATTTAGAAATTCCTCATAAGTATGAATTCTTCCTAACGAATTAAGTATATTGTTATTTGTACTTTGCAAACCCATTGATATCCTATTAATACCATATGCTTTTAGCAACCTTAGCTTTTCATTATTTAAAGTTCCTGGGTTAGCTTCAATAGTATATTCTATTGGTGTAAATTTCTCTAATTTATATAATAATTTTTCCATATTTTTGATAGATAAAATGGTGGGAGTACCCCCACCAATGAAAATAGTATCAAAATTTTCCTCTTCAAGCGAGTCTATTTCCTTAATTAATACATCTATATACTCATCTTGATATTCTGTGTTAGTAACAGAATTAAAATCGCAGTAATAACATTTACTTTTACAGAATGGTATATGAATATAAAGTCCCTTCATTATTCCACCTTCAATACTGCCATAAATGCTTCTTGTGGAACTTCAACAGTTCCAATTTGTTTCATTCTCTTCTTTCCTTCCTTTTGCTTTTCAAGCAGTTTCTTCTTACGTGATATATCTCCACCATAACACTTCGCTAAAACATCTTTTCTTAATGCTTTAACTGTCTCTCTTGCAATTACTTTAGATCCAATGGCTGCTTGAATTGGTATTTCAAAAAGTTGTCTTGGTATAATCTCCTTTAACTTTTCAGCTATTGCTCTTCCCTTTTGATATGCCTTCTCCTTTGGAACAATTTGTGATAAAGCATCTACAGGATCTCCATTTAATAGAATATCAAGCTTTACTAACTCTGACCTCTTATATCCTGCAAGTTCATAATCAAGTGATGCATAACCCTTTGTCCTGGATTTTAATGCATCAAAGAAATCATAGATTATTTCATTTAAAGGTATTTCATAATGAAGCATAACTCTTGTAGTTTCAAGATATTCCATATTTTTAAATATTCCTCTTTTTCCTGACACAATTCCATTACAGCTCCAACATAATCTGATGGACAAATAATACTTGCATTAACTATTGGTTCTTCCATATAGCTTATCTCAGTCGTTGGTGGCATATTTGTTGGATTTGTAAGCTCTATAACTTCACCATTAGTTTTAATTATTTTATAAATAACGCTTGGTGCTGTAGTAACTAAATTTAAATTATATTCTCTCTCTAATCTCTCTTGTATTATTTCCATATGAAGAAGCCCTAAGAATCCACATCTAAATCAAAACCTAATGCCACAGACGTCTCAGGTTCAAAGGTTAATGCAGCATCATTTAATTGTAATTTTTCAAGTGCATCCTTTAAATCATTGTAATCTGAACTGTCTGCGGGATATATACCGCTATAAACCATAGGAATAGCAGGTCTGTAACCTGGTAATGGTTCAGTTGCTGGCCTTTCAGCTTCAGTAATAGTATCTCCTACTCTTGCATCCCTAACATTTTTTATACTTGCTGTTACATAACCAACATCTCCAGCCTGTAACTGCTCAACCTCCATAAAGCTTGGTCTAAATATACCAACCTCAGTAACTTCGTATTCTTTACCTGACATCATAAGTTTTATTCTCGTACCCTTTTTAATTGTACCTTCTTTTACTCTTATATAGCACACTACACCCTTATATGGATCATAATAGCTATCAAATATTAGTGCCCTTAAAGGTGCTTCTTCATCACCATTAGGACAAGGTATCTTTTCAACTATTGCCTTTAATACATCCTCTATTCCCAATCCAACCTTTGCAGATATCAAAGGTGCATCACTACAGTCAAGCCCAATTACATCCTCTATTTCCTTTTTATTTCTTCTGGCCTTGCACTTGGTAAATCGATTTTATTAATTACAGGAACTATTTCTAAGTCGTGTTCTAATGCTAAATAACAGTTAGCAAGTGTTTGTGCTTGAATTCCTTGTGTTGCGTCTACTACTAAAATTGCTCCCTCACAGGCAGCTAAACTTCTTGAAACTTCATAATTAAAATCTACGTGTCCTGGAGTATCTATCAAATTAAGTATATATTCGTCATTACCATCATTATGAATCAATCTAACAGCTTGAGCTTTAATTGTTATTCCTCTTTCCTTTTCAAGCTCCATTGTATCTAATACTTGCTCTTCCATTTCTCTTTGAGTTAATGTACCTGTTTTTTCTATCAATCTATCAGCTAATGTAGATTTTCCGTGATCTATATGTGCTATGATACAGAAATTACGGATTTTCCTTTGTCTATCGCTTGGCATAGCCTAACCTCCTTAAAAGATACAAAAATAGTCATAATTGATTATAACACAAAAATTCATAAATATGTCAACATAGTTTTAAGAAATTAAAGTAGGAATGTCCTGTGACATTCCTACTTTAAATATATGGCAATTACTTTTGCAATAATCTTACTTGTTCTAATAGCCTCATCCAATGAATTAAGGTTTGAGCCAACTTCAAGTAAAACCATTTTACTTGATAAATCTTGATTATATTTTGCATTCTGTTTAACAATGCCTCTACTGAAATTTGGATACATATTGTTTATTAGTGTATTTAGTTTCTCAGCCAATTCATAATTGGCTTTGTAATTTTTATTTTTGCTCCAACAACAAACATAGGCCTTGCATATCTTTCATCGTTTATTATAACTGTTGTTCTACTTGCTGAAGTAGTAGCATCCCTATGCAAGTCTATAATTAATTTAATACTTGGATATTTTTTAAATATGCTGAAACTGTAGGCCTTGATTTTTCATACCCCTTTTCTCTCGTAGGCAAATCGTGTATTGTTATATCGTGCACAACTGCTATACCATATTTTTCTTCCAACTCCTTTTTAGTTCCTCACCTACTTTTACAATATTTAAATTATAGTCTGTTGTAAAATTTCTGTCCTTTAAATTATTCGGATTAAAGCTCTCTGTTGTATGTGTATGAAAAATCAAAACTAAAGGTTTATTTCTATCTATTTTTTCTTTTCTACATCACTTTTATCATTTGGATTGACAACTGCTATTGAATCATCATTTTTTTGGTGGCTCTTTAGGTTCATCAATTTCATTATTATCACTATTTTGCTCATTTTCACTATCTGCTACAATAACTACAGGTTTATCTTGGTTTGTTATTAAATTAGATAAGTCAAGATATCCTATTAATGGTATCTGGCTTTCAAAATAACTTGTTGGATCTTCAATATCAATTCCTATAATCTGTTTAACAACTAACGGTAATATGCTAACTTTATCTTCGTCCTCTATATTCCTATATACATTATCCATTATACTGTTGGATTTACTAATTGTACTAATATAAAAACTGCTTGAATACAAATTTTTGCCAACATTAGTGGTGAAATAATTGATGCTAAAAGCCACAATAATAGTATAATATAAATTACATTAAAAATTATATTTTCATATTTTTTCTCATTCCCTCATCCCCTTTGTAAATGGCCTCTTAAAAATATATTATTTTTTAATTAGAAATATTACTGAAGATATTTATTTATATCATCTTTATCTAAGGATGGATGTACTGCTAAATTAATTGAATTAGCTATTATTTTTGACATATCATCTATTAACGAATCAATCTCCTTTGGAGTTACCATTAAATCACTAATATATGGACTTAATATTTCTTTAATTAAAATATATTTTTCATTTTTATCAACTTTTTAATTATGTCATAAAATTCCTTATTATCTTTGCTCTGTTTTATCAATTCATCTATAATCATATCAATTGTATCATTCGCCATTGTTGCAGCATCTACTACTGTTGGTACACCAATAGCAATTACAGGTACTCCTAAAGTATCTTTATTTAAGGCCATTCTTTTATTACCAACACCAGAACCAGGACCTATGCCTGTATTACCTATTTGAATAGTTGAAGCAACTCTTTCCATTTTTCTTGAAGCTAATGCATCTATTGCTATTACATAATTTGGCTTAACCTTTGATATTACACCCTGTATTATCTCAGCAGTTTCAATACCGGTTAAACCTAATACTCCTGGTGCTAATGCACAAACAGGATTTATTCCTTCATCTATATGTTCAGGCATTAACTGCTTTAAATGCCTCGTTATTAATAGTTTTGAAACTACCTTTGGACCTAATGCATCAGGGGTAACATTCCAATTACCTAATCCTGCAACTAACACAGTTTCTCCATCCTTTATTCCTATCAGTTCTTCTAATTCTTTGGCCAAAACTTCACTTATTTTATCGTGTGCCTCAGCATCATAATGTTTTATACCAGGTACTTCTATTGTTATATATTTACCTATTTCCTTACCCATTATTTTAGCACCACGTTCATCCTTTATTTCAACAACAGTTACCGAAACATCTTCATAAGGCTTTTTGACATTTACTTCAACACCTGGAACTTCAGTATTATTATCCTTTTTATAAATTTCCCTTGCTTCAACAGCTAAATCTGTTCTTATACTTATCACTCTTATCCCTCCTTTATATCTTTATATTTAGTATATACATCCAAATTTTTTTATTTTTATTTTAAATTCACTTGCTTATTTTAAGTCATAATGATATAATACTATCGTTACGAACAAACTGTTCGCCGTGTCCCCAAACTGCTGTAATGTCCCACTTATTAAAATATTTCAGGAGGGATATTAAAATGGCAAATATTAAATCAGCTATCAAAAGAATAAGAGTTACTGAAAGAAGAACTCTAAGAAACAAAATGGTAAAGTCAGCTGTTAAAACTGCTATAAAGAAGTTTGAAATAGCACTAAACAGCGGCAATATCGAAGAAGCAAAGGTTTTATATGCACAAGCAGTTAAAGCACTTGATAAGGCTGCAGCAAAAGGTGTAATACATAAAAATGCTGCATCAAGAAAGAAGTCAAGACTTACTGTAAAGCTAAACAAAGCCCTTGCATAATAAAAACACCCTTACAGGGTGTTTTTATTATGCACACAATTCTATTATTAAATTTTCTATAGCAACAGAAGCATTTAGCTCTCCTTGTTTTATCTTTAAATCATATTCATAACATTTATTTATATTTCGTTTAAGATTATTTAATTCATACTTTTGTATCCATTTTATATAATTTTTTAATGCAAAGTCTTTTATATTGTACTTTTTACTACATCACTATAGTTTTCACTATAAGTTTTAAGCAAGTACATTATTTTGAAATTTCTAAAAATCATACTCAAAATCATAAGCTCTTCTTCACCTTGAAGAACCATCTGATTGTAAATTTTAACTGCATTATCTAAATCTTTTATTATTAAATAGTCTAAAAGTCTAAATACATTATTTTCAATACTTTTAGATATAATTAAATCTATATCTGATTTATCAATAGTTGTCTTATCTCCTAAAAAGTCAATTAATTTCTTTAATTCTAAATCAATATTTTCATTGCAAAGAGAAAGTTCCGATGTCAAATATAATAAATTTGATTTAGAAATTGTTTTCTTTTCACTTACAATATAATTTTGTATATATTCTTGAAGACTATCTCCCTTTAATTTTTTATATTCAATAATCATCCCATTTGTTTTAAATAATTTATATAAATTTCCTGTTTTGTTAATATTGGTATAGCTTGAAAAAAGCAAAATATTTGTATTAGGTATATCATTTAAATACTTAACAAGTTCATTAGAAAGCCCATTATTTTCAAATACAAAATTCGAATTTTTATGTGTATAATTCTTCTGTCAGACATAAAAGGCGTTGTTTCACACGCATTTGTTATAGATTCTACGTTTACGTTCTCTCCATCCATTATTAATATATTTAATTCTCTAAACTGCGTAATTAGATTGTAAACTAAATCTATTGTATTGTCGATGAGAGTTTTTTCTTGTCCATATATTAAAATCAAGGATTTTATATTTTTTATATTTTTTTAAAATCATTAAAATTATTTAATTCCATTTCACATCATCCTTTTATCTGTTTAATTTTATTTTATACTTTTTTCCATCTGTATATATTTGAATAGTACCATCTCTGTCTGTTCTGTAATATTTTATACTATTTCCTTCTAACAAATCAATAACCTCTTTAGAAGGATGATTAAAGTTATTTTTTCCTACAGTAAAAATTGCTATTTGCATTTTTATATTTTTTAAAACTCCTTCATTAAATGAATATCTTGATCCGTGATGAGGCATTTTTACTACCTCAAATTCTCCATTAATTTTTTCCATTAACTCCAATTCAGCATCTGCTGTTAGAAGAAAATCAAAATCTCTATATTTTCCTGATATCACTATGCATTTTTCATTTACATTTGAGTTTTGCGTTGATTCACTGGATATAATTCTAAATTCAACACCATCGACTATAAGTTTATCGTTGTTTTTTAATTCAATAAATTCACTATTATCAGGCTGATATGCAAATTTAGATTTAACTTCAAAATTATTTATGATATATTCTAATCCCCCAGCGTGATCATTATGAAAATGTGTGATAACCAATACATCAATTTTATTATAGCCTCTTTTTTAATAAAAGGTGCTACTCGTTTTTGTGCCATATTATTTCCATTTACATTTCCACCAGTATCAATTAATATTGTTTTTTGTGAGGTGTTTCTATGAATATTGAATCTCCTTGCCCTACATCTATAAAGTTAATTATCAATTTATTTTGAGGATAAAAATTTATACAAAATACTATTGATAATATTATTAGTACTTTTCTTTTAATTTATTTGTCGTTTTAATTAAATTAAAGTAAATTAATATAATAACATAACTTATTATAAGCATATATATCGAAAAATTAGGAACATATAAATTAAAATTAATTGTCTTCAGAATATACAGTAATTTAATAAATATATGACCTAAAAATAATACAGGATATAAAATAAACTTATAATTTGCTATTGAAAATAATGTAAATGTTATTAAAGAAAAAATTGTTATAAAAGCAACCAAATAAGAAATAAACGCATTTGTTAAAACTGAAAATATAGAAATATATCCACTTAAATATAATATTATTGGCATTGTAAATATATAGGCTGATAGGTTAACAGCTATTTTTTCATCTATCTTTTGTTTTAAAATTGGAGTCAATACAGTAATCCCAAAGGTACAAACTACAGATAATATAAAACCAATATCATAAACTATGTATGCATTATCTGCTGTCATAAAGATAAAAGTTGCAATCAGTATATTTATAGAATTAGGATGTTTCTTTAAAATCTGAGCCAACATTGCTAACATAATCATTATAAAGGCTCTAACTGCAGAGGGAGAAAAATTTGCTAAAACAACATAACTATAGGTAAATACTATTAAAAAATATATCTTAATTTAAAATTTGAAGCAAAGATTATTACTGTGAATACTGCTAAAATGCCAAGATGGCTTCCCGATACAACTACTATATGGCTTAAATTTAAATCCTTTAAAACATCTTTAGTATACTGATCTAACCCCTCTGTATCTCCAGTCAACAAACCATTTATTATTCCACCAGATTTAGAATCAATGGCATTTAAGTTTCTTTTGAATCTATCGCTTAATTTAAGCAATTCAATTATATAACCTCTGTTAGTTCCTGTTTTCTTTAAATCAGTTACTTTAATATATGCATTTATATTTTTACTATATAATTTTTTATAATTTATATCCTTAATACTATTCCCTGTAACCTCTATCTTATCTCCAACAGATAATTTAACATCGTTATCTAAAAACAACTTTAATTTATAATCTCTACTTCTTACAATACAACTTTTATTATCTAATGTAATGCTTGTAACAACACCTATAAAGGCATTTTCATTTTCTATCTTTTGTGTTTTATTTTTAAAAGTAAAAGATGATATAAAAGCTATAAAGATTCCTAATATTACAAATAGTATAAATATATGTAAATCTCGTTTATAAACAAAGACATAAACTAAAAATAGTGCAACAATAGTTGCACTAATAACCAAATTATAATCATTAAAAAATAGAAATATTCCTAATATATATGGTATTACAATTCTTAGTAAAACACTTTTAAACATACACTAACCCTCATTGTTTTTTGCATTACCTATATACTTAAGATCTGCATCAATATTTATCATATGTGCATTTCTGTTATGTTTAATATTTATGTTTTGTGGTTCACCATCGTCTTGGTGTATTTTGAGATAGTGGTTTAATATTTCTGATGCAATGTTTTCAGATACATTATCATATACTAAAAAGAATTCCTTTTCTGGTATTTGTAATGAAAGATGATATACTCCATCTTTAACAATTCTTGTTTCTCTTGATTCATTAAACATATAATCGCCTCCTATGTTAGTAGCTATTTAAAGTATTAACATATTTTTAATGCTTTATACAGATATAAGAGGCTGTATTATAATTACACAGATTGTCTTCAAACTTTTACTCTACTTTACTTATTAAAACACCCCTTTAATGTAAGTTATTTAAGTATACAGTGAACTACCACCACCTATAGAAGTGGTGGCTTCGTGGTCAATACTCCCATCGGAGCAAGTTTACCCACGCTCAAAGGGCTGTTCCATCCCCAGTTTTACCATTCATATGGCTAACTTTAGTAGTTTGTTTTTCACTCTTTTAGCAACATTCATCACCCACTTATAGAAGTGGGCGATTTCTGTCACTAATTAGGTTAAAGGGGTCAATTTATACTTATTGCCTTCAACAAATTGAAGCCTACAACTATTTATTTATTCTTGATTTATCAACTTAAATTTTGTTTTCTTAATAGCAATTACTATTGGAACTGCAACAATTGAACTCACTAACCCTTGAGTTAAATCCCCAGGAATTAATGAACCAATAGCAGAAGCATATCCATTCATATAGTAGTTAAAAGCAAAATATCCCAGCATCATTTCTGTTGCCGCTATAAGACCAGCGATTAAAGTGGCAATAGTAGTTTCTTGGTTTAATTTTTCATAAACTATTGCAAATATAAATCCCTCAATTCCTTTAATAATTAATGTTGCAGGAGCATATATAAAATATCCTCCTAATAAATCTGCAAGCATTGAACCTAATCCGCCTGCAATAAAACCATATTTTCTTCCAAAAACAGCTGCAACAACAAAAATCATAATATCTCCAAAATTAGTATATCCTTTTATTGATGGTATTCTTATAACCATAGTACATACTGTAACTAATGCAATTGCCATAGCTAATGTAACAATCTTTGATACTTTTTGATTTTTATTCATTTTTATTCCCCTTACCAATTGTTTCGATACACTTTAAAGGTATTTTATTTTTTATATAATACAATTTTTATGACAATTGTCAATACTTTTAGATTGTAATATATATAAAAACTTTTGCAACATTTATATTATATAAAAGCCTAAGTTTTTGCTTAGGCAAAGATTGTTGACAAACATAAAAGATGCTATGGTTAAGAAATTACCCCTTGAAAGGATTTCAAATTGGCATATTTCATAAGCTTTAGCAAGTGCATCTTTAGACTTTGAAAAAATCCGTAATTCGGCACACGATGTGACGAGCCGAGCGGCCCTCAAGGATGAGGGCATCGCGAGGGTAGGACTTTTCAAACAAAGAAAAGCTTACACTTGATTAGCGAAATGAAGGAATGCCAAAGAAGTCCTTCAAGGGGCCAAGTATATTATAACTTTTTAACAGCCTCAGCCTAAATTTTTTATTTTAACTATGCTTTTTTCTAAATAATTTTGCTATTTCTACAGCGATTAAAATTGATATTGTGCATATTGCTACAACTATAACCTGTTCTAAGTTTAATAACTCTATTTTAAATATTCTTCTTGTAAAGGGTGTAACAAATACTACCATTTGAATTAAAAGTGAAACTAATACACCATAATTTAAATATTTATTACTAAACATATTATTAAAAACTACAGATTTACTATAATATCTAACATTAAATGCGTGTACTAACTGTGATAAACTCAATGTATAAAATGCCATTGTTCTTGCTATCTCTTCATTATATTTTTCTCCGTATTTAAACGCAACTAATGTGGCTATACCAATAAAAATGCCTTGTAATATTATTCTAAATCCCAGACCCTTTGAGAAGAACCCTTCATCTGGATCTCTTGGTGGTTCATTCATAACGTTGCTTTCTGGCATTTCCATTCCTAATGCTAAAGCTGGGAATGTATCTGTTACTAAGTTTACCCAAAGTATGTGTATTGGTAACAGTGGTTCAGCCCAATTAAATAATGTAGCAATAAAAAGTGTTAATATTTCTCCAATATTACAAGATAACAAGAAGCTAATCGACTTACGTATATTTGAATAAATAGTTCTACCCTCTTCAACTGCTGAGAACTATAGTAGCAAAATTATCATCTGTAAGTATTAAATCAGCAGCTTCCTTAGAAACATCCGTTCCAGTTATACCCATTGCTATTCCTATATTAGCTTTCTTTAGTGCAGGTGCATCGTTTACTCCATCACCAGTCATAGCAACAATTTGACCATTAGCTTTCCAAGCTTCAACTATTCTAACCTTATGTTCAGGTGATACCCTGGCATATACAGAATAATTTTTAACCTTTTCAACCAATTCGTCCTGTGATATATCTTCTAATTCTGCACCAGTTATAGCTTCATCATTGCTTTTTAAAATACCTAATTCCTTTGCAATTGCAACTGCTGTAATTTTATGATCTCCTGTTATCATAACAGGTTTAATACCAGCAGTTTTACACTTTTTAACAGCTTCCTTTGCTTCTTCTCTTGGAGGATCTATCATACCAATTAATCCTACAAAGACAAGATTGTTTTCAGCATCATTCTTATTTATTTTATCAACTGTCTTATAAGCAAACGCTAAAACTCTTAAAGCCTCTTTAGCCATTTCTTCATTTGTAGCTTTTATCCTAATCACATCATCCTCATTTATTTCTCTTATATTTTCCCCATCTAATATATATGAGCATTTTGCAAGTAATACATCTGGTGCACCCTTTACATTTACCTCGATCTTCTCTTCCATTTTATTGAAGGTTGTCATTAATTTTCTATCCGAATCAAAGGGTATCTCATCTATCCTTGGATATAAGTTTTCTAATTCTCTTTTATCAATAGAAACATTTAAAGAATAATCTACCAGTGCTGTTTCTGTTGGATCCCCCAATAACTTTACTTTACCTTTTTCTTCAACTACTTTTGTATCATTACAAAGATTTGCTATATGAAGTAATTTCTTTGCATCTAAAACATCATCAGCATATCCATTTAGGGTATATACCTTCTTTACAGTCATTTTATTTTGTGTTAAAGTACCCGTTTTATCTGAACAAATAACTGTTGCACAACCTAATGTTTCAACAGCAGGTAGCTTTCTAACTATAGCATTTCTCTTAATCATCTTTTGTACACCCACTGCCAAAACAATAGTAACTACTGCTGGAAGTCCCTCTGGTATTGCAGCAACCGCAAGAGATACAGAGGTCATAAACATATTAAATACTTCTCTTCCTTCAAAAACCCCTATACCAAACATTATTCCACATATAACAAGAGCAGATATACCCATCCACTTTCCTGCTTCCTCCAGTTTTTCTTGTAACGGAGTTTTTTCATCTTCAACTTTTGAAATCATATCAGCAATCTTACCAATTTCTGTATCCATTCCTGTTCGAACAACCACACCTAATCCTCTTCCATAAGTCACCATCGACGACATAAAGGCCATATTTTTTCTATCACCAATTGGTATATTAACCTCTTCTAAAGTTTCACTATTTTTATCGACCGGTACTGACTCACCAGTTAATGCTGCCTCCTCTATCTTTAAATTTGAAGCCTCTATCAATCGTAAATCTGCAGGCACATATTTACCAGCTTCAAGTACTACAACATCGCCTGGAACAAGTTCTCTTGCAGGAATTTCTTTTGAAATTCCATCTCTTATTATATGTGCAAGAGGTGCCGCCATCTTTTTAAAGCATTCAAAGACTCTTCTGCCTTATTTTCTTGTATAACACCTAACACAGCATTGAGTATTACAACTAATAATATAATTACTGTATCTGCAATTTCACTAACAAGTGCCGATATAATCGCTGCAATTATTAAAATAATTACTAAAAAGTCCTTAAATTGATCTATAAACTTTTGGAAAGTGGTTTTACCTTTTTTTCTTTAAATTCATTGAATCCATATTGTTCTAACCTCTTTTTTGCCTCTTGTTCTGATATACCCTTTTCTGTTGTTTGTAAGTTGTTAAAAAGTTCTTCCTTTGTTAAGTTATAAAATTCCTTCATCGTCTAAAACCTCCTTTACAATTTATTATTACAAAACAAAAGACCTTTATCCATTAAAAAATGGATAAAGGTCTTACTCACAAGCAAAGCTTGTTAACCAACCGGGCATTTGCCGCGATGACGATTGGTTATACTCTAATGAGTCGAGTTACTCCCTTTACAGGAAATTTTACACTGTTTAAACTTCATTGTCAATATCTGATAACAATGATTTTACTATTTGTTCATCGCTTTTCTTTCCTTTTTGTTTTCGTCTTAATATAAAAGGAATTGATGATAATAAAATAATCATAAAAATAGAAAATATAAATTGTTTAGAATAAACGTTATTTAACGAACTACCAAATAAACTATAAACATATGTTCCAGGTATTATTCCTATAAATGATGCAATTGTATATTTAATTATATTTACTCTTGAAAGTCCGCAGATATAACTTACAAAATCACAGGGCAGTATTGGTATAACTCTCATTAAAAAGTTATTTTAAAAGCATTTTTTCATTAAATGAATACTTTTCTATTTTATCTCCAAAATAATTTTGAAAAAATCTGCTCCTAAAAACCACGAAATATAATAAGCTATTATAGAACCAACTGTACTGCCTAAAACAGTTAGTATTGTTCCCTTTATAGAACCAAATAAAATTCCCCAAGAACTGAAAACAAACCTATTGGCAAAAGAAGTATTGGTCTTAAAATACATAATATAAAAAATATAAAAGGAGCCAGCTTCCCATATGAGGTAACTAAGTATTTCATATCATTAAGATTGTATAGATGAAATTTAACAACAACTATTGTAATTATTGTTAAAAATGTGGTTAGAATTAATATTTTAATATTATTCAACTTATACATTAATCCATCTCCGCCATACTTTTTATATTAATAAGAAACTCTTTTTTGTTTTTGTTAATTCTTCATATTGTTCCTTTGAAATTTTATTTTCTTTAAGAAGGTTTTCAGGCAGCTCAATAAAACGCTCACACAATAAAATTAAGTCATCTTTAACCTTATCCATCCAAACCACCCCAACCCTTTTAAATAATTTTCAATGTATTCTCTTATCTTATAGAAAATACTTTTTTACTAAAATCGGAAGCAGCAACCGCATCTACTTCTATCTGATCAATACTAGTTTTAATCACAATTTTACCAATAACATCGCCCTTATGTATTTTTCTATTTAATTTACTATTTAAATTTATACTTACTTCTACATTGTCATTATTTTTCATTAACACTGCAACATCTGTCTTTGGTGTGTAAATCAATTTATTTCCAATATAATTTTTATTTTGAACCTCAAGATTTGTTTTATTTGTAATTACATAATTCTCATAATTTTCTATTGCATAATTTAATATTCTTTTAGTATCCTCAAATCTTGCATCTTTTGTTTCACAACCTAAAACAACACTTATAAATCTTAAGGGTTTTCCTTTTCCTTTTGAGTTTGTTGCATCAAGTGTTGCAATCAAACAGTATCCTGCTTCTTCTGTATAACCTGTCTTTAACCCATCTACACCTTTCAATCTTCCTAATAACTTATTAGTAGAAGGATATATAATATTTTTAAACTTAAAACTATGCAAAGAGGTATAGTTTAATATATCCCTATGTTTATTTAAAATGATATAAGCAAGTAAAGCCTGTTCATAGGCAGTTGATATATTGTAATTTTTATTTTTAGTTAATCCTGAAGAGTTGATATAAAAAGTCCTATTTAACCCTAACAATTTTGCATTTTCATTCATCCTATATACTAAATTTTCTTTCTTTACTCTATAATACTCCTGTTCAAGCACTTCTGGTGCATTATTAGCAGAAAATACTAACATTGCTGTTATTAAATCATCTACTTTAACTTTTTCTCCATAATTAACATTTAATATGGGTTCATCATAATTAAATTTTTTATTATCTAAATTATAAATAACAAAGTTATTTTTATAATCACTACCTAATGCATCGATAAATGTATAATATGTCATCAATTTTGTTAAGGACGCTATAGCCCTTATTTCATCCTTATTTTTTCAAATAAAACCTTTCCATTTTCGGCATCTATTAGAACAGCAGATTTGCAATTTAACTGATTTTCTAATACATTTGCATTTACATACACTGTATTTGTAAAAAAGCTAAAATTGTACCGATAATTATAATAATATGCTTCATATATCACCTCTCTATTAATTTTAACAATTTATTCCTACGAATGCAATATTTTTTATTTATTGATTATATAACATTTTTAAATATATAATAAAATAGTAATAATAGATATGAGCATAATTAAATAAAAAATAAAACAACAAAAGTTAAATTATTACAATTTTTATTAAGCGTAGCTTAACTATCAAAAATGGAATTTAAATTGAAATGAAAGAAACAAAAAAGGGTAGACTATCCCCTTGGTGAAATTGATGCTTAAAAATTTTGATATAACTTAGTTTAAGCTGTCCTTTTAATCCCGATAGGGATTTGTATTTATCAACACAGCCAGATTTTATAGCAGCAATTGCAATAGTTAAAAGACAAATATGTCCGATTGTATTTAGATTAGCAACAGAGTTAATATTTTTAACATAAGCTTGCTCAGTATTTAGATTCTTCCATCTAGAATTGTATCTTTCAGATTCAGTTCTAAGACTGTATATTTTCTTGAAAAATATAGAATCACGATTTATGGAAGATCTATAATCAGTGCCAATACTTATGTATTTTACACAACCTCTGTTTTTCTTACCGTTAAAGAATTTTTCGTGGTTACATGGACATAAAGAATCATCTTTAGAAGTTCTAAAAGGACAGCAAAACTTTTGTTTAATATAGGAATCAAAATATTGTTTGCCATCTTTATGCATTGCTAATCCAGCATCGCATATTACATTACCTGTGGATGTTAAGTCTTTAGGCTTTCTTCCACGTTTATTTAATGCAATGAAAGCATGACCTTTAAGGGTATTACGAATAAAGTCATGATTTTGCTTTGAATCATAGCCTTTATCAGCAATAATATAACTACCTTTGAGTGGGAACCACTCATTTGTATCAGATAGGATTTCTGTAAAGTTAGAAATTTCATTGACATCAGCGGTTGTAGTAAATTCAGCAATGGGAAGACCAGAGATAGCATCACAAATAACATGATTTTTGTATCCCCAGTAGAATTCATATTTTTTCTTTGAATTATTAGGTTTATCTTCTGAAACTTGAACATTCATAGAGTTATTAGCAGTATGAACACCTAATTTACAATCTTTATCAGAAGAAGGCGGGTTATTTTTAGAAAACTTGTTATTTGCGAAGCATTTAGGATTATTAAATTTAGTGTTAGCTTTAACAGGCGTTGCATCAACTGATATAAAGTTGTTGTCAATAAATCCTAGTTCTTTAAGAATATTAACTTGATTTTTCATGATTTCCTTAAGATAAGAGTTAGATAAATTTTTAATAAATCTCTGAAAAACTGAGTATGAAGGCAAAGGCTTAAGAATATTAAAACCACAAAGCTGAGCAATGATTAGATTATTTTCTAGAAAATCTTTTAGGTCAGTAATTTTGCCGAACTTCTCACATTTCATAACAATAAAGGCTCTAAAAGAGCATGGCGAGAATAGCCATTAGGACCATATTTAGAAGGAATCCTATCGGGTAATATAGATAAATCAAGACTATCAAAGATTTTAGTATAAAAATTGATAAGTTTTTGAGAAGTAAAAAGTTCAATTATATTAAATATTTCTTGACGTTGGTACATAGAGATTTCCTCCTTATTGTTTTTGTATTATGTGTGGTTATATAGTATAATTCGACAAAAAGAGAGGAAATCCTATGACATAAATTTGAGTGATAAAAAATTTGGCCCTATCGGGCTAGTAAAATCAAGGTCTTTGAGTTATGCTCAAGGCTATAGTAATAATATCAATGGGGTGATTAAATGAAGTCCAAAATACTGAATATATTAAAAGCGTCAAATACCTTTGTTTCTGGTGAAGAGCTAAGTAAATTATTAGGAATTTCTCGTGCTGCTATATGGAAACATATAAATCAATTAAAGAAGGAAGGCTATACAATTGAATCATTAACTAATAATGGATATAAACTAATCAGTGCTCCTGATATTTTATCTTATGATGAAATTTATCCGTTTCTAAAAACAGAATTTATTGGTAGAGATATTATGTATTATCAAACTATAGATTCTACTAATTCTTATGCTAAGTCTATAGTTAATAATGCAAAGGATGGATTAGTCATAATTGCAGAAGAACAAACAAAAGGAAGAGGAAGATTAGGTAGAACTTGGATTTCTCCGAAGGAAAAGGTATTTGGATGTCGATTATTCTTCATCCTAATTTACCTCCAACAGAAGCACATAAGCTTACAATTCTTACTGCATCTGCAATATACCAATCACTAAGCAAATTTAACATTGATATAAAAATTAAATGGCCAAATGACATACTAATAAATAACAAGAAGTTATGTGGCATATTAACGGAAATGAACGCAGAATTAAATCATATAAACTACTTAATTATAGGAATAGGAATCAACGTTAATCAAGAAATTGAAGACTTTACTTCAGATCTAAATCAAATTGCAACTTCATTAAAAATAGAAACTGGAGAATACATTGACAGAAAGAAATTAACTGCTGAAGTACTAAATACATTTGAAAAATTTTATTTAGAATACATATATACTAAAAATATAATGCCATATTTAGAAATTGTTCGTAAAAATTCAGCAATAATAAATAAAGAGGTAGAAATAATTAAACCAAATGAAAGGTTTGTAGCAAAAGTACTTGATATTGACGCTGAAGGTCAATTGATTATAAATAAAAATGGAACTATTGAAAAGTTGCTCTCAGGTGAGGTAAGTCTACATAATATGTATATCAAATAAAAATTAGCCCGATATGTTAATATCGGGTATTTTAAAACTTTTAATTATAAATCTGCAACTTTTTTATTTTAAATCCAGCAAATGTAGCCAACAAACATTTCAATATATCAAAGGGTAAAAATATTAAAATACCATTCTTAAGTGCCCAAAATACGGTAACACTTTTTTAAAGTATACATTTAAAATAAAATATAAATAAGTTATACCAAATAAATAAACAACACCGACACCTAATAAAGAAGCTAAAAACATAATAATTAGGTTTTGTTTTTGCTTATTTCTAATACTTTTCCTGTTGCATAGGCACCAAATATAAAACCTATTAAATATCCAAAACTTGGTTTAAGTATTACTTGTACTCCTGCAGTTCCACCTGCAAAGACTGGAATACCAAGTAGTCCCATTAACAAATAGACAACCTGTGAAATTGCAGCTTTTTTGAACCTAAAATAATACCAGACATAATAACAAAAACAATTTGCAAAGTAAATGGAACATAAAATATAGGAATATTTATGTACGCACCTACAGCTGTCAAAATAGAAAACAAACTAATAATTACTAATTCTGTTGCTTTCATAAATACCTCCCGTTGTAAACTTATATTTATTATTTGGTTTACAATTATTATATAAAATATTGTTTTGATTGTCAAACTTTTTAGTAAAGAAATTTGCTGCTACATTGAAAAATTAGTTTATAACTTATTATCTAAAAAATAACGCCTTTAAGGCGTTTTCATCATTATTTTGGCGGGAGTATGTGGGAATCGAACCCACCCAACGGGGTATTAGCCCGTCAACTCGGTTTTGAAGACCGGTAGGCACACCAGCACCTATCTACCCCCGTGCTTTATTATTATACATAAAAAATAATATTTGTAAATAAAATAAATAAAAAATATCTATTAATTTTATCAATACAACACCCTTTTATCTTCAATTCTTTTTGTAAACTTTATTGAATCAAAATACTCTAAAATCATAACAGCATATTTCCTACTTATTTGCAATCCATCTCTAAACTCTGAAGTTAATATTTCGCCATTATTTATAATATACTCCTTAAGCCATTCTTTTGCACTTTCTAATTTTTCTTTTAAAAAACAGTACTCATTCTCTATGTTTATTATAATTTCATCCTCTATCATCAAATCTAAAATTCTCCTTGCAGTTTCTTTTTCTCTTCCAAAATCACTTAAAACAGTTTCAATTTTAGGTGGCATTAAATTTGATTCATTCAGCACTTTTAATATTTTTTCTTTTAATTCTAATTGCCTTTTATTAAGTCTAACTTCAAAATCTTTAAGTTTTACATAATTTGTTTTAATGTCAATCGTATCCTCCTGTAAAATATTGAAAAGAATATCAACTAATTTACTTCTTATTTCTTGATCAAATACTTTATTTTTAAATTCTTCTTTATTCATACCATTAATTAAAGAATTTTTAATATGATAATCGCTTAAGATCCTAATAGCCTTTTCTTTTATATGTTTTATATATGAACTATGAAGATATATTTTTTCACTTCCTAAATCAAATAAATAAATCTTTTTTCTTTACATAAACTTTCAAGAATTTCTTGTAAATTTTCAATTCCACTTCCTATCAATCGTTTTACATCGTCTATATTAGGAAATTGATTGCTATATTTTTCAACAGTCCCTTCTACAATATCCTTAACATTACCCTTTTCTTTTATTAATAATTCTTCTAATACTCTTATATCTCCCGACTTATGCTTTTTAGCATTTGGTTCTAATATCGTTCCCCTCCTATTGTAATCATAGGAGAATACGTTCTTATGATAAATTTATCTCCTCTCCTTGCAGCTATTGGCTCTTCAAGTCTAAATTGAACAAGAGCTGAGTCTCCTGGCTCTATTTCTTCTTTATCCAATAAAATTACTCTCCCAATAATCTCTTTGGTACCGTGATATAATTTTATTCTGTCTCTATTTTTTAATTTTTTGTTGCATCCTCTAAATAATTTAATCTACAATCAATCATTAAAGAATTTTCCAAACTTCCAGGCTTTGCTACAACATCACCTCTATTAACATCTTCTTTTTTATACCTGAAATATTTAAAGCTACTCTTTGGCCTGCATAGGCTGTTTTAACTTCCTTTTCGTGCACTTGTATACTTCTTATTTTACCTTTTAAACCTTTTGTAAAAATTTCACATTCTTCACCAACAGAAACACTTCCTGATATCAATGTACCTGTAACAACAGTACCAAACCCCGTTACAGTAAAGGATCTATCAACTGGCAACCTAAAGTCGGTAATTAAATCTCTCCCTTTATTTCTTGTGTTAATATATCTATTGTAATTATTAGGTTATCTATTCCTTGCTTAGTTGTTGACGATACTGGAATTATTGGTGCATCCTTAAAAGGAGTATTCTTTAAATATCCTTTTATATCTTCAACAACAAATTCCAGCCATTCTTTATCAACTAAATCTATTTTAGTTAAAACAACTATTCCTTTTTTATATCCAACAATTTTAATATATTTAAATGTTCCCTTGTTTGCGGCATAATTCCCTCATCTGCTGCAATCACCAGGAGAAAAATATCTATACCACTAACTCCAGCCAACATATTCTTAATAAACTTCTCGTGTCCTGGGACATCTACAATACCTGCTCTTCTTTTACTTGGTAGATCAAAATAGGTAAAACCTAAATTAATGGTAATTCCTCTTTCTTTTTCTTCCTTTAATGTATCTGTATCTCTTCCTGTTAATGCTTTTATTAAGGTTGTTTTTCCGTGGTCTATATGTCCTGCTGTTCCTATAATAACATTTTGCATTAATTTTGCCCCTATAAGATGCTATTTAGATTTTTCTGTATTATTACATAATCATCCTCAAAAAGAGTTCTAAGGTCTATTATTATAGTATTTTTGTTTACCCTCACTACTACAGGTATTCTCACATTTTCTTAATTCTTCTTCAACCTCTTCTACCTTTTTATTTTTTGGCTCTATAGTTACTACGAATGTTGGGATTGTCTCAAGAGGCATAGCTCCTCCACCAACTGTAGAAAAATCTTCTCTAACTGTTATTTTTGCTCTTTCAGCATTTATTTCTTTCTTTAAAATTTTTAATAATTTATTTGCCCTTCTTTTTAATTCTTGATAATCAAGTGTCAACATATTTAATATGGGAATATTTTTTATAACTTCTTCTTCATTTAAATATAGATTTAAAGTTGCTTCAAGAGCTGCTAATGTAAACTTATCTATTCTCAATGCCCTTGTTAGCTGATTTTTCTTCATCCTTTGAATATATTCTTTTTTCCTATTATTATACCAGCTTGTGGCCCACCTAATAGTTTATCACCACTAAATGTAACAATATCTACACCTTTTTTATACTATTTTGTACTGTCGGTTCATAACTTAGTCCATACTTAGATAAATCTATAAAAACTCCACTACCAATATCTTCTATAAGAGGTAGACCATATTTTTTCTTTAATTCAACCAATTCTTCTATACTAACTTCCTCTGTAAAACCAAGAATTCTATAATTGCTCTGATGAACCCTAAGTATTGCCGCAGTATTTTCACATATTGCATTTTCATAATCAAATAGATGCGTTCTATTTGTCGTTCCTACTTCCTTTAGTATTGCTCCACTTTGTTCCATAACCAACGGAACTCTAAAGGAACCTCCTATTTCTACTAATTGTCCTCTTGAAACTATAACTTCCTTATTTTTTGCAATTGTCGACAATACTAATAATACTGCAGCTGCATTATTATTAACAACTATTGCATCCTCTGCTCCTGTTATTTTACAGAGTAGTTTTTCTACGTGACTATATCTTGATCCCCTCTTACCTTCATCTAAATTGTATTCTAAATTATTATATCTTCCTCCAATTTCTATAATTCGCTCAAGAGCATATTTTGAAATCGGGGATCTCCCTAAATTAGTATGAATAACTGTTCCTGTCGCATTAATAACTCTTTTTAAACTTGGTTTATAATTAATTTCTAATTGATTACATATATCTCTTATTATTTGTTCTTTATTTATTTCTTTTATTTGTCCTTCTAAAACTCCTTTTCTATATCCTTCAATTACTGCTCTCACAATATCTACGACATATTTTCTTGGATATCTGTCCAAAAGCTTTTTATTCTGTTTTCATTTAATAACGTGTCTACCTTAGGAAGTAATGATAATAAGTTGCTCATTTTGACCTCCTATTCAATATATATGTATGTTCCATCAAAGTCTGTAACATAGCCAACTATAAAAGCTTGTACATTATTCTTTTCTAAATCGCTTAACAATTCTATTGCTTCATTACTTTCTAAAGAAAATACAAGTCCTCCTGATGTTTGAGGATCAAATACTATATCTTCTATAAATTCACTATTCTTTAAATTAAT
The DNA here is from genome assembly GCF_028622835.1 of Caloramator sp. mosi_1. Lineage (GTDB taxonomy): Bacteria > Bacillota > Clostridia > Clostridiales > Caloramatoraceae > Thermobrachium. The sequence goes on along the minus strand of NZ_CP117677.1, from coordinate 2,218,407 downwards.
ATATTTACCCTTTAAATAATCTTTATTTCTATAACATCCTGCAGGAATTATACCCATTTTAGCAAATTCTTCAACTCCATCTAATAATTTAATTGAATCCCACTGAATATGAATTGTAACATTACTACCCTTTGCCATTTCATATAGGTGCCCAGCAAGTCCAAAACCTGTTATATCTGTACAAGAGTTTATTTTATATTTCTTAGCAATATTAGCAGCATACATATTTAAAGTAGACATAGTTTTTACTGCTTCTTCAATTTGTTTTTCTTCTACTACGTCTCCTTTTATTGCTGTATTTATTATACCTGTTCCTATTGGTTTTGTTAAAATCAGCATATCACCAGCTTTTGCATTGGAATTAACCCAAATATTATTAGGATTAACATATCCTATAACTGATAGCCCATACTTTGGCTCATTATCATCAATTGTATGACCTCCTGCAATAATACCCTTTGCTTCTATTACTTTATCTGCACCACCCTTTAATATATCACCTAATATATTAATATCTTTGCAGGCAGGAAAACAAGCTATATTTAGAGCCAAAAGTACATCTCCACCCATTGCATAAATATCACTTAAGGAATTTGCTGCTGCTATCTGGCCAAAAATATAAGGATCATCAACAACAGGAGTAAAAAGTCAACAGTATGTATAATTGCAAGTTCATCATTTATTTTATATACAGCAGCATCATCAGATGTTTCTATTCCAACAATTAGATTATTATCAAATACCTTAGGTAATTGACACAGAACCTGTGCCAAGGTCTCAGGACCAATCTTTGCCGCTCAACCAGCTGCTTTAACCATTTGAGTTAACTTTATGTCTGTCATTATTATCCCTCCCCTCTAATTAATTTTATATCATTAACCATATCTAATCAATAAACACATATAAAATCCTTAATATTTTCAAACATCTTATCACCAATTCCACTTACGTTTTTTATATCTTCTATTCTTTTAAATTGTCCATTTTTTCTCTGTATTCTATAATTCTTCTTGCTAATGAATCTCCAATTCTGGGTAATTTTTTTAATTCTTCTATTGTAGCTTTATTTATATTAATCTTATTTTCATTTATATTTGAAAGTACAACTTCACCATTACCATTCTTAATGCCTTTCGCTGGAATTCTTATATAATCTTCATCCTTTAATTTGATTGCCAAATTAACTGCTTCTGAATTTGCATTCTCAGTAAAACCACCAGCTATATATATTAAATCTATCAAACGTTTGTCATCATCTATTTTATAAACGCCAGGCCTTTTTACTTCACCACAGATATACACTTTTATCTCTTTTTACAATTATCTTCACTTTTAATTACAGCTATGTCATTATTTCCTGCTTTAATTGAATAGTATTTTATAGAACCTACTATTAACATTATTAAAAATAAAGCATATAAACCAATCTTTTGATTTTTAGTAAAATTCATATTGACCACCTCAATAAAATTTTACCCAACTGTATTAAAATTAAACTGTATTGTTAATGGATTTTTTTTGGTATAATTAAACCACTAGAAAGGAGAGAGACAAAAGGTGAAAAAATATTGATAATAATAGTTACTATATTTTTTGTCTAAATCCATTTAGGCTAACAGCTTTTGCAGAAGACAATATTGAATTGAATTGTGAATCAGCTATATTAATTGACGCTGATACTGGTCAAATTCTATACGAAAAAATTCAAATAGCATCTTAGCTCCTGCAAGTATTACTAAAATTTTAACTACAATAATTGTGCTTGAAAAATGCAATTTGCAGGATAAAGTTATAATTGGAAAAAATCCCCCTATGTAGGTGGTAGTAAAATTTATATACACGAGGGCGAAGAATTTACTATTGAACAACTACTATATGCACTAATGCTTTCTTCAGCAAATGATGTAGCAGAAGCACTTGCAGAACATATCTCTGGAAGCGTTGAAGAATTTACTAAAATAATGAATGAATATGTAAAAAAATTGGTTGTAAAAACACATACTTTTCTAACCCTCACGGGCTTTATGATGATAATCACTACACAACCGCATTTGATATGGCACTTATAACAAGATATGCAATGAGGAATGAAACATTTAGAACCATTGTTGCAACTAAACAATATATAATTCCACCAACCAACAAACAACCAGAAACTCGATACCTTAATAATCATAACAAGCTTCTTTGGAACGGTGGGAAATATTATTATAAGTTTGCAACAGGTGTAAAGACTGGTTATACAATTAAAGCTAAAAACACTTTTGTTGGTTCTGCATCAAAGGATGGAATTAATTTAATTGTTGTAGTAATGAAATCTCCTCCCAAGTCTATAACGATGTTATTAAATTATTTGAATATGGATTCAACAATTTCAGTAAAGAAAAAATAATAGATAGTACTTTACCTTATACCTATATTCATATAAATCAAGAGAAAAATTTAATACCTGTTTATAGTAGCAGGGATTTTTATTTTCTTATAAATAAGAATAATAGTAAAATACCTGCTCAAAACGTAATTTTAAAACAAAACCTTAAAAATGTTCACAAAAACGAAGTTGTAGGAAAAGTAGAATTATTGCTTGATGGAAAGGTTATTGATTCAATTGATTTAATTTCAACTCAAGACTATATAACAAGTTTTAATTATAATATAAAATCCAAAAATTATAGCAACTATTTATATCCAATAATCGCCATTTTTCTGATTCGGGGATTTTATAGAAAATATAAAAGAAAAAGGGGCCTCAAAAGATAGGCCCTTTATTCTATGTATGCAATTGCCTCAATTTCTACTAAAGCATCCTTAGGAAGTTTTCCTACTTGAACTGTTGATCTTGCTGGCATTTTTCTTTAAAGTATTCTCCATATACTTCATTAACAGCTGCAAAATCGTTTATGTCCTTTAAGAATATTACTGTTTTGATGACCTTATCCATTGAAGTGCCAGCAGCCTCTAATATAGCTTTAACATTTTCTAATGATTGTTTTGCTGCAAGTTTTACATCATTTGATACAAGTTCACCTGTATGAGGATTTATTGGTATTTGTCCAGATGTAAATACTAAATTACCATATTTTATTGCCTGTGAATAAGGTCCTATTGCTGCTGGAGCATTATTTGTGCTTATAACTTGTTTTTCCATAATACCAACCTCCTATAATTATATATTTTAATTATAAACCTTATAAAAGAAATTTGCAAATTTTAATTCATAATATACCCGTTTATTAGAAGATATCATTCAATATTACGAATACTATAAACCTTAATAAATACAGCAAAAGCCATAGGTTATCAACCTATGGCTTAGTTTTGTTTTACTTTACAACTATATTTACAATTTTTCCTGGTACAACTATTTCCTTTACTATTTGTTTTCCCTCTAAGCTTTGCTTTATTTTTTCGTCATTCTTTGCTATTAATAAAGTTTCTTCTTGAGTTGCAGTAGGTGAAACTAATACTTTTCCTCTTAATTTGCCATTAATTTGTACTACAATTTCTATTTCATCCTGCTTCAATGCTTCTGTATCATATTCTGGCCACATTTGACTATGCACACTTCCCTCTTTACCAATCATTTCCCATAACTCCTCAGTAATATGTGGCACAAAAGGTGCTAATATTAATAACAACTTTTCTGTTGCCTCTTTTAATACTTCATCCTTAGCATTATCCTTTTCTTTATATTGATACATTGCATTAACAAGTTCCATTGTAGCACTTATTGCAGTATTAAAGTTAAATCTTTCTGTAATATCTTCAGTAACTTTTTTAACAACTGAATGTAATACTCTTCTCATTTCTTTATCATCTTTTGTTAATTGTTGAACATCAATAGCTTTATTTATTCTGCATCTGTCCTTTAATTCGTCAACTAATCTCCATACTCTATTTAAAAATCTAAAGCAACCTTCAGCTCCTTGATCGCTCCATTCTAAATCTCTTTCTGGAGGTGCTGCAAACAAAACAAATAATCTTGCTGTATCAGCTCCATATTGTTTTACTATTTCTTCAGGACTTACTATGTTACCTTTAGATTTTGACATCTTAGCACCATCTTTTAAAACCATTCCTTGTGTTAATAGATTTCTAAATGGTTCATCTACTGGTGAAATTTTAAAATCATATAAAGCCTTTGTAAAGAATCTTGAATATAAAAGGTGTAATATTGCGTGTTCTACTCCTCCAACATATTGATCAACATCCATCCAATACTTTGCCTTTTGATAGTCAAATGCCTGTTTATCATTATTAGCATCAGTGTATCTTAAGAAATACCAAGATGAACATACAAATGTATCCATTGTATCCTTTTCTCTTGTTGCTTTTGCCCCACATTTTGGACAAACTGTATTCATAAATGACTCTGATGTTGTAAGTGGTGATTCACCTTTTCCTGTAAATACAACATCTTCTGGTAATAATACAGGCAACTCATCTTCTGGCACTGGTACCTCGCCACAATGTTCACAGTATACTATTGGAATTGGTGCTCCCCAATATCTTTGTCTTGATATTAACCAGTCTCTTAATCTATAGTTTACTTTGTAGTCACCGGCACCCTTTTCCTTTAAATAGTCTATTATTTTATTATATGCTTCTCTATTATTCATTCCATCAAATTGACCTGAATTACACATAATTCCATCTTCAGTATATGCCTTAGACATAGTGTTAGCATCTAAAACTTCTTCATTAGGATTGATTACAACTTTTATAGGTAAATTGTACTTTTTAGCAAAATCAAAATCCCTTTCATCGTGGGCTGGTACCGCCATAACAGCACCTGTTCCATAATCTAAAAGTACATAATTTGCTGTAAGAATTGGAATTCTATCTCCATTTGCTGGATTTATAGCATATGCTCCTGTAAATACACCTTCTTTTTCTAAATCAGATGATGTTCTTGTAACTTCGTTAACAAATTGCATTTTATTTATGAACTCATTAACCTGCCCTTCGTATTCTGTACCCTTTGAAATTTGTTGAACTAATGGATGTTCCGGAGCAAGAACTATATACGTAACACCAAAAACTGTATCTGGCCTTGTTGTAAATACTGTAATCTTCTCTTCTCTTCCTTCAATTTTAAAATCAATTAAAGCACCTGTGCTTTTACCTATCCAATTTTCTTGCATTATTTTAACTTTTTCTGGCCATCCCTTTAATCTTTCAATATCATTTAAGAGCCTCTCTGCATAATCAGTTATTTTAAAATACCATTGCTCTAAATTCTTTTTACCAACAGGTGTTCCACATCTTTCGCATTCTCCATTTACAACCTGCTCATTTGCTAAAACTGTTTCACAGGATGGACACCAATTTACAAATGATTTTTTCTTATAAGCTAAACCGTTTTTATACATCTGTAAAAACATCCACTGAGTCCATTTATAGTATTCAGGCATACAAGTTTTAACTTCTCTCTCCCAGTCATAGCTAAATCCTAATCTTTTTAATTGTTCCTCCATCTCTGACATATTGCTTATTGTCCATTCCTTTGAGGAATACCGTGTTTGATTGCAGCATTTTCAGTTGGTAGTCCAAACGCATCAAATCCAATAGGATGAAGTACATTATACCCTTGCATTCTCTTAAATCTTGCAATAACATCACCTATAGAATAATTTCTAACGTGTCCCATATGAATTTTCCCTGATGGATATGGGAACATTACAAGCATATAATATTTAGGTTTCTCTGAGAAATCTTCTCCATTAAAATTGTTATTATGCTTCCATTTTTCTTGCCACTTTTTTCTATTCTCTCAAAATCATAAAATGCCATAACTACACCTCCGTAATTTTTGCAATATAAAAAGCCTCACCCCTAACGATAGGGACGAGGCTACTTCTCGCGGTACCACCCTATTTGACCAAAATTTGGTCCACTTAATTAGATATAGGTCTCCCTGCCTTCTTTTTATCGAGGCGAGTTCAGAACTTCGTACAACTGGTTTGCACCACCCACCAGCTCTCTGAATGTCGTAAATTCCTACTACTCCTCAGAAGACAATAATATTTATTTTTGTATATTATACTATAATAATCTTAATATGTCAAAGATTATATATTTATCGCTTCGGCATCTATCCAAAGTCTCTCTAAATCATAAAATTCTCTATCTTCTTCATAAAATATATGAGCAATTACTTCACCATAATCTAACAATATCCACTTTCCGGCGTTATAGCCTTCTTTATGATTTATTTCATAACCATTTTCCGACATTTTTTCTTCTATCTCATCTGCTATTGCTTTAACTTGTATCGTAGATGTGCCACTACATATTACAAAATAATCTGCTATTTCAGAAAGTCCCTTTACATTTAAAATTTTTATATCTCTGGCCTTTTTATCCGATGCTGTTTTTCCAATAAAATAGGCCATTTTTGATGTTCCCATCAAAAACATTCCTCCTAACTTTTAATAAATATATCTTATTATATTTATATGGTCTTTTGATGAAAAAGACATAATTATTTTACACTATCAAGCCCTAATATGACAATAACATCTTCCTGTTGATTTAAATCTTTTTAACAATACCACACACTATAATCTCCTTAATTTCTTCAGCTACTTCGTTATCCTTAGTATATATAATTGTTTCTCTTAATTTTTTATTGTAATTACCAATTTCTGATACTTCATATTTGTTTTCCCTTAAAATATCTTTATATTTTGCTGCAAGACCATTTTTATTTGTTGAGTTTAATATTTTTATATTATAATCAGTTTTTTTATTTGTTAACTTTGCACTAAAATTTGCTAAAAATCAGAGTCATCCCTGTAATTTGGTATATAATACGAAACAGAATTTATATATTTAGGTTCTCCTGACATAACTTTTACTTCTATGTTATTTTTATTTAAACCTATATATGAACTGGCATACTTTATCATATCAAATTTATTAAAATCTGTACTTACGTTTTTTGTTATAACTCCTAAAATCTTTGGGAACTTAATTAAAACTATTGGTGATTTTAATTTTTCAGCAACTTTAATTAAAAACTCTTGTTGTGTTGATATCCTACCTATATCCCCTAAGGCATATCCACTTCCATCATTATTTTTCTCCATCTTACAAATTGTTCTGCCTTAAGACCATCAAGATGTACCTTTTCTCCTTTTTTAAAGTGTATCTTAATATCCCTTGCGTCATAATTCATATCAAAGGGTATAATAACATCTATACCTCCTATTGCATCTACTAATTCTCTAAATGAATTATAATCAACTTTTATATAATGATCTATTTTTATTTTTAACATAGTTTCTATCTGTTCTTTTAATGAATTTATTCCTCCAATTGCGTGTATAGAGTTAATTTTTCTATATTCACCATTAAACTTAACCCTCGTATCCCTTGGAATAGAATATATGTATATTTTTTTATCCTTAGGTTCAAGATGTACAAGCATTATCGTATCTGAACGTTTTGGGGCTTCTTTATGTTCATAATCTCCCGCATCAACTCCAATAAGTAATATATTGGTGGATTTTGGTTTATTCAGCTTTAAAATGACTAAAGGTATTGATATTATTAAAATAAGTATTATAATTGCCTTTAAAAAACGTTTCATATTAATCCCCATATTCAACAAACTATTTCTTAATTCTATTGTATTTGGATGTATTAATAAACCCTTTGTTATAAGGTATTTAATTGTTGATTCACAGGATTTTATAATGGCTAAGTCTATATTTTCAAAGGCCAGTTTTCTAATTTCATCTACTCCTTCAAAATTCCTTTCTTCTTCTATAATGTCAGCTATAAATATAATTTTTTCAAGCATTGACATATCTTTTCTTCCTACAGTATGGTAGTATATTGCATTGAAAACATCATTATCAATACTAAATTTGTTTTGCTATATATGCTCCAACAAAAGAATGTAAAATTTGAGGTGATTTTAAGTCAATTTCATTTAATTGTATTTTATAATCTTTAATATATTTAAAAATATCTTCTGAACTTAAGTTTTTAGCATTGTCGTGTAATAGTGCTGCTATTTCAGCCTTTTCTTCATTAATGTTATATACTTTAGCCAATTTTACAGCTATATTTGAAACATTGATTGAGTGTATGTACCTTTTTTCATCTAAATTTTGTTTAATAAAATTATTAATTTCTTGCTTGTCTAAATTATTTCTGTAAAGATTATTTGAAATTATATATTTTTCTACCACATCAGGAACATAATATTTTATTGATTTGTTATTTTTAATTCTATACCTTATATCAGAAGAAGATATCTCTATATTGGGTATATTCACAAGTTCAATATCTAAGCTAAAGACTTTATTATAGTAGTTTATCAACCTAACTATATCATCTTTATCTGAATTTCTATTGACTACAACAAAACTACAATACCTATGAATATCCTCTATATTTTTCCAAGTATGTAGTTCCTTTAGCGTATCATAGCCTATTATAAATAAGTATTTGTAATCTTTATGTACTTCATTTAACTTTTTTAAAGTATCAATAGAATATGTTATACCTGTTCTTTTAATTTCTATATCCATTACCTCAAATTTTTTATTTGTTTCAATCGCTAACTTAACCATATTTAATCTATCATAGGGACTTGCTAAATCTTTTTTTCCTTATGAGGTGGATTTCCAACTGGTATAAATATAATTTTATCTAATTTTTTTGACTAAGTACTTCATTTGCAATTATTAAATGACCATTATGTATCGGATTAAAAGTACCACCCATAATACCAACTGTTAACATAAATATCATCTCCCAATAAAAATCACTTTTTATTATACAAAAATGTAATAAAAATTAAAAGTGTTTATTATACCAAATTTTTGACTAAAAGGAAAGTGCCATATATTGATAATATCACTATGGCACCTTTATTTTAAATTATAAATTATTTTTTCGTTGGCAGTTCAATCTTTGGCTTATTTTTGATTGTCTATATATAACAAATCTATTTCCTATAACCTGTACTGGTTCTGCATTTAATGCTTCGCATACAATATCACAGGCTTCCCTTGCAGTTATTAATGAATTTTTTAAAACGTTAAGTTTTATAATTTCCCTTGCTTCTAATGCTTCATCAATTTGACTAAGTACCCTTTCATCTATACCTTCTTTACCTATTTGAACTATCGAATCTATATTATTTGCTAAACCTCTTAAATAGCTTCTTTGTTTACTTGTTATCATATTTATCCTCCTATTCTATGAATTCAAATTCAAAGTCATTCATTCTTACAAGATCTCCATCTTTTATACCCATTTTTCTTAACTCATCAATAATTCCTCTTTTTCCAATACCTTATGGAAATATTTTAATGACTCACTATCGTAAATATTTACAGTTAATAATAATCTATCAACAAAAGAACCTTCTATTACATAGGTTCCTTCTTCGTCAATTCTTATACTATAAGTAAACCTCTTTTCTTCCGGAACATATACATCATATTCTTCTTTTTCTTCAACTATATTATCCAACATATTGCTTACATATAGCATTACTTCCTTTAATCCTTTATTTGTTGCTGCAGATATTTCAAAAACCTCTATTCCCTGTTTACTTAATTCCTCTCTTAATCTCTTAACATTCTCTTCGCTTCCTGGAATATCACATTTATTTGCTGCAACTACTTGAGGTTTTTTAGATAATTTTTCACTATAAAGTTTTAATTCTTCATTTATTTTATAAAAATCATCTATTGGGTCTCTACCTTCAATACCTGATGCATCTATTACGTGTATAAGTACTTTAGTTCTTTCTACGTGTCTTAAAAATCTATTCCAAGTCCAACACCTTCGTGGGCTCCTTCTATTAAACCCGGAATATCAGCTAAAACAAAGCTTTTTACTCCTTGCATCTCTACAACACCTAAATTAGGTTTAAGTGTTGTAAAATGATAATTTGCTATCTTAGGTTTAGCACCTGTAACCATAGATAAAATAGTTGATTTACCTACATTAGGAAATCCAATTAAACCAACATCTGCCAACAGCTTTAACTCAAGTGTTATCCATTTTTCTTCGCCAGGCATACCTGGTTCTGCAAAATTAGGAGCCTGTCTTGTTGGAGTTGCAAACCTTGTATTTCCTCTACCTCCTCGTCCTCCTCTACATACTATAAATTCTTGTCCTTCTTCCACCAAATCAACAATAACTTTTTCTGTTTCAGCATCCTTAATCACTGTTCCTGCTGGAACTTTAATAATTAAATCTTCTCCATCCTTACCAAATTTATTATTTGTACCCCCATTTTCTCCTCGCTGAGCTTCGTATTTTTTTGATACTTAAAATCCAATAGCGTACGCATATTTACATCAACCTTTAAAATTACATCTCCACCACGTCCGCCATCTCCTCCATCTGGTCCACCAAAGGGTACATATTTTTCTCTTCTAAAAGAAACACATCCGTGTCCACCATCACCAGCTTTTACATAAATTTTTGCTACATCAACAAACATTTTATTCACCACCTTTATTGTATGTCAATCTTAACTATTTTTATATTGTTGTCTGTATGTATTGATATATTTTTGAAATATAATTAAAGTCTATCTCTTCATAATTTATATCTCCATCATTATGTAATAATATTTGTAAACCATCTATATTTTCCTTTGTTGATATAAAAATCTCCTGATTTTTAAATTGTTTTATTAATACATTATATAAAGTTTGTTTAAAGTCTTCTAAACCTTCTATGTACTTGTTAATATTTTTGCTTAATTCTTCTTCTGTTATGTAACTTTTTATATTTTTCAACTGCCAATCTAATCCACATTTTTCTACTGTGGTAATTATATCGTGAATTATCAAGGATAAATAACTATTTTCAAGATTATAAAGTTGACTTAACATATACATTTTTGTATTTAGCTTTTTTATATAATTTAAAGCTTCATTTGGTTTATTTATTTGTAAATACCCATATATAACCTGTAAATAGTTCATAAAGTCGTGTCTCTGTTTACGAATTTGGTTTAAGTACCACTGAATATTTATCTTATCATCCATCATAATCACCTACTTAATTGTGTATTAACACTAAAATAATACACTACGATTAAATAAAATGCAACAAAAATGCACCCTTATGGGTGCATTTATTATTGTGCTATTTCAGCTGGATATACGCTTACTTTCTTTCTATCTTTACCGAATCTTTCAAATCTAACTACACCATTTACTAATGCAAATAGAGTGTCATCTTTTCCTCTACCTACATTTTCACCTGGATGTATCTTTGTACCTCTTTGTCTTACAAGTATATTTCCTGCAAGAACAAATTGTCCATCTGCTCTCTTGACACCAAGTCTTTTGGATTCACTATCTCTACCGTTCTTGGAGCTACCGACACCTTTCTTATGAGCCATTGATTACACCTCCTTATAAGAAAGCTCTATATGCATTAAGCTTCGATTTTTTCAATCTTAATTTGAGTATAAGGTTGACGATGACCTTGCTTTCTTCTGTAATCCTTCTTAGCCTTAAACTTAAATACTATTACCTTCTTAGCCTTTCCGTGCTTAACTACTCTTGCTATAACCTTTGCTCCTTCAACAGTAGGTGCACCAACTGTTAGCTTACCATCCTTTGAAACAGCAAGTACTTCGTTGATTTCAACTGTTGAATCAACATCAGCATTTAGCTTTTCTACGAAAAGTAGGTCACCTTCTTGTACTCTGTATTGCTTTCCACCTGTTGCTATTACTGCGTACATTTTTACACCTCCTCTAACCAGTCTCGCCGTAGAAACAAGGCACCTTCAGGTTTAAAGCCCGTCTCGAGCGGTCTACAAAAGGTAGTTTATCATATAAATTACTTTTGTGTCAACACTTTTTATTTTTTAATCTTAATCATTACCCTCTCATCATCTTCTTCTACTTCCCATATATTACTTTTTAAAGTAAATAGATATTTTTCTATACCTTCCTCAATTATCTTATAATCATTTATTTCACCTACAACTAACTTTATTTTAGTTTTATACATTTCTTCAATTTTCTTTAGACTTTCTCTAATTAATGTTTCGTTTTTTTGTATATTTGATTATTAATTAGTATTAAATACTCACCCGAATTTTGTTTTTTACTAATAACTCTATTTCTCTTAAAATTGTATGAACATTTTTGATTTCAACCCCAAATCATAATACTTCTCAAAAAATTCTTATTAAATCTTTTTCGTGAAATTTCCATTATACCTAATTTAGTCAACCCTAAGACTTGTATATCTATGTTGTTATCTTCAATAATTTTATACATATATTCTTCTAAATCTTTTTTCCTTTTATAATCTAAATCAATAAAGTCAATTAATATATTTCCATTTAAATTATATTTCATTATAAAATCAATAACAACATTGCAGGCATCTTTATTTATTTCATAAGCACTATTGATATTTGTAGAAAGTGATGAATTTACATCGATAATAGTAAATGCTTCTGTAAAATCTACAACTATGCTACCACCATTATCTAATTTTATTGTTTTTGCAGTATTATTTTTTATTATTTCATCTATTTTATAGGGTATGTTACTATCGACTATAATCTCTTTTTGTTTAAATATATCTATATTAACTAATTGTTTTTTGTATCTTCTTTATTCACAATAATTTTTTCAATGTCTGTTTCTAATGTTTCATCAATTAAATTTTCATAAAATCCATTATTTTTATGTATTATAGATGATTGCAGAATGTAAAAATTAAAATTGTGGATAACTTTTTGGATTTTACTAAAAAATCACAAAAAAAGAACATGCCAAAAACCTTTGATAAAAAGGCATGCGAAGCATAAATACAAATTTTGGATTGTGGATATGTGGATTAAGCAGGTATTTTAAGAAGTTTTGATATACTTCTTAAATATTCAGGTTTATTTATGGCGTAAGCCAATATTACATTTATAAGTTTAGATATAGCAGTCAAATATAAGTCAGCACGCATTGTATAGGTATTAACAGTTTTAGGTTGCTGTATACAAGGGTTTGATTTTAAAGATGCTATTTCTCTCTCAATACAACAACGTATTGAATAAGTTTTTCCCATTCCACAGAGTTCCTTATAATACCAGGATAAAGTCTAAAATTTTTATCAGGATAAACATAGGTCATACGACCACTTTTGCTATCAGTACATGGATTTTCACATGTATGATAAGGTTTACCATTTTTATCACGATGTGATTTAGGGCAAGTAAACTTATATCTTAAACTTCTATTTTTGCCTTTACAAGAACCATCAAATTTAAAAGGTTCTTGTGTTAAAGAGCATATAGGAATACCTTCGGTATTATATTCAAGTTCTCCAATTTTTGTATTGGATTGGCTACGAGGATTAAGTGGGATAAGAACTTTTTCAAATTCTAAATGTTTAAATAATCCAAAGTTATCATAACTATCAAATTCTGAATCACCTAAAAAAGTTTTAAATTTAAAATTTGAATATTTTTTAAGTTATTCAAAAATGGTACAATTACTGGTTTCAATGAAGCATTATCATAAAAATATTTTTGTTCTTCAGGAGTAGAGAATTCTTTTTCTACAGATTTATAAAAGTCTTCTTCGAAGAATTTTATGCTTAAAGGTATACCCCAACCATTAGTTAATAATCCAAATTTATAGAAGTAACCAAAATGTCCATTTACGAAATCAAGTCGTATATTTGGGTTAGCTTGAGAATACTTAGGCATGTTTTTATATGCGGCAGCATAGGGATTAAAGTTCTTGTCATTAATAATTTTTGAATATGCTTTTTGCTTATTTATTTCACTTGCAAGTGTTTTAGGATTATTTTCTTTTACACGAGGCTTTAATCCAGATGTATCATATATCAAAATTGAGTTTAAATTTTTATATGGGGAATCAGCAGGAAGAAGATTATTAATATCTTCACATATATCAATAACTTTAGGAACCATAGAATTAAATAAATCTGCGATATCACTTTCAAAAGTAGTTTTAAATCTACTGAAAAAGATTCATCAGGTATAGATTTATAGAAACCACAAAATTCTCTAATTTCAGTAGAAAATACAAGAAATAGATTTAACAACGCAGTTGTAGGTATATGAAATATTTGCATAATTAGCAAAGATGATAATATAGAAGAAAGCTCATATTCACGATTTCTTCCTAAATCTGAATAGTAATGTTCTTTAAAAGAATTAGGGATAAATGTATTAATATCAAAATTATCAGCAAGCAATTTAATAAACCCTACGGGTTGTTTAGTAACCATATTTTTAAATTCAGATACTTGCTCAAAAAGTTAAGTTGCTTAATTTTGCTAATACAAAACATGCTATTCTCCTCCTCTGTGGATAGTTTTAAAGGTTGTTATAATTTAATAATGCCACAGTGGAGGAAAATATAAAAGCCTTATGGCTAAAAAATAGTAAAATCAATGGTTGCAGAATTCTGCAACCGACTATTTTTATGTATTAAAAAGGAGGTTTTATATATTTATATTTATATAACATTTCATCTGCTATTTTTGATAATTTAAAATATTCTTCCTCTATGTATTTTATATCCTCTACTTTAGTATTAGTTCTTACAATATACCCATATTTACCATCAAATGTATTAATCATTTCTAAATTAAAATTTTTATTTTTATTTGATATAGTTATTTCTTTATTATTTATGTTTAGAATAATGTATCTTCCCTTTAATTGTATTTTATCTTTAACTCTTGGACCTTTATTCTCTCTTGCTTCTCTGCTTACTTGAACAATAATATTTTCATTTAAACTATATTTATTAGAAAAAGAGGCAATATAGCCTCCTTTTTTCACCTATATCTACAAATGCTACCTTCATCTTTTGTGAAATGCCTTTTATTTTACCAACATATATATTATCACAAATATCCTCATCATTTTTATTTTCAATATATACCTTATACACATTATTTTCTTCCAACAATAAAGCTCTGTTTTGTATATAATTATCATCTATAAGTAGCCTCATCTAATCACATCCTGCCAAAGAATTCATCAAGAGGTATTAATTTATCGTTTATTTTTGTATACATTTCAGTTCTTTTAATTACAGCTACTCCAACACTATCTGATTCCTTCAATATATCTACAATTACATCAGGACTAAGACTTCCTGAATTTGAAGTTAAAACTACACACTCTAATATTATATAGTTCTCCTGAATATCTTTTGTATTTAAATCAAAAATCATATCTCTAATATTTACTGTCTTTTCTCCAGACTTTGTTTTTTTAATTTTAAGTATTTCTTTAGAGTTTAAAATATAGTTTATAGCTTCTTCTATTTTTTCTTTATCTGTATAATTTATTTTTATTTCATATTTTGATGCATAGGTAGCTGCCATACAAGTAGGCATTTTTTATTTATTGGTATAACCTTCAAAACCTCCATACCAATTGGTAAATTAACATTAAGTTTTTCTATTATTTCCTTTGCTTTTAAAATAGAATCAAATTCAATATCTATATATTCAGCCAAACTTTCAACTCCAACCGAAAGAGGAGAAGCAAATGAAATACTTGGATGAGGATTAAACCCCTTTGAATAAGTCAAAGGCAATCCTGCTCTTCTAATAGCTCTATGAAGAGTTCTCATTGTATCAAGATGAGAAATATATTTTGTATTTCCGATCTTCTTTAGCTTAAATACGTATCTATTCATTAAAACATTTACCACCTTTCAAAAGTTTAGTAATACCGCAACCTGTACAACCTTGTCTGCAATCTGGTGTTAATATTCCTTTTTCTGCCTTTTTATATTCACTTATTAAGTACTCCTTACTTACTCCAACGTCAATAAAGTCCCAAGGCAACACTTCATCTAAACTTCTTTCTCTTGTTGCGTAAAAATGTGGATCTACACCACATTCTTCAAAGGCCTTCATCCATTTTTCATAATTAAAAAATTCTTGCCATCCATCAAACTTGCATCCTAACTCCCAAGCTTTAATAAGAACATTTGTTAATCTTCTATCTCCTCTTGAAAATACACCCTCTAAAAAACTAATCGGTGTTTCGTGCCAATTATATGTTATAAATCGGCTTTTTATTTTTTCCTTTAGTAACCTTTGCTTTCTGTAAAGTTCGTCCATTGTATTTTGGCCAAACCATTGGAATGGTGTAAAGGGCTTTGGTACAAAAGAGGAAGTACTTACAGTCACATTTAATCCCTTTTGGCGTTTGTCTTTTGGAACTTTAAAGTACTCATCTACCACTTTATAAGCTAAATCTGCAATACCCTCAACATCTTCATCCTCTTCAAAGGGAAGACCTATCATAAAATATAATTTTATATTGTTCCAGCCTAATTCAAAGGCACTTCTTACTGATTTTATTAAATCATCCTCAGTAACACCCTTATTTATTACATCCCTCATTTTTGTGTCCCAGCTTCGGGTGCAAAGGTTAATCCAGTTTTTCTTACCTTTTGTATTTCATTTATTAAGTTAACAGAAAATGAATCTATTCTTAATGATGGCAATGATATACCAACATTACTCTCTTTGTATTTTTCTATTAGCTTATTTACTAAATTTTGAATGTCAGAATAGTCACAAATACTTAACGACGTTAAAGAAATTTCATCATAACCTGTTGCTTTAATAAGTTTATCTGCTAATTCCATCAACCTATCTGTCTTTTTTCTCTTATAGGTCTATAAATCATACCAGCTTGACAAAATCTACATCCTCTTGTGCATCCCCTAAAAGTTTCAAGCATAATTCTATCGTGTACAACTTCTGTAAGAGGAACAATCATTTTTTCTGGATAGTATGAACTATTTAAGTTTCTTACTATTCTCTTTCTAATCTTAGTTTTATACCCCTCTTTTTAGGAAGCATTCTTTTTATAGTTCCATCATTATTGTAATCTATATCATATAATGATGGAACATATATTCCCTCTATTTCACTTACCTTTTCAAGGAATTCTTGTCTTTTACCATTTGTTTTTTCCATTCTGAATATAAATCTAAAACTTCATTTAATACTTCTTCTCCCTCACCAAGTATAAAAAATCCGCAATGTCTGCTAAAGGTTCTGGATTATATGCACATGGACCTCCAAAAACAACAAAAGGATGATTATTTCTATCCTTTGAATACAAAGGAATATTAGCTAAATTTAACATATTAATAATATTTGTATAACTCATTTCATATTGTAATGTAAAACCAACAAAATCAAATTCAATAAGTGGGTCCTTTGTCTCTAATGAAAATAGAGGTATGTTATTCTCCCTCATTAGTCTTTCCATATCTGGCCAAGGAGCAAAGGTTCTTTCACAATAGCAGTCTTCTCTTTCATTTAGTAGATGATATAAAATCTTTAATCCAAGATGTGACATACCAACTTCATAAACATCAGGAAAGCAAAATGCAAATCTTATCTTACCTACTTTATCTTTAATCACTGCATTTACTTCATTTCCAACATAACGTGCTGGCTTTTGTACTTTTAATAATATTTCTTCATTTAGTTGTATCATCAAAAACTCCTCCTAGTTTTTTATTATTTCTTCAAAAGTTATATTACCATAACTTAAAAAGGAATTGATTATATCATATTCCGTAACTTTACCTATAACCCTTGAATTTTCAAATACATATATTACATAATAATTATTAAAACAAAAAGTTTTAATAATATCAAGAACTTTATTTGAACCTTGAACGCCCTTTAATTTAACTTTTATTATTTTTCTACATTTAACAAATCTATTTTTAGCATATATATCCTTTAATATATTAATTACAATATTATTATAGTCAATTATTGAATTAATAATAATTACAATTCCAACAAAAATATAAAAATATAATTTATCTTGTTTATATTAAAAATTGAAATTAAAAGTAAGAAAAACGCAAATATTAAGCTGCAAACATCTACAATTATATAAGATTTATAAAAACCCAAATAATATTTTAATAGCATTCTTAGTATTCTGCCACCATCTGAATAATTGAAGGGAATTATGTTGAATACAAATAATACAATATTAATTCTAAACAAATCTGGTGTTAAAATAATATAATAAAATAATATTGCAAAAGCAAGATTTGTTAAAGGGCCAACTAAGGATATAAATATATCATAAAAAGGATTTATTATTTCCTCTTTAAAATTTATATTAAATCCTATCCACTTAAACTTAATACTTTCAATCTCATATCCAAATAAAACTGAACATAGAATATGGGCTATTTCGTGTACAAAGTAAAATAAAAAATAAAAAACATAATTCTAACATAAGCCATCTTCAACCTCTATTTAGTGCTCAAATACTTTATAGGATCAACATAGCTATCCGAATACATTAATTCGAAATGAAAGGATTTATTTTTTTCTTTATCTACCTTTCCAATAATCTCACCTTTTTTAATCTCTTCTCCAACTTCTTTATTTATTTCAATTAGGTTGTAATAAATAGTTTTGTAATTGTCTATATGCTTTACTGTCACTACTATACCATTTTCTTTTGTATTTTCAACCTTTTCTATAACCCCATCAAATACACAAAGTATATTGTCAGTATCTTTTATTTCAATGTCTACTCCGTTATTAAAAAGCTTTTTTAGTATTCGCATCTATATATTCTCCAAAGGATTTACTAATCTGACCCTCTATCGGCATAAACTCAAGTTTAAAAGATTTCTTTTCATTAATACTAAATTTATTAGAAAAAACGTTTATAAAATTATTTTTAGTAGCAATATTTTTTATACTTAAAGTATAATCTTTTCTATAGAATTTTTCTAATTTGAATAAGGCTGTATTACCATTATATATATATGTTATTTTTACAGTAAACATAGAAATAAAAATTACAGCTACTACTGCTAATCTTTTGGTAAATCCCTCCAGATACTTATTATTCTTTCTTTTATATCCAAACCTATTGTTATAATATTGATTCATTATAAACACCTCCTTTTAATCTACTATATATTTATTTTTAGTAAATAAAAAATGCATGCAAAAGCATGCACTTTAAAAATTAATTTTTTTCTTCTCATACTAACGTTTAATATAAGCCCTATTGCAATAACATTAGTTAAAAGGGAAGTTCCTCCATAGCTCATAAAAGGAAGTGGTATACCAGTTATTGGCATCAAGCCTATATCCATACCAATATTTTGAAATATTTGAAAAGCTATCATAGTAACTATTCCGATAACAATATATTGCCCAAACTTGTCCTTTGCAACCTTTGATATTTTAATAGCTTTATATAAAATATTAAGATAAAGAATTAAAAGAATAACTGAACCTAAAAATCCCCAATTCTCTGCAAAAACTGCAAATATAAAATCAGTATGTGCTTCAGGTATAAATTTCCCTGAAGATAGTTGAGTGTTGCCGTGAATAATATCTGCAAATGATGACTTTGGGAAAAACTTACCTGATGCAATAGCAAGCTTTGCCATAGATGCGTTATACCCAGCCCCTAATCTATCTAACTCGGGATTTAAAAAACAAGTATTCTATGTTTTTGGTATGTCTTTATAATATTTAAATTCCAAGCTATAGGCAATAGCACAGCAAGAATAGACAGAGGAATATAAATAAACTTCAAATCTAATCCAGCTACAAACAATATTCCAAGAACTATAACTGCAATTATCATATTAGTTCCTAAGTCAGGCTGCAACTGTATCAAACCCATTGGTATTAATACAAAAATTGCAACTTTTTTAATACATCAAATTTATTAACATTCTCAACTTCCTCTAAAATTTTAGATAGACCAATTATTATTGAAAGCTTTGCAAACTCAGATGGCTGTATACCAAAAGGTCCAACACCAAGCCACGCCTTAGCTCCATTTACCTCCCTACCAAACAACAAAACTGCTACTATCATTAAATTTGTTACAACATAAATTATTTTATAGTAGGAACCAATTGTAGTGTAATCTATTAATATAACAAAAGCAAATACAAAAAGTGATATGAAAAAAATTATAGTCTGTGCGATTGTATTTCGAAAGTTTCCTGTTTCTAAAGCATTATTAGCAAAAAGATAGTTGAAATACCCAAAAGCATATAACAATCATACTAATAAATATACTCCAATCAAAATATCTAAATAATTTTTTATTTATATTAATCATACTACACCTCCTTAACTACTATATTATAAAACAAAAAGAAGATAAGAAAACATCTTATCTTCCAAAGTCCTTCATTTTCTTTATGGGTATATTTGCAACAAGTGCTGGAGATGAAGTTCCCTGTTCACCTGCTCTTGTAAGCTTTATCTCTAAACCTGTTTCATCAATTTCAGCATAGTCTGAAATTACTCTAATAATATCTCCCTTCACCATTTCCAAAAACTGTGGTGAAACATTTGCTCTATCGTGTATAAGTATTAACTTAAGTCTTTCCTTCGCTACATCCTTTGAAGGAGTTTCTTTACTAAAAACTTAAATAAATCCATAGCAACACCCCTTACTTCTTAAAGAATATCTTCTTGATTGATGCAAAAAGACCAGTTGGTTCTTCATCTAAATCTAAGAATGGAACTTCTTCTCCCATTATTCTTCTTGCAACATTTCTATATGCTTTACCTGCCTTAGAATTTTCGTCTGTAACTGCTGGTTCACCTCTATTTGTAGAAATTACTATTTTTTCATCCTCTGGTATTATTCCAAGCAACTTAATTGCCAATATGTCTGTCATATCATCAATATTTAACATTTCACCCTTCTTAGTCATTTCATACTTTATTCTATTTATTATAAGCTGATGATCCTCTAAACCCTTAGCCTCAAGCTTTCCAATTATTCTATCTGCATCTCTAACAGCTGATACTTCTGGAGTTGTAACAACTATTGCTCTATCTGCACCAGCAACTGCATTTTCAAATCCATGCTCAATTCCTGCAGGACAGTCTATTATAATATAATCAAACTCCTTTTTAAATCATCAATTAGCTTTTGCATTTGCTCTGGTGTAACAGCAGTTTTATCCTTTGTTTGTGCTGTAGGCAACAAAAATAAATTATCATATCTTTTGTCTTTAATAAGTGCTTGTTTCAATCTACAAACACCCTCTACTACATCTACTAAGTTATAAACAATTCTATTTTCTAATCCTAAATGCAAATCCAAATTTCTTAAACCAGTATCTGCATCAACTACAACAACTTTATTGCCAAGCATTGCAAGTGCTGTCCCAATATTAGCTGTTGTTGTTGTTTTACCAACGCCACCTTTTCCTGATGTTACTACTATAGCCACTCCCATTATTTAATCCCTCCATCATCATATAAATTTATATGGTTCTATAACAATAAAATTATCCTTTACCTTAGCTACTTCAGGCACTTTAGGCTTTATTTTTTCATCTGGTGCTCTCGATGTTATATCTGCAATTTTTAATAGAGATGGCTGTAACATATATGCTGCTACAATTGCTTTTCTATTCCCATTAGCACCAGCGTGTACAACCCCTCTTAAGGCACCTAAAATAACAATATTGCCATTTGCAATTATCTCTGCACCTGAGTTAACATCTCCAATAACAACTACATTACCTTGACAATAAATTCTTTGACCTGATCTTACTGTATTTCTTATGAATTTTGTTTTCCCTTCATATATACCTGAAAAAATCTTTTCAGTTTCTTCCTTTACCTTTATGTTTTCATAATATGCATTTATACTATATTTTTCTTTAAGTAGTTCTTGCATATATTTTAGAAAATCATCATCTAATAAATTTAGCTTGTCTACCAATTTTAAACTACTTCCCTTAAAAACTCCTTAGCATTGTCAAGTTTTTTATTATCTCTTCTTCTAAAACTTCTTTATTATTGCTGTTTAAATATAATATTAGACCTTCTTTTGTTCCCTTTATCACAATGCTACCCATTTTTACCTCCAAGGTCACTTAATTATATTATTCTATATAAAATTTAATATTCCTTCTAAAAAATTATTACACATTAATATTTTAACATACAAATTAATTTTGAAAAATACATTTTTGATAAGGAAATTTGTCTAAAAATTGTAGGGGAGACATTTTTTATGTCTCCCCTTTATTAACTATTAGCTATTGATTTAAATTAGACTGTTGTGTTGTTGTTTCATTATTTTGTTGCACTTTATTAAGTCCAAAATATTCATCATAAATATCCTTAACAACACCAGCACAGGAATATCCGTGTCCTGCATTAAAAACTAATGTTACTACAACTATTTGTGGATCATTTATTGGAGCAACCCCAACATATACTCCATTTGCAACTATTCCCTCTGCACTAATTTTTTTGCTTCATCAGAATTTAATGAATTAGCGATTTGTACTGTACCAGTCTTTCCACCAGTCGGAATAGGATAATTTCTAAAAACACTTGCTGCAGAACCTTCTTGATTAACTTTTTCCAAACCCTGCATTACTGCCTTGTATGTCTCGGGTTTTATTTCCACTCTATCTAAAACTTCAGGTTCTACTTTGTATTTAGAAGATCCATCAGGATTTAATATTTCTTTAACTAAGTGCAACCTATATCTGTTTCCACCATTTACAACAGTCATATAAAATTGTGCCAGCTGTAATGGAGTAAATGTATTTTCACCCTGACCTATAGATGCACTTAAAAGTGCACCTAAATTTTTAGATTCTGATAAAAATTCTTTATATACACTATTAATATATTTTTTTGATTTTCACTAAGTCCTGCTAATCTTGTATCATCTAAGTTCTCATTTAAAAACATTTCTCTTATATAAGCTAAAATTTTATCATCTTCTTTTATATTTAATCTATTTCTGATTTTATTTATATATTTTCCAATATATAATACTTTTCTTTTTCAACACTACTTGCTTGGCCAAATCGTTCTAATATCTCAATCCCTGTTGCAGTATTATCGCCTTCTCTTATGAAATTGTATTTTCTAACCCATTTATCAAATTTATCCCATCCCATTTTTGTGCAACTGCGTAATAAAAATAGTTACAGGAAACCTGTAATGCCTTTGCTACGTTTACTGGACCGTGAGTTGTATGTTTCTCATTCCATATCCAGCAATTCCCACTAAAGCCTGGTAATTCTCTGTACATACCTCTGTCTACTATTATTGTATTTGGTGTAATTATTCCTTCCTCCAGTGCAGCAATTGATGTTAGTAACTTAAAGGTTGATCCTGGAGGAACCAACGATTGAGTTGCATAGTTAAATGTTGGATTAGGAACAATATCTAATTTTTTACTTCATAATAATACTTCTGTGATTCAGTTAAGAAAGTTTGTGGAGCAAGAATTCGTAATCTTGTTTCTTCATCCTTAATAGTTCCAAACTCTGCAAATAGGTTAGGGTCAAAACTTGGCTTACTTACCAATGCAAGTACTTCTCCCGTTTTTACATCAACAACTACTACTGCACCTCTATTGGCATAGGGTCTTTTTGTACCATCAACTTTACCTTCCTGCAAATTTTTAAGTAATCTATCAAGTGATTCTTCTGCTACCTTCTGCAAATTATAATTTATAGTTGTAACAATTGAATCACCAGGAATGCCTTCTACTTCTCCAATCAATTTTAACTGATTACCAAACTTATCTACAGTAATATATTTTTCTTTAGGCTCACCTCTTAGCGATGCACCATATTCATTAGTAGTTATATTTTCAAATTTAGCTTCAAGCCCTATTGCTCCAATCCATTCATTGTTGATATCGTAACCAAGACTTTTAAATTTCTCAGAATTATTTTCACCCACTCTTGTTAAATGCCCTATTATATGAGAAGCAAAATCTCCATTTGGATAATATCTTAGAGGTTCCTCATTAAAAGTAACATTAGGAAGCTCCTCAGATTTCATTGCAATATAAAAAGCAGTTTTTCTTGAAACATTTTTAGCTATTACTACAGGTTTATACTTGAAAAACTTATTTTTATCTATTAGAATTCTTAGGGCTAATACATCTCTTGCTTCCTGCAATGTCATATTATCTATAAGTGTGTAGCTATCTCCTACTTTGTTTGCAATTTTAAACTTCACAAGTAGTTCATATAACGTTTTTTTGCATCAAAATCCAAAGGAATGTTATAGTCTTTTTTAAACCTCTCCTCCTTAGTTTTTAATAATTTTTGTCTTTTCTCCTCTATTTTCTTTATTTTTTCTTCTTCACTTGTTATATCTCTTAACTCTTCATCCTCCTCAGATATATATACCATAAAATTAAAATCTACCTTTTCATTTTCAACCTTTATGGGAATTGCGTCTAAAATCAATTTTTCGTAATCTGTAGTTTCATTCTTAAAAACTCTAATTGTTTTTAATAGTATTCTTGGGATATCTCTATCTGATACAACATTTCTATTATCAGTATAAACTATATTAAAGCTTTGAATATTTGTAGCTAATTTAATTCCCTCTCGTGTTAAAATTTCTCCTCTTTGTGGTCTTTCACTATAAACTCTACTAAAAACCGCTTCAGCCTGTT
Organism: Caloramator sp. mosi_1; assembly: GCF_028622835.1. Classification (GTDB taxonomy): domain Bacteria; phylum Bacillota; class Clostridia; order Clostridiales; family Caloramatoraceae; genus Thermobrachium. The sequence continues at coordinate 2,193,924 of NZ_CP117677.1, read as the reverse complement.
GACTATAATAATCTCCATTAATTATTTGCAAAAAGCCAGCCTTAATGCTAAAGTTAAAAACATCAAAATTAATACTATTGTAAATTGTTTAATTCTATTTTTTTCATTCAATCACCTACTTAAAACTTCCAATCCTTTTTTAACTTTTCTGAGGTAACTATACGTCTTATTCTGTTATAAACAAATAAAATCATTAAAACATTTAAAACCAGCTCTTTAACAAATAAAATTATTATATTTCCAAAACTAAAGCTTAGCATTCCTGTTGGATACATAAAACAAATGAAAATTAAAAATTTTATAATAGTAGCCAAACCTATAAATAATACTGGTATTATAATTGTATCTTTATATATTTTACCTTCAATTAGGTTTACAAAGTAAGATACTATCAAATAGGTCAATGTATTAATTCCAAATACATAAGGAAAAAAGGCATCTTTTAAAATGCCTATTGGTATTACAACAAATATTAACTCCATCTTATCAAGAAACATTGAAATACTAACTATATAAACTAATAATAAATCTACTTTAACTCCTAATATACTAAAATTCATAAATATAGTATTTTGTAAAATTAAGCATAATAAACCTAATAGTATAAAAGTTATACCTCGTTTCACAACTCTTTCCCCTTTATTTAACTAAAACTTGTACCTTTTTAATTTTGGTAAAATCAACAGCAGGTCTTATATAGGCTGTTTTAGATAAATTAATCTTTTCATACTCAATTTTTTCTATAAATCCAACAATAATACCACTTGGTACTAAAACATCTGGATTACTTGTTATATTACTTGTTATAACAATATTTCCTTCGACAGCCTTGGTTTCACTTGGTAAATAAGCCACTTTGCACAAAGTGCTATTGTTATTCTCAATTAAGAGTCCTTCTTCTGCTGTTTCATTAATTATAACAGGCAATTTTGAATTCTCATCTAAAATAGTCATCACTTTAGAAGTTGTATTATTTACTTCGATAATTTTACCTACTAATCCATCTGCTGCTCTAACATAGCAACCCTTTTAACGCCATCATTAATCCCTACATCTAATATTATAATATTAAACCAATTGTCACCAACCTTACCGATAACATTTGCAGATATATATTTAAAATTTTCATCATTTTTATACTGCAAAAGCTTATTAAGTTCAAGATTTTCTGACTTTATTTTTTCATAATCAACTATCTTTAATCTTAAGTCCTCTAACTTTGATTTTAACTCAATATTTTCCTTTCTTAATGTTGAAATCGAAGATACAAACGAAAAATATTATATATCCTTTGCCCCGCATTATAAATCTGTTTTTGTATAGGGGCTATAGCTGAATTTATAACCCCTTGCATAGCCCCCTCATTACTTTTATTATTTGCTGTAACTCCAATAAATACTGTTAATACAAGGCAAAGAACAAGTATTATAGTTAATAACCTGTTCTTTAAAAATCCATTTAGCTCCCTCTTTCTATATCACCTATTTTTGTGGGAAACCAAAGCCTTTATTCAATCCTAATTTATCAATATTGTCTAAAGCTTTACCTGCACCTATTGCAACACAGTCAAGTGGATTTTCGGCAATATGAACAGGCATATGTGTTTCCTTATTTATTAATTTATCTAATCCCTTTAACAGTGCTCCTCCACCAGTCAGCATAATACCCTTATCCATAATATCTGCTGCAAGTTCTGGTGGTGTCTTTTCAAGTGTTGATTTAATTGAATCTATAATTGCTGCAACAGGTTCCTTTATTGCCTCTCTAATTTCTTCTGAAGAGATTGTTATTACCTTTGGTAAACCAGAAATCAAATCACGTCCCTTTATATCCATTGTTGTTTCTTCTTCATCCGGGAAGGCTGATCCAATTTCCATTTTAATTTGCTCTGCAGTTCTTTCACCAATCATTAAATTGTATTCTTTCTTAATATATTGTACAATTGATTGATCTAATTCATCGCCTGCTATTCTTAATGACTTGCTTGTTACAATACCACCAAGTGAAATTACTGCTACCTCAGTAGTTCCACCACCAATATCTACAACCATACTTCCTGTTGGTTCACTAACTGGTAGCCCTGCACCTATTGCAGCTGCCATAGGCTCCTCCATTAAATAAACTTCCCTTGCACCGGCGTGTTTAGTTGCTTCTTCTATAGCTCTCTTTCAACTTCTGTTACACCTGATGGAAAGCAAACAACTATTCTTGGTTTAACAAAAGAACTATTATTTGTTACTTTTCTAATAAATTTATTTAACATTGTTTGAGTAACATCAAAATCAGCTATAACTCCATCTTTAAGAGGTCTTATTGCAACTATATTACCAGGAGTTCTTCCTATCATTTCCTTAGCTTCATCTCCAACAGCTAAGACCTGCTTTGTATTGTCATTTCTAATAGCAACCACTGATGGTTCCCTAAGAATTATGCCTTTTCCCTTTAAATATATTAAAGTATTTGCAGTTCCTAAATCAATTCCCATATCCTTTGAAATACTAAATAATCCCATATTTCCTACTCCTTTCGTGATGTCATATTATATTTTTTCTTTAAAGCTTAAATAATTCATATCTCCTACTATAATGTGATCTAAAACTTCAATTCCAATTATCTTACCTGCTTCAACCAACCGTTTTGTTATATTTATGTCTTCTTGACTTGGCGTTGTATCACCTGAAGGGTGATTATGACACAGTATGATTGAAGCAGAGCTTAATTTTATTGCTTCTAAAAACTTCTCTTGGATGCACTATAGATGAATTTAAGCTACCTATTGATATATCCTTTATTTGAATAACATAATTTTTGTGTTTAAAAATATAACCCTAAAATGTTCCTTTGTTAGAAACCTCATCTCGTCAACGATAAGTAGTGCAACATCTTCAGGAGAAGTTATTTTGACTCTATGACTATCTTTAAATGAATTTATTCTTCTACCTATTTCAACACAAGCTTTAATTTCACAAGCTTTAGCAAGTCCAATTCCTTTAATCTTACTAAGTTCATATACAGAACTTTTTGCAATAGAGGTAATACCACCGTAATTTGAAACTAAGCGTTTTGCTAAATCAAGAGCACTTTCTGATTTTGTTCCAGTACGTAATATTATTGCCAAAAGCTCTTGGTTTGATAAAACTTCTTCACCATACTTTAAAAGTCTTTCTCTTGGTCTTTCATTTAAGGGGATATCTTTGATTTTAATAGAATAACAGTTCATACCATCCTTCTCCTTAAAATAAATTTATCCCCATCCTATTTATTATATCATATAATTTATTTATAGGTAAGCCAACTACATTAAAATAACATCCCTCTATTTTTTCTACAAACAAACTCCCGAATCCCTGAATAGCGTATGCACCAGCTTTTCCAAAAGGTTCAGTAGTTGAAATATACTTCTTAATTTCATAATCACTCAATTCTTTAAAATATACATTTGTACAGGAATAATCAACTATGTAGTCGTTATTATAAAAAACACAAACGCCAGTATAAACCTGGTGTTCACTTCCACTTAATAACTTAAGCATATTATAGGCATCTTCTTCATCTGATGGTTTTCCAAGAACCTTTCCATCTTTATAGACAACTGTATCAGCTGCAATAATCAAAGCTTCTTCCTTAATTTTATCTTTAACATCTAAGGCCTTATTATAAGCAAAATTTTTAACAAGTTCAATAGGATTATTTAAATTTATTTCTTCTTTAAAATCAGATGGAATTACTTCAAATTGTAAGTTTAGGTTTTTTAAAATTTCAATTCTTCTTGGAGAAGATGATGCTAAAATTATTTTCATTTGTATCACCTAATTCTTTTTATTAAAATTATACCTAAAATTAATCCTATTATTGAAAATAAATTTAATTTTAAATTAAATCCTATAACTATATTAAAAAATATTAAATCTAAATTTATAGGCTTTTGAGTTCCTATAATCAATTCAGCGGTTAAAAAACTTAGCCCTTTAATTTGAGAGAAACCTTTATATATAGCTTCTCCTGCTAAAACACAAAGAAGAATTACCATAAACTTAAATAATTTTTCCTTTGTTTTACCCATATATTTCCCCTTTAAAATGTTGCCAAAAACAATAAATTTAATCACATCACAAATAAGTTTATCATTTAAAAATAGTAACTACAATACCTATCTGTTCATTAATAAAAATTTAATATTTAACTTGATCTATATTGAAAAAATTTATACTTTTTACTATATAATAAATAACTTTATCCTGTTTATTATTTTTTATTGCCTCTTGATAATTTATTAACAAATCACATACCTCTCTTATCTTCTTGTCATCTTTGTACTTATCGTAAAACTCCTTTAACATTTTATTAAATTGTTCTTGTGAAACTTGTCCATCTTTTAGTTGTATTTGTGCAATAATAAGATTATTCATATCATAATATTCCTTTTCATCAATTTTATTTTGTATATCAAATTCTTTAATTATTGAGCTAATACCTTTTTTATCGAGCTCTTCTTTTTTATTTTTTATAATATTTAAATCCACTGATACATCTGTAATAACTCTATAGGTATCATTATCTTTATAGTAGTGTCCATACACGTCTATTCTATTTAAATTATCTACCATAGACTTTGCATTAGTTTCATTAGTAAAAACTCCTATTTGTAATAGATAAATTTTGTTTTCTCTTTTAATTGAAATCATATCAACACTATCACTTTTAATATTTAATTTGGGTAATATTATAAATTGAGTCAGACACCACCCAACCAATATAGAAACCAAAGGTATTACTAAAACAAAATATATTATCCCTAATTCAAAGTTTGAAAAACCATTCTTCTTCAATTCCAATCTGGTGTATCTCATTTTATCCCCTCCTTTATTTCATTTAAATTATATTTAAGTAGTTCTAAAATTATTAATAATTTTAAATTAAAAATTTTTATAAAAAATAAAGCCCTTAATAGGCTTTATTTTATAATTCTAACAGCTCCTCTATATCTTGTATTATAATATCCTGAATCTAAAGACGATATAACTACCTTCTTCGCTGTTGATGAAGCGTGTATAAAATTTCCATCTCCTAAATAGATACCTACGTGGGATATACCCGGACTTACAGTCTCAAAAATACAAGGTCGCCTTTTCTAAGATTCTCCTTTGATATAGCTAATCCTACTCTTGCCTGTTGACTTGCTGTTCTTGGAATATTTACACCAATTTTTTATAAACATATTGTACAAAGCCAGAACAATCTAAGCCACTTATTGTTGTACCACCATATACATATCTTACTCCAAGTAGTGTTTTAGCTATATCTGCTACCTCGTCAATATTCCCTGTAGCTATCACTGAACCAGAGCCACGTGAATATATTTTGCCTCTTGACGTTGTTCTCTTTACTGTCTTTTTCTTTTTCGTTACACTAACCTTCTTATTTGTTTTCTTTTGTACAACTATTCTTTTGGTTTTGCTTGATGTCTTTGCAGCTTGTACATCAAGATTTGGAGTTGATATCAACATTAGCGTTAAAGCTAATGTTAAAGATATCATTTTCTTATTTAACATTTAAATACACCATCCCTTCTACGCCTCCGGAGTTAGCTGACGGGTTAGGGAGAAGGTATCCCTGCTCTTTAAAAGCTTCACCCCACTTAGTGGTTCCTCCGTACTCCTAAGAGATTCGGCAATTTTGATTTTAACATCAGAAATATTATACTATAAAAAGTTAAAACTTCAACATTAATACCCCAAATCTTCTTTAACAATTATTACCATTCCCCTACCCTTTACATTTTGCCTGTATGTAACTACATAATGATTACAAATCCTATCACTCGAGTTGCAATCTAAGCAATAACCAGTTTCACAACAAGGGGTTCTTCTGTTTAACCTTTTTGCATTAATTGGAGATGCGTAATTTCTAACTCTATTATATGCCTCATCTAAATCCTTAACAATTTTATTCTTTCCTGCGACAACTATCACCTTTTTAGGACCAAATATCATAGCAGCCACTCTATTTCCTGTACCATCTAAATTAACCAACTCTCCATTCTCAGTAATTGCATTACTGCTTGTAATGTAATAATCAGCAAAAAGTCTCTCTATATAAGTTGCCTATTTCATCACCTGTTAATCCTTCTTTATATCTATCTAACAGCACAATGTCCTTCTTCCTTAAGTCATCTAATATACCTGAATTTACTAATGTCATTGATCCACCAAAAGACACTTTACTCTTATCCTGAATCAACTCCAAAATCTTTTCCTTCATTTCCTCTACATTATTTACCACATATACCTCATAGTTATTTTTTCTAAAGCCTTCTTTGTTCTCTCAATTTTTTTATCATAATACCAGTTAGTATTATAATCCATATTATCCTCCCCTTCTTTTTGTATATATATATGAATTATATACCTCATCTTGATAATTTAATTTTCTATTAAAATTATAGCCATTTTCTTCCCAAAACTTGTCGCATTCACACTTATCATTAACAATCACATTAAATACCTTAACATTATATACACTGTGTAAATAATCTTCAAAATTTTTCAATATATTATTACCTTGTTTATCCTTTGTATAATTTTCTTTTATATAAAGTGCCATTAATAAGGATTCCAAATCATCCTTTACCTCTAACCTCCCCTTTAAAAAACCTATAAGCTCATCATTTATATATATACCACAGAAATATTCCATAGAATTTGCAAGTGTTTCTATATACCTTCTTTTAATATAATCAAAGTTTAAATTGTTATCTCTATATAAATTTTGCTTATAATTCAATTCTTTAATTAAATCATAAATATCACCTAAATCCTCCTTTTTTATTGATTTTATTGTTAACTCATCTTTTTTATTCTTATTGGTATCATAATATCACCTAAAAAATTTTATATATAATTTATTCTCTAAAAATATCGAAATTCCTTCTAACTTTTAATAAATATAATTTAATTACTATAACGAAATATTTCATATGCTAAGTTTATACAGTTTTTTTAAAGGTTCTATAATAAATGTTGGGGCGTAGACCCAGCATATTTTTTACAAAAAATATGTGCACCTGATTAGACACCTGGTAAAATTAAAATAACCAAACAAAAACCTTACCTGAAAGGAGGCATCCATCAAGTGCACACTAATAATTCTATCAAAAATTTATTAGGTTTTAAAGATGTTATTATAAAAAGATTATTCATAATGACACGTACATTGAGATATACTTAGAAACTAAGAAAAAATTTGTACTTGCCCTAATTGTAATTCCAAAGTTACAAGAGTTCACGATTATAGAATTCAGCGTATTAAAGACATACCCTTATTCTTTAAACATACTTTTATCATTCTTAAAAAACGTAGATATCGTTGTAATGCCTGCGGCAAAAATTTTATGAACATATAGAATTTTTACCTCGTTATCATAGAATAACTAATAGATTAGCTATGTTTGTAATTTATGAATTATCTAATGAATATAGTATGACATCAGTTGCTAGAAAAACTAATCTATCTATCGATACTATAAAACGTATTTTTGATAATGTATCTTACTCTTCTCCTACTAATTTACCTAAAATAATATCTATAGATGAATTTAAAGGTAACTCTGGTGGTTCTAAATATCATTGTGCAATAGTCGATCCTGTTAATCATAAAATACTAGACATTATTAAAGATAGAAAAGAGCATATTCTTATAGATTATTTTAGAAAAATTAAAAATCGCGATAGCGTTACACACTTTATTTGTGATATGTGGCAACCCTATATTGATTTAGCTAAAACTTATTTCAAAAATGCTGTAATTGTTATAGATAAATTTCACTATATTAGACAAGTCATATGGGCAGTAGAAGCGGTAAGAAAACGTATCCAAAGAGAACTATCAATTAAATTAAGAAAATACTTTAAAAGAAGTAAAAAGCTTATTTTAAAAAGATATGGCTTACTTGATACAGATTCAAAGTTAGCTTTACAAGTTATGTTTTCTTATAATAGTGAATTAGCAATTGCCCACACTTTAAAGGAAAAGTTATTGAGTATTATTGATGCTTCACCTTCTTCTAACGAAGCTCGTGTCCTCTTAAAAGATTGGATTAAACTTGCACAAAATAGTGGTATCAATGAATTGAAAAGATGTGCAAATACCTATATCAGATATTTTAATGAGATTTGTAATTCTTTTGATATTCCTTATACAAATGCTTGTATAGAAGGATTTAATAATAAAATCAAAGTTATTAAAAGAATAGCCTTCGGCTATAGAAATTTTGATAGATTCAGGAATAGAATTCTTCATTGTTGTAATAAATAATCTGTTAAATATTGTATTTTAGGAAATCCAACTATCGTTGGTCTTTTTGTCGTGCAATTTTTTAAGGGTAAACTCCCTCATCCTATCTATCTTGCTAAAATCATTATCAAATAAGAAAGGACAGGCATTCTAATCTAATGCCCGCCCCAACTATTGACAAAGAGCCTTTTTAAAAATAAAAGGCCTAATAATAGGCCTTATAATCAAAAATGGTGCGGAGAGCGGGACTTGAACCCGCACGGGATACCCACACGCCCTCAAACGTGCGCGTCTGCCGATTCCGCCATCTCCGCTTACATAAATAATATTAGCACTATAATATCTAATTGTCAATATCCGTATAAATATATTGATATAATTTATAGTATTTTTTATTTTTTTACATAATTTTTGTTTCATTAAAGGGAACCAAATCGACTTCAAAATCCCTACCCAATATTTCTATCCATCTATTTACATTAGTAGAACCTGCATTATATGCCATAAGTGCAAGTTCTATATTCCCATTATACTGATCAATCATTCTTTTAAGATAAAAACAACCATATTTAATATTCATCTCTGGTTCAAATAATTTTTGTTTTTTAAAATTTTTATCTTTAATTAAATCTGCAATATACTCACCTGTTTTTGGAGTAATTTGCATCAAACCAATAGCTCCTTTTTTGAAACAGCATTTTCCTTAAAATTACTTTCTGCTTTTATAACAGCAAAAACTAACATTGCATCAACATCATATTGTTTTGAATACTTGTAAACCAAATCGTTATACTTTAATGGATATATCTTTTTTAATATTAATTTATGATTTACAGCTACAAATATAATTAAAATTAAGCATAAAATTCTCAAGACTTTATTCATTATTTCCTCCATTTAGTGCTATATTTAATAATATGTCTACTTGTTCATATGTATATCTTAGGTCTTTGGAATTGTTAATAATAAAATCCGCAAGCTTTATTTTTTGTTCAAGAGGCATTTGTGCATTTATTCTTTTTATTGCATCTACTTCATTTATTTTGTCTCTTTCAATCAGTCTTTTTACTTGCGTAGTCCTATCAACATAAACTAACCATTTAATATCACATATCTTATCCCAATTGCTTTCAAACAAAAGAGCTGCGTCAATTATACATAAACCTTTTTTATTTTTAAACAATTATCAACTCTTCTTTTTATTTCACTTAGTATTATTGGATGTGTAATTTCATTCAGCCTTTGTAGTTTATCTAAATTATTAAATACAATATTACCAAGCCTTTTTCTATTAATAGTTAAGTCATCCTCTAATATCTCTTTGCCAAACTCTTTAACTACAAGAGTATATGCTTTTTCTCCAACTTTATATATCTCCCTTGATATTAAATCTGCATCTATGACATCTATTCCCTTTAATTTCAAATAATTAGATACTGTTGATTTACCTGAGGCTATCCCTCCTGTTAAACCAATTATTTTCATATCATCACCTACTTAGCTTCATACCAATTATTTGCCCATTTTATATCGACAATTAAAGGTACCTTCAATTGTACGCAATTTTCCATCTCAAATCTAACTATCTTTTTACCTCTTCTATTTCATCCTTATGAACTTCTAAAACTAATTCATCGTGAACTTGAAGAATTATTCTTGATTTTAGTCCTAATTCATTTAACTTTTTATATACGTTTACCATTGCTATTTTAATTATATCCGCTGCAGATCCTTGTATCGGTGTATTCATTGCTAACCTTTCTCCAAGCATTCTTATATTTCTATTTGAAGAATTTATTTCTGGAATAAATCTTATTCTATTGAATATAGTCTTCACATATCCATTCTCTTTAGCTTGCTTAATAGCATCATCAAGATATTTTCTTACACCTGTATATCTTGCAAAATAGTTTTCAATATATTCCTTTGCTTCCTTTCTTGAAATCTTTAAATCCTGTGATAATCCAAAATCACTTAATCCATAAACTATGCCAAAATTAATTGCCTTTGCTCTACTTCTTTGAATAGATGTAACTTCATTAATTGGAACATTAAAAACCTCCGATGCAGTTCTCTTATGTATGTCCTCACCATTTACAAAGGCTTCAATTAAATTTCTATCACCTGAAATATGTGCAAGTACTCTTAATTCTATTTGAGAATAGTCTGCTGTTAATATGTAAAAATCACTGTTTTCTGGCTCAAAAGCACGCCTTATTTCTCGTCCCTGCTCTAATTTTATTGGTATATTTTGAAGATTTGGTTCAGTACTTGATATTCTTCCTGTAGCAGTTATCATTTGATTAAAATTAGAATGAATCTTTCCATCAGACTGTACTGCACTCATAAGTCCATCTATATATGTTGTCTTTAACTTTACAAGCTGCCTATATACTATAATTTTCGTTATTATTTCGTGTTTATCCCTTAGTTCTTCAAGAACATCAGCATTAGTTGAATAACCTGTTTTTGTTTTTTAATAACAGGTAGATTTAATTTTTCAAACAAAATAACTCCTAATTGTTTAGGTGAATTAATATTAAACTCTTCCCCTGCTAAATCGTATATTTCTGTTGTTAGTTTATCTATTTCTTCTGATAACTTAAATCCAATTTCTTGTAATACCTCTCTATTTATTTTAAAGCCACAGTGTTCCATAGATGCTAACACTTCTATCAGCGGAATTTCTACTTCATACAATAGTTTTTCTAAAGAATACTCCTTTATCAATTTAAGCTTATCTTCTAATATTTGTTCCATCATACCAACAAATATTGGAATATGTTCCTTTTTAGTTCACTCTCGTTTATATTTAGCAAATCAGCTATTACTTTGTTGTTTGAAGAAAAATCATTTGAAGGATTTAATAGATACATTATTATTCCTAAATCATTTCTTAACCCCTTTAAATTTATATTAATAGTTCTTAGTCTATTATAAAGTGCTTTTGCATCATATGTGTTTTTGTATATATTTCCATCTTCAAATATATTTTTTATCTCCACAAAATCTATCCCTTTTAATGCGTATCCATTTTCAAAAATTAATAAATCTTCTTCTTTATTGTAGTAAAAAATATTTCATTTTTATCTTTTAAGTATGATTTTAAATTATCTATACTAAAATTAAGTTTAACTGTTTCCTGTTCATTATATTTTTGTTCATTTCTTTTTGGTATTTTATTAAATAAACTTTTAAAATCTAATTCTTGGAATATTTCCATTACTTTTTTATAATCACACTTTTCTATGTCCATTTCATTAAGATTAAAACTAATAGGAACATCTTTATTAATGGTAGCCAACTTTTGCTTAAAAATGCCTGATCTTTATAATTTATTAGATTATCCTTGACTTTTTTAGCTGTTATTTTATCTATATTTTCATATATATTTTCTATACTTCCAAACTCATTTAATAATTTTAATGCTGTTTTCTCTCCTATACCTGGAACCCCAGGTATATTATCCAAGCGTCTCCCATTAATCCCTTTAAATCTATTATTTTATTTGGTTCAAAGCCATATTTTTCTTTAATAGCCTCTATATCATAGGTTTCAACATCTGTAATTCCTTTTTTGTAATTAATACCTTAGTTAAATTAGTTACTAATTGTAATGAATCTCTATCCCCCGTTAGTATATATATTTCAAACCCCTCTTCTTCAAATTTCTTACTCATTGTACCAATAATATCATCTGCTTCATATCCTTCTATCTCGTATATTCCAACGTTAAAGGCTCTAAGTAATTCCTTTGCTATAGGAAATTGCTGTGAAAGTTCATCCGGCATTTTCTTTCGACCTGCTTTATATTCTTGATATTCAATATGTCTAAAGGTAGGTGCCTTTTTATCGAAGGCTGCTGCAATATAATTGGGTTGTAATTCTTTTATAATTTTTAAAAGTATTACTGACATACCATAGACTGCATTAGTTTTCTTACCCTCTTGATTATTCATCGGAGGTAGTGCATAAAAACTCTATTCATTAAGCTGTTAGCGTCTATTATTAAAAGTTTATTCTTCATAATCTATATTCACACCCCATTTTCTTTTTTAATATAATAACATTATATTAAATATTCTTCAATTGTTTATTAGATATAGAAATATTTTAAAATACTGATATAATATAAATTGAAAAGGAGGTATTTAAATGCAAATTTTATATCAAATTTTTCTAATTATTGTTTTAACTATTATTTCGCTGTCTATCTTTAATGTATCTAAACCCTATCTAATTAACTTTTTAAGAATAAAAAATGGTTACTTTTTGTATTTATTACATTGACATTGTTTTTCCCTTTTATTTTTAAAGTATACTATGTGAAATCGCTCACACTACAACTTCTTCAAACTACTCTATTCGTTGTTTTATTTTTAACCTATTTTGAATTAATTCGTTTAGCAAAAATAGAAAAGCAAAAACCTGTTGTTGGTCGACCAAAACCAAAGCCAAATAGAATTAAAAAGGCAGTAAGTAAATCTGCCTTTACTTTTTATAAATGTTCTATTGACAAAATTATATAATTATGTTAATATCAAATTGACCTTGCCGAAGTGGTGGAATTGGCAGACGCGCCGGACTCAAAATCCGGTGGGGTAACACCCGTGCGGGTTCGACCCCGCCTTCGGCACCAAAGGCTGCATTTGCAGCCTTTTATTTTACCTCTTGATAAATCTAATCCTTTTTGCTAAAATTTAATTTGTGTAGCTTATAGAAAATAGAGAAAGGAAGATATATATGAAGCTTGGTATTGTAGGACTACCTAATGTAGGCAAAAGTACACTATTCAATGCAATAACTCAAGCTGGTGCTGAATCAGCTAATTATCCCTTCTGTACAATTGAACCAAATGTTGGAGTTGTTGCTGTGCCTGATAAAAGACTTGATGTACTTGCTAAAATGTATAACCCTGAAAAGTTACCCCTGCAATAGTTGAATTTTATGACATTGCAGGATTGGTAAGAGGTGCAAGCAAAGGTGAAGGACTTGGAAATAAATTTCTATCACATATAAGAGAAGTAGAAGCCATTGTTCACGTAGTAAGATGTTTTGAAGATACAAATATTGTTCACGTAGAAGGATCTGTTGATCCAATTAGAGATATAGAAACAATAAACTTAGAATTAATATTTTCTGATATGGAAGTTTTAGATAGAAGAATAGAAAAGACAAGAAAAACTGCAAGATCAGGGGACAAAAAGCACAAGAAGAACTCAATTTTATGGAGAGACTAAAATCACATTTAGAACAAATGAAACCAGCTAGAACAATTGAAATGACAGAAGAGGAAAAGGAATTTTTAAAGCAATATTTCCTTCTTACATCAAAACCTGTTTTATATGTAGCAAATCTTTCTGAAGATGATATAATAAATGGTTATGAAAATAATAAATTATTGAATAAGGTATTAGATTATGCAAAGGCAGAAAATTCTCAAGTAATTCCACTTTGTGCAAAGCTTGAAGAAGAAATTTCAATGCTATCCGATGATGAAAAACAAGAATTTTTAAGTGATTATGGTCTTGAAGAACCTGGATTAAATAAATTAATAAGAGCCAGCTATAACTTACTTGGATTAATAAGCTTTTTAACAGCTGGCCCAAAGGAAGTTAGAGCGTGGACTATTAGAAAGGGTACTAAAGCTCCACAGGCTGCAGGAAAAATACATTCTGATATTGAACGTGGTTTTATACGTGCAGAAGTAATATCCTATGATGACCTAATAGAGAGCGGTTCTGAAACAGCAGCTCGTGAAAAGGGACTTATTAGGCTCGAAGGCAAAGAATATATTGTACAAGATGGAGATGTAATAGTTTTCCGCTTCAATGTATAATAGGCTGCATTGGCAGCCTATTCTTTTTATTTTTATCCTTTACTCCCTTTAATTTTTCAATTCTTTTTAAAATCTTTTCCTCTATATAATCAAAATTTTTGCTTTTCCTACCCTTTTTAAAACTCGGTTCTAATATTATATCGAAGCAATCTTCTACGCTATTAACAGTATAGATACTAAATTCTTTTTATTAACTGCTTCTACAATATCATCATCTAAAACTAAATCCTCTAAATTTGATTCTGGTATAATAACTCCCTGCGTCCCATCTAAACCATACAGCTTGCATATATCGAAATATCCTCTTATTTTTGTATTAACTCCACCAACTGCTTGAACTATCCCTTTTGATTTACTGACCCTGTAATTGCAATACCCTGATTTATAGGTATTTCACCTAAACTTGAGAGTAACGCTACAGTTTCAGCTAAAGTTGCACTATCGCCATCTATTTCACCATACATCTGCTCAAAGCAAATACTTGCATTAAAGGATAAACTACTATTTTGACCAAAACGTTCGCCTATATACCCTGTTAAAATCATTGTTGCCTTATTAAAAATATTACCACTTAATCCTACCTCTCTATCAATATTAATTATATTACCTGTCCCACAGAAGGTATTTACAGTAACTCTATTAACTCTTCCAATTTCATAATCCCCATAATCTACTACTGATAATGCATTAATCTGTCCAACTTTATAGCCTTTAACTTCTACTATATATTTATTTTTAGAATATAATTCTAAAAATTCATCTTTAATCAAGGAATTTCTCTTCTCCTTCATTTTTAAAGCAACCTTTATGTCATCTCTTTCTATAAATTTTTTCTTATTTACTTTTGCTATGTGATTTGCCTGCTCAAGAATTTCTATGATAGTTGAGATATTTGCTGTTAAATAGTTTTTATTTTCAGAAATCTTTTTGAGTAATAAATAAGTTCCTCTATTCCATCAAAGGTAACATCTTTAAATTTCTTTTCCTCAATTATATATTTTATAAGTTTTAGGAAGGAATCTATATTTTCTTTATTATCTTTAACTTTATTTTCAAATTCAGCTTTTATCTTAAATAATTTTTTAAAATCTTCATCATAATTATATAAAATATAATATATTTCAGGACTGCCTATCAAGATGACCTTTGTTTTAATTGGAATAGCTTCTGGCTTTAAATTTACTATTGGTATAATATCCAGTTGGTTTTTAAAATTTTCAATTACAATTTTATTCAACATTAAAGTTCTTTTAAAGCTTCATATCCCCAAAAGCTTTCAAGCAATTTTCGTACATCTATAACCAAATATCCTCCATTAGCAAAGTGAAGACTCCCTGGCTGTATCATTGTGAAATCAGTCACTAAGTTACCTGATTTGTTTTCATATTCAATTAATCCTATGAGTTTTTGGTATTCTGGTGTTTCTTCTATAATAACAGGAGCCCCATCTTCTGTATGGTTAACAAGAACATTGACATCATACCTTGATAAAAATGCCTCCAAAAATTCCTTATCCATATTATCAATATCAATAAAAACGTCTAAGTTTTCTGTAATATCATTTTTTATTGAATAAAGATATTTTATCAACTTATCATTATAACTATATTTATCTGCTAAAGAACTCATTTTATCTTCTATATACATAGTAAAAAACTAAAATCTAAATCTTTTAATTTTTGGTTCATTTCCTTTTAATAAGCTTTGTTTTTCTTAGAACTTCATATGCTAAATTTCTTAGTTCATTAACATTTTTATTGATGGTATCTTTTTCTTCTTCAGGTAAATCGATATATTCCTGTTCAGTCATCTCTTTGTTATTACTGTTTATTGGAATAAATGCAAATCCATCATTTGTATACTTAAAAATCAGTTTTTATCTTTTGACTTTTCATTTAATTCTTCAGCTAAATCTATAATCATCTTTTCATAGTAATCAACAACATCATTTCTTCGTTTTTCATATTCCTCGCTATTAAAAATTTCCGTTATTTCTTCGCTTATCTCATCAATAAACTCATTTAAATCATTTTTAAATAAATTCGCAGTTCCTGGCTTTAATTCTATTGCTATAGGCTTATACATATCTTCAAAATTATAAACGTAAACCCAATCAGAAGGTGTTTTTTCTTTCTCAGCTCTTTTTCTTAACATATCAATTAAATAACTTCTTTTTCCGATTCCTTCATATCCACAAACATATATATTATATCCAAACTGTTCCATATCAAGTGCAAAGTTAATTGCATCTATAGCTCTCTCTTGATCTATCAAGGTGTACTGTGGTTTTATTTCTGATGTATTTTTAAATTTTGGTAGATTAACCTTTACTATAATATCTTCTCTGGACAATTTTTTGCTGGTGACATATGTTCACCTCCTTACTTAATATATAATATTCTGTAGTTGTTATTTTAAGGATAAAAAATTAAGGTTCTATAATAAATGTTGGGGCGTAGACCCAGCATATTTTTTACAAAAAATATGTGCACCTGATTAGACACCTGGTAAAATTAAAATAACCAAACAAAAACCTTACCTGAAAGGAGGCATCCATCAAGTGCACACTAATAATTCTATCAAAAATTTATTAGGTTTTAAAGATGTTATTATAAAAAGATTATTCATAATGACACGTACATTGAGATATACTTAGAAACTAAGAAAAAATTTGTACTTGCCCTAATTGTAATTCCAAAGTTACAAGAGTTCACGATTATAGAATTCAGCGTATTAAAGACATACCCTTATTCTTTAAACATACTTTTATCATTCTTAAAAAACGTAGATATCGTTGTAATGCCTGCGGCAAAAAATTTTATGAACATATAGAATTTTTACCTCGTTATCATAGAATAACTAATAGATTAGCTATGTTTGTAATTTATGAATTATCTAATGAATATAGTATGACATCAGTTGCTAGAAAAACTAATCTATCTATCGATACTATAAAACGTATTTTTGATAATGTATCTTACTCTTCTCCTACTAATTTACCTAAAATAATATCTATAGATGAATTTAAAGGTAACTCTGGTGGTTCTAAATATCATTGTGCAATAGTCGATCCTGTTAATCATAAAATACTAGACATTATTAAAGATAGAAAAGAGCATATTCTTATAGATTATTTTAGAAAAATTAAAAATCGCGATAGCGTTACACACTTTATTTGTGATATGTGGCAACCCTATATTGATTTAGCTAAAACTTATTTCAAAAATGCTGTAATTGTTATAGATAAATTTCACTATATTAGACAAGTCATATGGGCAGTAGAAGCGGTAAGAAAACGTATCCAAAGAGAACTATCAATTAAATTAAGAAAATACTTTAAAAGAAGTAAAAAGCTTATTTTAAAAAGATATGGCTTACTTGATACAGATTCAAAGTTAGCTTTACAAGTTATGTTTTCTTATAATAGTGAATTAGCAATTGCCCACACTTTAAAGGAAAAGTTATTGAGTATTATTGATGCTTCACCTTCTTCTAACGAAGCTCGTGTCCTCTTAAAAGATTGGATTAAACTTGCACAAAATAGTGGTATCAATGAATTGAAAAGATGTGCAAATACCTATATCAGATATTTTAATGAGATTTGTAATTCTTTTGATATTCCTTATACAAATGCTTGTATAGAAGGATTTAATAATAAAATCAAAGTTATTAAAAGAATAGCCTTCGGCTATAGAAATTTTGATAGATTCAGGAATAGAATTCTTCATTGTTGTAATAAATAATCTGTTAAATATTGTATTTTAGGAAATCCAACTATCGTTGGTCTTTTTGTCGTGCAATTTTTTAAGGGTAAACTCCCCTCATCCTATCTATCTTGCTAAAATCATTATCAAATAAGAAAGGACAGGCATTCTAATCTAATGCCCGCCCCAACTATTGACAAAGAGCCAAAATTAAAAGTCCTCTAATTTTTATTAGAGGACTTTTAAAAGTTCAAGTTTTCTAAAAGACACTATGTCTAATTATTAATAAGCCTTTTCTTCATTTGATTTTCCAATTATTTTCAAAGAAGAACTTGCACCTATTCTATTTGCCCCAGCTTCTATCATTTTAACTGCATCTTCAAAACTATGTACTCCGCCTGAAGCCTTTACACCCTTTTCACTACCAACAACTCTTCTCATCAATCTTACATCCTCTTCTTTAGCTCCCCATTTGCTAAAACCAGTAGATGTTTTAACAAAATCCGCTCCTGCTTCAATGGATAACTTGCAAGCAATTTCTTTTTCTTCATCAGTTAAAAGACAAGTTTCAATTATAACTTTTACCAAAGCTTTACCCTTTGCTGCATTAACAACAGCTTCTATATCCTTTTTACATAGTCATATTCTTTTGCCTTTAACATTCCAATATTAATAACCATATCAACTTCTTGTGCACCATCTTCAATGGCTTTTTTGTCTCATAGGCCTTTACATCATATGAATTAGCTCCTAAAGGGAAACCAATAACTGTACAAACCTTAACATTTGTTCCCTTTAGTTCATCTGCTGCCAATTTGACATAACAAGGATTAATACAAACTGATGCAAAATTGTTTTCCTTAGCTTCTTTACAAACCTTCTTTACATCCTCTGGTGTTGTTTCAACCTTTAGTATAGTGTGATCAATAATTGATGCTACATATTCTTTTGTAATCATACTATTCCTCCTTTCAAAGTTGCAATATATATTTTAACTTAAAATAATGAAATTTTCAAATACTTTATATTAATCATTTTTATTCACATCTATGTAAAGAGCTGTTGACATAAATGCGTCAACAGCTCTAAAAACTATTCTGCCTTTGCCTCTTCTTTTTAGTCTCATTATTGTTTATAGGAGCAGTAGCTGGCTTTGCAGGTGGTACAGGTGGTTTAGGTGGTGCTTTTTAATAAAAGTACCTCTAACCATTAATTCCTCTTCATCTTCAGCTATCATTAGATAATCTTTAGTTAATTCAATAGCCTTTCTTGCACAGAAATCTTGACAAAGCTGACAGAAGGTACATTGTCCCATATAGAATTGGAAAGTAATCTTATCGCCTTCTTCAACCTTTTCAATAGTTCTTGTTATTGCACCTGGTGCACAAACTCTAATACACATACCGCAGTTTACACATTTTTCTGGATAAAAGGCAATTTTACCTCTATAACCTTCAGGTGCTTCTTTTACTTCCTTTGGAAAATTTTCAGTTGAAGGCTTTGAAAACAAAGATTTTACTGCTTCTTTTAAATAAGGAAATTTCATTTCATTGCCCTCCTTTTTTCTTTTAATATCTCAACAGCTCTTACTAATCCCGCCATTATAGCTTCTGGTTTTGGAGGACAACCAGCAATTGATACATCAATTGGTGCGTATTTATCTAATGGTCCTTCAACACAGTAACTTCCACTGAATACATTACAGGACCTTGGGCAAGAACCTAATGATACCACAACCTTTGGATCTGGTACCTGTGCTAAAGTTCTTATAAGTCTGTCTTTGGATTGTGATGTTATAGGCCCTGAAACTACAATTATATCTGCGTGTCTTGGAGAACCTGCAATTTTAAAACCAAATCTTTCAGCATCATATCTTGGAGTTATTACTGAAACAAGTTCAATATCACATCCATTACAAGATCCTGTATTTAAATGATATAACCAAGCAGATTTTTCTAATCCCTTTTCAATTAGCTTTTCAAACATTTAAACACCTCCTAAATTACAACCCAAAATAAACAAGTATTAAACTTAATATTGCAAGGGCTGTAGGGTAAGTCCAATAAAATTTTAAAGTTTGTTCTACTCTTAATCTTGCTGTTATAGCCTTTAAGAGTGTTATAGAGAAGAACATTACAATAAACATTAAGACAAATTGTATTATCGCATCAACAGCTAATATTCCTGTTCCTGATCCACTTAAGAAAAGTGTAACAAATAGTGAAGTCATAACAAGCATTTTAATTGCGTGGTTTAATTTAAAAATCGCAAGTGGTGCTCCACTATATTCAACAAGAGGTCCTTCACAAATTTCTATTTCTGCCTCTGCTATATCAAAGGGTAAACTTCCAACCTTACAAGGTATTACAAGAAGCATTGCAATAAATGCTGGTATTATACTCAACTTGGTAAATAGCGGACCATATTGAGCTTGATATTCAACTATTTGTGATAGTGAAAATGTCATTACACCATTATTTAAAGCTAAACCTACTTTTTAGCAACTGCAAGTAAAGATACAACCATTGGTAATTCATAGGATATTATAGCAACCATTTCTCTTGAGATTCCAACTCCTGCATAAGGTGAACCTGATGCCGAACCACCAACGATTAATGCTACTGCAGGTATTGTTAACAAGTATATTACAACTATTAAATCAGCATATGTGCTAAATGGACTAAACTTAAAAACTGGAATAAATAGCGAAACTGTAATTAAACTAATTAAACCTATTACTGGTGCAGCTAAAAATGCTTTTTGCGGCATTTCTTGGTACTATTGTTTCTTTTCCAAGTAATTTAAAGAAATCATAAAAAGGCTGTAATATTGGAGGTCCTATTCTTTTTGCATTCTTGCAAGAAGCTTTCTATCTATTCCTGCTAAAATTAGTCCTCCTATAACACAATAAATTAAACCTGGATAAAGTAAAATATATAGAACTCTTTTTAGTAATTCCACCTTACAGTCCCTCCTTATCTAACAAAAGTGAAAACATATAGTAATATAACTGCTGCAGTTATTACAACAGAGAGGGCATAGTCATTAACCAATCCACTATGAATTCTATGCATAAAATCAAAGTAGTGTCTAAATTGATATTTTAAGCCCCAGAACAAATCACTTCCACCTACGTGTGAAAACTCAGCTGATTCTCCACTATAGAATACATCGTATTTTGCATCTTCTTCATCTGCATAGCTAAATTTCTTTGGATTAAATCCTCCAAGGACTGCAACCATAGTAAATGCAAGTAATAGAATTCCAAATAGTATCAACCAAGCTATTGGTTGCCAATATCCAGCTAATTTATAATCGATAATTGGTGCAGTACCTATATTTTTATAAAATTTTGCTGCAAAATCCTTTCCCATCATTACTTCTACATATTTTGCTGAATTCATAACAGCATTTGCAGCTGGTGTAATTAAATATTTTGTCACTGCTGAAGGTACTATACCGCCTATAATACATAAAACTGCCATAATCCACATTGGGATTCTCATTGAAAGTGGTACTTCTTCTACATTTTTAAATTCCTTTGGTAATTGTCCAAAGAATGCTGATTGTGCCACCTTTATAAAAGAAGCTAATGTCATAACACTAACAATTAAAGCAATTATAGTAACAGGAGCATAACCTGCTTCATAGGATGCTTGGTAAATTATCCATTTTGACACAAAACCATTAAAAGGTGGTATACCACTTATTGAAAAGGCACCTATTAAAAATATTAGTGCTGTTTGAGGCATTCTTTTTGCAAGTCCACCAAGTTTATCTAAATCTGTAGTTCCAGTTGCATAAAATACTGCCCCTGCACAAAGGAATAATAATCCCTTAAATAATGTATGGTTAAGTGCATGGTATAATCCACCTGTTATACCAAGAGCTGTTGTTAATCCAATACCTGTTATTACATAACCTATTTGTGAAATACTATGGAATGCTAAGAGTCTCTTGAAATCGTGTTGTGCAAGAGCCATAGTTACACCAATAAACATTGTTACTGTTCCCCAGAAAATTAGTAAAAATTGCATTGAAGGTAAATTCATACTTTGATATACTACATAAATTATTCTTAAAATACCATAAACAGCTGCTTTATTTACTATTCCTGAGAATAACATTGATATTGATGAAGGAGCCACCATATAAGCATCTGGGGCTACAAAATGTGTAGGAACAGCAAATACCTTAACAGCATAACCTACTATCATCAATGCAAGTGCAAATAAAGTTATTGGAGTATATTTATTATATAACTCACCTGCAAGCTGAGCTAAATTTAAAGTATGGAACTGTGCATAAATAATTACAGTAGCTAAAAGTATTAAAGATGAACCAATTGAACCAATCGCAATATATTTAAAACCTGCTTCAACTGCTTCTGGTCTATCATTTCTAAATGCAGTTAATGCAACTGATGCAAAGGTCATAATTTCTATCATTACATACATATTAAAAAGGTCTCCAGTAAATATAAAGCCCATTACACTTGCTGACATCATTAAGAACAAAACATAATATTTATCTTTTCCAGTTTCCTTTTCAATATATCTAAAGGAATAAAGTGCTGAAATCACAATTGATAGGGATATAAATAAACCAAAGAATAAACTTAATTGGTCAACCTCTAATCCTATTCCTATAGCCCAATCTTTAATAGGACTCCAGTTACCCATCCAATAAGTAATTATTTCACCTTTACCAATAATTGGACCATACATCATCAATGTAAAAATAAAGGATAAAAATGTTACTATTAATACTATTGAATTTCTAAGCATTTCATTTTTTTCTTTTATCAAAGCAACAATAAAAGCTCCTATAAATAAAGTAATTATAGATAAAATAGGTAAATGTTGTGTCATCCTTTTAACCTCCTTACCTTATCGGTATCAAGAGTACCATAATGTTTGTTAATCATAATTACAAGTGCCAGAGCAAGTGCTGTTACACAGGCACCTATAACTATTGATGTAAGTGTTAAAGCCTGTGGTACAGGATCAACAAAGAAGGAACTCCTATCAAGCTCATTTATAGTAAATATAGGAGCTGTTCCCCCTGCCTTAAATCCAACACTTATAAGCAAAAGATTTATACCATAATCCAGCAATCCCATTCCTATAACTATCTTCATAAAATTCTTTTTAGTAACAATTGTATATAAACCTAATACTATAAGAATTATACAAGTTATATAATTCAGTAATAACATTTAATCACCCCTATCTATGCATCTTTGTTTGCTAAAAGACCGAACATTAATAATATTAAAAATCCTACACCTGTTAGAACTTTATAACCAACTGCTGCATTCATTAAAAATATTGTACCTGAACTAAATAGATCTCCCGGATTTCCTACATTAAAAAATACATTTCTGCAGAAGTTAGTAGCATAAAATATACCAAGCAATGCAAAAAGGAATACATCAATGCACCTATTGCTTCACTCTTCTTTAATAAATTTTGATTAAATGTCTTTGTTGAAATTTCATATCCATATCCTAAATAGATTAAAACAACTGCTGAAGCAACTATTACACCGCCTTGGAATCCACCACCTGGGCTTAAATGTCCGTGTAAGATTATATAAAGACCTAAAACTAATCCTATTGGTGTAAAAAGTCTGCAGCAGATTTAATAATATAATCTTTAACTTTTATGTTGTTTTTCTTCATATTAATCTGCCCTTCCTTTCATAGCATTTCTTAAAATAACAACAGTGCCCGAAATGGCAGTAAATAATACAAATGATTCACCAAGAGTATCGTAACCTCTGAAGTCAAAAACAATTGCTGTTACAGCATTTAAAGCGTGTGTTTTTTCAATTGTTTGCTTAACCATTAGATTTGCAACTCCGTCTGCATCATTAAAATCATAATTTTTGGATCATTATATAATTCAACAACATTTACTTTTTCTCCATCAAAGGTTGGTGATAATTTAGACATTTCAAAAGCTGTATAACAACCAATTATTAAAAATACTGTTAAAGAAAAATAAGCTAAAAACTTCTTCATTTTCTAACCCCCTTACTTTTCTAAGGGCTACAATAAAGATTACCGGTTGTAATACAACACCTACTGCAGCCTCCGCAATAGCCACATCAGGTGCGTGCAACAATATAAATTCCAATGCAACAAATGAGCCTACAGCACCTAATGCAACAATAGATGATAATAGATCGTCAAAATAAACAGTTAAAATAGCTGAAACAAGTATGCCTATTAAAATTAAAACATTTAATAAAACAATATTATTCATTAGGAAAATCCCTCCCATAATCATCACATATCAATTTTTCAGCTTTAACACCTGATTTGTATGCAGCTTTACAAATAGCATGTCCAGCCACTGGATTTGTAATTATTATAAAAACAGCAATAAATATTATTTTTAAAGCCATAACTGTATTTCCTAACGTTAGTGCTAAAATAAATCCTCCAACAAGTGCCCCTAAGGTACCTAATGTTGCAATATTTGTACTTGATTGCATTCTGCAGTATGCATCAGGCATTCTTAAAACACCAATAGTACCTGCAAAGGCAAAAAGCATCCTAAAAACATAAATAGATAAGCTACATATATCATAGTTTTCCCTCCAGATACTTTGAAATTAGTAATGTACCTATAAAACCAAGAATTGCAAGAGTTAAAGCTATATCTAAATAGATAGCTCGTTTACTGTATACAGCGAATAGAACAAGAGCAACTACAGTTAATAAATCTATACTGTCTGCAGCCACTACTCTATCTACAGCACTTGGCCCCTTAAATAGTCTGTAGCAAAGAGCTAATGCTAACATAATATAGATGATTGAAACAAATATTAAACTATTCACTTCCAAATCCTCCTTATCCAGCTTTCTAAAGTACCCTTAATAGCTTCTCCAGCCTTTTCTCTATCTTTTTCTGATACATCAATCCAATGAATATAATAATAGTGCTTTCCGTTTTCTTCAGTAATATCCATTGTGATTGTCCCAGGAGTTAGTGTTATCGAATTTGCAAGCATTGACATTCCATATTCAGATTCTAAACTTACTGGTACCTTTACTATTCCAGGGTTTACAGGTAAGTTTGGATTTAGTGATCTTCTTGCAACATCAACATTTGCTTTCCAAAGTTCCTTTAGAAATATAAAAATATAAAGCACTAAATTAATAAATTTAACTGGATTAAATAGGTAAAAAGCATTTTCGTGAATAAAAAATCTTGCTGTTAATACTGCTACAAGAAGACTTACAACTGCTCCTGCTATTAGTTCTTGTGATGTAAATGTCCAAGTAAACAGTATCCAGAACAGATAACAAAATATAAAGGTTGAAAGAACTGAACTAAGCTTTGTAGGTTTCAATTAAAGCCCCCTTACTTTTTAATTTTTTATTGATTACATTTTTCAATGTATCAACTAACTCATTTAAACCTGCTTTTGTTTTATTTGAAACTCTAAAAACAGTTATATCAGGATTCATTTCCTTTGCTATAGATTCAACTTTTTATCATCAAAATCAAAATGTTCCTTCATATCATATTTATTTAAAACTAATATTTCAGAGGTTGAAAACATCAGAGGATATTTTTCTACTTTGTCGTCTCCCTCAGGAATACTTAAAATAGCTATTCTTATATCCTCTCCAATATTAAATTCTGCTGGGCAAACCAAATTACCTATATTTTCTACGATAATTACATCTACTTCATCTAAATTAAAATATCCTAATATATGTTTTATTGACATAGCTTCAATATGACAAGCACCATCGGTATTTAATTGTACAACTGGAATATCCATCTGTTTTATTTTTTCTGCATCTATTTGGCCAGCAATATCTCCCTCAATCACTGCTATTTTATAATCTTTTCTAAGTTCATTTATTAAGTTTACAATTAAACTGGTTTTTCCTGCTCCAGGAGAACCCATTACATTTATCATAAATATATTCTTATCCTCAAATGTATTTTTAATTTCGTTACTGCAATCTTCATTCCATTCAAGAATCTGTTTTACCACCTTAATTTCCAAGTTAATCTACCTCCAAGCTATCTACATAAAATTCTTTTCCAGAAGTTATTGTAACATTTAAACTTCCACAACTCTTACATCTTAGCCTATGATTTTCAACTTTTCCTTCACTTCCACATTCATTACACTTTAATTTAGCTTCAACTCTTCTTATTACAAGTTCTGCTCCATCAGCAATTGTTCCTTTGCTTGCAATATCAAAATAATCCTGAATCAGTTGGGGAAAACTCCCGATAATTCCCCAACTACTATTTTGATTGCATTTACCTTTTAAAATTATGATTTTTGCTTCCTTCTCAACAATTTTAATAATTCCTTCTGTAATTGCCAGTTCGTGCATTTTATCACTACCTATCCAAGCAAGAGAAACAAGGATCTATTGAAGCTATAATTAACCCAGCATCAGCTATAGTATTATTTTTTAACATATAAGGTACTGTAGGAGCAGTTTTAAAGGTTGGAACGTGTATACTAATTCTATAGTTTGTTTGTCCTCCATCAGTAACAACATAATAAACTACTTGACCTCTTGGTGCTTCGTGTCTTGCAGTAAACTCTCCAGCTGGTACCTTAGGTAGTTTATTACCTAAGTTAATTGGTCCTTCTGGAAGATTTTCAAGTGCTTGTTTAATTATCTTTATACTTTCTTCAATTTCTAAAACTCTAACAACTACTCTTGCCCAAACATCCCCTTCATTTAGAACAGGAACATTAAAATCAAATTCATCATAGCAGGAGTATGGTGCATCTTTTCTAACATCTACGTTCACACCTGACGCTCTTGCGTGAGGTCCTATTGTTCCCATTCTTTCTGCAACATCCTTAGGCAATACCCCTACTCCCTTTGTTCTAAGTGCTGCTGTTTTGTCATTTAGAAATATATCCTTTATTCTATTGTGTGGTTCAATTAAATCATCTAACATATTTAATATTTTCTTTCTTTTTCATCATCTATATCTCTTCTTGAACCACCTATTATAACCATTCCATAGTTAACTCTATTTCCTGAAATTTCTTCAAGTATATCCATTATTCTTTCTCTTGCGTCCCATACATACATAAATAGTGAGTCATAACCAATTAGATGGCACGCAAGTCCTATCCATAGATAGTGTGAGTGTAATCTTTCTAATTCTGCCATAATTACTCTTATATATTGACCTCTTTTAGGAACTTCCATCTGTGCAATATTTTCTATTGCCATTGCATAAGTAAATGGATGTGAATGTGAACAAATACCACAAACTCTTTCAACTAATGTTAATGTTTGAATAAAATTTCTCTCTGTAGCAAGCTTTTCAATACCTCTATGGTTATAACCAATAAATACTTCAGCGTCCTTTATTACTTCTCCTTCAGTGTAAAGCTTTGCGTGGATTGGTTCTTCTAATGATGGATGATATGGTCCTATTGGTATAGTATAACCCATTATTCTCCCTCCTTAAGTGTCTTCTTTCTTAATTCATCCAATGGAGTTACTAAAATATGTCCTTGTCCCTCTAACATTGTATCAGGTAAGAATAATCTTCCCCTCATATTTAATCCTTCAAAATTAACACCCATTAATTCATAAAGCTCTTCCTCTGGCCAAGAAGCTGAAACATCATAAATGTCTGATATTGAAGGTAAAGTATCCTCACCTTTAACTGTATATGATTCAATACAGTTACCTACTTCATATTTGTAATTGACAACGTGTTTACCTTCCTTATCAACAAAACCGTGAATCATAACTAACCTGTTGCCATTTTCTTTCATTTTTTGGCTATAGGAACAATGTCCTCTTTTTGATTTCAAATGACTTAAATTCCTGCATAAACGCACCTCCTATGTATCATTAGCATATTCTTGGCAATTGAGCTCCTGTCAATTTTGAAAGAACTCTTTTTCCTCCAAGATTTGTATGTAAAAAACTTTAGATGGAAAGTTTTTGTAACCCTTCCTATTATAGCAGAATCTCTGCCTAATTCTAATTTTCTTAATTCGTTAACAATATTTTCTGCAACACTACTATCTACTATTGCTAAAATCTTACCTTCATTTGCAGAATAAAGTGGATCTATTCCTAAGATTTCGCATAAATTATTTGTTTCAATGTTTAACGGTATTTTTTCTTCTTGTATTTCTATTGAAAATTCTGTATTCTCAACAAATTCATTTAATGTTGTTGCTACTCCACCTCTTGTAGGGTCACGCATTATCTTTACTTTATCACCATATTGTAATATACATTCTGCTAATTCATAAATTGGAGCACAGTCGGATTTGACATTAAACTCATCTACTAAGTTATTTCGCGACGCCATAATTGCAGCTCCGTGGTCACCTATGCAACCAGTTATTAGCACTACATCGCCTTCTGATATTTTATCTTTTCCCAAAAATTGTACCTTAATACCCCTATACCTGATGTATTTATATATATTCCATCGCCTTTTCCTCTTTCAACAACTTTAGTATCTCCAGTTACAATTTTAACATTACATTCCTTTGCAGTTTTCTCTATTGAATTAATAATCTTTTTAGGTCTTCTATTCTAAAACCTTCTTCTAAAATTAAACTTAAACTTAAATACTCTGGCTTTGCACCACTTACAGCCAAATCATTTACAGTTCCACATACTGCAAGCTTTCCTATATCTCCTCCTGGGAAAAATAAGGACTTACTACAAAGCTATCTGTAGAAAAAACAACTTTATTTGATGAAAGTTCTAATTCTGCTCCATCTGATAACTTATTTAATTCATCACAGGATAGTGCAGGAAGTATAATTTGTTCAATTAAATTTGAAGTTTTTTTACCTCCACTTCCATATGATAAAGTAATTATTTCATCCATTTAATCACCTCAAAATACTAAATATTTGTAGCCTTGAGCATAACTCAAAGACCTTGATTTTACTAGCCCGATAGAGCCAAATTTTTTATCACTCAAATTTATGTCATAGGATTTCCTCTCTTTTTGTCGAATTATACTATATAACCACACATAATACAAAAACAATAAGGAGGAAATCTCTATGTACCAACGTCAAGAAATATTTAATATAATTGAACTTTTTACTTCTCAAAAACTTATCAATTTTTATACCAAAATCTTTGATAACCTTGATTTATCTATATTACCCGATAGGATTCCTTCTAAATATGGTCCTAATGGCTATTCTCGCCATGCTCTTTTAGAGCCTTTATTGTTATGAAATGTGAGAAGTTCAGCAAAATTACTGACCTAAAAGATTTTCTAGAAAATAATCTAATCATTGCTCAGCTTTGTGGTTTTAATATTCTTAAGCCTTTGCCTTCATACTCAGTTTTTCAGAGATTTATTAAAAATTTATCTAACTCTTATCTTAAGGAAATCTATGAAAAATCAAGTTAATATTCTTAAAGAACTAGGATTTATTGACAACAACTTTATATCAGTTGATGCAACGCCTGTTAAAGCTAACACTAAATTTAATAATCCTAAATGCTTCGCAAATAACAAGTTTTCTAAAAATAACCCGCCTTCTTCTGATAAAGATTGTAAATTAGGTGTTCATACTGCTAATAACTCTATGAATGTTCAAGTTTCAGAAGATAAACCCAATAATTCAAAGAAAAAATATGAATTCTACTGGGGATACAAAAATCATGTTATTTGTGATGCTATCTCTGGTCTTCCCATTGCTGAATTTACTACAACCGCTGATGTCAATGAAATTTCTAACTTTACAGAAATCCTATCTGATACAAATGAGTGGTTCCCACTCAAAGGTAGTTATATTATTGCTGATAAAGGCTATGATTCAAAGCAAAATCATGACTTTATTCGTAATACCCTTAAAGGTCATGCTTTCATTGCATTAAATAAACGTGGAAGAAAGCCTAAAGACTTAACATCCACAGGTAATGTAATATGCGATGCTGGATTAGCAATGCATAAAGATGGCAAACAATATTTTGATTCCTATATTAAACAAAAGTTTTGCTGTCCTTTTAGAACTTCTAAAGATGATTCTTTATGTCCATGTAACCACGAAAAATTCTTTAACGGTAAGAAAAACAGAGGTTGTGTAAAATACATAAGTATTGGCACTGATTATAGATCTTCCATAAATCGTGATTCTATATTTTTCAAGAAAATATACAGTCTTAGAACTGAGTCTGAAAGATACAATTCTAGATGGAAGAATCTAAATACTGAGCAAGCTTATGTTAAAAATATTAACTCTGTTGCTAATCTAAATACAATCGGACATATTTGTCTTTTAACTATTGCAATTGCTGCTATAAAATCTGGCTGTGTTGATAAATACAAATCCCTATCGGGATTAAAAGGACAGCTTAAACTAAGTTATATCAAAATTTTTAAGCATCAATTTCACCAAGGGGATAGTCTACCCTTTTTTGTTTCTTTCATTTCAATTTAAGTTCCGTTTTTGATAGTTAAGCTACGCTTAATAAAAATTGTAATAATTTAACTTTTGTTGTTTTATTTTTTATTTAATTATGCTCATATCTATAAATATTTGTAGTAAGCTGCACAGGCACCCTCACTTGATACCATACAAGGTCCTACTGGATTTTCTGGAGTGCATACATTTGCAAAAAGCGGACAATTAGTTGGTTCTATTTTACCTTTTATTACGTCACCGCATTTACAAGCATTAGCCTTTGTTGTCTGTTTTAATATTATATTAAATTTTTGAGTTGCATCGTAGACTTTAAACTCATCTTTTAATTTTAATCCACTGTCTTTTATTAGCCCTATGCCTCTCCATATATTGTCGGTTACACAAAAATAAGTACTTACCTTTTCAGATATTATCTTATTTCCTTCTTTTTTACAACTCTTTTATATTCATTTTCTAACTCTGCTCTATTATTTAAAAGTTGATTTACGATCTTGTATATACCTATCAATATGTCTCCTGCTTCAAAGCCACATATTACAGATGGTTTATTATAATCCTTAACCAAAAATTCAAATCCTTCTTCACCAATTACAGCACCTACGTGACCTGGACATAAAAAACCATCTATATCAAAATCCGGCTGTTCAAGTAGTGCTCTTAAGGCTGGTTCAACCAGTTTATGCATAGAGTAAATATAAAAATTGTCTATATTTTGATTTATTGCCTCCTCTAAGGCTAAAATAGTACCTGGTGTAGTAGTTTCAAAACCTATCCCCAAAAACTACATCTTTTTCTTTGTTTTCCTTAGCTATATCTAAAGCATCTAATGCTGAATAAACTATCCTAATATCGTGTCCTTGTGCTTTTAGTTTTTCTAAGCTTTCATAAGCATTTGTACCTGGTACCTTTATCATATCTCCATAAGTTGTTATTATTAGATCTCTATTATGCTTACAAAGTTCTAATATAGAATCAATTTCCTCCGATGGTGTTACGCATACAGGGCAGCCAGGACCAGATATTAACTTTATATTAGGTGGTAGAATGCTTTTAATACCTGACTTCGCTATAGCCATTGTATGTGTACCACATACCTCCATAATTTTTATGTTTTTATCTATTTTTTTAAATAATTTATTACAGCATCAATATCGCGAGGTTTTTTAAACTCATTTAAGCGCATCTGTTACCTCCTTAATTAAACGCAAATTTTCTATTGCATCCTCTTCCTTTAATTTTTCTATTGCAAAACCTGCGTGAACAATAACATAATCACCTACATTGACATCTTTAATAAAATCTATCCTAATAGTTCTTTTAACACCCTCGATTTCAGCTTGTGCTGTATTACCTTCTATACTTACAACCTTTAAAGGAACAGCTAAACACATTTTATCCCTCCTCCGTTTGCCACAACTGCTGTTTGTCCTAATGAAATACCTTCATCATTAGTTGAAACTCTTTTATGTGTATACACACTAAATCCCATTTTATTTAATTTAGTTTTCATCTTATTTAGCAAATACATATTTTGGAATACTCCACCAGATAAAACAACAACATTACAACCTGTCTCTTGTCTTATTTGTTCAGTAACTGTACTTGCAAAACAAATTAAAGTATTCATAAATTTTGCACATATCTTTGCCTTGTCTTCTCCATTCTCTAAATCATTTAGTATCTCATTTATCATAGGTGTCCAGTCAAATTCTATTAAATTATTATTAACTAATTTATAGTTATAACTACTCTCTTCATTAACATCTGCATATTTTTCAATCAAAATTGCACCTTGCCCTTCATAGGAAACTATTGACTTTAATCCTAAAATAGCAGAGACGCCATCAAACAATCTCCCTATACTTGAGGTCTTATAGGTATTAATATTATTCTCCAACATCTTTTTATAATGTTGCTATTTTTATTATTAATAGTAAAACTATCAAAATTTCCAGTTGATTGATAGATTAAATCATAACCAATTCGATAAATCTCTTTAGTTGCAGTATCTCCTCCTGCAAGATTTATGTTCTTTATTGTTCCCCATCTTTCAAATTCTTTATAATTTCCATATAAGATCTCTCCACCCCACAATGTATTATCAAGGCCTAATCCTGTTCCATCCCACGTTAACGCAATCACATTGCAATTTAAATTATTATCTGCCATACAGGCCGCCATATGTGCGTGATGATGTTGTACCATATATATATCGCAATTATGCTCTTTAGCAAAACTAAAAGCATATTCTGTAGACATATAATCTGGATGATAGTCGCAAACAACTTTTTAGGATTAATATTAAACAACCTTCTAAAATGCTTAATCTGCTGAGAATAGTGTTCATAGGTCTCTATGTTTTTTAAATCTCCAATATGTTGGCTTAAAAAACATAGTTTTGTTTTAATAAACAGAAGGATGCCTTTTGTTCTGCTCCACAGGATAATAGATCTTCAAATTCAAAATTCACCTTTATAGGGAAGGGGGTATATCCCCTTGAACGTCGTATAAAATATTCACTTCCCTCAAATACATATATGAGTGAATCATCACATCTTATATGTATATCTCGATTATTTAGTAAAAAGCCATCTGCAATTTCCATTAAACCTTTTATTGCCTCTTCATTGTCCTTTATTATAGGACAATCCTTAATATTTGCACTTGTCATTACAAGTACATCCAATTCATCATCAAACAAAAGATAGTGAACTGGTGTATAGGGAAGCATCACGCCTAAATAATTGTTATCTATTGATATATAATCAAATTTATTATTTTTCTTCTCTAATAGAACAATTGGTCTTCTAAAGCTGGTTAAATATTTTTCTTCATCCGCAGAAATGTTGCATATATTATATGCTGTATTTAAATCCTTACACATTATTGCAAAGGGTTTTTCTTCCCTGTTTTTTCTAATTCTTAGCCTCTCAACCGCCTCTTTATTTTTAGCGTCACAGGCTAAATGAAATCCGCCTATTCCTTTAATTGCAAGAATTTTCCCTAATTTTAACTCTCTTTTAACATAATCTATAACATTGTCTGTTATAGTTTTGTTATGTGAATCTACATAGTACAATGTTGGACCACAATCATAGCAACAATTAGGTTGTGCGTGATATCTCCTATCCTCTATATCTTGGTATTCCTCTTGACAGCTATCACACATTTTAAATTGGTGCATAGTTGTTTTTCTCTATCATAGGGTACATCCTTTATAATTGTAAATCTTGGACCACAATTTGTACAATTTATAAAAGGGAATCCATAACGCCTGTCATTTTTATCCTTTAATTCTCTTAGGCAATCTTCACAGGTTGCTACATCTGGAGAAATTAAGGTAAATTTTGCCGCATTATCAGTACTTTTTATTATTGTAAAATCCTTGTATCCTTTCAAATCATCAAACAAATCATATTCTAAACTTTCTATAAGGGATAGTTTTGGTTTCTTTTTATCTATATCTTCAATAAAATTTTTAATATTTTGATTTTTTCCCTCAATTTCAATTTCAACTCCATTTGATGTATTCTTAACCCAACCTTTTAAATCATATTCTGTAATCAATTTATGGATAAAAGGTCTGAATCCAACGCCCTGAACTATGCCATTTACATTTATTTTTGCTCTTTTCAAATCTATCACCCATCTAATCAAATATTTAACAATCTCCAAACTATACTATAACAGTTTAATTCTGTATTATCAATACTTCTTGACACCTATTGCAATTATTTAATCATTCTGTTATTATTATAATACAAAAATCATTTAATTCAAACAAATAAATTTATTAATTTCATCTATTTGGGAAAAATAAAATATGATATAATAGATAATTGCAATAATAAATTTTTATAGAAAAGGGAGTCATTATGAGTTTTAGAGAGACACTTGCAAAAAATATGCTGAAACATACTATAAAAAGTATGGTGACAGGCTTACCCAATTCAGTGGTCACGTTCTAAGCATAAAAACTACCACAAAGACAATACTATGGATATTTAACATTCTTACAGTTGATCTCGTTATAAAACCTGAAAGAAGCAAAGCAGTAATAAAATGTAGATATAAAGCAAAAAATGGTTTAAGATGCCTTCCTTTATTGATATTAGACAAGGTCATAGTGTAATTATTCAAGGATTAAAACCAAAGAAGGGTAAAGAAGCTTCAGAAGTAATTCAAATACTTAATGTAAGAAATCTTACAACAAAAGTTGATTTAATTCCAATAGATCAAAAAATACAAAGAGTACAACAAAGACAATTTATAAAATAAAGCATGTGGACAACCATATGCTTTTTATTTTTAAAAATTTCAATTGACAGCCATTATTAATAATATTAATATTTTCTTATAACAATTATTATTATTGAGGTGATTAATATGAAAAAATTTCTATAATAGGTTCTGGTTTTGTTGGTTCAACTACTGCCTTTACTCTTGCTATGAGTGGCCTTAGTGAGGAAATAGTTATAATCGATATTAATAAAGACAAAGCCTTTGGAGATGCACTTGATATCAGCCATAGCGTTCCATTGATGTCGCCTGTTGAAGTATATTCAGGTGATTTTAGTGATGTTAAGGATTCTGATATTATAATAATTACTGCTGGAGCAAACCAAAAACCAGGAGAAACTCGACTTGATTTAGTTAAGAAAAATGTTGCTATTTTTAAGGATATGATACCTAAGCTTGTTAGTTATAATAAAGATGCTATTTATTTAATTGTAACCAATCCTGTTGATATTTTAACCTATGTTACTCTAAAAATTTCTGGATTACCAAAACAAAGTAATTGGTTCTGGTACTGTTCTTGATAGCTCAAGATACAAATATCTTTTAAGTAGACATTACGGAATTGATCCAAGAAACATACACGGTTACATAATAGGAGAACACGGCGATTCTGAAATAGCAGCCTGGAGCTTAACAAATATAGCTGGTACACCAATTGATTATTTCTGCAGTATATGCAACCATCCCTGCAATGGTCAATTTAAGGAGGATATTTTAAATGAAGTTAAAAATTCTGCCTATACTATAATAAATAAAAAGGAGCTACCTACTATGCAGTTGCAGTAGCAGTAAAAAGAATAGTAGAATGTATAGCAAGAGATGAAAAGAGTATACTTACTGTATCTTCTTATTTAGAAAACAAATATGGAATTTCAGAGGTGGCATTAAGTGTACCAACAATAGTAGGTAAAAATGGCATAGAAGAAATTTTAGAATTACCTTTATCTGAACAAGAAAAAATAAAGTTAAAAGACTCTGCAAATATAATGAAGGATATAATAAACAAATTAGACTTATAAAAATTAACCTTTACCCTCTTTAGATTATTAACAAACTAAAAGAAGGTATATTCTTAAAATACCCCTTGAAGGATTTCAACAATAAGCTAATGCAAAGAAATCCTTCAAGGGGCTAATCTTATCACAACCTTATAAATACCTACGGAATTTTATCGCCTTTTATAATTTATAGTACTTGAAATTATTGAAATTAAACCAGAACAGATAATAACAATAACCCAATGCCATAGATTAAGTGCTTTAGTTTTAAATATAACTTGAAACATAGGTATATAAATTACTATTAGCAACATAATAAACGAAGTTAATACTGCCCAAACAAGATATATGTTTGTAAATATACCTATGTTAAATATAGATTGCCTTTCACTCCTACACTCAAAAACGTGGAAAAGCTGGGACATAATTAGTGTACTTAAAGCAACAGTTCGAGCTAAAACTAAATCTGAATTATATTTAACAAGTGTATAAACAAAGGATAGTATGGTACAAATGCCGATTAAAGCACCTCTATTTAATATTTTAAATAATAATCCATCAGAAAAATACTCTCTTTTCTATTTCTTGGTCTTCTTGTCATCACATCATTTTCTGCTTGTTCAAGACTAAGGGCCATAGCAGGAAGCCCATCAGTAGCTAAATTTACTAACAAAATTTGAATTGGTACAAGAGGTACTGGCAATTTTAATATAGTAGCTAAAAACATAGTCAATATTTCTCCTATGTTGCAGGATAAAAGATATCTTATAAATTTTCTAATATTATCATAAATTACTCTT
The DNA here is from genome assembly GCF_028622835.1 of Caloramator sp. mosi_1. Classification (GTDB taxonomy): domain Bacteria; phylum Bacillota; class Clostridia; order Clostridiales; family Caloramatoraceae; genus Thermobrachium. Next base: position 2,157,567 of record NZ_CP117677.1, on the reverse strand, counting down.
CCTTCTCTTACTGCTTCAACAATAGTTGAAAAGTTATCGTCCATTAAAATCATTGCAGCTGCTTCCTTTGTTACATCAGTTCCTTGTATTCCCATTGCTATACCTATATCTGCTTCTTTTATAGCTGGTGCATCATTAACACCATCACCAGTCATAGCAACAATGTATCCCTTGCTTTTATAGGCCTTGACTATCCTGTACTTGTGTTCTGGTCTTACCCTTGCAAATACAGCTATTTTATCAATATTTTGTACAAGCTTCTCATCGGTTAATTTATCTAATTCCTCTCCTGTTATAACTAATTCGTTTGAGTTTATAATTTTTATCTCCTTAGCAATTGCCTGAGCTGTCAATTTATGATCTCCAGTTATCATAACTGGTTTTATTCCTGCCGCCCTACACTCTTGAACAGAATATATAACTTCTCTTCGTGGAGGATCAATCATCCCCACAAGTCCTATAAAGATTAAATTATTTTCTTGATAATTTATATCCTCCTTTTTATATGCAAAGGCTATAACTCTTAATGCATTTTTAGCCATATTTTCATTTAATTCAACTATTTTTCTTTTGAAATTAACATCCAAAGGAATAATTTTGTTGTCTATTTCGATAAACCTACAAGAGTTAATTACACTTTCAACTGCTCCTTTAGTATACATAATTTTGTTTTTTCCATCTGAAACAACTACAGACATCATCTTTCTATCAGAATCAAACGGTATTTCCTTTATTCTCTTAAAATTTTTATTCAGTTTATCTTTACTTCTATTTGCCTTTTCTGCTAAAACCAATAATGCAATTTCTGTCGGATCTCCAAAGAAATGTATTCTTTTCCTGTCAATATTATAATCAGAGTTATTACATAATACACAAGCATCTAATAGTTTATGTAGGCTGTTATCCATTATAGAATCTACATTCTTTTTGCTACCATTTATTATAAATTCTCCCTTAAAATCATACCCATCCCCTGTTATATCAATTTCTTTGTTAAGCAAAACAATCTTTTTACTGTCATCTTGTTTTGAGTTAGTGTTCCCGTTTTATCTGAGCAAATAACATTAGTGCAACCAAGCGTCTCAACAGCAGGTAATCTTTTTACTAATGCATTTTTTCTAACCATTCTTTGAACACCAAGTGCTAATGATACTGTAACTATTGCAGGCAATCCCTCTGGTATTGCTGCAACTGCTAAACTTACTCCAATTAAAAACATATCATAAATGTTTTCCCCACGTAAAACACCCGCAACTGTTACAACACCGCATACAATTAAGCAAGCATATACTAAATATTGACCTAATTTATCTAACCTTTCCTGCAGTGGAGTACGTACATCTTCAATGCTCTGGAGCATATTTGCAATTTTCCCCATTTCAGTGTTCATACCTGTTGCAACAACCTTAGCTACGGCCTTTCCATTAGTTACTGTACACCCCATATATAGATAGTTATCCCTTGTAGCAGTTTTATTATTATAACTCTTCTTTTCAACAGATATAGATTCACCAGTTAAAATTGCTTCATCACTTTTTAAAGACTCACTTTCTAATATTAATGAATCTGCAGGTATTCTATCCCCCGATTCAACTATTATTATATCTCCAATTACTACTTCATTCGCATTTATAACAATCACTTTATCATCTCTTATAACCTTGGCAGTAGGTGCAGATAATTTTTTTAACGCCTCTAATGATTTTTCTGTTCTATATTCCTGAATAAAACCCAATACTGCATCTAATAATATAATTGCAATAATTGTTATTGCATCAGCCTTTTCACCCATTAATCCTGAAATAACTGTTGCTGCTATTAATACCCATACTATAAAATCATTAAATTGAGATAAAAATATCTTAAGTTTTGAAGTCTTTTTACTCAATACAATTTCATTATAACCAAACCTCTGTAGCCTCTTTTTAGCCTCTTGATTAGTTAAACCTTTTTTATTTACATTTTCAAATTCAAGTTGCAAAATACCACCCCCACTTACATCTTGTATATATATATTTAAAAGTTCTTTATACTATAACTTTTTATTTGTTTAAATATTCTATAATTTTTTATTTGTATTTACTATTTACCACATTATAGTATATAATTATTTAATGTAATTTCTTTAGGAGGTGAATTAATTGAAGGATATTATATATGTTACTGGCCACAGAAATCCTGACTCAGACTCAATATGTTCTGCAATTGCCTATGCAGAACTTAAAAGAAAGCTTGGTTATAATGCTGAACCAAAAAGATTAGGTGACATTAATAGGGAAACTGAATTTATTTTAAACTATTTTGGAATCCCTGTACCTGAATATTTACCTACTGTGAAACCACAGGTATCAGATTTAAGTATGGATAAAGTTTTACCCGTTTCAAAGGAAATTTCAATTAAAACCGCTTGGTCTTTAATGAAAAAAATAATATAAAATCACTTCCTGTAGTAGATGAAAATGAGAAACTTATTGGAATTGTAACTCTATCTGATATTACAAACAACTATATGAGCACTTTAGATACAAACATTCTTGCAACAAGTAAAACTCCTCTTTCAAATATTATTGAAACACTAAACGCAAAACTAATAACTGGTAGCCAAGATATATTCCGCACAAGTGGTAAAGTAGTTGTTGCAGCTATGGCTCCAGAACAAATGAAACCATTTGTTGACAAGGGTGACATAGTTATTGTTGGAAACAGAAGTGACAATCAAAAGGTTGCAATAGAAAGTGGAGCCAATCTTTTAATTGTAACAGGTGGTTCAGAAATAGAAGAAGAAATAATCAAGTTAGCAGATGAATTTAAATGTATTATATTAGTAACTCCAAATGATACCTTCACAACAGCAAGATTAATAAACCAAAGCATTCCTGTAAAATACGTAATGACAAAGGATAACATTGTTAGTTTTAATCTTGATGATTTTGTAGATGAAATTAAAGAAAAATGCTTCAGACAAGATTTAGAAGCTACCCAGTTGTAGACGATAACAATAAATTTATTGGAACAATATCCAGATATCATCTTATTTCTCAAAAGAAGAAAAAGGTTATTTTAATGGACCATAACGAAAGAGCTCAATCCGTTCACGGAATTGATGAAGCAGAACTACTCGAAATTATAGACCACCACAGAATTGCTGATATTCAAACAGGGAAACCAATTTACTTTAGAAATGAAATTGTTGGAAGTACATCAACAATAGTTGCAAATATTTATTTTGAGAACGGTATAAGACCTTCAAAACAAATTGCAGGTATCTTATGTGCAGCTATTTTATCAGATACACTTAAATTTAAATCTCCAACCTGCACATACATAGACAAAATGACAGCAGAAAAACTTGCCGAAATTGCTGGAATTGATATCGAAAAGTTTGCTGATGAAATGTTTAAAGCTGGAACATCCTTAAGCGGAAAAACTCCAGAAGAAATATTCTATCAAGATTTTAAGGAATTTACACTTGGAAAATACAAAATTGGTGTAGGTCAAGTGAACACAATGGATACAGATGCCTTAAAGGATCTAAAGAAAGATTTAATTAGCTTTATGGATAACCTATGTAAGGCTAAAAACTACAACTTAATTATGCTGCTATTAACAGATATAATTAAGGAAGGTTCAGAAGCTCTTTTTGTTGGAGAAGATAAAGAGCTAATATCAAAGGCCTTCAATGTTCAACTTGGTGAAAACAGTGTTTACTTACCTGGAGTAGTGTCAAGAAAGAAACAAGTAATTCCACCTCTTTCTGCAGTAGTTGAATAAAAGTAAAAAATATGCCAAGTTTTCACTCTTGGCATATTTTTATTTTTAAGCAATCAAAGATAATGACACCTTTTTCTTATCATAATCTATATTCAATATTTTAGGCTTTACCACCTGACCAATTTTTAAATAATCGCTTGGTTTATCGATTCTTCTCGTAGTTATCTGTGAAATATGAATCAATCCATCTACACCCTCAATAATTTCAACGAATGCCCCATAATCAGTAAATGCAACAACTTTACCTGTTATTACGTCTCCTTCTTTATATTTAGAAATAAATTCATCCCAAGGCTCCTTCATTGTTCTTTTTATACTACCTGACACTTTATTTTCATTTTTATTAATTTTAGTTATTACAATATTAACCTCTTGGTTAATTTTAAATTCCTTTTGAGGCTTTACTTTTCTATCCCAGGATACCTCAGAATTAGGTACAAATACATCTATAGGACCGACAGTTATAAAAATACCTGATTCTATAAAAGATTTTATTTTACCTCTTAACTCCTGTCCAAAATTCAATTCCTCTATAAATTTTCTCTTTTCTTCTTCCAGTCTCTTCTTTAAAACATTTTTTCTTGAAACTATAATTTCTATATTATCATTCTTTTGTAATTTAACATCTATTACATTTACTTCTATATCTTTTCCTAAAATATTTTTATTATCCTCCTTCTGTGTTAAACCTGATAAAGACTCAGGTAAGAAGGCTTTTATATTATTAAATGCACACTCATATCCACCCTTAATCTCATTAAGGACTCTTACTTTAATTAATAAACCTTCTTCTTTTATTTTCTCTAATTCTTCTATTATATCGTATTTTTCTATATTTAATCTACTTAGAACAACATTCCCTTCTTTATCTGAAAGCCTTACTATCTCTAAATCATAAATATCTCCAACTTTAAATACCTCTTTTAAATTTATGATTTTATTTGAAGCTAAATTTTTGGTAATATACCATCAGATTTATAGCCTATATCAAAAATACCTCATCATTTGTAATATGTATTACCTTTCCTTCTACTATTTCACCAACAGAAAGATTTTTAAAGCCATAATCTATTTCTTCTTTGTTATTTATTTCATATTTATTTTCTACAACTTTATTTAAAGTATCTACCTTATCAATCACCGCTTTTATTGTATATTCAGGAGTAGATGCACCTGCTGTAATACCAACCCTTTGTGCACTTTTTATTTCTTCTAAATCAAGTTCATTTTCATCCTCTATAAAAATTGCTTTTTTACAGTTATCGCTACATATTTCATATAATTTTCTTGAATTTGAACTATTTTTTCCTCCTATTACAATCATTATATCTACCTTTTTAGAAAGCTCTATTGCCTCATTTTGTCTTTCATCTGTAGCACTGCAAATCGTATTGTATATAAGTATCTCTTTAGCATATTTAATTAATTCGGCTGATATTTTATACCATTTATTTTGATTAAAGGTTGTTTGAGCAACTATACATATTTTCCCTATATTTTTATCTACCTTATTTAAATCCTCAATATCATTAATGATAATTGCAGTATTTTTACACCACCCGTTTATCCCCTTAACTTCTGGGTGATTTTCATCTCCGACTATTACAATTTTGTAGCCATCATTATATTTTTGTTCAACTATTTTGTGTATATGTTTTACATAAGGACAAGTTGCATCAACTATAATAGCACCACTTTGTTCTATCTTCTCATACTCACTTTTTGATATTCCGTGGGATCTTATTATAATTTTGTCATTTGGCTGTATATTGTCTAAATTTTCTATAACATCAATACCTCTATTTTTTAATTCATCTACTACCTGTTTATTATGTATAATAGGACCATAGGTAAAAATTCTCTCTCCATTTTCATTAAAGGCCTTTTCAATTGCCTTCTTAACACCAAAACAAAATCCAGCTGTTTTTGCTACCAGAATTTCCATATTACATCCCCTCTTTTAGTTTTTAATTTCTTGCATAACTATTTGACTTAATTCTAAATAATCAGTATTAGTCATTTTCTCTTTTTATATTTATCATAATCAATTGGTTGTCCATACTTTATTTTTATAGAAGTAAAGGGCTTATAACTTCCAACAATACATACTGGTATTACTGGCATACCTGACTTTATAGCAAACATAGCAACCCCTGCATTTGCCTGACCAAGTTCACCTGTTTTTGAACGTGTTCCCTCTGGGAAAAGACCTACTAAATTATTTTCCTTTAAAAGCTTTAAAGTAGTTTTTACAGCATTTAAATCTGCTTCTCCCCTTTTACAGGAAATGCTCCAAACTTCTTTATTAACTTGCTTAATACTGGCTTTTCAAATAACTCATATTTTGCCATAAATCTTATTTGTCTTTTCGTATAGACACCAACTATTATAGGATCCATCCAATGAAAATGATTTGGACATATAATTGCACCTTTGTCTTTTGGTATATTTTCACTGCCATAAATATCAACTTTATAAATTATTTTAAAAATACCCCTTATTACTATTTGACAGAATTTATAAAAATTCATAGGTTAGCACCCTTTCTAATAATTGAAATAATTTCCTCCACAACCTCTTGTATAGACTTATCTGTAGTATCCACTAAAATTGCGTCTTCTGCCTTTCTTAATGGATTTATTTCTCTATTTGAATCAATTGTATCTCTATTTCTTATATCATTACAAATTTCTTCAAATGTTATATCTATCCCTTTATTTTTTAGTTCTTCAAAGCGTCTTCTTGCTCTTTCTTCAACCGAAGCTGTTAAAAATATTTTTACCTGTGCATCCTTTAATACATTTGTACCTATATCTCTACCATCCATAATAACACTTGATTTTTTGCCATTTCTCTTTGCAGATAAACTAATCTCTCTCTAACACAAGAAATTGCAGCAACATCTGATACTCTACCACTAACATAGGGCATACGTATTTCTTCTGAGACATCAACACCATCTAAATAAACCCTGCCATTTACTAATTCAACTTTTGTTTCGTCTACTATTTCCTTTACAGCTCTAATATCCTTTATATCAACCCCCTATTTAATAGTTTTAATGTTATTGCTCTATACATTGCACCAGTATCAATATATTCTATACCCATCTTTTGTGCAATTAGTTTTGATATTGTACTTTTTCCCGCTCCAGCAGGTCCATCAATAGCAATTGCAATATTGTTCATAACAATCCTCCTGTCATATATATATTTCTATAAAAAGATTAAAACTCCTTCAATAAGTCAGGTCTTAATATAGTTGCTTTTTAAGAAAAATATGTCTAACTTCTTTCTGTGTTTTTCACCATTCACATACATTAAAACCCTTATACACTTTTCCAAAGAATTTTCAACGTACATTTCTTGAAAACATAAGAGGCCAGCATACTTAATTCCTAAATTTCTTGCTGCTTCTGCTGGATATGCTGATTTTAAATCCCTTGTTGCTGTAAATATTATTGATATTATATCTTCTATTGAGATGTTGTTTCTTAAAATCATCTCCTTCAAAAGTATTTCTGTTTCATCTATAATTTGATCTCTTTCATCTTTTTCAACAGTTGTTGCACCTCTAATTGCAAACATATAAACCTCCCTAACAATTCATTCCTGCACAGTATCCTGTGCTAAATGCTATTTGAAGATTAAACCCTCCTGTTAGTGCATCTACATCCAGAAGTTCTCCTACAATAAATAATCCCTTAACTAATTTTGATTCCATTGTAGAAGGATCAACCTCCTTAACACTAACTCCACCCCTTGTAACTATCGCTTCTTCTATTGGCCTGGTATCTATAACTGTAACTTTAAAGGACTTTAATAAATTAATAAGTTGATTTCTTTCCTTTTTGTAATAGAATTAACAACTTTATCACTTGGGATTCCGCTCAAGCTTACTACAACTGGAATTAACTTCTGTGGTAATAAGTCATCCAATGCGTTTTTAAATTGTTTGTTTATATATTTTTGAAAGTCCTTTAATATTCTTTTGTCTAATTCATCGTAGTCCAATGCTGGTTTTAAATCAATAAAAATTTCAACTTCATTAGGTAATATATCTGATATCCTTCTACTTGCAGATAATATAATAGGTCCTGATACCCCAAAATGAGTAAAAGCATTTCTCCAAAATCCTCATAAAGTGTTTTTCCTTTATATTTAACCTTAATACTTACATTTTTAGAGAAAGACCCATTAAATCTTTAACCCATTCTTCTTTGCACACAAGTGGAACTAATGAGGGTCTTATATCAACAATAGTATGTCCTAATTTCTTGGCAAATACATATCCATCACCCGTTGAACCTGTACCTGGATATGATTTTCCACCAGTTGCAAGGATTACAGAATCGCACTTGATAACTTCTTTATTATTTATTTCAACGCCTATTATTTTATTATCCTTTGCTATAATATCAGTTACTTTAGTTTTAAGCAATATTTCTACATTATTTTCTTTCAAGTATTCTTCAAAGCATTTTATAATATCACTTGATTTGTCCGATTGTGGAAAGACTCTATCTCCTCTTTCGACTTTAAGTTTTACTCCTTTAGCTTCTATCATCTCCATTAAATCATAGTTTGTAAATGTATAAAGAGAACTATACATAAATTCGCCATTACCTGGTATGTTTTGAATTATTTCTTCTATATCTTTATTGCTGGTAACGTTACATCTTCCTTTACCCGTAATAAATAATTTTTTACCTAATTTTTCATTCTTCTCTATTAAAACTACTTTATTTCCTCTTTGTGCAGCTTTAATTGCTGCAATCATCCCAGCTGCTCCTCCACCTACAACAACAACCTTTTTCATATACTTCTCTCCTTACTCTCTTTTTGTTATTATTTCTAACTATATGCCCTACAATACAATATCACATATCTTGCAAAAATAAATAAAAAGCCTGTTAGGCTTTTTATTCATTGTTAATTTTATTTTTGTAACTATAAACGTTATGTTCTTCCCAAATCTCCTCAAGTGTCCTAAAGGTCTCTTGAGTTTTCTCCTTTTCCTTTAATCCTACTGCTACAACAAGTGCATTAATTACACTTAAAGGAGCAACCAATGAATCAACAAATGATACCATATTACTTTGAGCAATTAATGTATAATCTGAATAAGTTGCAAGTGGTGATAATAGGCTATCTGTTATTGTTATTACCTTTGCACCTCTGCTTTTTGAAAATTTCATAGCATCAATAGTTCTTGTGGAATATCTTGGAAAACCTATTCCAATTACAACATCGTTTGGTCCAACTCTTAAAAGTTTTTCAAAGACATCACTTATACCTGTTGATACTATTCTAACATTATCTAAAATTAAGTTTAAATAAAAACCTAAAAACTCCACTAATGCCTGTGAGCTTCTAAAACCAACTATATATATTCTTTTTGCATTAAGAATTTCATCAACTGCAGCATCAAAGGAATCAATGTTTATTTTTTCTAATGTTGCCCTAAGGTTTTCCATATCTGCCTTAAGAACACTTTTAAGAGGATTTTCTTCAATAAAATAGTCATTTGATATTTCAATTCTTTGTACACTGGTTAATTTGTTCTTAATCATTTCCTGCAATGCTTTTTGCAATTTAGGATATCCACTATACCCCAACTCATTTGCAAATCTAACTACTGTTGATTCACTTACACCAACCGTGGTACCCAGCTTTGCTGCTGTCATAAATGCTGCCTTATCATAGTGCTTTAATATATATTCTGCTATTAGCTTCTGCCCTTTACTTAATCTTGGGAACTTTAATTGAATAAGTTTCATTAAATCCTGTTTGTTTTCCTGCATTATACCATCCCTCTTCATTGTCATTTTAGTCTATGAATATTTTATCATCTTTTTCATTAAATTGCAATATATTTTGCATTTGAATAAAATTTCGTTGCAACTTCATCATTTATATAATCATTTAAGTGAAAATTGATTTTTAAATTCATTTTCTACACTTTTTAATAGTTTAAAATTAGTTAAATCATAGTGAAGAGGAGTAATAGTGATATACCCATTATTTATAAAGTATACATCTGTATTTTCGATTATATCATCTGTAGGTTTACCTTGTATTTCATAAACCTTTTCTACATCATTACTGGATTTTTCAATAAATATATTTGAATAAATTCTTGTACCTAAATTGCAAACTTTATACCCTTTTATTTTTGAGTAATCGATATTAGGAACATTTATATTAAGTACAACATCATCTCCTATAGTTGTTATATCAAAATTATTCAGTAATTTTTTTATAAATAACGCTGCAGTTTCATATTTAATTTTTCCACAATCTCTATCCATAGAAACTGCAATTGAAGGAATTTTATATATAGCACCTTCAATTGCAGCAGATACTGTACCTGAATATAAGACATCTGTTCCAACATTTAATCCATCATTAATTCCAGAAATTATTAAATCCACCTTCCCATCAACAAGCTTGTTTATACCCATTTTTACACAATCTGCAGGCGTTCCATCAATAGAAAAACATTTCGAATTTAACCCATCAATTTTATATTCTTTTACTGTTAAAGGTCTATATATAGTAATCGAATGACCACAGGCACTCTTTTGAGTATCAGGTGCAATAACAGTTATATCGTGTTCATTCTGCAACACATTTGCTAATATTCTTATACCTTCTGCTTCTATTCCATCATCGTTAGTTAATATAATTCGCATAAATCAACCTCCTTTTTAAATATAATCACCAATTTTTATACATAATATTAGTAAATACAATGAAAGGAGTAACACAATGATACAAATTGACGATGCAGGTAGTGGAAGCTTAGTTGGCGGTACAGCCATTGGTATTGTAAGGGTTGAAACAAATGAGTATATGTGGGATGTTATTCCTATAAAATACTTTACAACCCCTTATTTTGAAAATAAACGTTATGAAGATTACGCCCTTTCGATTATAAAAAGTATCTAACCTACTTAAATGTTGATAAAAATGAAAGGATAGAAATTTGTCAAGGATATATTTTCAATAAAACAAGAGACTACCTTATCAATAGTAAATACAACGTGCTTAGCACAAAAATTTCTGAACCTTTACAAACATTAATAGAAAAATCATTTATCGAATACTGTACTCAAATAGGTATTCCCTATGATTATCTACGATATACTAAATATCCATTTCATTTTCATAAAATGCTTAGATGGGTATTTGCGGATAAAAAAGAGAGTTAAGTTATGTAAAACCGCCTGGAATAGTTGGAAAAAATACTCGGATACACAATTACATATTCATTACGATTATATAGTATCAGGTAACTTTACTTGCTTAAAATGTGGTAAAAAATAAATACTCCATCAAAAATTAAAGTTATCGAATTTACAACAAATAAAAAACAATTTATTTATCTTCACGATAACTGTCATTTTTTCAATAACAATTAAAAAGGTGCATTCCTTCTATTAATAAAATCTATTTTCATTATTGAAAATTGTTTTGAATCTATCTCTGATATAAACTTTAATAGATCTTCTGCCTCCCTCTGCCCCTCCTCGTGTCCAACATATGCTGCTATTGTCATTACTCCACCTGGCATCAGTAGCTTCAATCCCTTTTGTACAGCCATTAATGTAGTATCACTTTTTGTTGTTATAGTCTTATCTGAACCTGGTAAATACCCCAAATTAAACATAATTGCCTTAACCTGTTCTTCTATATATATATCCATATTTTCGTGGCCATCATATATAACCTTTATATTTTTAATTCCTTCTTCATCTAATATTGCATTGAATTTTTCTATTGCTGATTTTTGTACTTCAAAGGCATATACTATACCATTTGGAGTTATCGAATTTAAAAATAGTGTATCATTCCCATTACCTAATGTTGCATCAACTACAATATCCCCATCTTCTACTGTCTTTTTACTATCTCGTGTGCTAAGCTTGTTGCCTTTAAAACAACTTTATACATAGAATCACTCCCTACAAAGAAATTTGAGGATGCTATTGCATCCTCAAATTATTTTACACCTTTTATTCAGTTATTGCTACTTCTTCTTCTGTATCCTTAATTGATTTTATATACTCTTTAGTATTTTTCATAAAAATCATTAATAGCCCTACTGCAACTACCAATCCTATTATATTAGATATGCTTGCTGCAAGTTTAAATCCTTCCTTTGCTTGTAATATATAGCTTATTGATACATAGGACATAAATGTTGCTGGTACTACTGCTATCCAGTAGTTCTTTTTATATTTGTATAGATAAACTGCAGCTGCCCAAAGAGTCACCATAGCAAGTGTTTGATTTGCCCAAGCAAAATATCTCCATACTATATCAAAATTAATAAATGTTAAGCCAATACCTACCGCAAATAATGGAACAGCTAAGAATAATCTTTTTACAACTTTATCTTGAGGGAACTTGATCATATCAGCTAACATTAATCTTGCACCTCTAAAGGCTGTATCTCCTGAAGTTATAGGACAAGCTACAACTCCAAGCATAGCAAGAACTCCACCTATTGGTCCAAGTAACGTCTTTGTTATCTCAAGAACAACTCCACTTGGTCCAACCTTTCCAAGAACTGCCGCAAGACCTGGTACTCCCTTGTAAAATGCCATACCAGCTGCAGCCCAAACAAGTGCAATGACACCTTCAGCTATCATTGCTCCATAAAATACGCTTCTTCCGTATTTTTCATTTTTCATACATCTTGCCATAAGTGGTGATTGTGTAGCGTGGAATCCTGATATTGCACCACAGGCAATTGTAATAAACATCATTGGGAAAATTGGTAAACCCTTAGGATGAAGATTTACAAGTGATATTTCTGGTATATGATAACCTTTTAATATTATACCTCCACCAACTCCAAAGGCCATAACAATTAATGCTATTCCAAACAGAGGATATAGGTTTCCTATCAATACGTCTATTGGTAATATTGTTGCTAAGAAGTAATATGCAAAAACTGCAACAACCCAAAATGTTACTGTCATATATGATGGAGTAATTGATGCCAAAAGCTTAGCAGGTCCTGTAACAAATACAACTCCAACAAGTACTAAAAGAACTATTGTAAAAACTCTCATTACGTTTTGTATCTTCTTACCTAAATAAATTCCTTGTATTTCTGAAAGGCTTGCTCCTTTGTGTCTAATAGAAATCATACCTGAAAGATAATCGTGAACTGCTCCTGCAAAAATACTTCCAAAAACAATCCATAAGAAGGCTGCTGGTCCAAAAAGTGCACCTTGAATAGCACCAAATATCGGTCCAAGCCCTGCTATATTAAGTAGCTGTATAAGATAAACCTTCCAAGTTGCCATTGGAACGTAGTCAACTCCGTCTTGTAGTGCATATGCAGGCGTTATCCTTTTTTCGTTAACACCAAATTGTTTTTCTACATAAGAACCATAGACATAATACCCAAGAAGTAATAATATAATTCCAAAGATAAATGAGTACATTTTAACCCTCCTCCTATTTTTTGAATGTTTGTACAATTTGTATCTTTATGATAGCACTAAAATATATTTTTATCATTTATTTGAGGGTAAAATGCATCTTTTTATCTTAAAATGCAATTTTTGAAGTTTGATTTGCATTATAATAAAAATTATAAATTATAAAATTCTCTAACCAATCTTGATTTACTCCTGCTGACTGGTATTTCAGAACTATTATTATCCTTCATAATCATTTTATAAGTACCGTTAAACCAAGGATGAATTTCCTTTACTTTATACGGATTAACTAAAAAACTTCTATGGGTTCTTAAAAACCTGTCATTTCTTCAAGTTCATTAAGAGTAAATTTAGTTTCATACTTGTTATTTAAAGTTTTTATAATTGTTTTATCTTGCTCAATGCAAAAATAAATAACTTCATCTGTATTAATTAAAATTATCTTACCATTTTGTTCACAAGGAATAACATTTTCTTTTGCCTTTGATACTTTTTTCATTAATTCATCTATTTTTTCATTTAAACTATAAATATCATTATTTTTGGTTCTATAATAAATGTTGGGGCGTAGACCCAGCATATTTTTTACAAAAAATATGTGCACCTGATTAGACACCTGGTAAAATTAAAATAACCAAACAAAAACCTTACCTGAAAGGAGGCATCCATCAAGTGCACACTAATAATTCTATCAAAAATTTATTAGGTTTTAAAGATGTTATTATAAAAAGATTATTCATAATGACACGTACATTGAGATATACTTAGAAACTAAGAAAAAAATTTGTACTTGCCCTAATTGTAATTCCAAAGTTACAAGAGTTCACGATTATAGAATTCAGCGTATTAAAGACATACCCTTATTCTTTAAACATACTTTTATCATTCTTAAAAAACGTAGATATCGTTGTAATGCCTGCGGCAAAAAATTTTATGAACATATAGAATTTTTACCTCGTTATCATAGAATAACTAATAGATTAGCTATGTTTGTAATTTATGAATTATCTAATGAATATAGTATGACATCAGTTGCTAGAAAAACTAATCTATCTATCGATACTATAAAACGTATTTTTGATAATGTATCTTACTCTTCTCCTACTAATTTACCTAAAATAATATCTATAGATGAATTTAAAGGTAACTCTGGTGGTTCTAAATATCATTGTGCAATAGTCGATCCTGTTAATCATAAAATACTAGACATTATTAAAGATAGAAAAGAGCATATTCTTATAGATTATTTTAGAAAAATTAAAAATCGCGATAGCGTTACACACTTTATTTGTGATATGTGGCAACCCTATATTGATTTAGCTAAAACTTATTTCAAAAATGCTGTAATTGTTATAGATAAATTTCACTATATTAGACAAGTCATATGGGCAGTAGAAGCGGTAAGAAAACGTATCCAAAGAGAACTATCAATTAAATTAAGAAAATACTTTAAAAGAAGTAAAAAGCTTATTTTAAAAAGATATGGCTTACTTGATACAGATTCAAAGTTAGCTTTACAAGTTATGTTTTCTTATAATAGTGAATTAGCAATTGCCCACACTTTAAAGGAAAAGTTATTGAGTATTATTGATGCTTCACCTTCTTCTAACGAAGCTCGTGTCCTCTTAAAAGATTGGATTAAACTTGCACAAAATAGTGGTATCAATGAATTGAAAAGATGTGCAAATACCTATATCAGATATTTTAATGAGATTTGTAATTCTTTTGATATTCCTTATACAAATGCTTGTATAGAAGGATTTAATAATAAAATCAAAGTTATTAAAAGAATAGCCTTCGGCTATAGAAATTTTGATAGATTCAGGAATAGAATTCTTCATTGTTGTAATAAATAATCTGTTAAATATTGTATTTTAGGAAATCCAACTATCGTTGGTCTTTTTGTCGTGCAATTTTTTAAGGGTAAACTCCCCTCATCCTATCTATCTTGCTAAAATCATTATCAAATAAGAAAGGACAGGCATTCTAATCTAATGCCCGCCCCAACTATTGACAAAGAGCCTATTTTTTCTATTAAAGGATATTATCAATCTGTTTATTGTTTCATCAAATCTTTTTTCATCAATAGGTTTCAAGATGTAGTCTAATGCATTGTATTCAAAGGCTTTAATTGCATATTCATCGTAGGCAGTTATAAAAACAATATCTGTTTTATTAGTCTTATTTTTAATTAATTTACTTAATTCTATGCCACTTCCCCTGGTATATTAATATCCAAAAACTACATCAAAAGTTGTATCTTCTATTTTTGCTACTGCATCGTTATAACTTGTAGCATAATCCTCTATAACAAAATCACTATACTTTGAAAGATGAAATCTTAGTTCTTCAATTGCAGGCATCTCATCTTCTACAATTAAACATTTAATTTTTCTCATTTTATCCCTCCAAGATAGGAATCTTTATTATTGTTTTTGTTCCTTCCTCTATTGAACTTTGAATATCAAATAAATAATCCGTACCATAGTATAATTTTAGCCTTTCTTTAATATTTATAATTCCTATCCCCTCTCCTTTATTAATTGAATCACAATACTCGGGATTGAATCCAACACCGGTATCTTCAATAATAAAAATTAAGTAATTATCACTTTCCATACCCTTTAAAAAACACTTCCTCCCACTGCTTTTGGAGAAATTCCGTGTTTTATTGAATTTTCCACAATCGGTTGTATTAAAAAGAAGGTATTTTATAATCTTTAATTCTATCTTCTATATCACAATAAAAGCTCAATCTTTCTCCAAACCTTGCCTTTTCAATCGTAATATATGAATTAATTAAATCTATTTCCTCCTTTACTTTTATGAAATCATCATTTCTTTTTAATGTACCTCTAAAATAATTTGATAAACTCAAAATCAATTCCCTTGCCTTTAAAGGATTTGTTCTACAAAACGACGCAATTGTGTTTAATGCATTGAAAAAAAGTGTGGGTGTATTTGTGCCTTCAGTGCTTTAAGTTCTGCTTTATATATATTTTTGCTATTGTATTTAACCTAATTATTTCAATTTGAGTTGATAAAAGTTCTGCTAATTCATCAAGAAATTCAATATAGTATTTATCAACTGCATCAATACTTTTTATACTAACACCCAAATAACCTTCAAAGTAATTTTCTGAATAGAGTCTTGCTATATAAAAACTATTTTTGTTATGTACAATAAGCTTTGATTTTTCCATTATGTTTAAACCATTTAATATATCAATAATATATGAATCTTCATATTTTGTTGTATATAATACTTCATTAGTACTACATATAAAAACACATTTTGCTCCTGTTTCAGATGATATAATTTTACATATTTTTTCAGCACTGTCCTTATTTAAACCAATTTTTAAATAACCTGATGCTTTTTAGTTATATTTAGTGCTCTATATGCATTGAAGGCTGCAATTTTATTTAAATCGTCCTTAATATTATTTATAATATTAATAAATAGAGCAACTCCAAAAGAATTTATTAAAATCATTGGCATCGCTATATTTTTTTCTAATTCTAAAGCTGCTTCAAAGGGTTTAGCTACAATCAAAATAATAATAACTTGTAGTACCTCTGCTATAAATCCAGCAATAAAACTTATTAAAATATCTCTTTTTCCTTTTCGTATAAAATTTTTAAATATTCCACCTATCAGTCCTTCTACTACAGTTGAAATTGCACAGGATAAAGCTGTAAAACCACCTAAAGTGTATCTATGAAGTCCTGCAATAGCACCTACTGCAATTCCTACAATAGGTCCCCCTATAATTCCAGCAACAATCGCACCTATAGGCCTTATATTTGCTATAGCTCCCCCTGAACTTTAACTCCTAAATATGTACCTAATATTGAAAGTACAGAAAAAACGATATTAATACAAGTTTTTCAACACTTGTTATCTTTTTATTAAAAGCCTTTTAAACATTATAGTTTGTGAAAAAACATATGCTGCCAATGCAATAATCGACATTCTCTCAAGTAATTGAAGATATAACATATAATCCCCTCACTATAAAGATTTTAAATATTCTATCTCTCTATCATTTAATGGTCTCCATTCGCCCTCTCTTAAATTTCCTAACTCAATATTACCAATTCTAATCCTCTTGAGCTTTATTACATTATGTCCTATTGCACTACACATTTTCTAACTTGTCTATTTTTACCTTCGTGTATAATAATCTCAACAACACTTGTCTTACCCATTTGCTTTAATAATCTTATTCCTGCTGGTGCAGTTATATAATCATCTATCTTTAACCCCTTTTAAATTGGTTCATCTCTTCTTTTGTTGGAACTCCTTCTACTTCTGCTATATATACTTTATCTACCTCCCTTGAGGGATGCATCAATTTATTAGCAATATCCCCATCATTTGTTAGTAAAAGTAGACCTGACGTATCATAATCTAACCTACCAATTGGGAAAATTCTCTCCTTTACATCAACTAAATCTATAACTGTTTTTCTCCCAAACTGGTCCATTACTGATGTAATATAACCAGTTGGTTTGTTTAACATAATATAAACTTTTTTCTCCTCTGGTTTAATTACTTTTCCATCTACTTCTACAATATCAGATTCAGTATCAACAGATACTATCTCCTTTATCAATCTACCATTAACTTTAACTTTACCCTGTAATACTAATTCCTCCGCCTTTCTTCTTGAGGCTATGCCACACTTTGCTATGTATTTTTGAATTCGCTCCTTCATTTTTTCACTCCCTTCTTGTAATTAATTATAATAGTAAAAAATTTTATAAACAACATCATTGACCAAAAACTTGTTGTATTCTTCATTGCAATAAAATTATTATATTTACGAAATCTATTATTAGCTCCCTAAAAATGTTATAATAAATTGTAAAATATTAAAAGGAGCTGAAAGAATGACAATTAAGAAACTAATTTACACTGAGAAATTTTTTGATTCTTTTGTTGCATTGATTTAGAGACGACTGGACTTAATCCAGAAAAAGATAAAATAATTGAAATAGCTGCCATTAAATATAAAAATTTTAACTTGGTTGGTTCTATTCATACATTGATCAATCCTAAAATTGAAATACCAAGTTATATAACATCAATAAACGGTATTTCAAATGATATGGTAAAATCAAAACCTATTATTGATGAAGTATTTCCGAAACTAATTGATTTTATTGGGGATTTACCTATTGTTGCACATAATGCCGGTTTTGATGGCAAATTTATAAAATTTTCATCAATATATTTGTATAATGAAGATATAATAGATAACTCTTTTATTGACACAGTAAAAATAGCAAAGAAGTTATATCCTCAACTTCCAAATCACAAGTTAGAAACAATTAAAAACTTTTATGGTCTAAATTTAAAAAGCCATAGAGCCTATGACGATACATTAGTTGCTGCAAACATATATATAGAATATTGCAAAAACAAGGGGCATAATTTGCCCCTAAACAAGTTTCTCTTTAAACATTCCATAAAGTAGCAATTTATTAACCTTCTTTTTAATTTCTTCAGCATCGATAGTATATAAACCTAAGTTTTTCATCCTTTCAAAGTATTCAGACCCCGCAAAGGTGTATCTTTTGTTAATCCATATTTATTTTTTTACCTTCATTTTCATATTTTATTATATCTCCAACAGCTAAGGATGATGGTAATTCTATTAATTTTAAGCCTAAAACATCTCTTACAGCATTATAACCTGCTAATGTACCTGTAACTATTGCTTCAGTGTGGCCTACAAATAACCCACTCTTTTCACCGCCAACAAAAAGATTATCTATTCCAACTACCTTCATTGTATTATCCCTTGGTGCCATTGATAAATATCTTATGGAGTTTGCTCTACCTCCGGCATATGGGTCAATAAACCTCACATTTTCAAATCCCTTTAATTTTCTTAAATTTTCAAGCGGATAGAAACTTGTCATAAGCTTTGCGTGACCTGTATCTAATAAAATAACTTTTTCAGCAAATTCCTTAAGTGCATATTGCTGACATACCTTCATCTTTAATTTCTCAGGATGAATATCCTCTTTAGGTACATCTGTTATATAAACACCCTTTGTATCCAATTCATTTCTTATTTCTTCCGAAAGCGAATTTTTATCTAATTTACACGAGCCACTCATTGCTCCAAAAACACCGTCATCCCTCATCCCAAGTATATCTTCTACTCCAGCTCTTTGACTTAAGCTAACTCTTGGACCATAAGAGGGACATCTTAAAATACACATTGAACATCCCTTACCATATCTTATACAATTACCCATAGGTCCTGTCGAGCCTGTAGTTTCAACATATACATCTGCTTCAATTCTTTCACCATCTTGAAGATATATAGCATTAATATGGTTTTTCTCTACATCAACATCTACTGCTCTTGTTTCAAATTTTATATCTATTCCTAAGCTTAATAAATAGCGTCTAACATTTGCCTCTATTATTGTTACGTCATATAGATCTGCGTGTTTATGTCCTGGAAACTCTATATTCTTATGTCTTGTGCATTTTTCTATAACATTAAATAATTCATCTGCACCCAATGCAATTAACTCCTCTGTTGCAGTGTATCTTCCATTGTTTCTCATTATTCCTCCAACATTTCCTAACCCTAATAACATATCTGTTCTTTCTATTAAAACCACATCTGCACCGCATTTTTTGCCTGTAATGCAGCGGCACAACCTGACCAGCCACCACCAATTACAACAACCTTCATCTAATACCATCCTCCATTAAATAATACTCAATCGGATTGTATTGTTGCTTACAGGAACGTATATACTTTCCTGATAATTTAACTTGGCAACTTCCACATATTCCTTCTCCACAACACATAATGTTGTTGTTTACACTTGCAAAATATATTTTATTATTTCTTTTATAAATATAGTTAATTATAATTTTATTAAAATCATCATCACCTGCTATTATTATAACTGGTGTTTCGTTTTCATCTATTATATTATCTATTTTATCTATAAAAACATCAGATAAATTTTTGTTTTATAATTAATAATATCAATGTTTTCAACAAAGGCATCATATTTTTTATAGTATGAAGTGCAAGCATTTTCTTGACTTCTTCCTCTATCAAGTAAAACACGTATTTTATTCCCGTTTATTCTTAATCTTCTTGTAGCTAATACTCCGGGCGACGCTGCCACACCGCGTCCTATAATCAATACATTGTTGTCCTTCAGATTTCTTAAAAATCTTTGTCCTTGTATACCATTCCAATAAGGACCCTTAACCATAATTTTGTCGGTACAATCAATTATATTTTTGTTTTAATACCGTGTATCTTTAATAACAGTAAAATAGAAGATTTATCATAATTAATATCCATAATTGAAATAGGTGTTCCAAAGCAATCCTCACTATTAGGTTTTTTAATAAATACAAAGGCTCCTAAATTATCAAGTTCTCTAACTAAATAATTTGTTACTTTTACTTCATATAAATATAAATCATCTCTTAATTTATTGATAGAGATAATATCACAGTTTTTATACTCTCTACCTTCTTTAGCTTTATTTCCATTGTTTAATAGTTCTTGATATATACACGTTCCTTTCCAATATAGGCAATCACAAAAACCTTGTTTTGAAGTTGACTGCAGATTATGCACTCTCCCTTTTCAGCTAAATGACAAGGACAAAAATCAGAACCCGCATCTATACACTCAACATATCTATACACCTAAACCCCCTTCTTTTATAGATTATTCACGATTTAAAAATGTGTTACAAAAGCTGCCTATATAGGCAGCTGAGGTTGTTAAAAAGCTGGTTCTATAATAAATGTTGGGGCGTAGACCCAGCATATTTTTTACAAAAAATATGTGCACCTGATTAGACACCTGGTAAAATTAAAATAACCAAACAAAAACCTTACCTGAAAGGAGGCATCCATCAAGTGCACACTAATAATTCTATCAAAAATTTATTAGGTTTTAAAGATGTTATTATAAAAAGATTATTCATAATGACACGTACATTGAGATATACTTAGAAACTAAGAAAAAATTTGTACTTGCCCTAATTGTAATTCCAAAGTTACAAGAGTTCACGATTATAGAATTCAGCGTATTAAAGACATACCCTTATTCTTTAAACATACTTTTATCATTCTTAAAAAACGTAGATATCGTTGTAATGCCTGCGGCAAAAAATTTTATGAACATATAGAATTTTTACCTCGTTATCATAGAATAACTAATAGATTAGCTATGTTTGTAATTTATGAATTATCTAATGAATATAGTATGACATCAGTTGCTAGAAAAACTAATCTATCTATCGATACTATAAAACGTATTTTTGATAATGTATCTTACTCTTCTCCTACTAATTTACCTAAAATAATATCTATAGATGAATTTAAAGGTAACTCTGGTGGTTCTAAATATCATTGTGCAATAGTCGATCCTGTTAATCATAAAATACTAGACATTATTAAAGATAGAAAAGAGCATATTCTTATAGATTATTTTAGAAAAATTAAAAATCGCGATAGCGTTACACACTTTATTTGTGATATGTGGCAACCCTATATTGATTTAGCTAAAACTTATTTCAAAAATGCTGTAATTGTTATAGATAAATTTCACTATATTAGACAAGTCATATGGGCAGTAGAAGCGGTAAGAAAACGTATCCAAAGAGAACTATCAATTAAATTAAGAAAATACTTTAAAAGAAGTAAAAAGCTTATTTTAAAAAGATATGGCTTACTTGATACAGATTCAAAGTTAGCTTTACAAGTTATGTTTTCTTATAATAGTGAATTAGCAATTGCCCACACTTTAAAGGAAAAGTTATTGAGTATTATTGATGCTTCACCTTCTTCTAACGAAGCTCGTGTCCTCTTAAAAGATTGGATTAAACTTGCACAAAATAGTGGTATCAATGAATTGAAAAGATGTGCAAATACCTATATCAGATATTTTAATGAGATTTGTAATTCTTTTGATATTCCTTATACAAATGCTTGTATAGAAGGATTTAATAATAAAATCAAAGTTATTAAAAGAATAGCCTTCGGCTATAGAAATTTTGATAGATTCAGGAATAGAATTCTTCATTGTTGTAATAAATAATCTGTTAAATATTGTATTTTAGGAAATCCAACTATCGTTGGTCTTTTTGTCGTGCAATTTTTTAAGGGTAAACTCCCCTCATCCTATCTATCTTGCTAAAATCATTATCAAATAAGAAAGGACAGGCATTCTAATCTAATGCCCGCCCCAACTATTGACAAAGAGCCAAAAGCTATAATACACTTGGCCCCTTGAAGGATTTCTTTGGCATTCCTTCATTTTGCTAAGCAAGTCTAAGCTTTTCTTTGTTTAAAAAGTCCTACCCTCGCGATGCCCTCATCCGTGAGGGCCGCTCGGCTCGGCACATCGTGTGCCAAATTACGGACTTTTTCAAAGTCTAAAGATACGACTTGCTAAAGCTTATGAAATATGCCATTTTGAAATCCTTTCAAGGGGCAATTTCATAACCATAGCATCTTTTATGTTTGTCAACAATCTGAGCTGCCTATATGGGCAGCTCAGATTAAGGTTATTTTACTGAAAAGGTTTTAAAGGTATCTACTATTGATTTTATTAAATTTTTTCTATCAACATCTCTATCACTAACTACTGGATATTTCGCTATTATATTTCCATCATAATAAACAACCAAATTACCAAGAACATCTCCCTTTTTAATGGGTGAAAAAACAACTGATGGAACAAATATATCTGTTCTAATATATTGAATTTCTTCAGATTTTAGAGGAACATAAACATCGTTTTGGGTCTGTGAGACAATGTATTTTGTTTTTCCTCCAAATACCCTCAAGCTTTTTACCTCATAATCCTTATCAAATAATTTTATAAATTTATAGTTTTCCTTTGCATATTTTATTAATTCTTCTGCATCTTTCCATCGATCAGAACTATTTAAAACAACACATATAAACCTTCCATAGTTATGTTTTACTGATGCAACTAAACATTTTCCTGCTCCACCAGTATATCCTGTTTTAACTCCATCAGCATTTTCAACCCTATACAAAAACTTATTTATATTTGAATAACTTCTATTAAATTTACCACTTATACCAGAAGATATCTCTTTAGTGGAGACTATTTTATTAAATACATCATTTTTCATTGCATAAGCAGTTATTTTAGCTAAATCTTCTGCAGTTGTATAGTGACCATCTGCATCAAGTCCGTGAGGTGTTCTAAAGGATGTATTAAATGCACCTATTTCAATAGCCTTATCATTCATCATTTTTAAAAAGTTATCTACACTTCCACCTATATGCTCTGCTATTGCTATTGCTGCATCATTCCCAGAACGAAGCATTAAACCATATAAAAGTTCTTCCAATGAAATTTTTTCACCTGCAACAAGACCTGCACTTGAACCACCTATTGATGATGCTTTTTTACTCACAATTACTTTATCATTTAAGTTTCCTTTTTCAAGTGCAACAATTGTTGTCATTATCTTTGTAGTACTTGCCATAGGCAATCTAATATCACTATTTTTACTATACAAAACTCTTCCTGAATTTTGATCAATTACAACAGCTGAATAGCAGTTTAAAGGAATTTTTTATTATTAGGTTCTGTATATGTTTTAAAACTTGAAAATACTATAGTTATTAATAATATAATAGTAATGCTTGTATATTTCTTCATTTTATAACACTCCTATATAAAAGCAATTAATATTTGCTTTTATGATGGATTAAAATTTTCTTCTTCTTTATTTTCCTTTTTCTTTTTAAAATTTTTTATAAATTCTTTTAACAAATCTGGTACATTATCAAGCAATCTTTCAACATAGTTCATTTCAGTTGCAGGTAATAACCTAACATCATCTCCTACAACTAAAAAGCTATTGGTTGAACAGAAACTCCTGCACCACTTCCTCCTCCGAAGGGATAAGAAGAATTATTCTTATCCGAATCAGATTGTTTAAATTCACTACCACCTGATACAAATCCCATTGATACTTTAGAAATAGGTATAATAACCTTTCCATCCTTTGTTTCTACAGGCTCACCAACAATTGTGTTAACATCAATCATCTTTTTAAATTATCCATTGTAGTTCTCATTAACCCTTCTATTGGATGTTCTGCCATATGATACACCACCCTTATAAATTTTTATTATAGTTGAAAATGATTTTATAATGAATAATAAAATTGTCATCATATTAAATTTAATAATAAGTGTAAAGTTACCTTTTGTCTTAGTTAAATTAAAATCGCAATATATATTACCTTTAAATTTAAATTTATAGTAACCTTCAATAAATGAAAAAACAGTAGGTAATATAGAGTTTAATAAACCAAAAATCATTGCCGTATTAAAAGCATCATTACTTGCTACCGTTATACTATAATTTAAACTTATATCTATTCTTTTTAATAAATAATTTATGTTTTTAATAATTTGCTTTTTATAGCTATAAATAGTTTTGTAATCAAATTTTACTTTTTCTTTTCCCTTTACTCTATTAGTTTTCTTTTTTTATTAAATTTATAACGATTAAATCATAAATTTTTAAATAAAAAAGTTTTCCGTTATAGGTAAAGGAAATTTTTATTGGAATAAAAAGTAATAAAAATAATACTGACACTATTAAATACAACATAATTAATCACCTAAAATATAAAATGAGGAAGAATAATCTATTATATTATTCTTCCTCATTTTCCAACTTTAATTCAATTAATTCTGGTAACTCATTAATATTTTTAAATCCAAAGTATTTTAAAAACTCATCAGTTGTACAGTACAGTATTGGCCTGCCTGTAGTATCGAGTCTTCCACTTTCCTTTATTAAGCCTCTTTCAAGAAGAGTACTTATCGCTCTATCGCTTCTTACCCCTCTTATTTCATCTATTTCAACTTTTGTTATAGGCTGCTTGTATGCAATAATCGCCAGGGTTTCGATTGCAGCCTGTGATAAATTTTGTTTTGATTCAGGTTTTAAAATTTTCTTAATGTAAGTAGAATATTCAGGTTTTGTTGCCAACTGTATTTTATTGTTATACTCAACCAAAACTAAGCCTCTATTATCTTTTTCATAATCCAATGATAAGTCCTTTATTATACCTTTTAGCTCTTTTAAATCAATATCAACTATTGATGCCAACTCTTTAATTTCTATTCCATCTCCAACTGCAAAGAGGATCGATTCAATAATTCCTTTAATTCTTTCAGTATTTTCAGATAGCCCAAACTCTCTTAAAAATCTGATTCTGCCATTCTTCCTCCTGCCCTTCTATATATATATCTTCAAAGTTTTCTCTTTGATAGACCCTTATCTTTTTAGTTTTATTAATTCCAACATTGCAAGAAATGTCACAATAAGTTCAAGTTTACAATTCGCTTCCTCAAAAAACGTGCAAACCTAATTCTTTTATAAATTTCAACTAAGCCAACTATATAATTCATTTTATCTTCTATTTTATATTCATCGTGACTTATATTTTCATTTATTATGGTTTTATTATTAGTTCTTCTTTCATACGCTTCCATTACCTTTTTAAATGCAAACATTAGATTTTCCAATGTTATATTTTTAAAAAATACATCTTTACTTTCAATATCATCAATTATTTCTGGTGGTTTAAAATAAATTGTACTTTGTTCTTCAATCATCTTTAATTGTTCTGCAAACTCTTTATATTTTTTATACTCAATTAGTTTTTGAACAATTTCTTTTCTTGGATCCTCCTCAACCTGTTCTTCCTCCTGTGTTTTTTTCTCGGAAGAAGCATTTTTGACTTAATCTCAAGTAAAGTTGCTGCCATAACCAAAAATTCACTTGCTATATCTAAATTTAGTTCCTCCATAGTTTTAAGATAATCAATATATTGTTCAGTTATTTCAGCTATTGGTATGTCATATATATCTACTTCTGCTTTTTTATAAGATGTAATAATAAATCTAATGGTCCCTCAAATACTTCTATCTTTATATTTATTGACATTTAACCTCACCTTAAACAAAAATTTCAACTAATTTTATTATTAAAATCCCTAATCTTTGATTTAAAAAGATTAATATATTCCTAAAAGGAGCAAACCAAAGCAACATAAATAAAAGAATTGTAGAATATCTTTCCATTGAATATATATAGTAGGATACCTTTCCTTTAAAAAGTTCTGCAAATATTTTTGAGCCATCTAACGGAGGAAATGGCAATATATTAAAAACAGCCAGTCCTGTATTTATAAAAAATAAAATTTTCAAAAATTCTGCAACCCCGATAGTTTGCTGTGTAAAGTTTGTCTTAAATAAAATTAAAACAGAAAAAATGCAAGAATAATATTAGACAATGGACCAGCAATTGAAGTAATAATAATACCTAAACTTCTATTCTTAAAATTGTATGGATTTACGGGTACTGGTTTTGCCCATCCAAAACGAACTATTAAAAGTGCAATTAAACCTGCAATATCAATATGTGCAAATGGATTTAATGTTAATCTGTCGTATACTTTTGGTGTATCATCTCCAAGCAAAGTTGCAGCTAATGCGTGGGAATATTCGTGTATAGTTAATGATACTATAACAGCTATACTAACGAATATTAATTCACTTAATGAACGATCAAACATTTTTACCTCCCATACTAATCAAATATTTTACAGTTTCGTTTATAATAAAATCCTTTCTTTCATTAGCATCTAAATTTAAAATTTTATCATTATGTATCTTATAATTAATATTTTTTATGAAGTTATCAATTCTTTTATCTTTAAATGTATTTAAAAGCAACTGTATACTGAAGGTATTTTTATTTGAAACTAAAAATTTATATACTTCATAATCATCATACTTTAGAATATCATTTAATTGCCTCAATTTCAAACATTTTTGATTAAAATTTTTTGATAAGCCCAACTTATTTTTTATTATTTCCAAGTTATTTTCACTATTTTTGAAAAATAGGCAAACATATTTATCTTCAAGTTCAAGTAAATTGATATTCTTTAAAGGTATATTTATATCAATTGAGGAGTTAAAATAGTTATCAAAAAATTAAAATCACAAAGAAGCATAATAACCCTTTTATAATCATTAATCTTAAACAATTCATCAAGTTCTCTTCTTATTCTACTTGAAGGTAAATAATCCATATATCTATTTTGTATACAATCCTTCATTAACTTATATGTGTAATTACAGAAATTGAAATTTAATCTGCCTGCATATTT
The DNA here is from genome assembly GCF_028622835.1 of Caloramator sp. mosi_1. Taxonomy (GTDB): domain Bacteria; phylum Bacillota; class Clostridia; order Clostridiales; family Caloramatoraceae; genus Thermobrachium. The sequence goes on along the minus strand of NZ_CP117677.1, from coordinate 2,130,095 downwards.
TATACCTCTAAAAAACGCGTAGGATCATCTCTAAAACTTTTACTATGCAACACTGTAATTGTTTTATTTTTTATATCCTTTATGCCATCAAAGTTATCAATAAAAATTTTTTCCGTTATATTATAAGCTATAGTATTTATGGTAAAATCTCTTCGTTTTAGATCATCATAGAGTGTACCTTCTTCTATTAAAGGAATTGAAGCTATTTCTTTATATGTTTCTTTTCTTGCCATTACAAAGTCAATATCTTCTCCCTCTAAAATAAACTTTGAAGTACAATAATGCTTATTATATATAAATTCACAATTTAATTTTTGAGAAATGCTTTTACTTATTTCAAAATGTTTGTCTCTATTAATTTGTGCTACAAAATCATAGTCAATAGGTTTTATGCCTATTATTATATCCCTAACAGCACCACCAACTAAATAAAAGTTAATATCATATTGCATTAATACTTCTATAAAACTTTTTATTGTGTCATTAAACATATGTACCACCCACCATTCATTAGTATAACATAAAATAAATTAAAATAAAATCAAAAGGAGTTGAATTATCAACTCCTTAATCAGCGTTCAAAAACTTTTAATTACTTTATTTAAGGTATCTATAAACTTCATTTTTTCAATTTTACTATCTGCAATAGCCTCAACTTGGCCGTATACATTTTCACCTTCTACTGCTTTTACTATTCCAACAGTTTCTCCTTTGTTAATAGGTAGTTTTAGATCTTTAAAAATTTCTATTTTCTTTTCTATATTTGGTTTATTTCCCTTTTCTACTACAATATTTAAGTTTTCCTTTGCTATAACCTTTACTATTTCTGGTTTTGCCTTTGGTATCCTAACTTCTCCTACAACTTCACCCTTTTTACTACATCAAAACTATCATATTTTGCAAATCCTACATCTAATAGCTGTGCTGCCATTGCATTTCTTTCCTTAGCACTTGGTGCTCCCATAATAACTGCTATAAGTCTTACATTTCCTCTTTTTGCAGTTGAAGAAATACAGTACATTGCCTCCTTGGTATATCCTGTTTTCAAACCATCACACCCTTTATACGCTTTTATCATTTTGTTTCTATTTACAAGCGTAAAGGGAGTTTTTCTTCCCTCTGAAATTGTTTCCATCCAAATTGTTGTATAATCTAATATTTTTGTATGCTTCAATAATTCTCTGGACATTATTGCTACATCATAGGCTGATGTATAATGATTTGGGTCATAAAATCCATAGCAGTTAACAAAATTTGTATCATTCATTCCTAAACTTTTAGCTCTTTCGTTCATTTTTTTACAAATTCTTCTTCTGTTCCATATAGAAATTCTGCTAAGGCTACACAGGCATCATTTGCTGATTCTATTGCTGCTCCCTTTAAAAGTTCCTCTACGGTTCTAACTTCGCCAGTCTCAAGATACATAGTACTGCCACCTAATCTTTTAGCATTTTCACTAACTACAACTTTATCTGTAAGTTTTATTTTGCCACTATCTACAGCTTCCATAACTAAAAGCATTGTCATTATTTTTGTAACACTTGCTGGAGCAAGCTTTTCGTGGGATTTATATTCATACAGTATTTTACCTGTTGAAAACTCCATTAGAATTGCTGATTTACAATTAAAATTTGGCTCTACAATCACTTTTGCTTTAGATTGATATGTAAACATAAAAATAAATAGTATTGTAAGAAAAATAACCTTTAACCTTTTATTCATTTTTAATTCCCTCCCTAATGTTTTTTATTTATTGTTAGTTTTCCCTGTTTTTCAAATTGTATTAACAAAAGGCAAGAGTCGTTAACTTTTCTTGTTAACGACTCTTTATATTTATATTCTTCTTATACCATCCTTAGTAACAATTCCAAATATTAATGGCCTATCTTCTGGTTTTTTCCTTCTATATGATATGCTTCTAATAGTTTTTCTTCTGAAGTTTTTGCCTTATTTAAATCATTTACATATAAGTATGCTATAACATCTCCCTTTTAACATAGCTACCTACCTTTTCTTTAATTATAATACCTACTGCAGGATCAATTGGACTTTCCTTTGTTTCTCTACCAGCACCTAAAATTAATGCTGCTATACCAATTTGATCAGCAATAATTCTTGTTATATATCCTTCTCTATCTGCCTTAACTTCAATTATATGTTGTGCCTTTGGAAGAAGTTCCAGATTCTCAATTACTGAAACATCTCCACCTTGTGCCATAACAAACTCTTTAAATTTTTCATAAGCAGCACCTGAAGTTATTGTTTCTGTTAACATTTTTCTTGCTTCCTCTTCAGTTTTAGCTTTACCAGCAAGAAGTAACATTTGTGTTCCTAAAACGATACATAATTCTAATAAGTCTTCTGGTCCATTACCCTTTAAAGTTTCAACTGCTTCTTTTACTTCCAAAGCATTGCCTACAGCATATCCTAAAGGTTGATCCATATCTGAAATAACAGCTATAGTATTTCTTCCTACATTAGTACCTATATCCACCATTTCTTGAGCAAGTTCAAAGGAATCCTCTAATGTTTTCATAAATGCACCTGTACCTGTCTTTACATCAAGTACAATTGCATCTGCACCTGCTGCTATTTTTTTACTCATTATACTTGAAGCTATTAATGATACATTATCTACAGTTGCAGTAACATCTCTTAAAGCATAAAGCTTTTTATCAGCTGGAGCTAAATCAGCTGTCTGTCCTCCAACTGCCATTTTAATTCTGTTTACATTATCTATAAATTGCTTTTTAGTCATTTCAACAGAAAAACCTTTTATAGACTCTAATTTATCAATTGTACCACCTGTATGTCCTAGTCCTCTACCTGACATTTTAGCTACAGGAACACAACAAGCTGCTACCATAGGTGCAAGCACAAGAGTAGTTTTATCACCTACACCGCCAGTACTATGCTTATCAACCTTTATTCCTTCTATTTCAGACAAATCAATAGTTTCACCTGAATTAACCATTGCCATTGTTAGATCAGCTGTTTCTCTCTTTGACATCTTGTTTAGAAATATTGCCATTAAAAGTGCAGAAACTTGATAATCAGGTATATTCCCTTTGTATATCCATCAACAAAGAAGTTTATTTCTTCTGTTGTTAATTCTTGCCCATTTCTCTTCTTTAAAATAATATCATACATTCTCATATGTATTTGCCCCCTTATATTCTCTTTACAATCTCGCTAACTAAATTTTTAAATTTATCCTTAACTAAATTGGAGGTTTCTATAACTTCTTCTGTGGCTTAATGGCACTTCTAATATACCAGCAGCCATATTTGTTATGCAGGAGATACCAAGCACACTCATTCCGCTATGGTTTGCAACAATTACCTCTGGAACTGTAGACATACCTACTGCATCTCCGCCTAATATTCTAATCATCCTAATTTCTGCAGGTGTTTCATAGGATGGCCCTGTCATCATAAAATAAACACCTTCTTTTAATTCAATTCCTAAATCCTTTGCAACATCCTTTGCTGTATTTATTAATTCTTTACAATATGCACTTGACATATCAGGAAATCTTGGTCCAAAATCCTTAAGGTTAGGCCCTATTAATGGGTTTGTTCCAGAAAAATTAATATGGTCATTTATTATCATTAAATCTCCAGGCTTAAATCCTGTATTTACTCCACCTGCTGCATTTGTAACTATTAATTTCTCCACACCTAATAACTTTAGAACCCTTATTGGGAATGTTACTGTATTCATATCATATCCTTCATAAAAATGAAATCTTCCCTGCATCATAATTACTTTTTGCCTTTAAGATCTCCATATATAAACTTACCCGCGTGCCCCTCTACTGTTGATATAGGGAAGTTTGGTATTTCGTTGTAATTTAACTCTATTCTGTTTGTAACTTCATCTGCTAAACTACCAAGACCTGAACCTAAAATTATTGCAACTTTAGGTTCATCCTTTATCTTATCTTTTATATATTGACAAGCTGCGTTTAATTTTTGCATATATGTCATATATATTCCTCCTGTTATTTTAAGATTTCCTTTGCAAAGCTCTCTCCTGCTATATCAGCTTTTACATTAAGAAGATCTGCAATTGTCTTACCAATATCTGCAAAGGATTTTCTTGTACCTATATTTACGTTTTGCTTAATAGCCTTTCCATATACAAAAATTGGTATATATTCACGTGAATGGTCTGTACTTGGAGTTGTTGGATCACATCCGTGATCAGCTGTAATTATAAGAACATCATCATCTCTTAAATTATTTATTAATTCAGGTATTCTTGCATCAAACTCCTTTAATGCTTTTGCATAACCCTCTACGTCATTTCTATGTCCATAAACCATATCGAAGTCAACTAAATTTGTAAAAATTAAACCCTTACTATCATCCTTTAAATAGTCAATAGTTTTATCTACCCCATCCATATTATTTTTGTATGTACAGCCTTAGTTATACCATATCCACCAAATATATCTTCAATTTTGCCTACTGCACAAACATCCATACCATTTTCAGCTATATAGTTTAGTAATGTCTTCTTAAAAGGCTTCATTGAAAAATCTCTTCTGTTTGGCGTTCTTTTGTAATTTCCACTTGTTCCAATGAATGGTCTTGCTATTACTCTTCCTACTCCGTGCTCATCCTTTAGCATATCTCTTGCAATTTGGCACATTCTATATAGTTCTTCTAATGGTATTACCTCTTCGTGAGCTGCAATTTGGAAAACACTATCTGCTGATGTATAAACTATTGGATAACCAGTTTTAACGTGTTCATCTCCTAATTCTTGAATAATAGCAGTTCCTGATGCAGGCTTATTACCTATTACCTTTCTTCCTATTTTACTTTCAAATTCCTCAATTATCTCTTTTGGAAAACCATTTGGATAGGTTGGAAATGCTTTTTCCAAAATTAATCCAGATATTTCCCAGTGTCCTGTAGTGGTGTCTTTACCCTTTGACATCTCAAGTGATCTACCATAGCAACCAATTACATTCTCTTCTCTTTGTATTCACTAACCCCATCTATATAACCCAAGCCAAGCTTTTGCAAATTAGGTAGTTCAAAACCTTTTATCTCTTTTGCAATATTACCAAGTGTATTACTTCCTTCATCATTGTATTCGTGTGCATCTGGTAACTCCCCAATTCCTACACTATCAAGTACAACTAATGTAACCCTATTAACCATAAAATCACCTCTTGTTTTAATAATTTTCTTAATAATCTTGGGATTTTTATTATAACTTATTTTTTCAAAAAGAAAAGACTTTAAACACTTAAGTTTACTAAAACTTAATAAAAATACACCTTAAAGAAAGATTATTTGCAAGAAATCTTTCATAAGGTGTATTTTTCTCATTTCACTTTATACTTTATGCTCTTGGATGTGATTTTTATACACATCACTAATTTTGTTTTTTAATAGTTCAGCATACATCTGTGTTGTTGAAATATCTGAGTGTCCTAACATTTGTTGAACAGAACGCAAATCTGCTCCATTTTCAATCAAGTGAGCTGCAAATGAATGCCTTAATGTATGAGGGGTTATTTCTTTATTTATGTTTGCTAATTTTGCATAATATTTTATAACTTTCCAAAATCCTTGTCTGGTCAATCTTTCTCCTCTGTGATTTAAAAACAAAGCATTCTCTTCATTATTTTTAATGAAAGTGTATCTATATTTTTCTATATAATTTGTCAATGCTTCAATTGCAAGTTTTCCAATTGGAACTATTCTCTCCTTTGAACCATTACACTTAACATATCCTAAAAGCATATTTACATCATCTACATTTAAATTTATAAGTTCTGTTACTCTAATACCTGTTGCATATAGAATTTCAAGCATTGCCTTATCTCTTGCACCCTTAGGCTCACCTTCATTTGGCATCGCAAGAAGCGTCTCAACCTCATCTATGGTTAATATTTCTGGAAGTTTTTTTCAACCTTAGGTGCTTCTATATCGATAGTTGGATCTTGATCTATTACTCCTTTTAAAATGTTTTGTTTATAAAAGGAACGAAGTGTTGCCAAACTCCTTAAAATTGAGGAAGTAGCTTTCCCTTGTTTTTGTAGGTACAATATATAAGCTATAATATTTGTTCTCTTTACATTCTTATAATCTAATCCTTCATTTTTAAGATATTCTAAAAATTGTTGTAGATCTCTACTATAACTTTCAATTGTATTTTGGCTTAAAGATTTAGTTAATGCTATTTCATTAATAAAATCTTTAACTAACTCATTCATTTGCAGTACCCCTTTGTATATATATTATATCTTATTAATTCTACATTTTTTTAAAATTCCTTCATTATATTATCGAAAAAAATACTTCTAATTAATAGCTTTAAATGAAAAATTTTATTTGAATTTTTATCAATATTATACATTACAAGTTTTGCATCACCCTCTGGTTTTAAATCAATTATACTGTTTAGAGTTCTAAAAAAATGTAAAAAGTAAAATTAAAAATAGAACTATTGTAAAATTTATCACAAATTTTTCAATTCTATTCATAAAGTTCACCCTATTGTATAATTAAATAACCAGACAGACTTTTTAATATAAATGGCACTAAAAATGACTCATATAAACTTCCTATAAACATTATCAAAAATAAAAACATAAATATTAAAAATATATCTAATAATCCATTTTTTTACCTAAAAAACTATTTTTCTGTAGACTTTTCTTAAATGTCCAAAATCCGTGTTCAATTGCTATAGCAGAAGCAATAATTAAACAAGGGACATATATAATATTTTGAGGAATGACTGCTGTAAATAAGAATAATAACCCTTTAGCCCCCATAGTTTGTAAAATAAAGGCTATCGTAAATCCTAAAATAAACCCCTTAAAGGAATCAAAAATAAAAATTAAAGGCACACCTATATAAGTAATGCAAAGTAGTAATATTAATAATAGAGTTTGTCCATTATTTTTTATTGACCTTAAGAAAATAGATACATTATCAATATTTTCATTTGATATTATTTGAAAAAAATTGTTTATATAGACTAATACACTTTGTTTACTGTTTGAATCTAATGCCTTAGCCATAAAAGCTCCAACTGATAAACCTATAGCAAAAATAATGTTACAAAAATATAATAAAAAATTTTCCTTTAAATGCTTAGAAAAAAACTTGATTTATTAATTGTTGGCATAAAAATACACCTCCTCTTTTGTCTAATTTAAATATATGAGGAGGTACTATAAAATATTCTTTACTTATTAATAAAATCATCTAACAATAATATACCTATTATTGATTTTGCATCCTTTATTGTGCCATCTAATATCATCCTTTTTGCTTCTGAAATTGGAACTTTAATTAGTTCTAAGTATTCATCTTCATCGAAATTGGTTTTTGTCTTTATCATTTTATCGCAAAAATAGATGTATAGCTTCTCTGTACAAAATCCAGGTGACGTATATATTGATGTCATCAACTTCATATCTAAAGCTTTAAAGCCTGTTTCCTCTTCTAACTCTCTAAAAGCACAATTTAATGGTTCTTCACCCTTTTCAAGCTTACCAGCAGGAATTTCATAAATTATTTCATCAAAGGGTCTTCTATATTGTCTAACAAGAAGTACATTATCTTCTTGAACTGCCACTATTCCTACTCCACCATTATGTTCAACTATTTCTCTGGTTGATATTCTATTAGAGCAGGTCTTAACCTCATCAATTCTTAAATTTATCACTTTTCCATTAAATAAATAGTTACTTTTTAAAGTCTTTTCTTTAAACATTAAATCACTCCTTTAAAAAAATAATCCATTTAAATGGATTATTTTTAACCTAATTTTTGTTTAAGTCTTAATTTGTCCGCAATCATAGCAATAAATTCACTATTAGTTGGCTTTCCTTTATCATTATGAATAGTATATCCAAATATTTTATTTATAGTCTCTACTTGTCCTCTTGCCCAAGCAACCTCTATAGCGTGTCTTATTGCTCTTTCTACTCTACTTGGTGTAGTATTGTATTTTCTGGCTATTGATGGATACAACTCCTTTGTTATTGCACTTAAAAGTTCAATATCATTAACTACCATTTGGATTGCATCTCTTAAGTACATATATCCCTTTATATGTGCTGGTACACCTATTTCGTGTATTATATTTGTTATCTCAGCTTCTAAATTATTTGAAGTATTAATTTTTGTTATAGTTGGTTCAGTTCTAACAAAAGTAACTTTTTGCTTGTTTCTACTACACCTTGATTGAACATTTGTCTAATTCTCTTTGAGAATATTTCCATATCAAAGGGTTTAACTACATAATATTCTGCACCTAAATTTATTGCTCTTTGTGTTATTTTATCCTGTCCAACAGCTGATAAAACTATTACCTTTGGAATCTTGCTATCTTCAAAAGAATTAATTTTTTCTAAAACACCAAGACCATCTAAATGAGGCATTATTATATCTAATACCAAAACATCTGGGTTTGTTTTTGTACCAAGTCTACAGCTTCTATACCATCCTTTGCAACACCTAAAACCTCAAAGTCTTCTTGTGTCTTTAAATACTCGTGTAAAATTGTTGAAAACTCCTTATTATCATCTGCAATTACAATTTTAATTTTTTCACCATTCATATTTGAACCTCCCCTACCCGCCTTATCCAAATTAATATTCTATTAATGTTATTCGACAAATATATTAGATTTCCTTCTAAGAAAATAAATTTTTAATGAAGAAAGCTGCAGATTGCAGCTTTCTTCATTAAAAGTCATCTTTTAACTCTTCATACATCCATTCAGCATAAATTGCATATCCCATATCAGGTCTATTTATAAAAACGTGAGTCACTGCTCCAACTAACTTATCATCCTGTATAACTGGGCTACCACTCATACCCTGAACAATTCCTCCTGTCTTTTCTATTAAATTTTTGTCAGTAATCCTTATTACCATACTTTTTGAATTTGGAGAATTTTGTTTATTAACCTTTTCAATATTAATACTATATTCTCTGACAGCATCGTCAACTTCTACTAAAATTTTTGCAGGGCCTTCTTTAATTTCATTTTGACTTGCTATAGTATATTGTTTAGTATCAGGTTTTATAAAGTCATTTAAATTTTTTATACTACCATATATACCACAGATAGTGTTTTTGTTAAGTCTCCTAATTTATCTTCTTCATTGAAAGCTCCTCTAAGCTCACCTGGTTTTCCCTTTTCACCCTTTGTTATATCAATAATTTTAGATTTATATATATTTCCTTCTCTAACTACAAGAAGCTGGCCTGTATCTATATCATTGATAGGATGACCTAATGCCGCATACTTTTTAAGTTTAGGGTCAATAAAAGTTAATGTTCCTATTCCTGATGTGGAATCTCTTACCCACATACCTAATTTATATTGATTATTTTTATTCAACACTGGATTTACAGAAACATTAATATATTTATCTTTTCTTTTAATTTTTAAATCTAAAGAGTTTCCATTAGATTTTGATATTTCTTCAGACATATCCTTGATATTGTAAACTTTTTACCATTTATTTCAGTAATCATATCTCCTATTTGGATATTAGATAAAACTGCTGGACTTTGTTTTTTACCGCTATTTGTTTCTATATCAGAAAAGCCAACAACTAATATGCCTTCAGTATAAAGTTTAACTCCTATAGAATGACCTCCAGCATAAACCCTTCTATCTTTGTTAAAATTAATAGTTACTTCTTTTATTGGTACTACTCCAAAAGTTTAATGTAACCTCTAATAGTACTTTTGTTTTGAGTACTTACGTATTCAAAATCCTTCGAGGTAAGTTTAATTATTTTGCCTTTTGACAATTCAATATCATTTATATCTCTTGTAACATTAATTGAAGAAGGAATTTTATTTATATAATTTATTAAAAATGTAAATAATATTAATATAATAAACAGCATTAATTTTGCTGGTTTAAATACTCTATTTTTCATTTTATCACTCCTCTGCCATTCTTTATAACTCCACCTTCCTTTCTTTAATTCTAAGTTAACCTTTTTATGTCCATATATACTATAATAAAGAATGAAACTTATACATCATACACTTTATTTGTAAGGTTATGTTTAATTAAAAAGTATTACATTTTAAATTAAATAATTTACAAAATTAAATTCAAAAGTAAAAAGGACTTGAAAAGTCCTTTAATGCCTTATTTGATTTTTAAGTTGTTCTGCTAAATCTAATATTTCCTTTGCATTTGTCTTTGTAAGTTCTGTTACAATTGCTCCTCCAAGCATTCTTGCAAGTTCATCAATTCTTTCGTGATTTTGTAAGTCATTAACTAACGTAATAGTTTTATTATTATCTACTATCTTTTGAATTTTAAAATGCTTGTCTCCCATTGATGCAATTTGTGGAAGATGAGTTACACATAGAATTTGGTGTTTTTTGATATAAGCACCATTTTTTCAGCTACACTCTGTGCAGTTCTGCCACTTATACCTGTGTCTATTTCATCAAATATTAATATTGGAATACTGTCAACATCTGCCACAACACTTTTTATAGCCAACATAATTCTTGATATTTCTCCACCCGAAGCAACTTTATGTAAAGGTTTTAAAGGCTCTCCTATATTAGAAGATATCATAAATTTTACTTCATCTCTACCATTGTTGTCAAACTTTTCTTTTTCTATTACCTCAACAGCAAAAACAGCCTTTTCCATTCCCAAATATTTTAATTCAGATTCTATTTTTTCCTTAAGCTTAATGGCTGTCTCTTTTCTAATAGACGAAATTTTATTAGCTAAAATTTGTAATTCATCTATTATTTTATTATGCTCAACTTTTAATTCTTCTAAAGTTTCATCACTCTTTTCTAAAATTTCTAATTCAGCTTTAATAGCTTCATAATAATGCAAAATTTCTTTAATATCCTTGCCATATTTTCTTTTAAGCTTGCCTATTAAATCTAATCTATTTTCTATTTCATTAAGTTCGTCATCGTTGTATTCTATTTTATCTTTAAAATCTCTTATAGACTCTACTGCATCTTCTAATTTATAATACACTTCTTCTAATGAAACTTTTATGCTATTTAATTTCTCATCATAATGTGCAACCTGTTCTAAACTCACCATTGCAGAACCTATAGAATCAAATGCACTCTCATAATCTTCACTACTATAAATTTTTGGTAAGCTGTATTTAAACAAGCAAATATTTTTTCAGCATTTTTTAAAATGTCTCTTCTTTGAATTAAATCCTCTTCTTCTCCTTCTTTAAGTTGAGCATCACTTATTTCCTGGACTTGAAATTTTAATAAATCAATCTTTCTAAGCCTTAATTGTTCATCTTGGGTTAATTTTTCTATTTCCTTCTCTATTGATTTTAATTTATCGAACATTTCTTTATAGGTAAATTTGATTTTTTAAAATCTTCTCCACAAAACGAATCTAATATATCTATGTGCTTAGTTTCATCTAAAAGGGATTGATGTTCGTGCTGACCGTGTATATCTATTAAATACTTACTAATTTCTCTTATAAAAGATAAACTTGTTGTTCTGCCGTTAACTCTTATTATGCTTTTATTATTTTGATTAATCTCCTGGCAAGTACCAAATAATCGTCACTATCTATGCCATTCTCAAACAATAAACTACTTATATTATCATTTTTGATCTCAAAAATTCCCTCAACATATGCATAATCACAACCTGTACGAATTATCTCTTTGTTAAATTTTTCACCCACTAAAAAGCTCACAGAATCTATTAAAATTGATTTTCCAGCACCTGTTTCTCCTGTTAAGACATTAAATCCATTAGAAAAATCCAATTCTAACTCGTCTATTAAAGCAAAATTTTTTATCCTTAGTTTAAGAAGCATATTATGCCCCCTTATTCATTTATTAGTCTTCTAAATTTAGCAACTAATTCTTCTGCCTTTTCATTTGACCTTGCCATTACAAAAATAGTATTATCTCCTGCAATAGTACCAACTATTCCATCCCATCTTAACGTATCTATAGCTTCAGCAGCTGCAGAGGTTGAACCTGATAATGTCTTTAAAACAATCATATTGTTTACATAATCAATTGTTAAAACTGTTTGTGAAAAAATGCTAACAAGCTTTTCAGTTAAGTAATTATCTCCCTGTGCCATAGATGCATATTTATATTTTCCATCCTTAGTTAAAACCTTTATTAGCTTTAACTCCTTGATATCCCTTGAAACTGTAGCTTGAGTAACATCCATTCCTATTTTACGTAATTCATCAACTAATTCCTCTTGCGTTTCAATTTCCTTATTATTAATTATTTCAAGAATTTTTGCGTGTCTTGAAATCTTCATATGTTCCCTCTCTTCCCAATTATCTATCTTTTAATTTACTTCTTAATATGTCATAAAATGACCTATTTGTAGTTTTTATTAATTTCAAAGAACATTGAGCTTTAATTAAATGAATCTTGTCTTTTGGTAATAATTTAAATACTTCTTGACCATCAGCAGTTAAATAAACTTCTCCGTTTTGATGCTCACTTACCTCTATTATTATATCATCCTTATCTGATACAACAATAGTTCTTGATTTTAATGAATGAGGGCAAATTGGTGTAATTAACATTAAACTCATAGTAGGACTCACTATTGGACCACCAGCAGAGAGTGAATAAGCAGTCGAACCTGTAGGTGTCGATATAAGTAATCCATCGGCATTATATTTATCTATGAAATTTTTTCCAACATAGGCATTTAGCTTAACAAGTTTTAATAAGTGTCCCCTTGTAATGCATACATCATTTAATGCGTAAAGCGTGTTTATAATAGTTTTATCTCTATAAACATCTGCCTGAATCATCATTCTCTCTTCAATACTGTAGTTTCCATTTTTAATACTTTCTAATGAAGTATAAATATCTTTAATTTCAACTTCAGTTATAAATCCTAAATTTCCAAGGTTTACCCCCAAAATAGGTGTATCATATTTTGTCAAACCTCTTGCTATTCCTAATATTGTTCCATCTCCACCTAAAACAATAATAAAGTCCGACTCACTATACATCAAATCTTTTGTAACTATATTAAGATTAGAATGTCTTATTTTTAAATCATACGGTATATAAACAATAAATTCATTAATTAAAAGCCAATTAATTATCTCTTTAGTAATTGCAAAACCCTCATCCTTTTCTCTATTAACAAAAATCCCAACCTTTAACATAATTCTCTCCCTATTTAATAAAATTCAACACATAATACTCTTTTCCTTCTAAGCATTTAAGGATTTATGTGCTTCTTCTACAACATCTTGAATTATTTTATCTTCTATTAAACCTTCATCTTTTTTATTAATTAAATACGCTAAATATTCTATATTACCTTCTGGCCCCTTTATTGGCGAAAAAGTCAAGCCTTTTATTGAATAACCTAAAGTAGCAGCAAATTCTAATACGGATTTTATAACTTCAATGTGGACCTCTTTGTCTCTCACCACACCTTTTTACCTACTTTTTCTCTTCCTGCTTCAAACTGTGGTTTTATTAAGCATACAACTTCTGCTTCTTCCTTTGAAAGTTCTTTTACCACAGGCAATACAAGTTTTAAAGAAATAAAGGACACGTCTATTGATGTAAAATCAACTGGCTCTCCTATATCCTCTTTTTTAACATATCTAATATTAGTCCTCTCCATACATACTACCCTTTTGTCATTTCTTAATTCCCAAGCCATTTGTCCATAACCAACATCAATTGCATAAACTCTTACTGCACCATTTTTCAACATACAATCAGTAAATCCACCTGTTGAAGCTCCAACATCCATTGCTACTTTATTATTAAGATCAATATTGAAGCCCTTTATAGCCTTTTCAAGTTTTAATCCTCCTCTACTTACATAAGGAATTGCTTGTCCTTTTACTATTATCTGCGAATCAACATTGATTTTTTCACCTGGTTTGTCAACTCTTTGATTATTTACAAAAACAAGACCAGCCATAATATTTTTTCTTGCCTTTTCCCTTGAATCGAAAAAACCTTTTTCAACTAACAAGACATCAATTCTTTCCTTATCCGCCATCTTTCTCTCCTCTTAGTCAATGTTTTTTATTATTGTATTATAGATTCCTTCAGAATCTAAACCATATTTTTGTAAAGTATATCAACACTACCGTGAGGTATAAACTCATCTGGAAAAGCTATATTAACAACTTTACCTTTATAATTTTTATTAATTAAATATTCATTAACAGCCGAACCAAAACCACCATATAAAACATTGTCTTCAACTGTAAATATAAACTTTGTTTTATCGATTAGACTATCTATCATTGATTTATCAAGTGGTTTTATAAATCTACAGTTTATAAGTTCAACATCAATTCCACTGTTTCTTAATTTTATAGAAGCCTTCATTGAATGCTGAACCATCTTACCTGTAGCAAGTATTGCAACTTTATTACCTACTAATAATCTTTCCCATTTACCTTGAATTATATCATCATATTTATCAAATTTTATATCCAAATCTCCTCCACGAGGATATCTAATTGCTACAGGATGATTTTGTTTAAAACACCATCGCAGCATATATCTAAATTCATTTAAATCCTTTGGCGATAGTATAGTTAAATTTGGAATAAATCTTAAATACGATAAATCAAATACACCCTGATGGGTCTCTCCATCTTCTCCAACAATTCCTGCTCTATCTATAGCAAGAATTACTGGAAGCTTCTGAATACATATATCGTGTATTACTTGATCAAAGGCTCTTTGTAGAAATGTGGAATAAACAGCAAAAACTGGCTTAAATCCTTCTTTTGCAAGTCCTGCCGCCATTGTTGCAGCGTGTTGTTCTGCAATGCCAACATCAAAAAACGTTTAGGAAACATATTAGAAAATTCCGATAAACCTGTTCCATCGGGCATTGCAGCAGTTATAGCAATCAATCTATCGTTATTTTGTGCTTCCTTTATTATTTCTTCTCCAAATACTTTTGAATAAGTCACTTTTTATTAGCTAATCTTTCACCTGTTTCTATTTCAAAGGCATCAATACCGTGAAAAATTTCTGGATTTTCTTCAGCATATTGATAACCCTTACCTTTTTTGTTATTACGTGAACTATAACAGGTCCTTTTATCATCTGTGCTCTTTTTAATACATCTGTTAAAACCTCTATATTATGCCCATCAATAGGTCCTAAATATTTAAAACCTAATTCTTCAAATAGCATACCTTGGACTACAAGATGTTTTAAACCATCCTTAAATTTCTCCGCCGACTTATATAAATTATTTCCTAATGCTGGTATTTTTTAATTAGTTGTTCTATTTCATCTCTAAAATTTATATAGGCTGGAGCTGTTCTTAACTTACTTAAATAGCAAGAAAGACTGCCAACATTTTGAGATATAGACATTTCATTATCATTTAATACAACAATCAAATTGGTTTTGAGCTTCCAGCATCATTTAAAGCCTCAAAGGCCATACCACCTGTCAATGCACCATCACCTATAACTGCAATGACATTATGTTTTTCGCCCTTTAAATCTCTTGCTCTTGCCATTCCAAGGGCTGCTGAAATTGAAGTACTACTATGCCCCGTTACAAAATGGTCGTAAACACTCTCAGTCGGCTTTGGAAATCCGCTAATTCCTTCATATTTTCTAAGAGTGTGAAATCTATTCTTTCTACCTGTTATTATTTTATGTACATAGGTTTGATGCCCTACATCCCAAACTATTCTATCTTTATCAAAATTAAACACATAAAATAAAGCTAATGTAAGCTCAATCACTCCTAAGTTTGAAGCTAAATGTCCACCCGTCTTAGATACTGTATCTATTAAAAATTGCCTTAATTCGTCCGACAATAAATTAAGTTCATTTACAGATAACTTTTTTATATCGCTCGGTTCATTTATTCTTTCTAAATACCTCATATTTTCACCCTATTTTCTATTTAATTTTATAGTTTCTATAATCCAAGCTGTTTTGTATACAATGTTGTTACTTTGTGTCATTGCAAAGTTTTTCCTAAAGCCTTTCCTCCGACAGTCAGCGAAGCAATTGATGCACTCACAAGCAGTCCCAAAATTGTTTGATTATTAAAAAGCCCTTAGATATTAATTTTGATATAATAATTGCACCTGCAGCACCGCTAACAACTCCACAGATATCACCTATAACATCGTTACAAAAGTTTGATACTTTATCCGCATTTCTTATAAGTTTCACTGCTGTCTTAGCTCCTTTTACCTTCCTTGACGCAAGTGAGTGAAATGGAGCTTCTTCTGCTGCAGTTACTGCAACACCTATTATATCAAAAATAATACCTACAAATATGATTGATATTAATACGAAAAAGCAAAAAAATTCCCACACCGCTAAGTAGAGAATTTGATACAAAGCTTATACTTGCTGATATAACAAATGTCCAAATAATGATTAAAACTATCCATTTAATATTTGCATTTTTGTCGCTCGTTTTCTTTTTATGCAATTTAATTTGTTTATTTTTTTACCCATAATTACCACCTTTTATGTATTAGGGTGGTAGCAATTGAGGTTAAGTTTGCGGCTTAGGTCCAGCAGGATTTCCCGTTTTTGGGCCAAAACGTCGCCATTTTGGCGGTTTCCCTTTAACCAAAAACCCATATCGTTGCCGTATATGGGGCTGGATTACCACTTAGTCCACACTGCAATCCCACAATTGCCTCCAATGGAACAGTCTAGGAGTTTTCCTCAACAGCATCATCCATTCCTAGCCTCTTTTGCAAATGTGGTTTCCTGTAGCAATAACTTAATAGTGAGGGCCCTTCACCATTAAGTCTGATCTACCCTCCACCACACTCGCTCAAGGCAGGCTACACTGCACGCAGCTTCAACCACGATGCAGGTTTAATCCCTAATCATAGAACCTCAGGATTCCACAAGTTAGGGTCTCCGCGGAGGTAGGGTCGATTACGCATGCCATTGCGGTCGCCCCATCCCCCTTACTCCCAGTACCAACCCACTACTGGGCGTAGCGAGCCAGCACAAGGAACTTCATCGATGTGCCCTTTGGCGGATTTTTAGCCCCGCCTTCAGAATGGACTAAGCTGACTAGAATACTGCACCACCCTAAGCAGAATGTTATTGTATCATAATTATATCATACATACAATATAATTTTTATACAAGTTTGGAATTAAGTTAAACAGGTTAATTTTCTCTTATTAATAGGTATTCTGTTAACTTTGTTAAAAACCGCTTTTATCTATATTATTAGCTAATGCTATTGCCTTTTGTGTATGCTCTTGTGCTCTTTTTTGCTTCCTCAAGGCCTAATATTGTTACATATGTAGCCTTATTTGCTTCTTTATCTTTTCCTACAGTTTTACCAAGTTTCTTTTCATCTCCTATAAAATCCAAAATGTCATCAACAATTTGAAATGCTACACCTAAATGTTTGCTAAATTCTCTTATATCTAAAATTCTGTCTTCTCTATTTGAAATATACGTTGCAGCTACACACGCTGCCTCTATTAAAGCACCAGTTTTTAATTTATGCATAGTATAGAGTTCTTCAAGATTTAACTGCTTATTTTCACTTTTTATATCAATCGCTTGCCCTGCAACCATTCCTCTTGATCCCGAAGCTTTAACTATTTCATTAACAGCCTTTATATATAACATATTATTATTTTCTTGTAACTTTTGCGAAAGTACTTCAAATGCAAAATTTAACAGAGCATCTCCTGCAAGTATAGCAATAGCATCACCAAAAACTCTGTGATTTGTTGGTTTTCCCGCCTGTAATCATCATTATCCATCGCTGGTAAATCATCGTGTATTAAGGAATAAGTATGTATAAACTCAATTGCACATCCAAAATCTATAGCATCCTTTACGTTTCCACCTAAAGCCTCTGTAATTACCATTGTTAAAATGGGCCTTATCCTTTTTCCACCAGCATCAACACTATATTTCATTGGTTCATAAATTACTTTAGGTATGTTTGAACTATCTAATAACTCAGTCAATCTTGCATTAATCAATTGCTGTTTTGCTTTTAACTGCTCTTTAAAATGCATCATTTTCCACCTCAACGGTAAAGTTCTGTTCTATAAGTTCCTGATTTTCACCCTTTAGAAGAACATTAATTTTTCTTTCTGCTTCATCTAATTTTTTATTACACAAATTTGCTAACTCCATTCCTTCCTTAAATTTTACAATCGTATCTTCTAAACTTAAATCTTTATCCTCAATTTCATAAACAATTTCTTCAAGCCTCTTTATTGCTTCTTCAAAAGTTAACTCATCCTTCTTTACTCTTGCCATAGTCTAACCTCCGACTTTTCCTTAATTATACAATCTAATTTTCCATCCTCTAAATATACTTCTATTATATCATCTTTTTTAACCTGCTCTATACTTTTTATTAACTTTTCTTCTTTAACAACAGCAGCAAAACCTCTACTGATTGACTTTAAAGGGCTTAAACCATCTAATTTTTGAACAGTAAGCATCAGTTTATGTTTTTTCTTTAATATATTCGTACCTGTAGTATTAATTAATTTATCTCTTAAATTGTCTAAATATTGATAGTTAATATTTATTTTATTTTGTGGTGAATTTAATTTTATTTTAGATGTAAGATTTTCTAATAATATCTTTTCTTTTTTATTCTACTATTTACACAATTATATAAATTTGTTTTTAAACTTGTTATTTTATACACTAATTCTGAATAGGAAGGAACCACAATTTCTGCTGCGTGAGAGGGAGTTGATGCCCTTATGTCTGCAACAAAATCCGCTATTGTAAAATCTGTTTCGTGACCTACAGCCGAAACTATCGGTATTTTACTATTATAAATAGCTCTTGCAACAACCTCTTCATTAAATGCCCAAAGCTCCTCAATAGAACCTCCGCCTCTTCCAATTATTATAACATCTACATCATCTCTTATGTTAAAATATTCAATTGCTTCTACGATTGTTCTAGCAGCTCCTTCCCCTGAACCTTTACAGGATACAAAAGTATATCGACATTACAAAATCTACGGGTTGCAACATTAATAATATCTCTTATAACAGCTCCCGTACTGGAAGTTGCTACTCCTATTCTTTTTGGTAATAATGGAAGAGGTTTTTGTGTTCCTCATCAAACAGACCCTCTTTTTCTAATTTCTTCTTAAGTTCTTCGTAGGCTAAATACAAATCACCTAATCCATCCTTTTTATGTCTGTACAATACAACTGATATACTCCATCCCTTTCATAGACAGACACGTATCCCTTAGCTAAAACCTTCATACCATCTTCTAATTTTATTTTTAAGTATGAATTATACCCCTTAAACATTACACATTTTATTTTGCTATCGTTGTCCTTTAAGGTAAAGTACATATGTCCTGAACTATGGTGTTTAAAATTTGATATTTCACCTTTAACCACTATGTTAGAAAGCTGGATATTGTTTTCAATAATATCCTTTATATATAAATTTAATTCTGTTACAGTTAAGGTATTATTACTCATCCTTATCTCTCCTATTGAAATTTAACCTTTTTGTCCTATTAAAGCCACACCAATAGCATTGTCTAACGCATATTCAGGTTTAGATATATAAACCAATCCCTTATACTTTTCCATTAAAAATTTGCTTATAAATTTACTGGAGGCAACTCCTCCAAATAGTAATATTTTTCTATTATAAGATTTAATGATATTATTTATAACCTTCTCCAATGTTTTAAGAGCACATTTCATTGCAGCCAATGCTATCTCATTTTTGAATAGCCTTTCTCTATAAAGCCTAATGCCTTAGTTTCCTGTCCTGAGAGGTTAAAACAAAAACCTTCTACCTTTGAAGGAATAATTAAATCGCTATATTCTGTACTAACAGCCAAATCATCGATATATTTACCTGCTGGAAAATCAAAACCGAGGGCTACACCTACTCTATCTATAAATTGCCCAATGCTAATATCCTTTGTCCCTCCAATTAGTTTAATTGAAGGAGTTTTTATACTATCACATAATAATATTTCAGACGTTCCCCTGAAATATGAATTGCAATGAACTCATCTTCATCAAACCCTATTGAATATTTTGCAGCTTCAATATGCCCTTCTTGATGTGTTGTTTCATAACAAGGAATTTTTAATACATTTGATATTGATTTTGCAATTGATTCACCAGCCTTAAATACAGGCATATATGAACTCTCATAGGGTCTTGGCCTTGTACTTACACATATTGCATCAATATTTGAAACATATCCTTCATCAAGTAAATCTGGAATATTTTTTATGTGTTGAAAAAGGGCTTCTGATTGTCTTAAGCCCCTTTTTCCCTTTTCTACATATAAAATTTTTCGTTTATCAAAAACAACTTTATTATTTTCAACCACACATATTGAAGTAGTATAATTACTGGTATCTATTCCAAGCACTCTACTCATCTCTAAGCTCCTTAATAACGCTTCCTAAAATACCGTTTACAAAGGCTGGCGAATTGTCACCACCATATTTCTTAGCTAATTCAACTGCCTCATCTATTGCAGATGGATTAGGTACATCTTGTCTATGAAGCATTTCATATACCGCAAGTCTCATAATAGCCAAGTCTACCTTTGCAATTCTGTTTATTTTCCAGCCCTTTGAATATTTTTCTATGTACTCATCTATTTTTTCTCTATTATTTTCTATTCCTTTAACACAATCTTCAATATATTCTAATTGATCCTGTAGATTTTTATACTCATCTAATTCATTGATTTTATTTATTGTTTCTACTGCTGACTCCTTAGTTAATTCCATCTGAAATAACAATTTCATAGCCAGTTCTCTTGCTGCTTTTCTGCTCATATACACTCCTCCATTACTTCCATTCGTTTGGTATTATTTTTTCAATTGTTTCTATAATATCTTCTTTTCTATCTACCTTATTTCCAATATAATAACCTAAAAGTACACAAAATACAATAAACACTGTTTTAAAAAACCTATCAATAGAACAAGTATAGAAAATACCAAACCTATAGACACACCAATTATCTTACCCTTGTTTTCTAATATATATTTAATTATTTGTTCTTTGTTCATAATTTAATCGCTCCTTTAGCGAAGCCTCGCAGTTGTTGATAAATTCTCAACAACCACCTTAACTTCCTCAACAGGTATTTCTACAAAAGCTTCTACCTTCTCCTTGACAATTTTTGAACTTCTACTACCGTTTGAGGTATATTCAATTCTGGAAGTATAACTCCCTTAATAAGTATACTTACTTTTTCTCCCTGCGGTTTAATAAATACTTTTATTTCCTTAAATCCCCTAACTTGATATACGGCTTTATAAACAATTGATTTTATAGTTTCAAAGGTAATTGTAATCTCTCCTTCTGAGTATATTTAATTAAATGAAGGCCATTTTTATTTGATTTTAGTAATTCAAATAGTATAAATAAATTTACTAAAATTAATATACTAAGTACAAGTATAGTATATACAGAATTATAATTTTTGTCCAATATGTTTATAAAATGGTTGTAATCATATACTCCAATTGAAATTGAGATAAGAAAAACAAAACAGCTGTAACAACTAATATATAAATACTCCCTA
Source organism: Caloramator sp. mosi_1 (assembly GCF_028622835.1). Lineage (GTDB taxonomy): Bacteria > Bacillota > Clostridia > Clostridiales > Caloramatoraceae > Thermobrachium. The sequence goes on along the minus strand of NZ_CP117677.1, from coordinate 2,108,535 downwards.
TTAATTTATTCATTTGCTCACCCCTATTTCATACTTGAAGCTCATACAATGCTGAAAATATTGCATTTATATGAGCCCCCAATCGTATTATTTATTTTCTCTTTTCATCTTCTTTATTTTCTTTTGGCATATTAATTGCCTGTATATGAATATTAACATCTAAAACCTTTAGACCTGTCATAGTCTCTACTGACCTTTTACATTTTGTTGTACTTCAAACGCAATATCTGGTATTCTCACGCCATATTCTATTATTAAATTTAAATCAATTACTACTTCTCCTTCTTCATTTATTTGAACTTTAATCCCTTTATTTGATGACTTAACTCCAAATTTTTCAACAAACTCCTCTGTAAAACCACCATACATTCCAACAACACCCTTAACCTCTGTTGCTGCAATTGATGCTATAATACTTACCACTTCAGGTGCTATAACAACTTCTCCTATACCATTTGTATAAATTGTGTTTTCACCCATTAAATCCACCTCCGTTTATTTCAAAAGTAATAATTTTCGGGCTAAAAGCCCGAATATATAAAAACTAAATATTTACAAATTACCTCAAATATTAGTGTACAACTAATATAAAATAAAATCAATAGTTTTATTAGTAAATCTTATTATTTTTGATTTTTAATTATTATTTTTGTTGGTGATATACTTGTTGTTCTTACAACATCATCCATTAGCTGTGCTGCCTGTTCACTTGTTAAATCTTCTGCACTCTTTACACAAAGTTCAACACCATTTTCATTAATAAAACAAACAGCATCCTCAAAACCTCTCTGCTTTGCTAATTGTTCTACTCTTGCTTGCTTATCTGCCCAATCAGCAAGTAATATTAATTTTGCTTGAGCCTGTTGTATTGCTTCCTTGGAAGAATTCTTATTATTTATAATGCTTTCTAACTCCTGCTTATGAATACTTAATTGATTATCTCTTCCAGTTCTTGCTTCTACAAAGTAATTTGAATTACTTTTTGAAGTTTGAGTTGTTTTTCTGATAAGTTTGAAACACCCTTTGATTGATCATTAAACTTTTTAGCATACCAAGCAGAGCAGGCAATAAGTACAACTAACACAGCAATTATTGCAGTTTGTTTTCTAAATTGTTCCATTCAACTCCCCCAAATTATTATTTCTAAATAATTTATATGTAATAACTGGCACTTATATTCTCTATTTTTTCATTGGTTCAACTGTTACTTTATTAGCTGGTAAATTCAAAACTGTTTTTACAGCATTTTTAATAGTTTCTTTAATTATTGGATCATTTGCTCTCTCTGCTACAACAATAACTCCTCCAATAGATGGATTTATTTGTTTTAATATAAAAGGTTTTTGACTACTTCCTTCATTCATCATAACAACATTTATACTCTTGTTAGTTTCGTTTGTCGTTCTTGTTCCACCTTGACTGTCCTTCTCTTGTATAGTTTTAATATTTTCATTTATGTTATAGGCTGGTTGTGATTCTGTACTCCCTTCAAAATATACCATAACATTTACTCTTCCTACACCTTTTATCTGCGATAGTATATCTATAAGCTCTCTTTTATTTTATCTTCATAACTTGAAGCTAATGTTACCTCTACATTACTTCCGTTAGTCTGTTTTGCATCTATATCTTCATTTTTATTTCTTCTATAGCCCGATGAAAAAATATTTGCTGCCAATATGATTAATATTCCTATTAAACAAACTATCAAACAATTTATCATATATTTTTTAACATTTTCTCCATTCAATTTGAAATCAAACTTAAAACCCATATCCATCCCTCACTTTACAAAACTATATTTTCTTCAGAAATTTTATAGGACTTCGTAATGTAACTTACAATTTCCTTATCCTTATTATCATAACGAGTATTACTGTTATTGTTTCCTATAACAACCTTTTCAACAGGTTTTATTTCTGAAGTATATTCCTTTCTTAGTTCGATATATTGTATATTTCCAAATTCATTTGAACCAAAGTTGATATTGACATCAAGCCTTACTACTAATATTTTTTGCCAGTATTTTTATATACATCTTTTTCAATATTATCTTTAAGCTTTTCTTTAAATTCATTTATAGTTGCTTGCTGCATTTCATTCTGTAATTTAAAAGAATTTTCTTTATTGTTTAAAATTGGTTCATACTTTTTTCAAATGTAGAAATATTTGCTTCTAAATTAAAACCTTTATCAAACAATTTAAACACAGGTATAAGTATATTTAATATCACAATTACTCCTATTACAAACTTTGAATATTTTTTCATTGAATTCTCAGGAAGTATCAATTCTACAATTGTTAGAAATATTACTAAAGTAGCAATCGTAGTTATCCAGCTCTTCAAAAATTAATCATCTGCATCACCCTACCGTAATTAAAAGTCTACCAGTTGAAGCGATTATTGTTATAATTATAAAAAACATAATCGCAACAGATAATATACTTGAGAATAATATAGTTATTGCACCTCCAACTGAAGATAAGCAATCAACAATCTTTCCATCTACTATTGGTCCCATTATTGCACCAACAAATTTAAATATAAAAGCCAATATAATTAGTTTTATAAGAGGAAAGATACATATGCTGAGCATAACAACAAGCCCTACAACACTTATAGCATCCTTTAAAATCATAGAATAACCTGCTACTGTGGTTACAGCATCAGATAAAGATTTGCCTACTATAGGTATAAAACTATCCACCATAAATTTTGTTGTTTTTAAAGTAACTTGATCAATTGATGCAGATGTACTACTTCTAATTGTTATAAACGCTACAAAAATTGTCATTATAAAACCCAGTACCCAAAGGGTTGTCTGTTCAAGCAACCTTACAAGTTTCGATATTTTTATGTCATCACTTAAATTGTTAACTATATTTAATGCTACAATCAAAATAGTCAATGGTAGTATAAAATCTTTAATTACGTCACTAAACAATTTACTTACAAGCATTATAACTGGATCAAGCATTGTAGCTGTTGCAAATCCACCTACCGATGCAACTAATATCATCAGTGAAGGAATAAGGGAGTTCACAAAATTTATCATCTGTTCTATAGTGTCCCTACTCAATGCAACAATTAGTGTAAAAGATTTTATTATAATAACAACTATAAGCAAATAACATACATAAAAAGCTATTTTTGAAACTGAAGAGTTTGAAAAAGATGACTGTAGATTTTTCAAGAGGGCACAAAATATACCTAAAAAAGAAGCTCAATCATAAGCCTTGAATTTGCTAAAATCTCTTTAAATATGTATTTCTTTGATCCATCCAGAAGACTTTTTATAACCCCTTTTAACGAATGCGTATTTTTGTATTCCTCTACAAGTTCACTAAAACTGAAGTTAGGTATATAGTCGCTTCTCTGCTGTATTTTTTGATGTTTCCTCCAGATGTTTAAAATCAACAACAGGAGTATCAAATCCTTTACTAATTGCCAATGTTTTTATAGGTATACACATTAATATAATTAAAAAAATAATATGTATTTATATTTCATTTTAATCACCTACGGTAATAATTTTAGTACCATTTCCATAACCGCCATTATAATAGGTATCGCCATAATTAATATCAAAACCTTACCAGCAAACTCAATTTTAGATGCTAAGGAAGATTGTCCAATGTCTTTACATATCTCGATTCCAAAGGAGGCAATATAAGAAATGGCTATAATTTTTAATACTATATTTATATAGGTATAATCTATATTTGCCTTTAAGGCTATTTCCTGCATTGCTTGAATTACAACAGTAAATTTAGTAAGCATCATAAAGAAGATTACAATGCCAAATAAAATACTTACCTGTATTGCAATTTCTTTTTTCTTTACTAAGAAGTGTAAGTATTACTGCTACTATTAAAGCCATAAGCACAATTTGAACGATCTCCATTTAACCACCCTCTATAAATGAAACATTGCAACCAAGCTTTTAAATAAGTTGGACATATAAGTAACTGTCATTAATAAAATCATAATCAAACCAATTATAGAAACTAAAGTTGCAATTTCTTTTTATTGACACTTTCTAAGACCTTATCTAATATAGCTAATATTATTCCAAATACAGCTATCTTTAAAATACCAATTAAATCTATCTGCATACTCTACACCTCCTAAACTAAAATAATAACAATCAAAAGACCTCCTAAAACACCTAAATATCTATATAACTTTTCATTCTTTTCTCTTATATCTTCTGCCTCTTTTTCAATACCTTCAAGCTTCTTCAATACAATATTGAAGTTCTTTTTATGCCCTTCAAAGTCACTATTTCCAAGCCCTTGTATAAATGTATTTAATATTTCCAAATCCTCCTTTTCAAAATATAAATTATGCTTGCACTCATTTAAGGCCAAATTAAAACATTCACCTATAGACTCTAACTTTTTTCCTTTAAATAATAAGACATCTTACCAAATAGCTCTTTAAAAGGCGAAGAGTTATTTTTAGATACATTATTAAGTGCAACCCACAAGGGATTAGAAGAATACAATATTTCACTTGATAGACTATTTATACAAAATTGAAGTTCCCTAAGCTGTCGCACCCTTTCCTTATAGCCAAAGGAATACAGATATCCCATAGCTGATGTTGAAAGAATAATCATTAAACCACCTAAAATCTTGAGCATCTTATCATCCCCCTTAGTTTATTTTTATTATGTTTTCTATAGTACCTGGTCCATTTCTATTACTTAAAAAACAACTATGTCTACACATTCATTTTCAAAAGAAGTTTGATACCCCTACGTTTTAATACCTCATCTAAATCTTTGCCGTGTGCAGTTGCAACAACCTTCACACCTGTATTTATTGCATCCATAATAGCTTCTGCATCCTTTATGCTTCCTATTTCATCAACTGCAATGACATCTGGGGACATAGTTCTAACCGCCATCATAAGTCCTTCAACCTTAGGACATCCATCAAGCACATCTGTTCTTACTCCTACATCATTTTGAGGTATTCCTAAATAACAGGATGCAATTTCACTTCTTTCATCAATAACTGTAACCTTTTTACCAGATAAATCTATTTCGTTTATACCGTTACTCAAAAGTCTAATTAAATCCCTTAGAATCGTTGTTTTACCACATCCAGGTGGGGAAATAATAAGTGTATGTTTAATACCATCTCTATAAATCGATTTTGCTAAATTCATAGCACAACCCTTGACTTCCTTTGCGATTCTAATATTTAGGCAGGATATATTTTTTAAAGTTTTAATCTTACCACCTTCATTTACAACTTTACCTGCAATTCCTACTCTATGTCCTCCCTTTATAGTCAAAAACCCTTGTTTTATATCCTCCTCCATTGTATAGAGTGAATAGTCACACATTAACAGATAAATTTTATCTATCTCCTCCTTAGTAACTATAAGACCTCTTTCACCTTTTATTTCTCCATTTTCATCTAAAAATATCCCTGATTGTTTTTATATATCATTAATGGTTTATTTGCTCTTAGCCTTATTTCCTCAATCTCCCAATAACCAAAGTTTTTGATTTTTAATATTGCATCTCTAATTCTTTCTGTTAGTATTGGTAATATATCTTTTTTAAACGCCTGTACAACTTTTTCTTTTTCATATGTATTCATTTACCCTCCCCTTTCTTAATAAAAATTATATTTTTCTATAATCGAATTTATTACACAAAAAAGAGGGCTATAGCCCTCATTCTTTATGACAATCACATTCATCAGAATCACAATGACAGTGTTCAACAAAATATATTGGTTTATCACAGTTTGGACACACTATTTCTCCATCTTCATCTTCCTCTTCAAACATATCCTTATCTAAATAAACCTTTTCGTGGCAATTTGGACATTCTACCTCTACAAAGCCATTTTCATCAAATTCGTCATAATCTTCAAAATCTTCATCATAGTCCTCTTCATCATAGTCTTCAAAAATTTCATCTTCAACATCAGCTAAATCCTGATCAATTGCGTCTACATACTCATCCAACTCATTTTGATTTTCCTCAAGCATTTCGATAGATTCTGCTATATCATCTAAAACATCAATAATAGCAATAAGTAATCTTCCTTCTTTAGTTTCGTGAGTTATACCTAAGCCATCTGACAATCCTTTGAGATATGCCACCCTCTCCTTAATATTTTGCATATTTTTTCCTCCTTCATATATTAATTAACAGTGGCCGAAGCCACTGTTATATTATTATTATGCATTATACTCTTGACATATATTCACCAGTTCTTGTATCTATTCTAATAACATCACCTTGATTTATGAATAGAGGAACCATAAATGTTGCACCTGTTTCTACAGTTGCAGGTTTCATTGCATTAGTTGCTGTATCTCCTCTAACTCCTGGTTCTGTTTCAACAACTTCAAGTTCAACAAATGTTGGTGGTTCAACTGAGAATGCTTCACCCTTATAGAACTTGATTATAGCATTCATATTTTCCTTTAAATACTTAATTGCATCCTCAACCTTTTCATAGTTAAGTGGAACTTGATCATAAGTTTGAGTATCCATAAAGTAGTAAAGAGTACCATCGTTATATAGGTATTGCATTTCTTTTCTTTCTATAACTGCTTCTGGGAACTTTTCTGTTGGGCTGAAGGATTTTTCTATAACTGCTCCTGTAACAACATTCTTAAGCTTTGTTCTAACAAAAGCAGCACCCTTTCCTGGTTTTACGTGCATAAATTCAATAACAGTATAAACTTGTCCATCCATCTCAAAAGTTGAACCTTTTTTGAAATCTCCTGCTGTAATCATTGTATATTATCCCTCCATAGTAAATTTATAGTTAAATTATATTATAAACTATAGTTCTATTAGATGCTTTGGTGATTTTGAGAGAACTCTATATCCATCTTCAGTAACAAGAACTAATTCTTCTATTCTTACTCCACCAAAGCCAGGTATATATATGCCTGGTTCATCGGTTATAACCATTCCAGCTTCTAAATTAAACTTACTTCTATAGTTAACAAAAGGTAACTCGTGTACTTCTCTTCCTACACCGTGGCCCAAACCGTGACCAAATCTTTCGCCATATCCTCTTTCTACTATAATATCTCTGGCAATTTTGTCAAGGTCAAAACAACTAATTCCAGGTTTTACAGCCTTAAGTGCAGCTTCATTTGCCTCTAAGACAATGTTATATATTTCTTTTTGTTTTTCATTAGCTTTTCCAAGCACTATAGTTCTTGTCATATCTGAACAGTAACCTTTGTACACGCATCCAAAATCAAGAGTAATAAATTCTCCTTCTTTTATTACTTTCTCTGAAGCTGTACCGTGAGGCAATGAAGACCTTGTTCCTGATGCAACTATAGTTGGGAATGATAAAGCTGATGCACCCATCTTTTTCATAAAAAATTCTAATTCTAAAGCAACTTCAATTTCAGTCATTCCAGGTTTTATAAAATTTAAAATGTGTTCAAAGGCTTTATCTGCTATATTAGCCGCCTTTTCTATTAATTTTATTTCTTCTTCATCCTTTATCATTCTTATCTTTTCTATAGTTTGTTCAAGTTTTACTATTTCTACTCCTTCAAGTTTTTCCTTATATGTAATATAATCTGAAAAAGACATTCTGTCTTCTTCTACACCAAGTCTTTTAATATTATGTTTATCAGCTAATGTTTTTATAAAATCGTGAATTGGTGGCTTATACTCTAAAACTTCAAAACAATTAACTTCGTTTTGAGCTTGTTCTGTATATCTTGAATCAGTTATGAAGTATGACTTTTCCTTTGTAATGAATAGGAAACTATCATCTCCTGTAAAGCCACTTAAATAATTTCTATTTTCATCCTTATAAACTAAAGCTGCATCAATATTTAATTCATCAAATTTGTTTAAAAATAGTTTTAATCTTTTTCAGTCATTTTTGCTACCCCTATATCTTTTATTGCCAATAAGGCTATTTTATAACCTACTTCTTTTAAACCTGTTATTACTCCAATACAAGCAGGAGCAGTAACTGATTTTTGTCTAAACTCTTCTCTTGCATAAATGTTTGTAAGATGTACCTCAATTGTCGGTTTATCTATTGATCTTATACAGTCATACAATGCATAGCTATAGTGGGTATATGCACCTGGATTTATTATCAATCCATCTGCCTGTTTATAATTATCCTGTATGTAATTAATTAGTTCCCCTTCTACATTACTCTGATAAATATCAACCTCAATATTAAATTGTTCTGCACATTTTTTAATGTAGGAACACAGATCATTATAACTTAAACTGCCGTAAATATCCTTTTCCCTAATACCTAATAAATTTAAATTAGGACCATTTACAACTAAAACCTTCATAATATCACCCTTAATATACAATAACAATAGTATTTTAGCAGATTATTGCTCAGAATGCAAACTATAGTTTAATTTAGTAAGATATTCTATATAAATTTTTTCATTTCCAGTGAGTCTTCAGCCATATTTTCTCTGGATTCGCATATTATCCTTGGTGATATTTTTCTTTTAATAAGTACTTTAGCTAAAGGGTCAAATTCTGGTCCATATTGAGTATCCTTAAAAGTCCAGTGCTTTTTTCACCGGCCTCTGTAAATTCTATTCTACTAAAGTGGCAGTGTAAATTATCTAATCTATAGCTTCCTAATGCTTTTTCTATTCTGTCAAATATAAATTCATAATCTTCTATTGAATTTATTGCACCTCTTCAAGTGCGTGTATGTGTCCAAAATCAACTGTCGGTATTAATGTTTCATCTAATTGGCATATTTCTAAAATTTCATCAAGTGTACCTAATTGATTCCTTTTACCCATTGTTTCAGGACAAATAAATATCTTTCCGTAAAGATTTAACTCCTTTAATACACCTATAGATATTTTTATTGCTGATGCAAAATTATTAAAGGCTTCTCTTCTTGTATTTTTGCCAACAGAACCTGGATGCAAAACTACACGGTCTGCCTTCATTTTATCTGCAAGTATTAATGTTTTTCTTAAGTATTCCTGTGATTTAGCTTGTATTTCTATATCAGAACTACCAAAATTTATATAGTATGGGCTATGAATAGAAAGAAGTATACCATTTTCTAAAGCTTCTTTACCTATCTTTTCAGCAGTTTCAAAGCTTATGTTTATACCTCTTCCAAAGGAATACTCATACGCATCAAGTCCCTTTTGTTTTAACCACTTTGGCATATCTACAGAAGATTTATACCCCTCATCGTAGAAACTTTTTGAATTACCTGATGGTCCAAATTTTGCTGTCATATTATCCTCCCTCTATATGTGTTTAAATATATGGTTTGCATATTTCTATTATTTTATCAATCGTTTCTTCTAATACCTTGTTTTCTACTTCATAATCACAGTATTTTTTATATAAATCGATTCTTTGGCTATAAAGTTCATATAATTTATCTTTATTTGTTAAAAGAGGTCTACCTTCAATATTTAAGGTTTTACTTATATCATCTAAATTTCTATTTATAAATATTATCACACCTTTTTTCTTAAATTTAATATATTGTTATAGTTTAAAACAACGCCTCCTCCAGTTGAAATAATACATCTTTCTTTTTTGATATATTTTCAATAACCTTTGATTCTTTGTCCCTAAAGTATTGTTCACCTTTTTAAACATTTCCTCTATAGTTTCTCCATAGGTTTCAATTAAAATATTATCCGTATCAAAAAAGGTATACCAAGTTTTTGAGCCAATATTCTGCCTAAAGTTGTTTTACCACATCCTGGCATACCAATTAGAACAATATTCATACTTCATCTCCTTTATTTTAATTTATATTTTTAACACAAAAGTTTTCTATATTTATAACTGCTAATTAATTTTTATAACTTATCTCTCTATATATTGATTTTATATATGTACCGCATTTGCCCTTAACAGATATAGTATACTTCTTTTCATATTTTTTATTTTTAAAAATAAGTTCGACACTGTTGTTATTATCAAAATTTAATACCAAATATCTATCTATTGCTTTTTCGCCTTCCATTTCAATAATATTTCTATACGCATAAATTAAGCCCGCTTCAGCATTATTATGGGCCTGCTCTGATAAAAGTGTGCTATATTGTATCCTATTAGAACTTATCAATATAGATGTCGTCATAAATATTAATGTAATTAGTAAAAATGCAATTAAAATATAATATATTACTATATTTCCTTTACTTTTCATAACCTTCACCAACAAAACAAGTATATATGTTATCAATATTTGATTTTATTGTTACTTTATATAATCTATCCGTAATTTTCTCAATATAAGCATACTCTATATCTGGAACAATCTGTTGTGAATCTACTTTAAATCTTAATATCCCATTTTTAATATATAAAACACTTCCATCAGAAGTCTTAAAAATCTCTATCCTATTATTTTTATAAGAATTTATTAATTGTATCCTATCGGTTCTTATTTTATCTGATATAAAATCAAGGGCAATATTAACATTTATTACATCTGAATTACTTTTATTTAGTTCTTTGTTCACACCTAAGGAAAAACTAAAAAGTCTAATGATATAAGTACTATTATTAAAAAATAAAAAGAGCTACAACTGATTCTATCAATGTAAATCCTTTTTATTCATTATACAATCACCTATTTATAGCTATTAAGTTCTATATAATACCCAGTTGTCCTATCAGTAACCTTAACATTTACTCTATATAGATTAGTATCTAAGCACCTAAACTCAAGGTTAACCATAAATCTTTTATTATTGTCCTTATCTAAATTTGTTATATTTTCTTCAAGTGAATTCAATAGTTCATTTGAAGAATCTAAAAAATAGTATAGTTAACATCTTTATAAAATTCACTGTTCTTTTTATACATCTCACAAAGGGACATTGCAATTAAATACATATTATAATTATCCTTACTCTTTCTTTGTAACATTACATTATTCGTATTAATATCAGCAATAACTGGAATTAAAAGGGCTATAGAAAATAATACAGCTAATACTTCTATTAGGGTAAATCCCTTCTTTTTAATCTTTATCATTTTACCTCCATAATCCTTGTATATCCTATTGTTAATGTAATATTTCTGTATTTATTCGCTTTCTTATCATAAATAGATATAGTACAGGCGTGTGGATATATACTTCCATTTGGTTTAAAAATGACTACCCCATTTTCAGGTATAGTACTTTTTACTCTGCTTATAATAAAATCATTATTTAGTTTTCTTTTTTCAACACCTTGCCATTTTGTCCTCCAATGTATACTTCATATCCATTATAATCGTGCATAGCTTCATCTAATGTAAAATAAACCTTGACTTCGTCTACTCTACTATTAATTGCTAACATTTTTGCCTCCTGCATATCAGCAATTATAGTATCAATTGTACTGTCTAAAAATTTTCTATTAAATGAATCGATATCTAAACTTATTATACTTAAGGATATGACTATAATTGCTATAGTACAAATTATTTCAATTAATGTATATCCTCTTTTTTCAATATATCCCTTCTTTAAAATAGTGATATATACCAATTAATAATTGAATCTCCAAATAACACAACAATCATTGTAGCTACAGCTATAAATGGTCCAAAGGGAATATAATCCTTTCTCTCTTTAATTTTAAGTAAAATAAGCAAACCTCCTACAATTCCTCCAATTATAAAGGATAAAAGGAGCATTAAAAATGTATTTACAAAACCTAAATAAATTCCTGAGAGTAGACATATTTCAATATCCCCTTCACCCATTGCCTTTGTTAAAAATACAATCACCCCTATAAATAATCCTCCAAGCAAACCTCCAAGCAAACTGTTTTTTATTGGAATATTTAAATAGTATTTTTCTATAACGGCAAAACAAATACCAAATATTATACCAGTTATAGTTGTATTAAAATAAACATCTGTAGTTAATAAATCAATAACACCTATAACAATTAAAAAACAAAATAATACAGCATATTTAAAGAAGGCAATACTAACACCAAACTTTAAAAACAATATTCCAAATAAAATAGCTGTAGCAACCTCAATAAGAGGATAAATAATTGAAATTTTTGGCCGCAGCTTCTACATCTTCCCTTTAATAAAGTATAGCTTATTACAGGAATCAAATCGTACCATCTTAGTCTATATCCACAATTTGTACAGTGGGATGGTGGATAGGCTATTGATTCTTCCCGTGGTATTCTATAAATACATACATTTAAAAAGCTACCTATAACCAAACCAAAAATAAATGAGAAAATTAAAAATGTAGTTTCCATAAACTCCCTCCGAAAGTGTTCTATATTATTAAATTATTTTTTAAACTACTACATACCTTTTAATCTTCTTCCCCTTATGGGTTTGAGGATGATTCTTGAGAAGGTTTTATAGTTCCCTCTTCAACTAATTTTTTCAATTCAGCTATTGTATATTTCTTTAGTTCTTCACTCTTTAATTTATTTATTATCTCTTTTAACCCCTCACCATTATTTAAATCTCTTTCTTTAATATTTTCAATCGTTAACTCATCACTTAATACTAAATCTGTCCCCTGAACAGAAGCATTATATAGCTCAATCGCATTTAGAAGCATTCTTGCCTCTGCTCTAAGCTTAGTATTATTTGCACTTACAGTATAGCTTGTAACTTCTGGTATTAAAGTTGCTGCTAAAATACCAATAATAGCTATAGCCACAATTACTTCAATTAGTGTAAAACCTTTTTTCTTTTTCATATACATACCTCCCTGTCAATAATTTCAATGATAATTATTGACAGGTTTTATATTTATTAAACTTTAAATGATACTTCTATAAATTTTAAATATTGGTAACATTAATGCCATAACTATAAAACCTATAAATACTGCTAAAGATAATATTAATACTGGTTCAACATAAATTAAAACCCTTTTAATATACTCATCCAACTCAAGATAGTAGTACTCAGACATATTTTTTAATGTCTTTTCTAAAGTTCCCGCTTCCTCCGAAGTCCTTAATACATTTACCAGCATTCTTGGAAGAAATTCAACTTCTCGTACAGATTCACTTAAGCTAACTCCCATTTGAAGCTTTAAAACTATTTCCTTTAACCTTTCCTTTATAAATCTATTTTCTATTATATCTACTAATATATCTATACCCTTTATAATTGGCACTCCACTTCTTGTTAGCATCCACAAAATTGATGTAAACTGCACCGATGTGTTAAGTATGTTTATTTTCTTTAAAATAGGAAGTTTAATATATAATAAGTCCTTAGTCTTTTTTAATAAATCAATTTTTTTATAAAAACTTGCTATAAAAATAAGTAAAAGCAAAGAAAATAAAATTAATTTCTGCCTTTCTCTTATAAAATTAGAAGTATTAATTATTATTTGAGTTGCTAAAGGTATCTGCTCTTTATTAAATTGAAGTATTATATTTGCAAACATTGGTATTATTTTATTAAAAATAAGAATCAAAATAGTTAATGTTAAAATAAATACTAACTTAGGATATGCTGTTGCCTGTCTTATACTTTTAATAATTGTATATTGCCTAAAATAGTAATCTGAAAGCATTCTAAAGGTCTCCTCTAAATTGCCACTTAGTTCACCAACCCTAATCATATTAATAAAAAAATTGGGGAACCTCTTAGTATCCTCAAAGGCCTCAGATAAGTTTGATCCTGACTGTATCTTCTTATAAATACCTTCAAAGATTTCTTTTAAATTATTATCAGATTGTTCAATCAAAAGTTCTATGGTTCTTAAAATATCTAAACCTGATTGGCAAGCAATATAAAACTGTTTACTAATAAAATAAAAATCTCTATTGCTTAATTTCCTTTGAAATTTAAAACTTTTATTTTTTATTATAAAAATAGGATAGACACTGTTTCTACTTAAAACAGTGTCTTGATATTTACCAACTTCAATTTTAAATAATCTATCTGCCGTTTTACCCCGTATTGTTTTTACTCTACTAAAGTATTTTGGCATACAAACACCCCACAGCCAAAACTATAAATTAAGCAATCTCATAACAATATCACTATCAACTGAATAGTTAAGTGCATCATCATAGGATATTAACCCTTTTTATAAAGCTCAACCAATGACATATCCATAGTTTTCATTCCATACTTAGCACCAGTTTGAACTGCTGAATCTATTTGATGGGTTTTTCCTTCTCTAATTAAATTTCTTATAGCTGGAGTTGCAACCATTATCTCCATAGCACAAACACGCCCATTACCATCTGTTTTTTTATAAGTTGCTGAGAAATTACCCCTCTAAAACTGCAGAAAGCTGAACTTTTATCTGCTGCTGTTGGTATGGTGGGAATACATCCACTATTCTATCAACTGTTTTTGATGCACCTATTGTATGTAAAGTTGATAAAACTAAATGTCCTGTTTCAGCAGCTGTTATCGCGATTGAAATGGTTTCTAAATCTCTCATCTCACCAACTAATATTACATCTGGGTCCTCCCTTAATGCAGCACGTAAAGCATTAGCATAGGATTTAGAATCGTGTCCAATCTCTCTTTGATTGACTATACTTTTTTATGCTTATGAAGATATTCTATTGGATCTTCAAGTGTTATTATATGGCAACTTCTATTTTGATTAATTTCATTTATCATTGCAGCAAGTGTTGTAGATTTACCACTACCTGTAGGGCCTGTAACTAATATAAGTCCACGCGTCTTATTAGTAAGCTCCTTAAGTACAGGTGGCATATTTAGCTTTTCTAAAGTTGGAACTTGAGCTGCAACTAATCTAAGAGCCATTGCATCACTACCTCTTTGTCTAAAAGCATTTACTCTAAATCTGCCAACTCCCTGTATTGAATATGAAAAATCTAATTCTCCAGCCTCTTTATATTTTTCATATTGTTCTTCACTTAAAACCTCCTTAACATATTGTTCTGCCATTTCTGTTGTAAGTCTTTCTTCTGTTATTTGTACTAATGAGCCATTTACTCTTGCGGTTGGTGGAATTCCAACTGTAATATGTAAATCTGATGCTCCCATTTCTACTACTTTTTCTAATAAATCCTGAAATTTAAGCATATCTATCCTCCCTTTGTACCCCTAATCAAGATTTGAAATTACTTTAACCATTTCTGCTACAGTGGTTATTCTTGATAAAACCAATTCCCTACAAGAATTTTTCAAAGTTTTCATACCTTTATTAATACACAAATCCCTTAATATGTCAATATTATGATTTTTAATTATCATATTTCTAATATCTTTATCAACTTCAACTATTTCAAATACACCTATTCTTCCTATATATCCACTGTTGTTGCACTTCCTACACCCCATCCCTTTGCTTAACAAAATATCTTCCTTATTATCAATTTCTAATATTTTCTTTTCATAATCTGTTGCTGTATATTCAACCCTGCAATAGGGACAAATTTTTCTAACCAATCTTTGTGCAATTATTCCCTTTAATGCACAGGAAACTAAATATGGTTCAACTCCCATATCAACAAATCTTAAAATTGCAGAAGGAGCATCATAAGTATGTATAGTACTTAAAACTAAATGTCCTGTTATTGCTGCTCTTAGTGCAATTCTTGCTGTATCTAACTCTCTAATTTCTCCAACCATTATTATATCAGGATCCTGTCTTAAAACTGCCTTAAGGCAATTATAAAAGTCCAAACCTATCTTAGAATTTATATTTATTTGATTTATTCCATCAATCATATATTCAACAGGGTCCTCTATAGTAATAATGTTTTTACTTTTTTATTTAAATCATTTAAAATTGAATATAGAGTTGTTGTCTTTCCACTACCTGTTGGGCCACATATTAAAATCAAACCACTATCCTGAAGAATCAATCTACTTACAATTTCTTCTTCATACTTATTAAAACCCAATTCTGTTCTATTCAAGTATAAATTATTCTTTCTTAAAACTCTAATTACAATTTTCTCTCCGTGAATTGTTGGTATTGAACTTACTCTAAAATCAATAAGATTCGAGTCTATATTAACTACAATTCTTCCATCTTGAGGCAATCTCTTTTCAGAAATATCCATATTTGATAATACCTTTATCCTACCTATTATAGGTTGAGCTATAGATAAAGATAAACTATACATTTCAACCAGTTCTCCATCTATTCTAAGCCGTATTTTTAGGCTATCAACCATAGGTTCAATATGAATATCACTGGCATTAAAATTAACTGCTATGCGTAGAATATCATCAATTAAATTGATGACAGGTGAATTGTTAATCTTAATTTGTTGATCATAGGAATAGTTGTTTAATTTACCTGTAGACTCCTTAACTTTATCTGCTAAATATAAAATCTTTCTGGTCTTATAATACTTATCAATATGGTATCTAATATCACTTCTTTTGCATAAATATAAATTAACCTTCCTTTTTGTCACTTCTTTAATCGTTTCAATTACATTATCATTAATATGCTTATATATTGCAATGCAAATATTTTCAGCCTCTTCATTAAAGGGAAAAATAGAATGTTCAAAAACTAATTTATAGGGCACTAAATCAATTGCTTTTTCATTAATAAATGTTTTATGTAAATCTATTACTTTAATATCTAAATTAAATTTAATTTCTTCTAATAGCTCCTCTTCGAGAATAAAACCCAAGTCTAAAAGTGCATCTTCCGTAGAACAGCCATTAATTTGCTTGTATACTTTTAGCTCTTCAAGTTTATTTCTATCTTTTATAATTTTATTTTCCACATTATATAAAACTCCTGTGCTATTCAAAATATCGCCTCCCAAAACAAACTATATAAATTATGCACAGGAATTCTATAAGTCAAACTTCTAAAACTCATAATACATTAAATTTCTTTTTATTTTTTTTCTAATCTTCTAAAAACTTAGTTGTAAAAATTCCTTTGAATCTATAGGATCAACAAGAATTGTTTTTATACCGACTCTTTTTCCACCTAATATATCAGTAAATATTTGATCACCAATAACACAAGTTTCATCTATTTTATTATCAAAGAGTTTTAGGGCTCCTAAAAATTTTATCTTCATAGGTTTTATACCAAACCCTGTATAGTATAAAATCAATTCATTATTAATAAAATTTTTGACTCGTTTAGATGAACTATTTGAAAGCAGGCATACTCTAAAACCCTCTTTTAAAAGATTATTAATAAACATTTGGCCTCTCTCGTCAATTTGCTTAGTACCCCAACTAACTAATGTATTATCAATATCTAATATTAAATTTTTTATATTTAATTCCTTTAGCCAATTTATGTCTATATCATATAAACTTTTAAAATAATAGTCTGGCTTTAATAAATTCTTCATACTTACCACCTTAATCCTTATTTTTCTATATTTTATCAAATTATTAACTAAATGTCTAAGAAAATCATAGAAAAAGTGCCTTGAACAATATGTTCTTGGCACTTTATAAACTTATATTCAACTATCTTTGCATTTCCTTAGCTAATTTCTTAAGGGCTCTTTTTCTATCCTTGATACATAACTTCTTGATATACCTAACATCTGTGCAATTTCCATCTGTGTCTTAGGTTCACCAGTTAAACCATACCTAAGCTTTATTATTATTTTCTCTTTTTCCTCTAAAACTTTATCAATGATTCTATAAAGCTTTCTTATAGAAATTTTACTTTCAACTTCATCTAATATTTTATCACTTTCAGTACCTAAAACATCCATTAAACAAATTTCATTTCCTTCTTTATCAACACCAATTGGATCCTGTAAATAGACTTCAGTTTTAACCTTTTTACAGATCGCATATACATCAGTATCTCATTTTCAATACATCTTGCAGCATACGTTGCAAGTCTATTTCCCTTATCATAATCAAAGCTTTCAATAGCTTTAATCAAACCAACAGTACCTATTGATATTAAATCATCTGAATCCTTCCCTATAGGTCCAAATTTTTTAATTATATGGGCAACTAATCTTAAATTCCTTGTAATTAATTCTGCCTTTGCTTCTTGGTTGCCATTTTTATATTCACTGAATAATTTTTTTCTTCTTCTTCAGTGAGGGGTTTTGGGAATGAGCTGCCATTTGTTATATACCCTGCAAGTAGAAATAGTCCATCTAAAAAGCTACATATAGTTTCAATTATCAATTAAACACCCCCTGATAGGCCTATGTACATTATATGCATCTCAGGAGGGTTTTGTTACTCTTTATCCTATGTATATTTTAATTATACCACAAATAATTTAAAATAAAAATACATTTTTAAACATTTCAAACATAAAGCTCTATAGATGGTTTAACACACCTTCTATAGAGCTTTATAATTATCTTAAACCCTGTTTTCTTCTAACAATCTCATTAACTTTTGCTATCATTATGTCTATGGCAACTTTGTTATATCCACCTTCTGGTATTATTATATCAGCATATCTCTTTGTTGGTTCTACAAATTGTAAATGCATAGGTCTTACAACATTTATATATTGGTCAATAACTGAATCTAATGTTCTTCCTCTTTCTTTGATATCTCTCTTAATTCTTCTTATAATTCTAACATCAGCATCAGTATCAACAAAAATCTTTATATCCAGCATATTTCTAATCTCTGGTTCAACTAAAATCATTATTCCTTCTAAAACAATTATATCCTTAGGTTCTACTCTAACAGTTTCCTTTTTCTTGTATGATTTGAAAAATCATATATAGGCTTGTCTATTGCCTCACCCATTGATAATTTTTTAAGATGCTCAAGCAATAATGCTGTATCAAAGGCATCTGGATGGTCGTAATTTGTTTTTGTTCTTTCTTCAAATGAAAGATGACTTTGATCCTTATAGTAGTTATCCTGTTCAATAACTGCTATACTCTCTTCTGGAAGACTGCTATAGATCTCCTGTGCAACTGTACTTTTACCAGAACCTGTTCCTCCTGCAATACCAATAATTATAGGTCTACTCATTTCAATCCCCTTTCTCTTTTACCAACATATCGTATGGCTTTAGTTCTTTTTCTGATTTAATTTTATATATCATCTGTGGATGAGGTGCAACTTCAATTTCTTGTCCTTCCTCGTTCCACATATCATCTAATATTAACTCAAAATTTGGCCCCTTTGATGTTAATATTTCAACCTTTTCACCTTTAAAAACTCTATTTCTCTGCTCTATTGTTGCTATTTTTGTATCTTTATCATAATCTAAAACAAGCCCAACTATGTCGTGCGTTCTAATATAAGAGGAGCTATCATATATTTGTTTTTGCGGTTTACCAAAGTAAAAACCAGTAGAAAACTCCCTATGGCTTGATTTTGACACATCTTCAAGCCACTTAGGATTAAATTTATAATTATCTCCTAATTCATAATAGGAATCTATTGCTTCTCTATAGGCTTTAACAACTGAGGCAACATAATAGGAACTTTTCATACGCCCCTCAATCTTAAAGCTTGAAATACCTGCTTTAATAAGCTCTGGTATATATTCTATCATACACAAATCCTGAGAGTTCATAATATAAGTTCCTCTTTCGTCCTCTAAAATAGGGAAATACTGTCCTGGTCTTTTTTCTTCAACTAAATAATATTTATACCTACAAGGATGTGCACACATTCCTCTGTTTGAATCTCTATTTGTCATATAGTTTGAAAGTAGACATCTACCTGAATAGGATATACACATAGCTCCGTGTACAAATGCCTCAAGTTCTAATTCCTCTGGTACTTTATCTCTAATTTCTCTTATTTCATCAAGAGTTAGTTCTCTTGCTAAAACAACTCTACTTGCTCCTAATTTATACCAAGTTTCTGCAGACTTATAATTTGTATTATTGGCTTGAGTACTTATATGTATCTCTAAATCAGGAGCAACTTCCTTAACTATTGAGAAGATCCCTAAATCAGAAACAATTACTGCATCAACATTTATTTCCTTTAGAGCTTTTATATATTCTGGAAGACCTATTAAGTCATTATTATGCGGAAATATATTTATAGTAACATAAACCTTTTTTCCTAAATTATGAGCAAAATCTATTCCTTCCTTCATTTCTTCAATAGTAAAATTATCAGCCATAGCTCTTAAGCTAAAGTTTTCTCCTCCAATATATACTGCATCAGCACCATATATAAATGCCGTTTTCAACTTTTCTAAATTACCAGCAGGTGCTAAAAGTTCAACCCTCTTCATTGCAATTCCTCCTTTATTTTGGTGCTCAAGGCTACCCCATCTCCAACAGGAAGAACAACTGTTTCAAATGATGTTGAATCAGAAATTTCCTTAAGATACTTACGCATTCTTTTTACAATTGTTATTTTTCTTCTTATAAGTAATTCATTTGAGCAAACCATACCTCTAAATAAAACATTATCTGCAAATACAATTCCATTTAACTTCAAAAGCCTATTTATCTTGTTTAGCATTTCACTATAGTGTCCCTTTGCCCCATCAATAAAAATCATATCAAAACTACCTTCTATGCTATCTAATACCTCAAGTGCATCTCCTTTAATTATCTTTATATTATCCTCAGCATTTGCTTTTTTATGTTATCTAAAGCAATGCTGTACATTTTCTCATCTCTTTCAATAGTAACAATTTCACAGTCACATCCTGCAGCATCAGCCATCAAAAGAGCTGAATATCCAATTGCAGTCCCAACCTCAAGAATTCTTTTTATATTGTTTGCTTTAATTAAAACCTTAAGAAACTGTGCTACTTCCTTATGAACAATCGGAACATTATTTTCCTCTGCATATAGCCTTAATTCATTTAGAAATTCATTTCTTTCTACTATTAAACCTCTTATATAGTCTTCAACATAATCGTGCACTATTTTACTCATAATCTCCTCCATAAACAGAAGATAATCATTTATTGCTGTGCTTTTTTCTTAAAAACTCATTATAAGAATTCGTAAAAAATGACTACCATCCTTTTTATTTTCATCAACTAAAAAATACAAATAGTCAACATCTGCTGGATTCAATGCTGCTTCTATTGAAGCTAAACCTGGATTGCAAATAGGTCCAATAGGCAATCCTTTGTAAATATATGTATTATATGGTGAGTTTATCTTTAAATCGTCAAAGGTTAGTTTTTCTTTTGTTCTACCTAAAGCATATTGAACAGTTGCACAGGACTCTAATTTAATATCCTTTTGTAATCTGTTATAAAAAACTGCCGCAATAATAGGTCTTTCTTCCTTAACCTTAGCCTCTCTTTCAACAATAGAAGCTAATCTTATTACATCATCTAAAGTCATACTTTCATTTTTTATTTTTCCTTTAATATTCTTTTTATAAACATCATCAAATCTTTTTAGCATTATATTTATAATTTCATAATTAGACATACCCTTTTTAATTTCATATGTATCAGGGAAAAGATAGCCTTCTAACCTTGAAGGTCTATCCTTTATCCCTACTAAAAATTCATAGTTAAAATTTCCTTCCTGAGCTTCTTTTAAAAATGAATCAGAATCCTTTATTACATCTAAACTTTTTAGTTTTTCTGCAATTTGTTTTACAGTAAATCCCTCAGGTATAGTCACCATAATAATATTTTTATCTGTTTCCCCATTATTTATCATATTAAATATTTGCTTAAGGGACATAGTCTGATTAAATTCATAGGGTCCAACATTCAATTTGATATTATTAAATTTAAAATAATACTTAGTAAAAATATAACTTCTGACCAAGCCCTTCTTTTTAAGTTTTTAGCAACAAAATCTATGTCTGCCTTTGTTCCAATTCTAAAATCTACTCCTTTATTATTTGTTTGTGAAATTGGAACGTTTATCAAATAGTAGATACCACCTAAAATAACTGCCACAACAAAAATAAATAATATAGTTATTTTTTTATAGTTACCCATAAACCCATAAACCTCCTATTGTTTTTTCTGGCAGCTTCCCTCTTTCTCATTGTTGGATCTAATACTTTTTTCTCATCCTTATACTTTGTGGAGTAACTTCAATAAGCTCATCTGATGAAATAAGTTCTATGCACTTTTCTAATGTTAATTCCATTGGAGGTGATAACTTTAAAGCTTCGTCAGAACCTGCTGCTCTCATATTAGTTACGTGCTTTTTCTTGCATACATTAACATCTATATCTTCATTTCTTGAGCACATTCCAACAATCATACCTTGATATACAGGTGTACCTGGTGTTATAAATAACGTTCCCCTCTCCTGTGCATTATATAGTCCATAAGTTACAGCCTCTCCTGTTTCAAAGGCAACAAGCATTCCTCTACTTCTTTCTTGTATATCCCCCTTGTATGGCTCATAACCATTGAAAACGTGATTCATAATTCCATTTCCTTTTGTATCAGTTAAAAACTCATTTCTATATCCTATCAATCCTCTTGCAGGTATTTTAAACTCCAATCTAACATATCCATTAATTGCTGATGTCATATTCACCATTTCAGCTTTTCTAACACCCAATTTCTCCATAACAGCTCCCATAAATTCCTCAGGTACATCAATTGTTAAATATTCTATTGGTTCGTGTAGAATTCCATTTATCTCTTTATATATAACCTGTGGTTTAGAAACTTGGAACTCATAACCTTCACGCCTCATAGTTTCAATCAATATAGATAAATGTAACTCTCCTCTTCCTGAAACTTCAAAGGCATCTGGAGAATCTGTCTCCTTAACCCTAAGTGCAACATTAGTTTCAAGTTCCTTAAATAATCTATCTCTAAGATGTCTTGTTGTTACATATTCACCTTCTTTTCCTGCAAAAGGACTATCATTAACACAGAATGTCATAGATAAAGTTGGTTCATCAATCTCAACAAAAGGAAGTGCCTCAACGTTTTCTATATCTGAAACTGTTTCACCTATATTTATATCACTTATACCAGCAACTGCAACTATATCTCCAACTACTCCCTCTTCTATTTCTTCCCTCTTTAGTCCATTAAATGTATATAATGTAACAACCTTTGCATTTCTTATACTACCATCTTTACCTATAACTGAAACCTGCTGATTTTTTCTTATTTTACCTCTATAAACCTTTCCTATTCCTATTCTTCCTACATACTCATTTGAATCTATAGTGGTTACAAGCATTTGCAATGGAAGATTAATGTCTCCCTCTGGAGATGGGATATTTTCAACAAGTGTTTCAAATAAAGCTTTTAGATTACTTGATTCTTCATCAAGTGAATATTTTGCAATTCCCTCTTTTGCTGAACAATATACTACAGGGAATTCTAACTGTTCATCATCTGCACCAAGTTCAATAAATAAATCTAAAACTTCATCTACAACCTCTGTTGGTCTTGCGTCAGGCCTGTCTATCTTATTTACAACAACTATTGGTTTAAGTTTTAGTTCAAGTGCCTTCCTTAATACAAATCTTGTCTGAGGCATTACCCCTTCAAAGGCATCAACAAGTAAAAGAACTCCATCAACCATTTTTAAAACTCTTTCTACTTCTCCACCAAAATCAGCGTGTCCTGGCGTATCCACGATATTTATCTTTATGTCATTGTAATATACTGAAGTGTTTTTAGCAAGAATTGTAATACCTCTTTCTCTTTCTAAATCATTAGAATCCATTATTCTTTCTTCGACCTTTTCATTACTTCTAAATATTCCGCTTTGTTTTAGCATTGCATCCACAAGTGTAGTTTTTCCGTGGTCTACGTGTGCAATTATTGCTACGTTTCTTATGTTTAAATTATTCATTTAAGTCCCTCCATAACAAAATAAATAGGATATCATAACGATATCCTATATAATAATCATATCTATTTTACGAAAAATGAATATGATTGTCAACGTGTGTGTTTTTGTCAAAATCTCAATTGCAGTCGCAAGGATAACTCCTAAAATACCAGCTGATAAAAATTGTCCAAATCCAATTGTACCAACTGTAGCTAAATATGGAGTATAAGACATTTTGCTAACCCATATTGGTATAATAAGTGCATTTAAAAGAATTGGTGGTAAAACACCTATATACATATTAGGAGCTTTTGAAGTTAGATAAGCTGCTAATAATGTTGTTAAACTTCCAAAAACAATATCTACTAAACCAAAACCACCAAAAATATTAGCAAACATACATCCAATAAAAAGCCCGGGTATAGCTGCTGTCTCATAAAGTGGTATTATAGTTAAAGCTTCAGCCACTCTAAATTGTATAGGACCATAAGAAAAACTGGCAAAGGGTAGCGTTAATACAACATAAAGTGCTGCTATTAGTCCAGCCTTTACATAAAATATAGTAGGCTTTTTCATATTTTACCCCCTTCTAAATATTGTTTAAATCAATATCCACAGCTTCACCTAAAATTCTTATTATATCCTGCCACAAAATAGAGAATCTTCTCTCAGCTTCTAAATATTCTCTAATTACTGAATTATGCTGTACAATGCTATATAGATTGTTGATAGCCTCCATCTCTTCCTTTGTTATTTGAACTCCCTGAAGCTGTTTTGAATAAACTTCAAATTCTTTTTTCTTAAATCTTCAATTATTTTTTGTTTTCTTCATTTTCTTTAACTTTTTCCATTAACCTTTTGTACTCAATTACTTCCTGTGAATTTTTAAGTAATCTTGCAAGTTCGTGGGCCTTATCATAAATATTCATCCTAATCCCCCTGTATTTTATATTTCCATAATTATTGGAAGAATCATTGGATTACGCTTAGTTTTTTCATATAGATAAGTTTTAAGCTCATCCTTAATATTTGACTTAATTGTAGCCCAATCCTTTATTTGGTTTATTACACAATTATCTAAGACCTTTTTACAATCTTCTTAGATTCTTCTATCAAATCCTCAGATTCTCTAACATATACAAATCCTCTTGATATAATATCAGGTCCAGCTATTACTTTGCCAGTTTCCTTTTCTATTGTAACTACAACAGTTAAAATTCCATCCTGTGAAAGATGTTTTCTGTCTCTTAAAACAATATTACCTACATCACCTACTCCAAGTCCATCTACAAGCACCTGTCCAGCTGCAACATTTCCATTTATTTTAGCATCTTCGTGTGTTATTTCTAATACCTGACCTATATCTGCAATAAATATGTTATCTTCATCCATACCTAATTTTTGTGCTAAAAGTGAATGTTGCTTTAGATGTCTGTATTCACCGTGGACCGGCATAAAATATTTTGGTTTAACTAAAGTATGTATTAATTTAAGCTCTTCTTGGCAAGCGTGTCCTGAAACGTGTATATCAGCAAGTGACTCATAAACTACGTTTGCACCCTTCTTAAACAGCTGATTGATTACTCTTGATATAAACTTTTCATTACCTGGAATAGGCGTTGCTGATATTATAACTAAATCTCCCTTTTGTATTTCTACTTTCTTATGTTCTGATACAGACATCCTTGCTAAAGCAGACATTGGTTCTCCTTGGCTTCCTGTTGTTATAATAACTATTTTATGATCTGGATATTTATTAATGTCATCTATACTTATGAATAAATCTTCTGGAATTTTTAAATATCCAAGGTTTGAGGCAACCTCAACAATATTTTCTATACTTCTTCCTGAAATAGCAACCTTTCTTTTATACTTCATTGCAGCATCAATAATCTGTTGAATTCTGTGAACGTTTGATGCAAAGGTTGCAACGATTATTCTACCTCTTGTTTCATTGAAAATCTTTTGGAATGTTTCACCAACTGTTCTCTCTGACATTGTATAGCCAGGTCTTTCAACATTAGTACTATCAGCAAGAAGTAATACTACGCCTTGTCTACCTAATTCTGCTAATCTTGCAAAGTCCATAACCACACCATCAATTGGAGTATAATCTACTTTAAAATCACCTGTATGTAAGATAGTACCTAATGGTGTGTGTATAGCAAGAGAGCAGGAATCAGCAATACTATGGCTATTTTTTATAAACTCCACACTTATGTTATTGAAAGTTATAACATCATTATGCTTTACAACCTTTAATGTACAATCACTTAATAGGCCGTGCTCCTTTAGTTTTGTTTCAACTATTCCAAGAGTTAAACGAGTACCATAAACTGGTACATTCAACTGTTTTAAAACATATGGTAACGCTCCAATATGGTCTTCGTGCCCGTGGGTTAAAACTATACCCTTTACTTTACTTTTATTTTTGATTAGATATGATATATCTGGTATTACTATATCTATACCAAACATCTCTTCCTCGGGGAACATCATACCGCAATCAATCACAATAATCTCATTTTTATATTCTACAACAGTCATATTTTTTCCAATTTCATTAACTCCTCCAAGAGGAATTACTTTTACCTTTTCTTTTCTTGTCAAAAATTTCCCTCCTTTTTATTTTATAGCCGAACATTACCAATACTGCTATTATACTTTATATTAACATAGTTAATCAACTCAAATATTTCATTCTTTTTTATTTTTTACATTTTGTAAAAACAATACTTAACCATTGCATAAATTTATAAATTATAAAAAGGCAGCATTTACTGCCTTAAGTTTTTCCTACATTCACTGCAATATCCATAAAATTTTACGTTGTGGTCATTTATTTTAAAATTATATTTTTCCTCTATTTTTCTTCTAAAACCTCAAGAAGATCATCTTCAACCTCTTCAACTTTTCCACAACCTTTGCATACTAAATGATGATGCTGATGATCCTCTTCATCGTGTACTAATTCGTATCTATTACATCCATCATCAAAATTAATCTTACAAATTACACCCATCTTCTCTAATAAATTAAGTGTTCTATATACTGTTGCAAGCCCTATATCAGGACAATTTTGTTTAACAATGTCATATATTTCTTCAGGTGATAAATGTTTACCTTCATTTTCAATAATTACATCAAGAACAGCTCTTCTTTGTGGTGTCAATTTATATCCTTGGCTTTTTAAATCTTGCTTTAGTTTTTCAGCATCCTCTTTAAACATAAATAGCACCTCAACTTCTAATATATGTTAATTTGAGTGTACACTCTAATCGTTTTATTGTCAAGTGATATCCAATTGAAAATAAAATTTATATTCATAAATTATAAATCTTTATTACATATGTGATCTATATAAAATATTCTACAATGTATTACTAAAAATCATAAAATTTCATTTAAATAAATAGTTAAAATAATATAAAAGGTTATAAAAAATTACCCCTCGAATGGATTTAAAATAAATTAATACATAAGAAATCCTTCAAGGGGACAAACATATTAAATACTTTACATAGTCTATTATTTTATACAAAATCAACTTTTCTTAAGTTTACACTTAAGGCAATTACCTGAACACTTCAAACAAGAATTTAATTCCGTTCTACATCTTGGACATATTGTAGAATTTTTTACCAACATACCGCAGGTTGGACACTTAATTTCCATTTAATCATCTCCTTATACAATCAAGAAGGCCAAAATTCCTCCAACTAAAAATGCCAGTACAAAACTACCTAACCATATTAAAGCCGCTTCCTTTTTAGAGCGCTCTTTGAAAATTACTATTATTGAAGCAATACAAGGTACAAACAATGTAATAGTAACCAAAGCAACAACTGTCTGCTCAGGTGATAAACTTAATTCAGTAAGACCTGCTGCCCCAAAATCTCTTCTTATTATACCCATAATAAAGGCATTTGCAGTTTCCTTTGGAAGTCTTAAAAAGCTTTCTGTTATTGGTTTAAATAAATCTTGTATTTTATATATTATTTTTGTTTCTTCTAATAAAGTTATAATAAGAGCACCTAACGCAAATAAAGGCGTTGCTTCCTTTAAAAACATTACAGTCTTTGTCCACGTCTTTTTAATACGTTAGATAGTTTAGGTAATCTCATAGGTGGAAGATCTATAAACAGTTCGGATGATTCACCAGGCAATGTTTTATTTAAAACTGTACCAGTTAATGCAAATACTATTAGTATTGTAAATGCATAAATAAGTATATACTTAACTCCAAGCGGTGCAATCATTCCAGCAATTACACCAAGCTGAGCAGAACAAGGGATTGTAAATCCTAACAATATAGTTGCTATTATTTTTCCCTCTTTGTTCCCAGAAGTCTTGTTGTAATAGTTGCCATTGTTATACAACCAAACCCTAATATAATTGGTATGATTGCCCTTCCATTTAAGCCGAAGAAGGATAAAATTCTATCAACCAAAGCTGCTATTCGAGGTAAATAACCAGAATCCTCCATAATAGACATAAAGAAATAAAAAGCAATTACAAGTGGCATTAATAATCCAATTACATAAGTTGGAGTTAATGTCATTATCCCAAACTCACCAGCTAAAAGCCTATACATAAAACTGCTTTCATTAAAGAATTTTAAAACAATACTTCTTATAAAAGGTTCATAGTATCCTGCCATTATTGTTTCCTCAGTAACTCCAACCACATCCCCTGCGACCCATACACCAATCACCTTAAATATTAAATAGAGTACTAATATTAATATTGGTATTCCTGTTAATGGGTTTAAAGTTAAGGTACTAATTTTTGTCTTAATATATTACCTTTACCTTCTTTAATTATTACGTTTTCAACTATTTTATCTACTCGTTCTCTTCTTAATCTATAAACTTCTTCTCTTTTACCTAAGGTTTTAATGTTTAATCTTTGTGAGGTTGCTTCATCATCTTCAAGAAGCATTAGTGCTTCACTTTGGTGTTTAACCATATTTTTAAATTCTTCAAGATATTCCCTAATCCTACCATCTATATTCCCTACTCTTGCATTTTTATGTTGTTTTTTACTTCCTCAATTCCCTTTCCCTTGACTGCTACAGTAGGAATTACTGGTACACCTAAAAGTTGACTTAACTTATCTATATCAATTTTTATACCATTTCTTTCTACATCATCCATCATATTTAGAGCGACAATAACCGGTTTGCCCATATCAATAATTTGTAGAGTAAGAAATAAATCTCTCTCTAGGTGGAGTGCATCTACTACATTTAGAATAACATCCCCATAAAGAATTACATCCCGTGCAACTCTTTCTTCATCATTAAAGGATGATACTCCATAAACACCTGGAGTATCAAGTACAACATAATCTTGATATTTTCCGTGAGAAATATCTACAGTTGTACCTGGAAAATTAGATACATCTACATACATTCCTGTTAAAGCATTAAAAAAACTGACTTCCCTACATTAGGATTACCTGCTAAAACAAGCTTCTTATAACCCTTAGGAATGTCAATTTTTATACCTCCACAGCATTCCATTATGCCCCCTCCTTTATAACGTCTATTTCTATTTTTCTGGCCAAAGTTCTTCCTACAGCTATTTCTTGCATTCTATTACTTAAAATTACTGGTCCAAAGGGGATTTTTAAAGAACAATCTACCTTTGCACCTTCATAAATTCCCAACCTTATAGCTTGGATTTTTATATTTTCATCATTTATTTTTTTATATAAATTTTTTGTCCCTTTTTTGCCATATCAAGGGTCATAATAACATCCCCTTCTTAGTATTGAAATTCATTTTCAATTATATTATAATCCTATTGATAATGATTGTCAATATCTAATTTTACAGGAATTTCATCTGAAATACTAATTTCATCCAAAGTTACATTGCAACGATAACACATTATATCTACCCCATTTCCTTTGCCTTTATAAGCGATTTGTAAAATTTTTCATCTATCTCTTTATAAGGAATAAAGCAACTTGCATAATCCATAAAAGCAACAAATATTATTTTACTTTCATAGCCTAATCTCTTTAATTCAATAAGTTCTTCTACGTGTCTTCGTCCTCTTTCTGTAGGAGCATCTGGAAATCTTGCTATTCCATCTAATTCATAAGTAGCACATTTAACTTCTATAAATATATTTCTTTCTCCAATTATGCAAAAATCAAATTTACTATTACCATAGGTTACCTCCCTTTTCAAGTCACCATCACCTAAATATACCATTTTACTTTTTATCGCCTCCTCAAAAACTCTATTTGCTAAGCTTGAGTTAATACATATTAGTCTCCCTTTTTTCTACAAACATTAAAGAATACTTTGTTTTACGTTTAGCACTTTTACTTTCCAACAGGTATACCCTTACATTGGGTATAAGCAACTCCTTTAATCTTCCTGTATTTGGTACGTGAACTAACTCTTCGCAACCATCTAATTCAACAATAGCTTCAAACCTGTTTAGCCTTCTTTTAAATATCGCTTCTTTTTATTGCCTAATATCTTAAAACCCATAGTACTCCTCCTTTTGCATAAAAAAGGATATACCCGAAGGTACATCCTTTTTATTCTTCATCAAATTCGAAATCTTCGTCGCTATCTAACCATTCTTGATATGCTTCAGCAACCTTTTCAAATTCTTCATCATCTTCTATAACTGAAAGTACTTCTTGGCCATCCTCATCAACTTCAACCTTAAATACTACAGCATCTTCTTCTTCTGAATCAACTGGATAAAGTACATAATAAACATTACCATCAACTTCAAGATCAGTTATGAATTCAAAAGATGTTTCTTGACCATTTTCATCTGTTAAAACGATTACGTTATCCATATTTTCCATAAAATTCACCTCTTTCTTGTTTATAATTAGATTGTAAGTTTTATTTTAAAAATTGTCAACTAAATTATTTCTTTATTTTGTCAAGGTATCCTTGTAAAATATATGTTGCTGCAATTGTATCTATTACTTTTTTCTTTTTGACCAATGCATATCAGCCTCTATCAACATTCTTTCTGCAGCAACTGTTGTAAGCCTTTCATCCTCTAATACTATTTCTAAACTGCATACTTCCTTTAATTTATCACAAAAATTTAAAACTTTTTCACTTTGAGGCCCTAATGTACCATTCATATTCTTTGGCAAACCAACAACTATCTTTTCTACATTATATTCTTTTATAATATTTAGTATCTCTTGCAAATCTTTTTAATACCTATTCTTTTTATTGTTTTTACACCCTGTGCAGTCCAACCTAATGGATCACTAACTGCAACTCCTATAGTTTTATCTCCTACATCTAAACCTAATATTCTCATTTTATCCTCCTATACAATTTTTATGCAAAAATCTCTGCAATATTGTGAACAATAACCACATAAAAGACATTTTTCTAAATTAACATTTGCCCTGTTGTCTTTTATTTCTAAAGCATTATTTGAACAAACATCTACACATTTACCACATCCTGAACACCATTCCTCAATCAAAAGTCTCTTTTTTTATTTTTTAATTTTAATTTTAAATTTTCATCTATTGAACGACCTTCAAATTTTGAAATATTGGCTTCTACCTCTTCTATACTTTGCATACCTAAAGCTATAGAATGTATGTGAGGAATATTTAAGACAAAATTTAAACATTCATCATAGGAGTTAATTAAATTTCCTCCTCCTAAGGGTTTCATAGCAAAAATTCCCTTACCATTTTCGTAGGCTAATTTTACAGCCCTTAACATATCATCAATGGTACCGTCAATTATCCCTAATCCTTTAATGTTAACAATTGGATGTATAACCTCAATTTCAGGAATAGTAGCAGCCGCCTCAACAACCTCTACAGCGTGAGTTGAAACACCAACTGCTTCTACAATACCCTGTTTTTGCATCTAATAAATATCTTAAAGCCTCCCAATGCCCCTTTAGTGTTAATCTACTCTCTTGTTCGTGTAACATAAATATACCAATCTTTTTTAACCCCATACATTCTAAGGCTTCTTGAACACTTTCCTTCATACCCTCATAGGTATAATCATAGGATTTTGACGAGACTATTATATTTTTATTTTTGTAATTTCTAATGCCCTTTTAATATATGGATAAGTCTTATATAATTTAGCAGTATCTATAAAATTTACTCCTTTATCAAAGGCATAGGCAATAATTCTGGCCCCATCCTCTACAGGTAAATTTGCCTGAAGCGGTCCTACAGTTAAACTACCAAAACATAGCTTTGATACCTTTAAATTTGTTTTACCTAAATAATAGTATTTCATAATTATCACCCTTTTAAAACTAAGTTGCATTGGGAAAATCCCAATGCAACCCTTTACTTGTTTTCAAGATATACTTTAAACAATTCTTCTAAAATTTCATCACGTTCAACTCTTCTAATTATAGTTCTTGCACTTTTATGACTTGTTATATATGTTGGATCACCAGATAATATGTATCCCACAAGTTGATTTATTGGATTATATCCCTTTTCCTTTAATGCTTGATAAACCTCATCTAATACTTCTCTAACCTTTTGATTAGGTTCAAACTCAAAATTAAACTTCATTGTTTCATGGTGCTCTGCCATAATAACACCTTCCTTTGTTTATTCTTTATACATAATATACCATTATTTTAACATTGTTTCAACAATATCAATTACTTTATTTAAA
The DNA here is from genome assembly GCF_028622835.1 of Caloramator sp. mosi_1. Lineage (GTDB taxonomy): Bacteria > Bacillota > Clostridia > Clostridiales > Caloramatoraceae > Thermobrachium. The sequence continues at coordinate 2,076,241 of NZ_CP117677.1, read as the reverse complement.
GCTTCATCTATCTTTAAGGCATCTCGTCCACCAGCTTGTGCAATATCTGGTCTTCCTCCGCCTCCACCACCTGCTATTTTAGCAACTTCCCTAATAATATTTCCTGCGTGAGCACCCATTTGTACTGCATCTTTACTTGCCATTGAAACAAAAACTACTTTTCCATCCTTACTACTTGCAAGCACAACTACGCAGGCACCTAACTTTTCCTTTAACCTATCTCCTAATGTTCTTAATCCATCAGCATCCAAATCTACCTTTGCAGTAGCAACCTTTACTCCCTTTATCTCCTTTGCAGAATTTACAATTTCATCTGCAACACTGCTTGCCATCTTACTCTTTAATACTTCAATCTCTCTTTCTTTTTCCTTAAGCTCATTAACAAGTCCTTCTGCCTTTCTTACTACTTCCTTAGTTGTACTCTTTAAAACCTTTGAAACTTCATATAATGTAGCTTCAACTGAATTAACAAATTCAAGGGCTCCTCTACCTGTTACAGCTTCAACTCTTCTTATACCTGCTGCAACTCCACCTTCTGAAATTATTTTAAACATACCAATTGATGATGTATTTGTTACGTGGGTACCTCCACAAAGTTCCATACTAAAGTTGCCTATTCTAACAACCCTGACTTTGCTTCCATACTTCTCACCAAACAATGCAGTAGCTCCCATTTTTTAGCTTCATCTAATGAAGTTTCTATTGTCTCAACACAAAGGGCCTCCAATATCTTTTCATTAACTAATGCTTCTACCCTCTTTAACTCTTCACTTGACATTGCTTCAAAATGTGTAAAGTCAAATCTTAGCCTATCGCCAGCAACTAAAGAACCTGATTGTTCAACGTGACTTCCTAAAACTTCTCTTAATGCCTTGTGTAATAGATGGGTTGCAGTATGGTTTCTTGCAATATCATAACGTCTTTGTACATCAACCTTTGTAGTTACATCAATATCTTTATTTAATTCACCCTTATTTACCTTACATATGTGTATTATTTTGTTATTATGCGTCTTTTTACAATCTAAAACCTTTACTTCAAAACTATCTCCAACTATTACACCTGTATCTCCTATTTGGCCACCCATTTCTGGATAGAAGGTTGTCTTATCAAGTATTAATGTAACTTCATCATTTTGCTCTGCTCTATCAACAAATTGTCCATCTTTGATTATGTAAAGTATTCTTGCATTAGTTTCTAAAGTGGAATACCCTATAAACTCAGTAGTAATGTCTGCTGGAAGAGTAGAATATATATCTAAATCTGTTCCCATATAGTTAGTTTCTTCTCTTGCAGAACGAGCTCTATCCTTTTGAATCTTCATTTCCTTTTCAAAGCCTTCTAAGTCAACAGTCATATTTTGTTCTTCTAAAATTTCTATTGTAAGTTCGATAGGGAAACCATATGTATCATATAATTTAAATGCACTTTCCCCATCTAATATATTTTGATTCTTAGCTTTTAAATCCTCAATATATCCATTTAAAATACTTAATCCTTGATCTATTGTTTCATCAAATCTTTCCTCTTCAAGCTTAATTACCTTCTTTATAAAATCTCTCTTTTCTTCTAATTCAGGATAAGCCTTCTTTGAATTTTCAATAACAACATCACAAATTTCATATAAAAGGCATTATTTATTCCAAGAAGTTTACCGTGTCTTGCCGCTCTTCTTAAAAGCCTTCTTAGAACATATCCACGTCCCTCATTAGAAGGAAGTATTCCATCACTTACCATAAAAGTAACACTTCTTATATGGTCTGTAATAACTCTTATTGAAACATCCTTTTTATCATCTGAATTATACTTATAGTTAGCAACTTCACACACCTTATCTAAAATAGCTTTTATTGTGTCTACCTCAAATATTGAATCTACTCCCTGCATAATAGTTGCTATTCTTTCTAATCCCATTCCAGTGTCTATATTTGGATTTTCAAGTTTTGAATATGTACCATCTTCTTCTTTATTAAATTGTGTGAATACAAGATTCCAAAATTCAATAAATCTATCACAATCGCAACCTACTTTACAATCTGGTTTGCCACATCCTTTATCTTCTCCTCTGTCAAAGTAAAGTTCTGAACAAGGTCCACAAGGTCCTTGACCTATTTCCCAGAAGTTATCCTCCTTACCCATTCTATAAATTCTATCAGCAGGTACACCAACCTTCTTTGTCCATATTTCAAAGGCTTCATCATCATTTTCATAAATAGTTACATATAATCTGTCCTTTGGAAGTTTTAAAACCTCTGTTGCAAACTCCCACGCCCATTGTGTTGCCTCTTCTTTAAAATAATCTCCGAAGGAAAAATTACCCAACATCTCAAAGAAAGTACCGTGTCTTGCTGTTTTACCAACTCTCTCAATATCTCCAGTTCTTATACACTTTTGACAAGTTGTAACTCTCTTACTTGGCGGAATTTCCTGTCCTGTAAAATAAGGCTTAAGTGGAGCCATACCGGCATTTATAAGCAATAAACTTTTATCATTTTGAGGTACAAGCGAAAAGCTTGGTAATCTTAAATGTGCTTTGCTTTCAAAAAAGATAAATATTTTTCTCTAATCTCATTTAAACCCATATAGTTCATTCATCTAACCTCCTTAATATATATAATCTTAAGTAAATTAACACGAAAATAAATGAAATAAAAATCCTTCATCCCTCAAAATTAGGGACGAAAGATTACTTCCGCGGTACCACCCTATTTACCATTATGGTCACTTAAGGCCTTAACGCCAGCCAACGGTTATGCCTACTAAATTTTCAGCACACAGCTTAGGGACTGCTTCCATACCTATCTGTAAAGGTTTGCACCAACCACCTTCTCTCTAAAACAGAATTAGTATGTACTCCTTCCCTTCATTGCCTTTTAAAATATTTTTTTCATTAAATAATTATAAGTTACTTTTATAATTCCTGCAATAGGTACTGATAATAAAAGTCCAATTCCTCCAAAAATTTTCCACCAACTATTAATATAATAATAACATAAATTGGGTGTATTCCAAGGCTATCTCCTAAAATTTTAGGTGCAATAATACTACTTTCTACCTCCTGAATAATAAAGAAAAAAACAGAAACAAAAATTGCTTTATTTACTGACTGAGTTAAAGCAATAACAAAGGCTGGAACAAAACCTAATACAGGCCCAAAGTAAGGTATAATATTGGTAAATCCATTAATAATAGTAATAAAAGTGGAAATCTAATTTTAAAGATAACAAGTCCTATAAATGTAAAAATAGAAATAATCAATGATAGGATAAGCTGTCCCTTTATATATCTTCCTATAATTTCATCTATATCCTTTGCTAATTCAAAAATTGAATCTCTAAATTTAGATGGTATTAAATTTATTATCTGCTTTTTAAAATATGATGTATCTATTAAGAAATAGTAGGTAAAAATAGGAGTTAAAAGATATAATGGTACTTTTTTGATACAAGAATTGTATTTACAAATAGTTTATCTAAATACAAAGTAGTACTGCTTTTTGCTTTGTTTAGTAAAATTTCAATATTACCCTTTAAATATGTTGGCATTCTATTTAGAAATAAAAAGTATCTTTTAAGTGTTTCTTCTATTATATCTATGCTTGAGGCTATTATAAAAAGTTCTTTAATTATACTTGGTATTATTACAAAAAAATGAACATAAAAAAGATAAAAATAAATATAAGCGAAACAAAAGAAGCTAATTTAGATGAAAAACCCCTTTTCTCTAAATGTTTTTTATAGGATTTAATACATAAGCAAATATAATAGAAATAAGAATTGGTTCTATTAAATCTCTTATTATAAATAAAACTGCAACAAAGAAAATAAAAAATAATAAATAAATTAACCATTTATTTTCCCTATTCATAATTAAACACTACCTTAGTAATTTATTTAACGATGCTCTTTTTAAAATTCTAATGTCATCATTTACTACAATAAATTTAGATTTAAATTTGGTGTCTCCATCAACTAAAATAATATTTCTTCCATTTATCAAATCATTTATTAATCCGTTTGTTATACAAAGAGCTTTTATTTCACCAGTGTATTCATCAAATATTACATCCTTTAAGCTACCTAAATAAGTTGTATTTTTTGAAAAAATGCTACATCCTAATCTGTCTGCTAAGCTAATTTTTTTAAAAGATTATACTTTATTCTACTTAACGCTTTATCAAGGTTTGAGATAATTATAACTTCTGATACAATATTAATCTGTTTAGGTGTTATTAAATAAAACCTATTTAATATTCCTCTTCTTTTTGAAATTATATATCCTGTTACATGTAGTTTTTTAAAATCAAATAGAACATCTATTACTTTTCCTATATAATCTCCCGAATATGAAACAACCCTTTTGTTAAGAATATCTGTTAACTTTTTCATACTATCACCCCTTTTTAGATATTTTTGCAAAACATCTAAAAAATACCCAGCAAAAACAAAAATAAGTAGGAAAAAGGGTAACACCTTCTTCCTACTTATTTTATAATTCCTCCACCTACAACTATATCTCCATCATAGAATACAACAGATTGCCCCTTAGTTATTGCCCTTTGAGGTGTTTCAAATTTCACTAAAACACCATTTTCATAGGGCTTTATTGTTGCATTTGCTTCTTTTGCTGAATACCTGATTTTTGCTGTAACCTTCATTTCACCTTCAAGTTTCTCAAAAGGAATAAAGTTAACATCTTCAGCATATAAAGTATCTTTAAATATATCCTTTTCATCTCCAATAACAACTAAATTCTTCTCTGGTATTATATCAATAACATAAACAGGCTTTCCTAATGATAGTCCCAGTCCCTTTCTTTGTCCGATTGTATAATGCACTATACCCTTATGTCTTCCTAATCTATTTCCATTAACATCTACAAAATATCCAGATTTAATTTCATCTGGTCTTCTTTCTTTTATAAACCCTGCATAATCATTATCAGGAACGAAACATATTTCCTCGCTATCCTTTTTATTTGCAACAGACAGTCCTATTTCTCTTGCTATTTCCCTTACCTTATCCTTTGTATATCCACCAAGAGGCATAAGTGTATGTTCAAGCTGATATTGAGTCATATTGTATAGAACATAGGTCTGGTCCTTCTTATCATCTTTAGATCTTTTAAAAGATATCTTCCTGTTTTTTCATCCTTTTCAATTATAGCATAGTGACCAGTAGCAATATACTTAGCACCAAGCACTTCTGCCCTTTTAAAAATTCATCAAATTTAATGTATTTATTGCAGGCAATACAAGGGTTCGGTGTTTTACCTGCTAAATACTCATCAATAAAGTAATTAATAACCTTTGATTCAAATACATCTTTAAAATTTAAAACATAGTAGGGTATATCAAGTTTTGCTGCAACTCTTGTAGCATCATTAACTGCAGAAAGAGAACAGCATCCTCCTTCTCTCTCTTCAAACTCTACATTTCTTGGTATAACCTCCATAGTTATACCAATAACATCATATCCTTGTTCCTTTAGCAAATATGCAGCGACGGAGCTATCTACTCCGCCGCTCATACCTATCACAACTTTTTCCTTCATACCTTCACCTACTTATTATTCGTGATGATGATGGTCGTCATCGCCACTAAATCTGTCTTCCCAAGGTTCTAATCCTTGTTTTATTCTATAATCATTAATTGCTCTATGGATTGCTTGCTCTGCTAAAACTGAGCAGTGCATCTTAGCAGGTGGCAGTCCATCTAAAGCTTCTGCAACCGCAACATTTGTAAGTTCCCAAGCTTCTTCTAAGGTCTTTCCCTTTATTAATTCTGTTGCCATTGAGCTTGAAGCAATTGCAGATCCACATCCAAAGGTCTTAAACTTCACATCCACTATTCTATTGTCTTCTACCTTAAGATATATTTTCATTATATCTCCACATTTAGCATTACCAACTTCACCAATGCCATCAGCATTTTCAATTTCTCCAACATTTCTTGGATTCATAAAATGGTCCATAACTTTATCACTATACATTATTATTTTCCCCCTTCTTTAATAAATGATTCGTATAATGGTGACATATCTCTTAATCTTTGTACAATTTGAGGCAATACGTCTAAAACATAGTCAACATCTTCCTCTTTATTTAGATCTCCAAGACTAAGTCTTAAGGAACCATGTGCTATTTCGTGTGGTAGGCCTATCGCCATAAGTACGTGTGACGGATCTAATGAGCCAGAAGAACAAGCACTTCCTGTTGAAGCACATATTCCATAATGATCAAGTAATAGTAGTAAAGATTCTCCCTCTATGAAATGGAAGCTAACATTAATGTTTCCTGGAAGTCTCTTCTCTGGATGTCCATTTAGTTTTGTATAAGGAATTTTTTCCATAATTCCTTTAAGAAGTCTATCCCTCATTGACTTTATTTTTTGTTATGTTCTTCAATATTTGTTGTTGCAAGCTCTATTGCCTTTGCTAAACCAACTATTCCAGGAAGATTCTCTGTACCTGCTCTTCTTTTTCTTTCTTGTCCTCCACCGTGAATTAAATTATCTATCTTTACACCTTTTCTTATATAAAGTGCTCCAACTCCCTTTGGTCCATAAAATTTATGTCCAGCAAGAGAAAGCATATCTATATTCATCCCTCTAACATCAATCTCAACATTGCCAACAGCTTGAACTGCATCAGTGTGGAAATATATTCCTTTTTCCCTTGCAATCTTCCCTATTTCTGCTATTGGTTGAATAGTTCCTATTTCATTATTAGCGAACATTATTGTTATTAAAATTGTTTTATCTGTTATTGCATTCTTTAAATCCTCAAGATTAATTAAACCATATTCATCAACATCAAGGTAAGTTACCTCAAAACCTTGTTTTTCAAGGTATTCACAGGTATGTAAAACAGCGTGGTGCTCTATTTTAGTTGTAATAATGTGATTTCCTTTATCTTTATTAGCAAAGGCTACCCCTTTATTGCCCAGTTGTCAGCTTCTGAACCTCCACCTGTAAAATATATTTCATCAGGTAATGCATTTAGTGCCTTTGCAACCTTTTCTCGTGCTTCTTCTATAGCTGCCTTTGACCTTCTACCAAAGGTATAAATAGAGGAAGCATTTCCAAACTGTTCAGTAAAGTAAGGCATCATAGCCTCTATAACTTCTGGCTTAGTATATGTTGTAGCTGCGTGGTCCATATAAACAAACCTTTTTTCCATATTTATTCTCCCCTTTTGATACTTGTTATAATATTCATTGATTTATAGTCATTAACCATATCTTCTAAGGTTATTGAATGGGTAACTTGATTGACACTATCCCTTATTTTTATCCATAAAAGTCTTGTTGCACAATACTCTACTCGTGAACAATTATCTTCATCTTCTATACACTCAGAAATCTCAATAGGACCCTCTAATACATCTAATACATCTCCCACCGTTATCTCTGAAGGTGGTCTGCTTAATACATATCCACCCTGTGCACCTCTTATACTTTTTACAAGTCCTGCTTTTCTTAAGGATCCAAACAATTGTTCAAGATAATATTCAGATATATTTTGTTTTTCTGATATTGTTTTTATAGATAAAGGCTCACTACCATAATTAAGAGCAAGCTCAAACATCGCTTTAACTCCATACCGTCCTCTTGTTGATAGTTTCAAATTGATCACCTCAAATTTATTTCCGAGTAAATTAATAGGATTTTCATCTTCAGATTATCATAGCCGAGTAATTTTGTCAACTTTAAATTTAAAATTATTAAATTTTGCATTAAGTATTATTTCTACATTACATCTATATTATTCACTTATTTCCTTTAATTTGTTAAGCCTCTCTTTTATTTTTGATTCATATCCTATATTTTTAGGTATATAATACTTTTTACCAATATGAGAAGCAGGTAAATAATCCTGTTTAACATAGCCATTGTAGTCGTGGGGATATTTATATCCTATTCCTCTATTTAATTTATTTGCACCTTTATAATGTGCATCTCTTAAATAAGGGGGACTCCAGAATCATTATTTCTTTTTACATCCTCTAATGCACTGTCAATGGCTACATAACAAGCATTACTCTTTGGTGCACAGGCAACATATGCAGCGGCCTGTGCTAATATAATCCTTGCCTCAGGAAGTCCAATCATATTTACAGCTGTTGCTGCGTTAGTTGCTACAACTAATGCCATAGGATCTGCATTTCCTACATCTTCACTTGCACATATCATAATTCTTCTTGCTATAAACATTGGATCTTCCCCTGATTCTATAAGTTTTGCAAGATAATATATTGCAGCATCTGGATCTGTACCCCTCATACTTTTAATGAAGGCAGAAATTAAATCATAGTGGTAGTCTCCATTTTTATCGTATAAGATAATTCTCTTTTGAATGCATTCATAAGCATCCTCTAAAGTAACCTTAATTTTACCTTCAATACTTTCAGATGTTTTTACCGCCATCTCCAGTGCATTCAACGCACGTCTTACATCTCCTCCAGAATTAGTTATGATATATTTTAATGCATCTTCATCTACTTCAACATCATACTCTTTTAGACCTTTTGGGCTAACTAATGCTTTCTTTAAAACTTCTATAATTTCTTCATCCGATAATTCTTTAAGTTCAAATATCATAGATCTGGATAACAAAGCTTTGTTAACTTCAAAATATGGATTTTCTGTTGTAGCACCAATTAAAATAACTATTCCTCTTTCAACATAGGGCAATAATGCATCCTGCTGCAGTTTATTAAACCTATGAATCTCATCTATAAAAAGAATAGTTCTTCTGGAATTATATTTTAAATTATTTTGTGCCTCTTCAACAATTTTTTTAATATCAGATACTCCAGATGAAACTGCATTTATTTGTCTAAATTCCGATTTTGTTGTATTTGCTATAATCATAGCAAGAGTAGTTTTACCTGTACCAGGAGGACCATATAATATTATAGAGGACAAATTATCTGTCATAATTGCTCTATACAGCATTTTATTTTTCCCAAGTATATGTTTTTGTCCAACAAACTCATCCAATGTCTCTGGTCTCATTCTTTCAGCCAGTGGTCTATTATCTTTGTTACTATTAAGTAAATCAAACATATCCATTTAAAATTCACCTCAAATTGATTTTTTGTACTAAGTGGTATAATTATTTATTGTCATCAAACAAACAATAATATCTATCTTTTGGGGGAGGGAATAACTTTGAATAAATTTTATTATATATTTCTATCTTTTCTAATCTACGCATTTTTTGGTTGGATTATAGAAGTATTATACCATATTTATAAAGATAAACGTTTTATTAATAGAGGATTTTTGTATGGGCCAATATGTCCTATATACGGTTTTTCAGCAGTAGTTTTTATTATAACTTTAGCTCCATTTAAAAATAATCCTCTAATAGTATTTCTAATCGGTTTAGTGATTGCAAGTATTATTGAATATTTAACTGGATATTTACTTGAAGTTTTATTTCATTCAAAATGGTGGGATTATTCTAATGAAAGATTTAATATTAAAGGGTATGTCTGTCTAAAATTTTCAGTTTACTGGGGTGTCTTTGCAGTTATATTTATGAATCTTATTCATCCAAAAATAGATAAATTGATTTTATGCATTAATGAAAAATTTAATATATGGATCTATAACGTTTTGCTAACTTGTATTTTATTAGATGCCCTTTTAACAATAAACAACCTTTTTAAATTAAAATCAATATATATTGAATTACAGGATATTTTAACAGAAATTAAAAGTACAATAGAAAAATTAAGTGAAACAGTAAGTATAGAAGCAAGATTAAAGCTTGAAAGCAGAATTGAAACTCTAAGCTATGTAAAGGAAAAAATTCTAAGCAAATTGAGCTTTAAACAAAAATTACTTCTACGTTCTTATCCCAAAATAAAATCCAATAAATTCGAAAATGCACTTCAACACATAAAAGAAAGATATAAATTAAATGGTTAAAAGAAGAGTTCCATCTGGATTTTTAAATTAACTATTTTAATCCAAAGATGGAACTCTTTATTTTTAAAGAGATTTATAATACCTTCTACTTCATTGTAATCGCTCTGGCAGGACAATAATTAACGCACTTACCACATCCAACACACTTGTCCTCATCAACCTTAGATATACCACCACCAAAAATTCCTGCCCTATCTTGAGTTATTGCCCCAACTGGACAAACCCTCTTAGCTGGGCAAAATGGTGATCTATCACACTTTTGTGGATCAATATATGCCTTTTTCATTCTAACTCCTCCTTTATACCTGTATGGGGTATAATTAATTATAATATATAGATTCAAAATTATCAAGTATATGCATTTCACTTATCTTGTGCATAGTATATATAATAAACAATTATAAGGGTGATAGTATGCCAACTGATTTTCACTATACTATTGATACTCCTGCAGTTTGTGCAACTATTTTGGCAGTTTATTGTTAATCTATTTTAAAAATGTATAATTTTATTATAAAAAATGCCTAATTTTTTGCTATTTTCTTAATTCCATTAATAAATTATTAAAAATATTGTTGACTTTTTTCGAATTTTCTGTAATTATAAAAATATATGACAAAATTTTTGCATAAGGGGATTATTATGGAACTAAAACTCGACATGATTCAAACGGTCGGACTTGCCGTAGTAATTTACTATTTGGGTGTATTCATTCGCTCAAAAGTAAAAGTACTTGAAAAGTTCTGTATACCTGCACCAGTTGTTGGTGGACTTTTATTTGCAATTGTAAATCTTATCCTAAGAGAAAATGGTATTTTAAAGCTATCTCTTGACACAACTCTTCAAAAACCTTTTATGTTGGTATTCTTTACAACAATAGGTTTAACTGCCAGCCTTAAGCTACTTAAAAAGGTGGACTCGCTGTATTGGTGTTTTTCCTTTGTACTGTAGTTCTTGTACTTCTTCAAGATACATTAGGAGTACTTGTTGCAAAGGCTGTTGGGGCAAATCCATTACTTGGACTTATAGCTGGTTCAGTAACAATGGTTGGTGGTCACGGTACAGGTGCAGCTTTTGGTGAACTATTTGAAAAATCTTACGGATTTAATGGAGCTGTAACTGCTGCTATGGCAGCTGCTACATTTGGACTTATTATGGGAAGCTTAATTGGTGGACCACTCGGAAGAAAGCTTATTGTTAAGCATAACCTAAAATCCCACGCATCAGACTATTTAGATGAAGTTGCAATTACATCAGATAATGTAAATTATGAAGAAATGTTTAAAACATTTACTGTAATCATAATATCAATGTCATTAGGTGCTGTACTTGAATTATGGTTCAAGAGTAAAAACATCACATTGCCTTCATACATAAACGCTATGATAATTGCAGCAATTATCTTAAATATTGGTGAATCTACAGGAAAATATCATATTAATCAAAAATGTGCTGACATTTTAGGCTCAATAGGATTAAATGTTTTCTTATCAATGGCTTTAATTGGACTTAAACTTTGGGAACTTAAGGAAGTTGCTGGTCCAATGCTTGCAATACTAATTGTACAAACAGTACTTATGGCTCTATTTGCATATTTCATCATATTTAGATTCAATGGTAAAGACTATGATGCAGCCGTTATGGCAGCAGGAACTTGTGGATTTGGTATGGGAGCAACTCCAAATGCAATGGCTAATATGACAGCAATTTCTGAAAAATATGGTCCTGCACCTAAGGCATTCTTCGTAATACCAATAGTTGGTGCTTTCCTAATTGACTTTACAAACTCAATAATAATAACAACCTTCGCAAACTTCATAAAATAACTATAGGGGCGATTATTCGCCCCTTAATATTTCCTCAAGTGATTTTATAAATCTTTGACACTGTTCCATAGTACCTACTGTAACTCTAAGCCAACCTGGCATATCAAACAAAGAACCCGGTCTCACAATAACTCCCATTCTTAATAGTTTATTAAATACATCCATATCGTCCTTTCCAGTATCAATCATTACAAAATTTGCTTGGCTTTCTATGAAATTTAAACCTAATCTTCTGCATTCATTGTAATAATATTGTCTTCCGTCTTCATTTTTTTAACTACAAATTTTAAAAAATCCTCATCCTCAAGAGCTGCTATACCTGCCTCCTGTGCAATTAAATTTGTATCAAAGGGCCCAATAACTGAATTCATATATTGTGTAATTTCTTCACTTGCTATACCATACCCTAATCTTAAACCTGCAAGACCATAGGCCTTTGAAAAAGTTCTTAAAATAACTATATTTTCATATTCATTAAGAAGTGGAATTGTATCTGGATAATCCTTATCATTTACATACTCTCTATATGCCTCATCTATTACAACAATTATATTGCTTGGTATATTCTTTAGAGCCCACATTAATTCATCCCGTTTAACTATTGTTCCAATAGGGTTATTTGGTGTTGCAAACCATATAATTTTTGTTTTTTCGTTTATAGCCTTAACCATACCTTCAACGTCTAATCTATAGTCCTTCATTTTCACCTTTATAACTTTTCCACCCATTATTTTTGCAGAATCCTCATATCTTTGATATGTTCTGCAAGAGCTCTCTTTAATTCATAGTTTGATGCATCTGGATAAAGGTTAATTGTGTCTACGGCATTAACCATTGCTTTTTTACTTTTTCTGAACAACCATATGGATTTTCATTTGATGCAAGTTTTATTATGTCATCTAAACCCAATTGTCTTTTTACTTCACTAATTGGTTTACCAGCCTGATAAGGCCTAACCCCTCTTATAGCCTCTCTAATTTTCACGTTACCCCTCCTAAATTAAATAATACTGCCTACTATTATAATAACTAATTTTTTATATCTTCTCAATGATTTGTTATGAATTTTTTGAATATTCTTATGTATATTGTTAAAATAATAGGCGAGGATTAATCCTCGCCTATTATTTTAACTTCTGTCTCTAACTTAACTCCAAACTTTTCAAATACAACCTCTTGAACGTGTTTAATTACCTCAAGAACATCCTTAGCAGTTGCATTATCATAATTTATTACAAATCCTGCGTGTTTTTCTGATACCATTGCACCACCAAATCTATATCCCTTAAGTCCTGAATCTTCAATAAGCTTTCCTGCGAAATATCCCGTTGGTCTCTTAAAGGTACTTCCTGCACTTGGGTAATTTAAAGGCTGTTTTTCTATTCTACGTCTATTTAGTTCCTCCATATAGCCTTTAATCTCATCGTAATTACCCTTTTCAAGATTAAAGCACGCCTCAACTACCACAAGGTTTTCCTCCTGAACCCTGCTATGTCTATATGCTAAATTCAACTCATCCTTCGTTAGTTTAATTAATTCTAATTTATCATTTAAACATTCAGCCCATTCAATAACATCCTTAATTTCGCCTCCGTATGCCCCTGCATTCATAGCAACGGCACCTCCAACCGTACCTGGAATTCCAGAGGCAAATTCCATACCCTTTAATGAGTTTAGCAGGGCTCCCTTGCAGTATTTGAGAGTGAAGCACCCCTCCTGCAATTATTTTATTTTCCTTTACTATAATATAATCAAGTCCAGTTAATTTTAGAATAACTCCTCTAAAACCACCATCTTTAACTATTAAATTACTTCCTTTACCTATAATAAAATAAGGAACATTATATTTTTTTATCAATTCTAAAGACTTTATTAGTTTTTCTTTAGAATTAGGTATTATCATTATATCACAGGGTCCACCCACTCTAAAGGAGGTATGATTTTTCATAGATTCATCAAACTTTATCTCATTTTCATCTAAAAAGGATTTTAAGTCTATTTTAAGCTCATCTATATTCATCATTTCAACTCCTTTTTATTTTTTAAGCAATTTTAAGTATATATATAATTAATGCAGAAATCAAGCATAATGTTACAATCTAAAACATTTAATGTATTTTTTTACTTTATGTTTCTTTTTATATAAAAATAAAAATGCCCTATGATTAGATTATAGAGCACCCAGAAATTATACAGATGCCATAACCATCTTCATAGAGCTTAGAATTAATTATCTATTTCTCCTTAATTTAAGAAATCTCTTTAGTCTATCAACATCAGTACTTATTATGTTTTCTTCAGTTACACCGCACTCTTTTAGCATATTCAATGCTTCTTTGAACTCGCCTATGTGATAGCATATATGTGCGTCGCTACCTAAAGTTAAAAGGTTTCCCATTTCAACAGCCATTCTTGCTATCTCACTGCAATTTTGATAGCTGCCTGGTCTTGATAAACCTAAAGAACTATTGTTTATCTCTATCAAAACATTATAATCCTTTGCCGCCTTTAAAACTTCCCTTTTATCAATCTCAAAGGCTGGATTACCTGGGTGTGCAATAATATCAACCAATCCACTCTTTATTGCACCAATAATTGCTCTTGTATTATCCTTTTTACTTCCTGGTGTTATACATACATCGTGTAAACTGGCAACTACTATATCAAGCCTTGCTAACCTTTCTTCGTCTAAATCCAATCTGCCGTCGTAATCTATAATGTTAGCTTCAACACCTTTTAAAACCTCAACACCATTTATTTCATCAGGAAGTGCCTTTAGATTTCCAAAATAAAAATGTGTGGTCCTCCTGGCATAGCTGGTCCGTGGTCTGTTAAGGCAATTAGTTTCAGCCCCTTTTATTTGCTTCTTGACAGTTTTCAAGAAGAGTACTGTAGGCGTGCCCACTGGCTATAGTATGTGTATGGGTATCAACAAGTATCTTCATCTATATCACTCCCAACAATTGATTTCACTAACATTATACAATATTGTTACATATTATTAAAGATTATTATTTTTAAAATAATTATAAACTGACAATGCAGCTTTTTCATTCATTCCTTCTACTTCTAAAAGTTCATCAATGCTGGCTTTTTTAATTTCATCGATGTTGTTAAAATGTTTTAATAATGCTCTTTTTCTCTTTTTTCCCACCTCAGGTATTTCATCTAATATAGAAGTTAAAGTATTTTTAGTTTTTAATCCTCTGTGATAGCTTATTGCAAATCTGTGAACTTCCTCCTGAACTGATGAGATAAATCTATATAAATAAGAGTGCTTATCTATAACTATTTCTTTACCCTCATAAAAAGAGCTCTTGTTTTATGTTTGTCATCCTTAACCATTCCACATATAGGTATTAATAATCCTACTTCATCTACTGCCCTTTTACAGCTTTTACCTGAAGTTCTCCTCCATCAACCAATATTAAGTCAGGTAAAATCGAAAACTTTCCATCTTCAAGTACTCTCTCTTCATCTAAAGATTTTTATTTCTTCTAATCCTCTATTAAATCTTCTTTGAACTATTTCAGCCATACTACTAAAATCATCTGCACCTATAACAGTTTTAATTTTAAATCTTCTATACTGTTTTTTATTTGGTTTACCATTTTCAAATACAACCATTCCACCAACACTATCTGTTCCTTGAATATTTGAGATGTCATAGGCTTCAATTCTTTTAGGAAGTATATCTAAGTTAAGTATTCTTTTTAATTCATAAAGAACAAATTCTGTCTTTAGCTTTTCCTCTTGAATTTTATTTCTTATATTCTTTAAGGTCTCATAGGCATTCTTTTGGCAAGCTCAATTAATTCACTCTTTTCTCCTCTTTTAGGAACCTTTAAAGTTACTTTGCTACCTCTTTTGCTTGTTAAATATGATTCAATTATATTTATTTCTGGTATTTCATCTGATAATAGTATTTCCTTTGGTATAAATTCTCTCTCTTCATAAAACTGAACTAAAAATTGAGATACCGTATCTTCACTTAAATCTTCAAAATAGAAATTTTCTCTTCCAAGCAACTTACCATTGCGTATGAAAAACACTTCAAAGGACATCCCTTCATCATCTTTAGCATAGGCAACAACATCCTCATCCTCAAGATAACTTGATATAACTCTTTGTTTTTCTTGTATTTTCCTTATAGAGTTTATTTGATCTCTATACTCTGCTGCCTTTTCAAAATTCAATTTACTTGATTCAATATACATCTTTTCTTCTAAAATTTTAATTAATTCATCATATTTACCTTGAAGCAACTTTATAACTTCATCTACTATCTGCCTATACTCTTTTATATCAACCTTTCCTGTACAGGGTGCTAAGCATCTGCTAATATGATAATTTAAACAAGGTCTATCAACCTCTACGCCATACTTTAAAGTTTTCCTACAAGTTCTCAATTTAAACAACTTTCGTATAAGATTTATAGTCTCCCTTACTGCTGAAACATCAGTATAGGGTCCAAAATACTTAGCACCGTCTTTTTCGTATCTTCTTGTTATAAAAACCCTTGGGTATTCCTCATTAATAGTAACCTTTATATAGGGATACTGCTTATCATCCTTAAGCAAAATATTGTATCTGGGTTTATATTTTTTAATTAGATTACACTCCAAAATTAACGCCTCTAACTCTGAATTGGTTATAATATACTCAAAGTCCGATATGTTTGATATCATAACTCTAACCTTAGGAGGATGATTGCTCCCTTTAAAATACTGCCTAACTCTATTTTTAAGATTTACCGCCTTACCAACATAAATAATCTCTCCAAGCTCATTTTTCATCAAGTATACACCTGGTTGTTCAGGCAAATTTTTTAATCTTTCTTCAAACATTAAATCAGCTCCTACTTATAATTAGTTAAGATAAAGGGCAATCTCCAAGCAACATAAATCAAAAAGTTAGTATAATAGCAGATTCAATTAAATTACCAAGCCAAGAACCCACTTTAAAGGTAAAAGGCATTTTAAACTTTTTTTCTTAAAAGGATACATTATAGGAATTCCCTTATTTGTAAACATATCAGCTACTAAATGCATTATATATCCTATTGAAAAAGGAAGAATGCACTCTCGAAAACCATACTGCAAAGATGCATACCCAAATAATGAAACAAAACATATAAAACCAAATAGGCTGTGGGTTAATCCATTTCTATGTGTTGATAAACCTATTAAAATACTAAAAAATGACAAAAGTTTAAAATAGGTATAATCGAAATAAAACGTATTTATAAGATAAATAACAACACCTAAAGTAATATAGAAGGTTGTTTTTGTTAGTTTATTTTTAAAGGGAAGTATATACTGATTTATAAAACTTTTTGGATGATCTATATCAGGCAAAAGTGAAGCTAACGCACACGCAACTAAAGCCCCTGTTGTCAAAGATAGTTTAAAGTATTCTGATAGTATTATAGTAAACATAACTCCAATACCTAAGTGCGTTTTGCCAGTCATTTGTTTGCTCCTTTTGTTTACATAATCTCAATATTAGTATATTACAAAAGAAGCATCCGAACAAGTGTTTTGTTACCTGTTTAAAAAGTTTAATATAGCCTCCTTTGCTATATCCAAAGCTCTTCCTGAACCAGCACCACCATTTTCAACTACAACTGCAATTACAATTTGAGGATTATCGGCAGGTGCAAAGGCAACAAACCAAGAATGAGGTTCCTTTCCAGATACATTTTCAGCCGTACCTGTTTTAGCTGCTATTTTTATATTGTGTCTTGCCCTTTTTGCTGTTCCCTCTTTTACTGTTAATATCATATAATCCTTTATTTTTTCTGCAGTTTTTACATCTATAGATTCTGATAATTTTTCTGGTTTTGTTTTATATTTTAAGTTACCTCTATAATTAACAATTGAATCTAAAATATACGGTTGCATTATTGTACCTTTATTTGCAATTGCACAGGTCATAAGTGCCATTGTCATCGGATTTACTTTAACCTCGTGTTGACCTATTGCACTTATACCTATTGAAAAATCATCCCTCTCTTTAAATTCATATACAGCTGGTTTTATTTTTATCTTTGCATAATCATCCTTTATATATATTTCTTTATTAAATAAAAACTTTTCTGCTTGATTTTTTAACACATCATATCCAAGTTTTAAACCCAACTTAGCAAATGTGTTGTTGCAGGATACTTTAAAGGCATTTTTGATATTTACTTTTCCGTGTTTTTCTTCTTTAAAGTCCTTTATGTTCTTTTCTCCAAGTTTCAAAATACCATCGCAGTTATTTTTATAATCATCTATATCATCTATATTCTCAAGTGCAGCAGCTGCTGTTACTATCTTAAAAACAGAACCAGGAGGGTAATATTCTTGTATTGCCCTGTTTAAAAAGGTTTACCCACTTTATCGTTAGAATATTCCTCAAAATTTTCATCAATTTTATTAGGATTAACTGACGGCTTTGAAACCATCGCTAATATTTCACCAGTTTTTGGATTAATACAAACTGCTGCTCCTTTATCATTACCGAAACTGTTGTAGATACTGTTTTGTAATTTTGAATCGATTGTTAAAACAACACTATCACCTTTTTTCTTTAGACCTAAAACAGACTGTCTAAGGCTACCAAATACATCGACTATATCACCTAAAAATTGCTCTCTACCAAGCAGTATATTGTTGTAAAAGCCTCAGCTCCGGTTTTGCCATATTTATTGCTCATATATCCTGTAATATTTCCAAAGGAACTACCATAGGGATATTTCCTTATGCCTTTTTATCGGATTGTGCTAAAACCTCACCATATCTATCTAATATCATACCTCGTATTGTATTTTTTCTTCTTCTACTGCTCTTGGATTAGAACTATCATATTTTATTTTATCTGCAGTATATAAATTAAAATATATTAAGTATGTTATTATTGACAAAAACAGATTACAAAAATACAATAACCTTTTTTATATTTTCTTCTCTATCCTTCATTTTTATCTCCCTTCAGATATTTTATATAAAACTCCTAAAGAAATAAAATTTAAAAGCATTGAACTTCCACCATAGCTTACAAAAGGTAATGTAATACCTGTCATTGGTATCATCTTAGTTACTCCACCAATCACTACAAAAACTTGAAAGGCCAACAAACTTGAAATACCTACAGCTACAAGTTGAGAAAAATAGTCCTTGGAATAAATTGCTGTTCTAAGACCTCTATATACAAGTAGAAAATATAGAATTATAATGGCAGATGCACCTATTAAACCTAATTCCTCTGCAATTGCTGAAAAAATAAAATCATTAATTGCAAGAGGAATTAAATATGGATAACCAAGACCAAGTCCCCTACCAAATAATCCTCCTGATGCTATTGCAAATAGAGACTGACAAATTTGATATCCCTTATCCAGCTTATATTTCCAAGGATTTAGCCATATTTCAACTCTAATCCTAACGTGATTAAATAAAAAGTAACTTATAACACCACCTAAGCCAAAACCTAAAAGCCCTAACCCTACATACCCCAGTTTAGAAGTTGATATGTACAACATCACAATATATATCCCAAAGAAAATCAATGCAGCTCCTAAATCCTTCTCTAAAACTAAAAAACCTATTGCAAACAGCATAAATACTACTGTTTCTATTAAATCTTTTTATCCATCTGTTTAGATAGTGCAGAGGCTAAATATAAAATTATAAAAAATTTTGCTATCTCAGAAGGTTGAAAGCTAAAGGAACCTATTACTATCCAGTTTTTGAACCTTTGATTTCCTTTCCAATAAATAGAGTTGATATGAGAAGTGAAAGTGCAGTAAAAACATATATATATTTATATCTTGATATTCTAATCATTTTAGGTGTAATAAAAAGAATTAACATAAAAACCGTAATTCCAATTGTAAACCAAGTCATCTGTTTTAAGGCAAAACGTGGTATCTCAAAGTTTTTGTGTTTGTATCAAGTCTGTAAATCATTACAATTCCTATTTGACAAAGCAAAACAGAAATTAAAAACAAAAATTTATCTCCTTTTGGATAAAATTTTCGTATTATAAAATTTGAATATGCAATTAACATTATAGATGACAAACAAAACACAAAAGGAATTAAATCTATTTTTTCTGTAATAAAGCATAGATTTAAAAATAAAAAGAAAGTTACTAAATAAACACCATTAAGCACTTTTTTTCAAGTTCCATCCTTCAACACCTCTATATTACCTTAAATGTAACTCTACCAATCTCTATCAAATCGCCCTCTGATATTTTTGTAAGCCTAACTATCCTTTTCCCATTTACATAGGTACCATTTGTACTATCTAAATCCTTTATATAAATGTCATCCTCTAATAAAATTTTTGCGTGATAGTTTGACACATAAACATCTTCAATTACAATTGAATTATCATCTTTTCTACCAATTGTAATGCTATCCCTTATTGGATATACACTCCCTCTGGAAATATTTATATTATCTGGTGCATCGAGTACCTCAAGGGCTAAATCCATATCCTCCTTTATCTGGCCCTTCCTTTTTAAATCTATATACATTAATCTAATAATTCTAAAAATGATTATGTATATTATTGCTATTATTATAAATTTTAATGCTGTTGAAACATACTTTACCATATCAACACCCCAAAATCATTTTTTAAATATTATACCATATATTATCTTTTTAAAACAAAACAAATGTTTATTGAATAAAAATTAAAAAAGTAAACAAAAGATAATAAAACCTTTTGTTTACTTTTAAAACTATGAAACCTTATTCTTATTTTTATACATTTTAATATCTGTATTTTTAAATAAATTTGCCTCTCCTTGACCGTGATACATTTCTATACCATAGGAAAAATCCAAAACTACTTTTACATCATCAATAAAAAGCGGATTGCTTTTTAAAGTTAACTTAATCTTATAAATCAATGCTTCGATTTTTTATAATCATCTTCAAAAAGTAATATAAATTCATCTCCTCCATAGCGTATTATTTCAGCTGTATTTTGCATTTCACTTTTTAATATTTTAGCAAAATGTTTTATAGCATTATCCCCCGCCTCGTGCCCAAATCTATCATTTATCTGTTTAAATTTATTTAAATCAAGAATTGCCATACCAAAGTCAATATTATTTTTATTATATTTTTCTATTAATTGCTTAATCCTTTTATTGTAATATGCTGCGTTTTTTAAACCTGTCATATAATCAGTCTCTACGCTAAGTTTTATTGTTTCAAGTTGGCATATATTCTTATATTTTAAAAACATATTATTAACTAAGAGATTAAATGTATTTATCTGCTCTGAATTAAAATACCAATCACTTTTCGAATCATTACACAAAATAAAATAGAAAAGCCCATCATCATCCATAATCTTAGAAACAATACAGGACTTAAAACAATCATTATCCAAATTTATAATTCCACTATCCTGTTTAAATTTATTGATTAAATTTGCAATAAAGCTCTTTTTATTTTGCTTTAAATCATTATCACAATAAACAATAGATATATCCTCTGTGTTGTAAGAAAAAACAAGCAAATATTTAGAGAGAAAAAATTTGCTTAGCACATCAGAAGCTGTTTTAAATAAGTCTTCTGCATTTTGACAAGCAGAAATACTAAAGGACATTTCTTCAAAAATTTCATAATCTCTACTTTTTTAGTTTCAAGCAATATCTGTTTTCTCTGTAAAGATAATAACTTAAAAAAGTTAAACGGATATAATGAAACATCAAACTCTTTAACTCTGTAATTTTCTGTTATACACTTTTTAATTGATTGAAGGTGTCTTGATAAACAGTATTTTTCAGCTATATTTTCAGCTATTTTTAGTTTAGTTTCATCCTTTAATATATAATTATAATAAACCAAGAACTCTATTAATATAATCTGAACATATAAGTTATCATTACCCTTTTCAATTAACAATTCAATTGTCTTATTAAATACATCTAATCCAACTTGATTTTTATGGTAATTTAAAAGTGATTCTAAAAGTAACTTTTTACTTCTTTTTATATAATGTTCATTTTCATCAGTATACCTATATGCCAATTTTAAATATTGCTCTGCTTTATTCAAATCGTTCCTATAGATTAGATAGTCAATACCTAAATCAGTATAAACCTTACTTAAATTATGTACTTCATTAACCCTGTTAATATAATTTATATTCTCAAGTATCTCTTTACTTAACTCCTGCATATATATTGAAGCATCTACATCTCCCAAAAACTTACAAGTTAAAGCTATATTATCAAAGGTCTTTACCGATTCATCCAATAGCTTTGTTACATTGTTAAGATTAGTTAGATTATTAATAGCTCTTTTAAAACTTTCAAGGGAAGACTTAAAATCACCTTTTAAAAACTCAACATAACCTAAAGTATTTAGTAATTTGATATATTCCATCCTATCTTCTATGTTTTCAATACAAGAAATTGCTTTTTCAAAATAATATGATGCCCTTTCAAAATGTCCCTTTGTAACATAAATAATACCGGCATTTTTATATGTTGAAAAAACAACATCAGGAATATTTATTTCATCTGCTATAACCAAGGCTTTATTTATATATTTGATTGCCTCTTCTATTCTTTCAATATTATGGTAGTGATAAGAAACTGCATTTAATATAGCAATTTCTGCGAGCTTGTCCACTCCCTTAACAAGTTTTAACGCCTTTAAAAAATACGCCTCCGAACCACTTATAAAAATATCCTTTGTTTTTGAAGAAAATTTGCCGTTAATGAGTAAATACACATTTTTTCATAGTTTGTACATTCATACTTTTTAATATAATTAAGGGCATATTTTAAATATTGCTCTGACATTTCATAGTTGTTTGTATCAAAATAATAGAAGGACAAAAACGCATTTACATAAAACAAATGCTTACCCTCAAAATTTTCAATGTTTTTTCTATCTCATCAAAATAATTGTAAGATGATTCCCTGTTTTCTAAATATAACATCATCTGTTTAATTAAATACTCAACATCATAAATAGAAGTTTTTTATAGGAATTACTATCCTCTCGTAAGCCTTTATATTTTACATTTAAAGCATCTTTGTTTTGTTTCATTATGTGAAATTTAATATCAATATTAGGAGATATAAAAAATATAGGTTCTTTAGATAAAACATAAATTTCATTTAAAATACTCATAACACTTCCCCAAACAGCTTCCTTAACTTAATTATAATAAATTTTTTAATTTTTTTAAATATATAATTTTACAAAATATGAAATCAAATCTAATGATTCCCTTAAATATTTTAACAAAATTAAAGAGGAAGAGCACTTCCTCTTATAAATACTTTTTAAATACATACCAGTATAGGATTTTTAACTTTAACTATCTCCTCAGGTGTACCCTCTGCAATAATTGTACCACCTAAGTCGCCTCCCTCTGGGCCTAAATCTATTATATAATCAGCACATTTAATTACATCTAAATTATGCTCAATTACAACAACCGTATTACCTGCATCAGTCAACCTTTGTATTATTTCAATAAGTCTCCTTACATCTTCAATATGAAGCCCTGTGGTTGGCTCATCTAAAATATATAATGTTCTGCCTGTGCTTCTTTTTGAAAGCTCATAGGCAAGCTTAATTCTTTGTGCCTCTCCACCTGAAAGCTGTGTTGACGGTTGACCAAGTTTAATATAGGATAATCCTACATCATAAAGCGTTTGAAGTTTATTCTTAATTCTTGGTATATTTTCAAAAACTCAAGAGCTTCTTCAACTGTCATATCTAAAACTTCTGCTATATTTTTACCCTTATATTTTACTTCCAACGTTTCACTATTATATCTTTTACCCTTACAAACTTCACAAGGTATATAAACATCAGATAAAAACTGCATTTCTATCTTTATTATACCATCACCTGAGCAGGCCTCACATCGTCCACCCTTTACATTAAAACTAAACCTACCAGGCTTATACCCCCTCATTTTTGCTTCAGGAGTTTGTGCAAAAACTTCCCTTATATAATCAAATACTCCTGTATAGGTTGCTGGATTTGAACGCGGAGTTCTTCCTATAGGTGATTGATCTATATCTATTATTTTATCTATCTGTTCAAGCCCTAATATATCCTTGTGTTTTCCTGGTGTATCTTTAATATTTGAAATTCTCTTTGCCGCACCTTTATAAAGAATTTCATTTACAAGTGTACTTTTACCTGAACCTGACACACCTGTAACACAGGTAAATACACCTAAAGGAAACTTAACGTTAATATTTTTAAGGTTATTTTCTGCTGCACCTAAAACTTCAATATATCCCCTTGATTGTCTTCTTTGCTCTGGAACTTGAATCTTTTTTCTTCCTGATAGATATTGACCTGTTATAGAATCTTCATCTGCTGCTATCTCATCAGGTGTACCCTGTGCTACAATTCTTCCACCGTGAGTTCCTGCCCCAGGTCCAATATCAATTATATGGTCTGCAGCTCTTATTGTATCTTCATCGTGCTCTACAACTATTAACGTATTACCTAAATCCCTTAAATGCTTTAATGTGGCAAGAAGTCTATCGTTATCTCTTTGATGTAGTCCAATACTTGGTTCATCAAGTATATATAAAACTCCAACAAGACTTGAACCTATCTGGGTTGCAAGTCTTATTCTTTGAGACTCACCACCTGACAACGTAGAGGCTGACCTTGATAAAGTTAAATAATCCAACCCAACATTTATTAGAAAGGATAATCTGGATTTTATCTCCTTTAAGATTTGATGGGCTATCTTTTCTTCCTTCTCTGTAAGATTTAAATTTTCTATAAACTCAAGTTCCTTCTTTATTGATAGGTCACAAAATTTATCTATAGAAAGCCCACCTATTGTTACAGACAAGCTCTCCTCCTTAAGTCTTGCCCCTTTACATTTTGGACAAGTTTTAAACTCCATATAACCCTCTATTTCATTTCTAATGTATTCTGAATTAGTTTCTTTATATCTTCTTTGAAGGTTTGGAATCACACCCTCAAAACTATACATCATTTCTCCTTTACCATACTCCCTCTCAAAACTAACCTTAAACTTCTCACCATTGTTTCCATATAAAAGAATATTTAAAATATCCTTTGGTAAATTTCTAAGAGGTTCATCTAAGCTAAAATCATATTGTTTAGATAGTCCTTCTAATATTGAATACGTCCAAGTATCTTCCCTTAGCTCTCCCCAAGGTTTAATTGCTCCTTCGTTTATTGAAAGATCCATATCCCTAATAACAAGATTTGGACTTATCTCCATAAGTGAGCCTAACCCATCACATACATCACACTTACCAAAGGGACTATTAAAGGAGAACATTCTTGGTGCTATCTCTCCTAAACTGATATTACAATCAGGACAGGCAAAGTTTTCACTAAAGAGCATCTCTTCCCTATCAATAACATCTATGATTACCAATCCCTCTGAAAGTTTAAGGGCAGTTTCAATTGAATCCGCAAGCCTTGATTTTATTCCTTCCTTTATCACTATTCTATCAACAACTACTTCTATATTGTGCTTTTTATTTTTTCAAGCTTAATTTCATCGTTTATGTCATAAACTGTTCCATCTACTCTTACTCTAACAAAACCATCCTTCTTTATCTTTTCAAAAGCTTTGTGTGTTCACCCTTTCTTCCTCTAACAACAGGAGATAAAACCTGTATTTTGGTTCTATCTTCAAGCTTTAAAACCCTCTCTACTATTTGGTCTAAGCTCATTTTTGTTATTTCTCTGCCACATTTTGGGCAGTGAGGTATACCTATCCTTGCATATAAAAGCCTTAAATAGTCGTATATTTCTGTAACAGTTCCAACAGTTGAACGAGGGTTTTTGCTGGTTGTCTTTTGATCTATTGATATAGCAGGCGATAATCCCTCAATATAATCAACATCTG
This sequence comes from Caloramator sp. mosi_1, assembly GCF_028622835.1. Taxonomy (GTDB): domain Bacteria; phylum Bacillota; class Clostridia; order Clostridiales; family Caloramatoraceae; genus Thermobrachium. The sequence goes on along the minus strand of NZ_CP117677.1, from coordinate 2,050,594 downwards.
GCTTATTCATCTGACCTAAAAATTGCCTTGCATAGGCAGATAAAGACTCAACATATCTTCTTTGCCCCTCTGCATAAATAGTGTCAAAAGCAAGGGAGGACTTACCAGAACCTGAAAGACCAGTTAACACAACAAATTTATTTCTTGGTATTTCAACATCTATGTTTTTAGGTTATGTTCTCTTGCACCCTTTATAATAATTTTATCTACTGCCATTTTTTCACCTCTTGTTAAATCTATAAATAATATATTTTTACTAAAGATTGTAATTTTTTATTATATATTATACCATACCCTTAAGTTTATAAATCTTATCTCTAAGCTCAGCTGCTCTTTCAAACTCAAGGTTCTTAGCTGCCTCCAGCATCATTTCTTCTAATGTTCTAATTAGTAGATCCTTATCCTCTGCTTTGTATATCTCCTTATCCTCTGCTGCCTTTGTTGCCTCAATTATTTCGTGAACAGGCTTAACAACAGTTTTTGGTACTATTCCATATTTATTATTATACTCCATTTGTATCTTTCTTCTTCTATTTGTTTCGTCTATTGCTCTTTTCATAGAATCTGTCATTTTATCTGCATACATTATAACCTTACTCTCTGCATTCCTTGCTGCTCTACCTATTGTTTGTATAAGTGATGTTTCAGATCTTAAAAGCCTTCTTTATCTGCATCAAGTATTGCAACAAGGGCAACCTCTGGAATATCAAGACCTTCTCTTAAAAGGTTTATGCCTACTAAAACATCAAATTCGCCTTTTCTTAAGTCTCTAATAATTCGCATTCTCTCAAGAGTATCGATATCCGAATGTAAATATCTTACCTTTATACCTACATCCTTTAGATATTCAGTTAAATCCTCTGCCATTTTTTTAGTTAAAGTAGTGACTAAAATTCTAAATCCCCTTGAAATTGTAGATTTAATTTCTCCTATTAGGTCATCTATTTGTCCTTTTATTGGTTTTACAACAATTTCAGGATCTAATAGGCCAGTAGGTCTTATAATCTGTTCCACAACTTGTGTTGAATTTTCTATCTCATACTGGGATGGTGTTGCACTTACAAATAAAACTTGATTTATTTTCTTCTCAAATTCCTCAAACTTAAGTGGTCTGTTATCATAGGCACAAGGAAGTCTAAAACCATACTCAACAAGATTATCCTTTCTTGATTTATCACCAGCATACATAGCTCTAAGTTGAGGAAGTGTAACGTGGGATTCATCTATAAAAATTAAATAATCGTCTGGAAAGTAGTCAAGTAATATATAGGGTGGTTCTCCTTTTTGTCTTCCATCAAAGTGCCTTGAATAGTTTTCTATTCCATTACAATAACCAACTTCTCTAAGCATTTCTATATCATAATTAGTTCTTTGCTTTAATCTTTGTGCCTCAAGCAACCTTCCCTGTTTAATTAGCTCATTATATCTTTCATCTAACTCCTTTTCTATACCCTCTATTGCCCTTTCTATCTTTTCTCTTGATGCTGCATAGTGGGATGCAGGAAATATAGAAATGTGTTTTCTCTCTCTAATATTTCTCCTGTTAGTACATCAATTTCAGTTATTCTATCAATCTCATCTCCAAAAACTCAACCCTTATTGCCCTCTCTGATTGGGAAGCTGGAAATATTTCAAGTACATCTCCCTAACCCTAAATGTACCTCTTACAAAGTTTATATCATTTCTTTGATACTGTATATCAACAAGTCTTCGTATTATTTCATCTCTGTCCCTTTCCATACCAACCCTTAAAGATACAACAAGGTCTCTATACTCATTTGGGTCACCTAAACCATATATACAAGAAACACTTGCAACTATTATTACATCCCTTCTTTCAAATAGGGCTGCAGTAGCCGAGTGTCTTAATTTATCTATTTCATCATTTATTGATGCATCCTTTTCTATATAAGTATCTGTATGGGGTACATAGGCCTCAGGTTGATAGTAATCGTAGTAACTTACAAAGTATTCAACTGCGTTATCAGGGAAAAACTCCTTAAACTCACTGCAGAGCTGAGCTGCAAGCGTTTTATTATGAGCTATAACAAGGGTAGGTTTTTGAACCCTTTCTATAATATTTGCCATTGTAAAGGTTTTCCCTGAACCCGTTACACCAAGTAAAGTTTGACATCTATCTCCTCTTTTTATGCCCTCAACAAGCTTATCTATCGCTTGTGGTTGGTCTCCAGTTGGTTTAAAATTTGATACTATTTTAAATTCTCCCATCTGCTTCACCTCTGAACATATGTTCGCTATAATAATTATATATCTTTATATTTAAAATGTCTATTATTAATCAAAAACCCCAGCCTAAAATCTAAATATAATTTTAAGCTGGGGATTAAATTATATTTTTATATCGACATTATATTCCTTAAGCCAGATATTAACCTGAATCAAATAGGCAAGAGTTTGCGGACCACTCAAATCTGCATTTATTTTAGAGAAATAAAATAATCTACTAATCGTCTCCTTAAGGCATCTACCTCACTAAAATCAGTTGCTTGTATATAGTATTTTTCAAGTTCGTCGTGTAAATTCTTAATTAATGAATAAACTTCCTTTGCTTCGTTAATTTTATTTTTATATCTTAACTCTATTGTTTTTATTGGATCCTCATCTTCTTTTACAATATTTTTATCAATGCATTCAAACATATCTATGACTCTCTCATTCTCATTTACATCAAAAACGTGGGGTGCTGTTCCATCCAGCATTGTAAAACTAAGGGAAGGTATAATTATCATATCTATACTTGAAGGGTCAAAGGCACAATGATAAAATTCTACATCTAAGCCTGCCTCAAGTGCTGCCCTTGCAACCTTTTTAACCATTGTTGATTTACCTGTACCTGGCCTACCCTTAATTATAATTTTGTTTCTCAATCCCTTAATTAAATTCTCGTAGAAGCATTGTTGTCCTTGAGGAGTCATAGCACCAGCAAATCTATGAATCTCATTACCCTTAATATCAAGAGGCTTTAATCCCAACTCATCAATCAAATCCCTTGTAATTTTATCTGCCATCTCAAAATCCATTCCCTTTAAATATTCCTTTTCCCACTCATCGTGAATAGCTTTTGCTTCCCTCAAAATTGAAAAGAAAATTAAGTATTGCTCACTTATTTTATCTGTATAATAAATAATTGGCTTTTTGTATTTTCTTATCAAGTCGATATCCCAATAATCCCCAAAATTCAAAATTCTCTCAACTGCACCTGGATATTTAGGGTCAATAACGTGTGATAATTTTCCCTAAACACACTAAAACAGCCAGTGAATTATTATTTCCTGTTCATTTGTCCTTTTATCCTTTTCACCTATTTCTATATAGTCGATAAGCTCATTTACCATATCGTGGGTTAGTTTATCAAAATCTAAAAACATTTTTACCTTTTCCAATATCCTATTTTGCTTTTCCTTTGAGAGCTTTAGACTCTCTATTTGTGCCTCTAAATATTGTTTCCTCGCCACTAAACTATTTTTTCACCTATAAACTCTTTATTTAGTGCCATAAATTGCTCTTCTGTAATCGTCCCTTTAATCTTATCAATATAGATGTTTTTTAAAACAGTATCCCTTGTTTTAATTTCATCATTTACCTTTGCTAATTCCTTTTCTAAGTTCTTTACATCTACTTTAAACATTGTATCTTCTAATTCATCTGAAATTTCCTTTTCATTTAATAATTTAAAATGTTCCTTTATCCTTAAAGATACGATTTCCTCCAACCTATCAAGCCGTATTGTATGCTTTGAACAAAGATTACCCTTTAAAATACAATATAGTTTGCATCTTAAATATGACTTTTTAGCATTGTTTGTTGTCTTTTGCATTGTGCTTTTACAATCTAAACATCTAACCTTTCCAGCAAATATATGAGATTTACCTGTTCCCATACTTCTTACATTGCTTTTAAGCCTTTTTGTACTTTATAAAAAGTTTCTTTGTCTATTATAGCTTCGTGTGTATTTTCAACTACAATCCAATCACTCTCTTTAAGTTTTACTGTTTTTTAGATTTATAATTTAACTTTTCATATACGTGCTGAACCATATCACCAATGTACATTCTATTTTTTAAAATCCTTTTAACTGTTGTTTTATTCCAATACCCTCTGCTTTTATTTACAAAGCTATTATTAACATTCATACCCTTTAACAATTTGTATTTGCTTGGGTTTGGAATATTTTTTTCATTTAGCATATCTGCAATCTTTTGAGTACCATATCCCTCTAAATACCAAGTAAAAATATCCCTGACTATATTAGCAGCCTCTTCATCTATTACTAATTTATTTTTATCCTTTTCATCCTTTTTATAGCCAAAGCAGGAAAAGACCCTATGAATTTACCTGTTCTTTGTTTTACTCTAAATACCGCCTTTATAGATTCACTAATATCTTCACAATACCATTCATTAATTAATGCATTTACCTGCCTACTTTTTTATTGTGTTTATCCTTTGTGTCCACCCCATCTACCACACTTACAAAACGAATATTCCATTCAATAAACTTGTTATGAAGATATTTTTCAATAAGCTCCATATCCCTTGAAAATCTTGATTGGTGTTTGCAAAGTATAATATTAAATTTACCCTCTTTAGCATCTTTTATCATTTGGTTAAACTCTGGTCTATCCTTATCAAGTCCCGAGTAATCTTCATCGCAATATATTTTATATATCTTCCATCCCTTTTCATTGGCATACCTAATTAACATATCCTTTTGGTTTTGTATACTTTCGCTCTCATCCATTTTATTTGCCTTATCCCTATCTTCATCACTTAGCCTTACATATATAGCCACAACCTCCAAGCTATACCTCCTTCACCTTACTCACTGGCTAAGAAGTATAACTACCTACTTTATAATTAAGCAGATAGCTTTATCTGCTGTTTCTATTTTCTTTTTATTTATTAGTTTAACAACCTTCTCCTTTAGTTTCTTCTTTCTCTCTTCACCGTCCTTTGTAACAAAAACTTCAGTTATAGTTATTTTTTCAGAAAACCTATCCCCCACATATAACTCCTTAACTTAATTCACTTATCATTTTATTCAACTAAATTTACTGATATTACTTATATATTTGGCATCTATGTTCATTTTTATGTATTTTTCATTATTATGAATTTTTATAGACAAGTATAAACTTGTCCAACATTGTCAATAATCTAATCTGAAAGGGTGATTACTATGGATAACATACAAAAAGAATTTGGAAATATGGTTAGAAAATATAGAAAAGAAAAGGGATACTCAACCCAAAAGTTAGCTGAACTTTTAGGCATAAGCGTTGGACTTTTAAATAATATTGAAAATGGGAAGAGTGATGTGTTTAAACTTGAGGTATTATCTCAAATTTTTTACCAATTGAATATTCCTATACTAGAATTTTTAAATATATTTTATAAATCTTTTGAATTTAATGCTACCTTTTCAACATTTAACATCAGATACTTTTTGATTCTAACAATCAAAATGAAATTACTTTTTCCTTAAAAAATAATTTCTTCCTTCATATATTTTATTAATAATAATGATTGTTCTTATTACCAAATTGAATTAATTACATTATTATTTGAACAACAATTAGATATAATTAATAAATTTATAAATAACAAGGAATTAGACAATTAATACCATTGCCTAATTCCTTATTTTAATTATTGTACAGCTACTTCTGCCATAGTTTTATTATTTACTGCAATTTCGTTTTTAATTTCTTGAAATTTGTTATTCAATAATTTTTTGATTCATTCAGAAAATACACTACAATCTCTTTATATTCTGATATTTGCTCTGGAGTAATATTGGGGTTTGTATCTTCATGAATCACATTATTTCTTATACTTATCATACTATCTAATTTTCCTTTTATGTCAATTTCACTTCTTTCTTCTAATAAACTATCGCTATTTTCGTAATATTTTATGTTATCAAAAATATTTTGAATGCAAACCTTATTAAATATTTTTATTATTTCTTTACTTCCATGTTTGCCATAATTAAACTTTATTTTTAAATCTAATGGAGAAAATTCTCCTGTATTACTCCAAAAATTTATTACCTGTTTATATATGTTTTGCATTTTTTCTACCTTCTTATTTTTTATATTATCAATATTTTCATTTAATAAATCTAAACAATATTGATGTTTTAGTTCATTAGGCATATAAAATGAATTAATACTGTTTTGTTTAAACAAATTATTAATTTCATCAATATAATCTGATAAAATTTCTTCTATTAAAAATTCAAACTTAATTGTTAATAAAATTAATGCCATTTTGTTATAAATATTATATAACCTCATGATTTTTCACATTAGTTTTAGCAAGAGTAATTAATTCTTCTATCTCTGAAAATTTACAACTAATGTCATCATTCTCAAATTTAAAATCCATGCAACATTTATTCATTTATAATCCCCTCTAACCCTCTAATCCACTCTTCTAATCTGAATTCAATATTCCTTTTATCAGATGTACCTTTTGTTATTGAATCTCTAAATTTTTCATCATTACATTTTTGCTTAAATAAATTAATTATATCTTCTTTTTATTTTCTATCTTTTCTATAGAGTAACATTCAAATCCTATCAATATAAAATCTAAAATAGCTCTGTTAACCATATGTTCAAAGTTTTTAGATTTATTATCATACCTTCTGAATGCTTTATCTCCAAATACTAAATATGTTTTGTTTATTACATCATTAAACTTTTTTCTTAAATTTTCAAACATGTTCATCTTCTATATTTTTATTCTTCTCCATATAATAATTTAAAAATGTTTTAATCTTTCCTTTATAGTTATTTAACTTATATGTTTGTTTATCATAGTTATCAGATAATGCAAAATACCTTAATATTAATTCCCTATCATTCATTCTTTTATGAGGTGCTTTTAAACCTAATATTTTCATTAATTTTTGATTATTTGCTAAATCCTTAATTAAATTATTTAATTTTCCTCTATATAAACAATTTCTTAATTCTTGTTCATTTAGCTTTACAGAACCTTGATTTAATCTCATGAAAATATCATACTTAATTTCTGAATCAGAATCACTTAAAATTAAAATAACTCTTAATATTCCATTGTTTAAAATTCTCCTAACTTTGGAATCCAAATCTTTATATTTTAGATTGTTTAATTCTGTTAACACTGATAGCCCTGTTAATTTAAATTCATTATCAAAAATCTTTTAAAGAATTCAATCTCTGTAATCCATCTACTATATTCCAAGTACTATTTTCATCTTCAGATGCATAAATAACTGGTATAGGTATATTTAATAATATTGACTCTATTAATAAAGAAGCCTTTTTATTATCCCATATATAATTTCTTTGATATTCTGGATTAAATATTATCTCTTCATCATTTATCATTCGTATTAAATCTGCAACACTTTTATCATACGCTTGCGTCCTTAATTTCCTTCTCTCCTTTGGCATATTACATTCGTCATTATTTATAACACTATCATTATCTTCAAATTTTAAATCACTATCATCATATTTCATAACTCCACTTCTCCTTTTTATCTTTATTATTCTATAAGTCCATCCTTACCCCATACCTTCTTAGCCATTCTCTTCTTTTCTCATAGTCTGGCATAATTTTTGAAACTAGGTTCCAAAAATCCTTTGAATGGTTTTTGTAATATAGATGACACATTTCGTGAACAAGAATATAATCAAAGGCATCTGCCCTTGCCATAGCACATCTCCAATTAAATAGCAGCTCATCCTTTGATGTGCAACTTGCCCATCTTTTTTCTGCTCTTTAACCCTTATGTCAGTTGGTTTTTGCTAAAAAACTTTTGATAATACTTTAGCCTTTCTTTTATTTTTTCTAAAGTCCTTTGTCTGTACCACTCCTCCATTGCCTTTTTAATTAATTCTTCGTCCTTTTTATTTACCGTTACATAAAACTTACCTCTAAAGAGCCTAACCTCTGGCTTTTTACATTTTCATCTAAAATAATCTGGAGGGAGTAGTTTCTTCCAAAATACATAAAGGACTCACCATTAACATACTCCCTCTTTATTGGAGTAGTTTCAACACTATTTAATAAGAAAAGCTTTTGAATAATCCAACTGGCCTTCTTTTTACTATCTCTAACACTTCATCTTGGCTCATATCACTTGGTGCTACAACATTTATAATTTCAGGTGGCTCTACTGATATTTCAACTGTTTTTCTTTTTCTATACTCAACATTAAACTCTATCCTTCTTGTTCCGTACTGAAAATTTAGCCTCATATAATCCCTCTATTCCTTTGTAGAGTAATGCACCTTTGCTAAGTTTAATAATTCTACTGTCAGCTTATCTATTTTTTCCTTACCAAGAGTTTTAAAATATCTTTTAATTAAATGCATTCTAATACTTCTTTGTACATCACTTGTTTTAGTTGGATTTACAGCCCAATCAATTGGTGAATCTAATAAAATCTCGTCCATTTCCATAGTAATATTTTTTACAACATCTTCTGTATTTGAAGCAATATAAACTGCTGTTTCTTCTTTTACCTTATCTATGTCATCATCTAAAGTAATCTTTTTAATAGTTTGGTATAGTGCGTATTGCTTTTTATTTAAACCTAATTTTTCCGCCTCACTCTCAAGTCCCTTCTTAACTTCTCTTTCTATAAATTCCTCTAATTTTTTCTTTCTTTCAATCCAGCTGTTTTCTGTTTCATCAAGTATCTTTTGAAGTTTTTAAGTAGGCTTATATAGTAAACTGGGTTTTCGTCCTTTTTACGCTTATAACGTGTTTTATTGCATGCTCCATTGCCGAAGCCTTTGCCTTATCTGAATTTAAAGTATCCACCTTGTTTTTAAAATCATCTTCAAATAAAGTAATTGGTTTTATCCACTGAACTATTCCCTTTGAAATCAAATGCTCTTCTATAATTTTTCTTACCTTTTCTCCACAATCAGATATATCTAAATTCTTCTCTGGTGAATATTTAGCTTTACAAGCAGCCCTTATATATGATAACCATTTTAAATCATTTAATATGTCGCTTCCTACGTGCAAAGGTAAAAGTGCCTCAACGTAGGAAGAAAACTTTTATAAGCTATCTCAAACTCTGCTCTTTTATCCTCCATCTTTAACGCATTAACAAGTTCATCTAAATTATTTTTATCTACTCCCTAAACATCCTCATAACTGCTTCCCTTATAGAAAGCATTTCTTTATATATTTCATCCATAGAATACATAGGAGTTCCAAGTTCATCTTTATCAAATATAGAAAGTGCCTCTTCTAAAAGTTTGTTATTCCATAGTAATCAACTACATAGCCACATTGCTTTGTTATTGTTACCTTTTCTATCTTTCCATCTTCAACGTGCCTTTCAACCTCTCTTACACTTGTTCTGTTTACCCTTGCAATTGCTTGTAGAAGGTTGTGTTCTTTTAGTGGTCTATCTAAATACATAACCTGTTCAATTGGAGCATCAAAACCCGTTAAAAGCATATCTTTTACAATAATAAAGCATAGTTTATCCTTTTCAACTGGTTTTTAAACCTATTTATAATCTCCTCCTGTTGCTGTTTTGTTGTAAAATGTTCCTTTAAATGCACAGGGTCATTTTGACTTCCTGAAAAAATCACCTTTGCCTCAAAACCTTCCCCTAAAATATCCTTCATATGCTTATTTAATGCGTTGTAATATTTTACACAAGCTTCTCTACTTATACAAACAATTTGAGCCTTAAATCCATTAGGAAGCACATTTTCCTTATAGTGAAATAATATATCCTTTGCTATATCCTCAATTCTTGACTCTGCTTCTATTATAGCCCTTTTATTTGCGTACTTTTTCTTTATTTCTTCCTTTTCTTCATCAGTTTTGTCCTCAAAGGCCTCCATAAATATATCCTCTAAATTATCTCCCTTAATCTGAAGTTCTCCCTTTCTTCCTTCATAAACTATCTTTACAGTTGCACCATCTTCAACCGCTTGATGAATTGAATATTTATCTATATAGCTACCAAAGGTCCTTATGGTTGACTTATCCTCTTTATCTATTGGTGTTCCTGTAAAACCTATAAATACAGCATTAGGAAGAGCCCTTCTTAAATTTGCTGCTGTATCTTTATATTGGCTTCTATGAGCCTCATCTGCAAGAACTATTACATTTGATTTATTTGTTAAAACATCATACTCTTTTATAAACTTCTTTGTAACTTTAATACCACCTTCAACTACTTCCCTATCCTCGGTTTCATTTTCAAACTTTTGTATTGTAGTCATAATAATTTGTGGTTGTGCTTTTTTAGAAGTTCCTTCATTTCATCTATTGTTTCTGCCCTAACTGGAGTTGTAGTTTTAGATAATGCCCTTAAAAAGTGTTATATATCTGCTTGTCTAAATCTATTCTATCCGTTACCACCACAATAGTTGAATCCTTTAGTTTTTCTATTCTTCTTATCTTTCTTGCTAAAAATACCATTGTTAAGGACTTTCCTGAACCTTGGGTGTGCCAAATAACTCCGCCCTTTTGAAGTTTATCTTTTCCATTTAAAATTCTTTCAATTGCCTTATTCACAGCTCTAAACTGCTGATATCTACAAACCTTTTTATTGTTACTCCATTGTCTGTTTCAAATAGGACAAAGTTTCTCATTAAATCCAAAAGATTTCTTTTCTCTAAAACTCCTTGCAAAAGTATATTTTGCCCAAAGTTTTCTACATCTTCTATTTCGTTCTTTTCAAATGGATATGGGTCCTTCCATTCAAGATAATGGTCATACTTAGAGCTTATTGTTCCAATATATCCGTGATACTTGTTTAGAATCATTGTAAAGAAGTTTGTATAAAAAGCTTTGGATTTCCCTCGCCAATTGAAGGCTCTCGTTCGTTCATATATCTTCTAAGCTGCTCATAGGCCTCTTTTTGCCTATGTTTTCACTACTGCTTTTTTCTAAAAAGGAGATTTGCATTCAATTACAACAACAGGCATTCCATTTATAAAGACTACAATGTCAGGTATAATTTTACCTCCTGATAGTGTTTGAACTTCAAACTGCCTTATTACTAAAAAATCGTTGTTTTCTGGATTTTCAAAATCTATAAAGTGGACTGTATGAAATCTCTTTTACCACTTCCATCTAAATCCTGCTCTACTGCAAAATTTAGTTCAACCAATGCATTATATATTTTTTCGTTTATTTCAAGTAATGAAGCCCCCAATAAATTTGCATTTGTTATATATCTTACTGCTTTATTTAGGTTATTTTCATCTATCCAGGGATTTAGCCTCTTCAATGCCTTTTTAGTCTGTTTACTAAAACTACATCTGATAAAGACTCTCTTTCACCGTTTAATACTGATAGTTCTTCTCCTTTAACAAACTCATAGCCTAACTTTTCATTTATATACCTTACAGCAGGATTTTCAACTAAACTTGCTTCGTTACCTAAATAGGACATAAAGCCCCTCCCAACTAATGTTATTCTTCATCATCATCTGAATAATACCAAAAATAAATATCTTGTATATTATAAGCAAATCCCCATCCAATACCTGAAGACTCATCCATTATTTTTGCTGCTCTTTCTTTAAATTCTTGTTCTAAATTTGTTTCAAAAATTTGTTCTAAAGCTTTATTATATGCCTTCTCTATGTTCCCATAGAATTTTTCATCTATATCTCCAAATGTATTTGTAAATTCAACGCCCACTTCAACATAATACAACATTAAATCTGCTATATTTCTTGCATCCTTTGCTATCTTTTTAAAATCTGCTATTGCTTTATTTACAAGATTATATCTCATTTTCCCAAAACCTCTATCAGGTAGGAATTCGTTTTTAACAATCTTCTTATACTTTTCAAGCAACTCTATTTCACTCTCTGGATTTATCTTTGTTGTGTAGTATTCTTTAACTTCTTTAAAATTTTTTATAAGGTTTAAAATTTCATTTTGCAATTCTTCATTAGTTAATGTTTTTAGGTATTTTTTAAGTCTGTAATCTTTAAATTTGCCATAAAACCTCCTAATATGTATAATTTATATCTTAACTCTAATTTTTCCTGTTAACAATTCTTGCATAAGTCCTTTTTAAGTGTTTCAAGTTTTTCCTTCTTTCCTTGGTATTCTTCAAGCTGGTCATCTACTGTAAATAGAATGTCAGCAATTTTTGTTGTTCTGAAAGGGGGAAGAGGAATTAATGTGTTATATAATTTTTCTTTATTTAAAGTTGCTCCTTTTACTGCAATATCGATATTATAATTTAACATAGGTAACATATAGAATAAAAACTTATTATATATTTTGTCTTTATTTTCAATAAAGGCTGCTATTGCCTCATTTGTGTATATACTTTTTTGGTAATAGCTGTTTTCCCAATAGTTAACTTAAAACTCATAATAACAGTATTTTGAGGAACAAGCTTAACATTTGAATTTTTCACACCGAAATCAGTTATATATTCTGTGCTATCATCAATATATCTATTTACTGATGTTAAATCTTTAATTGATACCCATATATTCTTAGTTTTTTATTTATATCCCAATATTCTAAGTTATTTCTACTCGGTGTTCCTCCTATTAAAATCTCACACACTTCCCCAGCTTCTTCACTTCCCACTCCTTAGGTATAACCCCTATCTCTGTCTTCTTAAATTCCTTATGCCCTATTCCTTTTGTTAAAAGCCTTTGCATTAAGCCTTTTTAAGTTCTTTTGTTTTTTCAATAAGCTTATCAACATTTTCAATCTGTTCATCTACTGTTGATAAAATGTCAACGATTTTTGTTGTTCTGGAAGGGGGAATGGGTAACTCAAATTCCGAAAAAATCGACTTATTTATAATTGGTACTGCCTGAGTAGAAATAAAATTTTCATATTTTCTAAAATAGTAACTTAAAGAATAATATATGTATTCATTATCAATATCATTTTTGCAAACCAAAGAATTTATTTGTTGATTTGTACTTAGTTCTTTACCTGCAATACCAATTTTACCAATAGTTGAACCAATGCATGTTACTAATATACTACCACTAGGCAATTTTCTTGTTTTACTAAAACCAATTTTAGATAATTTTTTATTTGTATTGTAAATATATTTTTTGTAACCTAAATCAATAGGGAAACCCATAAATATTCTTCACCAAAGTTCTCTTTATCTGACGTTGTAGGTGTATTACCTGTGATTATTTCTCCAATTTCTTTTAGTTTTAAAAGTTCCCACTCCTTAGGTATCTCACCTATCTCCGTCATTTTGTATCCTTCTCTTGCCTTCTTCACCTGTCTCACCTGCCTTATATTTCTTCAAATCCTAACTCCTTTAAGTAATCGTTTAATTTATTTTCTGTTTCTTTAATTTTTGTTTTTAGCTCCTTAATTTCCTTTAAAACATAGTCTATATCTATTTCTTCCTCTTCTTCTGTTGTGTCTACATATCTACTTATGTTTAGGTTGTAGTCATTGTCTATTATATCCTGCTTATCTACAACAGAGGCATATTTTTCTATATCTTCAAACTTATCAAAGGTTTCAGCTATTCTTTGTATATCCTCATCTCTTAGCCTATTCTTGTTGCCATCTTTAATAAATCCTGCACTTGCATCTATAAATAAAACCTTATTTTTCTCTCAACTGTCTTATTCTTATTTATAACAAGTATTGCAGCAGGAATACCAGTTCCATAGAATATATTTGCTGGAAGTCCAATTACTGCTTCTACTAAATCATCATCAATAAATCCCTGTCTTATCTTTTGTTCTGCACCACTTCTAAATAAAACTCCATGTGGTACAACAGTTGCCATCATTCCCTTATCATTTAAACTTGCCACCATATGAGATACAAAGGCTAAATCTCCATAGGATTTTGGAGGAACACCATAGTTGAATCTTCCAAACTTATCATTCTGTGCCTCTTCATATCCCCAATTCTTTAAACTAAATGGTGGGTTTGCAAGTATTTTATCAAAGGTTTTTAAGTGCCCTGCCTCAGTGTGCATTGGATTTCTTATTGTATCTCCCTTTTGAATATCTGCACCCTTTGCACCGTGGAATAGCATATTCATTTTACATATTGCCCAAGTTGAAAGGTTTATCTCCTGTCCAAATAAAGAAACATTTTTAGGATTTCCTCCCTGTTCCTTTATATATTGAATAGATTGAATAAGCATACCTCCACTACCACAGGTTGGGTCATATATTCTTTCCCTTTCCTTAGGTTTAACGATGTTTACCATAACCTTTACAACTTCAGCAGGAGTATAGAATTCTCCTCCCTTTTTCCCACTTTTGTCTGCAAATTCTTTAATTAGATATTGATAAGCATCACCTAAAACATCCTCTGACTCTAAATTTGAGTTAGCAAGATTTACACTATCAAATAACAAAAGTAATTGTGAAAGTTTTTATCTGGTACCCTTTCCTTGTCATTATAGTTTGCTGTTGTAAGAACTCCAACAAGTTCAGTATTTTTAGGGCAATCTTCTATTGCCTTAAATGCCTTATCAAGTTCAGGCCCTATATTTAGGTTTAAATCCCTTAGTTTTTCCCATCTTGCCTCTTTTGGAACATAAAATGTTTCATATAATGTTGGGTCATCAAGGAGTACCTCTATTTCCTCATCAGGTATTCTCTGTTCTTTAAATTCATTTTTAAGCTTTTCTCTTTCTTCATTAAATTCATCATTTATTCGTTTTAAAAAAGCATACCAAATATGTAATCCTTGTATTCTGGAGCAGAAAGCTCTCCTCTTAATATATCTGCACACTGCCAAAGTATTGATTCTAATTCCTGTAAAGTAAGTTTTGCCATAGGTATAACCTCCATCTATATAAAAAATTATTTTCTTCCCATAAATATTTTAACATAAATTAAAAAATTAACATATACCACAACAGACTTCTTGCCTATAATATTTTTAGAAAAATTTGTAATAAATAGTTACTCTATTTGTAGGATTAACATCTTAATAGAAAGTCAAACAAAGGAAATTGAAAAGACCATTAAAGTCGCTAAATGACAAAATTAACTCCTTACTTAACAATTACAGCCGTCAGATAGAAGATTTTGTAGGCATATATAGCAGCGATAATGTCAAAGTTACTCTTAACTTAAATAAAAGATTAAACAAGAACTAAAAACACTGCTTGAGCAAAACTACAAAATTAAAAATAACGATTCTAAATTAATAAATACTGCTCTCTTAATAGCACTTCTTACGGAAAAGAATAAAAGGATATAAAATAATGGTAGTTCAGCAGGTCTTCAGCCTACTGAACTACCATTATACTTATAAAGCAGGTATGTATATACTTCTTAGTGTGTTTATGAAGCATTAACGTGTGGTGCTGTTCCATCAACAATTGCAATGTTTAAATCATTAATTACTATACCATCTAATGAATCCATATCGGCAGAACAATAAACATAATCTACATCAAAACCCTTTGCTTCAAGTTCATACCCTATTTTATGCATAAAGCTTGATTTTCCACATCCTGGCCCACCTTTGATGATGTATATTTTATCCCTTCCCTTAAGTACATAGTCAAAATAGGAAACAAATCCTGCTGAAGTATTAGCAGAGGCAAAGTATTTTTTACCCATATAAACCTCCATAGATATTCTTACATAAACTATAATATGAAGAGAGGCTCAAATTAGTGCCTCCCTTTACATTTTTTAATTTTTTATTTTCGCAGCAGCTACTCCACTTTTAAAAGTTAAATACCTTTGTAAGTTTTACACTTAAAAGGTGTTTAACTACCTTTTAACATTCACCACATATCAATTTGTTTATATCTTCTAATTTAGACTCTAATACAACTTCAAGTTCAATAACTCTACTTAATACCTTTGAAACAGATTTATTTACTTCAATTATATCTTCTGTTTTAACATTGTTTAGTTCTAACACCTTCTGTATCTTCTCTCCTTCTGCATTAATTATATGAGCAAGACCTGCTTCTTGAAGTGCTATTGACTCTATCAAATCTCCAATAGGCAATGTTTTTGGTACAACTTCACAAGAAGGTCCACAAATTGCCTTTTCCTTTACTTGTGCTGGTGTTGGTCCTCCCTTTGCCGCTACATCAACCTCTGTTGATTTATATATCCCTTCTAAAGTTATGCAATATAAAACTGGACTCTCTTCTTTTTCTACTCCAACATCAAACTTAATTCCGAAAAAGCCTAAGAAATTACCTATTTCATACTCTACATCTTTTATAAGCTCAACACCATTTCTTGTAACTGATATTAATTTTTCTTCTAAAAGCTCCTCGCAGGCTTCAAAGGCACCAAGTATCCAATTACTAAGTCCAGGATTTCCTGCAACTGAAACGCTATAACACCAAATTGAATTACCATTTTCAACCTTTACACCATCAAAATTAATTGTATAAACTGCGGTAGGTTGCTCAGGAGGTACTAAGAAGGTTACACTTTGAGAACATACAAGCATAGAATTCACCCCACAAATATTTCACAAATTTAATATTCTTATGTGCCGTAAACAACTTAACATTTAAATTATTAATCGTGACAATCACAACAGTAAAGTTTAATTACCTCTTCCAATTTTAGTTCTAAAACTATTTCCAATTTAATAACCTTTGTTAAAACATCTAAAACAGATTCGTTTACAGATATTAATTCTTGAATTGAAACGTTTTCTGCCTGCAGAGCCGCTTGTATTTTCTCTCCTTCTGCATTAATTATATGAGCAAGACCTGCTTCTTGAAGTGCTATTGATTCGAGTAAATCTACAACTGCTTGGCAAGTTGTAGTATCAGATGGATTTATAACTGGCATAGACATAAATATTCACTCCTTAAATAAATTTAAAATTTTTATAATAACTTTTTTCCTAAGATATAATATTCTAAATATAAATTAATGTTAATATTAAGATATACCACCAAAAATTGTATTAAAATTTATACAACTTATAATTTATAAAATAAAATCATATAACATAAATTATATCTATGCCAATTACTATATGAACAAATTCAACATAATGTTTATATAATTTTTTAATTTAACAGTTGAACTTAAAATATAACATCTTAATACAATCAATCTATAACATCTTAACATTTATACATAGCATATTTTAGTTTATTCTTTGTAAATTTATTTAAAGAAAATTAAAAGAATTTTAATTACATTTTTGTCTATACATAAATTTTTATTTAATTAATTCCCTTCGCCTTTTGAAAAGTATTAAAAAGCCAATAAAGCCAATCACTCCACTTATTATAAACACGTTATTAGCACCAAAATACTTTGCCAATGTCCCAGCGTATATACTTCCGATTGGTGTTAACCCTCCAAAAACCAGAGAATATACACTCATTATTCTACCTCTCATATCATCAGGAGAATTAAACTGCAATATGCTATTAGAGGTTGTACTAAACAATATCATAAATAGTCCTATTAATATTAAAACCACAACTGACAAAGTATAACTTCTCATTAAACCCATTACCATCATAAAAATTGATAGTCCTAAAGCCCCAAACAGCTGTAGATAAACCGCTCTTTGTTTACTCCCTTTACCGCTACTATAACAGCACCAATTAAGGCTCCAAACCCAATTGAAGATAAAAGTATTCCATATGCCTTTTCATTTAGCATCAAATAATCTTTTGTATAAATTGGAATTAATACATTAAAATTCATACAAAATGTAGGGATAATAACTAATGCGATTATAGTATAAAACAATTTGGGATTTACCCTAATATATTTTAATCCATCTATAATTTCCTTCTTTGGATCCTTTAATTCGCCTTTAGAAGGTATATCTTTCATTCTCATTGATAACAATCCCAGCAATACTGCTAAAAAACTCATTGCATTTAATAAAAAGCACCACTTTGCACCAAGGTCTGCCATAATCTTACCTGCTATTGCTGGCCCGATTAATCGTGCTGAGTTAAATGCCGCTGAATTTAAAGCTATTGCATTCATCAAATGCTTTTTGCCTTCAACAAGTTCAACTACAAAGGCTTGACGTGTTGGATTATCAAGGGATTGTATAGTACCTACAAAAATAAAAGTATTAGGATGATAGGATAGGATAATAGATTAAAGTACATTAATATGTAAAAAATAGGGCAATAATTAACAATGCACTTTGTGTAAAAATTAATATTTTTCGCTTTGGAAACCTTTCTATTATTAAACCTGAAAAAGAGAAAATATAAGTAGAGGAATAAATTGAACTGCTGTCATAAGCCCAGAAAGGAAACCATCTCTTGTAATAGAATATACTAACCAACTTAATGCCGCATTTTGCATCCAAGTTCCAATTAAGGATATAACTTGTCCAATCCAAAATAATTTATAGTTTCTATGCGTGAATGCTGGAAAATATTCTCTAATTATATACCTCAACACCATCATCCCCTATTACCATTATTATTTTCTTAATAATTTTAACATTTATTTTACAAAAATACTATAGAAAAAGGAGATAAGAAACATTTTCTTATCTCCTTTATTTATTCTCTAAATCCATCACAGGTATATATCCCTCATCCTCAGGAATTGTAATTATGCCTAACGAACCTATTTCTGTACGATAATTATAATATTCAAGACTTTTAACCCTTCCATCTAACTTTACAACATCAATCCATAGATATCTATCTGCCTCGTCTAAAACAACCTTAGCATCGTAAAGAGTATTAACTCTTATGTTGTTTATAGAAATTATCTTATCCCCTGTCTCTATTCCCATTTTTTCTGCTGGTGAATTAGGAACAACATCTAATATCTTTATTCCATCGTAGGTATTTTCCCACAATGCATCTAAAGTCTTTTCTTTCTTTCTATTTAGAATAATTATAAGTTCGTGAAAAACAGGAGAAAATATTGCAGCAATAAACTTAAACACGTATATTTTCATTGATATAATAACAAGAATAAATAGTGTTATGCTAAATAGAAATAAATGTATAGATGACTCCTTTGCCTTTTGTTTTGGCATTCTGCTTATTGTAAAATCACCATAACCAAGTATTGCAAACAAAGGTGTTAAAGTAAATACAGCATCACTTAAATCTTTAGGCAATCCCTCTGGTCGAATTAGAGGCCACCAATCTGGAGTTGGTATTGTATCGCCGCTCATAGGTGTTAATGATAGTAGAATCAGTATCATTAATGGTATTATCCAAAACCTTGTTAATATAAATCCTCCAACAATCTTATCATCCTTCTTAAAAAACATTGGCACAGGATATCTTGCACCATCAAAATACATAAGTATTGATTCAACAAGATGTAAAAGTGAAACAAGTATTAAAATTGCAGTTATATCTATATTCAAAAGATTCCTTAATATTGGAACTTCACTTATATTAACTATACCTTTTGAATTTAAAAGGCTTAATATAAGACTAAGTAGGCTAACGATTCCACCTGAGTAGGATAAACATATAAAATGGGAATCAAATAACATAACCAACAGCAGGGATAAAATTATTATAAATATTGCCCCCTCAAGTTTACCAAAGGTTATACCAAAAACGGTAATAAAAATGCTTATAAGCATTCCACTTAATATTCCTGCAAGAATTGAAGATGCCATCATCTCCATCTTCTTATACTTTACAACTCCATATACATCCTTTTGGATTGTCTCTAATCTTTTATATTGAAAAAACAAAATAAAAAACATTATCCAAAATATAGGTTCAAATAAAAAGGATAAAACAACCTGTGCATAATTCCTTATAGATTCCCATATTAGTTTTGATATCATACAAACCCTCCACTTAATCAATTAGATTTTTAGCCCCCAAGTAGTCTTGGGGGCCAACATATACTATTCCTTGCTTCTTATTACTTCTATTGCCTTTTGTATTTGTATATCTTCCTTGTAGCTTAGTTCTCTCTCTTTATCCTTTTCTGGTATATCTAAAACAATATCTGGCTCAATTCCCTTTCCTTGTATACATTCACCAGATGGTGTATAGTATTTAGAGATTGTAACCTTCAATGCTTCATTATTTGGAAGAGTTATTATTTCTTGAACCAATCCTTTTCCAAAGGTTCTTGTACCAATCAATGTTCCAGCTTTAAAATCACGAACAGCTCCCGTTAAAATTTCTGATGCACTTGCTGAGCCTCCATTTACAAGAATAACTAAAGGAAGATCAAGTTTATTAGAATCTGAAGACCATACTTCCTTTTTACCCTTGTTATCTATTGTATAAACAATAGTTCCTTCTCCAAGAAGTCTATCTGCTATTTTTGCACACTGATCTAATAAACCTCCTGGATTATCCCTTAAGTCAATAACTAATCCCTTAATTCCTTTGTTTAATAAATTATCAAGTGCCTTGTTAAAGGCTTCTGCAGTATTTTCATCAAAACTTGTTATTCTAATATATCCTATGTTGTCATCAATAACATCACTCTTTACAGATTTTATAATAATTCTTGCTCTTACAAGTTCAAAATCTATTAAGCCCTTTCCTTCTCTATATATTGTTAATTTAACCTTTGTTCCTTCAGGTCCCTTCATCATTGAAGTTGCCTTTTCCAACTCTTTTCCCGAAACTTCCTGATCATTTACCTTAACTATTATATCACCAGATATAATACCTGCTTTATAGGCTGGAGTATCTTCAATTGGTGCAACCACGACAATCTTACCATCTTTGTTTCCAACATACAATCCTACACCTGCATAGGAACCCTGTGTATGTGTTAAAAAGTCTTCAAACTCCTTTTTATTCATAAAAACTGTATAAGGGTCTCCGATTCCATCTACCATTCCCCTAACGGCACCCTCAACAAGTTTATCTTCATCTATCTTATCAACATATTTCTCTTGAAGCTTTGATTTAATTGAAATCATCTTTCCAAACTGTTTTACAAAATCATACTCAGCTTTGCTTACTAATTTTTGCCTCCTACAAAGGGAATAGGTGCAAAAATAAGTATGGATGCTGTTATTAAATTTGTGATTAATATTATCGCTATTGCCTTTTTAATTGTAATCTGCCTTTTGCTCATTAAGTAACACCCCAAATCTATAATCTTATATTATATTTTATTTTTTACACTATTACATTATATCATTTATTTAAATTTTTTCCACGTATAAAATTTGAAATTTAATTAAATTTTACTAAACTTTACTTCTTATAAAAGCAAAGGCTGTCTTAAAACATATAGATGTTTTAAGACAGCCTTTATTATATAACCACTTTATCTACAAATTCTGAAGTCATTGCCTTTAAAAGACTACCATAGTCCATTTTAAATTCAATAATGTCCCCTACTTTATAGTTTCTTCCTGACTTTGTAACATCTATTATTGTATGGTCAGAACTTGCACCTAATATATCTATGTTTGGATCTATTGGAATCAATCCATCTGGGTTAATATCCTGCCTTCCTATCGCAATTATCGCCCTCTTTATTATGCCCCTATCTTCATAGTAAGGTTTTTACCAAAGGCATCCATACCTATATTCCCAATAGGAACAGAAGGTTTATTTTTTATCTCTACAATTTCTGCCTTTAGAATAAAAATATCATCCGATAAGGTATCTACTTTTTACCAAAGGCTGTTTCTCTTCCAAGTATTGCAACTTCACCAAGTCTTAGGTTATTTATTCCATTTGGCAATCTGCCATCCTCTAATAAATAATAGCTGCTGGAGTTACCACCAGATATATATTCAATATCTAAAGAATATTTATTTGCCATATCCATAGCAATACTTGTTAATCGTCCTAAATTAGCTTCATCTGGTATTACTCCACCATAGCAAGTTAAATTTGTACCAAATCCTTTTATTTCAACTCCCTCTATCTTTAGGACTTCTTTTATAAAATCATCAATATCATCGGGCCAAACACCTTCCCTCAAATCACCCATATCCAGCATAATTATTATTTTATGCTTTTTACCGTATTTTATTGCCTTTTCACCTAATGCTCGTACTGTTTCAATTTCAGAGTTTAAGCTATAATCTGACCATAAGACAACGTCCTCAGCTTCATCTAACATTGGTATTCTTAAAAGTATTTTTTTGAATTAATATCCTTCATTTTTTTAGATTTTGTATTCTTGAATCTGCCAAGCCATCAATCCCACAGTCAACAATGTGTTTTACAATATCAGGATATGCACAAAAACTTTTTGTTACAATCCAAACCTTAACTCCTCTCCTTGTACATTTATCAACCAAATATTTTATGTTTTGTTTATATTTATTTATATTAATAACTACCTGTGGGTACAAATAAATCACCCCTAAATCCCCAAGCTCTTTTTCAATATCTTTAAGGCTGCATCCCTGTATTTTTTCGAAAGCACTCCAAGCGACGCCATTATATAATAATTATCTATTAAAACATCTATGCCCTCTTTAGGATAAAGAAACATACCGCCTGTATTATCCTGTGTTATCTTTTTTAATATATTTACTCGTTCTGGAAGCCTTGTTAACGCTCCACCCGTTCCAATAATCCACTTAACATTTGTTAAGTCTTTACCCTCTGCAATTGTTTTTTACCACTCGGGCCATAGATATATCTTATAGAACCAACGTGACGCCTCACTGCAGTTAGTACAGCCTCTTGTGTCATATACTCTATAAATTTTATCTCCCTTTCTGTTTTTGGAATTGGCTTTCTATTTGCTATTAAATCATCTGCATCTTTGAATACCTTCTTAACATTTTCAATCCCTATCTTTTCCACTATATGTGGTAAATTTACATATACTCCAAGGTCTCCCTCTACCGTTCTTTTAGCCACTGGTTCTGGACTTATCATTATTCTTTGGATTTCATCGCTTCCCTCCGTAACTGAATGAACATCTGTTGTTGCTCCACCAACATCCAACACCATCAAATCTCCAATTTCATCCTTAAGCATAATTGCACATTCCATAACTGCACCTGGTGTTGGAATGATAGGCCCCTTTACCATCTGCCTAACCTTATGCATCCCCGGTGCACCTGTTATATGCTCCTCAAAGACACTTTGTATTACCTTTCTTGTAGGTTCAACGTTTAACTCATCTATTCGTGGATACACGTTTTCAACTATATAAAGTTTTTGTCCATATTCCTCAAATATTATTTTTACATCTTCGTGGTTTTCTATATTTCCTGCATATATAACCGGAACATCTAATTTTAATTTTGCTATCTCCTCAGCATTATTAAGTGCAGTATCTCTTTCTCCATAATCAAGTCCGCCTGCAACAAGTATTATGTTGGGCTTAATTTCCTTTATCTTATTTAAATCACTTCTTCTTAGCTTTCCTGCAGTAACTAATTTTATGATGGCACCAGCCCCAAGGGCAGCCTCCCTTGCTGCCCTTGCAGTCATATCAAAAACAAGGCCGTGCACAGTCATTCTTAGTCCACCTGCCGCACTACTTGTTGCCAAAAATCATCATATTCGATAGTGTTAACCCCTATATTTGTTTTTAAATCCTCTAAAGCCATATTAAGGCCTATTGTAACATCTCCATCTAATACCGTAGTTGGTCCCTGGCCCTGTCCTATAAATTCAGCCTTTTTTAAGTCAAAGGCATTTACAACCGTTGTAGTGCTGCCTATTTCAGCAACCAATACATCAACCTTCATAATTCTCCATTTCCCTTCTTCTCTTTACTAAGAATGAAGCAACATCATTTCCCTTAGTTCCACGTCCAAATCCTGCATCCATTCCTGCAGATTTTGCTATTTCATCAGTTACTTGAGTTCCTCCCGCACAAACAATCAGCCTATCTCTTACACCCTTTTCAATGCAAAGTTCGTGTATCTTCTTCATATTTTTTATATGAACATCATTATGCGTAATTATTGTACTTGCAAGTATTGCATCTGCATTAAATTCTATTGCTGCATCTACTAATTTTTCAACTGGGCAGGATGTACCAAGATATAGACATTCTATTCCGTATTTTTCAATTCCTCCGTGCTTAATATCTATTACCTCTCTTAATCCAACTGAGTGTTCATCTTCGCCAACTGTAGCAGCAACAACCTTCATTGGTTTTCTTTCTATATCCTTTCTTATTTCTTCATCCGATAATATCTCGGGCTTCTTTGGTATCTCAAGCTTTGAAATATCTATTGTAAATGGAACCCTTCCTTTTATTTCAACAAGCGTTCCTTCTGCAGGTTGCATTACTTGTTTATGAATTACAACAACATCCTCAAGTCCCATCTTCTTTCCTATTTCCATTGCTGCAAATTCTGCAACTCTTTCTTCAACAGGTAAGAAGATTGTTGTTGAAACTATACCATCTCCACACCATTCGACCTCTGGCTTAATTTCATTTGAATGCCTTAAAGTTTCAGTTTCCTTTAATCTTCTATTTACATTATCATTTTCATCAAGTTCATCTATAAATATTATCTTTTCAGGCTTACAGAAGGTACATCCATCAATTAAGTCACACGCCTTTGTAATTCCTTCTGGTAGATTGTTATATCCAAAATGTTCACAAACAGGTGCCATATAATCCTTATCTCTTTCAACAACTGTACCTGCACCTATTCCTCCATTTATTTGCCTTGCTATGCCATCTCCATTTCTTTCTGGATACATACCAGAATCAACAAAGAATCCCATTTCAACAGCCTTAAAATATCCGCCAACTTCAAGTATTTCCTCCATAAATAGTACTGCTCTTTCCTTAAGTTCCCTTACCTTTTCTACTAAATATCCATCCTTTTAAGTTCTACCATTTCAAGAAGTCCATCCATACCTATTAAGGCTTGTTTTGCTGTATTTATGGCGTGAATATTGTTATAATGCCAAGGAACATTTCTTCCCTCATCTGGTGTAATTGTTGATTGAATGTCTGCCCTTGTTAATCTTGAAATGAGTAGATTTAATACGTGTGTTACAGTAGCTTCTCTTGTACAACTTTCCATATACTTTGTATTCATCTGGGCTCTCATTTTATATTCTTTAAACAACTGTCTTAAAGCAACTGCATAAGGAAGGTCTATTCTTAGACAAGGTGCTGGTGGTGCAGTTGGAGGAACTGTTGAAAGTGCTATATTTTGTGGCTTCATTCCAACCATCTTTGAATATGCACAATTAAGTGCGTGCTGTACCATTAGCTCAGGCATTACCTTGTACCCCTTCATAGCTGTTGCATTTGCATTATGTGCACCATCTATTTGTACCATATCAGCAAAGGCCATTATTTTCTTTGCAACTGCTGCATCCACAAAGGATCTTACCATATTTATATTTCTATAAAGCACATTATATTGAGGGTCTTGGTGTGCACCATTTACTCCTTCTTCTGCAAACATAACTGCTATATCAGGGCCAGCTACGCCAGATACATAGGAATGAAAATTTATTGGCCTTCCAACCTCTTCTTCAATTATATCCAATGCTTTTCTTGTAGCTCTAACTTGTTTTCTTGATATAGGAACTCCACCTACACCTTCTGAGTACCCTCTATAAGTCCATCATAGTGACTTTGTCCTGCTGTTCTTATTACCATTATATGGTCTGCACCGTGCCAAGCAGCCATTCTCATTCTTCTTATATCATCTTCAAATCTTCCTGAAGCTATTTCTGTTGTTATTACACAGTCTGGTTGTGGGTCAATATATCCAAAACTTTTGCAGCTGGAAGTGGACAGCTATTCTTTAATGGTTTTGATGCTTGATGATATTCAAATTCACCATAAACTTGATTGCCCTGCTCTTCCCTCCAATGCCAACCTTTTCGTTTTGGCCTGTAGTTTTCAAGATTCTGTAAAATTTCTTCTATGTTTAATTTTTCATTCTTTTCTAACATACTTTACCCCCTTAAAATAGTGCTGGCACTTCATCCCACGCTTTTCCTTCAACAAGTAATAAACCTGCTTCTCTTATTGGTATATTCTTCTTTTTAGCAAGCCTATACACTACATTACCTGCCCCTTTTCCAAGAAGTCCTAAGTTTTGAACTCCTTCAACAATTGCCTTTGCTTCTATGCTGGAAAAGCCCATTCTTAAAAGAACTGATCTTTCAACAGCTGGTGATGTATGGGTATATGCTATTTCCACTAAAGGTTTTACTATTTCTTCTGCAAGCTGCCAAAACCTTTTTCTAACTCTTCATCTGTTAAATCCTTTAAATGTTGTCTTCTTACTTCAAAATCATCAGGCCTTTTTAATGCCATTTAAACCCCTCCTTATTAAACAATGCTTACATTTATTTCTGAAAGTACCTTTTCTACTTCCTCTATTGAAAGTTTTGTATCTTCTGCTAAAAACTCTACATCCTTTCGACTTACTTCATCTACTTTATAATTATCAATGCAATTTTTAATGTATGACTTCTTTAATTTATTTAAGTCAACATCTCTTGCCTTTATTAAACTTGGGTGTTCAGGAAGAATAATGTTGCATCCTGCCCTTTCTTCTTCAGGATTACCAAACTTGACTTCTATTCCATTTTCTTTTGCAAAGGATAACTGTGCCATATGATGTTTTCCCGCTCCAGTATATTCTGTTTCTTGAACTACAATTATTTGGTCTTCATCCATCTCCTGTGCAATGTAAAAGGCTGCCGTAAGAGATGTATTTCCAGCTGGCCCCTTTCTAATCCCTCAAGCTGTGCTAAAGCTTCCGTAATGTAAAATACTTCACCCTGTTTTATAGTTACATACCTATCAAGATATCTTAAAGGCCTTGCTGCACTTCTTGGAACATCAGACCTATCAGGCCAAGTTGCAAAAGGTATTCCAAAACCTGTATGTCCAGTAGTAAAGGATTTCCTATTAAAGTCCTTATCCGATGCCATATGAAGTCCTGTTAAATCAACACTTGCTCCTACAACCTTTGTATTAAGTGCTCCAGCCTTTATAAGTCCCCTTGCTGTTCCTGTAACATTTCCTCCTCCAGCGTGAGTTATAACAACAACATCAGGGTCTTTACCAAGTTGTTCTCTGCACTGTATAGCAACTTCATAACCTAAGGTCTCAACTCCTGCAATACCATATGGAGAGTAAAGGGATGCATTAAAATATCCAGTTTCTTCAAGAATTCTCAAAAATGTATAAAAAGTTCTGGTCCTACTGTTAGCTGAACTACCTCCGCACCGTAGCATTCACATTTTCTCTGTTTTTCTAATATCTCAGGCTGTCCAATTTTTCTTGAATCATAACATTCTTGAACTATAATACAATTTAAATTCCTCATTGCTGCCTGTGATGCAACCGCAGCACCATAATTTCCACTGGTAGCTGCAACTACACCCTTATAGCCTAATTTTTTGCGTGATATACCGAAACAGCTGCACGTCTATCCTTAAAACTACCCGACGGATTGCAGGCTTCATCCTTTATAAATATTCTTGCTCCCTTGCCCTTTGGAGATATCTTTCTAACAAGTGCTGTTAAATTTTTAAGTTCAATAAGTGGAGTATTGCCAACCCCAGCATCCTTTTGTATATTTTGTACCTCCTGAAGCGTATATCCTGTTTCCCGCATCATCTTTTCATAATCAAAGGCAATTCTTGATGTTTGAAATTTTGAATAATCTATTCCTACAGCTCTTTTCATTATTTCATTTTTTCTTGACATAACGGCATTATAGCTATAATCTGCCACTTTATTCACCGTCCTTTAATATGCTTCTTAAATCTTGTCCTATTTTTAATATTTCAGGAACAAATTTACCAAAATCGTGGTTATAGCTTGGATTAACTTCAACTAACACTCCCTTAACCTTCCTATTAGTTAGAGTTATTATCTCAACTTCATCTCCAAGCTGTGCATCAAAACTTAAGAATCCCTTTACCCACATTTCAAGGGGACTTTTCTTGTCTCCTCTGGAAGGTTTACTGCTCTATCTTCAGGATTTAATACAATTTGATGTATCTGTACGTAAGTTCCTTTTTAATTACTTCCAAATTTCTCACCTCTATTTAGTAAGATGCATTCTAAAATCATTCATTATAGCGTGTGGAAGTGGTAAATCCTTCATTGTTACAAGACCAGGTTTTGAATTTAATACGTGTGGTATCATATTAACAGCTGTTGCTATAGTACCTATTCCGCCTGGAACTTCTGGCTTTATGCATAGGCTTATGTTTGGATCTCCTTCAATCCATATATAATCACCAGTTTCTATGTTTTCAATCTCTGGATGTATTTGTTGTGGATGTTCAAGTGCAATTACCACTTCACCATTTTTTAAACCATAACCACAATGATTGCATCCGCATACCATACCTGGTTCAACAACAACATCCTTTGTTTCTCTGTGAGTATTTGATATTATAGGTTCCTTTGTCTGTTTTACTTCATCTATTTCAATTCCAAGAGCATCTGCAATCATAGGTATTGATTCTTCAAAACCTACGTGACCATATACAGAGCCGTCCTCAATTCCCCTCACAAACTCCTCAACTGTAAGCCCAACACCCTGTTCCCTCATAACTGTCTTTCCAAAGGGTGAAAGGTCATTTATTCTTGCTGCTCTTATCTTCTTTACACTTCTGCATACTGCACTTAATGTTATTATTAATGTATCTAACACAAATCCTGGGTTTACACCTGTTCCAAGAACAGTTACTCCATTTGCCTTTGCAATTTCATCTATTTCCTTTGATAATTCTGGTTCAGCTATATAAGGATAAGCCATTTCTTCTGCAATAGTTATACAATTCATTTTATGACTGCATATTAGTTTAATTTGTTTTTCTACTCCCTTAACAAATGAATCTATAGCCAGCAAAACAACATCTGCCTTTACCTGACTTAATGTCTTTTCTGGATCTGATGATATTGTTATACCTAATTTTCTTCCAAGTCCAATATGTTCTCCTAAATCCTTTCCTTCATTTTCTTTTCTGTCGATAGCACCAACTACTTCAATTCCTTCCTTTTCTAAAATCATCTTGACCATACCACTGCCCATATTTCCTACGCCCCATTGAATAACCTTAATTTTATCCATTTTATTTCTCCTCCCTAAACTTTTTTATATTAATAAAGCAAAGATAATGCCAAGTTTATATTAATATCTTAATTACATAAAATTAACAAAGTTATATTTATTATCTTTTTAAAAATAAGCAAAAAGCTCAATGTATAAAAAACTATAAAAAATTTAAGGTATTTTTCATACTCTTTAGCAAATCTTAATTTATAACTTAAAAGGATGCGTAAATCAGTACAAAACAATCTAAGCAAAGCAATTACCTTTAAAACAAAAATCTGAAATTATTTAGCAAAAGGAGGATATCCAGGTATATTCATTTTAGAGAGAAAGAGTAGTTGTTTTTGTTAAAAAATAAAATGTTTAAATATTCAGTAATTTTATATTAGAAAGTTTGATGTGCAATATTTTTGCATTGTTTAAAAACATACGAAATACTACAAAACCCCTATGCAAAATATTTTGCATAGGGGTTGCTGAAAAATATCATTCCTTTTTTATACCATATTTATTCATTTTATGTTGTAGGTTCTGTCTTTTTATCTTTAACATATTTGCTGCCTTTGATATATTAAAATTTGTTTTTTCAAGTGCTGATAGTATTATCTTTTTTCAATATCATCTAAATAATCATCTAAAGGAATTTTAAAATCATATTTTATATCCGATATTTCTGTATAAAACCTTTTAAATATAATCTCCTGAACATTAGGTGCAAAGTGCTCACGTCTTAGTACGTGACCTGTTACAATATTCATTGCACCTTCAATATAGTTCTTAAGTTCTCGTACATTTCCTGGCCAATCATAGCTTAAAAACCATCATAAACATCATCCGAGACTTCCCATACATCCTTTATAAATTCCATATTATATTTTTTATAAACTCATTTACAAATACAGGTATGTCCTCTTTTCTTTCTCGTAACGGAGGAATATTTATATTAATTACACTTAGCCTATAATACAAATCCTTTCTTAAATTACCCTGTATTATTGAGGTATAAGGATCCTCATTAATAGTTGCTATTATTCTAACATCTATTGGAATATCCTTGACATCTCCTATTCGTCTTATGTATCCCTCCTGCAAAACCCTCAATAACTTTGCTTGTAAATTTATAGGCATTGAATTTATTTCATCTAAAAGAAGTGTTCCTCCATTTGCCTGTTCAAATAATCCTGGTCTGTTAATTGCTCCTGTAAAACTCCCTTTACTGTACCAAATAATATACCTTCAAGCAAGCTCTCAGGAAGTGCAGCACAGTTTACAGCTATAAATGGTTCTTTATTTCTTGAGCTTGCGTAATGTATACATCTTGCTATAACCTCTTTGCCTGTACCTGTTTCTCCAATGATTAAAACAGTAGAGTTACTTCTGCTTGCTTTTTAGCAAGTTCGATAGTTTTCAAAAAATCTGGACTTGCACCTATAATATCGTCAAAATTATAATTATCCTTTTTTTCCTGTTGACTATTTTTAAGCTCAAGTATTCTATCATATAGTTCTTTTATCTTAGTAAAATTTTTAGATATCTCTACTGCTCCACATATTTTATCTTCACAGATGATTGGGAAAGTTGTGTTTACTGTAGTTATATTGTACCCCTTTTATTAAGATATGTTTGATATCTTTCAAGGGCAGGTTGTCCTGTTTTTAATGCTGATAATAGCGTACTTGTTGTTTCATTTAAATTTGGGAAAAGGTCCTTTAAATTTTTTCCTATAACTTCACTTGAATTTAACCCTTCAATCTGCTCCATAGCTTTATTATATATTACTGTATTTCCTTCACTATCTACAACGTGAATCCCCTCATCAATATTGCTTAAAATAATCTCAAGCAGTTTTTGCTCAAAATTCATTTAAATCCCCTATCTAAATAATTAGGTTCTATAATAAATGTTGGGGCGTAGACCCAGCATATTTTTTACAAAAAATATGTGCACCTGATTAGACACCTGGTAAAATTAAACTTGAATTCGGCAAGTAAATTTTAAAAAAGTTTCTACTTGCCATTTTTGTTTTCTTTATGAATAAATTTACATTTATTATGATATTTTATACCGTTAGGTCTTTTTTGAGTATACTTAATAAACCCAAATAACATTTGGATTTTTAAGGGAATTTATTGTTTTTATTTTACTATTAAGTATAAACTGTTATCATTTTTCTACTAAAAATATGTATTTGTTTTTGAATATGAGTAATGATTTTTTCTAATAAGCAATTATTTGAAAAACTTAAATATCTATAATATTTGCTGCCGCAAACATTACCACAAACTCTATAAAATATTCTTCTTAATGTACTAATTTCATGATGTTGTACTTCCTTAGGCATGATTGCTTGTTTAAACCAGTTATGAATGTTATATGCTATCATTTTTATTAAAAGGTACAATTCATTGCATTTATGATTTACTAAACTATTTTCGCTAAAGGCATAGCCTTCTTTTATTTCATCTATATTATTTTCAACATCACATCGTTGATTATAATCTTGAAATATTTCTTCAGGTGTTAAATAATTTATATTTGTTACTATTGCTTGATATTTATATTTACATTCTTCGAACATTAACTGATTCATATTTTTTGGAATAATTTTTTCTCTTATAATCACAAATCTTCTTGCTCTTTGCCATTTAGGCAATGGAACTGTAATTTCTGTAACAGATAAAGTAGAACTTATATCGTGCCATATATAATCCTTTGGATTATTATTTATAAAATCTATTATCATTTTAACAGTAGAATACATTTTACATTTAACAACATATTCTATTCCATTATCTTCAAAATATAAAAAGTTTTCTTCATCAAAAAACCTCTATCAAGTCTAACTCTTTTAAGAATATATCTTGAAGGAAGCTGGTTTACACAACTCTTAAAGAAATCTAAAAATTTATAATTACTATGGTGTCTACCATTTTCAAGAGTAATGTTAAGTAATTCATCAGTTCCTGAAATAAACCCAACTTTTTCTTTAAATGATGGTCTTCCATTGTACCTTGGATTATATCCTATTCCTGATTTTTCTTGATTACCAAAGATAGTTATAACAGTATCATCAATATTAATACAAACCTCGCGTACATCTTCAGTTGAAGACTTTAAGTCAAGTATTTTTTTATTTATAGTTCTTAATTCTTCTAAAGTTTCTGTTGGTAAAGCTTTTAAGAGATCTCTACATACTTTTTCACTGGGTAATTTATCTACACCTTTAAACTTTTTATATCCTTCATCATTTCTTAATGTTTCAATGTGCATAAATCTTGAGAAACCAAGAATATTTGCATCAATCATGTATTCTATAATTTCTGCAGTATTAAAAGTAGAATTAGCGGCCTTCTTATAGGTTACGCCTTTTTCTAAAATAGTTGGTAATCCTATTATTTGTTTAAAGGATTCCACATAAGAAAAAGTTGCTACAGAAGTAACTTTGGTATCATTAA
This sequence comes from Caloramator sp. mosi_1, assembly GCF_028622835.1. Lineage (GTDB taxonomy): Bacteria > Bacillota > Clostridia > Clostridiales > Caloramatoraceae > Thermobrachium. The sequence goes on along the minus strand of NZ_CP117677.1, from coordinate 2,018,206 downwards.
ATTTTGCTTTCATGTTCAAAAATCTAATTTTCTTCTTTAAATTTTTTTGATTTTGTTGTAAACTATCCATAGAAATCACCCTTTTGTGTTTTAGTTTTGCAATTATATTTTAACACTTAAAAGGGATGATTTCTTTTAATTTTTGAACAAAAATCCTTTAATTCCAATGTCTTTCGGCATTACTTGCCGAATACAAGATAGAAATAAATATATAAAAAGTAGGGGGATTTTTTGAATAAAATTCAGTATATTAGTTTATTAGCAAAGAAATTTGAAAGACATTTTGAAATAGAATATAACAAAGAGATATTAGGATTAGAACTTGATATGTTTGCTAAACATTATAGTTTAAATGGTAGAACCTTTTTAACGAAGAAGGATATTATTGATAGCTTTGAAAATTATGAATATGTTTTTGTAAAATATTATAGCTGTTTAGATGAATACATAGCTGAAAATTTTATTAATTTTTTAAAGGAAACATCAAAGGAGTTTGTAAAGCCAACCAAGAATCATATGTCTACATATTTAAATGGTATTATTTTATTTGATGAAGTAAAAAGTAATTCAATTGATAAATTAATAAAGTTTAAACATTCAAAAACATTCTTATTTGGAATCAGGGGTTGGTTTGATACAAGGCTGTTGGCAGTTAATTTGAATGGACAAGATATTATATGTAACAGGGAGGGTAAAGGGTTAAAAAGGTGTATCAAATTACACCTTAAAATAAAAAAGGAGGGGTTTTATGAATTCATTGTGGCTCATTTTTATTGGCATCATAGTTTTCTTAGTAGCCTATGTGACCTACGGTGCTTATCTTACAAAGCAGTGGGGAATTGACCCAAAGAGACCTACACCATCCCACACAAATTTTGACAATGTAGATTATGTTCCAACCAATTCAAAGGTACTTTTAGGACACCACTTTGCTTCAATTGCTGGTGCTGGACCAATTGCAGGACCAATTCAAGCAGCAATGTTTGGATGGCTTCCAGTATTTTTGTGGATTGTAATAGGAAGTATTTTCTTTGGTGCAGTACACGATTTTGGTTCACTACTTGCATCAATAAGACACGGTGGAAAATCAATAGGAGAAATAATTGAAGTTAATGTAGGTAAAAGGGTAAAAAGCTATTTAATACCTTTGCTTGGCTTACATTAATACTTGTTGTAGCTGCATTTACAGATATTGTAGCTTCAGCCTTTGCATATAATCCAGAGATTAGCGGATTCCAAGCAGGTCCAGCAGCTGGAACATCGTCGGTACTATTTATAGTGTTAGCGATTTTATTTGGATTCTTAGTTTATAGAAAAGGATATAATTTAGCTGTATCAACTGTAGTAGGTGTTATACTTATTTTCTTGGCAATATATATAGGTTATAAGTTCCCATTTATTGCTCTTTCTAAAAAAGCTTGGTATGTTGTACTTTTAATATACATCTTTTAGCATCAACACTTCCAGTATGGCTACTTCTTCAACCAAGAGATTATCTAAATTCATTCCTACTTTATGCAATGCTAATTGGTGGATTCTTAGGAATACTTGTAATGAGGCCAAGTCTTCAACTTGAAGCCTTTAAAGGATTTACTGTAACAACAAAGGCAGGTGTTCAATACCTATTCCCAATACTTTTTGTTACAGTTGCCTGTGGTGCAATTTCTGGGTTCCATTCACTTGTAAGTTCAGGAACATCTGCAAAGCAAATAGATAATGAAAGCGATGCACCCCTTGTTGGATATGGTGCAATGCTAATAGAAGGTTTTCTTGCTATAATCGCATTAATTTCTGTTGCATATGTTGCTAAGGCAGAAGGAGCACCAGCTGCTATATTTGCATCAGGTGTTGCAACATTTATGAGTAAAATAGGTATTCCATTTGAAGTTGGTAAAGTATTTATAACTCTTGCATTTACAGCCTTTGCATTAACAAGCTTAGATACAGCTACAAGACTTGGAAGATATATTTTCCAAGAATATGTTGAAACAGTATTTGGTAAAGAATCTAAGCTCAATAATATGTATATATCAACTCTTTTAACTGTTTTAATATCAGCACTTTTATTAATGTTTGGTTACCAAAAGATATGGCCAATATTTGGAACAGCAAACCAACTACTTTCAGCACTTGCACTTCTTGCTGTTACAGCTTGGCTTGCAAGAAATAAGAAGAAGAATATAATGACTATAATTCCAATGATATTTATGTTTGCGGTGACTTTAACTGCACTTGTATTGTTAACAGTAAACTTCTTTAAAGCTAAAAACTATGTATTGTTTGTAATTGCTATATTGCTATTTATATTTGCAATTGAGCTAATAGTAGAAACATACAGGGTTTTAAGTGGAGCTAAAACATCAAAGGGAACTGATGTAAAGGCATAAAGAATTAATTAATGTGTGCCGTGGTTATAAGCCACGGCACAGACTTTTAAAAAGGTAAATTCAATTATCCTATTGAATTTACCTTTTAAGGATTCCTTTAACATTCATCATTTTTTCTTTGTTTTAAAAAGTCCTACCCTTAAGATGTAATATACAGGTATTCTATAAAATGGTGATTATTACTATACCATTAAAAAATGTAAAACTAACTAATGAAATTTTCCTCTTTTACAATGTATGATAATATGATATTATAGTTAAGGTTACAATTTAATACAGGTTGGGAGGATAACTATGGGAAGAATGTTTGGTACAGATGGAGTAAGAGGCATTGCAAATACAGAACTTACTGCAGAACTTGCATATAAATTAGGAAGAGCTGGAGCCTTTGTTTTAACAGAAGGGGCCCACAAGCCTACTATAATAGTTGGTAAGGATACAAGAATATCAGGTGATATGCTTGAAAGTGCACTTGTTGCAGGGATAATGTCAGTTGGTGCCCACGCTATTTGTGTTGGTGTTGTTCCAACTCCAGCAGTTGCATATTTAACAAGAAAACTTGGTGCAGATGCAGGGGTTGTAATTTCAGCATCCCACAACCCAGTTGAATACAATGGTATAAAGTTCTTTAATAAAGATGGATATAAGCTTCCAGATGAAGTTGAGGATAAGATAGAAGAGATAATAAATAATGGTCTCTTAGACGTACCTTCACCAATAGGAGAAGATTTAGGTGTAAGAGAACATAGAGAAGATGCAGTTGAATATTATGTAGAATTTTTAAAGGAAGTTGCAGGAATAAGACTTGATGGTATAAAAGTTGCTTTAGATTGTGCAGAAGGAGCATCCTACTATATAGCACCTAAGGTATTTAGAGAATTAGGTGCAGAGGTTTTTGTAATACATAACAACCCAGATGGAAAAAATATTAATAAAAATTGCGGTTCTACACATATGAATGAACTTAAAGAGTTTACTGTAAAAATGGGATGTGATTTAGGACTTGCCTTTGACGGAGATGCAGATAGATGCCTTGCTGTAGATGAAAAGGGAAATATTATAAATGGTGATTTTATAATGACAATTATAGCAAGTGAAATGAAAAAGCAAGGTAAACTTGACAAGGATACCCTTGTAGTTACTGTTATGAGTAATATGGGACTTGATATTGCTTGTAATAGGGAAGGTATAAAGACAATAAAGACAAAGGTTGGAGATAGATATGTTTTAGAAGAGATGATAAAGGGTGGTTATAAAATTGGTGGAGAACAGTCTGGTCATATAATATTCCTTGATTATAATACAACAGGGGATGGACTTGTAACAGCATTAAAAATAGCTACAACACTAAAAAGAGTGGAAAAAAGATGTCAGAACTTGCTTCAATTATGAAGGAGCTTCCACAGGTGTTAGTTAATGCAAAGGTGACAAATGAAAAGAAATATGCATATACTGAAGATGAGGTTATACTTAATGAAATTCAAAAATTAGAAAAGGCCCTTGAGGGAAGAGGAAGAGTTTTAATTAGACCATCTGGAACAGAACCTCTTGTTAGAGTGATGCTTGAGGGTGAAAATCAAGAGGAAATTGATATGCTTGCAAAGAACTTAGCAAAACTTATAGAAGAGAGAAGTAAATAATTTAAATAAATTGTTAATTAAATGAAAAAACATTTTACTTATTTAATAAATTATGTATAATGAAATTAAAACTGCCTCTTTTGAGGCAGTTTTTGAAATCTAAAAGGAGGTGAGGAAAAGTATAAATAATATTTTTTAATAATATAAAGCGCCGGGACTTGCACAGTGCAAGTTGACGAGGACAGGGTTTATCGAGTTATCGGCGGATGCCCTGCGGCTGACCACCGAAAACGGCCAGACAAAACCTAAAAGCAATTTTAGGGACAAAGGGGCCAGGTCAATGTATTATAACTTAATGGAAGGAGACTAAATATGTGTGGAATAGTAGGATATATTGGTAAAAGACAAGCGGCGCCACTCTTAGTTGAGTGTTTATCAAAACTTGAATATAGAGGATATGATTCAGCAGGTGTTGCTATTATAAATGAAAAGGGAATTAATATAGAAAAGTGTAAAGGAAGACTAAAAAATCTTGAAGATAAACTAAATCAAAATCCAATTGAAGGTACAATAGGAATAGGCCATACAAGATGGGCAACTCACGGAGAACCATCAGATGTAAATTCACACCCACATTACAACAAGGATATGACAATAGGTGTAGTTCACAATGGAATTATTGAAAACTATCTTGAGCTTAGAGAATGGCTTCAAACTTTAGGATATGAGTTTAAATCAGAAACTGATACTGAGGTTGTTCCACACCTTATTGACTATTTCTATGAGGGAGATATTGTAAAGGCTGTAATGAAGGCACTTGATAAGATAGAAGGTTCCTATGCTCTTGGAGTTGTATGTAGCTTTGAGCCTGATAAGATGGTAGCAGTAAGAAAGGACAGCCCACTTATAGTAGGACTTGGTGAAGGCGAAAACTTTATTGCTTCAGATATACCAGCGATTTTAGCATATACAAGGGATGTATATCTATTAAATGATAAAGAAATAGTTGTTTTAACAAGAGATAAAGTTGAAATAATGACAAAGGAAGGTCTGCCAATTCAAAAGGAAATATTCCACGTTACTTGGGATGCAGAAGCTGCTGAAAAGGGTGGATATGAACACTTTATGATTAAGGAAATCCACGAACAACCAAAGGCGATAAGAGATACGCTAACAAGAAGAATAGCTCATAATTCTGATGAGATAGTTTTAGATGATATAAAGCTTACTGCAGAAGACCTAAAGAATATAGATAAGATTTATATAGTAGCCTGTGGTACAGCATATCACGCAGGACTTGTTGGAAAATATGTAATAGAAAAGCTTGCAAGAATTCCAGTTGAAGTTGATATTGCATCTGAGTTTAGATATAGAGATCCAATTTTAAATGAAAGAACACTTATGATGGTTATATCACAATCTGGTGAAACTGCAGATACACTTGCAGCACTTAGAGAAGCAAAGAATAGGGGAGCAAGAGTTATAGCTATAACAAATGTTGTTGGAAGTTCAGTTGCAAGAGAAGCAGATGACATTCTTTACACTTGGGCAGGACCAGAAATTGCAGTTGCTTCAACAAAAGCTTATGTGACTCAACTAATTGCAATTTATATAGTTGCACTATACCTTGCAAGACTAAATGGCAGAATGTCAGTTGAAGAATATAGAGTGATAAGAGATGAACTGTTAAATCTTCCTGAAAAGGCTGAAGAGGTTTTAAAGAGAAAGGAAGAAATACAAAAGTTTGCTGCAAAGAACTATAACCACAAGGATATATTCTATCTTGGACGTGGGCTTGATTTTGCAGTAGCACTTGAAGGTGCATTAAAGATAAAGGAAATATCATATATTCACGCAGAGGCTTATGCTGCAGGTGAATTAAAACACGGACCAATTGCTTTAATAGACAAGGGAGTTCCAGTTATAGCACTTGCAACACAAGAAGACTTATACGACAAGATGGTAAGCAATATTAAGGAAGTCGTAACAAGAGGAGCAAAGGTGTTAGGAATTGCCTTTGATGGACACGAAGATATTCTAAAGGTAGTTGACCAAGCAGTTTATGTACCAAAGACGCTTCCTCTACTTGCACCAGTTTTATCAGTAATACCATTACAACTTCTATCATACTATGCAGCAGTTGAAAGAGGTTGTGACGTAGATAAACCAAGAAACTTAGCAAAATCAGTAACAGTTGAATAATAAAAAGTTCCACTTTGGATTAGCCAAGGTGGTATATACCCCAAAAACTCGTGTCACGAATAAAAAGTTGTATTAAAAGTCATGGTGAAAATAGGGCAGAAAGTCTTATTGGAGCCATGATTTTGTTTTAGGATGAGTAGGGTAAAGGGGTAAGGTATAAGGGGAAAAATAAAAAAGTTGTGTCAGAGATAAAAAACTTGTGTTGAAAATAATAAAGTCGTGTCAAATAGATAATAAAGTTAAGTTACATCTGAATAATAAATTCAAAAACCTCGCAGTATATGCGGTATAACTCCTGTTTTACTGCGGAGTTTTTTATTTTTGGGGGAAGGGTTAAGGGATTAGATTTTTCATTAGAGTTTTGATTAGAGCGATATATTGCTTAGAAATTTGAAACTACTGATTTTATTTAAAGGAATTGAGAGAGGTATTGACTACTATATTGAAGATAATATTGATATAACAACTTAAAAGGTGGAATAAAATCTTTAACCTTAGCCCATGAACCTTATTCTCAAAAACATAGATAGTAAATATCATCATAGATGTCATTAAGAGTTTAATAATAATATTGAAATCTGAATGAAATAATGATATAATTTTTATAACCCCCATGTGGGATATTTATGGGAGGATTGTATATGAATGAAGTACATAAGCAAAATCATGAAAATACTAAAGCAGTTATTAATAGATTATCTAGAGCAATAGGGCATTTAGAATCTGTTAAGAAAATGGTAGAGGATGGAAGAGAATGTAGTGAGGTTCTTATTCAAATTGCAGCAGTAAAATCTGCCGTTAATAATATAGGAAAAATTATTTTACAGGAACATATCAATAACTGCGTAGTAAATGCAGTAGAAACTGGAGATAAAAAGGTAATAGAGGATTTAAATAAAGCCATAGAACAGTTTATAAAATAGATTTGGGAGGTATTTAGAATGGAAGATAAACAATATAAAGCAATTTTTTTGCTATACTGGCAGCAGCATTATACGCTATTAGTTCACCTGTATCCAAACTTTTGTTAAAGGAAATACCACCTACATTAATGGCATCTTTTCTATATCTTGGTGCAGGGTTAGGAATGTCTATTGCTGACCTAATTAAACATAAGAAATATAAGGAAAAGACTGAGCCAAGATTTACAAAACAAGAACTTCCATATACTATTGGCATGGTTATGTTAGATATTGCAGCACCTATTTTTTAATTATTGGACTTACAATGACATCTGCTGCTAATGTTTCATTACTTAATAATTTTGAAATTGTTACTACATCTTTAATCGCTTTAAAAGTATTTAAGGAACCCATAAGTAAAAGACTATGGAGTGCTATAATTTTGATTACTGTGTCAAGTATGATTTTGTCTGTAGAAGACATAAGTAGTTTTTCATTTTCATTTGGTTCTATTTTTGTATTGCTGGCAACTATCTGTTGGGGACTTGAAAATAACTGCACAAGAAAATTATCTTTAAAAGACCCAATACAAGTTGTTATAATAAAAGGATTTGGTTCTGGAATAGGTTCTTTACTAATTGCACTGACATTAGGAGAAAAAATAAATAATATATCTTATCTAATAGTAGCCTTAATATTAGGATTTTTGCTTATGGCTTAAGTATATTCTTTTATATTTATGCCCAAAGATACTTAGGAGCAGCAAAGACAAGTGCTTATTACGCAGTATCTCCATTTATTGGCGTAGGGTTATCACTGATAATTTTTAGAGAACTACCAACATCCTCATTTATTATTGCATTATTTATTATGATTGCAGGTATGTATTTTGCGTCCACAGAAGAACACAATCATAAGCATCATCATACTGTAATAACTCATGAGCATAGCCATAGTCATAATGATGGTCATCATAATCATAGCCATAATGAAACTATTATCGGTAGACATACTCACATTCATACTCATGAAGAATGCACCCATTCACATAGACACACTCAAGATATTCATCATAGTCATGCTCATTAAACTAAAGAGGACACGAGCTTCGTTAGAAGAAGGTGAAGCATCAATAATACTCAATAACTTTTCCTTTAAAGTGTGGGCAATTGCTAATTCACTATTATAAGAAAACATAACTTGTAAAGCTAACTTTGAATCTGTATCAAGTAAGCCATATCTTTTTAAAATAAGCTTTTTACTTCTTTTAAAGTATTTTCTTAATTTAATTGATAGTTCTCTTTGGATACGTTTTCTTACCGCTTCTACTGCCCATATGACTTGTCTAATATAGTGAAATTTATCTATAACAATTACAGCATTTTTGAAATAAGTTTTAGCTAAATCAATATAGGGTTGCCACATATCACAAATAAAGTGTGTAACGCTATCGCGATTTTTAATTTTTCTAAAATAATCTATAAGAATATGCTCTTTTCTATCTTTAATAATGTCTAGTATTTTATGATTAACAGGATCGACTATTGCACAATGATATTTAGAACCACCAGAGTTACCTTTAAATTCATCTATAGATATTATTTTAGGTAAATTAGTAGGAGAAGAGTAAGATACATTATCAAAAATACGTTTTATAGTATCGATAGATAGATTAGTTTTTCTAGCAACTGATGTCATACTATATTCATTAGATAATTCATTAATTACAAACATAGCTAATCTATTAGTTATTCTATGATAACGAGGTAAAAATTCTATATGTTCATAAAATTTTTGCCGCAGGCATTACAACGATATATACGTTTTTTAAGAATGATAAAAGTATGTTTAAAGAATAAGGGTATGTCTTTAATACGCTGAATTCTATAATCGTGAACTCTTGTAACTTTGGAATTACAATTAGGGCAAGTACAAATTTTTTCTTAGTTTCTAAGTATATCTCAATGTACGTGTCATTATGAATAATCTTTTTATAATAACATCTTTAAAACCTAATAAATTTTTGATAGAATTATTAGTGTGCACTTGATGGATGCCTCCTTTCAGGTAAGGTTTTTGTTTGGTTATTTTAATTTTACCAGGTGTCTAATCAGGTGCACATATTTTTTGTAAAAAATATGCTGGGTCTACGCCCCAACATTTATTATAGAACCCTTTTTTGTATTGTAGCTATTAGTTTAAAAAGGATAGTAGTTTGTTATGATAAACTATGGTATAATTACCATTAATATAATAGAGCTTTTTATTTGTATGTATATTACTTTTAGGAGGGATAAAATGAAAAGTTTATGGGGTACTATAGTAAATGCAATTGCAATTATTGTTGGTAGCTTGGTAGGAATTTATATAAAAGGGAATTCCTGATAAAATAAAGGAAACAGTTATGAAGGGGCTTGCACTATGTGTATTGTATATCGGTTTTTCAGGTACACTAAAGGGAAATAATTCACTTTTAATAATTTTAAGTATTGTTATAGGTGGGGTTATTGGAGAATTAATTGATATTGATAGGACAATAGCAGCACTTGGAGATAAAATAGAATCCAAGTTTAAGGAAAAAGAAAGTAGGATTTCCCAAGGTTTTGTTGCATCAAGTCTACTTTTTGTGTAGGTTCTATGGCTATTGTTGGTTCATTAGAAAGCGGTTTAACAGGTAATCACCAAATGCTTTACGCTAAATCAATATTGGATGGAGTAAGTTCAATTATATTTTCGTCAACTTTAGGAATTGGAGTTATTTTTTCATCTGTTGCGGTTTTCGTTTATCAAGGTTTAATAACAATTTGTGCAACTTTTTTAAAGGGAATATTATTAGAATCTGTTATTTCAAATATGACTTCAATTGGAAGTTTGCTTATAATAGGTTTGGGTTTAAATATGTTGAATATTACAAAGATAAAAGTAGCAAATCTTTTGCCAGCAGTTTTTATACCAATATTATATCAATTGTTTTTAATATAAATAGAGGAGGATAAAAATGAGAATAAGTAAGCTGTTTATACCAACCTTAAGAGAAGTGCCATCGGAAGCGGAGATAGTAAGCCACCAATTGATGTTAAGAGCAGCTCTTATAAGAAAATTAGCATCAGGTGTATATAATTATTTACCTCTTGGACTTAGAGTAATAAGAAAAATAGAGGAGATAGTAAGGCAGGAAATGAATAAAGAAGGAGCACAGGAGATATTGTGTTCTGCTCTTTTACCTTCGGAATTGTGGAAAGAGTCAGGAAGATGGGATGTATTTGGTCCCGAGATGTTTAAACTAAAAGATAGGAATGATAGAGAATTTTGTTTAGGACCAACGCACGAGGAAATTTTTACAGATTTAATAAGAAGTGAAATTAAATCCTACAAAGATATGCCCTTAAACCTTTATCAAATTCAAACAAAATATAGAGATGAAAGAAGACCAAGATTTGGAGTAATAAGAAGTAGGGAATTTATAATGAAGGATGCATACAGCTTCGATACAACTTTTGAAGGACTTGATGAAGCCTTTAATAAGATGTATAGGGCATATAATAGAATATTTAAAAGGTGTGGACTTGAATTTAAGGCTGTTGAGGCAGATACAGGTGCAATGGGTGGAACAGGTTCAATGGAGTTTATGGTAAAATCAGATATAGGCGAAGCAGAAGTTGTATTTTGTACTTTCTGTGATTATGCAGCAAATATAGAAAAGGCACCGACCTTTGATATAAAGTTAGAAAACAATGAGGAATTAAAAGAGGTTGAAAAGGTTGAAACTCCTCATTCAAGAACAATAGAGGAATTAATAAAGTTTTTCAATACAACCTCTGATAAGTTTGCTAAAACATTAATCTATAGAGCAGATGATAAAGTAGTTGCTGTTATGGTTAGAGGAGATAGGGATGTAAACGAAACAAAGGTTATTAATTATTTAAAATGTACAAATTTAGAAATGGCAGATGAAGAGACAGTAAAAAGGGTTACAGGTGCTAATGTAGGTTTTGCTGGACCAGTTGGAATTAAAGTGGATGAATTATTAATTGACTATGAAGTTAAAAATACTAAAAATATTATTGTAGGAGCAAATGAAACAGATTATCACCTTATTAATGTAAACTATGGCAGAGATTTTGAAGGAACTGTTGGAGATTTTAGAAATATAACTGTTAAGGACAGATGTCCAAAATGTGGAGGAGAAATCACGATAGATAGAGGTATAGAGGTTGGACATATTTTTAAACTTGGAACTAAATATTCAGAGAAAATGAGAGCAACATTTATAGATGAAAAGGAGAAGAGAAGCCTATTATTATGGGGTGTTATGGAATAGGAATAAATAGAACAATGGCTGCTGTAATCGAACAAAACCACGATGAAAAGGGTATAATTTGGCCTATGGAGATAGCACCTTATAAAGTTATAGTTGTTCCTGTTGTTATGAAGGATGAGGAGCAGGTCAAAGTTGCAGAGGAAATATATAATAAGCTTTTAAATATGGGAATAGAGGTATTAATAGATGATAGAGATGAAAGAGCAGGAGTGAAATTCAATGATGCTGACCTTATAGGTATTCCTGTTAGAATAACCGTTGGAAAGAAGATTAAGGATGGAATTGTTGAATTTAAATTAAGAAGTTCATCTGAAGTATATGATATTAAGCTGGAGGAAGTAATAGATAGAGTAATAGAGGCAGTTGAAAAAGATAATAATTAAACGCCTTAGTTTTAGGGGTTTGACCTGAAGTTAAGGCGTTATCTTTATTAAGAAGTTTTTAGTATTTACAAACTATTGGTTGTCTGTTTTTAAAATAAACTATATCCAAATCGGATTCATTAGCTATTTCAATTGCTATATCAAAATTTGCACCTATTGATTCAATATTATGGGCATCAGAACCAATAGTAATGTATTTTCCACCAAGTTCTTTAAACCTTTTTAAAATTTCAAGCATATTAATTGCAACTGTTTTATTTTCGAGTCTTCTTGTATTTATTTCTATGGCCTTTTCACGATGTGCAATAACCTTTAAAATTTCATCTATGATTTCTTTAAAATCATTATAGTATAATTCAGAATCTTTATATCTTGCATAGCGTGTTACATAATTTATATGTCCTAAACTATCAATAAAGTCGCAGTCTTTGATACATTTATACATAAAATTTAAATAATGAAGGTATGACTCAGATTTTGTTCTGTTTTCGTAAAAACTTGGTTGGAATATATCAACTCCATCAACTACGTGAATTGAACCTATTACATAATCGAATGAATATTTTTCAACCAAATCTTTATTTTTAAAAGTACAATCATCTCTAAGTCCAAGTTCAATTCCAATTAAAAAGTCACTTGAACGATATTTTTCATATTCTAAAAAGTATTTATTGCAGTCAAATATAAAGCTTCCCTCTATAGGATAATTAATATCCATATGGTCTGTTACGATAAGTCCCATTCCAAAATCCTTTGCCCTTTGTAATGCTTCTTCTATTTTCATATTGGAATCTGTTGAAAATGTTGAGTGTATATGACAGTCAAAAATCATATTAATTAACCCCTAAAATGTAATACAACAATTCTATTATACCATATTTCTCTAAAAATTAAAAAACTGAGGATTGCACAGATCAGATTGTTGATAACATAAAAGGTGCTCTAATTACTGAATTGCCCCTTGAAGGAATGCCAAGGAAATCCTTCAAGGGGCACAGCATATTATAGCTTTTTAAACATCATAAGTTGAGGAATCCTCAGCTTATCTTAAATTCTCCTTTATTAAGTTTATAATGTACTCCCTATCTTTTAAATTATTTTCAAAATCAAGCTTGTCTACATTTATTTTAAGAATAGGTGAAATAGAATATTGCTCAAAATACTCTTGATAATTTTTATTTAGTCTTTCCCAATAAGCTCTTTCAACAACCTTTTCATATTCTCTTCCTCTTAGATTTATTCTTCTAATAGCTTCATCTACTGATATTTCTAAATAAACCATTAGTTTAGGAGGATGACAATGTTCAAGCATATTTTCGAATAGCTCTATGTAAAGATCAAATTCTTCCTTTGACATCTCTCCACTTTCCATTAACATCTTTGCAAATATTACATCTCCATAAATGCTTCTATCCATAACAGCATTTTCAATAAGACTTGCTTCCTTAATATGCTTAAATCTTTTGTTTAAAAAGAAAATTTGAAGAGGGAAACTGTATCTATGTCTATCATAGTAGAATTTTTCAAGAATTGGATTGTTATATACTGGTTCTTCAAAGGGTATAAATCCTTCAGACTTTAATATATTCATCAAGGTAGTTTTTCCTGCACCTACAACTCCATCTATTACTAACATATTCCAAAATCCTCCTTTGTCTATCTTGCTGAGGGCCTGTTGATAAAACATATTATTCTCCCCTTTAAATTTAGTCAGTCTTATATAGTATAAATTAAACAATATACATATTTCAAGGGGTAGAATTTTACAAAATTAAGGGGCATTTGCCCCTTACATATAAACAATGATTTTGTGTTCTTTATTATCATTAAACAGAGGAATATACTTTTCTTTTAGAGTCTCTCCATCAAGCTCAATTTTTTCAATACCTGTACATTTTCCATTATTATTAATAACTTTTATGTTATATATAGTATCGTTATAGGTGTAGGATATGGTGTATTCTTTCCAGGATTTAGGTATACAAGGATTTATAATAATTCTATCGCTTAGCTTATTAAAGCCCAGTATACCCTCAAGACCTACTTTATACATCCAACCAGAAGAACCAGTATACCAAGTCCATCCACCACGTCCAATATGGGGTTCAACGGCATATACATCTGCTGCCATAACATAGGGTTCTACTTTATATTTTGAACATTCAAGTTGAGTAGTAGTATGGTTTATAGGGTTAATCATATCAAATAGTTTAAATGCTTTATCACCTAAACCAAGCTTTGTATAAGCAAGAATAACCCAAGTGGCAGCGTGAGTATATTGACCTCCGTTTTCACGCACTCCAGGGACATAGCCTTTAATATAGCCTGGGTTTAAATCACTTTTATCAAAGGCTGGTGTAAAAGTTTTATCAAAGCATCATCATAGGATACGAGATATTTTTCAACTGCATCCATTGCTTTAAGTGCTCTTTCTTTGTCTCCAGCATTTGAAATTAAGGACCAAGATTGTGCAAGTGAATCAATTTTGCACTCTTGATTTATGCTTGAGCCTAAAGGAGTTCCATCATCGAAATATGCACGTCTATACCATTCTCCGTCCCAAGCATTTTCTTCGATTGAATTTAATATCTTTTTCATATGCTCTTTGTATTTTGTAGCTCTATCAAAATCATTTAACTTTTCACAAATAGGTATGAACCTATTTAATATATCGATTAAAAACCACCCAAGCCAAACACTTTCTCCTTTTCCTTTGTTTCCAACTGTATTCATTCCGTCATTCCAATCTCCGCATCCCATTAGAGGTATACCGCGTTCACCGTATTTTAAGCCCCTTTCTATTGCCTTAATGCAGTGTTCATAAACGCTTCCCTTTATTTCTGATGTCCTTGGAATGCCGTATCTTTCGTCTGTCTTCTCATCAAGTGGTTCATCCTCAAGATAGTTAACCTCAATGTTTAAAATATCGTAATCACCAGTCTTATATATATATTCTGCTGTAACGTAAGGAAGCCATAGTAAATCATCTGAAAATTTGGTTCTAATACCTTTATCGTGGCTTCCAGGATGCCACCAGTGCTGCACATCACCTTCAATAAATTGATGTGCACAGTGTAGTATGATTTGTGATTTAGCTATTTCAGGTTTAATGTTTATAAAGCTTAAAACATCTTGAAGCTGATCTCTAAAGCCGTATGCACCACCAGATTGATAGAAGGCTGACCTTGCCCAAATTCTACAGCACAATGTTTGATACAGTAGCCAAGTGTTCATTAGTATGTTAAAGGGTTTGCTTGGAGTCGTAATTTTTATAGTATCCATTAGTTTATTCCACATAGATATAGCTTCATTAAGTTTTTTCTGCAATTGCCAACATCTTTATAATTTTCAATGATATTATTTAAATCTTCATAGTTTAAGCAACTACCTAAAAGTAAGGATATCTCTTTTTCTTGATTTTCTTCGATAGTAAGTTTTATTTGAACAATAGAACAAGGATTAAATCCAGCACCTACGGTGTTGCTTAAGGTTTCATAATTTAGTCCTTCTGGAGTATCAAGTCTATTTTCATCCTGGAGAAATTCGTTTAAATTACCAGTATAGCTTACTATTTTTTCTGAAGATGTAATAAACATCAATCTATTTGGAAAATCTGTGTTGTAACTATTTTTAAATATAAATGAGTTAAGCTTACTATCAAATTGGCTTACAATAAATTGATTAGTTAAAAAGTTAGTTACCCCCATAACAGGTTTTATGTAGTAGAATATAGATAGTTTTCGCCTTGTATTGCTTGTATTTTTTAAATTAAGCAAAGAAATCTTTAACATATCATCCTTTGGAACAAAACAGTTTAGTTCACCGATTAATCCATTATGCTGATGCTTATATCTTACATATCCTGTTCCATAGGTGATAACATATTCACTTTGGTGTCTTATGGGTTTTGGGGTCACAGTAAATATATCGCCTGTTTCGTCATCACGTATAAAAATGGTTTCGTATATAGGGTCAATTACAGGGTCATTACTCCAAGGAGTTAACTTATTTTCTCGGCTATTTTCAGAGAAAATATATCCCCTCCACATTCACTTGAAATAAACCCAAATCTATTGTTTGCTACAACATTTATCCAAGGCATAGGAGTGTATATATTGTCGTTTAACTTAATTACATACTCACGTCCATTTGTAGTAAACCCACCGTAACCATTGAATATTTGTAGTGGTTCGTTATAAATAGGTAATTCCTTAAAATCATAAGCCCTATTAATCTTATTAAGTTTTACTAAGTTTATTGAGCTTTCTTCTAAACTTAGTTGCTTTTGTATGTTGCCAATATCTGCATCTAAAGATACTCTTGCAACAGAATACAAAAGGTCTATATCTTCCTTTGGCATCGTATTTATGCTTCTTATAAATATTCCACCAAACCTATCAAGCTTATCTAAATTGTTGTTATATCTGATTAAATCTCTTATTTGAGATTGAAGAGGCTGTAGGTAGCCACCTTCTTCTTTTACTAAAATTACAAGGTCGGTTAGAAGACCTCTGACTCTAAAATATTCGTGGCATTTTACTAATGTTTCAACAATGTCTAAGTAGTCAGATTTACTTACTTTTACAAGCATTACTGGTAAATCTCCAGAAATTCCATATGCCCAGAGAGAAGATTGACCTTTATAATTGTTTTTTATATTTTCTGAATACTTTCTTCTTATATCTGTTACAAAAAGTATGTGATTTAATATTTCAGAGAAAATCTCCTTTTCATTTAATGTTAAAGATAGATATTTATCCTCCATTTGTGCTCTTAGGTATGCAGAACTAAAGCTCCTGTCAATGTTGTAGAATTCTGAGTACTTTTGACATAGCTCTATGCACTGTTCTTTACTATCGGCTATCCCAGTTATATATGCAAGTGTAACAGAAGAATTTGGTTTTAAAACAACTCTTTTTCTAATGCTAAATATAGGATCTAATACAGCACCAGTTGTATTTGAAAGAGGCATATTTAATGCTTTTGGATTTAAAAGAGAGTTTCCTCTTCCAATGAATTTAGAACGGTCGGTTTCAATCTCAATATTTTCTGAGAATTCTTCTGTACACAGTGTATGGAACGCCCAAACTGTTTTTTACCGTGTTCTCTTGGTCTTCTTGAGGCAATAATGCTATTATATTGTTCTAAATATTCAGTTCTAATAAATAAATTGTTAAAGGTTGGGTGTGCTATATCTGCCATTAAGCCAGATAGTGTAATCTCCATATAGCTTGTTAATTCAATTATTTTTTCGCTGTCTGATAAGTTGCTTATAATAATTTTTTCTACTTGGCAATTATCTTCAGCACTTATACATACTTCTGTTGTTGTTTCGATATCCTTGTCAGTTCTTGAAATTTTTACTTTATCATCATTAAATACTACTTCATATCTATCAGGTATTTTTGAAGTAGGTTCAATAGTATTTGACCATACGATGTTTTCATTTACATCTCTTAAATAAATAAACAATCCATATTTTTGTTTGTTAAGCTGTCTCTCCAACGATTTAAATATACGTCTTTATATTTTATGAAGTTACACCCATAGTCACTGATCATTGCTGAAAGGTCTCCGTTTGTTATTAAGTGACAGTTAGGTACTAAGGTTTCTGGTATACCAAGTTTTTTAGAAAAATCTACGTGCATAAATTGAGGTTTTTCAAGTGGCTTTATTTCTTCTTTAATATTCTTAGTTATTATTGTTCTAACAGGTATTTTTTCTTGTAATAAAAACTCACCAGAGATTACTTTAGGATTAGAGTGGAATCTTTCAATTAAAATATTTTTGTTCAAATAATTGTTTATAGATGTAAGTATCATACCTTGGTGGTGTGCCATAAAGCTTTGAACTATACCATAGTTTGAGGCTTTATCTGTTCTATCCGGTGTAAAATCTATTGCTTCATATAATCCGTATTTGCCTAAAAGATTATATTTCATAAGTTCCTTTATATTTTCTATGGCAACACGTGGTTTAAAGGGTAGAACAAGTATAGTAGAGTAGGGTGATATAACCATATCTTTAGATAAACCACGTTTTAAACCAAGGGCTGGTACACCAAAGGCTTTATATTGGAAATTGAGTAATATATCAAAACCATAGAATCCTGATTCTGAAGTTCCCCAAGGAACTTTTCTATCCCTACCATAATTTATTTGAGCTCTTATTACAGTTTTATAAGTTTCATCGATTAAGCTATTTGTGTAATTTTTCATAATTATGGCAGGCATAAAATATTCAAACATAGTTCCAGTCCAAGAAACTAAACTTAGATAACCTTCAATTTCTGTAAGTGACCTTCCAAGTTTAAACCAATGGCTAACTGGAACTTCACGGTTTATTACTGCAAGATAACTTGCTATTCTTGCTTCTGATGCAAGTAGGTCATAGTAGGAATTAGTAAGCCTATTATTATCTATATCAAATCCGATAGAAAACAGACCACGTTTTTTATCGTATAAAGGAGTAAATTTAGTGTTATTAACAAATTCATTTAGTCTATTCTTTAAATTAAATAATGAGTTTGTTAAAGTATCTATATCCTCTATACATACTTTTATCTCATCATCAAGTAGTTTAAGTATTTCATATTCAATATTACTGATTTTGTCTTTTAATGTTGTTATTTCATATGAAATATTTTTATAAAGTTTTGGTAAATCAATAAGTTTTGCTCTTTTAATATCTTCAATAAGATTTAATAATTTTTCATATTCATTTTTGTGATTTAAAAATTCAAGTTTGTTTGTGTTTATCAAGCTTGGGTAGATTTTAGTATATTCAACAAAATCATTTATAGAGGATAATAGATTTTTTCTTTAACGTTTTTATTTAGTTCGTTTAATAGAGTAAAAATATCTAAATCCTCAGATATTTCACTGTTGTAATCGTAGTAATAGAGTATATCCTTTAATCCATTATAAAAATCAAAGGACATAGGGTTTTTATTTAAAAACTCTTCAATTGAAGAGGATGCAACCATAAGGTATGCAACAAGGTTTCCACTGTCTACTGTTGAAACATATTTAGGATGAAGCACCTGCAGTGTTCTTGTATCGTACCAGTTGTATAGGTGTCCATTCCATTTATCAAGCTTTTCTAAAGTAGACATTGTTTTATCTAACATATAGGCAAATTTCTTTAAAGATATATATCCAAGGTCAACAGCACTGCACATAGATAAAATCAAAAATCCTATATTTGTTGGAGAAGTTCTATGTGCTACTTTATTTGTTGGAACTTCTTGAATATTATCTACAGGTAAGTAGTTATTTTCTTCATTAAATATATCTTCATAGAACTTCCAGGTTTTTATAGCAATCTTCCTTATTAATTCAATGTCTTCATCAGGTGCTTTGTATATTGGTTTATCATCAGGTTGACTGATTTTAAAGGCAACAATAGGTGAAATTAACCAAAGTATTGCAAAAGGTAAAGCAATTGTTGTGTTATAAGTATTAAATAATATGCTAAGTATTGTAATTAAACTTAAAACTGCAGCAGAAGGAAACATTGTTTTAGTATAACTTTCTAAAGTGTTTTTAGTATTTCTTTCTACATCTGCAGCAGTAACCCATTCAAGCAGGTTTTTATGTGATATAAATACCCTATAAATTGTTTTTAAAACAGCATCAAGTGATATATATGCGACGTAGGGTAAAAAGATAATTGTTAATATTGATTGACATAAAATGTTTTTAAATCCATATATAATGTTATTATTTAATCTTCTATTTATATTTTTGTAGTATTTAAGTTTAATGTAATCAAAGGAGTTGAATACAACTGGAAGGAATATATCAAATAGTACAAGTAAAATAAAATAAACAGATTCATTACCAAAAGATATAAAGATGTAATAATATATAAAATGTAGTTGATGGGGAGCAAGCTTCTTCTTAGGTTATCAAATATTTTCCATTTTGATACTGAGTTTATAGGGTTTAAAACCTTATTACCATAGGCGTTTCTTATAAATCTATTTAGCCATAGAATTGTTTGCCAATCTCCCCTTATCCATCTATGCATTCTTAATATGTATGAGTTAAATTTTTGTGGGAAACCATCAATAAGCTCAATATCTGTTGCAAGTCCTACTCTAAGGTAGCTTCCTTCGATTAAATCGTGGCTTAATAATGTGTTTTCTGGAATAGATGTATCCAGTGTTTCCATAAAGGCATCTACGTCGTATATTCCTTTTCCAGTAAATATACCTTCTTTAAACAAATCCATATATACATCTGATATTGCACCACTATAAGTATCAATACCACCCTCAGAGGCATATATGCGAGTAAATTTGGATTTAATACTACTTTCTATATCAATTCCTATTCTTGGTTGAATCAAACCATAGCCTTCTATAACAACATTTCTTTCGTGATCAACAAAGGCTCTATTAAGAGGATGATATATAGTTCCAATAAGTTTCTGTGCAGCATTAATTGGAAGTTTTGTATCTGCATCAAGAGTTATTACATATTTTGAATCCATAATACTTTCAATATCACCAGCAACAACATCAAAGGTTGTATCTTTAAAACCTCTTATTAACCTGTTAAATTCACATATTGCTCCTCTTTTTCTTTCATATCCCATATACCTATTTTGAGAGGTATTATATACTCTTTTTCTACAGAGAAATAAAAATTTATTTTCTTTATATTTTTCTTTGAGGCTATTTATAAGTTGAACAGCAGTATCAATTATTTCTTTGTCAGTTTCTTCAACCTCTTTATCACTATCCTTCAAATCTCCGAGTAGGACAAAATATATATTTTTGCTATTATTAGACACATACGTAATTTCAAGATTTTTTATAAGTTCCTTAACCCTTTTAACATTTGGTATAAGGGTTGGAACTATTATTACTGTTTTACAATCCGCTGGTATCCCTTCAGAAAAATCGATTTTTGGTAAAAACTTGTTTCAATGTTATTTAAAACATATCTATTTACAATGTTAATGGAAAGATTTAATGCAATTGGTATTGTTATTAAGAGTGTTATTATTAAAAATAAGTTTTCAAAACCTATAGGTGAGTTGTTGTATGCAAACTTTAAATATAAAATAGATATTAGTAACGATAAAGAAAAAATCGGGAGCACATAGGAGGTTAAGCTAAGTTTTGTTGTTTTCTCTGATTTACCTAATCTATCCAATAATTCTTTTAAACCTTCATCTATTAAGTAGTAACCTATGTGTTTATGTTTAATATTATCATTTCCATTTTCACAGCATTCAAGGGCAGTTTTTGCAATAAAGGTTTCAGCAAGATTATATTTCTTTGAAATCTGCATTATTTTTTACGGTAGTAACTTCTGGTTTCAAAATCCTGTTTAGAATAAAAACCTGAAGGGTCTTGTCTTAATATTCTTTCAACATAGGATAATTCTTCAAATAAATCTTCAAAATTTAGTGCAATAACAAATCTTAGGCTACTTATTGAATTACCAATTGACATTTGTAGTTTTGCTTGTTCTTGATGTTCGTGGTGTATAACATCATCAACTGTTATGTCGTACTCAAATAACTTATCATTTATAATATTCATTATATTTTCATATGTTTTGTTAGATTTCTTTATGTAAACAAAAACTCTTTCTAAAAAGTGATAATCAATACTTTCCATATTTTCAAGATGTTCTTGTACAATTTTGGCTATTTCGTCGCCATCAAGATTATTAAAACTAAGAACCTTATCCCAGGTATTTTGAATAGTGTAAAGTTTGATGCACAATGAAGATATATACTCTAATAGAGAAAGCTTTAAAATTGGTTCAAGGCACCAAAGCTCCTGCATAGTTAGTGGTGCTACTTTTTGATAAGACTCAATAAAAGCCGTTAAGTTTTCTTTGTCTAATCTTCCATCGGTATGACTTATTAATTCATAACAAACTGCAAATATTCTGGGTAATCCTTTAAAAATACTATTTTTTAAATACATAAGTTGCTTGAAAAAATTTTTGTCCAGTTGGTGTGTTAGTATTTTATATTGTTCTTCTATTATGTAATAATTATCTAAAAGCCATTCTGAAGCGGAACAAATAGGAACATTATTATTAGATTTCTCATAAAAGTATTTGTAAACATCGGTTATATTTTTGAAATTATTGTTTAGTCTTGTTAAAAGTATATCATTGTGATTTGCAGTTATTTTATGCTCTTTAGCAATATCAGTTGCGTGTCTATTAAGTTCATCTGAGGACAATGTTCCTCCCTTTGTGGATAGTGGTTGAGTTTTGTCAAGATATAAAGCCACACTATCGCTCCTTTCCATTATGGATTTTTGAGCATTCTATTCAATTTGTTAATTACATTATCAGCAATATCGTCTGCAAATTCTTGATTGTATCCCTCAATGTATATTTTAAGTATTGGCTTGTGGTCATCGGGTAGGATTATTGCATATCCTTTTTCTGTAATAAGTTTTACTCCTTCATAGAGTTCTAAGTTGTTTTGTTTGTTTTGTTCAATTATCTGTCTTATAATTCTTCCCCTATCTGAAAATGCACATTTTAGTTCGTGCTGTTTTGTGTAAAATTTTGGTAAAGTATTAATGGCTTCACTTAAAGTGATATTGTTATTAATTAAAAATGCTGTAATATATGCAGTAGATAAAATAGCATCGAAGTTCAATATGTATTGAACATTTAAATAGAGATTATCAGTTTTACTTAGCATTTGATTCAATATTTCAGCATTATTTGATTTTACTCTTGAAACCTTAACCTTATATTTATTAGCTATGTCTTCAACAGCATAGGATGTTGTATATGGAACGATTAATTCATTTTCTCCGTATTTAATTGAAATTAAATAAGTCAAAAGTTTATATATGTCTTGCTTAACTAATACTCCATTTTCATCAAATAAAATAAAGTTTTCACAGCTATTGTTGATTATTACTCCAAATAAAAAACCACTTTTAACTTGTTCTGAAAAATAGTTTATGTAACCTTCTATATTTGAAAATTTGTTTATGTTGTAATCCATAGATACTTTACAACCGATTGATTCTAATAGGAGTGAAGTGATGAGGGCACCTCTTTCGTCTAAAGAAGAAATAAGTATTTTTGGAGCTTTTACTCTTATTTTTTCTATATCTTTAATATTGTTTAAACAGTTTTGTATATATAACTCATAAAAGTTTTTAATATTTATAATACTACCTATGTTGTATGCACTACATCTTTGAAAATCCTCACGAACAAATATTTGGTCTATTTTCTTTTCAGATTTTCTATCAATATTTGCTCCAAATTCATTTATAAATTGTATGTTTATCAAGTTATCAGTATTTTTAGATGATATATATATTCCTGCACTGCCTTTATAAAATCTAACTGCATATCTTAGTACATTTAATGGCTCGTGGTCTAAATCTAAAACTTTATATCCTGAAGCAATTATTCCAGCAACTATGGATTGTTTAATTGCAACAGATGATCTGGAACCATTTGTACAAATTAATATTGGTAAATGTTTTTTACAAGTTGAAGCAAAGGCAGAACCAATTAAAGATGCAATTTCTGGTGTTATTTCTATATTAAATTCACCTTCAATACCGTTTTCAGTGAATTTAATCCTTTGTGGTTTAGTTCCCCAAATTATATTTCTATTTACAATAGAAGATGATGGAATTAATTTTTCAGGCCAAATTTTTATACCAGGTTTTATGGTTGAATTTTTTCAATAAGTGTATCTTTTCCAATTACTGTTGCTTCATATATGTGTACTGAATCCTGTATTTTAGTAAAATCACATATTATGCTACCTCGACATTCAATAGATTTACCCAACTTAATATTATTCCAAAGTATACTTCTTTTAAAGAAGAAAAGGCATCAATATGGCAGTTATTACCTATTATAGTATAAGAGTCGATTTTACAACCTTCTGAAACATATGTATTGTCGCCTATTATACAGGGAGCTTTTAATACAACTCCTTCAGGTATAAATGTATTTTGACCTATATATACTCCATCTTTTATTTTTGTATATTTATTAGATGAAAAGTTTTCTATAACATCAAAGTTTGTCTGTCTATAGGAGTTTATATCTCCTATATCACACCAATATTCATCTGTTATGTATCCATACATAGGTATATTATCCTTGAGAAGTCTTGGAAAAAGGTCTTTACTAAAATCAAAATTTTCTCCTTTCTTATAGTAATTAAACACTTCAGGTTCAAGTATATAAATACCTGTATTTACTGTATCACTAAAAACTTCTCCCCAGGATGGCTTTTCTAAAAATCTAACTATTCTTCCTTCTTTATCTGTAATAACTATTCCATATTCTATAGGTATATTTTGTTTTTTAAGTATAAGTGTAGCCTTTGAATTTTTTGATTTATGATATTCAACAGCTTTAGTTAAGTCTATGGTTGTATATGCATCACCACTTATTACTATAAATGTTCCATCTAAAAATGTATCTGTATTTAAAACACTACCTCCAGTACCAAGAGGAGTTTCTTCTATAAAATACTGAAGGTTTACTCCAAATTTTGAGCCATCTTGGAAATAGTCAACGATAATGTTTGGCATATAGTACAATGTAGCAGCGATTTCATTTATATTATGTTGTTTAAGAAGGTTTATAATATGTTCCATTACTGGTGTATTTGCTATAGGCACCATAGGCTTAGGTATATGACAAGTTAGTGGTCTAAGTCTTGTTCCTTCACCACCAGCCATTATTACAGCTTTCATTAAAGTCACCTCGCAGTTTTGTAAAATAATGTCTATATATTAGTTTTTAAATTAAAGGGGTAAATTATTCATTACCCCTTTAATTTAAAAATTATTATTCCTGCTACCATTAGAATAACTCCGAAAATCTTAGTATAATGAAAGGGTACTTTGTCTGTACCAAAAAGTCCGAAAAAGTCTATTGCGGCAGCTGTTACAAGTTGAGCAATAAGTATTGTAGAGACTGAATATGTTGGACTAAGTTCAGATATACCCCTCATTACAAAATAAATAATGAGAACGCCAATAACACCACCAAGCAAGTAGAGCTTATTGACCTGTGTAATTTTTTAAAATCTCCATTTCCTACAATTAGAAGTATAATAAGCGTAAAAATAAATCCTGTTATCTGTACTACAATATTTGTTTCCCAAAGGCCTATTTTTTCGCTGCATCGTGTGTTAAATACACCTTGTATGCTCATTAAAAAGCCTGCTAATATTGAAAAAACTATACCAATTAAATTGTTTTGCATAACGTCACCTCAAAATATATTATTCCCAATGATTTGTAATTTATTTATAATAATTTAAGAGGTGGTTATATGTTTTGTGATTATGATTTAATTGATGTTTCAATGCTAACAGATAAAATATTAATTGATATCAGATATGCGACAGATAGAAATTTTTTAAAATAAAATTTTATGAAGATAATAGATGCTTATTAAGATATGGTACTGCTAAAAAATTAATTAGAGCTAATGAATATTTATTAAATTTAGGTTTTAAACTTAAGGTTTGGGATGCATACAGACCATTGTCTGTTCAGAAAATAATGTGGGAATTTGTTAAAGATGAAGATTTTATTGCACCACCCTGGAGAGGGTCAATTCACAATAGAGGAGCTGCAGTTGATTTAACATTGGTAGATTTGAAAGGAAATGATTTGGAAATGCCTTCGGATTTTGATGATTTTTCTGAAAGGGCTAAAATAAATTATAATTGCTGTTCAATTGAATCTATTAAAAATAGGGAACTTTTAGCAGAAGCAATGATAAAGAATGGATTTAGAAGAATAAAAAGCGAATGGTGGCACTTTAATGATGAAGAATTTGAAAAATATGATATATTATAAAAAATTAGGATGTAGAAAAAGGTATATAGAAAAGTACTGCAATGAAATTTATATATAAAATAAAGAAAAGGAGAGTAAACTCTCCTTTATCTTCTTTCAAAGCTTCTTTTTGTTGCTTTCTTGTCTTTCTGCATTCTGGACATCTCTTTGGTTCGTTTTCAAAGCCTTTTTCTGCATAAAATTTTTGTTCGCCTTCTGTGAAAACGAACTCCTTGCCACAGTCTTGGCAAACAAGTGTCTTATCAGCCATTGAATACACCTCCTATAAATGATAGGATTTAACGACTCAAAGACACAACCCTACCAATTTATAGGGCAGTGGGTCTTGATGGTTAAATCTTTTTCTTAGATAATTATAACATTTATAATTATATTTGACAATAATATTATGAATCGTATATTTTAAAATTATACATAAAATTTAAAAAAATTAAGTTTAATAGGAGGAAGTTTTTAAATGGACATAGATTTTTTAAAGGATTTATTTAAGGAGAGAGAAGTAAAAATAATGGGACAAGATGAAGAATATAAAACATATTCGGTCGTAATTCCAATTGTCTATGACGGTGAATATAAAATATTATTTGAGGTTAGGTCTCATAAATTGAAATTTCAGCCTGGTGACATATCATTGCCAGGAGGTAAAGTGGAAGAAGGAGAAAGCCCAAAGGAAGCTGCTCTTAGGGAGTTAATGGAAGAATTAGGAATTAGTGAAGACAGCTTTGAATATATTGGTCAGTTCGATACGTTAGTGACATATCACGGAAGGATTATTTATGTATTTACTGTATTTTTAAAAGAATTAAATTTTAACTTATCAACGGACGAGGTTGAAGAAATCTTTCAGGTTCCAATAAAATATTTTAAAGAAAATACTCCAGATATGTACTTTGCAATAATAAAAGCCAATTTTGAAAAAGAGATTAAGTACAAAAAGATGAATAATAGACTCTTATCATACAGAAGTCCCATCTATTTTTATGAATATAGTGGCAGAATTATTTGGGGAATTACCGCAAAAATAATTTACAATTTTATTAAGCAAATGTTTAAATAATTTAAATTATACAAATATTGAAAATTCAACATATATAGCATATCATAATAGTAGAACTTAATATTGGTGAATGAAGGCTATTGGAGACATCAATTTTTGGTGACCGAAGGAGCAAGGAGTATTTTTCTCGAGATACTCTGAAACTTTCAGGTTATGTACAATAGCTGGACACAACCCTGGAGAGACCTAAATTTAGGCATCGAAGGAGTAACTTGCAAACTTTTGTTTTGCAAGAAGCTTTCAGATAAAGGACAGGGGAAGAGAAGCTTTTTATCGTGCTTCTTTTCCCTTGTCCTTTGTTATTTATTAATTTTTACATAAAAATTTAAGGAGGGTTTGTTATGACTATTATTAAGGGAATATTTTTACTAATGTTAGTGCTTACAGCATTTTCATTATTTACATTTAAGGCACCTAAGGGTGAAAATGCAATGTCTGGACTTGCAGGAGCAGCAGTAGCCACATTTTTCATTGAAGCAATATTTAAATATATACTTGGAGATTTTATAGGAATTAAATTTTTAGGAGAAGTTGGAGAAGCAGCAGGAAGTATGGGAGGGCCAATTGCAGCTATTTTAGTTCTCAATTAATATGGGAGTAAATCCTATTTATGCTGTTGTTGCTGGTGCAGTATGTTATAAACTGCCAATATTATCTGGTTTTGTTGCTGGATATATAGTAGGACTCTTTTCAAAAAATTAGAAGAAAAAATCCCAAGTGGATTAGAAATAATTCTTGGAGCTATCATAATTGCTCCCTTTTCAAGAATTATAGGGGTTATTACTCAGCCTGTTGTAAGTAATACGCTATCAGCTATTGGAGAAGTTATAAAGTTAGCATCCGAACAATCACCATATCTAATGGGTATGTTGCTTGGTGGAATAATTAAAATAATATGTACATCTCCACTTAGTTCAATGGCATTAACAGCTATGTTAAATTTAAAGGGGCTTGCTATGGGAATATCAGCCATAGCTTGTTTTGGAGGCTCCTTTACTAATGGAGTTGTATTTAAAAGATTTAAAATAGGAGATAGAGGTAATTTAATAGCAGTAATGTTGGAACCACTTACACAGGCGGATCTTGTTACCAAAAATGCTTTTGCTATATATTTGTCTGATTTTATAGGTGGAGGGCTTGCTGGTATTGGGGCAGCATATTTTAAAATAGTTAATAATGCTCCAGGTACAGCATCTCCAATTCCAGGTATGCTTGCACCTTTTGCCTTTAATCCTGCTACTAAAGTTTTACTTTCTTTATTCTTTGGAGCGGTAGGTGGGGTAATTGGAGGTTTAATAGGAACACAAATTATTATTGTATATAATAAATTAAAGAAAAAGATAAAACAAGGAGAAAAAGAACAAAAACTTAGTGTTAGTTAATAGGGATTGATGTATAATAAAAGAAGGGGTGGTAATTTTGAAAATACTTATTAAATCTGGTTTTCTTTATCCTATTGAGGGAAAACCCTTTAAGGGAGATATATTGATTGAAAATGGTAAAATTATAGATGTTGCAGAAAGTATTGAGGAGAAAGATACAACTGTTATAGATGCCGAAGGGAAATATATACTTCCTGGATTTATTGATGCACATAGTCATATAGGACTATTTGAGGAAGGAGTAGGGGCAGGTTATCAGGATGGTAACGAAGCAACAAATCCATTAACACCTGAAGTTAGGGCAATAGATGCCTTTAATCCTGATGATGTTGCAATTAAAAGAGCCTTAGAGGGTGGAGTAACAACTGTTATGATACTTCCTGGGAGTGCAAATGCAATAGGAGGCCAAGGTGCAATTTTAAAACTAAAGGGAAACATAGTTGATAAAATGATATTAAAGGAGCCTGCAGGTTTAAAGATGGCATTGGGGGAAAATCCAAAGAGGGTATACAGCAGTAAAAATCAAACTCCTTCAACAAGGCTGGGAACAGCAGCACTAATTAGAGGATATTTTATAAAGGTACAAGATTATATAAATAAAAAGAAACAATGTGAAAAGGAAAATAAAGAGTTTATTGATAGGGATATTAAATTAGAAATAGGAGAGAGAGTTCTAAAGGGTGAAATACCTGCAAGAATACACTGCCATAGAAGGGATGACATATTAACAGCAATAAGAATAGCAAAGGAGTTTGGATTTAAACTTGTATTAGAACACGCAACAGAAGGCTATAAAATAGCTGATTATATTAAGGAAAATGATATACCGCTGGTTATAGGTCCTTTGTTTGGTTTTAGAACGAAATTAGAACTAAAGGATAAAACCTATGAATCAGTTAGGATACTTAGTGA
The DNA here is from genome assembly GCF_028622835.1 of Caloramator sp. mosi_1. Taxonomy (GTDB): domain Bacteria; phylum Bacillota; class Clostridia; order Clostridiales; family Caloramatoraceae; genus Thermobrachium. Next base: position 1,989,240 of record NZ_CP117677.1, on the reverse strand, counting down.
AAAAATATATTAACAGCAATAATGTGTGATCATCCGGTTATACCATTAGAAAATGCTAATATCCACGCAGGAGTTGCTCTAAGGTATGGTGCTGACGAACAAAAATTATTAGAGATGCTTACTATAAACCCAGCAAAGATTTTAGGGATTGATGATAGGGTTGGAAGTATAAAGAAAGGTAAAGATGCTGATATTGTAATCTGGAGTCATCATCCCTTTGATTTAAGAGCTAAGGTTGAAAAGGTTTATATTGATGGAGAGAATTGTTTATAGATACGAGAAAGTCCTCTATTAAAATAGGGGACTTTTAAAATTATATTTGCTAATATGTTGAATTGAGAAATGTTGTTCTTTGTGCTATAATCTTGATAAAATCTTAAGAATGGAGTGAAGGTATGATTCTTATAAAGGAATTTGAATTTGATGCAGCACATAATTTAATACATTATCACGGAAAATGCGAAAGACTACACGGACATACGTATAAACTTGTAGTTAAATTAGAGGGTGAGCCAGACAGTGAAGGAATGGTTTTTGATTTTGTTGAATTGAAAAGAATAGTAAAGGAAAGAGTTATTGATAAGTTTGATCATACATATCTTAATGAGATAATAGAACAACCCACTGCTGAAAATATTGCAGTATATGTCTGGGATGAGCTGTACGATGTATTAAAAGAGATAACTGCAGATTATATGAAGTAGAAGTTTGGGAAACAAAGACAAGTGGTATAGTTTACAGGAGGTAGTTTATGAAGGATGTACAAAATGAAAGAGATTTTAGAAATATACCATTAAAGCACGTTGGAATAAATAATTTAAAGTGGCCAGTAGTTGTAAAAGATAAAAGAAACGGAACACAAAACACTATAGCTAAGGTAGCATTATCTGTTGACTTGCCACATTTTCAAAGAGGAACTCATATGAGTAGGTTTGTGGAAGTTATTAAAGAGCTTAAGTCTGTGTCACCAAAGGACATTGAAGCAATGTTAACTGATTTAAAGGAAAAATTAGATGCACAGGTTGCTCATTGTAGAATGGAATTTGATTATTTCATTTCAAAACCTTCTCCGGTGACTCAGATAGAATCTCCCTATGATGTTCAATGTGCTTTTGAGGCAACGAAAAATAGTGAGTTTGATTTTATATTAGAGGTTAAGGTACCAGTTACAACATTATGTCCTTGTTCAAAGGAGATAAGCGAATTTGGAGCACACAATCAAAGGGCAACAGTTGATATAAAGATTAAAACAGATAAAATGATATGGATTGAGGATATTGTAAATGTTGCTGAAGAGAGTGCGAGTACACCTGTATTTTCACTTTTAAAGAGAAAGGACGAAAAATGGGTTACAGAAAAGGCATATTTAAACCCAAGATTTGTTGAGGATGTAGCAAGGGAAGTTGCAATTAGATTAGAAGGAATAAAAGAAATAAAGTGGTACAGTGTATGTGTAGAAAGCATTGAAAGTATACATAATCATAACGCCTTTGCTTATACAGAAAAGGGGATGATGGAATGAGGTATATAACACTAAGGGACGGTAGAGTATATGAATTCGATAGAATGAAGATAATGGGAATACTCAATGCAACACCAGATTCATTTTATTCAAATTCAAGGGTAAGTGGAGTAGAACAAGCAGTAAAAAGAGCTATGGAAATGATAAAAAGCGGTGCAGATATAATAGATGTAGGGGAGAATCAACAAGACCAGGTTCTGAACCTGTTGGAGTAGAGGAAGAAATAAATAGAGTAATACCAGTTATTGAGGCTATAAGAAAAGAAAATAAACAGATATTAATTTCGGTTGATACATATAGAGCAGAAACTGCAAAAAGGCAATTGAGGTTGGAGCAGATATAATAAATGACATAAGCGGTATGACCTTTGATAATGATATGGCAAAGGTTGTAAAGGAGTATAATGTGCCGATAATTATAATGCACATTAAAGGAACTCCTAAGGATATGCAACAAAATCCTCAGTATAAAGATGTATTAAAAGAAGTAAAAAATTATTTTATAGAAAGAATAGAATATGCAAATAAAAATGGAATCTCAAAGGATAAGATTATAATTGACCCAGGCATAGGGTTTGGTAAAACCTATGAACACAATATAGAGCTTATAAAACACATTGATTATTTTAATGACTTAGAAGTTCCAATACTTCTTGCAGTATCCAGAAAATCAAGTATTGGTGTTGCACTTGGGAATGTACCACCAGAGGAAAGACTTGAAGGAACAATTGCAGTTACCTGCTATGCAAGTATGAAAAATGTTGATATTATTAGGGTTCACGATGTATTAGAAAATAAAAGAGCAATTATGATGATGGAGGCATTAAAATGAATAGGGTATTTATTGCCTTTGGAAGTAATATAGGAGATAGATATGAAACTGTTAGCAAAGCATTTGAGCTTATAGAAAAAAATGATATGAAAATAATAAAAAAATCAGAGATTTATGAAACTGAGCCCTATGGATATAAGGAACAGCCTCCATTTATAAATGGAGTAATTTTAGTAGAAACTGAGTTAACCTGCAGAGAAACATTAGAAAGGTTATTGGATATAGAAAAGAAGTTAGGAAGAGAGAGAATAATAAGGTGGGGACCAAGAACAATTGATTTAGATATAATTTTCTTTAATGATGATATATACAGCGAAGAAGATTTAAAGGTTCCACATCCAGATATGCATAATAGGGAATTTGTTTTAAAGCCTTTATGTGACATAGATCCTGATTATGTTCATCCTATTATAAATAAAAGTGTTAGAGAACTGTATGCAATGTTAAAAGAAAAATAAATCACTTTTTTAAACGTGAGGCTGTTGAAAAAGCTATAATATGTCTGGCCCCTTGAAGGATTCCCTTGGCATTCCTTCATTTAGCTAAGCAAGTCTAAGCTTTTCTTTGTTTGAAAAAGTCCTACCCTCGCGATGCCCTCATCCTTGAGGGCCGCTCGGCTCGGCACATCGTGTGCCGAATTACGGACTTTTTCAAAGTCTAAAGATGCACTTGCTAAAGCTTATGAAATATGCCAATTTGAAATCCTTTCAAGGGGCAGTTTCACAATCAGAGCATCTTTTATGTTTGTCAACAATCTGACGTTTTTTAAACGTGATTCTTTTTTGTGCTGAATTTAAATTTGGCTTAATATAGTAACATTATTAATATTTTATTAATAATGCAAAAACTATTTATAAAGGGTTTTAAAAGTATTATATTAATTGTTGTGCAAAAAAATAATGGAGTGATTTTATGATAAGAAAAAGTTATTTAAAGATTTGGATATTTTGATTTTTATAATAGTTGTTTTTTCTAAACTGGTAGCCTTTAATTATGTTTTAAATTTAATTGATTTTCAAAAAACAGTTTAATCATAGGTTGTTTTGGGTCAGCATTAATAATTGCATCTATTTTTAGCTTCATAAGACAAAACAAAAGAGTAAAGTGTTTTATTATAGTTGATTTTATTATAAGTTTAATATTATTTACAGATGTTGTTTATAATAGGTATTTTTGTGATGTGACTTCAGTTGCATTAATTAAACAAGCAAGATTAGCTGCTGAGGTTAAAGATAGCGTGACATCTCTTATAAAATTAAAGGACCTTTTATTTTTTATAGACGTAATTATTTTTTCTATAATATATATAAAATACAAGAATTTATTAGATAGTAAAAAACCAAAGTTTACTTTAAAAACTATAAAATTTGCATCTATATTAGCATTGGGGTTGATTTTTTCTGTCACAAGTGTTAAGGCACTTGAAAAGGAACAACCAGGAATAACAAGAACAATGTACGATAAAAAATATATTGTTAGAAGAATAGGTAATGTTAACTTTCACGCAGTTGATTTCTATAGGTATATAACTTCGAATGTATTAAAAAAGGAAATATATCTGAACAGGAAATAAATGAAATAAATAAATGGATTCAAGAAAAGAATCTATCAAAGGGAACTAAGTATTATGGAAGTATGAAGGGTAAAAACTTAATTGTAGTTCAACTTGAAGCTTTTCAAGGATTTTTATTAAATAAAAAAATTGATGGAATAGAGATAACACCTAATTTAAACAAACTTGCTAAAGAAAGTTTAGTATTTGATAATTGTTTTTATCAAACGGCCTATGGCGGTACGTCTGATGCAGAGTTTTTGATGAATAATTCCCTTCTTCCAATCAGGGAAGGTGCAGTATATTATCAATATGCAGGTAATAATTATGAAGCTTTGCCTGAAAAATAAAGGAAATAGGATATTTTACATCAGTTATGCACGCAAATAGACCGGGCTTTTGGAATAGGGTCAATATGTATAAAAGTTTAGGTTTTGATATATATGAAAATGAAAATACATTCAATATTGATGACATTCAAGGACTTGGGTTAAGTGATAAATCCTTCTTTAAACAGGCAGTAGCAAAGATGAAGGAGTATGATAAGCCATTTTATTCTTTTTTAATTACTTTATCCAGCCATTACCCATATAAAGACTCGCAAAATAGACTAAATAATATAATAAATACAGGTGAATTTGAAGGAACTATAATAGGAGATTATATAAAATCTGCTAAGTATACCGATGAAGCAATAGGTGATTTTATAGATATGCTAAAAAAGAGGGGCTATGGGATAATTCTGTAGTTGTTTTTTATGGTGACCATTATGCTATACCATATGATAAGAAGGATATTATGGGAAAACTACTCTATGGTAGAGAGAATATATCGGAAATTGAATGGCAAGAGGCACAAAAGATAGTTGCAATGATACACTTTCCAAAAGAACAGATAAAGGGACATATAAAAGAGGTAACGGGACAATATGATTTTTATCCAACTTTAGCCAATTTATTTGGTATAGATGTTAAATATACACTTGGTAGAGATGTTTTAAATACACAGGAAGGCTTTGTTGTATTAAGAAATGGAACGTGGATAGCAGATGATGTAGCTTATTTAAATTTTGCTGATAAGGTTGTTGATAGAAAAACAGGAAAGAAATTAAACAAAGAGGATTATTTGGACAAATTTGAGAGAGCTTACAGATTTTTAAAGTATTCAGATAGTATAATAGAATATGATTTAATACAAAAATTAGAAGAAATAAAGTAAACCTTTTAGCTTCAGTTAAGGTTAAAGCTATTTTAAAAAACATTTTAAGGCAGAGAATTAATCTCTCTGCCTTATCAATTTTGCAATATTGTTGGCACAAAGCATTGCAGATTGATATGAACCTTGTTGCCATCCGTGTTTTGTAGAAACGTGTTCGCCTGCAAAAATACTCTGTTATTCATTTCAGGTAAAGTTGCTTCATAAAGGAATAACTCTTTTTGGCCTGGTGTCAATAGGGCTACACCACCCCAAATAAATGGAATATTTGACCATAGTATTGTGGAATAATCAATAATGTTATCCTCTATATAATTTCTAGGAAGCTTATGGATAGTTTCAATACAGCTTGAAACTTCCTTAATTCTTATTAAGTCGGGTTGATTACCTAAACGAAGAGCATTTTGATGCCAATTATATGATGCAAGAAGAACTCCAGGTGTTTTATAGGAAGTATTTTCGGTGAGTTTATATTCAAAAAGTCTATTTGGGACAGCCTCTATATGGTCGGTACCATAGAGGGTAGAGATTGTGATTAAATCTGTTAAAGTGGTTCCTAAGATTAGATTGCTTTCATCTTTCTCCCAAAAACGCTCTTTAAGATATAAAAAGGTTTTTGACCTATTTCATAATTTAATTCATTTATTGCCTGCATCTTAAGTGTAGAGAAATTAGGTGATATTTTTATTCTCCTTAGACTCGAAAAGGGTATACAGCATACTACATAATCAAATTCTTTATAATAAACATTTTTATCATTTAGATCAGATACTTCAAGTATAATTTTATCTCTATATGGAGATTTTATAATTGAGTTTACTAAATGCCCAAATTTAAATTGCACCTTACCAGGTCCATCTGAAGAGATGAGTTGGTTATAAAAGGCAAGTGGGAGGTTTGTCATACCACCTTCTATAGTATAGTTATAAGCAAAGTCAACGGTATAAAGCTCACCTAATATCTCAAACAAGCTAATGTGTAGTAAATCGGCTTCAAGGGATGAAAGATAGCTAATCATAGATATGGCATCCTGTGACAGGTTTGTATTTTCATATGCCTGTCTTAAGGATAAGTTTTGAATTTCTCTTATTTTATGGGAGTAGTTTTGTTTTATTTTAATTAATTCAGTTTTTTCATTTGAGGTTAGGTTATAAAAGTATTTGTTATACATTTGTAAAATAAGCTTGTTTGGAGGGAGTTTTTTTCAAGTTTAGAAAGTTTGAACTTGGGGTAAATATTATCCATAACACTTTTTCCGCTTGGTTCGTTTAAAGCGTAACTTCCACGTATATAAAAGAGGGACGAGTAGCTTTTGCTTATAAAGGGTCGTGTTTTTAGTTTAAATTTTTTAATATAGTGCCATACAGTTTCGTGGGAAATACCTATACGCATTGCACCAAGTTCAGCATATTGATTTGATTCTTTATCAAAATAATGTGTTTTTATTCTACCTCCTATTCGTTTAGAAGCTTCAAATATTGTAATATCACACCCAATTTTGTTTAATTCATAGCTGGCACAAAGTCCTGCACAGCCAGCACCTATAACAGCGACTTTGATGCCTTTCCCTGAAGCTTAGAACATATAGTTTCGATATCTTCAGGAGGAGACATAAGTTTTATAATTTCATCAAAGTCACCTACTCTATTATCAAGCTTTAGTAGAAATTTTAGCATCTTATACCTTTCTTCATCAGTAGGATTAATAGTGTGAAGAGGTATTGTTTGTTGCATAAATAACCACCTATAATGCTTTTAATAATTTATATGAACGATTTTAAAATAAAATGTTAAATTAATTTAAGTTGAAAGGAAGTAATGTTTTGTTATAGAACTATATAGGTAAGGGGAGTGAGTATGTCAGGAATTTTAATAACCAATGCTAAAATATATACAATGGATGAAAACGACAGTATCTTTTCATCTATGTATATAGAAGATGGAAAAATAGTTGAATTATCAAATCAAAACTTAATAGAAAAATTTTCAAACTGCGATATTATTGATTTAAATGGTAGAGCAGTTTTGCCTGGCTTTATAGAAAGTCATATGCACCTTATAGAGGCTGCAAGAAGTATGGTTGAAATGGATTTTAAAAATGTGAAAAATAGAGAGGATTTTGAGCACGCATTGTATTCCTTTAGTAAATCAAAAGAACAAGATTCTTGGATTATGGGATCAGGTTGGAGTGAAATAGTATTTGGCGGTATTATGCCCCATAGATATGATATTGATAAAGTAGTTAGTGATAAGCCAGTATGTTTAATAAGGCAGGATGGACACTCCCTCATACTTAATACCAAGGCATTAGAGGTACTTAATCTTAAAGATGATGAGAAGGTAATTGAATCGGAAACAGTTGGAAAGGATGAGTTTGGTTTAACAGGTTTATTTTATGAAAGTTGGGTATTTGAGATAGTAGGAAAGATAATGGAAATGATGCCCGACATATATTACGAAATAGCGTTACTTAGAGTAGATAGTGAGCTTATAAAAAATGGAGTTACATTAGTAAACGACATTATGACTCAATACCCAAGATATTATAACACTTATAAAAGACTTCAAAGTGAAGGAAAAATAAAGGTTAGAATTATAGCAGGAAGTTTAGGTAATTCTAAGGAGTATGATGAATTTATAAAACTTTCTGAGACAAAAAGCTTAAAAAGGTCCTATAAAGTATTTTGTTGATGGCAGCTTTGGTTCAAGGACGGCTTTACTAAGTGAACCCTATGAAGATGATACAAATAACTATGGATGTCAAAATTTAAGTGATGAAGAAATATATAATATTATCGAAAAATCCCTAAAGAATGATATTCCAATAGCTGTTCATATTATTGGGGATTTAGCAATGAAAAAGTTTTTAGATATATATGAAAGGGTATATAAGATTTATCCAAATAATAAAGTCAGAAATAGGGTTGAACATATTCAGATAATAAAGGAGGAAGATATAGAAAGATTTAAAAGGTTAAACCTTATAGCATCCTTTCAGCCTATATTTAACTTAGAAAGTAATTTAACCTTGACAAGACTTGGTTTTAGAAGAATAAGGGATACTTATAGATATAGAACATTTATTGATAAGGGCATAACAACAATATTTAATAGTGATACTCCCTTTGGTGCAGAGTATGTGCAAAAGAAGGACGGAACCTTTTTAAAGGCTTTGAACCAATGCTTGGTATATACTGTTCGGTTAATAAATTAAATTTAAATATTCAGGAAAGGGTAACTGTGAAACAGGCTGTAGAATGTTATACCAAAAATTCAGCCTATGCAAACTATATAGAAGATGTTTATGGAACTTTAGAGAAGGGTAAATATGCAGATTTTGTAGTTCTTGAGGAGGATATATTTAATATTGACTCCCTAAAGATTAAGGATGTTGAAGTTTATATGACTGTTATAGATGGTGAAGTAGTATATAAAAGGGACTAGTAAATAATTACTAGTCCCTATATTTATCTTTAAACAAGTACAACTCTATAGAAGGTCTTTTTACCTTTTCTTACAAGCATTTCTCCATCTTTAAATAGAGATGAATCTATTACAAAATCCATATCTGAAACTTTTTCATTGTTTATATATAAACCGCCTTGTTGTATAAGTCTTCTTCCTTCGCTCTTAGAAGGTATAGCCTTAATTTCTACTAATACATCAATAACCTTTTGACCTAATAGATTAGATGGCATTTCAAAGGTTGGAGCATTACTTAAATCTCCACCAGATTCAAATAGTGCTATTGCTGCTTGTTCAGCCTTTTTAGCTTCTTCTTCACCGTGGACAAGCTTTGTTACTTCGTAGGCAAGTACCTTTTTGCTTCATTTATTTCTTTATCCTTAAGTGCACCTAATCTTCTAACCTCATCCATTGGGAGGAAGGTTAAAAGAGCAAGGCATTTTTCAACGTCTGCATCGTTTACGTTTCTCCAGTATTGATAGAACTCAAATGGAGTTGTTTTATTTGCGTCAAGCCATAATGCTCCCTTTTCAGTTTTGCCCATCTTCTTTCCTTCGCTGTTAGTTAAAAGTTTAAAAGTTAATCCATAGGCTGGTTTTCCTTCTTTTCTTCTAATTAGGTCTGCACCAGCAAGTATATTGGACCACTGGTCATTTCCGCCAAGTTCCATTACACATCCAAACCTTTTATGTAGTTCTAAGAAATCATATGCCTGCATTAACATATAGTTAAATTCAAGGAAGGATAATCCCTTTTCCATTCTAAGTTTAAAACATTCTGCAGTAAGCATTTTATTTACTGAAAAATGTACACCTACATCTCTTAAAAATTCAATGTAATTTAAATTCCAAAGCCAATCAGCGTTGTTAACCATTATAGCCTTTCCATCAGAAAAATCAATAAATCTTTCCATTTGTTTTTTCAGACATTCTGAGTTATATTGTATTTCTTCCTTTGTTAACATTTTTCTCATATCAGTTTTACCGCTCGGGTCTCCAATCATAGCAGTACCGCCACCAATTAGGGCAATTGGTCTATGTCCTGCTCTTTGCATATGAGCCATTGCCATCAAAGCGATAAAGTGACCTACGTGAAGACTATCTGCAGTTGGGTCAAAACCAATATAGAATGTTATCTTTTCTTTTTCTAATAATTCTTTTATTTCATCTTCGTGGGTAAGCTGTTCAATAAAGCCACGTTCCATTAGCACATCAAAAGCTGACATTATTAAAACCCTCCTTAAAATAAGCTTGCATATATTTTACCAAAGTAGAAGTATAATTTCAAATAAAATTAAAAATCTGCATAGATATTATCGACGTGAATAATTATTTCATAGTTAGTAAGAACTTTGCTTAAATCATTTATGATTTCAAATACTTTTTATTTATTTCATCCTTTTTAACATCATTTGAAAATACAACATCAAATATTATATTCTTTTTATGCTTTCCATCAACCAATCTAATGTCGTGAATATCAAGTATATAGTCATATTTAGAAAGTACGTCTTTAATTTTAAATCTTATTATTTCTAATTCTTTGTTATCAAGAACAACAGGATCCATATGCAGTATTAAAACAATATTTAATTTTTTAGATACCTCATTTTCAATTTTATCAATTAACTCGTGTGCCTCTAATATATCAGTTCTATAATCAATTTCTGCGTGAAGAGATGCAATTGTTTTTGAGCACCATATGTATGAACAATAAGATCGTGAACGCCAATTATACCTTCATAGGATTTTACATTTTCAACTATTTTTTTACAAGCTCTGGGTCAGCAGCTTCACCAAGAAGAGGGCTTATTGTTTCTTTTATAAGGCTATACCCAGCATAGAGTATAAAAAGCGAAACTATTAATCCTATATAACCATCAATAGTTATATTAAAAAATTTAGCAACTAAAAACTAATTAGAACCGTAGATGTTATTATCACATCACTAAAGCTGTCAAAGGATGTTGCATTTATTGCACCTGATGAAGATACCTGTGATAAAACTTTGTTAAAATAACCAAGCCAAAGCTTTATTATTATAGAAACAGCAAGAATTATAATAGTGTAAACGTTGAAGGTAAGTGGAGAAGGATGTAAAACTTTTTCGAAGGAGGATTTTAAAAACTCAAACCCAACTAATAGTACAAGTATAGATACAATAAGGCCTGCGATGTATTCACCTCTACCGTGTCCAAAGGGATGTTCCTTGTCAGCAGGTTTGTCAGCTATCATAAAACCAATGATTGTTACTACAGAGGAGCCTACATCTGATAAATTGTTAAAGGCATCAGCTGTTATTGCAATACTTCCACTAATCGTACCAACTATAAATTTAAATATAAAAAGAAGTATATTGATGAAAATACCTACTCCACCTGATAGATATCCAACATATTTTCTATCTGTTTTATTTTTAAATACGCTTCAATTAGCCTTCGTGTCATAGCTTTTCGTCTCCTTTTTTAGAGTATAGATATATTTTAACCTAATTTTAAAAAATAGAAATGAGAGTGTTAATGTATAGTATTAAACTAATTTAATTGAGTATTATTGAATTATGTTAAATGTTAATTATTGTAATTATAATTTAATTTATAATAAATATCAACAAATTTCCACGAATTTTAGTTAGATTATAGGTAAAAATATTACTGTGAAAAAATTAAAATGGAGGTATTAGGTATGTTACAAAAGAATGCAAGACAAAATGTAGAAGAAAGTGTACAAAATCTACAAAATACACTAAACAGCTTAAGACAGGCAGCAACAACAGTAGAAAATCAAAATACCAAAGCTCAAATTGAGCAACAAATTCAAAGTCTACAAAATACATTAAATGCTTGCCAAAACATTGCAAATACACTAAGGCAACAGTGATTAAGAGGGGTATACCCCTCTTAATTTATTTCGGAAAATTAATAAATATACAGTTGAATCGCATAAATATTTGTGGTAATATATTCCCAATAAAGTTAAATAAAAAACAACAATGCCTTGTGTAGAGGTGCCTAAGTCAAGAGTACTAAAGTGGAGCTTGGCAAGCAAAGATACTTTAGGAAAGGGGCTTTAGGCCGAAGGGAATAGTCGCCGAGCTATTTGCCTGGCTGTTTGCAGAATATGCACTCAGCTGTCACCTTAAGGTGGAGAGCTACAAAGGTTTTGTTTGGGTATGCAAAAGCAGCTTGAACAAACCTTGCTGCTTTTATTTTTTATAAAGGAGGAGTGGTTAATGGCAATAGTTGTACAAAAATATGGTGGAAGTTCAGTAGCTACAACTGAAAAGATAAAAAAAGTTGCAGAATGTGTAATTGATAAGAAAAATAAAGGGAATCAAGTAGTTGTTGTAATTTCAGCTATGGGAGATACTACAGATGACTTAATTGAACTTGCAAATAAAATTTCCAAAACACCAGATAAAAGAGAGTTGGATGCACTGCTTGCAACGGGTGAAATGATTTCAAGTTCACTATTAGCAATGGCTATAAAGGATTTAGGATATGACGCAATATCCTTTAATGCTTTTCAAATTCAATTAAGAACAAATGGTGTATATGGAAAATCATTAATTGAAGACATCAACATAGCTCCAATAAAAAATGCATTGGAATTAGGCAAAATAGTTGTTGTAGCTGGGTTTCAGGGAGTAACGGATTATGGGGACATTACAACATTAGGGCGAGGAGGTTCAGATACAACTGCTGTAGCACTTGCAGTTAAATTAGATGCAGAGTGTGAGATATATACAGATGTTGATGGAATATATAGTGTAGATCCACGCCTTTATAAAAACGCAAAAAGATAGAAAATATAAGCTATGAGGAGATGCTTGAGCTATCAAGTCTTGGTGCACAGGTAATGCATTCAAGGTCTGTAGAACTTGCTCAAAAGTTTAATATACCTATTTATGTTGGATTAAGCTGTAGTGATATAAAGGGAACATATATAAGGGAGGTAGAAAATATGGAAACAAAACCAGTTACAGGGCTTGCGGTTTCAGACGAAGATGTATCAATAACTCTACTTGATATAGAATATGATATCTGTGTTCTTTCAAGTATATTTGAGTCAATAGCCTTAAGAAATATAAATGTAGATATGATAAGTCAGACTGCACCACAAAACGGAAGTGTAAATATATCCTTTACTATACCAAAGGCAGATTTAAATGAATGTTTAAAGGTTATTAGATTATATACATTTAAGAAACCTCTTATAGATGAGAATATAACTAAATTTTCTATTGTAGGAATTGGAATGAAGAACACATCAGGTGTTGCAGCAAGGCTTTTTAAAGTTTTTAAGGAGAATAATATACAGGTTAAAATGATTACTACGTCAGAGATAAGAATTACCTGTACTATAAATAGGGAAGATAAATTAAAGGCTGTGGAACTTGTAGCAAAGGAATTTAATCTATGATAATGCAGATACTATAGAAAGAAAACTTTCTATAGTTTTTTTATTAAACAGGAATATTTGTAATTTTATTTGTTAATTTAACTTAAAGTTAACAAATATATATGATTTTTTATTGAAAAAATGTATAAAAGTATTATTATATGATTAAAGAATCATATACTTTATATGGAAGGTGATATTATGAAATTACAGGAAATTAATAAAGTAAATTTTGAAGGAATGGAGAATAGTATAACAGGAGTTTTAGAGCTTTATACAACAACTTGTCCTGTATGTGTTCAATTAAAACCTGTACTTGAAGAAGTAGCACAGGAGTTTGATAATATTAATTTTTATACAATAAACGCACAGGAAAATATGTCAGTTGCAAGAAAGTTTAAGGTAATGAGTGTACCAACTACACTTATTCTCAAAAATGGTGAAGTTGCAGAAAAAATCATTGGATTTAAAAACAAAGAAGAACTTAAGCAAATAATACAAAAACATTTTTAGGTGAAACCTATGGAAATTGTAAATATATTAAAGGCATTATCAGATGAAACAAGATTAAGAATAATAAATCTTCTTATGGTTAAGGAACTTTGTGTTTGTGAAATAGAGGCACTTCTTGGACTCAACCAGTCCAATGCCTCTCGACACTTAAATAAGCTTTCATCTGCTGATATTTTAAAGAGCTATAAAAAGGGACAATATGTATATTATTTTATAAACTCGGATTTTATAAAAAATATCAAAGTTTGTATGAAACACTTAGACAAAATTTTAACAAATATGATATATTATTAGAAGATAAAAAAACCTAAATAAATATATTATGAGTGGTATGTCCTGTGAAGATTTAAAGGAAGGTAAATTAAAATTTTAAAGGAGGTAATGAAATGGAAAAGAAAAAGGGTTTAGGTTTTTTGAAAGATATTTATCTATTTGGGTTGCTCTATGTATAATTGTTGGTATTCTAATAGGAAAATACATTCCTATAATACCAAAAACATTAAGTAAATTTGAGTATGCAAATGTTTCAATACCTGTTGCAATTTTGATTTGGCTTATGATTTATCCTATGATGCTAAAAATTGATTTTTCAAGCGTAGTTAATGCTACTAAAAACCAAAGGGACTTATAGTTACTTGTGTAACAAACTGGCTAATAAAGCCATTTACTATGTATTTATTTGCTTACTTTTTATCAAAATAGTATTCAATAGCTTTATTCCGGATAATCTTGCAACTGAATATATAGCTGGAGCTGTTCTTCTTGGTGCAGCACCTTGTACAGCAATGGTATTTGTCTGGAGTTATTTAACAGATGGAGATGCAGGATATACACTTGTACAAGTTGCTGTAAATGATTTAATAATTCTTATTGCATTTACACCAATTGTTGCATTTTTACTTGGTGTAAGCAATGTTAAAGTTCCATATAATACACTTTTCCTATCAACTATTTTATTTGTAGTTATTCCACTTACATTTGGTTATCTAACAAGAAGAAGTGTTATCAAGAACAAGGGAATTGATTATTTTGAAAATGTATTTTTAAAGAAATTTAATAATGTAACAATAGTAGGACTTCTTTTAACACTTGTTATTATATTCTCTTTCCAAGGAGAAATAATAATAAATAATCCATTCCACATTATATTAATTGCAGTACCACTTACAATTCAAACTTTCTTTATATTTGGATTTGCCTATGTGTGGGCAAAGATTTGGAAACTTCCACATAACATTGCAGCACCTGCTTCATTAATTGGTGCAAGTAATTTCTTTGAACTTGCTGTTGCAGTTGCAATATCGCTATTTGGTTTAAAATCAGGGGCTGCTCTTGCAACAGTTGTAGGTGTTTTAACTGAGGTTCCAATAATGTTAACACTTGTTAGGATTGCAAATAATACAAGAAGTTGGTTTGCAAAATAAGTTATAATAAATAAAAACTGAATATTAGCTTTGGATTAAAGCTCTTAGAAGTATTTGTGCATAACTTTTAGATATGCCTCTTCTAAGGGCTTTTTATATTGCGTATGTTTAATAATGAAACTCATATAAGTTGACGTAATTAATTAATTATTTTATAATATAGTTATAATATTATTGAAGGGAGATGCTTTTATGCAAATTAAGATACTTGGTTCAGGTTGTGCAAACTGTAAAAAGCTTGAGGCAAATGCAAAAGAAGCTGTAAAGGAACTTGGAGTAGAGGCAGAAGTTATAAAGGTTGAAGATTTTAAAGAAATTATGAAGTATGGTGTTATGAGAACTCCTGCAATAGTAATAAATGAAAAGGTCAAGATGTTTGGTAAGGTTTGTACTGTTGAGGAAATTAAGAGCTATATAAAGGACGAGATGTAAAAAACTATTCGATATAAAATATGTTAATATATTAACTTTTCAAAAAATATTGAAATATCTTATTGATATCTGTTAAAATAAACATAGGCAGAGTGTAGAGAGCCACAACACAAAAATGGGTGTTGTGGCTTTTGAATATCTTATGTATATTTTACTTTTTATGAATGAGGGGATATTAAAATGTCAAAGTATATTTTAGCACTTGACCAAGGTACAACAAGTTCAAGAGCAATAATATTTGATAAGGGTGGACAAATTATATCTGTTGCTCAAAAGGAATTTACACAAATATATCCAAAGGCTGGTTGGGTTGAGCATAATGCAATGGAAATTTGGGCAACTCAAATAGGTGTTGCAAATGAAGCCTTAGCAAAGGCAGGACTTACTGCCCAGGATATTGCGGCAATCGGAATTACTAATCAAAGAGAGACTACAGTTGTTTGGGACAAAAAACAGGAAAGCCAATATACAATGCAATAGTATGGCAGTGTAGAAGAACAGCAGACATATGCGATGATTTAAGAAATAAAGGATATGCAGAAATAATAAGAAATAAGACGGGACTTGTAGTTGATGCGTATTTTTCAGGAACAAAGATAAAATGGATACTTGATAATGTTGAGGGTGCAAGGGAAAAGGCAGAAAGAGGAGAACTTCTATTTGGTAACATTGACACTTGGCTAATATGGAATTTAACAGGTGGAAGGGTGCATACCACCGACTATTCAAATGCCTCAAGAACAATGCTATATAACATATATGAATTGAAATGGGATGATGAGATACTTGAGATATTAAACATTCCTAAATCAATGCTTCCAGAGGTTAAACCATCAAGCTGTGTATATGGTTATACAACTGTTGATGTAATAGGGGAGAAATTCCAATAGCAGGTGATGCAGGTGATCAGCAGGCTGCACTATTTGGTCAGGGATGCTATAGAGAAGGAATGGCTAAAAATACTTATGGTACAGGATGTTTTATGCTTATGAATACTGGTGAAAAGCCTGTAAAGTCAAAGAATGGACTTTTAACCACAATAGCTTGGGGTGTAGATGGAAAGGTTGAATATGCGCTGGAAGGAAGTATATTTATAGCAGGTGCAGTAATTCAGTGGCTGAGAGATGAGTTAAGGATGATAAAATCAGCAGCAGAAAGCGAAGAGTATGCAACCTCTGTGGAAGATTCAAATGGAGTTTATGTTGTTCCTGCATTTGTTGGTATGGGTGCACCATATTGGGATATGTATGCAAGAGGAAGTATCGTAGGATTGACAAGAGGAGTAAAAAGGAGCACATTATAAGGGCAGCCCTTGAATCTATGGCATACCAAACAATGGATGTTCTTAAGGCTATGGAAGATGATTCAGGAATAAATCTTTCAGCACTTAAAGTAGATGGAGGTGCAGTTGCAAATAACTTTTTAATGCAATTCCAATCGGACATTTTAAATGTTGATGTTTATAGACCAAAGGTTATAGAAACAACAGCTTTAGGTGCTGCATACCTTGCGGGATTAGCAGTTGGATACTGGGAAAATAAAGAAGAAATAATTAGCAACTGGGCTGTAGATAGAAAGTTTAAACCAAGTATGGAAGAAGAAAAGAGAATTAAACTTATTAAGGGATGGCATAAGGCAGTAAAGAGAGCATTAGAATGGGATAAGGAAGAGTAATTGATTTTTGAATAATAATGTGATAAAATATAAATAATAGAATATTTTGGCGAGAAATGAGAGCCACAAAAATAGGCCACAAAGGTGGTCCTGTTTTTGTGGCTTAATTTTTAAGAGGGGGTTATTTTATGTATGATGTTGCAGTAATTGGTGCTGGAATAATTGGCACAAGTATAGCAAGGGAATTATCAAGATACGATTTGAAGGTAGTAGTCATAGAAAAAAGTAGTGATATAGCAAATGGTTCTACCAAGGCAAATAGTGGAATAGTACACGCAGGTTATGATGCTAAGGAAGGTACCTTAAAGGCAAAATTTAATGTTTTAGGGAGTGAGATGTACGAAGATATATGTAGGGAATTAGATGTGCCTTATAAGAGAAATGGTTCACTTGTGCTTGCTTTTAATGATGAGGATTTGAAGCATATAGAGATGCTTTATAAAAGAGGACTAATAAATGGGGTCAGAGAACTTGAGGTAATAGATAAAAATAAGGTTTTATCATTAGAACCAAACATTCAAAGAAATGTAGTAGGTGCTCTTTATGCAAAAACTGGAGCAATTGTATCGCCCTTTGAGCTTGCTATTGCTCTTGCAGAAAATGCAAATCAAAATGGTGTAGAATTTATGCTTTCAACTAAAGTTTTTAGGGTTTACAAGGATAAGGAAGTATTTACAATAGAAACAAGTAAGGGAAAAGTAGAATCAAGATATTTAGTCAATGCAGCAGGTCTTTTTGCAGATGACATAAATGATATGCTTGGAGGAGAACGGTTTAGGATAATACCAAGAAGAGGAGAATATTGTTTATTTGATAAATTAGTTGGAGGAATGGTTACAAGGACAATATTTCAAACACCTACAAACAAGGGAAAAGGTATATTAGTATCTCCAACAGTACACGGCAATCTATTTGTTGGCCCAAATGCAGTTGAGATGGATAAAAAGGATGATGTTTCAACAACAAAAGAAGGACTTGAAGAGATATTAAGGGGTGGAAGCAGGAGTGTAAAGGGTTTAAATCCAAGGGATATAATAACCTCCTTTACAGGTATAAGAGCAACACCTGATAAGAGAGATTTTATAATAAATATACCTACAAAAATGCAGTAAATGCAGCAGGAATAGAATCGCCAGGACTTACAGCATCAGTAGCAATTGCTCCCTATGTAGTATCACTTCTTGAAGAAGAGGACTTAGACTAATTAAAAAGAAGAATTTTATATCAACAAGGGAAAATACAAAACTTTTTATAAATATGTCAGAGAATGAAAAGAGAGAGGTATTAAAGATAAATCCAATTTATGGAAGAATAATTTGTAGATGTGAGCACATAACAGAAGGAGATATAGTTAGTGCGATAAGAAGACCCCTTGGGGCAAGAAGTGTAGATGGAGTTAAGAGAAGGGTAAGAGCAGGTATGGGAAGATGCCAGGGAGGTTTCTGTATGCCAAGAGTTGTTGAAATACTTGCAAGGGAACTTAATATACCTCCGACTGAAGTTAAAAAGTCAGATGAAGGCAGCTTTATTTTAACTGGTAAGACAAAGTGATGGGAGGAGAAAAAATGAAGAGGGATTTGGTTGTAATAGGCGGTGGACCTGCAGGTCTTGCAGCAGCAATTGAGGCAAAGAAGAATGGAATAGATGATATTTTAATATTAGAGAGGGATAAAAGACTTGGAGGTATACTTCAGCAGTGTATACACAATGGCTTTGGACTTCATATATTTAAAGAACAGCTTACAGGACCAGAATACGCTCAAAGATTTATAGATGAGGTTGAAAAGTTGGGAATTGAGTATAAATTAGATACAATGGTATTACATTTATCAGAAAATAAGCATATAACTGCATTAAACCCAAAGGACGGAATTATTGAAATTGATGCAAAGGCAGTTATACTTGCAATGGGATGTAGAGAAAGGACGAGAGGAGCCTTAAATATACCAGGAAGTAGGCCGGCTGGAGTCTTTACTGCAGGTGCAGCCCAAAGGTTTGTAAATATGGAAGGCTATATGGTTGGTAAAAAGGTTGTAATTTTAGGTTCGGGAGATATTGGGCTTATAATGGCAAGAAGAATGACCCTTGAGGGTGCTGAAGTTAAGATGGTTGTAGAACTTATGCCCTATTCAACTGGACTTAAGAGGAATATTGTTCAGTGCCTCGAAGACTTTGACATACCCCTTTTATTTAACCACACAGTTACAAGAATACACGGAAGGGAAAGGTTAGAAGGAGTTACAATTGCAAAGGTAGATGAAAATAGAAGACCGATTGAGGGAACAGAACAATATATTGAGTGTGATACCCTTTTATTATCTGTAGGATTAATACCAGAAAATGAACTATCAAGAGAGGCAAATATAAATTTAAATTCTGTAACCTCTGGAGCCTATGTAAATGAACTAATGGAAACAAGTGTGGATGGAATTTTTGCCTGTGGAAATGTTGTTCACGTCCACGATTTAGTAGATTATGTTACAGAAGAAAGCTTTCTTGCAGGTTATGGTGCTGCAAAGTATATTAAGGGAGAATATATCAAGAATGAAAAAGGATTTTTCACAAAAACAGGTTTTGGTATTAGATATGTAGTTCCAAATAGAATAAATCCCCAAAATGTTAAGGATAAAGTAAACTTTTATATGAGGGTAAACGATGTATATCATAATGTTGATTTGGTTGTAAGAGATGGAGATAAAATTATCTATAAAGTTAGAAGAAATCACGTTTCACCAGGAGAGATGGAAAGTGTTAAACTTTCAAAGGATGTTTTAAGGGAAGTAAAATCCTGTGAACTGGTATTTGCTTTAGAGGAGGTGGCAAAATGATTAAAAAGATGACTTGTATAAGCTGCCCCTTAGGATGTCAGCTTGAGGTTGAAGTTGGAGAAAATATAAAGGTGTCTGGAAATAAATGCAAAAGAGGAGAAGAATATGCTAAAAATGAAATAACAAATCCTAAAAGAATAATAACTTCAACTGTAAAAGTTGAGGGTGGAGATAAACCTCTTGTGTCAGTTAAAACAGATAGAGAGATTCCAAAGGATATGATATTTGAAATAATGAAGGAGATAAATAAGATAAAGGCTGTAGCACCCATTCAAATTGGGGATGTTATTATAGAGAATGTTTTAGGAACAGGTGCCAATGTAGTTGCAACAGCCAAGATAAATGGAGCCTAACGGCTCCATTTTTAATAAAAGTTTTCTTTAATAGCTTTAGGTTGAAGGTAGAAACAAAATCTTCCCTGCCCACTAACCCCATTTTTTCCAGCAATAGCTGTTATTTTAACAGAATGTTTTTCAGTAACTACTACAGGTACAAAGTAGTGTTGACTAGAGTTTATATTGGTTATACCTATTACATCTGCAATAAATAGAACATTTTTTCCTTCGTTTATGTGTTCAAAATTTTTGTATACACATAGATAAAATTTACAGTAACCACCATTACAAGAAACCATAAGTTCATTTACAAGCATTGTGTATCCCTTTGGTACGTGTGCTACAGCTCTAAAGCTTTGATTAAATCCAGCATTTATAGTTGCAAAGGTTATTGTTCCTGAAGGATTTTGAAGTGTTATAGTTCCAGAAGAACAACCATTTAGACCAACATCAATAACATAAAAGTTTTCTATATGATAGATGTCCTGTGCGTTTAAATTAACGGGAGTTGTACCATTAAGTTCAACAGTTTCTGATTTTAAGTTCCACTCTTCATCTAAATAAATTACCCTAACTTTTTGGCACCAGTTCCATCTATTCTATCAAAATTGCTTGTTGATACAACTCTTGCACCAGTTGGACCCTGTGGTGGACTTGAACCATCGTCTAATGTTTGCATTTGTGTTAAGCTTATATTATTTCTTTCTCCATATCTAAAGCCAGTAAGATATCCTTTCACTTGTCCATTTACTATAGCTGTTGTTATATTAGTTGATACAACTGAAAGCTTAGAATCGTAAAAATCACAAGGCCAGTTTATATTTGTCATACCACTTTACCCCCTTCTGTATACTTATCTAATTTATTTGATGCAGTAAATATTAAAGTTGTGAGTAAAGTTTTATTAACATATATAAAAGAGATAGCTTTTATGCTATCTCATAAAACTATATAAATTTATATCTGGATGCACTTTTCCTTCTGCAATCATATCTCTTATTATTTGACCAGCAATTATTGAATACAGTATCCCATTTGAGCCGTAACCTAATGCAAAATAAAAGTTTTTAAATTTTGGATGTTGACCTATATAAGGAAGGCCATCTTTTGTGTCTCCAAAGAGACCGTGGAATCTAAATTCTACTTCAAAATCTATGTTAGGGAACATCTGTCGTAGTTTTTCCTCAAGCCTTTCATATTTGTTTTTAGCTATGATATATGGAGGATTATTTAGTGCTATATCTTCTCCGCCTATTATAATTCTATTGTCCTGCGTTGTTCTAAGGTAGTTATAGGGTGTACAATCATTTCTGATTATGCACCTATTGTACCAACCATCAAAGCTTTTAACAGGTTTTGTTGCGATTGTAAAACTTGTATTTAGGGTAACTATATTCTGTTTTATTAATTTTTTGCCTGATATCCTGTTGCAACAACTACCTTTTGTGCAGTTATCTTTTTATGTTTGTCTGTATAAAGAATTACTTTATTGTCTTTATGTTGATATTTCAAAATAGCTGTATTTTCAAATACAATAAGACCTCTTGTTTGGCTATCCTTTATAAGCTCGTGGGCAAACCTATAGGGGTCAATTTCTGCACCGCCGCACTTTGAATATATTGCTGCTTCAATTGGGAAGGAAAACTTATCTTTAGTAGAGTTTTTGTCTAAAAATTCAATGTCAAAGTCAACGGCTTTGCGTATTTTATATTCTTCTTTAAACCTTTGTATTTTTGTTTTATCCTGCGTATAATATAGGCTTTCTCTTCTTGTAAAGTCACATTTATCCTTTAGTGTTTTTATAATTCTTTCAATTTCATAAACAGCAGACTCATTTGCCTTATAGGCCTTTAGAGCATTTACTACTCCTATTTTCTTCTCAAGCTCTAATATATCGAAGTCAACTTCATATTGAAGAATTGAAGTAGATGCACTTGTGCTTCCATATCCTATTATGTTTTTATCAACAAGTATTATTTTTTGCCTAAAAAAGAAAGATAATAGCTTAAAATAGCTCCTGTAATTCCTGCACCTATAATTAAAATATCACATTCTTCATTTTTACTAAGGTATGTATATTTGTTTATAATAGAATTTTTATTAGTCCAGATAGGATTATAGGAGACGAGCTTCATCATATCAACTCCCTTCTCCTATATTTTTATAC
Source organism: Caloramator sp. mosi_1 (assembly GCF_028622835.1). GTDB lineage: Bacteria > Bacillota > Clostridia > Clostridiales > Caloramatoraceae > Thermobrachium. The sequence goes on along the minus strand of NZ_CP117677.1, from coordinate 1,966,883 downwards.
CTATCATACTAAATTATTCATTTAACCTAATTTAGAGTAAGATTGTTTATAAACATAAAAGATTCTCTGTTTATGAAATTGCAACTTAATAAAATAACAGAAAAATTTTTCAAGTGGCTAATTAAATTATATTTTTTAGTAGCTTACATTAAAGTGTTGATAACAAAATAGTATGAGTTTAAAAGATATTCCTGTTTATATTTTTCTGCAAGTTTATTTAAGAACATCTTAGCCTTTGAGTAATCTTTAGAGGATAAAAGCTGATGGAATTTTACAAACTCTTTATCTGTTGCTCTATCCTTAAAGTATCCCCACACGTGTTGAAGTGTGTTTTTATTGCACCTTCATTAAAGGAGAGGGATAAAGCATAATCTATGGTTTTATAGAATTCAAACATATTACCTTCAGCGGAATTTATTATGCTACTACATTTTTTATAAAGGGCATAATCCTTTTCCATAACAACGTATTTATACTTTGCCCATTCATCATACATTACTGATTTCTTTGTAGGAAAGACTGTGTTTATGCATTTTATGGCAGATATATCCTTATCCTTTGTTTCAAGCATAATATCACAGTCAAAATTATTTGCTATTTTATAAAACTCTAAAAAGTTTTCAATATATACATAATCAGAATGGGCTCCTTTTTGCTTTGTAGGAGATTGGTCTGAATAATGTAATTTCATTGGTCCATCTTCTTGTTTCCAAGTATTTGAGCATTTTTCCAATATTGTTTTAATATCATCATTAGTAGGGTTTATACTATGATGAAGTACGTCAAATACAACAGGCACTTTAATTCTATTTGATATTTCTAAGACTTCATCTATATTAAAGTTTTTTTCATCGTTTTCTATTACAAGTCTTTTTTAGATGATGAGCTAAGTTTATTGAAATTAATACAAAATCTATCTAACGCAGAATTTTTATCTTTATATACGCCTCCAATATGTAAAACAACCTTGTGGGTATAATCAAGTTCAAGGCTATCTAAAAAGCGTGTATGATATTCTATTTCTCTGATGGAGTTTTCTACAATTGAATTATCTGGTGAATTTATTATTGTATATTGTCCAGGATGCATAGATACTCTTATGTTATTATTTTTTATATATGTACCTATCTTAAATAGTATATCCTTAAAATCCACATTCCAAGTATATGTATTTATCTCGTGCCCACCAAAGGGAATTATGTCGGAGCTTATTCTATAGAGATAGATTCCCTTTGAAACGTTGTATTCAAGTATTTTAAGTAAATCTATAAGGTTTTGTTCAATGGCTTCGTATAGTTTTTCTTTTGAAAAATTTTTAATAACAAACCCTCTATTGGTTCTATATTTAACTCCAAGAGTAATACACGCATATCCTATTTTCATAGTATGCCTCCCTTCTTAGTAGAATTTTATCATAAAATATAGAATAGTTGTATTGATATTATTTGACTACTTGGTATAATTAATTATGTGTAAAGGAGGGAGTTGATAAAATGAAGTTTTTAGTTCCAATGGTTGTAGGTGCCCTGATAGGATACATAACCAACTATCTTGCTATAAAAATGCTTTTTAGACCTCATTATGAAAAAGAATATTTGGTATTAAGATTCCCTTTACGCCGGGGCTTATACCGAAGGAGAAGGATAGAATAGCAAAAAGTGTAGGAGAGGCAGTAGGGACACATCTTTTATCAACAGATGTGTTTGTAGATGCTCTTTGTAGCAATCAAGTTAAGGAGCAGGTTGTAGAATGGTTGAAAATTAAATTTTATTCTCTAAAAAATTCTTCAAGTACAATTTATGATTTAATTGGTATATTAGGAGATAAAAGAGATAAATTTATTGATAGTATAAAAGAAGTTTTTCAGAGTATGTTATTGAATTAATAAAAAGCAAAATAAAAATATACTTCAGGTTATAAACGAACAAATAGAATTAAGGGATGTATTGTTATCAATATTGAATAGTTTAGATGTAAAGGCTAAAATTAATGATATTATAGATAAAGCATCAGACAACAATCAAACCTTAAGGGAAGTAATACCAAGTTCAATAGATGGTTCAATAAAGATATATATATATTCAAATAAGGATAAAATTGCAAAGGGACTTATAGAGGTTCTTTCTAAGGATAGTGTTAAGGAGAAAATATCCCATTCTGCATCAAAAATGGTGGAAAATACATTAGGTAAATTTGCGATGATGTTTTTAAGTTCTGAACTTATAGGGAAAAAATAATATCTTCTATACAGGAATATGTAAGCAGTGAGGAAAATCATCACGATATAGCAATGACGGTAATTGCTCTTTATGAAAGATTAATGGAAACAAAGGTTAATGATGTTTTTATGTCCTTTTCAGAAGACTCAAAGAGGGATATTGCAGATAAGCTTTCTAATATGTTTAGTGATTATGCAAGGGATTTACTTTGTGGGATTGATATAGAAGATGAATTGTCAAAGATAGTTTACAAAGATGAGGTGCATAAGGTTGTAAATTCTATTGTTTCATACGCTGTAGACGGTTTTGTTAATATGGAATTATCAAGACTATTAAATAACGTAGAAGAAGGTGAACTTAATTCTATATTTAATGCATTAGATGAAGTGTTTGAGGAATTTATTAAGGATAAAGCATCGAAGATAATAGGTTTAATTGATGTTTCAAAGCTTGTTGAGGATAGAATAAACAGCTTCGATGTTGCTTTTGCAGAAAAGATTATATTAGAGGTGGCAAGTAAAGAACTTTCTGCAATTACTTGGCTTGGTGCTCTTTTAGGTGCGATTATGGGTATAATATCACCACTACTTCAAGCACTATAGTATGGAGGAGATTATGTTAAGGGAATTTTTGGATGATTTAAAGGATACCTATGAAACAATTTTAAATGGAGAGGATAAAGTATTTAAGTTTATAGATAAATGGTCGATAGATGGATATATTGGAGAATTTTATGAAAGGATTAAAAACAAAGAGGAACGAAAAACAACGGGAAGCTTCTATACTCCTAAGGAAATAGTAGATTTTATTGCAAAGGATTTATCACATAAAATTGAAAACTTAACAGATATTAAAATATTAGACCCCTCCTGTGGAGGGGATATTTTCTAATAGGGATGTATAATGCCCTATTAGAAAAGGGATTTAGCAAAGATAATATAATAAACTCATTATACGGATATGACATAGATGAAAATGCAGTTATGATTACAAGCCTTGAACTTTATAGATTAAGTGGAATTGTTCCAAAGAATATAATTAAAAAGGATTTTTGTTTGAAGATAGTTTAAGTTATGAATATATAATAGGAAATCCTCCCTATGTTGGACATAAAATGATAGATAAGGATTATAGGGCAAGATTGAAGGGAAAATATGCAGATGTTTTTTCAGATAAAGCAGATTTAAGCTATTGTTTTATAAAAAATCAGTTGATTGTTTAAAAGAAGATGGAAGGCTTGTATTTTTACTTCAAGATATATGCTTGAGGCACTTTATGGTGAAGGTATAAGGGAATACATATTAAAATATGGTTCTATAGAGTTCATATTGGATTTTTATGGAGTAAGGTTTATAAAGGGTGTGGGGGTAGACAATATAATTTTAAGTTTTGTAAAATCTTCTGCTTATGATAGCATAAATTATTTTAGACTGAACCAAGATGCAAAGAATATGGGGCAGAAGGTTTTTGATGATATAAAAAGGGGTGAAAAGAAATATCATTTCTTTTTAAAGTTGATAAAAGTAATCTTAAAAAGATGGATGGATTTTTTAGATGAAGAGGGATTAAATATATTAAATAAAATAAAGGGAGTAGAGCTTGGAACAATATGCAGCAGTTTTCAAGGAATAATAACAGGTTGTGATAAGGCCTTCATTTTAAGTAAAGAAGATATAGAAAAATACAACATAGAGAAAAAGGTTATTAGAAGGTGGATTAAAAGTAGCCATATAGATAAATTTAAAGTAGACTCTACCGATGAGTTTATAATCTATAGTGATATGATAAAAAATGAAGAGGAATATAAAAATGCAATAGAGTATATATCAAGGTATAAAGAGAGGCTTTGTCAAAGAAGAGAATGTAAAAGGGAGTAAGAAGGTGGTTTGAACTACAGTGGGGTAGAAACAGAGAGGATTTTGAGGGGAAAAAATAATATATCCCTATAAATCAAATTCAAATAGGTTTGCTATAGATGAAGGAAGTTTCTACAGTGCAGATGTATATAGCTTAAAAATAAATGATATGTTTAAAGATATTTTCTCCTATGAATTCATTGTTGGGGTATTAAATAGTTCTATATATGAATTTTATATTAAGACAATGGCAAAAAAGTTGGGGGATGACCTCTATGAATACTATCCTAATAAGATTTTAAAGCTAAAGATTCCAAACTATATTAAGGAAGTTGAGGATGTTGTAAAGAGCAGTATGGATGTTAAAGAGAAGATAGAAACTATAGACAACATATTGTGCAGGCATTTTGGAGTGCCACCCAGGTGAAAGGTGAACTGAACCATAATATGGAATTAATTTATATAGTCTTATTTAAAAAAGTTAGAGGTGAATTCTATGAAGAATGGTAAGAAAACTGTTATCATAACAGGAGGAGGACAAGGTATAGGGAAGGGTACAGCAAAAAGGTTTCTTATGGAAAATTATAATGTTGTAATTGCTGAAATTGATAAAGAGGCAGGAAAAGAAACAGAAGAAGAACTAAAGAAATTAGGGGATATAAAGTTTATTCATTGTGATGTATCAAAAGAAGAGGATGTAAAAAATTTAGTAAACGAAACAATTAATATATACGGAGGAGTAGATGTACTTGTAAATAATGCAGCAATATCTATAAATAAACCAATTACAGAATTAAGCCTTGAGGAATGGAATAGAGTGATTTCTATAAATTTAACAGGTGCATTTTTATGTTCTAAATATTGTGCACCATATCTTAAATTGAATAAAGGTTCTATAGTTAATATAGCTTCTACAAGAGCGTTTATGTCAGAGAGAGATACTGAGGCATATTCTGCTTCAAAGGGGAATTTTTGCATTAACACATTCACTTGCTATAAGCTTAGGACCAGATGTAAGGGTTAATTGTATAAGTCCTGGATGGATAGAGGTTAGTGAATGGAAAAAGAAGGAGAAAGAAAAACGCCTATTTTAAGTGAATTAGATAATAAACAGCATCCCGCAGGAAGAGTTGGAAATGTTGATGACATTGCATCTATGATTTTATTTTTGATAGATGATAAAAATTCCTTTATAACAGGTGCGAACTTCATTGTGGATGGTGGAATGACCAGAAAGATGATATATGTTTAAAAGAATGGAGATGTGCTAACAAGTTGGTGTGTCATTGCCTATAATATGGAAATGTCACATTTCACTTGGGTGGCACTTTTTTTGTTTGATTTTTGATAAAAGTAGTATAATATAATATACGAACAAATGTTCGGGAGGCGGTGTTGTGAGAAATATTTTACACGTAGACTTAAATGCTTTTTATGCTTCTGTCGAACAGGCAGAGGATAAGAGCCTACAAGGAAGGCCTATTGCAGTTGCTGGAGATAAAGAAAAGAGGACAGGAATAATACTTACAGCCTCCTATGAGGCAAGAAAATACGGAGTAAAAACAGGTATGACAATAGGGGATTCACTTAAATTGTGTAAGGATTTGATTTTAGTTAAACCCAATTTTAGAAAATATGTAGAATATTCTAATCGTGTTATGGACATCTTAAGAAGTTTCACACCAGATGTTGAAGTTTTTAGTATAGATGAGGCCTGGCTTGATGTATCAGGATGTGGAGGACTATTTGGTGATGGTGTAGAGATAGCTGATTTAATAAGAAGAAGAATAAGAGAAGAACTCAATATTACAGCAAGTGTTGGAGTTTCATACTGTAAACTTATGGCAAAGATGGCTTCGGATTTAAAAAAGCCTGATGCAACAAGTATAATTGATGAGGAGGATGTACAGAAAGTTATTTGGCCTATGCCTGTTGAGGAACTGTTTGGTGTTGGAAGAAGGATGAAAAAGAGGCTAAATGATTTAGGTATTTTTACAATAGGTGATCTGGCAAATACTCCTTTAACACTTTTGACAAATAGGTTTGGAAAGGTTGGAAGATATTATTGGAATTATGCAAATGGAATTGATTTTTCAAAGGTAGAGAGTAATTATGATTGTATAAAGGGAGTAGGTAATTCCATAACAACACCTAAGGATTTAGTTGATATTAATGAAGTATCAGAAGTGTTTATGGTTTTGGCAGAAAGCGTAGGTATGAGATTAAGAAAAATGGGATTCAGAAGGGAATGTAGTTGAAGTAATATTTAGAAATAGTAATTTTGAAACAGTGGTAAGAAGGCATAAGATAAATGAGTATATAGATACAACAATTGATATACATAGGTATGCAGTTGAGTTATTCTTAAAAATTGGGATAGAAGAAGTAAAATAAGGCTTCTTGGAGTTAGGGTAACAGGTCTTAGGGAAAAACAAAAGTTTGAACAAATAAGTTTATTTAAAGATGAGTCAAAGAAAAAGAGAGAAAAATTAGATATGTGTTTAGATACAATAAGAGAAAAATATGGTAAATACTCTGTTTTTCGGGCTATAACAATGCAAAATGATAGTAATAAGATGATAAGGGTCTTAGACAAGGATGAGTGGATACCGATGAACTCCTTTAATAAAGGTGGTGGCCGAATATGAAGCTTTTACGAGAAAAGGCAAATGTTTTAGTATTGTTTCAAGATACTATAATGAATCCTATTATGATAATGTGTAGTATGGGTGTGTTTAAAGTAAATAGGGTAATAAGTATTAATAAGGAACGTAGATACCTAAGGGATTGTTATATATTTTTATGCTCTATTGAAGGCAGAGAAGAGCCTTTAGAACTTAGGTGGGATATAGAAGGAAATATATGGTTTTTAGAAAAATTCTAAAAAATAGTTAACAAAACTAAAAGTAATAATTATAATTAACTTAGAGGGGGTGAAGGTATGATAGAGGCGATAAAGGCAGGAACAATAAGGGGAGCAAAAAAGGTATAGAAACAACATTAAAAATAGGTAAAATATTAGTTCCTATATATTTTATAGTTACGTTTATAAAATACACTCCTATAATAAATTATATTGCAATTGTGTTTAAACCAATTATGCATTTAGTTGGACTTCCAGGCGAGGCAGCATTACCATTTGTTGTTGGGAATGCAATTAATTTATACGCAGGAATAGGAGCTATTTTAGCCTTAAGCTTAACTCCAAAGGAGATAACAATTATATCAGTTATGCTTTGCTTTTCCCATAGCCTATTTTTAGAAACTGCCCTATGTAAAAAATAGGTGTATCTGCTACATTTATGGTAGTATTAAGACAAATACTTGCGTTCATAGCAGGGATTGTATTGAATATTATTTTATAAGAGGTGAGTTTTTGATTATTGATATTTTGAAAGAAGCCTTTTTAGGAAGTATGTCATCAATGTGGACAGTTATTAAGATAGTGATTCCTCTTATGATAGCAATTGAAATAATAAAGGAGTTAAACCTATTAAGTAAAATTTGCGGCATATTTAAACCGCTGACACGGCTTTTAAAGGTATCAGAAACCACAATTTTACCCCTATTTTCAGGTCTTTTTTTGGTTTGGTATATGGTGCAGGACTTATAATAGATGCTGCAGAAGAGGGAAATATAACAAAAAGGATATGTATCTTGTGGCGGTATTTTTAGGAGCGTGTCACGCAATTATAGAGGATACGCTTATATTTGTTCAAATAGGTGCCAATGGATGGATTATATTTATTGTTCGTTTAGTTGCAGCCTTTATAATAACATATATTTTTGGTTTTGTATTTGAAAAATCAACTACGGCTAAAAGAATTATGAATAAAGAAATAGCAGGTTAGAAAACCTGCTATTTCTATTCTCCTATAACTTCTTTTATGTATTTTGGAAGTACAAAGCAAGCTTTATGTATTTCAGGAGTATAGTATTTAGTATCCATCTCTGGAATTTTAGTAATATCTACTTGAGTTGGATCATATTTCTTTGAACCTACTGTAAAGCTCCAATATCCACCTGGATAAGTTGGAATTGCAGCCATAAATAGCTTAGTAACAGGGAATATAGCCTTTGCGTCACTAAATACCTTTCTTACTGTATCAGGTAAGAAGAATGGAGTTTCTGTTTGAGCAACAAATATTCCATCCTCTGTTAGGGCTTCATATATATCCTTATAGAAGTTTCCACCAAACAGACCTTCAGCAATGCTGAATGGGTCAGTTGAGTCAACTATAATTACATCAAATTCATTTTTGTGCTCTTTAACGTATTTTATTCCATCGCCTATAAATACTTCACATCTTGGGTCGTCAAGTGCACAGCTTATTTCTGGAAGATACTTTTTACAAGCATCAACAACGTCCTTATCTATTTCGCAAAGAACAGCCTTTTCTACAGACTTATGCTTTAGTATTTCTCTTATTGCACCACCGTCTCCACCACCAACAACAAGAACCTTTTTGGATTTGGGTGTGTAAATAGTGGGATGTGTGAAATCATTTCGTGATAAACAAATTCGTCTTTAACAGTTGTTTGAACTATACCGTCAAGTATAAGCATTCTTCCAAATACTTCTGAATCAACTATAGCCATATCTTGATATTGAGTTTGTTTTCTAAGTAGAGTTTCTTTGATTTTGTAGGACATAGCTACGCCTTCGCCCTCAAGCTGCATTTCTTTAAGCCACATATCCATTGCCATTAAAATCGCCTCCTTTTGGGATTTTAGATACAAATAGCATTTTAGCATTAATTAGGATTAATTACAATATTCATATCAAAAAAATATAGTACAATTAATATACACAAATATGTTATGTAAAATATAGTAAAATATTCGGAGGTGTCCTTATGGAATTTAGTTTAAAAACATCAAAGATGGAGGAGTTTATTAACATAACCAGTTTTATTAGGGAGGCTGTAAGTAAAAGTGGTGTAAAGAATGGATTGGCAGTTGTATTTGTTCCTCATACAACTGCAGGTGTAACAATAAATGAGAATGCAGATCCGGATGTTGTTAGAGATATGTTAGTTACGCTTGATAAGGTATATCCTATTAAGGGTGATTATTGGCATATAGAGGGTAATTCCCACGCACATATTAAGGCATCACTTATGGGTTCTTCCTGTAGTATAATTGTTGAAGATGGTAATTTGAAACTTGGTACTTGGCAGGGAGTATATTTCTGTGAGTTTGATGGACCAAGAACAAGAAAATTTTATGTAAAAATATTGAATGGATAGTGTTGACAATATCTATTAAAGAATATATTATATAATATGAGTGGTAAAGGGAGTAGCTGCCCATTTTGGGTTGATAAAGTCAACATACTGGCCTTTGGCCTGGCTTTATCGGACGTTTGTCAAGTGAGACCTTTAACACAATGCTTTGCATTGTGTTAAAGGTCTTTAATTTTGTATAAAATAAAAAAAGAAGGAGGAATGTTTATGGCATTACTTAAAGCATTTTTATTTGTACTTGTAGCAGAGATGGGAGATAAAACCCAACTCCTTGCAATGGCCTGTGCAAGCAAATATAAACTTAAGCAGGTTATTGCTGGTGTATTTACAGCAATATTACTTTTAAATGCTCTTGCTGTGCTTGTTGGAACATACCTTGGAAGTTATATTAAATTTGAGTATGTAAAATTAGCAGCAGCCCTTTTATTTATAGGTTTTGGACTTTGGGGATTAAAGGAGAAAGAGGAAGAAGAGAATATTGAAGAAGAAGCTTGTAGCTTGAAGGAGGATAGATTCGGTCCAATTATAACAGTTGCAACAACATTTTTCTTGGCAGAACTTGGAGATAAAACTCAGATAATGACTTTAACCTTTGCAGCACAGGAAAAGGCACCGATATTAGTTCTTATAGGTGCCAGCTTAGGGATGATGGTGGCAGATACTTTAGGAATAGTGGGAGGAACGCTAATCTCTAAATATCTTCCTGAAAAGTTTATAAAGTTAGGAGCAGCTGTTATATTTATTGTTTTTGGTGTATTAACCCTTTATGAAGCTTTACCAGCTAAATATTTAACAGCGTTATATCAGATTATTTTTTATGCTATTTTAATTTTACTTGTTTACTTAATAGGTTTTAGAAGAAAAAAGAAAAGTAATCTGGTTTAAGAAGGAAAAATTTATCTTCTGTAGAATTATATAGATAAGCAACTTAAACAAAGTGGAAAATGGTGTATAGAAAGGTTTGATGCCTATAAATTAAAAATAATCAATTTTTGGGGGATGGGTATGCAACTTAAATTTAATGTTGAAGAAGGTTGCTTGATTGTTGAGATGCACGGTGAGCTTGACCACCACTCAGCAGAAGGGGCAAGAATAAAAATTGATAATAAAATTGAAGAGCTTGGCATTAATAAATTAATATTTGATTTTTCAGGGGTTAATTTTATGGATAGTTCAGGCATAGGGGTTATAATTGGAAGATATAAAAAATTAAAGGACTATGATGGAAAGGTAGCTGTTGTAAATTTAAAGCCTCAGATAAAAAGATATTTGAATTGAGTGGTTTGTTTAAAATTTTACGTGAGTTTGAAACAACAAAAGAGGCTCTTTTAAATCTATGATGGGGGGATATTATGTTTAGAAATGAAATGAAACTTGAATTCCCAAGTAAATCAGTTAATGAGTCCTTTGCAAGAGTTGTAGTAGCAGCTTTTGCATCACAGCTTGACCCTACTTTAGAGGAGCTTTCAGATGTAAAAACAGCAGTATCTGAGGCTGTTACCAATGCGATAATTCACGGTTATGAGGATACAGAGGGTATTGTAACTTTAAGATGTAAAATAGAAGATAATAAATTGGTTATAGAAGTTGAAGACAATGGTAAAGGAATTGAAAATGTTGAACTTGCAAGGCAGCCTCTTTATACTTCAAGGCCTGAGCTTGAAAGGTCAGGTATGGGCTTTACGGTTATGGAAACATTTATGGACAGTGTAGAAGTGCATTCGGAACCTGGGAAGGGAACTAAAGTAATTATGACAAAAACTTTTAAATCGGCCTGATGTATGGGGGAAAATATGAAAGAGGGTTTGGAGGATGTAAAAGTTAATTCTCAAGAGGACTTTAGGGAGCTCATATTAAAAAGCCAAGCAGGGGATAAAGAGGCGGAGGAAAAGTTAGTAAAGAGTAATATTGGACTTGTAACAAGTATAGTAAAAAGATTTTTAAATAGAGGATATGAATATGAGGATTTATTTCAGATTGGATGTATAGGTCTAATAAAGGCTATTAAAAAGTTTGATATTTCCTATGATGTAAAGTTTTCTACATATGCTGTACCTATGATACTCGGTGAAATAAAAAGGTTTATGCGTGATGACGGTATAATAAAGGTAAGTAGAAGTGTGAAGGAAACTGCAAGAAAAGTTAAATTGGCAAAGGATAAGTTAGCAAAAGAGTATGGGAGAGAAGCTACAATTGAAGAGATTGCAAATGAGCTGAGTATAACAACAGAAGAAGTTATACTCAGTATGGATAGTATGAATTCACCTGAATACCTATATGATACAGTACACCAAGATGATGGTGCAGCGGTTCTTTTGATAGATAGAGTGAGTGAAGATAAGGACTATGGTGAAGATATAGTTGACAAAGTGGCATTAAAGGAACTTATACAAAATTTAGAACCAAGAGATAGGCAGGTAATCTTTTTAAGGTATTTTAAGGATTTAACTCAAAGTCAAATTGCTGAAATATTAGGTATATCACAGGTTCAGGTTTCAAGAATTGAAAAAAGAGTTTTAACCTATTTAAAAAGGCAATGGAATAAGCTATATTCCATTGCCTTTTGTTTTAATTTTATAACTTTTGGAGAAAATATTAATGGAGGTGTAGAGAATGTATTATAAGGCAAAAAAGTAGACGTTATTAATTTTAAACAACCTGAGGATAAAGAACATCGATTTGATTATAATAACACATCCTTTAATATGATGGCAGCATTAAGAGGACAAGGTGAAAACATAAAGGATGGCAGGTGATTTTATGGAACATACAAACGAAGAAAGATTGAAAAAGAATTTCAGGATATGGTCAAAAAAGTGCTCCAAGTTCAAATTTTGTAAAGGATTGCTTGGCAGCCTTTGTTGTAGGAGGATTTATTTGCGTTATAGGTCAATTTGTTATGAACTTTTTATTGGTATTGGAATTCCTAAAGAGGATGTAGGATATTATGTAGCTACTATAATGGTTTTTTAGGTGCATTTTTAACAGGAATTGGTGTTTACGATAATATTGGAAAGTTTGCAGGGGCAGGTTCAATAGTTCCTATAACAGGATTTTCAAACTCAATTGTTGCACCAGCTATGGAGTTTAAAAGAGAAGGGTTTGTCTTTGGCGTTGGTGCAAAAATGTTTGTTATTGCAGGGCCTGTTTTGGTGTACGGCATTTCAAGTTCTGTAATAGTAGGAATTATATACTACATAATAAATTTGTTTAAATAAGGAGGAGATGAAATTATGGGGGAAAATAAGAGAATAGGAGAGCAAACTATTGCCTTTAAAAATCCTCCATCTATTATATCAACAGCAGCAATTGCAGGGCCAAAGGAGGGAGAAGGACCACTTAGAGATTATTATGACGTTATTTTAGATGATGATTTATTTGGTGAAGAAACTTGGGAAAAGGCAGAAAGTAAAATGCAGAAGGAGGCAGTTAGATTAGCTTTAGAAAAGCTAAAAATAGACGAAAAGGACATAGATTATATATTTGCTGGTGATTTACTTAATCAGCTTATGGCCTCCAGTCTTGCGGCAAGAGATTATAAAATTCCATTTTTGGGCTTTATGGTGCGTGTTCGACCCTTACAGAGTCAATGAGCCTTGCATCTATGGCAGTAGATGGAGGTTATGCAGATTATGTAATAGCTTCAACCTCAAGTCACTTTTGTTCTGCAGAAAGGCAATTTAGGTTTCCATTAGAACACGGAAATCAAAGGCCTCCTACATCCCAATGGACTGTTACAGGTGCAGGAGCTGCTGTTATATCAAGTAAAGGTAATGGACCCTTTATTACCCACGTTACAACAGGAAGAGTTGTAGATTTTGGAATAAAGGATGCAAATAATATGGGAGCAGCTATGGCACCAGCAGCAGCTGATACTATTTTAAGACATTTTAAGGATACAGGCAGAACAAATAGGGATTATGATTTGATTATAACTGGAGACTTAGGAAAAGTAGGAATGGAACTTACTTTAGAAATAGTTAAAAAGCAGGGGTTTGATATGAGTACAAACTACTCTGACTGTGGTGTAAAGGTGTTTGATTTAACACAACAGGATGTACACTCAGGCGGAAGTGGATGTGGTTGTTCTGCTATTGTATTTTGTGGATACCTTTATAAACAGATTGTAGAGGGAATTTGAATAGAATACTATTAATTTCAACAGGTGCACTTTTGAGTCCAACAAGTACAATGCAGGGTGAATCAATTCCTGGTATTGCACACGCTGTTGCAATAGAAAGGGAGTGTAAGATGGATTATTTAAGGGCATTTATAGTTGGAGGAACAATATGCTTAATAGGACAAATATTAATGGATAAAACAAGTTTAACTCCAGCAAGGATATTGGTAAGTTTTGTTACAGCTGGAGTAATACTTGGAGCCATAGGCATATATGAACCTATAGTTGAATACGGTAAGGCTGGTGCTACAGTACCACTGCCTGGTTTTGGATACTCTCTTGCAAAGGGAACTATTAAGGAAGTTGAAAAATATGGTTTAATAGGTGCATTTACAGGAGGAATAAAAGCAACCTCTGCAGGTATAGCAGCAGCCATATTTTTGGATATTTAATGGCAATAATATTTAATCCAAAGGCTAAAAGTTAGGAGTGATACTTTGAAAAAGAAGGTTATTATTGTGACAGACGGAGATTTGGTTGCACAGAGGGCAGTAGAGGCTGCTGCAAAAATATAGGTGGTAGATGTATATCAAGGTCAGCAGGAAATCCAACACCCATATCGGGTAGAGAAATTGTAGAATATATAAAACAGGCAAAGTATGATCCTGTAGTTGTTATGGTAGATGATAGAGGCGATACCCATAAGGGTGATGGAGAAGAGGCGATGGAATATATACTAAATTGTGGAGAAGTAGATGTATTAGGTGTTATTGCTGTAGCATCTAATACAAATGGTGTAAGAGGAATAAAGGTTGATTATTCAATAGACAGAAACGGAAATATAGTTAAAAAGGGTGTAGACAAAAGTGGACTTGCAAAAGAGGATAAAATAGTTAAAGGAGATACGGTAGATGTATTAAATGATAAAAGAGCTCCTATAATAATTGGGGTTGGAGACATAGGTAAAATGGATGGATTTGACAATGTTGAAATAGGGGCACCTATTATAACAAAGGCTATGGAAGAGATTATAAGAAGAAGTGATAGAGCTGATTCAAAGAGGATGTAAAAGCTAAAGAAACCGTAAGGTTTCTTTAGCTTTTGGAGTAAATTTAATACTATCGTGTAGGCGGAGGAGTTGTATTTGCATTATTATTGTTATTATTATTTTCTTGGTTACCGCCTTGATTATATGTTTGACCTTGTTGGTCTTGAGTATTTTGTTCTGTATTTTCATTATTTGAACCTTCATTATTTATATTTTCATTATTATTCTCATCATTTATACCATCATTATTTTGTTCATCATTAGGTACAGGAATTGGTGATAAATGTATATCACAATATTCAGTAGGTTCCGTTCCACTTAAATAATATTCAACGTATTTGTTTGGGCAAGTTTCTGTAGCAAGCTTTCCGCTTTGAGCACAAATAACAGCCTCAACAACGTTATCTGGTCTGTTGAACTGTTTAATAGGAAGACCTCTGTGGGCCTCAAGCATAATAGCCTTCCATATAGGAGTTACGTTTGCACTTGATACTTTAATATAGCTAACTTCAGGCTCCCTTGTTGAACCTACCCATACAGCACAACTATAATAGGGTGTAAATCCTACAAACCATCCATCCAGATTTTTTCGGTTGTACCTGTTTTTCCACCTGTTGGCATAGCACCTAAATCTGCACTTTTAGCAAGACCATTTTTAACAACACTTTGAAGTAACTGATTCATTACAAAGGCAGTATCTTGGGATATAGCTCGTCTTTGCACTGCTTCCTTTTCAAGTATAACATTACCGTTTCTATCTTCAACCTTTGTATATAAAATAGGAGAGGAAATTATTCCATTGTTTGCAAAGGCAGTATAGGCAGCTGCCATTTCGATAGGCCTTGCTCCATAGGTTAATTGGCCCAGTGCAAGAGTAGCGTAGCTTTTATCATCCTTAACAAGTGTAGTTAATCCAAATTTTTTAGTTGCATAATTAAAGCTAATATCTTTTCCGAGCCTATATAGTATTTTAGTTGCAATTGTATTTTTAGATTGTTCAAGTGCATATCTTACAGTTACAGGCCCAACGCATTTATTATCATAGTTATTCGGAAACCAATTTTTTCCAGTAGCATTATAAATTTCAATAGCTTCTTCATCATCTCTCGAATCATTTATTATTGTTGAAGGTGTTATAATTTTATTTTCTATAGCAGGTGTGTAAACTGTTAATGGTTTAATTGAAGAACCTGGAGGCATTTTTGCGTTTTCACCTGCTGCATAGTTAAAGGAACCAGCACTAAGTCCACGGCCACCAATTAAAGCTCTAACCTCTCCATTTAAATCCATTATAACCGCAGCAGCTTGAGGATTTGGTTTTGCATTTTCATTTTCTTTTAGTTTTTGTTTGTCTATTTTTACAGGTATGTTTTTATAAAATTTTTCATTATTTATTATTTCTTGAGCCTTTTCTTGAAGTCGAGTGTCAATTGTTAAATAAACCTTGTATCCGCCGTTTTTTAGTTTTTGTTTCGCATCCTTTTCATCCATATCATACTTTTTGCAAAGTCTTCAGCTATTTCATCTAATGCAGCTTCTATAAACCAATGGTATTTTGAATAGTTACTGGTTAGTTTTGTTTTTTCTTTATTTAAACTTGATACAATGTCTTCATTTAAAGCATTTTGATATTCTTCATTAGAAATATAGCCATTTTCATACATCTTTTTAATACAGTTTTTGACGGCTTAAATAGTTATCAGGATTTTCTTTATTTTTTTACTATATGGGTTATAGATACCTGGATTTTGTGTTATTGCTGCAATAAAAGCAGCTTCAGCAATTGTAACATCTTCTACATCCTTATCAAAGTAATACCTTGAAGCTTCCTGAACTCCATATATATTAGGACCAAGGTATATTGTATTTAAATATGCCTCTAAAATCTGGTCTTTACTCAGTTTTCTTTCAATTTGAACTGCAAGATACATCTCTTGTATTTTTCTTACGTAGCTTTTCTTTTGTGTTAAAGCATAATTTCTAACCAGCTGTTGAGTAATGGTTGAACCACCCTGCGATTTTGACTTTGACTTTAAATTTGCTAACATTGCTCCAAAAATTCTTTTACATCTATTCCGTGGTGTTTAAAAAAACGCTCATCTTCGATAGAAACATAAGCATATTGTAAATGTTTAGGTATTTGTTTAATTGATACTATCTTTCTGTTTTCACCACTATGCCAGTTAGCAATAGGATTTCCATCCTTATCATAAAACTCAATAGATTGTTTTAAATTATCAAGTATATTAACGTCGATTTCAGGTACTTCACTAACTATTTTAATTACAGCTCCTATTGCAGCTGCACTTAACATAAGAGCTACAATAATAAAAATTAACAATATATTCTTTAGAATGCTTCCTTTTTTCGTTTCTTTTTAGCCATAGTAAACCTCCTTTAGAGTCAACTTACTTACATTATATCATTATACAATATTTAATTCTACAATATAAACATATTGATGTTTTTTTAAATGTAAAAGAATTATTAATAATATTTTAAGTGCCTTTATTTAAAAGATAAATAGCATTATAATCTAATAGGTGCTAAGAATAATAACAATATTAATTGTTAAACCTAATTTTAGAGTGATATTGAATTAAAGCAAAATAATTGGAGGAGTCGACAATGAAGGAATTTATTTTTAATGCAACGTTTGTGTTTCAAATAATAGTTTTTATAATTTCATCATACTATATGATAATCTCCTTTTATGGGTTAAGGCTAAAAAAGGAAGATAATAATGAGGTAGAGCCACAAAAGTCCTTTGCATTAATAGTAGCAGCCCATAATGAAGAGATGGTTATAGCACAAATAGTGGAGAGTTTAAAAAATTTAGATTATCCAAAGGAGCTATACGATATTTTTGTAATAGCAGATAATTGTACAGACAATACAGCAAAAATAGCCAGGGAACACGGGGCTCAGGTGTTTGAGAGGTTTGATTCTACAAAACGTGGTAAGGGATATGCACTTGAGTGGATGTTTAACAATATATTTGAAATGGATAAAAAATATGATGCGGTAGTTGTATTTGATGCAGATAACTTAGCTTCAAGAAACTTCTTAAAGGAAATGAATAAAAAACTTGTTTCAGGATATAAGGTTGTTCAAGGATATATAGATAGTAAAAATCCAAATGACTCTTGGATTACACATTCATATTCAATAGCCTTCTGGAGTGCAAATAGACTTTTCCAAGCTGCAAGATGGAAATTAGGACTTTCTAATCAAATAGGTGGAACAGGATTTTGTGTAGACACAGAACTTCTTAAGAGATTTGGTTGGGGAGCAACTTGTTTAACAGAAGACTTAGAGTTTACCTGCAAACTTGTTTTAAATGGATATAAGGTTGGATGGGCACATACTGCTGTTATATATGATGAAAAACCTTTGACTTTAAAACAATCTTGGAACCAGAGAAAAAGATGGATGCAGGGATTTGCAGATGTAGCAACAAGGTACTTTACTAAACTTATGAAAAAGGCAATTAAAGATAAAGATTTTGTTGCCTTTGACTGTGCACTATACACAGTTCAACCTTTTATAATTCTTTTATTAGGTATGTCTTTGATACTAACTTATTTACAAACTCATTCAGAGAAGGGATTAAATATATTTATAATTCAGTATTTATTTACACCGATAGTATGGAAGCTGTTTAGTGTATTTCAATTTATGTTTACACCAATTGTAATGGCACTTGAAAGAAAGCTATCTAAAAAGATGTTGGCGTTTTTAGGACTTTATTCACTAAATGTATTTTTAATGGATAGAGTAATTACAAGAGGAGATAACATAATAAAAATATCATTATTAAATTTAGCGTATATAGGTATAGTGTCAGCTGCTATATTAAGTGTTGAAGGACTCAAAGGATTTAAGGTGTATGTATGGTATTTGTTGTATGGTATTTATACAATAACTTGGATACCAATAACAGTACAAGGTATAATAGATAAAAACAAAAAGAATGGAGCCATACTAAACATACAAGACAAATCAGTATTAATGAAATAGAAGGAATTGATGGTTCAACAGCTGCATAAGAAGTTGCGATTGCAACTTCTTTTTTATATTATATACATAAATTTTAATAGAAATGAATTTAGGAGGAAATGATGAAGTTTTTTAAAAGGGTATCTTTAATATTATTAATATTATTTATTTTATTTCTTATAAATATCTATTTTTTAGATAGGGCATTAAAACCAATAGTTTTAGCATATTGTGATGCAGAGGCAAGGGCTATTGCTCTTGAAACAATAAATGAAACTATAAGAACTGAGTTTAAAAACAAAATATCCTATGATGACATTATAACAGTAAAAACAGATAAAGATGGGAATATAGTTATGATACAGGCAAATTCAGTTGAACTTAATAGGATAGGTTCTGAAATTTCACTTTCTGTTCAGGATAGGATAAGAAATATTGAAGGAAGAAAGGGTTCAATACCATTAGGAGTAGTTTTAAAAAATGACATTCTTGCAAACTACGGACCTAAAATTCCCTTTAAAATGAAACCTGTAGGTTCAGTTAATACAAATTATAGATCAGAATTTCAAGCAGCAGGAATAAACCAAACACGACATATTATATATCTTGATATTAAGGCAAGCGTTCAAGTTATTGTACCCTTTGCAAGAAACAATGTATCAGTTATTACAAGTGTACCAATATCAGAAAGTATAATAGTAGGTAAAGTTCCAGAGACCTATGCAAATTTAGATTTTATGAAGGATATAACAAAATAAGTCTGCAAAATTGCAGACTTATTTATTTTCCCAATTGAATATATATGGTTTATTTCTATAATAATCTCCATAGTTTAGACCATATCCTACTACAAAAACGTCAGGAATCGTAAAGCATTTATAATCAGGCGTTAATTCAACTTTTCTTCTTTCTGGCTTATCTAAGAGAACACAGGATTTGATACTTGCAGGATTATATTTTTTAGATATTCCATAACAAACTTCATTGTTATACCAGTATCCACAATGTCATCAACAACAAGAACATCAAAGCCTTCTATATTATCTGCAATTTCGTGTACTACTTTAACATTTCCTGATGATTCTTCACTATGTCCATAGCTTGATGTGGTCATAAATCCTATTTTAACAGGAACTGATATGTGTCTTACTAAATCGGCAGTGAAAATAAAACTTCCTCTAAGTAGTGATAGAACATAAAGTTTTTTATCTTTATAATCATTTGAAATAATAGCACCAAGTTCAGCAACCTTTGATTGAATTTCATCTGCTGTTATTAATATGTTTTCCTTTTATTTTCCATCACTTTCCCTCCATTAAATTTGTATATTAAAGATAATATAAAATATTGTTTAAAAAAGTCAAGAATTCAAGGGTAAAATTTAATCAGACTAATCTATAATGTTTTTATTATTATGCAAAAATAATAAATTTTTATTGATTGCTTACAAACATTAAAGAAGCTCTGATTATGAAGAAACACTTATGAACAACAAATTTGTTATATCTTGAGAGGTTAAAGGGTTGATGATATAATTAATACTTAGTACATCTTAAAAGGGGATGATTATATGATATATGGAAACACAGAAGGTTTAAAGAAACAATATATAAATAGACTTGAGGAACTATATGAATTAAATTGTGAAAAAGATATTTTAATTTCATCCAATATTTTGGAAATAGTTTGTGAAATATCACAAGCAATAGGTCGTGAAGTGGCAGTATACATAAATAGAAGAGGGAAAATAGTAAATGTTTTAGTAGGTGATAATTTTACTGCACCACTTGAGTTTATGAGCGAAAAAGAAGCGAAAGAGGGTTAAACGGAATACGTTGCATACATACTCATTTATCAGATGATTCAAGATTATCAGTACCTGATGTTACAGCTTTAATTGAAATGAAATTTGATACAATGGTAGCAGTTGCCGTAGTAGATGGAAACCCCAAAAGTTTTTCCTTTGGCTATTTAAAGGTAGAGGATGGGTTGATAAAAAATGAGGCCTTTGTGGAAGGACCATATAGTATAGAAGATATGGAAAATATACGTTTTTCAGATATTGTAAATGAAATAGAAAACAAATAGAAAATATAGCTCACGAAGTACAAAAGAGTGAAAAAGAAAGGGTAATTTTGGTGGGCTGTAGATCAGAAGACGGATATTCTGTTGAAGAATCATTAGATGAATTGCAGGAACTTGCAGAGACTGCTGGAGCTTTCGTTGTTCATAAGGTTATTCAAAATAAAGCTAAAATAGATCCAGCCTATTATATAGGTTCTGGTAAAGCAAGGGAAATAGCACTTCTAAGACAAAGTTTAATGGCAGATACTATTATATTTGATGATGAATTAAATGGAGTTCAGACAAGAAATCTTGAAGAGGTTATTGGCTGTAAAGTCATAGATAGAACAACATTGATATTAGATATATTTGCACAGCGTGCAAAATCAATGGAGGGAAAACTTCAGGTTGAACTTGCACAGTTAAAATACAGATTACCAAGACTTATAGGGTTAGGTCACGTTTTATCGAGAACCGGTGGTGGAATTGGAACAAGAGGCCCAGGAGAGAAAAAATTGGAGATAGATAAAAGACATATACGTGAAAGAATTTACGACTTAGAAAACGAATTAGAAAGAGTTAAAAAAATAAGAAGTGTTCAAAGAGAAAGAAGAAAACAAAATGAAATACCTGTTGTTGCCTTTGTTGGTTACACAAATGTTGGAAAGTCGACGCTAAGAAATAAACTTTGTGAGCTTTATGGAAAAGACAAAGAGAAGGTTCTTGAAGCAAATATGCTTTTTGCAACACTTGATACAACAACAAGAATTATTACATTACCAAGTGGCAGAGATGTACTTTTTTCAGATACTGTAGGTTTTATTAGAAAACTTCCTCACGATTTAGTTGAAGCCTTTAAATCAACACTTGAAGAGGTTGTGGAAAGTGATTTAATAGTTCACGTGGTTGATGGTTCAAATGAAAACGCAATGGTTCAAATAGAAACAGTAAATAGAGTTTTAAAGGAAATTGGAGCACAAAATAAAGAAATGATTTTAGCTATCAATAAAATAGATGCTGCTAAGGAAGAAAATTTATGTGCAATTAAGGCAAAATATCAAAACACTGTTGAAATTTCGGCACTTAAGGAGATTAATTTAGATTTGTTTTTAAAAGAAGTAGAGAAAAGAATATTTTCTTCTATTATTCAAGAAACAATACTTGTACCTTATAAAGATGCAAGAATTGTATCAGAACTACATTCTTTAAATTGTATTAAAAGAGAGGAATACAAAGAAGAGGGGATTGAGATATTAGTAGAGGCCACAGAGGATATAATTAATAGATATAAGAAATATTTACAAATTGATTAGTTGCATATTGAAAAATTTACAAATCTTATATATAATAATTTATGTAAGGTTAATGCCGAGTCGCCAAATGGTAAGGCACCTGACTCTGGATCAGGCACGTGTGGGTTCGAGTCCTACCTCGGCAGCCATTTAGAAATTTGGGTAGAGATTGTTAATTTTATGAAAATCTCTACCTTTTTTATTATTTATATGGTAAAATTTAATTAATTAATTATCTGAAAGTTCGATATATTTTTATTAAAATTTAAGTTTTAGTAAATGAATAAAATAAAAATAAATGATAAGTTGAACTGTAAGTAGTATATTTGTTATAAAAAGGGATAAATTTAAATTGTATTCAAAGGAGAGCATAGGGTTTATAATGTGTGCTTTTCTTATTGGAAATATATTGTCATTTTCAATAAGAGAATTTCCTGTCATATATATAGTTTTAGGAATTCCTAATAAATCGCATAGGGTAGGTGCAATATCTATTTGTTTTATATACTTTGGTAATTTTAGTTTGGTGTTGTTGCTTATAAAAATAAAAGGAGTTAGAAATGTATTTTCTTCATAATTAGTGTGTCCTCCAAAATTTTGATGTCCGTGGTCAGAGGTTATTATAATATCATAATTATTTGTATTTAATAGTGTATATAGATTATATATATCAGAGTCTATCTTTTTGAAGTTTCTCTATATTGTATAGAATTCCCTCCATAAGAATGTCCAGAATTATCTACTGACATAGGGTGAACTATTAAAAAATCAGGTCTATAACTCTTAATTAAATAAATTGCATCTTGGAAGGTAGTACCATCTCTAATAAAATATGTTCTTTTATAGTAAAATGTAAAGGGGAAAAGTTCATCTATCCAAAAATATCCACAGAGAGCAGTTTTTAGGTTTTGTTTTATTGCTAAATCCGATACAGATAATATTGGTGAAGGCATATGTTGATTATTTGATGAAATACCACTAATGTTGGTAGGAGCACCAGTTAAAATTCGCATATAGCCAGCCCTTGATAAGGTTGGTTTGTCAGAAATAGAAACAGTAAATTGAGCATTATTATTTTTTATTAACCCTTCGACAAAAGGCATATTGCTAATAGCATCTAATCTTAGACCGTCTACAATAATTAAACAAACTTTTTTATTAGTAGGTTTTGAATTTGATGTTATATCATAAAAGGTATATTTAAACAAAGATATTGTAGAATTTATTATTAATATATATAATAATAAAGTTAATTTTATATTGTTAGGCATAAAATCATCTCCTGTTTGTTTAATATTAATTTTTGTAAAAGTAAATATTTTATTTTATAGATTTAAAGGCTTATTTGCTTAAGATATTTAAAAAGGGAGGTATTATAATGAATGGTAAATTTATACCTGAAATTAAGGGTTCGTTAAGAAGTCATTTGATTGAAGTTCCTCCAGTTATTAGAGAAGCAAGTGGTATAGTTATTTTTGGGAAAAGAATAAAATCATTGGTTTTTACAACCGATGTTGCAATAATAAGAAATACAAATGCAGATGCTGTTATTGCTGTTTATCCCTTTACTCCACAGCCTGTAATTACTCACGCAATAATGCAGTCGGCTGATGTTCCTGTGTTTTGCGGTGTAGGTGGAGGAATAACAACAGGTAAAAGAGTTGTCAATTTAGCCCTTGACGCTGAATTTCAAGGTGCAATAGGAGTTGTTGTTAATGCACCAACTTCAAATGAAACAATAAAATTGATGAGAGAAACTATAGACATACCTATTGTTGTTACTGTAGTCTCAGAAAGGGAAAACTTTAAGGAAAGACTTGAGGCAGGTGCAACTATATTTAATGTTTCAGGTGCAAAGAATACTGCAAACATTGTAAGAAGAATAAGAGAACAGTTCCCAACTGTACCAATAATTGCAACAGGTGGACCGACAGAAGAAACAATAAGAGAAACTATACTTGCAGGAGCAAATGCTATATCATATACTCCACCTACAACTGTTGAAATTTTTGGTAAGATAATGGATAGATATAGAGAGACTTTTTAAATAAAAAACACCAGTATGGTGTTTTTTATTTAATGTTGTATAAAAAATAAAATAATGAATATATTTAATTAAAGGAAAGGAGGAGTAAAAAATGAAAAGAAAATATGTGTATTACTCTTTTTATTAATATTTAGCACAATAACAATAGTAACAGCCCATAAACCAATATTTGAAAAAAGGGATACAACAATTACATCTCCAATAACAATTGATAATCATACCATTTCATATGCTATCTATGTTTCACTTGATGATAAAAATGATGTAGATTTTTATGAATTTGAAGGGAAGGAAGGGGAAAACTTTTATATAGAAATGCTTGTTCCCAAAATAAAAAAGAATATAGGGTTTGAACCTAATTTTGCAATAATAAGCAAAGAATTTTCAGTAAAACACGACGTGCCTTTTAATGTTCCTAAAGGTTATGGAGTAATAAATGTTGTATACCCTAAGGACTACAACAATGAGTTTTATGAGAAGTTTACTCAGACAAAATATATTAAGGCACAATCTATAAATGGTATTATAAACAAAAGTGGTAAGTATATAATTGCGGTATATTCTACTACAAAGGGTGGAAAATACACTCTTGCCATTGGTAAAAAGAAAATTTTGGGCTAAAGGATTTTTTACTTTTCCCTATGTTTATTTTAAAGTAAAGTACTTTTTAGCCCTGTATTTACATCATTAGGTTTGGCTTCTATTGTAATATTCATAGTTGGGTTAATTCGAATCAAAAGATTTAGGAGATGATAAAATGTTTGTATGTCCAGTATGCAATGGTATTATTGATTATGTGGCTATATGTCCAAGTTGCAAAAACCTATGAAGATATTGGATAAGGTTGAATATTATTATGATGATTATGCTTTAAATCTTGAACAAAAACATTAGAGGAAGCAAAGGATATATATTGCAATCACTATTGTTTTTGTGAAGGTTGTAATAAAACTATTATAGTTAAAGTAGATAAAGTTAAAGAATAAATTGTTTGTTTCTATTTTTTTGCTATAATTATATAAAATTTTTTAGTTTAAACTATTAAAGTTGGGGGTGGAGTGATGAACATAAGATTATATCAAGAGGCGTATTTAAGTGTAGAAAAAAGTTAAAGTCAAACTCAAATATATTGTGTGCGATGATATATGGGAGCTTGGTAAATGGTGATATATGGGAGAAATCGGATATTGACTTTTTCGTTATTACAAAGGAACAAAATAAGAATGAAATAATACAAACAAGGTATGCAAATATAAAGATTAATATTCAATATGTATCAAGGGATATATTTATAGAAGAGTACAACAATTATTTAAAGGGTGGAACTTTCCATAAAGCGGTTTTTAGTGGAAAGATATTGTTTTGCTTAGATAATGAATTAATGATGGTATTAAATGAAATAAAATTTTATACAGATAGAGAAAGAAATATAAGAAATATAGAAATACTATCAAATCTGTTAAATTCAATTCATTACGTAAATAAATACTTAATAACACATAAATATGAAACAGCCTATCAATGGTGTGTAGACCTTATAAAATATTATGCCCGTCTTTTAATGAGTGTAAAGGGACATATGACAGATAAAGATATACTATCCTTTGCAGTGAATATGGACTTATCAGTTAAGGATATGTTTGATGAATTGACAGAAGGCGGAGATATTAAACAAAGAGTAGAAAAAGTTTTAAGGATGGCGGAAGATTTTATTGAAGATAATATAGAAGTTTTATGTACTCCAATTATAGAAGTTTTAAAAACAACACAAAGACCTTTATCTGTTCAAGAAATAAGGAGTTTACCACTATTTAAGCAAATTGATGGAGACTTAAGTAAGGTTCTAAACAAGTTGGCTGAAAAAGGAATAATTAATGAGATAACAAGAAAATATACAACTTATGGTGAAGAATACCTAATAGATGAGATTGTATATACAGCATAGGTTGATGTATAATAATACTTGTTACTAATAAACAGGAGGTAATATTATGAAAAGTATAAAAATATTTGCAGATAGTGCCTGTGATTTGGACTTGGATTATCTAAAGGAATTAGATGTTGAAATGATACCTATGACTGTAGCCTTTGGGGATGAAATATATGAAGATAGAGTTACAATTACAACAAAGGAGTTTTATGAAAAGTTAAGGACTAAAAGGATTTACCTAAAACATCTCAGATACCTCCTTCAAGATTTGTTGAAGCTTTTAAAGAGTATTTAGAAAAGGGATATCATATTCTATATATAGCATTTTCTTCAAGATTAAGTGGTACGTATCAATCAGCGTGCATTGCAAAGGATATGCTTGAAACCGAGGACATTACAGTTATTGATTCAAAGGGAGCCTCTGTTGGTTTAGGTTTAATCGTAAGAGAAGCAGCTTTAATGGTTAAACAAGGTAAAACATTGCAGGAGATTGTAGACAGGGTAATATATATGAGGGATAGAATGGAACATATTTTTGCGGTTGGAAATCTTGATATGTTAAAAGAGGAGGAAGAATTTCAACAGCACAGGCGGCAATTGGAACTCTTTTGAATGTAAAGCCAATTCTACAATTTAGTGATGGATACATAATCCCTTATGATAAGGTAAGGGGGAGAAGGGTATAATTAAAAAGGTTATTGAAACAATGAAGGAAAGAGGATACGACTTAGAAAACCAAGTAATAGGTATGAACTTTTCTAACAATATTGATTTTTGTATGCAACTTAGGGATGAAATACAAAAGGAGTTTAACATTAAGGAATTTGTAATATATGAAATCGGTGCAGCAATAGGAAGCCACGTTGGAGAAGGGACAACATCAGTTTTCTTTTAAGAAAGTAGAGGGATTATATGAAGAAGCACTATCCTATATCGGTAAATAAAAATAGCGTAGAACCTCTATATGTACAGGTTTTTGAGGAATTTAAAAAATTAATAGAGATAGGAACTTTAAAGGCAGATGAAAAACTTCCATCTATAAGGGAACTTTCAAAAGTATAGGAGTTAATAATGTTACAATTGTTAATGCTTATAGAATGCTTGAACAGGAAGGTTTAGTTTATTCAAAGGTTGGAAGTGGAACCTTTGTTAGAGGCAATAAAATTTCAAAACAAGAAACTCATACAAAAATAGAATATAAAAAAATGAAGATACAAAGGTAAATCTATCCAATTCAATGCCAAATCCAAACTATTTTCCTGTAGAAGAATTTAAAAATGTTATAAATGAGGTATTAGATAGAGATGGTGGGTTTGCCTTTACATATCAAGAACCCAAGGGATATCTTCCCCTTAGAGAGAGTTTGCGTGAATATTCAAAGGAGATGGGGATAGAAGCAAATATAAACGATATAAGTATTATATCTGGAGCACAGCAGGGTATAGATATTATTTCAAAAACCCTTTTAAAGTTTGGTGATAATGTTGTTGTCGAATGCCCAACTTATACTGGAGCTGTTGCTGTGTTCAGGTCAAGAGGAGCCAATGTTATAGAAGTACCAATTGAGCAAGATGGGATTAATTTAGGTATTTTAGAGGATGTTGCTAAAAAGAATAAAATAAAATTGTTATACATAATGACAAATTTTCAAAACCCTACTGGCTATACATACTCAGAGGATACAAAACTCAATCTTATTTATTTAGCAAACAAATATGGTTTTTATATAATTGAAGATGATTATATGTCTGAATTAAGGTTTTATGGA
This sequence comes from Caloramator sp. mosi_1, assembly GCF_028622835.1. Taxonomy (GTDB): domain Bacteria; phylum Bacillota; class Clostridia; order Clostridiales; family Caloramatoraceae; genus Thermobrachium. The sequence goes on along the minus strand of NZ_CP117677.1, from coordinate 1,939,294 downwards.
GAAAGTACCCTTCCCATAAAATCTATTGACAAAAACAATAGAGTTATCTATTTAAAAAGTTTTTCAAAGATTTTTATGCCTGGTATAAGATTGGGATACATAATATCTCCTAATAATATGAGTATGGATATACAAAGTGTAAAGTATTCAACAGATATATCAACTTCTGGCCTTATGCAGAGGGCCTTCGATTTATATTTAAGAAAAAGATTATGGCATAAACATATAAACTTTTTAATAGGTAAATATAAAGATAAATACGATTTTGTAGTTAAATACATTAAAGAAAATGCTAATTTTATAGATTTTGTAGAACCTAATGGAGGTATAAACCTGTGGTGCAAAATTGATATGGATTCATCTATATATGCAAGTCTATTAAAGGATGAAGGGATAACAATTGCACCAGGCAGTGCATTTTATTTAGATGATATAAATACCAATTACTTTAGGATGAGTTTTGGTACTTGTAGTAAGGAAGAATTGAAGTTTGCAATAGAGAAAATGAAGGAAGTTTATTTTAAATGTAAAAAGGTAATATTTTTAAATTTATATAATAAAAAGTGCCTTGAAACAAAGTTCTTGGCACTTTTTATGTATTAAATTACTTCTTTATTGCTTCATTTAAGTCCTTTACCATAGCTTCAACATCGATACCGTGAGCAAGAGCACCTTGTTCAAGGGTTTCGAATCTTGCAGCCATACAACCTAAGCAGTGCATTCCATACTTGAAGAATACATCAGCTGTTTCAGGATACTTGTTAACTATTTCTATTATTCCCATATCCTTAGTTATCATTGTTTACACCTCCAACATTGATAAATTTCTTTAAATATATTATCATATTAAATTGATAATTACAAATATGTTTATGTAAAATTAGGTGATATTATGAAGAATTTATCTTGGGATAATATTGATTTATTAAGTGATGCTGATATTAGCTATCTTCTTTATAAAGAAGGAAAAAGTATTAATGTCATATCAAAAATCAGGGGATTGATAAAATTACAGTTGAAAGACAAATAATAGAATGTAGAATTAAATATAGAACACAGGAATTAGGCGAAAATCCACAGAAGATAATTAACAACTTATTTAAGTGTAATAAAAAGAAAGAGTTCTTCTTCTTGAGGAGTTAGATGATGAAAAAGAAGGGCTATTGAAAAGTATGCTATTGAAAATCTTTTTCAGTCACAAGAGATGAATGTCTTTTCCTTATATGGTTACTTGGAGAATTGAAATCCAAAAGAGCTATTCAGTCTATTATGACCTTTTTAAAATGCACCGATGGTAATATAAAAAGAATATGTTGTTCATCCTTAGGTAAAATAGAGGCTAAGGAATCAGAGGACGCCTTGATTTCTGTTCTGACAGATAAAAGACCTCAGGTTAAACAATATGCAATAAAGGCACTTGGAAAAATAAAAAGTAAAAGTCAGTCAAATATTTACAAAATATATTGAAGGATAAAAATGAAAAGGAATATGTTATAAAAGCAGCAGAGACAGCTATAAAGGAAATTGAAGGGAGTAATTGTAATGGCTAAGGATTTTTTACGGTAAAAAGACAAGTAGAAGTAGAGATGGAGGAAAGACGTTCTATTTTTATCTGTAACATAAAAAGGGTTTTAAATGAAGATGAAGCAATGAGCTTTATAAATGAAATAAAAACAAAATATAAGGATGCAACCCACAATGTTTATGCCTATATCACTAACAATGGAATTTCAATGAGATATTCTGATGATGGAGAACCACAGGGTACTGCAGGGCCGCCAGTGCTTGAGGTTTTAAAGAGAGAAAATTTGAATAATGTTGCAGTTGTCGTAACGCGATATTTTGGTGGAATTCTCTTAGGTGCTGGTGGACTTGTAAGAGCCTATGGGGCATCCTGCAAGCAGGGTGTGGATGCAGCAGGTAAAGTTAGGGAATCAGAAGCAGTGGTATTTGAAATTGCTTGTGATTATGATAAATATGGGAAACTAAGTAACTACTTAAGTAAAAGAAATATAATAATAAAAAATACAGAGTTTACTGAAATAGTAACTTTAGAAATAATGGCATTTAACAATGAATTTCAGAAAATTCGACAAGATTTGATTGAAATGTTTAATGGTAATGATATAATAAAATTAAAAGAAGAAGGTGTTACCTGCTTTATTGATGAAGAGGGTAAGATTATGGAGGTGCCAGTATGATAGATGAATTTAAAAATAAAAAGATTTGGGCTGTAATAGGAAGTGTTTCAAATAAAGAAAAATTTGCTTACAAGATATATAATTTTTAAAGAACAAAGGATATGATGTTTATCCAGTAGATCCTTCTGGAAAGGAAGTTGATGGACAAAAACCTATGTTTCTCTTAAGGATTTACCAGAAAGTCCAGAGGCTATAAATATGGTTATAAATCCTGTAAGAGGTGAAAAATATATTGACGAGGCAGCGGAAGTTGGAATTAAATATGTTTGGTTTCAGCCAGGTGCTGAAAGCTTTGAGGTAATTGAAAAGGCAAAGAATTATGGAATGCAAGTTGTTCATAGTAAATGTGTTTTGGTTGAATTTTAATTTGCCATAGTAGTCAACTATTTTATAAATGGTGGCAGTTCACCTTAGAGCCCTCATATCTTGAAAATATGTAACTAACGTGGTAAAATATATATTCGGATTTTAAGTTAAGGGGGCAAAGAAAATGGCTGGTCATTCAAAATGGGCTAACATAAAGCATAGAAAAGGTAAACAAGATGCAATAAGAGCCAAAATATTTACAAAGCTGGGAAAAGAAATAGCTGTTGCAGTTAAGGAAGGTGGAGCAAATCCTGAAGCAAATTCAAGACTAAGAGATGCAATAGCAAAGGCTAAGGCAAATAATATGCCTATGGATAATATAGAAAGAGCCATAAAAAAGCTTCAGGAGAATTAGGAAATGTAAACTATGAGGAGATAGTTTACGAAGGATATGGTCCAAACGGTGTTGCAGTTATTGTGCAGGCACTTACTGACAACAGAAATAGAACAGCAAGTGAAGTAAGACATACATTTGAAAAGTATGGTGGAAATTTAGGTACAACAGGGTGTGTTTCCTTCTTATTTGAAAAGAAGGGAGTACTTATAGTGGAGAAGAAGGAAGATATTGATGAAGATGAACTAATGATGATGGCACTTGATTCTGGTGCAGAAGACTTTTCATCAGAGGAAGATGTTTATGAAATATTAACATCTCCAGAGGATTTCTCTACTGTAAGAGAAGCATTGGAAAAGAATGGAATAGAATTTGCATCAGCGGAAGTGTCAATGGTTCCAACAACATATGCAAGCATAAGTGGAGAAGCTGCAGAAAAGTTTGAAAAAATGCTTGATAAGCTTGAAGAAAATGACGATGTTCAAAATGTATGGCACAATGCAGAGTTCCCTGAAGGATGGGGAGAATAATTTTGGATAAATATGAATAAAATAGTATGTTATTGGTTATAATATCCCTCTAAGGAGGGATATTATGCTTTATAGAAGAGTTTACATATTCATAGCTATTATATTATTATCTATAGCAAGTTTTTTACAGGTTATTACACAATGCAAAGGTATGTTGAAAAACAAACCAAGAAGGATAATGTTGTCGCAAAAACAACCCTTCAATTGCCTGAAAATATAATAAATGAAAAGACAAAGATTATAAAAAAGGATGTTTATACAAAGGCAGGTTATTTTTCTCTTGAAGAAATAATTGTTCCTAATGAAGAACTACTTGGTGCTAACAAGGAATATGCAGAAAACTATTTTAGACGACAAGGATATAATGTTGAATATTTTACTTCAGAAAGGGTTGTTATTTCTAAGAATATTGATAATACTTGGCCACCAAATGTTTTTATAGCACTTGCAAACGAAGGAAAGGTATATATCTATCAAACAGATGAATATGGAAATTTAAAGTTAAAGGAAGAAACAGAAATAAATATAGAAAGCTTGCCTCAACAGGAGCAAGAAGATTTGAAAAGAGGAGTAATAAAACGAACTTATGAGGAGATGGAGGACTTTATACTTGAAGATTTAGATTCATAGGATGCAAAGACTTTGCATCCTCTTTTTTCTGCTATAATCAAATTCGAACAAATTTTCGTACAGGAGGATTATATGATAATATTAGGTGTAGATCCAGGTATTGCAATTGTTGGAATAGGTATTATAGAACATAAACAAAATAAATTTAATGTTTTAGAATATAGAGCAATTACTACTACAACAAAGAATACTGTGCCTCAAAGGCTTGAAATAATATATGATGAGCTAAATGAAATAATAAATACTTATAGACCAGATGCATTTGCTTTAGAAGAACTATTTTTTAATCAAAACGCAAAAACAGCAATTGTTGTAGGGCAAGCAAGAGGAGTGGCTGTTTTAGCAGCACAAAAAATAAAATACCTATTTACGAATATACTCCTCTTCAGGTTAAACAAGCAGTTGTAGGATATGGACGAGCTGATAAAAAGCAAATACAACAGATGGTAAAGATATTATTAAATTTAAAGGAAATACCAAAACCAGATGATGTTGCAGATGCACTTGCTATTGCAATTTGTCACGCACATACAAACAATATGAGCAATTTTTTATAATGAGATGAGGTGAAATATATGATATACTACATAAAGGGAATGATAGATGAAATTCTTGAGGATGGAGTTGTTTTAGATTGCAATGATATCGGGTATAAAATTTGTATGACCAATAGAGACATTCAAAAACTACATAACAAAATGGAAAAAGTTAAAATATATACCTATCAGCAAATTAAAGAGGACGAAAATGTACTCTTTGGTTTTTTAAATAAAGAAGAATTGAATATATTTAAAATGCTAATTTCGGTATCTGGAGTAGGACCAAAGGCTGCAATTTCAATTTTATCAACAGTTACTGCTTCTGATTTTATTTTAGCAGTAGTTACAAACAATGAAAAAATGATTGTAAAGGCACAGGGAGTAGGTAAAAAACTGCTCAAAGAATAATTTTAGAGTTGAAGGATAAGTTTAAAGATGTTGATTTAACACAAAGAGACCAGGATGAGGAACCTATAAATTTAAGCGGTCTGGATGAAAATGAGGCAATTGGTGCACTTATGGCCTTAGGTTATTCAAGAAAAGAGGCTTTTTATGCAGTTTCAAAGGTATTAAATCAAGCTAATTCAATTGAGGAAATAATAAAGCTTTCGCTTAAGGTGTTAATGAAAGGTTAGGTGAATATAGTTGGAGGATAGAATAGTAGCTTCAAACCTTAAATATGAAGATATAGATATTGAGGGAAGTTTAAGACCTAAAACATTGAGTGAGTATATAGGACAAAGTGAAGTTAAAGAAAAACTTGACATTTTTATAAAGGCGGCTAAAAATAGAAGAGAATCCTTAGATCACGTATTATTATATGGTCCTCCAGGATTAGGTAAGACAACTCTTGCTGCAATAATTGCAAATGAGATGGGAGCAGGGCTTAGAATTACGTCTGGACCTGCAATAGAAAAGGCGGGAGACTTGGCAGCTATTCTTACCAATTTAGGTGAGAATGATGTGCTTTTATTGATGAAATACATAGAATAAATAGGAGTGTAGAAGAAATATTATATCCTGCTATGGAGGATTTTGCACTTGATATAATAATTGGAAAGGGGCCCAGTGCTCGTTCAATAAGAATTGATTTACCAAGGTTTACATTAATTGGTGCAACAACAAGGGCAGGTATGCTTACTTCACCGCTTAGAGATAGATTTGGGGTAATATGCAGGCTTGAGTATTACAATGTTGAGGATTTAACACAAATAATTATGCGTTCCTCAAAGATATTAAAAACTGAAATTACTTTAGAGGGAGCAGCTGAAATAGCAAAAAGATCAAGAGGAACACCAAGAATAGCAAATAGATTATTAAAGAGGGTTAGAGATTTTGCAGAGGTTAAAGGTGATGGTGTTATAAATTATGAAATTGCCGTTAAGGCATTAGATATGTTAGATGTAGATTCATTAGGTTTAGATAATTTAGATAGGAAGATGCTTTTAACAATAATAAATAAATTTGGTGGAGGACCAGTTGGGCTTGAAACGTTATCCTACTGCATAGGCGAATCAAGCGATACTATAGAGGATGTATATGAGCCCTATTTATTACAGATTGGTTTTATAAGCAGAACCCCAAGGGGAAGAATAGCCACAGAAGCAGCATACAAACACTTAAATATACAAAAAATGATGAATAATAATTGTACTAATTACTAACTTTATATTTAGAGGTGATTTGATGAATGTAAAGGACTTTTATTTTGATTTGCCAGAGGAACTTATTGCACAAACACCAATTGAGCCAAGAGATATGTCAAGGCTAATGGTTTTAGATAAAAAACAGGTGAGATTGAGCATAGAATTTTTAGAGATATTATAGATTTTTTAAATGAAGGTGACTGCTTAGTTTTAAATAATAGTAGAGTAATTCCAGCAAGATTGTTTGGAGTAAAGGAAGATACAGGGGCAAACGTAGAATTTGTTCTTTTAAAAGAATAGATAAGGATAAATGGGAAACGTTAGTAAAACCAGGGAAAAAGCAAAAATTGGCTCAAAGTTTGTTTTTGGTGATGGAGAATTACGCTGTGAGGTCTTAGAAAATACCGAATCAGGTGGAAGAATTATAGAGTTTAAATATGACGGTATTTTTGAACAAATACTTGATAGATTAGGAAATATGCCACTTCCGCCTTATATAAAGGCAGAACTTAAGGATAGGGAAAGATATCAAACCGTTTATTCAAAGGTTGAGGGTTCGGCTGCGGCACCAACTGCTGGGTTGCATTTTACACACGAACTTTTAGAAAAAATAAAGAATAAAGGCGTTAAAATTGCATATTTAACCTTACACGTAGGACTTGGAACCTTCAGGCCAGTTAAGGTGGAAAATATATTAGAGCATAAAATGCATTCTGAATTTTATATGATTGATGATGAAAATGCACAAATTATAAATACTACAAAAAAGAATGGAAAAAGAATAATCGCAGTAGGAACTACATCCTGTAGAACGTTAGAGACGGCAGCTGATGAAAATGGATTAATAAAGCCACAAAGCGGTTGGACTGATATTTTTATTTATCCTGGTTACACATTTAAATGTGTAGATGCTCTTATAACTAACTTCCATTTACCAGAATCAACACTTATTATGCTTGTAAGTGCATTGGCAGGCCGCAAAAACATATTAAATGCCTATAATACTGCAGTTAAAGAAAAATACAGATTCTTTAGTTTTGGAGATGCAATGTTTATAAAGTAGGAGGAGAAATATGGGAGCAATAAGATATGAACTTATTAAAACTTGTAAACAGTCTGGAGCAAGATTAGGAAGATTACATACACCACACGGAGTTATTGAGACACCTATATTTATGCCTGTAGGAACGCAAGCTACAGTAAAAACAATGACTCCAGAGGAATTAAAGGAGATAGGAGCACAAATAATTTTAAGTAATACATATCATCTTTATATGAGGCCTGGTGAAAAATTGGTTGAAAAAGCTGGCGGACTACATAAATTTATGAACTGGGATAGACCAATACTTACAGATAGTGGAGGATTTCAAGTATTTAGCTTAAGCCAGCTAAGGGATATAACAGAAGAAGGTGTTACCTTTAGATCTCATATTGATGGATCAAAACATTTTATTTCACCAGAAAAGGCAATAGAGATTGAAAATGCATTAGGGGCTGATATTATTATGGCCTTTGACGAGTGTCTGCCTTATCCTTGTGATTATGATTATGCTAAAAATTCACTTTACAGAACTATAAGATGGGCAGAAAGATGTCTGAAGGCTCACAATAATACTGAAAAGCAAGCTTTATTTGGAATAATACAAGGTGGAATGTATAGAGATTTAAGAGAAGAAAGTGTAAGAGAAATGATAAAATTAGATTTCCCTGGATATGCTGTTGGAGGACTAAGTATTGGAGAACCAAAGGATATAATGTATGAGGTTCTTGATTGGACAGTTCATCTGCTTCCAGAAAATAAGCCAAGATACCTTATGGGTGTAGGAAGTCCAGATGCTCTATTAGAGGGTGTTATAAGAGGAGTAGATATGTTTGATTGTGTTCTGCCAACAAGAATTGCAAGAAACGGAACTGTATTTACAAGTAAGGGTAAGCTTGTTGTAAGAAATGCAGAATATGCAGAGGATTTTAGACCATTAGATGAAGAATGCGATTGTTATGCTTGTAGAAATTATTCAAGAGCATATATAAGACATTTGTTTAAGGCAAAAGAAATACTTGGTGCAAGATTAACAACAATACATAATTTAAGATTCTTGTTAAAGCTTATGGAAGATGTAAGACAGGCAATTATGGAGGATAGGCTTCTTGATTTTAAAGAGGAATTCTTTGAAAAGTATGGATATAACGAAGGTAAGTGGACATTTTAATCATAAATAATAAAACTACCCTCATATAATTAATATGGGGGTGGTTTAATGTCAAAGCAAGATATAAAAGAAAACATTACAATGATTTATTTAAAATCAATTATAAGGGGAATTATTTTATCAATTCTATTGCTTTTAATTACAGCTATTGTATTCCATTATTCTAATTTAGATCCCAAACATATTGATACAGTAACTTTCATAATAACAGTACTTAGTATTGTTTATGCATCTTTATATGGATGTTTTAAGATTAAGACAAAGGGATATTTACACGGAGGAGTAATTGGAATACTTTATATGGTTGTAGTTGGGATGGTATCTTTGTTTGTACAAAAGGAAATATTCATTTTAAAGGATTAATAATAATGTTAATTATGTCTTTAGCTATTGGTATTTTTCAGGGCTTATTGGTATAATATTGTCAGACAGATAAATAAAATATGTTTAGCCAAGCTAATATTAACAATTTATGCACAAAATACTTTTTACTCTTGAGTATAGTATTTTATTGTGTTATAATCATAAAAGTGTAAAGCATAATAAAAGGAGGAGTAGACATGAAGCATATAAAGACAATAAACATGGGTGCTCTTAAGAACAGCATAGCAAAACCAGGATGCAAAGAGTGTGCAAACTCATGCCAATCAGCTTGTAAAACTTCTTGTACAGTTGCAAACCTTGAATGCGAGAATAGATAATCTGTAGCAGTAACTTATGTTACTGCTTTTTAACTATAATATAAGGAGGAAAAAACGTTGAAATTACACAAATTTAGACAAATGGGAATGAATATAGTAATAGACGTAAATAGTGGAGCAATTCACGTTGTAGATGATATAGTTTATGATGTATTAGATCACTATAAATCAAATACTTTAGATGAAATCATAATAAATTTACAAAATAAATATTCAAAGGAACAAATAAAGGAAGCATATGATGAAATAATGCAGTTAGAGGAAGAAGGATTATTATATACAGAAGATCCATATAAAAATATAATATTGAATGATAATGGACCATCCTATATAAAAGCTATGTGTTTAAATATAGCACACGACTGTAATTTAAAATGTAAATACTGCTTTGCTTCAGAGGGAGATTATAAAGGTGAAAGAAAGCTTATGTCACCAGAAGTAGGTAAAAGAGCGGTAGATTTTGTTATAGAAAATGCAGGCCCAAGAAAAAACGTAGAAATTGATTTGTTTGGTGGAGAACCCCTGATGAATTTTAAGACTGTAAAAGAAATCGTTGAATATGCAAGAAAAAGAGAAAAGGAAACAGGGAAAAACATAAGATTTACTATAACTACAAATGCTACATTGTTAAATGATGAAATAATGGATTTTATAGATGAAAATATGGGCAATGTAGTTTTAAGTATAGATGGAAGAAAGGAAGTTAATGATAATATTAGAATAAGATATGATGGTACAGGAACCTTTGACGACATTTTACCCAAGATAAAGGCAATGGTAGAGAAGAGAAAAGATGGAAAACAATATTATGTAAGAGGTACCTTTACAAGAGAAAACTTAGATTTTTATAATGATGTTATGATGCTTGCAGACGAAGGCTTTAAGGAAATATCAATCGAACCTGTTGTTCTTGAAGACAAGCACCCCTTTCTTTAAGAGAAGAGGATTTAGATACAATATTTGAACAATACGATAAATTGGCAGATGAAATAGTTAATAGACAAAAACAAGGAAAAGGATTTAAATTCTATCATTTCAACATAGATGTTAATGGAGGTCCTTGTGTATATAAAAGAATTTCTGGTTGTGGTGCAGGATATGAGTATGTTGCAGTAACTCCAGATGGAGATATATATCCTTGCCATCAGTTTGTTGGAAATGAAGAATTTAAGTTAGGTAATGTATTTGATGGAATATCAAATAAAGAACTAATAAAAACCTTTAAAAATGGACATATATATAATAAGCCTAAATGTATGGAATGTTGGGCGAGATTTTATTGTTCTGGAGGATGTCAAGCAAACAACTACAGCTTTAATAAAGATATACACGTTCCATACGAACTTGGATGCCAAATGATGAAGAAGAGAGTTGAATGTGCAATAGCTATAAAAGCTAAACTTATGGAGGAATAATTATGATAAGAAACTATTTTGAAAAACTTCCTAAAATTGCACAGGATGTATTTGTAGCAGAATCGGCAGATGTTATTGGTGATGTTGAAGTAAAAGAAGGAAGTAGTATATGGTATAGGGCGGTTCTAAGAGGAGATATAAATAAAATCTCTATAGGAAAATGTGTTAATATACAGGACGGATGTGTACTTCATTCGGATAAAAATGCCCCAACTATAATTGGTGACTATGTAACTATAGGACATAATGCAATAGTTCACGGTGCACAGGTAAAGGATAGATGCCTTATAGGTATGGGAGCAGTTATATTAAATGGTGCAATTATTGGTGAAGACTCAATAGTAGCAGCAGGTTCAGTAGTTACTCAAGGGAAAGAAATACCTCCTAAAAGTTTGGTAATGGGAACTCCAGCAAAGGTTGTAAGACAGCTTACTGAAGAAGAGGTTGAACATATAAAGCAGTCAGCAATAAATTATATGAACCTTGCTCAAGACTATAAGTAAGAATAAAAGGGGGTCTATCCCTTTTATAATTTAAAATTCTTTTACTAAAATTAGCAGGAATTTTAAATTTTACGTAGAATAAATATAAGAGGTGGAGCTATGGTTACATTAATTGATGTAAAAAATAATGAAGAAGTTAAGACCTATATGGAACAGGGTGACAAATTTTTAGGTTCAATGGGCTTTACCGAACATAGTTTAAGACATTCGACAATAGTATCTAACATTGCTTCGAATATCTTAAAAAAATTAGGATATTCAGATAGAGAAGTTGAACTTGCAGCAATTGCAGGTTTTTGCACGACATTGGTAATGTGGTAAGCAGACACGATCACGGACAAACCGGTGCAATTCTTGCAATGAGAATTTTAAAGGAAATGGGAATGGACTATAATGAAATTGCATATATTGCATCGGCAATAGGTAATCACGAAGAAGAGTATGGTCATCCTGTAAATGATATTGCGGCTGCACTAATTATAGCAGATAAAACAGACGTACATAGAGGGAGGGTGAGAAATAAGGAATTTGCTACATTTGATATACACGACAGAGTTAACTATGCAGCAGAAAAGTCAGAGGTTGAAATTATTAAAGATGAAAGAATTATAAGATTAAATCTTAAGATAAATATAGAAATATGTCCTGTTATGGAGTATTTTGAGATTTTCTTAGCCAGAATGATGATGTGTAGAAAGGCTGCTGCATTCTTAAACACAAACTTTCAACTTGTAATTAATGATGCAAGATTGTTGTAATCTGAAAGGGGATTCTAAATGCAAGTAAAGACAAAAAGCAGATTAAAGTTTTTAATTTCAGCTGTGTTGATTGTTCTTTTTGCCTACATACTATCATCAGGACTTATAGTAGGTGATTATAAGATAAGTTCAATAGGAGAAATAACAAAATTAGGACTTGATCTTAAAGGTGGAGTCTATATTGAAGAGGAAATAAAGGGAGATAATGTTTCAAAGGAAACTATAGAAAGAACAAAAGAACTAATTGAGTTAAGAGTTAATGCATTAGGTGTAAATGAATCAGTTGTAACAATAACACAACAAAATAGAATAAGAATAGAAATTCCAGGTGTATATGATGCAGAAAATGCACTTAAGCAAATAGGAAAAACAGGTAAATTGACATTTAAAGGCCCAAATAATGATGTAGTTATAACAGGAGAAGATATAAAGGATGCGACAGTTGGTGTTAATCAACAAACAAATCAACCTGTTGTACAGCTAAAGTTAAATGAAAAGGGAACAAAGAAGTTTGCAGAAGCAACAGAAAAATACGTAGGTCAAGTTATATCAATCTATATGGATGATGAGCTTGTATCAGCCCCAGTTGTTAAGAGTGTAATAACAACAGGAGAGGCAATAATAGAAGGAAGTAAAGATATTGAAGAGGCAAAGAGACTTGCAGGAATAATCAAGTCAGGAGCACTGCCTGTAGAACTTGTTCCTGCTACAGTAAAAACAATAGGACCTTCACTTGGTGCAGATGCAATTCCAACAAGTAAAAAGGCAGCCGTAATAGGTATATTATTAGTAATGATATTTATGGCAATATACTACAGAATTCCAGGAATAATTGCAGACCTTGCACTTACAGTTTATATAATGCTTACAATGCTTATATTTACGACTGTTTTAAAAGCAACACTTACTTTACCAGGTATTGCAGGTTTATTACTATCAATAGGTATGGCTGTTGATGCTAACGTTTTAATATTTGAAAGAATAAAGGAAGAATTAAAACTTGGAAGATCATTAAGAACTGCAGTTGATGCAGGTTTTAGCAGAGCATTACCATCAATATTAGATTCAAACATAACAACAATTATTGCAGGTTTAGTTTTAATGTGGCTTGGTGCAGGTCAAGTTAAAGGTTTTGCCCTTACCCTTGTGACAGGTGTAGTATGTTCACTATTTACAGCAATTACTGTAACAAAGTTCCTATTGAAAAACTTTGTTAATTCAAATTGGATAGACAACAAAAAATGTATGGAGCATAAGGGGAGGGATTTAGATGATAAAGGTAGTAGAGAGATCAAAAGTTTGGATTTCTATATCACTTTCAATAATAATTGTTGGAATGTTAATGTGGGCCTTTAAGGGTCTAAATTTAGGTATAGATTTTAAAGGCGGAACTGTAGTTGTAGTAAAAATGGATAAAGAACCAGATAATAGTACTTTAGAAGAGATAAGAAAAATATCTGCAAAGTACGATCCATCAGCTCAGGTGCAAAAGGTAGGTACTGATGAAGTAAACATAAGAGGGAATGCTATAACAGATGAACAAATTCCAAAGCTTTATAAAGAAATAAAAGAATCATTAAACCTAAAGGAAGAAAAGCCAAGATATACAGACAGAATAGGTCCATCAATAGGAAAAGAATTAAGAAAAAATGCAATATATTCATCAATAGTGGCAGTTGCATTAATGCTTATATATATATCATTAAGATTTGAATTTAAGTTTGGTGTAGCAGCAGTAATTGCCTTAGTGCACGACCTTTTAATAACTATAGCTATTTATGTATTCTTACAAATTCCTGTAAATAGTAGTTTTATAGCTGCTATTCTTACGGTGTTAGGTTATTCTATAAATGATACAATAGTTGTTTTTGACAGAATAAGAGAAAACAGTAAAAAGGTATTTATAGTAGTAGAAGAGAACTTGTTAATGCAAGTATATCTCAATCAATAACAAGATCTATAAATACAGTTTTAACAACTCTATTTACTATAACTGCACTTTATATTCTTGGTGTATCTTCAATAAAAGAATTTGCTCTTCCACTTATTGTTGGTATATTAAGTGGAACATATTCATCAATTTTTATAGCAAGCCCAATTTGGTATATATGGAATGAAAAGAAAATGGCATAAAACAGTCAGGTTTATCCTGACTATTTTTTCTTTCCCCCATTGAAATAGTTTCATATCTAATTTATAATATATATGTTTCAACTAAAATGAGGGGAAAAGTGTTATGAAGAAGTGGGTTATAAAAAAGTAGAACACGTTAACCAGAATCTTCACAAAAACAGAATAATTAACGCTCTATTGAATTCAAGAGGAATAAGTCTATCCAAAGAGGCTCTTGATTTTTTAAACCCTAAAATAGAAAACCTTTTAAATCCATATCTATTGAAGGATATGGATAGGGCAGTTGAAAGAATTGATACTGCAATAAAAAGGGAGAAAAGATTGTTATATACGGAGACTATGATGTTGACGGTATAACCAGTACATCAATACTTATAAGAGCCTTAAGAAAATTAGGGGTAGATGTGTCCTTTTATATTCCTGATAGATTAAACGAAGGATATGGAATAAATAAAGATGCAATAGATTACATTAAACAGCTTGCAACAGATTTAATTATAACTGTTGACTGTGGAATTACTGCAGTAGAAGAAGTTAAGTATGCAAGGGAACTTGGAATGGATATTATAATTACTGATCATCACGAGTGTAAGGAGATAATACCAGATACATATGTTATTAATCCTAAAAGACACGACTGTACATATCCAAATAAAAATTTAGCTGGATGCGGAGTTGCCTTTAAATTAGTTCAAGCACTTTGGATGAAGTATAATTTGTCTGGATTTGAAGAACTTTTAGATATATGTGCAATAGGTACAATTGCAGATATTGTTGAAATTACAGGAGAAAATAGGATTATTGTAAGTCAAGGTCTTAAAAAGCTACAAAACAGTGAAAAATGTGGCATAAAGGCATTAAAGAATGTAGCTGGTATAACAGATGTTACATCATATAGCATAGCCTTTCAAATTGCACCAAGAATTAATGCAGTTGGAAGATTAAGTGATGCAAGAATAGCAGTTGAACTATTTACAACAACTGATGAGGATAAAGCAATGCAAATTGCAAAATATCTTGACCAAGAAAATAGAAGTCGACAAAAGATAGAAGAAGAAATATTAAACGAAGCTTTAATTATGATACAAAATAATTTTGATTTATCAAACGATAGAGTAATTGTTCTTTCCTCACCATTTTGGCACGTTGGTGTCGTTGGAATAGTTGCATCAAGATTGGTAGAACGTTTTCATAGACCAGTAATTCTACTTTGTGAAGATAAGGAAGGTTTTTGTAAAGGCTCAGGTAGAAGTATAGAAGGATTTAATCTATTTGAAAATCTGTTAAAATGTGAAGATATATTAGTCAAATTTGGAGGACACGAATTAGCGGCAGGTTTAACAATAGAAAAGTCAAAGATTAATGAGCTCATAGAAAGACTTAATGAATATGCAAAAGAGATGGACGTTGAGATGTTCTTACCAAAGTTATATATTGATTTAGAGATGACTACTGAAGATATAACCTTTGAGACAGCAGAGGAAATAAAAAATTAGAGCCCTACGGTTTTGGTAATCCATCACCGGTATTTTATATGGAAAATTTAAAGGTAGTTTCTAAAAGGGCTGTAGGAAGCAATAATAAACATCTAAAACTATTATTGGATAAAGATAGCATAACCTATGATGGTGTATACTTTAATGGGTATGAAGAGTTAAAAGACAAGGAATGGGAAAATATAGATGTAGTTTTTAATCTGGATATTAACGAATGGAATAATACTAAAAATCTTCAATTATTAATAAAAGCAGTAAGGCCTCATTCTAAATGGGTAACAGAGTATTTTAAGAGTAATTATTATAGATATTTAAAATTTGTTGATAATAATAAGACAGCATCTAATTTTGCTGGTGGTATAAATTTCATTCCTAAGAATGAAAACTTCCTAAAGGAATTTGTTTATTTTAAAAAGGGATATATTCTGGTTTCCTCTAAAAATCCTTAGATGAACTAAAATATTTTTGGATTTCTACAAAGTTAATTTTTCAAAAACGATGGTTATGATGCACAAATCATTGTTTGTCCTAATATAGATGAAATAGATTTTATGAATTCAGAGGTACTTATATATGATTTCTTGCCAGGCACATATGAATATGAAAGGGTTTTAAATAGTGCAAAGAAAGTATATAATTTTTATGAAGAGGAAACACTTGTTTTAATAGATGAATTTTTGAAGATATTAAAATAAATAAAGAAATGCTATTTAAAGTATATAGTGATTTATTATATAATGAAATTATAGGCACTGTTGATGAATTATCTGTAAATTATAATGTTAATCCCTATCAGATGTACAAGATTATTATGACTTTAAAAAATAGTGAAGTTGCCAAGGTATTTATAAAAAATGATTTGTTAAAGTTAATTAAATTTAAGGCTGATTTAGAATCTATAGAACTTGAAGACTATAGCAGGAAAATTCAGGAGTTAAAAAACTTATTCAATAATTTTAAATGGGAGGTATAAAAATGAATTTAGTAGAAAAAATAAGAATAATAGAAGATTTTCCAAAGAAAGGTATAAGTTTCAAGGATGTTACAACACTATTAAAGGATGGAGAAGCATTTAAGTATGCAGTAGATAAAATGATTGAATATGCTAAGGATAAGAATATAGATTTAGTTGTTGGACCTGAAGCAAGAGGCTTTGTTTTTGGGACACCTGTTGCATATGGATTAGGTGTTGGTTTTGTTCCAGTAAGAAAGCCTGGTAAGCTTCCAGCAGATACACTTAAATACGAATACGATTTAGAATATGGAAGTGACTGTTTAGAAATACATAAGGACGCAATAAAACCAGGACAAAGGGTTCTAATTGTTGATGATTTACTTGCTACAGGTGGGACAATTGCATCAGTTGCAAATTTAGTTGAACAATTAGGTGGCGAAGTAGTTGGAATGTGTTTCTTAATTGAATTGACAGGATTAAACGGTAGAGAAAAGCTTGCAAAATATAACGTTGAGTCACTTATAAAATATGAATTTTAATGTCGAAAAAAATTGCAAATAAACTAAATTTGATATATAATTATTAAAAAGTATGGCTGGTATGTATACCAGCCTTATATTATAAACAAGAGAAGTGAGGGCGACTATGCTTGATGTAATTGTTGATAAAATAAAAAACAAAAATTAGACGTTGATATAGATTTAATAAAGAGAGCTTACTATTTGGCTGAAAAGGCACATAAAGACCAATATAGGGAGTCAGGGGAGCCTTATTTAATGCATCCAGTAGAAGTTGCATTAATTACTATAGAACTTGGGCTTGATACTGATACTATTTGTGCTGCTCTTTTACACGATGTGGTTGAAGATACTGAATATACTTATGAAGATATAAAAAATATGTTTAACCCTCAGATTGCATTTTTAGTTGAAGGTGTTACCAAACTTGGTAAGATAGAATATAAATCTAAGGAAGAACAGCAGGCAGAAAATATTAGAAAGATGCTTGTAGCAATGGCAAATGATGTTAGGGTTATTCTTATTAAACTTGCAGATAGACTTCATAATATGAGAACATTAAAATATCTTCCACCACACAAGCAAAAGGAAAAGGCCCAAGAGACTTTAGATATATTTGCACCGCTTGCCCACAGATTAGGTATCTCTAAAATAAAGTGGGAACTTGAGGATTTATGTTTAAGGTATCTAAAACCAGATGAATATTATGATTTGGTTAATAAAGTTCAAAAAAGAGAGTAGAACGTGAAAAGGAATTAAACGAAATAATAGATATATTAAAAAATAAATTATCACAATCAGGAATAGTTGCCGATATAGAAGGTCGTCCAAAACATTTTTATAGCATTTACAGAAAGATGGTATTTAAGAATAAAACCTTTGATCAAATATTTGACCTATTAGCAGTTAGAGTTATAGTTGATACAGTCAGGGATTGTTATGCAGCCCTTGGAATTGTTCATACTTTATGGAAACCAATACCAGGAAGGTTTAAAGATTATATTGCAATGCCAAAACCAAATATGTATCAGTCGCTGCATACAACAGTTATAGGCCCTGGTGGCCAGCCCTTTGAAATTCAGATAAGAACCTGGGAAATGCATAGGACTGCTGAATACGGTATCGCAGCTCACTGGAAATACAAAGAGGGTATAAACAGCGATGATTTAGGAGACAGATTAAAGTGGTTGAGGGAAATTATCGAATTCCAGAAACAAACAAGTGATGCAAAGGAATTTATGGAGACTGTAAAAATAGATTTATTTTCTGATGAAGTGTTTGTGTTTACGCCAAAAGGAACAGTAATTGATTTACCAATTGATTCTACGCCGATAGATTTTGCCTATAGAATACATACAGATATAGGCAATAAATGTGTGGGAGCTAAGGTAAATGGTAAGATGGTTCCGCTTGATTATAAGTTAAAAACTGGTGATATAGTAGAAATAATTACATCAAGTACATCTAAGGGACCCAGCAGGGATTGGTTAAATATAGCAAAAAGTTCACAGGCAAAAAATAAAATCAAACAGTATTTTAAGAGAATTTATAAAGAAGAGAACATTGAAAAGGGAAAAGAATTAATAGAAAAAGAACTTAGGAGACAGAAAATATCTTATGCAGATGCAATGAAGTCTGACATAATAGACGTTGTTTTAAAAAGGTTTAACTATGCTCAGTTAGACGACCTTTATGCTACAATAGGCAGCGGTGCTCTTTCAGCTTCACTTGTTGTAGGAAAAATAAAAGAAGAACTGTTTAAGGATAAGGACAAGGAAGAAGCTAAAAATACTATTGAATTTGAGCAAAAGAAACAAACAAAAAGTGAAAGAAGACGAGAAGGTGTAAAGCAGGGAATAGAGGTAAATGGAGAAAAGGATTTATTAGTACGATTTGCAAAGTGTTGCAACCCTGTACCAGGAGATGAAATTGTAGGTTTTATAACAAAGGGTAGAGGAGTTTCTATTCATAGAATGGATTGTACAAATTTTAAACACTTATCTGAAGCTGAACCAGAAAGAGTTATTGAAGCAAGATGGACTGGAGAACATACATCCTCCTTTGTTGCAGATATACAAATTGAGGCAACAGATAGAACAGGACTTCTTGCAGATATTACAAATACAATTGTAAATTCAAAGGTTTCAGTTAAAGCAATAAACGCCAGAACAAGCAGAAAAAATACAGCAACAATACATCTATCTTTAGAAGTTTTAAATACAGAACAGCTTGAAAAGATAATGAGAGATTTTAGAAAATTGTCTGGTGTATTAGATGTTTATAGAAATAGAAATTAGGGGTGATTATATGAGAGCTGTTGTCCAAAGAGTAAATAACGCAAGTGTTGAAGTAGAGGGTAATATTGTAGGAAATATTGATAGGGGTATATTAGTACTGTTAGGAGTAGAAGAATTAGATACAGAAGAAGATATAAAATACTTAGCAGAAAAGGTTTGTAATTTAAGAATATTTGATGATGAAGAGGGCAAGATGAATTTGTCCCTTGTGGATGTTGACGGTGAACTATTAGTTGTTTCTCAATTTACACTCTATGGGGACTGTAGAAAGGGAAGAAGACCAAATTATATGATGGCTGCAAAACCTGACTATGCAGAAAAGATGTATCTAAATTTTGTAGAGGAATGTAAAAATATATTAAAAAAGTAGAAAAAGGGCAGTTTCAAGCATATATGAAGGTAAGACTTGAGAATGATGGCCCAGTAACATTACTTTTAGACAGCAAGAAAAACTTTTAGGAGTGATTTAAATGATAGTTAAAACATATGAAATGGGATATTTTCAGACTAATTGTTATTTAGTTATTGATGATAAAACAAATGAAGCATTTTGTGTTGACCCAGGTGGAGACACAACAGAACTTATAGAAGATATAAAGTCTATGAATTTCAGTTTAAAATATATAATTTTAACTCACGGGCACGCTGATCATATAGCTGGGGTAAAAAATTGAAGGATGAGACGGGAGCTTTAGTAGTTGCCCACGAAAAGGATAGTTATTTAATTAATGGTGGTACAATTGAGCTAATACCAATATACTCAAATATGAAACTATTTGATGTTGATTTATATGTTAAACACAAAGATATATTAAAGGTTGGAGATTTAGAACTTAAGATATTAGAAACTCCAGGACATACACCAGGAGGAATTTCAGTATTAGTAAATGATTCTGTATTTACTGGAGATGCACTTTTAGGGGTTCTATTGGAAGAACTGATTTTCCAAAGGGAGATAGAGAGGAGCTAATAAATTCAATTAAAGAAAATCTACTTGTTTTAGATGATAAGATAAAGGTTTATCCAGGACACGGAATATATACAACTATTGGACTTGAAAAAAGGTTTAACCCTTTTTAAGATAATTTGAATATATGGACATCAAAGTGGGAACAATGTATTTGAATTTATAAAAGGAGAGGTTAATATGAAGAAAAAGAGAGTAAATGGTTATTCAGAATCCTATGTTAACCCACTTGATGAATTAGACTATGAAAGATATTCAGAGATGATGGAAAATGGCTATACTGATAGAGATATAGCAAAAGAGCTTAAAGTTAGTGAAAAGTTTGTAAAAAGACTAAGACAGGAGACTAAAAAGTATTTGTAGGTGTATAGGATGATAAGAGTAGGACTTATAGGACACGATTACAGGTATGAAGTATTTCAAATACTGAATCTTTTTATGAAAAGGAAGAAATAGAATTTTGCCAAGACAATTATGATATAATAAGTATTTTAGATGAAGACAAGGTTTTGTTTAAAATAGGAGAAATTATTGAAAAAGATTGTATAGATAAAAATGATATAAAATCAATAAAAAACTCCTTAAAAAGAACTGCTCTTAGGGCACTTAGTAGATATTTTAATAAAAATATTCCCTGGGGAATATTGGTTGGAATAAGACCAACAAAGATAGTACACGAACTTAAAAAAGAGGGTATACTTCTGAAGAAATAAAAAAGTATTTAATAGAGTACTATCTTTTAAGCAAGGACAAGGCTAATTTAACCATAGAGGTTGCAGAAAACGAAGCAAGATTTTTAGATAAAAATAAAAATGCGGTTAGCTTATATGTTGGCATTCCATTTTGTCCAACAAGATGTGTATACTGTTCCTTTGCATCTAATTCAATATATGGAAATGAAAATTTAGCAGAAAAATATGTAGATGCACTTATTAGGGAATTTGATGCAGTCTTAGGATATTTGAAGAATAATAATATATCAATCGATACTTTATATTTTGGAGGGGTACGCCCTCATCTTTAACAGCTGAACAGATAGATAGGTTGCTTAACAGGTTAGAAGGTTATGTAAACCTACATTCTATTAGGGAATTTACCTTTGAGGCAGGAAGACCAGATTCAATTAATAGACAGAAACTGAAGATACTTAAAAGCTATGGTGTGACAAGGATTAGCATAAATCCACAGACAATGAATGAGGAGACGCTTGTCAAAATTGGAAGAAGACACACAACAAAAGATATTATAGATAAATTTTATATGGCACGTGATATAGGATTTGATAATATAAATATGGATATTATAATAGGGCTGCCTGATGAAGATTTAAGTTCTATAGACAAAACTATGTCAGAACTTAAAAAGCTTTCGCCTGAAAGCATTACAATACATACTATGGCAATAAAGAGGGCATCAATATTAAATGAGATAGATTATAAAAGTAAAACAGATAGTGCAGTATCAATGTATAACTATGCTTCTCAATGCTGTAGAGAAATTGGGATGATTCCTTACTATATGTATAGACAGAAGAATATGGTGAGTCCGTTAGAAAATGTAGGATACAGTAAAAGGGAAAAGAATGTATATATAACATACAAATGATTGCGGAAAATATTTCTATAATATCCTTAGGTGCAGATGCTATTACAAAGATTGTTTATGAAGATGAAAATAGAATAGAAAGAGTGGCAAATGTAAAGGATGTTAGGGAATATATTAGTAGAATCGATGAGATGATCTATAAAAAGTTAAAGGCATTAAGTGATACATAAAATAAACGACATTCATAACTAAGTTTTTAGGTTATGGATGTCGTTTATTTTGCCTTTGGTTTTTAAATTAAAGTATGTAAAAATTAAACAAAATTAGTACAGTTCACTATTTTTATTTAAAATTATAAAAACAATTGAAACTACAATTCCAATAATGCTGACTAATTGTGCTGTTCTAAAAGGACCTATCATTAGGCTGTCTGTTCTTAATCCTTCTATAAAATATCTTCCGATAGAATACAAAAGAACATATAAAAAGAATATGTTTCCACGTTTTGTTATAACATTTCTTACAAAAAGGATTAAAATTATAAAAATTATAAGATTCCATAGAGATTCATATAGAAAGGTTGGGTGATAGTATTTTCCTTCAATAAGCATTCCCTTTGAATAAATTCAGGGAACTTGCTTATAAATTCTTTAGATACCTCACTGCCGTGGGCTTCTTGATTAAAAAGTTACCCCACCTACCTACAGATTGTGCAAGAACAATTGAAGGTGCAGCTAAATCAAGGTAGGTTAACAGGTTAATTCTCTTTTTCTTTGAATATATGTAAGCAGCAAGTATTCCAAATATTATTCCTCCGTGGATAGCAAGTCCACCCTGTCTTATGTTTAGAATTTCTATTGGATTTTTATATACAAACTGTAATTGAATATTACATAGTATAGGCGTGCACCAATTATTCCAAAGGGAAGAGATACTAAAGCACAATCTACAAATTGTTCGTAATTAACATTTAAATACTTTGAATTAATTTTAGCAACAACAAAAGCTATAAGCATTCCTAAGGCTATTAAAATGCCGTACCATCTTATAGCAACTCCAAAAATGTAAAAGGCTATTGGATTCAATCGCATCACTCCTTATTGATGATATTTTTATTTTATCACATATTTCACTAAAAGGAAGAATAAAAATTTTATTGTATAAGTTTAATTTACACTTTTGACTTAATACTCTATAATAAAAATAGGGTTGGAGGTGATTTTGTAATGTATTTGATGAGGGGATTAATAATTTGGATAGTAATGTTTGTGCTTGGTATTGTTATTTCTGTTCTTACTATTCAATTATTATTAAAGGCCATAAAGGCATTAGATATTTATATAAACAAAAATAAATAATAGCATTATTTTAAGGTAAAATAAGCAGATTGTTGACAAACATAAAAGATGCTCTGATTATGAAATTGCCCCTTGAAAGGATTTCAAATAGGCATATTTCATAAGCTTTAGCAAGTGTTGCTTTTCGACTTTGAAAAAGGTCCGTAATTCGGTACACGATGTGCCGAGCCGAGCGGCCCTCAAGGATGAGGGCATCGCGAGGGTAGGACTTTTCAAACAAAGAAAAGCTTAGACTTGCTTAGCGAAATGAAGGAATGCCAAGGAAATCCTTCAAGGGGCTTATCTTATATTGACTTTTTCAACAGCCTGATTATTTTAAGGTAAAATAAGTTTATAGTTTTAGTTTTTATGGTGCTATAATATAATTATAGTTATGGCACCTTATTTACTTTAATGACAAAATGTATGAGGGGATGGTTTTATGGATACAGTAATTGTAATTTTATTAATAGCAATAGTAGTGTTGCAGATAATCATCATTCTAAAACAAAAAATTCTGTAGATTTAGAAAAGCCTTTAAGAAATTTATCACAATCCTTAGAAGATAGAGTAAATAACATTATAAAGGATGAGATGCTTAGAAATAGAGAAGAATTAAATAAAAATTCAAGTCAAAACAGAATAGAAATAGCACAAAGCATAAAAAGCCTAACAGATAGTTTAAATACACAGATAACAAACATAGGTAATATGCAAAATAAACAGATTGAAGTTGTAAGTAATCAGCTAATTGATTTTTTAAAGAAAAATCAAGATGGTCTTGATAGAATAAGACAGAGTGTAGAGGAAAAACTAACGCAGATACAAAATGATAATAACATTAAACTGGAGGAGATGAGAAGGACAGTTGATGAAAAGCTTCATTCAACATTAGAAAATAGATTGTCTCAATCCTTTCAAAATATAAGTGAAAGACTTGAAGCCCTCTATAAGCAGCTTGGAGAAATCCAAAGTTTAACTACAGGAGTAAACGATCTAAAAGGGCATTAACTAATGTAAAAACAAGAGGTATATGGGGAGAAGTTCAACTTGCCAATATTATTTCAGAAATACTAACAAAGGAACAATATGATGAAAATGTTGTAACTAAAAAGGGTAGCTCAGATAGAGTAGAATTTGCTGTAAAATTACCAGGCAAAGACGATTTTAATAGATGTGTTTATCTTCCGATAGATGCAAAATTTCCGCAGGAGGACTATCAGAGGCTTCTTGATGCTCAGGAAGAGGGCAACAAAGAAGGTGTTGAATCTGCAAGAAAACAACTTGAAAATAGAATAAAACAAGAAGCAAAGAACATATATGAAAAATATATTGATCCACCTAATACCACAGATTTTGCAATAATGTTTCTTCCAACTGAAAGCTTATTTGCAGAGGTAATTAGAAATGTTGGATTGATCGAAACATTGCAGAGGGAATATAAGGTTATAATAACAGGGCCAACAACTATTTCGGCTCTTTTAAATAGCCTTCAAATGGGATTTAGAACCTTAGCAATTGAAAAAGGTCAAGTGAAGTTTGGGCACTACTTGGGGCTGTAAAAACAGAGTTTACAAAGTTTGGAGATATATTAGAAAAGACGCAAAAGAAATTGCAGGAGGCAAGCAATACTATTGAAACAGCAGCAAAGAGGACAAAGACAATTGAAAAAAGCTAAAGACGGTTCAGGAACTGCCTATAGAAGAAAGTGAAAGAATTTTAATAGAGGATGATGAAAAATAAAAAATCATTCAATTAAGGTGTAAAATAAAGTATATCACTTGACAGTTTATATCTGAATTTGTATAATTAATCTAAAATTTATATTTAAATACTATGAAGGGGAGGAGTAGTTTCCAAACACTTTACAGGGAGAAACTGCCTTAGATTGAGAGCAGTTTTAAAGTTAAGGGAGATGAAGGACACCCTGGAGTTTGTACCTGAATTAAGTAGGGATACACGCTGTCGGCGTTAAAGAGTTAAGTGGGCTATGCCAATTAGGGTGGCACCGCGGGAATAATACCCGTCCCTTGCTTTAGGGACGGTTTCTTTGATAAAAAGATTTAAGGAGGGATATTATGTTGTTAACAAAGGCACCAAAGGGAACAAGAGACGTTTTACCTAAGGATGTTCATAAGTGGCAGTACATAGAACAAAAGGTCAGGGAAGTCTGTTCTTATTTTGGATTTTCAGAAATAAGAACACCAACCTTTGAACATACAGAACTTGTTCAAAGAGGAGTTGGAGAGACTACAGATATCTTCCAAAAGGAAATGTACACATTCTTAGATAAGGCAGGAAGAAGTATAACATTAAAACCAGAAGGAACTGCCCCAGCAGCAAGAGCCTTTTAGAGAATGGCCTTTACTCAGAAGTACAACCTACAAAGCTTTTTTATATAACACCAGTATTTAGATATGAACAGGTACAAAAGGGAAGATTAAGGGAACACCATCAATTTGGTGTTGAACTGTTTGGTTCTGGTGATGCATCAGCAGATGCAGAGGTAATATCACTTGCATTTACGTTTTTCAATAACCTTGGACTAATGGATTTAACAGTCAATATTAATAACATTGGATGTCCAAATTGTAGACCAAATTATAACAATGCTCTTAAGGAATATTTAAAGGAGAACTTTAATAATCTCTGTCCAACTTGCAAAGAAAGATATGAAAGAAATCCATTAAGAGTACTTGATTGTAAAAACGATACCTGCAAAAAATTGCAGAAGGTGCACCTGTTGTAATTGACTATATATGTGATGAATGTAAGACTCACTTTGAAGATTTAAAATCAGAATTAGATGCACTAAAAATAAATTATGTTGTTGACCCATATATAGTTAGAGGATTAGATTATTATACAAAAACAGTTTTTGAAATAATATCAGAGGACATAGGTGCAAAGAGTACAGTTTGTGGTGGCGGAAGATATGACAATTTAATTGAAGAAATAGGTGGATCAAAAACACCAGCAGTTGGATTTGGCCTTGGTATTGAAAGATTGATACTTATGCTTGAATCAAAGGGAATCGAGATACCAAATATAAAACCTAATTTAATATATATTGCAAGTTTAGGTGAAAGAGCAAAAAGGCATCATCAAAGATAGCTTTTGACTTGAGGAGAGAGGGCATAAGTGTAGAAAAGGACTTGATGAACAGAAGTTTAAAAGCTCAAATGAAATATGCAAACAAGATAGGTGCAAATTATGTAATTATAATTGGTGATGATGAATTAGATAAAGGAATAGTTAAAATCAAAAATATGGCAACTGGCGAAGAAAAAGAAACTTCCATAGAGGAAATTAAGTTTAATTTATAATTAAGGAGGGTAAAAAATGGCAGAAGCATTAAATGGCTTAAAGAGAACCTGTATGTGTGGAGAAGTAACAGAAGACAAAGTGGGAAGCAAAGTAACAGTAATGGGATGGGTTCAAAGAAGAAGAGATTTAGGTGGACTAATATTTGTAGACTTAAGAGATAGAACAGGGATTGTTCAGGTTGTATTTGGTGACGAAATAAATAAAGAAGCCTTTGAAAAGGCACATTCTATAAGAAGTGAGTATGTTCTTGCAGTAACAGGAGAAGTTGTATTAAGAGAATCTCCAAATTTAAATATGCCAACTGGTAAAGTAGAGATAAAGGCAGAAGCATTAAAGATTCTTTCAGAATCAGAAACCCCACCAATATATATAAAGGAAAATCTTGATGCATCAGAAGCAATAAGATTAAAATATAGATATTTGGACTTAAGAAGACCGGATTTACAAAGAAATCTAATGATAAGACATAAGGCAGCAAAGGTAGTACGTGACTTTTTGATGAAAATGGATTCTTAGAAATAGAAACTCCATATTTAACAAAAAGTACTCCAGAAGGTGCAAGAGACTACTTAGTTCCAAGTAGAAATTTTCCAGGAAAGTTTTATGCACTTCCTCAATCACCACAAATATTTAAGCAATTACTTATGATTTCAGGATATGACAGATATTTTCAGATAGTAAGATGTTTTAGAGATGAAGACTTAAGAGCTAATAGACAGCCAGAATTTACTCAAATAGATATTGAGATGTCCTTTGTTGATGTAGATGATGTTATATCAATAAATGAAAAATTTATACAAAGACTATTTAAAGAAGTTAAGGGAATTGATATAGAAGTTCCATTTATAAGAATGCCATACAAAGAGGCTATGGAAAGATATGGTTCAGACAAACCAGATATTAGATTTGGTATGGAGCTAAAGGATTTAACAGACATTGTTAAGGATTCAGAGTTTAAGGTATTTAAGGATACTGTTTTAGCAGGTGGTAATGTAAGGGCGATAAATGCTGAAGGTTGTGCCGATTTTGGAAGAAAAGAGATAGATAGATTAACTGAATTTGTTAAGACTTATGGTGCAAAGGGTCTTGCTTGGATAGCACTTAAGGACGGAGAGATAAAATCACAAATTGCAAAGTTCCTAAAGGAAGAAGAAATAAATGCAATAATAGAAAAGACTGAAGCAAAGGATGGAGACTTAATATTAATAGTTGCTGATAAACCAAAGGTTGTTTTTGCTTCATTAGGTGCCCTAAGACTTGAACTTGCAAGAAAGCTTGGTCTTATAGGTCCAGAAAATAAAGAATATAAGTTCCTATGGGTTACAGAGTTTCCACTACTTGAATATGACGAGGAAGAGGGAAGATATGTAGCAGTACACCATCCATTTACGTCACCTATGGATGAGGATATTGAGCTTTTGGAAAAGGATCCGGGAAGTGTAAGAGCAAAGGCCTATGATATTGTATTAAATGGTGAAGAAATTGGAGGAGGAAGTATAAGAATCCACGACACTAAACTCAAGAGAGAATGTTTAAGGCTTTAGGATTTACAATGGAGGATGCTTGGGATAGATTTGGATTTTTACTTGAAGCCTTCAAATTCGGGCCTCCTCCACACGGTGGAATAGCATACGGATTTGACAGATTAATAATGTTCCTTGCAGGTACTGAAAATATAAAGGATGTTATAGCATTCCCAAAGAACCAAAATGCAGCTTGCCCTTTATCAAATGCACCAAATGTAGTTGATAAAAAACAATTAGATGAGCTGGGTATACAAATAATAGAAAATGAAAGATAAAAATGCAACACAACCTAAAAGTGTGGATTGATGAAGTTAAGATAAAATGATATATTAAATATACCGATGAGGTAGTAATAAAGTTTACAAAACAAAATTTCTGTTGTATAATACAAGTAATCTAATTGAATATAGCCTGCCGTATTCGTTAAGATGGATTAAGTATTGAGCCAACATCAATACAAAGGGAGTCCGGTCTCCTAAAGTGGATTGCAGGCCTGCACAATAGTAGCAGGAAGCGTGAATCTTTAGGGAGGACACCCACCTGCTGAGAGCAGGTTCAATCTGTCCATCAACCGATACGGTGGGTTTTTCTTACGTCTAAGGAGGTAAAAAATGTTAGGACCATTTTCAAGAACAGAACTTTTAATTGGACAGGAAGCCTTAGAAATGCTGAGAAACAGTAAGGTTGCGGTGTTTGGAGTAGGAGGGGTAGGTTCCTTTGCAGTTGAAGCACTTGCAAGAAGTGGAATAGGCTGTTTAGTTTTAGTAGATGATGATGATGTGTGTTTAACTAATATTAATAGACAAATACACGCAACAACTAAAACAGTTGGAAAACCAAAGGTTGAGGTTATGGCAGAAAGAATTAAGGATATAAATCCAAAGTGTGAAGTAATTACATATAAAATGTTTTATAATAAAGATACAGCAGAAGAGCTCTTGAAAGATGATTATGATTATGTAATAGATGCTATAGATACTGTATCATCTAAAATTGATTTGGTTGTAAGGTGCAAAGAAAAAATATACCAATTATTAGTAGTATGGGGGCGGGAAACAAATTAGATCCAACTAAATTTGAAGTAGCAGATATATACAAAACTTCTGTTTGTCCTCTTGCAAAGGTTATGCGTACTGAACTAAAAAAGCGAGGGGTTAAGGATTTAAAGGTTGTTTATTCAAAGGAAGCTCCTATAAAAATAAATAATAACAGTGAACATTCTTGTAAAACAAACTGTATATGTCCTCCAACGGCTCAAAGGACTTGCAGTGCAAGAAGACAAATACCTGGTAGCATATCCTTTGTTCCATCGGTTGTTGGACTTATAATTGCAGGTGAGGTAATAAAAGATATTATTAAGGGGGTAAAAAATGAATTGTACAAAGGAAGATTTAGTAAAAAGACTAAGGAGAATTGAAGGTCAAGTAAAAGGAATTGAAAAGATGATAGAAAACAATGCTGACTGCAGAGATATTTTAGTACAGGTTGCGGCAGTTAGAGCAGCTATAAGTAAAGTAGGTGCACTTGTTTTGGAAAACTACTCAAAGTCTTGTATTTTAAAGGCTTCAGAAGATAGTGTTTCAGAACAGGAAGAGAGGACCTTATAGATACAATTGTTAAATTTATAAAATAAATTACAGATTAAGGTAAATAGTATATTAGATTTAATTCATTCTTGTAAAAATAGTCTAATAATTCTATAATTTATTATAGAAGATATTTTAAAGGAGAGGGTATAATGAGTTTAGAACAAGTTAAAAAGTAGACCCTGAGATATATGAGGCTATTTTAAAGGAAATGGAAAGGCAGCAAAATAAAATTGAACTTATAGCATCAGAAAATTTTACAAGTAAGGCTGTTATGGAGGCACAAGGTTCTCAGCTTACTAATAAATATGCTGAAGGTTACCCTGGAAAAAGGTACTATGGTGGATGTGAATATGTTGATGTGGTTGAAGATTTAGCAAGAGAAAGATTGAAAAAATTATTTGGTGCAGAACACGCAAATGTTCAGCCACACTCAGGCTCACAAGCAAATATGGCGGTTTATCTATCTGTGCTTGAAGTAGGAGACAAAGTATTAGGTATGAATTTAGCACACGGTGGACATTTGACCCACGGTAGCTCTGTAAATTTTTCGGGTAAGTTATTTAATTTTATATCCTATGGTGTAAATGAAGATGGATACATAGACTATGAAGAACTAAGAAAAATAGCACATAAGGAAAAACCAAAGATGGTTGTAGCAGGTGCTAGTGCATATCCAAGGATAATTGACTTTAAGAGGATAAGAGAGATATGTGATGAGATTGGTGCATATATGATGGTGGATATGGCACATATTGCAGGACTTGTGGCAGCAGGACTTCATCCAAACCCTGTAGAGTATGCAGATTTTGTTACAACAACAACCCACAAGACATTACGTGGCCCAAGAGGTGGTGCTATACTTTGTAAAGAAGAATATGCAAAGATTATAGACAAAACAATATTTCCTGGAATTCAAGGAGGACCACTCGAACACGTTATTGCAGCAAAGGCTGTATGTTTTAAGGAAGCAATGAGCGATGAGTTTAAAGAATATCAAAAAAGGTTGTTGAAAATGCTAAACACCTTGCTAAAGCATTAATGGATAGAGGATTTAATTTGGTTTCTGGTGGAACAGATAATCATTTAATGCTTGTTGATTTAAGAAACAAAAATATAACTGGTAAAGAGGCTGAACACCTTCTTGATGAAGTAGGTATAACAGTAAATAAAAATACCATACCTTTTGATCCACAAGGACCTATGGTTACAAGTGGTATAAGAATTGGTACTCCAGCAGTAACAACAAGAGGTTTTGGAAAAGAGGAAATGATTGCAATTGCTGATATAATAGCTTGGACTATAGAAAATAGAGAAAAGGGAATAACACCAGCAAAGGAAAGAGTAAAAGCTCTTTGCGATAAGTTTCCACTTTATTCACAAAAATAATTAATGGGCTCTAAGGCCCATTAATTATTGGCTCTTTGTCAATAGTTGGGGCGGGCATTAGATTAGAATGCCTGTCCTTTCTTATTTGATAATGATTTTAGCAAGATAGATAGGATGAGGGGAGTTTACCCTTAAAAAATTGCACGACAAAAAGACCAACGATAGTTGGATTTCCTAAAATACAATATTTAACAGATTATTTATTACAACAATGAAGAATTCTATTCCTGAATCTATCAAAATTTCTATAGCCGAAGGCTATTCTTTTAATAACTTTGATTTTATTATTAAATCCTTCTATACAAGCATTTGTATAAGGAATATCAAAAGAATTACAAATCTCATTAAAATATCTGATATAGGTATTTGCACATCTTTTCAATTCATTGATACCACTATTTTGTGCAAGTTTAATCCAATCTTTTAAGAGGACACGAGCTTCGTTAGAAGAAGGTGAAGCATCAATAATACTCAATAACTTTTCCTTTAAAGTGTGGGCAATTGCTAATTCACTATTATAAGAAAACATAACTTGTAAAGCTAACTTTGAATCTGTATCAAGTAAGCCATATCTTTTAAAATAAGCTTTTACTTCTTTTAAAGTATTTTCTTAATTTAATTGATAGTTCTCTTTGGATACGTTTTCTTACCGCTTCTACTGCCCATATGACTTGTCTAATATAGTGAAATTTATCTATAACAATTACAGCATTTTTGAAATAAGTTTTAGCTAAATCAATATAGGGTTGCCACATATCACAAATAAAGTGTGTAACGCTATCGCGATTTTTAATTTTTCTAAAATAATCTATAAGAATATGCTCTTTTCTATCTTTAATAATGTCTAGTATTTTATGATTAACAGGATCGACTATTGCACAATGATATTTAGAACCACCAGAGTTACCTTTAAATTCATCTATAGATATTATTTTAGGTAAATTAGTAGGAGAAGAGTAAGATACATTATCAAAAATACGTTTTATAGTATCGATAGATAGATTAGTTTTTCTAGCAACTGATGTCATACTATATTCATTAGATAATTCATAAATTACAAACATAGCTAATCTATTAGTTATTCTATGATAACGAGGTAAAAATTCTATATGTTCATAAAATTTTTTGCCGCAGGCATTACAACGATATCTACGTTTTTTAAGAATGATAAAAGTATGTTTAAAGAATAAGGGTATGTCTTTAATACGCTGAATTCTATAATCGTGAACTCTTGTAACTTTGGAATTACAATTAGGGCAAGTACAAATTTTTTCTTAGTTTCTAAGTATATCTCAATGTACGTGTCATTATGAATAATCTTTTTATAATAACATCTTTAAAACCTAATAAATTTTTGATAGAATTATTAGTGTGCACTTGATGGATGCCTCCTTTCAGGTAAGGTTTTTGTTTGGTTATTTTAACTTGTATTCGGCAAGTAATGCCGAAAGACATTGGAATTAAAGGATTTTTGTTCAAAAAATTAAAAGAAATCATCCCTTTTAAGTGTTAAAATATAATTGCAAAACTAAAACACAAAAGGGTGATTTCTATGGATAGTTTACAACAAAATCAAAAAATTTAAAGAAGAAAATTAGATTTTTGAACATGAAAGCAAAATTTAATGATACCAAAGTTACTTCTGTAGCAACTTTTTCTTATGTGGAATCCTTTAAACAAATAATAGGATTACCAACTATTTTAGAAAAAGGCGTAACCTATAAGAAGGCCGCTAATTCTACTTTTAATACTGCAGAAATTATAGAATACATGATTGATGCAAATATTCTTGGTTTCTCAAGATTTATGCACATTGAAACATTAAGAAATGATGAAGGATATAAAAAGTTTAAAGGTGTAGATAAATTACCCAGTGAAAAAGTATGTAGAGATCTCTTAAAAGCTTTACCAACAGAAACTTTAGAAGAATTAAGAACTATAAATAAAAAATACTTGACTTAAAGTCTTCAACTGAAGATGTACGCGAGGTTTGTATTAATATTGATGATACTGTTATAACTATCTTTGGTAATCAAGAAAAATCAGGAATAGGATATAATCCAAGGTACAATGGAAGACCATCATTTAAAGAAAAAGTTGGGTTTATTTCAGGAACTGATGAATTACTTAACATTACTCTTGAAAATGGTAGACACCATAGTAATTATAAATTTTTAGATTTCTTTAAGAGTTGTGTAAACCAGCTTCCTTCAAGATATATTCTTAAAAGAGTTAGACTTGATAGAGGTTTTTGATGAAGAAAACTTTTTATATTTTGAAGATAATGGAATAGAATATGTTGTTAAATGTAAAATGTATTCTACTGTTAAAATGATAATAGATTTTATAAATAATAATCCAAAGGATTATATATGGCACGATATAAGTTCTACTTTATCTGTTACAGAAATTACAGTTCCATTGCCTAAATGGCAAAGAGCAAGAAGATTTGTGATTATAAGAGAAAAAATTATTCCAAAAAATATGAATCAGTTAATGTTCGAAGAATGTAAATATAAATATCAAGCAATAGTAACAAATATAAATTATTTAACACCTGAAGAAATATTTCAAGATTATAATCAACGATGTGATGTTGAAAATAATATAGATGAAATAAAAGAAGGCTATGCCTTTAGCGAAAATAGTTTAGTAAATCATAAATGCAATGAATTGTACCTTTTAATAAAAATGATAGCATATAACATTCATAACTGGTTTAAACAAGCAATCATGCCTAAGGAAGTACAACATCATGAAATTAGTACATTAAGAAGAATATTTTATAGAGTTTGTGGTAATGTTTGCGGCAGCAAATATTATAGATATTTAAGTTTTTCAAATAATTGCTTATTAGAAAAAATCATTACTCATATTCAAAAACAAATACATATTTTTAGTAGAAAAATGATAACAGTTTATACTTAATAGTAAAATAAAAACAATAAATTCCCTTAAAAATCCAAATGTTATTTGGGTTTATTAAGTATACTCAAAAAAGACCTAACGGTATAAAATATCATAATAAATGTAAATTTATTCATAAAGAAAACAAAAATGGCAAGTAGAAACTTTTTTAAAATTTACTTGCCGAATTCAAGTTCTATATAAATTTATTACTTCCTTCTAAAACCACTTTATTTATTTCTTAAATTAACATTGTAAAATATTATATCCTTCATTTTAAAAATGCTATAATAATAAGGGGGATAGAATTGCAATATAAGAACAGTTTTAAATATGACATAAAAAAACTTTTATGTTATATACCATTCTACCTATAATAGCTTTAACTTTTTAACATACTTTATATCAATTTCAATATTCATCAGTAATACATCAACTTATAACCTAACTGAAAACAAATTAGTCTCAGATCATTTATATAACTTTTTTAAAAGTTATGAGCAATACCTAAACATAGCCTCTAAAAGTCCTCTATTATTAAATGACATAAAATCTAAAAAACCCACTGTTGAAACTTATCAAATGTTATATAAATATATAAACTCTACTGGTATAAAAACATATTTTTATGTTTTTGATGAACATAAAAATATTATAATATCTAATACAAGTAAGATACCCTCCTATATAGAAAAAGCATATACAACTTAGGTATTTTATCACGTTTAGAAACAAATGAAGACATTTTTTTAATTGAATGCAACATCGATGATTCTATTAATTTTCAAAATACAATAACAATAGGAACAGTAATAAAAGAAAATAACAAAAAATTGGCTTTTTAACCTTTGATATATGTACTGACTCACTTATGAAACACTTCTTATCCGATTACTCTCTAATAACCACTCTAACAGATCAATACGGTAATGTTCTTTTTACAACAAATACATTACCAATAACAAAACAAGGAAAGCTTGAAAAATATATAAAAAGTAATAGTGGTTTTACTAAGCATTTGAAAAGTTATTATTATATTTCTCAAAGTAATATTTATAATAATTTATTTACAGTATATACAGTTAGTTCTTTAGCTAATATGATAACTGTTTTTAAAATTATTGGTATACTTCTTATCGTATTTATAATCATACTGGTAATTTTTTTAATGTATTCCTCATCAAAGGTTTCTAAAAATAAAACCAAAGATTTAGATAAAATTTTAAAGGCACTGGAAAATGTACAAAATGGTAATCTTGAAACCAGACTTGACATAAAAACAAACATTGAGTTTAAAACAATATCAGAAGCATATAACAAAATGCTTGATGATATAAAAAATTTAATCGAACTTAACAAAGAAGAAGCTAAACATAGCATAATATCTGAAATAAAGCAATTAGAATCACAATTTAACCCTCATTTTCTTTTTAATACCCTCGAAGTAATAAAATATATGATAAAAATAGATTCACAAGAAGCTGTAAAAATGATTTTAAACTTATCAAGACTTTTAAGATATAGTATTGATATCAATTCATCAAAAACTAATTTATCAAACGAATTAAATTATACAAAAAATTATTTAGAAATAATTAAATCTCGTTTTAAAGAAAAATTTGATTATACAATAGATGTTGAAAATAACATAATTAATTGCATAGTGCCAAAGCTTATATTTCAACCTATAATAGAAAATTGTGTTGAACACGGATATAAAGGAGAAAATGTACTTTTAGTTAAAATCACAATCAAAAAGGTAGTTGATAATTTAATAATAACCATTGAAGATAATGGAGTTGGTATAAGTAAAAGCAGACTATCTGAATTAAATGAGATATTAAAAAATAATCAAAGTCAAGGCAATCACTTAGGAATTTATAACGTACATAGAAGAATTCAACTCTTATATGGGGCTGAATATGGTGTTAAAATAGATAGCATTGAAAATGTTGGAACTAAGGTTACAATAAGTTTACCTTTAACTTATGAAGAGGAGTGTTAGTATGTTTAAGGTTATAATAGTTGAAGATGAAGATATAATTAGAAATGGACTACTATTAACTGTAGACTGGCTTTCTATTGACTGTACAATTGTCGGAACAGCTTCTAATGGATTAGAGGGACTTAACATAATAAGAAGTCAAAAACCTGATATAGTAATTACTGATATAAAAATGCCTATTATGGATGGAATAGAAATGCTAAAAAAGCAATAGAAGAGACTTTCTTTTATAGTATAATATTAACAAGTTATTCTGAATTCGAATATGCAAGACAAGCAATTTCTCTTAAAGTTTATGAATATCTATTAAAACCAATAGATGAAGAAGAATTAATAAGCACAATAAACAAAATCAAAGTTGAAATTAAAAAAGATATAAAATATAAAATACTTTCTAACAATCAAAACGTCATTGATATAGATACATATATAATCAACAGTAAAGATAATTATTATGTAAATCAAACTTTATTATACATAAAAAATAACTATGATAAAAAGATATCTCTTGAAAGTATATCTGATATGCTGGGTATTAGCCCAAGTTATTTAAGTAGAAAATTTAAATCCATAACACAACAAACATTTATGGACATATTAAATCAATACCGAATTAAAAAATCCATTGATTTATTATTATCAGGAAAATATAGACTATATGAAGTTTCAGATATAGTTGGATTTGGGGACTATAAAAACTTTTTTAATACATTTAAAAAGTACCTTAGTATTTCTCCAACGGAATTTATAAAACAAGAAGATAAAAAGCTACATAGTAAATAAAAATTTATTGAGCCTGTTAAAAAATCTATATAAATTAACCCCTTTAAGGATTTCTTCTGCATATATTATATAGCTTAAACAGGTGTAAGCTTATAATGTATTCCTTTTTCAAATCCTTTAAAGGGGCACCTTTTAAATCTAAACACCTTTTATGTTTTAATTTTTTATAAAGTTAGTTTATAAGCCCTATAGCCATTACTGATTTACAAACTTTTAACTGTTTATAAAAACTTTTTATTACACACTAATAAACTCTGGTATAATCTCATTTATTAAAGTTGCCACTGCATTATCATCATTGCTAACTGTTATGCATCTGGCTGCTCTTTTAATTCACTATGTGCATTTTTAGTTGCCACACCTAAAAATGCTACTTTTATCATTTCTATATCATTACAATAATCTCCAATTGCAACAACTTTATTTTCTTTAATATTTAATAACTTAACTAATTCTCTTAAAGCACTACCTTTAGAAACACCATAGGATAAAATTTCAAGATATCTGTCTGTTGAGAACATATAATTCAACTTGTTTTTAGGGATTAAATTCTCAATTTTTGTAATATTGATTTAAGAATTTTATTTTCTCCATTAAAAATAACTTTTAACCAATTCTTATTAACTATTTCCATAACATCAGCTAACTCATATGGCTGTTTTTCGTTAATAACATAGGGATCAATATATTTATCTCCTGTTACAATATACATCTTTCCTGCTGTAAAAATTTGAATACATATTTCATTGTACTCCCTTATAATATCTCTAATTAAATAAGATAAAATACTGTTATCTAAATAGGAATACCTTATAAATTTTTCTTTTTTAAATCATAAATTGCGGCACCATTATATAAAATTGCAGGACAATTTATCGGTAACTCCTTTAAAAAAGGTTTTATGTTTAATTCTGTTCTACCAGTAGCTACTGTAAATAATCCTCCATTATTAATAAAATATTGTAGTGTTTCAATATTCTTTTTGAGATATTTTTGTTTGAATCCATCAACGTTCCATCCATATCTGATACAACTAAAATGCCACTAAAATTCATAATTTTTCCTCCCAACTATACAGTAATATTCTTGCTTCCAGTTAGCTTAAAAAATATAATCAATGAAACAACGGTTGTTGCAGTCAATATTGTCGAAAGTGCTGCTGCTGTACCGTAACTTGCCCTTACAACTTCTGTATATATTGTTACCGACATCGTTCTTGTATTTGAAGTATATAAAATAACAGATGCACTAAGTTCATTAATTACTGTAATCCAGCTCAAGATAGCTCCCGAAAGAACCCCAGGTAACATCATTTTTGCTGTAACTTTAAAAAGGTTTTAACAGGAGAACAACCAAGACTTATCGATGCCTCTTCTATACTTGGACTTATCTGATACAGTATAGCGGCACTTGACCTTAATGTATAGGGCAGTCTTCTTATTACAAAAGCAATTATAATAATAGTTGCTGTGCCACTCAAAATGATAGCCCCTTTATTGAATGCAAGTAAAAGTGTAATTCCTAACACAGAACCTGGTATTATATATGGGAACATTGTCACAGTATCTATAATAGTAGTAATTGTACTTTTTCTTCTTGGGTTCTATAATAAATGTTGGGGCGTAGACCCAGCATATTTTTTACAAAAAATATGTGCACCTGATTAGACACCTGGTAAAATTAAAATAACCAAACAAAAACCTTACCTGAAAGGAGGCATCCATCAAGTGCACACTAATAATTCTATCAAAAATTTATTAGGTTTTAAAGATGTTATTATAAAAAGATTATTCATAATGACACGTACATTGAGATATACTTAGAAACTAAGAAAAAATTTGTACTTGCCCTAATTGTAATTCCAAAGTTACAAGAGTTCACGATTATAGAATTCAGCGTATTAAAGACATACCCTTATTCTTTAAACATACTTTTATCATTCTTAAAAAACGTAGATATCGTTGTAATGCCTGCGGCAAAAAATTTTATGAACATATAGAATTTTTACCTCGTTATCATAGAATAACTAATAGATTAGCTATGTTTGTAATTTATGAATTATCTAATGAATATAGTATGACATCAGTTGCTAGAAAAACTAATCTATCTATCGATACTATAAAACGTATTTTTGATAATGTATCTTACTCTTCTCCTACTAATTTACCTAAAATAATATCTATAGATGAATTTAAAGGTAACTCTGGTGGTTCTAAATATCATTGTGCAATAGTCGATCCTGTTAATCATAAAATACTAGACATTATTAAAGATAGAAAAGAGCATATTCTTATAGATTATTTTAGAAAAATTAAAAATCGCGATAGCGTTACACACTTTATTTGTGATATGTGGCAACCCTATATTGATTTAGCTAAAACTTATTTCAAAAATGCTGTAATTGTTATAGATAAATTTCACTATATTAGACAAGTCATATGGGCAGTAGAAGCGGTAAGAAAACGTATCCAAAGAGAACTATCAATTAAATTAAGAAAATACTTTAAAAGAAGTAAAAAGCTTATTTTAAAAAGATATGGCTTACTTGATACAGATTCAAAGTTAGCTTTACAAGTTATGTTTTCTTATAATAGTGAATTAGCAATTGCCCACACTTTAAAGGAAAAGTTATTGAGTATTATTGATGCTTCACCTTCTTCTAACGAAGCTCGTGTCCTCTTAAAAGATTGGATTAAACTTGCACAAAATAGTGGTATCAATGAATTGAAAAGATGTGCAAATACCTATATCAGATATTTTAATGAGATTTGTAATTCTTTTGATATTCCTTATACAAATGCTTGTATAGAAGGATTTAATAATAAAATCAAAGTTATTAAAAGAATAGCCTTCGGCTATAGAAATTTTGATAGATTCAGGAATAGAATTCTTCATTGTTGTAATAAATAATCTGTTAAATATTGTATTTTAGGAAATCCAACTATCGTTGGTCTTTTTGTCGTGCAATTTTTTAAGGGTAAACTCCCTCATCCTATCTATCTTGCTAAAATCATTATCAAATAAGAAAGGACAGGCATTCTAATCTAATGCCCGCCCCAACTATTGACAAAGAGCCTCTTCTTGTTGAAATATAGGCTGTTAGCATACCAATAAGAATTATTATAAAAATAGCAATCAATCCATAGATATAGGTATTAGTAATGGACTTACCAAGTCTACTGAAAACAGTTTTATAACTCTTTAGAGAAAATTCATTTAAGAACATAGCACCCTTTGTATTTAAAAATGATGTGTATATTACTGTTAGTTGAGGTATAATCGATAAAATTACAATAATGTAGATAAATATATGTGCTAAATTATTTGATATACCCTTCAGGTTTCCTACCTGAATTGGTCGAAGAGAACTCATAATATAGGATTTCTTATTTATGATATATCTCTGCAGCAAAAACATAAGCGAAGTTATAAATACCATAACTGTTGCCATTGCAGCAGCAAAATTTGCTTGGCCACCAACTTCACTTATAAATTCAGAATAAATCAAAGTTGGCATAACATTATAACCCTCTCCAATTAAAACAGGTGTTCCAAAATCAGCAATTGCATTCATAAAAACCAGAAGTGCTCCTGCAAGTAATGTAGGTAGTATTAATGGAATTATAACAAAAACAAGTTTTCTTGATGGTTTTGTTCCTAAACTTTCTGCAGCTTCAATTAAAGACGAGTCGATTTTTTTAAAGCACCAGATACATACAAGTAAATAAATGGATAAAGCTTCAAAGTTAGTACTAAAAGGATCCCCGCATATCCATATATTGTAGGTATATTAACTCCCAAATATTGTTTAAAAAACTTAGTTATAACACCACTTCGACCACATAACAAAACCCAAGAATAAGCACCAATTAAAGGTGGAGAAAGCATTGATATTATTATTAAAACTTCAAGTAGCTTTTTACCCTTTATTTTATATGCAGTCATAAGATATGCAATAGGAAGACCTATAGCAATTGATAATACTGTAACACTTAAAGCAGAAATGATACTATTAATCAATGCTTGGTAATAATACTTTTTACTAAAAAACTTTCTAAAGTTATCTACAGTAAATTTAGATGTTAAAGGTTCCTTAAATGCATCAACAAAAAGAGTTGTCAATGGATATATTAAAAATAGTACAAATATAACTAATATAACAACAGTAACTATATTCCAAAAATCAAACTTAATTTTTTATTCATTGTAACTCACATCCTCCACCAAATTTACGCTACCATCTTCGCTAAAAACATTTATTCTTTCTGAATCTACATCTAAAAAGACTGTTTCATCTTCTTTTAGAAATTTATTCATACCTGAAATATCCTGAACAAATTCACAAACACTATTTTCGTCAAATAAAATTCCATTACATAATTTAAATTCATAATTTATAAACTTACCAAAAATGTTCCTTTTAAAATTTTTACTTTAAGTCCCTTATTTGATACTTTAAATTCCTCTGGTCTTACTGATACAACAACATTTTGACCATCCTTAACATTGCTATTTAAATTATTCACTTTTAAACTATATTCATCATTAAATACTATATATTTATCACCTTTTTCTATCTTTACTTTTGCTTTAATCAAATTTGAACTACCAATAAAGGTTGCAACGAATGTATTTGTAGGCCTTTTATATATTTCACAAGGTGTACCAACCTGTTGAACAACCCCTCCTTCATTACAGCTATTCTATCTGAAATTGCAAGTGCTTCTTCCTGATCGTGGGTTACATATACAGTTGTTATCCCTATATGTTTTTGAATATCTCTTATAACACTTCTCATCTCAATTCTTAATTTTGCATCTAAATTTGAAAGGGGCTCATCCATTAACAGAACATTTGGACGTATAACTATAGCACGTGCAAGAGCAACCCTTTGTTGTTGACCACCTGATAATTTATCAGGAAGTCTATCTTTATAATCATACATCTTAACAGTCTTTAATATCTCTTCAACTCTTTTTTCGCTTTCAGTTTTAGATATTTTCCTAAGCTTCAATCCATATTCAACATTTTCTTTAACTGTCAAATGTGGAAAAATAGCATAATTTTGAAATACCATACCTATATTCCTTTTATATGCAGGTATCTCATTAATTATCTCATTGTCAAACTTTATATAACCTCCATCTATTGTATTAAAACCTGCTATCATTCTTAATAGTGTTGTTTTTCCGCATCCTGATGGTCCAAGCAAGGTAAAAATTCACCATTTTTAATTTCTAAAGATAAATTAGGAATAACCGTAATTTTCTCATACTTTTTACAACATTTTCAATTTTAATCGCAACACTCACATCTATACCCCTTTAATAATTAGGCCCACAACAAATGTCGCAGGCCCTTATAGTACTATTTACTACTTGTAAAAATATCTTTAAACTTATCTAACCATTCTTGTTTACTCTTATTTACAGTTGCTTCATCATCCTTAATTAAATTCATTTCATTTAAAGCTTTTAGTCCTGATGCTGCTGGAACATCCTTTCTTACTGAACGCCTACATAACTGATTAGCAATTAAAGTTTGAGCTTCTTTACTTGTTACAAAGTCTATAAACTTCTTTGCATTTTCTAAATTCTTTGCTCCTTTTATTATTTGTACAGTATCAGGTTTTGCTATTACTCCCTCCTTCATATATATAACTTCAACTGGAGCTCCATCTTTTACATATTTTGCAGCTGCTTCTTCAAATGTAAGACCTACTGTGTATTCGCCATCTGCTACTCCCTTGTATACTGCTGATGAACCACTTAAAAGTTTACCATCTAAATTCTTACAAAGTTGTCCAACATAATCCCATCCCTTATTTGGGTCTCCTTGTCCCATTGCATAGAGCATATTTACAAGGTGTTCAAAAGATGAAGAAGATTTAGATGGATCTGCAAATGCAATCTTACCCTTTAATGCTGGATTTAGTAAATCTTGATATCCTTCAATTTTAATGTTTCCAATTAAATTTTTATTTATCATAATAACACTTGGTATCATTGTAAACCTTGTAATCATTCCCTCTGAATTTTTACAATCATCAAATACTGAGTCTTCATTTTTACTCTTATATTCTTGGAATAAATCCTTCTTTGGTTTTACTGTAGATAATGAACCTCCCCATAAAACGTCCCCTAATGGATTGTCCTTTTCAGCTTCAATTCTCTTTAAAAGTTCTCCTGTTCCAGCTGTAACTACTTCTGCAGTTATACCTGTACTCTTCTCAAATTCTGCAACAATTGGGTTTATAAACTCTACTGGATGTGGACAATAAATTACAACTTTTTTGATGTATTATCTGTACTACTTGTTGTCTGTGTCTTTGAGTTAGAACAAGATGCTAATGAAGCCACCATTAAAACACTTACAGCTAAACTCAAAATACGTTTCACTTTTAACTCCCCTTTTTATTTTTCTTAATTTTATATTAACAAGTTTGAATTTTCTGAACAATCCAATATACTATAAAAAGGCTCTTTGTCAATAGTTGGGGCGGGCATTAGATTAGAATGCCTGTCCTTTCTTATTTGATAATGATTTTAGCAAGATAGATAGGATGAGGGGAGTTTACCCTTAAAAAATTGCACGACAAAAAGACCAACGATAGTTGGATTTCCTAAAATACAATATTTAACAGATTATTTATTACAACAATGAAGAATTCTATTCCTGAATCTATCAAAATTTCTATAGCCGAAGGCTATTCTTTTAATAACTTTGATTTTATTATTAAATCCTTCTATACAAGCATTTGTATAAGGAATATCAAAAGAATTACAAATCTCATTAAAATATCTGATATAGGTATTTGCACATCTTTTCAATTCATTGATACCACTATTTTGTGCAAGTTTAATCCAATCTTTTAAGAGGACACGAGCTTCGTTAGAAGAAGGTGAAGCATCAATAATACTCAATAACTTTTCCTTTAAAGTGTGGGCAATTGCTAATTCACTATTATAAGAAAACATAACTTGTAAAGCTAACTTTGAATCTGTATCAAGTAAGCCATATCTTTTTAAAATAAGCTTTTACTTCTTTTAAAGTATTTTCTTAATTTAATTGATAGTTCTCTTTGGATACGTTTTCTTACCGCTTCTACTGCCCATATGACTTGTCTAATATAGTGAAATTTATCTATAACAATTACAGCATTTTTGAAATAAGTTTTAGCTAAATCAATATAGGGTTGCCACATATCACAAATAAAGTGTGTAACGCTATCGCGATTTTTAATTTTTCTAAAATAATCTATAAGAATATGCTCTTTTCTATCTTTAATAATGTCTAGTATTTTATGATTAACAGGATCGACTATTGCACAATGATATTTAGAACCACCAGAGTTACCTTTAAATTCATCTATAGATATTATTTTAGGTAAATTAGTAGGAGAAGAGTAAGATACATTATCAAAAATACGTTTTATAGTATCGATAGATAGATTAGTTTTTCTAGCAACTGATGTCATACTATATTCATTAGATAATTCATAAATTACAAACATAGCTAATCTATTAGTTATTCTATGATAACGAGGTAAAAATTCTATATGTTCATAAAATTTTTGCCGCAGGCATTACAACGATATCTACGTTTTTTAAGAATGATAAAAGTATGTTTAAAGAATAAGGGTATGTCTTTAATACGCTGAATTCTATAATCGTGAACTCTTGTAACTTTGGAATTACAATTAGGGCAAGTACAAATTTTTTCTTAGTTTCTAAGTATATCTCAATGTACGTGTCATTATGAATAATCTTTTTATAATAACATCTTTAAAACCTAATAAATTTTTGATAGAATTATTAGTGTGCACTTGATGGATGCCTCCTTTCAGGTAAGGTTTTTGTTTGGTTATTTTAATTTTACCAGGTGTCTAATCAGGTGCACATATTTTTTGTAAAAAATATGCTGGGTCTACGCCCCAACATTTATTATAGAACCTATAAAAATATCCAAAATTTTGACCTAAATAAAGATAAAGAAGGCCGCAAAATGCAGCCTTCTTTATCTTCCAAACTCTGCTCCTCTTTCAAGAGCCTTTTTATTAAGTTCATAGAATTGTTCTTTTCCGTGTTCCTTTAGAGCTTTAAGAAGTGACTCCATCTTAACTATCTTTGTCTTTTCAACAAGTGCTCCAAGTAGAACCATATTAGCAATCTTTTTGAACCAACTTCCTCTGCTATCTTTTGAGCAGGTATCTTTATAATTTCTATATCTGTTCTTTCTGGTTCTCTGTTTACAAGGTCACTATCTATTATTAGTAAACCACCCTTTACAACGTGACTTTCAAATTTATCAAGGGATGGTCTATTCATAACAACTACTGTTGTTGCATCAACAACAAGTGGTGAACCT
The DNA here is from genome assembly GCF_028622835.1 of Caloramator sp. mosi_1. Classification (GTDB taxonomy): domain Bacteria; phylum Bacillota; class Clostridia; order Clostridiales; family Caloramatoraceae; genus Thermobrachium. Next base: position 1,894,323 of record NZ_CP117677.1, on the reverse strand, counting down.
ACTGGTTCATCTGAAAGTATAACTGAACAGTTTGAAGTACCTCCACGCATTTCTGGTCCATAGGATGGGAACCAAGAAACATTTAGATTTTCTTCAAGTCCTGCATATGCTAAGAATTTACCCATTGAAAGAATTCCTTGTCCTCCAAATCCTGCAAAAATAATTTCTTGATTTGCCATATTACTTCACCTCCCCTGTAGTTGCATCCTTCTTAACTCCAAGTGGATAGTATGGAATCATATTGTCTCTTAGCCATTTTACAGATTCATTAGGTGATAATCCCCAGTTTGTTGGACATATTGATAATACTTCTACAAGGGAGAATCCTAAACCTTGAAGTTGTATTTCAAATGCCTTCTTAATAGCCTTTTTAGCTTTTATTATATTTGGAACGCTATCAACCGAAACTCTTTCAACATATACTGCACCGTCTAAAGTTGAAATCATTTCTGAAATTCTAATTGGGTATCCTGCAGTCTTTACATCTCTTCCATAGGGTGAAGTTTCAGTAACTTGACCTGGAAGTGTAGTAGGTGCCATTTGTCCACCAGTCATACCATATATAGCGTTATTTACAAATATTGTTGTAATTCTTTCTCCTCTTGCAGCTGCGTGAACTATTTCTGCTGTACCTATAGCTGCAAGGTCACCATCTCCTTGGTATGTAAATACAACGCTATCTGGTACTGCTCTTTTTATTCCTGTTGCAACAGCTGGTGCTCTACCGTGTGCTGCTTCATACATATCACAAGCAAAATAATCGTATGCAAGAACTGAACAACCAACAGGTGCAACACCTATTGTTTTATCAAGTATTCCAAGTTCATCAATTACTTCTGCAACTAATCTATGAATAACACCGTGAGTACATCCTGGACAATAGTGAGTTGGCACATCAAGTAATGCCTTTGGTCTATCAAATACTACTGTCATTATTTAGCACCTCCTACAATTCCCTTTATCTTGTTAGCTATTTCTGCTGGAGTTGGAACCATACCACCACTTCTACCATAGAAGTGAACTGGCTTTCTACCACTTACGGCAAGTTGAACATCTTCAAGCATTTGTCCACAGCTCATTTCAACAGATATAAATCCATTCTTTGTTTTATCTATAACTTTATCAAATGCTTCAGTTGGATATGGCCATAATGTTATTGGTCTAATTAAACCAACATTTATACCTTCCTTCTTTAGCATCTTAATTGCATTCTTACATATTCTTGATAATGTACCATAAGATACAATTACAAGGTCCATTTCTTCATCACAGTTATATAATTCATATCTTACTTCATTCTTTTCTATTTCTTTGTATTTTTCTTGAAGTTTATTGTTATGAGCTTCAAGTTCTTCTGGCTTTAGGAAAAGTGAATTTATAACATTATGCTTTTCTCTACCCTTTAAACCATTTGCTGCCCAAGTTTTCTCTGGAAGTTCCTTTTTGGTCTTTCTTTAAATTCAACAGGTTCCATCATTTGTCCAAGCATACCATCTCCCATTACCATTACTGGGTTTCTATACTTATCCGCAACATCAAAGGCATCTTGAACAAGGTCAACCATCTCTTGAACTGATGCTGGAGCAAATACTACTAATCTGTAGTCTCCGTGTCCACCACCCTTTGTTGCTTGGAAGTAGTCTGATTGTGCTGGTTGTATACCTCCAAGTCCTGGACCTCCACGAACTATATTTATAATTACACAAGGAAGTTCTGCACCTGCTATATATGAAATACCTTCTGCCTTTAAGCTTATACCAGGGCTTGATGAAGAAGTCATAACCCTAACTCCTGCACCTGCAGCACCATAAACCATATTGATTGCTGCTACTTCACTTTCTGCTTGTAGGAATACTCTTCCTACCTTTGGCATTCTTCTTGACATATAAGCTGCAACTTCAGTTTGTGGTGTTATAGGATATCCAAAAACATTGGCATCCTGCGTGAATGGCAGCTTCACCTATTGCTTCATTTCCCTTCATTAAAACTTTATCAGCCATCTAAGCTTACCTCCTTAAACCCTTTATTTTTCAACCTTTATTACTACATCTGGACAAATTCTTGCACAAGATGCACAAGCAATACACTTTTGCATATTATCTCCCTTTACAGTTGCTGGGTGATACCCCTTAGTGTTTAGTTTTTCATCAAATTCAATTATTTTTACTGGGCAAACTTCGATACAAAGTCCACAGCCTTTGCATCTTTCTTCTCTAAAAGTTACCTTTCCCATATTCTACCTCCTATTTTTTATTATTTATTCATCAAGATATTTTCTCCAAGGTGGAAGCATAAATATCTTGATTGGGAATATCTCATTAGAAATTTTATCCTTTACTTGGTCTGCTAAATCTTCTCTAACAACTGTATATCTAATTGGTATATTAATTCTTTTGATACCTCTTCCACAATATTCTGACCATTTAAAATATCTTCTATCCTTGTTCTCATAGGACAAGTTAGAATTATTAATTAAGTACTTTACTTTAAGCCTTGATGCAGCTTCTATGTCCCTTATATACTCTAAAATCCCCTCAACATCTTTAGTAAAGGGCCTTGTAGTATTAATTACAAAGTACATATCATATTCTTCCATCTTAAAGTATCTATTGTATTGACCAAGGGCAACCGCCCCTTGGTCATCTCCACCTACATCTAAAACTACATCATAGCTTTTGTCATTAAACACTGACAATGTTTCGAGAGGAATTGTTCCAAGTTCAGCATTAGCCATTTCCTTAGGGGTTGCTATAACTCTTATCCCCAAACTTTCTAAGTATTCCTTTTCATCCCTTGTGCAAAAATATGGATTTACTATATCAAGGTCTGCTATACATACCTTTTTCCCTTCATCCCTAAGTTTAATTGCATAATTTATTGAAATTTCTGTTTTACCACTTCCAAAGTGTCCTGTAAATATTCTTATTCTTGACTCCATATAATCACATCCTATTTATATTCCTTAGCTGCTTCTTCTCCCTTTAATACTCTAAGTCCACCTTCTGCTAAAGCTAACATTTCATCCTCACCTGGGTATACAACAACAGGTGCAATGAAACTTATTCTTTCTTTAATCCAACTTACATATTCTTCTCCGTATGCAAGTCCTCCTGTTAATATGATGGCATCTACCTCTCCCTTCAATACTGCAGCACAGCTGCCTATTTCCTTTGCAACTTGATATGCCATAGCCTTATATATAAGTTCTGCTTCCTTATTGCCTTCATCCATCATCTTTTTACTTCTCTTCCATCATTTGTTCCAAGATAAGCAACAAGTCCGCCTTTACCTGTAATTTTCTTTTTATTTCATCTTGTGTGTACTTACCTGAAAAGCACATCTTAACAAGATCTCCAACAGGAAGTCCTCCAGATCTTTCTGGTGAGAAAGGTCCTTCACCATCTAAAGCGTTGTTTACATCAACAACTCTTCCTTTTTGTGGGCTCCAACTGAAATCCCACCACCCATATGAGCGACTATTAAATTTAAATCTTCATATTTTACGCCCTTTTCCTTTGCATATCTTTTTGCAACAGCCTTTTGGTTTAATGCGTGGAATATGCTCTTTCTCTCTATTTCTGGCATACCTGATATTCTTGCAACATCTTGCATCTCATCTACCACAACAGGATCTACTATGAAGGATGGTATATTATATTTTTGCTATTTCAAAAGCTATCACTCCACCAAGATTAGAAGCGTGCTGTCCTTGAACGCCTATTTTTAAATCCTCAAGCATCTTTTCGTTAACTGAATATGTACCACCTTCTATTGGTTTTAATAATCCACCACGTCCAACTACCGCATTTAATGTACTCAACTCAATTCCTTTATCTTCAACAGCCTTTATAATTACATTTTTTCTAAATTCATATTGATCAAATATTGTTGAATAAGGAGCTAACTCTTCTGCTGAATGTCTTAGTGTCTCTACAAATACAGGATTTAAATCATCATAAACTGCTATTTTAGTTGATGTAGAACCTGGATTTATAATTAGCATTCTAAACATAGTACATCCTCCTTTTAAATTATAGGCACGCAACAAGACACGCAAGAGCTATTGAATAAAGCTTACTTTCATTGCTATCGGCTCTTGAAGTTAAAATTACTGGTGCTGCTGCTCCAACAAGTATACCTCCGTTCTTTGCATTAGCAGTATATGTTAAAGTCTTATACATAACATTTCCTGTTTCAATATTTGGAACAAGAATAATATCTGCGTTACCTGCAACTGGACTCTTAATTCCCTTATGTTTTGCAGCCTCCTCTGATAGAGCATTATCTATTGCAAGTGGTCCATCTACTATGCATCCTTTTATTTGTCCTCTGTCATTCATTTTTGAAAGAGCAGCCGCATCAAGAGTTGGTTGCATATCTGGGTTTACAACTTCAACTGCACATACAGGAGCAACCTTTGGAACTTCTATTCCAATTGCGTGAGCTACCTTTACAGCATTTTCTAATATTTGTTTTTGGTATTTAAATCTGGAGCTATATTCATTGCAGCATCTGTAACAAGAAGAATTCTCTGAAGTGCTGGAACTTCAAAAACAGCAACGTGGGATAAAACTCTTCCTGTTCTTAAACCCTTTTCTTTATCAAGAACAGCTCTCAAGAAAGTCGCTGTATCTATTAGTCCCTTCATTAACATATCTGCCTTTTTAGTAGAAACAAGCTCAACCGCCTTCATTGCAGCCTTTGAGTTGTCCTTTTCATCAATAACTTCAAAGTCATCTAAGTTAATTCCCAATGTATTTGCTATTTCTTGAATTTTTTCTCTATCACCTACTAAAACAGCATCTGCAAGTCCCATAGCCTTTGCATCTCTTACTGCCTCTAACACAGGTTCATCCTGTGCAACTGCAACAGCTATCTTTTTCTATCTCCACATTTTACTTTGTTTAAAATTTCATCAAAGGTTCTTATCATATTCCCACCTCTTCTTCATATATTTTAGCCTTTTCTTCACCTACTAAAACTCTATAGGCACCCTCTGCTAAGGCCTGCATTTCATCTTCTCCTGGAATAACAACAACATCTGCAATAAACTTAACCATTTCTGTTACATAGTTTACAAGTCTTTCTGAATATGCAAGCCCTCCTGTAAGTATAATCTTGTCGACTTTTCCAAATAAAACTGTACTTACAGCACCAATTTCTTTTGCTATTTGATAACACATTGCCTCAAATATTAGTTTTGCCTTTTTATCCCCATTTTTAATCATTTCTTCAACAACTCGTGCATCATTTGTCCCCAAATAACCCACAAGGCCTGCCTGACCTACCATCTTCTTTTTCATTTCCTTTTGAGTGTATTTCCCTGAAAATGCAAGTCTAACTAAATCACCAACAGGCACTTGTCCGCACCTTTCAGGTGAAAACGGTCCACTTTCATTTGCATTATTTACGTCAACTATTTTACCTTTTTTAAAGGTGCTACGGATATTCCTCCTCCTAAATGTGCTACAATAAAATTACATTCATCCAAGGACTTTCCTAAATCCTTTGCAACCCTTCTTGATACAGCTTTGATATTCAAAGCGTGAACAAGTGATCTTCTTTTATTTCTGGTATACCTGAAATCCTTGCTATATCCTCAAATTCATCAACTGCAACAGGGTCAACTATATAAGCTTCCTTTTCTATCTCATCTGCTATTGACTTTGAAATAATACCCCTAAATTTGAAGCGTGTTCCCCTTGAAATCCTATCTTCAAGTCTTCAATCATTTTTTCTGTAACCCTATATGTACCAGATGGCATAGGTCTTAAAAGTCCACCACGTCCCACTACACAATCAAACTCTTCTATCTTAAAGCCTTCCTTATCAAGGTATTCCAAAATTTGTTTTTTCTATAGTCAAATTGATCTGCAATTTTTTCATATTTTGCAAGTTCTGTTGCATCGTGTGTAATATTTGTTTGTTTTAATTTCATTTCTTTTTCAAATACTGCAATTTTTGTGGATGTTGACCCTGGATTTATTGCAAGAATTAATCCCCTCATAAAAACTCCACCCCTATTTGATATTTAACTTATAATTTTCTAAATACTTTATCTATTCTTATTTTACAGTATATTACCCTATGTTTGCAACAAAAATATTTAAAATTTATTATGCATATTTAACAAATTAGCATACCTTTTTATTCAATTGGAGCATATTTTTGCATTATTTTTTCAGCTGTTTTTATTCCATCAACAGCTGCAGACATTATACCACCAGCATATCCAGCTCCTTCACCTGAAGGATAAAGGCCTTTTATTGTACTTGATTCGAAATTTTCCATTCTTATAATTTTAACTGGAGCTGAAGTTCTTGTTTCAATTCCTGTTAAAACTGCATCATAACTTGCAAATCCCTTTATTTTTTTATCAAAATCCAATAGTGCCTCCCTTAATACACTAACAACATAGCTGGGCAAACAATCACTGATATTTGCAAAGTTATACCCTCTTGTATAACTTGGTTTTACTTTACCAAGCTTTTTGAAACCTCATCCTTTAAAAATCCCCAACAAGTTGTATAGGTGCTATATATCCTCCTCCACCAACTTTATATGCAAGATGTTCATAATACCTTTGAAACTCCATTCCAGCAAGTGGATGAGAACTTGAAAAATCTTCTGAACCTACCCCAACAACTATTGCACTATTTGCATTATCCCTATCTCTTTTATATTCACTCATCCCATTCGTTACAAGTCTATTTTCCTCTGATGCTGCTGCAACAACTGTCCCTCCTGGGCACATACAAAAGCTATAACAAGGTCTTCCATTGATTTTACTTGTGTATGTTAGCCTATAATCTGCAGCTTTAAGCCTTGGATGTTTTGCAAATTTACCATATTGATTTTCATCTATCATACTTTGTAGATGTTCTATTCTTACGCCAATAGCAAAGGGTTTTTGTTCAAATTCTACTCCTCTATTTAAAAGCATTTCATAGGTATCCCTTGCACTATGTCCTATTGCAAATATAACAACATCGCTTTCTATTTCATATTCATTGTTGACAACAACACTCTGAATTTTATTGTCCTTAACCTTAATATCTGTTACCTTTGAATCAAATTTAACTTCTCCTCCAAATGACTTAATTTTTTCCCTAATATTCTTTACTACTGTTTGAAGTATATCAGTTCCTATATGGGGCTTTCCTGAATACATTATTTCTGGTGGAGCTCCCGCCTCTACAAACTCCTCAAGCACATAGGTTATTCTTGTATCTTTAATTCTTGTCGTTAATTTACCATCTGAAAAGGTTCCTGCTCCACCCTCACCAAACTGTACATTGCTCTCTAAGTTTAATTCTCCTGTATTCCAGAAATTTTGTATATCTTTAGTTCTTTTTCAACACTTGAACCTCTTTCCAAAATAATTGGTCTGTAACCGTTTTTGCCAAAACAAGACCGGCAAAAAGCCCTGCCGGTCCTGTTCCAACTATTATTGGTCTCTTTGATAGTTTTTCATTACCAAAGTTAAAATTTTCATCAATATTTGTACTATCTAATAAAACATCCTTTGAATTTGCCCTTGCTACTACCCTTGACTCATTATTGCATTTAAACTCAACTTGATATACTAAATCTATCTTGTTTTTTCTTCTGGCATCAATAGACTCTTTTAGTATTTTGTAGTCCCAAATATCCTTTTTACTAACCTGTGCCATCTTGCAGGCCATATCTAAAACCCTATCTAAGCTATCATCTAATGATATTCTAATATTGTTTACTCTTATTGTCATAAAATACCTCCATTATCTTTTGCTTATTTTTACTTTTATTTTTTCTGGTTCAATAACTACTAATTCAAAATTTTCTGGTTTTGAAACTCTGACAGGAATAACGTGTTCTCCTTCTGTCAGTCCTGCAACATCTACTGTAGCTATAAATTGTTTTAAATCTATTTGATTAATTTGACTTTCAATTCCTCTTATTAATAAAGTTACATCATCAAAATCAATATTATATATATATTCCCCATTTTGATTTTGCATATTTATAGGAACTTTTATTTCCTTTTGTATAACATTTTCTACAACTAATTCAACTTGTATACTTTTTTCTTTATTTTTCAAAAATTCCCTTTGGCACATCAAGTTCCACCTGTTTTATTGTAGTTTGATAGATGTCTTGTAATTCTATAGGTTTTGTTTCTATTTCCTTTATATTATTTAAAATATTTGATTCACCCAATATATATATCTTAGGTTCAGCTAAATTAATTGACTTTATAACCTTTCCCTTTGGTAAATTGTTTTTGTAACTACCTTTATAGGAACTTCCTTTGCAGATTTTATGCTTACAAACACATCAACATATCTTGGATCTGTTTCTAAATATGATACTTGCTTTCTTTCTCTGTCAAAGGGTTTTATTACTATTGAATTATTTATATCTGAAAATGCACCAGTTACATCCACCTGCCCCTCAACATAAGCAACCTTATTTATATATTCCTCAGGCCCAATTACTAATACTTCAGATGGTTTAACAACTGGTTCTAAATTGTCATACCCTTGTTTTGGTATCCCCGTTATATTAATATTAACAGGAAAAGCTTTTGTAACAAGATTATCAAGTTTTACCCTTATATACGGGAAAATGCCTTCACTGACAACTTCAATACCTTGGGGCTTTCTTTTATCTCAACTGGAATATTGTTGTCGCCCCTTTTTAAATATCCTCCCATATCAGCCTCTACCTTAAAATCATCCTTAGTAACTTTAAAAACATCAAGTGCTCTTCCCTTTATAGTAAGGTTTATTGTAAAGTTCTGTTCAGGTAACATAACTAAATTAGAGCGTACTACATTTTCTGTATTATAAAGCGTAACCGGTATATCCTCGATTGTTCTAACTAAAACTGGATTTTTCTCCCCCATAACATAAAGCCAAAGTATAAAAGCTATAAAAATAGAAGCCGTTACGGCCATTATTTGCTGTTTATCTTTGACAGCCATACTTTCACCCTCTTAAATAAAGTTGTATCTATTTCAATATTTTTCTTCAATACTCCATATAAAACCTTTTTTAACCTCTCTGCATTATAACCCCTAACAAGTTTACCATTAATTGATATTGAAATTATACCTGTCTCTTCCGATACAACAACTGCCAATGCATCACAGGTTTCTGTAATACCAATTGCTGCCCTATGTCTTGTACCAAGCTCCTTTGATACAAACTGTTCTGTAAGCGGCAATACACAAGAGGCTGCTATAATTCTATCTTTTCTAATAATCACTGCCCCATCGTGAAGAGGCGTATTTTCAACAAATATATTTTCTAATAGTTGTGATGACACTATGCCATCAATGACTGTACCACTTTCTACATAATCATTAAGACCTGTATCCTGTTCTATCACAATTAGTGCACCTGTTTTACTCTTTGAAAGATTATCTGCTGCAATTACAATTTCATTTACTACTTTTTCCACTTCCTCGTCGCTATCAAAAATCCTTCTATTTAGTATTTTACTTCTTCCAAGATGTTCAAGAGCCTTTCTAAGTTCAGGTTGAAAAATGATTATAAGTGCAATCAAACCTACTGTTAATGTATTTTGAATTAGCCAATGAAGAGTTATAAGTCCTAATATTTCACTGGCCTTCATAACTAAAAGTATAAATACAAGGCCCTTAACTAATTGTTCAGCTCTTGTTTTTCTAATTAGCGAAAACAACTTGTAAAATATATAGGCTACAATCAAAATGTCAATTACATTTAAGACTGTTATGTGTTTAATAATTGAAATCATACTGTTTAAATCAAACATAGCAGACAACCCCTTAAAAGTATTTATATACTAATTATAATACAAAATTATCCTATGTGAATAATTAATTTAGGCATGCATATAAAAAGCATGCCCTTCAATCCATTAGCTTAATACCTAATTTTTCATAAAAACTATAACCAATTTCATTACTCATTTTTAGGCCATTCTTTTTTGAAAATTAAACACAGCCTGTTTCATATCCTCACCATAAATTCCATTAACATACCCTTTAAAATATCCCTTCTCCTTTAAAATTCTTTGTACCTCATAAACATCAGAACCTCTATCTCCCGGCCTTAAAATTCTAAATCCTTCTCCAAAGGGACCATATGGTCCTCCATATATTCTAACAGTTGTACCTATTGGAACTATTTTATATAGTTCTTTAACGTCTTTATTATACATTCTTATACACCCTTCTGATTCATCGTGTCCAATTGACCAAGGCTCGTTCGTACCGTGTATACCATATTTTCCCCAAGGAACATTAAAACCCATCCATCTCCCTCCAAATCCTTCACCCCAAGTATCCTTATTTATAATTTTCCAAACACCTATAGGTGAAGGTGTATTTGGACGGCCTGAAGCTATAGGATATGTTTTTACAAGTTCATTATCTTTATATAGATAAAGTTTATTTATTGTTATATCAACAAAAATATAATACCTTGAATTTGAATTTTTGTTCTCTTAAAAACACTATCACTTCTTACAAATATTAACGTTCCACCAACTGCAACTATAATACACATAAGTATAATTATAAAAAGTGCAATATACCTCCTTTTCATCTTCTCCCTCCACACAATCACTTAGTTATAAAATATGAAAAATAACAAAAAATAATGAATATTTTATTAGTATTTAACTAAAAATAAACCTGTAATAATAAAACCTATGGCGTTTCAAAGGAGGTATCTATATGTTAAACAAAAACATTTCTTGTACAGTTAGCGACTGTAAACACCACGCTGGAACTCAAAACTACTGCACACTTAATTCAATACAAATTGTAAATCACCACAATCCCGCAAAGGATAAAGAAGCAACTGACTGTGGAAGTTTTGAATGCAAATAAAAATGGGACCGATGGGTCCCATTTTTATTTCTTAAGAGTTGCTATCATTACACCAGATACTATAGTACCAATAACTATTGAAACTGTATATAACAGTAATCCACCAACTGCATTTGGTATTGGAAGTACAAAGATTCCTCCGTGTGGAACAGCAAGTGTACACTTAAACGCCATTGAAAGGGCTCCTGTTACTGCTGAACCTATCATAATTGAAGGTATAACTCTTAAAGGATCTGCTGCTGCAAATGGTATAGCACCTTCAGTTATGAATGATATTCCAAGGAAAAACGCTGCTTTACCTGCCTCTATTTCATCTGTTGTAAATTTATTTTTGCTATTCTCGTTGCTAAAAATACTCCAAGTGGTGGAACCATACCAGCAGCCATAACTGCTGCCATAACAGTTGAAGGTTGTCCTGCTGCTAATGTACCAACTGCAAAGGTGTATGCTGCTTTATTTACTGGGCCACCCATATCGAAGGCCATCATAAGTCCTAATACTATTCCAAGAGTAATTGCACTTCCTCCACTTAAACTATTTAGCCAGCCCTCCATTGCCTTGTTTATTGAAGCAACAGGAGTACCTACAACATAAATCATACCAAGACCAACTATCAATGTTGATAGTAAAGGAAGTACTAAAACTGGCATTAGGCCCTCCATAGTTTTAGGTAATTTAATAGTTTTCTTTAAAAATTCAACAACATAACCTGCTGCAAAACCTGCAATAATACCACCTAAAAAGCCTGCCCCAAGTTTACTTGAAAGAACACCACCTATCATACCTGGTACAAGACCTGGTCTATCTGCAATTGAATATGCTATATATCCCGCTAATATTGGAACAATAAGTGAAAATGCTCCTCCACCACCTATATCCATTAATGCTGCTGCAAGTGTTCCCTTTTGCTCAAAGGCTTTTATACCAAAAGCAAAGGATAGGGCTATTAATATACCACCCGCAACTACAAAAGGAATCATAAATGATACACCAGTCATTAAATGTTTATATGCACCTGTTATTTTTTCTTTTCCTCTCTCTTTGCTTCAAATACTTTATCAACATAATTATTCTTCTTTTCAAGCTTCATAGCAGATTCAATTAATCCCTTTGCATCCTTTATTGCATCCTTAACTGAAACTTCAATCATTGGAAGACCATTAAATTTAGTTTTATCTATTTTTGTATCCGCAGCGATTATAACTGCGTGTGCTTCTTTTACATCTTTTTCAGTTATTTCGTTTTCAACACCTACAGAACCTCTTGTTTCTATTTTAATGTCAACATTTAATTCTTTTGCTGCTATCTTTAATGCTTCAGCAGCCATATAGGTATGGGCAATTCCTGTTGGACAGGATGTTACTGCTAAAATTTTCATATTTACTTCCCCCATCAATCTTTAAATGCATTTATTACATCTTCATAACATTTTGAATTTATAAGTTTATTTCTTACGTCTTCATACATTAACTTTCTTGAAAGCATACTTAAAATTGTCAAATGTTCATTGTTTGCATTATTAGGTACTGCAATTAAAAAGAATATATGTGCCGGTTTTCCGTCCATCGAATCGTAATCAATACCTTCTTTAGACAAACCAAAAACTAAGGCTGGTTCTGTTACACACTCTGACTTACCGTGAGGTATTGCAACCCCATTCCAATTCCAGTTGTAAATTCCTCTTCTCTTTTATCACCACCCCTTTAAATTTATCTTTATCTGTTATTTTTCCGTCTTTATATAAAATGTCTATTAGTTCTTCTATTACCTCCATTTTAGATTTTGATTTTAGATCAAATTCTACTCTTTCTGATGATAAAATCTTTTGTAGTTCCATTATTGCTACCTCCTCTGTATTTCTACTTCTTCTATATATTTTAAAATTTCTTTTCTGTCTGGTGCTTGGCTACCTTCTTTGGTCACCTTTGCAGTTGAAGATGCAATTGAAAGCCTAAAGGTATCCTCTATAGACATATTTTCGTGAATACCTATTGCAAAAGCTGCAACCATTGAATCTCCTGCACCAACAGTACTTTTAACATTTATTTTTATAGGTTTTGAATATAGACATTGTTCCTTAGAAAATAACAGTGCTCCATTTTCACCCATCGATACTGCAACTATTATTCCCTTTTCTACAAATTCCCTAACTGCCTCCTTTATGTCTTCTAAATTTTCACTACAATCAACAATTGTTTTTAGCTCATTTATATTAGGTTTAATTAAATATGGTAGTGACTCAATTCCATATTTCAGTGCTTGTCCTTCTGCATCAAGTATTACTTTTGCGTTTTTTTCCTTTAGTTGCTCTATGATAATTTTGTATACATCATTACCAATTCCCTTTGGTAGACTTCCAGAAAGTACAACAACATCATCCTCATCAACTTTATTTTTAAGCTTTTTATAAGTTTTTCTAAATCTAAATTATCTACACTAAAACCACATTGATTTATATCTGTAAAAATTCCCTCTTCCCTTTCAACAATCTTAATATTTGTTCTTGTTTCGCCATCCACCTCAATAAAATCATGACAAAGGCCACATTTATTTAACTTTCTATATATATAATCACTATTTTCTTTCCCTATAAATCCTAAAGCACATACATTATGCCCTAAATTTTTTATGACCTTTGCAACATTTATACCTTTTCCACCAATATCATCTCTTGAATATATGCTTCTGTTGACTTGTCCTAAGGAAAGTTTATCAAGTACAATGGTTTTATCAATTGCTGGATTTAATGTTACTGTATAAATCACTATCTATCACCTTCTTATGCTAATATGAATTTTATTCCTAAATGTTCATATCTTTCATAGTCCTTTGGTAGTTTATCTGTTATAATGTAATCTATCTTTGAAACTGGGCATATTAGCGAAAAATTAACCTCATCAAATTTAGAACTATCTATTAACAAGAATACCTCTTTGGCACCTTCTATCATTGTTCTTTTTGTGTTAGCTTCAACAATATTTGGAGTAGTTACACCTGACTTTATGGAAATTCCATTTGCACCTAAAAAAGCTTATCAACCTTAAGTTGTTTTAATGTATCCTCAGCAACTGGTCCTACCATTGCCTTTGTTTTTGTTCTAAGAAGTCCGCCTGTTACTATTACCTCTATATCCTCCCTGTCAGATAGCTCATCCGCAAGATTAACAGAGTTTGTAACAACTGTTACATTCTTAGCATTAATGTATTTTGAAATAAATTGAGTAGTAGTTCCCGAATCAATAGTAACTGTATCTCCATCCTTTATAAGCGAGGCTGCCTTTTTAGCAATTAATTCCTTTTCCTTTAAAAATTTATCCTGCTTTTCCCTAAAGGAAGGCTCAAAATTTGTACTTGTACTTGATACAGCCCCTCCGTGAGTTCTTACAATACAACCAGCCTGTTCAAGTTCAATCAAATCTCTTCTTATTGTTGCCTCAGATACATTAAATAGCCTGGAAAGTTCTGAAACTCTAACGCTATTACCCGAATTTATCATTTCAAGTATTTTGGCTTTTCTTTCTTCTGCAAACATAAAATCACCTATCATTCTAAATTTGTTAGTATATTTTTTAACGCTAAAACTGCCTCCTCTTCATCTGGTCCGTCTACCACTATCTTTATAGTATCTCCTTTATTTACTACAAGACTTAAAACGCTTATTAAACTCTTAGCATTAACAACTATATTACCCTTTTCTATTTTTATATCTGATTTAAATTTATTTGCCTCCCCTATTATCATTGTTGTTGGTCTTGCGTGTAGTGCCATATCGCTCCTAAACGTATATTCTATTGTTTTCATTTCAACACCTCTTGTGCATTTGTGTTTGTTTTAATATTATTTTATATTTGTTTGTGTTCGTTTATGTTTGATTTTATTATAAATTATCTGAATTTTTAAGTCAATATATTTTTATAATTTTTCTAAATAATAAGATTGATTAATATATTTTATTTTCATATAATATTTATGTAATAAAACCTATAGGGAGGTAATAAAATGGTTGACGTTTTAAGAGGATTAGAACCACAATTAGTATTTGATTATTTCGAAGAAATATCCAAAATTCCAAGAGGTTCAGGAAATGAAAAGGCTATAAGTGATTATCTTGTTGATTTTGCTAAAAAACATAACCTTGAGGTTATTCAAGATAAAGCACTTAATGTAATAATAAAAAGCCTGGCACACAGGGATATGAAAATGCTCCAACTGTAATTATACAAGGTCATATGGATATGGTTTGTGAAAAGAATAAGGACACAAGACATAATTTTGAAGAGGACCCAATACAACTTAGATTAGAGGGCGATTACATATATGCAAATGGAACAACTCTTGGTGCAGACAATGGCATTGCGATGGCCTATGCACTTGCAATTCTTGCATCAAAGGATATCCCACACCCACCAATTGAAGTATTGCTAACTGTTGAAGAAGAAACAGGTATGGGTGGTGCAATGGCACTTGATGGAAGCAATCTTAAAGGAAAAATGTTGATAAATATAGACTCAGAAGAAGAAGGTAAACTTCTTGTTAGCTGTGCAGGTGGTGTTAGAACGACTCATAAAGTTAAGGCTAATTTTGTAGATGCTGATAAAAATAAAGCTGCTTATACAATTAGTATAAGAGGCCTAAAAGGCGGACACTCTGGAATGGAAATAGACAAAGGAAGAGGAAATGCAAACAAAATAATGGGAAGAATTTTAGATGACCTTTTAGCTACTATTTGTTTTGATTTAGTTGAAGTAAATGGCGGTTCTAAAATGAATGCCATTCCAAGAGAATGTGATGCTACTATTTTAATAAATGCAACTGACCTTCAAAAACTTCAAGATAAGATAAATGAATGGGATAAAACTCTTAAAAACGAGCTAAGAAGTTCAGATGCAAATGTAAATGTATTTATCACTAAGCTTGAAAATAGTATTGCAAAATGTTTTGATGAAGAAACAAAGAAAAAGGTAATTGCATCACTTGTTTTAATTCCAAACGGAATACAAACTATGAGTATGGCAATAGAAGGACTTGTTGAAAGCTCAACAAACCTTGGTGTTGTAGAAACAAAGGGTGATGAAGTTCTTTTCCAATCTGCAGTTAGAAGTTCAGTTAGAAGTTTAAAATACAATATACTAAATCAAGCTAAAAAGTTGCCGAAGTTATAGGTGCAGAACTTATAGCCGATTCTGATTATCCTGAATGGCAATATGACCCTGATTCAAAACTAAGACAGCTATTTATGGATGTATACAAGAAGATGTTTGATAAGGATGCTGAAATAGTTGCAATACACGCTGGAGTTGAATGTGGTCTATTTAAAGAAAAACTTGGAGAAGATGTTGATATGATATCCTTTGGTCCAAATTTATATGATGTTCATACTCCAGATGAACATATAAGTATATCTTCTGTAAAGAGAATGTGGGACTATCTACTTGCAGTTCTAAAGGAAATTAAATAGATAAAAATTATACCCCATAAAGTTTTAACTATACTTTATGGGGTATTTTACAAACTTTACCTTTTGATTTTTAATATTCTTCGGGAATTTAATACTGCAAGTAGTGCAACTCCAACATCTGCAAAAACAGCCTCCCACATATTAGATAGGCCTGCTGAAGCCATAATTAATACCATTATTTTTATAGAAAGGGCTAAAACAATGTTTTGGACAACTACTCTTCTTGTAGTCTTTGAAATTGCAATTGCTTCGTAAACTTTTTCTATTTCATCGGTTGTTATTATTACATCTGCTGCTTCAATCGCAGCATCCTGACCTAATGCCCCCATTGCAATACCCACATCTGAAAGCTTAAGAACTGGAGCATCATTTATTCCATCTCCTACAAAGGCAACCCTTCCATTAGTTCGCTGTCTAATTTGGTTAAATTTTTCTACTTTATCCTGTGGCAGAAGTCCATAATAGAACTCATTTATACCAATTTGTATTGCAGTTTCTTCTGCTGCCACTTTATTATCACCTGTTAACATTACTGAATTTATATTTAAACTCTTTAATTGTTCTACAACTTGTTTACTTGTATTTTTTATTGTATCTGAAATAGTTATATATCCTGCTAAAAGTCCGTTGACGGCAACAAAAACAACTGTACCTTTTAATTCCTTTGGAGTTTCTATTCCATTTGATTCAAGTAGTTTTGAGTTCCCCGCTATTATCTTTTTATCCTCTACTGTTGCAGTTATTCCTTGACCTGCTATTTCCTTTAAATCACTTACTTTCGATTTATCAATTTCTTCGCCAAATTCCTTTACTATAGAGGCAGCAATTGGATGATTAGAAAAGGCTTCAACATATGCTGCATATTTTAGTATATCTTCTTTTTAAATGCATTCATTGGTACAATATCAGATACTTTAAAATTTCCTGAAGTTAAAGTTCCTGTCTTATCAAAAACAACTGTATCAAGCTCGCAAAGTGCTTCAATATAATTACTTCCTTTAATTAAGATTCCGCATTTAGATGCAAGCCCTATTCCACTAAAGAAACTAAGCGGAATTGATATTACAAGTGCACAGGGGCAAGATACAACTAAAAATATTAACGCTCTGTAAATCCAATCTCTAAAATTACCATAACCTAAAACCGGAGGAAGTACTGCTAATAAAAATGATAAACCAACAACTATTGGAGTATAATATCTTGCAAACTTAGTTATAAAGTTTTCTGTTTTTGCTTTATTAGAAGCTGCATTTTCGACTAAATCTAATATTCTTTTTACTGTAGAATCTTTATAGGTTTTTGTTACCTTAACCTTTAATATACCATCTATGTTTATACTTCCTGATAAAACTTCCTTTCCCCTTCAACAAAAACTGGCATCGCTTCTCCCGTTAATGCTGATGTATCAATAGAACTTACACCTTCTAATACTATCCCATCTACAGGTATTCTTTCTCCTGGTTTTACAACTATAATATCACCTACGTTTAATTCCTCAGGCTTTACCATAATAGTATTGTTGTCCTTTAATAGATTTGCAAATTCAGCCTTAAGCTTTAATAAGTTTTTTATTGATTTTCTTGATTTATCAACAGCCATATCCTGTAAAGTTTCACCTATTTTATAAAATAACATAACAGAAATTGCCTCAGGATATTCACCTATTAAGAAGGCTCCAAACGTTGCAACTGTCATTAAAAAGTTCTCATCAAAAATTTGTCCTTTAATAACATTTTTAAAAGCTTTATAAACAATATCTCCTCCAATTAAAATATATGAAAATAAAGCAACACCAAATTTTATATTTATATTTTTAGTAAAAAGCATAACTATAAAAAGTCCTACTCCAATTAAATACTTAATAAATGGTGTCTTAAGTTCCTTTTGTTCTTCAATTTCGTTATTAGCTTCATTTAGACTTACCATATTTACGTGGGATTCAATGCTCTTTATAATATTCTCTGCTTCTTTTGATACAGTATCTAAATTCTCTGTTACAATAACAAGTTTTTTATTAACAAAGTCAATAGTTGCAAATTCTACTCCTTTAATTTCTTTTATTCTTTTTCCATCTTAGCCGCACAGTTTGCACAGCCTAACCCATCTAAATAAAATTGATACTTCAAACACCTCATCTCCCTTCATTTATATGCTCAAGACCCTCTTTAACGATGTCCTTTATATGTTCATCATCAAGGGAATAATAAACAACCTTTCCTTCTTTTCTATACTTAACAAGTCTTGCCTGTTTTAATACCCTAAGCTGATGCGATACCGCCGATTGAGTCATATTAAGTAAAGCTGCAATATCACATACACACATTTCGTGTTCAAAAAGTGCATACATTATTTTTATTCTTGTGCTATCACCAAAAACCTTAAAAACTCTGCTAAATCAAAAGTACTTCTTCTTCTGGCATTTGTTCTTTAACTTTATTAACTACTTCTTCGTGTATTACATTACAGGAACACGTATCTATTTTTTATCCATCTAACCACCTCACTTGAATATATGAATAATTGTTCATATATTATTATATGACTAATAAGTAAAAATGCAACAAAAATAAGTTAACAAAAGGCAAGTATACCTTTTGTTAACTTATTTAATAACACTCTATTAGAATCCTATAATATGTGCAATTATTATAAATATTGTTCCAAGCAAGAATAAGAAACCTTGCATTTTAATTTGCCATTTTGCCCATTTACCCCAATCTATTCTTGCTACTCCTAAAACACCCATTAAACAAGCTGATGTTGGTACAATTACATTTGTTAATCCATCACCAAGTTGGAAGGCAAGTACCGCAGTTTGTCTTGATACTCCAACAAGATCTGAAAGAGGTGCCATTATTGGCATTGTCAAAGCTGCTTGACCTGAACCTGAAACAACAAAGAAGTTAAATATTGATTGGAATAGATACATAAACCAAGCTGCAAATCCTCCACCTATTTGTCCTACCGTTTTACCCATTCCATTTAAAATTGTATTTAATACAGTTGGGGTTGATGGATCAGAACCACCAAGAATTATTAGTATTCCCTTTGCCATACCAACAACAAGTGCTGCACCAACTAAGTCTGCTGCTCCCCTTTGGAAGGATGATGCGATATCATCTACCTTCATATTATTTAGTTTGAATACAACACCTATTATACCTGCAACAAGTCCCATAACAAAGAATTGAGATGCTATCTCTGGTATATAGTAACCCTTCTTTGTTACACCCCATACAACCCAAATTATTCCTAATAATATTGTCAAAAGAACAAGCTTATGTCCTAAATTGAATTCGTGCTTTCCTTCTTCTTTTATTGCCTCTTTTTGAAGTATTCATTTGCTTCCTTTGATACAGAATACTCTGGATTTCTCTTAACCTTATTAGCATATATCATTGTATAAACTAATCCTGCTAATGTAAATACAAACCACATAACTATTCTAAAGGTTGCACCTGAGAATACAGGAACTCCAGAAACACCTTGTGCAACAGCAAGGCTAAATGGATTCATCCAAGAAGTTGCAAATCAATTTGACTTGCTACATATGTTATAAGTACACCAACAACTGCATCGTATCCTAAAGCAATTACAAGAGGTACCACTATCATTGCAAATGGAATAGTCTCTTCACCCATTCCAAATACTGCTCCACCTAATGAGAACAAAACAAAGAGAACTGGTATTATAAGGAACTCTTTTCCTTTTGTAACCTTTATCATTGACATAATTCCTGAGTCTACTGCACCTGTTCTTAATATAATTCCAAAAACACCACCTATAACAAGTATAAATGCTACTATACCTACTGCTGAACCCCATTTATCTCCTGTTACAAGACCTTCAAATACATAGTTTAACATACCATAACCACCGGTATCCTCTGTTCCCCAAAGCTTTGCTGGCTTTCTTACTACATTTCCTGATTCATCAACTTCATATTGGAAACTGTCTGCTTTAACTACCGTCTTTTTCTTTTCCTTTTCTCCCTGTTTGTATGTTACTTCTTGAGTCTCAAATTTCCCAACAGGAACTAAAAAGTAAGAAGCCAAGCAAGTAGCACAACCATAAAAATAATTACATAGGTATGTGGTACCTTTACCGTCTTATTCTTTACAGTCGAAGTTTCAACCTGTAGGTTTTGTGACATATAAATCCCCCTTAATTTTCTTATTTTAATATATGCAAAATGAATGCCAAAATATTTTTATGTTACTAATGATTTGTACTTGGAATTGGATAATAAATCATTTATATTATTATCCATAAATAACCATTAATATCATAAGATTAGTTTATTTGTATTTAACTTCTAATATATGTAACATCTATGATTATATAATCTTTACATACAATAAAAAATATCAAGGGAGTATTTATATTCTCTTCAGATTGTTGACAAACATAAAAGATGCTATGGTTATGAAATTACCCCTTGAAATGATTTCGGTAGGCTTTTCATAAGCTTTAGCAAGTCTTGCTTTTCGACTTTGAAAAAGTCCGTAATTCGGCACACGATGTGCCGAGCAGCCCTCAAGGACGAGGGCATCGCGAGGGTAGGACTTTTTCAAACAAAGAAAAGCTTAGACTTGCTTAGCGAAATGAAGGAATGCCAAAGAAATCATTCAAGGGGCTTATCTTATATTCACTTTTTCAACAGCCTGAAGAGAGTATTTATATCCTCTTGATACTTTAGATAGTTCTGTACACAAAATGTCTTAAATTATTAAAACATATTCAAAACTCAACCCTTTTTACTGATTATATTTTTGATATACATAATTTGCTTTCTAACATTTTCAAACAAATCTAATTTTAGTGCCTCCTCAAAGCAAAACCACCCAATGTCCTCGTGACCTTCATTATTTATTACCCTATCATTTTTGCTCGTGCCAAATATACAAAGTCCTCGTGGTAATGATCCCCTATATCTTCAAGTTGTACTAAAAGAGGAGTTGGGAGAGGGTTTGCTCTTTCATCTCCAAGTTCATTTTTGACATAATAAAAATCTATGTTTACACCTGCCTCTTCATAAGCTTCTCTTTCTGCTGCAATATGAGTTAATTCTCCTTCCTCAACGTGTCCTCCTGGCGGAAGATATTTATTTAGTTTCTTGTGATACAGCAATAAAATCTGATTTTTAGAATTTAAAATATATACTGCTACTGCCCTATGGTGCTTCATATATTCACCTACTTTATAATGTTTATTTTGTTATGTATTTGCTTCATATATGCCACTATTAGTTTATCGACAACTTGACTTTGCTTTATAAGTTCATTATTTTGCAATTTATTACATTCTGTATTTTCTACCATTCGATTTAATTTTTCTACTTCCTTCATTAGTCTACTTCTGTCCATACAAATCACCCCATCTCAATTGTATTTTATCACAATTAAGATGGGGATTGTTGCTACAATATGTTGTCGTTTTTTAATTGTTTGTGTAATACTTTTGTTTGGTTATAATTGGTTAATGTCACATTTCACCTGGGTGGCACTTACAAGTTCACAGGCTAAAACATCCATTGGGTCAATCACAGGAACTTCTACGTGTTCCTGTTTTAAAACCAACCCTATCTCTGTACAACCAAGTATTATTAGTTCTGCTCCTGCTGAAATTAAATGATTTGAAGCATCTCTTAATAAATTTAAAGGTATTTCATTTTTTACGCCTCTTTTTATACCCATTTCCCCATATATTGCCTCCATAACCTTCTCCTCTTGGACTTGTGAAGAAGGGTATATTACGTTGGCAAATTCAAGATGTCTTTGGAATATACCTGTTTTAACTGTACCAGTAGTAGCTAAGACTCCTATGTTTTTCACATTTTTGTGATGCTTAAATATATGTCTTCTAACAACATCAAAGGCATTATAATTGGATATTTAACGCTCTTTTGAACTTCATCTATAAAATAATGGGATGTCATACAAGGAATACACGCAACATCAACTCCAGCTTTTTCTAAATTTTTGCAGTTTTTATAAGCTCCTCAACAGGACTTTCTCCACCATACAAAATAGCCTTTGTTCTATCTGGTATTTTTGGATTGTTGTCTATAATAACTCTAAAGTGATCTTGGTCCTTTTCTACCTTTGTTTTTGTATAATCTTCATAAACAAATCTGCAGTAGCTTCTGGTCCCATTCCTCCGATTATTCCTATAACCTTATCATTCATCTATTTTCCCTTCTTTCTTAACTGCGTATTTTATACACCTGCTACTCTATTTTGTAGTGGTTTAAATAGCTTTTTGTATCTATATCAGGATTTAATTCCCTTATAATCTCAAGGGCAACCTTTGCTCCATAATCCATTCCTTGACAACCAGCAAGAAGAATCACATCATCTTTGCCTACTTCTCTTATTGCCTTCTTTATTGCATCATATAATTCATCGTATATAACAACATTTATACCTGCATTTTGCATAACTTCCTTAAATACCTTTACTTCTTCCTCTTTTACTCTATCTTTTTCAGTTGTATGTGATCTGCTTAAGGTTGCAATTATCTCCTTTAAACCAATCTTATCTGCCCATTTTACTATAGTTTCTGCATTTTCTCTGTTTACTATAGGGCCTCTATTACCCCTTATAGCATAAACTAATTTTAGGTTATTATACTTCATCTTTTGTAGTGTTTCTAAAGTTACATCAATGTTACCTGGATTTGCAAAATGATCATCTATAATTTTAAAGTCCTCTTCATATATTATTTCAAATCGTCTTTCTACTCCCCAAATTTCAAAAGAGAATCCTTAATAACTTCTATCGGAACACCACAAATTAACCCAACTGTTATTGCAACCATTGCATTGTAAACTGAATGATATCCAGGTGTTTTAAGTTCAACATCAAAGGATGTTGGAGTATATAAAATATCTTCGCCTCTAAACTCTTTTTTATTTCTACTGTAAACTTTGCTCTTCCTGTTGAAAGATCAAGGTTTTTACACCATAAATGTCCATTTGCATTTTCAACTCCATAGGTTATTACCTTTGCCTTAGTTTTGTCAACAAGTGAGGCAACATAGGGACAATCTAAGTTAAGTATAGCAAACTGATTTTCCTTTGCATTTGTAATTAAGCTTGATTTTACTCTAAAGTATTCCTCAAAGGAACCGTGAAGATCAATGTGTTCTCTACTTACATTATTAAAAACAACTATATCAAAGTCCACATCATTTACACGTTTTAAATCAAGTGCTGATGAAGACACTTCCATAGTTACGTGAGTAACGCCTTCTTTATACATCTTATTAAAGTATCTATGTAGGTCTAAGGATTCTGGAGTTGTTAAACTTGCAGGTATTAGAGTATCTCCATACTTTACAGCAACAGTACCAATTAAACCTGTTTTAAAACCATTTCCTTCTAAGACAGCATTAGTCATAAATGTAGTACTTGTCTTACCATTAGTTGCAGTAACACCTATAACCTTCATTTTTTAGAAGGTCTATTATAAAAGTAGTCACTTAATCTTGATAAGGCTACTCTGCTGTTCTTTACTTTAATTTGAGGTATTTTCCATCCCTCTTGAAACTCTTCAACTACTATTGCAACCGCTCCATTTGTAACAGCATCTAAAATGTATTTATGTCCATCTGTCTTATAACCCTTTATGCATACAAATAAATCACCGTATTGAACTTGTTTAGAATTATAAGCAACTCCCTCAATATCAACATTGTTGTCATTTATTATTTCAAATTCATCAAGGCATTTTATTAAATCGTGTAATTTAACCATTTTTCTCTCCTCTCAAACAATAATTCTTAACCTCTTTTAAATATTTTATCAAAAATCCTTGATATTTTAGAATTTAAAAACACAAAGAATGGCTTTGGGTCACTAATATCCCATATTGCATAGGCCTTTGGTCTAAAAAATGACCTAATAACCTGTGATAATGTTAATTGTTTAGTACGTATATATTCTTTTATAGCCAATATATCTTCATATGCATACCAAAAGGCTCTTTCTGTATCCTTTGTAACAGCATCTGGTGGAAGTGGATTACCTGTTAGATCTCTATAGGCTATATATGGCATATTGATTCCAACTTTATATAAAAGATTATTTAGATTTGTTGTTCTAACATTTACTTCTATTAAATAAAAATTGCCAGTCTCTTCATCCTTTTTAAATTCAATTTCAGCAAAACCCTTAAACTTAACTCCTTCTAAAAATTTTGCTCCAATATCATAAAGTTCTGGTACATATTTTTGTTTAGTGTAAACTGAAGCACCATAGTTTATAGGATATTGACGCATCTTTTGACAAGTAACCCAATGAGTTACCTTTGAATCCTGATTTAAATAGGCATCAAAAGTATGCATACAATCATCAAAACCCTTTATTATCCTTTGAATTATAACTTCAGTCTTTGCATCCTTTGCCATTTGAACACAAGATAGCAATTCTTCTCTATTGTAAACTTTAAATAGCTTTCTTCTAAACTTAGCAACAAAGGTATGGGAATCAACAGGTTTTACTAAACAGGGATACTTTATTTGTTCCTCTACCTTTTGGATGAAGTTTTCTTCATCCACGCTTATAGTCTCAGGAACCCTTACACCGTGTTCTAATGCTAAGTCTCTAAGGGTACCTTTATTCATCAACTTTGTGTATAGACCTTGTTCTATTTTATGAATTAAAAAATATTGTCTTAAAACATCTAAGTGTTCATCAACAAACTCTACGTATGGGTCTGCACAAGGAAATAAAACAGGAGGATGTTCCTGCTTCTTTGCATAATCTATTAAAAATTCAAGAAACTCCTTTGGCTGTTCCTTGTAATGAGGTCCTATTAATATTTCTGAGCAATACTTTGAGTAAAATCCATATGTACCCTTTTTGGAATAATCAACTGCTGCAACCTTAACTCCTTCACTTCCAAGACATCTTATCACACTAAGTCCAATATAATAATTTGCACCAAGTACAACTGCTTTATTCTTATGTTCCATATTTCAACCTACTTTCTAATGAAATTTTTTAAAATCTTGAATTGCATAAATATAAAAATTATAATCCTAATTTTACAATATACCAATTTTTTTCTTTATTATTTTCAAACCCACTTAACTTAGAAACAGTAACGTTTGGATATCTTTTTTATAAATTCTACTTCTTCAGAAGATAACCTCAATTCACTTACTGTTTTCCCATCCCTAAAGGAACTCGTAAAAACTCTTCAAATTTCTTAATTCTATCACCTTCCATTTTTACTCCCCTGATATTTAAAATATAACCTTTTTTAAGGGTATTATAACATATTATTAAGCTTGATTGTAGATTATTACAATAAATATTTATACAAAAATAAAATCAAGTGTAAATAGTATTTCTATAAAATGAATGAAAAAGAATCCTCTACTTTCATTTGTAAAGGATTCTTTAATTCTACTTTATTGTATTTAATGTGAACTGCCTCCACTTATAGAAGTGGTCGACTTAAACCATAAATTAGATTAAAATATTTTTAAATGGATATTAAACTGTAATTTTCTATAAATCATACTCATTATAAAGAATTTTTCTTAAATATTCCTAATGGTTTGCCTGTTGGTAAAAATTCACGTCCAAAATGATGATTTAAAACTGTTGCTGCAGAACCATAGAATGCAAGTAATGATATAATAAGCTCTGACCAAGCAGCAAGTTTATGTGAAAACTCTGCTGCAATTCCAAAGGCGTTTAAAGTAAGTCCTATAAATAAAAAGTCTATAAAAATAAATATGAATAATAGCACTTTATTGGTTTCGATAGAACCTATTGTCATATACATTGTAAATATTAAATATCCTAAAAATGCAAATCCTAATTGTTTTCCATCAACATTTTGTGCTAAGCTTTGTCCAAAAAGCCCAACTTTATAAGCCAAGACATTGCAACAGCAAACCAGAAAAATGCATATCCTCCGAAGGCCGTTGCACCAAAAATATTATTTCTCTTTGTATCAATTAAACAAGCATAAAGTTGTGCAAAGGCTCCTAAAAATATTGCCCAAGGAATAACAAATGATAATCCTTCTGTCCAACCAAGTTTTTGTGATGAAGCTACTAATGTAACCATAGCAAGTCCAAATAAACCTAAGCCAGCTGGTTCTGAAACAGCAATTTTTACATTTTGTGTTTGATTACTATTCATAACAATCCTCCTTTTTAACAAAATACGACATAATTCTACCACGGATAACATTTATGTTCAACAACTATTTAGATTCACTAATATTAAATTTAATTAAAAAGTGGCATCTTTAAAATAGATGCCACTTTTTAACCTATCTTATGAAATTAGTGTATATCTTCTTTTCTTTTTCTGGCACTTCAACTTTCCCTTTACCATTTTCTATTAGTCTTAATGTATAGGCCATATTTTTTCCTAAAACCCTCATTATTTGTACACCCTCTTCATCCTGCAAAGCCTCACCAGGTTTTGTTCCGTGAATTACATTCCAATAATTTGATGACGGTATAATCATTTCTGCATAGTTTATATAATTATTTAATTGGTTAAATGTAGCTACTCCACCTGAACGTCTAACAGCAACAATTGCTGCTCCAACCTTGTGTCTTAAAAATCCTCCATTTGCTGAAGCAACATAAAAAGCTCTATCTAAAAAGCTTTCATTGTAGCAGATATCGAAGAATAATGTACTGGGGAGCCAAGTATTATTCCATCTGCCTGTTTCATTTTTGAATCCATTCGTTAACTTCATCATCTATAATACATTTTTCATTTTTATTTTTATAACACATCCCACAGGCTAAACAACCTCTTATAATCTTATTTCCTACTTGAACTATATCTACATCTATTCCTTCCTTTTGTAATTCTTCTGAAACTATTTTGATTGCTTGATATGTGTTCCCTTCTTTTCTTGGGCTTCCATTAAATGCAACAACCTTTATCATTTTCTAATGTACCTCCAATTTAAATCTAATTTTTAAAAATATAACTCACCTGGGTTGTAACCATAAGGCAATTGTTCTTCACTTATAAATTTAAAGCTATCATCTTTTAGAATTGGTAAAAACACTTCATAGGGAATCTTTGAAAACTCACAAGCATAATTACTTGCACCAAACCATTTACCTTCTTTACTCCCTAAATTTAATCCCCTTGTAAACTTTGTATAATTAGAACAATCGTGAACTACTAAGTCCCATTTTTCATCGTCTGCAATTTTCATAAATTTTAAAGTTAATTCCCTACTCCAAATTGGTGAAATATATCCACATCTTGAAATATACATATTTTCTCCATAGTAGTTATATATGTTGTTTTCATTTAAATGTAGCTCTGCACAGTTTATAAAATCTAATTTTGTATCTAATATAGCTTGTTTTTTCTTTAAGAAGGTTTCAAAAACTCAGGTGTCATTGGTGTTTCAATACCAACACTTTTAATATATTTTTTAGCTATCGCGATATTTTCTATTACCTTGTCTGAACAATTTGAAGCACCCAAGTTAAAACGTATCTCATCAAGCCCAGCTTCACCTAATGCCTTTAAAGTTTCTTCTGTAGCTAAAGTCCCGTTGGTATACATATGCTGATGAATTTTGGCATTGTTGAATTTTTTAATAACCGGATAATATTTTTCAATTTCCATAAAAGGCTCTAAATATACATAAGCAATACCTGATGGTTTCTTTTGGATTGATAGTAGTAAATCAATATCCTTTTCATAAAACTTAGTACCTCCAATCTCCCATAATCCTTCCCCTACTGGAGGCATATAATCAAATTGACCATAATTATAGCAGAATTTACATTCTAAATTACATTTATTTGTTTTTCTAATTGCACCTAATCCATCTCCTAACAAACAAGAACGGCATCCTTTTGAGAATTTTTCTTCGTTTCCAACATAATAAGTTCTATTATCTAATGTTTTTAAATTTTTAATTTCAGCCATTAATGCTTCATTTCTTTTGTCAACTGCAGCTTCTATTTGTGCAAAGGTAGCATAAACTATTTCTTCTTGTCTTGGGCTTAGCTCCTCATCCTCAGGTAATTGTGCAAAAATTCAAACCACATTAATGCATCCTTTTTGAAATCTTCATCCTATGTCCTCCTTGCAAATAATCAAGTATATTATTTACTATAAAACATATAACCCTAATTTACTGCTTAATTATAACACAATTAATTCTCCTAAAAACACTTACTCTATATACCCAATATTTCATTTATTATTATAATTTCAGCTTCAGAACCATTCATTTTTTAAAATATATATTAAGAGCATTACAAATTCTGTCTGGACTTAAATGACTCAAAATATGAAACCCTATAACCCTTCTTTTTTAAAGCCTGTACCATTTTTTCATATTCCATTTCTAATTTCCTCCTAAAAACTTATTTTTGTGAACTACCCCCACCTATAGAGGTGGTGGCTTCGTGGTCAAGGTAGCTTCTGCTACCAGATTACCCACGCTCAAAGGGCTGTTCCATCCCCAGTTTTACCATCTACATGGCTAATTTTAGCAAGTTTTTGACGCATTTATATCTCTGTCATGTATTACACCACAATTAGGACATTTCCATTCTCTTAATGCTAAATTTTTTACATCAGGGTTTTTATATCCACACTCTGAACATATTTGACTTGATGCATAGTTTTGTGGTGCTATTATTATTTCTCTTCCATACCATTTTGCTTTATATTCTAACATTCTTCTGAATTCTGACCAACTAACTTCTGAAATTGCTTTTGCTAACTTATGATTTTGTTGCATATTCTTTACTTTTAAGTCCTCTAAAACTATAACTTGGTTTTCGTTTATAATTTTAGAGGACAATTTATGAAGAAAATCTCTTCTTTGATTAGTTATTTTTTCGTGTAATTTAGCAAGTTTTTGCCTGTTTTTATTATAATTTTTACTGCCCTTTTGTTTTCTTGATAAATCTCTTTGTAGTTTCTTTATTCTTTTTCACTTCTTTTTAGCCATTTAGGATTTTCTATTTTTGCTCCATCTGATAATATTGCAAATTCCTTTAACCCTAAATCTATTCCAATTTTTTATCTACTTTTGGTAACTCCTTTATCTCTGTTTCTACTAATATAGAAGCATAATATTTTTCTGTTGGTGTTTTAGATATTGTTACTGATTTAATAATTCCTTCAAATTGCCTATGCTGTTTTATTTTTATCTTTGTTTTTAACTTTGGTATTTTTAAGTAACCATCTATAATATCAACTGTCCCATTTTGATTATTTGTTGTATAGGATTGATATCCTTTTTTCTTTTTGAATTTAGGAAACCCTATGCTATTATCTCTAAAAAGCTCTTGTATGCCTTCTCTAAATTAAGCTGTGAATTAGCAAGAGCAAGGCTATCTACTTCTTTTAGAAAAGGATATTCTTTTTATATTGTGCAGGCGTTGTTTTTAGCATTTTCCCTGTTTGTTTGTAATGCTCTATCTTATCATTAAGCATTTTGTTATATATGAACCTTACACAACCAAATACTTTTGATAAATATTCCTTTTGTTCTTTTGTTGGGTATATTCTATATTTATAGGCTTTTAGCAAAGTCACACCTATTCACCTTGCTTTTCTATATATTTTTTAATAACTTCAATTGGCCTTCACAATATTATCATTTATAAGCTTTCTTCTATATCTCGTTACTAAAACAAGATGATAATATAGCAAAAATACTGAATGATCATTATTATCTAAATCTATGTATCTATATAACCTCATTTTTCTAATGCTTATTTTGTATCTGAACGATGAATTTGTCAACTGACATTCATCACCCACTTATAGAAGTAGGTGACTTCTGTCGCTGATTAGGTTAAAAAATATTTTTTATTAACTTATGCTGTTGGCATTTTAATTAGAAAATCAGCATTGCGTCAACTTGGCAGTAATTTTTCTGTATATATAAAAAACCAAAGGAAATAGTTAAAAGTGGAGTATATAAATACTTAAAGCATCCACTATATATAGGATTGGTTTTAAATTGGATATCCATAAATATTTTTATAGGAAATGTTGTTGTAACTTCAATGACGATTGTCACTGCACTGTTTCTTATTAATATTAGAATAAAAAAGAAGAAGAATATCTATTAAAAAGTTTGGTGATGAGTATAGAGAATATATTGAAGATAAAATAATATAAAGTAAGTTCAAATGATTAAAAACGGCCTAATGAATTTTTATTCATTAGGCCCAGATTATTATTATATAATGTCCTTTTGTTTAAAGCTAAATATTCCAATAATCATAAAAATAATAGTATAAATAGTTATAGTAAATATTGAAAAACTTAAACTAACTCCAGAATATAAAAATCCTCCTTCAAGATGTCTAAGTAAATTAAAATGAGGCATTAAAAGGAACTTAGTCCAAGTATATTGACTAAAAATACCACTTATTATATTTCCAAAAATTATTAATCCCATAGTTGCTACTAAACTAACAGTAGCACTTTTTGTAAACACTGAAATTAGCATACTAAAGGCTATAAATACTGCAAATAAAAGAATCAGTAAAAGTAAAATCTGAAGATAATATTTGAAATTAGTAATTAAATATGCCGATGAATAATCTGTCATATATCCATATTCTTGTCCTAACCTTTTCATACCAACTATTCTATCATCAAACAAACCACCAAACCCAACAAAGAAGCCACCAATAATATAACCTACTATACTAATAAACAATAAAACAAATATAGCATATGTCATTAATGCAATATATTTAGAAATATATAGTTTCACTCTGCTTACAGGTTTTACTAATAGCAATTTAATGGTTCCTAAGCTATATTCCCTGAAATTGCTTCTGACGCTACCAGTATTATAATTAATGGTATTAAGAAACTACTTGTATCTATAATATAAGTTAAGAGAAGGGAAAAGGCACTTCTATTATCTTCTAAATTGGATTGCTCAAGTCTAAGTTGCATTTCCCTTTTTGTGATTCTAATTGTTTTTTCTCGACAGGTGTTAAGTTCTTATTTTTTAAAGAAGTTTCTATACTATTTAATTTTAGCTTGTACTCTAATTTTCTGGCTTCTATGGAATTTTCTCCATATTTGATTTTTGCTTCTATTATTTGTTTATATAAATTTTGAGATTCTCTAACATCAGGTGGTAAATCCTCTTTAGAAAGCAATTTATTTACTTCTTCTAATTCCCTTTTAAGTTGTATTTCTCTTGCTTTTTCATATCCTAACTCTAATTCTAAATTTATATCTTCAATTCTCCTTGTTATAGCTTCCTTTTCTTCATTTGATATATCAGAGCTATTCAATCGTTCTTTATTATGTCTTAGCTCATCCTCAAGCATAGCTTTATATTTAGGATCATTAGTATTTTGATATATAGAAACTTTAGATAATCCAATTACCATCATAAAATATATAAAGACCAAAAAAGACAAACCAAATAATATACGTTTTTTATGAAACATTTTAGAAATTTCTAATCCTATTAATGTCGTTAGTTTAGGCAATTTGTTCACCTCCTGTTAATTTTAAGAAAAACTCTTCTAAATTACCATTTTCTTTTACTAAACTTCTAACAGCCACATCACCAAATACCAAGTGTTTATTTATTTTTTCAATAGAATCTCCTGTATATTTAACATTTATCTTATTATCTACTACAGTTATTTCTTGTATAAAAGAAATTGTTTTAAGTATTCCTAATGCTTTTTCAATATCATCTACTTCAATAATCGCCCTTTGATAATCTTTTAACAATAAATCTTCAACTTTTCCCTGTATCAATAACTTCCCATTAGATATAATAGCTACTTTGTTACACAACTGCTCAATCTCGTGGAGCAGGTGACTTGAAATAAAGATTGTTATTTTTTCTTCTTGAGCAGTAGATCTTCCTTTGTATTTTTTCAAAAATAGAAAAGTTAGATGAAATTCAATTGGTAATTAAAACATTTGATTCTACTTATTTGAGTTTTTAGAAGAAATTGAAAGTTTAATTAGAATTATCTCCAGCAACTTGCAAATTTTTAGTGATTGCTTGGAAATATTTGAACTAATTTCAATACCCTTTGAAGAGGCCTCTGAACTTTTAGTAGATTATAAAATGTCTGCTTCTGATATATATGAACTCGATGAAGAAATCTCAGAGATTTTCGAAGAAATTACCGATGATGAACTTGCTCTTTTTAAGCCTAAAAATATAAAAAACTGTTTAATTAAGTATAAAGTTTTTTCAGTATTGTAATACTTAATCTAATCTTATCCTAAGTACTATCCCATCTCTTAAATTTGATATTTCATTAATATAAAAACAAAGGGTTTCTTTGTACAAAAATAATTACAAAGAGACCCTTCATTTATGTACTACTTAAATTATATCTATTGGTCTATCCTATGAAAATAAATACTCTGTTATATCTTTTCTAATTTCATTTAAACCTCAATTGACTTCACAAAATCTACATAAAACTTACATAAAATAACCACAATTTTAATTTATAATCAAAGTATAATATGAAAGATGGAGGGATTTATAATGAAAACGAAATCTTTTCAAATAAGAAAAAATAAAAATATTAGATTATTTATTCAGGTATTCTTTTTATTACTATTTTACTAACTGCAATAAATCAGTTTCTTTCTAAAATTAATATAACCCTACCTTTAATTTCAAAGGCCTCCTTGCACGGATTATGTCCATTTGGTGGTGTAGTATCTATATATAAGTTTGTAACAGAAGGAAGTTTTGTTCAAAAATACACGAATCTTCGTTTGTTATGCTTGGAATAGTAGTTTTTCTATCGATATTATTTGGACCTATATTTTGTGGATGGATATGTCCGTTAGGATCAGTCCAAGAGTGGATAGGAAGACTTGGAAATAAATTATTAGGTAAAAATACAATACTTTTATACCTAATAATTTAGACAAAAATTTAGATACTTAAGATATTTTACATTAACTTGGATAGTATATATCATTGCAAAGACAGGTAAGCTATTGTTTAATGATATAGACCCCTATTATGCATTGTTCAATTTTTGGACAGGTGAAGTAAAAATACAAGCAATAATTTTATTGATAGTTGTATTAGTATCATCACTCTTAATTGAAAGACCTTGGTGCAAATATTTATGTCCGTTAGGTGCATTTTTAGGAGTATTTAACTTTATAAGTATATTTAAAATTAGAAGAAACAAAAGTATATGTATATCTTGCAAAGCTTGCGATAAATTATGCCCTATGAATATAGTTATATCTGATAAAAATGTAATTAAAAATCACCAATGTATAAGATGTTTAAAATGCACATCAGAAGTTGGATGTCCAATTGAAAATACTGTATATATAGGAACAAAGGTAGGTGAAATAAATGAAATTAAATAGCAAAATAATAGCAGTAAGTATATTTATAATAATATTTGGAGGTGTGGGATTAGCCAAGTTGTCGGGTACTTGGAAAACAACTTCAACAAAAGTACCAAGAAGAATTACCGAAGGTAGATCAACAGGCCAGCTAAATCCTAATGATATAAAGGGTTCCTATACATTTAGAGATGTTATTCGCAATTTTGATATACCTGCAGAAGACATAGCTTATGCATTTTTAATAGATGTAGATCAGATTGATTCATTTAAATGTAAAGACGTAGAATCTAATTTTTCTGATACACAAGGAAAAGATATAGGTACAGGTGCAGTTAGAGCATTTGTTGCATTTTATAAAGGAATAGAAATTAATCTATTTGAAGAAGCCTACCTTCCAAAGCAGGCAGTTGAAATAATATTAAAAAATGGAAACCCAACGGAAAAACAAATTAAATACCTAAATTCACATAGTGTAGAAGTTAAAAAATAAGTAACTGTCCCTTATTATTATTGATTGCAAATTAGATTTTAATTTTTTATCTTAATTACCAAACATTTTGTTCAACTTTAATTTAACAAATAATTCATAAATTTGTAAGGAAAAGTCCCTTAAAATGAACAATCATTTTAAGGGACTTTTATATTTTTATGTTTTTAATTTTTAGTTATCATTATATAACAATGGTTTATTTTATACAATATTAAATTGTTCCATAAGTTAAGCCAATTTATGCTTTATAGACAGTATATAAATCTGAAATCCAGATTACATAACAAAAATAACCTAAACACTAAAAATGATACTTTAGACCTTAATTTCAAGCTATCTCTTCTCTATCAGTGCTACGCACTCAACGTGTGTTTTGATAGAATAATGATAGTATTTCGCAAAAAAGAGTTTTACCCCTTTTACCCTCTCTCTATTTGAAGGTTTGTCTATTTTTTCTCAAATGGAACATACCTTATATGTTTTCATATGAGTATAGAATAATATTACTAACTTCATACTACAAATAAGTTAAGTGTTTTTTTTAATAATTGTTTTTTGTTTCCCTAATTACTTACATATTAAGTTGATGACATTGGACATAATAGCCTGCTCTTTATAACTTACAAAGAGGTTATATTCAAAAGTGTTTTGTAATTTCTTCGTATACATCATTTAAAACTTTATAATATCTATTTACCGTCTTAATCATACTAATATATCATATTCGTAATATTTTTTGTTTCTAATCAGCAATAAGTAATAAATATAATAAGCTAGTTTTTGTCTAATTACTGACATAAATCTAGTTAGTACTAGACACCAAAATGAATCATATATTTATTCTCTTGTTTTGCTTTTCTGATTAGTTTCAACAACTCCATAAGGCTATAATCTTGTTTAATTCTAGGATCATTAGAAACTATAGTTTCAAATATTGATAATGATTCCGGTGGTATTAATGTAACTCCATGTCGATCTAAAGATACATTAGGGGTATTCAAATCACCAAAATATGTTCTCATTTTGCTTAAATCTTCCCACCAATCATCAATATAAATATCATCATCAATTGTTACACAATTATATTTTTCTGGTTCATATTTGATATATTCCTTATCATTATCTATCTTGTCAATAATTCCAAATTCAATAGGAGTCAATCTATCACCTCCTTTTTAGTTTATTGTATTTATTAACTCTATATTATGAAAATATTAGAATTAATACTTTTTGCCAAAGCTTACTAAATCGCCAGATGGTACATCATTTACACATACTACATGCAGATAATATATTCCATATTCGTATCGATAACAATTTGCTGTTGCTCCAGGGACTGACCTTATTGGTTTTAAATTCTTTTTGATTACATCTTTTCTAACATTATCTGCCATTCTTACATATTGGCAAATATTTGAAGCTGATACTTCCTTACCATGTTTATTAAAATGATAATCTAAACAAGCACTTCTTGAACCCTTGCTTCCTGGTGACCAAAGATTTAATAAGTCTGATGGAATTTCTCGACTTCCAGTGGATACAACGCTAGATGCAAAAACATTTTCTCCATCTTTAGCTGACCATGTTATTTTTATATTTTCTTTACAAGTTAATAAAGGTACTCCTGTAATAGTATGAGTGCTAGTTCCTGGCCTAACAATAGCTACATTAAAGTTTTTCTTCATGTTTCCAGTATCAATAGTGCCATATACTAAATCTACTGAATCTAGTCCCCAGTTGGTTATTTTTAGAATAATTGAATTTTCTGTTGCAACCCAATCTAACACCACTTTATTAGGTAGTATGTTTTTGGGGGTTATTAGGTCGCTTTTAGAAGATTGGGTTTTATTAATTTCAATTTCAGTATTATTATTTGCTTTACCCAAAATTTCATCCTCATATCCCTGTACATATCTAACTAACTCTTGTTTTTCTACATTACTCTCTGCATTTGCTACATCAATGGAATTAGCTCCAATTAATATAGTAAATATACTTAATATACTTATTAATTTAAATATGAATTTTTTCATATTGTTTCATCCTCCTTCTATTTTCTTTGTAAAGGTATGACATTTACCCCATCAAATAGTTCTATCAACTACATAAACAAGCTTGTCTACAAATATAATTCTACCCCCTGTTACAAATTTGTCAATAATTTCATTGTAAATATTTTCCGACACAAATTGACAGAATATTATTGTTTCAAACAAAAACCAGTCAAAGTGACCATACATCACTCTAACTGACTCCTCTTAAATCCTTTATTCAATTACAACTTCAACCTCTGTTCCATCAAGTAAACTTACTATTATCTTATCTCCATCAAACACAGTCATCTTCTGGGCAATACTAAAGAATAAATCCATATCAAATTTTTCTATTGGCTTTGCATTTTTAGAATTTCTATAAACTGCTTTGACTTATACCTTACTAGAGTATTTTCACTCTTAAGTCCTTCCTTCCACTTCTCCATAAAGTATTCCTTATTCTCCACCATAGCATTAAAGGTATTTACAAAAGCTTGATATAAAACCTTATCATCTATGTGCTTATTTTCACAGCTCTTTTTTCCCTTTACCTTATATTTTTTATTACATCTCCAAACAACCCTTCTTAACCTTTCATCAGTAGAATTCCACACCTTTCTTCCAAAGGCACTGCCGCAGTGTCCACAGATAACTCTTCCTGCAAAAGGATTATCAACTGTGGCATAATCAAGCTTACTAATGTTATATTTTTCTGCAAACGCTCTTCTTCTCTCCATTTCAAGCTGTACTGCTTCCCACATTTCTTTTTCTATAATAGCAGGATGACTTTCTTCTACATAATACATTGGAACTTCTCCATTATTAACTGCTCTCTTTTTGGTTAAAAATCAACTGTGTACGTTTTTGAAGAAGTGCATCACCTTTATATTTTTCATTACTTAAAATCTTTCTTATACTGCTTTCATACCACTTAGGTTTTCCATTCCAGTTAGGAACACCTTCTTCTTCAAGCTCTCTTGCAATTCTGTTTGGACCTTTACCATCAAGGTAATCCTTGTAAATCCTTCTTACAATTTTAGCCTGCTTTTCATTTATCACAAGATTTCCTTCTTCATCTTTATCATAGCCTAAAAACTTTGTATGATTTATATGAAGCTTGCCCTGTTCAAATCTTCTCCTTATGCCCCATGTGGAGTTTTCACTTATACTTCTTGATTCATCTTGGGCAAGAGAGCTGAGGATTGTTAATAGAACTTCTCCCTTTGAATCTAAAGTATTAATATTTTCCTTTTCAAATATTACTCCAATACCTAATTCTTTAAGCTGTCTTACGTAGTTTAATGTATCAAGTGTATTTCTTGCAAACCTTGATATAGACTTGGTTATTATCATATCTATTTTCCCTGCTTTGCAGTCTTCTATCATTTTATTGAACTGTTCTCTCTTTTAGTGTTTGTTCCTGAAATCCCTTCATCTGCGTAAATTCCTCCGAATTCATAATCTGAATGATTTGTTATATAGGTTGTATAATAAGCTACCTGAGCTTCATAGCTTGATAACTGTTCTAATTGTTCTGTTGATACCCTGCAATAAGCTGCCATTCTCTTTTTCTGCGGCTGTATCTGCTCTGCCAGATTGCTCCTGTTTGCTCTTGCTGGTATAACTGTAATGTTTCTTGCCATCTTTAATGCTCTCCTTTACAATAGTTTCTTCCTTTATATTAAGCCTGCTTATAACCTCATCATCAATTGATGTTCCACTGCAGGCGTCTTTTCCGTTTTTAATATAATTACTGCACTGCCATACAATCTTTCTGCAATTTAATTTACTGTTCCAAGTTCTTCTCCTTAAAGAGGAGCCACACTTACTGCAATAAAGCATTCCTGTTAATGGATATCTGTTTGTATATTTTTTGTATCTCCTGCTTTATTTCCCTTTGCTTTTGCTCTTTTTACAATTTCTATTTGAACCTGCTCCCACATTTCTCTTGAAACTATGGGAGAGTGATTATCTTCAATATAATAGCTGTCAATTACGCCTTCATTTCTAACACTTACTTTTCTCAGATGGTCTGGTGTGTAATACTTTTGAAGTATGGCATCTCCCTTGTATTTTTCATTCTTTAAGATATTTAAAATTGTACTTTCCTGCCATCTGCCACCTGCAACAGTAGGAATATTTTCTTCATTCAATTCTTTGGCTATGGTAAATGTTCCTTTGCCTTTTAAGTAGTCTTCAAATATTCTTCTAACTATTTCTGCTTCTTTAGGATTTATAACTAAATCGCCGTATTCATCCTTGTCATAACCTAAAAATCTTGTGGTATTTATAATCAGCTCTCCTCGTTCAAACTTCTTCTTTATCCTCCATTTTAAGTTGTCGTTGACGTTTTTGCTTTCTTCCTGGGCAAAGAAGAGAGGACGGTTAGCATAAGCTCTCCATCCCCTGATAAAGTTTTGATGTATTTTATACATTATTTTAAAGCCAAATTATAAACGAAAAGCAGGCCATTTCTTTCCATTATATGGTATGTAATTTGCACTATTTTATCTTTTCTTTAAGCCATTCTTGAGTTTCTTTTAATCTATATGAATTACCATTCATATTAACTAAATATGATTTATGTGCCAATCTATCGGTCATAGCTGCTGTCATTACAGGGTCAATAAATACTTCGCCCCATCTATCAAAAGAAAGATTAGTTGTAACTATTGTAGATTTTCTTCCTGTCCGTAAGGACAGATTTGTAAACAATAGTTCTGCTCCTTCCTTATCTGAAGATATGTAACCAAATTCATCAAGTATTACAAGGTCATATTTTTCAAACTTATTTTGATACGCTCTTAATGTCCTATTAGACTTACATTCTTTTAATTTGTTTATGAAAATGGGAACCGTGTTAAAAAGTACTTTGTATCCCTCCATGCATGCTTTTATTCCAAGGCTAATCGCCAAATGTGTTTTACCTGTACCAGGATTACCTGATAGTATAACATTTTGCCCTTCTTTTATGAATTCTAGGCTCTCTAATAGTTTTAGTTTCTTTTGTGCATCTTCTGGTAGCTCTTCAACAACTAAATCTTCGAGATATTTTTATATGGAAATTCAGCCATTCTAATTCTATTCTTTTAAGATTATCAAGCCTCCTATCATATTCACCTTGTAAAAGCTTATATAAAAATTCTTCATAACTCATATCATTTAAAGTAGCTTCTTTTAAAAGTTCATTAATTTTACTTTTTACAAATGTTAATTTGAGATAGTTAGTATATTCTAAAATTCCATTCATTAATAGTTTCTTATTTTTGTCCATATTATTTATATTTATTACCTCCATTTATATCCTTATTTTTAACTATTATATTCTGACAACATTTTAGAATATATATTAAGCATATCTTTTGAGTAGTCTATTATGTCATTTTGCTTTTGTTTAAAATATTCTCTATAAAATTCAATGTCATTACTTCTGTTGCAAATATATTTTATTTTATTTGTAGATATATCTGTAGGACAGATGTTTCTTAATATTTCAATACCTCTTTTACTTCATCTATTCCTATTTCTCCAACAAGTTGTATTAGTTCTATAAAGTCT
Organism: Caloramator sp. mosi_1; assembly: GCF_028622835.1. GTDB lineage: Bacteria > Bacillota > Clostridia > Clostridiales > Caloramatoraceae > Thermobrachium. The sequence goes on along the minus strand of NZ_CP117677.1, from coordinate 1,854,574 downwards.
TTTTCTCTTGATTTATAATAATTATCATATATTTCTTTAAGACTATTATCTGCTTGTTTTAAAGCAGTGTTGTTAATTAAAGCCGCAGGCTTTCTAAACAATGTCTTTAGATAATGTTCTATTTTTATTTCCCATTGATTGTTCCCTTGTCTTTTTATGTGTTCTGTTATTTTTTCTTTTCATAAAATACTACAATTTTACTTGAATATATTTTACATCTTACAATGCAATCCACATAAGCATCTGGTACTGAATAATGGCATGAATCAATTGATATTGTAGAATATTTGTCTACTCTTAAATCTTCAATCCTTGCTGTTTCATATATAGGCATTTTAGGTAATAAATATGCCCTCTCTTCTTCAAGCATTTGTAATGCAGTTCTATTATTATGGGATGCTTGTGGTAAGCTATTTAAGTTTGTACAAACTTGTTGAAGATAATCATTTGCTTCGTTCATTGAACTAAAATGATCTTTATTAGCAAAGGCTTTTCGCCTTACGAATTCTATACTTCTTTCTACATGCCCTTTTTCATTACCAGAATATATATTGCAAAATCTAAAATTAAACTTGTAGTAAAGAGATAACTTTAAAAGTGCCTCAGTAGGTTCTTTTTCATATCTACCGATAAATCTTTTAATTACAACTCTTGTATTATCATATACTACTGTTTTATATACTCCTTTTATACTTTCAAAGAACAGAGCATGTGCTTCAAGAAAACAATGTGTATCTTGCTTAGGAAATAGTCGTGCCCATCTAAAATTACCATAAGCAGATGTAAATACAGCCATTTGATATTCTCTTAAAACATCTCCTTCTGTATAAATTTTAACTGTTCCCCAATCAAATTCAACCACATCTCCTAAAGTATATTCCTGTCTTATATATGCCTCCTTTTCCTTTCTTTCTATTTTAGAAACTGCTTGTGCTACGCTGGGATAACTTATATTAAACCCTTCATTTATCAAAGCTTCATGTATATCCTTTTTCTTTTTTGCTGTTTCGATAAGCCATTTAATCGTTTGTTTTCATTTTCTTTTAAGTAAAATTTTATTCTGTCGATAACTTCATCGGTTAATACTCTTTTCTGTCTCTTCCCTGTTTTATACTTAGGAGTCTTAACAATTTCATCAATCAAATCAACCTTAATTAATTCATCACCTTCTTTAATACTTCCTAGTTCTACGAGGTTTTTCTCATATTCATTAATATATTTTCTGATAGTTTCCCTTGAAATACCTGTCTCTCTACTTATCTGTCTTTGGGACTTACCATTTCTAATATATTCTAGAATAATTTCTTGTTTATCCTTCAACTTTATCACCTTCAACACTTCCTCTTATGTTATTATGTTATCCTTTCCATAAGAGAAAGTATCTATTCTAGGTGGCCTAATTTTCAATTATATTTTTGGCCTAGTATTAGTTTATACTAAACAAACGGTAATTTTAACTTTATTTTGTTTGATTCATTGTTTTCATACAATAATTTTATATAATAATCTAAATTTTCATAAGTATAACTAATATTTACTTCAGCCTGATAATTTTCATTTGATTTTTTGAATCATCCTATGAATGTTTGCACCTTGTTTGACTTGCCGATACATACTTTTGGGCATAAGTTTGTGCCACATATCCAAATGCTGTACAAAACAAACTTAATATTATAATTATTGTCCATGCTAAACTTGTTTTAGGTAATGAAATACTTTCAGTAGAAGAGAGGACGGTAAGCATAAGCTCTCCGTCCCCTGATATTTTAAGCTATTTCTTCTCTATAAGTGCTACGCACTCAACATGTGCTGTTTGTGGAAACATATCAACTGGTTGCACTTCCTTGGTTTTATAGCCTAATTCATCAAGTATTGCTAAATCCCTGGCAAGTGTTGCAGGATCACAGGAAACATAAACAATCCTGTTTGGGCTACTTTTTGCAATTGCCTCAAGAAGGGATTTTTCGCATCCTTTCCTTGGAGGATCTACTACAATAACATCTGCCTTAACACCCTCTTCAATTAGTTTAGGTATTATCGTTTCAGATTCACCAACAATAAACTCAACATTGCTTACACCATTTTGTTTAGCATTTTCCCAAGCATTTTCTATAGCCTGCGGAACAATTTCAACACCGTATACCTTTTTGCCTTCTTTGCTAAAAACAGTGATATTGTACCTGTTCCGCAGTATGCATCAAATACAGTTTCCTCCCTGTCAAATTTGCGTACTCTAAGGCCTTATTGTATAAAACTTCAGTTTGAACTGGATTTACTTGAAAAATGAAAGTGGAGAAATATTAAATCTAAATTGACCTATATAATCAGTAATAAAGTCCTGTCCAAAAATCGTTACACACTCTTCTCCTAATATTACATTTGTATCCTTAGGATTTATGTTTAAAACAATACTCTTTACGTTATCTATATTTTCTTTTATACTATCTACAAACTCCTTTAAATGTGGAACTTGTTTTTTCCTTGAAACAAGAACTACCATAACATCACCAGTCTTAAAGCCCTGTCTTACCATAATGTGTCGTATTAAACCTTCTTTTGTTTGTTCATTGTAGGGCTTAACATTATACTTCTTTATCCATTCTTTTGTTATTTTAACAACCTTGTCAGCCACTTCATCTTGAATAAAACAGGTATTAATATCTATTATATCGTGGGTTCTTGGTGCAAAAACCTATTACTACCTCCCCATTTTTCTCTCCAACTGGAAGCTGTACTTTGTTTCGATATCTATATGGATTTTTCATTCCTAAAGTATTATGTATCTTAACTCCCTCAAGTTTTCCTATCCTTTCAATACAGTCCTCAACTCTTTTTCTCTTGAAGCTTAGTTGGCCCTCATAGGTAAGATGTTGTATCTGACACCCTCCACATCTTTTATAAACTGGGCATATTGGTTCAGTTCTATATTCTGAAGGTTTTATAACCTCTAATAACTTACCAAATCCATAATTTTTTGTGTTTTTACTGCCTTTACCTTAACCTCTTCTCCCTCTATTGCACCCTCAATAAAAAGTGTATAATCATCAACTCTTCCAACACCCTCTCCCTGAAAACCCATTCCTGTTATATTAACTATATAATCCTTGTTTTTTCAACAGGTATATTTTTCAATTTCATCACCTATCCTTTTTATTTTGATACTAATACAATATTATACTATAAAAAATCACACCTTAAAGGTGTGAAACTGTGTAGAATTAAGCCCCGCTAAATTTCTATTTTAATTATTTACAATTAATTTTATTATTATACATTAAAATCCAAAACTTTCAACTACCCCTTTTAGCATATCCCTTATTTTTAAATTATAAGGGCACTTTGATTCGCACAAACCACACTCTATACAATCTGAGGCGTGCCTTTTCATAGCAGTATATCTTTCTGTAGCCCATTCTTTTAAGTCATATCTGTCATAATACCCTTTTAAAATAAATGAAAAGGGTATGTCTATTCCTTGAGGACAGGGCATACAGTATCCACACCTTCTGCAAAAGCTGTCACTATATTTTTTCTTTATTTCCATACACTTCTTTATCATTTCATCATTAAAATTTAAATCAGCAGCTAAAATGTTTTGTTTTACCTGTTCAATTTTATCCATACCCGGTATAACAGTCGATATATTTTTGTTATTTAATATATAGGAAATAGCAAGCTCTGCATCCTCAAGTGCACCACCAGCTAAGGGTTTCATTGCAATTATTCCTATATCCCTTATATTTGCCTCCATAAATAATTCCTCGGCCTGGTCTTCTACAATGTTGTACGGATACATTATTGTTTCAAACACATCATATTGCAATATCTTTTTAATAAATCTAAACTATGGGAAGTAACTCCTATATGAAGAACCTTTCCCTCCATTTTAGCCTGAAGTAGTGCCTCAAGAGCTCCTCCCTCTGCCATTACCTGTTTTAGTGCTTCTTCATCTTTTATATTATGTAATTGATAAAGGTCTATATAGTCTGTTTTTAAATTCCTAAGGCTCTTTTCTATATCATCCATCATTGAATCCTTAGTTCTTGCCATTGACTTTGTTGCAATATACACTTCTTTTCTTATACCGCAAAGAGCATCCCCTATATATTCTTCACTTACTCCATACCCTCTTGCTGTATCAATGAAATTTACTCCATTTTCAACTGCATATTTTATTACTGATTTTGCTTCCTCCTTTGTAATTCTTTGAATTGGTATTCCGCCAAAACCTACCTCTGAGACCATTATATTTGTTTTTCCTAATCTTCTTTTTTCATTAAGCGTACCCCTTTAAATTTATTATATATTAAAATAAGCCCTATTGAAAGGGCTTAAGGAGGTAAACTTATATGATAAAGTTAGGCCAAAAGGCCTAACTTTATTACATTACATTAGCTTTTCCACTGTAAACCATACCATTTCTTGGGTCAATTGTTACAAGAGTACCTGATTTTATTATTTCTGTTGCACCTTCTGCACCAACTATAACAGGAATTCCTGCATTAATACATTCTACTGCAACGTGTGATGTAAGTCCTCCTTCTTCTGCAACTACACCACTTACTCTATCCATAATAACTGGAAGTTGTTCCTTTTCTATATTTCTAACAACTAATATATCTCCTTCATTTAGTTGTTCTTCTAACTTTGACATATCTGTTACAACACAAGCTGTTCCATATGTTGAATTACCCATACCTTTTCCCTTTACAAGAACATCTCCAACTATATGTACCTTCATTAAGTTAGTTGTTCCTGTAAATCCAACTGGCACACCAGCTGCTACAACAACAAGGTCACCCTTCTTAACATATCCGTGATTTAGAGCTTCTTGTACTGACTTATCTATTAATTCATCAGTAGTTTCAACCTTTTCTGTAACAACTGGATAAACACCCCAAGAAACTGCAAGCTTTCTTGCTACTTCTTCATAAGGAGTAACTGCAATAATTGGACACTTTGGTCTATATTTTGATACCATCTTTGCTGTACTTCCTGATTGAGTTGCTGTTATAACTGCTGAAGCACTAAGTTCAGTAGCTGCTGTAACAGTAGCAAGGCTTATTGCATCTGGTACTGAATTTTTGTGATATGCTCTTCTCTTTTCAAGTACAGCTTGATAGTTTAGAGCACTTTCTGCCTTTTCAGCTATTCTTGCCATTGTAGTAACAGCTTCGATTGGATACTTACCATTTGCAGTTTCACCACTTAGCATTATTGCATCAGTTCCATCGAATATAGCATTTGCTACGTCACTTGCTTCTGCTCTTGTTGGTCTTGGATTTCTCATCATTGAGTCAAGCATTTGAGTTGCAGTTATAACTGGCTTTCCAGCCTTATTACACTTTTCTATTATCATCTTTTGAACAAGTGGAACTTCTTCTGTTGGAATTTCAACACCAAGGTCTCCTCTTGCAACCATTATACCATCTGATAGCTTTAGAATTTCATCTATGTTGTCAACACCTTCTTGGTTTTCTATCTTAGATATTATTAAAATTCCTTCTCCACCGTTCTTTTCAAGAACCTTTCTTATAGCTATAACGTCTTGTGGCTTTCTTACAAAGGATGCAGCTATTATGTCTACACCTTGTTCTTATACCAAACTTAAGGTCTGCTATATCCTTTTCTGTTAAAGCTGGAAGGTTTATCTTAACGTTTGGTACGTTAACTCCCTTGTAGTTACTAACAGGTCCACTGTTTTGTACTATACAGTGAATGTCTTGTCCTTCTATCTTTTCAACCTTAAGCCCTACAAGACCATCATCTATAAGTATTGTATCTCCAGGTTTAACATCTTCGTGTAGTTTGTCGTATGAAACTGAACAGATTGTATTATCTCCTTCAACTTGTCTTGTTGTAATTATAAAGCTTTGTCCTTCAACAAGTTCAACCTTCTTATCCTTAAATGTACCTGTTCTTATTTCTGGTCCCTTTGTATCAAGTAGGATTGCAACAGGCTTATTTAGTTCTTTTCTTAACTTCTTTATAGATTCAATTCTTGCACCGTGTTCTTCGTGAGAACCGTGTGAGAAGTTAAGTCTTGCAACGTTCATTCCACTTTCAATAAGTTTTCTTAAAACTTCTTCCTTTTCACTTGCAGGTCCTATTGTACATACTATTTTTGTCTTTCTCATAATTTCACTCCTTTTAATTAATATCCTAATATCTTAGATAGTTCATAAAGCTTCTTGTGATCATCTCTTCTCTTTTCCATTTCAAGAGCTTCAGTTATGTCAAAATCAACGATCTTGTTGTCTCTCATACCAACAACTCTCTTTGATTTACCTTCAAGTAAAAGTTCAACTGCTCTTGCACCAAGTCTTGAAGCTAATATTCTATCAAAGGCTGATGGGCTTCCACCTCTTTGAATATGTCCAAGAACTGTTGCTCTTGATTCAATTCCTGTAACTTCTTCTATCTTCTTAGCAAGTTCTTCTGCTCCACCTATACCTTCTGCAAGAAGAATTAGATTGTGAAGCTTACCCTTAACTTTGCCTTCAATTATAGTTTTACAAAGTTCATCAAAATTATAATCTTCTTCAGGAATTATTATGCTCTCTGCTCCACCTGCAAGTCCTGCATAAAGTGCAATATCTCCACAGTTTCTTCCCATAACTTCAACAACACTTACTCTTTCGTGGGAAGATGATGTATCTCTTAGCTTATTTATTGCATCAAGTACAGTATTTACTGCTGTATCAAATCCTATTGTATAATCTGTATATGCAAGGTCGTTATCGATTGTTCCTGGAATTCCTACTGTCTTTATATCCCACTCATCGGATAAAAGCTTTGCACCAGTGAAGGAACCATCTCCACCTATAACAACTAATCCTTCTATACCAAATACCTTAAGTACATTGTATGCCTTCTTTCTTCCCTCTGGTGTTCTGAATTCTGCACTTCTTGCAGACTTAAGGATTGTTCCACCTCTTTGGATAATATCTGAAACGCTTGATCTTGTCATTTCAAATATTTCTCCATTCATAAGTCCGCTGTATCCTCTTTGTATACCCATAACTCTTAAACCATTTGCAATACCTGTTCTAACAACTGCACGAATTGCCGCATTCATACCTGGTGCGTCTCCGCCGCTTGTTAATACTCCTATTGTTCTCATTTTATTACCTCCTTTTTGTCCATAGGGACAAGCTATGTCCCACTTTTGTTATAAAAATATTATCTTACAATTTACCACATAGAAATTTGGTAAAAGGATAATTCTAATTCTTAATATTAATATGTATCTTGTCCAACCCTCTTATTCGCATTTACTTAATTTATTCATTGTAAAATTTAACCTGAAATGCAACTAAAATTTAATAATTATTCAATTGTCACCAAAATGCTAACAAGTTAATTTTAAAAAATTTGTCAAATAAAATCAATATAAAAATCGTTAATTTTTTTATTGATTTTATTTAAAAATTAAAGGGACAAATTAAATTTTACCTTGTCCCTATACTTTTGTCAAAGAAATTTAAGATATTTTTATATTTTCAGCACCAATTTTATCTGTAAGCTCATCTATTAGTTCCTTTGACATATCAACCCATAGTTCTCTTGATGCTTGAAACATTTTTTTAGAATTGCTTAAAACTACATATACAGGATTGTTTCCAGTATATTTTTTAAATATAGGCTTTAGTTCTTCTATATCTTTATTCCAACTGTCTTCATTTAATCTTATATATACCTTATTAATTTTAAATTCTGAACTCCTTAGAGGTTCTATCTCCTCTGCAATTACCTTTGGCTGCTCATCTTCCTTTATACTTATTCTTCCCTTAATCAATACTATATTATCCTCTAAAATATTTTTATTTGATTTATGATAAATCTTAGGGAAAACTAAAACTTCTATACTACCATATAAATCCTGAACTGTTATAAAGGCCATCATATCATTGTTTCTTGTAGCTTTTATATTCACAGATGTTATTATTCCTGCAATAACAACCTTTTCTCCATCTTTCACCTTATGTTCAACTGCTATTTCTGTTTCCTCTACACTAACTATATCTGTTATTTTGGTTGTAGAAAGTAGTTCTAATTCCTTTTATATTCATCAAGAGGATGGCCGCTTATATAAAGCCCCATCATCTCCTTTTCCATTGCAAGAAGATGTTTTTTATCAAACTCCTTAATATCTTCGTATTCTTCCTTTACACTATTTTGATTTTGTGCATCAAGACCAAATAAAGACATCTGTCCATCTAATGTTTTTCTTTTTCATTTGCCACTGCATCCATTATTCGTTCATAGGAAGCCATAAGCTGTGATCTTCTTATTTTTAATGAATCAAAGGCACCCGCCTTTATCATACTTTCAACAGCCTTTTTATTAACTTCAGATAGGTTTACTTTATAACAGAAATCAACAAAACCTGTAAAAGCACCTTTTTAATTCTTGCTTCCTTAATTGCCTCAACTGCACCACGTCCCACATTCTTTATTGCTCCAAGTCCAAACCTTATTTTATTTCCTATTACAGTAAAGGAATATTCACTTTCATTTACATCTGGAGGAAGAACCTCAATCCCCATCTTCTTGCAGGCGTGAATATAAAAAGCAACTTTATCATTATTTCCAACCACACTTGTAATAAGTGCTGTCATAAACTCAACTGGATAATACTTTTTCAAATATGCAGTTTGATATGCTACTACCGCATAAGCAGCAGCGTGGGATTTATTGAAGGCATAACTTGCAAAGTCAATCATAAGGTCAAAAATTTTATTAGCTACCTCTTCACTTACACCGTTTCTTACAGCACCCTTAACAAGTATATTTCCGTTTTCATCATCAAGTCCATAAATGAAATTTTGTCTTTCCTTAAGCATAACATCGTGCTTTTTTGGCCATAGCACGACGAACAAGGTCGGATCTGCCTAAAGAATAGCCTGCAATGTCTCTTACTATCTGCATTACCTGCTCTTGATAAACCATACAGCCATATGTTACATCAAGTATAGGTTTTAATTTTTCATCAAGGTATTCAATATCTTCTGGGTTATTTTTATTTTTATATAAGTAGGTATCTGGTCCATTGGACCTGGTCGATATAAGGATATACCCGCAATTATATCTTCAAGGGAGTTTGGCTTAAGTTCCTTCATAAAGTTTGTCATACCTGTAGATTCAAGCTGGAATACACCCTCTGTATTACCTTGGCTTATAAGTTCAAAAACTTCCTTGTCATCATAGGTTAGTTTATCTAAATCTACATCAATGCCTCTATTTTTCTTAATAAGGTCAATTGTATCCCTGATTACTGTTAAAGTTCTAAGCCCTAAAAGTCCATCTTTAAAAGCCCAAGTTCCTCAAGAATTGTCATAGGAAACTGAGTTACAACTGCTTCATCATTTTTAGAGAGAGGAACAAACTCAACCAGTGGAGCTGATGCAATAACAACTCCTGCTGCGTGGGTTGATGAGTGTCTTGGCAGTCCCTCAAGTGATTTTGATATATCTATTAAATACTTTATTCTTTCATTATTTTCATACTCCTGTCTAAGTTCAGGATTTAGTTCAAGGGCTCTATCTATAGTTATATTTAATTCCATAGGAATCATTTTAGCTATTCTATCAACTTCTGCATATGGATAATTAAGTGCTCTTCCTACATCCCTTATAACGGCCCTTGCCGCCATTGTACCAAAGGTTATTATTTGTGCAACCCTATCCTGACCATATTTTTTTACAACATAATCAATAACCTCTTGCCTTCTTTCATAGCAAAAATCTGAATCAATATCTGGCATACTTACTCTTTCAGGATTCAGAAACCTTTCAAAAAGTAAATTATACTTTATTGGATCTATTTTGGTTATACCTAATGTATATGCTACAATTGAACCTGCTGCAGAACCACGTCCAGGTCCTGTAATTATATTGTTATCCTTTGCAAATTTTATAAAATCCCAAACTATCAAGAAATAGTCTACATACCCCATTTTTTCAATTATTGAAAGCTCATATTCTAATCTATCAGTTATTTCCTTAGTCACATTTTTATATCTTTCATATAGGCCTTCAAAACAGAGCCTTCTTAAATACTCATTTGATGGTATTCCATCTGGGGTTTCAAACTTTGGAAGCTTTGTCACATTAAATTCAAATTCAACATTACATTCTTCTGCAATCTTTAGTGTATTTGAAAGAGCCTCTTCATAGCCCCTAAATATTTCCTTCATCTCTTCTATAGATTTTAGATAAAACTCATCTACTTCAAAGCTCATCCTTTCTTCATCATCAATTGTTTTACCTGTTTGTATGCAAAGAAGTATCTCGTGGGCCTTTGCATCTTCTCTTTCAACATAATGCACATCATTAGTTGCAACCAAAGGAATTCCTGTCTCCCTTGATAATTTAACAAGAAGATCGTTTACTTTTTTCTGTTCATCAAAGCCGTGGTTTTGAAGTTCAAGATAAAAATTACCCTGTCCAAAAATTTCATTGTATAAAAGGGCCTTTTCTTTTGCTTTTTCATACTCATCCTTTAAAAGAAGGAACTGAACTTCTCCACCTAAACAAGCACTTAAGGCAATTAGGTCTTTATTGTTCTCTTTTAAAAGGTCATAATCTGCCCTTGGTTTGTAGTAAAATCCATCAATAAAAGCAGAAGAAACTATCTTCATTAAGTTCTTGTATCCTTCATTTGTTTTGGCAAGAAGAACTAAGTGGTAATTTTCTGCGTCAATACTACCTTCTTTTCTAAAGCGTCCCCTTGGTGCAATGTATACTTCACAACCTATAATAGGTTTTATATTATTCTCTTTACACTTTTTGTAAAATTCAATTACTCCATACATACTGCCGTGGTCAGTAATGGCAAGGGCCTTCATATTAAGTTCCCTTGCCTTTTTTACTAATTTACCAATTTTCGCCGAACCATCAAGCAGGCTGTATTCTGTATGGACGTGTAGGTGAACAAAACCTGACATATTAACCTCCATCAATTTTTCTTAAGTATTTTTGCACTAAGAATAGCCTTACCTATAAGTTCCCTTTCATTTTCATTATACATCTCAATCTCAACCTTTGAATAATGTCTTCCCATATCAATTATAGAAGTATTTATTGTAACAACAGAATCCACCTGTACTGGTTTTACATAAAAAACCGAAAAGGAATCAACCGCAATATTTAGGTGATTTCTCTGTCTTAGTGCAATTGTTCCAACAGTAGACATAACTAAAGTAAGAGCATTCCAACTTGCTGTTCCTATTGGATTTAACATCTCAGGTATTATTTTACCCGTAAACTTCATTCCTTTTTCTGTATTTATACAAGTAAAGTTTTTAAGTACTAAATCATCAATAGTTTGTCCAACCTGTGGTTGTCTATTTACATACTGAAGTGCCTTAATAACATCGTGTCTACTTACAACACCTACTAACTGTTTATTTTCAACAACAGGAATAAGCTCAATGCCCTCCCAAACAATAATATGTGCAACATAGGCAACTGATGTCTTTGGTGTTACTGTAATAGGATCCTTTGTCATATACCTTCCAACTGGTTCATCATCTAATGCATCAAGTTTTATATCCTTAATTGTAATTATACCTACAACTTTGTTAAAATCATCTACTACTGGGAACTTACCGTGCTTTGTACTTAACATCTTATCCTTAAGTTCTTTTATTGTACAATTAACATTAATATAGGATATTTCTGTTTTCATTATATCTTCAACTAATATTATATCCTTCTTTATTAAGTTTTCTGAGATTGCCTTGTTTATCATTGAAGCCGTTGTAAAAGTATCGTAGGTTGATGATATTATTGGCAATCCCTTTTATTTGCAAGTTGCTTTATTTCATCTGAACAAGTAAATCCACCTGTAATCAAAACAGCACAATCTCTTTCAAGGGCAAGCCTTTGTGCCTCTTCTCTGTTACCTACAATCAAAAGATTACCAGGTGAAATATATTTTTTCATTATTTCCAAAGTCATAGCACCTATAACAAATTTATTTAGAGTTTTGTGAAGACCATCTTTTCCCCCAAGTACTGAACCTTCAACTATATTTACAACCTCTGCATAGGTTAAATTTTCTATATTCTTTTTTCTACCTTTTCAATTCTAACCGTTCCTACCCTTGGAATTGTACTTACTATACCTAATGTTTCTGCATCCTTTATTGCTCTATATGCAGTTCCGTCACTTACATCTAAAGCATTTGCAATTGACCTAACAGAAATTTTTGTACCCACCTTAAGACTTTGAATATATTTTATAATCTCCTCGTGTTTTGACATAGCTCCACTCCCTAACCTTAACTTAAGTCTTAATATTAATTGGTTCTATAATAAATGTTGGGGCGTAGACCCAGCATATTTTTTACAAAAAATATGTGCACCTGATTAGACACCTGGTAAAATTAAAATAACCAAACAAAAACCTTACCTGAAAGGAGGCATCCATCAAGTGCACACTAATAATTCTATCAAAAATTTATTAGGTTTTAAAGATGTTATTATAAAAAGATTATTCATAATGACACGTACATTGAGATATACTTAGAAACTAAGAAAAAATTTGTACTTGCCCTAATTGTAATTCCAAAGTTACAAGAGTTCACGATTATAGAATTCAGCGTATTAAAGACATACCCTTATTCTTTAAACATACTTTTATCATTCTTAAAAAACGTAGATATCGTTGTAATGCCTGCGGCAAAAATTTTATGAACATATAGAATTTTTACCTCGTTATCATAGAATAACTAATAGATTAGCTATGTTTGTAATTTATGAATTATCTAATGAATATAGTATGACATCAGTTGCTAGAAAAACTAATCTATCTATCGATACTATAAAACGTATTTTTGATAATGTATCTTACTCTTCTCCTACTAATTTACCTAAAATAATATCTATAGATGAATTTAAAGGTAACTCTGGTGGTTCTAAATATCATTGTGCAATAGTCGATCCTGTTAATCATAAAATACTAGACATTATTAAAGATAGAAAAGAGCATATTCTTATAGATTATTTTAGAAAAATTAAAAATCGCGATAGCGTTACACACTTTATTTGTGATATGTGGCAACCCTATATTGATTTAGCTAAAACTTATTTCAAAAATGCTGTAATTGTTATAGATAAATTTCACTATATTAGACAAGTCATATGGGCAGTAGAAGCGGTAAGAAAACGTATCCAAAGAGAACTATCAATTAAATTAAGAAAATACTTTAAAAGAAGTAAAAAGCTTATTTTAAAAAGATATGGCTTACTTGATACAGATTCAAAGTTAGCTTTACAAGTTATGTTTTCTTATAATAGTGAATTAGCAATTGCCCACACTTTAAAGGAAAAGTTATTGAGTATTATTGATGCTTCACCTTCTTCTAACGAAGCTCGTGTCCTCTTAAAAGATTGGATTAAACTTGCACAAAATAGTGGTATCAATGAATTGAAAAGATGTGCAAATACCTATATCAGATATTTTAATGAGATTTGTAATTCTTTTGATATTCCTTATACAAATGCTTGTATAGAAGGATTTAATAATAAAATCAAAGTTATTAAAAGAATAGCCTTCGGCTATAGAAATTTTGATAGATTCAGGAATAGAATTCTTCATTGTTGTAATAAATAATCTGTTAAATATTGTATTTTAGGAAATCCAACTATCGTTGGTCTTTTTGTCGTGCAATTTTTTAAGGGTAAACTCCCCTCATCCTATCTATCTTGCTAAAATCATTATCAAATAAGAAAGGACAGGCATTCTAATCTAATGCCCGCCCCAACTATTGACAAAGAGCCTATTAATTATATCAAAAAAGGGCTTTTAACATAGCCCTTATGAATCTCTTAGTTCTTCTGCAATTTTTTCTATTTTTCTTAATCTATGATTTACACCTGACTTTCCAATAGGCGGATTTAACATCTGCCCAAGCTCCTTTAAAGATACATCTGGAAAGTTTAGTCTAAGTTCTGCAATCTCTCTTAAATTTGCTGGAAGCTTTTTTAATCCAACCTTTTCCTTAATAAAATTAATGGATTCTATCTGTCTAACTGCAGCATCAACAGTCTTATTTAAATTTGCTGTTTCACAATTTACAAGTCTATTAACATTGTTTCTCATTTCCTTATAAATTCTAACATTTTCAAGTTCTAAAAGTGCATTATGGGCACCTATTATATTTAAAAGGTCTATAATTTGTTCTCCTTCTTTTAAATAAACAACAAAATTGCTCTTTCTCTGTATTACCTTTGATGTTAAGTTATATGAATTTATAAGTTTCATTAAATCTTCTGCATATTCAAGGGAGTTTGTTACAAACTCAAGGTGGTAGGTCTTTTCTGGGTTGCTAATAGAACCTCCACCTAAAAATGCTCCTCTAACATAAGCTCTCCTACAGCAGGATTTTTTAATAATTTCAGGATGAATTTTATGGTAAATTCCTAAAGTTCCATCTGAGTGCTGTTTTAGTATTCCTGTTTTTAATAATATATCCTTTGCACCCATCTCTGGTGTAATCAAAAGCATATAGATATTATTCTTTTTAAAGGTACTATTCTTTTTACCATTATATCCGTATGCACACCAAATATATTTTTTAACAATGAAAAAATCCTTCTTGCAATAGCTGGATTTTCAGTTGTAACCCTTAAACCTAATCCATTTTTACCATTTATCTGAATTGTTCCACTCATCTTCATTATTGCAGAAAGTTCCGCCAACTGACAGCAACTCTTTTCGTCCTGAATTCTGCAAAGTTCGCTTTTTGCTACAGACGAAAAGGACATTATATCACCTACCTTTTGTCTTTAATCTTTCGCTTAAATAATAATAATCTAACACTCTTCTTCTATCATTAGGGAAAACATATTTAATTATAAGTTCCATTATTGTTTTTGCAAGCACCTTTGTATTGTGTCTTAAAAGACCATTTTCATTTATATAAACAAGGTCTTTAAATATTATATCAACTGTATCTCTAATATTCTCAACATCATTTTCTACAACTTCTTGCCCATCTTCTTTATATTTTTGAAATGTTCCTCTGGTATTTTGCCATTATTCGCTATTATAAAGTTAATAAATTTTCCTCCACAGTGTTTTTCTATTGCATTTAGATGATCTGATAACTTATACCCTTCTGTTTCTCCAAGCTGTGTCATTATATTTGAAATATAAACCTTAATAGCCTTTGATTTTTTTACAGCCTCTGCAACCTCTTTTATTACAAGATTAGGCATTATACTTGTATAAAGACTTCCTGGACCTATTATTATACAATCTGCATCTTCAATGGCTGCAATTGCTTCATCCAGTGGCTTTGCATCACAAGGTTCAAGATAAATGTAATCTATTCTTTCCTTCTTTTCGTAGCAAACCTCAGGAATCACAGATTCACCCTTTACTATTTCTCCATTTTTTAATTTTGCACATAGAGTAACATCTGTTAATGTGACAGGATAAACCTTACCCTGAACTGCAAGGACGTCACTCATCTTTTTATGGCATCCTCAAAATTATTAGAAATTCCATTCATTGCTGCTATAAAAGGTTACCAAAACTTTGTCCCTTTAACTCTCCCTCTGTAAACCTATATTGCATAAGCTCTTCCATTAGGGGTTCTGTGTGTGCAAGTGCTACAAGACAGTTTCTTATGTCACCAGGTGGAAGCATTCCTAAAGTTCTTCTTAATTTACCTGAACCTCCACCATCATCTGCAACTGTAACTATAGCAGTTATATTGGTTGTATATTCCTTAAGTCCTCTTAGCATTGTTGACAGCCCTGTTCCACCACCTATTGCAACTATTTTAGGCCCTCTTATCTGCATTTTCTGCTCAAAAATTTATTTGAAACTGTCTCTTTATTTACAGATACACCTGTTATAATTTCCATTAGGTTTTTAAAGGCAAGTTTTATCGATGCATACATTAGTATTATTCCAATAAATGATATATATAAAAACAAAAGAAAATAAGAGTCGTATATAAGTCCTCTAAATAATAGTTTTGAAACACCTAAAATAAATATCAATAGACCACAAAATCCCATCAAAATCCATCTTTTGATGTTAAGACCCGGTCTAAACCATTCGAATATTATCATCACTTTCCATCTCCCGCTAAATCCTTTGTTATATCTCTATGCGATATAAGTACAGTATGATTATTGTTTTTTAGATTTTCATAAATCCTATTTGCAATTGCAACAGAGCGGTGTCTTCCACCTGTACATCCTATTCCTATTACAAGTTGAGACTTTCCTTCTTTTATGTAGTTAGGTATTAAAAATTCTAATAGATCTGTAGTCTTCTCAACAAATTTATTTGTTTCATCCCATTTAAAGACATAATCATAAACTTCTTTATCTATTCCTGACTGTCTTTTTAATTCATCTATATAATAGGGATTAGGAATAAATCTTACATCAAAAACAAGGTCACAGTCAAGTGGAATTCCATATTTAAAGCCAAAGGATGTAACTGTTATAATTAGACTTTCAAATTTTTCACCCATTATATAAATCTTATTTATTTCTTCCTTAAGCTGTCTTACTGTAAGCCTTGAAGTATCAATAATGTGGCTCGCCTTTGATTTTATATCCTCAAGTCGTTTTCTTTCTTCTAAAATTGCATCCTCAATTCTTTTTCCTGATGATAGAGGATGGTTTCTTCTTGATTCTTTAAATCTTTTTATTAAAACATCGTCCTGTGCATCAAGGAACAATATTTCATATTTTAATCCCATATCCTCAAGGGACTTTAACCCTGTAAATATGTTGTCAAAGAAGTTTCTACCCCTTATATCAACAACAATTGCTATTCTATCTATTTTACCCTTTGATTGATAACATAGTTCTGCAAATTTTGGAATTAATGCAGGTGGTAGGTTATCTATACAGAAGAATCCTATGTCTTCTAAACACCTAATAGTTTGAGTTTTACCAGCACCTGATAGACCTGTAACAATAACAAATTGCATAAGTGACCTCCTTAACTATTTTTCTGCATTTATTATTCTTGTAGGTGGAAGATTTGCCTGTTTTGCAACATTTAATGCCCAGTCAAAGTTCCCTACATCTTGAGGCTTGTGGGCATCACTATCTATTGAAAACATAACACCCTCTTCCATTGCTATTTTAACATAATCTAATGTTAAAAATCTATGACTTGAATTAATTTCAAGTGCAGTTCCTCTTTTGCTGCCGCCTTTGCAAGTTCTCTTGTATCTATATCCACCTTAGCACCAGGATGTGTTATTATATCTATCTTATACTTATTTATAGCCTTTATTAAAGCTTCTGTATTTGTTCTTCTACATTCTTCTCGTAAAATTTTGTTGTACTTTGCCATTTTGTTTTTAATATAAAGTATGTAAAAATCCTTGAAGGATTTAGGTTTTGCTCCATTATGAAAGCCAACTAAAAGTTTATCAATTAACTTTAATTCTCTTTCAGTTACATCAATATCTCCTTCAGTACTTATTATATTAGCCTCAACTCCTAAATAAATTTTAATTTTATCTCTATATTTTTCATTAAGCTTATCTATTTCTTGCCTCATCTTCTTTAATTTTTTATAATTAACACCAAAAACATATGACCAGGACCGTGATCCGATATTACGATCTCCTTTAACCCTTTATTTATTGCTGCCTTAACATTATCTTCTATTGTTCCTTTACCGTGGCTGTATATTGTATGTGTATGATAGTCACCTATTATCTTTATCATATATACCACTCCTTGATTTGGGTTTTTAAATTATTTTATCATATAATTTTTATTATAGCATTATTAACATAGGGACGGTTACTTATTTTTCAAACATTATTATTTATATTAACATAGGGACGGTTACTTATTTTTGAAACATTATTATTATTTATATTAGCAGAAGACCAGGTTTTATCAAGGGACGGTTACTTATTTATTAATCTTTATAATTTCTACTTAATATTATCCTTTTTATCATAAATGTCATATCAAAATTTCAATTTATTTATTAAGCACATTTTTATCACCAAATTATTCAAATTAGGGACGGTTACTTATTATTTAAACAAAAATGTATTTGCATTATAAACTTTTAAATAATTAAATCTATTATTTTTCTTGTATTTTAAATTTAATATAATCCCCAAAACACTACATAATATTTAATAATAAACAAAACATTTTAATAAAATTCAAATAATATCTGATTCTATTGAAAAATATACTAACAATTTAATTCACATAAATTATCCATTTAACCTAAAGCACAATTAACATAAATCCATTATTATATGAGTTTGTTTTAATTATAGCTTGTCCATTCTACTTAGATAAATTTTTATATTTATTATTATATTTTTCAAAATCTATGTGCTTATAAAAATATACATATACCTTATAATAATTTAAGTTATATAGATTGTTGGAATATTTCATTTATAATATTTTCATATTTTGGATTGTGCACTAATTCTGCTCCTATTCTACATAATTTTGAAACTCTGGCTTGACCTATATTACCAAAAATTCTGCATATCTCTGCACACTTTAAATCACATAACTTTCTTAATATAAAACACAAAACAGCCTTAGCCTCAACTCCATCCCTTCTATACTTTAATAATGAATACTTATTTAAATTAAGCCTTTGCATCATAATCATAATTATCTTCTCAGGTGAAAAATCTCTTACAAGAATCTTTCTCATACTTCTATATTCTGTAGGTTCCTGTAAAAACTCTTCTTTTTGTATATCAATAATTTTTTTAACTTTAAAAATAAAGTCTTTATATTGAGCCCTTGCACTAACATCATTTAAACCAAACATTGATAAAACAAACCTATCATCTATTAAGTCAAATTCATCTTTCTTTAATCCTAAATAAATTCCTAAAGAAGAGAAAGGATATTCTTCTGGATGTTCCTCATACCCCTTAATTGCAGTAGCATTAAAATGTACGTAAGCCGTTAAGGCAAAAGATATCTTTCATCCTTAACAATTTTGCTTTTAAATCTATCTTGAAAAAGATGTCCGTGTCTGCTATACCTTTTATTAAACCACATTGCATATTTATAGTTAATAAAATGCATTATTTTGGAAATATCTGCTCCATTTGCATCAATAATAAAATGAGCGTGATTATCCATTAAACAATATGAATAAACAATAAATTCAAATTGTTCCTGTGCTTTTTAATAAAATTTATATAATTTATTTTATCATCATCATCTTTAAAAAGGTTTACCTCAGAAATGCTTTTTACCATTATATGGTATATAGAATCATAGGATTTTTCTCTTGCCATTCTTGGCATAAAAACACCTCCACATTGTTTTATATACTTATTTTTCCAATGTAGAGTCTACTTTATTCCATAATAACCATTATATTTGAAACTATGTTTATAATATCAATTAATAAATAATATTGTATGTTTATCCTATGTTGATCAAATATCACAATTTTTATATATAAAAAGATGTGGTAAAAACCACACCTTTATCAATAAAGTTAAATTGTGAACTACTACCACTTAAAGAAGAGTCAACTTCGTGATCAAGGTAACTTCTGTTACTCGATTATCCATATCTAAAGCAACATTGTTTCCCAAGTTTTACTGCATTAAATATTTTAGCTTATTTTTGCTTTATTTATATTCTTCCACTGCTAATTATGTCAAAGAAAAATTTTATCATCAACTTATAAAAGTAGGTATCTTCTATAATAGATTAAGTTAAACATAAGTTGATTACTTTTATAAATAAATAAGTAACCGTCCCTAAATTGAGAGACCTATTTTAAATGCTTTAATATTAATATCAACTAACTTTTCAGGCAAAACATCTTTTATAACTCCATCCCAATCTAAGTTTTCAAGTCCAAGTGATTTAACTAATGCACCTAATATAACCATATTCTGAGTTTTAATATTGCCAACATCCTCTGCTATTTTTGCAGCATTGAACAATTTATATTGTATTCTTGACTTTTCAAGCTCTTTTTCAATATTTGCTGGATACTCCTCCTTACCTATAAGAACAGGTAAGGAATATATCTCATAATCATTTACAATTAATTTACCATCCTTTTTAAATAGTTAATCCACCTGACTGCCTCAACCTTTTCAAAAGAAACAACAACATCAGCATCACCTTCACCAATTAAGGGGAATATACTTTGTCTCCAAATCTTACTTGTGTTGTAACACTTCCTCCACGTTGTGCCATTCCGTGAACTTCAGACATTTTAACATCATACCCGAACTTTAGCAATCCCTCTGTTAATATCTTTGATGCCAAAATAATTCCTTGTCCACCAACACCAACAAACAATATACTTTTAACCATTAAAAATTCCCCTTTTTCAATTGCATCAAACTTACATACCTGTTGACATACTGTGCAAGCATTACACATATTCTTATCTATAACTACATTGTTATTTCTTATTGAAATAGCAGGACAACCTGTTCTTAAGCAAGCCTTACACATCTTACATTTTTCTTGATTTATTACTAAGTATTTACCTGCCCTCTTTTTTGCACTTCTTTAATTAAAGCACAAGGCTGTTTTGTTATAATTACAAATGGTTCTATTGAATTATATGCATCCTTTACAGCCTCTTCAGTGGCCTTTAAATCGTAAGGATCAACAACTCTTATATTTTCTTCTTTAACACCAACTGCTTTTACAATACTATATATATCAACAACCTGCGTTATTTCTCCCTTTATTGTTTTACCTGTTCCTGGATTTGCTTGATGTCCTGTCATAGCTGTAATACTATTATCCAATATAACAGCAACTATAGGGCTCTGATTATATACTGCATCAATTAAACCTGTAATTCCTGAATGAAAGAAGGTTGAATCTCCAACAAACCCAAATATCTTTCCCTTCCTATTTGCCATTTTATATACCTTTTCAAATCCTATTGCAGCAGATATTCCTGCCCCCATACAAATAACTGTATCTGTCACATTAAGCGGAGGCATCATTCCTAAAGTATAACATCCTATATCTCCTGTAGCTACAATATCTTTATATTTGCTTACTACATAGAAAATACCTCTATGTGGACAACCTGGACATAATACAGGTGGTCTTGATGGTACATTTACATCTAATTTATACTTTTCTTTTTCCTCTTTTCCAAAGAAGGCCTCTTTTATGATATCTGGATTTAACTCACCACAGATTGGTATTATATCCTTTCCTACACAATCAATTCCCATACTCTTTATATAGTTTTCAAGATATGGCTCATTTTCTTCTATAATATATAATTTATCAACTTCTTTAGCAAAGTTTCTTATTAATTCATCTGGTAGAGGATAACTAAACCCTATCTTTAGATATGATGCATTATCCCCAAATACTTCTTTAGCATATTGATAGGATATCCCACTTGTTATAATTCCTATTTTTTGTCACCCCACTCTATTCTATTTAATGGAGTATTATTAGATAACTCCTTAAGTCTTTTTAATCTCTCCTCAACCTCAACGTGTTTTATTCTTGCGTGCCCAGGAATCATAACATACTTTTTAACATTCTTTTCATATGGTTTAAATTCAACTTCTTCTCTTTCAGAAACTTCAACTACCCCTTTACTATGTGCAATTCTTGTTGTAATTCTAAATAAAACAGGAGTATCATATTTTTCACTTATTTCAAACGCATACTTTATGTAATCTTTACATTCTTGACTATCCGAAGGTTCAATCATTGCAACCTTAGCGTGAGGTGCATATAATCTATTATCCTGCTCATTTTGCGAACTGTGCATACCAGGATCATCAGTTGATATAATAACTAATCCTCCATTTGCACCTTCATAAGCTATTGTAAAAAGAGGATCAGCTGCTACATTTAATCCAACGTGTTTCATAGCACAGAGTGCTCTTGCCCCTGCAATAGATGCACCACAAGCAACTTCTACTGCCACCTTCTCATTAGGAGACCATTCTGAATAAATTTCATCATACTGTGCTATATTTTCTAATATCTCTGTACTTGGAGTACCTGGATATGCTGCTGCAAACGTACATCCTGCCTCCCAAGCCCCTCTTGCAATGGCTTCATTTCCTGACATTATTTTTTTCATCCTCATCCCCCATATAGGCTATTTATTATTTGCAACTAAACTTCCAAGTGCTATGGAATTTAGTTTTGCTTCGTGTGTATCTGCTCTTGAAACTAAAACAATAGGACATTTTGCTCCCATAATAACCCCTGCTGATTTTGCCTTTGCAAAATAAGTCAATGATTTTCCTAAAATATTTCCTGATTCAATATTAGGAACAAGCAATATATCTGCTTGACCTGCAACAGGACTTACTATTCCCTTATGTTTTGCTGCTTCTAAAGAAATTGCATTATCAAGTGCCAGCGGCCCATCAATAACACAATCTTTAATTTGTCCCCTTTGATTCATTTTTGATAAGGCTGCTGCATCTAATGTTGCTTGCATATCAGGGTTTACCACTTCAACTGCACATAAAGGTGCAACGTGAATTGGATTTATTCCAAATGCCTTTGCCACCTTAACAGCATTGTTTACTATTTGAACCTTCTGATAAAGATCTGGATATGTAACCATTCCTCCATCGGTTAAAAATAATAATTTATGGTATGTTGGGACACTATATACCATCACGTGACTTAAAAGTCCACTTCCTCTTAACCCCTTCTCCTTATCTAAAACTGCCTTTAAAAGGTCTGCTGTTCCAATTAATCCCTTCATTAAAAAGTCTGCTATATTATCAGCAACAAGAGAAACTGCTATTCTTGCTGCATCTTTTAAAACATCTGTATGTATTATTTCATATGAACTAATATCTACATTTAACTGGTTTGCTATTTTTATTATCTTTTCCCTATTGCCTACAAGAATAGCATCAATTATTCCAAGTTTTGTAGCTTCATCCACCGCTAAAAGAACCTCTTCATCTTCTGCAGCAGCTACTGCAAGCTTCATCTTTGTTGTTGTTTCACAATTTCAATTAATTCATCAAAATTTTTTATCACTGCCATTCACCCCTATAAATTTACCTAATTTTATTTTATCAAATATTTTTTATATTTAAAATATTTTGTTCATTCTTCTTTCATCTTTATGGTTTCTACACCTTTTAAATTGCCTATCATTTCAATTATTTCGGTTGTTTTTGCATATATAATAGGTTTGTTGCAATTTCTATTTCAACATAATAGTCATCTATTTTCTGTAATTCTATATTAGTTATATTAATTTTTTTCTTACCAAGTATACTTGCTATTTCACCTATAACACCTGGTTCATCCTTTACAATCATTTTAAAAACTATATATCTTTTCCCTTGAATAATTCTTTTTCAATACCTTTAAACCATCTCAAACAAAAGTAAATAAACAAAGTTGTAAGTATGCCTTCAAAATATAGTGAAGAACCAACAGCAAGACCAATACAGGCAACAGACCAAATACTTGCTGCAGTAGTTAGTCCCTTAACATTCACACCCTCCTTCAAAATTGTACCAGCACCTAAAAACCTATACCACTTATTACCTGTGCTCCAAGTCTCATAGGATCATAGCTATAAATAGAATTTAATCTATAATAATCAATAGAGATTATTTGAACTAAAGTTGCTCCAAGACATACCAAAACGTGTGTCCTAAGCCCTGCAGGTCTATTTTTAAATTCTCTTTCATATCCAACAACTCCTCCTAATATAAAGGATAATATCAATTTAAAAACTATAATAATATATCTTTCCATACAACCACTCCTTTGTTTTTTATTTATATTAAATTATATTTTTGTTATTGTACAGTAACACTTATTTTTAATGGGGACGGTTACTTATTATTTCACAGTTATAAAAATATACTTTACAATAAACTAAAGATCGTATTTTGAAGTAACCACTTCGTTATTGATACCTTTTATAATTTAATTGTTATATAAATACTCATAATACAAAATATTGCCTATCCCTTTCCGTATCCCCTAAATGCAAACCTATGTAATAAAATAAGTAACCGTCCCTATATAAAAAATAAAACATCTTCAATTAGATTATCTTATTTTACCTAATTGAAGATGTTTTTACAATTTGTACACTAAATTTTTAATATAAAATATAATTAACTATCCTTATTTTCTTTCACTAATAACTATCATTATTGAACCTAATAATATAATTAATACCGCTCCAGTCATAATTATTACAAAGTCAAAGGCAGAACCTGTCTTAGGTAACTTGCCATTTTGTGACATTGTATTTTTATTCTTTTGAGTGTTATCTGGATTATTTCTTTCTTCATTATTATTCGTTGAATTATCCTTTATTTGTTTAGCATTGTTATATTGTTTAACAAACAGCTCAACAGCCTGCTTTGGCACAAACATTTTTCTCCATTAAAAACAGTTACACCATTTAAATATTGCTCTTCACCATTTACTTCAACAATATTTGTATAGCCATTAACAATCATCTTAACATCATCTTTTTTAATTATTGCTTTTGGATTGTCGTTATCTTTTAAATCCAATTCATATTCCGCACCTATTTTTTCATATTCTGCCTTAGCATCAACGAACAATTTATTTGTTGCCTCATCTATATTTAATCCTAATACTTTTACCATATATCTATTAATTTCTGTATTATCTACTGTACCTGTTAATCTTTCTATATCAAACGGTACATAACAATACAACATTACATCCCCACCTGTATGTCCACCAGTTGTAAAACCTATTCTTGTTCTTGCACTTACAACTTCATTAATTTTTCCTGCCTTTACTTTTGCTAATTCCTCTGAATTTATATCATTATATCCATAATAATTTGCAACTAAGCTTAAAATAGTCGCATCATCTTTTCCTTCTATCATCTTATTAAATCTTTCTGCTGTAGCCTTAGCATTTTTTATATTAAATACACTGTCTACAAATGAGATATCATCATATTTATATCTCTTATCTGATGTTGAACCTGTTTCAAAATTTCCTATGCTAATACCACTATTCCCGTGATCAGCACATACAATTACTACTGTATTATTATCTTTTTAGCAAATTCAAGTGCTTCCTTAACAGCCTCATCAAAAGCAAGCGTGTCTGTAACCATTCCAACAGGATCATTTGCGTGGGCCGCCCAGTCGATCTTACTTCCTTCAACCATTAAAAGAAACCATCGTTATCCTTTGATAACATTTCAATAGCTTTTTTGTCATATCTGCAAGAGTAGGTTCCTCTGGTCTTGTTTCAGCTCTATCTATATCGTAAGCTAAATCCTTTGGTGCAAATGCTCCCCAAATTTTACTTGACTTTGAATTCATCATTTCATTTTTAGTAGTAACATAATCATATCCTAATCTCTTTATCTCTTCCTTTAAATCTTTGTTATCTGTTCTTTTGCCTCCACCTTCTTTTGCAAAAAGCTATCACCACCACCTAAAACGACATCTACATTATTATATATTTGTTGCTTCGATAAAGCATTATAATTACTTCTATCTGGGTAATGTGCTGTAAAACCTGCAGGAGTTGCGTGCATTATTTCACTTGTAGCTACAACACCAGTTGCCTTACCACTTAACTTTGCAGCTTCTAATATTGAAGCCTTTGGGTTTTTATTTATATCTACTCCTACAAATTTATTATTTGACTTAATACCTAAAGCTAAAGCAGTTGCAGTTGGTGCAGAATCTGTTATAGGACCATTTGCCCAATATGTTTTTACATATCCCGCTGCTATCTCATCTAATGCTAGTTTATCATTTCCTACTATACCGTCTTGTGCATCTTTGTACCATCTTGCAAGAGTTGTTGTTGCTATACTCATTCCATCTGGAATAAGCATTATAACATTTTTGCTTTTCTTGGTTGTGATGCTTCAACCTTATTATAATTCTCTAATAGTGAAGTTGAAATAACTGAAACTGATATAGCCGTTGCTATAGCTATACTTGTTATCTTTTTAGTTAATATATTTAACTTCATTAATAAAGCCCCTTACTTAATTAAATCAAGTACTTGTTTTGGTACATAGAAGTTGTCTGAAATATAAGGCATTACTGAATTTATTTCTCCTTTTAAACCATTTAGTTCATAAATATTTGTATATAGATATAGTTTTAATTCGTCTGTTCCCTTTGTAACTGTTACATATGCATTTTTAAAATCATCAATTTCTTTATTAGGATCCTTTGGATCAGCAATTTTAGGTATTGTAATAGTTACTGTTGCACCCTTTGCCTCAAAGGCTTCTTTTCCATTAATAAACATTTGTTGTGTTAATGAATTTAACTTTTCTTCTCCTAATAAAATTCTTTGCATATATTTATTAACTTCTGTATTTTCAACAACCCCTTTTAGTTTTTCAACTCCAAATGGTGCATATATTCCTAAATACACATCTTCCCCTGTATGTCCACCTGTTGTAAATCCTATTTTAACTCTTGCACTTACTACTTCATTTATTTTATTAGATTTTATTTTAACAATTTCCTCGTCTGTTAAATCATTTATACCATAATTTTCTTCTACTAAATTCTTTATTTCTAAATCCGTCTTACCTGTTATGATCTTATTGAATGTTTGTGCTGTCATCTTTACATTTTTAATCTTATTTACACTATCATTAAAAGTAACATTGTCATAGGTAAATCTCTTATCTTTTGTTGATCCTGTTTCATAATTTCCTATACTTATTCCACTATTACCGTGATCTGTGGTAACTATCACTACTGTATCTCCATCTTTTTAGCAAAATCAAGTGCTACTTTAACAGCCCTATCAAAAGCCATTATATCTGAAACAATTCCTGCTGGATCATTTGCGTGTGCCGCCCAGTCAATTTTACTTCCTTCAACCATTAGAAAAATCCTTTATCATTCTTTGATAAAACTTCAATTGCTTTTTTCGTCATTTCTTCAAGTGTTGGTTCTTCTGGTCTATTTTTGATCTATCAATATCATAAGCCAAATCCACTTCTGCAAACATACCCCATATTTTATTTGAAGTTGAACTAATCATTTCCTGTTTAGTTGTAACATAGTCGTACCCTTTTGCAATTAATTCATTTCTATATGTTTGTGCATATTTATCTCCACCACCTAAAACAACATCTAAATTATTGTAAACCTGTTGCTTTATAATTGCATCATAATTACTTCTTGAGTCTATATGTGCTGAAAAATCTGCAGGTGTTGCGTGTGGAACCTCACAAGTAAACACAAGACCTGTTGACTTTCCATCCACTTTAGCTGCTTCTAATATTGTCGTCAACGGCTTTTTATCCTTTGATATACCAACATATTTGTTCTTTGTTTTTTCTCCAACAGCATAAGCAGTACCAGCTGGTGCGGAATCAGAAATAGGTCCATCAGCCCAATAAGTTTTTACTGCACCTACAGAAATTTCATCCATAGTTAGGGGTTGTCCATTATTGTACCATCTAGCAAGTGTTATTGCTTCCGTACTCATTCCATCCCCAATTAACATAATAACATTTTTACTTTCCTGGGGCTTTCAGCCTTAACACTAATAACACTTCTTATACTTGCTGTCATTAATGAACCAACTAATGCAGCACCACAAAGCGTTACACTTAGTAGCCTTTTGAATTTTTGATTCATATCAAATACCTCCCAAAATAACTTTTTCATAAGTATTTTAGGATATTATTGTTAAAATCGCTTTAATTTACATTAATGTGATGTTGTTTGTATGTTAATTACTCATTAATTTTATCTAAATTATGATGGGGACGGTTACTTATTTATTGTCTATTTTGATTATTATTTTCTAACTAAATTATTTATATCTATCTAAACAAAATATAAAGCTACTTCACCAAGTCGTATAATTTTAATTAATATACCACCTTTTTTCTTATTATAATTTATTTCTAAGAATAAAATATTCTGTAATCCCTACCCCCAAGCATAAATGTATGTAATAAAATAAGTAACCGTCCCTATATGGTTTTGTTTATTTATCTCTTTAAAATTTACTTAACTTCTTAAACGTCCTGACTACAAAAATGACAAAAGGTAAAATGTTTGATGATACCTATACTTGTATTAAATAAAATTAGATAAATTAAGTAACCGTCCCCTATGAAAAAGGATGCCCTATTTTACAAGGACATCCTTTAGTTTAGTATTCATTATTCTTTTTAACTCCTCTAATCTCTCCTTAGATAGAGGTTCTACACCTTCGAGTCTATACTTTATACCCAGCTCTTTATATTTATTTACTCCGTGAACGTGATATGGCAAAAGTTCTATTTTCTCAACATTTGGGATGGTATTTATATATTCAGCAAGAGCACTTATATGTTCTTCTCCATCCGTTATACCTGGAACAACCACGTGTCTTATCCAAAGCTTTGTGTTGTTTCTCTTTAACGCATCCAAAAATTCTAAAAAACCGTGTCTATCATAACCTGTTAGTTTTTTATGTTCTAATTCTTCTATATGTTTTATATCAAGAAGCACTAAATCTGTATACTTTAATATTTCATCATACATCCCAATACCATAGCCTGATGTATCAAGGGTTGTGTGTATTCCTTCCTCTTTACATCTTTTAAAAAATTCTATTACAAATTCAGGCTGGAGGAGGGGGTCTCCGCCTGAAAGTGTAACACCTCCGCCCGAATGCTTAAAGTATATACTATATCTCTTAACTTTTTGCAAAAGCTCATCAACAGTTATTTCAAATCCACCATTTTTATCCCAAGTATCTGGGTTATGGCAGTAGGCACATCTTAACTTACAGCCCTGCATAAAAACTACTACTCTTATTCCAGGTCCATCAACAAGTCCCATCGTTTCAATGGAATGAACTCTTGCCTTTACCATTATATACTCCCTTTATATTCTTTCGTGGAATGTTCTCTTTATAACGTCAAGTTGTTGTTCCTTTGTAAGTCTTGTAAAGTTTACTGCATATCCTGAGAACTCTTATAGTAAGTGTTGGATATTTTTCTGGATGTTCCATAGCATCCATTAGAGTTTCTCTGTTAAGAACATTAACATTTAAGTGGTGTGCATTTTGTGCAAAATAACCATCCATTATAGCAACCAGATTATTTACTCTTTCTTCCATATCCTTACCAAGTGCATCTGGAAGTATTGAGAAGGTATTTGATACACCATCCATACAGCTTGTATATGGTATTTTTGCTACTGAGTTAAGTGATGCAAGTGCACCTTGTATATCTCTTCCGTGCATTGATTTGCACCTGGTGCAAATGGCTCACCCTTCTTTCTTCCATCTGAGTAGATCCAGTCTTCTTACCGTATACAACGTTTGATGTTATTGTTAATACTGATAATGTGTGTATTGCATTTCTATATGTTGCGTGCTTCTTTAGCTTTTCTATAAATCTTTGAGCAAGTTCAACTGCTATTTGGTCTACTCTATCATCATCATTACCATATTTTGGATATTCGCCTTCAACTTCGAAATCAACAGCTATTCCATCTACTCTAATTGGCTTAACCTTTGCATACTTTATTGCACTTAGTGAGTCTGCTGCAACTGATAAACCAGCTATACCAAAGGCCATTAATCTTTCAACTTCTGTATCGTGTAGTGCCATTTGTAGTGATTCATAAGCATATTTATCGTGCATATAGTGAATTACATTCATAGTATTTACATATAGGCCTGCTAACCATTCCATAGTTTCATCAAATCTTCTCATTACATCTTCATAATCAAGATATTCACCTTGTGGTATATCTGTCTTTGGCCCTATTTGCATTCCAAGTTTTTCATCAACACCACCATTTATTGAATATAGTAGTGCCTTTGCAAGGTTTGCTCTTGCACCAAAGAACTGCATTTGCTTACCAACCTTCATAGCTGATACACAGCAAGCTATTGCATAGTCATCACCAAATATTGGTCTCATAACATCATCATTTTCATATTGTATTGAGTCAGTTTTTATTGACATTTCAGCACAGAATTTCTTAAAGTTTTCTGGAAGCTTAGTTGACCAAAGAACTGTCATATTTGGTTCTGGTGCAGGTCCAAGATTTACAAGAGTGTGTAGGAATCTAAAGCTATTCTTAGTAACAAGCGTTCTTCCATCTACACCCATACCACCAATTGCTTCTGTTATCCAAGTTGGGTCACCTGCAAATAATTCATTATATTCTGGTGTTCTAAGATGTCTTGCCATTCTAAGCTTCATTACAAATTGATCTATAAGTTCTTGTGCTTCAAGTTCTGTTATAATACCATTTCTTAAATCTCTTTCTATATATATATCAAGGAATGTACTTACTCTTCCAAGTGACATCGCAGCACCATTTTGTTGTTTAATTGCAGCAAGGTATGCAAAATAAACCCATTGAACTGCTTCTTTAGCATCCTTTGCTGGTTTTGAAACATCATATCCATAGGAAGCTGCCATCTTCTTTAATTCTTCAAGTGCCTTTATTTGCTCTGTTAATTCTTCTCTAAGTCTGATAACTTCTTCTGTCATAGCACCAACAAGCTTTTTCTTGTCCTCTTGTTTCTTTTCTATTAAGTAGTCTGCACCATATAGTGCTAATCTTCTATAGTCACCTATTATTCTTCCTCTACCATATGCATCTGGAAGACCTGTTATAACCCCTGACTTTCTTGCAAGCTTCATTTCATCTGTATAAGCATCAAATACACCTTGGTTGTGTGTTTTTCTATATTTTGTAAAAATGTCAACTATTTCTTGGTTTACTTTATAACCATACGCTTCAGCAGCTTGAGTTGCCATTCTGATTCCGCCCCAAGGATTAACAATTCTCTTTAATGGAGCATCAGTTTGGAATCCAACAATTACTTCATTTTCTTTATCAAGATATCCTGGCTTATATGCATTTATTTCTGATACAGTTTCAGTATCAACGTCTATTACACCTTTTTAATTTCTTCTATGATAAGAGCCTTTGCTTCATCCCATAGCTTTGCAGTTTTTTCTGATATAGGTGCTAAGAATGACGCATCTCCTTCGTATGGCGTGTAATTCTTTTGAATAAAGTCCCTAACATCTATTTCTTCAGTCCAACGACCTTCAACAAAACCTTGCCATTCATTAAATCTCATTGTCATTACCTCCTTATGTAGAACCATCTTCTTGAGTCTATTATATATCTTTTTGATAACTGTATCAATACCTTTTTTGCTTATTTTTCAATATTTTTATGTGTTATTTTAAATCTGTTATAGTACATAAATCAATCTGTTATATTGATAAAATATAGATAATATTGTTAAGTTTCTGACAATAATAATTATTATTTGACTTCTATTAAAAGGGGATAGTAATCATTACTATCCCCTTAGTATCTAACTACTCTCTCATCAATATCCTTTATACTACTACAACCTGTTAATATCATCGCAGATTTTAATTCACCTGCTATTTTATCGATATATGCCTTTACTCCCTCTTCTGCTCCACCAAAGGATGCTGTTACAAACGGTCTTCCAATTAAAACTGCATCCGCACCGAGTGCAATCATTTTTAGTACATCAACACCTGTTCTAACACCACCATCTGCAAGTATTGTAATTTTCCCCTTTACAGCCTTTGCAATTTCTGGGAGAACTTCTGCAACACCTGGTGTATGGTCTAATACTCTTCCTCCGTGATTTGAAACAACTATTGCATTTGCTCCTGTTTCAACAGCAAGCATTGCATCCTCAACAGTCATAACTCCCTTTAATATAAATGGTAGTTTAGTTGATTGAACTAACTCCTTAATCTCTTCAACTGTTTTAGGACCTACTGGTTTTCCATAAAGTGCCAATGTTATAAGTCCTGCTGCATCTATATCTACACCAACTGCAAATACACCTGCATCCTCTGCCATTTTAATTTTAGATATTATATTTTTATTTTCCCAGGGTTTTATTATTGCAACTCCTTGTCCTCCTACTTTTTAAGCTCCTCTAAATTAGTTGGAAGAAAGGCATCAACAGCCGTGTCTCCAACTATAGGATAGATTCCACCATCTAAACATCCTTTTATTACCCAGGAAATATACTCTCTTTCTGTAAATTTACCACCCATATTTAAAGTTGTTCCAGATACCGGTGCTGCCATAACAGGAATTCTCAGCTTTTACCAAATAGTTCTATTGATGTATCAGGATCCTTAGCATTATGTATAACCCTCATATTTACTTTTACCCTATCAAGGGCCTCATAATTTGCTAAAAGGCACTTCCTGTACCAGTGCCACCCATTCCTGGAACTTCCCCAGCACAGGCCTTACCATTACAAACACTACACACCCTACAGCTTCCATTTAAATTTTCCTTTGCCTTCTTTAAAACCTCTTTGTAATCCATATATACCCCCATTCATATTTTATTTTTTTCTATTATTTCACCACTATCTAAATTAACAAACACTATGTAACCATCTTCATAATATGCAAGAGAAGGAATTCCATCTCCCTTTGGAACCGATATGCTTCCTGGATTTACAATGACTGAATTTTTATATCTCTCAAATCTTCTTATATGAGTGTGTCCTAACAGCATAACATCAATTTTAAATCTATCAATCATCATTTTTATTTCATCATCACTGTACTCGTGTCCGTGATTGACCATAAACCTTACTCCGTCTTTTTCATAAAAAACAACAGGGGTAAATACTGGAAAATCTAAAACCATTAAATCTACTTCTGCATCACAATTTCCTCTTGCTATTATAAGTTCTTTTTTGTTATTTTTTAATTCCTCTATCAGCCCCTGAGGATTATATCCATCTAATATTGGATTTCTTGGTCCGTGATACAAAACATCGCCTGCACAAAGAATAGCATCTGCATCCCCTAAAAGTTCCATTGCCCTTTTAAACCTGTTAGGATAACCGTGAAGGTCACTTATAAAACCAATTTTCATACTGTATCTTCCTCCCTTTTTTACTCATAACAATTAAATTGTGATATTTTCCATTTTTATAAATCCTTTCTCTAAGTTCGCCTTCAAATTCAAAGCCAAGTTTTCTATATAAGTTCAATGCTACTTTATTATCGCTAAGGACATTAAGATATACAAGATTCATATTCATCTCATTGAATATAAAATTCAATCCCGTTCTTAACGCATCTTCACCAAGTCCCTTCCCCTTTGGTTTTTATCATAAATTACAATGCCAATTTCACAATTTCTGTATTCCCACTTAATTTTATCTATTATAAAAAGTCCAATTGGCCTTCTATCCTGATTATCTATAACAAAAATTCTTTTATTACTCTCCTCCTCAGAAGATAAAACATAAGTATCTGCATATCGCTTTGATAAAGGATAAATTATATCTAAATTTAAATTTGTCTCCCTATCATTAAGCCACGCTGATATAATTCTTGAATCCTCAAGTTCAACTGCTCTTAAAAAACCTTTTTTCCTGAAATCAATATAACACCTCCTTTACCATTAGCATAATTATACCACAAAAGCAAAAACTGCCTTAGGTTTTCCCTAAAAGGCAGTTCTTTAAACTTAATTAGTTCTTTCTAAGATATTTATAAACAGGAAGTCCAACTAATGTAACAACCACACCATATAGTGCGTAAGTTGTATTTGTAAGAAGTGTATTTATTAGTATAAATACTCCTCCTGCTATACCAATAAGAGGTATTATTGGGAATAGCGGTACTTCATATGGTCTGTGTAAATGTGGAAAATTCTTTCTTAGTATAAATACACCTGCAACAGCCATAGTAAAGAATATCCAGAGCACAAATACTACAAGCTCTGTTAATATATCAAAGGAACCTGTAGCAACATAAATTGTTGTCATTACTAAAGTTAAAATCATTGAATTAACAGGTGTTCCATACTTTTCGTTTTCCTTTGATAAAACTTCGTGGTAAGGAAGAAGCTTTTCCTTAGCCATAGCATAGGGTACTCTTGTACCTGTTAATATATAACCATTTAATGCACCAAATATTGATATTAATATACCAGCTGAAATAAATGCAGCTCCACCTTCACCAAATAGAACCTTTGCTACATCTGATGCCGCCTTCTTTGATGCCATTATTTGTTCAACTGGAAGCACATTTATCAATGCAACATTTAAGGTTATATAAGCAACCATTACAAGTAATAAACCACCTATTATTGCTCTTGGTAGGTTCTTACCTGGATTCTCTATTTCTCCAGCAATATTTCCCACATTTATCCAACCGTCATAAGCCCAAAGTGTTCCAAGTATAGCTGCTCCAAACCCAGCAGTTGTACTTGCATTTGAAACTATTGGAGTAAAATTATGAGCTTGACCTTTAATTAATCCAAATATTACTAATACGAATATTGGTAATAACTTTGCTACTGTTGCTACGGATTGAAGCTTTCCACCAAACTTTGTTGAAAGCATATTTACAACCATTAAAAATCCTATTACTGCAACTGCCAATATTTTTGTTGTAAATCTGTTAAGTTTACAAAGGCAGTTGCTTGAGTTGCAAATACTATACCAAGTGCAGCCATTGAACCTGGTATGTAAACTAATGTTTGTACCCATCCTAATAAAAAGGCCCATTTTTCTCCGTATAATTCCTTAAGGTATGCAAACAATCCACCTGTTTTTGGAATTGCTGCCGCTATTTCTGCTACGGTAAGCCCTGCTGCCATTGTTATAATTCCACCAACTACCCAAGCAAGGATTCCAAGTCCTGGTGCTCCTGCATCAGTAAAAACCTTCGCAGGTTTGAAGAAAATTCCTGAACCAATAACAACACCAATTACTACAGCGATTGCTTCAATAAGTCCTAAACTCTTTTTTGTTGTACTTCATATTTTTGTTCCTTTAAAGCTTGCATTCTACCCTTCCTTCCTACGATTTTCGATATATTTTTGCTTTTTTCGACTTTATTATTGTACTAAAAAGAATGATTTATTTCAAGAAAGTTTTTATAAAAATTTTTTAATAATCATTATTCAGAATTTTTGTAATTCTTTTGTATCATCTTCTGTATAAACCTTTATACCGTTACGTATTAAAAGCTCAGCTGTTATGCCATTTCCTTCCTTAAGCTTTCCTGAAAAACTTCCATCATATACAAAACCACATCCACAGGAGGGGCTTTTTGATTTTAAAATTGCATAGTTAACACTAAATAACTCTGCCACCTTTAATGTCTCATAGGCACCTTTTACAAAATTTTCTGTAACATCCTCTCCATTTATATTTAATATTTTTCCTCTTCCTTCTAAGACATCCCCTGCATTTTCCGCCTGTATCTCAGCAGGTTTTCTTGGTGTAGGTAATCCTCCTAACTGTTCTGGACATACTGGAATTAGTGTGCATTTTTTCATTAGTTCTATAAGATTATTATTTTTATTGTCATCACCATTATATTTACAACATACACCTAATAGACAGGCACTAACTAAAATCATAAAATACCTCCTTAATAATTAACAATTTATATTAAATTTCGACACTTTTCAATAAATTATTCAAAAATTTAATATAAATTTTCCTTAATGTTTTTTAATATTAATTTAATTTTTAACTTACATAAAAAGCTGTCTTAATGTTAGTTTCAAGACAGCCTAAAAATATATTATTTTAATTCAACAATTGTTACCCCACTTCCTCCTTCACTTAAATCACCCATTCGCATTGATTTTACATATTGATGCTTTCTTAAGGCCTGCTTTATTCCTTCTCTTAAAGCTCCTGTTCCTTTACCGTGAATTATTCTAACAGAATTTAAACCCGCAAGATATGCATCATCTAAATATTTATCTAAATTATAAAGTGCCTCATCTACCGTTTGACCTCTTAAATCAATTTCTGTTGATATGTTTTGTGCCTTTTGCTTTATTATATTAGAAACTCCAGATTTTTTAACTTCCTTTTTGTCCTTTTCTACCCTCTTTAATTTGTTTAATGGGACATTCATCTTTATAATTCCAATTTGTACTTGTACTTCTCCCTTTGAATCTGGTTTTGCAAGAACAACACCCTTCTGAGATACAGTTGTTACATATACCTCTTCTCCTATATTTACATCCTCTAATACTTCAAAATCCTCTTCCTTTTTTCAATAGTCTTTTTGTTTAATTCATCAATATTTTCTTTTAGTCTTCTTCTTGCCTCTTCTGCCTGCTTTAATGATATTGCTTCGCTGTTTTTCTTAAGTTCTACAAGTTCCTTAACAATTGTATCAACCTCGTATTTTGCCTGCTGTAATATTCTTCTTGCATCCTCTTGAGCCTTCTTTATAATATTTTCTCTTTGATTATCAAGCTTAAACTTCTTTTCCGAAAGCTCTCTTTTTATTTGAAGAGATTCCCTCTTAATTGCTTCAATCTCCTCAAATTCCCTTTCAAGTTGTATTGTCTTGTTTTGAAGAGCCTGTATAACATCCTCAAATCTGGCTGCATCCTTTGAAATTTTTGATTTTGCATTTTCAATTATTCCACCATCTAAGCCAAGCCTTTTGATATTTCAAAGGCATTAGACTTTCCCGGAATTCCAATTAAAAGTCTATATGTAGGCCTTAAAGTTTCCACATCAAATTCAACACTTGCATTTTCAAATCCTTCCTTCTCCATTGCAAAGACTTTAAGTTCGCTATAGTGTGTAGTTGCAACTATCTTTGCACCCTTCTCAAAAATATGTTCAAGTATTGCCATTGCAAGGGCAGCACCCTCTGTTGGATCTGTTCCTGCTCCAAGTTCATCTACCAAAACTAAAGATGAATCATCCACTTCCTTTAGTATATTTACTATATTTTTCATATGTGAAGAGAAGGTTGATAAACTTTGTTCAATACTTTGTTCATCCCCAATATCAGCAAATACCTTTTTAAACACAGATACCTGCGAACCAGAATTTGCTGGAATTGCAAGTCCTGTCATTGCCATAAGGGTTAAAAGTCCTGTTGTCTTTAATGTAACTGTCTTCCCACCCGTATTAGGACCTGTTATAACAAGTGCTTTATAGGTATCTCCTAATTTAATATCTATTGGCACAACAACCTCTTTATCTATTAAAGGATGCCTTGCCCTTTTTAAATTAATAAGACCTCTTTGGTTTATTTCTGGTATTGAAGCATCTAAATCAAGCCCAAATCTGCCCTTTGCTAAAATAAAATCTATATAGCCTATATTTAAATTATTGTATTCTAACATATCTGCATTTTCAGCAACCTTACCGCTTAATTCACTTAGTATTCTCTCTATTTCTTGTTTTTCCTTTAACATAAGTTCCTTTATTTCATTATTAAGCTCAACTACAGCCATTGGTTCTATAAAAAGAGTTGAACCGCTTGAAGATTGGTCGTGAACAAGCCCAGGGACGTTACCTTTAAATTCAGCCTTTACAGGAAGAACATATCTATCTCCTCTTAGTGTTATTATTGGATCCTGAAGATACTTAGAGTAACTTTGAAGCATTGATTGAAGTTTTTCCTTAACCTTTGCATTTTTATCCCTTATGGCTCTTCTTATGGAATATAATTTCTCACTTGCTCTATCGGATATCTCCGATTCACTTATTATTTTAGTTTCAATCTCATTTTCAAGCCCCTTAATTACAACCAAAGATTCTATTATTTCATAAATAATAGGACATATTTCCTGTTTATTACCATCCTTCATAAACTCCTTAAGCTGTCTTGTACATTTTAATAGGGCACTTATTCTCAAAAGTTCTATAGGTTGAAGGGTATATCCCATCTTTGCCCTCTTTAGAGTACCCTGCAAATCATAGGTAATGCTAATTGGTAAACTACCCCATTTTAAAACAACCTCAAAACCTTCCTTTGTTTCCTCAAGCCTTTCTCTAACCTCATTTATATTACACGAAGGTTTTAACTCTCTTATCATTTTTTTGCTATTTCAGTTGATGCCCTTTTTTCAAGCATATCTAAAATTTTATTATACTCAAGTAACCTTAATGTTTTCTCATTCATATTTACCCATCCTTCCTTATAAAACACCTCTATAATAATGTCCCTTTGTTGTTTTTCCCTTTAACATATCTAAGGCTTCCTTTATGTTATTTGTTTGGCTAAAATCACCACAATTTAACATATCAACAGCCTCCCTAAAGGCCTTTGATATCAGCTTTGCTTCTTCAACATCTTCATCTAAAAACTGTATAACAAAATATTTTGCACCTGTTTTATATACTTCCTTTATGTCGTCGAGCATACTTAAAACCTTTGAATTATATATGTGATTTCTGCAGTACCTATCAGGTACTATCAAAAATTCCTCCTTCATTCTATCCTTAAGATAATGTATTTTATTTTGGCAAATTAATTTACAATCTTTTTTCCTTCACCCTCTGAACTTCCAATAAAGCATTGCCTTGAAACCATCATTTTTATTCTACCATATACCAAAAGCATTGTATCTATATTTGTGCAATCTATTAAATTCTTTATTTCCTTAAGGTTTAATTCATTTGAAATTAAAGTTCCTGTATTTTTTAATACTTTTGTAGATACTGAATTAAAAATATTAAAGCCCTTATCCAATTTTACATCAAAATCATTTTCTATTAAATATTTATACATACCTAAGTTTCCACAAAGAGCAGATTTTACACCTTTTCCTTTGATGTTCTTTATTTTTTCTTAAGTTGTTCTTCTTCCTCTAAAACAATTTCAGGTATCCACAAATTAACATCTAACCCTTCTTCAATTAAGGATTCTATATCTCCGTTATTTATTCTTAAGCTATCTCCTCCAAAATAAACTTCATCAAAATATTTATGTACCTCTCTAACTATATCCTGTCTTCCTGTAATAAGTATTAACTTCTTTTTATCCTGTCTATATGTTTTTCTAAATCAAATTCTATTTTAACTTCTTCTTTTTTATTTTGTTTCTTATCTAAAAGTTTTTCAATTGCTTCTCTTCTTAAAGAATTTATCCTTGAAACAGGTATTATAACATCATTATCTAAATCTGACTGTAAATTTGCTAATATATAAGGTGTATCCTTTGTTTTTGATAGACTATCCTTTAATTTTTCCAAGGTAATAGGCTTATTTACCGCTATCTCTGGTGGTTCTGATATAACTTCAACTTCATCTCCATATATATCCCTTATTCTTAAAACTACTTCCTGATTCTTTTTATTTTTACATAAGCATCAATAGGTACTCTTTTAATATCCTTTCCTTCAAAGCTCTCCTTTGCTCTGTTTATAAGCTCCACGTCAGATGTTTTATAAACTATATCTCCTTTTTGCTCCCTTAAAATAAAACTCAACCTCCTCCTTATAGGAGGCACTCTCTACTACTTTGCCATCCTTTTTCATATTAGAGACAACAACACCAATACCTCTATCAAAAACTTCAACCCCATCTCCCTCATTTAATATAGCATCAAGCTTAACTTTTACAAAATCACCTTTAACATTAATAACTTTACCTAAATATGTACCCCAATTTCTTGGCTTTTTATAGCTCATCATTTCACTGCCTTGTCTACTAAACATAAAGGCAGATGTAAAGCCTCCTCTATTAAATATTTGTGTTACATCCTTGATATGTGATTTTTCAAGTTTTCCATCAATAGCCGCCCTATAGGCCGAAACTACTGTTGCAACATATTCTGGCCTTTTCATTCGTCCTTCTATTTTTAGAGAATAAACACCAAGTTCCTTTATTTTATCTATAAACTCTAATGTAGATAAATCCTTTGGACTTAAATGATATGCTTTTTTATCATTTAACCTGTATTCTAATCTGCAGGGTTGTGCACATCGTCCTCGATTTCCGCTTCTTCCTCCTATTATACTGCTCATTAGGCATTGCCCTGAAAAGCTTATGCATAATGCTCCGTGTACAAACATCTCAAGCTCTGCCCTTGTATTTTTAGATATATGTTTGATTTCCTCAAGAGAAAGTTCCCTTGATAAAACTACTCTTTTGACTCCTAAATCATATAACATCTCTACTGAATCTAAATTGTGAGCTGTCATCTGTGTACTTGCGTGTACCTCAAAATCGGGAAGATATCTTCTTAGAAGGTGTAAAAACCTAAATCCTGCACTATAACAGCATCAACACCTATTGAATATAAAAAGGAAGCATATTCGAGTGCTCCTCTAAGTTCTATATCTTTTAAAAGTGTATTTATAGTTACATAAACCTTTACATTATATGCGTGACAAAATCTTACTGCCTCAACAAGCTCTTCTCTATCAAAATTTGCAGCACTTTGTCTTGCAGAAAACTCTTTTCCACCTAAATATACAGCATCTGCTCCATTTAAAACAGCCGCCTTTAAACTTTCCATATTACCCGCCGGTGCTAAAAGTTCCAACATAAATATCTCTCCCTTAACATTTGTAACAAATTAATTATACACCATTTATCTTATTTTACAATTATATTTAAAATCAAGAAAGCCATATATAAAAAGGCTGCCTTGGCAGCCTTTTTAGCAATCAAGAGGAATTCCTTCAATTAATATATCTTGATCTACCCCTAATTTATCAAGAACATCTACAAACAAGCTGAGATATACTTCTGTTGCTCCCTGTGGTGCGTGGTAACCTTGAAGTTGCCAAGTTGTTCCTGTCTCGTCGTGACCTACTGCGTGAACAGTGTATGGGCAGTCATTTAATATATCATATTCTGGTTTTACAGCCTTTATTAATAGATGTGATTGAATAGTTGGGTCATCGAAGCACTCTGGTGGAATAGGAGCATCAAATTCGGTTAATGGTACATCCTTAACCCACTTAAACTTTGGATTTGTTCCAATGCCTATAATTTCTAAAGATTCAGTATGACCAATAGTCTGAGGTACATTCATTGCAGAAATAAAACAAGCTGTTGGATTTGGCTTATATACATCGTCTGGAAGAACAACTATACCAAAGCTGTTATCTTCGTATTTTACCCATAGTACAACCTTAAAGGTTATAGTTAGTCTTGCCTTGTGATTACAAATTATCTCTTGTGTTGCTGTCCAATCAGTTATTTTTACTTCATTGATGCATTTAATTCCATATGCTTCTTCTCCTATAGTCTTTTGTCAATACAGAAGTGAAGTGGTACTTTTGTATCATTTGGTGCTGGTGGAGTTCCAGCTATTTCTTCTGCAAATAGTATTTGTTCCTCATTTGCATATTTTGCTAATATCCTCTTTACATAAATGTCAAGTTGCTGCGGGGTTCCATTCCTTAAGAGGTCTTCCATTATATTTCCCTCCCTAAATTATTCCATAAATTCAAATTCTAATTTATACTATGCAACTTATATATTTTATGTGATTTTATCTTTTAAAAAATCTTAAAATACCTGCATTTTCTCTTCTAAATTATTAATTTTATCAAGGGCAAGTTTTATTGTTTCATTTAATATCAAAATCTGTGATTCAACAAACTTTTTTGATCATCTATACTTTTATTAATTTCCTTTATTGCATCTTCTATGTTCAATTTTAAATCATCAACAATACTATTTATCTTGTTTATATCATCCTTTAGATTATCAATTGCCTCATCACTCTGATTTCTATTTAAATTCTGTACAGTAACCTTCTTTAAATTGTCTATCTGTTTTTTAGTTCATCAACATCTAAGTTTAGCCTTTGTATTTTACTATTTATATCATCAAATATGCTCTCACTATCAGATTTGATAACCTTTTGCCAACCAGTATTGTATTCATACTGAATCTGTTTTTGTTCTTTGCGTACCAAAATTTCATCCTCCCAAGAATAGTCTATTATATATTATTCAGTTTCTAATTTATTTGACACAAAAAATAGGGCAATTGCCCTATTTTTTAAAAACTCAACTATTTTTTTACCTATACTTATTTTATCCCTTTTAATCTCATTTGTTATCTCTGTTTTTTCCTTCTTTAATCTTTTTATCTCATCAAGTGCTCTGGCATTTTCCACTTCCAATAAAGAACATTTTTTCTTTCCTTATCTAATTTTTCTTCAATGTCCTTTATTTTTTCTGTAAGTCTTGTACACTCTAAAGACAAATTCATATTTTTTAACTTCTCATTTTGAAGCTCAGAATTTAATACTCCAATTTCTGCCTTATGTCTTTCTATCTCTCTTTTAAAAAATGATTTTCTTCTTCTATTTCATTTAATCTATTTGATAATGTTTTCACTATATTGTCTAAATTACCTATAACATCCTTTATATTCATATCATCTAATCCTGCAGCAACCTGTAAATATGCCTGCATTTCCTCTACTTCCTTTAGCATAAGGCACCTCTCCACCAAAAGATTGATAATAATAGAACATTCTCCTAAGACAAATAAGGTATTATACTCTAAATTTATATCATATTTAAAATTAATTTTTTTAAATTTAATAATATAATCAAGTTCAAGAAAATCCGAAAAGGATACAACAGGTTCAAAATATTCCTTAAATACCTTAACACTACTTTCAAAG
The DNA here is from genome assembly GCF_028622835.1 of Caloramator sp. mosi_1. Lineage (GTDB taxonomy): Bacteria > Bacillota > Clostridia > Clostridiales > Caloramatoraceae > Thermobrachium. The sequence continues at coordinate 1,812,187 of NZ_CP117677.1, read as the reverse complement.
CTGTAGGTTAAATTATACTTTTCTACTAAATTACCCTTTAACACCTCAACCATTAAAATACATTCTATAGACAACTCAACATCAAAATACTTTGTATTTCTTTTTACTCTTTTAACATTAATAAATTCATTATGTGAGATTATATTTCTAACCTTCAGTCCGTCTTCAAAAATTATTTTCTTGTCCAAAATCAAATGATTTTTATTGTAACGTGATTTTATAATTTTAGATTGTACTAAATTCATAAAAAACCATAATACTTGCTATGTCTAATATATATTCACAATTAATTAATTTTATGTACTAAAAAGGGCCTAATGCCCCTATATACTCCTCTTTTTGCTCTGAAGTTCCTTGAAGTCCTTTAAATCCTTTTTACTCTTACAAGTTCCATCTGGCTTTCTAAGAGTTGTTCCTTTACACTGCCTAAAATTTCTTTAGTCTCCCTAAGCTCCTTTTCTACCTCTTCGTTTCTTTCGCTAAGATATGCATTTTCCTTTAAGATTGCTTCATATTCCCTTATTTTTTCCTCAAATTCTGCCTTTAACCTATCTATGCTTTCACTATACTCCTTTTCCTTTAAACTTACCTCTTGAAGTTTTGACTTAACAGAATTGTTTTCTTCAATTACTCTTTTAAATTCTTCATATAGTGTCCTATATTTTTCCTCTGCTTCTCTTAGCTTTTCATTTGGAACAACAGTACTCTGTCTTAGTTTTTCCATTTCCTTTTCAATTTAAACATTTCATCCGTAACCGTCAAAGCAGTTAAAACCGCAGAAGAAGTGGTATTGTGCTTTGATTGCTTGAAAGTATTTCTTTAATCTTCTTATCAACAAAGTTAGCAATAGAGAATAAATAATCTTCTGTGTCTTCTCCCATTAAAGTATATTCAACGCCATTTATCTTAACAACAACCTTATTAACCATACCAAGCACCCTTTCAAGTTTAAATAGACTTAATTACTTATATTTTACATTAATTTATTTTACATTACTATACCTTTTTTATTTTCTATAAAAAACTTAGATAGGATACCCTATCTAAGTTTTGCCTCTAATTTTTCCTCAAGTTCCTTAACTATTGCATCGTGAACCTTATTTATTTCCTCATCTGTCAAAGTTTTATCTTCTGCTCTATAAACAATTGAGTAAGCAACACTCTTAAAGCCCTCTGGAATCTGTTTACCCTTGTACACGTCAAATAATTTTATCTCCTCAATTATTCCCTTACCCTGTTTTAACATAATGTCCTCAATCTTTTTAACTTCAACTTCATCCTTAACTAAAAGAGCTATATCTCTTAAAACTGCTGGATACTTTGGTAGTGGCTTATACTTCTTTTCAGTCTTTGAAGCTTCAAATAATGTAGCTAAGTCAATTTCTGCTATATAAACTCTTGTTTCTAAATCATAGTTTTCTAAAACATCTGGATGAACTTCTCCTAAAACTCCAGCATATCTTTTCCTTACTAATAGCTTTGCACATCTTCCTGGATGGAAAACATTATTTTCTGTTTCTCTTTCAAATTCTACCTTATCTACTGATAGAGCATTTATTAGATTTTCTATTATTCCCTTTAGGTTAAAGAAATCAACTTCTCCTGCAATACCAATGCAAAGCTTTATTCTTTCATCAGGAAGTTCTTTGCCTAAATTTAAATAAACTTTACCTATGTCAAACAAACCAACTTCCTTATTATCCCTTAATATGTTTCTTTGCATAACCTCAAGCATTGATGGAATTAGGGTTGTTCTCATAACACTAAAATCCTCACCTAAGGGATTGGATATAGTTATTACGTTTCTAAGATCACTGTCTAAAGGTAGGTTAATCTTATCAAACACCTTTGGACTAAAGAAGGAATAGGTTAATGTTTCATACAATCCAGAAGAAACCATTGTCTTTTTACAGTCTCAATTAATTTTTGTTCCTTTGTTATCTCTGCCTCAACTGCTTCACCTATAATTTTTGATTTGGTATTATATCATATCCATAAAGTCTTGCTATTTCTTCTGCAACATCTTCTTTTATTTTTACATCCTGTCTAAAGGTTGGAACCTTTATTATAAGCTCATCCTTTACTTCAACTTCCATTTCAAGCCTTTGAAGCATTTTTACCATTTCATTAACTTCAATATCTGTTCCTAAAAAGTCGTTTATCCAATTTGGGCTTACCTTAACATAATGGGGTTCTAATTTTTGTTGGTAGCAATCTATAACACCGCCTACAACCTCACCAACCTTTAAAGCTTCAAATAGGTGACACGCCCTCTTTAGAGCAATATCAACAAGATTTGGATCTAAATCCTTTTCAAATCTTGATGATGCTTCTGTTCTAAGTCCCAGCTTTTTAGATGTTAATCTTGTTGTAACACCATCAAAATTTGCACACTCAAGAACAATTGTCTTTGTTGATTCTGTAACCTCAGAATTTTGTCCTCCCATTACACCAGCAATTGCAACAGTCTTTTTCCATCATTTATTGCTATCATCGAATTATCAAGCTGTCTTTCAACACCGTCTAATGTAGTAAACTTTTCATTTTCCGCCATCTTTACAACTATTTTTTATCTTCTATATTTTCAAAATCAAAGGCGTGCATTGGCTGTCCAAGCTCTAACATAACATAGTTTGTAATATCAACTACATTATTAATTGGTCTAACCCCTGCCTCTTGTAATTTTGCCTGCATCCATTCAGGCGAAGGACCAACCTTTATATTCTTTATCATTTTTGCCATATATCTTCTGCATAGAGGTGTTTTTACTTCAACCTTCAAATAATCATTTATATTTTCGTTATTTTCATTAAAGTTTAAATCTACCTTCTTTAACTCACATCCAAAGGAGGCAGCTGTTTCTCTTGCTATTCCATATACTGAAAAACAATCGGCCCTGTTTGATGTTATTTCAAAGTCAATCACTCCACCATTAAGGCCAAGTATTTCCTTAATATCAACACCTATAGGTGTATTTTCGTCTAATATCATAATTCCGTGTACAGAATCTTCATCTGCAAGACCAAGTTCTGCCTCTGAACACAGCATTCCATTTGATTCAACACCTCTTAGTTTACCTTTTTAATCTTTACTCCACCTGGAAGTGATGAACCGTGAAGTGCCACTGGAACTATATCACCCTCTTTTATATTATCTGCACCAGTAACAATCTGTATTACTTCATCCTTTACATCTATTTGACATACCGTTAGTTTATCTGCATTTGGATGTTTTTCAGTTTTTATAATTTTACCAGTTACAACTCTATCTATTTCTTTTCCCTTTTCTATTACTTCCTCTACCTTTGAACCTGTTAAAGTTAATTTTTCTGCAACTTCATTAATATCTTTATCTAAATCTACATACTCAATTAGCCAATTAAATGGAACCTTCATACTATCCCTCCTTAGAACTGCTTTAAAAATCTAATATCATTTTCATAGAATAATCTTATATCATCTATTCCATATTTAATCATTACTATTCTCTCAAGTCCAAGTCCAAAGGCAAAACCACTATAAACTTCAGGATCTATTCCACCTGCTCTTAAAACATCTGGGTGAACCATACCACAACCTAATATTTCAATCCATCCAGAGCCTTTACATACTCTACATCCTGTCCCACCACATACAAAGCAGGATACGTCAACTTCTGCAGAAGGTTCAGTAAATGGGAAATGATGCGGTCTAAATTTAGTCTTTGTTTTTTCTCCAAACATTCTCTTTGCAAAGGCATCTAATGTTCCCTTTAAGCTTGCCATTGTAATTCCTTTATCAACTACAAGACCTTCTACTTGATGGAAAATAGGTGAATGTGTTGCATCAGCAGTATCTGATCTATAAACTCTTCCTGGTGCAATAATTCTTATTGGAGGTTTCTTATTCTCCATAACTCTAATTTGAACAGGTGATGTTTGTGTTCTTAATACTACATTTTGATTTATATAGAAGGTATCTTGTTCATCCCTTGCTGGATGGTTTTTAGGTATGTTTAGTGCTTCAAAGTTATAATAATCAAGTTCAACCTCTGGACCTTCTGCAATGGAAAATCCCATTCCTATGAATATCTCCTTTATTTCATCTAAGGCTTTAGTTAGAGGATGTAATCCACCTATTTTATTTGCCTTACCTGGCATAGTTACATCTATCGTTTCCATAGAAAGTCTTAAATTCTTTTCCCTTTGTTTTATTTCCTTTAAAGTCTCCTCTATTGCTGCCTCAATAGTTTCTCTTACCTCGTTTGCTATTTTACCTACTATTGGTCTTTCTCTGGAGATAATTGTCCCATTCCTCTTAAAATAGTTGTAAGTTCACCCTTTTTCCAAGATATTTAACTCTTAATTCATCTAACATTTGACTTGTTTGGCATTCTTTTAATTTTAAAAGTGCCTCGTCCTTTATTTGTTGTAGCTTTTCCCTCATTGTTCTACTCCTTTCTTTCAAAAATTTCCAAACAAAAAACCCTTCATCCCAAAAGGGACGAAGGGAAATCTTCGCGGTACCACCCTAATTGGCCAAACTGGCCCACTCATTAAAATAACGGTTACACCGTTCTGCCCTACTATTATTTCAAGCAGAAAGCTCCAGAGGGAAACTTCAACTAACCCTTCTGCAGATAGGCTCTCAATCTATGACCTATCCTCCCTGTGCAGGGTATTAGCCTACTTGCCTCCTTCACAGCCTTTACTTTTTTGCTTATTATAACACAATAATTAATTAAGTGTAAATATCCTTTTATAATCTTTGCCGTACAGCTTCATATATTATTACTGCAGCTGCTATTGATGCATTTAATGATTCTGCTCTTCCAAGCATAGGAATCTTTATTTTTTATTACAAAGCCTTGTATCTTCTTCTGACATACCGTTTGCTTCATTCCCTATAACTATTGCTACTTTTTCCTTAAAATTAGTTTTATACACATCTTCTCCATCTAAAGTTGTTGCATATATATTAAATCCCTTTGAGTATAAATCCTCTGATACTTCCTTAAAGGATTCGAAAAACACAATAGGCAAATGAAAAATTGAACCCATAGTTGACCTTATGGTTTTATCGTTATACACATCCACAGTTCCCTTTACAATATATACCGCATCAACTCCTGCAGCATCACAGGTTCTAATTATAGTTCCTAAATTTCCAGGGTCCTGCACCTTATCAACTACCACAACAAAGCTTAATTCTTTTTTATATTAATTTTAGGTTTATATGCTACTGCAACTATACTTTGAGGAGTTGTAGTGCTGGTTAGTTCTTTAATTACAGTTTCATCAACTTCATACTTTGGTATGCTATTATTAAGTACTCTGTCATATCCATTTACTTCATAAATTTTATTACTATAAAATATTTGTTCAACTAATCCCTCAAAAATTGCTTCCTCAATAAGTCTAATACCCTCTACTAAAAATTTACCTTCAATCTCTCTGTATTTTTTTGTTTAAGTTTAAGTGCACCTTTTACTATATTACTGTCCCTTTTAAGAATCATATAAACTACATCCTTTGCATTTCAATATTTTTGATATCATCTGTTCCGCCAATTACAACCAGTATGTCTCCTTTTTAATCGTGTCTTCTGCTGCTGGAGATATATTAATATCATTACCTCTTTTTATTGCCATTATATTAATACCATATCTTGTTCTTAAGTTTAATTCCTTTAAAGTCTTATCTTCCCATTCCTCAAGGGCTGTAACTTCCATAATACTGTAATCTGGTGAAAGTTCTATATAATCTAATATGTTGGATGAACACAGATTATGGGCAACTCTAATTCCCATATCTCTCTCCGGAAATACTACCCTATCTGCACCTATCTTATATAAGACCTTTGCGTGCAGTTCATTTTGTGCCTTTGCTATTACATATTTAACACCAAGTTCCTTTACAAGCAGTGTTACAAGTACACTTGACTGTACATCTGATCCAATTGTTATAACCGCAATATCAAAATTTCTTATTCCCAATGATTTTAAGGTTGCCTCATCTGTTGCATCTGCCTGAACTGCGTGAGTTACGTGGTCTGAAATATCCTGTACAACTTCTTCATCTATATCTATTGCTAAAACCTCGTGACCTAAAGAATATAATGTTTTTGCTATACTTGAACCAAACCTTCCAAGTCCTATAACTACAAACTGTTTTGATTTCATTTTTATAAACCTCCCAAATTAGCCAATTAAAATCTTGTCTTCAGGATATCTAATTAAATTTGTTGTTGTTTGCTGTTTATGGGCAATTGCCATAGTAATTGAAAGTGGACCTACTCTTCCTATGTACATTGTTAATATTATTATAATCTTACCAATTAAAGTTAACCTTGTAGTAAGACCTAAAGTTAGACCAACGGTTGCAAAGGCAGAGGTTGCCTCATATAAATATTCAATGAAATCTCCATTTTGTACTATTGATAAAACCATCGTAACAAATGTTATTATTGTAAAGCTTATAAGTGCTATTGCAAGGGCTCTATACACATAGCTTTTATTTATTCGCTTTTGATATATTTCTGTGTCTTCTTTACCTTGAACAACTGCAACTACAGTCATAAAAGTAAAAATGCAGTCGATGTTTTTATACCTCCACCCGTTGAACCTGGTGATGCACCTATAAACATAAATACAATTGTTAAAAACTTTCCTGCCGTAGTCATATCAGAAGTAGATATTGTATTAAAACCTGCTGTTCTTGGAGTTATAGAAGCAAATAAACTTGCTAAAACTTTTCCTTTTAAATCTAAAGCTCCTAAAGTTTTAGGGTTTGAAAATTCAAGTAAGAAAAAGCCAATCGCTCCACTTATTATTAAAAATGCTGTTGCTGAAAGAACAACTTTAGCGTGTAAAGATAGTCTTCTTGTTTTTCTATAATTTAAAACTTCTGTTAAAACCGCAAATCCTATACCACCTATTATTATCAAGCTCATAATTGTTAGGTTTACAACCACATTACCAACATATGGAGTTAAACTTTGGAAATTACCTATTAAATCAAAACCTGCATTACAGAAGGCTGATACAGAATGAAACAATCCAAAATATAACCCCTTTAAAATTCCAAATTTGGGAATAAACTGTGTTGACAGTATTAAAGCACCAAGCAACTCAATTGAAAAAGTTATCCCCATAATATATAGAGCAAGTTTAACAACTCCCTGGATATTAAAGGTATTGTATGCCTCCTGCATTATAAGTCTTTCTCGAAGAGATATCTTTTTCCTAATATTAAAGCAATTAAAGTTGCAAAGGTCATAAAACCTAACCCACCTGTTTGAATTAAAAGTAAAATTATTAATTGACCAAAAGGCTGTAGTGGGTACCTGTGTCTAAGGTAACAAGACCTGTTACACAAACTGCAGAAGTAGAAGTAAAAAGTGCATCAATATAATTAGTAGGTGTTCCATCTCTTGATGATATTGGTAGTGAAAGTAAAATAGAACCTAATAAAATAACAGCTGCAAAGCCTAAAGCTAATACTTGAACTGGTTGAAATCTATAAAACTTAATTCCATCTATCTTCTCTTTAATAAACATTTTAATAAACCTCCAATATTATACTACTTAAGTATAATACCAAAAAAATGTATTTTATACAAAAGCTAAAAGACCTGAAAATCAGGCCTTTTAGCTTAATTTATATTATGCATTTACCTTTTCTTTAGCTATATTTACTAATTCTGCAAAAGCTGCTTCATCGTTAACTGCAATTTCAGCTAACATCTTTCTGTTTATGTTGATTCCTGCAAGCTTTAATCCGTTTATGAACTTTGAATATGAAAGTCCATTTGCTCTTGCAGCTGCATTTATTCTTGCTATCCAAAGTTTTCTGAAGTCTCTCTTCTTTAACTTTCTTCCTACATAAGCTGTGCTTAGTGCTCTCATTACAGCTTGCTTTGCAATTCTATAATTCTTGCTCTTTGCACCATAGTATCCCTTTGCAAGTTTTAATATTTTTCTACGTCTTTTATGTGAATGAACAGCTCTCTTAACTCTTGCCATTTTTTAAACCTCCTTTGCTTCTTATACGTATGGTAGTAACTTTCTTACAATCTTGAATTCAGTCTTAGCAACATAAGTTCCTTTTCTTAGTTGTCTCTTTCTCTTTGAAGTCTTCTTAGTAAGGATATGTCTCTTGAAAGCGTGTGCTCTCTTGAACTTTCCATTTCCAGTTTTTCTATATCTTTTGCTGCACCCTTATGAGTTTTCATTTTAGGCATAGTTATTTCCTCCTCTCTTATTTTCAACCTTTCTTTGGTGCTATAACCATTGTCATATTTTTGCCTTCTAATTTAGCCGGCTTTTCTATTTGTCCAACTTCTTTAATTTTTTCATAAAATCTATTTAAAATATCTTCACCAAAGTGAGCATAATCAGCTTCTCTTCCTCTAAACTTAACAGTAACCTTTACCTTATCTCCATCTCTCAAGAACTTTTCAGCATTTTTGCCTTTACATTTAAATCGTGCTCTTCTATATTTGGAGTTATTCTTACTTCCTTTACTGTTATCTGCTTTTGCTTCTTCTTAGCTTCCTTTTCCTTCTTTTGTTGCTCATAAACGAACTTTCCATAATCCATTATTTTAGCAACTGGTGGTTCTGCCTTTGGAGCTATTAAAACTAAATCAAGCTGTCTTGCTTCAGCAATCTCAAGTGCCTGCTTTGTTGTCATTATTCCAAGTTGTTCACCATCTGCAGTAACAACTCTTAGCTCCTTAGCTCTAATTTCCTCGTTAATTAAATGTTCTTTATTAATAACATTCACCTCCTAATATATTACAAAACAAAAGCGGATGGACATACTCCATCCGCAAACATTCAAAAGCTTAAACATCGATAACCTTACTACCTTTGGCGTAAGGTGAGAAGCGGATGGCTTCTTCTTAACACTTAATAACTATAACATACTATTTATTATATGTCAATACATTTTTATAGTGTACTTATTTTTTGTCTATCTCTTCTTTTATTTTTGAAATAAAGTCTTCTACAGACATTGCACCCATATCTCCATCTTTTCTTGAACGTACTGAAACATTTGATGCTTCTACTTCCTTATCTCCAAGTATAAGCATATATGGTACCTTTTGAAGTTGTGCTTCTCTTATCTTATATCCTATCTTTTCGTTTCTTAAATCTGCTTCTACTCTAATGCCACTTTCCTTTAGTTTTTCCTCAAGTTGTCTTGCGTATTCATTTGCTCTATCTGTAACAGGAAGTATTTTAACTTGAACTGGTGCAAGCCAAGTTGGGAAGGCACCTGCATAATGTTCAATTAAAATTCCTATAAATCTTTCTATACTTCCAAATATAACTCTGTGTATCATTACTGGTCTGTGCTTTTCTCCATCTTCACCAATATAATGTAAGTCAAATCTCTCTGGCATTTGGAAATCTAACTGAATAGTTCCGCATTGCCAAGTTCTTCCTAAACAATCCTTTAGATGGAAGTCTATCTTTGGTCCATAGAAGGCTCCATCTCCTTCATTTATTTTATATTCAAGCCCTGCTGCATTTAATGCATCTATTAATGCGTTTGTTGCATTTTCCCAATCTTCGTCGCTTCCCATTGAATCTTCTGGTCTTGTTGAAAGCTCAACGTGATATTCAAATCCAAATAGCTTATAGATATGGTCTATTAAATTGATTACTCCTAAAACTTCATCCTTTATTTGTGAAGGAAGCATAAATATATGTGCATCGTCTTGAGTAAAGCATCTTACTCTCATAAGTCCGTGTAGAGCACCTGAAATTTCGTGTCTGTGTACAAGTCCTAATTCACCAAGTCTAAGTGGTAATTCTCTGTAGCTGTGCATCTGGCTCTTATATACTAAAATACCACCTGGGCAGTTCATTGGTTTTACTGCATAATCCTGTTCATCTATCTTTGTAAAATACATATTTTCTTTATAGTGATCCCAGTGTCCTGAACGATGCCATAGTGCCTCATTTAATATTATAGGAGTTTTTATTTCCTTATATCCATTCTTTTGATGTACTTGTCTCCAGAAATTTTCAAGTTCGTTTCTAACAACCATACCCTTTGGTAAAAAGAATGGGAATCCTGGACCTTCCTCCATTATTGCAAATAGTTCTAATTCTTTTCCTAACTTTCTATGGTCTCTCTTTTCGCTTCTTCAAGCATATTTAAATAAGCATCAAGTTCACTCTTTTAGTAAAGGCAGTACCATAAACTCTTTGTAGCATTTTATTCTTTTCGTCGCCTCTCCAATATGCCCCAGCTACTGATAGAAGCTTTATAGCCTTTACTCTTCCTGTTGATGGTGCGTGAGGACCAGCACAAAGGTCAACAAATTCTCCCTGTCTGTAGAAGGATATTTCTTCTCCTTCTGGAAGTTCTTCTATTAATTCTACCTTATAATCCTCATTCTTTTCCTTCATAAATTTTATTGCTTCTTCTCTTGAAAGAGTAAACCTTTCAAGTTCATAATCTTCCTTAATTATCTTTTCCATTTCCTTTTCAATTTCAATAAGCATATCAGGTGTTATAGCAAAATCTGCATCAAAATCATAATAGAATCCATTATCGATTGCAGGTCCAATTGCTAACTTAACATTAGGATAAAGTCTCTTAACTGCCTGTGCAAGTATGTGGGAAGCTGTATGTCTTAATGCCCATCTTCCGTCAGCATCATCAAATGTTAATATTTCTACTGTAGAGTCTTTATCAATTGTCTTCATCAAATCAACAACTTCTCCATCAACCTTTGCAGCAAGTGCTGCCTTATAAAGTCCCATACCTATTTTTTGCAACTTCTTCTACTTTAACTGGCTGTTCAAATTCTAAAACTTTGCCATCCTTTAAAGTAACTTTTATCATACTATCCCTCCTTATGTATTTATACAAATAAAAAACCCTCATCCAAAAATGGGACGAGAGTTCTCGCGGTTCCACCCAAATTGACCATTAAGGTCCACTCATTTGCATTAACGCAGCCTCACGCCTATCCCTACTAATCTTCAGGTAGGAGCTTTGGGGTGGTTTTCAATCATCCATATTAAGGAAATCTTTCAGCCAACGGATTTCCCTCTCTGTTAACTGGGTTTGATTTACTCTTCCCCTTCATCGCCTTTTATATTTTAATTAATATTATATAAATTACCACAAACTATGTCAATATTATATTATTAATAGATTTGCAAATTTCACATCCACTGCAGATTTTTAATCTATCTGAAAATATATTTTTTATTGTTTCAACAGTTTCCTGACTTTTTGAATTCTCAATTCCGTGAATTATTATGTTCTGTGGTGCAAAGGTAATAAGTGCACTAATTAGCATATCGTGAATTGTCGCATCTATTTTTATATCAGAAGAAAAATCTTCAAAAACTCAGTTGTTATATTATTGTACTGCCTGTCGTAAATCAAATAGTTGCCGTCCTTTTGTATTATAACATTGACAATGTCGTACCTACTTTCCTGTATATCAACAAAGTACTTTAATAGCTTAATAAACTCACTATATTCCTTTTCAATTATATATTCCTCTGTAATTTTTTCGACTATTATTTTTAAGTCATTAGAAAAATTTCTTAGTCTAAAGGTAATAAACCCATCTATTATTAGTTCTTTATTTTCATCAAGGTATTCTTCTATAAGCTTTAAAATAGTATTTTTTCTGTTTATAATAAGTTGTATGCCATCCTGTGTAAAAATTCCTGTTCCATTCAATGCCATAATACACTTATCTTTTATAATCTGTACATCCTCTTGAGATAAAAAATCATAGTTTGTTTTTATTATTTTTTCAACTGAAACAGAATCATAATAGTTTACAATATACTCATATATGAGATTTGAAACATAAATATAAAACATTTCACTAAAACTATCGAAAATCTTTATATCCCGTTCTGTTTCCTTTAAAACACACTTAATATAGTTAATGTTGGATATTTTATTTTCTATCAATGAAATATTTACACCTTTTTCTTTAAAATATTGACAGAGCTCATTTAATCTATCATAAAATTCTCTATTATCCTTACTGAATCCAATTGATAGGAGAATCATATTATCACTCCCTTCAAGTTTAGTATATGTTCATAGATAAAACATATACTAATAAACTTTAAAAGTTATATTATACAATATTCCTTAAGAGGTATTAATGTACCATAATCTATTAAATTACCTTTAGTGAGATTTTGATATTTTTTTCAAATTTGTTCAAAAATTTTTTATTTGAATAAAATCAGGATGCGTCTCAACTTCGCCATAAAAACCTAAAATACCACTTGATATATATCCTGTACAACCTCCAATAAAACCATAGTTTAGTTCAAAAAGGTGGATATGCCCTGGTTTAATCAGAAGGGAGTTTAGTGAATTTCCTACTGCTTTTTATGAATTCCTATATCCGACGTAATTATTGCATCTTCTGAAACAATACATACAGAACATTTTGCATAGCCTTGCTTTACATCAATAAGTTTGATTTTTCTTCTATCAAGTTCCTCCAACAGAACTTCATCTGTATGTCTTATATTTAAAATAGCAACATCCCTGAGTCTTGCAACATTGTATAAAACATCCTTTGGATATTTTCTTTCTAACTTATTTTTTCCTATTATTAAATTAAAACCTTCGTTTTCTAAAGCATAATACAATTTGTCTTCAATATTCGGTGCTATAACTATCTCTTTACCTCCAAGATGGTGAAAGAGTATATCTGGATGATAAGAAACCGCTTCATACAAAACCTTTTGTTTTTGAGTTTTAATAATGTTAATTCCCATACTTTTTAAATTATATTCAATATCTGAATTAATTCTTCCATCACACACAACCAAAGAGACCTCCCCTTTGGTAAGTTTGGAAGCTCTACAAACTTTTCCTTCATCGGAATCGCTCCTTTATCGATGGGTAGTTTGAAAAGTTAGTTAGTAAAATAGGGATAGAAGTTTAACTTCTATCCCTTATCTTTGGAGGCGGCACCCAGATTCGAACTGGGGAATAAAGGTTTTGCAGACCTCTGCCTTACCACTTGGCTATGCCGCCATATTAAATTATGGAGCGGGAAACGGGACTCGAACCCGCGGCATTCACCTTGGCAAGGTGACGCTCTACCAACTGAGCTATTCCCGCATATAAAAATTGGTGGCCAGAGCCGGAATCGAACCAGCGACACGGGGATTTTCAGTCCCCTGCTCTACCTACTGAGCTATCTGGCCAGTTGGCGACCCAGAAGGGGCTCGAACCCTCGACCTCCGGCGTGACAGGCCGGCACTCTAACCAACTGAGCTACTGGGCCATTATGGTGGGCACGACAGGGCTCGAACCTGTGACCCTCTGCTTGTAAGGCAGATGCTCTCCCAGCTGAGCTACGCGCCCAATTCATTTGACATAAATTATAATACAATGAATTTATAGTTTTGTCAATACATTTTCTTAATTATTTTATGCAAATTTTAACTGCGAATGAAAGATTTTTTTATTTTCATACATCTTTTTATCTGCCTCATTAATAAAATCTTCTACGCTTATATAATTTTTAGTATAGGTTGCTACCCCACAACTTATACTCAATTCTACTCTGCTTGATGTGTTTTGAATTTTTATTTTCTTATTTATTTTTTCAATTACCTTTTCTGCATTTTTATAATCAGAATTTAAAAGAACTATTAAAAACTCATCTCCACCTAATCTAACAACAAAATCATTTGCTTTTATTGTTTCTTTAAATATTTTGCTAATTCTAATTATAGCTTTATCTCCCTCACTATGTCCAAAACTATCATTTATTGTTTTAAGATTATTTAAATCAGCATAAATGATAGATATGGGTATTCGAGTTGAATAATTTTTAAGCAACATATTTAATCTTTCTAAGCCAGCTTTTCTATTTAAGCACCTTGTCATAGCGTCGTGAGTTGCATAATATTCCCATATCTTTACTCTTTTATTAATCTCTCTTTTACTAAAATAAAAATTAAAAACGTTGAAAGTACTACAAATATAATCCCCTTTATTATTGAGTAATTTAAATGGCTATCTTTATATTTAATTGACCTAAATATTAAATTATCAGAAAAAACTACCCATAAAGTACCAAACAATAGATAACTTAGTGCAATTTTAATAACCCCCAGATCTTCCTTTTTCATACCACACACCCTTTACATCGATCTCATCTATATTTATCGTACAAAACAACCCACAGTTTATAGTAAACTAAATATTTTTTTTGCTTAATTTTAAATATTATTTCTCTATATTTCCATCAAAAATATATGTTTTTTATTTTTCAGAATAGTTTGATTTAAATATATGTTTTACATAATTTAGCTAATTAGCAAACTTAAAAATATGTAATTAAAAATACCCCTTGAAAGGATTTGTGTAGGCATATCCCATTGTGTATAACAAATCTTGTTTTTAACCTAAATGGGAAATTAATCCTTCAAGGGGCTAATCATACAGTTCTATATGTTTTATTTTATAGAATCTATTAAAGCTTGTATGTCCTCTCTTGTAAATTGATATCTTCTATCGCAAAAATGGCACTCTACCTGCATTAATTCTTCCTCTTCCTTTAATCTTTCAAGTTCATCCTTACCTAAAGCAATAAGTGCCTTTTCCACTCTTTGTCTTGAACAATCACATTCATAGGCTATATCTATCTCTTCGTGTATCTTTAGATCCATATCATCAAAGAGAAGATTTAGTATGTCTTCACAGGTTTTACCTTCAGCTATTAATGTTGAAAGCGGTGGTATTTCTTGTAATCTAAATGTAATTATATCCGCCAACAGTTCATTTGCTCCTGGCATCATTTGTATGACTAATCCCCCTGCTGACTTTATAGAAATATCTGTATCAACAAGTACACCCAATGCTACAGCTGATGGAACCTGTTCAGAAACTGTAAAATAATAGGCAATATCATCTCCTACTTCTCCTGTATATATAGGCACACTTCCAACATAAGGATCTCTAAGCCCCATATCCTTTACCACGTTTAAAAATCCTTCTTTACCTATTGCTGCACCTACATTCAGCTTTCCTTTTTCATTTAATGGTAAATCTACGTGAGGATTTGTTATATATCCCTTTACATTTCCCTTTGAATTTGCTACAACAACTAAATTACCTGCTGGTCCTTTTCCATTCATAGATAAAGTTAGGGTATCTTTTTCCCCTTTTAGCATAGCACCCATTATACTTCCTGCAGTTAGTAACCTTCCTAAAGCTGCTGAAGCTGTTGGGCTTAAATTATGTATTTGTCTTGCCTTTTCTACAATATCAGTTGTAATTGCTGCAAAAAGCCTTATATCTCCATTTGAAGCAGTTGCTCTAACTAATTTACCCATCTTTTTCCTCCTAAATTTTGAAATATTAATTCTGTTAAAATTTATATTCATTATACAAATCTATAATTTACAAGTCAATTTAAATAAACCTTCATTGCAACATTTAAAAAACTTAAGAATAATATATTATATAGCACTTATTTGAGTGTTTTTTATGGATTCAGAAAAAGATAAACTTAAAGTAAAGGTACGTCAATCTAAGGATGGCAAAAAGAAAAAATAAAAATAGAAAACGACTTTTTTAAAATCAGTATTAGAGTTAAAGATAAAGAGGTTGAAATTTGTGATGCAAACAACTAACTTCTATTGTTTTTTACAACAAATGTAGCTCTAATACTTTCTTCATTATATTGCTTAAAATCATAATCATCAAAGACTTCAACCTCTTGAAATCCAATTTCTTTTAAAATTTTTATAATATCTTCTACCCTATAAATTTTTGTATATGCCTTTCATCAAATCTTCTATAGTATTTCCCTTCCTTTACAAAAAGGTAATGTACATCTCCAATATATCATCGCTTATATAGTTATCCCATATATAGCATATATCTTCTTTATTTAACGTAAATGTTTTTCTCCTATTAATTTCTTTAATTTATATTCTGAGCTTATATCAAATATAAAATATCCTCCATCCTCTAAGTGATTATATACATTTATAAGTGCTTTCTCTAAATCCTTTAAATCGATTATGTAATTAAAACAGTCGCAAAAACTAAATATAAATGGAAACTTTTTATTTAATTTATAATTTCTAATATCCTGTCTTAATAATGTAACCCTTAATTTTTCTTTTCTTATCTTTTCCTCTGCCTTTGTCAGCATATCCTCTGAACTATCTAATGCTACTACATCTAATCCAAGTTTTTTAAGATTAATAGTCATATTTCCTGTTCCACATCCAAGTTCAAGACATTTTTGTACTTTAAATCAATATTCTTATTATTGAAATACTCCTTTATAAAATCTGCCCACTTTTTATAATCTACATCCATTAGTTCATCATAGACAAAAGATAAATTTGAATACTGTTCCATATATTTCAACTCCTAAATTTTCTTACATATTTTAAAAGGCAATAATAATTCAATTAAAATACTTTACAGGAGGTATTTTATGCTATATCCTTTATTTTTTCAACCAGTTTATAAAGAAATTTTATGGGGAGGGCAAAATTTAAATAAAATTTTTAATCGAAAATTACCCTTTGAAAAAACTGCTGAAAGCTGGGAGGTATGCTGTCATAAAAATGGAAGGAGTATAGTTGAAAATGGTCCCTTTAAAGGAAAAACTCTACAGGATTTAATAGATGTTTACGGGGAAAACTAATAGGATTGAAGGCCCTAAAATACGATAGATTCCCTCTTCTAATCAAATATATCGACGCCAGTGATAAACTCTCAGTTCAAGTTCATCCTAATGACGAATATGCAATTAAAAATGAGGGGGATTATGGTAAAACTGAAATGTGGTATGTTATTGATGCAAAGGAGGATGCAAAGCTTATATATGGTGTAAAAGAAGCAACAACAAGAGAAAAGTTTAAAAAAGCACTTATTAATAAAAAACTTGAGGATTACTTAAATTATGTTTCTGTGAAAAAGGGCGACGTTATATTCATACCTTCTGGTACTCTACACTCAATACTTGGTGGAATTGTAGTTGCTGAAATACAGCAAAACAGTGATACTACCTATAGGGTATATGACTGGAACAGAGTTGATAAAGACGGAAAACCTCGTGAACTTCATATAGAAAAGGCACTTGATGTTATTGACTTTAATATAACAGGTAAGATTCTTTCGCCAACTTTACAAAAATTGAATGGATACAGTTTATCTAATTTAGCAAAATGTGATTACTTTAATGTAGATGAAATTAGAATAGAAAGCAAATACAGCGATAAAACAAACGAAGAAACCTTTTATATATTTATGTGTATTGAAGGTAGTGGAAAATTAAATTATAATGGCAAAATATACCCTATCTTCGGAGGAAAAACCTTTATGATCCCTGCAAAAGAAGAAGAATTTGAGATAGATGGACAATTAAAACTATTAAAGGTATATCTATAATAAAAGTTAAGATTGTTGATAAACATTAGAAATTCTGTACTTATGAAATTACCCCTTGAATGAATTTCAAAATAGCACATTTCAAAAGCTTTATCAAGATGTCTCTTTAAACTAAGAAAAGCCAGTATTTAGACAAAAATGTGCCGAATTACTGGCTTTTTAAATAAATAAAAATTATTTAACTTCATTTATTCCACCTTCTACCAGCATCTTTATTCCTTTTAGTCATTATGCCTCCTATCTTTCCAGTTTCCTCAGCTGTTAGTCCACTCCACCCATATTTTTTACTTTATCTATAAGACCAAGTTCCTCTGCTATTTCATATTTAATCTTTTCTCTTTCAAGCTCCTCTTCACTTAAAGGCTTTTTAGCTTTAAGCTTTGCCTTTACCTTCTTTTTAAATGGTGTTGTCATAAAAACACCCCCTCAGGATTATTTTATCCAAGAGGGGCATATTTTATACTAAATGGCACGCAACAAAATGTCCTCCACCTACATCTCTAAACTTTGGTATTTCCTGTGAACATATATCCTTTTATATGGACATCTTGTATGGAATTTACATCCACTTGGTGGATTAGCTGGGCTTGGTATATCACCCTGAAGTATAATTCTTTCCCTTTTCAATGTTGGGTCAGGAATTGGAACAGCAGATAATAGTGCCTTTGTATAAGGATGAAGAGGATTTTTATACAATTCGTGCTTATCTGCAAGTTCCACAAGTGAACCTAAGTACATAACCCCTACCCTATGACTTATATGCTTTACAACACTTAAATCGTGGGATATAAACATATATGAAAATCCAAATTTCTGCTGCAGGTCACAAAGCAGATTTACAATCTGTGATTGAATTGAAACGTCAAGGGCAGATACCGGTTCATCACAAACTATAAATTTAGGATTTAAAACTAATGCTCTTGCAATACCAATTCTCTGTCTTTGTCCACCTGAAAATTCGTGTGGATACCTTCTTATATGGTATGGTGCAAGACCACACATTTCAATCGCCTCAAGCACTCTATCCTTAACTTCGTCTTTAGATACTAAACCGTGGTCTACAAGTGCTTCACCAATAATTTCACCAACAGTCATTCTTGGATTTAGTGAACTATAGGGGTCTTGGAAAATAATTTGCATCTTTGGTCTTATACTTCTAAGCTCACTTCTACTTAATTTAAATATATCCTTACCTTCAAAATATACACTACCATCAGTTTTATCTAATAGCCTAAGTATTGTTCTACCTGTCGTTGATTTTCCACATCCAGATTCTCCAACAAATCCTAAAGTTTCACCTTCTTTAAGTTCAAAGGAGACATCATCTACTGCCTTTACATACCCAACTGTTCTTTGAAAAACTCCAGCCTTTATAGGGAAATATTTTTTAAGTTTTCTACCTTTAATAAAGTTTCAGCCATTTTACTTCACCTCCCCATAGAGGTGGCAAGCCACCTTATGCCCATCTTTTACACTACATAGCTTTGGCTGTTCTTTTCTACATATATCCATTGCCTTTGAACATCTCGGATGGAAATAACATCCCTCTGGCATATTTAGTGGGTTTGGAACTTGTCCTGGTATAGAGTTTAATCTTTCTTTATCTTGATTTAAAATAGGTTTTGATTCAAGCAATCCTAATGTATATGGATGCATAGGATTTTTAAATATCTCATAAACATTAGCTTCTTCCACAACCTTTCCTGCATACATAACAACAACGTGGTCTGCCATCTCTGCAACAACTCCAAGATCGTGAGTTATAAGCATTATTGAAGTATTTGTTTTATTTTTTAAATCTCTCATCAGGTCAAGTATTTGTGCTTGAATTGTAACATCAAGGGCTGTAGTTGGTTCATCTGCAATTAAAAGTTTTGGATTGCAAGCCATTGCCATAGCAATCATTGCCCTTTGTCTCATTCCACCTGAAAGCTCGTGTGGATAAGCATCGACAACCTCCTCAGCTCTTGGAATTCCAACTAATTTTAACATATCTATAGCCTTTTTACGTGCCTCTTCTTTATTCATATTTTGATGTAGTACTATAGCTTCTATTATTTGATCTCCTATGGTAAATACTGGATTTAGTGAAGTCATTGGTTCTTGGAAAATCACCGAAATTTTATTACCACGTATTTTTCTAATTTCTTCATCTGTTGTCTTTGTTAAATCTTTACCTTCAAAAATTATTTCACCCTCTACAATCTTACCAGGTGGGTTTGGAATAAGTTTAAGTATTGACATTGCTGTTATACTTTTACCACATCCTGATTCTCCAACAACACCTAATGTTTCTCCTTCTCTTATAGATAAAGACACATCATCAACAGCCTTAATTACACCGTCCTCTGTATAAAAATATGTCTTTAAATTCTTTATACTAAGCAACTCTCCCATTATAATACCCCTATCTCTTTAACTTTGGATCAAGTGCGTCTCTTAATCCGTCTCCAAATAAGTTTATTGCCATAACAGTTAGGAAAATACAAACACCAGGAGGTATCCACTTCCAATACTCAACTGTCATTACATAATAGTCAGTTGCAACCTGAATCATTTGTCCCCAAGATGGATAAGGAGGTGTAACACCTAATCCTAAATAACTAAGTGCTGATTCTGAAAGAATTGCACTACCTATACCCAAGGTTGCAGATACAATGATTGAAGCAAAGGTATTTGGAAGAAGATGTCTAAATATTTTTCTTCTGTCCCTAAGCCCCAATGCTTCAGCAGCCTGCATAAATTCTTGTTCTCTCAAGGATAGTATTTGTCCTCTAACGATACGTGCAAGGCCTGTCCAGCTCAATATACCAATTATAAGCATAACAAAATATATTCTATACTTAGGGTCTACCTTATAGTCTGAAAGAACCGCTGCAAGCATTAAAAGTAGTGGAAAGAATGGAAAACACATAAATATATCAACAAGTCTCATTATAATACCATCTACTACTCCACCATAATAGCCAGATATTCCTCCAATTATACTTCCAATTAAAACACTAATAGAAACTGCAACTATACCTACAGTAAGAGATATTCTTCCGCCATACATAAGTCTTGTTAAAACATCTCTTCCAACCTCATCTGTTCCAAGTGGATGCTTTAAGCTTGGTGGTGCAGATATATTATATAGATCTATCTTTTCCATAGTAATACCAAAAATGTACTTTTGTACAATAGGTCCAAAAACAGAAACCACAATCATAAATAAAAGAATATATAAACCAACCATTGCAAGTTTATTTCTTCTTAACCTATGTCTAACTACCTTCCAAGGGCTCATAATATCTTCCTTTTTGCACCCTTGATCTCAAGGTTTTTATTTGTATTCTTTTAATTTCCGCCATATGTCCCACCTCCTACTTTAATCTAATTCTTGGGTCAACCAATGCATAGGTTACATCTGCTATTAGATTTCCAAGGAGGGTTAAAAACGCAAGAAGCATATTTACACCCATTAAAAGAGGATAGTCTCTATTGTTTACTGCTAAAAGTTCGATAGGTCCAATTCCTGGCCAGTTAAATATTGCCTCAGTTATCATAGCTCCTGAGAAAAGACCTGGTAACCACATACCGAATATTGTAACAACAGGAATTAATGCATTTCTAAGTGCGTGTTTATATATAACAACCTTTTCTCTTAAGCCCTTTGCTCTTGCTGTTCTTACGTAATCTTGTCTAATAACTTCAAGCATACTTGAACGCGTATATCTCATAAGTCCAGCAACACTACCTAATGTTAATACTATAAGAGGTAATGTCATATGGTACATTACATCTTTAAATTTGGCAAATCCAACCGCAGTGCTTCCTGGTGTCAACATACCTGAAACTGGGAATATTTTAATATCAACAGCAAACCATTTGATTAAAAGTAATCCAAAGAAGAAGGACGGCATGGATATACCAATCAAGGCAAATACAGTAAAAAGTAATCCATAAAGCTATATTGCCTTGTAGCAGAAATTACCCCTATAGGAATTGCAATAAGTACACTTAATATAAATGAGGCAAGTGATAAATAGAAAGAATTCCATATATATGTATTCATAACCTTGCCAACTGGTTGCTTAAAATAAAAGGATTCTCCAAAGTCACCCTTTAAAACATTTTGCACCCAATATTTGTATTGAACAATACCTGGTTCATCAAGATGAAGTTGTTTTCTAAGTTTTTGCTTTGTTTCATAGGACATTTTGGGGTCCATCATACCAGTTAATGCATCTCCAGGTGCTGCTTGAAATATTAAGAATATTATTACAGATACACCAATAAGCACAGGTATCATTTGTAAAAGCCTTCTTGTTATATACTGTCTCATTATATCCCCCTAAATTAAGCCCGGCTTAAGGCCGGGCATTTATTACTTAACTTCTTGAAGTTCAACTTTGTGAATATCGTATGTCCAATCTGTAAATGGTGATAATCTTAATCCCTTAACCTTTGCACTTACAGCATAAGTGTCATTTGCATAGCTTAAGAATATATATGGTAATTCTTCATTAGCAAGTTTAACCCACTTATGATATATTTCTTTTCTCTTTTCCATATTAGTTTCTCTTAAGCCTTCCTTTATAAGTTTTTCTGATTCTTCATTTCTCCAGCCAACTGAGTTGAATCCACCAAGCTTATCTTGTTCAATTGAGAATATTCCTGATGGGTCTGGGTCAATTGATAATGACCAAGCCATATTGTACATTTCAAATTTTTGTTCATCATATACCTTTTGAGCAAGTGTGCTAAATTCCATTAATTCAGGAATTACTTCAACACCTATTTGCTTCCAGTTTTCTATAAGTATTGGTGTTAACGCTTCAACATACTTACTTCCTGTATATGTCATCCAGTGAACTGTGAACTTCTTACCATCCTTATATCTGTATCCATCTTCCTTCTTTACCCATCCAGCTTCATCAAGAAGTTGATTTGCCTTTTCTGGATTATATTCATATTTATTTACATCGTCTGTATATGCCCAAGATACCTTTGATACTGGTGCATTACATACATCTCCAAGTCCCTTATAGTAAGCTTGTATAAAGCCTGCTCTGTTAAGTCCATATACAAGAGCTTGACGAACCTTCTTGTCCTTAAACTTTTCATCTCTTAAATTCCATCCTATGTATCCATAGCTATTTGATGGATATCTGTAAATATCAAGGAATTCTGCCTTCTTTACAAGGTCAATTTGTTCTGGCTTACTTGGAACTCTGTCTATATCAACACTACCAGTTGTTAATTCTTGAATTACAGTTGTTGCGTTTGTTACCTTCATTATGATCTTTGCAATCTTTGGTTCGCCTCTCCAATAGTTTGGATTCTTTTCAAATACAATTTCTTGTCCTGCCTTATAATCTTTAAATAGGTATGGACCTGCACCAACTGGATTTAAGAACTTATCCTTAAGAGGCTTTATATTACCCTTTTCAAAGTTATATATGTGCTTTGGCATAATACCATAACCAAAATCATATATAGCTGGAGCCTTTGGTTCTGTTAATGTAAATGAAATTGTATATTTATCAATAACTTTGATACCGGCAACTTCCTTAACCTTACCTTCTTTATCCTCATTATATTCCTTATATCCAACTAAGCTTGAAACTGCATCTGTTCTTGGTCCGTCATAGCTTGGATCACAAATTGCAGTAAATGTGAAGGCTACGTCTTCTGCGGTAACTTCTTTACCATCACTAAACTTAACGCCCTTATTTAATGTAAAGGTATAAGTCTTTCCATCCTCTGATATTTTCCATTCCTTTGCAATAAGTGGAGTTGGGTTACCTTGTTCATCATTTGAAATTAATCCGTCAAATACAAGGCTAACTACCCAAGAATCGTAAACTGAATCTGAATAGATTGGATTAAACTTACCTGATGGTGCTGTTGTACCAACAATTAAAGTGTCCTTTCTATTTTTGATACATCAGGTAATTTGGATGGATTTGTAGCCTTCTCTACTGTAGCTACATCCTTTCTTGTTGTGTCTGATTGTTTACCTGGGCCACAGGATGTTAACAGCATCATAGCAGCTAATAATCCTGCAGCAAAACTTGCTAGCTTTTTGTTCATTTCTGCTCCCCTTTAATATAAATTTATATTTATAACCCAACCGGGTTATATTCCTAATACAACTGTATGATATTTATAGAATTTTATTCCTATGATTAGCTGTGTATTTTTCTGAAATTTAAAGCAATATTGCATTCTTTTTTCATTTAATAAATAAATTTCGCTTATTCATAATTGAAGATTGAAGGATTTAAGATATGTTTTTTCTTTTTCTGTATTTTACCAGTGATTATCATCATTGTCAATATTTTTGTAATATGAATTTATTACTTATTTCGACAATTATTTTGAAATGTATACAGTTGCATATTTATAACTGGATCGTATATAATTAACTTTAAATATATGTTATAATGTACAAAATTAATCTATATAACTATATTAGATAAAATAAAGGGGTAAATATAATGGGTATCAGGTTAGCAGTTGTAGGTGCAACTGGTATGGTTGGCAGAAAATTTATTGAAGTTTTAAGTGAAAGAAAATTTCCTATCGATGAACTTTATCTCTTTGCATCTTCAAAGTCAGCAGGAAAGGTTGTTAATTTTAACAATAAAGAATATGTCGTAGAGGAACTTAAAGAAGATTCCTTTGATAGGGGCATAGACATAGCTTTATTTTCTGCTGGTGCATCAACAAGCCTAAAATTTGCACCAATTGCAGCAAGTAAAGGCTGTATTGTTGTAGATAACAGCAGTGCCTGGAGAATGGATGAAAATGTTCCACTTGTAGTACCAGAAGTAAATCCAGAGGATGTGAAATGGCATAAGGGCATAATTGCAAATCCTAATTGTTCAACTATTCAAGCTGTAGTAGCATTAAAACCCCTTGATGATAACTTTAATATTAAAAGAATAGTCTACTCAACATATCAAGCTGTCTCTGGTGCCGGAATGGGCGGATATGAAGATTTAGTTAATGGAATAAAAGGAGAAAAACCAAAGAAATTTCCTCATCCTATTGCATATAACTTAATTCCTCATATCGATGTGTTTTTGGACAATGGCTACACTAAAGAAGAAATGAAGATGATAAATGAAACAAAAAAATTATGCATAGGCCTGATTTGAAAATTACTGCAACAACCGTAAGAGTACCAGTATTTTATGGACATAGCGAATCAATAAATGTTGAATTTGAAAAAAATTTGAAATAGAAGAAGTAAAACAGATATTAAAAAATTCTACAGGCATAGTTGTAATGGATGATGTTAATAACAACATCTACCCAATGCCTATTTTAGCAGAAGGTAAAGATGAAGTATTTGTAGGTAGAATTAGAAGAGATGAAAGCGTTGAAAATGGAATTAATTTATGGGTTGTAGCTGATAACATAAGAAAGGGAGCTGCAACAAATGCTGTTCAAATTGCAGAACTTTTAATTAAATAATGTAATATAATAATATTAAGGATATTTTTAGAAAGGATGGGTTAAAGATGAGCCTATTTACTGGAAGCGGTGTTGCAATAGTAACGCCATTTAACGAAGATGGAGTTGACTTTAAAAAATTAGAGGAACTTATTGAGTGGCATATAGAGCAAAAACAGATGCAATTATAATATGTGGAACAACAGGCGAAGCTTCAACTATGTCAGAACAAGAAAGAAAAGAAACCATAAAATTTACTGTTGATGTTGTAAAGGGAAGGATACCTGTTATAGCAGGAACAGGAAGCAACAACACTAAAGCTGCAGTTGATATGAGTAGATGGGCAGACAGCATAGGTGTAGATGGCCTTTTGGTTATAACACCCTACTATAATAAAACTACCCAAAGGGGTGCAATTGAACATTTTAAAGCAATAGCATCTGCTGTTACAAAGCCTATCATAATCTATAACGTTCCTTCAAGAACAGGATTTAATATACTTCCAGAAACTCTATTTGAACTTTCAAAGATAGATAATATAGCTGCTGTTAAAGAAGCCAGCGGTAACATTTCTCAAGTTGCAGAAATTGCACAACTATGCGGTGATAAACTTGATATATACTCAGGAAATGATGATCAGGTAATACCTATAATGTCCTTAGGTGGAAAAGGTGTTATTTCTGTTGTTGCAAACATTCTTCCAAAGGATACCCACGATATGTGTGAACAGTTCTTAAAGGGAAACTTTAAAGAGGCATTAAGAATACAACTTAATATGATTCAACTGATTAAGGCATTATTCATTGAAACAAACCCTATTCCAGTTAAAACCGCAATGAATTTAATGGGAATGAACGTTGGACATCTAAGACTTCCTCTTGTAGATATGTCTCCAAAAATCTTGAAATCTTAAAGAAAGAAATGATGAATTACGGAATAAAGCTTGCATAGAGGTGGATGTATGAAGGTATTATTACACGGTTGTAATGGACGTATGGGCCAAACTTTAACTAAAATTATTTCAACATTAGATGATATTGAAGTTGTATGTGGAGTTGATAAAGATACTACAAGATTTGCAAATTCATATCCTGTATATTCAAATTTAGATGAAGTTAAAGAAGATGTTGATGTACTAATCGACTTTTCAAACCATACCTGCTTAGATTCAATTTTGGAATATGGAAAGAAAAATAAAGTTGCATTGGTAATTTGTACAACCGGTTTTTCTCAGGAAGAAAAAAACAAGATGTATGAAGCCTCAAAAAATATACCTATATTAAACTCAGCCAATATGTCTGTTGGTGTTAATTTAATTTTATCCTTAGTTTCACAGGCTGCTAAGGTTCTTTATGAAAATTTCGATATAGAAATCATTGAGAAACACCACAATCAAAAGCTTGATTCACCAAGCGGTACAGCATTAATGATTGCCGATGCAATAAACAAATCATTAGAAAATATCTTAAATTATAATTATGGCAGACACTCCAAAACACAAAGACGCGAAAAAATGAGCTTGGAATTCACGCTGTTCGTGGTGGAAGCATAGTTGGAGAACACGAAGTTTTATTTGCAGGTCCCTTTGAAAACATTGAAATAAAGCACTCTGCTCTTTCAAGAGATGTATTCGCCTATGGTGCAATTAGAGCAGCAAAATATATTTTGGGAAAAGAAAATGGTTTTTATACAATGCAGGATGTAATAAATAATTAGAATTTTATAATTATAAATAATTTAAGTAAATTTTGTTACTATAACCCCATAGAGGATTTTTAGGCAATGTTTATATAAAACTATTATATATGCCTTCATAAAATCCTTTTATGGGGGTTTTATAATAATTTTTGTTTTAATTATCATTATACACTTGGAGGTACGTATGGAAAGTTTGTTAAATGCAGAGGTTAGAAATATCGAAATATCAGGTATTAGAAAATTTTATAATATGGTATCTAAATATGATAATGTAATATCACTTACAATAGGCCAACCGGATTTTAACACACCTTACCATATAAAGGAATCCGCAATACAAGCTATAAAAAATAACAAAACAATATATACTCACAATGCTGGAATTATAGAATTAAGAAGAAAAATTTCTGATTTTGTTCAAAAAAATACAATTTAAATTATAACCCTGATGATGAAGTAATTGTTACCTGTGGTGCAAGTGAAGGAATTTTTATAGCAATAAAAACTTTATTGAATATAGGTGATGAAGTTTTAATTCCTGCACCTTGTTACCCAGGATATGAACCTGTTGTAAAACTATGTGGTGGAAATGTAAAATACATAGATACATCAAATACCAATTTTAAATTAACTAAAAAATTACTTGAAGAAAATATTACTTATTCAACTAAGTGTATAATTATACCATATCCCTCTAACCCAACAGGACAATGCTTAAGCCTTAATGAATTAAAGGAAATTGCAGATTTCATCAAAGATAAAAATATATTTATTCTATCTGATGAAATCTATAGCGAACTTGTTTATAATGATAAACACCATTCAATAGCAGCTCTTAAAAATTTAAAGGATAAAACTATAGTTATAAACGGTCTGTCAAAATCACATTCAATGACAGGTTTTAGAATAGGCTATACATTGGCACCTAAATTTATAACAAAACATATGATAAAGGTACATCAATATCTTAATACTTGTGCTACATCCATAAGTCAGTATGCTGCACTTGAAGCACTGACAAATGGAATAGACGATTCAATAATAATGAAGCAGGAATATATAAAACGAAGGGATTACGTGTATGACAGGCTCATAAAAATGGGATTAGAGGTTGTAAAGCCAGAAGGTGCCTTTTACATATTTCCAAGTATAAAAAGTACACAAAAACTCCTTTGACTTTGCACTTGACCTACTTGAAAAGGAAAGAGTTGCAGTTGTTCCTGGAAGTGCTTTTTCTAAATATGGAGAAGGTTATATAAGAATCTCCTTTGCATATTCTATGAAGGAATTACAAATTGCATTAGATAGAATTGAAAACTACATATCTAAATTATAAATATAAAATAAGATATCTATCATATACTTACTAATATCTTAGCTTTTCTTCTCATAAAAGCCATAATTCCCACCTAAAAAGCAGGAATTATGGATGACTTGAAAAAGCTATAATATGCTTGGCCCCTTGAAGGATTTCTTTGGCATTCCTTCATTTCGCTAAGCAAGTCTAAGCTTTTCTTTGTTTGAAAAGTCCTACCCTCGCGATGCCCTCGTCCTTGAGGGCCGCTCGGCTCGGCACATCGTGTGCCGAATTACGGACTTTTCAAAGTCGCAAAGCAAGACTTGCTAAAGCTTATGAAAAGCCAATCAAAATCCTTTCAAGGGGCCATTTCATATTCAGATCATTTTTATGTTTGTAAACAATTTGCATAATCCCCACCCAAAAAGTGGGAATTATGACTCTTAAAATTCTATTCCTTTTCTTGCAGGAACACCATTATTAAAATAATGTTTAATATCCTTCATTTCAGTTATTAAATCTGCAACGTCTGCAATTTCTTGAGGAACATTCCTTCCAGTTAATATTATTTCAATATTCTCTGGTTTTGATTTTAAAAACTCAACTACTTCTTGTATATCAAGAAGCTTGTTCGAAAGAACTCCCATTATTTCATCAATAATAAGCACATCACATTCCTTATTCTTTAAAACTTCCTTACAAAACTCAAATCCTTTATCAATATCCTTTTAAGCTCAATTTTTTCCTCATCACTCAAGGTCCAAAAAACCTCTTGGTCTTTCAAATCTGAAAACCCTAAAATCAGGTTCTAATTTTTTTAAACTATGTAGCTCACCTGTATCATTACCCTTTAAAAATTGCACCATATAAACTTTAAGCCCTCTTCCTACTGCTCTTACTCCTTGACCTACTGCAGCAGTTGTTTTTCCTTTTCCATTACCTGTATAAATTTGAATGCATCCTTTTTGTAACATTTTAACACCCCTAAATATACTCAACTATAGAATACTACTTTTATTTATATTTGACAAACTATTTATACTATTGTATATTTATTGATAATAATTTATAGGGAGGGAAATAAATGGATATGAAAGTAGAATATGATTTAACAAACCCATATGAAATAGCAAGATATATTAAAGATGCAAAAAAACTACTCCTGTTAAAGCATATATAAACGGAAACCTGCAAGGAATAGAACCAAAAGACATAGAGATATATGGAGATGGTAACTTCTTCATATTATTTGGAGAAAACATTGCAGTTGAAGAATTTATAAAGGAAAATAAAGATAAAATTAAAAACTATAGAATTGAATGGGACAGAAGAAATTCTGCAATCCCTATGCTTGACATAAGACATATTGAAGCAAGAATTGAACCTGGTGCTATAATTAGAGAAGGCGTAACTATTGGCAAAAATGCTGTTATAATGATGGGAGCTGTAATAAATATTGGAGCCGAAATAGGCGAAGGTGCAATGATAGATATGAATGCTGTAGTTGGAGCACGCGGAAAAATAGGAAAAAATGTACACGTTGGAGCAGGTGCTGTTATTGCAGGAGTTTTAGAACCACCAAGTAAAGACCCTGTAGTAATTGAAGATGATGTTTTGATAGGTGCAAATGCCGTTATATTAGAAGGTGTAAAGGTAGGAAAAGGCTCTGTAGTTGCAGCAGGTGCAGTTGTAACTGAAAATGTAGAGACCCTATGTAGTTGTTGCTGGTTCTCCAGCAAAGGTTATAAAAAGAGTTGATGAGAAAACAAAAAGTAAAACACAGATATTGGAAGATTTAAGAAAATAAGTTAACAAAAGGTGTATTACCTTTTGTTAACTTATACTTTATTCTTCAACCTTATCCATCTTTGAAATAGATACTTCATAGGCAGTTCTCTTTACTGATTCAGTCTCAGAAAGCTTCTTTCGTAATCTCTACTTTGAATTCTTCCCCAAATTTTAATATGTGAACCTACTTCAAGCGTACTTGAAAATCTTGCATTTCTTCCCCAAGCAATAGCAGGTATGTAATCGGATTTATTATATGGTCTATTCACTGCTATTAAAATGTCTGTTATTTCTCTTCCAAAAGGCGTAGTTCTATATATTGGTGCCTTGCAAATATAACCATCTAAATATATTTCATTGGGGCTTGTACTAATAGTATCAATATTTTTTATATCCCTTGCAAATATTGTTAATATTAATCTATTTGTACCATCTACAACTTTATTGTAGGACCTTAATTGCCCCTCAATGCATACTATCTTTCCATTTGATACATCAACAGTTGGAAGTAGTCTTTCTGAAACAGTAATAGGAAGCCTGTCGACCGCTTCACTTAATCTTGGAACCTCAACAGTAAAGTTATAAAAGCTTCTCCAAACATCTCGTGACTGTAGGATAATTCCGAAACCACCCTACCTTCAATATACACTTTGTTTGATGTTAATTGATAATCGTTCATAATCCCATCCCCTTTGTACATTTTAGATTTTATTATCTAAAATATAAATATTATGATTTTTATTTTTTATACCTATTTTTTTAAAATTCATAACCTAAACATAAAAGCGTACTTAAAGCAGCAAGATAATAATATACATCTTGATACTTTCCTTTAAATTTTAGTGGCTTTTCAAAGGATTGAACTAAATTACCATTTATAGTTACTATACTTCTTTGAAGACAGAAACTAAAACATAATTGATTCATATCATCTATGCTGGAGGCTGAGACTGTTGTGCGTTCATTTAAACCATATGTAATTGGATAAGCCTTTTCACATACATAATCTATCTTTTGAATTGAATCAGCATTTAGTATAATATATCCATTTTCCTTTAGATTTGAAATTAAATTTTGATAGGACTTAATAAGAGTTTCATTTTCATATTCAAGAGCAGTATGTATCAATACATCAAATTTAATTTTATTTACTTTATTGTTAAGTATATCTTCTCTTGATATTTCTATAATTATATAATCAATATTATTTCTTAATAAGTTAAAAAATAATTCCTCGCTATCGTCCTTTGTTCCTATTATAAAAACATTTTTTTATGTTTCTTAAAAAACTCAATTAGAAAATCTCCAACAAAGGACTTTCCTCTACTCCCAAATATACCAATTATTATCATAAAGAAGCCTCCTCTCTTTTTATATCTTGTACATTTTTTGTTATTTATTCAAAGGAGGAGGCCTTTAAATATTCTGAAATTTATTCGTTTAAAGGTTTTTGTCTACCTGTATAGTCGATATAATAGTTTTCCTTATATATTAAATCTGATACCTTAACAAAATCATAACCTTTATTTTTTAATTCCTTTATAATTGTATCCAATGCTTTAACTGTTTCAACACTGCTGTTATGCAAAAGAATTATTGAACCATTTCTTGTTTTTGAGATTACTGTTTGTTGAATTTGTTCATAAGATATACTTTTCCAATCGACAGGGTCAACGTCCCATTGTATACAATAATGCCCCGTTTCCTCTATTGCTTTAATTACCTCACTGTTATAATCACCATAAGGTACCCTCATTAACTTAGTATCCTTTCCTGTTATTTTTTTAATTTTATTACTTGCTGTAAATACTTCTTCTTTTATCTTTGATTTTGTAAGTCTTGTAAAATAAATATGATTATTTGAATGATTTCCTATCTCGTGTCCCTTCATATCTATTTCTTTTACTCTGTTTGGATATTTATCTACCCAAGTCCCTATAATAAAAAATGTTGCTTTTATATTATTTTCATCTAATACTTTTAAAATAGAAGGTATATACTCATCCCCCATCCAATATCAAAGGTTAATGCCACCTTTTTTCCTTTGTTTCTACAGAATAAATGGGCAAATCAGATTTAGAATTTAAAAATACATCTATTAACTTATATCCCCTAACATTTTAAATAATAGTGCAATAAAAATAATCAAAAAACGACCAGTATGTTTTTAATTTTTTCTTTACTTAAAATTATAACCTTCAAAATTATTCCCCTCCAATAGATTCTATTTATACATATTTATTTAAATAAATTTAAATTTAAAACACCTGTATTAAATTTTTAAATAGATACAAATAATAAAGATAAGGTCAATAAAGGAGGGATTTTTATGACCATGCGAAAAGCACGTTTTACTAATCTATTTGGGCATCAAGAGGAATTTGCTTCTGAAAACCTTTTAGGTCAAGATAGACACTATCATAGAGAGGCAAAATCTCAAAAGGCTCAATTAGAAAGTGTGAAAAGACATGGTACAAGAAAAGACAGAAAAATCCCTATCAAAGAAAAGTTGACCTAAAAGGGTTGCAAGTTGCAACCCTTTTCCTTTAGTTTCCTAACATAAATTTTTGTTAAACTACACAAATTATAACTAAACAAATAATAAAGTACATAAGGAGGAGTAAAAATGGCAGCAGGACAGAATGGCTCAGGAAGAACTCAACTTGTTCCAGAAGCTCATCAAATATTAGATAACATAAAATATGAAATAGCATCAGAATTTGGAATTCCAGTGTATCAAGGTTCAGAAGACTATTGGGGAAATATATCATCTAAGGACTGTGGAAGAGTTGGCGGTGCAATGGTTAAAAGAATGATTGCACTTGCTGAAAAGGAACTTATGAGCGGAAAACAACTTGAAAAACTATAACAGGAAGGGATTTAACCCTTCTTGTTTTTATGTTTATGATTCTTTATATCACGTTATAAAAAAAGTTCTATTTTGTTGAAATATAGATAACTTTGTTGGTATAATAAACTTGAAATTAAATAAAGAGGTGACAAAGTTTTATGGATGTAACAGATTTAGCTATAAACAAACTTATTATTTTATACATACTAAATAAACTAAATAAACCAACTTCTAATTCTCAACTAACACAAATTATATTAGAAAACAATTTAATAAATTATTTTACTCTACAGCAGTATATATCTGAACTTATAAATACAGGTTTTATAAATACCATAACTGACAACAAAAACAATACTTAGTAATAAGCAGTAAGGGATCTGATACACTTAATTTCTTTCTCAATAGAATACCTGATTCAAAAATTGAAAAGTTAGATGATTATTTTGAATCAAAAAATGAAAATACGCAAAAATAGAAGCAAGTACAGAATATATGCCAACTAAAGATGGATTTGAGGTAACATTAATCTTAAAAAAGGAAGTAAAAATCTTATTGAAATAAAACTACCAGTCAAGACAATGGAAGATATTGAATTAATAAGAAATAATTGGAGAAATTCAGGAGAAAAAATATACGCTGATTTATCAGACACCCTCAATCAAAAATAAACCCATAATAAAAATCCCCAGGATGTAGTTACCTTGGGGATTAATTTTTATTTAACCAATTCTATTTTAAAATCTTATCTGCCAGTTCATCATTATCTAAACCAACCTTCATCATTTTGGCAGCTTTAATCGTATCATTGCATATAATCTTCGCCATATTAATAAGTTCCTTGGGTATTTTATCCTCATTTTTAATTGCATAATAATATATCTCACAAGCCAATCTAACTCGTTCTTTAATATCAACTGACAATTTTTCCTCCAAAACAAAATGCTTTAATACATTATATTCATTCACTTTCTTTTCTAAAATTAAAATTTAATATTCTTCTGATATCACCTATCATATAGAGAGAACCACAAAAACTAAAACATCATAATCTAAGTTGTTTATTGCATATTCCACAGCCTCTTTAATATTTAAAAAGGCCTTTGCCCTCTTACCCCTCTCTTCTATAATCTCCTTTAGCTCTTCTGCTTTAAGTGCACGAGAGTTTTCAGGAGTTACCGTTATAAATTCATCTGAAACTTTAATAAGCTCATCAATCATTTTTATATAGTCTTTATCCCTTAATACCCCAAATACTATTTTTATTTTTTTA
The DNA here is from genome assembly GCF_028622835.1 of Caloramator sp. mosi_1. GTDB lineage: Bacteria > Bacillota > Clostridia > Clostridiales > Caloramatoraceae > Thermobrachium. Next base: position 1,778,425 of record NZ_CP117677.1, on the reverse strand, counting down.
TTTCTAAAATATTTATTCAAACCATATGTAAGTGCCCTTATGCCTTGTATATTATGCCCGCCATCTAAAATTATATATGGATTTTTTTATATATCTCAAATCTACCTGGCCACATTGAGTTTCCCAATCCATTAAATATAGATTTATCTGAAATCTTATATCCTATATCCTTTAATACCTCTACTGTCATTAGAGCAGTTATAGCATTGAGCACTTGGTATCTATTAATCATCTTTATCTTCAAGCCCTTGTATAGGCTTTTTTGTTTTTACATCAAAGGAAATACCCTCAAGAGTATCTGCATTTATCTCATATTCTACTTCATCTACATAATATATTTTGGAATTCATTTCTTCTGCCCTTTTAAAAATAACCTTTTCTGCTTCTTCAACCTGTGGATATAAAACTAAGGGCCTATCTTTTTAATTATCCCAGCCTTTTCAAATGCAATCTCTTCTATTGTATTACCTAAAATATTGGTATGGTCATAACTTATTGAAGTAATAACTGAAACAAGCGGGTCTACAATATTTGTAGCATCAAGTCTTCCACCAAGTCCAACCTCTAAGACTACAAAATCCACCTGCTTTTCTCTAAAATACTTTAATGCACAGGCAGTAACTATTTCAAACTCAGTTGGATGGTCATACCCCTCTTTAACAACAATATCAATAACTTGCTTCATTCCTTCTATTAATCTTACAACATCATTTTCAGATATTTCTTCATTGTTTATTTTAATTCTTTCTGTAAATCTTTCTAAATGAGGTGATGTATAAATCCCTACCCTATAACCTTCTTCAATTAATATGTTTGAAATAAAAGTTACAGTTGAACCCTTACCATTTGTACCTCCAACGTGTATTACCTTTAAGCTGTCCTGTGGATTCCCTAATAGTTCACACATTCTTTCAATTCTATTTAAACCTAAATTCATACCAAATTTACCAACACCCTCAATATATGTCAAGGCTTCTTTATAATCCATTTTATCACCTCTATGTATTTATTAGATAAATTATACCATAAAAAAAGGCTGTTTAAAATAGCCTTCAGGTTGTTAACAAACATAAAAGATGCATTGATTATGAAATTGCCCCTTGAAAGGATTTCAAATTGGCATATTCCATAAGCTTTAGCAAGTGCATATTTAGACTTTGAAAAAAGTCCGTAATTCGGCACACGATGTATCGAGCTGAGCGGCCCTCAAGGATGAGGGCATCACGAGGGTAGGGCTTTTTCAACACCCTTTCATCCTATATCTTTTACATAGTCATCAAAATTCCACGTTTCAAGGAAAGTCTTTGCTGAATTATATCCTGAAATATATAGTTTTTGTTTCATTGAATTAGATATAGAAAAATCAGTTGTATTTACTCCAAGAGTTGGTATCAAAATAGTCCTAACAAAATCTTTATTTTTTATATACCTTAATTCATTCTCTTCAATCATTGTATTTACAATGTCCATCAAATAATCCTTTAAGGATATATATTCATTTCTTGGTTTTGGTGCTGGCTCCTGTAATTTGAATCCAAAGGTTGGCCAGCGTGGTATGCCTTCAACATCGAATATCCAAACTGGAAAATTGCTTAAAATACCTCCATCAACAATATAATGTATTTCATCGTTAACTTTAAGTTTAACAGGTTTAAAATAAAGTGGTATGCTCATACTCATACGAACAGCCTTTGCAACTTCAAACTCTAATGGGTCTATACCGTATTCTTTTAAATCATCTGGAAGTATAAGTATGTCCTTTTTAGTTATATCTGAGGCAATTATTTTAAGTGCAAATTCATTATTATTTATAAAATTTTTAAATTTAACCTTACCCTTTTTCACTAAAAGTTCCTTTAACCAATTTTCAAAGGCATCTCCTGAAAAAATAGCCTTACTTACAACAAGTCCAAGTATACTACCTATAAACGGTAAAGATTGAACTGCATCCTTATCTTGAAAATTAATAAAATCAAAATTAAAAAGTATCTGTTTTAACTCATCAGCACTATAGCCTGCGGCAATCAAAGAAGATATAATTGCACCTGCTGATGTACCTGCAACTTTATTAAATTTATATCCTCTTTCCTCTAAGCATTTAATAGCTCCTAAAAATGCAATTCCCTTTACTCCTCCACCCTCAAATACTGCATCAATATACATAATAACCATTCCATAGATTACTTATAGTACTATTATATGAATAACATCTATTAATGACTTAATTTTGTTTTTGTTTAAAAATAGGTGGTATAGATTTGTCTATACCACCTATTTAAACTATTTAAGTGCATTAAGTCTCTCTATAACCTTGTCAAGCATTTCTTTATACTTTGCAAGCTTCTCCTTCTCTTCATCAACAAGCTTTTGGGGTGCCTTTGCTACGAAATTTGGATTATTTAACTTACCCTCTGCTCTTTCTACTTCCTTCTCAAGCTTTTCTTTTTCTTTAGTTAGTCTTTCTACTTCCTTTTGCTTATCTATTAAATCCTCTAAAGGTAAGTATATTTGTGCTCCTTCAGTAACTTGAGATACAGCATCCTTTGGAATTTCAATTTCTTCTATAAATGCAACCTCTGAGGCAAAGGCTAACTTTTCAAAATAAACTGCACCATCTTCAAAGGCCTTCTTTGCTGATTCATTTGAAGGTATTAGCATTATCTTTGCTCTTCTTGAATTTGGAACATTCATTTCTGCTCTTATATTTCTTACTGCTCTTATTGCATCAATTACATATTCCATTGATTTCATATCTTCTTGATAATTTCTATCTTCTCTATATTCTGGCCATTTTGCAATTGTAATTGATGGTGTTTCATCAGTTATGTGCTTATATATTTCTTCTGTTATAAATGGCATAAATGGATGTAGAAGCTTTAGACTATCCTTTAAAACTTCAATTAATGTAATTTGTGCAGCTGCCTTTGACTTTTCATCATCGCCGTATAACCTTGGTTTTACAAGTTCAATGTACCAGTCACAAAGCTCTGACCAGATAAAATCATATATCTTTTGTGCTGCAATACCAAGTTCAAATTTATTTAGATTATCAGTAACTTCCTTTGCTACTTCGTTTATTCTGCTTAATATCCATCTATCAACAGTATTTCTTATATTATTTGCCTCATCCTTATATCTATTTACAAGCTCCTCATCATAATTCATAAGCATAAATCTTGAGGCATTCCAAATCTTATTAGCAAAGTTTCTTGATGCCTCTACCCTTTCCATATAGAATCTCATATCATTACCTGGTGAGTTTCCTGTAACAAGTGTAAATCTTAATGCATCTGCACCATATTTATCTATTATTTCAAGTGGATCTATACCATTACCAAGTGATTTAGACATCTTTCTTCCCTGTGAATCTCTAACTATACCGTGTACCAATACGTGTTTAAATGGAACACTTCCCATTTCATTTATAGCTGAGAATATCATTCTTGCAACCCAGAAGAAAATAATATCGTATCCAGTAACAAGTACATCTGTTGGGAAGAAATACTCTAAATCCTCAGTCTTATCCGGCCATCCTAATGTTGAGAAGGGCCATAGAGCAGAACTAAACCAAGTATCTAAGACATCTTCATCCTGCTTTAAATTAGAAGATTTACACTTTGGACAAACATCTGGATCCTCTGATGATACAATTACTTCTCCACAAGTATTACAGTACCAAACAGGAATTCTATGTCCCCACCAAAGTTGTCTTGATATACACCAGTCTTGAATGTTTTCCATCCAGTTAAAATAAACTTTTGCAAATCTTTCAGGAACAAACTCAACTTCTCCCTTTTAACTGCTTCAATTGCTGGCTCTGCAAGTGGCTTCATCTTTACAAACCACTGTTTTGATAAAAGAGGTTCAACTGTTGTTCCACATCTGTCGTGGGCACCAACATTGTGATTGTGTTCTTCAATTTTAACAAGTAATCCTATCTCTTGTAGATCTTTTACTATTTTCACTCTTGCGTCATATCTATCAAGCCCTGCATATTTGCCTGCAAGTTCATTCATTGTTCCATCATCATTCATAACTACTATTTGTTCTAAGTTGTGTCTTTGACCTACTTCAAAGTCATTTGGATCGTGAGCTGGAGTAATCTTTACTGCTCCAGTTCCAAATTCCATTTCAACATATTCATCAGCAATTACAGGTATTTCTCTATTAACAAGTGGAAGAACTAATGTTTTTCCAATTAAGTGTTTATACCTTTCATCATTTGGATTTACAGCAACAGCAACATCTCCCAGCATTGTTTCTGGTCTTGTTGTTGCTATAACAATATATTCCTCACTATCTTTTACCGGATATTTAATATGCCATAGATTTCCTTGCTTTTCTTGATACTCAATTTCTGCATCTGAAAGAGCTGTCATACATCTTGGACACCAGTTTATTATTCTATTTCCTCTATAAATAAGCCCTTTATTATATAATCTAACAAATACCTCTCTAACAGCCTTGTTTAAACCTTCATCCATCGTAAATCTTTCACGAGTCCAATCACAGGATGCACCCATCTTTTGTAATTGTTTTTAATTCTTTCTCTGTAGGTATGAGTCCAATCCCATACGTGATTTAAGAATTCTTCTCTACCTATCTCCTTTTTGTTAATTCCTTTTTTCGCAAGTTCAGTCTCTACTTTAACCTCTGTAGCAATACTTGCGTGGTCTTCGCCTGGAAGCCATAATGTTTCATACCCCTGCATCCTTTTCCATCTTATTAATGCATCCTGAAGTGTATTATCAAGTGCGTGTCCCATATGAAGCTGTCCTGTTATATTTGGAGGTGGCATTACTATTGTAAAAGGCTTTTTCTCTCTATCTACCTTTGGTGTAAAATATCCCTTTTCTAACCATTCATTATAAAGTCTTTCTTCAAACTCTTTAGGATCATAATTTTTGGCTATATTTTTATTTTCCTCCATTTTAGAACCTCCTTTTTATATAATACTCATAATCTTTAAACATCCTAATGTTGCAATTATTAATCCAATTAATTTTATAATTAGCTCTTTATTTTTATTTAGGTTAAACATTTTTACTATTCTTTTAGAGCCATAGGTTAATATACCACCAAATACCGCCAGTATGTAACCCACCACAACACCTCCAAATTAAAAGGTCCTTCGCACACTAAGGGCGAAGGACCGCGGTACCACCTTAATTCTGCAAAAATGCAGCTCTTATTTTGATAACGGTTTCCCGTTTCATCCTACTTTGTTTCGGATGAAAGGCTCCAAAGCTACCTTCGATAGCACTTTACCTAAGAAGACCTCCCAGCCTATGGGTCTTCCTCTCTTTTAGGTGTTACTACCTACTCCTCTTCTTCACAGCCTTTAGCTATTAACTTTTATTTATTATTATATTTAAAAAAATACATTGTCAACATATTTATCTTCTGTTTTGAAGAAGAAGATAGAAACCACCTAAAACCATAACTACAGGTATAAAATATTGTTTGACAAAGGATTTAACCATTATATAAAGTTCATTTGTACCAAATGCTTTATTTACTATCGAAAATACTCCTGCTAATATCAATAAAATTGCTAAAATATTTATCAAATATCTTATATCTATATTCTTTTTATTTCCATAGGAATCCCTGCTGTAAAATCCATTAAATATAAAATAATCATCTTCAACATATTTACCCGAATCTAAAAGTGAAGCCGTCTTAAAGGTATCTACAAATGCATATATCCAAATAAAAAATTGTAGTATAGAACCAATTGCACCTAATCCAAAAATCGAAAAAACAGGTTTAACCAATAAAAACAATGCAAGAGCTTCAAGTCCCTTTCTATAAAGACCTAAATACATATATCCAACACCTGGGATTAATGTTGATATAAATGTAGAAAGTGAATTTCTTCTCATTTTTCTCACCTCTTCCCTTTATCTTTATATAATTATTACATTTTTGACCATAAAATCAAGATTAACACAGACTAAACTGTAACTAAATTGCATCTATCTACATAATATAAATTGATATAAAAATAAGGAGATGTATATATGAAATTCAAAAAGTAGTAGCCATACTCTCTATACTTCTTTTAACTGTAACTGCTTTTTCTTCCTGTAAAAGAGAACAACCTAAAAAGGAATTAGTAAAGGTACGACTTAATGAGGTAGTTCGTTCAATCTTTTATGCACCTATGTATGTTGCTATAAGTCAAGGTTTTTGAAGAAGAGGGCATCGAGATTGAACTGTCAACTGGACAAGGTGCAGATAAAACAATGCAACAAGTTTTATCTAAAAATGCAGACATAGGTTTTTGTGGACCTGAACAAGTAATATATCTATACAACCAAGGTAGAGAAGATTATGCTGTATTATTTGCTCAATTAACTAAAAGAGATGGATCCTTCTTAGTTTCAAGAAATAACGAAACTGATTTTTCTTGGGAGAGCTTAAAGGGTAAAACAATAATAGGTGGGCGTCCTGGAGGAGTTCCTGAAATGACATTGGAGTATGTATTAAGAAATCACGGTCTGACACCAGGTAAAGATGTAAATATCATAACAAACATTGCATTTACAGCAACTGCACAGGCTTTTAAGTCCGGTACAGGTGACTATGTTGCCCTTTTGAACCAACAGCAAGTATGCTGGAAAAGGAAAATGGAGGTTATGTAGTTGCATCTATAGGTAAAGCTTCTGGTGAAATACCCTATACCTGCTTCTTTGCTACAAAATCATATATTAATGAAAATCCAGATATAATCCAAAAATTCACCAATGCTATTTATAAGGGAATGCTCTGGACAGAAGCTCATTCATCAAAGGAAATAGCAGAAGCTGTTAAGGATTTCTTCCCAGGCTCAGACATTGATGTATTAACTAAAGTTGTAGATAGATATAAACAACAGGATACTTGGGCTAAATCACCAGTATTAGAGGAAGACTCTCTATCAAGACTTATGGATATAATTCAATCCTATAATCCAAGTCTAATTCCAAAACGTCCTCCTTATAAAGATATAGTAACAACTGAATTTGCTAAAAAGTTCCTAATAAATAAATTTAATACCCCTTGATGAATTTTTAAAATTCATCAAGGGGTTAATAACCTTATATTTTTAAAACAAGTATTTATAAGCGAGAGTGATAAATATGGGTAAACTCACATTAGAAAACATATCTATGATATATCATACTTTACAATCAGAAACAAAAACCCTTGATAATATAAATCTTACAGTAAAAGATGGTGAATTTGTTGTAATTGTAGGACCTTCAGGATGTGGAAAATCCACTCTACTTTCAATTATCGCAGGGCTTATTAAACCAACAAGTGGTGAAATATATTTAGACGATAAAATAATATCCTATCCCTGCAATGAAATTGGATATATGTTTCAAAAAGATACATTATTTGAATGGAGAAACATTTATAAAAACATTACTTTAGGGCTTGAAATTAGAAAAGAATTAAGAAAAGAGAATATAGATTTTGCTAATTCATTAATTGATAAATACGGTCTTTCATCCTTTAAAAATTACTTTCCAAGTCAACTCTCAGGTGGAATGCGACAGAGGGTTGCATTAATTAGAACTTTAGTTTTAAATCATGAAATACTCTTATTAGATGAGCCCTTCTCTGCACTTGACTACCATACACGATTACTTGTTGCAGATGAAATATATAGAATTATTAAGGCTGAAGGAAAAACTGCTTTAATGGTAACCCACGACATTTCTGAAGCCATTTCACTTGCAGATAGAATAATTGTATTAAGTTCAAGACCAGCAAAAATAAAAAGGTATTTGATATAAGATTAAGCATTGAAGATAGAACGCCTATTACCTCAAGAAATGCTCCAGAATTTAAAGACTATTTTAACCTGATATGGAAGGAGCTCGATAAATATGATAAATAACACTCCTTCAAAGGAACATTTGGAATATATTGAAAAAATCAAACGAAGAAATATTTTAATTACATTAACAAGAATTTTAATATTAATAATTTTTATAGCACAGTGGGAAATAACTGCCAGGCTAAACATTGTTGATCCATTTTTAGTAAGCCAACCTTCACGAATAGCAAAGACCTTCTTTAAGCTGCTGGAGGAAGGACACCTTTTAAGGCACACTTATGTAACTTGTATTGAAACGGTAATAGGTTTTATCTCAGGTACAATAATTGGCACATTAATAGCCATTATACTATGGATTTCAGACTTCATTAATAAAGTTTTAGAACCATATCTTGTTGTATTGAATGCTCTACCTAAAATTGCATTAGGACCAATTTTAATCTTCTGGGTAGGAAATGGTCAGCCTGCTATAATCATAATTGCCCTTACAATTTCTTTAATTGTTACAATTATTTCTGTTTTAACTGGGTTTAACGATGTGGATGAAGATATGATAAAGCTTGTTAAAACATTTGGTGCAAATAAATATCAAATACTAAAATATGTTGTTCTTCCCCACAGCCTGCCTACTATAATTTCAACATTAAAAATAAACGTAGGACTATCTTGGGTTGGAGTTATCGTTGGTGAATTTTTAGTTGCAAAGGAAGGTTTAGGTTTTCTTATAGTCTTTGGTGGTCAAGTAGCCCAATTAGATATGGTTATGCTAAGCATAATAATACTGTCTATTATAGCATATATAATGTATGCAATAGTTAGTAAGATAGAATCATTGTTTATAAAATAGTTTATCATCTATTATAATAAAAGATGGACTAAAAGCCCATCTTTTATTATTCATTCATTAACTCTTCTATCATCTTCTTGTATTCTTTAACCATTTCGTGTGCCTTTTCACTACTTAGAACTCCATTTAGAGTCTTAGTTTGGAAGAATCTTTCAGGAATCTTAATGCTATCTAAGCTGTATCCAAGCTTTTGCTTTATTTGATACTTAAGCTTTTGTATATCCTTTGCAAATTGAGTTAACTCTTCATTTGTCATATTTATTCCAACGCCTTCTAATGCTTCAAGAACTATATCTCTTGTGTAAACCTTTCTTGCAAATAGACATATTACTAAGCTTGTTAGAATGTTTCTTTCTAATTCTTCATCATAAACCTTCTTAACAATATCTTCTTCCTTTGGTTTTGATTGGTCTATTGAGTATCCACCATTATCAAGGTGTGAGTGTCTTGAACCAACAGCAAAACCTACAACGTTTCCATATCCTGTATGGTATCCTGCCATTTCATTACCACCTAAATGGCACGCAAAGTCTGAACCGCCGTAAACCTTTGCAGCGTGAACTACACCCTTTCCTAAATCCTCATAGAACTTGTTCTTTCTTGTTGAAATATATTTAACTGCTGCAATGTAGTTTTGAACAATACCAAATTCAAATGGTACAAGTGTTTCTTCTAATGAAACATATCCTCTCTTATATGCTTCTGTTGCCCAACCTAAAACAACACCTGTTGATATAGCATCAAGTCCTTCGCTTTCAACAACATCTATAAGTTCAAGTATTTCATCAGTTGATTTTATTCCAAGGAATGTACCAAGTGCGAAAATTAGTTCGTGGTCATAGGATACATTTATTGTTTCATATTCATATCCTGCATCAAATTCTCTTCTAACTTGACCAATATGAATACATCCTATTGGACATCCTGCACAAGCAACCTTTCTTACAAGATTATCCTCAGCAAACTTTTCACCTGATACATCTTCTGCAAAATCAATCTTGTTCTTTTGAAGGTTAAAGGATGGTAGTGAGTGCATTTCATTTAATGGAATAACGTTTACTGGTGTACCAAGTTCGTGATATTTCTTCATAAGGTCAGTATTTAATACTCTGTCATATATTTTATCATATACTTTTCTATATTTTACCTTTAATTCTTGAGGTATATCTACTGTATTATTTCCTATAACAACTATTGCCTTAAGATTCTTTGAACCCATTACAGCACCAAGACCAAGTCTTCCAAAGTGTCTGTATGTATCTACATTTACTCCAGCGTAAGTTACAAGATTTTCTCCTGATCTTCCTATTCTTATTGAACTTCTAACACCACTTCCGTGAGTCGTTTGTCTTAGTATCTTACCAGTTTCTTCAACAGATAATCCCCACATAGCTCTTGCATCTCTAAACTGTACCCCATCGTCAATTAAAAGATATTGAGGATGTGCTGATTTACCAGTAACAACAACAGCATCAATACCAGCAAATCTCATTGCCATTGCAAATCTTCCACCTGCATGGCTTTCTCCATATTCCTTTGTATGTGGAGAATAGAATGTTGCAACCGTCTTTGTACAGACTGGCATTACAAAAGAAAGAGGTCCTATTGCATATATCATTGGTTGTGCTGGATCTAATGGATCAAGCTCTGGCTTTATATTTTCATCTAATAGTTTTGCTGCAAGACCTGTTCCTCCTAAGTATTTTACAAGGTCCTTTCTTTGCTCATATCTATATTCTTGCTTTTCTAAGTCTATATATAATACATTTATATAGTCTCTTGCTAGCATATTATAAAACCTCCTTCGTTGTAATACATCTGTGTGGACAATACTTTGTACAGTATCCGCAGTGTGTACAAATTATTGGATAACCCTCTTCATCAAATCTTATTGCATTTACTGCACAAGCAACACCACAAGCACCGCACTTCGTACATTTATCCTTATGGAATACTACTCCTCCACCTGTTCTCTTAGTTAAAGCACCAAACTTACAAGCTTCCATACAAGCTGGTTCTTCACATCCACGGCAAATATTTATAACGAATTCACCTGTATAACCACCTGATGTTTTTACCTCTATTGCTGAATTAGCAATTGAATATTCTCCTCTAAGTCTTGCACAGGCTTGACGGCAAGATAAACATCCTATGCATCTTCTTCTATCCGCTACCTTCAATACCTTTGCCATATTTACACCTCCATTTGTTATTAGATATGAAACTGTTTATTTTAAAACTTGCAACATAAACAAATGATATTATATCACAAATTAATAAAAAATTTGTTAACAGTTTGTTAATTTGTTATCAAACACTCCAACTTACCTTGTAAATGCTTAATTTCCACTTTATCTCCATCTTTAATTTTTCCTGATAATATCATCTTTGCCAATTCTGTTTCAATATACTTTTGAATAAATCTCCTTAATGGCCTTGCACCATATACCTGATCATATCCTATGTCAGCTATATGATTTAATGCATCATCATCCACAATAAGCTCTATATTCTTTTCATTTAACCTTATCTGTATTTCATTTATAAATATTTTTATTATTCTCTTTATTGATTCATTTGAAAGAGGTTTAAATATAACTATATCATCTACCCTGTTTAAGAACTCTGGTCTAAATCTCATTTTAAGTACATTCTGAACCTCTTTATATATTTCATCTATATTTTTATTCTGCATTAATCCCTGCTGAATAACATCGCTTGCCAAATTAGAAGTCATAATAATTATTGTATTTTTAAAGTCAACTATATGACCCTTACTGTCAGTTAACCTGCCTTCATCTAAAAGTTGTAAAAATACATCAAATACTTCTTCGTTTGCTTTTTCAACTTCATCAAACAAAATAACACTATAGGGTTTTCTCCTAACAGCCTCAGTCAACTGACCTCCCTGTTCATATCCTACGTATCCAGGAGGTGCTCCTATAAGCCTTGAAACCGAGAACTTTTCCATATACTCAGACATATCTATCCTAATCATATTGTCTTCACTATCAAATAGTTCCCTTGCTAAAGTTTTTGCAAGTTCTGTTTTACCTACACCTGTAGGACCTAAAAATATAAAGGAACCGATAGGTCTCTTAGGGTCTTTAATACCTGCCCTTGCCCTTAAAACTGAGCCTACAACAACATCTACAGCCTCATCTTGACCTATTACTCTTTCTTTAATAGATTTTTCAAGATTCAATAATTTTTCCCTCTCACCTTCAACAAGTTTTGAAAGAGGTATATGGGTCCACCTTGAAACTATCTCACATATTTCTTCTTCAGTAACCTCCTCCTTAAGAAGGAGATTTGCATTTTTATTTTTTCTTCTAAAACCTTTAACTCCTTCTCAAGTTGTGGCAGCCTACCATACTTAATTTCTGCAAGTTTATTTAAATCGTACTCCTTTTCCGCCTTTATCATTTGTGCTTTTAGATTATCTATCTCTTCCTTAATGTTTCGTATTCTCTTTAACTCTTCCTTTTCCTTGCTATATCTTGTATTTAGCTCCTTCTCCTTTTCCTTTAAATTTGCAATTTCCCTTTCAACATCGCTTAACCTTGATTTTGATAACTCATCCATTTCACCCGAAAGGGCCCTTTTCTCAATCTCCAGTTGCAATATCTTTCTTTTTATTTCATCAAGTTCATAGGGAACACTCTCTATTTGAGTTTTAATCATAGCACAGGCTTCATCTACTAAATCTATTGCTTTATCTGGCAAAAATCTATCTGTAATATATCTTTTAGACAATTTTGCTGCAGCTACTAAAGCACTATCGTGAATTCTTATCCCGTGGTGTATTTCTAATCTTTCCTTTAAACCTCTAAGTATTGCTATTGTGTCATCTACAGTTGGTTCATCAACATAAACAGGCTGGAATCTTCTTTCAAGGGCCTTATCCTTTTCAATATATTGTCTGTATTCATCAAAGGTTGTTGCACCAATACAGTGAAGTTCTCCACGAGCCAGCATTGGCTTTATTAAATTTCCAGCATCAACCGCCCCTCTGCTTTACCTGCTCCTACTATTGTATGTATTTCGTCTATAAAAAGTATTATCTTTCCTTCGCTTCTTTGTATTTCTTTTAGAACTGCCTTTAGCCTTTCTTCGAATTCTCCCTATATTTAGCACCTGCAATAAGTGCACCTAAATCTAATGAAAATATTTTTTTATCCTTTAATCCCTCTGGTACATCACCCTTTATTATTCTCTGGGCTAACCCCTCTACAATTGCTGTCTTACCAACACCTGGATCTCCAATTAAAACTGGATTGTTCTTGGTTTTTCTTGAAAGAATCATAACTACTCTTCGGATTTCATCATCTCTTCCTATAACAGGATCTAACTTATTTTTCCTTGCCTCATCTGTTAAGTCCCTTCCATATCTTTTTAAGGCATCATATGTACCTTCTGGATCATTAGTCTCTACTCTTTGGCCTCCTCTTGCCTCCATAAGTACCTTTAAAAATTTTTCTTTTTCTATTCCGTTTTGAGCTAAAACCTTCTTTAATGGATGTTCTGCATCTAAAATTGCTAAAAATACGTGTTCTACACTTATATATAGGTCATTCATATTTGACATTATTTTTTCAGCGGAAACTAATACCTCTTCCAACCTTCGTGTAGCATAAACATAAGAAGAGTCAGCACCTTGACCATATACCTTTGGTAATCTATCTAAATATGCCTCAACCTCTCTTTGAACCTTTTTATTATCTGTTCCCATTCTTTCAATTAGACTTGGAATTAATCCATCCTCTTGGGTTAAAAGAGCAAAAGAAGATGTTCTACATCTATCTGTTGATGTTTAAAGGAAACTGCAATTTGTTGTGAAAGGTTTAATGCCTCCTGTACCTTAAGTGTCATCTTATTAACGTCCATAAAACCATCTCCTTATAATGCTTTGTATAAATCGTATATCTTTAAAAACTCCTCATAAATGCGATTTACAAGTTGTTTATTTAACTTTATACATTCTGATTTTGTATAAAATGCACCTATAAACAAGTTTAATCTATCATCTTTATTCTCCTCTAAAACATTCTTTATATTGTCAAATGCCTTTGAATTCATCTCTAAACAATTTATCTTCATAATTTCAGTACTTTTATTTTTGTTATTCTATTTAAACTTATAAAAGATTTTTTATTACTTAAAACATAATTCCATATCCTATCTTTAGAATTTAGTATAATTGCTTTATCCTGTGTATCATAAAAATACCTAAACCATATTGGTTAATAACAATATCTATGTATTTATTTTCATCTAACATATGTCTTGCCTTAAGACTATCACTTTTTTATTACTCTTTAAAAATTCCTTTTCTAATTCTAAAAAACCGTTTGTATTTTTATGATATATCTTTTGAAGTTCGTAGCAAAATGCTCTGAAATTCATCTTTACATTTTCCTTCTGCCTTAAAGCTTCTTCACCTGTTAATTTTTCATAATTTTTAAAAAACTCAAAATCCTGTGCTTCAAACCCTAAAAATTCCATACTTATCCCCCAATAAATAAAGCGTGATTTCTTTTATTATTAATTATACCAAACATTTCTAAAAAGAAACCACGCCTATAACTTTTATTTTGTATTTTGAGAAAGAAGTAAATACTCTATTGCCTGTCTATTATCTCCAATATTTTTATACATTTGAGATAATTTTATATAAAGTTCCTTATTTTGCTCCTGTTTATTGCTCTTTTTATAAAATCTATTGCATAAAAGGCATAATCCTCAGCCCTTTGATAATCTTTGTTTTTATAATAATAATCAAACTTTGAAATCAAAAGCTTAATTATCCCTTCCTCATAGTTTTGTTTGAGCATAACCACTTCTGCTTGGTTAATTACCTCTATTGCTTCATCCATTCTCTTCATTTCCTGCAAACAGTCAATTAAGTTTAGATAAACATCTAAAATAAAAGCAATGTTGTCCTTATTTATCTCCTTCTCATACTGTATTATCTCTTTAAATAGCTCAATTGCCTCTTCTTTTTTCCTGATTCCCAAAGACAAACAGCCATATTATTTTTAGCCTTTAACATACCTTCTAAATCGCTATTTAGTTTATATTTTTATACGCACTTTCAAATCTTTTAAAACTATCTTCAGCATCTTTTATCTTTAAGTCTACGTTTCCCTGCATCATTTCAATACCTGGCAAATAATGTTCTTTATTATGCCAGTTATTCTGTTTTATAAATTCCTTTAATTTGTTTAGATAAACATCCGATAATGTATACCTATTGAGGGATATTGCACATAAAGCCAAATCATAATATGTTCTTGCAATATTGTCTAAAGATATTCCCTCTCTATTAGCTCTTCTGAGTTTTTATAATACCCAAAGGCCAACTCATACTTA
The DNA here is from genome assembly GCF_028622835.1 of Caloramator sp. mosi_1. Taxonomy (GTDB): domain Bacteria; phylum Bacillota; class Clostridia; order Clostridiales; family Caloramatoraceae; genus Thermobrachium. The sequence continues at coordinate 1,763,375 of NZ_CP117677.1, read as the reverse complement.
TTGTTAAAATAGCTACAATTACCAAGGCAAATATATATATCAGATATTATATCGTAATTATTGGTTTTTAAATAATAAACAAGTGATTTGGAAAACTCAACGAAACTACTGTCATATTCTTCATTAAAATAAAATTTCTTACCAATACAATAATAGAAATATCCCTTTTGAGCATCTGAAAGCAAATCTAAATTTTCTTCATAGTCTTTTATTTTGTTTAAAACCTCATTAATATTTTCTTTATCAAGCTTATAATTAATACTATCTATTACTTTTTGAAATTTCTTTTGCAACCTCTCTCTATCAGTCAATGTAAAATATTCAATATCTACCTCTAACTTCTCTGCAATATATGCTAACAACTCATCACTTGGATTGCATTTACCATTTTCGATTGAACTTATTTGAGCCGCTGTAACTTTGTTTCCCGCAAGCTCCTTTAAAGTCATTCCCTTTGCTTTCTAAGATTACGTATTTTTAAACCTAAATTCTCACCCATACCAATCCCCACTTCTATATTATTCCTAATTCCTTATATAAATCTAAACTCTTATTCATATACTTAAGTGCCAAATCCTGCATATTCAAATCTATGTATAATTTCCCTAAAAGAACATAAAAATTCGCAAGTTCCTTTTTATAATCTGTTGTTTCAAGGTATTTTATAGTATTTATTAATATTTCCTCAAGCTTTGATGTATTATTTTCTATGCTGTATATCTTATATAAATATTCATTGGCCTTTATTCTGTATTCATAATCTTCATACTTTAAAGTATCTAAAACATCCATAACAACTTCTTTAGCCTTTTCAACTTGACCAAGTTTAATATAGTTATCACACAATTTAAATAATGTTTGTGGCACAGTATTGTCTTTTATTTCTTGTTTTATTTTTAATGCAGTAGTCAGATGACTAAAGGATTCATCATAGTTATCAAACATTGCAAATATTTCACCTATACCATCTTCAATTTCTGCAATATCCTTTTTATAATCAAGTTCTGATAGTATTTGCTTTGCCTTTTTAGAATAGTTAATTGCCTTTGCGATGTTGCCTTCCTTAGCATAGGATAAACTTAATAGCACAAGCACATCTGCGTACGACTTTTTATCATTAAATACCTCTAATTTTTTCTTTGCGATATAGGCAAAATCAATTGCTTGAGAAATTTTATTTAAATACAAATTAGACATAGCAATATAATAATTTATTTTTGCCTTTAAAAACTCATCCTCTAAAAAGTGTTCTGAAATTATAGAATCTCCTTGTATGAAATAATTTAATGCTGTTGAATAATATCCCATACTTATACTAATTTTACCTAACAATATAAAGCTTTTAATAGCATCCTCAACTAAATTAAGCTTTAAAAACAAGCTATTTGCAATTAAGCAATATTGTTGAGATTCTTCATATTTTTTGTCATAGAACTTTATTAAAGCTAAAGCCATATTGAATTTTCCCTTATACAGGATAAGATTATACTCATTGGCATAGTGTATTCCTTTTTCAACATATTCTTTAGCTCTTTCAAATTCACTGGCAGAAATAGAAACTTCAACTATATTAAGATAGTATTCGCATATTTTGGATGCTTGTTTTTCTTCACTTTCTAAAAAATAATCTACATCCGTCTCAAGCTTTTGAGCTATATATTCCAGAAGTTCAATACTTGGATTAGCCTTACCTGACTCAACTAAACTTATTTGACCAGGTGTAACCCTATCCCCTGCAAGTTCCTTTAAAGTTAAATTTTTTCTTTTCTTTTTGCCTTTATCTTTTCACCTAAAGTTAATATTTCCATACTCATCCCGCCCATTAATATTGTTATTATTTAATTATATAAAATTTTTATTAAACATTACAACTAAAAAATGATTAAAATTTTTATTCAAAAAATAAATAGGGGCAAAAACCCCTATTTCATATAATCTCTTAAATCTTCAACTATGTCCTCAAGTCTATGTGCCATTCTCTTCCCAGCTCTATTTACCTTTCTTCTTGTTCTATAGTCCATCCTTGGCATAGCCATCAAGCTTGCTGCTGCACCAAGTAATGCTCCTGCTGCAAGTCCGGTAAGTAATCTATTTTTCATAGGACACACTCCTTTCTTTTTTCTTCATTATTTAGAGTGTGCATTATTTAAAAATATAAACAAGAAATTTATTATTTTATTGTATTTATTTGTACGATTTTATAATTATCTCCCATCTCGACATAGTATCTATTAATCTGTGTATTTATATTTGTGCTTTCGTTTTCATCTGTTATTACTTTAACTTCCCATTCCTCTTTAATGTCTATTTCGATTACTCCTGAATGTTTTAATTTGGCAGAAATTACATTCCAATTTACTAATTTTTGTAGTATTTATAATCTACAGTCTTTAACCATTCTATTTCATTCAAAACCTCTTTATACAGTCCTGAATCTGTATATAAACATTGAACTTCTGTTATCTTTTTATTTTCTATTGCATTTCTTTAAACTTTAAAAAATCATATATAGCTTCTTTACATCTATCTACTACTTCCTTAGAAAGCTCTAACTTTACCTCTAACTTTTGCCCAGCAAGTATTCTATTTTGATAATCTTCGCATCCCTTAAGTTTTATCTTTACATTATAAGTTGCAAAAGGTATTTTTTCTATTGTAACAATGCCGTCTTTGTTTTCATATACTACGCCGCACACTTCAACAGTGGAGTATAAGGGAACCTTTAAAGTCCAATCATAAACATAGTCATCAAAATCCCAATATAATTTATTTTTTATCTTTTTAATTTTTAATGTTTTTTCACCTGTTTTACTGTCCACTTTAAGAATATAACCATCTTCTGTTTTATGTTTTTCCTTTATATATATTTCATCTCCAAAGTTATATCTTATATACTCTTCAAAAACCCCATAAGTAAAATCTTTATTTATTATCATACTATAAAGGGCTCTAAAATCCCTTTCCTTTAAGGATTTTTCAAAGGCTGTATATTCATCCTTAGGTCTTACAAACATAATTAGAAGAAATATAATTACAAAAGCAAAAACATTAATAAACCTTTTTAATAAATACCGTTTTTCTAAATCATACAAACCACGGGTATGCATAAGGACCTCCTTAAATAACTACAAAATATTTTATTAAAGATTATAGTCATTTATTACTATATTTATACATCGGAGGTCCTATCATATATTACTTAATAGTACATCTATATCCTTGTTTATTACTTCCAAATCTAATTCTACTTCATTATCGGTATCAAGTTTAAACAAAGAACCAATTAATTCAGCATTTAAAGATATAAATACATACTTACACTGCAACAATAATGCATCAACCATTTTATTATTTTTTCTACCCGCGGTAAATATAAATATACCCTTTTTAGGTTTTATATATTGATTTAATATAAATTTTCTTGCATAAATAACCTGCAATCTATCAATTAATTGTTTAAGAGGACTTGTAAAGGAGACAAAATATACTGGAGATGAAATAACAATCAAATCTGCATCTTCTATTTTTTATATAATTCATCTAAATCTCTATAGATACACTCACCTGTTTTTTCACATCTTCTGCAACCTATACAGTGATTTATCTTCAAATCGTAAACATCTACAATAAAGATATTATTACTTCTATGTTTAATTTTGTTTAAAAATTCATTCAGAATAGAGTATGTTTTTCCATTTTTATTAAAACTTCCATTCAATACAACAACATTCATAAATTCACTCCTTCAAAAGCTAAGGCACCACGAAGGTGCCTTAGCTTTACCTATAGGGGTAACACCATTTATTAAATGGCATCACTTACTAATTTAATGTTTATTTATGTAATAATTTTACCAATTTAAAATTTTAAAGTCAATACTAATTTTGAAGTTATTTTCTTAACAATTTCTTATTTCAGAATTTTAAATTTTACAGTTCTAAATCATCCAGCACCTTGTCAATATCAAATTGAACATCTTTATCACTTACAACAAGTACAAATTCACACTGTTCAAAGAAATTTCTATCTAATTCATATGTAACAAAATCAAAGTTTAAATCAAATTCCTCTGCTAAATCCTCAACAATATCCTTTACATTGTCTACTGCAATATCAACTAAATATGGTAAGAAATATTCGTCATACCAAACATCTTCACCTTTATCCTCATAATTATCATTAGCATAGGACTTTGCCGCCTCAATTTCTGCGTCATCAAATGTATACACAAAATTAAAAACAGCTATTTTTTCCTTATATTCTATTTCGTCGATTTCATCTAATCCTTGCTTTTCTAAAAATTCATAAATTCTTTTTGTATTCATATTCATCACCTCGTTTACATTATATCCCTTTTATTTTAAGTTATTCATATTTTATTTGCAATAGTCTTACCAAGTTCTATAGCCTTTTGTATATCTTCCTCTGATGGCTTAAATTTAACCTTTAGAGCTTCAATTTCTGTATTAAACTTTAATCCCTTTAATCTATCTACAAGCATTGGAATTGCTTCGCCACTCCATCCATAGGACCCAAAGGCAACTGCTAATTTGCCTCTATTTGTTATTGGACATACAAGTGATAATAGATCCCAAACAGGTTTTACAGCATCTTGGTTTATTGTTGGTGAACCTACTAATAACGCCTTTGATCTTTCTATCTTATCTACTATCTCACTTAAATCTGATTCAGAAATATCATACATATAAACCTTTACACCATTTTCTTTAAGTCCCTTTTCAATATTTTCTGCAATAGTCTTTGTATACCCATAGGCTGATACATAGGCAACAACTGCTGATTTTTCCTCTTGATATATTCCCTCTTTGCTCCACTTTTCATATAAATCTATGTACTTGTTTATATCCTTTCTTAATATAGGACCGTGACTTGTACAAATCATATCAAAGGAAATGTTTTTGATTTTATCTATTGCTGACAATACATATTTTTTAAATGGTCCCATAATAACATCATAGTAATATCTAAATTCCTCAGAGAAATCTCCAACTTCATCATTAAAAATGCTGTTTTCATCACAGTAGTGACAACCAAATGCGTCACAAGTAAATAACACCTTATCCTTTTCACTATATGTAAATATTGTATCTGGCCAATGTAAAAATGGTGCTGATATAAATTTAAGTGTTCTTTCACCTATACATAAGTCTTCCTTAGCCTCTATTGAATTAAAGTCCATATTAGTAATTTCCTTTATATTAATTAAGGCTGGTTTTGATGCATATACAACAATATCTTTATAGGTTTCTAATATTTTTCTTAATGAACCACTATGATCTGGTTCTGTATGTTGGACTACTAAATAGTCAATATTTCTATCTCCAATTATACTTTTTATGTTATTTAAAAATTCTTCTTGATATCCATCCTTTACTGTATCCACCAACGTAATCTTTTCATCAACAATTAAATATGAATTATATGTGGTTCCCATCTTAGTAGTCATTATAATATCAAAAACTCTAAGTTCAGGATTTTTAACTCCTATCCAATATATTCCCTTTTTCAATTCTATAGATGCCATTTTTTACACCTCCATTTATTTTATATTTAAATTATACACCAAAATAAAGGTTAATAAAATATTAATAGATAATTTTTTTCCTTTATTTTTTGTTATAAATTTCTAATTCTAAACATATATTTTTTTGAAATGATTAGGGAGGTACTGTATGCTACTACTCTTGTTTTCAATCTTTTGGGAATTATATTTTGTCTAATACTCTCTGCTCCTTTTTCCTACACTCCTCTTTTATTGTACTTTTTATAATATCAATCGCAATATTAGTTTCTGCTAAAAAATTGCTAATTATTAATAAGCAATATTTACTTTATTCTGTAACTGCATTTATTGTTTCTTATTTATTGTCAAGCTATGTAATTTTTAAACCCAATACACAAAATTTAATAAACTTTGGTACTATATCACAAAATAAAAAAGCTGTAATATTCTACTGCGAAGGTGAAATGGAAAAATATACTCCCTACTACGCCAACTATTTTTTACAGGATAAGCCCTTTTATTTAAAGCCTATATATAGCTATAAAATAAAAAAATATATTCTGAACTTGAAATTAACAATAAAAATAATAATCTTAGCTTAATAGCAAGAGATGTAAAATCTTCTATTCTAAGCTATAAACCCTACTATTTTTATATTGCCTATTCAGGATATACTCCAACTCTTAATGATGCTATAACCTATGCCGTAAACGACGGTTGTTCTGAAATAATCATTATAAATTATACTGCAGATAATAATGGAATAGAAAAAATCAAAAATATGTTGACTTTAAAAAGCTATCCTCCAATGGAGTTCAAGTTAAAGTAACTAAATCCATTCAAGAAACAGGCGAATTTCAGGAGTATATAACTGAAAAAATAATAAATATGCCTGCAAGATTTGATGGTATAATTCTTTTAACTAAAAATACCGATGTAGGTACTATAATAAAATCTCATCTTAATGAAACTTATAGAAAAGATGACGTGTTTTTAATAACCGACGATTTAGACTACGGTATTAGGCATTTTATTGATAAAGAGTGTAACAACATATTATATGTCTGCCTTGATGAATCCTCCTCTGGAGTAATGTCGGAATATTATTATCCTAAAATCGCACTTAAGTATTCTGATAAAGTTAAGATCGTAGGGATTAAGGATTGGGGATATGATAGACGCCTTGTAAAGGCTGCTATTAAATGTTTCTTAGAAAAGGAAAAATAAATCAGCCTATTAGGCTGATGAGGCTGTTGAAAAAGCTATAATATGTTTGGCCCCTTGAAGGATTTCCTTGGCATTCCTTCATTTCGCTAAGCAAGTCTAAGCTTTTCTTTGTTTGAAAAGTCCTACCCTCGCGATGCCCTCATCCGTGAGGGCCGCTCGGCTCGGCACATCGTGTGCCGAATTACGGACTTTTCAAAGTCGAAAAGCAACACTTGCTAAAGCTTATGAAATATGCCAATTTGAAATCCTTTCAAGGGGCAATTTCATAATCAATGCATCTTTTGTGTTTGTCAACAATCTGATCAGCCTATTAGGCTGATTTTTTAATGTATATAGTCCTGTGGTTCTTGCAAAGAAAACTGATATTGCTGAATCTATTAAATGGTGTATTGCTGTTCCTACTGCAACGATATAAAACATCCTATAATCAAGTCCAACTATTGGAATTACAATAAATGCCTCAAGAAGTGCGTGTACAGGTAAAATTATAAGAAGTACAAGTTCGTATTTTATCCCTCTTTTTATAAGCCATCCACCAAAATATCCAACTATAATATGCATTAAGGCTCTTGCTGTAACTTCTGGTCTTCCAAGCTTTATAAAAATCCAAGAGCAGAAGATGCACCAACCATAGCTGCAACTTGTGGACTTATTAGCATTGATAAGAATAAAGGAACGTGTGACATAATAGTTGCTGTAAATGGACCTAAATGTAGTGTTAAAAATCCTCCAAAGGCAAGAGGTATAAGTATTGATAATGCTGCAAAAACCGCTCCTATTGTTAACTCCCTTGTCTTCATAAACATCCTCCTTTACATCTGTCTTTACACATATTATACTGTAAAGACAGATGTAAGTCTATATTTTTATATATTTTTAGCAATAATTTTTTGACTACTGAAATATCTGCTTCTAAAAATCGTAATTGATCAAATCCGATACATCAACCCATCTATAGTCCTCCACTTCCTTTGCAACTATTTCTCCACCTTTATATTTACATTTATATACCAACATAAGAATATTAAAATCAATATACCTGTAAAAAACTACATCAAATATATCTATAACTTCAATATCAATATTTATTTCTTCCTTTATTTCTCTAACAATACACTCCTCAGGTGATTCATCCTTTTCAAGCTTTCCACCTGAAACTCCCAAAGAAGGCCTCCCTTCTTTTCTTTTTTCTTTGAGTTATAAGTATCTTTCCGTCTTTTACTATAATCGCAGCTGTTACTATTAGCATTTTTTATTACCCCTTTGTATGATAAAATTATTATATACAGATTTGGAGGTGTTTGAATGAGATTTCTGATAAATCAAAAGGCTATAGATTATATTACCTCAAAAGGAGGTAATTTAATAATTACTGTTATTAAATCCTCCTGCGGATGAGCAGGCAGCATTAAAAGCCTTTGGATTGAGGCTTTAAAATACGTAGATAATATTGAAAACTACTATTATTATGAGCAAAATGGAATAAAAATATATATCCACAAAAGCCTTAAATGTGATGATGAAATAACAATTGAACTTAAGGCAAAAATACCACTATTTGGACCTATATTTAATGTTAAGGGTGTAAAAATAAGTTCCATATAGTATTCACCTATATGGAACTTATTTACTACTCATCCTTATAAACTTCGTATGCCCTATCTACATACATAATACCATCTAAATGGTCTATTTCGTGGCAGAAGGCTCTGCATAAAAGTTCTGTTGCCTTATATTTTACCTTTTTACCCTCTTCGTTTATTCCCTCAACTTCAACCTCTACAGGTCTTTCCAAAACCATAATATCCTGGATAGCTTAAGCATCCTTCTTCACTTTCCTGTTTTCCCCTCTTTTTGTTATAACAGGGTTTATTAAAACTATAGGCTCCATTCCATCCCTTAAATCTATAAGTATAACTCGTTTGTTTACTGCTATCTGTGGTGCCGCAAGCCCTATACCTGTTGTACTATAAAGCGTATCCTTTAAATCCTGAATAAGTTCTTTAATTTCTTCATTAATTTCTTTTACCTCTTCACTCTTTGCTTTAAGTGCAGGATGTCCTAATCTAACTATTTCTCTAATTGCCATATATATAACCTCCAAAAACTATTCTATAACAATTATATCATCGCCTACTTTAACCTTTCCACCCTTAATAACCTTTACAAATATTCCTTCCCTTGGCATTACACAGTCGCCAACAAGCCTTTTAATTTCACATCCACCGTGACACTCTTTGCCTATTTGAGTTACTTCAACCTCTGCCTCTCCAATTATCATTCTTGTACCGATTTTTAAACTTGGAAGGTCTATGCCTTGAGTAGTTATGTTTTCTGCAAATTTACCATAATCTAAATGGTCAAGTCCCATCTTTTTCATTTTATCAATACTCTCTTCAGCAAGAAGACTAACCTGTCTGTGCCACTTTCCTGCGTGAGCATCTCCCTTTACACCAAAATCCTCAACCAACTCTATTTCATTTACTGGATTTTTAACTACTCCCTTTTATCACTTGTATTAACTGATACTACTTTTCCCATCTTTAAATCACTCCTTACAAAATGTCCAGATTTACCACCTTTTTCTCAATAAGCTTAATGTCTCCTATTACCATTTCTTTATCTATTGCTTTACACATATCGTAAATAGTTAAAGCAGCTGTTGATACTGCTACTAAAGCCTCCATTTCGACTCCTGTTTTCCCAACTGTTTTAGCCTTTGCTGTAATATACACTCTTGAGTTTTCTTCATCTATTTGAAATTCTATATCACAACCACTTAAAAATATATTATGGCACATAGGTATTATATCACTTGTTTTTGGCACCCATTATTCCTGCAACCTGTGCAACTGCTAAAACATCACCCTTTTTAATAGCTCCCTGCTTTATAGCCTCAAGGGTTTCCCTCTTCATTTTTATATACCCTCTTGCTATTGCAACTCTCTTGGTATCATCCTTTTCTCCAACATCAACCATCCTTGATCTTCCTTCTTCATTGAAATGAGTTAACTCCATATTTATCCTCCTGTTCTAACCATATCTCTACTACTCTTACTTATTTTATCCTCTAAGAGTGTATGTTTTTCATATTTATTGAAAATTCCTGTTTTCATAATATCTATTAGCTTGTCTATATCATGGATATAAGGTCTTAAGTCATATTCATCTGGGTTATGAAGACAGGTTTTAAGTTTACCGTCTGATGTTATTCTAACTCTATTACATCTACTGCAAAAGCTGTGGGACATTGTTGTAATAAAACCTACTCTGCCAATATGCCCTTCTAATCTATAAACTTCTGATGGCCCACCACCATTGTTTTCTATCTTTACAATGTTTGCCCCATCCAAATATTTAATGATATCATCTTTTGTCACTCCTGTAAACCTTGTTGCCTCTCCAATTGGCATAAGTTCAATAAACCTTACATCTATATTCATATTTTTTGTCATATTGATAAAATCAACTATTTCATCATCATTTACACCCTTTATAGGAATCATATTAACCTTTACGATAAGACCAAGTTCTACGGCTTTGTTTAGGCCATCTAATACCTTATTTAAGTCTCCACCCGTCAACTTTTTAAACCTTTCTTCCTTTAAAGAATCTAAGCTGATATTCACTCTTTTTAAACCATATTTCACTAAATCAAATATCTTTTCACCTAATAATATACCATTTGTGGTAATACCTATATCCTCAATACCCTTAACTTCATTTATAGTTTTTATTATTTCTGTTATATCCTGCCTAATTAATGGCTCTCCTCCTGTAACTCTTATCCTTTTTACGCCTAATTTAGATAGTGCTGTTACAATATTTTTTATTTCTTCCACACTTAAAAAATTATAGTGCTTAGCTACATATCCATTAGGCATACAATACAAACATCTTAAATTGCAAGCATCTGTTATTGATATTCTTGCATAATTTATTTCTCTATTAAACTTATCTAACATTTCACCACACCTTTAATATATTATATCTAAACTGTTTATTTCATACCCTCCAATTTCAAAGAGCTTATCTTTAAATTCCTTGGATTTAACAACCTCTAAGAAACATTTAAATCTCTCGTCATAAAGCATCTCCTTAGATATTGCAATATCATATTCCTCAAAACATACTGGAATAAAGTCAAGTCCCATAAACTGTGCTGCCGACAACACTCCAAGTCCACAATCTGCACTTTTTGATGCTACCTGTGCTGCTACATTGAGATGAGTTACTTCTTCTCTTTCATATCCATTTATTTCCCTTGAATCTATAGAAAGTTTGTTTAGATGATAATCTAACAGCATTCTTGTACCAGAACCCTTTTGTCTATTTACAAATCTTACTCTCTTTAAGTCTTCAAAACCATTAATATTAAGAGGATTTCCCTTTTTCACCATAAACCCTTGAACTCTTTTTATAAACTTTAATAAAGCAAACTCTCCTAAATACTTTTCAAGATAGCTTGTATTATATTCTCCCTTTTCATCAAGAAGATGAACAGGTGCTATATGGGTTTCTCCCCTCTTTAATGCCATAATTCCACCCATACTTCCAACGTGGGTTGAATTAAGATTAAATCCCCTTTATTCATCATATCAGAAATAACATCAAGTACAACGTCGTGACTGCCAATACAAACAAGGGTACTGTCGATATCCTTTATATCCCTTAAAAGCTTTATATTTACCTTCTCTCCTGCCTCAAGCCCCTCTGTATTTTTATCAATAACCAAAACTCCATCTGCAGTTGTTAAAGACATTGTAACTCCTGCACCTCTTCCTATTGGAGATGCAATAAGCTTATCCTTAACTTTACCAAGTTTTACCCTAACAAACTCATCATTCTTTAAAGAGGAATTTATCTTCTTTGTTATTATTGCTTCTACTTCTCTTTTTTCTTCTTGTTTTGCCTTTAAGACTGTATCAAACCCAACCTTAACTATGTTCTCCATAACAAAATAAGCTGAAACTGGATATCCAGGAACTCCAAATATAGCCCTACCCTCTGCCATCGAAAAGCTTGCAGGACGACCAGGCTTTATTGTAACTCCGTGAAATTTAAGTTCTCCAAGAGTACTTAATATGTCCTCTGCAAAATCGCCTCTTCCCTTTGCTGAACCTGCATTTACAATTACGATATGGCATTCCTTTAGTGCTTTTTGAGCCGCAGCCTTTATTTTTTCAAAATCATCTTTAACTATATCATATCTTACAGGTTCTCCACCCCACTCTTTAACTAAAGCTGCAAAGGTCCAAGAGTTATAATCTATAAGTTCTCCTGTCTTTGGAGTAACTCCAACATCAACAAGTTCATCTCCTGTTGGTATTATTCCTACCCTCACCTTTTCATAAACAGGAACTTCATTCACTCCTCCTGCAAGAAGAGATGCAATATCTATTGCCCTTATTTTATGATTAGATGGAAGTATCATAGCACCCATTGGTATATCTTCTCCAACAGGTCTTATATTTTGGTAAGGATATGCTGGTTTTCTTATAATAACACCTTCATCTGTTGTTTGTATATCCTCAACCATTATTACACAATCATAACCCTCTGATATGGCATCTCCTGTATCAACAACTTCATATTGATCCTTTCTTAATAAAATCGGCCTATTTATATCTGCATCTAATGTATAAATAAACTTTGTTGCTATACCATCCATTGCAGAAGCAATAAAATGGGGTGAAGATATCTTAGAAAAGATAGGTTCAGCGGTAACTCTGCCAAGAGCATCTCTGGTATCAATATATTCTATATTAAGATGTATATTGCTACATTCATTTTTTATAATTTCTTTTGCTTCATTTAAATCAATGTTTTTTAGAAAAGAGCCATAAAATCACCTCATAACAATTACTTCTTGTTCCTTCATTATTCCCTCAAGGTCACGCTCTATTTTTATAAAACCATCACATTTTGCCATAACACTTATAGCTGATGACTTTGCATATATTGGATATGCATATCCTCCCTCTATCTTAACTGGGAGATATTCCTCTCTTCCCTTTGCCTTATGGTAGTTTTCTCCCATCTTTAATATTAACGAATTATCAGACTTTATTCTTCCAAGCACTCTATCTATTAGCTCTGACATTATAAACCTATACACAACGGCACAAGACAATGGATGCCCTGGAAGTCCTACTATAAATTTTTCTCCTACCCTTGCCATTAAAGTTGGTTTGCCAGGCTTTATTGCAATACCGTGAAATAATACCTCTCCAAGCCTCTCCATTATATTTATTGTAAAATCTCTATTACCTGCAGAACTTCCACCTGATATAAATACTATATCTGATTACTCTAATGATTCCTTTACAAGTTTAAAAGCTCTTCTTCATTATCCTTAGAAATTCCTTTATATTTAACATCACATCCATCCTTAATTAATGCTGCAGTTAAATAAAATCCATTTATATCTCTGACCTTTGGAATTTCTCTTTTTCATAAGGAGAAACAAGTTCATCTCCTGTTGAAATAACTGCTGCCTTTACCCTTCTTTTACATTAACTTCTGTTATCCCAAGTCCCGCCAATACTGCTATATGTCTGTCTTCTATTACTGTTCCTCTTGTTATTACAACCTCTCCTACTTTAACATCATCATCTTCGAAAACAACGTTCTCCCACCTACTTGCTGGCTTATTTATAAGAACTTCATCTCCTAATTCTTCACAATCCTCAATCATAGCAACGGCATCTGCACCATCTGGAAGCATTGCTCCTGTTGGGATATAAATACATTCTCCTTCTTTTAAAGCATAATTTGGTCTTTCCCCAATTGCTATAGAACCTTTATTTTTAAGCATTGCAGGCATTGATTCACTGCAAAGATATGTATCCTTTGAAGTTAGAGCATATCCATCTACTGAAGACCTTTTAAATCCAGGAAGATTTTCAGTAGATACAACATCCTCAGCCAACACTCTACCAAGTGCACTATTTATATCAACCTTTTCATTATCTACTTCTTTTATATTATTAAATATGTTTAATACCTCTGAAACAGTTAGAACCTTTAGCATATAAAATGCCTCCCTTCTATTTAATAATTTTAACACATTTTATACTGAATAGATACAAATTTGCAATATTGTGATAAAATAAACTATATATATAAAGGAGGGTTTAAATTGAAGGCAGGAGTTATAACAGTTAGTGATAAAGGTTATGCAGGAATTCGCGAAGACAGTTCTGGCCCACTTATAAAGGAAATGTTAAAGGAAATAAACTGTGAAGTAGTTGAGTACATAATTGTACCCGATGAAAAGGAGTATATAAAACGTGAACTTGTAAGAATGTCAGACTTAGACCTTGATTTAATATTTACAACAGGAGGTACAGGGTTTTCAAAAGAGATGTTACTCCTGAGGCAACCCTTGAAGTATTAGAGAGGCTTGCTCCAGGAATTCCAGAAGCAATGAGACTTCGCTCACTACAAATCACACCGAAGGCAATGTTATCTCGTGGCGTTGCTGGTATAAGAAAAACAGCATTATAATAAATCTTCCTGGAAGTGCAAAGGCAGTAAAAGAACATCTTGAGGTTGTTCTTCCTGTTTTAACCCACGGAGTTGAAATATTAAGAGGTACTGCGAGCGAATGCGGAACAAATAAGGTGGCAAAATAGCCACCTTTGTTTTAACCTCCTCCAAGATAAGGATAAAATCCTACATTGTCTCCCTCTTTTACTTCATCATCAAGGGATGCATTTTCTCCATTTATAGTACAAGTAAATATTTCTTCTTCTGGAAGACTAAGTTTTTTAAGAACATCCCTCACAGTTGCACCTTTTTCAACTGTAACTTCAAAGTTTTTATTAGTTTCTATGTATTTAGATAACATAGCAAAGGCCTTAGCATTAACTTTAATCAACCTTTTCACCTCCACATACAGAACATCTTAAATCTCTTTTGATTTCAATAATTTGAAAATCATCTTCAAATAAATCTATGTAAATTAGCTTTGTCGATGGTTTGCCTATAATATATCTTATAGCCATATTTGCCTCAATTGCTCCTATTACAGCAGTTATACCATTTATTATTCCAGAGTTTCTTGCTGTATATTCCTCATTTGTTTTTTCTTCATAAAGCATTTTAAACAGGCAGTTTCTCTTGGAATTATTGTCTTTGCCATACCAAAGGCTGCAGCAACTCCTCCATATATCCAAGGAATATTATTTTTAACTGCATAATCATTTATAATCTCCCTTGCTTCAAAGTTATCTGTTGCGTCTATTATTATATCACACCCTGATGCATATTTACCAATCGTTTCACCTGTTATTCTATCAACTATAGGTTCAATATTTACATAGGAATTTATTAATTTTAATTTTTTAGCTGCTGCTGTAACCTTTTTCTCACCTAAATCCTTTTCGTCAAACAACATCTGTCTTTGAAGGTTAGAAAGTTCCACTACATCCATATCAACAATTCTTATGAATCCTACTCCAGCTCTAACAAGACTATTTAGAATGCTTGTACCTAATGCACCTGCCCCAATAACTAAAACTTTTGCCTCTAAAATTTTCTTTTGTGCTTCCTCACCAATTACTGCAATCTGTCTATCATATCTTTCAAGCACTCTTTCACCACCTATTACTCATATTTTAAATTATTTATATCATCTTTTTACCAATAAGTAAAGTGTTTTGAAAGATAAAAATATAAAATAGAAATACCACAAAAACTAACTTAGTGGTATTTCTATTTATTAGTTTTTATAAAAGTTCTTTATATTCATCTAAACTCTTTTGCTCAAACTGTAAAAGTCCATTAGCTAAATCAAGTGTCTCCTTTTCTACTCCCTGATATTCTTTTATCTTTTTTGTCATATCTATAATACCCATTGTGCTTCCTTGTATAAGCATTTCTGCCATATGAGATGATGATTTATCTCTTAATGTCTTTAAATTTATCATCAAATCAGTAAATGTTTTTGATAAAAATTTAACTCCTTTGGTTCTATATTTTTCGACTTAAGCTTATTTTGTGTAATATTATAAAATTTTTGGTATTCACTAAGATGCCTTTGAAGAATACTTTTCAAATTTTCATCCTTTGTTTCCTTTAGAAGTTGGTTTATTGTCTCTATACCCATTTGAGAATTTTTATAAATGTAATTAAGAAGTTCAGTATTTTTATCCATAATAATCCCTCCCATAAATTATTTTTCCCAAAACAAATATATTATTTCATACATAAAAATAGTTTCGTTTTGATTGTTTATCAAAACGAAACTATTTTCTAAATCATATGCTTTCTCTTGGAGTATAGTGAGTGTGAAGTAGTTTATGTGCTTTATGGCCACCATATTCTCCCATATACTCCTGATACATCTTTATAACAGCTGGGTTCTCGTGAGATTTTCTAATTGGTTTCCTTCTATCCTCTTCATAAATTGCATTCATTCTTGCCTTAACTATTTCAAGATTTCCGTGATGATAAGGCTGACCTCCACCATCTATACATCCTCCTGGACAAGCCATTATCTCAATTGCGTGATAGAATCTCTTTCCATCCCTTATATCTTCCAATAATCTTCTTGCATTACCAAGGCCGTGGGCAACACCAATCTTAAGTTCCATATCCTTTAGCTTTACAGTAGCTTCTTTAAGTCCATCTTCAAATCCTCTAACTCCGTGGAATTCAACATCTTGTAAAGTTTCACCTGTTACCCATTCATAGGCTGTTCTAAGTGCTGCCTCTATTACTCCTCCTGTTGTACCAAAAATTACAGAAGCACCTGTTGACTCTCCAAGTGGATTATCAAAATCTTCATCAGGTAGCTTTGTAAAATCTATTCCCGCCTCTCTAATCATCTTAGCAAATTCTCTTGTAGTTATAACATAATCAACATTTTGTACTCCATCAGATTTTAATTCTTCTCTTTGAATTTCATACTTTTTAGCAATACAAGGCATTACAGATACTACAACTATTTTATCTGCTGGAATATTGAATTTTTCAGCAAAATATGTTTTAGCAATAGCACCAAACATCATATGTGGTGATTTACAGGTCGAAGGAATATCCAAAAGTTCTGGAAATTGATGTTCTATAAACTTAACCCAACTTGGGCAACAGCTTGTAAGGATAGGAAGCCTTCCCTTCCCATTAAGTCTATCTATAAACTCCTTTGCTTCCTCAACTATAGTAACATCGGCTGCAAAGTCTGTATCAAATACCTTTTAAATCCTAATCTTCTTAAAGCTGCAACCATCTTTCCTGTAACTATAGTTCCAGGTTTCATACCAAACTCTTCACCTAATGCAACTCTTATTGCTGGTGCTGTTTGTGCTATTACGTATTTATCTGGATCGTGAAGTGCATTCCATACATCCTGAACATAGCTGACTTCTGTAAGTGCTGCTGTTGGACAAACTGAAACACACTGTCCACAGAAGGTACACTGAGTATCAATCATTGGAAGATTGAAGGCTGGCCCTACTACTGTCTCAAAACCTCTATCTACTGCAGAATAAACACTACAGGTTTGAACTTCATTGCACATAGTTTCACAGCGTCTACACATAATGCACTTATCTGGATTTCTATAAAGTGCACCGCTTGAGCTATCCTTTTGATATGTAGACTGTTCTCCTTCAAATCTAATCTTTCTAATACCTAATTCTGCTGCAATCCTTTGCAAATCACAATTTCCATTCTTTTCACATACTAAACAGTCAGTAGGATGGTCTGAAAGTAAAAGCTCTACCATTGTTCTTCTTGCTCTAATTGCTCTTTTTGTATTAGTTCTAATTATCATTCCTTCAAAACATTCTGTAGCACAGGCAGGTGCAAGATTTCTTCTGCCTTCAACCTCAACCAAACAAACTCTACAGGAAGCTGTTCTGTTTACCATTTTTATATCGTGTAAATTTAGGTGACACAATGTTGGTATATTTATGTTTACCATTTTGGCCGCATCCAATATTGTTGTACCCTCTGGAACCTGCAATTTTATATCATTTATAGTTACATTTATCATCCTATCCCTCCCAACTTACTTTCTTGTGATAGCTCCAAATCTACAAGTCTTATAACACTGACCACACTTTATACATCCATCTCTATCAATAACGTGAACTTTCTTTGGTTCTCCGTGTATTACATTTACTGGGCACACCTTAGCACAGGCAGTACATCCTACACATTTTCAGGAATTATATAGTACTTTAAGAGTTCTTTACATACACCTGCAGGACATTCCTTATCTCTAACGTGTGCTAAATATTCATCATAGAAAAACTTCATTGTTGATAAAACTGGATTTGGTGAAGTTTGACCAAGTCCGCAGAGGGATGAATCTCTAACTGTCTCAGCAAGTTCCTTTAACATCTCTAAGTCTTCCATTTCTCCCTTACCCTCTGTTATTTTATTCAATATCTCAAGCAACCTCTTATTTCCTACTCTACAAGCAGTACATCTTCCACAGGATTCATCACAACTAAACTCCAAATAGAATTTAGCAATATTAACCATACAATCATCTTCATCCATTACAATCATACCACCAGAACCCATCATTGAACCAAGTGCTGTTAAGTTGTCATAGTCTATTGGTGTATCTAAATATTCTGCTGGTATACATCCTCCTGATGGACCACCTGTTTGAACTGCCTTAAATTTTTTACCTCCCCTAATTCCTCCACCTAATTCGTATATAATTTCTCTTAAAGTAATTCCCATAGGAACTTCAACAAGCCCTACATTGTTTACCTTACCAGCAAGTGCGAAAACTTTTGTTCCTTTACTCTTTTCTGTTCCTATTGATGCAAACCAATCTGCTCCGTTTAATATAATAGGTGCAACGTTAGCAAAGGTCTCTACGTTATTGATGTTTGTTGGCTTTTTCCAAAGTCCAACCTGAGCTGGATATGGTGGTTTTACAGTTGGCTCTCCACGTCCACCTTCAATAGAATTTATAAGTGCGGTTTCCTCTCCACATATAAAAGCACCCGCACCTATTTTAATTTCTACATCAAAGGAAAAATCTGTTCCGAAGATATTATTACCTAAAAGTCCTAACTCCCTTGCTTGATTTATCGCAATTCTTAATCTATGTATTGCCAATGGATATTCTGCTCTTACATAGATATAACCAAATTGAGCACCTATAGCATAGGCTGCAATTGCCATACCCTCTAAAACAGAATGTGGGTCTCCCTCAAGAATACTTCTGTCCATAAAGGCTCCTGGGTCCCCTTCATCGGCATTACATATAACATATTTAATATCTGACTTTGATTTTCTTGTCGCTTCCCATTTTACACCTGTTGGAAAACCACCGCCTCCACGACCTCTAAGTCCACTCTTTTTACAAGTTCTATTACTGCCTCTGGCGTCATTTCTGTTAATACTTTACCTAACGCCATATATCCATCTGCTGCAATGTATTCATTTATATTTTCTGGATCAATCTTTCCACAGTTTCTCAAAGCAATTCTAAGCTGCTTTTTATAGAAAGGAATTTTACTTTGTTCTGGCAACTTCTCCTTGGTATCAGGTTCGACGTATAGCTTTTCTTGATATATCCTACCCTTTACAACGTGTTCTGCAACTATTTTTCTTGCAGATTCTTCATCTACCTCAACATAAAATATATTGTCAGGCATAACCTTAACTATTGGCCCCTTTTCACAAAAACCAAAACAACCAGTCATAAGAACACTAACTTCACTTTCTAATTTAGCCTTCTTAATTTCCTCTCTTAATACCTCTAAAACCCTGTTGCTGTTGGAGGCTTGACATCCTGTACCACCACATACCAAAAGTTCCATTCTGATTGGCATATTATCCCTCCTATCCTCTTAAAACCCATTCTCTTATAACTTCTCCATTTTTAACGTGCCTTTTTACAATCTCCTTTGCCTTCTCGCCATCAACCTTGCCATATAAAACAGGTTCACTGTTTGGCATCCTTACCTCAACCGTTGGTTCTGCATAGCAAAACCCCATACATCCTGTTTGTACCACAACAGCATTTTCAATGTTTTCATTTCTTATTTCCTCAATGATTGCATTAATTGTATTTCTTGCACCTGCTGCAATACCACAAGTAGCCATACCTACAAGTATTTTTATATTTTTATCCTCTGCCTCCCTGTTTTGAAGTGCATCTTTGTACTGATCTCTGATTTTTTAAGTTCCTCTAATGATTTAATCATTGAGTAGTACCTCCCTCTCTATATTCATCTAATATCGCCTTTACGTCCTCAACCTTAACCCTTCCATATACTTTCCCATCTACCATAACAACTGGAGCAAGTCCACAGGCACCAACACATCTTAAACTATCTACAGTAAACATACCATCAGATGACATATTGCCCTCTGTAATATTAAGCTCTTTCCTTAGCTCTTCTAAAACCTTATCTGCCCCTTTACAAAACAGGCTGTTCCCATACATACATTTATTACGTGCTTTCCTCTTGGCTCCATTGTAAAATAGGAATAGAATGTTGTAACTCCATAAACCTTTGCAGCTGGAATTTTAAGCTTTCTTGCAATAAAAGTTGAACATCCTTTGGTAGGTAGCCAAATATCTCTTGAGCCTTATATAGTACTCCAATCAAAGCCCCTTCCTTTTGCTTTATAGAGTCAATATAATCTTCAAGTTGTTTTAATTTTTCAGAATCAACATCATACTTAGCCATAAAATTCCTCCTCTTTTAAAATCTAATCACACCTAATAAGTATTTTTTCCAAAAACGTAAAAATAAATACAATTTATTTTAAATAATAAAAAACACCAATTGGTTTTTATAGAAGGGGGTATAAACCAATTGGTGTTTTCAACTTTATCTATTTACAAAATTTTGTATTTTGCTCTTTATTTCTTCAGATGTTGCACACATAACAACTTCATCTGCAAGCTTCTTTGCCTCTTCATAGCTTAGGCTTGTTATAAGCTTTCTTGCCTTTAGTATTGAAGATGCACTCATACTAAATTCATCTAATCCAAATCCTAATAGAACAGGAATTATTCTTTCATCTCCTGCCATTTCTCCACACATTCCTGCCCATTTTCCTTCTTTGTGGGCATTATCTATTACCATCTTTATTAATCTTAATACCGCTGGATGGAATGGATCATATAGATATGATATCTTTTCATTCATTCTATCAACAGCTACTGTATATTGAATTAGGTCATTTGTTCCTATACTAAAGAAATCTACTTCCTTTGCAAGCATATCTGATATTACTGCAGCAGATGGTATTTCTATCATTATACCTATTTCAACCTTATTGCTATAGGCAATTCCTTCTGCCTTAAGTTCATTCTTAACTTCTTCTACTACTGCCTTTGCCTGTCTTAATTCTTCAATGCCTGATATCATTGGGAACATTATCTTTAGGTTTCCATATACTGAAGCCCTAAATAATGCTCTAAGTTGTGTCTTAAATATGTCTTTTCTATCAAGGCATAATCTTATTGCTCTGTATCCTAAGAATGGGTTCATCTCTTCATCAATCTTTAGATATGGTAGTTTCTTATCTCCACCTATATCTAACGTTCTTATAACAACTGGTCTTCCGCCCATTCCTTCTAAAACTGCCTTGTAGGCTTCAAATTGTTCCTCTTCTGTTGGAAGACTATCCTTATCCATATAAAGAAACTCTGTTCTAAATAGTCCTACACCCTCTGCACCATTTTTTAGTGCTCCTTCAACGTTACTTGGTGTACCTATGTTTGCTGCTAATTCTACCTTTCTTCCATCAACTGTTATTGACTCTGCATTAACTAACTTTGATAGTTCCTTCTTATATTCTATAAGTTTCTTTTGCTTTTCTTTATACTTTTCTAATGTCTCTTCATCTGGATTTACTATTACAACACCTTCATCGCCATCTAAAACAAGCATATCACCTGTTTTAACTGTGCTTGTAACATTTGAAAGTCCAACTACCGCTGGTATTTCAAGTGATCTTGCCATTATAGCTGAGTGGGATGTTCTACCACCTATATCTGTGGCAAATCCTAATACCTTTTCCTTATCCATTTGTGCTGTATCAGATGGTGTCAGGTCATTTATAACTATTATGCATTCTCTATCTATTTCTGCTATTGATGCTGTTTCTATTCCCATTAATATATTAATTATTCTCTTGCTTACATCTCTTATATCTGCTGCTCTTTCTCTCATATATTCATTGTCCATTGACTCAAACATTGAAATAAACATATCAGCAGTTTGCTTTAATGCATACTCTGCACAGATTGATTCAGCAGCAATTTGGGCTTCCACTGCACCGATAAATTCAGGATCCTCTAACATCATAAGATGTGCTTCAAAAACCTGTGCCTTATCTTCACCTATTTTTTCTCTTGCTATGTCTTTTATCTTTTCAAGTTGCTCCTTTGCAGTAGCTACAGCATTTTGTAATTTTGTAGTTTCAGCCTCTACGTTTTCTATTGTTCTTCTTTCTATTTCAACTTCTTTATCTACTATTACAAGTGCCTTACCTATAGCTACTCCTGATGACGCAGCTATTCCCTTCAACATTTAAATTCTCCTCCTTAAAATTATTCAAGGCCATTTAGTATTAGATTTGTTAGTGCTTCTATAGCTTGTGCTTCATCTTCTCCATTTGCCTTTATAACTATTTCTTAACCCTTCTTTGCTGCCATAGTCATAAGGCTCATTATACTCTTTGCATTGTATTCCTTTCCTGATTTTTCAATTGTTATAGCTGACTTAAACTTTGCTGCCTCTTTTACTATTATTCCTGCTGGTCTTGCGTGTATACCTGTTTCATTTTGAATTACTATCTTCTTTTCCATCATCTTCATTACCTCCATTTATTTTTATTTTAATTACTCGTGAAAGTAAAATATTATTTTACCTTAACTGTTGCAACTACTGAATTAGAATCTACATTACCGCTGTTTACATTTAATTCTTCAACTACATCCATATTTGTTATTAGCATTGGAGTAATTGTTGATTTTGCTCTTTCCTTTACTAAATTCAAATCAAAAGTAACTAATTTATCTCCCTTTTAACCTTATCTCCTTCTTTAACAAATGCTTCAAAACCTTCTCCCTGCATTTGTACTGTATCTATACCAATATGAAGAAGTATTTCAAGACCTTCCTTTGTTTTTAATCCTACTGCGTGCTTTGTTGGAAAAACTTGAACAACTTCTGCATCACAAGGTGAATATAGAACACCTTCCGTTGGTTCAATTGCAAGTCCGTCACCCAACATTTTTGAAGCAAAAACTTCATCTGGAACATTTGCAAGTTCTACTACATTACCAACCATATGAGCATTTAATTCTATTGCATTGTTTTTCTTTTTGAAAAAGCTGAACATTGTAATTACCTCCCATTTTTGAAAATATTTAAATAAAAAGGCATAAGCTAATAAAACCTTGTGGTTTTATTAGGCTTATGCCTGATCGAATCAGTAACACGCCTAAGAGTTATTTTTAATTCTACCAAGGTGAACTGCAATATACCCTATTTCATCTTCGGGTACCTTCTTATCTAATTTTTTTCAATAATTTCACAAGCCTTTTTGAAAGCTTATATTCTTCCTTAAGTTGTCTCTTTATTGAACCTAAAAGTATATTTTTAATTGGTTTATTATTTTCAATTCTATATAGTGCATACCTTAAATGAGATATTAACCTTATATAATCTAAGGATTTTTCGTCTATCTTTATTTTTAATTCCTTCTGTATATAATCTATTACGTCTTTAACAATTTCTGTATATTTAAGTGTTTCTCCAACAGTTTGATTTACCCTTGCAGAATAGATATGCAATGCTATAAAGCTTTTTTCTGATACTGGAAGCTCTACACCTATTCTTTTTTAATAAGCTCTATTGCTTCCTCTGCAATTGAATATTCTGTAGGGTACATTGTTTTAATTTCCATCTCAAAGGGATTTACAATATTTATTCCTTCCCTTAATCTTGTTATTGCAAAGTTAATATGATCTGTAAGTCCAATATGAATATGAGGATTTAATTCCACACCTAACTTTTCTCTTGCAAGTTCAATTATTTCTTCTGATACAGCAATTATTTCCTCATTTACCGTTTTTAATAATCTGTTGTAATTTTCTTTGTGTTCATTTGTAATTTGAATAAATTTTTGTTCTATTACATCCTTCTCAGTTATTGGGTCTCCTTTTTTTTACCAAAACCTATTCCCTTTCCTGTAAGAACAAAAATTTCATCACCTTTTTGAGTTATAACTACATTATTACTTAATACTTTGGTAACTACATACCCTTCCATACACATTTCTCCTTATTAGGATACTAATATTTTAATAAAAATAAAAAAAAATTCAACACCTTTTTATTTACAAAATTGATAAGTATAATGAAACAAAACAAATGCACGTGCCATAAACATTTTGGGTTCTATAATAAATGTTGGGGCGTAGACCCAGCATATTTTTTACAAAAAATATGTGCACCTGATTAGACACCTGGTAAAATTAAAATAACCAAACAAAAACCTTACCTGAAAGGAGGCATCCATCAAGTGCACACTAATAATTCTATCAAAAATTTATTAGGTTTTAAAGATGTTATTATAAAAAGATTATTCATAATGACACGTACATTGAGATATACTTAGAAACTAAGAAAAAATTTGTACTTGCCCTAATTGTAATTCCAAAGTTACAAGAGTTCACGATTATAGAATTCAGCGTATTAAAGACATACCCTTATTCTTTAAACATACTTTTATCATTCTTAAAAAACGTAGATATCGTTGTAATGCCTGCGGCAAAAATTTTATGAACATATAGAATTTTTACCTCGTTATCATAGAATAACTAATAGATTAGCTATGTTTGTAATTTATGAATTATCTAATGAATATAGTATGACATCAGTTGCTAGAAAAACTAATCTATCTATCGATACTATAAAACGTATTTTTGATAATGTATCTTACTCTTCTCCTACTAATTTACCTAAAATAATATCTATAGATGAATTTAAAGGTAACTCTGGTGGTTCTAAATATCATTGTGCAATAGTCGATCCTGTTAATCATAAAATACTAGACATTATTAAAGATAGAAAAGAGCATATTCTTATAGATTATTTTAGAAAAATTAAAAATCGCGATAGCGTTACACACTTTATTTGTGATATGTGGCAACCCTATATTGATTTAGCTAAAACTTATTTCAAAAATGCTGTAATTGTTATAGATAAATTTCACTATATTAGACAAGTCATATGGGCAGTAGAAGCGGTAAGAAAACGTATCCAAAGAGAACTATCAATTAAATTAAGAAAATACTTTAAAAGAAGTAAAAAGCTTATTTTAAAAAGATATGGCTTACTTGATACAGATTCAAAGTTAGCTTTACAAGTTATGTTTTCTTATAATAGTGAATTAGCAATTGCCCACACTTTAAAGGAAAAGTTATTGAGTATTATTGATGCTTCACCTTCTTCTAACGAAGCTCGTGTCCTCTTAAAAGATTGGATTAAACTTGCACAAAATAGTGGTATCAATGAATTGAAAAGATGTGCAAATACCTATATCAGATATTTTAATGAGATTTGTAATTCTTTTGATATTCCTTATACAAATGCTTGTATAGAAGGATTTAATAATAAAATCAAAGTTATTAAAAGAATAGCCTTCGGCTATAGAAATTTTGATAGATTCAGGAATAGAATTCTTCATTGTTGTAATAAATAATCTGTTAAATATTGTATTTTAGGAAATCCAACTATCGTTGGTCTTTTTGTCGTGCAATTTTTTAAGGGTAAACTCCCTCATCCTATCTATCTTGCTAAAATCATTATCAAATAAGAAAGGACAGGCATTCTAATCTAATGCCCGCCCCAACTATTGACAAAGAGCCACATTTTGTTCATAGCACGTGTAATAATGCCAAAGTTTTAAACTCCTCTTTGTTCCATCATTGACTTTACCTTCATAAGTCTTGTTAAATTTCCTCTTTCATTTTCCTCAAGTTTCATTGTTATATACTTTATTGTTTCTTGAAGTTGAGGTATCATTACATACTCAAGAGCATTTACTCTTCTTCTTGTCTTTTCAATTTCATCAGCCATAAGTTGACAGGACTTTTCAATCTCAGCAAGTTCTAAAAGCTGTGGAAGGATATTATAGAGTTTATTTATAGCTCCATCAAGTTCTGCTGATGTCAATGCATATCCATAGGGGTATATACTTGCACCTTCTGTTCCTTCTCTTATGAACTTCATAACAGGAACATTTACACTCATTATGTTTTTCTTTGAAATTTCAAGACTTATTGTTTCACTTGGCATAATAATTGATTCCTCTAATATTTCTGATCCCATAACTGCCTTTGCCATCATAAACTCTTTTAATGAAGCTGTTAACTCTTCTTCTACTTTTATTCTAAGCTCATTGTTCTTTTTTATTAAATCAATGAATTTTTTCATTAATTCATCCTGTTTATCCTTTAAAAGCTTATGACCTCTCTTTGCTACAACCAAACGTTTTTTAGCTTAGATAGCTCCATTCTGGTTGGGTTTACATTCAATCTCATACCTATTCATCCCCTTTTTAGGCAAGTACTTTTCTATGTACTCATCCCTAATTCTCTTTAGTTCTGACTTAGGTAGTATAGATAGAAGTTCCCAACCAATATTTAAGGTTTCTTCTATGCTTCTATTTTCGTATTCTCCCTGTGATACATATCTCTTTTCAAACTCATCTGCAAATTTAGCATAAAGTTTATCTACATCTGAAAGTGCAGATTCACCAAGTATTACTGCAAGCTCTTTAGCTTGTTTTCCTTGAGCATATGCAGCAAAGAGCTGGTTCATTGTATCTGCGTGATCTTCTCTTGTTTTACCCTTACCAATACCCTTATCCTTTAATCTTGATAGTGATGGAAGTACATCTATAGGTGGCATTACACCCTTTCTAAACAATTCTCTACTTAATATTATTTGTCCTTCTGTAATATATCCTGTAAGGTCTGGAATTGGATGTGTCTTATCATCTTCTGGCATTGTTAGTGTTGGTATTTGGGTAATTGAACCTTCCTTACCTCTAATCTTACCTGCTCTTTCATATAGAGTTGAAAGGTCTGTATATAGATATCCTGGATATCCACGTCTACCTGGAACCTCTTTTCTTGCTGCTGAAACTTCTCTTAGGGCTTCGCAGTAGTTTGTCATATCTGTCATTATAACAAGAACGTGCATTCCCTTTTCATATGCAAGGTATTCTGCACAGGTCAATGCCATTCTTGGAGTTGCAATTCTTTCAATTGCAGGGTCGTTTGCTAAGTTTATAAAAAGTACTGCTCTATCTATTGCACCTGTCTTTTTAAAATCTGAAATAAAGAAATCTGCCTCTTCAAAGGTAATACCCATAGCAGCAAATACAACTGCAAATTTACTCTCAGCACTTAAAACCTTTGCCTGTCTTGCAATCTGTGCTGCAAGGTTTGCGTGGGGAAGACCTGAACCTGAGAAAATAGGTAGCTTTTGTCCTCTAACCAGGGTATTTAGCCCATCTATTGCTGATATACCTGTTTGAATAAACTCTGATGGATAGTCTCTTGCAACTGGATTTAATGGGTTACCATTAACATCAAGTCTCTTCTCTGGAATTATTTTTGGACCTCCATCCTTTGGTCTTCCAAGTCCGTCAAAGACTCTTCCAAGCATATCAAGGGATACACCAAGTTCAAGAGTTTTTCCTAAGAATCTAACTTTACTATCCTTTAGGTTGATTCCTGCTGAACTTTCAAATAGCTGCACAAGTGCCTTATCACCATTTATTTCAAGCACCTTACCACGTCTTATTTCTCCTGTTTGAGTTTCTATCTCAACAAGTTCATCATAAACTGCTCCTTCTACTTGGTCAACAAGCATAAGAGGACCAGCTACTTCTCTTATAGTTCTATATTCCTTAAGCATTTACTTCTCCTCCCTTCACAAGTGTATCCATTTGCATATGAAGTTCTGAGGATATTTCATCTATTTTAACCATCTCTGCTTCTGGTATATATTTTGCCCTTGCAATCTTTTCACGTACAGGAAGAGAAGTTATTTTACTTAAATATACACCCTGCTTTAGTGCTTCTTGTCCAAGATGATAGAAATCTAATATAAGCTTTAACATTTTAAGCTGCTTAGTTAAAGATGCATAAGTGTCAACTTCGTGGAAGGCATTTTGATGTAAATAATCTTCTCTTAAAGATCTTGCAGCCTCTAATGTTAATCTGTCCTTTTCTGATAATGCATCTATACCTACAAGTCTTACTATTTCTTGTAGTTCTGCTTCCTCTTGAAGAATCTTCATAGCCTCTTTTGTCATTTCTCCCCAGCCTTTGTATCCTTGCTCTTCAATATAATTTGATATCTTATCTAAATATAATGAGTAGCTCAATAACCAGTTTATAGCTGGGAAGTGTCTTCTATATGCAAGGTTTGAATCAAGTCCCCAGAACACCTTAACTATTTTTAGTGTTGCTTGAGTTACAGGTTCTGAAAGGTCTCCTCCTGGAGGTGAAACAGCACCAACAACTGTAAGTGCTCCTACTCTTTCATCACTTCCAAGACAGTATACTTTACCTGCTCTTTCATAGAATTCTGCTGCACGTGAAGTTAAGTATGCTGGATATCCTTCTTCACCTGGCATTTCTTCAAGACGTCCAGACATTTCTCTAAGTGCCTCTGCCCAACGTGATGTTGAATCTGCCATTATAGCAACAGAATATCCCATATCTCTAAAGTATTCTGCAATTGTTATACCGGTATAAATTGAAGCTTCTCTTGCTGCAACTGGCATATTAGATGTATTTGCAATAAGAACTGTTCTTTTCATAAGTGGTTCCCCAGATTTTGGGTCCTTAAGCTCTGGGAATTCCATAAGAACGTCGGTCATCTCATTTCCACGTTCTCCACATCCTACATAAACAACTACTTCTGCATCTGCCCACTTTGCAAGTTGGTGTTGAACAACAGTTTTACCGCTTCCAAATGGACCAGGAATACAAGCAGTACCTCCCTTTGCAACTGGGAAGAAGGTATCTATTATTCTTTGTCCTGTAAGCATAGGCTCTGCTGGTGGAATTTTTCCTTTATATGGTCTTCCCTTTCTTACAGGCCACTTTTGCATCATCATTATATCCTTTGTTTCTCCCTTTGGAGTCTTTACCTTTGCTATAGTTTCAACAACTGTAAATTCACCTTCATTTATTTCAACTATTTCCCCTTCAACTCCATAAGGCACCATTATCCTATGTTCAATTATTGTTGTTTCTTGAACAACACCAATAATATCTCCTGCTACTACATAATCTCCAACTTTTTTGTTGGTTTAAAATGCCACTTTTTTCTCTATCAAGGGATGGAACTTCAACTCCTCTTGTTATAAAATCACCAGCAACCCTCATTACAGCATCAAGAGGTCTTTGAATTCCATCAAACATTGTTTCTATAAGTCCAGGTCCAAGCTCAACTGAAAGAGGTTCTCCAGTTGTTTCAACTGGTTCACCAATTCCAAGACCTGATGTTTCTTCATATACCTGAATAGAGGCTTTATCTCCTCTCATTTCTATTATTTCACCAACTAATCTTTTATTACCAACCTTAACCACATCGAACATCTTAGCATTTTCCATTCCCTCAGCTATAACTAAAGGACCAGAAACTTTAATAATTCTACCGTACTTCAAGCTATCAACCTTCCTTCTTTGATAATATATCTACACCGACAGCTTTTTCTACATTATCCCTAATCTTTTCAAGCCCTATTCCAAGGCTTCCTTGAGTTCCAGGGATTAATATAACTGCAGGAACCATCTGATTTTGATATCTAAGTAGAGTTTCCTCCATATCCTTTGCATACGTTTCTGTTAAAAAATCAATCCGTAGCCTTCCCTTGCCATAGTATCAACTGCCTTTATAGCATCTTCTACTGAATCTACTGCTTTTACAGTCATACCAAGGGATAAAAAGGCTATAACTGCGTCTTTTCTCCTACTACTCCTATCCTATACATAAATATCACGCAGCCTTTCCCTTATCGTATCTGCACTAACACCGTTCTTTTTACCTGTTAATATAATTCTTAAAACTTTAATTTCATTCTCCTTTGCATATATGTATGCAACTACAGGCTCTGCACCAAAACTAATAAATTTTGAATTTTTAAGTACACTAATTAAATAGTTGTCTGCCATTTTTTCAATGCTTCCTAAATCCTTTGTCTTTAAATATTCTTCTATTCCTTCCTTTAACCATTTAAAGTGTTCTGTGTGGAATATCTTGTTTGAGAAGTTTTCAATATCTTCTATAAAATTATTTTTAAATACATCAAAATCAATCTTTCCACCTTTTATTAGAACCTTACTTAAAAACTCCCTTTCTCTATTTTGTTCCTTTGCTCTTATAAATGTTCTAATATTATAAACATCTATAAGAAGTTCTATATAGTCCCTAATAAAATTTATCTTTGACTCTTTTGCAATTTCAAGCTGTCTTTGAAACATCGCAGAATCTATTATTATATCTATATCCTGTGGATTTTTATTTGAATTGTATTCGTCTATTGCCTTAAAGACAGCCTCTTTAAATATTACATTTAAATCACGTAGGTTTTCATCCTTAAAAATTTCCTTAAGCTTACTTAATTCTATTGTACCTGCATCAATTAAAATATTATCTAAATCTCTTTGTAAAAACTTATTTTTAATCAATGTTTTTATGTTGTGGGCATCGTATTTTGTTCTAAATACATCAACAACCTCAACTACTGGGCATATCTTAACAATTTCTCTATAAAAATCTTCTAATGCCTTCTTTAATCCATCTTCATAGGAAGGCATATTTATATAGTCTCCATACACACTATCCTGTAGAATTCTTTTTGCTTCGTTAAAATCCTTTGCCTCAAGTAGTGTTTCAATCTTTGCCCTATCAAGCATTTTTGTTTCAAGAACCTTAATTCTTGCTATACACTGAGCAAATATAGTATTATCCATTACTCACCCTCCTTTTTAGAACTGGAGGCTATTTAAAATAACATTGAAGCAATATCTGCCTCAAGCTCATCCCTTAAACCTCTAATTAGTGCTTCAAAGGTACAGTTAATCTCAAGTCCACTTTTTCTTAATATAAAGCCAGAAGGAATATTGGCATATTCACTGCTTAGCTTTAAAAGTCCCCTCTTTCCTTTAGCTACTAACTGCTTATTTATTTCATCAAGATTAACTTGTACTCTATCTTTATCCTTATCTGAAAGTACAATTTCCTCTTCCCTGTTTCTACGTTATTTAAAATCATTCTATTTATTAAACTTGTGTATTCTTCCTTTGACATATTATTTAATTTTTTAATTACTTCACTAAAAATTAAATCTATTGCCTCCTGCTTTGCTTGAAGAACAATATTTCTTGCATCAAGCTCAGCTCTTGCAATCATTCTTTCTTTTCTTTCCTTACCATCTTTTTCTGCCTTTTGTTTAATTTCTTCTTCTATTTGGCTTGCTCTTAAATTTGCATTTTCTATTATTTCTTCTGCTCTTCTTCTTGCATCTAACTCTATTTCTGAGGCCTTAATCTTATCTTCACTTAAAAGCCTCTCCTTTAGGCTATCTATTCCATTCATTTTAGCCACTCCCTTATAGCTTTATATTAACAATCATTAATATTGAAGTTATAAGTGCAACAACGGCATATGTTTCAACCATAACTGCATAGATAACACCGTTGAACATTTTTTCTGGTCTCTTAGCAAGGATCTGAATACCTGCTGCCGCAGTCTTACCTTGTGATATAGCTGAGCTATATCCAACAAATGCCATTGGAAGTGAAGCCATAAGTAGCATAAAACCTTGACCTAAAGTTAGATTTACAGGATTTCCAGATAAAATACCAATCTTATTTAAAATAATTAGAGCTGTAATAAAACCATAAAAACCTTGTGTACCTGGGATAACTTGTAGAATAAGTGATTGACCAAATTTTTCTGGGTCCTCTGTAATTAAACCTGCTGTTGATTGACCAACAATACCAACACCTTTAGCTGAGCCTATACCTGCAAATAATGCTGCAAGTGCTGCACCAAGTAGTGCAAAGATTAAACCTCCATTTTGTTTTAAAAATTCAACAAATGTTGTAAATTCCATAATTGACTCCTCCTTTAATTTTCTTGTTCTATTTTTATAAATTTAGTTGATATTTTTAAAGGCTTGAAGGCCTTTCCTCCACCTTGATAGAATTTACCAAAGAACTCAAGATATTGTAATCTACAAGTATGAACAAAAGTTCCAAGTGCTCCAATCAAAAGTTAAAAGTATGTCCTGCAACAAATATTATTGGTCCAAATATAAAAGCTACTGCTCCTTTTCCTAAAAGACCAATTAATAGGTTAAAGGACCATCCAATTAATCCTGATGCTAAACCTAATGCTAAAAGTCTTGAATATGATAGAGCATCACCTAAATAGCCTGTTACTCCATAAAGTCCATATAGCCCACCAAAGAACTTACCAACAAGTGTTTTGTTGCTTCTTCCTTGTGTCAATAATAGCCCTAATGCACTAACTATTGAGATAATTTGGGCTGGCCTTCCACCCCCAAGTAACAACCATATTAACCCAGAAACCAAACCATACCAGAAAAATACATCAAATATCGCATCAAGAATCTTTCCCTCTTTAATCAACTGATATGCTTTAACTCCCAAGCCTACATATAAGTGGATTATACCAAATACAATGGAATATTTTAAAACTGTCATTGGGTCTGCTACAGGATCAACCCATAACGGTTTTATTTTAATTATCCCTCCAAAGAAACTACCATACAAAACTCCAAATACTACAGTAGGAACACTTACTAATGCTAAAAGTTTTACCATCTTTTTAATGAATCACTTAAATCAGCCTTTAAAAGTAAAAATAAGCTTACTGCACCAAGTAAAAGCCCATAACCAACATCAGCCATCATCATTCCGAAGAACAATAGGAAAAATGGGGCTAATACTGGTGTTGGATCTACCTCATTAGGTAAAGGCAGTGCATACATTTCTGTAATTGCTTCAAAGGGTTCAATTAAAGGATTATTTTTTAATAGAACCGGTGGATTATCTTCTTCCCTTGCTTCTTCAACTTCTAAATAAACCTGAAGATTGAATTTATTAATCATATCTTCTAATATATTTATTTTTTCTTCAGGTACCCACCCTTGCAAAACTACCGATCTCTTTGTATTTATTATTTTTGATACTTGCCTTTCAAGCTCAATCTGTGAATTAAAATAGTCGTATACCTTTTCTAAATCATCAATAGATTTTGCAAGTCTTTTAGCACTATTAACTACTTCCTCTTCTCTTGATGAAATCTCATTAATTTCGTTGTTCAACTTAGTAATTATATTCTTTGGTGTATCCTCAAGCTCAAGAGTAAGCTTTGTAAAACCGTATTTCTTTAAAATCTCATAGACTTGGTTGTAATCATCATTATGACAGATGACAAAAATATTTAGGTCCTGCTGTTTCTCCGACACTCTTTCTATGTATATTCCTTCAACATTTTTCAATTCTTCTAACATTGATACCTCATATTTTTTAGATACAGTACCTATGAAATAAGATACCCTCTTAAGCATATTTAGGTCATTCAAGGATACATCAAAATTGCTCCAAATGTTGTAATGTTCAATTTGTAATTCTAACTTTGATTTTTTAGCCTTTAGATTGTTTATTTCTTCTTCAAATGATTTTGCTTTACTACAGATATCCATCCAATCAAAATTATTTGCAATATTCTCAAAATTCTCAATGTTTAAAACTTCTCTTTTTGCAAAATTCCCTTTTACTATCACTAAAGACTCTTAGAAATTCATATGCCTGCTTTACTCTATTAAAATTAAATTCAGTTTCTGTTACTGTCTTATTTTCAAAACTTATTCCATCTAATTCTTCTCCTAATACTTCCTTTAGGTCAATTACTTCGACTGCAGATGCCCTTTGAAGAGCCTTTAAAATTTTATATTTATCCTCTCTTGAACCTGTTATGGTTACTTTTTTCATCTTAACTATTGCCATAACTATTCACTATCCTCTCAATAACCATATTTATGGCTTTATCCATCTTTTCTTTAGGTATATTGGTTATCTCCTTTTTCTTCCTTTCTGCTTCTGCAATCATTGGCTCAATTTGATTTTTGCTTCGTTTTCGTATTGTTCAATTACTTGTCTGTAAAAGACATCTGCACTCTCCTGTGCATCTTTTTTAATATTTTCTGCTTTGTCTTTTGCCTCTTTTAAAATATCATTTGCCTTCTTTTGTGCCTCTTTAATTAATTCTTCCCCTTGCCTTTCAATCTCACTAATTTTCTTTACCACATCCAGAGCCAAAGTATCACCACCTTTTCAGATTAAATATTTAAAAATTTTAACTTTATTATACTAAATTTTTTGAAAAATAAAAGTCATTTTTGTCGATTTTTCATTATATTTTTGTATTTTTTCATATTCATATTCATTTATATATTTTTTCATATCTATTTTATAATGCGTGTTATTTTTTAAGTCAAATATTATCAAATAATCAGAGAAATCAAACTCAACTCCCTATTAATTTTCTTAGCATCTACACACATTGGTAAAATTAAAAGCCCCTTTAGATTTGTTAAATTTAATTCTTTAATTATCTTATCTTTGCATTTTTTGATTTTAATTTCCAATTCGTTATCTATATGCTTTTTAGAAAATATGGTAAGTTTATCTTCTTTGTATTATATAAATAATCATATATTAGCAAGTCCCTTATAGTATTTCCTTCAAAACGTTCATTTAAAAAATTAAAAATTTGAAAAAACTTTTCTTGCAAACCTATGCTTCTTTCTAAAAAATTTTTATGAATTAAATAATCCGTCAACTCTTTAAAAAATTATAATAATCATATATATAGCTAAAAACGTAAGTAATAGTCCTTTCGAATATATGGCTGTTATAGAAGGTTTCAAAAACTTCCTCAAATTTTAAAAGCCAGTTTATTTCAGTGCTGCTTAAGCAACTTGTTTTTACTACCTGATACGGAGGATAACCACAGTATTTTATTCCATATTTATCTTTATCATAATAAATTGGAGAACCCTTAAGAACCTTTAAAAAACCAATTTGTAATTCATCAGGTTTAATACTCATAACCTCATTGAAGGATTTTCTAAAGGAATTTATATCCTCCTCAGGAAGACCAACTATTAAATCCAAATGACAATGAATATTGCCTTGTTCAAGTATTTTATCTATATTGCTCTTAACCTTGTCAAAGTTCATACATCTATTTATGTTTTCTAATACTTTTTATTTGTACTCTGTACTCCTATTTCAAACTGAAAAAGCCCTTGTGGTGCCTCCTTTAAAATTCTTAAATCTTCATCTTCTAATAAGTCTGCTGCTATTTCAAAATGGAAACTTGTTGAAGGATTTAATTCAATTAAAT
This sequence comes from Caloramator sp. mosi_1, assembly GCF_028622835.1. GTDB lineage: Bacteria > Bacillota > Clostridia > Clostridiales > Caloramatoraceae > Thermobrachium. Next base: position 1,728,157 of record NZ_CP117677.1, on the reverse strand, counting down.
ATTTCCATATCTCCCTTGAAAAGTCTTTATTCGCGTTAAAGGTTCTATCTACAAATTTCACAAGTTTTACATTGTTATCAATTAAATACTTAAGTTCTTTTTAACTAAGTCTAAACTTCGAAACCTAACCTTTTTATCAATCGAAGACATACAATAGCTACATCTAAAAGGACAACCTCTTGAGGCTTCATAGTAGATTATTTTATCTGGTATCTCATTTTCATAGGGAATTTTATACTATCTAAATCTATAATAGTATCTGCAAATCCTGTATCTATTATCTTGTTATTTTCTTTATAGGTTAGTCCCTTTATATTTTTTAAGCCTTCTAAATGTTGCATATGTATACAATCTATTAATGGCTTTATTACCCTTTCTCCTTCACCTTTTATTATAAAATCAATAAAGCTATATTTATTTAATAACTCAATTGAATCAAAGGACACCTCGGGACCACCTAAAACTATTTTTATATTTTCGTTTATATTTTTTATTGTGTCTGCAACCTTTAAAGTATTTTCTATATTCCATATATAACAAGAAAATGCTACTACATCTGGTTCTTTTTGTGATATGTCAAAAGAAATCTTTAAAATATCATCATTGATGGAGGACTCATATAATTCAACATCATACTCCTCTATCTCTCTTTTAAATATCTTATTGCTAAATTTGAATGAACATATTTTGCATTTAATGCTGCTAATATAACCTTCATTTTTAACCTTTATTTCCTCCCCTTTAAATACTGCTTCTATATATACTATACCTTGGTTTATTAGGCTATTTTTTATTATAAAACTATTATTTTCTAAAATTTTAATGATGTCAAGAAATTTAACACTATAGGGTTTAAAATAAGTATTAATTGGAAATTTATATAATCCAAATTCAGATTCTACATTAATTTCGTACTTTGAAAACAGCTTATTTTTTCTACAACATCCCAAATGTATACTTTACTTCCTTTTGTAGAACTTTAGTTAGTGATTTTAATATTTTATTAAATTTAAGCTTTGATATACCCCTTGACAAAACAAAGAAAAATATACAAGAATCATATTTTAAACTATTATTTTTTAATTGTTTTATATATGATATATCCTTTTCGATGTTATTGTATCTACTACTTATTATTTGGTTTATAACACTATCCCCACCATTACACACATCAATAATATTTTGCCCAAAATCAGTATTTCTTATATCTACATATATTTTTTTCATATAAACCACCCCAACTTTTATATATTTATAAAATTCAATTAAAAAAATAATTCCTGCCTTTTAGGCAGAAATTATTTACCTCTTCTTTTCTATTCTTTTTCTTCTCTACTGAAAAGCCAAACTTACCTAAGCTTTTACCAACAACACAATATTGTCCGTGATTATAACAAATAAGCTCTGCTTTATCTAAGTGTAGTTTTCCTCCTTCATCTAAAAGCTTGTCATCAACATTTACTGCTACAACCTCCGCAATAAACATATCGTGACTTCCAAGATTAACTATATCCTTAACTTTACATTCTAATGAAAGAGGGCACTCTTTAATTAAAGGAACATTAACCACCGATGCCTTTTGCTTTGTTAAATTTAAAACCTCAAATTTATCAACATCTCTTCCTGATTTTACACCACAAAAATCCGTCGCAAAGGCTAAATTTTTGTTTGGAACGTTAATAACAAACTCACCCGATTTTTTTATTATATCGTAGGAATATCTTTCAGGACGTATTGATATTGAAACCATAGGTGGATTGGTACAAACTGTTCCTGCCCAAGCAATAGTTATTATATTGTCTATCCCTTCATAGCTACAGGACACTAATACTGCAGGTACGGGATATAGCATAGTACCAGGCTTCCACGTAATTATAGACAAAATCATCACTCCTCAGATAAATTTTTTAGCTTTATTATGTCATTAAAGAATTTTAACATCAATCCAGCTGTTGTACGTTGTGCCAATTTTAATATAACAGATGTTATTTTATAATATCTAAGTTCTTCATTCAACTCATTTTTAAATTTATAATATGTTCTAATAGAGGAATTTGCATTAAATTCAATAAACTCCTTTATTGATTTAAAATATATACCACCTTCATAGGCATTAAAGCTTTCGTGATGTCTATAGGTTTTAATTATCCATTGCTCATATTTTCTGTGGCTGTCAAGCAATTTTACATTTACGTGTTGAGGTACTGTAACATCTTGAACTAAATGACAAGCTGCTCCAAGATAAAAAAGGCTTTATCCTTGTCTCCCTTTTTATACTTTGTTAATGCCCTTGCATAATAATAAGAACATTCCTTAAGAGCATTACTACATCCATAGAGGCCTTTACTTCTTTGTGGATTGTAAAAATGATTGCTACTTTTAAAATCCTGATCCGCCCATATAACTCCTTCATTTATTTTATCTATATATGCACTCATTTCTCTATAGGCATATTCATATCCATCATTTTTTAAAATGATTAATGCTTGATTATTTATATATTGATGTACTTTACATTCAGTTTTAATTATCCTTTTTTAATAGGATTTACAACCTTAAGCATTCCTTTAAAAATTGTTGAATAGGAATTTTCTATAAAACTCATAATTCATCATCCCTGTTTTTATTTTTATATTTATTTTAATCCTTTTTATAACAATTATCCACCTGTATTATTTAGTTTTTCTTATTTGAATTATAAGTATTACAATTAAAGCTATTACTACTGTTCCTATTAAATACTCAACAGGGATATATATTTTATTAAAACCTTGATGGTTTTCTTCGATTTTTTCAACCGAATATATACATCCATTCCCTTTATCTAATATATACAATATACCTTCTTTAGAAAAGCTACACTGTATAGGCTCCTTTATTATTTTTTCTTCTTTATTTTTTATAAAATCAACTGACATATTATTTTTTATATCATAGGCAATTATTTTTGCCTCTTCGTTTTTACCAGCTTTAAATGGTATAAATAAACTACCTACAAACCCAAAAGCATTTTGTCTTGATATATCCATAACTCCTATTCTTCCACTTTCATTAAAGGCTATAAGGGGCTTTGGAGGTGTTGTTGTTGGATGCATCTGGGTTATAAATTGAGGTTGAGGTGAATTCTTAGGTTTAAATTTTTTAAAGTAACAGGTTCCCCACCTTCATAGTCAGGCCATCCAAGCCAGTCTCCTTTTTAACTTCATATATATAATCGCACCCATTATCTATAGGCCTTTGTCCTCTATTTTCCATTCCTTGAACTGAAACATAAGCTTTATTATCGTGGGTAAATACAATATTAATTGGATTCCTTATTCCGTAAGCAAATAAGTCAAGATTAGTTGAACCTACGTATGTCCTATATATGCTTGCATTTCCTGGAGTTTTACCTTTAACTACCGAATCTTTACCAGACTGCATATTAAAGGGCATAAAGGCACCTGTTGTAGCCTTATCATTTTTTCCTCCGTCATTGGATTAGATGATTTGAAATTTATTCCAGTTAACACAACATCAACAGGATAAAAATCGTGAAAATATGGATTTTCTTTTAGCCATCCTCTTTCATAATTATCAATTCCAACAACACCAGAATTAGTTGCTGAGCCTTGGCAGATGTATAAGTAACCATCATAACCTATTTGAATACCATTATTTGAATAATCACCATAGCTTGGAAGACCAGTTATTATATCTTCTACCTTTTTATCTGAAACTTTACTTATCTTCCCCTTATGGGATACTAACAAATAATCCTTGTATATTAAAATTGAGTTTATTGGATAACTAAAGCCCTTTGCTATTGTTTCATTTTTGCCATTCCTATAATATTTATTTATAACAATTTCATTATCTACCTTTTCAGCAATATAAAAATTTCCATTTAAATCTACTACAAATGCTGTAGGCTCCTTGAGTCCCTCAATTTGTTTTTTACATTATATCCATCCTGTACAATAACTTTAGTTGTTACATCACAAGATTCTTCATTAATCCCTATGAAAAAATTTATAGATAGGACTCCTAAAGATAAAACTAAAATCAAAACAATTAACACCTTTTTATTTTTCATCTTATTCCCCCTACTTTTTATTCACCTAAAATATATGAAGGGGAATAAAAAAAATGCCTTTATAGGCATTTTACAGGTGGAGCTTTTAAATTTTTATGTTTAAGACCTTACGTTTTTCCAACACACTTTTATTATTTTAGCTAATTTTCGACAAGTTGTAAATAGTTTTTTAAAAAAATAACAACAAATTTTTATGGAAAACTGAAATATTTCTTTCATAAAATAAATAATATTTTTGTAAAATTTCAAAATTCGTGTTATAATATTCTTGCACATAGTATAAAGACAGGGGTAACTGAAATGGTAGATCCAAGAATAACAACATTAGCCCATAATCTAATTAACTATTCTTGTAGACTTAAAGAGGGTGAAAAAGTTCTAATTGAAACTATAGGACTTGAACTTCCTCTTGTTAAGGAACTTGTAAAAGAAGCCTACAAGGTAGGTGCTATCCCATTTGTTACTATAAAAAACAAATCTGTTGACAGAGCTATATTAATGGGTGCAACAGAAGAACAAATGAAGATGATGGCTAAATATGAAGCTGCAAGAATGAGCGATATGGACGCATACATAGGTATTCGTTCAGGTGATAACTCATCAGAGTTGTCTGATGTTCCATCAGAAAGAATGGATCTATACTTCAAGTACTTCTGGAGTGAAGTACACGGAAAGATTAGAGTTCCAAAAACTAAATGGGTTGTACTAAGATACCCATCACCATCAATGGCTCAACTTGCAAATACAAGTACAGAAGCATTTGAAGATTTTTACTTCAATGTATGTAACCTTGACTATTCAAAAATGTCAAAGGCAATGGATGCATTAGTTGAACTTATGAACAAAACAGATAAGGTAAGAATAGTAGGACCTCAAACTGATCTTACATTCTCAATAAAAGGAATTCCTGCAGTAAAGTGCGACGGTAAGATGAACATACCAGATGGTGAAATCTATACTGCTCCTGTTAAGGATTCTGTAAATGGATACATAACATACAATACACCAGCTGAATATCAAGGATTTACTTATGAAAATATAAGACTTGAGTTTAAAGATGGTAAAATAGTAAAGGCAACAGCTAATGATACAGAAAGAATAAATAAGGTATTTGATACTGATGAAGGTGCAAGATACGTTGGTGAATTTGCCATAGGTGTTAACCCATATATAACTAAACCTATGAAAGATACTCTATTTGACGAAAAAATAGCAGGTTCTATCCACTTTACACCAGGAAGCTCCTACGATGATGCATTTAATGGAAATAAATCAGCTATACACTGGGATTTAGTTTATATTCAAACTCCTGAATACGGTGGAGGAGAAATCTACTTCGACGACGTTCTAATAAGAAAAGATGGAAGATTTGTAATTCCAGAACTTGAAGGATTAAATCCTGAAAACTTAAAATAATTTTAAAAAGGTGCCGTAATCTTACTTGCGGCACTTTTTCTATATAATTTATTTTACTTCATTTCACCCTAACTTTTCATAATAAAAAAAATACACCATATTATTATAGTATGTAAAATGTTAATAGGGGTGTAAAATGCGTTCTAAATTTTTTATAAATACCTTTATATTAACTTTATCTAACATTTTAACAGGTGCACTCGCCTTTTTATTTACAGTAATTTTATCTCGTGAAATTGGTTCAAAGGGAATGGGACTCTACCAGCTTGTTTCTCCTCTATATACAATGTTTCTTTTCTTTACTGGTGGTGGTGTTACAGTATCTATTTCTAAAATAAGTGCTGAAAAAAGCCCTCGGAAAAACACGTGAATTATACAATACTATTAAAATTGCTTGCATATTTGAAATTATTTGGTCAATCTTTATAACGGCTATTCTTATACTTTTATCCAGTTTTGTTTCAAAAATATATTAAATGATGATAGAACTCAACTTAGTATACTCTGCTTTTGTCCTGCACTTATTATCGTCTCAATTTCCTCTATATTTAAAGGAGTTTTCTATGGGTATCAAAAGGTATTAGAACCTGCAATAATTGACGTTCTTGAAAAAGCAATTAGGATACTTAGCATATACCTATTAATTCAAGTTTTAAAGGGATACGATATAAATATTAAGTCAGCAGCTGCCTATCTTGCCCTATCCATAGGAGAGCTAACAAGTTTGATATTATTATTCATATGTTTTATTAATTTTAAACATCAAAATCCTCCAACGGGTAAATCCGATAATAGCCTTCAACTTTTATTTAATCTTCTTAAATTGTCTATTCCTCTTGCATTAAATGGTATTTTGTCTACAATGTTTAGTTCAATAATCGCAATATTAATCCCTAAAAGACTACATATTGCAGGATTACCCTATGAGGAATCAATATCTATGTTAGGTAAACTTCAGGGGATGGCTATGAACGTTGTATTTTTCCCTGCCATAATAATTTCCTCCTTAAGCACTTTATTAATACCTTCAATTTCTGAAGAAATTGCATTTAAAAACTACAAGATATTAAATCACAGAATAAATACTACAATTAAATTTGCTATGGCTGTTGCCTTTGCATCCTGTGCTATTTTACTTAATTCTTCAAAGGAAATTTCAATGTTTATTTATAAAGATTCATCTGTAGGAAATCTAATATATTATTTATCAATTGGTTTGCCTATTGTTTATTTTGAAATATTAACCTTCTCTATATTAAACGGACTGGGTAAGCAATTTAATCTTTTAATTAATTCTATCTTTGTTTCTCTTATTGACATAACATTAATATATTTTCTTATGGCAATACCTCAGATAAATATATATGGATATTGTATTAATTTTGCTATTTCTGGAGCTACTGGAGCAATTATTAACCTGACTTGTATTTATAAAACTCTTAAGGGATTTAATTTTGATTTTTATAAAAACATAATCATACCTCTTTTGATTGGAGTATTGGTATATATTATTGGTTCAATTTTAGTAAAACTCCTTCCTGTTCAAATGTTTATTTTAATATGCTATTTAATTTATGCATCTGTCTTCATATTAACCCAAAAACTCAGCTTCTCCAAGTAAATGGAGAAGCATTTTTATGTATAATCTTTAGATTTTAGTAAAAAATACAAGTAGAATATATAAAAGGAGGTGTTCCTATGTATAATTTAACTCCAAACATTGGATGGGGCTGGTGGTTACTTTTACATATCATAGCAATACCACTACTTCTATATTGGGGAGCATCAATGAGAAGAAATAAAGGAATTGAATAGAAAGGAGAATGATTTATGTATACACCAAGAATGGGTTGGACTTATTGGATTATACTTCATCTTATAGCAATCCCACTAACAGTTTATATTGGAACATTCTTTAGGAATAGAGAAAGAGTTAAATAATAAAAAGAAGAGCGAGTGCAAGCGGCTCTGCCACTTTTCTCAACGCGCATCTCGCTCTTCCTACTTTATTTAAATTATACTATACAATTTATTCATATTCAACAAAAAATTATATACAATTTACTTCATTTTTCGATATATTTAATCAAGCTTTTTATATCTTCAGGTATATCTGCAACCACTTCAATTATTTTATCTTCCCTAATACTCTTGAATCTAAGCTTGTAAGCGTGGAGTGCCTGCCTGTTAATTAATGTGCTCTCTTTTCCATATAAGGTATCACCAATTAATGGATGACCTATATGGCTAAAGTGTACTCGTATCTGATGCGTCTTTCCTGTTTCAAGCCTTATTAAAACCACACTCATATCCTTTGAAGATTTTAATACTTCATAATGTGTAACTGCTCTTTGACCTGATTCCATAACTTCTCTTTTATAGAGTCTAAAGAAGGTCTGTCTATTGGTAAATCAATTGTTCCTTTTCCCTCAATACACCCTTCTACAACAGCAATATAATATTTTTCAATCTCATCCTTTTCCATTTTTGTTGCCATTTGCTGATGTGCAAATTGGCTTTTAGCAATAATAACAAGCCCAGAGGTATCTCTATCTAATCTATTTACAAGCCTTACTATTGAATTTTGGTTAGTGGTTTTAAAATAGTTCATTACTGCATTAGAAAGAGTACCAGTTGGATGCCCCTTTGTAGGGTGTACAACCATAAAGGGAGGTTTATTTACAATTAACAAGTCGGTATCTTCAAAAACAATATCAACAGGTATATCCTCTGGTAGTATATCTTGGCTTTCTTCTGTGTCTAAAATAACTTCGATTTTATCATTTGATTTTAAAACATAATCCATTTTTATAGGCTTATTATTTACTAATATGTTACCCCTTCTTGATAGTTTACGCACCAACCTTGTTGACATATTCTTTTCATATTTTAAGTAGTTTGATATTTTAACTCCTACACCATTATCTTCAACTGTAAAAATTAATCTATTCATACTCACTCTCCTTGTAATATAAATTTTGCCTTTGTAATCTCCTCTGCAATCCTTATTATATCATTTAAACTTTGTTTTTCACCACAAATTTCATATACAAGATTATCCTTAACCCATTTAATAAAAATGACAGAACTATTCTCTACTATTAAAACATTTATATTGCCCATTTTAGCATTTGGATTAAACTCCAGATTTCCTACCCACTCACTTAATATTATTCTTTTGTTGTTAATAAGATATACTACCGTCAAGCAAGGATTATTTGAAGGAGGACTAACAGAAATATATATAGGGATGTAGTTTGTGGGAAGTACCTCTTTAAAATTAAGGTATTTTCTTGCCTGTTCCATCGTTTCAAAATGCTTGGCCAAATATCCATCATCAACTACTTCAACCTTAGGTAAACTTTCTATTTCAAAAACACTTTTTCAATATCTTCATTTACTTTTTCATAGGTATACTCACTTTTTCTACTACTTGACCATTGATAAAATATTCCTCTCTCATTGGTAGTAAAACACCATTTATCTCTGTTATCCAAATTTTATGCATATAGTTGTTTTGGTCTATTTTATTCTTAATCCCAAGAACCTCCATCTTTAAGTTATTCTTTTCTTCATATCCAAAAACTCGTATCTTCCTGAGTTAATTACATCAATTACCTTTTTAGAGATTTCTACCACATATGGTTCCTTTGGAGGAAAGGACAATTTCACCCTTATCTTATTAGTTATTTCATCATAGTAGTAGTGCTTTTCACTGTTATATATTTCAGTTGTTTTTGTATCACTTACTGTATCAATTCTTAGCTTATTGGGATATATAAAATAGACATCTTGATGCTTTACAAATTTACCTTGACTTTCACTATAACTTTCTGTTAGTACGTGATATTTTATTGATTTTAAAGTAGAATAATCACTTTTAAAATTAAATACAAATTCAAAGGCTGCTTTATAATAATTTATATAAGCTAAATAAACAATAAATAGGATTATAGCCACTCTAATTATCTTATTTCTCATAAAACCACCAAAATATTTTTTTAATAAAATATATGAAATAATTTAAATAATTTATCCTTATATCTAAAATTAAATACTTATTTATTTTTTGTTGACTTATGCTGATAATATATATAATATAAATTGTACTATAATTTTATGAGGTGATGATATGAAGGAAATTGTTATAACTAAAAATGAGGCAGGTCAGAGACTTGATAAATTCCTTAGAAAATATTTAAAGGATATGTCTCTTGGAGCTATATATAAATCTATAAGAAAAGGTGAAATAAAAATAAACAGTAAAAAGCAGAGCGAAAAATACATATTAAATGAAGGTGATATTTTAAGCTTTAATATTGAAATAAATCCAGATAAGAAAAAGAAACTAAAAAGTTCTTGGAAATTGATTATGATATTAGCGTAGCCTATGAAGATGAAAACATATTGATTGTAGAAAAAGACCTAATCAGTTAGTTCATCCTGATGAAGGAAACGAAATAACTCTTACAGACGTAGTATGGGCTTACCTTTATGATAAGGGTGAATATAATCCAGATGAAGAAAAACCTTTGCACCATCACCCTGCAACAGATTAGATAGAAATACAGAGGGTCTTGTGATTTTTGCTAAAAACTACGATTCACTTAAGCAAATAAACGAAGCAATTAGACTTGGTGGAATACAAAAATATATACTGCATTGGTAAAAGGTAAAATTGCTGCTGGTGAGTACATAGGATATATAACCAAAAATGAAAGAAATAATAAAGTAATGATATTAGATAAAAAAATAAAAAATTCCAAAGAAATAATAACTAAAATATTAAATGTAGAATCTGTTGGTATTGCTTCTGTAGTGGAAATTGACTTAGTAACAGGAAGAAGCCATCAAATAAGAGCTCATTTATCACATTTAGGTAATCCAATAGTTGGAGATCCAAAGTACGGTAATAAAAAGTTCAACAGCTTTTTCTTTAATAAGTTTGGGTTAAATCATCAGCTTCTTGTTGCAAATAAATTGATATTTAAAAATATTGGAGGAAACTTAAAATATCTTGAGGATAAAGTAATTACAATGAATCTACCTCCATTATTTAAGAAAATTAAAAATGATCTTTTTAAGTTTTAAAAGAGTGCCATTTCTGGCACTCTTTTTATCAGCAGGAACATCCGCCTCTTCCGTATAACTGATCAACCACAAATCTTTTACCAAAGAAGGAATTTCTGTAGTCAATTATGAAACCCCTTGTATATCTCGAAAGTTCCTTATCAAATATGACTTTAATTCCTTCCACTTCATAAACATTATCAGTTTTCTTTTGCTCATCCAGAGCTAAACCATAACTTGGTCCACCTCATCCAACACCTGCAACATAAACTCTAACTCCAATATTTTGCTCCTTGCCTTCTAATTTTTTCTTTAATTCCTCAGCAGCAGACTGAGTAATTTTTATTTCCATATTTCCACCTCCATTTATACCCTCTATAGGTATTTATACTATATTATATTATTTTACATAACAAATGTAAACAACTTTTATCTTTTAATCTTACTTTTTTCGTGCTCCTCCAGAGCACGTTCATTATAATATGGGTTTACTCCTCATCCGCATCCAGTTCTATAAATATTACCAGATTCTTTATAATCGTTATAGATTTCTTTAATTAGTTCTTTTATCTTCTGTACAATCTTCATTATGTCACCCCCCTTATACCTTATACAGGTATTATAACATATAAAAAATTAATTAAAAATATATAAGTAAATAAGCCCCGTTATTGGACTTATAAAGGCATAGAATCCTTTCACGGGGCTAAACCAAAATACCCTTCTAAAACTTTATACTACTTTATATATCACCATTTATTATAATGTACTCTATTTGCATCATATCTATCTGTTTCATCCTTATACTCATCTGGATATCCTACTGCAACTATCGAAAATGGAATTATATTAGATGGTAATCCAAACATCTTTACAATTTCATTAACTCTGGTTTCATTTGGATATACGCCTATCCATACTGTTCCAAGTCCAAGACTTACGGCTTCTAAAAGAATATTTTGAGTAGATGCCGATAAATCTTGTACCCAAAAACCCTCATATTTTTCCTTTGTTAAATCAGCACAGGTAAGTATTGCAACCGGTGCCTCCTTTAACATTGCAGCGTGAGGATGAGTATTTGCAATATTGTTTAATATATTCCTGTCATCTATAACTATGTAATGCCAAGGCTGTTCATTTCCTGCTGATGGTGCTGCCATTGCTGCGTGTAAAAGATCATCAATCTTTTCCTTCTCAACAGGCTTCGATTGATATTTTCTTATGCTTCTTCTTTTGAATATTTCATCCATAGTATCACTCCTTCCTATAATTTATTTTTTCTCACAAAGTTTTTACTATACCTTGAATATATTTACTTCTATAATTCATAAAATCTATTAGAAATCTAAAAAGGAGAGTAAAAATGAACCTTATTTGGCTTGAAACTAATGGTTGCTCAGGAAACATTATATCGTTTTTAAACAGCGAAAATCCCTCCTTCGAATTTATAAAACAAAAGATTAATATAACCTTCAGCAACAGTGAAATGTATCCCTTTGGTACAAAGGCAATGGGTGCATTTTTTACACTATAGAAAATAGTGAATATATTCTTGTTGTAGAGGGTGCTATTTCTACAAGGGATAATGGAAAATACAACATAATTGGTTACTACAAGGATAGATATATAACTGCACTCGAAGCAGTAAAAGCAGCATCTGAAAATGCTAAATTTATTGTTTCAGCAGGTACTTGTTCCTGTTTTGGAGGGATTTCTGCATCATACCCTAATGTATCTGAATCAAAGGCCTTAAGCGAAGTTATACCCAATAAAAAATAATAAAAATGCCTGGTTGTCCTGTTTCAGGTAATTGGATGGCATCTCTTTTATTAAACCTTATTGAAGAAAAAGAGATAGAATTAGACCCTATAGGAAGACCTCTATATCTATATGCAAATACAATCCACGACTTTTGTGAAAGAAGGACATTTTTGAAAGAAATATTTTTGCTAAAAAGGTTGGAGATATAGGCTGCTATTTAAAAATTGGTTGCGTTGGACCTTCAACAAAGGCACCTTGTCCCTATACAAGATGGAATGGTTATATAAAATGGCCTATAGGAGTAAACTCACCTTGTATTGGATGTTCTTCAAAGGATTTCCCAAACTATACGCTGTTTAAGGAGGATGAAGTTTAAATGGAAATAGTTTTAAGTCCAATAACCAGAATAAGTGGTTTTTTAACTATTATAGTTAAGGTAGAAAATAATACTGTAGTTGATGCCCAATGTAAAGGAACAATGTTTAGAGGTTTTGAAAAATTACTTTTAGATAGACATCCTCAAGATGCAGTTTATTTGACCCAAAGAATATGTGGTATTTGTTCTTCTGCTCACAGCATTGCTTCAAGCAGAGCTCTTGAGGATTGTTCTAACCTTGATATTGATTATAACTCAAGTATTATTAGAAACATCATCCACGGGTTTGATATATTACAAAATCATATTAGACAATTTTATTTATTTTCCGTTCCAGACTTTGTAAATGTTGAAACTGAAAACTTTAAAAGTAGAATTCCAAGGGATTTAGAGATTAAAATTGGAAATAACTATATAAAATCCTTGTACTATTCAACATTAGCTCATCAGGGATTAAGTATTTTTGGTGGTAAAGCTCCTCATAATCACGGAATTGTCTTTGGAGGTATTACAACAAAAATTAATCCCTATGAATATTCCAAAGCAGTTGAAATAGCAGATGAAATTTTAGAATTCTGTAAAACTATGTTAGAGGACTATTTTATTATAGAAAAATATTATAATGACTACTATAATATCGGTGATTCAGGCGGAAACTATTTAAGCTTTGGCCTTTTCGATGATACTGCTGAATTTACTCTTTGCAAAAAGGAAGTTTTATTAATAAAGAATACAAAGAATTAAACTTAAATGATATAAAAGAATATGAAGTTTTAGATGACATCTCCTTTATAAAAGCACCAAGATATTTAAACCTTCCTGTAGAAACAGGTCCACTTGCAAGAAACTCTATAAATGAGGGTTGGATTAAAAGTTCTACAATGAGCAGAATTAGAGCAAGGGTTTTTGAAACAAATTTAATTGCAGAAAAAGTAAAGGAAATGCTAAAGGAAGCAGTTATGAATAAAAACTCAATAGCCAAAGATATTTTAGATGGAACTGGAATAGGTATTACTGACACCATAAGGGGAGCACTATACCACAAAGTAGAAATAAAAAATAAAAAAATCCTTCAATACAATATAATAACACCATCAGCATTTAACCTATCTCCTACATATGATGGTATTAAAGGCCCCCTTGAAAAGGCTCTAATAGGAACTTACATAGAAGATACATCTAACCCAATAGAGATTATAAGAACTGTTCATTCCTTTGACCCCTGTGTATCCTGTGCAACCCACTTAGTAAGTAAAGATGGAGTCCTTTTAAATGAAAACCATTTTGTGCATAGGTAATATTTTAATGGGTGATGATGGAATAGGTATTGTACTTGGACATATTCTGAAGAAAAAGGGAATAAATTGTATAATTTGCGAAACAGACACTTCCCTTATAAATGATATTTTAAATAAATATAATGACATAATTATAGTTGATGCAGTTGATTTTAATCTACACCCTGGAAGTACTATTATAATCCCTAATTTTGAATTTAACCCTCCCTATAAATTTCATCACGATATAATGTTTTACAAAAATACAAAGATTACACTATTTGGTATCCAAATTGATTCCATTAGCATAAATATAGGTATATCCCAAAATCTGCGTACCAATCTAAAAAATACGTAAATGAAATTATAAATCTATATAAATCAAAATAAAATACTTTAAATCGTTGACAAGCACCACAGAATAATTGTATAATAATTGCAAGATTTGTTTTGGAAACTTTCAAGGAGGTCTATTATGTACAAAGCATTTTCATTAAGCAACAACAAAGCAATGATAAACTTTTCTTCCTACTACTGCGACTCCTACGAAAAGGTGCTTGATAGCGAAGGATTTGAGAAGGTTTTATCAACTTATCTTTCAAAATCTAAAAATTCAAATACAAAAGTATATAGATTTCTATCAAGCAAACTATATACCGACGACCTCGCAATTATGAATAAAGAAATTATATCATTATTTAAGTTACTTTCTATTTTAAATCTTGATGAAATAATAAAAATAAATGAAAAATACTGCGTATTTTCAAATTCAAAAGAAGAACTAATTGATTTTGTAGAGGACTTGTATAGATACTGGCGTAAAATTGAAAGATATACATTAATATTTAACGGTTCTATAATAAATGTTGGGGCGTAGACCCAGCATATTTTTTACAAAAAATATGTGCACCTGATTAGACACCTGGTAAAATTAAAATAACCAAACAAAAACCTTACCTGAAAGGAGGCATCCATCAAGTGCACACTAATAATTCTATCAAAAATTTATTAGGTTTTAAAGATGTTATTATAAAAAGATTATTCATAATGACACGTACATTGAGATATACTTAGAAACTAAGAAAAAATTTGTACTTGCCCTAATTGTAATTCCAAAGTTACAAGAGTTCACGATTATAGAATTCAGCGTATTAAAGACATACCCTTATTCTTTAAACATACTTTTATCATTCTTAAAAAACGTAGATATCGTTGTAATGCCTGCGGCAAAAAATTTTATGAACATATAGAATTTTTACCTCGTTATCATAGAATAACTAATAGATTAGCTATGTTTGTAATTTATGAATTATCTAATGAATATAGTATGACATCAGTTGCTAGAAAAACTAATCTATCTATCGATACTATAAAACGTATTTTTGATAATGTATCTTACTCTTCTCCTACTAATTTACCTAAAATAATATCTATAGATGAATTTAAAGGTAACTCTGGTGGTTCTAAATATCATTGTGCAATAGTCGATCCTGTTAATCATAAAATACTAGACATTATTAAAGATAGAAAAGAGCATATTCTTATAGATTATTTTAGAAAAATTAAAAATCGCGATAGCGTTACACACTTTATTTGTGATATGTGGCAACCCTATATTGATTTAGCTAAAACTTATTTCAAAAATGCTGTAATTGTTATAGATAAATTTCACTATATTAGACAAGTCATATGGGCAGTAGAAGCGGTAAGAAAACGTATCCAAAGAGAACTATCAATTAAATTAAGAAAATACTTTAAAAGAAGTAAAAAGCTTATTTTAAAAAGATATGGCTTACTTGATACAGATTCAAAGTTAGCTTTACAAGTTATGTTTTCTTATAATAGTGAATTAGCAATTGCCCACACTTTAAAGGAAAAGTTATTGAGTATTATTGATGCTTCACCTTCTTCTAACGAAGCTCGTGTCCTCTTAAAAGATTGGATTAAACTTGCACAAAATAGTGGTATCAATGAATTGAAAAGATGTGCAAATACCTATATCAGATATTTTAATGAGATTTGTAATTCTTTTGATATTCCTTATACAAATGCTTGTATAGAAGGATTTAATAATAAAATCAAAGTTATTAAAAGAATAGCCTTCGGCTATAGAAATTTTGATAGATTCAGGAATAGAATTCTTCATTGTTGTAATAAATAATCTGTTAAATATTGTATTTTAGGAAATCCAACTATCGTTGGTCTTTTTGTCGTGCAATTTTTTAAGGGTAAACTCCCCTCATCCTATCTATCTTGCTAAAATCATTATCAAATAAGAAAGGACAGGCATTCTAATCTAATGCCCGCCCCAACTATTGACAAAGAGCCTATTTAACAACAAAATAACTGAAGGTCTTGAAAAGACACGTTTTATTGAAGCAAACCAAGAATTTTCTAATTTAATTCTTTCACTATACAGAAAGGTAGAAGAAAATATATTGCAAATAACCCCAAATGTATATAGACAACTCCCCGCAGGAGGCAACGCAGGCCTTGTTTTAAGCAATAATGACTGGAAAATTCCCCTCTGTATGAGCCACTAAAAAATATTCCATTTATTGAAAATATCTTGCTTGATCCCCCTTCATTGTATATCCAAAAAGAACAAGCGAGAAGGAACATTTAATGAAGTATTTGAAAATCCATTAAATAATTGCAAAATAACAACAAGGCACTGGTTTTGCTTTCCTGCAAAAGTTGGGGATTTATTAGCCTATATCTATTTTCATAGAGACTTTATGTCTCACGGTATTTCTCTTTGTAACTTGTTTGAAATAGCCAAAAAGAAGAATACCAAGGAAAGAAACCTGATATAATATATGTCTTTGGTGCAAGATGTAATTGCAGCGAAACAAAAACTGTGTTTTTCAATGATGAAGAAAATGATATAATGCTTGGTTTAGTTTCCTACAGCGATGAAATAGATTATTTTGGTTATATGAAAAAATGACCTTAACACTTCATAATTTAATAATGCTAAAGAGGGGATATCTACCTCTCCACGGAGCAATGGCTAATATTACATTGAAAAATGGAAAGCAAGCCAATGTTATTCTTATTGGGGATAGTGGTGCTGGTAAATCTGAAACTCTTGAAGCTATTAGAAACCTTAAGGCAAACTATGTAAGTGAACTTTCGATAATATTTGACGATATGGGAACAATACGATTAAAGGAAAATGATATTCTGGCATATGGTACTGAAATAGGGGCCTTTGTAAGATTAGATGACCTTGATCAAGGCTATGCCTTCAAAGAAATTGATAGAAGTATATTTATGAACCCTGATAAAACAAATGCCAGACTCATAATACCCGTATCAAGTTATAAGGAAATAGTAAAAGGCCATAAGGTAGATCTATTCCTATATGCTAATAATTACGATAAGGTTGAAGATGACAATTCAATTGAAATATTTACAGATGTTGAAAAGGCAATAGATGTATTTAAATCCGGAAAAAGGCTTGCAAAGGGAACCACTAATGAAGTAGGTCTTGTATCTTCATATTTTGCTAACCCCTTTGGTCCCCTTCAATGGCAAGGTAGGTCGGATGAATTAATAAATATATATTTTAAAGAGCTGTTTAACAAAGGAATCAAGGTTGGTCAAATAAAAACTCAGCTTGGTATAAAGGGCTTAGAAAAAGAAGGACCAGCCCTTGCAGCAAAAGCTTTGTTTGAGTTAATAAATACTATATAAGTTATCCCCTTCATACAATTAACATAAAAGGCCGTGAACAATATTGTTCACGGCTCAACTTCTTTCTACTACTAACCTTTTTACAGCATTTTTAAACTGAGGTATAAACCCTACAACAACACATAATATAAGATCTGGTAATAAATAAGTTGAATTATATACCAAAGAATATACTAAAACATTTTGCCCTTCTGGTGCATAGGACCCAAAGAATATAACACCTGAAATAACGTGGAAAAACAGCCTTCCAACTCCTCCTATCAACATACCAACAGGCATATTTTTTCTTAACAATCCAGCAAGTCCTAACGCACCAAAGGCAAGAGGATAATCTATTAAAACTTGTGCCCAATGAACGATATAAGGCTCTTGAATAAATTGGAGTATTCCGTACACTGCACCTACAATTATTCCATCCTTTACCCCATAGATATATGCAAATATAAAAATAGGAATCATACTTCCTAATGTTATAGAACCACCCTGTGGAAGTTTAAATATTGTAATATAAGATAGTACAAAGGAAAGAGCTATGCATAGACTTGCTGTTGTAATTTTTCTTGTGTCAAACTTTTTATCCTCTTTAGATTTGTTTAAATAAATAGATACAATGGATATGATTAGTAAAACACCAAGTATTGCCCATACATAGGGCTTAATTTTTAAAAGTCCTTCAAAATTGCATAAAAAAACCTCCTTTTTTATACAGACGCAAAAAGGAGTACTTTTTCCGCTTCCCTTCGCTGGCATTACCCAGTTCAGGTTCTAAGGGTCGAAGGTCTTGCCTTCCTCTCAGCCTAAGGCTCCCCAGCGTCTGCTTTATTTATCTTCAATATAATTATACTATCCTAATATATAAAATACAACTTAAATTTCAAAAATTTAATAAAATCAAAAGTTAAAAAGCATACTTAAAAAACTATAAAAGAGATTGAAATTTTATGAGTAATTTTTAAATTAGGTATAAATATCAATAATAAACAATAAATATATAAATAGATTACCTCTATTGTAACAAACTTTATACTAATTGGTATTGATTTATTTTAAAATTAGTTTTATAATATATGTGTCAAATATATCTGGGTGTGGCGCAGATGGTAGCGCGCAAGAATGGGGTTCTTGAGGTCGCTGGTTCAAGTCCAGTCACCCAGACCAAAAGCCTTAGCATATGCTAAGGCTTTTTCCATATTATGGTTCATTTCACTTTTCACCTGGGTGGCACTCTTTAAACCAAAGGTTTATTTCTCTTTCTGCAGAGTCACTGCAATCAGAGGCGTGGACAAGATTGTAGGTATCTTTATATGCAAAGTCACCTCTTATTGTCCCTGGTAGTGCATCTTGATATTTTGTCGCACCATTTATATTTCTTACACACTTTATTGCATTCTCTCCCTCTAATATCATTGCTATTACCATCCCTGAAGTTAAATATTTTATAAGTTCTTCAAAAAATTCTTTACCCTTATGTTCTTCATAGTGTTTTTCTGCTAATTCTCTTGTAGGAACAACCGACTTTATATTTCTTATTTTTAGTCCCTTCATTTCGTATCTTTTTATTATTTCTCCAACAAGCCCTCTCTCTACCCCGTCGGGTTTAATTAAAACTAATGTTTTTTCCATTTTTATCCCTCCATCATAATATTTGTGTGTAAAGTTTATAAATTTAATGTATAATATTAACGAGGTGATTTTATGCAAAATTTATTTCCAAATGAAAAAATAGAAAATCAACCTGTTGTAGTAAGGAAAATTGAAAAGAAAGTAGGTCAAAACGATAAAGGATACTACCATCTACAAATAAGCTCAGGCATAAAAAACTATGATGCAAAAATATGGAATGATAATCCTGATATTGCAGAAAGAATAATACCTGGTTGCTTTGCCTATATTTCAGGAGTTGCTAAGGATTTCAAAGGTACTCTTCAAATACATATTAATAAAATCGAAAAAATTGAAAATCCAAGCCAAGAACTTATAAATAAAGTTATACCCTCTTGCTATCTAAACAGCGAACAAATGGAAAAAGAACTATTTAATATAATTGAAACTATACAAAATGAAAAAATAAAGCAATTATTAAATAATATATTCTCAAATGATAATATTAAAACAAATTTTTTAAAAAAGCTGCAGGAGCAGAAATACATCACGCATACATAGGAGGTCTTGCACAACATACACTTGAAGTAGCAAGAATTGTAATTAATTTTACACATATTTTTCCATATGTCAACTATGATATCGCAGTAGCCTCTGCACTACTTCACGATATAGGAAAAATAATTGAGCTTTCTGACTTCCCAGAAAATAAATATACAACAAGAGGAAAACTTATAGGACATATTAATATTGGAGTTGAAATATTAAATAGCTTTATATCAAAAATTCCTGATTTTCCTCAATCATTAAGATATGAACTTGAACATTGTATACTTTCTCATCACGGAACACTTGAAATGGGTTCACCTGTGTTGCCTATGACACTTGAAGCAATAGCTGTCCACAATGCCGATAAAGCAAGTGCAGAAATCAACGCCTTCCATCTTGCAATTGAAAGAGATGCAGGAACCGATGTTTGGACTGATTATAATCCAACATATAAACGTGCAATTAAGAAAACTACTTCTATATAGATTGTTAATATTAATCATCTATGATAAAAAGTGCTAAGTAAAATTCATTTTCTTAGCACTTTTATCATAGTATCATTATGAATAATCTATTTAGTACTAACCTCTTTAAAAACTAATAAATTTTAATATTAATTTCAGTAGTAGTTTAAATAAATTACTCTTTTTCGTTAGAATTACAATTTTCTAAGTAAAAAATTGCCAATTGTGTTCTATCTCTTAAATTTAGCTTATCTAAAAGTCCTGTTATATAATTTCTAACAGTTCCTTCACTTAAAAACAGCTTTGATGCTATTTCTTTGTTTGATAATCCGCCTCCAACAAGTTTTATAATTTCATATTCTCTCTCAGTTATATTAAAATCCTTATAACTCATCTTCCTTTCCCTTTTAACATATTAGATATACTCTTTAAAACTTCTCCTTCAAATACTGCAACACCTTTATAAACCATTTTAATTGTATCTATTATGCTATCAGTCGATTGAGTTTTTAATATATATCCTTCAGCTCCATTTTTCATTGCTTGTTCAATAAATTCATCATCCCTAAATGTTGTTAAAATTATTATTTTTATATTCCTATTTATATCTTTTATATATTTTGTAGCCAACACCCCGTCCATAACTGGCATTCTAATATCCATTAAAACAACATCTACATTTTGTTTTTTACATATTTCAATTGCCTCTTGTCCATTCTTTGCTGTTCCTACAATTTCAATATCTTCCTCTAACCCTAAAATAAGTTTTAGACTATCTCTAATTAACGCTTCATCATCTACTATTAATACCTTCAAATATATCCCCACCTTTTAATGGAATTAATATTAAAACCATAAAACCATCTTCACCATCCACCTCTATCCTTCCATTAAAATTATATACTCTATATCGAATGGAATTTAAGCCCATTCCTTCTTTTATCTGTTTACATCCTATTCCATTATCCTTAAAATATAATCTAAAAAACTATCATATATTGTAAACTCTATATCAATTTCTGATGCAAATGAATACTTATACGCATTTGTTAATAATTCCTTTATAGTATTAATTAAAAACTCATAATGCAATGATGTAATTTTGTTTAAATCCCCACTATATTTAAAATTTGTTTTGCAATACTTGAAATTGTCAATAATTTTTTTATAAACTCTATGTCATAAACATTTTTAGGCTTTAATTTATGAACTGTTTCTCTAATAAGTTTCAATGTATCTGAAAGTTCTTTTATAGAACTTTCAAGTAATTCAATTGATCTTTCTTTATCTTTATCGATAAGTTTTAGACACGCCTGCAATTGAAATAATATACCCGTAATTTTATGTCCTAATGAATCGTGAAGCTCTCTTGATATTCTATCTCTTTCTCTAATAATTGATAACTCTTCTGTTTTTTCTAAAGAATCAAATAGTTTTCTCTTTAAAAATTCCAATTCATATCTTAATTTTCTTTCATTATCTAAAGATGTTATATAAATTTCTTCCTTCATTTTTGATTTCAAGTAAAACTTTGCTAAAGTAATAGTATTTAAAAATATAAATATATATAATAGAAAATCCGATTTAGGAATAAAAGGTGAAATAACAAACAAAAGAATATATGCTATGATTTCTTTATTAAGTATTATTAAATCAAATAAAAAATACGAAACTAATATTAAACTTGTATTCGGCAAGTAATGCCGAAAGACATTGGAATTAAAGGATTTTTGTTCAAAAAATTAAAAGAAATCATCCCTTTTAAGTGTTAAAATATAATTGCAAAACTAAAACACAAAAGGGTGATTTCTATGGATAGTTTACAACAAAATCAAAAAATTTAAAGAAGAAAATTAGATTTTTGAACATGAAAGCAAAATTTAATGATACCAAAGTTACTTCTGTAGCAACTTTTTCTTATGTGGAATCCTTTAAACAAATAATAGGATTACCAACTATTTTAGAAAAAGGCGTAACCTATAAGAAGGCCGCTAATTCTACTTTTAATACTGCAGAAATTATAGAATACATGATTGATGCAAATATTCTTGGTTTCTCAAGATTTATGCACATTGAAACATTAAGAAATGATGAAGGATATAAAAAGTTTAAAGGTGTAGATAAATTACCCAGTGAAAAAGTATGTAGAGATCTCTTAAAAGCTTTACCAACAGAAACTTTAGAAGAATTAAGAACTATAAATAAAAAATACTTGACTTAAAGTCTTCAACTGAAGATGTACGCGAGGTTTGTATTAATATTGATGATACTGTTATAACTATCTTTGGTAATCAAGAAAAATCAGGAATAGGATATAATCCAAGGTACAATGGAAGACCATCATTTAAAGAAAAAGTTGGGTTTATTTCAGGAACTGATGAATTACTTAACATTACTCTTGAAAATGGTAGACACCATAGTAATTATAAATTTTTAGATTTCTTTAAGAGTTGTGTAAACCAGCTTCCTTCAAGATATATTCTTAAAAGAGTTAGACTTGATAGAGGTTTTTGATGAAGAAAACTTTTTATATTTTGAAGATAATGGAATAGAATATGTTGTTAAATGTAAAATGTATTCTACTGTTAAAATGATAATAGATTTTATAAATAATAATCCAAAGGATTATATATGGCACGATATAAGTTCTACTTTATCTGTTACAGAAATTACAGTTCCATTGCCTAAATGGCAAAGAGCAAGAAGATTTGTGATTATAAGAGAAAAAATTATTCCAAAAATATGAATCAGTTAATGTTCGAAGAATGTAAATATAAATATCAAGCAATAGTAACAAATATAAATTATTTAACACCTGAAGAAATATTTCAAGATTATAATCAACGATGTGATGTTGAAAATAATATAGATGAAATAAAAGAAGGCTATGCCTTTAGCGAAAATAGTTTAGTAAATCATAAATGCAATGAATTGTACCTTTTAATAAAAATGATAGCATATAACATTCATAACTGGTTTAAACAAGCAATCATGCCTAAGGAAGTACAACATCATGAAATTAGTACATTAAGAAGAATATTTTATAGAGTTTGTGGTAATGTTTGCGGCAGCAAATATTATAGATATTTAAGTTTTTCAAATAATTGCTTATTAGAAAAAATCATTACTCATATTCAAAAACAAATACATATTTTTAGTAGAAAAATGATAACAGTTTATACTTAATAGTAAAATAAAAACAATAAATTCCCTTAAAAATCCAAATGTTATTTGGGTTTATTAAGTATACTCAAAAAAGACCTAACGGTATAAAATATCATAATAAATGTAAATTTATTCATAAAGAAAACAAAAATGGCAAGTAGAAACTTTTTTAAAATTTACTTGCCGAATTCAAGTTAAAAAAACTTTTCTTGGCTATATAAATAAATTACTAATAATCCTTCAAAAATCATAAGTAATATAGTATTTTTAAATTTTAATCTAAATATATTTGATGCAACTAAACACAAAAGTGCTGCTACTATAAAATAAGATAGCCTAATATCTATACACTTAACTAAAATACAAATTAAAAGTATAATTCTGTAAATCCTATCCATATAAAACCTCTTTTTATTTATATTATACCATAAAAAGCATGAACAACTTTAAAAAAATTCTAAATTGTTCATGCTTTTAAACTTATTTACTTATATCAACTTTTTACTGATTCCAATTAAAAAGAATATAATAGTAAATAAAATTATTATTGATATTTCCTTATAAACTCCATTTAATTCTGTTCCAAAAACTATTTTTTCTACTGCCTTCATAAACCAAGACGTAGGTACTAAATTAGATATATTTCGCAAATATTCTGGCATAAAATCTTGAGGCCAATAACATCCACCAAGCATACACATCGGAACTATTATTAGATTAGTTAAATATCCAAACTGTATTCTATCCTTTGAAATATTTGAAATTGAAATGCCAAGTGCCACAGAAAAAATAGAGAATAATAAAAATAATATATAAAGATTAATTAAAATATTATTGAAATTAAAATTGAATATTTTATTTATTATAAGAAATACCACTGTTGTCTGTAGGGCTATTACTATATAAGAACTTAAAATATTTTGTATCATATAATTTTTTGATTTACTGGAGCAGCAAAAACTCTATAGTATACTTTATATCTTTTATCATCTAATATCAACTTTGAGGTAGTTGTTCCTAAAATCAACATCAAAAATGTAAAAAGACCCAAACTGCTTAATATAACATTAAAATTTAATCCTGATATAACGTTATAATTAATTCCATATTTTTTTGAGTATATATTTTAAATATATTTTTATATTCATCAATATCTCCATTTACAGTTTTTCCAATATTATATAAATCACTAACTATTGTATTTATATAATTCTCAAATAAAATTGTAGCCTCACTGTCCTTCAACCTATATGTCTTTATCTTAGGTACTTCTCCATTAATAATTTTATTTGTTGTTCCCTTTTCTATTACCAATGAATAATCTATCTTCTCAGAAACAATTAGATTTTTTATTTGATTCTCATCTGCATATATTATATTAACTTTATCATCAAAGGATTTTATTATATAATTAGTTAAAAAAGTTTTATCATTATCAGCTAACCCTAAATTAAACCTATCTTCACCTACAGAAAATATCAATATAAATATTATTATTATGATTGGTATCATTACCATAAAAATAAAGTTTGCTCTATCCTTAAAAATTCTCATTATATTGTTTTTAAATATAATCAAATTGCTCGCCTCCTTGCAAATAAACCTGATAATAAAAACATCATACATATCAATATTATTAAGATATATATAAATTTAAAAGTTTCAGTTAAACCATCTCCATATATTAGGTTAAATATTGCACGTTGAGCAAAAATTCGGTGAAGTATATTGTAGTTTCTCCAATATTGTACCTGAGCTATCAATAATCCTAACATATCCTCCACTTATAAATGTAAAATAAATAACTAAAATATTTAATAAGGCATCTGCAACTTTAAAATTATTCACTAACATATAGACTGTAATTCCCATACTTAATGCCAATATACAAGTTAATAATATTATTACTGCTAATATTAAATAATTGCTTCCCCAATTTACCTCATAAAAGAATTTTGTTATTATTATTATTATTATAGAATCAACAAATAACCAAAACAAATCCCCTAATAATGTTCCTATATATATTTGGTAATTTTTATACCTGCAACCTTAAATCTCTGAATTGTTCTACTAAAGTACCCCTCTCCTATTGAGTAGTATCCAATTATTGACCCATACATAATTGTCATTATAATCATTGTTACAGAATAGTAATCAATTGCCCTGGGAGATTTATTATCTTTAGAAAGTCCTATACTTTCAATTGATTTAATATTTTCATATTTAACAAATTGCTTTTTGACTTCATACACTGCTTTATTTATATTCATACCATTTACATAGGATTGAACTATAGCCTTTACAATAAAAGTATTATAAATCTTTATATTGTTTTCTATTAAATTTATATCTGCTTTTTCACCTTTTTTATCTTATCTGTATAACCATCTTCAATTACAATAATTGATGCAAATTTTCCTCTCTTTAATAATTCTTCCGCCTTACCTATATCCTCCATTTTAGTTACATTAATAAATTTTTTATTTCTTCAATTTCTAAATAATCTTCAAATTTCTTTGAAATCTCGCCACTATCTTTATTTAAAAAGCAACTTCTAATTTTTTATAGTTCAGCGTACTACCTGAAAACATTCCTCCTAATGCATTACCCAATATATAAATTATTAAAATGGGAAAAAGAAAAGAAGCATTAAATTAGTTTTATTTCTCCAATTTCTTATAAATTTATAATAAGCGATATTAAAAGAAATCATTTTATCACCCCTAATCCCTTAAACTTTTTCCTGTTAAGGTTAAAAAACTCCCTCTAATGTTGGCTTTTCACTGGTTATAGATATTATCTCTCCACCATTATTTAATATCTTGTCAATTATAGAAGTTAGATTATTTGTTCCTTTTTTTCAACTATATAAATAAAATTTTCTTTTATATCACAAGCAATTATACCTTTAATTCCTTTAATATCATCAATCATCGAATAATTTATATTTGATACCTCTATAACTAACTTCTCATCTTTAGTAATAAGAGATTTCAATTCTTCCTTAGTGCCTTTTGCAATTATCCTACCTTTATCAATAATAGCAACATATGAACATATTTCTTCTATTTCCTGCATATAGTGGGATGTATAAATAACAGTTGCTCCCATTTTATTTAGTTTTTTATTGAATTTAAAATATGGTTCCTTGACTGTGCATCTATTCCTACTGTAGGCTCATCCATAATTATGAGTTTTGGTTTATGAACAATGCCACATGCAATATTAACCCTTCTTCTTATGCCACCAGATAGTTTTTTCACAAGTAAATTTTTTTATCCATTAGTTCAGTGAATTCTAATGTATCATATATTGCATTTTTTAATTCTTCTTTTTTTAATCCATAAAGCCCTGCAAAAATTTAATATTTTCTAATACAGTTAAATCTTCATATAAGGCAATATCCTGCGGGACTATTCCAATATTTTTCTTTATTTCATCTTCATTATCCTTTAAATTCTTTCCAAATATTTTTATATTGCCTGAATCATAACCTATTAAACCTAAAAGTACATTAATTGTCGTTGTTTTTCCTGCACCATTTGGACCTAAAAATCCAAATATCTCCCCTCTTTAATACTAAAACTTACATTATCTAAAGCTAAAACATCCTTATACCTTTTAACTAAATTTTCAACTTCAACAATCATCATAATTATCCCCTTTCTATTTTTATCTATAATAAGTTTATTATAAATTGCTTTTATTTGTTAGTTACCATAATAACCTTTATTAATGACATTTGTCATAAAAAAAGGATAGTTTATCTTAACTATCCTTTTTATGGCTTACTCTTCTTTCTTAAACTTTTCTTTTTACAACCTTAAGTCTAAAGAAGTCCTCTCTATCCTTTTCATCTAATACATCCTGAATGTATTTTACAATCTCTTCATATTTAGGAATCTGTATATTTTCAAGAGCATTAGCTCTCTTTTGAGTCTTTTTATCTCCATTGCAAGCTTAAATACTGCATTTTCAACTTCAGCATATTCCATTATTAAGTACTTTATTTCTGAAAATTTTATAAAGGCTATATCCATTGCTGTATTAGTCTGATAAAAACTATAGGTAGGTTCCCTAAAGTTTTTGTAATATCTAACTATAGGTACTTCAACTCCCATTACACTTTTAAACAGTAAACTAAATTGTCCATTTTCAGGTACAGTCTGGCAAATTTCTTCAACTGTAGAAACACCTATTGTGATATTTGCCATTCTAAGTGCCTCATAGGCCTCCTCAAACTTCCTGTTTATCTTCTCCTGGATTTCCTTAGCTTTATCTACATATCCCATCATCTCTCTAATAAGCACATTTCTCTTTTGGTCTAATAGTTCATAACCCTTCTTTGAAAATTCCAATGTTGCCTTTGCACTCATAAGATTAGATTTTGTTGGTGCAATATTTTCCATTTAATCACCCTCTATAAAACTCATCAACAAATTTGGGGTTAATTCTATCTAATTCATTTTTAGGGAGTATAGATAATATATCCCAAGCAATTTCCAAGCTCCTATTTATATCTCTTTCTTCATCAAATCCTTGTTTTAAAAAACTATATTCAAATGTATTTCCAAACTCTAAATATTTTTTATCAAGCTCAGACAATTCATCTTCTCCTATAACCTGAGATAACGCTTTAACCTCCTGTACTCTCGAATAGGATGAAAATAACTGATTAGCTACATCAGGATGATCTTCACGTGTATATCCTTTACCTATTCCATCCTTCATAAGTCTCGAGAGGGATGGAAGTATATTTATAGGTGGATAGATATTTCTTTGATATATCTCCCTGCTTAAAACTATCTGACCTTCTGTAATATAGCCAGTCAAATCTGGTATAGGATGTGTTATATCATCATTTGGCATAGTCAATATAGGTATCTGAGTAATTGAGCCTTTAGAACCCTCAACCATACCAGCTCTTTCATATAAACTTGCTAAGTCTGAATATAGATATCCAGGGTAACCCTTTCTTCCTGGAACTTCTTCCCTTGCAGCCGATATTTCTCTTAATGCTTCGCAATAACTCGTAATATCTGTCATAATAACTAATATATGCATATTCTCATAGAAGGCTAAATATTCTGCCGCAGTTAAAGCACATCTTGGGGTAACAATTCTCTCAACTACAGGGTCATCTGCTAAATTCATAAACATAACTACCTTATCTAAAACCCCTGCATCTTGAAATGTTTTTATAAAATAATGGGCATCATCGTGCTTTATTCCCATTGCTGCAAATACAACTGCAAATTCACCTTCACCTTCTGCAACCTTTGCCTGTTTTACAATCTGGGCAGCTATCTCATTATGAGGTAATCCATTACCTGAAAATATGGGCAGCTTTTGACCTCTTATTAAGGTAGTAAGTGTATCTATTGCTGAAATACCTGTTTGAATATAATTTCTTGGGTATCTTCTCGCAACAGGATTTATAGGACTTCCATTTACGTCAAGTTTAACTCCACTAAAAACAGGTCCACCTCCATCTATTGGCTGACCTATTCCATTAAACATTCTACCTAATATCTCCCTTGAAAGTTTAATTTCAAGAGGTTTACCTGTGAACTTAATGGAAATATCATTTACAGACATACCAGAAGTGTTTTCAAAAACCTGAACTACTGCAATATGGTTATTTAACTGTACAACCTTTCCGTGTTTAGTTTTACCCTGTACCTTTATTTCAACCATTTCGTTATAGGATACACCCTCAACCCCTTCTATTACAATAAGAGGGCCTTCTATTTTTTTAAACTCATATATTCCTTATGCATACTAATCACCCTCATATTCTCTTATTAAATTAGAGAAATACTCACTTATATCATTCATCAGCTCATCAAAAGACCTTCCAAAGTCACTTGGTATTTCATATTTCATTTTAATTATTTTATAAAACAAATCACTTGTCTTAATTACAGATATAGGAACTCCAACTTTAACAGCTTCCTTTGCTAACTTATAAAAATTATCAATCACTTTAAGCATCAAATACTGTTTATTTAAAGGAACAAATGTATCTTCTTTATGATAGGCATTCTGTTGTAAATAACCTACCTTTAAAAGTCTTGCAATTTCAAGTATTAATCTTTGTTGATCTGGCAGAACATCTTCCCCTACTAATTTAACTGTTTCCTGTAGCTTACTTTCTTCTTGTAAAATCTTCATCATTTCTCCCCTTAAAAATATCATATCCTCTGCAACATTTTGCTTATACCAATCCTCAAGCTGTGTAATATATCCACTATAGCTTGAAAGCCAATTTATAGCAGGATAGTGCCTTGAATAGGCAAGCTTTCTATCCAACCCTAAAAACGCACTGACAAAACGCTTAGTATTTTGTGTAACAGGTTCTGAAAAATCTCCTCCTGCTGGAGATACTGCTCCGATTATAGTAACAGAGGCTTCTTTATCATTCAGAGTTTTTACATACCCTGCCCTTTCATAAAATTCTGCCAACCTTGAAGGTAGATATGCAGGATAACCTTCTTCCGCTGGCATCTCCTCAAGTCTACCAGATATTTCTCTTAGAGCCTCTGCCCATCTTGATGTGGAATCTGCCATAACAGCCACATTATAACCCATATCTCTAAAATATTCAGCTATCGTTATCCCTGTATATATAGATGCTTCTCTTGCCGCAACAGGCATATTTGACGTATTAGCAATAAGTATTGTTCTATTCATCAAAGGCAAATTTGATGATGGGTCAATAAGTTTTGGAAAATCCTCCAAAACCTCCGTCATCTCATTTCCACGTTCGCCACATCCTATATACACAATAATATCCGCATCAGACCATTTAGCAAGCTGATGCTGAGTCATTGTTTTCCCTGTTCCAAAACCACCTGGTATAGCAGCTGTACCTCCCTTTGCTATAGGGAAAAATGTATCAATTACCCTTTGCCCTGTTATAAGTGGTTTTGTATTGGAAGTCTCTCTTTAACTGGTCTTGGAATTCTAACTGGCCATTCCTGATACATTCTTAGCTGAAAACCATTGTCTAATTTTACTAAAATCGTATCTAAATCATACTCACCATCCTGTTTAACCTCTACTACTTTACCTTGTATATTGGGTGGAACCATTAAATAATGTTTAACCAGAGGCGTTTCATCTACAACACCAAATATATCTCCTTCATTAAGTTCATCTCCAACCTTAACCATTAATTGTACATACCATTTTTTCGTCTTATCAATAGTTGCAAGGCCTATTCCCTCTTTAATAAAATTACCTGATTTATCAAATATAATATTTAAAGGTCTCTGTATTCCATCAAAAATATTACCAACAATTCCAGGACCTAATGTAACCGATAAGGGTTTTTGTGTTGATACAACTACATCACCTATTTTTATTCCTGTTGTTTCTTCATAAACTTGTATTGTACCTAAATCCTCATCAATAGAAATAACTTCTCCTATTAACTTCTTTTCTCCTACTGTAACCATTTCCCTCATTTTAAAGCTCTTCATATTCTTTGCCTTTACAACAGGTCCATTTACATAAACAACTCTACCTTCAAAACCCTCCATTTTACCACCACCTATAGCATAGCAAATAATGTTTCTCCGATTTTTTCTCTGTTTTCATCTACTATGTTTGTAATTGAAAAATCATATTTTAAATTATTTTTCATATCGATTAATACAAAGCCTCCATCTAAACTTTCATCAAATTCTACTTTTAATACTTTACTTACCTTATCATCTATTTCTGTACCCCAAAGCCTCCAATCCTGAGTACTTATTATCAAATATGCATCTTCTATATTATTAATTTTTATTAAACTATTGAGTTTATCTGCAAAATATTGTTTATACTCCTTCTCATTCTTAAGCTCCTTAATGTAACAAACTAAATCCTCTATAGCTTTGTTATAAATTACATTTTTCTTTCTAATACAATTCTTTTTCCCTTGATATGTGCCTTAGATAAGGTCTGAGTCCTCTTTATTTCAATGTCCCTGTATATTTTTGCTCTATTTCATTTGCCTTTTCCTCAAACTCCCTCTTTTTTCTTCTAAAATTTTTCCATACTCTTCTTCAAACTGTCTAATAACAATGCTATTCTCCTTTTCTACCTTCTCATATACTAACTTAGTAAAAAGATTTAATTTTTCTTCAATAGTTATCATAAAAAACCACCTCAAACCTTTATACCTACAGAATTTCTAACATAGTTTAAAATATAATCATTTCCTTTTTAGATCCGTGTCTATCAGGTATCTCTACAATAAGTGGATAAGGTTTTTTAACTTTATTTCCGTAATTTCATCCTTTATCAGTTCTGCTACTTTTTCCGTAACAGCGATTATTCCTATGTTTTTATCCTGTAGAACTTTGTTTAAAACTTCCTTAGCTTCATTTTTTCGTGGACTACCTTTCCCTTTATCCCTGCAAGTCTTAACCCTACTAATGTATCTCTATTATCCGATATAAGATATATAACCATAAGACCACTTCCTATAATCTACCCAATATCATAATTGAAATTATAAGCCCATAAATTGCAATACCTTCTGCAAGTCCAACAAATATAAGCGTTTTTCCTAATATTTTAGGGTCTTCAGAAACTGCACCAAGGGCAGAAGAACCAACAGAACCTACTGCATAACCAGCACCAATTGCTGCAAGGCCTGTACTTAATCCAGCTGCTAAAAATCCAATGCCTGCAGAAGGGTTATTAGTTCCTGCAGCGTGTGCGACCTGTGGAATCATAGTTATAATAAGTCCTGTTAAGACAGGTACAAAAGAAAGTATGTTCATCTTTATTGCTTTTTTACACCTAAGGAGTTTGTTCTCTCTCCTTTAAAAAGTTTTACAACCCCATTTGAAATTGTTAAAACAACTATTGAAACAGCTAATACCAAAAAAGTACATATAAATTCCTCCCCTTTTTAAAGTTTTACTGGATTATATTCATATCCTGTTCCACTAAAAATTTACTAAATAACTCATAATACTCAAGCCTAAGACCTTGAATAAACACAATCAAACCTTCTAATCCAATAATCACTACATTTCCAAAAATAATCATTAAAATACTTTCAAGTTCATTACCCATCATTTTAGCAAGTGTCTCAAAGGCTATAAAAAGCCCTACGTGATTTATCGCAAAGGCCCCAACTCTAATAAAAGAAAGAGTATTACTCAACATACTAAGCAGTGTCTCAAGTACACCAAATCCACCTTCAATATAATAATCTGATTTAGACTCACTATATAATTTTTCTTCTCCCTTTATTAAATTAGTTAAAGGTTCCTTAAATAACATTAATAACAAAAGCACAACAAGAATCAAAGTTATTAAAGAACTTGGTATAATTGTTTTAAAACCAGATACCTTTGAAACAACCAAATATAGAAGAAGCCAATAAAAGAATAGACCTGCCAGTCCATTTCTACTAAATAGTCCATTTTCTATATCCCTTTTCCTAAAACAATTAACCAAATTATATACAAATCCTACACTCAGCAAGAAAACTCCTATACCTACTGCCCAAATCAAAACCTTATCTATGCTGGCCATAGGTCTTACTAAAAGTGCCCCAATAATATCTTCAAACCCAAATACACTGCCATATAAAAATCCAAAAATTGTAGAACTAATACCAAGCCTTGCAAGAACTCCTCCTAAGTTAGGTCTAGACTTTTTCTTTTCTAAAATTAATCCTATTATTAAAAGTACGAGTCCTTGTCCTACATCACCAAACATAGCTCCAAATAAAAACATATAGCTTAATCCTACAAAGGCAGTTGGGTCCAATTCATTATAGGATGGCACTCCATAAAGTTTAACAACCGACTCAAAGGGACGTAATAGAAAACCATTATATATACAAGTAGGTGGCTCTAATCCTTCTCTCAAGTTTTTATGTTCTTTGTAAATTATAATTAATTTATTTTCAAAATCCCCAAGCCTTCTTGACAAAGCCTTCTTTTTAAAGCTGGGTATCCACCCACTCATATAAAAGAATTCATTTGTACAACCCATATTAGATTTAATTTCTTCTATCTTAAATTGCATTTGAAGTTTAGAATAAAAAACTTCTATAAAATTTACATATTCTTTTTAAACTCTTTTATTTTATTTTTTATTACTGCAATTTCCCTTTCGATTTGTCTTTTTCTAACTTGTATATCATTTATCCATTGATTCGGACTACCTCGAAATTTGAAATCAAATTTTAATTCATCAAACTCTAAAGAATTTAATACCCTTCTTACTTCTAACTCAACAACCTTTGGTACAAACACCATAATCATTGAATAATCTTGATTTTTATCAAGCTTTAATACAATTGCAGGTATATTTTCATAATTCTTTTTAACTTTTCCATATTATAATTTGAAATCTTACCCATAATAAAATCAATATACTTTAAATTAAACAAATCATCTAAATTAACCTCTACATTTTTAATTCTTGTTATATAGCATTCAATTTCTTCAATCTCTTTATATTCATCCTGCAGTCTATAAAGCGTCCTATTTTCTTCGCTTACCTCTTCATAAATCCTCTTAAGTTTATTTATATCATCTAAAAACACATAGTCCTGCTCTACAACTTTTCTATTATATTTTTTCTAATTTCAAACATATTACATAATTCATCATAAATCTTACTTATCTCGTTTAAATCTAAATTCGACTGATACTGCTTAATATAATTAAAACCAATAACCGCATCTACTTCATCCTTTGCTTGCAGTATAGGAAAATTATTTTCATTAATTTCAGACATAGCATTTACAAAATGTATTGACTCCGATAGAACAATTCTTTTTGCTACATCCTCCAAACTATCCATATGACCAATAATATTAATAAACTCCATCTTGGCAACTGCCATAAAACCACCCCACAGCTAAACAGCCTTAATTAAAAAGTTATTTGATTGGTTATAATCTATTTCATACCTAACCATTTCCGTAATAGAAACTATATCTCTTATCTCATATTCAATTAACTGCATTAAAGCCAGTATATTAGAAATATCCCTTTTATTTTTTCTTAATATACCTATTAGCTTGTAATATGTATATCTGTTCATACGTCTTTCCATATATATATCCTGCATATCATCTCCTTTTACCATAAA
This sequence comes from Caloramator sp. mosi_1, assembly GCF_028622835.1. Taxonomy (GTDB): domain Bacteria; phylum Bacillota; class Clostridia; order Clostridiales; family Caloramatoraceae; genus Thermobrachium. The sequence goes on along the minus strand of NZ_CP117677.1, from coordinate 1,693,588 downwards.
AAGTATGGTGTAAGTTTTATTTTTTCCTCCAAGTCCTCAATAGTTTTTGAATAACAAAATTCCTTAATAATCTTATAATTAAGCTTTCCTGCACCAGATATTGTGTAGTTAAACAATTCATCAGGATACATATTATAAAATTTTTTTCCTCTGTATATCCACTGAATATTAGTCATATCAATAATGGAGTTGAAAACATCAAAGAATGCCTTTTTATCCTTTTTAGACAACTTATTTATTTTATTTAATAAAATTGCAAAATATGCTTTATCCAATACCATCTCAAATCTAAATAAATTTTCTTCTTTATTTCCATCTAATAAATTTCTTAGATATGGATAATATATAGAATCCTTTAATAACTCTATTAAATCAGAAATTGATTTTGCTTTTACAATATTATCTACATTTATGTTCTTATAATAATCTACAAATACCAAATATTCTCTTAACGAGTGTAATTCTCCTTCAATATGTATTAGCCTTGCAAGCCTTTTTAAGTCGTAAATCTCATATTTAAGATAAAATGTCATAAAAAGTCCCTATACTCACCGCTAAAATAATTATCAAACTTATCTATATAGTAGATTAACATCATCTTTAATTTTTTCTCCAACTCGTCTCGATGAATTGAATTAATATTTTCATTTGATATATATTTACTGTAATCAGTATTTTTACTAAGATATAATGCAATTTCGTTGACGGAAGTAAAGGACAATAATCTTTTATAATCTTCCACTTTTAATCTTCTTCCTAAAATAGAATGTATCTTTGCATTAATAGCTTCATAATTTACAGCAGCAGGCATATAAATCACCTATCTTTTTTAAAAAATGTCTTCAAAAATTTGTTTTAAAAACTCTTGTTTTATTAAATTGTACTTATTTTCTAACTCATTTGCTTTTTCTGTATACATATCAATTATTTTACTCTCTTCACTTTTTATATTTATCATTTCAGCTTCTTTTATCTTCTGAAGCTCTTCAATTTTTTATCAAGTATCTCAATTTTCATAATCTTTATTTTACTGCTATACTCGTTTTTTTTCTTTGTACATCTTCATCAACTTTTTTCTCAGTTCTTCAGCACTCCTATCAATATGTATTATATTTTGAATAACCTTTTCAATGTTATCCTCCATTTACTCACCCCCTAAAAATCATAAATTAATTTTACTCCCTAAAATCAGTTTTGCAAATTATAAAAATTTATTAATTTTATATATTTTTCTTTTTGTCTGATAATTTTAAAGTATCCATATTTCACTACATATTTGCATTTATTTTCTTATTTTTTCTACATTTACCTTAGGATTTTAAAATGTAATTTTAAAATTTTCTTAAATAAAAAAAGGAGGATTTATTCCTCCTTTTTACTCCTATTTTTTCACCCATATAAACACAGGTTTCAAAACCCTTTTGTGTCTGCTCTAATATATCACCATCAATTATGACCTTATTTTCTCTAAAGAATAATATAACTGTAGAAGCACCAAATTTAAAATATCCTTTTTCATCCCCTCGTTTAATAGTTTCTCCTGGCACATAAGTTTGAACAATCGAACCCACAAAGGTTGCCCCAACTTCTACATAAAGAATATCCCCAAAATTATTTGAGTGAAAGATACTCCATTCCCTTTTATTTTCACAAAATAGCTTTTCTATTCTATCAAGTGCAACAGGGTTTACAGAATAATAACAACCTTTTATAGTATTTGTCTTTTCACATATCCCATCATCTACGAAATGAAATCTATGATAGTCAGCAGGACATAATCTAAAAATCAAACAAGTTCCTTTATTATATTTTTCTGCTACCTCATCATTACCAATCAATTCCCTTAATGAATATGTTATATCCTTTACCTGTAAAATCATATCTATATCCACATTTTGATACGCAAGCACCTTTCCATCACAGGGTGATATTAGAACATTACCTTGTTTTTCTATATCAATCCTATTCTTCTTTAATTTCCTATAAAAAACTCATTAAAGTTTTGAAACCCACCCTCTGGAACTTCAAATCTATCCATATCAATATTAAAATCCTTTATAAATTTATCTATCTTTTTCTACTAACAGGCAAAGAACAATATAGTCCATATAATTTTGAAGCAATCCTTCTTTTAATTAAAAAATGTAAAAGTCCTTTACCAACAAGTCTTGAACCATATATCCATTTTATTGCCAAATTACCTGCTACCTTTTCTACTTGGTATTCTTTACTTTTTCTATTGTAAAACTTAATCATAATTTAACCTTCCACTCCCAAAAATATTGTCATTGTAAATTATATTACATATCCCATTATAAAGCAATAATAAAAGGCCGCTTCTGCAGCCTTTTATTATATTACTTTTAATCATATCTGCTACTGCAGATATACTACCTAATGTTGAAACTACCTCATTTGGTATAATAAGCTTGTTAGCTGGATTTTTAGCCATTTCTTGTAATGCCTCAACCTGCTTTAGTGCAATTACAACTTCGTCAGTATTTGATTCGTGTATTGCATTATTTACCTTTTTAATAGCCTCTGCTTGAGCCTGTGCTATTCTCTCCATTGCCATAGCTTTACCTTCTGCCTCAAGAAGTTGTGCCTCTCTCATACCTTCTGCACGTCTTATATTAGCTTCTCTTTCTGCTTCTGCCTGAAGTATCATTGCTTGCTTTTGTCCCTCTGCTCTTGCTATAGCACTTTGTTTCTCACCTTCTGCCTGAAGTATTGCTGCTCTTTTATCTCTCTCTGCCTTCATTTGCTTTTCCATTGCCTGCTGAATTTCTGCAGGTGGAATTATATTTTTAATTTCAACAGATAGTATCTTAATTCCATATGCATCTGTTATTTCATCAACAACCCTTAAAAGCTCTGCATTTATTTTATCTCTTCCTGATAAGACTTCATCAAGGGTCATATTACCAACTATATTTCTCATATTTGTTATAGTTGAATATACAATACCTGACTTATAATTTTCAATATTATATATTGCATCCTTTGCATTCATAACCTTATAGAATATAACATTGTCTATAGATATTTTTACATTATCTTTTGTTATAACCGATTGTGGTTCAATATCTAATATTTGTTGTTTTGTTGAAACCTTTGCCCTTACAAAATCAACAAAAGGAATCAATATGTGCCAACCTGGTTCTAATATTCTATGGAACTGACCAAACCTTTCTACTACATATAAATAACCAGTGTTAACTATCTTTATAGTTGATAAAATAATTATTAATACAAATACTAATAAAATTGTTACTAAAACATATCCCATTATAGTCCCTCCTTTATTTTTTCTATAACTAATTTATTTCCCTCAATACCTGTTATTTTAAATTTATCCCCCTCTTTATAGGTTCTCCAGCATTAAGCACATACCAATATATTCCTTCATATTTTATCTGTGTCTTTTCTTTTATATCTTCCTCAGCAACAAGCACCCTACCTATATAGTTTTGTTCCATTGGTTTAAAAGCAGGGGTGTTTTTTAAGTGTTTTCCTTACGTATGGAGCAACCCATAGTATTGAAATTATGCTAAGGACCATAAAAACAATAATCTGTACTGCAATGGAAGCATTAAACATTAAAAGTATTAATGCTCCTATTCCTCCTACAGCAAAGCTAAAAAATATAAAGCTACTTGTAAGTGCATCAATTAAAATTGCTGCAAGTGATACTAATATCCATATATACAACATATTACCACCTCTAATAGTATTATACACCAATTAAATTACTAAGTCATTAAAAAAAGTTAAAGTATTTATTTTTATTAATATTAGTTAAAAAGGAGCAAACTCTTGCTCCTTTTTAGTGTTACCCCTCTATAGATTTTTATTTCATACTATAGCATCTAAAGCCTGCTTTAGATCTGCTATAATATCCTCCGCATTTTCAAGTCCAACAGCAAGTCTTATTAGTCCATCTGATATGCCAGCCTTTAGTCTTTCTTCTCTTGTGTAAGGAGAATGTGTCATTGAAGCTGGATGTTGTATTAAAGTTTCTGCATCTCCTAAACTTACTGCTAATGTACAAACCCTGCAGGAATTTAGCACTTTTATTCCTTCTTCTACTCCACCATTTAATTCAAAGGCAATAATGGCACCTGGCAGTCTCATTTGTTCCTTTGCAAGTTCATATTGTTCAAAGCTTTCAAGCCCTGGATAATAAACCTTTTTAACGGCCTTATGCTCTTCTAAGAATTTAGCTACCTTTATTGCATTACTACAATGTCTTTCCATTCTTATTTCTAATGTCTTAAGCCCTCTTAAAATTAAATATGCATCAAATGGACTCAAGCAAGCACCTGTCATATCCTTTATACCAAACAATCTTACTTGGTCTATAAAACTTTTTCTTCCTACTACAAATCCTGCAATAACGTCCCCGTGTCCATTCAAAAATTTAGTTGCTGAGTGAACAACTACATCCGCACCAAGTTCAATTGGTCTTTGAATATAAGGTGTACAGAAGGTATTATCTACAATTAGTATACAGTCTTCCTTACTATGTGCAATTTCTGCTACCTTTTTATATCTATTAATTTTAAGTTTGGATTTGCTGGTGTTTCTATATAAATAACCTTTGTATTTTCCCTCATAGCACTCTTTATATTTTCAGGATTTGATGCATCTACAAAAGTAACATCAACTCCATATCTTGTAAGCCCGTGACTTAAATATGCAAAGGTACAACCATATAGTGTATCTGCTGCTACTACGTGGTCACCAGCCTTTAGTGCTGTCCATAGTGCTGATGATATAGCCCCCATACCTGATGATGTAGCAACGCAAGCCTCTCCACCCTCAAGTATTGATATCTTCTCTTCCAATACACTCACAGTAGGGTTTCCTAATCTTGAATATATATATCCTTCTTCTTTTCCTGCAAATCTATTTCCTCCCTGCTGTGCACTATCAAAAACAAATGTAGCAGTTTGATATATTGGTGTTGCTAAAGTACCAAACTCATTTTTGTGATTTCCTGCGTGTATTGCTTTAGTTGAAAATCCCATATTTTTTGCTTTTTCTCTATCCATAAAGTTTCCTCCTTTGAACTTTTTCAATTATATATAAGCAAATATGATGCAACAACTAAAGACAGAAAGTTCAAAGGATTATTATTATTTGTAAAATATACTTTACAGTATGTATTAATAAATGTAAAAATTCTTTTACAGTCGTAAATTAAATTTTACATATATAGCTTATACTTTTTTATTTTATTCATTATAGTTGTATGAGATACCCCTAAATGTTTTGCAGCCTCTCTATAGCTTTTATATTTTTCAAGAGCTCTTTTTACAACTTCCCTCTCACATTCAGATACAATCTCATCAAGGGTTCTCTCTTTGTAGTTAAAATCTACAACTTCATTTTGCCCTACTTTTTCAATATTTATGTACACATTGTCCTTTGTTAGTGCATCTCCTTCACAGAGTATAATAGATCTTTCTACTACATTTTGTAATTCTCTTATATTCCCTGGCCAGCTGTATTTCATTAACTCCTCAATATATCCCTTTTCTATTTTCTTTATCTTTCCATTGAACTTTTTATTTAAACTTTCCACAAAATAGTTAACAAGAAGAGGTATATCCTCTTTTCTTTCTCTAAGTGGTGGAAGATAAATCGGCATAACACTCAGCCTATAATAAAGATCCTCTCTAAACTCTCCATTTTTAACCATATCCTCAATATTTCTGTTTGTAGCAGCTATAATTCTAACATCTATTTTAGTTTCTCTTGCTTGAACCTATTTTTCGAACAACACCCTCCTGCAGCACTCTTAATATCTTTGCCTGTAGTTTAAGGGGCATTTCACCTATTTCATCTAAGAACAAAGTACCACCATTTGCCTCAACAAATATACCATCCTTTCCACCTTTTAGAGCACCTGTAAAACTTCCCTCTTCATATCCAAAAAGTTCACTCTCTAATAGATTTTCAGGCAAAGTCGCACAGTTTATTGCAATAAACTTATTATTTCCTCTATTACTCAGCCTATGTATAGCCTTTGCAAAAGCTCTTTACCTGTTCCACTTTCACCAAGCAAAAGAACAGTGGATGTTGTTTTAGCTACAGAAGCTGCAAGCTTCTTTACATACTCTATCTGATTACTTTTTCCTATTATATCAGAAAAGGCACCATCCTTTATTGTATTTACAACTTCTACAAGCTCCATTGCTTTATTAATATACTTAATCGAAGCAACAGCACCAATTGTATTACCTAGATCATCCAATACCGGCCTGCCTGATGTTAAATAATGTATTTTAAACTCTCCCTATCCACAATCTGTTCAACGTTGTCATAGGGGATACCATCTCTAAACAGCTTAAACATAGGTGCATCTTTATTTATAATTCCTCTAATATCACTACCAATGACTTCATCCTTGTTGTATTTAAATAATGTTTCGCAGTATCTATTAAATATTTCAACTTTATAGTCCTTATTTACTGCGAGTACCCCCTCATCAACGGCATCAATTATAGCAATTAATTTTCTTTCATTTTTTCATTGGACAATAATTCAACCTCATCAACACTTAAAACCTCTTCAATCTCAGATATACGTTCTATCAGTTTTTCAAGTCTTTCCTTTGATATTTCATCTATTTTAATACACACCTTCTTAGAAAAACCTCTGCAGCCCTTAAATCTATCTTCATTCTCATATAATTTTTCAAGTATTTTTAGGGTTATTCCTATAGTATCCTTTGTTCTTATTTCTAATCTTATATTTCCCTTCATCTAATCACCCTTTAAATAATTTAAAATTATATAGCCCAAAAATAATAAAGCCTATACCAAATAAAATCATTATACCTGTTGTAAGCTTTTCAAATATTTTGTTGTTTTTGTTCCTTCAAATCTTTGAAATCCCTTCAATGCAGCTAAATTTAATAACATAAACCATATAAACATACCAATGATTATGAAAACTAAAAATATATAATAGTATATAGGTCTTATATCACTAAACCTATGTATAAGAGTACCACTTATTGTCAACCAAAAGGAATGCGTCATTGGATTTGTAAATGCTATAACATATCCCTTTAATAAAGGTTTAGAATCATATTTGGTTGTATTCTTATCCACATCTCCCTTGTACTTTTTATGTCCTCAAATGCGAAAAATAAGATAAAGAAACCACAAATTATAAAAAATTGCTTCTGTGCTTTTGTTTTGATTAAGCAAACTAAAAAGCCCAATGTTTATAAATAAAATATCAAAGGCATCTGCCAATACTGCCCCAAGTGCAACCATTAATCCATCCTTTATACCACTATTTACAGTCCTTTTAATCGACTCTAAACCTGCTGGACCAAGAGGTATGGCAAATGCTACTCCAGTAAACAAACCAGCAAATACTGTTTTAATTAAAAACATCAAATTTCTCATAATGCCTCTCCTTCTTTTAGTCTTGCACTTAATTATATTATATTTCTAAACATTCTTAAAAAGCAAATTTTATTATACTATAAAATAATAAAAAACAGGCGTCTTCAAATATATAAATCCTCTCGACACCTGTTTTTAAACTAACCGATTTAAATTCTACTTTGCTACGTTTTCAAGTAAAGCATCTATATAATCAATTATTTCATCACAAGAAACTCCGTTTTTCTTAAGCTGAAGGCAGTTATCTGTTCCATAATTATCTTTTACAGCCTTCATAATCTCCCTCATAGGAGCTCTTGCTTCATTTTTTCTGATGCTTCATTTCTGCCATTTATATAACCTAAAACTACAGCTGCTGCAGTTATCGCACCACAAGTACTTCCTACAGCCATTCCTCCCCAAAAGCACTCCCTAAACCTACTGGGATTTCTAAACCGAATTTTTGATTAGCTGATTTTATTATTGCCTCTGCACAGTTATATCCTTCTCTATGAAAATCAACAGCCTTTTTCATACTATACCTCCTATATCACAATAATACAATATTATGATATAACTAATATCGTATTTTGTCAAATACTATCGAAACATAAAAAGAGGCTGCAAATGCAGCCTCCTATTATGCAGCCCTGTCTGCCTTCTTTGAAGCAGTTTTCTTTTCGTATACGTAGTACATTATAAATGCTACTATTGAGAAGAATATTGGTCCTGCAACTGACCAGAATGTTGTCTTCATATCTCCAGCTAATGCTGGCTCAAGTACTGTAAAGAAGTTAGCAAATCCAACTGTAAGTGTAACTACTATTGATGCAAATAATGCACTGTTGTAGCTCTTAAACACTTCGAATGGTTTGTGTATTTCTGTCTTTTTCTTAAATGGTGCAAATGCACCTGATAGGAACATATATGGTAGAGTCATTGCAACGTTAGTCATCGCAACAAGTATATCAAAGAACTTTGACATTGAATCTCCACCAACTGCAAGTAAAGTTATCATAACAACAACTATACCAGCTTGTACCCACATAGCATATATTGGCATACCATCCTTTAATTCACCCATCTTCCAAGGCCATAATTCAGCTGGTGTACCTTCAATCATTTGCTTAAGTGGTGCATAAGTTAGTGTAAAGAATGCTCCCATTAATGCTAAGAACATTGAAATACCAACAAATCTTGCTATTCCTGCTCCCATAGCCATAGCTGTAGCATCACTTACACCTATAGCTCTACCAAATTCTATACCAAGGTTAGTCATAACAACATAACCTGCGTTTCCTAAGTGAACACCCTCTTGATTTATAACATTTGTCCAGTTAGTGAATATACCTACAAGTAATATACCCATTGAGTAACCAATTGATATTATCGCTGCTGATATTGCAACTCCCTTTGGGAATGTCTTTTCAGCGTTTTCAGTTTGGTCAACAAGACCACCAACTGCTTCAATACCACCATATGCAAATATTGCATAAACTATGAATGCAAGTCCTGCTATCATATTTCCAGCAAACTTTGGATTTGGTGATTGAGTAAATGACTTTAGTCCTTCTATTGGTTGAGCAAGTTGTCCCTTATTTAGTATTAATATTGCTATAGCACCTATCCAAAGGACAATGTTTAGTGCTGCAACTGTTGAACCACCAAGTGAAGTAATCTTCTTTATCTTGTCAAGACCCTTAGTTGAGATATAAGTTACGAATACTATCCATAATATACCAAGTACTGCAAGTAACTTTGGTCCTGATAATCCTAAAATTACCCAATCCTTTGTTGTATCCTTACCAAATATTGCATTTGAGAAAGGAACCCACATACCTTGTGATACGTTAACCATCCAAATGATATATGAAACGTACCACATAAATGTACCTATAAATGCGAATCTTGGTCCTACTGATTTTTCCATCCAAGAATAAATTCCACCCTTTTCATTCTTAAAGGCTGCACCATATTCAGCCATCATAAATGCAAAAGGAATGAAGAATGTTATTCCTGATAGTATAAACCAAGGAATAGCAGCATATCCCATCTTATAGAATGATCTTGGGATGTTGTTGAATCCATACACTGAAGTAAAGATCATAAGTATCAATGATACCAGTGTAAGTTTACCTGTTGGCTTCTTATTTGATGCCATTTTTGTCCCCCTCCTTAGGTATTTTTTCTTATTTGTTCATCTCACAAATACTATTATACACAATTCGACAACATACGCAATAATTCAATAAAAAGTTTTTATATTATGAATATTTTATTTATTCTGTTTTGTGAATAGTGTGTTTTATATTAATTCATTATGAAAATAAATATATTTGCTAAATATATATTTTTGAATAAAAAACTTGTTTTATTCAATTATGAAAAGTTATATTTAATAATTAATTTTCTAAATATTGTGGAAATGAATTTCCGCATACAATACTATGCATATGTTGCCTTTTTATTAATAAAACTTAACACCAAAACTGAGGGGGAATACCTATATTAATAGGCTACAACTTCCTTTATCATAAATTCCCTGCCGCAGAGAAGTTCCCAAACCTCGCCTTTACATTTTGGACATACTTTATTGTTTTTAAGTACATTGAAAACATTCCCACAATCCTTGCAAATTGCATTCGCAGGCATTATTTCAATTTTTAATTTTGTATCCTGAAGCATTGTTCCATCCACTGCCGCTGGATAGCAGGCCTCAATATATCTTGGAATCATAGCAGATAATTCACCTATTTGAAGAACAAGAGTATCTATTTTCTTTAGATTATTTTTCTTTGCAAAATCCTCAACATATTTAACAACTTCAATTATAACTCCTAACTCGTGCATAAAAACATCTCCTTAAACAAAATAATTTAATTAATATTGTCGCCAACTTCAAAAGTTGGCGACAATATTAAGTATTTATATATGCTAAAGCTCTCTTATTTTTTCTCGTAAAAACAGATTTTATATACTTCATAGGCTTTTTAAGTGTAATTCTTATTTTTCTCTTTAGAGCATACTTAACTATAGTAGACTTCATTTTGCTAAACTCAGGATTTTGTGCATCATATTTTTTAACCAGCTTAATTGCATCAAATTTACATTTTGTTACACATTGTCCACATCCTATACACATAAACTCATCAACAACTGTTGCACCGCAGCTTAAACAACGTTCTGTTTCCTTCTTAACTTGTTCTTCAGTAAATGTACCACGCAAATCTCTTAAGGTTGCCTTTGCCTTTTCTACATCAATATGAACTGGTTTTTGTCTTGGCATTCTATCATATCCTTCAAGTACAAGGTTTTGCTTGTCAAAGGGCTTATAATTTCTCTTTGTTCTTCCAAGAACCAAGCTCTGTCCTGGGTGCACAAAACGATGAATTGATATTGCACCTTCTTTTCCCATAGCAATTGCATCAATTGCAAACTTAGGCCCTGTTACAATATCTCCTCCTGCAAACACATCCTTTTCGCCAGTTTGATAGGTTACAGGGTCAACCTTTATTGTATTATTAGGATTCAACTCTATTTTTGTTCCTTCAATAAGTCCTCCCCAATCAATCGCTTGACCTACTGATATTAAAACATAATCCGCCTCTACTAACTTTGTTTCATTTTCATCATATTTTGGATTAAACTTTTTATTTTCGTCAAAAACAGAAACGCACTTTTTAAACTCAACACCAACTACCCTTCCATTTTCTGTTATAATACGTTTTGGTCCCCAAGAATTATTTATAACTATTCCCTCTGCTTCTGCCTCTTCTATTTCCTCATCAAGTGCAGGCATTTCTTCTTTGGTTTCAAGACAATACATATCGACCTTTGAAGCACCTATTCTTGCTGCTGTTCTTGCAACGTCTATTGCAACATTTCCACCACCTACAACTACAACATTTCCCTTTAAATTATTTAACTCACCTAAATTTACACAACGCAAGAAGTCAACCCCAGTTATAACTCCTTCTGCATCTTCACCTTCAATCTTTAATTTTCTACCTGCTTGTGCACCAATTGCAATATAAAAGGCTTCATAACCTTGTTTTCTTAAATCATCTAATTTTATATCCTTTCCAACTTCTATACCAGTCTTAAACTCCACACCCATTTCTTTTAATATATCTATTTCTGCATTAACAACATCCTTTTCAAGTCTAAAGGATGGTATTCCAAGGGTCAGCATACCACCTAATACCTTTTCCTTTTCAAAAACAGTTACATTATATCCATCTATAGCAAGATAATATGCACAGGATAAACCTGCTGGCCCTGCTCCAATAACAGCAATCTTTTTGCCATAATTATGTCTCTTTTAGGTATATAACGCCTTTCCTTATTTAAATCCTGTTCTGCAATAAATTTTTTAATTTCATCTATCGCAACAGGGTCATCTATATCTCCTCTTGTACAAGCTGATTCACAATATCTTGGACAAACACGGCCACATACAGCAGGGAAAGGATTTTCTTGTTTTATAAGTTCAAGTGCTTCTGTATATCTTCCCTGTGCTGCTAATTTTATATAGCCTTGTATACCAATATGTGCTGGACATTCTGCTTTACAAGGGCTTGAACCTGTTTCTAACACAACCTGTCTATTTATACGATAATCAGGATTCCATTTATCTGGACCCCACTCTGTATCATAGGGAAGTTCTCTTTTCTTTTGTGTAATAGGAGTTTTTGAACACAGCTTCTGACCAAGTTTTAAGGCATTTGTTGGACAGTTTTCTACACATTCTCCACAGGCAACACACTTATTCTTATCAACCTGTGAGACATAGTTTGAACGCACCATATCAGGATTTACAAACATATTTGCAATTCTTACTGCAAAACATCCACACCCGCAGCAATTACAAATAGCGTGGGTTTTTCCTGGCCCATCTGTGTTTGGAATACAGTGCATCAATCCATTTTCCTCTGCTCTTTTTATTATTTCAAAGGCCTCTTCACGTGTAATCTGTCTTCCTCTTCCTGTTCTTATGTAGTATTCTGCTGCGTGTCCAAGCTGAATACACATATCCTCCTTTAAATGACCACATCCCTCTCCCATTGCCTCTCTTGCTGTACGACAGGAACAGTCGGAAACTGAAAAAATCGTATTTTCATTTAAATATTTCGATATTTCCTCAAAGGATGCTCTTCTTGTTTCTCCTTCAATAGCGTGTTCAATTGGTATTACACGCATAGGTCCAACTCCCACAGGAACATTTCCTGCAGCCTTTGGTCCCCTCTTTTTCCATATTCATCAAAGGCCTTTCCTAATTGTGGATACTTTTTAGCATTTTCTTTATTATTAACTATCATTTCCATATGACCTGGTACCCATATCTCGTGCCAAAATTTATCAACACCATCAATTTTATTAACAAATGCTGCTCCAGCCTTTGCTAATTCCCACAACAATCTTTCTGTTTCTTCTATGGACTTACCACATTTTTACTTATTTCCTCTGCACTTTGAGGCTTCCTGAGCTCAAGACAAAGTCCTACCTCTGCCATTTCCTCTGTTACAACTGGTTCTAATATCTTGTACTCTGGGTCATTTGGTGTTATCTCATCCTTTGAACCACGCTTTGTTCTACTTATTTTGTTTGCTAAATCAAGCACCTTTTCTTTAACCATAAATCTATCCCCCTAATAAATTATTCCTTCCAAGCCTTTACCTCTTTTCTTAACCAGTCTATCCATTCATCAAATCCCTCTCCAGTTCTTGCTGAAATGGGAATAACCTTTATATTTGGATTTAATTTTTTTACACGTTCTTTAACCTTTTCAATATCGAAATCAAAAATACACATCGCATCAATTTTATTTATTAAAAGAACATCAACAACTGAAAACATCAAGGGATACTTTAAAGGTTTGTCATCTCCCTCTGGAACACTTAAAATCATAGCGTTTTTGATGCACCTGTATCAAACTCTGCTGGGCAAACAAGATTTCCAACATTTTCAAGTATAACTAAATCAAGCCCTTCTGCTTCAAGTTCATCTAATCCTTGTTTAGTCATATCTGCATCAAGATGACACATCCCACCTGTATGTAGTTGTATTACCTTTGCCCCTGTTTTTGCAACTAAACTGGCATCTACATCTGAATCAATATCTGCCTCCATTACTCCTATATTCATTTCCTCCATTAATGCCTCAATAGTTCTTAACACAGTAGTCGTTTTACCAGAACCTGGAGAAGACATAAGATTTAATAAAAAGGTCTTTTTCTTTTTTAGTTCTTCCCTTAAAATATCTGCTTGTCTATCATTATTAGAGAAAACACTTTCTTTTATCTCAATAATTTTATAGGAACTCATCAACCTATACCTCCTTTATAATATATTTATGAAACTACTTAATTTAATAGGACAAAGTGTGTCTTTTATTATTATTTAAATTATACTGTATATTATAAATATTCTATATATTATCGAAAAATCCTTCATAGGTTTGACAAAATTTTGACTAAAAAACAAGTTTCATCAAACTTTATATATTGGTTCTATAATAAATGTTGGGGCGTAGACCCAGCATATTTTTTACAAAAAATATGTGCACCTGATTAGACACCTGGTAAAATTAAAATAACCAAACAAAAACCTTACCTGAAAGGAGGCATCCATCAAGTGCACACTAATAATTCTATCAAAAATTTATTAGGTTTTAAAGATGTTATTATAAAAAGATTATTCATAATGACACGTACATTGAGATATACTTAGAAACTAAGAAAAAATTTGTACTTGCCCTAATTGTAATTCCAAAGTTACAAGAGTTCACGATTATAGAATTCAGCGTATTAAAGACATACCCTTATTCTTTAAACATACTTTTATCATTCTTAAAAAACGTAGATATCGTTGTAATGCCTGCGGCAAAAATTTTATGAACATATAGAATTTTTACCTCGTTATCATAGAATAACTAATAGATTAGCTATGTTTGTAATTTATGAATTATCTAATGAATATAGTATGACATCAGTTGCTAGAAAAACTAATCTATCTATCGATACTATAAAACGTATTTTTGATAATGTATCTTACTCTTCTCCTACTAATTTACCTAAAATAATATCTATAGATGAATTTAAAGGTAACTCTGGTGGTTCTAAATATCATTGTGCAATAGTCGATCCTGTTAATCATAAAATACTAGACATTATTAAAGATAGAAAAGAGCATATTCTTATAGATTATTTTAGAAAAATTAAAAATCGCGATAGCGTTACACACTTTATTTGTGATATGTGGCAACCCTATATTGATTTAGCTAAAACTTATTTCAAAAATGCTGTAATTGTTATAGATAAATTTCACTATATTAGACAAGTCATATGGGCAGTAGAAGCGGTAAGAAAACGTATCCAAAGAGAACTATCAATTAAATTAAGAAAATACTTTAAAAGAAGTAAAAAGCTTATTTTAAAAAGATATGGCTTACTTGATACAGATTCAAAGTTAGCTTTACAAGTTATGTTTTCTTATAATAGTGAATTAGCAATTGCCCACACTTTAAAGGAAAAGTTATTGAGTATTATTGATGCTTCACCTTCTTCTAACGAAGCTCGTGTCCTCTTAAAAGATTGGATTAAACTTGCACAAAATAGTGGTATCAATGAATTGAAAAGATGTGCAAATACCTATATCAGATATTTTAATGAGATTTGTAATTCTTTTGATATTCCTTATACAAATGCTTGTATAGAAGGATTTAATAATAAAATCAAAGTTATTAAAAGAATAGCCTTCGGCTATAGAAATTTTGATAGATTCAGGAATAGAATTCTTCATTGTTGTAATAAATAATCTGTTAAATATTGTATTTTAGGAAATCCAACTATCGTTGGTCTTTTTGTCGTGCAATTTTTTAAGGGTAAACTCCCTCATCCTATCTATCTTGCTAAAATCATTATCAAATAAGAAAGGACAGGCATTCTAATCTAATGCCCGCCCCAACTATTGACAAAGAGCCTATATATTGATGAAACTTGTATGTAAACTATAATCATTTTAATTTGTTTCATTAATCTTTAAATTCATCTACAGCCCCTATATACAAAATTCAATTAACCTAATGCAACATCTAATACCATCATAACAGCAAAGCCTAAAAGAGTGCCTAATGTTGCAATATGTGTATGTTCTCCTGCCTGTGATTCTGGAATAAGCTCCTCAACAACTACAAATATCATAGCTCCTGCTGCAAAGGACAATGCGTAGGGTAAAATATTTTGCATATAAAAACTAAAGATGCACCAATTACTGCTGCAATAGGTTCAACTATTCCTGAAGATTGACCATAAATAAAACTTTTAAACCTTGATAATCCTTCCCTTCTTAGGGAATTGAAACAGCAGCACCCTCTGGGAAGTTTTGAAGTCCTATTCCTATTGCAAGTGCAATTGCACCTGCTAAATTAGCAGATGTATTTCCTGTATTCAATGCGCCAAAAGCAACTCCTACAGCAAGACCTTCTGGGATATTATGTAGTGTAATTGCAAGCACAAGCAGTACACTTCTCTTTAAGCTTGTTTTTATACCCTCTGCCTCATCTGAAAACATATGAAGATGTGGCATAAACATATCTACAAATCTTAAGAAAAGCCCTCCTAACAAAAACCCTATAACTGCAGGAATCCAAGAAATAATACCCATATTTTCAGCCATTTCTATTGCAGGGTTTAAAAGAGACCAGAAACTTGCAGCAATCATAACCCCAGCTGCAAAACCAAGCATTCCATCTAATACTTTTCTATTAATCTCCTTAAATATAAAAACCATAGTTGACCCTAATGCAGTTAAAAACCAAGTAAAAAGTGTTGCTAACAATGATAAAAGAACTGGACTTGATTTTATGTAATCCACTATATCACCTCACAAATAAATAATAATTATTCTAGCCTTGAGCATAACTCAAAGACCTTGATTTTACTAGCCCGATAGGGCCAAATTTTTTATCACTCAAATTTATGTCATAGGATTTCCTCTCTTTTTGTCGAATTATACTATATAACCACACATAATACAAAAACAATAAGGAGGAAATCTCTATGTACCAACGTCAAGAAATATTTAATATAATTGAACTTTTTACTTCTCAAAAACTTATCAATTTTTATACCAAAATCTTTGATAACCTTGATTTATCTATATTACCCGATAGGATTCCTTCTAAATATGGTCCTAATGGCTATTCTCGCCATGCTCTTTTAGAGCCTTTATTGTTATGAAATGTGAGAAGTTCAGCAAAATTACTGACCTAAAAGATTTTCTAGAAAATAATCTAATCATTGCTCAGCTTTGTGGTTTTAATATTCTTAAGCCTTTGCCTTCATACTCAGTTTTTCAGAGATTTATTAAAAATTTATCTAACTCTTATCTTAAGGAAATCATGAAAAATCAAGTTAATATTCTTAAAGAACTAGGATTTATTGACAACAACTTTATATCAGTTGATGCAACGCCTGTTAAAGCTAACACTAAATTTAATAATCCTAAATGCTTCGCAAATAACAAGTTTTCTAAAAATAACCCGCCTTCTTCTGATAAAGATTGTAAATTAGGTGTTCATACTGCTAATAACTCTATGAATGTTCAAGTTTCAGAAGATAAACCCAATAATTCAAAGAAAAAATATGAATTCTACTGGGGATACAAAAATCATGTTATTTGTGATGCTATCTCTGGTCTTCCCATTGCTGAATTTACTACAACCGCTGATGTCAATGAAATTTCTAACTTTACAGAAATCCTATCTGATACAAATGAGTGGTTCCCACTCAAAGGTAGTTATATTATTGCTGATAAAGGCTATGATTCAAAGCAAAATCATGACTTTATTCGTAATACCCTTAAAGGTCATGCTTTCATTGCATTAAATAAACGTGGAAGAAAGCCTAAAGACTTAACATCCACAGGTAATGTAATATGCGATGCTGGATTAGCAATGCATAAAGATGGCAAACAATATTTTGATTCCTATATTAAACAAAAGTTTTGCTGTCCTTTTAGAACTTCTAAAGATGATTCTTTATGTCCATGTAACCACGAAAAATTCTTTAACGGTAAGAAAAACAGAGGTTGTGTAAAATACATAAGTATTGGCACTGATTATAGATCTTCCATAAATCGTGATTCTATATTTTTCAAGAAAATATACAGTCTTAGAACTGAGTCTGAAAGATACAATTCTAGATGGAAGAATCTAAATACTGAGCAAGCTTATGTTAAAAATATTAACTCTGTTGCTAATCTAAATACAATCGGACATATTTGTCTTTTAACTATTGCAATTGCTGCTATAAAATCTGGCTGTGTTGATAAATACAAATCCCTATCGGGATTAAAAGGACAGCTTAAACTAAGTTATATCAAAATTTTTAAGCATCAATTTCACCAAGGGGATAGTCTACCCTTTTTTGTTTCTTTCATTTCAATTTAAGTTCCGTTTTTGATAGTTAAGCTACGCTTAATAAAAATTGTAATAATTTAACTTTTGTTGTTTTATTTTTTATTTAATTATGCTCATATCTAAATAATAATTATTCTTATATAAAAAATTCTATCATTATATTCACTATACTTCAATCAATAATTATCTTTTCCATATATCTAAAAATAAAAGTGATGTAAATCTACACCACTTTGTTTATAAGCATATCTAATGGGCTTTAAGCCACGCTAATATATTCCTCATAACCTCATCACGATTAACCTCATTTAGCATTTCGTGCCTTCCATCTTTATAAAACTTATACTCTATATCCTTTATTCCTAATCTTTTATATCTTTCTATTAGCCACTTAATCGACTTACACTTATTTCCTACTGGATCCTGTTCACCTGCAAAGATATAAATTGGTAAGTCCTTTGGTATTTTTGCCATATTTCTATTTTTATGTATGTTTTTAAGGCCTTTAAGAAAGTCGTAAAAAAGCTTGTGGTAAATACTGTTCCACAAAATGGATCATTAATATATTTTTCAACCTCTTTTTCGTCACTGCTAAGCCAATCAAATTCTGTTTTGTTTGGTTTGAATGATTTATTATAATTTCCAAAGGATAATTTATTAAGCAAATTACTCTGCCATCTCTCTCCTTTGTTTTTCATCTCAAGCTTTGCAATAATTATACCAAGTTCCAATAGCAGTCCCTGTCTACCTGCAGTTCCAGATAAAATCACTCCATCTATACTGTCACCATATCTTTGAATATATCCCTGTGAAAGAAAAGAACCCATACTATGTCCCATCAGATAAACTGGAATATCTGGATATTCTTTTTAATAATATCATTCAGCTGCTTCATATTTTTAATCATCCAATTAAATCCATCACTACCTATATAGCCAATATTCTCAATACATTTAGCTGTTTTACCGTGTCCCCTATGATCATTTGCATACACTACATATCCTTCATTTGTTATAAACTCTGCAAACCTCTCGTATCTTGCCGCTGTTTCAGCCATTCCGTGGGCTATCTGAATTACACCTTTAATTTTTATCTGTTCATCTGGGATCCACTTATAAGTATAAATTTCTACACCCTGCTCATCTTTAAAGGTAAAATCCTCCCTCCTCAAACTAACCCCCTCCTTTTAAAAAATTAATAAAATTATTTTTGTAATATATATGTTATATCATATATATACATATATTCGTATAATACCTTAATATTCCTTCTCTAAAATTGTACTATAACCTAATATTATTTATTATATTTTTTAGAAATTTTTTATTTAAGTTTTTTATAATTAAAAATTGAAAGAGGTGATATGCAGTGCATATTACCTCTTACCTCATATCTTTTTCTGTATAATAGACAATTCCTATTGCACCTGGACCAACGTGTAATCCAATTACCGGTCCTATATCAACAATCTTGGGTTTGACATTTAGCTTTTCCTCTATAGATTTTGATAACTCTAAAGCCTCATTTAAACAGTTAATGTGGTGCACTATAATTTCCTTAAGTCCAAAAACAGAGCTATCCTTAACTACCTTTTCAATCATTGTTGCAACAGCATTTTTCTTGGTTCTAACCTTAGTGGCTACTGTTGTTTTTCCATCCTCAACAGTTAGTATTGGAATAATCTTTAAAAGATTTCCTAAAAGTGCACTGGCTCCTCCTATTCTTCCACCTTTTTCAAATAATCAAGATTATCAGGAATAAATAGAAATCTGCTTCTTCTTATATTCTGCTTAATAACATCAACAACCTCTTTTATTGTTTTTCCTGCCTTTGCTGCTCTTGCCCCAACAATAGCAGCAAAACCAAGCTGCATACAGTTAGACCTTGAATCAATAATTTCTATCTTAGCATCTTTGTATTCCTCAAGCACCATTTCTTTTACCATAAGGGCTGATTGATATGTACCACTCATTTCAGAGGAAAGAAGAATACACACAAGGCTGTCTCCATTTGCTACAACCCTTTTCATCTCCTCAAACATCTCTCCTATTGAAGGTTGAGAAGACTTTGGTATCCCCTTTTCTTCCATCAAACGGTAAAAATCCTCATTACTAATTTCAGTTTCCTTTACGCTCATATCATCCCAAGATACGCTAAGTGAAATTTTTTAATGTCAAGTTCTCTACAGATCTCTTCAGTTAAATAACTTGTACTGTCTGTTAAAATTTTTACTGCCATTCAATTCACTCACTTCTTTTATTAGTTTTAATAAATAATTTGAATATATTTTACCATTTCATTCCCCATATTTCAATATTTTTCGACTTATTTTGAGCATATACCCTAATTAAATACTGTATTGTTCAAAATGCTTACCCTTATATTTAAACGCATTAACTGGACATAAATGCAAACATCTTTGACAGGATATACAGTTATCTTTGAATTTTATTTCTTCTTCAAAATAAATATTTTTAACTGGACAATTTTTTACACACTTTTGGCATTTTACACAAAGTGTTGTATCTACACTCACTTTTTTCTTGCCCAAGATTTTGAAAACCTTAAAAACATAGGATACTCTATTTTTGCAAATGTTTTTCGTAGCTTAGATGCAGTTTTTATGCTGCTCCTTCCCTCAACAAAGGTATCAACTGCTTTTTTACAGTATTTTTAGCTTGTTGCTTTAGCATATCTTTTTATGTTGACTGTCCTTACCAAAACCAACTAAATAATAGTTATTAGGCATAGTTATAAATTCAACTACTCTTACATCAAAACCTTTATCCTCAAGCTCATCAGCTAATAAACTCGCCCCTGCTGCCTTATTTGATGCTTGGGTTGAAAAAATTATGCATCTTCTTTTACTACCTTGTTTTATATTTTTCTTATCCAATTCATAAATACATCTGGAAACATTTCGGCGTGTATAACACATCCAAATACATAAAAGAGTAGTTATCATTAAAGTTTGTTTTTTGCAAACATCAATTAAAGTAATTTCATATCCCTTCTCCTTTAATTCCTTTTCAAATAGTTTAGCAACAAATTCTGTATTACCAGTCCCTGAAAAATAAACAACTGCCCCCTTCATATACCAACACCTCTTTGCATAAATAATTTTTTTATTTTTTAAATCCACTTTATATGCATTATTCAAATATATATTAGTTTATGACATCTAAAACAATTTTAACCATAAACATACAATTTGAACTTATTGAAAAATATATATTTCTATTTTCCTATATAGCAAGCATTTAAATTTATAGTAGTACTATTCTACACACACTACTTTGATTCCTGCCTTAACCATTAATTCAAGTCTTTCTTTAATTCTTTTTAAAAATGAAAAAGCCTTTTTTAAAGGCTTTTTAAAAAATATTAATGCTTTCCACCTATCTTACAAGCAATAACTTCATTATCTAAATCTTTTGATATAATATCTGCATATTGTTCTTTATGCTTTTGAAGCCAAGAATTAGCATATGAACAGCTTGCTGTAGCTTTTAAATCTTTTTCTCTTAAATACTCTGCTACAACCTCCATCATTTTTGATGCAACACCTTGTCCTCTTAAAACAGGATTAACATATGTATGATCAATATCTACCTCTCCATTGTCCTTTAGAACAAAAGTTGTCTCCGCCATTAATTCTCCTTTTTCATCAACACTGTATATGCGTCCATTTTCATACTTCCAGTTCATATTAATATCCTCCTTAATCTTTTATTGTAAACTACCCCCACCTATAGAGGTGGTGGCTTCGTAGTCAAGATAGCTTCTGCTACCAGATTACCAAGCTCAAAGGGCTGTTCCATCCCCAGTTTTACCATCTAAATGGCTAACTTTACCTTGATTTTCGGTAATAATTTTGTTTATCAAGCAACATTCATAACCCACTTATAGGAGTATGATTAGGTTAAAACTTCCCTTCTTATTGAAGTATTCATTACACAAAGCACAAACATAGATTTATTCACTTAAACCCAGAATTTTAATATTTATTTTTATCAATAACTGTATTTAATTGATGCATAACTTTATCTAAATCTAAACCATACTTATTTAAAGCATTTTCTAAAGAATCAAACAGATTAGAACACAATATGCAGGTACCAGCTGCTTCATCATACATATGAAAAACATCCTCTGTTTCTGGATATTTTTCAACAATATCAAGTATAATCATATCTTTATTAATACACATATGTCCTCCTAAAAGATTCCCATATATTTATAATTTAATTTTAGCATAAAAACTAATTTTGTAAACATTATTATCTTATGCTAATAAAGTAATGTAATACAAAAGGGTAAGCATTCTAATCGAATACTTACCCCAAAATATTAATTTATTAAATTATTTTTATACCTAATATAACTTTTTATTATTACTTTCTATAAGTTCCCCTTCTTATTCCTTCTGAAAATGGTATGAAAATAGATATTATCGATGATATTGCCAGTAAATGTATATACCATACTAAAGGAATTACCTCAAAAGGAGAAACTGAACCATTTGCAAAGCTAAGTAGTATAAGCATCTGTGCACCATAGGGAATTAGTCCTTGCACAATACAAGAAAATATATCTAATAAAGCTGCGGATCTTCTTGGATCTACATTATATTTTTACTCACCTCTTTAGCAATTGAACCATTAATTATAATTGCTACAGTATTATTTGCAACAGCTGCATCTGTTAAAGAAACCAAGGCCGCAATTCCTAACTCTGCAGATTTTCTTCCTCTAATCAATTTTTGAATCTTTTCCATTAAGAATTGAATTCCTCCAGCCTTTGAAATAAGTTCTGCTAATCCACCAGTAAGAAGAGAAAGTATAAATATATCAATCATACCTTTAAAACCTTCAAATATTTGTTGGCTAAAGGTTAATAGAGTTAAATCACCATAGTAGAGTCCTATTATTCCTGATAAAAAATACCTATTGTTAAAACAACAAAAACATTTAGACCAGCTAATGACAATATCAAGACAAATAAATATGGTATTACTTTAATTAAATTATAATCATAAACCTGTAAACTTGGTATTGTTTCTGGTCTTCCAAAAATAACAAGTAAAATCAAAGTGATTACCGCTGCAGGTAGATCAATAAAAATATTAACTCTAAATTTATCTCTCATTTCACACCCTTGTGTTCTTGTTGCTGCTATTGTTGTATCTGATATAACGGATAGATTATCTCCAAACATAGCACCACCTAATAAAGAAGCTAATGTAAGTGGTAAAGATAATCCTGCCTTTTGTGCTAAACCCACTGCAATAGGTCCAATAGCAACTATTGAACCAACTGAAGTACCAGTTGCCAAGGATATGAAGCAAGCTATCACAAACAATCCAGCAATTATGTAATTTGGATGTATATATGTCAAACCTAAATTAACAGTAGAATCTACCCCTCCTATAACCTTGGAAACTGTAGCAAATGCACCTGCAAGCAAATAGATAATACACATAATGATAATATTTGGATTTCCACATCCCTTTATAAAGGTATCAAATTTTTCATCTACACTCCCTTCAAAAGTAGAAAAGCAAAGATAATTCCTATAAAGGCGGCAACAGGTGCAGGAAATTGATAAAAAGCTAACTCAACACCCTTTGATTGCAAATATGCTCCACTTCCAAGATAAACCAATATAAAAATTAAAAAAGGAATTAAGGCAACACCTTTAGATGTATTTTTTCGTTTTTCCATTTATATCCCTCCTGTTTAAATTTTAACATATTTAAGCAACTTATATGCCATAAACCATATATTTTATTTATAATTAAAACAAATTTTGAAAATCTCCTTAAAAATTTATATGCTACCAGCATAAATAAACCCCGTGAATTTAAAATATCACGGGGTTTATCAACAATCTGACATATTTGTAAAATAATCTTTACAAATATGTGTTTTATACTTTACATCTGTATAAAATAATTGACTATAAACATTATAACTATTTAATAATAATATTTCTAACTCGATTATTCAATATTTATTCACCAACATATTTCGACAAAATGACTCTATACCAAAAATATGAGGTTCTATAATAAATGTTGGGGCGTAGCCCCAGCATATTTTTACAAAAATATCAAGCTCTTGACAAACATAATTTGTCAAGAGCTTGATAAAACCTCAAAATTAAGGCTTTTATTTTTTATAATTTCTTCTTATGAACTTTTAACATAATAAATAAACCCTATTTAAACTATCACTATATTAGGACATTTTACAAATACAATGTCAACAAATCCCATTAATACTCTATGATTTTTAAAAAGTTGAGTATTAAAACTGCCTACTTTACAGGAGGGCAATAATTTGCAACAACATTTTTGTTATAAGGAATACTTTTTTCCATCAACTAATAAAAATCAAGAATCATATTTAATTAAATAAAGTAAAAAATTATCTACATCTAACATATATAGCTTAAAATTAAAATAATAATCTTTTGAATTGCTATTTTTATTTATAAAAAATAATATCCATTTTTAACATTTGGTATCGGGCAATAGCCTGTATTTTTAAGTAAATTTGTTAGTTCAGCATCATAAGTAATTTGTTTATCTATAACACTATATATTTCTTTATCTATAGGCAATATATTCCATTTAGAATCTTTTATTTTATCATTCACTATTAAATCAATATCTGCTTTCTTTAGTTTATATACATAATAATCTACTCCATCACCGTGAAAACTTGGTGAAGATTCAGCTTTAAAAATAGGTTTTTTATTATATAAATTAATATGAGTTTCTTTGTATATAATTAGATTATTTAAATAATTAAGCAATGGTTTAAATTGCAACATCAACAATGCAATTATTGATATCGATAATATTATTATTTTAACTATTCTCTTATTAATGATACCACCTTCTTTTTATTAATTGATTGAAGACTAATAAACACAAAAATACTCTACGCATTTATCATAAGTGTAAATATATCCTTTTTATTGTTACTTATTCCAATTAATTTATAATCATTTTAAATCTATAGAAATATAAAGTCAACACTTTTTTCTATATTATTCCATATAAACCATATTACACATAATTGTTTTATATTTACCTACTTTATCTTTATTGTTGCTACTATTATTTCATCTTAACACATACCAATAAAATTTTTAGAAGGGTTATATATACAACTACAAATTCTTAATGTTCAAAACCAGATTACTTCCTCCTGTCTTATAACCCTTTGCCTCTTTTATCTTTATAATTTCATCCTATACCAAATCAAAAATTCAAAAGTAATTAAGTGAGAATGCTTGTTTTCACGTCTAACTATAAAACTTTACTCTTATTTTTCTTTAACTTCTTTGTAAGAAACTATTTATATATGTATTTAACATATAATGAATTTTATTTAAAAAATTATTATTAAAAAATAATTGCAAATTATAGAAAATACATAGTATAGTATAGTTATAATTGATATAATTTTGTAATATTGTTTAAAATTATAGGATTAATTGTTGTATATAAAGTTTATGAAAAGTTATATTTATAAAATTAAATTGCAGTTACTATTAAACATTTTCCATATAAATTTTTAATCTATAATTGGAGGATAAAATTAATATGAAAATAAAATTTAAAAAATGGAATTTAACTCTAATAACAATTTTATTTTTAATTGCTTTGTATTATTATGAAAATAATATTTTACAGGTCTCGCATTATACGGTTATATCTAATAAAATCCCAAATGCATTTAATAATTTCAAAATAGTTCAGATATCGGATTTGCATAGTAAAAGTTTTGGGAGAAATAATGACAAGCTCATTAAAAATATTAAAAGAGAATCACCTAATATAATTGTTATGACAGGAGATATGATTAATACAAAGGATACTGATTATAATGTGTTTTTAAGTTTATCAGAACAACTAAGTAAAGATTATGATGTATATTATATAGTTGGAAATCACGAACAAAATTTATCTGATAATAAAAAAGAGAATTATTTAATAGGCTTGATGAACTTGGAGTTAAAATACTTAACAATCAAAAATTTACTCTAATTAAAGGAGAAGATAAAATAAATTTATATGGTTTATGCTATAACCTAAAATACTATAAAGATTCTAAAAATCAATATACAAAGGATGTATTTTTTGATTTAGATAAGATTGAAAAAATTTTGGGTAAAATAGATGACAGGACTTATAACATATTATTAACCCATAATCCACTTTATTTTAAAACATATTCTTCTTGGGGTGCTGATTTAACTTTATGTGGGCATATTCACGGTGGAATAATAAGAATACCTTTTATCGGTGGATTTCTTTCTCCGGAGAGAGTTTTCTTTCCTAAATACAATGCTGGTAAGTATGAAATTAATAATAATATTTTAATTGTAAATAGAGGGTTAGGTAATGGAGATTTTGGCTTAAGATTTAATAATAGGCCTGAGGTAACAGTAATCACGTTGTCTAATTAGTTAGATATGTATAACCAGAAAAACCCGTATTAAAACATAAATTTTTAATAAATTTATTAGTGCACACTTGATTAATGCCTCTTTTCAAGTAAGGTTTTTGTGTAAATACCCTAATCTTAACAGGTGTTTAATCAGGCATATATCTTTTTATAAAAAATATGCTGGATTACGACAAAACATTTAATATTAACCTCACCTCACCCCTAACCCCAATGCTTATTTCTAAAAGTTTTAACGTATATAAGAAACTCTCCCATCTAATCTCTCTTTGAAAAATCCCTATGACTAAAAAGGGATAGGTATTCTAATAAAATACCCTCCCCAACTATTGATAAAGAACCATAAAAGTAGGAGTATTTCTCCTACTTTAGTTTTTGAATAAAAGTATCAATTCTATCTAAGCCTTCTTTAATTTGTTCCAAAGATGTTGCAAATGACAATCTTATATAATTATCATCTCCAAAAGCATCTCCTGGAATAACTGCTACATTTTCTTCTTCTAATAATAAATTAGCAAAATCTAAAGATGTTAATATATTTTTCCCATTAAACATTCTTCCCTTTATACTTGAAATGTTTACCATTACATAAAATGCTCCTACTGGATTCACACAAGTTAACCCAGATATCCTGTTAATTCTCTCAACCATAAAGTTTCTTCTATTTTCAAACTCTTTTCTCATCACTTCAATTTCTTCTTGACTTCCTTTCAAAGCCTTAACACTTGCATACTGTGCAATAGTATTAGGATTAGAAGTTGCGTGGCTTTGTATATTAGCCATCAATGAAGCAATCTCTCTGTTTGAAGCAGTATAACCAATTCTCCAACCTGTCATTGCATATGCCTTTGACATACCGTTTATTACAATAGTTCTTTGCTTAATATCTTCATTTAGAGAAGCAATACTTATATGTTTATAACCATCATAGATTAATTTTTCATATATTTCATCTGATATAACTATCAAATCATTTTCAACAACTACTTCAGCAATTTTTAATAGTTCTTCTTCTGTATAAACTGTTCCTGTAGGATTGCTTGGACTGTTTAATATAATTGCCTTTGTTTTTGATGTAATCTTTCTCTTTAAATCATCTATATTAATTTTAAATTGATTACTTTCGTCTGTTTCTATGTAAACTGGTACTGCATCCACCAACTTTACAAGTTCTGGATAACTAACCCAATAAGGTATAGGAATTATAACTTCATCCCCTGGGTTGCAAATAGCCATTAGTGCATTATAAATAGAATGTTTTGCACCATTTGAAACTACAATTTCAGAGGGTGTATACTCTAAGCCATTTTCATTTCTCAATTTATCACAAATAGCTTCTTTTAATTCAATAATACCTGAAGCAGGAGTATATCTTGTTAATCCATTATTTATTGCATCAATAGCTGCATCTTTAATATATTGAGGTGTATCAAAATCTGGTTCACCAGCTCCAAAGCTAATAACATTTATTCCTTCGCTCTTCATTTTTTTGCCTTTGCTGTGATTGCTAAAGTAGTTGATGGTGCAATTTGTCTTGCTTTTTGATAACTCCATAATATCCCTCCCAAAAATCATTCATATATAGTCTTTAATGTATATTTTAAAATATACATTGACTCTTCAATTAATGGCTTGTTTAAATTCTTGATTATTTCATAATGCTTTCTGCCATTATCAGTTATTCTATATATCCTTTTTGTCTTTTTATCAGGTTCCTCCCACCATCCTTCAATTAAAAGGTTTTCTTCCATATCTCTAAGCAATGGATATATCATTCCAGGGCTTGGTTTCCATATGTAATTCAAACTATTTTCAATCAAATCAATCAGCTCATTACCATAGCAGTTCTTACTATTTAAAAAATGTAAAATAAATAATTTAACTATTGTTGTTGTATTAAACTTACTTGGTAATTGCCTATTTCTTGTTTGACCATTAGACATTAATTTCACCTCTTTAAATGTACAATACTAATTGCCTATATATTAAATATAACATTTAAATCGCATTGCGTCTATAATTTTTGCAATTTTTCATTCATTTTTTAAAAATATAAAAAGATAAATAAAATATTTTTTCTATACAAAATATTTTAAAAACTATAAACATATTAGTATTTCCTTTTCTTTATTTATTTCTTAATAGCATCACAATTGTATACACTTTTTATAGTTTACTTTTTCTCAAAAATTGATTAAAATACTAACTCAATATACATACTTTAAATAATTAATCTTTTAAATTACTATTAATATCAATTTAAAAATTGCTATTTTAAATTAAAAGCAACAATTATTATGACTAATTAATCAATTTCAATTACCTACAACTATTTAATATTTTTGTATTAAGTCTTTTTATGAACAAATATAATTGTAGTTACTTTTTTAGTTTTTAGTATATTTTTGTGTTTATCATATTTTAGATAATTGATTATTTATAGATTTTTTGTCTAAGTAATTTATTAATTAATTATATTGTTGACAATACAAAGAAGTTATTATAATATTATATTATAATTTTATAATATAATTATTTTATTATTTGCTTATATAATTTTAAAACTTTTGGAGGTGTTATTGTGAATAATAAAGACAAACAAATTATTTTGATTCTTCTTGGTCTTATGGCTTTTTAGCTAATGGAGATAATTATGCAGCTGCTCCACTAATAATAAATATTGCAAAAGATTTAAACCTTAAATTAACAACTGCTGCAATTTCAGTAACTGCTTATATGTTAGCATTTGGTGTATTTACAATTTTATTTGGGCCTCTTGGGGATAGATATGGTAAGACAAAAATAATAAATATAGCCGCCTTCGGAACTGCAATATTTAGTATGCTTGGTGCATTTGCTTTTAATCTACCATCACTTATTTTTTTAGAGCTGTAAATGGTGCCTTTGGTGCAGGTATTTTCCTGTAACAATGGCTCTTATAGGTGAAGTATTTGAACAAAACGAAAGACAAAAATCAATAGGTAAAGTTATGGGTATGATGTTTTTAGGTGGTGCTTCAGCTACATTAATTGGAGGTATTCTTGCTTATCTTGGTTCTTGGAGAGCAGTTTACTTTATCTACGGTTTAGGTGAATTTATTTTAGCTTTAATTATGCTAAAGAAACTACCAAAATTACCTGGTAAAATTAACAAACTAAACCTATCAAGTGTATATAAGCAAGCACTTTCAAACCAAAAACTTGTTGCTGTTGTATCAACTATTATGCTTGTTGGTTTTAGTGTTTTTGGAAGTTTCACATACACTGGTAAACTAATTCAGTCAAAAACAGGATATAACATTTTATTAGTTGGTATTGTTTTAACTTCTTTTGGTATTGCTACAGTTATAGGTGGAAGAGTAGCTCCTAAACTTAGGGCAAAACTTAAAAATAAATTCCTTCTAATATTAGGAGTAATTGGTTCATTATCTTTATATCTTCTTGCATCTACTTCATCAATCACTTTAATAGTTATTTCACTGTTTGGTTTTGGTCTTGCATTTGTTTCACTACAATCAACACTTGTTTCAACTGCACAAGAAACAATGCCTGCATTAAGGGAACCGCTATGTCACTTGCATCCTTTAATATGTTTGTTGGTGGTGCAATAGGAACAAGCGTAAACGGTAAAATTATTAATATATATAATAATTTTAATTATGTATTTATTTTAGCATCAATTGCAATGTTTTTAGTATCATTCATTTCAACATATACAGTAAAAAAGGCATTAAAATAAAAATGCACTAAAAATTTAGTATATGTATTTTCTAATATAACATTAAAATATCTTACTAAACCAATAAAACTTTAATAGATTTTATAATAGCTATTTGTTAATAGTTGGGGAGGGAATTCTATTAGAATGCCTGTCCTTCTTTATTTGATAAGAATTTTCACAAGATAAATTGAATTAAGGGAGTTTCTAAATAAAAATTATGTGGCAAAATGACCAACAATATTTGTATTTAAAAAAATACATGAATTGACAAAGTTTGTTGTAAAAATATGCTGGGGCTATGCCCCAGCATTTATTATAGAACCTTTTTTAATATTTAATTTAAACTATCTTTTATTTAAGAATATTTGTTGTTGCTCTTTCTATCAATGCCATTTTATACTTACAAGAACATCCTTCAGTCGAAAGTATAGTTATAATATCTCCAGCTTGAAGTACAGTATCACCATTTGGTATTATTTCTTTTCACCTCTTTTAACCGAAACAATCAAGCATCCTTTTGGCCATTTATAATCCTTAATTTTAACTCCATCTATTTCGCTATCAGTACTTATTTGTATTTCAAATATGGTCTTTTCTTAGCTTCTAATCCTAATTCTTTATTCTCCAGTTTATTTCCCAAAAGCCTATCTAAGAGCACTTCATATATAGGTTCTTCTCTTAAAAATTCAGCAACAACATATGAAGTAAAGGATGCTAAAGACAATGGAAGTATGTAATTAAAGGAACCCACTAATTCTGTAATTAATATAATTCCAGTAATAGGAGCTCTAACAACTGATGCAAAATACCCAGCCATACCCAAAACTACAAAATTAATGTTATAAATACTATCGAGATTAAATAACTTTATTAAAATTAAAGCATATATATTCCCAATTAGTGATCCTATCACCAACATAGGGAGAAATATTCCTCCTGGTGCTGATGAACTATAGCTAATCAAAGTATATACAAATTTAATAACTAAAATTAACAATAATAGTTTTAATGTATATTGTTTCTCTGTGAGTTTTATTATCAAATCGTGACCTCCACCTAATACTTCAGGTAAATTAATAAGAAATATAACACCTAATAAAGATGTTGTAAGCATCTTATATTTAAACTTTTTGTTAATTCAAGTGTTCTTATTAGACATCTATTAAAATAAACTCCTAATATACCTGTTAATATGCTAAGAGCAATTAGTATTGGATAATAATTTAAAGGTAGTGTATTATTTAATTTAAAATCAAAAACTGGTTTCAAACCAAAAACACTTTTTGAAATAAAATCAGAAATTATAGCTGAAGCCATAGATGTGAGTAAAATGACTGGAGAAAAATTTTTATGAAGTTCCTCTAATGAAAAAATGACAGCAGATAAAGGAGCATTAAATGCAGCTGCAAGACCTGCACTTGCTCCAGCCGTAACTAAATACTTCTCTTCAATTTTATTTAAATTTAAAATTTTACTAACCTGCATTCCAACAGTTGCACCTACTTGAATTGAAGGGCCTTCACGTCCTACAGACAAGCCATTTACAACAGCTAAAAATCCTCCAATAATTTTTTTACATATAACGCTTAATGGATTATAATAAATTTTTCTTAATAAAATTCCTCTTATTTGGGGTATACCACTACCACTTATCATTGGCTCAGATTTTACCAATCTATCAACAATATATGAATTAATTATTACAACTAATAGAATAAAAACAATTTCATACTTATTCTGACTATATCTATGTAAAGCATATTCTCGTATTAAATCTGCTTTTATTATCATTATCCTGTATAATATAACCAATAAACTACTACTTATTCCAACAAAAATACTTTTTAGAATTAATCTATTTTTTAACGTATTTACCCTTAATAAAATACTTTTTATAGTTTCATCCTTCATTTTCTTTCACCTTCTTTATTAATGATTTTTTATCCATTATATTTTGAAAATGCTCTATAGCACATAATAACTAAACTATTCACTAACATACATTTCAATTAAAAAGTGAATTCAAAAATAATAAAATAGAGGTTCCAAATTTGTTATAATATAATCATCAAACAAATACCAGACAAATGAAGAACCCCTATGTATAGTTTATCTGATGCTTGTTTAAAATTCAATAATAAAATAATATTTAACTTTAATGGTAGTGACTTATCTTATGATACAGAGTTATTCTTGCGTGAACTACCCCCACCTATAGAGGTGGTGGCTTCGTGGTCAAGATAGCTTCTGCTACCAGATTACCCACGCTCAAAGGGCTGTTCCATCCCCAGTTTTACCATCTAAATAGCTAATTTTAGCAAGTTTTTGACGCATTTATATCTCTGTCATGTATTACACCACAATTAGGACATTTCCATTCTCTCAATGCTAAATTCTTTACCTCTGAGTTTTTATATCCACATTCACTACATATTTGACTTGATGCATAGTTTTGTGGTGCTATTATTATTTCTCTTCCATACCACTTTGCTTTATATTCTAATATTCTTCTAAATTCTGCCCAGGATACTTCACTTATTGATTTTGATAAACATCTATTTTGTTGCATATTCTTTACCTTCAAATCCTCTAAAACTATAACTTGGTTTTCGTTTATAATTTTAGAGGACAATTTATGAAGAAAATCTCTTCTTTGATTAGTTATTTTTTCGTGTAATTTAGCAAGTTTTTGTCTATTTTTCTCATAATTTTTACTACTCTTTTGTTTCCTTGATAAATCTCTTTGTAGTTTCTTTATTCTTTTTCAGTTCTTCTTAGCCATTTGGGATTTTCTATTTTTGCTCCATCTGATAATATTGCAAATTCCTTTAACCCTAAATCTATTCCAATTTTTTTATCTACTTCTGGTAACTGCTTTATCTCTGTTTCTACTAATTATAGAAGCATAATACTTTTCTGTTGGTGTTTTAGATATTGTTACTGATTTAATAATTCCTTCAAATTGCCTATGTTGTTTTATTTTTATCTTTGTTTTTAACTTTGGTATTTTTAAGTAACCATCTATAATATCAACTGTCCCATTTTGATTATTTGTTGTATAGGATTGATATCCTTTTTTCTTCTTGAATTTAGGAAACCCTATGCTATTATCTCTAAAAAGCTCTCTGCTAATAACTCTATGAATGTTCAAGTTTCAGAAGATAAACCTAATAATTCAAAGAAAAATATGAATTCTACTGGGGATACAAAAATCATGTTATTTGTGATGCTATCTCTGGTCTTCCCATTGCTGAATTTACTACAACCGCTGATGTCAATGAAATTTCTAACTTTACAGAAATCCTATCTGATACAAATGAGTGGTTCCCACTCAAAGGTAGTTATATTATTGCTGATAAAGGCTATGATTCAAAGCAAAATCATGACTTTATTCGTAATACCCTTAAAGGTCATGCTTTCATTGCATTAAATAAACGTGGAAGAAAGCCTAAAGACTTAACATCCACAGGTAATGTAATATGCGATGCTGGATTAGCAATGCATAAAGATGGCAAACAATATTTTGATTCCTATATTAAACAAAAGTTTTGCTGTCCTTTTAGAACTTCTAAAGATGATTCTTTATGTCCATGTAACCACGAAAAATTCTTTAACGGTAAGAAAAACAGAGGTTGTGTAAAATACATAAGTATTGGCACTGATTATAGATCTTCCATAAATCGTGATTCTATATTTTTCAAGAAAATATACAGTCTTAGAACTGAATCTGAAAGATACAATTCTAGATGGAAGAATCTAAATACTGAGCAAGCTTATGTTAAAAATATTAACTCTGTTGCTAATCTAAATACAATCGGACATATTTGTCTTTTAACTATTGCAATTGCTGCTATAAAATCTGGCTGTGTTGATAAATACAAATCCCTATCGGGATTAAAAAGACAGCTTAAGCTAAGATATATCAAAATTTTTAAGCATCAATTTCACCAAAGGGATAGTCTACCTTTTTATTTATTTCATTTCAATTTAAGTTCCATTTTAGATAGTTAAGCTACGCTTATTAAAAATTGTAATAATTTAACTTTTGTGTTTCATTTTTTATTTAATTATGCTCATATCTAATATCTATATTATATCATTTTATTGATATAATAATAAATGGTTATCTTTAAATCATCTTCTTTAAATTGTTTGTTCCGGCTCACTCACTACTGCATCAAACCAGCTGTTTATAATACTTTCATCTACACATATAGCATCTTCATCAGCAATAAATCTATAATTTCCATCAAAGTCCCTTTAATAAATTTTTCTTTAAGCTTTGCACTTTTGTGGCTTTGGTTTTTCTGCCTCAGTATCATATTCATCTGATATAAGTTCAAATTTACCTTTTAAAAGCCACACATATCTATACTTTCCATTCATCTTTTTTGACTTAAAACCAAGTGCTATTATTGGTGATATATCATCTTTGCTTTCTACTAATACACCTTTTACAACTTTTGCACCCTGAAGCAAAGCTCTACTTTCAAGAGATAGCTGATTTAATTCTATTTCAACGTCAATCCCTTCAAAGGATGATATAACATCTTCACTTATGAAAATAGAGCCTACCAAAGTAAACTCCTAAAATTATTTATTCTCCCCTTCTATCCCTTTAAAATTAAAGTTTCCTTTTTGACTTCCTCTAATTCAGCCTCTACTTCTTTTTACAGATGGGAAGCACATATAATAGTAGATTGCAAAAGTAAGTTACCACTTTCTGTATGCATTACTCCTGCAAGTTTTAATGATGGTAAGTATGCTATTCTTTTACTTTAAAAATTTAAGCAATTTTGGGGTTCTACATTAAACCCTAAATATTACATAATAGATTCAAGTTATGATATTGAGGAAAATTACAACTACATTATAAATAATACCAATGGTCAAGCAATCGTAGCATATAACAAAAGAGATAGCTTCGCTCCACCAGAAGGGTTTAATGAAAACCTATGGCCTATATGTTCTATATTATAACCTGTAGATAAATTATACAGTTTTAAGATTTTTAAATTGTGCAATTTCCTCAAATATAAATTAAAGTGCACGTTAAAATTTTATCATAAAATAAAAAACGTAGTAAAATTATCTTATACTGTCACCCACCCTCTCAACCACTATCCCATCCTTAAACACAACCACAACCTTCCCACCTTCATAAACCTTAACTTTCTCAATTACCGTATTCCAAAGCTCCTCATCAAACTCATCTATTAACCCATTCCTGTCCCTTGAAACCTGCATAAATTCCTCTTTCCTATCCTTCTTTACAAGCCTTTCAAACCTTTCATTTTCAACATCTTTGATTTCCTTTATTATACCTTCATACATTTCAACTAAGGCATTGTATTTTGTAGTATTTTTCTCTTGCCCCTGTGATTTAGTTGCATTATAACGAATGCATCTATTTATCTCATCTAAAATTTATTTTGCTTCCTTTTCAAGTCCATTTATTTTATCATCCAAATCTTTGGTATAAGTAAGTTCTTTTATAACTTCCTCATACCCTTTCAATGTTTCTTCCTTATTACTTATAATCCCATTGAACACCTCAACAAATGTCTTCATTATTTCTTCCTTTTTATAATTACTTGAAAAGACAGACATTCTGAACGTATACCACTCAAGTAATTAAGAAATAACTTTTTATTGTAACAAAACCTTTTCTGAATTTAATTTTTTAACTAAGAATATTCCAATAAAGAATATTGTAACAACTAAGAGTAAAATTAATCCTAATAAAAATTCTGCTGACTTGTTTTTAGTAATTAATAATTTGGGGAAATATGAAAAAATAAATATCAAAATAAACTTAATCACCTGCAACAAACTTGAATTGCTCATAGTTAAATTAAAATAAAAAAATATCAAAAGACCTCCAATTATAAAAATAATTGATAATAACAAATATAGTAAATATATTTGTAATTTAACTGGACTATACATTAAAAATATAACAACCCCCAAAAAATTAGTAATATTAAATCAATAATAATAATTGGGATTAATTTTATAATTAAATTATATGGGGATTTTATCGGAATTACGAAATATCTATGATATACATTATATAACTTTTCTTTTTCTAAATTTATAGTTGATATGAATATAATTGAATATGAAATTGAAATTAATAAAACTAAAACATATAATTGTGATAAATCCCTTATATTTTTTATTGTTGCAAAAAGTCGCTTATATTTAGTAATAGCACAAATAAAATTACATTAATTAGAACTAATGAAATAAACATTGTTTTTATTAAATTTTTCAACTCTAACTTAATAAATTTTATCTTATTTACCATATATAAAATCTCCTCCTACAGCTAACATATAGATTCCTTCTAAACTTTCAACTACTGTATAATCACTAATTTCAATATTTTTTATTAATTCTTCTCCCATTATATAAAAATCAGTATTTTTAATTTTATACATATCTAACCTTGTAAATTCTCCTCTTATTATGTAATAATTTTTTGTATAGGAAATTCAACTAATGTTTCACCTTTATTAATTATAGATACTTTATCACATACTTTTTGCACTTCTTCTAAATTATGCGAACTAAATATTATTGTTTTTCCTTTCTTTTTTAGCTCAAGAATAAAATTTCTCACTACTATTTGCATTTCTGGATCTAATCCTGATGTTGGCTCATCAAGTATTATTAAGTCTGGATTAGGGAGAAGAACACTTATTAATGAAACCTTCCTCTTCATACCTTTTGATAAATGCCTGAATTTCTTCTTTAAATCTATTTGATTAATTTGCAATAAATCAATATATGAAAATATATCTTGTTCGTCTGCACCATATATATAACACATAGATTTCAAATTATCTTCAACAGTCCAATCAAAGTTAAAAGTTTCATAATCAAACATAACCCCAACTCTTTTATAATCTATTTTTTCAACTTCTTCACCAAAAATTTTTATATCCCCATAATCTTTTTTATTAAACCAAGTATAGATCTTATTGTTGTTGTTTTGCCCGCACCATTCTTTCCTAATAAGCCATATATTTCACTTTGTTTTACAAACAAATTTATATCTCTTAGAACCTCTCTGCCGTTTATAGTCTTTTTCAAATTTTTAACTTCAACAATATTCATCTTATCAACTCCTCAATTGCAATTTAGTTTTATTAGGTTATATGTAGTCATTCTTTTTATGTTGCAAAAACAATTAATATACTATCTGGTTCTTGTGAATTAATTAACTGAAAAACAGATTTTAAAAGAATGGGGTTGCCATTATTTTTAATTCTTACTATACTTAATTTATATTATCTAAATGGTTCTCAAACAAGAAGAATATCCCAATTTCTTAAACCAACCTATAATGTCTAAGTTTCCCATGTAACTATTGCATCTTGGTATAAAAATTTGCTCCAATTTTTCTAAGCATAGATAATAAGCTTACTGAAAATCTTGATTTAAGTGTCTCTGATGAATGGAATGTCTTTTATGTTTTATGTAGGTACCTTCGGCATACCCTTTTTTCATAAATTCAGTATTATTAAACTTTATTAACTCAAGTCACATAAAAACTGTGCAATCTTGTGTAATTATACGAAAAGCTACACTATCTTTTCATACCTACTTAACACAATCTACACTTTTAATGCAAATAGTATACATAATAAATAATAAAAAGGTTAATAAAAAAATCCCGTACTTAATTCAAATGCCATTAATATATTATAGTTATTCAATACTTCCCTATCATCCACACTGAAATAATTATATAAGAATTTGCAATATAATTAAAAATTTTTCTATAGAAAACTTTTCTTTGAGAAATATTAAGTATATTGCGTAATCCCCTTAATATTAATGAAATAGAAAATAGGAACATAATAAATACATATTCACGTTCGTTTATATTAAAATATTTTAATGATACAAAAATTGTTATAAAGCCAATTAATAAATCCATAAAACAAACTTTATTAAAAAGATTATTCTGGAAATTGTTTGAATTAGTTTTTAATTTTCTTAGTTTAAGTAGTACTGTAAGGAATCTATAGTATCCATATAACCCTAAAATAGCAAATATAATCAAAATTTCTTTTCTCATTTTATACCTCCCATTTATTTTTATAGCCTTGATTGTAATTATAAGGACTTAACAGCCTGAACCTTCAAATATATATAATATAATTCCCTCACTTTTTATAGGATTATATTTTGTAAATAAAAACAATAAAGAGAAAATCTCTATGTATCGATATAAAAAAATCAATTATTTATACTTCTTAAAAACTTATCAATTTTTATAAATATAATTTATTTTCTACACACCATTTACAATTAATTTTATTAATAATACCTTCATTTATCAATTTTTTAGCTCTCAAAAGCACGCATTACAAAAATTCAAAAATTTGCAATTACAACAAATTTGTTCCGTTGGTGCTATTATTTTTGAATAATTATTAATAATTTCATTATTTTTTATAAGAAATTATTTAGGATTATTAGGTTCTATTTTCCCAAAACAATATTCCCTATAATCTGAAATAACACAAGGTCTAATATTAAAATATGGATTTATAACTATACTTTTCCATCTAACTCCACAATTTATTATACCATTATTACCATACTTTTCAAGAGATACGATTGGTATAACTTTTTATACTTTTCTCTAATTTCTTGCTCAATTGTTTTTAATCTTATTAGATCTTCTGAGCTCCAAGTTATGTTATTTGCTCTTCCAAAAGGAAGAACAGGACTATAAGTAAATACTTGTACATTATTTTGAACACACAATTGTGCTAACTTATCCATATGATCTATATTATCCGGTGTGATACTCATTGCAACTCTTACTAAATACCCATTATTAGTTAATTTTTTATATTATTAAATGTAATTTCCCATGCTCCTTCTTTCCCTCTAAATTTATCAGGATATTCTTTATCATAACTATCTAAACTTATACTCCAAAATATCTTGTTTTTATATATCTGTAATTCTTTTAACATTTGTTCATATAAATTTGTACCATTACAACAATTTCTTTAAAATTGGGATGTAATGTTGGTTCACCACCAGTAATTTCTATACCTATAGTTGACTCATTTGATAATTCGTATAGCACTTTACACAAATCAATGTAATTTATAAATGCACCCATGCGATTTTTTCTAATCTATAACAATGTAAGCAGTTTAAATTGCACACATCATTAATTTCTACTATTATATGTGCAGGATAAAAATTCTATCAGATCCTTTAAACTTTATATTTTTATTAAGCAGATAATCAAAAATATCAATATTAGGATTGGAAACGTTAATTTACTTTTAAAGTTTTTATGGGTAAGAAAAATCGTGTATTGAGAGGGTACCCTCGTTATCCTGTTTGTAGCAATGGTATATCTATAAAAATGTCATTTTTTATTATGTGTGCACACACTTATGAAAACTTACATAATTATTATATATATATCCAGTCAATAATAATTTTTCTATTTTTTCCACATTATTTTGTATATGGTAAATAAAAACCATTATCATAATCTTATTCTACTAACAACTTATTCATAATTCTAAAGAATGTATTACTTAATGGTTCTTTATATATTTATAATAATGCGGCAGAAAGAGCTATTAAACCTTTTGTAACAGGTAGAAAAAACTTTTGCTTGCAAATACAGCAAAAGGTGCAACATCTAGTGCCATTATATATAGTATTATTAAAACCGCCAATGCAAATAATGTAGTTGTAGAGAAATATTTAGTTTATTTATTTGACAATCTATCAAGGTTAAATTATCAAGTTAATGAAAATCTATAGCATCTTATGCCTTTGGTCTCATAAGATACCTGAAAATATGAAAATTAAAGAGGTTCTATAATAAATGTTGGGGCGTAGACCCAGCATATTTTTTACAAAAAATATGTGCACCTGATTAGACACCTGGTAAAATTAAAATAACCAAACAAAAACCTTACCTGAAAGGAGGCATCCATCAAGTGCACACTAATAATTCTATCAAAAATTTATTAGGTTTTAAAGATGTTATTATAAAAAGATTATTCATAATGACACGTACATTGAGATATACTTAGAAACTAAGAAAAAATTTGTACTTGCCCTAATTGTAATTCCAAAGTTACAAGAGTTCACGATTATAGAATTCAGCGTATTAAAGACATACCCTTATTCTTTAAACATACTTTTATCATTCTTAAAAAACGTAGATATCGTTGTAATGCCTGCGGCAAAAATTTTATGAACATATAGAATTTTTACCTCGTTATCATAGAATAACTAATAGATTAGC
Source organism: Caloramator sp. mosi_1 (assembly GCF_028622835.1). GTDB lineage: Bacteria > Bacillota > Clostridia > Clostridiales > Caloramatoraceae > Thermobrachium. The sequence goes on along the minus strand of NZ_CP117677.1, from coordinate 1,653,263 downwards.
TATGTTTGTAATTTATGAATTATCTAATGAATATAGTATGACATCAGTTGCTAGAAAAACTAATCTATCTATCGATACTATAAAACGTATTTTTGATAATGTATCTTACTCTTCTCCTACTAATTTACCTAAAATAATATCTATAGATGAATTTAAAGGTAACTCTGGTGGTTCTAAATATCATTGTGCAATAGTCGATCCTGTTAATCATAAAATACTAGACATTATTAAAGATAGAAAAGAGCATATTCTTATAGATTATTTTAGAAAAATTAAAAATCGCGATAGCGTTACACACTTTATTTGTGATATGTGGCAACCCTATATTGATTTAGCTAAAACTTATTTCAAAAATGCTGTAATTGTTATAGATAAATTTCACTATATTAGACAAGTCATATGGGCAGTAGAAGCGGTAAGAAAACGTATCCAAAGAGAACTATCAATTAAATTAAGAAAATACTTTAAAAGAAGTAAAAAGCTTATTTTAAAAAGATATGGCTTACTTGATACAGATTCAAAGTTAGCTTTACAAGTTATGTTTTCTTATAATAGTGAATTAGCAATTGCCCACACTTTAAAGGAAAAGTTATTGAGTATTATTGATGCTTCACCTTCTTCTAACGAAGCTCGTGTCCTCTTAAAAGATTGGATTAAACTTGCACAAAATAGTGGTATCAATGAATTGAAAAGATGTGCAAATACCTATATCAGATATTTTAATGAGATTTGTAATTCTTTTGATATTCCTTATACAAATGCTTGTATAGAAGGATTTAATAATAAAATCAAAGTTATTAAAAGAATAGCCTTCGGCTATAGAAATTTTGATAGATTCAGGAATAGAATTCTTCATTGTTGTAATAAATAATCTGTTAAATATTGTATTTTAGGAAATCCAACTATCGTTGGTCTTTTTGTCGTGCAATTTTTTAAGGGTAAACTCCCTCATCCTATCTATCTTGCTAAAATCATTATCAAATAAGAAAGGACAGGCATTCTAATCTAATGCCCGCCCCAACTATTGACAAAGAGCCATTAAAGATAAAAAATAAATCCTAGTAAACCCTTATTGTCTTACTAGGATATTTTAATGTATTTTTAGAAAAGTTGTAGGTACTAAAATTTTGACGCTTACTTCAACACTTCCTCTTATATAATTATGTTACCTTTTCCATAAGAGAAAGTATCTATTCTATGTGGCCTAATTTTTAATTATATTTTTGGCCTAGTATTAGATTATACTAAACACAATAATCTTTTCTATATTTTAAATACGTAGAGCAGTGCCAAGTATTTTTTATGGTTAGTATTACGTCTATATTTTTACCGGATATACTGCATATATTTTTTCCTGAAAATATATGATAAGTTCCCTTATTATTTCAAGTGATGTTATGGAATAACTTTATTTTTTAATAATACATTAATAGCCTCTTCTCTGGTAGTTACATTTGGTACAATACAGTATCCTTGTTGGGTATCCCATCCTCCCCAACCGCCTTCAACTCTCCAACCCTCATTTTTGTTTAATGCATTATCTCTAAAAACACTAATTATCATTCCTCGAAACCAAGACTTTGAATATATACGTCCAAAAATATATTCTTCATAAATTCTACGTCCATTATTATCATATCGTCCTGTATCATGGTAATATTCTAGTGGGCAACCATCTTTTATAAAATATACTTTTCGCATTTTTTCATTTGTAAGCTTATAATTAGAAACCACAATTTGACCGTCAAAAACATCATTTGCAAATAAATTATTGTAATATTTTCCATAAACCTTAATTTGACACTTAACAATATAGGAAGGATCATCTAGTTTTATCTCTATAGCATCATATACTTTATTTATTGGTATTGGTATAACATATACTAAAAAATTACTATTATTAGAAATAAACTTATCCATTTTATAATATCTATTCCTTTATTTAATTTCATAATTTCTCCCTTTTAAGCTTGTAATCATTATAATAATAGTATTTTATCTTATTAATCCAATAGCCTTGCAACTACACTATTTATATCTATACTCTCACTATGTGTAAAATATCCTACTGTATTTTCATAAAGACTAATAATACTAGTGTACAATGTTGAATTTCCATAAAATCCAGGAGTTGTACTGTATTGCGGAGAATAAGTTACTGTATTTGTATTGTAATTATATGTTCCTCCTGGTCTTTTGCTTGTTGGCCACTTCGCATCAACCTTTAAATATACTTTAAATTGTTGGGTAGTTCCTCAATTATAATATGCATATCCAGGAATTCTATCCTTATTATCTTTTATAAAAACCGTCCTTATATACAAATCTCCAGAAACCTTTGCCTTAATGTATCCTCCTGATGAACTATAAGTTATAGAAAGCGGAACATCAAAGCTACTAAATAAAGTTGACAAAGCACCATAAGCAACTTTTACCGCTTTGTAAAAATTTCCTTTTACATAATGATCGGCTATAGTTTCTATAGACTTTTTAGTTATCTCATCCCACTTTAAAGATGTACTAATATTCCTAGGAGTAACCCAAGATGATTCAACATTTGCAGCTGATTCTAAATATAAAAATTTATAACCGCCATATGTGCCTAAATATTGACAATTTCTTTACCAATAAGCAGGATCATCTTATTTTTACTAGTCAGTTACAGAATTCTATGATTTTTATATGTGATATGGCTGGCATTTAAAAAATATAATACTCTCCTCATCTATAAACAAAGAACCTTAATTATTTTATAGATAACTTAATCCATTTTTCAAAATATAAATTGTTCAATTTCTTAAATCAAGAATCATATTTAATTAAATATAGTAAAAAATTATCTGCATCTAATATATATAACTTAAAATTTGAGTAAAAAGTAAAGCCATAATTTTCTTTATATTTATTTGTATATATAAACAAATAATATCCATTATTAACATTTGGTATTGGAGAATAACCTGAGTTTTTGAGTAAATTTGCTAATTCAATTTCATAAGTAAGTTGTTTATTAATAACACTAAATAATTCTTTATTTATAGGTAATCTATTCCATTTTGAAATATTTTTATTATCATTTAATATTGAATCAATATCTGATTTTTTAGTCGATATACATAATAATCTACTCCATCTCCATGAAAACTTGATGGAGATATTGCTTTAAAAATAGGTTCATTATTATATAATTTAATATGTGTTTCTTTATATATAATTATATTATTTAAATAATTAAGCAAAGGTTTAAATTGAAATATCAAAAAACAACTATTGATATTATTGATAGTACAATTATTTTAATTATTTTACTATTTATACTAACATCTCCTTTTATTTAATTTTTGGTTGATTGTAGGTTTATAAGTAAAGTATATGTCTACATCAATTGGCGTTAATACATATGAATGTTGGCACAACCACGCCCAGTTATTTACTAAAGAAGCAAAAAGATCCGAGTATTGTAAATCTAACTCAAAATCAAATTTATCATTTATATGAACCATTGCCCCTTGACTACTAACTGCAGAGAATGAAATTTTTACTTTTTGTAAAGCATAGAATAAGTCACCAGTTGAAAAAACTAAATCTGAAGTTTTTTTATCCTTATTCATCCATAATTTGTATTCATTAGATGATTTTATTTTTGAGAAAAGATACTCGATTGTTCGTAATAATTTTTCCCTAATACCGAATGTTCAACTAAAGTTGCAGAACAAGTATAACCTTTTAATTTAGCTATTTGCGCAGCTGCTAACCATGCAGCTTTAATTTCAACTATAGGATCATAATATATACTATCCACTGATGTTGGAGTTGTTGTTTTTAAATTTATTGTATTATTATTTATTTTAGCTTCCATTAATAAATATTTTTCTGCTATATTATTTATAAAATTATTTAATTCATCAACAGACATATTATTAATATAATTTATTGTTGATTGTGCTAAAGTATGATTGTTGGTTATATTAGCATCGCTTATTAAAGATACCCTTACAACTTGCTCATCAGTATTATTAGAGTTAGTATCCATAGCAAAAACAGAAATACTTCCAATAACAATGGAGAATATAATAAACAAAGAGATAACTTTTTAACCAGAAATATAACCCTCCTATGTAAAGTATTAGTTTTGTTAAATCATAAGTCAAAATCTCTACCGCTTTGGAAAAGACAAAGCGGGTAATCAAAAATACCAATGCAAAGATTGCCGACGCAGCTTATACTTGAAGATAGTTCAGGTAAGAAGAATCGTATTTTGAGAGGGTACCCTCGTTGTCCAGTTTGTGGCAATGGTATACCTATGAAACTGTCATTTTTTATTATGTGTACACATAGGTGTAAATATTTTCTATTTAGATTATATATATATTCAGTCAATAAAATTTTTCTATTTTTTCTATATTATACTACACAAGGTAAATAAAAATCAATTATCTTAATGTTAATCTACCAATAATCTGTGTATAATTCCTTTTAATTCATATCTAACTTCATTTTGTTACAGAAAAAGAGGCTAAATACCCGTAACCCCTTTATATTACAACCTCCATCCCATCCTTAAACACAAACACCATCTTCCCATCTACAAAAGCTTAACTTTCTCAATTACTGTATTCCAAAGCTCATCATCAAACTCATCAAGTAATACATCTCTCCTTTTCAAAACCTTCATAAATTCCGCTATCCTATCCTTCTTTACAAGCCTTTCAAACCTCTCATTTTCAGCATCTTCAATTGCCTTTCTAATATTTTCATACCTTTCAACTAAGGCATTGTATCTTGTCATATATTCCTCTTAGTCCTGTGCTTTAGTTGCATTGTCACGAATGCATCTATTTATCTCATCTAAAATTTCTTTTGCTTCTTTTTCAAGTTATTTTATTTTATCATCTAATCCTTTAACATCAACAAGTTCCTTTATAACTTCCTCATACCCTTTTAATATTTCTTCCTTATTATTAATCACCCCATTAAACACATCTACAAATGCCCTCTTTAAATCTTCCTCATTTATAAATAGTATCTTGCACTTTTCCTCGTTCTTATACTTAGAATTGCACTGCCAAATAACCTTCCTATACTTATCATTAGAGTCCCAAACCTTTCTGCCATAGAAACTTCCACAATCACCGCAGATAATCTTACCTGAAAAGTAGTTTCTTCCTGTTTTATACCCCTTAGCCCCTTTTATATTCTTTATCTCCATCTGAACCATATCAAATACTTCAGGTGAGATAATTGCAGGGTGGCTGTTTTTGCAAAAGTTATATGTGATATGGCTGCCATTCAAAAAAAAAAGCCCTGATTTCTCAAGGCTTATCGTATCAATGAAACGTTCTATTTTGTCTTTGGACGATGATGTTGATACAAGAATGGAACAGGAATTCTAATAAAATACCCAGCTCAACTATTGACATAGAACTTAATAAAGAAATCCTATTTTCCTCGGTTATTTATTTTTTCTTGTTCATCAAGTAATCTATTAAAAATTCATATTTTTCACGCCAGCACTTTTTAATTCCCTTTATTCTATCATTCTTCCAAAATGATTCGGGCCCTGTTGATCTGGATAAATCTAATCCATATTTTCCACCTACACATTTTACTATTTGAACATTTTTATTCAATCCTACTTGTATGCACTCTTCTTTTATATCACTTATCAATATCACTATGCAAAAGTTTTCTGCTGCTCTTGCTTTTAATATAGTAGATAACTTCTTTTGTAATAATCTTCTTCTAATTTATCCCATCTATTTATTATAATATACTTTTTATTAGAGATACACTTTAATTTATTACTATACATTAAACTTTCTACTAAAATAGGTTCTTCTATCATATGTTCTTTTAAATCTAACAAAACTAAATTATGATTATCTTGTTTTACTAAGTACAGACAATCATCAATTTTGTTTTTATTATTCAGTAATTTTAAAATGTCTGTTTTAGACAAGTTTATATCTATTTTTTATTTATAGAAGGATTGGAATCTAAAAATTCATCATCTTCTGCTTTATCAAGCTTAAATTTTTCGAATGTATTTGATTTCTTGTCAATCTCAAACATATATAAACCATTTGGTATATCATTATTATATTTATTACTTATTCTTTTGTTTAAAATTTTATAATTCATTTTTTGCCAAAACCATCATAAGCAAAAACATATGATTTGTTTCTTTTTCCTTCATCATAATATGCCATTGTACAAAGATTATAACATTTATTTTCTAAAGCTCTTGCCTTTTGATATATACTCCACTTTTTATAATCTACATGACCACCAGTTAAGTTGATTAAAATATCAATGTCACCATAGGCTTTGTAAAATCTAGAAAATAGTGGTTTAGTTGAATCATAACAAATAGTAACTCCTATTTTATAGCCTTTATAATCTATAGGCATAAATATTTCTTTTACTGCTTCTTCATAATCTGTTATATCAAATACTGAAAAATCAGTTGCTATATGTTTACCATACCATTTTATATTTTCTTCATATGGTGAAACATACAATGCATATATAAACCCGTATTTATCTGCCCTACTTACTAAAATTGGGCAATTAGCTATTTCAGAATATTTTTTAAATGTATCTATTATTTTATCAAAATCACATTCTTCTATGTTCTCTTCAATTTCATAACTTAAATAAGCATAATTTTCCAATTCTTCATCTTCAGGGCAATAAAAATGTTCAGGAAAAACAAGCAAATCTAAGTTATTATCTCTTGCTAAATTAAGTGTTTCATAAAAAATTTTATCTTTTTTCTTTTTAGGTAAAGTAATTTCTTGTAAGAACAAACCTATCTTCATAACCCCATCACCCTTTTGCAATCTACAAAAGATATATTATTACAACCATTTAACCTAAAAAATTCCAAATGAGGTTGTGCTTCCTTTGTTGATACTAAAATTCCTATATAAGAATTTTTCCACAAATTAAATAATCCTCCATTCAAATGCTTACTTACACTTGTTTCTATTTCTACTGAAATTAAAGGAACAAAAATATTTTCATCAGAAAATTGTTTAAGATAAAATAAAAAGGATTGTTAATAATATCATATTCTAAAAATATTGAAATATTTTTAAGCCATTTAATAACACTTATTGGTAAATTAAACCCTGCTACAATGTCAATTTTAGGTAAATATCTTCTATCTCTTATACTTTTTAATTTGTATAATACTTTTTCTTTAGGATCCTTTATTCCAATTTTTTAAGATAAAAATTAGATTCCTTATCATCATATTTGTATTTATTTCCAAAATAACTATCTAACCAATCTTTTATTTTACATTTTATAGGAGCATAATCCTGTTTTATTTCTAAACCAGTTTTATAAAGTAATTTGAGGATTTTATCACCTATATCTATTGATGCCGTTTCTCCTCCTGATCCTTTTCTTCTATACTTATCATTAGTAATATTATCGTAATTAATCATAAAATCACTTGAAGTTAAATATTTATCACTTTGCTTCAATTGACTCCAATCTAATAATATTACATTACTATCTCCAGAAAAGTCTTCAAAATATCTTTTTATTTTTATAGCCCTTCTATATGTATCCTTTTCAGGTATACCTTCCTCATTATTTACTACAATAAATTTTAAAAAGAATTACTAAGAATTAAGTTTGTCATATTTCCAATTTGATTTTTGCTACTTGAACTAGAACCTTCAATTTCAAAAACAGCTATTGGAAGCAAGTTTAAATATTTATAATAAAAATTATTTTCAATAAAATCATTGATATGAGTAAAATCGAAATACTTACTCAGATCAAGAAACCAAACAACATCAAAAATAGGTGAGTAAAATTCTGTCTTAATTAAACTTACTTCTTTTTTGATACTAGTCCCAGTTTTTCACCTACACCAATTAAAAAATCTTGAATTTCAGTTGTTTTATCTTTAGGCAACTCACAATCCCCCAATTGGTATAATTTGTTTTAAATTTTCCCATATTGTACATTTGCATTTATTAAAATTCAGTTAAGATATTTTATTTAACTTTATTATATTGTGTAAAAATGATTTCTAGCTATTTTATATTCTCATCATCTTCTTTGTTTTCTTCGTTGGAATTAGAAATAATTATTCTATGCTTATCTCTTGCCTTTTCTAAATATTCAGATTTAATATAATTTTGTAGTGCTTCTATTAATACTTGAGATTCTGTTTTACTTTCCATAACTGCTTGAAGTTTTAATGCCATATCTAATTCATCCGGTATTATAAATGTTTTCTTCTTAGTTCCTAATGCAGTAGGAATATTCCCTAAAAGATGAGTTTTTGCTTTTTTACTTGACATATAAATCCCCTCCTTTTTATTTAATTTTATTATACATTATTACACAAATACAGTCAATATGTTTATATGGATTTTGTTTATTTTTGGCATTATGGTGTACTGTAATTACAATATAAGGTTTAAAGTAATATTGTATAGTAATTTTTTAAAAAATAATCCCAGTAAGGCAATATAGTTTTACTAGGATTATTTCTTTGATTATATTTTTATCATGTATTTCCTCCCTCATAGGGACTATATAAACCCATTTAAAGCTTAAAAAATCTAGGTTTGTGAATTTTGATATTTGTAAACAATTTGTTAACAAAAACACTCTTTCCTTGAAAATACTTGTTTTGTTCTTGCTGTCTACCTTCTAGTTTTTTGCATGATTATAGGTCGACAGCATTATTCATATATTGTTATTTTCTACATATTTATGAAAAACCCTTTTTGCAACAAATTTCTAACAACCTACTACCATCTAACATCAATCACATACAAAAAGCCCTGATTTCTCAAGGCTTATCGTATCAATGGAACGTATAGTTTTGTCTTGGAACGATGATTTTGATACAAGTTTCGATTTTTATAATTTCTAGAAAAAATAGGCATTCTAATCAAATACCTACCCAACTATTGACAAAGAGCCAAAAATAACAATTTAACATTAAATCGAAGTTGATAAATAATACAGGTTAAAATATTCTATTAAATATAATCTTTCATTTAGATTTTAACCTTATTAATTTGAATTATTTCTCCTTATACAAGAATTCTATTATAATAATTTAAACAAACATATCCATAGCATTTCATGATTTATTTTTATATTTTTGTCTTAACTCAACTAAATAAGTAACTAAAATTGATATAAAAAATATATTAATAAATCAAATTTATAACCTGGAGTTTGCATAAACTTAACAAAATCAGTTTTGTTTTTCAATAAATTTATAGCGGTATAAATACTACACCAAGTCAATCCTGTAAAAATATATTTTAATATCCTCATGTTTTTTGTCTCCTTATTAATGAAATTAATGAAGTACGATAGATTATTAGTCTATTTCTATACACTATGTTCTAATAATTTTAATGCCATATTAAGTTGATTGTCTATACCCATAAAAATATTCAAACCATTTTCAACAAAGATATCCGGTTCAATACCTTCAGGCTTTAATAAATTTCTGTTAACATCATAATATTTACTAGTAGTTACCTGTAATTGTGAATTATCTTTTAGAGTAAATACTGTTGATTGATGAACCAATCCCATAGTTTCAGTGCCTAGAATCCTAATTTTATTACTACTGTTTTTTAAAGCTCTTATAAAAATATTCTCAACAGAACTGTCAGTATTTCTATCAACTAAAATAATAATTTTCTTAAATTTGTCTAAATATTTTCCAGTTGGATTTATAGTTATTGGTCTTAATTCCGCCTCATTTCTCGAGGCTATAAATCCTATGTTTTTTATATCCTTCAATAACATTGAAGAAACATTTATGGCCTTCTCTATAAGCCCTCCCATATTACTTCTCACATCTATTATTAAATTCTTACTTTTTGATTCATTTAAAAACTGCTCAAAATCATTATCAATTTTAGGGTGATTAAATGTAGGCAATTTAACATATTCTGTTTTATCATCTATTCTGTTCTCGTAGATACTTTTAAACTTAATAGGAATAGACTCACTGCACAGCTTGTTCAAATCTAATTTATTATCCCTTGGTATTTTCTCACATAAAAATTTTCCATTATAATTTGTTTCATTTATAGTATTTGAATATTCCATCTCTATAGCTCTGCAATCAATACATCCAAACCTATATATGCATTCCTTACAACCTTGTATTTTATCCTTTGTTAATGTCTGCAATGCTTCATATTTTCCATCTGTTAAAATCTCATGTAGTTGTTGTTCAATTATAGACCCCAACTTTAATTTTCTTGTCATTATACATGGAAGTATGTCACCATCTAGTGTTAATGCAATCTGATTACCAAAGCAATTATTGTATTTAGTGTAGAAAGAATACATAGGAAGATTTACTCTAAATAACTTGAACTTCTTGTTGTATATATAATTAAGATACTTTGGGGAATGATGAATTTTGTTGTGAGGATATATAAAATCTAATTGAATCTTATTAGTACTAATTATCCTGCTTAATTCACTTATCATATTTTCTATATTATCTTCGTTATATCTGCACACTAAAATCTTTATACCAAAGTCAACATTATTATCTTTTAATAATTTAATATTTTTCATAATATCTACTTCAAGTGGCTTATTAGAGATACATTCAAATTCTTCTTTATTATTAGAAATCACTTGAACTATAAGACTTACCTTGAACTCCTTTATTATCTTAAGAATCTCTTCATTAAGCAGAGTTAAATTAGTATACACAGTAACCTAGGCTACACCTAAAAATTTAGTATACTGTATTAATTCCTTCATTTTTTCAAATTCTAAAAAGGTTCTCCACCCATAAAAACTATTTCTTTAACTCCCATAGGAACCGCTTGCCTGATAACTTCCTTATACTGCTCTGTGCTCAAATTTCTTCCACTTGAATACCATCTTTTACAGCCTGTCTTTCTATAGGCCTTTTCATCTAAGTAATTACAAAACACGCAATCTAAATTGCATTCGTTAGTAACTTCAATAAATAATCTTGAGAAAGTTATATTCTTTTTCATTGTACTTTCAAAATCTGCTTCTTGCCCTAAAAACATTTTCTCAACAAATACTTTCCTATCATAATACCTGCCTATACCCATATCTTCAAGTTTATTAAGAAAACCAAGTTCATCAATGTTGAGATTACTTATAGCTTCATTTCTTTCGCATTTCTCGATTATATTCGCTTTTTCTCATCTAAAAAATGATATCTCCATTACATAAATTATAAATACAAGCTTCAGTACTTTTTTCTCAAATCTTATATAAGGATTCAACCTAAAATAACTTTCGATTTTATCACATCCTTTACTTCATTACTTGATAAAATTCTATGATACTTTCTTCTTGAATATCATTATTAAATGTTATTTCAAACATTTTTGGATTATGTTCTAACAATGAATATAACACTGACAGTGTCTTTGGCAAAATACTCTTTTTGTCTTTGCAAAACTCACTATCAAACTCAAGATTATTTTCATCTTTTACAAAATGTATATAGCAAGAATCGCATAATCTTCGTGAACTACCCCCACCTATAGAGATGGTGGCTTCGTGGTCAAGGCAACTTCTGTTGCCAGTTTACCCACGCTCAAAGGGCTGTTCCATCCCCAGTTTTACCATTTATATGGCTAATTTTAGTAAGTTCTTTGCTGCATTTACATCTCTATCGTGTTTAGCACCACAATTAGGACACTCCCACTCCCTAAATGCTAAATTCTTTACCTCTGAGTTTTTATATCCACATTCACTACATATTTGACTTGATGCATAGTTTTGTGGTGCTATTATTATTTCTCTTCCATACCACTTTGCTTTATATTCTAATATTCTTCTAAATTCTGCCCAGGATACTTCACTTATTGATTTTGATAAACATCTATTTTGTTGCATATTCTTTACCTTCAAATCCTCTAAAACTATAACTTGGTTTTCGTTTATAATTTTAGAGGACAATTTATGAAGAAAATCTCTTCTTTGATTAGTTATTTTTTCGTGTAATTTAGCAAGTTTTTGCCTGTTTTTCTCATAATTTTTACTGCCCTTTTGTTTCCTTGATAAATCTCTTTGTAGTTTCTTTATTCTTTTTCAGTTCTTCTTAGCCATTTGGGATTTTCTATTTTTGCTCCATCTGATAATATTGCAAATTCCTTTAACCCTAAATCTATTCCAATTTTTTTATCTACTTCTGGTAACTCCTTTATCTCTGTTTCTACTAATATAGAAGCATAATACTTTTCTGTTGGTGTTTTAGATATTGTTACTGATTTAATAATTCCTTCAAATTGCCTATGCTGTTTTATTTTTATCTTTGTTTTTAATTTTGGTATTTTTAAGTAACCATCTATAATATCAACTGTCCCATTTTGATTTTTGTTGTATAGGATTGATATCCTTTTTTCTTCTTGAATTTAGGAAAGCCTATGCTGTTATCTCTAAAAAGCTCTTGTATGCCTTCTCTAAATTAAGCTGTGAATTAGCAAGAGCAAGGCTATCTACTTCTTTTAGAAAAGTATATTCTTTTTATATTGTGCAGGAGTTGTTTTAAGTATTTTTCCTGTTTGTTTGTAATGCTCTATCTTATCATTAAGCATTTTGTTATATATGAACCTTACACAACCAAATACTTTTGATAAATATTCCTTTTGTTCTTTTGTTGGGTATATTCTATATTTATAGGCTTTTAGCAAAGTCACACCTATTCACCTTGCTTTTCTATATATTTTTTAATAACTTCAATTGGCCTTCACAATATTATCATTTATAAGCTTTCTTCTATATCTCGTTACTAAAACAAGATGATAATATAGCAAGAATACTGAATGATCATTATTATCTAAATCTATGTATCTATTTTCTAATGCTTATTTTGTATCTGAACGATGAATTTGTCAACTGACATTCATCACCCACTTATAGAAGTAGGTGACTTCTGTCGTTGATTAGGTTAAATGTTATTAATTGTTCAATACCTCTTTTTCTTTTGTAATTCTGGAGCCTTTCTATATTATAAAGCACTAAATCAAACGTGCCCTTGTTGTCGGCAAAAACTCTATTTCTATCATGTTGTTCCTTATGTCCGTCTACACTAAATGTAACTATAAAATCATTATCTACTATATATTCAATAATTTCTTCATTCATTATTGTGCCATTTGTTGTTACATAGTATCTAACTTCGTATTCTTTTCCCTACAGTATTTAATTACCTGCTTAGTTACATCAAATTTTAAAAAGGTTCTCCGCCATAAAAGCTGATTATAGGCTTTTTCCTATATCCATACTTTTTCTTTTCATTATATTACTGCATATATTGATCAATTGCCAGCTTTGCGGTTTCATAATTCATACTTTTATTTGAATATCCCATAACATTTGGATAATGTTCTGAATAAATACAATACTTACATCTTAAATTACATTGCTCAGTTAATACTAAAATTAGCTGTGACATTGGTGTTTTTAGAGACTCCTCTCTACAGTCCACCTCAGTAACCACCATTTCATTATAAAAGCATCCATTATTTATAAGATTTTCTATATATAAATATAAATTGCTACACTTTCTTTTCTCCACCCCAAATTTATTGGCTAACTCTTCTATAATATCATCTTTTGATAACCTAAAAAAATTATTTATTATAAACATGATTTCATTTGAATAAGGAAATACATTGCCACTTACATTATCAAATATATATTTATTGTTATCAGTGCTAAATACTAATACTTTAGGATTTTTATTCATATTCATAAATTTCCATCTCCTCATTAATAACTTATAAAGTATTTACTTCTATAATTATTAGTGTTATAATATAAAACATACTTGAGTCAATTGATGTAAAAAGTGAACTCATGTATGTTTATACTCTCTATGTATAAGGCTTTGACATAAAATCTTTCGTTAAAGCCTTATATATTTTAAAATACTTCTAATGCTGTAGCAAATGCACCAACTACGACTCCACCAACAAGTATACAACTCATTCCGCATGCAACTAAGCATGCTCATGAAAATCCTACTTAATTGGTAATTATTTCATTGTTGATTACTTCCATTATATATCCCTCTTATTCAATATGATATAAAATTTCTTACATTGATACTAATGCCAATGCCATAGCTGTAACAACACCATTTGATACCCAGCAAAGACTCATACAAGCAACAAAGTATGCAACTGGCCCTCCAACTTCTGGATTGTTAACTTCTTGATTTAATATCTCCATTTTATATTCACTCCCTTTCAAAAATCAATATTAAATAATTCACAATAAACTTAATACTAGTTTTTTTGTGAATTACTCATCCTTTCGATAATATGAATGTCTGGATAATATAAAAGTAAAAGTATAACAACTAAATGCTAAAATAAGTAAGAAAATATTAAAATATTTGTAATTCATAAATTTTAATATATCCAAATTCAATAATTCCAATAGTTTATAACCCATAAGACAAAAATATAGAAAACTACTAAAGTCTGATTTGCAACTTGATAATTAAATCTAAAATATAATAAGAAAAATATTCCAACATAAATTAACATTATACTGAAAATTAATAATGTGTATTGAAGATCTAAGTTAAAGTATTTTTTATTTAATATCCTTAAAATAAAATTCTCAATAAATATAAATACAAAGGATACAACCAGAACTAAAAAACCTTCGAAATATTTGGCGATTACAAAATGAGATTTTTTATAGGTAAAGCTTGTATATATTTAAATACTTTGTCCCTATCTTCAACAAAACATAACTTACCTATAATAAAATTAAATAATAATAGTGGAATTAAAGTACACGCTAGAATTTTAAATCTTTCTCCATCTTGACTAATTAAATAAAATCCTACTAAGCAAACTAAAAAGATATATATATGTTTTTCTTATTGAAATTAAAATCTTTAAGAATTAATTGTATCATTTTTTTCTCCTTTCTATCTTAAATTCCGTGGTGAATCAAATTTAAGGATTTAGCTTCTTTTCATTATTAACCAAAAATCCTAGAACTTCATCCAATGTAATATCACTTACGCAACATTCTTCTTGATTAAAATTCATGTGTACGATATCATTATCATCACATATCATAATCATATTGTTATATACAAATTTACTACTTTCCCTAATATTATTAGGTATTCCATTTTTATAAACTACTTTTTTATATTTCTTTAAAATTGTTTCTTTACTTTCAGATAGTAGTATATGTCCATTGTGTAAAAAGCTACAGTATCTGCTATTTTATTGATATCTTCTGTTATGTGAGAAGAAAATAAAATTGAACATTTTTCTTCTACAACAACTCTTTTTAAACAATCCAAAACTTGATTTCTTATTAATGGATCTAGTCCTGAAGTAGGCTCGTCTAATACAAGGAGCCTTGGATGATGGCTAATTGCAATTATTATTAATATTTTCACTTGATTACCTTTAGATAATTCTTTTATTTTCTTATCTAAATTTAAATCAAATTCTTTTGTTAACTTAAAAAATAAATCATCATCCCAATTCTTATAGCAACTCTTAACAAATTTATAAAAATCCCTACACTTAACATCTTGATATAAGAAAACATTTTCTGGTACATATCCTATATCATGTTTTAATTTTATACTATCAGAAGTCATAACCTGATTATTGATTAAAATACTTCCGCTGTCATACGAAATTAACCCTAACAGTGACTTTATGATTGTGCTTTTCCCAGCACCATTTTGTCCTATTAAACCTAGAACTTTACCTTCTTCTAAAGTTAGATTAATATTTTTTAGTGAAAATTTCCTATAATTTTTACATAAATTATTAATTTCTAAAATTCTTTTACTCAATATGTTCTCCCCCATAGTAATCTTTAAATTTTTTTAGTTTCGCATTATTTCTTAGATTTTTACATTAAATATAACATTTAAATCAAATTTGTATATTACTTTAAATTTTTGTATATTATCATAAGATTAGGTATCGTTATACAGATCATTCCTCATTATTCTTTACTAAGTAGTTTCTGTATCTCATTTCTTCTCCTTTAACAATTGAGAACATAATAAACAAAGAGATAACTTTTTAACCATAAATACAACTCTCCTATGTAAAGTATTAGTTTTGTTAAATCATAAGTCAACATCTCTATCACTTTGGAAAAGACAAAGCAGGTAATCAAAAATATCAATATAAGGATTGTAGGCGTCAGTTTACTCTTGAAAATTTTATGGGTAAGAAAAATCGTGTATTGAGAGGATACCCTCATTGTCCTGTTTATGACAATGGTATGCCTATGAAACTGTCATTTTTTATTATGTTTACACACAATTTTAAAAATTTTATACTTATATTATATATATCTATATATATCCAGTCAATAATAACTTTTCTATTTTTGCTACATTATTCTGCACATGGTAAATAAAAATACCTACTCCAATATTAATATACAACAATTTGTGCATAATCCCTTTTAATTTAATTAAACTACATACTAAACCCCAATTATCCATAACCCCTTTACATTACCATCTCCATCCCATCCCTAAACACGAACACAATCTTTCCACCTGCATAAACCTTAACCACCTCGATAACCATATTCCAAAGCTCCCCATCAAACTCATCTATTAACCCATCCCTATCCCTTAAAACCTTCATAAATTCCTCTATCCTATCCTTCTTTACAAGCCTTTCAAATCTCTCATTTTCAGCATCTTCAATTGCCTTTCTAATATTTTCATAGCTTTCAACTAAAGCATTGTATCTTCTCACATATTCCTCTTGGTCCTGTGCTTTAGTTGCATTATCACGAATTCATATATCTATTTCTTTAGTTATATTTGATATGGCTGCCATTCAAAAACAAAAAGCCCTGATTTCTCAAGGCTTATCGTATCAATGAAACGTTCTATTTTGTCTTCGGACGATGATATTGATACAAGAATAAATATACAATCTTGATAAATTGTAAAATCAACTATTGATAAACAACTTCTATTATAATACACTAAAAAATATTATAGAATACCTAATATTCTTATTGAGCTAAACACTAGACTATTCTAAGAAACATTTACCTGAACTAAAGAATATATTGCTTGACGGCTCTTTAGAAATTGTTAATAATGCGGCAGAAAGAGCTATCAAACCTTTTGTAATAGGTAGAAAAAACTTTTTGTTTGCAAATACAGCAAAATGTGCAACATCTAGTGCCATTATATATAGTATTATTGAAACCGCCAAGGCAAATAATGTAATTGTAGAGAAATATTTAGTTTATTTATTTGACAATCTATCGAAGTTAGGTTGTCAAGATAATGAAAACCTAGGGCATTTTATGCCTTCAGGCTGTTGACAAACATAATTTGTCAGCAGCTTTTTTGCGTAGCAAAAGGATTTTTATGATTTATGTAGAATTATATTATATATAGAGAGAATTTAAATCGGAGGTATATTATGATTAACGAGATTAAATCCAAACAACAAAAATTGGAAATGGTTTATATTGAGAACTTAGTTCCTATTGAGAACTTAGTTCCTCAAGATCATATTTTGAGAAAAATTGATAAATATATTGATTTCTCTTTTATTCGTGAATTAACTAAAGACTTATACTGTCTTGATAATGGCCGACCAGCAGTTGATCCTGTTGTTCTTTTTAAAATGTTATTTATTGGTTATCTATTTGGTATCAGATCAGAGCGTCAGCTCGTTAGAGACATTGAGGTAAATATTGCTTATAGATGGTTTTTAGGTTTTTCCCTTACTGATAAAATTCCTGATCATTCAACCATCAGCCAAAACAGAAGAAGACGTTTTAAAAATACAGATATAGCTCAAAAATTTTTGATAATATTGTTCTTCAAGCAATTTCACACGGTTTAGTTGAAGGAAAAATTCTTTATACAGATTCAACACATCTTAAAGCTAACGCTAATAAAAGAAAATTCATAGAACAAGAAGTTGATAAATCTGTTAAAGATTATATTTCTGAACTTGATAAAGCAATTGATGAAGATAGAATTGCTCACGGTAAAAAGCCTTTAAAAAACTCAAAAATCACCAGAGACTAAATTTATAAAAGTAAGTACAACAGATCCAGAAAGCGGTTATATGGTAAGAGATAATAAACCCGAAGGGTTCTTCTATTTAGATCATAGAACTGTAGACAGTAAACATAATATAATTGTAGATGTTCATGTTACTCCAGGAAATGTAAATGATGTAGATCCTTACTTGAATAGAATTGATAGAATAATTAACACCTTTAATTTTAATGTTAAATATGTTGGATTAGATGCTGGTTACTTTACCAATTATATATGTAAAGGACTTTCAGATAGAAATATTACATATGCAATAGGCACAAGATTAGGACCACATGAAAAAGGTAAATATACAAAAATAAATTTCAATATATAAAAGAATGGGATGTATATGCATGCCCTAATAACTATTTTTTACAATACAAAACTACTACTCGTCAAGGATATAAAGAATATGTTTGTGATAAAGAAACTTGTTTAAATTGTAGATTAAAAGATAAATGTCTAACAGGTAAAAGTCAGTTTAGAACAATTAGACGTCATGTATGGGAAGAACATAAAGAAAAAATATTGCCTTTTTAAAAACAGATAAAGGCAAAAGAATATATAAAAGAAGAAAGGAAACAATAGAGCGAAGCTTTGCGGATTCAAAAGAATTACACGGGCTTCGCTATTGTCGCTTCCGCGGATTATCTAAAGTAAGCGAACAATGCTTACTTACAGCAGCAGTTCAGAATATGAAAAAGATTGCAAGGGTACTAGCCCTTTTATTTCTTGAAAAAATTAGCAAACTATCGATGCTAAATTTAGAAAATCTCTTTAAAATTTTTTATGCTGCCGCATAAATAAACCCCGTGATTTAAAATATCACGGGGTTTATCAACAATCTGAGGGCATTTTATGCCTTGTCTCATAAGATACCTGAAAATATGAAAATTAAAGATAAGAATAAATCCTAGTAAAGCTTCATTGCCTTACTAGGATATTTTGATACTATTTTTAGCAAAGTTGTAGATGCTAAAATTTTGACGCTTACATATAATCACTCAATTTAAAAATTTCTTTTTCAAATAATAATTGAAAACATATCCTATCATAACAAAAACAAAAACTATAAAACCTCTCATCTCTCTAAATTTTTCTATTTGCATTAGCAAAACAAATAATATTCCAACAATACTTGCTACTAATAATTTTAAAATTAT
Source organism: Caloramator sp. mosi_1 (assembly GCF_028622835.1). Classification (GTDB taxonomy): domain Bacteria; phylum Bacillota; class Clostridia; order Clostridiales; family Caloramatoraceae; genus Thermobrachium. The sequence continues at coordinate 1,634,012 of NZ_CP117677.1, read as the reverse complement.
AATTTTTTTCATTTTCATCACCAACTTTGTTTATCTAACCAATCACTTAACCAAATTATTCCACCACAAACTGATAGAACTGGGTTTGATAATGCTATACCTGCTGTAGTAACAAGAAGAGATAATCCATCTTGCATACTGAAATTAACTTTTCCACCTTCAATATTTAACAAACTAGTTTCTTCCAATATTATTAAAGTATTATCCAAACACACTTTCTTACATCCTTTCAAATAATTTAAATTTTTTATTTTTTAGTTATATTTAATGTGCAATTATAAAATAATTCTTAACAAAATTAATTATATCTAATCTAATGCATTCTTTATACAATATATTCCTGTAGCCAATGTAGCTGCACCTACAACTATTCCTGCAACAGGTGTAGCAAGTACTCCTACAGCAACTCCTGCAACAACACTATTCCCTGCAAATACTGTTCCTAATGTTGCATTTATTGTATTACTTATAGGTCCACCTCCGCCATTAACAACTTCAGCTTCATCTAATCGTAATTCAATAAAATAATTATTATTTAACATCATTTCCATCATCTTCACCCCTTTCCCATTTATACATCTATTTATATAACTCCACCTTTGTTAAGACAGAGTTATATACCCTAGTCCTTTAAATTAATTTTTTCAAGTAAATAATGAAGTATCTTTTTCCTTTTTGTAACAACATAAGCTTCACAGGTCATCCCAAGTTTAATTTCCGCCTTTTCTCCTTTATGGCTATAAAGTGGTCTATTTTCTACATCACATTCTACTAAGTAATAGCTTGTCCCTGTTTGTCCATCTATTCTTGAATCAACTGATACCTTTGATATTTTACCAGTTAATTCTCCATACTCCTTATATGGCAATGCATAAAAATGAAACTTTACTTTATTCCCTTCCTTTAATGTTCCTATGTCTTTGTTATTTACATATAACTGAACCTTATATTCCGAGCCACTATTTGGCACTACCGTTAACACATCTACTCCGCTTTGAAGTAAATCCCCAACATTTATATCCTTTATTACATTTACTACTCCATCATTTTGTGCTACTACTCTGCAATCAGAAATATTTATATTTGCTATGTTTAAGTTCTTCTCTAACTCTGATATTTGAATTAAATTATTTTTTATACTTTCATCTATGCTAACTAAATTGTCTATTTGATATTTATCTAATGTATTTTTGGCATACTCTATATTTACTAAATTTATTTCTGAATTTGTCTTGTTTAATTCTAAATCTATAGAAAGTTTTTGTAGTGCTCTTTTGTTTTCTTCTATTTGACTTAGCAGATTTAATATATATTCATTTTTATATTTAGATAAATCTACCTCTATTCTCATTTAAACTAATTTCTGCATTTTTTAATTTGTTTTGCATTTCATTTATTAATTGTACTTTTTTATCCTGCAAATAGCTTCTTTGCCTTTCTATTTGCTTAATACTATTTTGATACTTTTCTATATTAGACTTATATTCTAAATATTTATTGTAGTATTCTTTGTCATCTGTTGGTAAATAATTTTTATCTTCTTGAATTGATTTTTCCAAAAGCGATAGTTTGTACATTTCGTTGTTATTGTTACTTAACTTTAAATTACTAACTAATAAATTACTTTCTAATTGTTGTTTTAAACTTAATGCTTCTTGATAAGACTTTTTATACTTAAAATATACTCATTTTTATATCTATCTAACTCTATCTGATTAGCTTGATTTTGCAATTTTTGATAGTTATAGCTATAATCTTGATATTGCCTGTAGTATTCACTGTTTGGATCTGTAAAGTAATTTATGTTATCTATTATTGATTTTTCTAATAACTTTAGATTGTCAATTTTATTATTAAGTTCATTTATTCTATTTGTTGTATATGGTAAAGTTCCACTATAATCCACATTCAAGTTGTTTAGTTCATTCATCTTACTTCTAATATTTGAAATATATGTATATTTATATATTTGAAGGTCTAAATTAGTACTAGATAAGCTACTTTCAACATCATATAATTGATTTTGAATATCTATTAAACTTGTTGTCTCTTGATTTTTTAATAGTTCTAATGTTAGTTTTTTATCTTCAATTACATTTTTGTACTTTTCCAAATTAATTTCATAATCCTTATATTTTGCTTCGTATATTTCATTTCCTATTAATAAATTCTTGTTATCAATTATTGATTGTTTTAATAAATTCATATTTTTTATTGTCTCATCTATATAGTTTATTTGATATCCTATGCTTTTATTTTCTAACTCCTTATGTCTTTCTTCTTCTTTTGCTGTTAGATAAGTTTTTTGTATTCTAATCTTAATCTTTCATAATCTATTTTGTATTTTAAATATTTATTATAATATTCTTCTCCTTTTGAAAATAAATTTTTGTTTTTTATTATACTCTCTTTAAAATTATTTAGATTATCGTTTTCCTTTTTTAGCTTGTCCAATTGTTTTTTAATATTATTTTTCTCTATTACAAAAGATTTATCATCTATTTTATATAATACATCTCCTTTTTTACAGGCATTCCTTCTTTATAATTTACTTCAACTACCTTCCCCATTACCTTGTTTGTTACTAAACTCATTTTATCATTTGTTCTAACTACTCCATTTGCCTTAACTGCAATATCCATTTCTCCAAAATATGTCCATATAATTGTTGTAGTTAATATTATAATTAGCATATATACAAATATTTGAACAAACCTATGAGGCTTAGCCTCCAATAATTCTCTACTATCTGTTAATTGTCTTAAATCATAAATAGTTTCCCTCATAAGTTTACACCTCAGAAAATTCTTTAGTAATTGCTGCTTCTTCATTTATGTCTATTTCAAACTGTTCATTCCATAATTTATAATAATAACCTTTTATGTTTATTAATTCATCATGTGTTCCAATTTCAACTATTTCTCCCTTATCCATTACAACTATCCTATCACATCTTCTAATGGTACTCAGTCTGTGTGCTATTATTATTGTAGTTATATTTTTACTAAACTCATTTATTGTTTTTTCTATTGCTCTTTCAGTTACTGAATCTAAATTACTTGTTGCTTCATCCATTATTAGTATATCTGGTTTCTTTAAAATAGCCCTTGCTATCGCAAGTCTTTGTTTTTGCCCCCTGATAAATTACTTCCATTTTCCTCAAGAAGGGTATCATATCTTAAAGGTAGTGTGTTAATAAAGTCGTGTGCCTTTGATATTTTACATGCTTCTATTATTTCCTCTAGGTTATCATTTTCCATACCTAGTGATAAATTTTCCCTTATGGTTCCACTAAAAAGAAATATGTCTTGTGAAATATATGAAATTCTTTCTCTTAAACTTTCTATGTTTATATCCTTTATGTTTACTCCATTTATTAGTATTTCTCCTTTTTCCCAATCATAAAATCTTAATAGTAGCTTTGCGAGTGTTGTTTTACCTGAACCACTTTCTCCTACAATTGCTATTTTTTCACCTTGTTTTATATTTAAATTAATATTCTTTAAAACTAAATGCCTAGTTCCATATCTAAAGTCTAAATTATTTATATTAATATCTCCTTTTAGAGAATTCACTTTAATTTTTTATGTTCATTTTCATTTTTCTCTATTTCAAGATCAAATATTTCTCCTAATCTATCTGATGCAACAAATGCAGATTGTAGCATAGATTGGAGATTTATCAAGTTTTCTATTGGATCTAAAAATATGCTAGAAGCGAATTATATGTAAGAAGCTGTCCTAATGTCATCTTTCCATGCATTACATGATATGCTCCTACCCATATAATAACTGTACCTCCTGTTGTTTTTACAAATGTTTTTAGTGTTGATTGCAAATTTGTTGCCCATCCATATTTAAATATTGATTTTACTAACTTTACAAACCTACTTTCAGTTTCAAAGTTTACTTTATCTTCTGCTCCAAAGGATTTTACTGTCTCAATGCCATTTAAAGATTCAACTAAATATGTTGTTAGATATGAATTATCCTCCATTTGTTGTCTATTTAACCTTTCAAATGGCTTATTAAAACATGTAACTATAATTGCATATATAAATACTGGCACTAAAGTTATTGCAAAAGATACGCATTTTGAATATATAGTATTATTGCTCCCGCAATTGCCATTAATGTGTCTATCATTATCGTTAATGTGGCTCCTGATATAGCTTCTCTTACCTTAGAAGCATCCATAAATCTTGATATTATTTCTCCAACCTTTCTTGTTGAAAAGAAATTCATAGGTAATTCTAAAACATGCTTGTAATATCCAAGCATTAAATTTATGTCTATCTTTTGACTTAAATATAGCAAAAGATGCGTTCTAAATGCACTTAATAATATTTTTGTTAAATTTAACACAATTATACCTATAGAAAAAACATGTAATGTTTTTATCAAATTATATGGTATTATTTCATCCATTAGAAATTTAAAATAAAAAGCTCCTATTATACCAAGTATTGTATATATAATAGAGGCTAAAAATATATTTATTAAAAGAGCTTTTTGCGGTTTTAAAAGTCCTATAAATCTAGCAAAGAGTCCATTTGTTTCATCTCCCTTTTTAAATTCCGTTTTCGGAACCATTAATATCAATACACCTGTCCAGATATTTAAAAATTCCTCTGGCTTGTACTTAACTATTCCTTTACCTGGGTCAGCAACTATTATTTCTTTTTATTAATTTCATGTATTACTACAAAATGAAGAAGCTTTCCATCTATAACTACATGGGCAATTGCTGGTAGTGGAAACTCTGAAAAATATCCTCTGGTTTTGTTGCTTTTACACCCTTTGCACTAAATCCAAGTTTTTCTGCTGCTTTTATTATTCCGTAGGCACTCGTTCCCTGCATGTCTGTTCCTGCTACTTCTCTAATTTTGGATATTGGTATTTTAAATCCATACTGTTTACTTATTGTTGCAAGACATGCAGATCCACAATCTTTTAAATCATGTTGCTTTATGCATACATATCTTTTGAAGGGGTTTCTCATGTGATTTTTCCTCCAATTTAAAAAATATTAAACTTTTATTTTTTCATTAAATAAAATCCTATTTCATTTGGTTTATCCATAAAAATAAAATCCTCAATATACTCTCTCATAATCCACGATATATATATGTCTCCACTCGACAATGCTACCATAAACACAGACCACATAAACAAAAATGATAGTTCCTTAAATAGCATACATAATATTATTGGTACAATCCCTAAAATTAATAAAGGAAATATACATACTTTCACAATGGCTATACTTGATATAGGAACTTTACAACTTGCATACAAGGTTAATGTTTTAAAATTTATACCAAACATAACATCTGATTTCTTTACTTTACCAAAAACAACATAAGCAATTCCATGTAAAATTTCATGTAATATTAATCCAATTATTAACCATATATAAAAACTAGCATCATTTATATTTAAAATTGTATATATTGTATCATATCCCCATCTTATTATATATAAAGTAACTAAAATACTTACATTAATAATGCCTATTACCATGCTCATAGCATTTAGTTTAATACCAGATATATTTATATCCATATAATTATTTTCTGTTTTCATAGCTATTCACCCTAAAAATTTTTAACCTTATTTAATTTTAGTTATTCACTCCATATTTATTTTTTATTAGTTTTATTAATATCTAAATTAATAATTAAATATATACATAAATATATATATGCACCATAAAGATAAATATCTTTCAAATCAACTATCCATCTTTTAATCAATATATAGTCTAGACTACCTCCTAAGATAAGTTTATTCAATAATGAGCAAATACTACCTGATAAAAATAATACAAATATTTTTTATATTATAATCCATTAAATTTAACACGATTAAACGCCTATAAATAAATAATAAAAGTATTATTATTAATATATTAATGATAATTAAACTACCAGTACTAATATTTAAGCCACACTCTTGATTAAACATTGACATATGTTCCTTATTAAAGTATTAGTTTTGTTAAATCATAAGTCAAAATCTCTACCGCTTTGGGAAAGATAAAGCATGTTATCAAAAATATCAATGTAAAAACTGTAGACGTCAGTTTACTCTTGAAGATTTTATTGGTAAGAAAAATCGTGTATTGAGAGGGTACCCTCGTTATCCTGTTTGTAGCAATGGTATATCTATAAAAATGTCATTTTTTATTATGTGTGCACACACTTATGAAAACTTACATAATTATTATATATATATATATATATATATATCCAGTCAATAATAATTTTTCTACTTTTTCTACATTATTATGCATATGGTAAATAAAAAACATTATCATAATCTTAATCTACTAACAACTTATTCATAATTCCTTTTAATGTAATTAAAATCCATACTATAACCTAATTATCCATAGTCCCTTTACATTATCATCTCCATCCCATCCTTGAACACAAACACCATCTTTCCACCTGAATAAACCTTAACTGCCCCAATAACCATATTCCAAAGCTCCCCATCAAACTCATCAAGTAATACATCTCTCCTTTTCAAAACCTTAATAAATTCCTCTATCCTATCCTTCTTTACAATCCTTTCAAATCTTTCATTTTCAACTTCTTCAATTGCCTTTCTAATATTTTCATAGATTGCAACTAAAGCATTGTATCTTCTCATATATTCCTCTTGGTCCTGTACTTTAGTTGCATTATCACGAATGCATATATCTATTTCTTTAGTTATATTTGATATGGCTGCCATTCAAAAGCAAAAAGCCCTGATTTCTCAAGGCTTATCGTATCAATGGAACTTATAGTTTTGGATATTTATTTTCAAACTCTACCAATATCTTAAGCAAGCGCTCATCAAGGAAGGTAAGAGCATGTTTTCTGATCTCTGTCGGTATACCGTAGTAGGCTTCTGCAATACCTCCTGTAATAGCCGCAAGTGTATCACTGTCGCCTCCAATTGATATTGCATTTCGAATTGCGTCTTCAAAATTTTTGACTCAAAGAAAGCTTCCAATGCTTGAGGCACTGTATCTTGGCAGCTTTCGTTAAACTCATAACTGTCTCGAATTCCATCAAGCGTAAAGTCCAGCGGGTAGTAGTTCTTCGTTATGTAGTCACGAATCTCAAGTAGGCTCTTTCCAGAACGTGCGAGGAAAATAGCAACCGCTGTAGCTTCTGCACCTTTTAAACCCTCTGGGTGATTATGCGTTACAATAGTCACTGCTTCCGATAGCTGTTTAGCTTCTTCTAGGCTGTTGGCCACGAAACCACATGCGCTGACACGCATTGCAGCACCATTTCCATAACTACCATAAGGCTGAGGATTGTCTGAAAATATCCACCTTCTGAATTGTCCGCCATATCCGCAATCAGGATAATGCCTTCCGATTTCTTGCATATATTTTATAGCATTTTCAGATAGATCACTGTAATCTGCTTTGCTTTCCAATAAAGCTTTTGCTATTGCCAAAGACATGATAGAGTCATCTGTAACGCTACATTTATAAGTCAGGAATTCAAACTGTTTGCTCCTGTTATTATTCCATTCAAAACGGGAACCGACGATGTCCCCAATTATTGCTCCAAGCATTGTTCCACCTCACTTACCAGACCTATGCTCTCCATATAGTTAAGCTTCGCATAAGACATTTTTTCTACCAAAACTCTATCAATACCAGTTAACACTGATATGAAATTGACCATTTCATCATTATCAATCGAAGGTGCTCCTTCATATGGACCTTCCGGCAATTCATCATTTCCTTCATGATTTATTAAACCATTATTATCAAGATACTCATATTCAGCTTCTATGAATAAATATCCTTTTTCCGAAGTGCACCCTGTCTTTTCTACTAAATAATCAACTTCTTCATCAATATTTAGCTCAATCATGGCAAACCTCCAATTAAAACTCTCAGTCTTGTTAAGTTATATGATATTTGAATTTCATCTCCCTTTGAGTTATCTTATATATAGCGAAAAACAAAATACCTCCGAAGGAGAGATGAAATTATGTGCAAATTATTGAATAAAATTTCATGTCCAAGATGCCATAGTCAAAATCTCTATCGCTTTGGAAAAGACAAAGCGGGTAATCAAAAATACCAATGCAAAGATTGCCGACGCCAGTTTACACTTGAAGATAGTTCAGGTAAGAAGAATCGTATTTTGAGAGGGTACCCTCGTTGTCCTGTTTGTGGAAATGATACCTATTTGCATCATGATTACGAGTATTACTCTCATTTTACTTGTAACTCAAAAAATGTGGTCATTCGTTTTTTATCGCAAAACCTAATAATATAAATTCTGCATCTTGTGAACTAATTAAAGGAAAAACCGATTTTAAAAGAATGAGGTTTCCTTTGTTTTTAATTCTTACTGCACTTAATCTTTATTACCTAAACGGTTCTTCAACTAGAAGGATATCTCTATTTTTAAGCTTACATATAACGTTAAAGTATCTCACGTAACTATTGCATCTTGGTGTAAAAATTTGCTCCTATTTTTTAGATATAGCTAATAAACTTACTACAAACCTTAATTTAGGCAACTCTGATGAATGGCATGCCGATGAAACTGTGGTTTTTATTAATGGTGTAAAACATTATCTATGGCTAATTATTGATTCAGAAACCAGAATGATTCTTAGTTTTAACTTATCACCATCAAGAGATGCTTCTCAAGCCTTCGCTTTGTTTAATTCAACAAGTAAATTTGGCTGTCCATCTGCTATTGTAACAGATAGGTTAGGTTCGTATAATCTTGCTACCAAAACAATTTTTAATACTTCTAAGCACATAAAAGTTCAATCATTTAAAGATGATATATCCAACAACTTAATAGAAGCTTTTAACGATACTTTTAAAGATTGGTATAAACGTAAAAGAGGCTTTAAATCATTTGAAAGTGCAAATACTCTAATAGCAATGTTTATTTTCCATTATAATTTTTTAAGACCTCATTTGTATTTTATACATTATTTTAAAGCCAAATTATAAACGAAAAGCAGGCCATTTCTTTCCATTATATGGTATGTAATTTGCACTATTTTATCTTTTCTTTAAGCCATTCTTGAGTTTCTTTTAATCTATATGAATTACCATTCATATTAACTAAATATGATTTATGTGCCAATCTATCGGTCATAGCTGCTGTCATTACAGGGTCAATAAATACTTCGCCCCATCTATCAAAAGAAAGATTAGTTGTAACTATTGTAGATTTTCTTCCTGTCCGTAAGGACAGATTTGTAAACAATAGTTCTGCTCCTTCCTTATCTGAAGATATGTAACCAAATTCATCAAGTATTACAAGGTCATATTTTTCAAACTTATTTTGATACGCTCTTAATGTCCTATTAGACTTACATTCTTTTAATTTGTTTATGAAAATGGGAACCGTGTTAAAAAGTACTTTGTATCCCTCCATGCATGCTTTTATTCCAAGGCTAATCGCCAAATGTGTTTTACCTGTACCAGGATTACCTGATAGTATAACATTTTGCCCTTCTTTTATGAATTCTAGGCTCTCTAATAGTTTTAGTTTCTTTTGTGCATCTTCTGGTAGCTCTTCAACAACTAAATCTTCGAGATATTTTTATATGGAAATTCAGCCATTCTAATTCTATTCTTTTAAGATTATCAAGCCTCCTATCATATTCACCTTGTAAAAGCTTATATAAAAATTCTTCATAACTCATATCATTTAAAGTAGCTTCTTTTAAAAGTTCATTAATTTTACTTTTTACAAATGTTAATTTGAGATAGTTAGTATATTCTAAAATTCCATTCATTAATAGTTTCTTATTTTTGTCCATATTATTTATATTTATTACCTCCATTTATATCCTTATTTTTAACTATTATATTCTGACAACATTTTAGAATATATATTAAGCATATCTTTTGAGTAGTCTATTATGTCATTTTGCTTTTGTTTAAAATATTCTCTATAAAATTCAATGTCATTACTTCTGTTGCAAATATATTTTATTTTATTTGTAGATATATCTGTAGGACAGATGTTTCTTAATATTTCAATACCTCTTTTTACTTCATCTATTCCTATTTCTCCAACAAGTTGTATTAGTTCTATAAAGTCTTTTTCTCTTGATTTATAATAATTATCATATATTTCTTTAAGACTATTATCTGCTTGTTTTAAAGCAGTGCTGTTAATTAAAGCCGCAGGCTTTCTAAACAATGTCTTTAGATAATGTTCTATTTTTATTTCCCATTGATTGTTCCCTTGTCTTTTTATGTGTTCTGTTATTTTTTCTTTTTCATAAAATACTACAATTTTACTTGAATATATTTTACATCTTACAATGCAATCCACATAAGCATCTGGTACTGAATAATGGCATGAATCAATTGATATTGTAGAATATTTGTCTACTCTTAAATCTTCAATCCTTGCTGTTTCATATATAGGCATTTTAGGTAATAAATATGCCCTCTCTTCTTCAAGCATTTGTAATGCAGTTCTATTATTATGGGATGCTTGTGGTAAGCTATTTAAGTTTGTACAAACTTGTTGAAGATAATCATTTGCTTCGTTCATTGAACTAAAATGATCTTTATTAGCAAAGGCTTTTCGCCTTACGAATTCTATACTTCTTTCTACATGCCCTTTTTCATTACCAGAATATATATTGCAAAATCTAAAATTAAACTTGTAGTAAAGAGATAACTTTAAAAGTGCCTCAGTAGGTTCTTTTTCATATCTACCGATAAATCTTTTAATTACAACTCTTGTATTATCATATACTACTGTTTTATATACTCCTTTTATACTTTCAAAGAACAGAGCATGTGCTTCAAGAAAACAATGTGTATCTTGCTTAGGAAATAGTCGTGCCCATCTAAAATTACCATAAGCAGATGTAAATACAGCCATTTGATATTCTCTTAAAACATCTCCTTCTGTATAAATTTTAACTGTTCCCCAATCAAATTCAACCACATCTCCTAAAGTATATTCCTGTCTTATATATGCCTCCTTTTCCTTTCTTTCTATTTTAGAAACTGCTTGTGCTACGCTGGGATAACTTATATTAAACCCTTCATTTATCAAAGCTTCATGTATATCCTTTTTCTTTTTTGCTGTTTCGATAAGCCATTTAATCGTTTGTTTTCATTTTCTTTTAAGTAAAATTTTATTCTGTCGATAACTTCATCGGTTAATACTCTTTTCTGTCTCTTCCCTGTTTTATACTTAGGAGTCTTAACAATTTCATCAATCAAATCAACCTTAATTAATTCATCACCTTCTTTAATACTTCCTAGTTCTACGAGGTTTTTCTCATATTCATTAATATATTTTCTGATAGTTTCCCTTGAAATACCTGTCTCTCTACTTATCTGTCTTTGGGACTTACCATTTCTAATATATTCTAGAATAATTTCTTGTTTATCCTTCAACTTTATCACCTTCAACACTTCCTCTTATGTTATTATGTTATCCTTTCCATAAGAGAAAGTATCTATTCTAGGTGGCCTAATTTTCAATTATATTTTTGGCCTAGTATTAGTTTATACTAAACACTCATTATTCTTTAAACAACCTAACTCCTGCACAAGTAGCTGGTATTTCAGTTGATGAAACAGCAATAAATAACTGGCTTCTATCTGCTTAGCTAAAAAATACATATTTATTTATACACCTACAATTTTTAAGTTTTTGTAGGTGCCTTCAGCATGCCTATTTTTTATAAATCCCTAATTATCACGTCTAATTAATTGAAATTCATTAAAAACATAAGCATTTTTGATTAATTATACGTCTAGCTACGCTATTTTTTCATATTTACTTTACACTATCAGATATTTTAATCTTTAAAGGAGCTTGATTTCCATCTTTACTGGGGAAAAATCTTCCCTTTTTCGGGTAATTTTATTTTACCAGTAACAATCTCGACGTTCCTCCAATGAACCAACATACATATTTGTTCACTCCAGTAACTAACCCCATGTCTTATACTTAAGTAACTCTGCGATCTCCGCAATTCCAGGTAGTTTTTCTGTTTCAAGAATTTGTGTTAAATCAAATACTCGTGAGCCCATTGGTGCCCTTGGAGTTATCTTCTTAAAATCAGTCTCGTAGAATTTTTCTACGAAAAATATCTTGTAGCATCCATTACATAGCCATAGTTTTTACCATCTTCTCTAGCCCGGTCAATTTGCTGCTTTCTTTCTTCGGTCAATTCTCCAAGTTCGGCTTTATACTCAAGGCCATTTTCTGTAGTAACTGCAGTGATGATGGCATTGATTTTCCCGATTGCTCTTACACTTTTTCTTTATATAGACCGAGATAATCATGTGCACTAAATCCATGCTCAATATCATCATAATAAAGGTTCTCACTAACATTAAAATTAAATGTAGTACCTGCCAGTTGTACTCTCATACGTTTCCATGAATCTGAAACAATTATGAGTTTATCGTTATAACAGTAATTCAAGAAGTCTTCTAAAACTTCTTGCATTTCATAATCCCTATCATCAATAACATCTCGTATCGCATCAATAATACCATCGAAAGTGGTATTAACGTGCATGACAGGATATCTCTGTGAGGCATTATATTTCTTTAATTGGTCCTCGAATTCTTTTTCTTTTCTGGAGCCATCAACTCCGGTGCTAAAGTAATTATTACTTTATACTTTTCATCACCAAAAGATTTTAAATGTCGTAGTAACTGATCTGAATAAAACCAGTCAGACATTTTTGTCTCAACAACAATTTTAAAGCTTTCTTGTGTAATGGTAGCATCTGGGATACTTTCAGTACTCTTTTCCTGAAGGTTAAAAACAATCTCTGGTTCAAAGGAATCTGAAAAGAATTCTGATTTCAGGAAACGAAAGAACTTATCTGGAGAGTATGAATATAGCCGAGATAATAGTAGCATCGTATTTGCTGTTGCGACATTCTCTTTCGCATGATATCTTTGGAAATAATGAATCTTCATAACTATTTGTCCCCCTAATTTTCTTTCCATAGGTTTTAGGAAGTAATCCTTCCCAAGTAAACAAAGATACTGATCAATTTGCTTCAGGTTATATTTATCCAAGCCATAAAAAGCACGAAAATTTATCAGTATACGTTTAAATTTAATATATTCTTTCAAATCACCATCTGGGAAATCTGAGAATCCATCACGATTTCTAAAATATCGAAGCACCTCATCGACGTAGCTGTCATAAATCGGATAATCGAGTTGATTGTGATGGCTGCAATACTTTGTGGCAAAAGAGTAAAAATTCTTCTCTGTATCGCCGATATTTACATACTGGATGTCTCCAACAAGAGTAACATCTCCGGCCTTAAGCCTCGTATCAATATTCAAAGTACATATGTGCTTGGCCACTGGATAGATAGAGAAAATATTTGTACTATAAAAGTCGTTAAGCGCTGATGCTTTCAAAAGGACATCAATAATATCCGTATTATTTGGACATAGCTCAAAGAACAGCTTATTAAGTGCATTCTCCTGCAGGCGATAGTTCTCAAGTGTATTCCACTTAGCAAGATATAACTCACCTGTTCAGTTGATGGTTGAGGAACATTAATCTCAGTTTTTTCTTACGTCTATATGTACGATTAGCAGTATTATCCTGCTTAGGCGTTGATGTTTCAGCAGTTCCGTCAGAAGCTAAGAATAAACGGAATCTTCTTAAATGAGACAAATAACTATTAACTAGTGAATTGACATTACCTGTCGAGTTCTCAGAAAGAGCCTTAATTAATGCCTCTTTCGCATCATTCTCAAAAGCAGGCGAAGTTACCGTATTCTAAAACAGGTCTTTACTCCCTTTCCTCCAGAGGTAGAAGGTATCAACATAAGATGTGTTTATAGTTGCCTTTGCAATACTCTGACTATGTAGGAATTCTCTATATAAGGCACGTAACTCATCATACGATAGCGTTTTTATTTTGCTTATATCCAATTTCGGTGTCCCCTTTATAATTTGTTTTAATCTTATTTCCCATCATTGTTTGAATATTTTTCTATCAAAGCGAAAATATAAGCAGTATTTCTTGATTTTCTACTGACCTTATGCCTAACACCCGTTTCTCAATTAACCCAGCGATCATAATATGAATGTACAAATAAAAAATCTTTCTTTGATATTGCTCTTTTCATTAATAGCTCACTGGAACTTGCTATAATTTAAGTATAATATGCTTTCTTACCATTTTTCTATAGATGTTAAACCTATTTTATATATGCCTATAGGTTTTTTCTTGACCAAATTAAATTATTGATTATGAAATGCCATATTTGTTAGAGATTACTACAAAATTTTACCTTTACTTCATAACTCAATTACAATGCTTTTAAACTCTCATTATTAATAAAGTATTTCAACAAAATTATCAAAATTCCTTCTCTACAAAAATTTTTATTAGACAATAATTCCCCTCGTCTCCAAGAATACTCTGACAAAAAGCAAAAAGCCCTGATTTCTCAAGGCTTATCGTATCAAGGAAACGTTCAATTTTGTCTTTAGACGATGATTTTGATACAAGAAAAGGGACAGGAATTCTAATCGAATACCCGCCCCAACTATTGACAAAGAGCCTAAATTTATTCACTCATTCAGTTCCAAGGGAAATCCCTATGACAATGCCTGTATTGAGTCTTTTCATAATGCCCTAAAAAGGAAGAGGTTAACATAGTAACCTACTATGATTTTAATGCTGCAAGACTGGCAATATTTGAATACATAGAATCATGGTATAACAGAAAGAGAATCCATAGCATCATTGGATATATTACCTCTCAGCAATATGAAGATATGGCTAAAAAATCAGCATAGTAAATTCGTGTTTTTGTGTCTACCATATTGACATAGGTCCAATAATACTTAACAAGCTTAATGGATAATTTAGTATTTTAAAACTATTTTTAAACTAATAACCTTCATTGATTACAACCCAATCTTTTTATCATTTTCCTTTGCTAGAATAATTATCCTTGGCAAACCTGGATTCTTTAAAGTTTCATAAACTTTAAAAGCAATAATGTTCCAATTCTTGTATTCATCATGTATATAACTGCTAAGCGAAGACAAATCCTCTAAATATTCAATAGAATCAATTTTACCTTTAAAAACTGTCTTAGAATAATATTTTCTAGCAACTTCTTTTGCACTTTCAATTTCTTCTTGAGTGTGTTTTCCATTTGTATTTTTCAATTTTTCTTCATTGTTTTTTGAGTCTGTTTTTGTAATTTATTTTGAGGATTCAATACAAAATCATCCTTTGGATCTACAACATAATCCTGAAGTTTAGCAAATATTTTCCCATCATCTCTAATGTTTATAACAACAGCTTTTGTTTCTTTTTTCCCATTCATAAATGTTATTTCCATAACAATAATATCATTTCTTAATTTAGGACTAAGTTTTACAATAGAATTATTTTTCTTATCAGTAAGCTCCCTTATAGTATTTTCTGGATTCCAGTTAACTACAAGATAATCATAATCAGATACCTTTTTACCATAATGTATAGTAAACTGTTTTTCCATACTAAAATTAGATCTACTTTCCGTCCAATCAGTAAAATCAATATATTGATTTTTACATGAAAATCTAATTTTTTCAATGTTTTTGCCTTTAACATATAACTGCATAAGCTGCCCCTTCATTTCACCATTATCATTTATAACACCAGTAGAAAGCATTACACCATTGTTTGTAATTTCCACATTTTCACCATAAGCATACACGGTAATTGTGTTCACTCTTCCCTAAACGCAAATACACAAATTGCAATTAACAAACAAAACAAACAAGCAATGGCTGGACGTAGAAAACCTCTCCATCCATAAAAATATTTGCTATTTATAGATGTTCTACGTTCTCTTTCATTCATTATCTTGTGGAGTATATTTGCTTTTTGTTCTTCTTTAGGGGTAAAACTATCAAATAGTTCATTAATATGGTTTTTCATTATACTCACCTCCAATACTTATTTTAAGACGTTTACGTCCAGTAGATAGTTGTGTTTGAATAGTACTTTCATTTCTACCCAAGAGCTTTGAAATATCCTTTATAGAATATCCCTCATAATAATATAAATATAAAACTTCTTTGTATTTTGCTGGTAAGGATAGTAATTTTTCTAAAACTTCACAAGCAATTTGACTATTGTCCCAGCAAGCAATTTCTGGAATATCATCAATACTAATTCGGTGTTTTCTCCACCAACTTTTTAATACATCTTTACAGTAATTCTTAGAAGTTAAAATTAACCATGCTTTTTCATGTTCAGAACTTTCAAACTTTTTATTATTTTTAAGTAATTTCATAAACACAGATTGAACAGCATCTTCCGTATCATCATGGTTTCTCAAGTAAATATAGCAAATCCGGTAAACAGTATCTACATTGCGTTGATATATTTCAACAAATTCCTTTTCTGTAAGAATTGAAAAATTATTGTTCAACTTTTAAGTTCACCTCCCTCTATAATCTTTAATTTTCTTTAATATACTCAATCATTCTTAGATTTTCATAATTGACATAATAAAGTACATGGATATAACTTATATTTATAAGAGATATTGGAATTACAGGGTCGACTTTAACAAACATAATAATTATTTGGTAAATTATGTTTGCCAATGGATCTCCACAATTCTCAAGGTGGTCTACCCTCCCATGTCTCACAGGATCATCGTCCCTAAATTCCTTCGTTCAACCTATCCATGAGGTGGATGTCGGTTATGCTCCTTTGCAGGGTCAGTGCCCTAATGGTGATTTTCACTACCAACTACTCCAAGCTTTATATATGTCAAAGAACTACAATCTAAAAATCTATGGATAATTTATAATTAAACTATAATAAAATAGTTATCAACAATTATTAAGCAGCTTTCCCTGTTACTTCTGGATGTTTAATATCATTCATTAGTTTTTGTGGATTATAAGCAGTACCTTTTGTCCCTATTGCATAAAGAACTCTTATAAGCTTGCAGCATAATGCTATAAGTGATTGTTTCTTCTTTAGAGGATTATTGGTGCGTGTTGTATAGTATTGATGCAGTGCCTTAAATTCTGAATTTTTAGCAACCATAGGCATTATAGCTTTAAATAACAATGCTCTAAGCTTTCGCCTTCCTCTTTTGGTTATAGTTGTTTGTCCTTTGTGTTTACCGGAACTATATTCTTTTAAAGTTAAACCAGCAAGTTTCTGAATTTGGCGTGGATGTGCATATTGTACCAATTCACAAACTTCAGATAAGAATCCTGCAACAGTTACAAGACCAAGCCCTGGTATTAACAACATCTCATTTGCTCCTGGTATTTCATTTAGGATAGCTTCAACTTTAACCATTAAATCCTCTAACTTTAACATCAAAGCATCGTATCTGTCTAAAAGATATTTAAGCTCGTATTCAACCATTTCAATGCCTTCAGTTAAACCTATAGATATTTTAGCTTTATCCACAAGCAATTGAGCACGTTTTATGCCTACAGCTCTTTGAACTTCTGTTTTCCACAAAATTAAAATATCTTCTGCACTTGTTTGTGATATTTTTGATGGTGTAGATAAATGTTTTAATGTTAATAATGCTGTTTTCCCTTCCCAAGATGAAAATACATCTTCAAACTCAGGGAAATATATATCAAGCCAGCGTGATATTTTTGCTTTTACAGTTGTACTTCTTTTATTAGCATATCTCTAAGGTTCATAGCTGTTCTTAAATCTGCATATATTCCTTGTGGCATATTAGGCTCTGCAAATCTACCATCTTTAAGAAGTTGTGCTATAACTCTCGCATCCTTCGGATCATTTTTGTTGGAGAGTTATCATCAAGCTCTTTACTTTTTTCACATGCATAGGATTAACAATAGCTATTTTTATTCCTTTTTGTCTTAAAAACTTTGCTAAGCAAAACCAGTAATGTCCTGTAGGTTCCATACCTACAATCACATTGGTTTTAGCATGCTCCGCACATAACTTATTGAACCAATTGTAAAGTTCAATAAAACCTTTATTATCATTGCTGAAATAAAGAGTTTTTCCATACTCAATACCTCTAAAATCCTGTGCTCTTGCTACATGGCGCTCTTTTGCAATATCAACACCAATAATTAAAGTTTGTTCATTTATTTGCATTATTCTTTTGTTTTGGTTATAATTCATTTTAGGTACCTCCAATGATAGTTTTATTTAATTAGGGATAAGCTTTGCAAAGCCTTATACCCCGTATTCTATCAGGAGGTGCTTTTTTATCCACTCTTAAATTATTTCATTACAGGAATGCTCCTCTTTTATATATTAAACGATTAACAAGTAAAAAATATCCTATTTTAAAAAATAATTTTAATTCATCAACTAAAAATTAAATTCAAAAATATTTAATATATCAATAATAAGCAAATTGACCAATAGGTTTTTCACTTTTAACAATGACCCCACAAGGGTAATCCCTACTAGCAACCTTATATTGAAATTCTCCATAACAAACAGTATAATCAAATTTATTTTTAGCAATGATAATATCAAGTTTATCAGTTATTTAGGCTACTTCTTTATAAAGAGAATTATTAGCTTTTAATCTTATAAAATATCACTACTTAATATTTATACTGTAAATTGTACGTAGACCTATAAAATGTCAATAAAAATAATATATGCCCTTTTCATTTCTAAACAACACAAATAAAAACTAAAATAGTAGAATAATACATTTACCTAAATCTATTTGTATTATTCTACTTTATGTAAACTTTTGTATAAAAATACTTTTTTATCACCATGTCTTATATATTATAAAACCACCAGGTGCTCCACTTGCTTTAGATTTTAGAGAAGCCGTATTAGTGTTACCTGTGTGTGCTGCACATATAAGGTCTTTGTTAACAGAATCATACCCAACAATAATTAAAGTATGATACGCACGTCCTGTACTTGTTAATAGGGATACAGCATATCCTTTAAATCCATAGTTCCATGCATCTATAGTATAGGATGTGAATTTTTTATAAGCTATAGCGTTGTTTTGCCAATAATACCCAAATGCATCAGCACCTCTCCATGTTGAAGATACATTTTTGTGGAGTCTGTAAAGAATTTTGTGTAAAGTGGTTTAGAAATCTCCTTCTTGGCAAGAATTAAGAGAAAAGTACAAGGAGGAGATTTTTAATATCAATTTTATCAAAGGCACAACTAAAAGAATTTATTAAGGAAAGCAAAATCACAAGCGTAGCTAGTATTCAATCGACTTAAAAATAGTCTAATGTTATTTGTGTCATTTTTAGTTTAATACATTGAAAGAGAAAAATTACAAATTCTCCTTCATATGTATATTACTGGTAAAATAAAATTACCCGAAAAAGGGAAGATTTTTCCCCAGTAAAGATGGAAATTAAGCTCCTTTAAAGATTAAAATATCTTTAAGGGAGGGATTTAAATGCTGGGGTAGAAATGCATACAACAATAGAAACACTGTTTAATAAAGGATATAACAAAACTCAAATTGCATCAATTCTTAAAATAGATAGAAAAACCGTAAGGAATGTACTTAATAAAATTAATGAGAAGGGAGTTGTTGAAAGAAAAGAAAAACCTTCTATTCTTGATCCATATAAGGAATATATAAATATACAAGTTACTAAAGATCTTGGAGCAATGAGAATATTTCAGGATATGCAAAGAGAGTTTAATTTTACAGGGAGCTATGATACAGTAAAAAGATATGTTAAAAGTATAAAAAATCAGCCTCCAAAGGCATATATGGTATTAAACACTTTGCCAGGGGAAGAGGCACAAGTTGATTTTGGTTACATAGGTACATTAAATGTGAATGGTAAGCATAAAAAGGCATGGGTTTTTGTAATGACATTAAGTTATTCAAGATATATGTACATAGAAGTTGTTTTAAATCAATCTGTTAAAACATTTATAGAATGTCATAAGAATGATTTTAAATACTTTGGAGGAGTGCCTGAAACTGTAAAAATAGACAATTTAAAATCTGGAATATTGGAGGCAGATTTTTACGAGCCAACAGTGCAGAAAAACTATGCAGCTTTTGCTGCACACTATGGATTTTGGGCACAGCCCTGCAGAGTAAGAACTCCAACAGATAAAGGAAAAGTAGAATCAAATGTTGATTATGTAAAGAATAATTGTTTTAAAGGAAGAAATTTTAAAAACATAGATGAAGCGATAAGCTTTTCAAGAGAATGGCTTGATACTATTGCAAATGTTAGATAGCATGGTACAACAAAGAAAATCCCCGCTGAAGTTTTTATTCCATAGAAAAAGAAAAACTATCATCACTTCCAGCAGATGACTTTATCTTATCAAACTCTGTTAAATGTAAAGTAAACACAAACTGCCACATATCTTATGACGGCAATTATTATTCAGTACCATATGCATACATTGGGCAAGAAGTAGAAGCAATCATTGTAAATGATTTAATTAAAATCTACTTTAAAGAAAAGAAATAGCCCTACATACACTTTGGAACGGTGATAAGGGCCATTACACAACAAATAATAAACATTACCCTAATAGTAAGAATATATCAAGTGAAGACATACTGTCAAGACAAAGAGAAGAGATTAAAGAAATTGGGGATAATGCTCTAATGTTCTTTGAAAATTTCATAAAGCAGGGTAACCTTAAAAAATATGATTATAGGACTATTGCGGGCATCTTATCCTTAAGAAAAGAATATAGTGATGAAATAATAGATTCAACCTGCTTAAGAGCTATGTCTTATGATGCATACAGCTATAAAGTTGTAAAAAGAATATGTGAAAAAAGGATAATAAATTTACCTGTTAAGTCAAATGAAAGCTATACAAACCAAGAACAAACATCCATTACCAGAGATTTAAGAGAATATGATAAATTATCAACCTTAGGAGAGTTAAACAGATGAATGATTCATTAGTATCCCGTCTTAGGGATTTAAAACTTTCAGGAATAATAAAAACCCTTGATGTTAGAAATGAGGAAGCATTGAAAAATAACTTATCCTATATGGAATTCTTTGAGCTTTTGATAAATTATGAAGTTTTAAATAGGCAAAATAACAGCAATATAAAAAGAACAAGCAAAGCAAGATTCCCGCAACATAAAACTCGTGAAGAATATAATTTTAATTATCATCCTAATATTAATAAGAGATTTATTTATAATCTGGCGACCTGTGAATTTGTCCGCAAAAATGAAAATGTGGCCTTTATAGGTCCGCCAGGAACAGGTAAAACACATTTAGCTATTTCTATAGGATTAAAGGCAGTTGCCCAAGGATATAAAGTACTTTTTACTACCGTAAATGAAATGCTTGAAGAGCTTTACATATTAAGGGCAGATAACTCATTTCATCAAAAACTTAGATATTATACAACACCTGATTTGCTTATATTAGATGAATTAGGGCTTAAGAAGCTTAATCAAAATAGCGTCGATGATTTTTATGAAATAATTTCAAGAAGATATAAAAATGGCTCTATAATTATAACCTCGAATAAAGTGTTTGAAGAATGGGCAAGAATCTTTTATGATCCTGTCTTAGCTACCGCTATTTTAGATAGGTTTGTTCATCATTGCCATTTTGTAGTTATCAAAGGTGAGAGCTATACAATGAAGCAAAGAGAAGGAGTTATTAAAGCAATGACTGCGGAATCCTTGCCTAAAGAAAACTGAAAAGTATGTGCTTTTATTTTTTACATTTTCAGGTGGGGAAAAATCTTCCCGAAAGTGGGGAATTTTGATTGACAATAACATGGTTTAATTTGTAACCATCCATAATCCTAACCCCACCACCATTTCCTCGAATGGTTTCTATAGGGTAAGAAAGTGATAGGATATTTATGTCATTTCTAATAGTTCTTTCTGTAACTCCAAACTCAAAAGCTAAATTCTTCATTGTATCCTGCCTTCTTCTGCACAATGCTTCTATTATTTGCATCCGCCTTTCATTTGGTCCCATCACTTTCTCACCCCCTTTCCCTTGCTCTGTGGCTTTATAATAAAAGTTAAATAGGAAGGTTTTTTCCTATTTGAAAAAATTTTTATAAAAAATAGCCCGATAAGTTAGAATGTTTTATCTAACTCATCCGGCTATTTGGTAGTTCATTTGACTCCGTTGCTCGGTATGATTATTTATAACTAGGATGTCTTTTTATGTTGATGACTTTTTACACCTTGGACACTTTATTTCCAGTTCAACTTCACCAAATTTTAAATCAAACAATCTTTGATTACATATTGGGCATTTTACCTTTTCCATTGTTTTTCATCCCCCTTTTTCACTATGTTCACCAATTCGCGTAATTATAATTAAAAAAATTATTCTTAAACTTTTGTTTATATTTACTTTAAATATTGCACTAACAA
Source organism: Caloramator sp. mosi_1 (assembly GCF_028622835.1). Lineage (GTDB taxonomy): Bacteria > Bacillota > Clostridia > Clostridiales > Caloramatoraceae > Thermobrachium. Next base: position 1,611,648 of record NZ_CP117677.1, on the reverse strand, counting down.
AGAACTAAAGAAACGTTAGCTGATTTCCTTGTTTTAAAAATTCATCCTTTCCTATTATAAATCCAAACTTTTTTAATTTTATTTTTGCTGCTTTTTTGATACCCCATAGGCTTCAGCTATTTTATTAGGAAACTCATACTCAGCAAATTTATCGAGTTTTGAGTCTATACCTGTTACTACTTTTCCATTATTAATACCCTTATCTTTTAAAATCTTATTTGCAAGAGGAATAAATGTAGATTTAGGCATAGCAATAGCAGCTGCAAAATAATCTGCTTGATGCTCTCTAAAGTCTTCAGGAGTGATTAATTGTTTTTTACCTTCAAAGTTTTCAATACTGCTTGTACGACAACATATTACAGGTTCCATATTTATCTTATTTGTATTAAATATTGATAATTGTTCACCACATTTCTTATATACTTTTTATGCATCCAAAAATGTCCTGCTTCATGAAGTGCTGTAAATAAAGCTAATGGTTCTTTACCTTTTTCCATAATACTAATATCAAGAATTATAGTATTTTCCTTCACTATAATGTCTCTTGTACACAAGTTTTCTTTATCAAATATTTTTAATTTTCCTTTATCAAATGCTGTTGCTCCTAATTTTGGCTTTTCATTCTCCTCATAATAAATATATTGGAACTCTAAGTTAGCACCTAAATATGATTCTAAAAAGTGCATATAATTAATTGTACTTGGTTCGTTTAAAAGATTAGGTTTATAATCCTTTAAAATCAATTCAGCAAGCTTGTCTATCTCTTTATCACTTATTATCGGGTTGTTTGTTTTTTATCAAATTTACCTCAACCGAATTCAATCATTTTATTTCTCCTTTTTTTCTCAATTTCTCTTATGAATTTTTTCCAATCCTCTTCAGTTACAACTCCAGCATTTGATTGTCTTAAAGCAAACCTTGCCATATCTCCTATTTCATCATACATCATTATTTCTTCTATATCTGATGGTATTTCCTTACGTTCTCTTGCGGCTAAATCATACATTTTAGCTTTATCTTCTCCTGAAAGGTTAAGCTCCTGTGCAAATTTCTCAATCTTATCAGCATCAAAAGGTTTTCTCCTGTTATTTTCTATATCGCTCAATAAACTTAAAGATATTCCTAACATTTCTGATACATCTTTAAGTGTTAATTTTCTTGGATCATTTAGCCTTTTTGTTTTATAAAATCACCAAAACGAATATATTTTTCTTTCATGAACTCACCTCCTCTATTTACGCATATTTCACACCTATGCGTAAATATTATCAAGTTATTCATAAATTGTGAACCATATTTTACTAAATATTTTTAATTATTTGCATAACTTTGCTGCTGAACTTTTAGCACCTATTGCTTTATTTAAAAATATTCATGGTCTAAGTCCTGCTATGATTCAAGCTCATGTGTAATGTTTCTGAAGAAGCCTCAATGTATATATATAGAAATACCTTTGGCCATTTTGAAATGTATAGGCAGGTTGAAATGATATTTTAAGAGAAATTTTTGATTTTGTTATTGGAGTGCAATATTAAAGGGTGAGTAGTTTGCCGCTACGCACCCTTTGGGGTTTATATATACTCCTCCCATTTAGCATAGCTTAATTTTTACCAATAAATTACCTCCCATCGATAGTATTTGCTTTTATTCTATCAATGGGAGGATGAGATATCTAGGTACTTAATTTTTGACGCTTACGCCCATGCTGGGCACACATGAAAAAGAGGAAGCAGTATTTACCGCTTCCTCTTTAAGTTATGGTGTTTATTAATGAGCTTTATTTTTCATTTCTTTTCTTATTCTTTCTCTTCTTCTTCAGTTAATCCTGTTGCTTTTATTATTGTATTTATATCAAGTCCAAGATTAATTAGATTTTCTGCTACTTCTATTTTACCTTTCTGCATTCCAATTTCTATGCCTTTTTTCTCAGCTACATGTAGTCTTGTCATTTCATCCCTAATTGCAGCCATCCTTGCTTCGTATTCCATCCTTGCTTTCTTATCCTTGCTTATTATCTTTAGAAGGTCGTATGCGTAGTTGATGTCTTCATTCTTCTTTGATAGCACATCAATCACCTCCCTCTTTCCATCTATGAATTCCATCCACATTACCAGCGGATCATCTTCATCCTTTGGAACTTCTGGATTATAAAGTTTCTTAAGCTCTAAAAAATGTATTTCAAGTACATCTGTTAGCTTAAATTTTGTTTCATCCTCAAATATGTGGTAGACTGAGCTTAGCTTTTTAAGTGGTGTTACATCAAAGTCCACTATGTTTATAGTTATACATTTCTTTAAATGTGTGTAGTCTAGTCCTGATTCTAATTGTTGCGTGTACATCTTGCTCCAGTAAAAGAGTGTTCTCTCTGCCATGTAACCACTGTCAATTATTTGAACTTCTATGTCTATTTCTTTCCCATCCTTAGTTTTTATCCTTACATCTAAGACTCCCTTTTATCTTTCTTATGATTTTTTATAAGCTCGCTATTTAGTATTTCAAGTCCTTTTAGTTCTTCCTTAGGTACTCTTAGTACTGCACTTAGGAATGAAACTAATGCTCTTTTATGTTGCTGACTTCCAAAGATATATTTAAACACAAAATCCATCTTTGGTGGGATTAGGTCATAGTCTTTTTTATATCTACACTTTGTACTTTTATTTTATCGTTATAATTATCCTTATTTAAATTACCTTTCTTTGGCATATCATCTACCTCCAATTCCCTTAACATTATTTTAGCAGGATTTTGTTTTTTATGCTACTGTTTACAAGTCTTCAAATGTTATATGTGATGAGGATACCAGTATATGTGCATAAAAACATTACAGTTGTTGTACAAATAAACTAATATTATACTATGATTTTCATTCAATTTGAGTTATTATAAAACCTGCATTACCTCTTACATCAATACCACGCACTCAATGTGAAACGTTTATGTAACCATATCCACTTTAACAAAAACTCTTATTTCTAAAAGCTTATAAAAATGTGTTGTTCTAATTTGATAAAACATTTTACCATTTACAATTCAACTTCCGTTAGTCTTTTTATCGTAAATTTTTTAGGGGATACTCAATACTTTAAAATCACTCTCAAACAAGAAAGGACAAGCATTCTAGTCAAATATCCCCCTTAGCTTTGACAAAAACTATTAATCTATATTAAATTCTTCCCTATAATCGAACCATTATATAATTCAAACTTTATAATTTCTTCTACTTAATTATTTGTCTAAATTTTATCAAAGTAGGATACTGTTATCAATGTTCTTATTCTTACTCTTACCCAATTATTAATTAAAATCTTCTTTTAAACTTTTGGAATAGAAATATACGTTATGAATTTATTTCCAATTTCAGTTGTTCTTGAAGTAAGTGCACCACTTTCTGTCATTGTTGTATGTAAACTTTCTAGTTCTAATAATCCCTTAGAATAAAGATCTTTGATTATTATGTCATAGAAGTTTCTTTTACCTTTTAATTCTGGAAAAGCAATCTCAAGTATATTTGCAGGCGAAGTCGTATAAAATTGCGGTATATTTATTTTTCTTTCATTAAGCCATTCTCTTGGATTTCTAAAATAGGTGAAGATTTTCAAATGCCACGGTGTTAATAAATCTATATAATTAATAAACATTAGCTGTAAGTTCTCATCAATTTCTATTTTTATAGCTGAATTTAATACTGCATTTTTTAAAGCCTCCAATTTCTCCTCATTATGATTTTTTATTGCTGTTTGTGTGGCATGCATAACTATAGTAATAAAATTATCATTCTGTGATAAAGAATCCCAATCAAAATTTTGTATTTTACTTTTTATATTTTCCAACTCCTTATAAATGCGTATTAACCACTCATCCCTTCTTTTTGAAATAGGAGGTGCAATTATGTTTGAAAAAATTTCAGCAGCAACTCCTCCAAATACTGGTATCATTGATAACCCAGTTTTTGCAGCAGTATGCAAAATATCTTCTTTTGAATTTTTTAAATCTTCTTTAATATTTTTACTCAATTATAACACCTCTGTTAAAATAAAATTTACATAAAATTATGATCAAAGATTTTTAGACTAATAATTTTATATTTCTACATCAAAACTTATTTCCCTTCTTTTTTAAATTATATATTCAATTCCCCTCGTCTCCAAGTCTTTTTACACTACAAAACAAAAAGCCCTGATTTCTCAAGGCTTTTATCTATCGTATCAATGAATCGTTCAAATTTGTCTTTGGACGATGATGTTGATACAAGTTAGTGGATTTTTTAGTATGGTTAACACCCTCAATATTGCTAAATTATTTTATATTTCTGCTTAAAGGTGTGCATCTTTATAAAACTTTCATAAATTTCTAAACCATAAATTTAAGAATAAGAATAAATATGTATCGTTCAAATTTACATATGAGGAAATTGCACAATTAAGAAATTTTAAAACTGTATCATTTATCCACAGGTTGTAATGTTGATTTGTTTTATTTTAAATAAAAATTGATTTAAATATGTGTTTTTGACGCACTTTAATAAACCACAAACAAATATTGTGATTTTATGGTAAATATTATATTTTATTGCCACTAAGCACTTGTGGATAATGTGTTTAATTTATTTACAGCTATTGTTCCAGCAACTAATGATATACAATTGAGTAATGCCCATGTTTTAGCTTTGGCTATTCCTGCGGAGCGTATATTATCTAAATTTAAGTATTCTTTTAATCTACTATTGCATCTTTCAACAGAGGTTCTTAAGTTATATAATTTAACCCATTTTTTTGAGCCTCTTAGCGGATAGCTAAATAACCTATGGTTTTTCTTATAATTTACTTTTAAACAATACCCATAGTTTGAACTGCTACACCAGCTTAGCCCATATGGACAATCAACTTTCCCTGTAGCATGAGGGACAACGAAGTTTTATATAATTTCCATCTATACCCCAAAATGAAAGAGGATATCCCATAGAACATATAGGCCATAGGTTATCATTAAATCCTTCTGGTGGAGCATAACTACCTCTTTTGTTGTATGCTATAATTGCTTGACCATTAGTATTATTTATAATGTAGTTGTAATTTTCCTCAATATCATAACTTGAATCCATTATGTAATATCTAGGACTTAATATAGAACCCCAAAATTGTTTAAATTTTTTAAGTAAACAAATAGCATACTTACCATCATTAAAACTTGCAGGAGTAATGTCTACATAAAGTGGTAATTCACTTTTACAATCTACTATTATATGTGCTTTCCAACCAAACCACTTTATATCATTACCATCAGTATCTTTTTCTTGCCCCAATTAGGAGATACTCCATCATCAGAGATTTTGGATTTAGGTTTAGCTTTTTCAAAGGAATCTAATTTAGTAGCATCAATGGCAACATTAGTATCATCAATGATACCTAAATTTTTAACTTTTAGCACAAGACGTTTAAATTCTTCTTCTACATCAGGCATAGATGATATTTTAGATAAAAATCTACTAAAAGTTGATGTAGAAGGTGAAGGTTTTAATATATCAAAACCACAATTAAATTTAAAGTATAAGTCAGAATCTAATCTTTGCTTTAATCTTTCAAAATCATTGATTTTCTCTAATTGCATAGCAATTAATGCATTAATTAAAGAAACAGGGTTATATCCTTTGGGACCTCTTTTATGTTTAGGTTTCGTAAGTTTATTTATCAAGTTACTAAAATCAAGTTGAGATAAAATTAATTGAAGTTTATTTTCTTTTTGAAATTTTAATATTTCCTCGAAGGAAAATAGACATTCTTGTCGAATATACATAAGTAGGATTCACCCCTTTGTTGGTATTTTATTCACACTTATTATATTCGACATTTGGGGTGAATTTCCTTTTTGTGTTACTAAAAATTAAGTATTTTCAAGGTTTTAAAAATATGCAATTTGCTCAAATAACAAAGGGAGTGATGTAAATTTGAATTTTACTTCAGAAGAAATAATAAAAAAATATATGATGGCTTTAGTAAAACTTATAAAGCATTTAGTACTTTTATAGATTCAGGATTTTTATGGGATGAATGTATAAAAACAGTTAAAAATCAGGATTTGATGAATAAAATAATATTTTGTAATGATGTTTTAAATGTTCCACCTGTAAAGGTTTTTGTGTTAGTTAATGATAAAATACCATCAAATTTAACTGATTATGAAAAGAAAGCCATAGGGGCGTTTTGGGGTTATGTTTTTAAATTTGTATTTGGATATCGTAATCAAAGAAGTGTTCCTATAAATGTAAAAGGTATAAAGACAGCTACTACTTACTTTGATGTTAATGAGAGGATAATAGTAATTTAAAAAAGGAGGATAATAATATGATTAAGTATTCAGAACAAGAAATAATAAATAAATTGAATTTTGCCAGATCAAATAAAAAGCCCGAAGAGTTATATAAAGAGGGATTTTTAAATTACAAGGGAAAGACCAAAGATACAGAAGAATACTATACTGAGGTTATATCTCGAGAATTGATAATTAATAACTTTGTTAAACAATTGAATGGAATCCAACATATTAGTCGCTCAAATTACAATGCAGGACATACAGGTGTTGTTACCACTTCCAATACTACTTCAAACAGAATTGAAGATAGAATAGCTATTGCATTATTTAATGCATCAAAAATTTTGGCATTATTTTTGGAGAATTAGGAGAAATAATAGACTATCAAATACCATTGAAGAAAACACAAAAGGATGATGGAGTAGGTAAAATTGACCTTATTAGCAAATCCAAGAACAGTATATGGTTAATAGAACTTAAGTGTTATAAACACAAGGATAAAGAGGCTAATGAAGAAACTTTATTAAAAGCAGCATTAGAGATAGCAACATATTACCAGTGGTTAGATAAAGTTAATTTTTAAAAAGTTATCAGGATTTTAATGGATATACAAATGAACAAATAAAAAAGCGGTATTAATTTTTAATGAAAATGAAAGAGATGAAGAATATTTGGAATTAATGAAAGGTGAAATGCCATTTCTAAAAAATTTACTTAAACGATTGGATGTTAGTGTTTTTGATCTTGGAGTTGGTAAGATATGATAATAAGGTTTTTGGGTGGAGGAAGAGAGTTAGGGGGTAATTGTATTGAACTGACTTCAGAAAATAATTCAATTTTGCTGGATATAGGATTACCAATAGAAAATGAGCAGGATGTAGAAGTTGATTTTAAAGATAATTATGATGGAATATTAATTTCACATACACATGCAGATCACTATTCAAGAATAAAAAGATTTAAAAACAAGCAAAATAAAGTTTATATTTCAAAACCTATGAAGAAAATTTTAGAAGCAAGTAAAATATTTACGAATCCTCATAATAATTATCAGATTAATTATAAGAGGTGTTACAATGGGAAGAAAGAATTTGTTTTTACTGATTGATAATTCAAGTAGTATGTGGGACAGAGATATTAATACTTCAACAAGAAAGATAGATTTATTGAAAGAAAAACTTATATCTTTTTTAGAAGGTAGAATATGTGAATTTGAAGAAATATTTATATATAGTTTTGCTAATAGATTGAAAAGTGAAGGTATTACAAATGATTTAGAAGAGCTTGAAAAAGATTAAGATATATGAGTTGTTGGGGAAGTAGTTCTCGCATATGGGATTCAATTAATGATTTGATAAATGAAATTCAAAATAAGAGCAGATCAATCTCAGGTAGATACTTAATGGATGATAATAAGAATATTATTTTATGTGTAACAGATGGAGAAGATAATTCAAGTATAAATACATATGAAGAAATAATGGATAAAATTTCAAAACTAAATAACATAGAAGTAATAATAATTGATTTAAGTGGTGATATTAAGAAAACCAAGAAAAGCAAAAGGAATGTATATATCGAAGATAAACTTGAGAAAATAGAAGAAATACTAAATGAAAATAAAGAAACCAAGGATATTAACTTTACTGTTACAGTTCTTCCAATTGTTCCAACAAAAGAAGATGATGCTGAAATTGTAAGAAATATGCTGCTCAAGGCAATACCATATGTTGAAAAAGTAACTGGACTTAGGTATTATCCTGTTCCTACTTTTATTGTTGATAAGTATGTTATTAAGGATTATATTGAAACAGAAATAATTGATAAAGATAATAATGAACTTGATTTAAGAGATGATATAAAAGAAATAATAAAATTTATTTTATCAGTATCTCTTACATTTCATACAGGTGCATTTCTACCAGAAAATATAGGGAGGCAATTAAGGTCTATAGAATATGAAGGTTTTCATAATTTGTCTGGAAATGCAATTCTTATTTTAAGAGGTTATGCAGAAACAGCTTATAATTTATCAAATATTCTTAAGGATAGGTTTGATATATTTTTGATGAAAGAAATAACAATAATATTTTTATTTCAGAAATATCGACTGCAAAGGATCCTATTATTAACTGCTATGAAGATTTGAAATATATGGAGATGATTTTAAAAAATCAATGAGAGATATAGAAACGATATAAGCTTAAGTGGAGAATATTTTTATGTGTATGGAAATAGAGGTGCTAAACCTATACTTGAAATTTGGCGTAAATATACTTCAAATGCACAGTTTACTAAGTTGGTTAAATGTGTTGATGAAATGGGGTATTGGAAAAAGATCTTAAATCTATACTTGTTGCATTAGAGATAGCCATTAATATTATTTTTGATATGTTAAAAAGGATGAAAAGGGAATTAGTAAAGTATAAATCGATTGTTTCTACTATTTATATTTATGGAGTATATATTTTACCTACTATTGAAAAAAAACAGCTGATTAATAAATTAAAATCAAATGGATATCCTGAACATTTTTATATAAACAAAACAGGTGTGGTTCTATTATGCCTTGATGAGATTAAGAAAAGAATAGAAGAAACTTTACAAGAAGATACGTCTTTAGATAAAGAAAAACTAAAAGAAGATTTAATTCTTGCAACCTTAATACATGAACATACCTCATGCTGCAATATACGAAGGTCTAAATTATAACAGTAGTAATGTAACATTTAATTCTAAATGGAGTAATGGAAAAAGGTTTAAGACAGTGTCTGAAGGTTTAGCTAAATGGGCAGAGCTGAATTATTTTCGTGATAATAAAGTAGTATATGATATAATATATAACCATGCATTAAGCGGAGAATTTCCTAATTGGCCATATTCTGCTGCAATATTAATGGAAAATAGTTATTTGAAATTAGGAGATATGAAATATAAAGCATTAGTGGAATATTTTAGAAGAGATTACTTAGCAGCTTACAAATTGCTTGTTAGCGAATAGCGATAAGTTGTTCAGATTTGTAATAAATAAATTTTTCTTTTGTTAAGCATTAAACATACTTGATAGGTTGAGGATAATAAAATAAATAAGGTTATTTAAGTGAAAGCTATTTAATAATAAATTTTAATAGATTCTTAAATACTATTATTTTATTAGGAGGTTAGAAATGGTTCTAAGGAAAGAATGGATGAATATGGAAAGTGATATAATTAAAAAGTTAAGAAAGATAATGAATGAGTATGATCCTGCATTAATAATTCACACTGATTATCAAATAGATGAATATGATCCTGAGATTGTTGACATATTGAATAGATGCAGTCATATTAGAGATTTTGAAAGATTTAAAGAAGGGGTATTAGAGGTATTAAGCTTTTGGTTTGCATTATTTGGAGTTGAGGAAATTTTAGATAATTTAGCAAAAGAACTTTATAATGCAATTCACGAAAATGATTGAGCAAATTTCATAATTCTTAAGCCTTGAAAATACTTAATTTTTGTTAATACAAAAAGGAAATTCACCTCAAATGTCGAATATATATAAGTAAGATCAAAATACCAACAAAGGGGTGAATCCTACTTATGTATATTCGACAAGAATGTCTATTTTCCTTCGAAGAAATATTAAAATTTCAAAAAGAAAATAAACTTCAATTAATTTTATCTCAACTTGATTTTAGCGACTTGATAAATAAACTAAAAAACCTAAACATAAAAGAGGTCCGAAAGGACATAATCCTGTTTCTTTAATTAATGCATTAATTGCTATGCAAGTAGAAAAAATCAATGATTTTAATAGATTAAAACAGAGATTAGATTCTGACTTATACTTTAAGTTTAACTGTGGTTTTGATATACTAAAACCTTCACCCTCTACATCAACTTTTAGTAGATTTTTATCTAAAATATCATCTATGCCTGATGTAGAAGAAGAATTTAAACGTCTTGTGCTAAAAGTTAAAAATTTAGGTATCATTGATGATACTAATGTTGCTATTGATGCTACTAAATTAGATTCTTTTGAAAAAGCTAAACCAAAATCTAAAATTAAAGATGATGGCATATCCCCTAATTGGGGTAAGAAAAAGATACTGATGGTAATGATATAAAGTGGTTTGGATGGAAAGCACATATAATAGTAGATTGTAAAAGTGAATTACCACTTTATGTAGACATTACTCCTGCAAGTTTTAATGATGGTAAGTATGCTATTTGTTTACTTAAAAAATTTAAACAATTTTGGGGTTCTATATTAAGTCCTAGATATTACATAATGGATTCAAGTTATGATATTGAGGAAAATTACAACTACATTATAAATAATACTAATGGTCAAGCAATTATAGCATACAACAAAAGAGGTAGTTATGCTCCACCAGAAGGATTTAATGATAACCTATGGCCTATATGTTCTATGGGATATCCTCTTTCATTTTGGGGTATAGATGGAAATTATATAAAACTTCGTTGTCCTCATGCTACAGGGAAAGTTGATTGTCCATATGGGCTAAGCTGGTGTAGCAGTTCAAACTACGGATATTGCTTAAAAGTAAATTATAAGAAAAACCATAGGTTATTTAGCTATCCGCTAAGAGGTTCAGAAAAATGGATTAAATTATATAACTTAAGAACCTCTGTTGAAAGATGCAATAGTAGATTGAAAGAATATTTAAATTTAGATAATATGCGTTCTGCAGGAATAGCCAAAGCTAAAACATGGGCATTATTAAATTGTATAGCATTAGTTGCTGGTACAATAGCTGTAAATAAATTAAACACATTATCCACAAGTGCTTAGTGGTAATAAAATATAATATTTACCATAAAATCACAATATTTGCTTGTGGTTTATTAAAGTACGTCAAAAATACATATTTAAATCAATTTCTATTAAAAATCAAATAAATCAATATTATAACCTGTGGATAAATTATACAGTTTTAAAATTTCTTAATTGTGCAATTCCCTCAATTACAAAAACAAAACACAAAAGGGTGATTTCTATGAATAGTTTACAACAAAATCAAAAAAATTTAAAGAAAAAAATTAGGTTTTTAAACATAAAGGCAAAATTTAATGATACGAAAGTTTCTTCTGTAGCAACTTTTTCTTATGTGGAATTGTTTAAACAAATAATAGGACTATCAACTATTTTAGAAAAAGGCGTAGCCTATAAGAAGGCAGCTAATTCTATTTTTAGTACTGCAGAAATTATAGAATACTTGATTGATGCAAATATACTTGGGTTCTCAAGATTTATGCATATTGAAACCTTAAGAAATGATGAAGGATATAAAAAGTTTAAAGGTATAGATAAATTACCCAGTGAAAAAGTATGTAGAGACCTTTTAAAAGCTTTACCAACAGAAGCTTTAGAAGAATTAAGAACTATAAATAAAAAAATACTTGATTTAAAGTCTTCGACTGAAGATATGCGAGAGGTTTGTATTAATATTGATGATACTGTGATAACTATCTTTGGCAATCAAGAAGAATCAGGAATAGGATATAATCCAAGGTACAATGGAAGACCATCATTTAAAGAAAAAGTTGGGTTTATTTCAGGAACTGATGAATTACTTAACGTTACTCTTGAAAATGGTAGACATCACAGTAATTATAAATTTTTAGATTTCTTTAAGATTTGTGTAAACCAGCTACCATCAAGATATATTCTTAAAAGAGTTAGACTTGATAGAGGTTTTTGATGAAGAAAACTTTTTATATTTTGAAGATAATGGAATAGAATATGTTGTTAAGTGTAAAATGTACTCTACTATTAAAATGATAATAGATTTTGTAAATAAAAATCCGAAGGATTATAGATGGCATGATATAAGTTCCACTTTATCTGTTATGGAAATTACTGTTCCATTGCCTAAATGGCAAAGAGCAAGAAGATTTGTTATAATAAGAGAAAAATTTATTCCAAAAGATATAAATCAATTAATGTTCGAAGAATGTAAATATAAATATCAAGCGATAGTAACAAATATAGACTATTTAACACCTGAAGAAATATTTCAAGATTATAATCAACGCTGTGATGTTGAAAATAATATAGATGAAATAAAAGAAGGCTACGCCTTTAGCGAAAATAGTTTAGTAAATCATAAATGCAATGAATTGTACCTTTTAATAAAAATGATAGCATATAACATTCATAACTGGTTTAAACAGTCAATTATGCCTAAGGAAATACAACATCATGAAATTAGTACTTTAAGGAGAATATTTTATAGAGTTTGTGGTAATGTTTGCGGTAGCAAATATTATAGATATTTAAGTTTTTCAAACAACTACCTATTAGAAAAAATCATTACTTATATTCAAAAACAAATACATGTTTTTAGTAGAAAGATGATAGCAGTATACACTTAATAGTAAGATAAAAATAATAAATTACCTTAAAAAACCAAATATTATTTGGTTTTATTAAGTATACTCAAAAACAGACCTAACGGTATTAAATATCATACCAAATGTAATTTTATTCATAAAGAAAATAAAAATGGCAAGTAGAATTTTTTAAAAAATTAACTTGCCGAATTCAAGTTAAATAAAAATAATATTAAAATTAAATAGAAACATTAAATATGTTGATTTAACAAAGGGGTTATAAGTTAGATTTTATTGTAATTATCCTCTAACTCAAAAACCCCTTTTTATATGCATAAAATGTAAGTTTAAGATATTGTAGAGTATTGTATTATAATTATGATATTATGGAATAATAAAGTAAAAGATGTTATAAACTTTAGGAGAGTTAGTATAGAGGTTTTTGGTATAAAACACCTACTTAAACTTTTATAGCTATGTGACTTATAATAGTCTAGGTAGTGTAAAATAATTTGTGTATTTTAAACAACTTTACCTCTTTTCATGGTAAGAATATAGAATCAGAATTAGTAATTTCATTTGAGAGTATATCCAATTTTAAAAATTTTATGCATTAATTTGAATAAATTTGGTTAAAATAATTGATTAAGGGGTAGTTTAGAGTTTTTTGCTTTTTGTATATATTATATGTATTTTTCTAGTCTACCTGGGTACATTATTAATAATTGGTTTAGTACCATATCCCAATTTTTATATCTTTGAGTCCATTTCTTTACTACATTCATACTAACAAGATAAAGCATTTTTTCTAGTGATTCATCTGAAGGAAATATAGCTTTGGATTTTGTAGCTTTTCTCAATTGTCTATGGAACCCTTCAATAATATTAGTTGTATACATGATTTTTCTGATTTCATTAGGAAATTTATAAAATGGACTCAATACATCTTCTACTCCTCTATTTTTAAGTTCATTTAAAACACCAAGCCAAAATCTAGAACTTTCGTTTTCACCTATCCATATACCTAAAATATCCTTATTCCCTTCAATAGTTACCCCTAAAACAACATAAGCTGCTCTATTTATTATGTGTCCATCAGTCCTAACTTTATAATGTATAGCATCCATAAATATGAAAGGATATGTTTTTTCTAAAGGTCTTAATTGCCAACTTTTAATTTCAGGAACGATTCTTTCAGTTATCTTGCTAACCATCTCAGCAGAAACATCTATACCATATATTTCTTTAATTTGGTCATGAATATCTCTTGTAGACATACCTTTTGCATAAAGAGCAATAATTTTTTCTTCTATTCCAGAAATATCTCTTTTGTGCTTTGGGACAATTTTAGGCTCAAATTCCCCATTTCTATAACGTGGGATATCAATTTCCATTTCTCCGAATTGAGTTTTAACTGTCTTTTGAGTATATCCATTTCTAGAATTTGAAGTATTCTTATCTGTCTTTTCATATTTTTCATAGCCCAAATTTGAGGAAAGCTCCGCTTCAAGCATTTCTTGTAAAGTCTCTTTAAAAAGTTCTTTTAGAGATTAATATAGGTCGTTTACAGATTGAATATTGTTTTGGTTAATAAAAGCTTTTAACTGTTCTTTTGATAATAAAGACATTTAAAAACCTCCCCTTGATTTATATTTCTAGTTCTTACCAAGAAAGAGGTCTTTAATCAATTTACACAAAATTATTTACAGTCCCCTAGGATATTTTAATATCTTTTTATGAAAATTAAATACACCATTTTTTTGACGCTTACCCAAAATTACAATTGTGAAATTTTCTCATTTACGTATGGGAGTTATTGATACACCCCCTTAGTTATATCATAAAACTCCATAAAAAATCCTTCTTTTTATATTCTTTTATTATCTTATTATTCCCTATTCTAATTTCAAATACATTTGTATCGTCATCAATATATCCAAAATGAATTAAATAATTCCCCATCAAAATATTATAAACATCATACGGTCCTTTAAGATTTTGTATAAATTTATACCTATCACTATTTTTATCAATTTCATAAGTTATACAACCTAAATACTTATTATTTAATAAATTATATGTATATAGTATAACAAGTTTATCATCTATGGTATGTTCTTTAATACATTTAAAATCATTAATTTTAATAGAAGATTTTTGTAGTTCATTGTTAATTCTAAATTTTATATCTTCAACCACCTTGTCTTTAACAGTATATTCTCTATAATCCTTATATACTTTATCTTTAATGTAACTATTACAATATATAACCAAATATATACCCGGTACTAAAATAAATAAAAATAATATTATACCAAATATATTTTTTTCATATTAATGCCTCCTAAATTTTAACATTAATTCAGCAAGTAATTTTAAAAAACATTAACATTACTGGATTTCTATTCCAAAAACTTTAATATAAACATTAGATACATCCAAGCTTACAAGTAACACTTTACAAATCCAAATTTAATTGAATTTTGTTAAGTTATATGGATATCCGAAGTTTATCTACTCTTTGAGCCATTTTATATATAGTGAAAAACAAAAACTCCTAAAGAAAAGTGAATTTATGTATAAATCATTTAGTAAAAATTCATATCCTAGAAATTACTCATAAGTTTTTTGAAGTTAATTTTTAATTGGTAAATCATTCACATTAGACTTTATTAACTAAAATCACATAAAAATAGTGAATTCTATCTAGAAAATTATTTACTCCTTAGAACTTACCTAATATTAAATTATTCAAAAATTTATCTTTGATTCGCCAAAAGTTTCCTAATTTTTCTAGGACACTTAGCGAATAAAAGTTTATATTAAACATTATAAATTAAAAATCTAAATCTAAATCAATATCCACCAACATAATGTGAAGCATTAGCAGTAGCATAATCATCTACTTTTGGGAAACCTTCGTCTTTCTTAATCTTAACAATATATCTTATTCCTGATGAATAATAACTAGTACCTGTTTGAAACTGTTCTGTTGCAACTATTCCATTTAATACCCTTGTATGTATTGAATTTATAAATCTTAATTCTACATAACTTGAACCTATTCCACCAGCATTTTTTTCTATTTTAACACTTGAACCTAAATCATAAGTATAGCTAACTCCCCAAGGAAGAGAAAAAGTTACTTGTCCTAAATTTTGAGTAGAAGGTTTTGGATCATAATTATAAACTTTTGTTTTTCCACCACCATCTTGATATATGTACATTTCTTTTATCTTGTACATAGAATCCGTTGTTTCTGCTTCTATTATTGCTTTATGATATGACCTATATTGTCCATTTGTAGGTGAGTCTGCATCTTTTTGAAGATCGATTGACCATTGTATTTTAACAGTCTTCCACACATCTACATTAGAACCAACTTTTACACTTTTCCAATTAGCGGCTTGTACTAAATTTCTTCTTAAACTTGTATTTTTATTATACACATGTTCAGTTTCTTTATCAATTATTCTCTTTCTGATTCTTAGATTAAAATCACTCTTAGACATATATAGCATTCCCTCTTTTATATTATCGTCATTATCATCATAAACATTTAATCCTATTATATCATAACTATTTTTATCTATTTTTCTTACCAAAACAGCTACCCTTTTAGGTTTTTGTCTATTTGTTCATCACAATAATCATCATCAATATCTAAATATTCTAATGCTTCTTTCTTAGATATATTGTCTCTGCGTATAACAATTGTTTGGCCCATATTATACATTTTTATAATTTTATTTTTTACTCCAGGTTTTTTAATTATATTGCCATCTACCCAAATAATTGAATCTTTATTATAATCTTGAAAATTTTTAATATCTATTTTTTAATATTTCCTTTAACTTCTATTCCATTCATCTTTATTTTTATTTGGTTTTTATTGATATTATTTTCTGTAATATAATAGATATCATTTTGCTCAATTAAATCACTTGCTTTTACACTGAAATATATGCCATAATTTTGACTTAAAAAATACATATAATCAAAATTAAAAATACTCTCTTTTTCATTGTTATCTCCCTCTCCTTAACTTAATTCTTAATTTAGTCGGTTGCAGAATTCTGCAACCATTGATTTTACTATTTTTTAGCCATAAGGCTTTTATATTTTCCTCCACTGTGGCATTATTAAATTATAACAACCTTTAAAACTATCCACAGAGGAGGAGAATATCATGTTTTATACAAGCAACATATATCAACTTAACTTTTTGAGCAAATATATAAATTTAAAAACATAGATAATAAATTAAATCTTGGTTATTTTCTTGAACATGCTCTTTATTTTATATAAATCAACCGGTTGATTATATGCACAAATCAGAACTATCAACTATAAGCTATTTGGACTCACCCCTATATATAAATCTACAATTAATGTATCTAATGCTTGTCCATCTTTTATGTCAGTTACAGTCACATTATATACTACAGTTATTTGTTGTAAATTATTTATATTATTCATCTTTTCATTATATGTATTTTGTAATAAAATCAGCTCCTCAACATATCTTACATATACAACATTTACTAGCTTAAACTTATATCTACTTGTATTATTAAACTCTACTACTCTACCTTAAGAATACTAATTAATCTTAATTCTTTTTATTCTATATTAAACACAAAATTTTTTCAGAAGTCACTGTATATAATTATTTATCAAATATATATTTTTGTCTTATTGTATATAATAACCATTTCATCTACAATTATATATATATATATATAATGTCAATTATATTTTTTCTATTTTTTTCTACATTATTCTGTATATACCATGTTTAATTTAATTGTTTTATTTAAGTAAATTTAAATTTACACATTTTTTAGTTATATACTTTTAGTGCATAAAAAGAAACTAGATTACTCTATCCCCCTTAAATGTTTTTATTTATATCAACTTACAACTTATTTCCCTACCATCTTTAAATACAAATATTATCTTCCCATTATCATTTACAACCACCCTATCAACCGTTCCAAACCAAAGCTCCTCATCAAACTCTGTAATTAATTCATCCCTTCCTTCAAGTTCCTTTATGAACTCCAATATTTTCTCCTTCTTAACCTTTTTCTCAAACCTTTTTTCATTTATCCTTTCTATTTCACTTTTAATTCCTTCATACTTGTTAACTAACTCCTCATACCTTTCAATATACTTCCCTTGGTCTATTTTACTTCGAGCATTTTCTTCAATACATTTTCTAATAATTTCAGATATTACCTCAAGTTCTCCCTTAAGTTTTTCTGTTTCTTTATCAATCTTTGATGTATCTGTTAGTTCCTTTATAACTTCCTCATACCCTTTTAATATCTCTTCCTTATTTTCAATAAATCCATTAAACACCTCAACAAAAGCCTTCTTTATCTTATCTTCATAAATATGTGGTGTCTTGCACCTTTTATCATTTTTTAACTTATTATTGCACTGCCATATTACCCTCCTATATTTACTCGTAGAGTGCCAAACCTTTCTGCCATAGAAACTTCCACAGTCGCCACATATAATCTTCCCTGAAAAGCAGCTACCTCCTGTCTTATAACCCTTTACTTCTTTTCTCTTTTAATTTCATCCTGCACTAAATCAAATACTTCAGGAGAAATTATAGCCGGATGGCTGTTTTGTACATAATACTGTGGAACCTCACCTTCATTTCTCTTTATCTTCTTTGTAAGAAAATCTACTGTAAACTTCTTTTGCAGTATTGCATCTCCCTTGTATTTTTCATTTTGAAGTATGCTTAATACTGTGCTTTGGTGCCATACCTTTTTACCTGCTGGTGTTTTTACTTTATTCTCAGTTAAATACTTTGCTATACTTAATGCTGTTTTTCCTCTAAAAACATTTTATATATTAACCTTACAATCTCAGCTTCTTCCTCTACTATCTTTGGATAACCATCTTCTCCTTTTGTGTAGCCTAAAAAGTTTTTATATGGCAAACTAAACTTCCCATCTGCAAATCTTTTTCTTTGTCCCCATGTAACATTTTCACTAATTGAACGGCTCTCCTCTTGTGCAAGACTTGACATTATGGTAATTAAAAGCTCTCCTTTGCTGTCCATTGTATATATATTTTCCTTTTCAAAATATACTTCTACACCTTTTTCCTTTAGTTTTCTAACTGTTGTTAATGTATCTACTGTATTTCTTGCAAATCGGCTAACTGACTTTGTGATTATAAGGTCTATCTTACCACTTAAGGCATCTTCAATCATTCTATTGAATCCATCTCTCTTTTAGTGCTTGTTGTTGATATTCCTTCATCTGTATAGACATTTACAAATATCCAATCAGGGTTTGCCTTTATATATTTTGTATAGTAATCCATCTGTGCCTCAAAACTTTGAAGTTGTTCTTCATTGTCAGTTGAAACTCTTGCATAGGCTGCTACTCTTTTTCTATTTACTTTTGTTTTTGTAATTGGAGAAACATTATTTGCTGTTGCAGGTATTACAGTTACGGCTCTTGCCATAGGTTTTTCCTCCCTTCAATTCTTTTAAGGCTTTCTTCTCTTGCCCTTTGGCGTTTTTCTTCACTCCAGCTTTCACTTCTTGGTTTATAACTCCATTCTTTTTAACTATACTTCCATCGTTTAATATAAAGGCAATTTTTCCCTGCTCTATATTCTGTATTTCCTTTATTTTCTTTTCAAACTCTTCTGTTCCTAAAACCTCATTGCAAAGTGAAATTAAAATATCCTCAGGGATCTGTTTTGCTGGGCAGGCATCTTTACCATATTTTAAATAGGTAGAACACTGCCATATAAACTTATCCCTTACTCTTTTCCTTCTATACTTCTTACCGCATATACCACATATAATTTTCCCTGAAAATATTTGATTCGAACTTTCTTTTTGATTTGAATACTTTGATTTTCTTTCTTCTAAAATCTTCTGGGCCTTTTGAAATGTTTCTAAATCGATTATTGCTGGATGTGTTTCTTCTGCATAATATCTTTGAAGTTCTCCTTTATTTCTAACTAAAGTCTTTGTTAAATGGTCCTTTACATATTTTTTCTGAAGCATTGCATTTCCTGTATACTTCTCATTCTTTAATATTTCTACTACCCTTTCAGAATTCCATTTTCCACCCCTTATTTTTTCTATTCCCATTTCTCTTAGCTTCTTTGCTATTTTAGTTGCACCCATTCCATTTATATAGTCTTGAAAAATCATTCGGACAATTTTAGCCTCATCCTCATTGATTTCTATTTTCCCTTTTTCTATCCTATACCCATACATAAATCTTAAGTTAACAAGTTCTCCTTCTTTAAAGCCTTTTCTTATCCTCCATTTTATGTTTTCACTGACTGACCTTGATTCTTCTTGTGCAAATGAAGCGAGGATAGTCAGCATAAGCTCACCATCCCCGCTAATACTGTGAATATTTTCTTTTTCAAAATATACATCAATATTTAAATCCTTTAGTTTTCTTACTGTTTCAAGTAATGTTACAGTGTTTCTTGCAAATCTTGAAATTGATTTTGTTATAACCATATCTATTTTGCCATCTCTACAGTCTTTAAGTAATCTTTGAAACTCTGGTCTTTCATCCTTTGTTCCAGTCATAGCCTCATCAGCATATACTCCTGCAAATTCCCATTCAACGTGTTTTTGAATAAAGCTACTGTAGTAACTAATTTGGGCTGAAAGAGAGTGAAGCATTGCATCCTTTCCACTTGATACTCTTGCATAGGCAGCAACACGTTTTTTACTATAGGTTTAATAATTTTAGGTTCAAGCTTTATAACCTTCCTTTGCATTATTGATTCCCCCTTTCAGCTACATATGTTAGCTCTTATATTGATACAAAGCAAGTTAATTATATGTTAGTGTTTCTATGGCAGGTCTATATTTATCAATAAACATCTTCTTTATTTTTTCAAAGTCATCTTCATCAATTATATTTTTGAAAGCATTGATTTTGCAATAGCAATTGATACCCTGTAGTTTTTCTCTCTTTCATACTGCTCTTTAGTCATAAGTATCCCCTTTTAAGCATAAAAAATGAAGCCCATAAAAGCTTCAATATTATTATTTAGATTCAACAATAACTGCATCTATACCTAGTTCTTTTAATCTTTTAACCTGCTTTTCTGCATTTTCTCTTTGTAAAAATGAGCCTGCGACTACTCTGTATAGAGTTTTAGGAGCTTCTACATATTTTATATTTAACTGCTCTAATATAGCCTTTGCTATTTCTTTTGCTATTTCATCTTTTCTGCTGTCAAATAATTTGTTGTCCTCACTATTGTCAATAAAGCCAACTTCAATAAGAACTGCAGGTGATTTTGTTTCTCTTAAAACATAAAAATTAGCCTTTTTAACTCCTCTATTAGTAAAACCAACTTGAGTCAAAGCCTTTTGAATCTTATTTGCAAGCTCTATTGATTTTTCTCTACCTATTATATATACATATGTTTCAACCCCATTTGTTTTCTCTGGTATATAGGCATTCCTATGAAAGGATATAAAGTAATCAAAATTGCCTTTATTTGCAAACAATGTTCTATCCTTTAAACTTAAAGTTGTATCAGAAGTTCTTGTTTCACCTACAATTACACCATGCCTTCTTAATTCTTCTGCAATCTTCAAACCCAGTTCTAAATTATCATCCTTTTCACACCTTCCTTTATATACAGCACCACTATCAACCCCACCATGACCATAGTCTAAACATACCTTTGCCATTTCTTATCTCCCCTTCATTCATTTGTTTTAATAGTTCTTTTAGCTTTTGTGGAACAGGTAGTCCAATCTTTGCTGAATTTTCAATTATACTTATGCCTTCATTTGAAATATAGAAAAAATAACGGCAGTTCTAATTGCACTACCGTTTTTAATCAAATGAACATCTACTATGTTACCTATACCTACCATTACAAAAATTAATACCTTCTTAAATATCCCCTAAATCCCACCTCACTTGAAAGTTTCTTTTCTATTACTGCTACCATAAGCCCCGTCAAATAATCAATTACAACAAAGGTTACAAGTGCATACATAAACCCATCAAACCCTCCTAAAAAGTATCCAATATATCCGCCTATGGTAGCAGAGATTAATTGGAATACGTTATTTGAACCCTTCATACTATCCCCCTATTTATATAAATTTAGTTAGTTTAAATTAAGAAAATTCTTTTGCTAATATTTTATTCATTGGATCCTCAAATCTAAAATCATATTGTATTTTCATAGTATTGGTTTCTGTTTTTGTCAGTCTTGATGGTAGTTTATTGAATGCACCCATAAAACCAATCAATCTTCTTGTAACCTCTAATATTAGTCGCCCATCTGAATCAGTTTTAGAGCTTACCTTTATATTCATATTATTTTTTCTTACATTTTGATAATTTTTATAATAACTTCCCCAACTGAAATATTTGTTGATACTGTTCTTACATTTTCTGAAACATCAACCCATATCTGATTAGAATAATCTTTATATTTCCCCATTATCTTTCCATCTTGTACCTTAAGTGCCCATGGTGTAACAGTATTTTCTTCTACAGTCCATATAGATTTTAGTCCTTGTTCTTCAGAAACTAAGAATTTTGTATATTCATCTTTTGTTGTATCTCCTGACTTTACATTGCAAATATATAAATAGTCTCCTTCGTAAACCATACACTTATCAATTCCTAAACCTGATACATTCATAGTTTGAACAACAGAATCCATTTCGTAATCATATAAGTGAATTTTTGATTAGTATTATCTATTAATGCAATTTTCCCATCTGACCTCATATTGAAAACAATAGTACTATTCATTGGTAATGAGTTTATATATTGTTCCATATCTCTATAAAATAAAAAATTCATGTCCTTATCAAAAACATAAATCCTTGATAGCTTATATTTAATTTTGTTGTCTGCTACAGTTTCTTTGTCAGTACATACAGCTATTAATATATTGTCATTTCTTGAATCTTCCATTGGTATAACATCTGCGAAATTATTAAACTGTTTTCCTGTATTAAAGGTTTTAGTATCAAGCTCATATGCTCTTGAATATGAATCATTTGCCCAATAAATACAATCAAAATCTCCATTACCTGCATGAGTTGGAAAATCAAAAACAAAATGAACTATGAAATCATTTCCTTCCTTATAAAATTTAGTTTCTGCAACATTTATCGTTCCTCTTGATGTATCTCCACCTGAATACGGCAAATATCTATCAGCATACCCTCTAACTCTATGTGTTATTGGCACTCTTATTTGAAATGGATCTTCTTGTACAGGTTCTACCCCTTGATTAGTCAATTGTGCTATATAAATATTTTTAAAAGGGTCAGCATCAATTTTAGGTATAAAGTTATTTTGTGTTATTCCTATTCCACAAATATACGAAATAAAAAAATTATAATATAGAATTATCGATTGGGCATATGTTACTACATTTTCACTTACTGATTCTACTTCTATCTCACCTGTTTTTGAATTAAATATTTGAACCTTACTTATTCCTCTAATTTCTGTATATGGTTTCATCTTATCAATTAAAATTTCTTGATTTAATAAATTATTTTTGTATAGCTAATCATTATCTCACCCACTTTATCTGTAAAATAATGTTATTTCGTTGATTGTTGCTATTGAACTAGCATCATTTGAATTAATATATATACCTAATCTAATTTTGTTTGATGTTCCTATAAAACTTATCCATTTATCTTCTGCTATAGAATTTATTTGCACAGCTGTATTAGACGTATAACTAATGTTGTTTATGTCTATTGAACTTATTTGAGTAAAAT
Source organism: Caloramator sp. mosi_1 (assembly GCF_028622835.1). Taxonomy (GTDB): domain Bacteria; phylum Bacillota; class Clostridia; order Clostridiales; family Caloramatoraceae; genus Thermobrachium. Next base: position 1,588,216 of record NZ_CP117677.1, on the reverse strand, counting down.
TATTCCCATTAAACCAATACCACGAATTTCCTTCATCAATACTTATAATAAATTTGATAATAACATTGCCAATAGTGTTAACATCTATATTTATCCTACTTAAACTTCCTTCTAAAATATAATCTTTGCTCCCTAAAATCAATTCTTCCTTTGGTATAAAGGTTTCTACAATATTTTTACTATTTAATTTTATAGGACTATAAACAACAATCTCAGGTTCATTAGTTAATATACCGATTCTTGAATTAGGAATTTCTGTTACTGCATAATTTAAAAACATATCTTCTGTTAATGGTAATTCCCCTATTTTAACAAAAGAAACTCCATCCCACGTTTTAATTTCATTTCCATCAATCATTAAAAACAGTTTCTGTGGTATTAAGTTTTCTCCTACTAAAAATCCATTAATATATGCTTTTGCTGTGGAATCATTCCATATTGTCCAAGTAAATTGAGCTTGTGGAGTTTCAGCTGTACTACTATAAATTGAACCAATAATTTTAAAATAGTTATCCTCATATTTACAATTTTCATGATACATAATATCTCGTTTTCCCAAAAACCAATTATATATAATATACTCTGAATTTATATCATCCAGCAAAATAGGTGTAGTGGGAATAATAAATACCCCTGATTGTTCAGCTTTTATATTTAAATTCCATTCAGCAATAACATTACTTGGTTTACCTTGTGGTATATCTGTTGAACCTTTTGGCCTGAATTTCGCTAAAACAATATATACATCTCCTGGTTCTTTAAAATGAGCAGGTATAGATATCCCTTCTATATAAAATGGCTTTTTAATATAAAAAATTTGTCCTCTACAATCTTTTGATTTTTCTCTTGTTTCAGAAAAATTATTACCTAACCAAATTAAATCGTCTTGATATTTACCTTTTAAATTTATCGTTTCATCAACCCATTTAAATGTCGTTGGGACTATACCATTTATGTTACCAACACAGTCATTTATCTTTGTCCCATTACCTTCATTTATCTTCCAATAATGCAAAAGACCATTGGTTGTAGTATCTATTTCATTTCTCATATGTTTTCCTATTATTTCTTGTGTTAAAGGTATATTCCATAGACTTAAATCACTTACTCTACATTTACATTGATAGGTTGGTGTAACATTATCATCACTAAAAAGTCCTCCTAAACTTAACTTTGTCGCTGCTGTTTTTTCTATTTCATTTTTATTATCATTAAAGCTATATATATAAGGTCCATAACCATTAACATATAAAAACAAACCATCATTTTGATAAGTTATTGCTATGTGTGTCCATAGGTCCCAAGAAAGTTTTTTATTACTTACATGATTATAAAGGGTTGTATCTTTTCTTCTTATAAAACATCTTAAAGCACCATTTGCATCTGTTCCTATATTAAATCCATTTAATCGTCCAAAAATCTACAATTGCTTGGAACTTTTTCTAATACCTTTATCCAAAACATAATTGATAAAGTATTTGTATATTCTGATGAATCGTAAAAACCAAAATCAACCAAATTAACACCATCTGTTTCTAAGCACTTCATTATATTAATTCAACCCTTTCAATTGTTTTTATTTTTGTTTTATCAATCAAATTAGTTCTATAAACAAATCCATTACCTAATTTTTCTTCAATAAGTTGTGATTTTTTTGTGTAATTAAAATATTCTCTTTGTTTTCTAAGTTATAAATAGTTGTATCAATAATATAATCAACATTTAAAAGCTCAATATAGGTTTTTGCTATTTTAAAATTAACAAAATAGCTTTCAATAATTTTTGTTTGTAAATTACTTTGAACTAAATTTATAGTTTCATTGTTTTGTATTTTTGTTGTATTTGAAATAACAACTGAATCAATTTTATCTTCTATAGTGTTTTTATTTTGTAAAACAAATAATATATTACTTACTATTGTTTCAACCTTCTGAGGATACGGTGGTTCTGCCACTATACCTCCCTCTAAAGACTTGCCTTGTAGAATAAGTACAAATTGACCTTTGTTTACTCTAAACTCCCCTAAAGATGTTTTAACTTTAAAACTTAAGTTATGAACTCCTTCTTTAACCTGAGTTAATACATATGGAATACTTAAAACATTTTCTCCCTTTCCTACCTTTTGCTTTGGTTTTAAAGGAAGTTCAATACCATCTCTAAACATAGTTATTTCTATGACTAAATCTTCTGTTGCTTCTCCAATTATATTTATATTCATTGTTATATTGTCTGACATAAAATTTTCAAATTCAAAAATCAGCTCTGAACTTGTAGTTGTAAAAATTCTATCTGTTGAATTACTTTTATAAATTGTTGATATATCCGTTGATTTTTGAGATATTTTTTTAATTTCATCGTATATATTTGCCTTATCAATTTCTTTTAAAATTGTTTGTTTAGCTTCTCCTAACCCTATTTTTATATCTTTTGGGTTTAAAATATTTTTTCTATTTTAATAACTCTTACATTTGTTTTAATTCCTAACTCAAAATGTGTAGCATTCACTGTATCCCAAATATTTACTTTTGTTAATCCTTCATATTGTTTATATTCTTCAGTTTTATAAAGGCTTAAAAATCAATTTCAACTGATACTTTTGGTTTACTGTTTTTATCTAAATATGCCTTAGCCATTTCTCTTAATGTTTGTATATCTTCAACTTCAGAAAACTCTACCTTTTAATGATTGGATATGGAATATATAGTGAAGTATCATTTATATTATCAACTTCTATATATCTTTCTGGGAGTTTAAGTCCTGACTTTCCAACTGGATATATCTTTGTAATCAATTCTGATGTGTCTTCAATTGCTTCAATCCCTAAAATATTTTTCCCGTATTTAACTGTTATACCATTCTCATTTCCTACCCTATCAACTATTTTAATTGAAAAGTTATCTCTTATTATTTCATAACCATATATACTTAGAAGATAAAATAACGCCTTTACACAATTTGTTTCTTCAATATTATATGGAAATATTTTATTTAAACCTGGTTGAACATGCATATCAAATAAATTTAAAACTTCTTTTGGAAATGCTGTTTTAATTACATTATCTATAGTTTTATTTGCTCCTTCTGCTTTTTCTATAAAAAGAAAGCCATATCATAAAATATGTGCTTAGCCCTTACAGTAATAAACATTCCGTTTTTTCACTTCTTTGAACGTTGTAAATTCTAAATAGCTGACCATCTGCTTTTATTATGTTCCATTTATTTAAATATTGTGCCTTATCTGAGTGTGCTGGGTATACTAATTCTAAAGAATAGTCTCCATTTAATTCATTAGTAAGCGTCAAAAATTAAGTACCTAGATATCTCATCCTCCCATTGATAGAATAAAAGCAAATATTATTAATGGGAGGTAATTTATGGGTAAAAGAATGAGTCATGCTAAATGGGAAGAATATATAAAGAAATTTGAATCATATAATGGTTCAATAACAGTAAAGGATTTTTGTATAGAAAATGACATTTGTAAAACACAATTCTATTACCATAGAAAAAGATTGCAAAAGGAAGAATCAAATGATAGAAAAGACATTGTATTTCACGCTATTCCATTAGCTATACAAGATGAGCAAAAGAAACTGCTAAATTATCAAAAGAAGTAAAAATTACCGTAGGTAATGTAACTGTAATCATTCCTTCTGATGAAGTCAATCTAATATCTAAAATAATAAAGGAATTATCTATATCATGCTAAATATAGAAAAAGTACAAACAGTTTATCTTGCCTGCGGCTTTACGGATTTAAGAAAAAGTATAGATGGTCTAGTAATGATAGTCCAAAGTCAATTGAAGCTAGACCCATTTGAAAAAGCCTTATTTGTTTTTGCAACAAACAAATGGATAAATTAAAGATTCTGCATTTTGACGAAGGCTTTTGGTTATATTATTATCGTTTAGAAGCTAATCGCTTTAAATGGCCATCAAATCCACAAGAAGCATTAAAAGTTAATATAGAAGAATTACGTTGGCTTTTAAAAGGTTACGAAGTAAGAACAGTATCTAAATTTAAACCTATAAAACCAAGTAATTATTTTTAATAGAACATAAAAAGTCCTTGAGAAACCTTTATTTTCAAGGACTTTTATGATATAATTAATTTGTAAAATAAATTCTAAAGAGGTACTTTACTATGAATCACGAAATTTTAACTAATGAAATAGATGATACTACAAAAGCATTAATAGAAAAGATGGAAGAAGAAATCAATGCAAAATCAAAGGAATTAAGTCAAAAGATGAAGAAATAAAAAATCTTAAAAATGAAATAGAATTTTTAAAGTCTATTATATCAAATAAGAATAAAAAGATATTTGGAACATCTAGTGAACAAGTAGATGCTAACCAACTATCTCTTTTTAACGAGGCTGAAAAACATAGTGATTCAAAAGCAGAAGAACCTACTTTAGAAGAAATTACATATAGAAGAGCTAAGAGAAATAACAGTACAGGTAAAAAGATAATCTTGCAAATTTAGAAAGAGTAGTTATTGAACATAAATTAGAAGGCGAAGACCTTAAATGCAAAGAATGTGGTGAAGAGCTTATTGAAATTGGTGTTAAGTCTAGAAAGGAAATTATAAAATATGTTCCAGCTAAACTTATAGTTGAAGAACATATTATATACAGCTACGCTTGTAAAGCTTGTGAAAAAGAAACTGGTGAAAGTAATATAATTTCAACGGAAGCTCCAAAGACTATTTTTTACAACAGCATGGCTTCACATGAATTGGTTGCACATACCCTTACTTTAAAATATCAACATGCTGTTCCACTTTATAGGCAGGAAACATATTTTGATATGATGGGAGCCACACTTTCAAGGCAAACTCTATCAAACTGGACTATGGCGGCAGCCAAAGCTCTAGAACCAATATATAACCACATGAAAAAGAATTGTTAAGTAGGAATTATATTCATGCAGATGAAACTACTCTAACGGTAATTAATGATAATGGTACGGAGTCTAAATCTAAAAATATATGTGGTTATATATGAGCAATACCAATTCAAAGCCTGTAATTTTGTATGATTATCAAAATACCCGTTCAAGCTCTTGCCCTAAAAATTTCTTAGGAGATTTTAGTGGGTATCTTCAAACAGATGGTTATAGTGGCTATAACTCTGTTTCAAATGCTACAAGAGTGTACTGCTTAGCTCATATAAGAAGACACTTTTATAATATAATTGCAGAGCTGGATGAGGAAGCCCTAAAGGACTCTAGAGCTATAATAGGGTTTAATTTTTGTGAGCAAATTTATAAACTTGAAAAAGAATTACGAGAATCTTATTCAAGTGATGAAAACTATTATGAAATTAGATATAAAATACGAGTTGAAAAATTAGCTCCGCTATTAGATGAATTTATAGATTATGTTGAAAGAGAAATACCTAATGCTCTTCCAAGAAGTCCATTAGGCAAAGCACTAGACTACGCTAAAAAACATTTACCTGGACTAAAGAATGTATTGCTTGATGGTTCTTTAGAAATTGATAATAATGCAGCAGAAAGAGCTATCAAACCTTTTGTAATAGGTAGAAAAAACTTTTTGTTTGCAAATACAGCAAAAGGTGCAACATCTAGTGCTATTATATATAGTATTATTGAAACTGCCAAGGCTAACAATATAGTTGTAGAAAAGTATTTAGTCTATTTGTTTGATAACCTATCAAAAATAGATATGCAAGATAGCGATAGCTTAGGTAATCTTATGCCTTGGTCTCATAAAATACCTGAAGATATGAAAATTAAAGATAAGAAATAAATTAATCCTAGTAAAGCTTATTTGCCTTACTAGGATATTTGGCTCTTTGTCAATAGTTGGGGCGGGCATTAGATTAGAATGCCTGTCCTTTCTTATTTGATAATGATTTTAGCAAGATAGATAGGATGAGGGGAGTTTACCCTTAAAAAATTGCACGACAAAAAGACCAACGATAGTTGGATTTCCTAAAATACAATATTTAACAGATTATTTATTACAACAATGAAGAATTCTATTCCTGAATCTATCAAAATTTCTATAGCCGAAGGCTATTCTTTTAATAACTTTGATTTTATTATTAAATCCTTCTATACAAGCATTTGTATAAGGAATATCAAAAGAATTACAAATCTCATTAAAATATCTGATATAGGTATTTGCACATCTTTTCAATTCATTGATACCACTATTTTGTGCAAGTTTAATCCAATCTTTTAAGAGGACACGAGCTTCGTTAGAAGAAGGTGAAGCATCAATAATACTCAATAACTTTTCCTTTAAAGTGTGGGCAATTGCTAATTCACTATTATAAGAAAACATAACTTGTAAAGCTAACTTTGAATCTGTATCAAGTAAGCCATATCTTTTAAAATAAGCTTTTTACTTCTTTTAAAGTATTTTCTTAATTTAATTGATAGTTCTCTTTGGATACGTTTTCTTACCGCTTCTACTGCCCATATGACTTGTCTAATATAGTGAAATTTATCTATAACAATTACAGCATTTTTGAAATAAGTTTTAGCTAAATCAATATAGGGTTGCCACATATCACAAATAAAGTGTGTAACGCTATCGCGATTTTTAATTTTTCTAAAATAATCTATAAGAATATGCTCTTTTCTATCTTTAATAATGTCTAGTATTTTATGATTAACAGGATCGACTATTGCACAATGATATTTAGAACCACCAGAGTTACCTTTAAATTCATCTATAGATATTATTTTAGGTAAATTAGTAGGAGAAGAGTAAGATACATTATCAAAAATACGTTTTATAGTATCGATAGATAGATTAGTTTTTCTAGCAACTGATGTCATACTATATTCATTAGATAATTCATAAATTACAAACATAGCTAATCTATTAGTTATTCTATGATAACGAGGTAAAAATTCTATATGTTCATAAAATTTTTGCCGCAGGCATTACAACGATATCTACGTTTTTTAAGAATGATAAAAGTATGTTTAAAGAATAAGGGTATGTCTTTAATACGCTGAATTCTATAATCGTGAACTCTTGTAACTTTGGAATTACAATTAGGGCAAGTACAAATTTTTTCTTAGTTTCTAAGTATATCTCAATGTACGTGTCATTATGAATAATCTTTTTATAATAACATCTTTAAAACCTAATAAATTTTTGATAGAATTATTAGTGTGCACTTGATGGATGCCTCCTTTCAGGTAAGGTTTTTGTTTGGTTATTTTAATTTTACCAGGTGTCTAATCAGGTGCACATATTTTTTGTAAAAAATATGCTGGGTCTACGCCCCAACATTTATTATAGAACCGGATATTTTAATGTCTTTTTATAAAAGTTGTAGGTGCTAAAATTTTGACGCTTACATATATCCGATAGGGAAAGTTTAATGCATCTTATGCTTTGGTCAGATAAGATTCCTGAAAATATGAAAATTAAAGATAAAAATAAATTAATTAATCCTAGTAAAGCACAATCTTGCCTTACTACGATATTTTAATGCTATTTTTGAAGATATTAAAGGTACTAAAACTTTGACGCTTACATATAAAACGCCTGAAAGCTAGATAAAATCTAGCTTTCAGGTTGCGAAAATTTTATACTTTCCTAAGCATTCAATAAGACTTTCTGAAGATTTTGAACAAACGTTTTTCAAATTAGTAGAAAATCAATTACAACTAATCTAAAATTATGTAAGTAAACTATTGTTACAACTAGAATAAAACACTACATATACTATTATGAAATATTATGCATCTTTAATAATATATTTCTTGAATTGCTTCCATTTTTCATTAATATAGATATAAATTTTTTAAATCATCACAATTTGGAAAGCACTCCAGTAATTTCTCATCCTTTTTATATAGCTCACCATAGTTACCTTTAACACAAAATGGGTAAAAGTCACATTCAAGACACTCTTTCCTATTTATTTCATATCTTAATTTAATATCTTTAAACCTGCTAACAATATCTCCAAATATATCATTATTTAGTTTATAAATATTCCCTAAGCAAAATTTATCGTAAATTAGCTGATCTTGTGGATATATATTTCCGTCATAATTTACATGCAGATACATCTTAGATAATATATATGGATTTTTTATAAATAGACTGTCTAATACATGGCGTAATATATTGGGTCTCAATAACTTTGCCAAACTTGGATCTTCTTCTAATATGTTCAATATTTCCAATAGAATATCACTATTTGATATATAATTTTCACTATAAAATTTATCTTCAGCACTGCCTAAATTATATAATGCACTATAAGCAAAATTACTTATATTTCTTTCCTTTAAAAAATAAAGCATAGGTTTTAGGTCTTTTATATTACTCTTGGTAATAACAGATTTAACTGATAATCGGCATTTATGTTGACATAAATATTCTATATTTCCTATCAGCTTTTTAAAAGTTCCTTTTCCTCTAAAAGAATCATGTATACTTTCGATATGACTATCTAAACTTACTCTAAATTCTACCTTTGTGTCATTTAATATGTGCTTAAATTCAGGTTTCTTTATTATATCACTCATGCCGTTAGTAGATATTCTTACTTGGATGCCTTTGGATAACAAAAATCGATTATCTCTATAATCTCTGAATGAATTAAAGGCTCTCCACCAATTAACTGAATTGTTTTTAATTTATAGTTATCCATATTTGTTAACAGGTTAATGTAATTAAATATCTCTTCTTTTGGTATTTCGTGTATTTCTGTTTTTTATTAACCTCTTTATAGCAATAGATGCAATTGAGGTTACATTTGTTTGTTATAGCAATAGATGAATGTATTAGTAAATAATCATCTATATTTACCCTTGGCTTAAATATGCCTGAATTATATTTATGTTTTTCATAGTCCACCGACCATCTATATGTATTTCTATCAACATTAATAAATAAATTATCCATAATACCCTCCTGTAATAATTAGGAAATCTTATATATTGTTTTGAGAATATGGAGTCCCTTTTCCTCTAATGACATTATATGTATTACAGCTTTTCTTAGTTGATCACATGTTGGAAATTCAGTACTTAAACTTTTATCTATATTATATAATTCTCCATAGTTACCCAAAAACAATAATCCTTTGCAAAGCAATTTTCACAACTTTTTCTATTCATTTCTATTTCTGATACTAACATTTTCATTTTTTCAAAGTCTAAACAACTAGAATTTCCAATACTATATTCTGGAAAAATAAGCTGATCATTTAAATACAAGTTTTTATCATAATTTAAAAATAGATATGTTCGTCTATATTTTTTTATTTTTTTACATAAATACTTTTTAACATCTGTGCTAATGGCGTTTGAATAAACATATCCCAATATTCTTTATATTCGTCTTTAGTTAATTCTTCAACTAAAGTATAATGAGTTATTGTACTTTCTATATTATTTTTTATAGTTGAATCTAACACATAAAGAGCATTATAATTCCAAAGCTTTACTCCTAAATCATATTTAAAATAATGTAAAATATCTTTTAAATATTTAAAATTATGGTTAGTTACAATAGTTTTTAGCGATATTTCTGCACCATTCCCAACTAAATATTTTATATTATCTATAATCTTATAAAATGTATTTTTAGTTCTATACTTCTCATGTAATTCTTGCGTATGACCATCTAGACTTATTCTAAAATGTATGTTTGAATTTTTTATATATTTTAACATGGCTTTAGATTGTATTATCGGTAAGGTACCATTTGTTGCGATTTTAACACTATATCCTCTATCAAGTATATAATCTAATATTTTGTGAATATCTTTTCTTAGCAGCGGCTCTCCTCCAAATAATTCTATCGACTTTGGAAGGGTTCTTGCATCATTAATAGATTCAATATAATTTATATAATTTTTAATATCGTCAAAAGATAAGTTTTCAATAGTTCTTTTCTCTTGAGCATCTTGGTAACAATACAAACATTTTCCATTACAGTTAGCAGAAACATAAATATTGTAGTTTCTTAAATAGCTATACCAGTCTAATTCTCTAACTAATTTACTTGAATAAATGCTATTATCTTCATCACCTGCTAGATTACCATCAATGTACCATCCATAATTCTCAGCAATATGCAGTATTTTCCCTGTGTCTAATTTAATACTATACATTTTCATTCTCCTTTTGCAAAATAGTTCTCTTCATAACAAACTTCTAAAATGTAAAATACAACTAATAAAGATAGAATTATAACACTGAAAATCAAAAATAATATTTTTAGTGTCCATAAATTAAGCAAATAACCACTTATAAACATCGATAATGGTATTATAGCGCCTACCACAATAGTGTGAATACTTCTAATAAATCCAAAATGTTCTTCTTTAATAGTAGATTGATAATAAACCTGTAAGAATACATTAATAGCAGTAAAGATAAGTCCGTAACAAAAATCTACTATTACAAACGTATAAAAGCTTTGATATAATATATATGGAATAAAAATGGCAATACATATAAAAATAAATTTTTTAGATTTTTAATTATGCTATTATCTTTAAACATTCCTGGAATAAAAGAGCCCAGTATACAACCTACTGCAAATATTGATTGAAGTACTCCTACTTTTTTAGAATCAAAATTAAACTCTTTAATAAACTGAAGAATTATAATTTTAGAAGTAGAAGATATAAATGTTATAACTGCTGCTATAATAAATATCAGAATTAAATAAGGATAAATTTGAGTTATATATTTAAAATCATAATTTGTATTCTCATTTTTAACTTTTCCACGGTTTCCCATATCAATTACTATACGAGTAGTATAATAAGCAGATACAAAAATGATATGGAATTAATTAATATAAAGTATCTTAAACTTATGAACTTTAGCAAAAGCACTGATATTATTGGTACTAATACGCTCAAAGTATTTTCAGAAGTGTAAATAAATGACATATATTTTGATTTATTACTTGATGGTAATATTGATTTTAAAATCTTTTCCCTTACTATTTTATATATAGAAAAAATAAAACTAAAAATAATCTCAAATATGAATAAATAAAAATAGTTGAATTTGAAAACTATAAGTAAAAATAATATCAGAACAAAAATCCATACAGCATGTTCAATTTTATCATAGATTTTTGGGATTAAGTTTATCTATAATCTTAATTAAAAATAAAGAACTTAATACTCTCACGATAGCATTTATAGATACAAGCACACCCGAAATAAAAATTGAATTGGTATAAGAAGAAACTATAATTGTGAGAGCAACATCGTGAAAAATATCACCTATATTGCTAATATTTCTACCAAAATAATAGTTGTTAAAATTTTTGTTGCTAATAAATTCCTTAATCATAACTTTAATCCCTCGCACAATAATATTAAAATAACCGAAATATAATTATTTCGGTTATTTCTTTGAACTCTACTCCATCCAAACCAAAGCTACCATATCTTGGTCTTCTGATTTTATTTCTTCAATAATTTCAACTTGATATATCATTATTACTCCCCCTTTCTAAAAAGGTAATGTCAAAGTTTTTTATATATCTAAGACAGCTACCCTTTGATTTTTATTCTTTTTATGTAGACAACTTGTCTACATTTGTAATTTTACCCCCATAACAAAAATGTCAATAATTTCTTTGGTAAAATTTTACGACATCAAATGACAAAAAGTGATTTAATTCCATGTTATTATTTTAAATAAGAAATATAGTAAGAATTGATACACCATCTTCAGCTGGTTGCAAATTATCCCTCATTCAACTACAACCTCAATCTCCGTCCCATCAAGCAAACTCACTATTATCTTCTTCCCATCTTTCTCAGTAATCCTAAAAACATAATCACATCAAATTCTTCTACCTTCTCTGCATCAGCTAAAATCCCCATAAACTGTTTTGCCTTATATCTTACCAATACATTCTCACTTTTAAGTTCTTTCTTCCACTTTTCTATAAAATATTCCTTATTTTCCACCATAGCATTAAACGTATTTACAAAGGCTTGATACAAAACCTTATCATTTATATGCTTATTCTCACAGCTCTTTTTCCCTTTACTTCATATTTTTTATTACATCTCCAAACAACCCTTCTTAACCTTTCATCTGTAGAATTCCAAACCTTCCTGCCAAAAGGGCTACCACAATGTCCGCAGATAACTCTTCCTGCAAAAGGATTATCAACTGTAGCATAATCAAGCTTACTGATGTTATATTTTTCTGCAAAAGCTCTTCTTCTCTCCATTTCAAGCTGTACTGCGGTATGCATTTCTTTATCAATAATTGCAGGGTGGCTTTCTTCTACATAATACATTGGAACTTACCGTTGTTAACTGCTCTTTTTTGGTCAAAAATCAACTGTATAAGTTTTTTAAAGAAGTGCATCACCTTTATTTTGAAAGGCTCCCATCTTGGCAGGACTTGCATTTAGAGAAATAAAAGTTATATGTGATAAGGCTACCATCCAAAAGCAAAATAGCCTCAAAGCTTAACACTTCAAGGCTTTTATCTATTGTATCAATATGTTGTTCAATTTTGTGTTTTGATAGAAAAATGATACTAATACGCATAAATATTGATTTTGCGTAAAGATGTACCCCTAAAAAGGAATGCATATATATATGCAAGAATTTCACTTTCATAGAGGTGCGTGATATCAAGAGTTAAAAAATATCTTTGATTATAGATAATGTTATTGAGTCTGTTGAAAAAGAAACAAAATCTACTCTCCAAAGAAGTCCTTTAGGTAAAACACTTGATCATGCTAAAAATCATTTACCAAGATTAAAGAAAGTACTACTAGATGTTTTTGAGGTAGACAATAATGCTGCCGAAAGAGCAATTAAACCATTTGTAATAGGTAGAAAAAACTTTTTATTTGCCAATACTGCAAAAGGTGCAACGGCAAGTAGTATAATATATAGTATTATTGAAACTGCCAAGGCTAATAATTTAGTTGTAGAAAAGTATTTAATCTATTTGTTTGACAATTTATCAAAAATAGATATGCAAGATAGCGATAGCTTAGGTAATCTTATGCCTTGGTCTCATAAAATACCTGAAGATATGAAAATTAAATATAAGAAATAAATTAATCCTAGTAAAGCTCCTTTGCCTTACTAGGATATTTTAATGCTACTTTAAGAAAAATTGTAGGCGCTAAATTTTTGACGCTTACATTGAAAAAGAGATATTGGGGACAACATTTATGGGCGAGAGGATATTTTTGTGCTACATTCGGAAGTGTTACAGAGGAAACAATAAAGAAATATATAGAGAATCAAGAAATAAATTACACAAATTATAATTTAAAGTAGAACCATGAGTTTTAGTCATAATCTTTAAGATACCTTCAAGCTAAAGGTCTTTTAGAAGGCTTTAGCCTTAGAAATGACTTTCAGTCATGGGGTATTTATACCCCAAATCCACCTGCTTTAGCAGGTGTATTGTTTAATTTAAAAATTAAGTATTGTGCTTTATCTATCTCACAAAGTACAATTTGAAAATTGATTATTTTTTCTTAAGAAAATCCAAAATTCGTGAATCAATTTTATTGCCTCGATACCAAAACGACATTATCCCATCATCTGTAAGAAGGTTTTTCATAGCAAATTCAATAAATTGAAGTAATTCCTCGACTGCATCTATATCTTCACCAATAACTGCAGAATCATAGAAGATAGCATTATAACATTTTTCTGCATTGAAGTTCTGCCAAAATCCTTGAAAAATCTTAATATGCTTTTGATTTTTGTATTTTTCTCTAGCAATAGCACATATCTTCGGATGACATTCAATAATAACGTGCTCTTCTGTTCCTATATTTTCAGATTCCTCTGCAAATACACCAAGTCCATATCCCACCTCTAATAATCGGACATCTTTTCTGCCATCTATAACACATTCAGCATATCTTCTCATTATTTTTTCTGATCAAATGTCATAATTCGCCGCTGTCCGATGTAGCATCCATCTAAATGGTTTTCAATATCGCCCTCTAAATATTCTTTATAATCCACTTCAAGTTTTATTCTATTCCGCATCAAATAATACCCCCTTGTCAACAATTAAATAAGGAGATCTACCTACAATAACATATTTTATATTACTGTATCGCCCATTACTTCCTTGTATATTTTTCAAGAATGATGTCCATTTAATATTAATCTTCTGTCTCTTATTATTAGAAAATAAAATACCAGAAATATAATTCTTGGTTACATCAACTTTACCAACAAAATCATAAAATATCAATATATTTCCATCGACACAAATTATATTATTTGATACTTCAACAATCGGAAAGATCAACCCTCTTTTATTTGCCCATTGTCGATTATAAATCTTTGATCTTCTTTTGTATATTTTTCGTATTTCCCTCTGTCAATATAGATTCTGTCTATATAATCATTTCCAAATGCATCAAATGAATCATTGAATATACTGCTTCTATTGTTAGGTAAATCTGAAAATTTTAATTTATCCGTTAAATATGCATATTCTGTTAAAATACTATAATTATAATTTTCTGTACAAACAATTTGAGTGAGCGGTAGTGTTAACCATAAATGCGTAACTCTTGGGGATAGCATTATAATATTTGACTCATCATTCTTATAGATAGAATTTTCAATAATACTTGATTCATATTTAAAATCGTCATATATTTTGTCCACACTTTTTCACAGAAAAGTAATCTTCTATTATTAAATTGATTTCTATAGTAATAAGGGGTTGCTGAATATTTCCGGATTCCCTCAGAGTTAAAAAAATTTTTTCTATAGAAACACTCGTGATATCACAAATTATATTTTCTGCTTTTTGATTGTTTACTTTGTTAGTCAACCTGTTGCTTTCGTTATACCTATTCGTATCATTATATTTTCTATGAGATCTTATATTGATCTTGTTTGAAAACATGATACTCAAAAACAAATTGTCCCAAATATTCCTTAGTTCTTGTTTCGTTCCAAATGTCGAATTTATTACAGAGATACCCTCCATAGTTTCTGCATAACAACTGATTTCCTGAATATGTAATCTTTCTGATTTAACTTCTCTGTTTTCAAAGTATAAAAAATTTCATAGTATATATATTTGTGACTTGAACTGTCTATAATCTTTCTAATTTCCTCTTCTGCTTCATATATATTCATAATTAACATCTACTTTCATGAATGCTAATATATGTGGACCACCGGCATCAACTTTAATACTCCCACCCTTCCCACAACTGGATGAACCTAAACAAATTTTTGAATCATCTGCTATTTCACAAATATTATTGAACACTGAAAAGACCGTATCATCAATTGATATTCTCTTCACTCTTTCTACTATACTTCCATTTCTTATTAAATAAGCCTCATTGGATCTGATTGAAAAAGAACCGTCTAGACTGCAATTCCCAGAAGTAACACTTACAACATATATACCAAAATCAATCGATTTAATAATATCATCTAATTTTTGTCACCTTTGAGCATATAAGTATTAGTCATTCTTACATAACTCGGTTGACTCCAACTGGAACTTCTACTATTTCCAGTATTCTTAATTCCATACCTTTTGGCTATCTCCTTATTTGTTAAATAGCTAACCAATTCTCCATTTCTGACTATATAATTCTCCGTCGCATATGTCCCTTCATCATCAAATACAATATTTCCAGCCCCGTTTGGTATGTTACCCGAATCAACAATACTAACCCTATTATCAAAAATTTTGCATCCTAGTTTTTCATAAAAAGCTGTTCCAGTAGCTATTATATCACCTTCTGCCATATGTCCGACTGCTTCATGGCACAAAAATCCTGTTGCCTGATTGCCAAGTAAAACTTTTTCCATGCCACTGAACTTCATTTTAAACAATGGATACTGATAAAAGCGTAGTCTTCTCTTGAATTCTTGAAAAAATCATATTTACGAAGCACTTCTTCTATGGGACCACTACCTCCGCAACATACTAGTAATCTCTCATTATCCTTATATACGGTTATTTTTAATTCATATTTTTCTATGATGCTCTTCTTATCATCAACACATAAAGTATCGAGTTTTTGTCTTAACGTCACCACAACTTCATCAACATTATCGTTAAAGGCTATTTTATTAATTTTGCTTGAGATATTTATGAAATCTTTTATTTCCATTGAATAAAGCATTTCTTTTTCTATAGACCAATTTATAACTTCATTACACCAACGCTCCTGTACTAATGGACTTGTTGAATAGTAAAGTACCCCATCTTTTGTTTTCCATTTAAAACCTGCTTGGGTACTTTTTGAAAACCGTGTTATTTCACCATTCTTTTCAGATATACTCATTCGACTGTTACGCTGGTAATTCATGTTTTTCCACCTCCCACCTTATAATTAGAAAAACACTTAACATAATAAATAGAATAATACCACTTAACATAACAGCCCAGAAAATATCATAATCTGCCACCTTGCCACATACCAAAATAATTACAGAGTAAAACAATCTAAACAATAAGCTCTTAACAGAATTAATTGTTGCACGATATTTAGATGATATTTTTTATTTATTAAAGTTGTAATTTTAACATTACCCAATGCTCTACTGGCAGATGTAATCAATAGTAAAAAAACCAAAAGACCATTTTGAGATATTCCAATTGCAATAAGGATCAACGAAGGCATAAGCATAATAGACGAAAATGGGATTTTCTTGCATTTTGGGGCAATATAAGAAAAATCGAAGCCATCACCGTCAATAATGCAGTAAAAATGCCAAAAAGGATATAGGTATATTTGCAGAAAGCATTATTTGTTGGGAAAATTTAGTCCCTATTAAGGTACTTGTCATAAAAAACCAGCTAAAATCAATTCTGTAGCCACAGATTTTATCTCTTTGCGTTTGTATTTTACACTTTCTTCAATATTTTCATTTTCGTCATCAAATTGATTGGGGAATTTACCAAAGCCATAATACATAATCCGGCTATAACAAAAGCCGTCTGTACAACTACATTGAAATTCATTGACACTCCCGCTATTATACCCCAAGAATACTTCCAGTAATGGATGCAAAATATCCATATGACGCTATTTTAGCATATGTAACTTCAAACTTATCTTCCTTACCGTTATCTTTCAATGTGTCATATAGCAATGCATCATCGGATCCACTGATTAATACATTCATCAAAGCCATAAAAAATAAGCAATTATTATGACCCTAAAGCCCTTTCCGAATATAAAACCTATAAACCCTAATATACCGCATATTAGTCCCAATATTATACTTTTCTTGTATCCAATTTTATCTCCTAAATATCCTGCGGGTACTTCCAACAGGAAAATAAGAATTGAAAAAATGGAGTATATCATATATATTTGAGATGCAGTCAAATCTTTTTGTAAAAAAATGCCACTTCAATTGCTGAAAAAAATCAATAGATGTAAGTATTGAAAATAGAACCAACCTTCGTATATTTCTATCTTTTGTCAAGCTTTCACACCTCCTAACGCTTTCAACTCTTGCAAACCAAAAGTATGTTCATATTTTTGTGAATACCAATCACAGAATGATAAGCATTCTCTACATTCTGTCGGAATGTTAAATTTCTTTTGCTATCATCAGATAGTGCAACATCTGAATAGTCTGGACCAATTATATATTCTTGAAACAAAGTTAATACCCCATTATTATTATACTTAGCATCAAGGACACACATTGGAAAACGATAAAGTGGTATAATTTCGTTATATTTTTCTTGTGCTTCATCAAAAGTTTTTTCTAGTTCCTCTTTTAATTCACAGTATTTAATTCCAATTTTTTTAAATTATGTACCGCTTCTCCAAAATATTGTACTCCGCAAATAGTAAATTTAGTTCTTGGGAAATGAGACTTAATAAATTTATATGACTCTGCTATATCAAGTGCATTCTGCTTCATTGGTAAAAACTTTGCTTCATTATAAACAAAACATTCATTTAGATTCTTAAATCCTTCTATAACTTCCATATATGCACCTTCTGCCCCAGCTATCAAGTCATAAGTTTCCATATTATACGAAAAAAGGGGATGACTAATTTATCAACATTTAATTCTTTTATTCTCTCAACAATTTCCTTTTTCTTTAAAGCTCTTCCATTCGTAAATATTGTAATCCTACAACCAAATTTGCTTTTTATAAATTCAATGAAAGTAAACAAATCCCTAAATAAAAACGGTTCTCCTCCAGAAATAGTCACAATATCATTTTTATTAATTGTAAAAGGAACTTTATTCATCTCAGATATATAAAAATCTAAACTTTCATTATATCTATTATGCTTATCGAAAGGGACACCACACATCAAGCATTTATTATTACATATATAATTTAATGATACATATATGTTTCGTACATCTGGTCTTTCTTTAATTTGCATATCGTCCTCCTAAATAGTTTTTATATAATCTAGTGTGAACATCTTTTTATACATTCTCCAAGGCCATTCACAGAGTTCCTTAACTCTACAGCTCTCACATTGCTTAGGCATCAATTCATAATTATTGCGATTACTTTCACTAATTTCCTTTGAATCTATTGATATGGCCTTATAGTCTTTTATATCCGATACGATATTATATTTCCAATAGTACGGGTCTATATTACATAACGGGATTGCTGAAAAAACACATTATAATCATTAGACAACAAAATATCAAGGGCTTTTTCCACATAATAAGCTATCTTATCGTGCCTTACATATAGTTCTTCTGCAACCTTGGGAGCTTCCCTTGTAAATGCAATCCATGTATTGATACCATGTGGGGATGTTTAAAATTTTCACAGATAAAATTTGCCCAGTAAGGAAGATTAGCATAATTATCCTTCATCACAACAGTCTTTATTGAATGTGTTAATCCATTTAGTTCCAGATTATGTAATCCTTTAATTGTATCATCAAAACTCCCTTCACTCCAGTAAGCCTATCATGAGTTTGTGCATCACTTCCAAATAAAGGTATTAGCATATTTTCATACTTACATTCTTTTAATTTTAATACATTTTCATTACTCTTAAAAGATCTCCCATTACTAAAAATTGTAACATAAGGCACCCTTTAATTCAAGATATTTAAGTATATCATAAAAATATGGATATATTGTTGGTTCCCCGCCTGAAACAATAACTACATCGCCATTAGCAATTTCCTTACCATCAATCTCCATTTTTAACTCTTCAAGACCGTATTCCCATTCTGAATCTTTTTAGTGTTAAATACACCACACATCATACATCTATTATTGCATTTATAAGTCGGTGCAATATAAAACTTTTTCATATAATAATCACCTTCCATATAGTTTGAAATGGGGGCTATGCAATAACATAATCCCCCTAGCATAGAACTTACTCCTCTTCATCAACCACAAGCATAACGCTGATTCTGTTGGCAAAACGACTATCTGCCTCCTTGTTGATCACTTCAACATCAACCATTCTACCTTCTTTTTCAGAATAAACCTGAATAGTCTTTGTATCCATTAATGATACCTCCTTTCTTTGGTATTTTTGTAATATTATAGAACTATTAATTATATTTATAGACAACTTGTCTACATTTGTAATTTTACCCCCCATAACAAAAATGTCAATAATTTCTTTGGTAAAATTTTACGACACAAAATGACAAAAGTTATCCATTTCTATTTTATTATTTAAATTGAGAAATCTGCCAAGAATTGCTCAACAATCCTCATCTGTCTCTAAAATTCCTCTATTCAATTACAACTTCTATCTCCGTCCCATCAAGCAAACTAACTATTATCTTTTCTCCATCAAATACTGTCATTTTCTCTATTATCCTAAAATACATATCCACATCAAAATTCTCTACTTTCTCTGCATCAGCTAAAATATTTATAAACAGCTTTGCCCTGTATCTTACCAATACATTCTCACTTTTAAGTTCTTTCTTCCACTTTTCTATAAAATATTCCTTATTTTCCACCATAGCATTAAACGTATTTACAAAGGCTTGATACAAAACCTTATCATTTATATGCTTATTCTCACAGCTCTTTTTCCCCTTTACTTCATATTTTTTATTACATCTCCAAACAACCCTTCTTAACCTTTCATCTGTAGAATTCCAAACCTTCCTGCCAAAAGGGCTACCACAATGTCCGCAGATAACTCTTCCTGCAAAAGGATTATCAACTGTAGCATAATCAAGCTTACTGATGTTATATTTTTCTGCAAAAGCTCTTCTTCTCTCCATTTCAAGCTGTACTGCGGTATGCATTTCTTTATCAATAATTGCAGGGTGGCTTTCTTCTACATAATACATTGGAACTTACCGTTGTTAACTGCTCTTTTTTGGTCAAAAATCAACTGTATAAGTTTTTTAAAGAAGTGCATCACCTTTATTTTGAAAGGCTCCCATCTTGGCAGGACTTGCATTTAGAGAAATAAAAGTTATATGTGATAAGGCTACCATCCAAAAGCAAAATAGCCTCAAAGCTTAACACTTCAAGGCTTTTATCTATTGTATCAATATGTTGTTCAATTTTGTCTTTGGACGATGATGTTGATACAAATAAGTTATGCAAATCAACAAAAAATTTAATTTGTTATCCCTATTTTATAGTTTATAAAAATTAAATTAGTATAATAACAAAATATATTCGCACCAAATGTTAATATAAAACCTCATTTGTCAAAGTTTTTTAATAGTTCCCTCGTGTAAATTTCTTCCTCATCCTCATACCCTTTAAAATATATTTCCTCAATTTCATTATGATTAAAAAAACATTATACTTTTCACTTAGGTTTCCTTCAGGATATAAGCAACCTACATAATCCCATTTTCTATTTACCCCTGACTGTATCTGTTTCCTTCCATAAATCATAAGTTTTTTAGTACCGCCAAACAAACGCACCACGGAACCTATCGGCAAATATTCTGACATAGATCCACACCTTCTTTACTTCTTTATATAACTTTTAACTCAATTCTATATTTTTCGACAACACTTCGTATCCGTTCTATAAGTTCAGCCTCTGAGATTTGTTCAGGGTCAATGGTTATTTCAAGCCCTGCGTTATCTCCAAGCGGCTTAATATTTATTGCGAATCCTTTTAATTGCTCATAATTCATTAATTGTTCAAAATCAATTTGGGCAACTTTTTCAGAATACGCTGTAAAATTAACGAAATAATTATATTGCCACATATTATCGTATGCTTCTATTAGTTCAGTTACAATTCGATAATCTAATCTACGGCAATATAAAAAACCCTTCCATCTTTACTCTCTTTGATGTGATATAAATTTCCATAATTTTCTTTTAGTACAGTATTATTATCATCCGGTGTATAAATATATACCGAAAAATCAGAAAGAATTGAAACAACAACATCTCTTTGTATGTAATTCCATAAGTATTGGTTTGCATACGTTTTCTCTCTAAAATTTTCTAATGAAAAAAATATGATAAATTTTTCTCTGTCTTTTTAAGAATAACACACTCAATAAACTCTACAGTTTTCGGGGTTGTCTTTTTTTAAAGAACATTTATTTCACCTCCTCTATCTGAATGCTGCCTTTGCAATTTCCTGTCCCGCCGCTCTACCTCCAAGTGATCCGGCTATGCCTCCAATTAATCCTCCAATAACTCCCCCAATAGCAGTTACAATGCCAGGGCATATCATTGTTCCAATTGCTACTCCTGCCATTGCTCCCACTTTAGCTCCACCAACGCCACCAGCCCAGCTTCCCGCTACACCTGCTGTTGTTGTAACTGTATTTTTACCAACCTTGTTGCCATCTGCTTTATAGGAATCATAAATATCTTTTCCGTCCATTACAACTGCTGCAACAGCAACTGCACGTCCACCTACTTTAGCAACTTTTGCTATATCATCCATGTTCTTTGCTACATTATATACAGTATTGGAAACTGGTTTATGATTTAATGCCTTATATATTTTATTATCAGGATAAAGTTTTGAATTAGTATTAACATGATTGTAATTAGTGTTTCCATGCGGGCTATCTACTCTAAATACCCAATCACCTTTAGGTGATCCATTTTTGGCAACTTCCCCAAGTGATTTATCCATAATAATTAATACCGAAGATGTAGGTTTCCCAGATGACGATACAGGTTTAGTAACCACTTGATAGTTGGTACCCTTTAGTGGATTTTGTTGCATCGCTACAGAACCACCTTTTGCTACATCTTTTGAGGTATTGCTTTTTGAAGCACTTTGGTTTTTAGTAGTAGAATTTTTGTAGAATTGCTGAACATAACTCGGTGCATTTTTTAATGAATTTGATACAGATGCCATTTTAATATCCCTCCTTGAAATAATGGTACTGTAGTCGGTGCAGAATTCTCCAACCATTGATTTTACTATTTTTTAGCCATAAGGCTTTTATATTTTCCTCCACTGTGGCATTATTAAATTATAACAACCTTTAAAACTATCCACAGAGGAGGAGAATAGCATGTTTTGTATTAGCAAAATTAAGCAACTTAACTTTTTGAGCAAGTATATGAATTTAAAAATATGGTTACTAAACAACCCGTAGGGTTTATTAAATTGCTTGCTGATAATTTTGATATTAATACATTTATCCCTAATTCTTTTAAAGAACATTACTATTCAGATTTAGGAAGAAATCGTGAATATGAGCTTTCTTCTATATTATCATCTTTGCTAATTATGCAAATATTTCATATACCTACAACTGCGTTGTTAAATCTATTTCTTGTATTTTCTACTGAAATTAGAGAATTTTGTGGTTTCTATAAATCTATACCTGATGAATCTTTTTCAGTAGATTTAAAACTACTTTTGAAAGTGATATCGCAGATTTATTTAATTCTATGGTTCCTAAAGTTATTGATATATGTGAAGATATTAATAATCTTCTTCCTGCTGATTCCCCATATAAAAATTTAAACTCAATTTTGATATATGATACATCTGGATTAAAGCCTCGTGTAAAAGAAAATAATCCTAAAACACTTGCAAGTGAAATAAATAAGCAAAAAGCATATTCAAAAATTATTAATGACAAGAACTTTAATCCCTATGCTGCCGCATATAAAAACATGCCTAAGTATTCTCAAGCTAACCCAAATATACGACTTGATTTCGTAAATGGACATTTTGGTTACTTCTATAAATTTGGATTATTAACTAATGGTTGGGGTATACCTTTAAGCATAAAATTCTTCGAAGAAGACTTTTATAAATCTGTAGAAAAAGAATTCTCTACTCCTGAAGAACAAAAATATTTTTATGATAATGCTTCATTGAAACCAGTAATTGTACCATTTTTGAATAACTTAAAAAAATATTCAAATTTTAAATTTAAAACTTTTTTAGGTGATTCAGAATTTGATAGTTATGATAACTTTGGATTATTTAAACATTTAGAATTTGAAAAGTTCTTATCCCACTTAATCCTCGTAGCCAATCCAATACAAAAATTGGAGAACTTGAATATAATACCGAAGGTATTCCTATATGTCCCTTAACACAAGAACATTTTAAATTTGATGGTTCTTGTAAAGGGAAAAATAGAAGTTTAAGATATAAGTTTACTTGCCCTAAATCACATCGTGATAAAAATGGTAAACCTTATCACACATGTGAAAATCCATGTACTGATAGCAAAAGTGGGCGCATGACTTATGTTTATCCTGATAAAAATTTTAGGCTTTATCCTGGTATTATAAGAAACTCTGTGGAATGGGAAAAACTTATTCAATACGTTGTTGCATTGAGAGAGAAATAGCATCTTTAAAATCAAACCCATGTATACAGCAACCTAAAACTGTTAATACCTCTACAATGCGTGCTGACCTATATTTGACTGCTATATCTAAACTTATAAATGTAATATTGGCTTACGCCATGAATAAACCTGAATATTTAAGAAGTATATCAAAACTTCTTAAAATACCTGCTTAATCCACATATCCACAATCCAAAATTTGTATTTATGCTTCGCATGCCTTTTTATCAAAGGTTTTTGGCATGTTCTTTTTTGTGATTTTTTTTAGTAAAATCCAAAAAGTTATCCACAATTTCAATTTTTACATTCTGCAATCATCTATATTTATTTTATAGAAGATTGTAAACTCTTCCCCTCCTCAAGGCTTTTCCTGTCCTTTTCGCCTCTAGCCCCTGAAAAATAATACTTTCTCCGTCCTTTAACCACAGAAAACTTCTCTCCTTATCAAAGGAAGTTAGTCTAAAATGTCTTTTATTTTTAATATCGTAGAGCCAAAGATTTGACTTATAGCTGTTTTCCTCAACATCAGTCTCATGAAGTGCAAAGCAGCCATAATCCCCATTAGGAGACAGCCTTATACCAGATAGAAATTTGTATCCAGTAAATTCATCCAACTTGATATTCTCCATTAAAATCCCCCAGAAAACAAAATTTAGTTTTACATTACTATATATTAAATTATAAACCACCTTGAATTATATGGAAACAAATCTTTTTAACGTATCTTGTCCATAGCGCATAAACATATAATAATAGTATTTTTACAGGAGTGTTAAATGAATCTAAACTATAATTCCAACAAATATGATAGAAATAGGGCTGTTAAATATGCCCTTAGATATGCCCTTTCACCTAATAGTGATTTTAGGTATTTTGCATCACACGGAGATGGAGGCGGAGACTGCTCCAACTTTGTATCACAATGTCTTCTTGCAGGCGGAGCCCAAATGGACGCAAAATCTCAAAAACCCTGGTGGTATAAAAATGGCTATAACAGGCAGCATGATACCTGGTCTGTATCCTGGTCTGTTGCCCATTCACTTTACTGGACATTAAAATCCAGAACCGAGCTTAAGCTTCCGGGAATTAAGGCAATTGAAATACCTGATATCTCAGGCCTTGAAACAGGTGACATCATTCAATATGAAAATAAAAACGGAGTAATATACCACTCCGCAATAGTTACTGACCTGACCTATGAAAAGGGCTCAAGGGTTCCTTTAATATCCCAGCATTCCTTCGATGCAATGAACATATCCTACGTAAAGCCCGCAGCCTCAAAGGCACACTTTATGAAGATATGGATATAAATCACCCATATAACTTAAAATGACCCTAGCGCTTAGTCAGGGTCATTCATTATGGGTTTTATAAGCTGAAGATAATACTTTTGATGATAGTTTTCAACCATGTAAAACTTAGTATATAAGACAATCTCTGTATAGGATTTTTCCTCTATACTTTTTTCTTCTTTCTAAATAATTTTTCATAAGCAGTTCCTATTTTCATTCCACCGTTAAAAACTACTTTCTTTGTTTCTTTATTATTGCTATATAAAATTCTTTCACCTTTGAAATATGTAGTTTCTGATACTCCTGCTATGTTAGCAAGTTCTTCAAGTGTATCTATTGGTTTTCGGAACCTTCTGTTCTTTTGAACGAAGAGTTTAAACCATTTCTAGTACTTTGATTCTCTTTAGCTTTTTCCTAGTATATGTATCTATACTTCTCAGCTATTGCAATTCTTTGTATGGGTGTCAAATTCCTCCTCCCAACTGCCTATCAATCATCCACTGAATTTATAATAAATTAAGAAGGATATACCTTATGCTTATACTAAGGTATATCCTTCTTAATTAAGATAATATTATTATTATTATTATTGATAATAGTAACAATGAGATTGTCGCACTAACCGCAACTTTTTTAGCATTTTTGTTCTTTTTTAGGATCATCATTCTGTTTATATTCTCTTGATGCTCTAATAATTGATATAAAAACAATAGTTAGAACTAAAAATGGTAATGCATATCTGGTATATATCTTCCACATAGATAATTCTCCCCATTCAAGATATATTTATGTATATTCTACTTAGATATTATTGTGGAGTTATATCAAAAACTAAAGCCCATGTCATTTCAACATATACTCCTCTACCATGATTATTTGCATCCAGACGTGATGCTAATAACCAGAAATATGCTGATGATAGTCCAGGAGGAATAGCAGGTACAGCACCAAAATAAGCTGCCACAACTGTTATTCCAGCACCAACCGCAGCAACAGAGTTAAAATCTGATGACATTCTTTGAGTTTCACAATCGCATGCATATCTACTATATCCCCACCAATGATAACTTACATCTGTATTTAAGCCTCCGCCACAGCTATACCAGTGACCTGAAGTTGCATAATACGAAATTTGGTTTTTATTATTGGATATTATATTTAGATTTTTATCTGCTGTTAGCTCTCCATTGTTTATTGAATTATTTATAAAGTTAAAATAATCTAGCTGTCCCTTTAATAATTCTTCCTCTATTCCATCAGCCTTAGCTTTCTTATAATCAAGTTCAAACAATCCGTTATCATTAACTGAAACATATTTTTTCAAAACCAGAATCTCATTTTTGTATATGTCTTATGTTGATCCTTATTAGTATTTACTATTTTAGTATCATGAACTTTTTCTCAAAGTTATTACTTTCTGCAAATGCAACCATATTAATAGTCAGGGTAAAACATAAAATCATAAATATTGACATAAATTTCTTAAACATAAGTTTCCCTCCCTGAAATATATTTAATAGTCGGTTACAAAATTCTGCAACCATTGATTTTACTATTTTTTTAGCCAAAAGGCTTTTATATTTTCCTCCACTGTGGCATTATTAAATTATAACAACACCCAAAAACTATCCACAAAGGATGAAAATATCATGTTTTATATAAGCAACATAAACCAACTTAACTTTTTGAGCAAATATATAAATTTTAAAATATGGTTACTAAATTAAATCTTGGTTATTTTCTTGAACATGTTCTTTATTTTATATAAATCAACCAGTTGATTATATGCACAAATCAGAAGTATCAACTATAAGCTATTTGAACATACCCCTATATATAAATCTACAATTAATGTATCTATACTTGTCCATCTTTTATGTCAGTTACAGTTACATTATATGATACAGTTATTGGTTATAAATTATTTACATTTATATAATTCATCTTTTCATTATATGCTTTTGTAATAAAATTGATTCCCAACTTGTCTTGCATATACAGCATTTACTAACTTAAACTTATATCCACTTGTACTATTAAACTCTACTACTCTATCTTAAGAATACTAATTAATCTTAATTCTTTTTATTCTATATTTAACACAAAATTTTTTCAGAAGTTACTGTATATAATTATTCATCAAATATATATTATTTATTTTATTGGTTACAACAACCATTTGATTTATAATTATACATATATATGTATATATTGTCAATCATATTTTTTCTATTTTTTCTACATTATTCTGCATATACCATATTAAATTTAATTGTTTTGTTTAGGTGAACTTAAATTTACATATTATTTTAATTATATCCTTTTACTTCATAAAAAGAAGCTAGATTACTCTAACCCCTTAAATGTTTTTATTTATATCAACTTACCACTCTATTTCCCTATCATCTTTTAATACAAATTTTGTCTTCCCTCTCTACTCACAACCACCTTATCAACTGTTCCAAGCCAAAGCTCCCCATCAAACTCATCTATTAACCAATTCCTATCCCTTAAAACCTTAATAAATTCCTCTATCCTATCCTTCTTTGCAAGCCTTTCAAACCTCTCATTTTCAGCATCTTCAATTGCCTTTCTAATATTTTCATACCTTTCAACTAAGGCATTATATTTTGTCGTATATTTCTCTTGGTCCTGTGCTTTAGTTGCATTATCACGAATGCATCTATTTATCTCATCTAAAATTTCTTTTGCTTCTTTTTCAAGTTCAAATATTTTTTCATCTAAATCTTTGGTATAAGTAAGTTCCTTTATAACTTCCTCATACCCTCTTAATATTTCTTCTTTATTATTAACAATCCCATTAAACACCTCAACAAATGCCTTCTTTAGTTCTTCCTCATTTATAAATGGTGTCTTGCACTTTTCCTCATTCTTATACTTAGAATTGCACTGCCAGATAACCTTCCTATACTTATCATTAGAGTGCCAAACCTTTCTGCCATAGAAACTTCCACAATCACCGCATATAATCTTTCCTGAAAAGTAGTTTCTTCCTGTTTTATACCCCTTAGCCCCTTTTCTATTCTTAAGCTCCATCTGCACTAAATCAAATACTTCAGGTGAGATAATTGCAGGGTGGCTGTTTTGTACATAATACTGTGGAACTTCACCTTCATTTCTCTTTATCTTCTTTGTTAGAAAATCTACTGTAAACTTCTTTTGAAGTACTGCATCTCCTTTATATTTTTCATTCTGAAGAATACTTAATACTGTGCTTTGATGCCATACTCCTTTACCTGCTGGTGTTGAAACTTTGTTTTCTGTTAAATACTTTGCTATGCTTAATGCTGTTTTTCCCTCTAAAAACATTCTATATATTAGCCTTACAATCTTTGCTTCTTCCTCAACTATTTTAGGATATCCATCTTCTCCTTTTGTATAGCCTAAAAAGTGCTTGTATGGCAAACTAAACCTACCATCTGCAAATCTTTTTCTTTGCCCCCATGTAACATTTTCACTAATTGAACGGCTCTCTTCTTGTGCAAGACTTGACATTATGGTAATTAAAAGCTCTCCTTTGCTGTCCATTGTATATATATTTTCCTTTTCAAAATATACCTCTACACCTTTTTCCTTTAGTTTTCTAACTGTTGTTAATGTATCTACTGTATTTCTTGCAAATCGGCTAACTGATTTTGTGATTATAAGGTCTATCTTGCCACTTAAGGCATCTTCAATCATTCTATTAAACCCATCTCTCTTTTTAGTGCTTGTTGTTGATATTCCTTCATCTGTATAGACATTTACAAATATCCAATCAGGGTTTGATTTAATATGTCTTGTATAGTAATCCATCTGTGCCTCAAAACTTTGAAGTTGTTCTTCATTGTCAGTTGAAACTCTTGCATAGGCAGCTACTCTTTTTCTATTTATTTTTGTTTTTGTAATTGGAGAAACATTAGTTGATGTTGCTGGTATAACAGTTACGGCTCTTGCCATAAGTCATTCCTCCCTTCTAATCTTTTAAGGCTTTTTCTCTTGCCCTTTGGCGTTTTTCTTCACTCCAGCTTTCACTTCTTGATTTGTAGCTCCATTCTTTTTAACTATATTTCCATCATTTAATATGAAGTTAATTATCCCTTTATCCATCACCTGTATTTCCTTTATTTTGTTTTCAAATTCGTCTTTGCTAAATCCCTTTATTCCTAAAACTTCTTCGCAAGCTGTGATTAATATTTCTTCAGGGATCTGTTTTGCTGGGCAGGCATCTTTACCATATTTTAAATAGGTAGAACACTGCCATATAAACTTATCCCTTACTATTTTCCTTCTATACTTTTTACCGCATATACTGCATATAATTTTTCCTGAAAATATATGACTTGTAGTTTCTTTTCGAGATGAATACCTTAATCTTCTTTCTTCTAATATTTCTTGTGCCTTTTGAAATGTTTCTAAATCAATTATTGCCGGATGTGTTTCTTCTGCATAATATCTTGAAAGTTCTCCTTTATTTCTCACTAAAGCTTTAGTAAGATGGTCCTTTACATATTTTTTCTGAAGTATTGCATTTCCTGTATACTTTTCATTTTTTAATATTTCAACAACCCTATCTGAGTTCCATTTTCCACCCCTTATTTTTTCTATTCCCATTTCTCTTAGCTTCTTTGCTATTTTAGTTGCACCCATTCCATTTATATAGTCTTGAAAAATCATTCGGACAATTTTAGCCTCATCCTCATTGATTTCTATTTTCCCTTTTTCTATCCTATACCCATACATAAATCTTAAGTTAACAAGTTCTCCTTCTTTAAAGCCTTTTCTTATCCTCCATTTTATGTTTTCACTGACTGACCTTGATTCTTCTTGTGCAAATGAAGCGAGGATAGTCAGCATAAGCTCACCATCCCCGCTAATACTGTGAATATTTTCTTTTTCAAAATATACATCAATATTTAAATCCTTTAGTTTTCTTACTGTTTCAAGTAATGTTACAGTGTTTCTTGCAAATCTTGAAATTGATTTTGTTATAACCATATCTATTTTGCCATCTCTACAGTCTTTAAGTAATCTTTGAAACTCTGGCCTTTCATCCTTTGTTCCAGTCATAGCCTCATCAGCATATACTCCTGCAAATTCCCATTCAACGTGTTTTTGAATAAAGCTACTGTAGTAACTAATTTGGGCTGAAAGAGAGTGAAGCATTGCATCCTTTCCACTTGATACTCTTGCATAGGCTGCTACACGTTTTTAGCTATAGTTTTAATAATTTTAGGTTCAAGCTTTATAACCTTCCTTTGCATTATTAATTCCCCTTTCAGCTACACATGTTAACTCTTATATTGATACAAAGCAAGTTAATTATAGGTCAGTGTTTCTTATGAAAAACTGAATTACTCCTGCCCATTTACCTTTTGTTAGTTTTAATTGCTGAATGAATGTAATTACTCTATTTGCCTTTTCTTCTTAATAAGGCATTGACCTATTACCCCCTATTTTTTCTAATAAAAAAGAACCTTTATAAAGGCTCTCTTAAATTTGTCTCTTATTATCTTTTATATTTTTCATATCCCCATGTTCTCTCATATATTCTAAAATTAATCTATCTACCTTCTGACTTTGTTTAACAACTTTTTCAGAAGTTCTTTCGATATCACCTTCTAGCATTTTATTTAACTTATCCATTTCATATAATAATTTTTCTTTAGTAATAATGTTTCTCCCCTATTTATTTTTATTATAACACCTTTATTATATAAAATTTGTAAATATATGTTTGAAAATGTTGTCAAATTAAAGTTTATTTACTTAATTTTTAGTAACATCTCCATCGGATCATCATTTTCTGCTATATTTTCATTTGCACTTATTCTTGAACGTGATGAAGGTGTTAAGCCAAACTCTGTACAAAAATCCTTCATTATTTTAAGATAAGTTTGTGCTATTGAAACCTGCGGCACCTGCTGTATATATCCTGATGGTGTCTTAAATATTGTCCCATGTTTTGATAAAAATTCTTCTGCTTCCTTCCACCTTGCATAAGCTTGGCAGTATCCTGCAAATGCTGCTGCATCAACTTCTGTTAATATCCCAAGTGTTTCTAAAGTCTTTGACATCTTTCTCCACTCTTTTTGGCCTCTTTTTCAAGCCACGATGGACATTTTGGTGCTTTGTTTTCAGGTTTTGGTTCAAGTTTATTTAAAGGCCTTTTGCCTGGATTGCCTTCTAAAACTTTAAGTGCTGTCGGTTTCGGCTTTCTTCCTCTTGTTGCCACAAGTTTCACCCCTTTTATGAAAATAGAGCCTACCAACGTAGACTCCTAAAATTATTTATTCTACCCTTCTATCCCTTTAAAATTATAATTTCCTTTTTAACTTCCTCTAATTCTGCCTCTACTGCTCTTTTATAATCATTTCGTTTCATTTCCTTTTCCTTGCATGCCATACATATACACTCTTCATTGAACATTGACATTATTCTCCCACCCTTTAAACTTCCTTTGCATCTATCGCACCTTGTTTGATTTAAAAATTTATCCTTCAATTTCTGCACTCCCTTCTATCACAGGTTCCCTAAATGCACTATTACCTTTAAGATTTTTAAGAAGTATTTTTCTATCTTCTTTATACTCTCTCCCATTCATTCCAAGTCGTATAAGCCAAGTCCTAAATGCATATTTAGGGTTATCATCCTGTGCTTCTTTAAAGGATGCATATTTTAGTTTCTTTGCATTTTCACTTATTAAAGTTGTAAGTTTCATTAATGCAGATATTTTTTCTTCATTTAGATTTTTACCTAAAAGCTTGATTGAAAATGTTTCTTCTTCAAAATTAAAATCTATTCCATTACACCCTTTAGGACCTGCTTCGTAAATAGCCTCTTTTAATTCTTCTATGGTTTCTATTTTCTTTTGGTTTAGTTTTGTTATATACTCTTTATCAATCAAAATTTCATCTAATTCTAAAGCCTCAACAATCAAATGTTGTTTGCTGTAAAGCATATTCAATATATTGATAAGTGTTCTTCCTGTATGGTCTTTAAATGGCATCTCTATGTTTGCATTATCCAAGGTATCTTCTTGTTCTTTAAACAATATTTCTTCTAGTGTAACTTCTCTATATTCTGAATTTCTTATAACGCCATCTTTGCCTATTCTATACACATCCTTTTCAGTCTTTATTTCATAAGCAAATGTAGGTGCTCCAAGATAAGTAGGTTTAGAACCTAAAACTTCACTTAATGTTTTAACTATCTCTTTTCTATCCATCTTAATACCTCCTGTGTTTTTGTTATTACATTAATCACTCTAAACACAGGTTAAGTCAAGTTATTTATATTATTTCTTTATATTGTTTCTTCTCTCCATCCCTTATTAAAAACACTTCATTATCATTACCACAATACTCAATAAACCTTTTAACTATTACATCACAATATTTAGGGTCAAGCTCCATCGTATAGCATATCCTTCCTGTTTCCTCTGATGCTATTAATGTTGAACCACTTCCACCAAAAGGGTCTAATACAATGCAGTTTGTCATGCTACTGTTTTTTATAGGATATGCTATTAAAGGAATAGGCTTCATTGTTGGATGCTCTGCATTTTTACAAGGCCTATCATAGTTCCAAATAGTTGTCTGCTTTCTATCTGAATACCATCTGTGCTTTCCCGTTGGTTTCCAACCATAAAGTATAGGCTTATGTTGCCAGTGATAATCTGACCTTCCTAAAACTAAACTATTCTTTGCCCATATGCACACATTAGCAAGATGAAACCCTGCATCTTTAAATGCCTTTCTAAAATTAATCCCCTCTGTGTCTGCATGAAATACGTATACTGCTGCTCCATCATCTAAAACCTCATAGATGTTTTTAAAAGCTGAAAGTAAAAATTCATAAAACTTTTTATCTTCCATCTTGTCGTTTATAATTTTTAATTTTTCTTCTGTGCCGCCTTCATAGTCAATGTTGTATGGTGGGTCTGTAACGCATATATTTGCTTTCTTTCCATCAAGCAGGGTTAAAATATCATGAAGTAGTGTTGAATCTCCACACATTAATCTATGTTTACCAAGTAGCCACACATCCCCATATTTAGTTATTGGTTCTTTTATTTCCTCAAGGGCCTTTTTCTCATCAAAGTCATCATCTTTTACTTCTTTATCATGAACATTAGAAATTAATTCTTCTATTTCAACAGCATCAAATCCTGTTAGAGAAACATCAAACATTGATTTATCAAGTTCTTCTAAAAGGTCTTTTAAAAGTGGCATATCCCAATCACCATGAATTTTATTTAGTGCAATATTTAGGGCCTTTTCCTCTTGCTCACCTAAATTAACTACAACACAATCAATCTCTTTATAGCCTTCATTTTTTAAAACACTAAACCTTTGATGGCCGCCTACTATATTCCCTGTTCTTTCATTCCAAATGATAGGCTCTACATATCCAAATTCTTTTATTGACCTTTTAAGTTTTTCATATTCAGCATCCCCAGGTTTTAACTTTTTCCTTGGGTTATATTTAGCAGGATTTATCTTATCAACTGCTATCTTTTTACCTCCACAAAACCACTCTCCTAAAACTCTTTAATTTTGATTTAAAATACCCTTGTTTTTATCACCCTAAAACCTTGATTTTTCAAAGGCTGACAGCATATAACCCCCACCCTGTAATTTTGCGAATTTTTGCGTAGAGGGGCCCGCCCGACCTTGTGGCTCAAGGCTTAGAGATTTATACCCCCTTGGGTATATTATTTATTCACAAGGTTGTCCACAACTTATCCACAGGTGTTGTTGATAAGTTCAATAGGTATATATCTTATCTTTTCTTCCCCATCTACCATCTTCCTTTGCTGTTTTTCTATCATGACACTCTTTGCAAAGAGCCTGAAGGTTATCTTCATCCCAAAACAATTCTTTGTTACCCCTGTGGGGTATAATATGGTCTACTACTTCTGATGCAGTAATAACTCCATTCCTTTTACATTCTTCACACAGTGGATGTTCTTTTAAAAACTGTATCCTTAGTTTCTTCCACCTTGCAGTGTTGTATAAATACTTGTAGGTCCTGTTGTTTCTGTTGTATTCCTTTGCCATCTCCTTCTCATGCTTTTCACAATACCTATCATGGGTAAGTTCAGGGCAGCCGGGGATAGCTACAAGGTCGTTTTGGTTTTCTTGGCACGGCTTTCACCTTCCTTAAAACAACAAGGGAACATGCAAAACACCAATTCAGGTGATAAACCATGTTCCCCATACGCATTTATAGCACTTGCTTTGTTTTCTTTTAGCTTTCATTATGATTACCTCCAATAAAAAAGCCATCGTAGATTTTTCTGCAACAGCTTCTCTATTATAACTATATCATAATTCAAAAGTGGCTTTCAATGTCTTTTAGTGGCTTTTACTGGCGAGTTTTTGATTTATATTGCACTTTTTAAGTGCTCGTTTATGAAGTTTATATACATATCCCAAATCATATCCCATCTCTACCGCTATCTGTTCCCAAGGCTTAAAACAAAGGTATCTTGATTCTAAAAGTGTTTGATATTCCATATTGTCAACTTCCTTTATCATAGTCATTACTTCTTTTTTACTCTAATAGTTTATCTATTTCTGACTCAATTTGTGATTCTAAATCTTTTATTTTTGTCAATATATTTTCCATATCTGAATTCTAATTTTAACTTTATCCTTAAGCTTTTTAAGGATAATAGCTGTTCAATTTTAGAATTTATAAATTTATCTATCTTAAAGTATTCCTGCATTGTCACTACACATCCCCCTCGTTAAAGGCATTTAAAAAGCCACCTTAGGCTTCCCCAAAGTGGCTTTTTAATATATTTTCTCTATTATAACTATATCATAATTCAAGAGTGATTAATAGTGTCTTTTAGTGAATTTTACTGCCTTTTAGTGGCGAATTTCAAAACTTATAATTTTTAAAAACAAATCTTATTACCACATTTATTACACCTTATATGAATTCTTCCTTCATCATCTGCAATGATTTCAAAAGAATCTGATATTTCTTTATCGGTTATTTTATCTTTAAGTTCTATTCTTTCTCCACAGTTTTCACAAACAAGTATAAATCTTAAATTTTCCATCCGCAGCACCTCTCTCAATGATTTTATTTTAAAAAAGCCCAAGGGCAAACCCTCAGGCTTAAGATACTGCTACCCTCGGCGTATTATGCAGTATCATAGTCGATATATCTTTTCATCTTAATACTATCACATTTATTACATGACTTTCAATGACATTTAGTGACTTTTACTGCCATTTTTTGGGGTAAAGTTTCTTAATTCGATTTCTTTTAATGCTTTGCCATGCAGCCTATAAATAGTTCTTATTCCAACATTCATTTCATATGCTATATCTTCCCAATCCTTGTTATTTACATATCTCATTTCAAGTATAAGTTGATAGCTTGGCTCATCTAACCTTGAGATTATTTCAGCTATTTCTCTTTTAAGGTCAATTAATCTATCTATGTCGTTATTAATTTCTTTTTAAGCTCTATTATCTTTACCACAACATTCTCCATAGGACTTGTTGCACCACTTCCTCCTGAAACTCTTTCTTTAGTTGAGTCAACTGTTGTCTTTTGTGCTAAAGCCTCTAATTTTTCAAGTTGTTCTAGTTTACTATCTATTAATTTATCAAGCCATATTGCTTGTTGTAAAAATTCCTTTGCCCTCATCACTTCATCCCCTTGTGTAAATAATATTTTTCCATAAAGTAGGATTTGAATTCTTTGTCTAATGAATTAAGCCTGTCCATTGCTTTTGCGATGTCTAATTTATATTGCTCACGTGTTTTGTAAAATTTGCATCCAACACAGTCTGTAGAGGTTAACACTGTGCATCTTTTGTTTCTATATGCAAAACAATCCTTGGCATCGTTTTTATATTTTTCTTTCGCTCTTCTTGGCATATTTATTCCTCCGCTATATTTCTAATTTTTTACAGGTTACGGTTCAGGATAAGATGTTATATATTATATATATATTATTTTATTTATATATACATATTTTTTATATTTATTAATATATAAATAAAAGATATAGACATCTTGAACATCTTGAACCGCCTTGATATATCTATGTTTAATCTTGAACCCATCTTGAACTTTTCTTGAACCTATCTTGAACTCTTAATAAATATTCTGTATTTGTTACCATTAATTTTTCTATCTTCTATTTTAAATCCAAACCTTTTGACAATCTGCCTTGAAAACTCAATCTGACTCAGCGGCTGGTTGTTGTTATTTATACAAAATTCAAGATACTTCTTATATACTTCCTTGGTTGGCTCACTCTCAATTTTATCCTCATACTCTTCATAAAACTCTATTATTGGATTATTCAACTTTTCATATTCTTTAAGTTCTCTTTCCACTTCAATCGACTTGGTAAATTTCTTATTCTTCATTAATCTTTTAAGACCCTCAATCCCTAATAAAATTAAGTATTCCATTACTTCGCTGTTTCTAAGTTCATACTTTATTTCTGGTCTAAAATCAGGGTCATCTTCTGAAAACTTTGCATTGAAAGGTATTATTAAAAGCCTTCTTTGGACTGCACCTGTTTTATCTCTTATCCTCGGAATATTATTTGCAGAAAATAATAATTTTGAATAATTGTTAAAATCAAATGGGTCTTTGCCTTTTTCTCTACATTTATTCTATCTCCTGTAACAAGTTTCTTAAAAACGAAGGCTCTGCTATAAATTCGTCCCCTATATCATCACCAATGTTTGCAAGTTTACCAAATAGTTCTGCTGTTTTAAACCTTTCTCCAAGTTCTTTTAAATCAAGTGCTGAAATATTGTCTGTTCCAAGCAGGGCCGTTATCATATCTAAAAATGTTGATTTACCATTTTGCTTTTCTCCTGTTAGTATAAACGCCTTTCCTATTATGTTTCTTCTATAGAATGTGTATCCTATTAGTTCTTCAAGAAGACTTCTAATTTCAGTATCATTGCAACTAATTTTGTTTAATGTTTTATCTGCAAGTTCCGAATAAGCATTTGGATTAAAATCCCAAGGGATTTTATTGGTAATTATATATTGGTGAGAATGTTCTTTAAAATTATTATCCGATATGTCATATACTCCATTGTTAAATGCAATTTTGTTATAATCTTCTCTACTTGGTGATACTGTATCTGTTATTAATTCAAGGTAATTTAACGTTTCTGTTCGTTTTGCTTTATTTAATTCTGGCAGGTGTTTTATCATAGCAGATTCTATAATCAAAGAATCACTCACATATATACCATCTTTGTATATATGAAGCTGATTGTTTATTTTTATAATATGCTCTTCATCCCTTATAAATCTTGCAAACTGGTCATCGTAAGAATTTTGACTTTTGATAAAACAAAGGTTTTAAAAATGCTTCATCACGAAGTATTGTATCAAGTTCCCTTTGCTCTAATGGTTCTTTTAAAATATATTTGTTTATGATATTTATAATGTTTTTAATACTATCCTTACTAAAGCCTTCTGATTGAAGGGTTAATATATAATTGAATAATGCTTGATTTCTTCCGTCTCCTTCTTTCATATTTAAAAAATCTGGTGCTGTTTTTAATGGTCTAAGCCATTCTGGAAGATAGTCAACTTCATCTATTTTGTTTAGCCATCTTCTTGTTACACCATTTACTCTTAATGGCACAATACAATTTTTGAGCCAAGTCCTATGTCAACTGTTAGTCCTAAAGGAGTCTTTGTCTTGATTTTTCTTGTTTTTAAATCTGTGTTTTTAAAATAAAAATGCATCCCTCTGTCAGTCTTTAATATGCAGCATTTAATGTTTAAATCCGTTATTATATTTTTTACAATTTCTGCTTCCTTCTTATTATCAAAGTCTATTTGAATAATATCATCTTTTAAAACTGCCCCATAATCATTATTTGTTCTTCTAATATAATCATAACAATAAAATTTATTTCTATCCTTATATTCTTCTAATGGTTTTTGCCTTTTAAAGGAATATATCCTTTAAAAATATCCATAGTATTTTCACCACCTTTTTGGTATAAAATGCATAGTAAAAATATAATTTTTCTTCCCATTTTCGTATACTTTTGGGGCTGTTTAACCATCAAAATTTATAGTTTTATTACTATAAATCATCTTAAAATAAGTATTGAATTATCTTAAAACAACCCCTTTTGGGTAGTAACTTCCCAAATTCATATAACTTTTAATCTGATTTACCCACAAAATCCTCAATTCTTTTCTTTGCTAAATTTATATACCACTCCTTATCAAGCCTTCTTGGCACTCTTTTCCCTATTACACTGTCATTTAATATAAAACATTTTTCTGGTGTATTTGCTATTTTTTCAACTCTGCCATTTGGTTTAACTTTAAATACACCTTTATCATCCTCATTCTTTGATGCAAAAACTCTTAATGTTTTTTCCTTTAATGGTTTGTCCCCATATAAGGCATGTGAATATTTATAGGTTAGCTTAACTACCTTTTGAAACATTAATAAGTCTTTGCAGTTATTAATTGTTTCTTCTACTGGTGTTTTGTTTATAAAATATTCTTTTAATGCCATATTAACAATTGGAAGGTCATTGTCTATTTCATTTAAAGTTTTAACATAAGCTCCCTTTGATTTAAAACTTCCATCTTCATGAATTAAAATATAGTTGTTTACATCCTTTTGATATATCTTCTTAAAAGTTTCAAATTCAAGTTTCATATGAGTTCTTTCTTCCCATTCTCTGCATATTTCTTTAATTTTGTCTAAATCTGATATCCTTTTTATTTTCCCTATCAAACCGTCAGTATTAGATTGAATTAACATCCAGTGCGGTTCTAACTTCTCTATTAAATCTAATAAAAGAAGTTGCCCAACTACACACACGTTATTAGCCTGCCTTGGGTCATATAGGTTGTTATATTTATGTTTCATAGCACCATAGGTAGAATTTAAAACAATTTTATATGGCTTATGCAGAGGGTTATTTTCAACCTTTAATCTAATTCTTTCTTCATATATTTGTTTATATAAATTAGAATCAACTACATTTCTTGATAAAAATCCATATTCTATCATAAGTGTTGGATAAAATGAAACTACATCAACGTTTAATATTATTCCTTCACCTATATATTTTCTTTTGCACCATGAAGCCCACCCCATGCAAATACATGAGGAACGTCACTAACATTAACTTCTAAGTATTTATCATAGTTGTGATTTGTAGGATTTTTATACCACTCAACAACTTCTTTATATTTGTTGATCTTTAAATTACTTGGAATATTAATTTCAAATTCATCATCTCTGTTTACTTTGTTTGCCTTTAATATAATGGATGATAGTTGTGCCTTTGTTTTGCTTATATATTTAAGCGGTAATTTGAAAGCCTTTAATAGGGCAATATGTGTTTCAAATTCTTCTTTTCTATGAATAAATATCTCCATTGTCTGCTCTACATCGTGGGTGCAGTATTTAATTACTTCATCTAATTCTTTATCTGTTAACTTTCTATCTATTGTAAAACTTACTGTGCTTTCTCTAATGTCATTTCCCATAAATCCTTCAAGTTCCTTTAGGCCATGAGTTGTTGTCATAATGTCAAATTCATAAAGCTGTATCTTTTGAAATAATGAACTATACTGCCATCCTTGCCTTTTTTCTGATATAATATAATTTGAGATGTCTATTGGGTTGAAACCACAAAGGATTCCTTTTAAAATATACTGGTCATAATGGTGGCTGTTGTAGCCTATCCATATATAGTCTTTATGTTCTTCATAAAATGATGCTAATTTCTTAGCATCATTTATGAAGACATGTTTTGATGTGTCGTTGGGTCTATTATGACGAAGAGCCAGTCGTGGGGAAAGACTTCTGCGTCAAAGAATAGAATCATACGATTAAACCTCAAAAACTTCAGTTATTTTAAAAGTCTTATATCCTTTGTTGGTTTCCCCATATTCTACTGCATATTCTAAATTACCTTCTATTGCTTCATAAATATCAAGTATTAGGTTGTTATATTGTGTAAAGCTTTCAAACTCTACATCAATACCTGAATCAAGTGACCTTAAAAATTCATTAGCTGTATGTATCCCATAAGCTGAACTTAAAACTTGATTCATAAAAAGCATTGAATTTTTGTATTCTCCCTCTAATATTCTCATCCAGCAAGATAACATTGGTTTTCCTGTCTTTGATTCCACAAGCTCCATCTTTTCAATCTTAACTTCATATACTCCAAATGGAACTTCTTTAAATTGACCTTCTTGAGCACCAACATTTTTTAAATCTTCCTTTAAGCCTTGAATATCAAACTCCTTATCAAATTTTGCAAATAGGTTATTACTCGCCATAGTTTATTTCCTCCTCATTATTATTTTTTCTTGAGCGTCTGCTCTTTTTTCATCATCTGATTCTTTTACTTCTTCTTGTGCCTCTTTTAAGGCTTTTAAAAACTCATCTTTGTCTAATTTCACTTTTGGGACTTTAAAATTAAATCTACCTCCTCCAAAAATGTTCTCCTGCTTTTCAAGAAGCAAGTATCTTTCATCATCATCCATATATGCTCTAACTGTTAAATCAACTGTTCCAGCTAACACATTTGCTATTTTTTCATTGATATTTGGTTTTATTGTTGTTAACTTGTTGCCATTTTTTAATGTTACCTCTGTATTAATTTCTTTTGATATATAAATCACTTGGTATCCTAGGTTTTTAAGCCTTTTTATTGCTGATAA
This sequence comes from Caloramator sp. mosi_1, assembly GCF_028622835.1. Classification (GTDB taxonomy): domain Bacteria; phylum Bacillota; class Clostridia; order Clostridiales; family Caloramatoraceae; genus Thermobrachium. Next base: position 1,547,469 of record NZ_CP117677.1, on the reverse strand, counting down.
AAATTCAGTCCTTACCATATCCCATCCCTTTCCAAAGCCTGCGTCCTGTTCGTGGTCTATTCCTAATTTTTTATACATATATAGCCTGCAGTGTTCATAAAGGTCCTCGATTAAATCAATGCATACTCTTTCAAATGTGTTATCTTTTCTCTCAAGCTCTGTTATTACATCAAGAAATACTTCCCAAGCCATTTTTGTTTTTTAAGCCTTCCTTCAAATGTTACTTCATCAGCTATTTTTACAACTGGACTTGTTGTGTTATCTGTATTACCATCAGTATTTAAAAATATCAGATTTGGAAACTTATCAACAAAAGTTGATTTTCCAACATAGCTGTCTGCATAAATCCACATATCAGGGTTTTCATCAATTTTTATGTCCCTTCTTTTGTTTTCAGGTAAAAGCATATATGTTTCTCCTCCTTCGCAATACAATTTATATTCACACCATTCACATAGCTTTGAAGGTGTTTTTTCAAACTCAGTTTCATTTTTAATTTCATCACATATTCTGAAAAACTCATTAACCTTTATTTCATCATAGTCTATGTTTACTATCTCAACTTCCATATTTTCTAAAGTTTCTTTTAGCCGCTTTCTAAACTGATACAAATCCTCTGTTTTCTTCTGTCTTATTAAAGTTTTAGCAATGAATATATATCCTAAATCTGTTACTTTAAATCCTAATTTTTCAAGGAAGTATTTATACAAATGAAGCTGTTTTGACTTAAGATAATGCTCTTTATTGTTGCTGTATTTAAAGTCATAAACACTAATTGTTTCATCTTTATTTTTAATAATTAAATCTACAAATCCTATAAATTCTGGAAAGTCTATTTTGTATTCATAAATAACTGTTGGTTCTTTATTGTGCAGTATTGAATTTAGGGCTTCTTTTGCCTTATTTACTAAATTTGATAGTTTTATAACTTCATTTATGTTTTCATCAGTTATTACTGGATATTGGTTATAATAGAACCTTTCCATTTTGTCTATTCCTTCTTCTATTCCAATGTGCATAGCTGAACCTACAATTAATGCACTATCTGCACCATACATTGGAATTGTCCTTATTCCATCAATATATCGCAGTTTGAATTGGTATTTGCACTTTTCAAAACATTCAACTCTGCTGTGGGAAAACTGCACTGAAGCACCTCCTCTATAAGTTTTTAAATGTTTCAAATCCTGATGGATATAAAATTACTCCAATACCTCCTGCTGAATTTATATTTTTTATGTTCATCTTTTGAAGTTCTGTTGGGTTTCCAATTTCTGATTTAAGTTCTATTGCTACAAAAACTCCATTTATACAACATATAAGATCAGAATACCACTTCTTTGATAACCACCTCCCCATACTTTAAAGAACCATGTATTTGGAACTGATTTTAGGTATTTTATTACTTTTCTTTGAAACTCTTTCTCCTTCACTCATCCACCTTCTTAAATAAATCCAAAGTAAAATCCTGCCTTTCTTTTAAAACATCTAATATTTTTTCTTCAATGCTGTTTTTAGTCATTAGGTAGTAGTAAAAGCATGTCCTACTCTGGCCTATTCTGTGTATTCTTTTCTTTGACTGCATCAAAAGGTCGCTTGATAAGGGTAAGCTAAAATAAATAACCTTATTTGCCCTTTGAAGATTTATGCCAGTTGCTCCAGCTTGATATTGGACTAATGTTATTGTATTTTCTTTTGTTTCGTAGTTTTCTAAATCAATACCATCGCCGTTAATATATGAGATAGGTTTTTCTTGTGATTCACAGATTCCCTTTAATATTTCAAATTCCTTTTTGAAGTTATAAAAACTACTACTCTATCTTCTGTTGATAATATTAAATCTTTAAAAACCTCATGTTTATTAGGATTGTAAATTGATGATAGCTGCCTTAGGTATAATAGTTTGGTTAAAGATGTATCACCTACTAAAGTTTCTTCATTTATTGTGATGATTCTATCTTTTTAAACATTTTATATTCCTTTGTGTTTTGAGCTGTAATTATTTGTTCAACTTGCTCTGGAAGATCTAATACTTCGTCAGATTTCATAAATACTGCACCGTATGATTTGAGTTTTTCTTTTAGTCTATCTACATTTTTGTATCCCACTACAACCGGTATTTTAAATCCACCAACATCTATCATTTCTATTATTGTATAGTGATTATAAAAGGCCTTCTTACTAATGTTCCAGCCAAGTAGTCTGACTTGAGTCCAAAGTTCTTCGTATCTACCTCCGGTGGGTGTTCCAGATAGTAGTATTACATTAGTTGGATTTAGGCTTAATATGAATTTTGACCTCTTTGATGTTTCATTTTTTATATACTGTGATTCATCAAGTATTAATGTGAAATTCCTTAATTGTTTTAACTGTAGCCTACGCCATACCAAATCGTAATTTATGATAATTACACTGTGTTCTGGTATAGATTCAATGGTCTGGTTTTTATAAATAACCACATTGTAGTCATAGTAGAGTTTAAAATGCTCCGCCCAGTCTTTGATTTTGGACTTTTGACAAATTAGAAGATTATATGGTGCATTTAGCTGTTTCATCTTCTCAGAGCATACATAGGTTTTTCCAAGGCCCATATCCAAATAATAGGCCACTCTGTTTAAATTTTGGGTTTGCTCCAATGCTTGTATTTGATGTGGAAATAATATTACTCCAATTAATTTATCTCCCTTCTTCTAAATTTCAAATCTGTATCCATATTGGTTCATAATCCCATCAATAAATTCCAATGAATCTGAGTCCATACATTAGTCTTAATTCTTTTACCATTATCTAAAGTTTCAGTGATTACCTGACAATACTTAGTGTGGCTGTATTTAGAGGTCATTACATAGTAAATTTTTCTTCCTTTAATATTTGAATCTATTTTTTAATAACACCTGCATCTTGCATGATACGGTTAAAATCCTTTGCTGTAATACCATAATATGCACCAATATCCGAGGCCCTTAGCATTTCATTTAGTTTCTGTAAATTTCTAAAAGCTTAAGTTTTTCATCTTGGTCTTTAACTACTTCTTTTAATTGGGCCACTTTTTCTCTTTCTTCCTTTAATGCTTGTAGTGTCTTTATCATTGTATCTGGGTCTTTTAACATTTTTTCTATTACATCATTGGTAGCATATACCCCGTATTTACGTATATCTTTTAAAATTTCTTTTACTTTTTCTTGAACTCCTTTGCTATAGGTTTCCTACTTTGCATTAATACTTCATATAAGCCATCTTCAGTAAGGCACCATACTTCTCTAATTTGACCTGATACAAACATTCTTTGTATCAGCTTTTCACTTTCATCTACAGTTCTAATCATTGTTGAAACGTCACTATATTCAATCCAATCTGCCACGTCCTTTGCTAAAAATAACGGTTCTTCTAAAGTTCCATAAATTCTAAAATCTTTTCCTAAAACTTCTCTTTCGTCAATCAATTGTAATTGGTTCATTATATATGCCCTCCTTATAAAATCTGTTTGATTTTATTGAGTTGGCCAACTCTTTAATTTAATATTAAATCTAAAATTGAATTTTACCCGGACATGGAATGTCCTATTTTCTTCATAATTTTTATAATTTTCAAAGGTTTGAACTTGAGAATAATATATTAAATCAAAAAATAACCAGACATTTTATGTCCGGTTATATAAAAAACTATTTATCATTTCATTGTTCCCAAGGGTTTCATATTATTTTCCATTAAAATCTCATTGCAATAGTGAATTGAATGCATATAACAATTTCGAATTAACAATTCATATATTATATGTTGTTCTGTTTCTCTAAAACTATAACCTGCTTTTTTAATTAAATCATAACTAAATTCTTCTTCAAGTTGGAGTCCTATACAAATTGCAATTATATTTTCTAAACTAACTTGATAATTTTCATCATTTCTCATCCGCTGTATTGTCTTTTCTCCTACTAAAGATAATTCTGCTAATTTTTCAACAGAGCATTTTTTTCTTTTCATATGTGCAACTAAAGTCCCAGAAAAATCATTTGGAAGTTGCTTCTTAATTTTCAAAATATCCTTAGCTGTATCTTTTAAATCTTTTGCCCTTTTTTAACTTCTTCATTTTGCTTATTTTCATCATACTTTATCTCAACTATTTTATCCGAAATTAAGCTTCTAAAAAGTAAGTTTTCATTATAAAATTCTAATCCATATTTATTATTCTTATTAAAATTAAAATCAAAAATTAAGCAACATTCTTCTATATGTTCTCTTGCATAATCCGTTAAACTTATATTTCCTAATTCATCACTTTTTATATATTTAGAATCGTTAATACAAAAGTGATTGTCTATAAATATAAAGTTTCCTTTTTTACAGTTTCTTTAAATTTTTCATCTGCATAAAGTAAAAAAGTGCATCTTGAACTTCTATTGTATAAGTTTGATTATTTTTTAATGCGTTTTGTTCCGAAATATAACTTGTTACATAATGATTATCAACAAATAGATATATCCCCTCTACTTCATGATATCCCAAATCTATCATCCTAATTTTTGCAGCAAGTTTTGATACACCAAAAAGTCAGCTAATTCATATATAACCGATTCTAAAATATCAGTTTTTCTTGTAGTATTTAAAACTTTTTTATTCTTTTCAATTAATTCTTCTATTTTTTCTTTTGTTTGCTTAGCTGGCATTAATATTCTAGGTGCTAAAGCATTGGCTTGCCATTCCATTATTTCATATGGGCTCCACCCTTGTTTTGGTTTTGTGGTTTCAGTTATATTGCATAATATATATTTTTTATATTCATTATATAAATTTACAAGTTCAAAGTATTTTCTATGTAATTCCCAATGCACACACTCGTGTATTATTGTGTTATTAACTGAACCTAAATTTCGCATAAAATAATTCTTAGGATCTACTATTATAGTTCCTTTTTGATAAATTTTTTTCGTAACTATTTTTTCAATATCAAAGTATTCAAATTCACAATCATCAAAGACTATTTGTCCAAATGCTTTTGATGATTTTGTTATATTCATTTCTAATAGTTCAAGCCCCATTCGTTCTACAATTATTTGGGGTAATACTTTCATTGGTTTTTCTAATGCTTCAGGAAAATATTTTTTAGAAAAACTTCTGCAACGAAATCAAGTTCTTCCTTCTTTATTATGGGAATTAGACTTTCTGAAGAACGTAGTTTTAAATTACTCCTATCATTGTTATATACCGCCACCCTTTTTATGTTAAAATTATTTATGCCATTATTTAATTCTGCATTGCAAGATATAATAAACCATTGTTCAGTTTCATCAGTTCTCCTATCTCTTTTACAGTTTCAGCAATTTTTACTTCAGCAGCAACTATCAAATCAAATATTATTTCATTTCCTTCTGAAGGTATTATATCAATAGCATTAACTCTATAATCATATAACTCCGCTTCATCAGGTGATTTTACAAAGTATGTACTACATTCAATTCTATCAGGATTTTCTTCAATAAAGTTAGATAGTTCTTCATAAATTTCATTGTAGAATAGACTTTCAATTTAGATCTTTAAAAGAAGCTATTTGGGCCATGGAACGCCTCCTAAAAATAAATAATTTTATTAAAACATTGTTAGTTTATTAGATAAATTATACTATTATTCAACAACAAATTTGGTCAATAATTGTCGATTGTCAAAATTTTCTTTATATAAATGTCTTTTTATTGATTGCTGCAGAGCTTCTAGCACCAATTGCTTTACTTAAAAATATTCATGGTCTAAACCCTGCTATGATTCAAGCTCATGTGTAATGTTTCTGAGGAAGCCTCACAGTATATATTTAAAAATATAAATACCTTTGGCGATTTTGAAATGTATAGGCAGGTTGAAATGATGTTTTTAGAGAAATTTTTGATTTTGTTTATGGAGTGCAATATTAAAGGGTGAGTAGTTTGTGGCTACGCACCCTTTTAGGTATTATTAGCCTTTATACATTCTTCCCATTTAGCATGGCTTAATTTTTTACCCATAAATTACCTCCCATTAATAATATTTGCTTTTATTCTATCAATGGGAGGATGAGATATCTATGTTCTTAATTTTGACGGTTACAAAAATAATATTGTACAACAGTTACACTATCTAATTATTTAGTAATTCCTATAAAAATAAAAATTACTATGGGATTTAACTACCATAATAATCTCCAGTTTGTTTTAATTATATTTAAATAAATTTATACGAATCTACGGACGTTATCAAGGGCTATTTTTATGATAAATTTATCACTCGTGTACAATATTCAATTACATGCTCATCATGAGTAACAATAATAATTGTCTTACCTTGATTGTTTAACTCTCTAAGCAATTCCATTATTCTTTTTCCATTTATTCTATCTAAACTTCCTGTAGGCTCATCTGCTAAAATTATTTCACTTCTTTTTAATATCAATCTAGCTATTGCTACTCTTTGCTGTTCTCCTCCAGATAATTGATAAATTTTTTTATCTAAAATATTTCCTAATTCAACCTTGTTTAAAGCTTCTAAAATTAATTTTTATTCATTTCTTTATCTTTACCCTCTAATACTATTTTTAGATTTTCATACACCGTTAAATCATCTATTAGGGCATAATTTTGAAATAAATACCCTATTTTATTTTTCAATAAGCTTTGTATTTTTTTCTATCTTTTGTTTTTATCTCATCTCCTTCAATTATTACTTTACCATCATCACATTCCTCTAATAATCCTATAATATTCAATAATGTTGATTTACCAGCTCCACTTTTTCCTATTATACCAATAAACTCACCTTTTTTATTTCTAAATTAAAATCTCTTAAAACTTCTTTTTCTCCATATCTTTTTTTATATTTTCCAACTTAATAATCACTGTGTTCCCTCCCAAATTATTCACCTTTTAATGATAATATCGCTTTATTATTCAAATACATATATATATATATGCTGTATATTAAAATTTCAATAAATATTATTAATACAAGTATCTGATTTATCATTACTGCAATGACTATTGTAACTACACAATTCATTGTAATAAACTTTAATATTGTTTTAACAGGTTGTTTACCAATAAATTTATATACACCAAATTCTTTTTTCTTAGTTCAAGAAAAATAATTACCAATGAAATTACACATACCAAAAATGCTAAAAACTATTGAACACATAAGAAATGTTTTCATAAAGAGCCAATTGTAAATCATTAATTCTTTGGTCGTATTCAGCTTTAAGCGGAATAACATTTATACTACCCTCATTTATTCCAATGTCTTCAAATCCCTTTTCAAGTCTTTTGGCGGCAAATTCATCTAAAAATCAAATCCATATATATAATATTCATCTTTATAAACATTTCTAAAAATAAAAATACAATCATAATTATACATATCTGGATGTATAAATGAATTATATACTTGTCCATCTAGAATGTATATAATGTCTTCATGTGTATATTTGTGTGCTACACTATCTTCTATATTATATTCTTCTAAAATTTTATTTTCAAATTCTTTGTAATGCAATGGTATTAATAATGTAGTTTCATCAACTCTATTTTCTGAAACTCTTTCTCCATTTTCATCTAAAACATTTAAATATTTTAACATATTAGGTGAAATTATAACTGCAATTTTTTCTTCATAACTTCTAAGTTTTTATTAGAAATGAATTTATTAAGTTTATTATATTCTATCTCATCTCCCTTATATAAATAAAAGTGACTAGTATCAATAGAATCTATCATTTTATTAATCTTCTCATTTAACTCTTTTTCTGGGGTACATGAAGTTTTTACACTATAAAGATTATATTTACTTAATTTATTAATATTAAATATAGTATGCTTAACCAAATTTATTTTTTCTATTGATGTATTAATTGTTATTAATAATATTACTACAATAATAGTCTTAAATGCCATTAAAGTGTAAAACACTATTCTATTATTTTTTGTTTTTTATAACCTGAACCTGATTAATATTATTTACAAAAATAATGCTTATAATTGCAGATATAGCAAAAACCAAAATCAATAGCATATATATAACTATTATAAGATTAATATATAAATTTAATTTTGTTATATCAACAAACATAATATAAATACCAAAAGGTATGATTAATATCAAGCTAAACCGCATTATTTGACCATACATTCTAAAAAAAGCCTTGAAATAATTTTTCTGTCACTCCAACCGTTTAACTTTAAAATTCCAATTTCCTTTAATCTATGTACATAATACATTACTATGCTTAAAAACAATAACATCATAAGTGTTCCATAAAACTTAATATTAAAGTCTGTAAAAATAAACGACCAACTAATTTTAATTTTATCTCTTTTTTCAATAAAATTAATTTTATATTCATCTTGTTCTAATAAATATTTTATCTTCTCAACTTTTCCTTCGTCAGCAAAAATCACATGAAAATATTTCACTTTTTCTGCTCTAATATCATTAATATCTTTATATACAATTTTGTGACCTGGTAAAATACTTTTTGTCTACCCATTTTAATATTTTTATCTGGATTAATAAATGTAAACTCAAGATCACAATTAAAAAACTTGTATTTTTAAAGTTAATTAATACTATTGTTGTATCGCTTTTTTCTGCATATTCCTTTAATTTATCACATATGTTATACTCTTGTTATCAATAGAAATATCATATATATCACTACTTAAACGATATTCTGAAGAATTAACAAATATTAGAAATGTATAAATTAAATATATTCCTAATAATATACCAATTATATTAAATACCTTCTTCATATAATATTTTATCCCCCTGTATAGCTTTATGAATTTTATTATCAAAATCCAATGCAAATTAATGCATTGGATTTTGATAATGTTAAATACATTTAATTTCCAGTTGCCTTTACTACCTCAAAATTCTTATATCCTGCTTTGTTAGGTGTTAAGAAACTACTATGTGTTGCCCCTATATCAACATATATTTTATATAATTCACCCATACCTTTTGTTTTATCTGTAACTTCATTATAATTACCTTTATCATTTTTTACCCAAACAGTAGCTTTATATGCCAATCCATCCACTTTATTATCAACAATCTTTGAATATACCTTGTCGTCTGATATTCCTCCTGACCATGTTGCTCCACCATTATTTAATGATTGAGATGCTGCTAAAGCAACCACACCTGTTAAAGATATGCCTAATAATAAAACTGTAATTGACTTTTTAAATATCTTTTGTACCATATTTTAACCTCCTTATTTTTGTATTATATAGTCGGTTGAAGAATTATGCAACCAATGATTTTACTTTTTTTAGCCGTAAGGCTTTTTATTCTCCTCCACTGTGGCATTATTAAATTATACAAATATCTAAAACTATCCACAGAGGAGGAGAATAACATGTTTTGTATTAGCAAAATTAAGCAACTTAACTTTTTGAGCAAATATATAAATTTAAAAATATTGTTACTAAATAACCTAATAACATTATTAAATCTTGGTTATTTTCTAGAACATGCTCTTTATTTTATATAAATCAACCGGTTGATTATATACACATAGTACACCTATTTACTATAGGCTATATGAACTCACCCCTAAATATACATCTACAATTAACTCATCTAATGCTTGTCCATCTTTTATATCAGATACAGTCATATTATATACTGCAGTTATTGTTGTAAATTATTTGTATTTATATAATTCATCATTTCATTATATGTGTTTTTTAATAACATTACTTTCCAAACATGTATTACAAATACAGCATTTACTAAGTGAAATACCTTTTTAAAATTATATTCACTTGTACTATTAGATTCTATTTCTCTATCTACTGATACTAGTATTTCCATATCAATAGTTAGTTGACCATTTTTCATTTCTACTTGTAATGTTGCCGTTACTACTGGTCCAATCTTCATTAACTTTTTTGATTTAAAAACTCTCCTATCTTCATCATTTCTTCCTTTACTTCTTCTTGTGTCATTTTCTTTCTTAAAGAAAGAAGGTTACTTATTTTTAATTCCTATCCATCCTTAATATTTAACATAAAATTCCTCCTAAAGTTACCGTATATAATTATCAAATAAGTATATATTTTGATATTTATAGCATTTATATCCAATTCATTTACAATAATATTATATATATATATATATATTGTCAACTATATTTTTTCTATTTTTTTCTACATTATTCTACATATCCCATATTCCATTTAATTGTTTGATATAAATAAACTTAAATTTACATATTATTTTAATTATATACTTCAACTGTTTAAAACGGTATAAAAAGAATCTAGATTACTCTAACCTCTTTAAATACTTTTATTTTCTCCGATATTCCCCTCTTAAGTTTTTACATAGATTCCCAAAACTTTCTGCCGTAAAAACTTCCACAGTCACCACATATAATCTTACCTAAAAACTCCCTTCTATCTTTTATCCTTTACTTCTTTTCTCTTTTAATTTCATCCTGCACTAAATCAGGGATAAAAGTTATATGTTATATAGCTGCCATTCAAAAGCAAAAAGCCCTGATTTCTCAAGGCTTATGGTATCAATGAAACGTATAGTTTTGCTGGAGGCGAGGGAATTGAACCCTAATTGATTCAATAAAAGTCTATCAATTTGGGTTAGTCAAATCCCCGTATTTATCATTACCCTACTCTCTTCATCTAATGCATTAACTTCCTTTGCAAGTCTTTGTATTTCTTTATTTATCTTATCTATTTCTTCTTTATCCATTTCTTTCTCTTTAACTAAACAGGCTAAGGCTCTCATTTTCAATAGTTTTTCTTCTATTAAATCTATCATCCTAAGCCTGTATTTTATTAAGTTTAGTTGTTGTATTAACTCTTCATTATCCATTTTATCACACACTTACATCTATTATTTTTCCCAAATTTGGATCTATGCTCTTTTCAATCATCTTCACTTGTTCATTGGCTGTTTGTTTTCCTGTTTCCATTGCAAGTTTCATTACAGCTATGCTTGGTTGTTGGGCTACTTTTGCTTGGTTTAGGTTTATTGATAGGGCGGCTATGTCCATGGTATCAACCCCTTAATTTTTTAAGACACTATATGTTTAATTTATTTTCTTACTCTTTTTTCCATGTTCATGAATTGTCACTTAAAATTTGTAGCACTGTTCCACAGTTTAATTGTTATTTCTAAAAACTCTTTCTATTTTATTACTTAGATTATCTATACTACATATTATACCATAATATCCTCTTTTATCTTTAGCTTGATAATTAGCTAATTCCAACTCCTTTATTTCTCCTTTATTTTTTCATTTGATAAATTGAAATTTCTCTATTTAATTCTTCTTCAGTTTCTATTTTTAGTCCCCATTTAGAAACCTGATTTAATTCTCTAATTTTTTAATAATCAAACCATATTGCGAATTAATTCCAGCATTATATAACTTTAAATCAATATAAATATCTAATATCTTACTTTTTATCATATCATTATTTATTAGCATTATTTTATCTAAAAATCTGTCATAATAGTCTGTTTTAAATTCATATATGCCTTCTTTTGTTATTGCCATTTGTTTTGCTAATTGGTAATTCAAATCCATTTCATACTTTACTAATTCAGTAATATTTTTAGCTTCTGCTTTTTCTCTTTTTATCTAACCATACTTGTGTTAATATACCAAAAATGCAGCTAATAATGCCCCTATAATTGAGCCCATTAGTGTTTCATACTTAACAATAAAAGATATAATTGTTCTCATCTTAACACCTATCTTTCAAATGTTGGTTCTATAATAAATGTTGGGGCGTAGCCCCAACATATTTTTTACAAAAAATATGTGCACCTGATTAGACACCTGGTAAAATTAAAGTAACCAAACAAAAACCTTACCTAAAAGGAGGCATCCATCAAGTGCACACTAATAATTCTATCAAAAATTTATTAGGTTTTAAAGATGTTATTATAAAAAGATTATTCATAATAACACGTACATTGAGATATACTTAGAAACTAAGAAAAAATTTATACTTGCCCTAATTGTAATTCCAAAGTTACAAGAGTTCACGATTATAGAATTCAGCGTATTAAAGGCATACCCTTATTCTTTAAACATACTTTTATCATTCTTAAAAAACGTAGATATCGTTGTAATGCCTGCGGCAAAAGATTTTATGAACATATAGAATTTTTACCTCGTTATCATAGAATAACTAATAGATTAGCTATGTTTGTAATTAATGAATTATCTAATGAATATAGTATGACATCAGTTGCTAGAAAAACTAATCTATCTATCGATACTATAAAACGTATTTTTGATAATGTATCTTACTCTTCTCCTACTAATTTACCTAAAATAATATCTATAGATGAATTTAAAGGTAACTCTAGTGGTTCTAAATATCATTGTGCAATAGTCGATCCTGTTAATCATAAAATACTAGACATTATTAAAGATAGAAAAGAGCATATTCTTATAGATTATTTTAGAAAAATTAAAAATCGCAATAGCGTTACACACTTTATTTGTGATATGTGGCAACCCTATATTGATTTAGCTAAAACTTATTTCAAAAATGCTGTAATTGTTATAGATAAATTTCACTATATTAGACAAGTCATATGGGCAGTAGAAGCGGTAAGAAAACGTATCCAAAGAGAACTATCAATTAAATTAAGAAAATACTTTAAAAGAAATAAAAAGCTTATTTTAAAAAGATATGGCTTACTTGATACAGATTCAAAGTTAGCTTTACAAGTTATGTTTTCTTATAATAGTGAATTAGCAATTGCCCACACTTTAAAGGAAAAGTTATTGAGTATTATTGATGCTTCACCTTCTTCTAACGAAGCTCGTGTCCTCTTAAAAGATTGGATTAAACTTGCACAAAATAGTGGTATCAATGAATTCAAAAGATGTGCAAATACCTATATCAGATATTTTAATGAGATTTGTAATTCTTTTGATATTCCTTATACAAATGCTTGTATAGAAGGATTTAATAATAAAATCAAAGTTATTAAAAGAATAGCCTTCGGCTATAGAAATTTTGATAGATTCAGGAATAGAATTCTTCATTGTTGTAACAAGTAATCTGTTAAATATTGTATTTTAGAAAATCCAACTATCGTTGGTCTTTTTGTCGTGCAATTTTTTAAGGGTAAACTCCCTCATCCTATCTATCTTGCTAAAATCCTTATCAAATAAGAAAGGACAGGCATTCTAATCTAATGCCCGCCCCAACTATTGACAAAGAGCCTTATTGATAAAGATAAATGGGTTATCGATGTATCAATATAATTAACGATTACTTTTATTCACTCCATTTCATATTTTTTATTTTTGCTTCCCTTTCATATTCTTCTATTTGCTTTAAAGTATATTCATACATGTCTTCATTATTATTTTCATAATATATCTTATACCACTCTATTGTTTTATTTATAGCTTTATATACATCATATACAGGATACCACTGAAGGTAAGTTCGTGCTTTACTTATGTCAAGTTTCAAAAATTTGCTTCGTGAAGTTGTGAATTTCTATCAAGTTCTATATTTCCCTTGCCCCAATTTTTTATAGCTAAATTTAAAATTTCACTTACATTTAAGACATCTGTATCATTAGGTCCGAAATTCCAAGAACTACTATATTTTTCTTTATCTTCAAGCATCAACGCTCCAAGCCATAAATAACCTGACAAAGGCTCCAAGACATATTGCCAAGGTCTTATTGCTAATGGATTTCTTACTATTACTGGTTTATTTTGCGAAACCGCTCTTACAAAATCAGGTATAAGCCTATCCTCTGCCCAGTCCCCTCCTCCTATTACATTACCTGCTCTCACTGAAGATAAAGCTATTCCTTTTTCGTTATAAAAACTATTTCTATATGAAGATACTATTAATTCCACACATCCCTTGCTAGAACTATATGGATCAAATCCTCCTATAGGATCTGTTTCTCTATATCCATAAATCCATTCTTTATTTTCATAACACTTATCTGTGGTAATTACAACTACTGCCTTAATACTATCAATATTTTTAGCAATATCTAATATATTTACAGTCCCTATAATATTTATTTCATAAGTTTCTTTAGGAAAAATATATGAACGTCTAACTAAAGGTTGAGCTGCTAAATGAAATACTATTTCTGGTTTATATTTCTTAAACACTTCTATTAATTTTTGTTCATCCCTAATATCACCTGTTATGTTATTAATCTTTTTATCTAAATTACATATATTAAAAGAGAAGGTTGTGTAGGAGGATCTAAAGAATATCCTATAACCTCAGCTCCAAGTTTATTAAGCCATATTGAAAGCCAAGAGCCTTTAAAACCCGTTGAACCTGTTAAAAGCACTCTTTTTCCTTCATATATATTTTTAAAAAACCTCTCATTTTAACCTCCTAATATTTTATTTATCATAGTCGACTGCAAAATTTCACAACAATTGATATTTCTACTTTTCTAACCGTAAAACTTTTATATTTTCCTTCACTAACCTCAAAATACATTATTTTTACTTATTTCAATTTCTTTAAATTTGTGAATAACTTTTTCTAAATTATTATTTGTATTTTTTCTTGACTATCAAGCCACTTAAATTCGTTTAGAAAACAAATATTTCTTAAAAGTAATCCACATTTTCACAAAATCTATTTTTGCAACCATATATTTTATTTATCAATTTATTCAATTTGTTTTATTATTCTTTCTAACCCTTCTTTTAATGATATTTTTGGATACCACCCTGGTAAATTTTCATACAAATTTATAGGTGTAAATATTTCTCTTTTTCTATAATCTTTTCCACCCCAAACAATTTTGAGTTTTTTACCGCAAATTTCCTCTATAATTTCAACCAATTCTTTCAACTTTATTTTTTATTAGAAGATAGTGCATATTTATAATGTTTTGCGACATCTTCTTTAATAATATGTTCATATGCCTTTATAATTCCTTCAACAACATCGTCAATATATACTAGATCTAATAATTGTTCACCTTTTGTCATTAACAATAATTCATCTGAATTAATATGTTCTTTTAATATATTTATTATTTTTTTCTTTTATCATTTATTCCATAGATATCATATAACTTCAATGTAATAACTTTTATATTTTCAACTTGAATATAAAACTCAATTATTTTTTCAAAAGCTTCTTTTGAAGCAGCATACAAACACACGGGGTTATATTCTTCATTTTTATAATGTTGCCAATATGTACCAATGTTAACCATATTTTTAACATTTCCGTATTTCATAGCCTCTAATATATGTGTACCAAATATTATATTACTTTTTAATAAATCATCAATTTGATTTGAATCGTGTTCTGCTATAAATAATGATGCTAAATGAAATATAGCATCAAATTTATGTTTTAAAAAATAATTTATCAAATTTTCTATTTTATAATCATAAACAAATATTTTTATTTTGTCTAAAAACTCTCTAGTACTTCAAGTTTAGACTCTTTTCTAACGACTATATGTACATTATAACCTAAATTAACTAATGTTTTTACTAAATTTGAACCAACATATCCAGTAGCTCCTGTAACCAAAACAGTCTTCATTGTAATCACCCTTAAAACCAATCGTTAAATTCGTCTAATTTTATCAATTTCATATCTTTTTCAGAAATAATAGGATTATCTACTTTCCAATCCATACCAAAACTATCCCATCTAATACCAGTATCATAAACAGGATTATATTCTCGTGTTGTAGCATAATTTACTATTGAATCATCTTCTAAAGATTTATATCCATGTGCATATCCTTTTGGAATATATATAGAATTCATATTGTATTGGTCTAATTCTACAGATATAAATTTTTTAAATGTTTTTGATTCCTTTCTTAAATCTAATACAACATCTAATATTCTTCCTTTAGTAACAAAAACCAACTTATCAACTTCATATGGCTTTAATTGAAAATGCATTCCTCTTATGACATTTTTTTGATATTGTATAATAAAGTTCCTTTATTTCTAAACTTATTCCAAAATCATCAAAAGTTTTTCTATTATAAACTTTTATAAGGTTACCTCTATTATCATTAAAAATAAAATTCTTTATTATATAGACACCCTCTAACTCTGTTCTTACTATTTCCATATTAGTATCCTCCTATAAATATTTGATTACTACCTTACTCCCATACCTTCCACGGAGCTAAACCATTTTGCCATAAATTTTCTAGTTCATATTTATCTCTCATTGTATCCATAGGTCTCCAAAATCCATAGTGTTTATATGCCATTAAATTATTTTCTTCAACTAGCCTATTTAGTGGTTCCCTTTCTAAAACTGTAGTATCATCAATTATATAATTAAAAATATCTGGTTCAAAAACAAAAAACCTCCATTTATCCAACCACCATCTCCAATTGGTTTTTCTAAAAAGTGTTGACTTGACCTTCATTAATAATTTCTAACGCTCCAAACCTTCCAGGTGGTTGAACAGCTGTTACTGTTGCTATTTTACCATGTTTTTTATGAAAATATAGTAATTTATTTATATCCACATCTGCTACACCATCTCCATAAGTCAACATAAAGGTTTTGTTACCAACATATTCCTTTATTCTTTTTATTCTTCCACCAGTCATTGTATGTAATCCTGTATCAACTAAAGTAACTTTCCAATGCTCTGCCTTACAATTGTAATAATTAATATTTCCTGTACTCAAATCTATAGTCACATCACTCATATGCATATAATAATTATAGAAATATTCTTTAATAATGTATCCTTTATATCCACAACATATAATAAAATCATTTATACCAAAATGTGAATATATTTTCATTATGTGCCATAGAACTGGTTTTCCACCTATTTCAACCATAGGCTTTGGTTTTTTATAGTTTCTTCACTTAATCTAGTACCAAAACCTCCAGCTAGAATAACAGCTTTCATTTTTATAATTCACTCCTATGTAAAAATTTAATTATGGTATTAATAAATTTATCTCTAATTCTTTTAAAAATACTATTCAAACTTCAGTAGATTTAAAACTACTTTTGATAATGACATCGCAGTTTTATATAGTTTCATTTTTTGTAATATTTATATTTGAAAAGGTATACAGAATTTTAATTTTTATATCCTACAACAATTTTTAAAAAATTAATATAAATTCTTTAATTGTTCAGCATAAGAATCTAAAACATCTTCTTTATATGTTCCATATTTATATAACGAACATTCTGAACATACATTAGACGCATTTTTTACTCCTTCAAGCATATTACGTCTAAATTCATTAAATTTTTTCCCATTCCATATTTGTGCTATTTTTTCTTCTAAAATATTACCTATTACTAATGGATAACTCATTGAACAACAAGGAACAACACATCCATCTGGATTTATTTGCATCATATAAAATGGTTGTGGACATATTTGGGTATCAATAATTAGAGTACCATTTTGGGTTAAATTAAAATTATCATTTTTAGTAATTTTTGTATAATCTATACCTTTTACAGTTGGTGTTAAGTTTTCTATAGCTATTCTCATCACAAATATCTCCAAATATATCAAAAAAACATTATATTCATCATCTTTCAAAACAGAATTTATAATCTTTATATATACTTTTGTTCTACCTCTATTTTTATAAAAATATTCTATATTTTTTACAAACTTATCAAAGTCTATATTAACATCACATACATTTTTATAGTGTTCTGTTGATATTCCTTGTATAGAAATTCTTAACTTGTCTATGCCTGCTTCAATCAATCTCATTGAAAGCTTTTCGTTTAATAATACTCCATTTGTTACTATATCAACACTATCAGCAATATTATTATCTTTGGCATATTTTATCATAAAATCAATATCTTTATGTAACAATGGTTCTCCTATACCAGCAAATCTAAGCATTTTTAATTTCCAATTAGCATCTACCATATCATCAATACACTTTTTAAACATATCTAATTCAATAAAAACTTTATTTGATATATACCCATGTCTACTTTTAGGAAGAGCATATATACAATAATTACACCTAAAGTTACAGCTATATACTGGAAATATCTGTACTAAAAATGGATTGCTTAATGGTAAAACATCCCCTAATACTGCACGCTTACCTCCAGGTGTTATTCCTTTTACGATATCACTCTTCATGCCATCATTCCTTTACATTTATTATTATTTTTGATTTATTCTATCTATAATTTCATCACAGTCATCATCTAAATCATCTTCAGGATGTGCAACATCATTAGGTGCACAACATACCCTACATTTAATATTATTTTCTCTTTTCTTTTCTAATTGCAACAATCTAAATTGTTTTAATTTGTTTCCATTCCACATGTTTATTAAACTTTCTTCATGTATATTCCCCAAAATTATCGGTTTGTAAATTGTATCACAAGGTTCTACATCTCCATTAGGGAATATTCCTAACATATAAAATGGCAATGGACATACTTCCTTTTTTGTGAACTCTACCATATCTATCTGTTACAGTTGATATTTTTCTACCATATTCTACTCCATCATACACAGGTTTACATTGTTCTATAAACATTCTATCACTTATATTAGAAAAAATATCGTAAAACTTTTTATCTTCACCTTTCTCTAATGATATATCCATAATTTTTACATATACCTTACATTGTTTTCTATTTTGATAAAAATATTTTATATTTGAAACTAATTCATCAAAATCCAAATTATAACGACATATATCTCTATATTTAGCAGATGTAAGTCCTTGAATAGATATTCTTATTACATCTAAACCAGCATCAATTAATTGATTTGAAACACTATTACTTAATAATGATGCATTTGTTATTATCTCTATTCTTTCTGCTACTCCTGCTTCTTTAGCAATACTAATCATATGAGGTAAATTTTTATTGATTAATGGTTCACCTTGACCAGTTAATGATAATACCTTTAATTTATTTGGAAACTCCTTTAATTGTTGAATAATTTTATTATATGTTTCCATAGACATAGTTTCAGGTTTAAATCCATATTTCTCTTTCATTTTTTCTATTCCTAATGAATGTGCACAATAATTACACTTAAAATTGCAATAAGTTGTAGGAAATAAATATATAGTAAATGGTGTATCTAAAGGAACAACATCTGCAAGTTTAACTCGATTAACTCCACATATTGGTTTAATTTCTGATGTCATTTATAATCTCTCCTTTTTCTCTAATCAAAAAATTTAACAAATCCTTTGCAACATCATCTAAATATTCATTTCTATCCAAAACACAAGCACAAGCCTTACAATTTGAACATACAGGTATTTTTTTCTATCAAAACTCAAATGAGATTTAATTAAATTTTTTCTTTTTTACTGTTCCATATTTCAGTTAATGGCTGTTCTTTTATATTACCAATAGCAAAATTTTTAGGCAATCCTCCTACTGGACATGGAAAAACATTACCATCAACATCTATTTGTATCATATAAAATATAACAGGACAAACATAACGAAATTCTACTTTTTCGTTATTAAGATTTCTTGAATCGTCTGCTCTGCCATTATGATCTCCCATTTGTTGTTGCAAAGTTATTAAATGCTCAATATACATTTGATCACATATTTCACCAAATAAATTATAAAATTTTTCCTCATCTTCTTTACTTTCTAATAATGCATCAATAATTTTAACAAAAACTGTGCATTGATTTTTATTTTTATATAAATAAGAAATATTATTATAAATTTCATCAAAATTTATATTTACATTAGAAACTTGCTTATATTTTTCACTATGTAAACCCTGAAGTGAAATTTGTATTCTAGTTGTTCCTGCCTTTATAAGCAAATCTGTCATCTCAGGTGTTAAAAGTGATGCATTTGTTAAAATATCTATTCTTTCTGCTAAATTTAATTTTTTACTTGAGATATCATATAAGGCAAGTTTTTATTCATTAAAGGTTCTCCTAATCCTGAAAAACTATTCTCTTTGGTTTATTAGGAAACTTACATATATTTTCTAAAATTTTATCATATAGTTTTTCATCCATATGTTTTATTTCATAACCTGTTTTTGACCATTCACCATCTTTATAATCTTTTGTACTATGAAGACAATAAAAACATTTAAAATTACAATAACGAGTAGGCTCAATAAATATAGTAAATGGTGTCGATAATGGTATTATATCTGCAAGTCTTTTACGATTGGTATCATAACTTGGTTTTATTTTTCCTGTCATAAATACTTCCCCTAATACATTAAAATTCCGCACTATGTTGCATATAATATAGTTTCCATTCCTCGTAATCCATGACTTCTTAAATAAAGTTTGTAATTAGGATTGATATCTTTTATTAAAAGCGGTATTTCCCACATATGCTCAATTTTATGATAAACACTTATCGCTAAATCTGGGGCACATTCTTTTATAATATCTTGAGCACCTAATAAAGCTTCAACTTCAGCACCTTCTATATCCATTTTTATGAAAGTTGGATTAAATCCTATTAATACATCATCTAATACCACACATTGTACATAGACATTCCCTTCAGTTGAAATAGAACTTATAGAATCTTTTCCAGAAACAAATGATTTTATTTCATTATTATTCCATACACCACATGGAAATAAAATATGTTCTTTAGCAATATGATTTTGTTTTATATTTTTTATTAATTGATTAAAATTGTTTATATCTGGTTCAAATAAAGCTATTTTCTCTATTTGCCCGATTTCTTCTTTTATCATAAATGCTGTATCCCCATTAAAGGCACCACAATCTACAAATCTTGAATAACCTTTATTAAAATTAACATCTTTTATAAAATACTGAGGATCTTTATCTGGTGTAGCAAATTTATCTTGGTTACAAGATAATAATGCATCAAAAATTTATAATAAATTTCTTGTGATCTGTCATCATATAAATATTCAGAAACTTTTAATATTTTTTCTCTATAATTTTCTGAAATGTTAATATCTCTTGCTTTATTTGTATCAAAATTAAAAGTTTCTTTCATAATTGCTATATTATAAATATCATAATAATATAAAATATTTCTATATCCTAAGTTATTGAGCCTTTGCTTTATATTTTTAAACTCTTCATAATCGCATAAAAAGCAATAATTATAAATGTATTTTCTTTATTAATAGTTTTGTCTTCAATTTTATATACAGGTTTATTCATATATATCTTAACAGTATCAGCTTTCCTATCAATAAATCCATTTATATCAATATTAAATTTTTTAAGCAAATTATATGTCATATTACCAACATTACCAGCTCCATAGATATATACTTCATTGGATTGAATTTCTCTTAACAAATTATTTATTTGAGATATCTTTATACTTGAAAAGAGTAATTCTTCAATTTGTATCTTAAACTCCATATTTTTATCTTTCATTTATATTCTCCTCTCTTAATAATCTTGCCCAATATGCAAGAAATTTGTCATTTTGATATTCTCTATAATAATGTAAAACTGATGACTTATTTTTTAATTTTAACAATGGACTTGTATCTTTTTTAATTTTTTAATGATATCACTTTTATTATTGATTCCTAAATCAAAACTAATTTTAAATACTTCATAATCATTCCCTAAACATGACATAAACCATTCAGCTGGTGTATTCCCTAAAATTTTTTTAATTCTATTATCTTTTTAGGATATGTCATAGTTATTTCACAATTTCTATAAAAATTATTTAAAAAGTTTTTGCTTGTATATTTGTTAAGAACATATTTTCTCGCATTTTCACCAACTTTTTTCTCACATCTTCATTTTTATATAAATATCTAATTATTTTGCCATATTCTTCTTTATTATTTACTATAAAACCTGTTATCCCATCTTCTACAATATACTTTTCTGTTAACTGATTTAATAATACAGGAGGTATCCCTACTGCCATAGCTTCTAATATTGCATTTTCGGTAGAACAAGTATGATAAGGCATTAATGGATAACCAAAGACATCTATTTCAGTTAATATAGATCTAACATCTTCAACAAAATCAATAAAAACAAATTCATTTTTTATATTTTTTGTTTGATTTGATAATTTATTATTTCTTTAGCAGGTGCATCACCAACTAAAATAAATTTGGAATTTTGTATATTAATTTCTCTACAAAATTCAACAAATTGCGGATGCATTTTTGAAAAGTCAATATATCCTACATATCCTATATTAAATTTTTCATGTTTATTATATCTATTATATTTTATTTCTTTAAATTCATCTAATCCAGGGCATCCATAAACTACATCTGTTTTTTCTTTTAAAACTTTATCAGAAATATTTTCAAAAACAGAAGCTTCATATGAAGCTTCTGTTGTAAACATTACTCTTGTGACATTAAGTAATATTTGAGGATTTAAAGCTGGTACTGTTAAATTTGAAACGTGAGTCCAAATAACTAATCTTATTGGAATTTGAGGTAAATTAAATAAAAACTTTGAAATTTTAGGATGATGCCACCAATGCACTAAAATTATATCACTCCAATACATTAAGGGAAGTATAGATTCTTCATTTTTATTTAAATCATATAAAATTATATCTATTCCATCTTTTTTAATTTATTTATTTTATTTATTTTTTCTGGTTTTTCTAAAAGAACTATTTTATGAGATATATTTTCTTTACTTAATGTAATCAACTCAGAAATAACTTTACCAACTCCTCCTCCCATATGAGGAGTTATATGGAGTATTTTTAGCATATCTTCTTCTCCTTTTATAGATATAATTTTAGCTTATTATTAATACCCAAGTATATTTCTATACAACTTTGATGCTTCAAATACATTAAATACATTAAATTTTGAAGTATCAATTACCAATGATTTTTCATTTATATATCCAACTTTTAAAGGATCATTCATATAATTGGAATAACCTGAAAAATTTTTGTTAAATATATAATTTTCTTCAAACCACTTAATAATTTTAATATCTCCATATTTCTTTATACAAGAATATAATTCCTCAATTTTATTTGGTAAAAATTCATCAGCATATAAATATTTAATACATTGTTTATAAAAATTGTACATATTTATATCTTCATTTAAAAAATTTCTTTAGCTATTGTGGTTGACATTAATACAGCACCTTCTTCTCCTGCAAAATAAGGTGCACAATATTGGTGATAATCCATATTTTTTCTCTTAATTTTTTTAATTCAAACATAAAATCTTTATTTGTATTTTTGTAAATACTCTCAGCTCCAATTATACCAATACTTTTTCCAGATGAACCTCCAATAGTCATAGGTATGTTAACGTGCAAATATTTTTTTGTAAATATGCAAATATGATACCTGTCCAAACATCAGGTGGTGAAACATAAAACAATTTTCCAGTTATCTTCTTTGCTTCTTCAACAAGTTCCCTTTTAATAATTGAATTATAGTAAAACATTGGCAATACACTATATCTGGCTTCAAAATTTAGTACTGCTTTTAAAAATGATTCATCACGATATATATATTTTATATTCTTTATATTACTTAAATAAGGAATAAACAATCCATTTTTCATACTATTAATCTTAACATTAGGCCATCCATAAGCTACTACATCCCAAGTTATAGAAAGAGGATTATTAAGTTCTTCTATAATTTTCGCCAAAGCTTCCAAACAATGCAACAATAAACCATCATCAGAACCTAATATTAACATATAATCTCCGCTTGCTTTTTCATATGCAAATTCATAGTTTTCTATCATTGCATATTCTTTTGGTGTTCTAAAATATTTAATTTTTTTGAATTTAAACTTTCTATTAATTCCTTTGTTTCATCGTTACCTGGGCAACTATTATCACTAACTATAATTTCATAATTATCATAATTCTGTTCTATACAAGTAAGCAAAGTATATTTTAAAACTTCAGCTGAATTTCTTGTTGGAACTATTAAACTTATAAATGGTTTACTATTCGTATTAATATTTACTTTATATTGTTGTTTTAAATTACTGATTAAAAATGTTAATAAAGGTATACTACTTTTAATATTGAATATAAGATTCCTTTCTTTTTCTGTTATAACTAAATCTAAAATATATTTTATATATATATAGTATATTAATTTAACTTCTTCTGTATCTAAATTATCAATTAATGTTAATGCATTTTTTATATCATTGATACATAAATATGCAATAATATCCACATTTTTAATTTGTTTATTTTCTAATTGATATAATAATTCATCTTTTAATTCCTTTTTACATATGATGATTTTAAAATTACTTTAATCAATTCCGTTCTGCTATTATTTTTTAAGAGAGCTCTTATATATTGTTTTTCTATATACTTATTTTTTTCTTTATTATAAGAACTTTGAGCCAATTTTTTAAACTTTTCAGCATCTTTTAGATTCAAATACATTCCATATAGAGTATTAAATATTGGTATATCATATTCTTTACATAAAATACTCAATATTTTACCTATATATTCAATATTTGTAACCTCCAAATTTCTACTTTCAGAAATTTCTATTAACAATGCTGCCCTTAAATTCCAAGAATTTTTATATAAAAACTCTTGAATAATTTTTTTATCTATTTTTAAGCTTAGACATTGTTCTATAGCTTTATTGAATTCTTCCTTGGTATTTGCCACAAAAGTATAAGGTTTATCTATAACTGTTTCAGGCATATAAGTTGTAATTACAGGCAAATGACAAGCTAAATATTCATATTGTTTTATAGGATCACAATTTATTATTAATTCATTATTATTTTTAAATGGAATAATACCAATTTGCATAAATTTTAAGTACTTTATTAAATCACTATGTTTTTGCCCCAAGGAAATACAAATTTGGATAATTTCTTGTTAGTAAGTCTTCATTACCAAATCCAATAATAACAAAAGACTTATCTGGGTTTGATTCAACTATTTTATAAAAAGCTCTACATCAAACCAATTATAAATTGCCCCTGTATATACAATTCTTGGTTCAGGTATATTTATTAAATCATCTGGTATAGAGATTTCTTTATTTAATATAAAATCAGATTCATTAACAGCGTTTCTTGATAAATATACATTTTTTCTACCTTCTATAGACACTCTTTGTAAAAATAAAGATGTAGCAGTAGTTGTTATTGCATCTGCTATATCCATTAGCTCCTGTTCACGAATAACATCAAACCTGTTTCCCCAAAGGCATATTCAATATCGCTGTGCTCGTCTACACATTCATAAATATGAAAATATTTACCTTTTATTTCTTTCAATACTTCAACTTGGCTAGGTAAATAAGTAATAATTATAGGTTCTAATTCACCTTGATGTAAAGTAACAAAATTTTGAACAACATTAAAATAATTATTTTTAACTTCTTTACCATTAAAAACTGCAGAAATAGTGCTAAAAATTTTTACATCATCTATTACTTTTTTATTTTCAAATGTTAACTTATTCAATACTTCTATATCTATATCATTTTGATTAATTTCAACTCTATTAGCAGGAGTTATATAAATTACCTCATTTCCAAATTTAGCTAGAGAACGTGCAATATGATGAGGACGTTGATAATTATCCCCCATTTACAAGAAGATAATATAATAAAACTCCTTTTTTAGATTGTTTTGCAGCATTAAATATTGTTTTTAAATATTCATTATCTATAAATAAAGTTTCTAGTTTCTTTTTAAAATTTTCATCTTGTGCATATCTGCAAGATAATCCATAATACAATACAGCATCTGTATTATTTCCATTGATTTCAAATTCTTTAGCAAGTTCATAGTATAAATTTTGTAATTCATTATAAACTTTATTTTGTTGTTGTTCTTCTTTCACATACTCTAATGATTTTTTATAGTAAGTTAAAGCGAGTTCTTTTTTATTCAATATTTTATAATAAAATCCCATATAATAATTTAACATAAAACTTTCATTGAATATATTTATACCATTATTTAAAATTCTTTCTGCTTCAATAAATTGGTTTTCTTTAATTGCTATCATTGCAAAAAGTACATATTCAATCTCTCTATCAATAATGCAATCTTGGTTTTTGAATCATTTCCTTTGCTTCATAAATTTTATTATTATCTATTAAACTTATTACTTTATCTATGATTTTTTTTCAATTTCACTTATTAACCATACTATTTCATTATCTTTTTCTTTTAAATTGTGTAAATAACTAAGTGCCATCTTTTTTCGTCAATTAAATCTAAAAAAATGCTAAATTATATACTGTATCTCTATGTTGATTATTTAATTCATATGATTTACTTAACAAAGGTATTATATAATCATATAATTGATTATTATATAAATATACAGCTATATCATTTAAAACTTTATTTTTATCATTAATAGAACTATTTAAAACAGCATCAATAATATCATTTTCATTAATTTTACCTGTTTTAATTAACTTAGTTATTTGTAATAAGCTTTCATCAAAATTTATATCATTATCTATATTATAAATTAAATCTATTAATAAGCTTTTCATAAAATCCTCCTACCTAACTCTTAACTATTCAATTTATGATTTTTAATCTATTAACAGCCAAATCATATCCATTGCATTTTTGATAATATTCCTTTGCTTTTTCAATTAATCCTAAACATTCATAAATTACACCTAAATTATAAAAAGCTAAATATGAATTAGTTCCTTCTATATTACCATCACCTAATTGAGTTGCTTTACTAAAATACTTTATTGATAAATCTATTAAACCATTATTCATATATATTAAACCTAATAAAAAACTGAAATCAGCAGAAAATGAATAATATTTTTCATACTTTTGAATTTCTAATGCATCTTTATATTTACCTGAATTTATTAAAGCATATCCATATGTTTCTATCAAGTCTTCTACATATTCAAAAGAATAATTATTTATTAAAGATAATGTTTTTGAAACTCTAATACAGATAGTTGATAATCTTTAGCCATATAATAAGACTTACCCAACTGATAATGTAAATAAGGGTCATTTATGTTTTTTTCTAATGCTTTTTTAAAAGAGTTATATTCCTTTCTAATTTTTTACTCATATCTATAATATCTTTTTGTATCCTATGTGTTCAACTGTTATATCAATATTCATCATATTATAATTGCTATCTATCTTACTTACAACTTGTTCATGAATCATTCCTTCATAATAATAATAATTTTTATTAAAAAATCTATTTATTCTTTCTATGTATTTTTTATACCGTTATCTTCAAATATATTAATTCTTTTAATTCTTCCTACACAACTTAAATTTTTATTGATAAATTCTAAAATATTTTTTATATCAAATTCAATAACTACTTCATCTGCATCAAGCACAAGTACCCAATCATTTTTAGCTTTACTAATACAAAAATTTCTTGCATCTGCAAAATTATTGTTCCAATTATAATCAAAAATTTTATCTGTAAAACTTTTGGCAATTTCTTTCGTGTTATCAGTCGAACCGGTATCTGTTATTATAATTTCATCAACATAATCTTTTATACTATTTAAACATTTTGCTATGTTATTTTCTTCATTTTTAACAATCATACACAAACTAATCATAACATCACCACTTAAAATTTTTTAACTTAAAATACTAAAATTTGCATCCATTTTTGTTAAATGGATGCATTAGAAAGTTTCTGATTTAATGTATTTATTTTTTCTTCTATAATAAACTTTAAATCTTTATTTACACAAGAGTTGTTTGCTAAATTATAAAAATATAAACAATCCTTTAATCTATTTTTATACTCTAGTACATTTGCAATATTGTATAAAGTTTCAAAGTCTTTATCATTTAATACATAAGAAATAGTTAAAAATTCTAAAGACCTTTCTACATTATTTAAACTAAAATCCACTACTGCATTTGCATTAAGAACATCTACATCATATTTAAATATTGAATATAATTCTTTACATATCTTATCTGCTTCTAATAATTGTCCACTGCCAACTAATTCTTCAACTTTTGCTATTACTTGTTTTTTATATTTCTTCATTTCATCATTTATAATAGCATCATCTATATTTTTCTTAAATAATCTATTAAATTTCTATATTCTTCGTAATTTTTAACTATATTTTTAAGCATATTTATATACATAACTTTATTATTTTCATACAATCTTACACTTTCTATTAATTTATATGCAACAAAATCATCTTCGTCATCTATATATTCATAACCATTATTTTCAAAACCTATTTTATATACATAATTAAATTTAATCAATTTATGTGATAAATACATATAATAAACTTTAATATATTCTTCTTCAGGCAAAATTTTATTTGTTAGTAAAGCTTTTTCTATTTCACAAATTAATGATATTTTTCTTATATCTGATGTTAATATATTTTCCTTTAAATATAAAACCAAATTATTTACTGCTTCATAATCATTAATTAAATAATTAATATATTGAATTTTATATCTTTTAGTTAGATTAATAATACTCTCTATACTATTTTTATCTAATTTAACCTTTTCCTTTAAAATTACTGCCTTCCAATTATAGTATTTAACATAGTCTATATCTTCTATGCAACAATCTTTTTAAAATCAAATATAATATTAATAACATTCTTAACCTTTTTATCAATATTTAACAAATAATCTATTTCCTCAAATTTATTATCATTTAAAATTTTTATTTGTTTAATAGAAGTTATAATTGTTTCTATCAATTGGTCATCTATATCTTTATTAGATAAGTATTTAACTAATTGGTTTTTCTCACCAATCATTATACAACTTGTAATATATGCACTTAATAATGAATTTTTAATTTGTTCTTCTGATATTTCATTAAATAAATTCACTACTTCTCTAAAATTTTTGTTATTAAACTGTATTTTTATAATATTTGATATTACTTCATCTCTTCTAGCATAAGAAAAGTTTGTTATAGATAGTGTCTTATACTCCTCAGATTGTTCATAATTATCTCTAACATTCAAATAATTATTATAATGTATTAGTGCCTTGTCACTCATTCCTAAATAATCATATGAAGCACCTAAAAGATAATAAAAATCTAAATATCCCTTTTTTTCTTTTATAACTTCCTCACAAACACGTATTATTTCATTAAAATCATTTATTTTTAAAAGTTCCTTCACATATTGATGGTAAATATATAAATATTTATTTAAAGAATCTTTTTCTTCTTTACACAACCAATAGGCCTTTTTAATTGTATCTAATGCTTCTATGTCCTTCTTCATCATTGAATAAGATTGAGTTATTTGAAAAAGCGTGTAAATATCATTTGGATTTTCTTTTAACTGTTTTTTTAAGAGTTCTAAATTTCTTTCATATTTATATATCATCAATTGATAATCTTTATTATTATATCCATAATGTTTAAATATAGCATTTAACCTATAAGCTGGTGATTTAAATTTAAGCTGTTCATGTACAATGCCTGTATAATAGGTATCTTTTTCCTTCTTAAACAATCTTACTAATGTTCCTAAAATATATTTATCATCATCATCAGAATTTAAATTTTTAATAAAAACTGCTGCTGAACTATATTTTTTATATAAATTACTTTTAAAAAATCAATAATTTCCTCTGGATTTTCTAACACTTCGTCACCATCAACCATCAAAATCCAAGAACCTCTACATCTATCTATCAATAAATTTCTCATATAAGCAAAATCTTCTTTCCAAACCTCTTCAAAAACTTTATCTGCATATTTTTTGCTATTTTAACTGAATTATCTACAGAACCTGTATCTATAACAACTATTTCAGAATCTAATTTTTCTTTTAAAGGCAATAAAGCCTTTAAGCATTTTTCTAAATGCTTTTCTTCATTTTTATCATAAGTGCTATACTGAGTAACATTTTACCCTCCAAAATCTATAACTTAATTTTCCACATTAAAAATAGGGTTCTATAATAAATGTTGGGGCGTAGACCCAGCATATTTTTTACAAAAAATATGTGCACCTGATTAGACACCTGGTAAAATTAAAATAACCAAACAAAAACCTTACCTGAAAGGAGGCATCCATCAAGTGCACACTAATAATTCTATCAAAAATTTATTAGGTTTTAAAGATGTTATTATAAAAAGATTATTCATAATGACACGTACATTGAGATATACTTAGAAACTAAGAAAAAATTTGTACTTGCCCTAATTGTAATTCCAAAGTTACAAGAGTTCACGATTATAGAATTCAGCGTATTAAAGACATACCCTTATTCTTTAAACATACTTTTATCATTCTTAAAAAACGTAGATATCGTTGTAATGCCTGCGGCAAAAATTTTATGAACATATAGAATTTTTACCTCGTTATCATAGAATAACTAATAGATTAGCTATGTTTGTAATTTATGAATTATCTAATGAATATAGTATGACATCAGTTGCTAGAAAAACTAATCTATCTATCGATACTATAAAACGTATTTTTGATAATGTATCTTACTCTTCTCCTACTAATTTACCTAAAATAATATCTATAGATGAATTTAAAGGTAACTCTGGTGGTTCTAAATATCATTGTGCAATAGTCGATCCTGTTAATCATAAAATACTAGACATTATTAAAGATAGAAAAGAGCATATTCTTATAGATTATTTTAGAAAAATTAAAAATCGCGATAGCGTTACACACTTTATTTGTGATATGTGGCAACCCTATATTGATTTAGCTAAAACTTATTTCAAAAATGCTGTAATTGTTATAGATAAATTTCACTATATTAGACAAGTCATATGGGCAGTAGAAGCGGTAAGAAAACGTATCCAAAGAGAACTATCAATTAAATTAAGAAAATACTTTAAAAGAAGTAAAAAGCTTATTTTAAAAAGATATGGCTTACTTGATACAGATTCAAAGTTAGCTTTACAAGTTATGTTTTCTTATAATAGTGAATTAGCAATTGCCCACACTTTAAAGGAAAAGTTATTGAGTATTATTGATGCTTCACCTTCTTCTAACGAAGCTCGTGTCCTCTTAAAAGATTGGATTAAACTTGCACAAAATAGTGGTATCAATGAATTGAAAAGATGTGCAAATACCTATATCAGATATTTTAATGAGATTTGTAATTCTTTTGATATTCCTTATACAAATGCTTGTATAGAAGGATTTAATAATAAAATCAAAGTTATTAAAAGAATAGCCTTCGGCTATAGAAATTTTGATAGATTCAGGAATAGAATTCTTCATTGTTGTAATAAATAATCTGTTAAATATTGTATTTTAGGAAATCCAACTATCGTTGGTCTTTTTGTCGTGCAATTTTTAAGGGTAAACTCCCCTCATCCTATCTATCTTGCTAAAATCATTATCAAATAAGAAAGGACAGGCATTCTAATCTAATGCCCGCCCCAACTATTGACAAAGAGCCAAAAATAGAAGAGTAGGTTAAAACGCTACTCTTGAGTAGGTTAAAACGCTACTCTTCTATAGCCTTATTATCTTAATAGTTGTAGAACACCTTGTGGTTGTTGGTTAGCTTGTGCTAGCATTGCTTGAGCAGCTTGTGCCAAGATGTTGTTCTTGCTGAAGTTCATCATTTCTTTAGCCATATCTACATCTCTAATTCTTGATTCTGCTGCTTGTAGATTTTCTGCTGCATTGTCAAGGTTCATTATTGTATGTTCTAATCTATTTTGGAATGCACCAAGTTTTGCTCTTTCTGTTGATACTTTTTCAATTGCATCGTTTATAGTTTTTATTGTAGCCGTTGCATCAGCTGATGAAGCAACACAACTTGCAACACTACTTACACTTAATGCAGATGCAGTCATTTGTGAGAAAGTTATACTTACTACTTGGTCCTTATTTGCACCTACTTGAAGTTTTACTGTTGTTGAAGCTGCACTAAATAGATTTTGAGTGTTGAATTCTGTTTGTTGTGCTATCTTATCAATTTCATTTGTTAGTGCTGTTAATTCTTCTTTTATCGCATCTCTATCTGCTGTAACATTTGTATCATTTGCTGCTTGTACTGCTAATTCTCTCATTCTTTGAAGAATTGCATGGGTTTCTTGTAATGCACCTTCTCCTGTTTGTATCATTGATATACCATCTTGTGCATTTCTTGATGCTTGTTGTAAACCTCTTATTTGTCCTCTCATCTTTTCTGAAATTGAAAGACCTGCTGCGTCGTCTCCTGCTCTATTGATTCTTAGACCTGATGATAACTTTTCCATTGACTTTCCAGCATTTACAGTGTTAATTCCCAACTGACGATGTGCGTTCATCGCATTAAGATTGTGATTAATTATCATTTTACATACCTCCCTGAATTTTTGTTTTTGGCATCCTTGCCTTTTGTGTTTTTAAAACACTAACCTTTCGGCCGAAAGTTTTGTGTTTTAGTTTCTACTTAATATTTCGATTTAGTTTTATAAAACTTTAGGGGTTTTAAAAAAATTTTTTTATTTTTTGTTTGTTTTTGTTCTATTTTATTTTTCGAAGGAAGTTTTATAAACTTTAGGGGTATGTAGAAAAATTTATTAAAATATTTAAGTTTTTCTTTTTGATTAAATTGTGCGATTTTTGAAATTTATTGTAGTTATTCTTTCATATTATTCTGTCTAATTTACCAAATTTAGGACATTATACTCCTAAATTGCATTTTTACCCTCTAAAACTACATTATTATATATTTTTCTTATTTTTATAATTGACTTAATTTTAAATATTCAGTAAAATGTATGTATAAAACTTAATAATTTAGGAGGGATAAAATGAAAAACTTGGACTTGTTCCACGACTCATTATTGCAATCATACTTGGTATTTTAATCGGTAAGTTTACCTTCGAACCTGTAGTAAGACTTCTTGCTACATTTAATGCTATCTTTGGTAGCTTCCTTGGATTCTGTATACCTCTTATAATATTAGGATTTGTTGTTGCAGGTATCGCAGACCTTGGACAAGGTGCTGGAAAGCTACTTGGACTTACAACAGCAATTGCATATATCTCTACATTAATTGCTGGTTTCTTTGCATACTTTGTTGCAAAGTCATTTTTCCCACTATTTATTCACACTGCTGAGGTTTTAAGCGATGCTGGCAATCCAGAGGACAAGCTATTGGCACCTTTCTTTAAAATTGATATGCCCCCTGTTATGGGAGTTATGACAGCACTTATACTTGCCTTCCTACTTGGACTTGGAATTGCAGCAATAAAGGAAAAACATTATATAATATAGCAAGTGAATTCCAAAAGATTATGGAAAAACTATAAGAAACGTTATAGTTCCACTTCTACCTGTTCACATTATGGGTATATTTGCAAATATGACTTATGCTGGTGAAGTTGGAAGAATCCTTGGAGTATTCTGGAAGGTATTTTTAATCATTATAGCTGCACACCTTATAATAATACTTTTCCAATATACTATTGCTTGTTCAGTTGGAAAGAAAAATATATTTACAACATTAAAGAAGGAAATACCAGGATACCTTACAGCAATAGGTACACAATCATCAGCTGCTACAATACCTGTAAATCTACAATGTTCTGAAAATATGGGAGTTTCAAAGGGAATAAGAGAGTTTGTTGTTCCACTTTGTGCAACTATACACCTATCAGGAAGTACAATAACTCTAACATCCTGTGCAATTGCAGTTATGATGCTAAATAATATGCCTGTTGAATTCTCAAAGATGGTTGGATTTATTGCTATGCTTGGTGTGACAATGGTTGCTGCACCTGGAGTTCCTGGAGGAGCTGTTATGGCGGCACTTGGAATACTTCAATCAATGCTTGATTCTCTGAAGCACAACTTGCACTTATGATTGCTTTATATATAACTCAAGACAGCTTTGGTACAGCTTGTAACGTATCAGGAGACAATGCAATTGCAATTTTAGTAGATAGTCTTTATAAAGGAGAAAAGAAGGAGTAGGAAATCCTGCTCCTTCTTTATCCCCACCAACGGGTGGAAATATTGATACTACATCTCCATCCATAAGCTCCTTTTCAAAGTCTGCATCCTGTCCGTTTATAAGAAGAATTTTTACGTCATCTAAACTGATATTTAGCATATAAAGTACATCTTTTGCCTTTATTCCTTCCTTTAAGTCATAAACTTTATCCTTATCTCGCCCCTCTCTTAAGGTAGCAAACAGCTTTACTCTGATTTTCATCTATACCATCCTTTTATAATCCTAAGTTTGTAAGTTTCTCCTTTGTTGGTATTCCCTTTTCGTCCCAACCGCGAACCTCATAGTACTTTGGTAGAAGTTCTGATAGTCTGTGAACACTGCCCTTTGATGGCCCACCTGGTATAGGTTCCTCAAGCAGTCTCTTTGGAAGTGTATCTTGACTTGGGTCGATTCCTGCATCTAAGTTAAACATCCTCTCAAGGTTGTATATCCTATCCCCTGCCTCAAGTATGCTGTCTTTATCATAGTCAAATCCACAGGTCGCATCAAACAGCTTTGCATAATCCTCTGCACCAAGGGCAAAGGAGGTAAATAGACACATACCTAAGGAATCGATAACAGCGGTTAAATCCTGGAATATCTTTACCCATTCTGCCTTATTTTCAAGAGAGTTTCTATCAAGCTTTTCTGGAAGACCTAAAATTTCAGGGAAATCATATATCCTCTAACGTGGCATCCACCTCTATTACTTGTTGCATACTCAAGGCCGTGTCCTTGGATAGCTCTTGGGTCGTAGGCTGGAAGTTCTTGTTTTTTAACTGACATTGAAAGTTCAGGAACTCCATACATTTCACACAATCTATAGGAGCCCTCTGCTAATTTATCTCCAAATCCTTCACGCAGTCCCATCTTCTTAGTCCATTCAATTATTGCCTCCTTGTTTCCAAACTTAAGTGGAGTTCCGTCAACTTCATCATCCTTTATAAGTCCCTTTTCGTATAGTTCCATTGCGGCTGCTATTGTTGCACCTGTTGAAATTGTGTCTAATCCATATTCGTTACATAGGTGGTTTGCTACAAATATCGCCTGGATGTCATCTATACCGCAATCTGCTCCAAAGGCCCATAGAGTTTCGTATTCTGGTCCTCCTGCCTCCATATTTAAATCCTCTATCTTAACCCATCTACCACAGGCAATTGGACAACGGTAGCAGGGGTTCTTTCTTACAAGATGCTTATCAGTCATAGTTTCGCCGCTTATGTTGTCTGCCTTTTCAAAATAGGATTCTTTAAAATTATTTGTTGGGAAAACACCGTTTTCATTTATTATATTTACCAAAACTGCTGTACCATAAGTTGGAAGTCCCTGTCCTGTTACTCCATTATCTCTTAACTTCTTTATACAATCTTGAACTATCTGCTTCATTTCATCTTCATCGGAATAGTCAACCTTACCTGTTCCCTTTACAACTATTCCCTTTAGATTCTTTGAACCCATTACAGCACCAACGCCAGAACGTCCTGCCGCTCTATCATAATCATTTATAACAGCTGCAATTTTTGATAGTTTTTCACCTGCAGGCCCAATACATAAAACCCCTGCCTTTTCCTTTGAAACCTTTTTAAGTTCATCTGTTGTTTCAGATACAACCCTACCCCAAAGGTGTGAAGCGTCCCTTATTTCAACTAAATCGTCTTCTATGAATAAGTAAACTGGATTTTCTGCTCTTCCTTCTATTATTATTGCATCATAACCTGCATTTTTAAGCTCTGCACCAAAGAAACCTCCAGAGTTAGAACAAGCAATTGTTCCTGTTAAAGGAGATTTTGTTACGACCATATATCTTCCACCTGTTGGAGCCATTGTTCCTGTAAGAGGACCTGTTGCTATAATTAACTTGTTCTTTTCATCAAAGGGTTCAACCTTTGCCCCAACTTCATCATAGTAGAGCTTTGTTGCAAGGCCTCTTCCTCCTATAAATTTTTTAGCAAGTTCTTTGTCTAAACTCTCTTTTTAATCTCTCCTGTTGTTAAGTTTACCCTAAGTAATGTTCCCCTGTAGCCAAACATATAAAAACCTCCCTTCAAAATAAGTTTCTGTTTGAAACTTAATATAAATAAAGCAAGGTTAATGCCAAATCATCAACCCTGCTTTATTGTAGATTGTGTTCTATTATAGGTCATATTTGTTATATAACACCTGTTCAAAAGTGGAACTTTGTTCTATTTTGGAACAGTTAAATCTATGTTTAAATCCTTTATCTTTCTGTATAATGTATTTCTTCCTATACCTAAGGCCTTTGCTGCCTTTGTCACATTAAAGTCAAAATGTCTTAAGGTGTTTTGAATGTGCTTTTTCTCTACATCAATTAAGGTCCTTGGGGTAAAACTTTGAACATCCTTTGTATCCATTTCCTTTAGATTCTTTGGTATGTGGCCTATGTTAATCACATACTCTACATAGTTTTCAAGCTCCCTTATGTTTCCTGGCCAATCGTAGGAAATTAGCCTTTGCATCTCAGCTTCGTCTATAATTACTGGCTTTTTATTTAGGCGTTTAGAGAGTCTGTCCATAAAATATTTTATAAGGTAGGGAATGTCGTCCCTGCGTTCGCGAAGGGGCATAATATATAATGGAAGTACATTTAATCTATAATAAAGGTCGCTTCTAAACCTTCCCTCCTCAACAAGCCTTTTTAAATCCTTATTAGTGGCTGCTATTATTCTTACATCTACATACTTTGGTACAGTTCCTCCAATTTTAACGATAACCCCCTCCTCTATAACCCTAAGGAGCTTAACCTGCATATCAAGAGGCATATCGCCAATTTCGTCTAAAAGATTGTACCTCCGTTTGCCTGCTGAAACTTACCTTCATATCCTCCACGCCTTGCACCTGTAAAGGAGCCCTCCTCATATCCAAACAGTTCCGACTCTATCAGGTTTGTTGGAATTGCTGCACAGTTTACCGCAACAAAGGGTTTTTCACTTCTTTTGCTGTAGTTGTGGATAGATTGGGCAAAGACCTCCTTACCCGTTCCACTCTCTCCAAGAATTAATATAGTTGATTTGCTGTCTGATATTTTTTTGCGTATTCTACGGTGGCTTTAAAGTTTTCGTTCTGCCCTATTACCTTGTCAAAGGTGTATATTGCCTTTGAGGAGGATATTTTGTCTATAAGTTTTCTTTCTTTTTTATCTCTTTAAATACACATACATACTCGTGTTCTCCTGATGTGTAGATAGGATAAATGCTTAAGGTTAGGGATAGTTTGTCTGCATCTGCCTTAACATAAACCTCCTGATCCTTTATCTCTCTTTCCTTTAAAAGCTTCTTTTTATATCTTCATAATCATAAATCAAATCCCCAATATTTATGGTTTCTTTTTTATATTAAAAAGACTTTTAAATATGCTGTTGTAGTAGCTAATATTTCCATCTTCACTACAGGCACAAATTCCTGCTTCAATAGAATTGAATATTCTTTCTATGTACCTTTTTGATTTATTTATCTCCTCAAGATAACCTTCGCTTTCAATTACCCTCTCTATTGCAAAGGCTGCTGCCACAACCATACCAAGTGTGTGGGGATGGACATTTTCACTATAGCCTGTAATATCAAGGCAACCTACTATTTCTCCCTCTTTGTTTCTAATAGGTGCTGCAGAACAGGTCCATTTGTGATAGGCATATATATAGTGTTCATCCTTTGAAACCTGAACTGGCCTTTTTCCTTAAGTGCAGTACCCATTGCATTTGTTCCTATTGCCTCCTCCGACATAAAGGCACCTGGAATCATTTTTAGTTCAAAGGCCTCCATCAGGATGTTCTGGTCTCCTAAAATGTTTAAGATACACCCCTCCTCATCTGTTAAGATTAAAAAGAAGTCATAGCCCTTAACAAAATCATAGAGCATATTCATAAAGGGTATAGCTGCTAAAATAAGCTTTCTTTTTCTTATGAGCCTATCGTTTAGCTCCTTTTGACTTAAAAGGATTCTGCTGTACTTTAGATTTTTATCTAAACTAAGTTTTTGGCATCTTTCGTGAGACCTTTTTATGTAGCTTTTATCCCTGTTCATATAAATCCCCCTATAAATTTTTATACCGTAGGTTAAAATTATTTGTTACAATTATACATATAATTTTATTAAACAGAAATTTTTGGAGGGTGTTATGCGGATTTTGGTGGATGCTGATGCGTGTCCTGTAAAGGATATAATTGTTAAGGTTGCAAAGGAGTATAAGCTTGATGTTTTAATGTTTATGGATACATCCCATATTATAGATGATGGATATTCAAAGAACATTATAGTGGGAAAAGGACGTGATTCTGTGGATTTTGCCCTTGTAAATGAAGCAAAGCAGGGCGATATTGTTGTAACGCAGGATTACGGTGTTGCTGCGATGGTTCTATCTAAGGGAACCTTTGCAATAAACCAAAATGGTCTGATTTTTACAAACCAGAACATAGATTCACTTTTAATGCAAAGATATGTAAACTACAAAGTAAGGGAAAGCGGCGGTAAAATTTGCAATCATAAAAAAGAACCCATATAAACAACTTGAATTTTGAAAAAGCCTAAGGAAGATAATTGAACAGAATCTATTGAGATGATTGGACTATTTTCCAATCATCTCAACTATAAGTTCTCTTCTTAAAAAGTCTAAAAGTTCCTTTGTTGCCCTATCTCTTATCTTTTGCCTATCGCCTGTAAGTTTAAGTTCCTTAAAGGTCTTATATCCCTTTATATATACACCTAAATACACAAGACCAACTGGTTTTTTACTTGTTCCTCCTGAGGGACCTGCAATTCCGGTTGTAGATATTCCTATGTCTGCACCTGAAGTTTTTGCAACGCCTTCAGCCATTTCAATTGCAGTTTGATAGCTAACTGCACCGTGCTGTTTTAGAGTCTCTTCGCTTACACTGAGCCTTCTTTGTTTTGCATCATTGCTGTAGGTTACAACGCCCTCTAATAAAACCTTTGATATTCCAGGATAGTTTACTAATTTTGCACAGACTAACCCTCCAGTGCAGGATTCTGCAACTGCTATGGTTAAGTTTTTATTTATAAGTAGCTTTGCTACTGCCTCCTCTAATGTTTCATCATCCTCTGCATATATGTTTATTCCAAAAATATCTTTAAACCTTTCATATACAGGCTTTATTAGATTTTGAGCCTCCTCTTCACTTTTTGCCTTTGCAGTTATTCTAAAGTGTACCTCTCCATTTTTGGCATAGGGTGCAACCGTTGGGTTTTTGCTGTTTATCAGGTCAAGGACCATCTCCTCTGCCTGGGACTCTCCTATTCCCATTATCTTTAAAGTTTTTGAAACAATAACATATCCGCTCTTTTCCTTTAAATATGGGAATACGTATTTTTCAAACATAGGCTCAAGTTCCATAGGTGGCCCTGGAAGAAGTATATATATCTTATCATCAACTTCACACAAAAGGCCTGGTGCTGTACCCCACTCGTTGTTTAAAACCTTTGCACCCTCTATTACATAGGCCTGTTTTTGCTGCTCTCAGTTGCTGGCCTTCTTATCTTTTTAAAGTATTCTTCTATATGCCTATATACGCCTTCATTGTAAATAAGCTTTTTATTTAGGTGTTCTGCAACTGTTTCTCTTGTTAAATCGTCCTGTGTTGGTCCAAGCCCTCCACATAGTATTATTATATCTGCTCTATTTTGTAATTTCAAGCTGTGAAAGCAACCTTTCCCTGTTATCACCAACAACGGATTGGAATATATGGTCAATTCCAAGGACTGCCAACTTCTCTGCTATAAAGGCTGCATTTGTATTTATTATGTTTCCTAAGAGAAGTTCTGTGCCGACACATATTAGTTCTGCCTTCATAATACCACCTCATTTACCCTCTAAAAAGGTTTAGTAATTTATATTTTAAAGTCATCCTCTTTTTGTATTATTTACTATTATACTCCATTTTACTGGAATACTTAAATGCAAATTATCAAAGGTTTCCTTTATTTTTATGTCAAAATAATCTAAATCCTTACTTTTAAAGGTTGTAAGTTCATTTATTATTGCTTCTTCAATTTCTGTGTTTTTATCTTCTCTATTTAAAAGTCTGTATTTTGGTTCTATGTAGTATAGGTAGTAGACAATAAAGCTTGCAAGTATATCTTTGTAACTTAATTCCATTCTATTTATTTTAATAAATTCAAAATAGGTCAATAGGTCCTCTTCATCATAGAAAAGGTCAAATAGTGCCCTGTGGTATTCAAAATTTGTTAAGTATCTACCTACCTTATAGAGGAGAATGTTTCTGTGTTTTATGCTGGTTTCTATGTCGTATTCTCTAATTACACATTTTATTTCTTCAATTAGTTCCCCAAAGTCTCCCTCTTTAAAGTCATCTATTAGGTAGATTACATCTAAAAAGGACATATCAATCTTTGTTTTAATATCTCTTTTTGTTTTAATGCCCCTTACCTGTTCAACAAGTTACTTATGCTGAAGGTAGTTTTCAAGGGTAATGCCAAGTTCGAAGGTTTCTACTATCTTAACCTCTGCCTCTTTGTTTATTGTGTAGGGCGTGTTTATAATATATTCAAATAAGAGCTTTTTGCTTCTTGGAATCTCTCTTGCCTATTTAGGCTTTTAAAGTGCTCAATTATTATTTTTCCTAAATATTCCTTTGTATATTCAATAAAATAATCTAATATTTCTTTTCTATACTGTTCAAAGTATTCTATTGGGTTTTCACTTTCCTCAAGCCCTCTTTTAAAAAGGTTAAAGGCTAACTCCTTTTTGTCTGAATCTATCAATCTCCTATTTATGCTTCTTTTAACCTCAATGTCTTCTATTTTATATAGTTCATATAATTTATTTTCTATAATAGAATTTGCTGTGCGACCTTCTACATCAATCATAAAGCTTAAGGTAAAATCTAAGTCTGGTTCTATTTTATCTAATATATATTTTACAATTCCTTCGCTTATACCTTGTTCTAATATTTTATTAAAGCCATCTATGTTTTTAAGCTGTGTATAGGAAAAACCTGAACTTAAGGCACAGGATACTGCAATATATAGGGCAAGTTCCTTTGCCGTATCAAGTCCTATAAAATCCTCAACAAATTTAAAAAGGTTTTATCAAGTACATAGGTTTTAAAATATGGTTTTTCTTTATTTAGTTCTAATATTTCTTCAAAAATATGAACTGCACTATAAATATCTGAGGTTTC
The DNA here is from genome assembly GCF_028622835.1 of Caloramator sp. mosi_1. Taxonomy (GTDB): domain Bacteria; phylum Bacillota; class Clostridia; order Clostridiales; family Caloramatoraceae; genus Thermobrachium. The sequence goes on along the minus strand of NZ_CP117677.1, from coordinate 1,506,395 downwards.
CTTTAGAATATTAAAGTAGCTTCTATAAAACATAGAGACTATTCTGTCGTATACTCCTTTTTGTGTTCAACATCCTTAAAGATAAAGATGAAAAATTTTTCAAAAATATCGTAGGTTATTTTGCTAAAAGAGAGTCAAGGGAGTTTATATAGTTTTCTATAAAGGCTTGTCTTTCATCTAATTTTATATAATCAAAAGGAATTTTAGTGCCTCCTTTATAGTTTGGGCATCATTTATTAAATTAGGAACATTTAAAATAAGAAAAAGGTTGTAGCTGTCATTTAACCCTTCCTCCAGCTGGTCGTAGGTAAAATATTCCATAAAATTCATATAGGTGCGGTATATCTTTTTTGAGGCAAATATACCTGAGTCTATGAATTTTACGTAGGATGTGTTTGCTGAAAGCTGAGGTTTTATACCTCTTTTAAAATCGAAAATATAGGTAGAATTGTCTTCATTTTTATTATGTATGTGTAGCTTTACATCTCCTTTAAAATATGGGTTTGTCGTAAAGGTTATATTTTTGAGGAGCTTAAGGTAAAACAATAGTATACTGCTTCTATCCATTTTATTTGATTTAAAACTTCGTCTACTATGGTTATTTTTTCACCCTTTATTAGAAGATAGACCATATCCTTTATGCTTCTATCTTTTCTTGACTTTAAAAACTCCTCTGCCTCATCAAGGTTTAAGTTTCCGTCTATTTCTCTTTTTAAATTTTCTATGTCTTGAGCCTTTTTATGAATATGTCCTTTTGAATTAAATTAAGAGGATTTGTATTTTTTCATCCATTACAACTATATGAAGTGCATTTTTTCATCTATTAAAAGGGATTTTACTAATACATAATCTTTAGAGTCTAATTTAAAGTAGGTATAGGTATCCCCTGTCGTTTTCTCCTCTAAATTAAATAAATCTACTATTTTGTTTAGTGTATCTTTCTCTATTTCATCCTTATATATATATCCCTTTTCTTCAACATATACGGCGTGTCTTAGCATTTTTATTCCCCAGAAATTATTAAACTTGAATTCGGCAAGTAAATTTTAAAAAGTTTCTACTTGCCATTTTTGTTTTCTTTATGAATAAATTTACATTTATTATGATATTTTATACCGTTAGGTCTTTTTTGAGTATACTTAATAAACCCAAATAACATTTGGATTTTTAAGGGAATTTATTGTTTTTATTTTACTATTAAGTATAAACTGTTATCATTTTTCTACTAAAAATATGTATTTGTTTTTGAATATGAGTAATGATTTTTTCTAATAAGCAATTATTTGAAAAACTTAAATATCTATAATATTTGCTGCCGCAAACATTACCACAAACTCTATAAAATATTCTTCTTAATGTACTAATTTCATGATGTTGTACTTCCTTAGGCATGATTGCTTGTTTAAACCAGTTATGAATGTTATATGCTATCATTTTTATTAAAAGGTACAATTCATTGCATTTATGATTTACTAAACTATTTTCGCTAAAGGCATAGCCTTCTTTTATTTCATCTATATTATTTTCAACATCACATCGTTGATTATAATCTTGAAATATTTCTTCAGGTGTTAAATAATTTATATTTGTTACTATTGCTTGATATTTATATTTACATTCTTCGAACATTAACTGATTCATATTTTTTGGAATAATTTTTTCTCTTATAATCACAAATCTTCTTGCTCTTTGCCATTTAGGCAATGGAACTGTAATTTCTGTAACAGATAAAGTAGAACTTATATCGTGCCATATATAATCCTTTGGATTATTATTTATAAAATCTATTATCATTTTAACAGTAGAATACATTTTACATTTAACAACATATTCTATTCCATTATCTTCAAAATATAAAAAGTTTTCTTCATCAAAAACCTCTATCAAGTCTAACTCTTTTAAGAATATATCTTGAAGGAAGCTGGTTTACACAACTCTTAAAGAAATCTAAAAATTTATAATTACTATGGTGTCTACCATTTTCAAGAGTAATGTTAAGTAATTCATCAGTTCCTGAAATAAACCCAACTTTTTCTTTAAATGATGGTCTTCCATTGTACCTTGGATTATATCCTATTCCTGATTTTTCTTGATTACCAAAGATAGTTATAACAGTATCATCAATATTAATACAAACCTCGCGTACATCTTCAGTTGAAGACTTTAAGTCAAGTATTTTTTATTTATAGTTCTTAATTCTTCTAAAGTTTCTGTTGGTAAAGCTTTTAAGAGATCTCTACATACTTTTTCACTGGGTAATTTATCTACACCTTTAAACTTTTTATATCCTTCATCATTTCTTAATGTTTCAATGTGCATAAATCTTGAGAAACCAAGAATATTTGCATCAATCATGTATTCTATAATTTCTGCAGTATTAAAAGTAGAATTAGCGGCCTTCTTATAGGTTACGCCTTTTTCTAAAATAGTTGGTAATCCTATTATTTGTTTAAAGGATTCCACATAAGAAAAAGTTGCTACAGAAGTAACTTTGGTATCATTAAATTTTGCTTTCATGTTCAAAAATCTAATTTTCTTCTTTAAATTTTTTTGATTTTGTTGTAAACTATCCATAGAAATCACCCTTTTGTGTTTTAGTTTTGCAATTATATTTTAACACTTAAAAGGGATGATTTCTTTTAATTTTTTGAACAAAAATCCTTTAATTCCAATGTCTTTCGGCATTACTTGCCGAATACAAGTTAAAATAATTGTTAATAATAATATACTATAAAACAATTAGTAAAGAAAAGATTTTTGTTAAAACATAGAGAAATAAAGATTTGTATAAAAAGGAGGCTGTTTAAGAAGTCAAGATAAAATTAGCCTCCTGAAGGATTTCCTTGGCATTCCTTCAAGAGGCCAATTCAAAATCAAAGCACACATAGGTTATTAACACAAGCCACAGGTAAAAAGGCTTATGAATTTATAAGTGCTACAATTCCTCCAACAAGTATTAGATAGAAGATAACAATTAATAGCACTGTATCAAAGCTTTTATTTTCATATGCCCTTAAGCAGAATTTTAGGCACATAAAGGTTGATAACCCGATTAACAACAAATAATATCCCCATATTCCAACAAGCTTTATTATTATCCCTGCAATAAACCTAAACACTGTGAATTTAGGCATTACAGGTGGTAAAGGTATCTGCAACTCCTCCAACCCCTTATTTAGTTTTAGTTATTAGCTCCCTGCTTTTTTGAGAAGAATAATGGTATTATAAAACCTATTATAGCAGGTACAATCCAAGCAAAACTTGCACTTGCAAAGGAAGTTTTGCAACTAGTGCTTGTACTCCCTTTAAGTTTATACCTATTGCTGCAAGTCCGTCAACTATGCTTATTATAAGTGTTATATATACTGCACCTGCATAGCAGTTTTTGTTCTTTATAAATTCATCAAATATATTTAATATAATTAGAACTATAACAACTGGATAAACAGTAACAAGTAGTGGAACTGCAAGCTTTACTATCTTTTCAACTCCAAAGTTTGATACAACTGCACTAAATATAGTAACTACTGTTACTACCAACTTGTAGCTTAGTTTATTGTTAGTTAAACCTGAGAAGAACTCTCCTGCTGTTGCTGTAAGCCCAACTGATGTTGTGAGGCAGGCAAAACCTACTGCAACTCCTAATGCTACTTTACCAAATGTTCCAAGAAGTTTTTCTGTTATCATAATTGTAAGTTGAGTTTTTGATATATCAGCATTTGCAACTCCTGATGCTGTTGCACCAAGATACATAAGTCCTCAATACACAAGAAGTAGACCTGCTGCTGCAATTACACCTGAAAGAAGTGTAAGTTTTATTTGATCCTTTGTGTCCTTATAGCCCTTTGCAACTACACTTGCTATTACTATTCCTGCAAACACTGTTGAAGCAAGTGCGTCCATTGTTTGATATCCTTCTGCAAAGGATTTTGAGAAGGGATTTTGTATTCCTGTTTCAATTGGTGTTCCTATTGGTGTAGTTATTCCCTTAAATATTATTATTGCAAGCATTGTTAAAAGTACTGGAGTTAATATTTTACCTATTTTATCTACAACAGATGATGGATTAATTACAAGGTATAGATTAATTGCAAAATAGATTGCTGTAACAATTATAGGGCTCACACCTGGAAATAGTGGCTTTATTGCCATTTCATAAGTTGTAGCACTCAGTTCTTGGTATAGCAAGAAGTGGTCCTATTGCAAGCATTATTATTATTCCAAGGCCTTTGCTAAAGTTTGTCCCCACTTTACCTGCAAAGTTTTCAAACTTACCGTCATTTTTAGACATAACTATAATTCCTATTAGAGGTAAACCTATTCCTGTTAGAAGGAATCCTATTAAAGATATAAACCATTTATCCCCTGATATAAGTCCAATGTAGGGTGGGAATATAAGGTTACCTGCTCCAAAGAACATTGCAAATAGTGCTAGTCCAATAACCAGAACATCTTGAAATCTTTTCATATTCGTAACCTCCTTGATAAAATTGTAAAAATATTATAAATATTTTAATAATATTTTTATATTTTTAATTATAATGGGATAACCTCATAATTGCAAGAAAAATAATATAGTATTTTTAGTAATTAGTGTATTCAATTTACTGTTTGTTAATCTATTAACATAGCACATTAAAATCACTGCCTTTGCACATAATAAAGGTAAGGTGGTGATGTTATGGGCTTCTATAAAGAAGATGAAAAATATTACGATGAAGAAACCTACAGAAATTACCTTGAGAAAAAGAACAATTTATGGAACGAACCAAAGAAGCCTTAAGAAACATTTTTAAAAGGTAAATTTTAAGCAGGAGATTTCTCCTGCTTATCTATTGTTTAGATAAACATTTAGGTTTCTTTTTATTTCTTCTAATAATTCATCTGCAACTTCTATATTATACATATTTCCTTCAATTTGTGAAGCTATATTTTTATAACCTCTGCTTTTTAAAAAGCCTTCTATGTCTTTTATATCTTCTCCTTGGCTTAAAAGAGTCTTGTTGCCAACGTAGTCTCCATTTACATATATTCTGTAGGTATCGTGTTCCTGTTTTAAGTCATAATAATTTGTAAAGGGTGCAAAGGGAAACACGTACATTCCCTGCCTCCATCTTTCGTCCATCATATCACCTCTTTTTATTTTATTTTTCCACAAAAGATATTTTTTAATAGTAAATTAATATTTTCTTTGCTATTTTTTTTAAATATTGTAGAATATAATATAAACTATAGTTTGACTTTTAAGGGTGATGTAGATGAAAAACAATATTATTAATGAGGCAAGAGAACATTATTCTGCTGCAAGGCGTATGGCTGTTAAAGAATACAATAAATATGCCTCCAAAGGGGAATCAGGATATCTCCCATCCCTTGAGGGTATTGTTAAAAATACAGATATAGTTTCAGAAGTTAATCTTGGGCTTATTGAAATACCTTTAAAGAAGGTTGTTGGAACATATTCTTATCTTCGTAGTTTATCCTTTGCAAGGAACTTTATGCCTCTATTGAATGAAAATACAGAGATGCAGACAAAGTGGGTAAATCTTTGTGCTGCCCATCTTGAAGAAGGCATTAGAGACCCTATTAAGGTTTATGAATATTTAAACTGGTTTTATGTAGTTGAAGGCAATAAAAGAGTTAGTGTTTTAAAATACTTTGATGCCTATTCCATACACGCAAATGTAACAAGAATTATACCAAAGTATGATGAAAATAACCACGATATAAAGATTTATTATGAGTTCTTAAATTTCAATAAAATAACGGGACTTAACACAATATACTTTAGTAAGAAAAATAGATTTAACAGGCTTTTAAATGCTATAGATAAAATTGATATAGATTCTGAAGACTTTAAAGAAGATAGATATAAGTATTTCGAACGAAATATTTATATCCCCTTTAGAGAAATATATTTATCATTAGGCGGCGGAAATATACCCATAACAACTGGAGATGCTCTATTTGAATATTTTAAACTCTATGGACTACCCTTTATTAATACCTCAAGGGATGAAGTAACCCAGAGGATAAGGCTTCTTATTCCAGAACTTAAGTCCTTATCAAATGTTGACTATGCAAACCTTCAAACCTCTCCTCTTGAGGTTAGGGAAAACCTGATTCAAACCTTAAGTACCTTTGTAATACCTAAAAAGAAACTAAAGGTTCTATTTGCCTATGCTAATACAATTGAATCATCTGGATGGACCTATGCCCACGAACTTGGAAGACAGCATATAGAAGAAGTATTAAAGGAACAGGTCGTTACTGAATATGTTGAAAATGTACCCTTAGACGAAGGTGCCTATAATGTATTTAAGGATCTTGCTGAGGTTGGATACGACGTGATATTCACAACAAGTCCTATATATCATAAGGAGACTTTAAAATGTGCACTTGAGTATCCTAATATTAAGTTTTTTAATTGTTCGGAGTTTTCACCCTATACACAGGTTAACAATTACTTTGGTAGAACCTATGAACCAAGGTTTTTAACAGGAATTATTGCAGGGGCACTTACTAAAAATAACAAGATAGGATATGTAGCAACAACGCCAAGCCACGAAGTAATTAGTTCTATAAACGCATTTTCTCTTGGAGCAAAGCTTGTAAATCCATATTCTAAGGTTTATGTCTCCTGGACTGGTGAATGGCATAAAAATGATAAGTACGAAGATGCAAATAAAAAATTAATAGACCTTGGAGTTGACATTATATCCAATATGACTATAGATGTAAATCATCCTGTGACAAAGATGTTTGGAGTTTACTCAATGTTAACTTCAATAAATGAAGAGACTAAACAACCTGAAAAATACTATGCTGCACCTATTTGGAGATGGGGAGTTTTCTACGAAAAAATACTAAAGAGCGTACTAAACGAACAATCCAAAAATATTGCAGATATATTTACAGGAACAAATAAATCCTATAATTTCTGGTGGGGAATTGATGCAGGAGTCTTAGATATATACTACTCTAAAAATGCAGTTCCACAGGAGACTCAAAAGCTTGTTGAGTTTATGAAAAAATGATAGCAGATGGCATCTACAACCCCTTCACAGGCCCTATATACGACAACAAAGGTATGCTAAGGATTGAAGAAGGAGATGCTGCAACCTACGAACAGATACTTTCGATGAAGTGGTATGTGGATAATGTGATAATATAAAACCACCCAGGTGAAATGTATTTCCAATAAATGGGTTATTTCACATTTCACCTGGGTGGCACTTTTTAGTATTCAAATATATGGTATCTGTATCCATTTATTATTGTCGTCTCATTGTAGTTTATTATCCTTGCACCATTTGCATAATTTAAATGCTGGTGACCGTGAAGGAAATATTTGGGCTTGTACTTATCAAGAAGTTTTCTAAATACCTTAAAGCCAGTATGTACTATATCAGGGGCGTCCCCTAAACCATAGGCTGGTGTATGGGTTACCAAAATATCAATTCCTCCATACCACCAAATTTTCGGAATTAGCCTTTGTACTCTCTTCTCCATCTGTTTTTCTGTATATTGAAATTCCTTCCCATTATATAGAGGGCTTCCACCTATTCCTAATATTCTTACCCCATTAAAGACAACTAATTTATCATCTATACATATACATCCATCAGGTGGATTATTAATATATGTTCTATCGTGGTTTCCGTGAACATAATATAAAGGTGCATTTATCATAGTTACTAAAAAGGATAGGTAATCTGCCTTTAAGTCCCCACAGGATATTATTAAATCTATATCATTAAATTTTGATTTATCAAAATGGTCCCATATGTAGGTCGATTCTTTATCTGAAACAACAAGTATCTTCACTTTTGTCCCTCTTTTCTTATGTAGTCTAAAATATTATACCATAATATTTGCAAAAGTTAATAGATATGAAATATTTGTTATATTTTTTAATTTTTATATATAGAAAATTTTATAAAATACTTGTAAGCTATGTATTTTTTGCATATAATAAAATAATAAAAACAAAAAGATAAATCCAATGACAGGAAGCAAGTAAGCATATGGGATGTTCAAAGAGAGCTGCTGGTGGTGGAAATGCAGTAACTTACCATAGGCCGAATGGGTCCTTGAGGATTTGGGTGAACTTACAGTAGCCTAAAACGCAGGCTCTGCGTTAAAGGAGCAGGATATGTTAGTATCCTTCAAAGGAGAAGCTTTTGCTTCTTGAAATAGGTGGTACCGCGTAGTATTACGCCCTATGCTTTGGCATAGGGCTTTTATTTTTATATATTCGAAAGGAGGATTTCTATGGAAGACCAAAAAAGGTATTGTTTAGTGGAATTAAACCCTCTGGTGAATTAACCTTAGGTAACTATTTAGGTGCTATAAAAAATTGGGTAAAGCTTCAGGAAGAGTATGATTCTTACTTTTGTGTTGTTGACCTTCACGCAATCACAGTAAAGCAGGAACCAAAGGATTTAAGGGCTCGTACACTTCAAATTCTTGCAACATACATAGCATCTGGAATCGACCCAGATAAGTGTACTTTATTCATACAATCCCACGTTCCTGCCCACAGCGAGGCACAATGGCTGCTAAACTGCTTTACCTATATGGGAGAACTAAGCAGAATGACTCAATACAAGGATAAGTCTCAAAAACTTGGTGAGAGCATTAGTGCAGGTCTTTTTAACTACCCAGTACTTATGGCGGCAGACATACTTTTATATAATACTGACCTTGTTCCTGTAGGAAAGGACCAAAAGCAGCACCTTGAACTTGCAAGGGACATTGCTATTAGATTTAATAACCTATACAGCCCAACCTTTAAGGTTCCAGAGGCATATATACCAGAGGCTGGTGCAAAGATAATGGACCTTCAAAATCCTGAAAAGAAGATGTCAAAGTCAGAGGATAATCCAAACGGATACATATTAATAAACGACTCTCCTGATGTAATTAGAAAAAGATATCAAGGGCTGTAACAGATACAGTTGGAGTTATTAATTATACTGATGAACAGCCAGGAATAAAGAATTTAATAAATATTATTTCTGCAATAACAGGAAGAAAGCCTGAGGATATAGTTTCTGGCTATGAAGGGCAAGGTTATGCAAAGCTAAAGCAGGATGTTGCTGAAATTGTAATTGAGGAGTTAAAGCCAATACAGGATAAAGTAAATCAGCTTTTATCAGATAAGTCTTACCTTGAGTCTATCTACAAAAAAGGTGCCGAAAAGGCAAACTATGTTGCAAATAAGACTTTAAGAAAGATGCAAAGAAAAATAGGATTTATACAGCTATAAAAGGTGCCGCTTATGCAGCATCTTTTTATAGGTTTTGGTAATAATGTATTGACTTATATTTACAGTGTAGTATAATTATATTTGTTTAGTAATAGTAAACTAAAATTTTAATATAATAGTAAAGGGTGTATAAATAGAGAGTAGGTACAAAATAAGAAATAAACATCAATTTGTTAATGCATTATATTTCAAATAAATTTTTTAACTACTCTTTTTATTAACCCATTAAGTTTAAAAAACAAATTAAAGGAGATGAGATTAATTGAAAAAACTTAGTAAATTAATAGCTATTTTTCTAATTATGCTATCAGTGCTCCCATTTACCTCTTGTTCAAAGGACAAAAAGGTAACGCTTAATGTATATAATTGGGGAGACTATATTGATGAATCTGTAATATCTGAATTTGAAAATAAATACGGAATAAAGGTAAACTATGAGACCTTTGCAACTAACGAAGATATGTACGTTAAAATTAAGGCTGGAGGAACTGCCTTTGATGTTGCAATACCTTCAGATTATATGATTTCAAAAATGATTAAGGAAGGTATGCTTGAAAAAATTGATTTTTCTAATGTTCCAAACTACAAATTCATCGATGAAAGATTTAAAGGACTTGATTTTGACCCAAATAATGAATACTCAGTACCCTATATGTGGGGTGTTGTAGGAATAGTTTATAACAAGAAAATGGTATCAGACCCTGTTGACAGCTGGGATATACTTTGGAATGAAAAATATAAAAAACAAATACTTATGCTGGATAGCCAAAGAGAATCTATAGGAGTTGCACTCCAAAAGCTTGGGTATTCTTTAAATACAACAGATAAGGATAAATTAGAACAAGCAAAAGAAGAACTTATAAAACAAAAGCCACTTGTGCTTGCATACGTTGGAGATGAGATAAAGGATAAGATGATATCAGGAGAAGCTGCACTTGCCATAGCTTGGGCAGGCGATGCTGTATTTATGAAGCAGCAAAATCCTGATTTAGAATTTGCAGTACCAAAGGAAGGAAGTAATCTTTTTGTTGACTGTATGGTAATACCAAAAACTTCAAAGCATAAAAAGGAAGCTGAAATGTTTATAAACTTTATGTGCGAAACAGAAATAGCAAAGAAAAACACAGAATATATAGGTTATTCTACTCCTCATAAGGAGGCATATAAGCTGCTTGATGAAGAAACAAGAAATGATAAAACTGCATATCCAGATGAAGATGTTTTAAGTAGGTGCGAAGTATATAAGGATTTATCAGATATGCTGAAGGAATACGATAGAATTTGGACAGAAGTAAAGGCTGCAAAATAAAATAAGTAACGTGCCACCCAGGTGAAAAGTAACATTCACCTGGGTGGCACTTTTGTTACCATCTACCAGAGGAACCTCCTCCACCTGAAGAACCTCCTCCAAAGCCTCCAAAGCCACCGCCAGAGGAGCCTCCACCAAAGCCACCAAAACCTCCGCCTCGTGGCCCTCTCCTGTTATTAGAACTTGCTAATATATATAGTATTGTTCTTAAAAGTGTCCATCTAAAAAATACTCCATCTAAACCTAATAAAATTAATATAATTAGTATTATATAAAAGGAATCCCCTTCTACTGCTTTACCACTTCTAATAGGCTTAATGTCTTTATCTAAGGATTCAAGTTCAACACCATATTCCTTTGCAACCTCTATGCATAGTGCCTGATATCCAAGGAGTATTCCCTTTGAATAGTCACCCTGCTTAAAATAAGGAAGAATGTACTCATCTCTTATTCTCCCTGTTTTACCATCAGGAAGTGCCCCCTCAAGACCATATCCTACTTCAATTCTCATACTTCTATCTTTAACGGCAACAAGTAAAAGAACTCCATTATCCTTACCCTTTTGTCCAATTCCCCATCTTCTAAAAAGTTCATTGGCATATTCCTCGATGCTTAAATCATCTGTTGAATCTATCGTTACAACTGTAATCTCTGCACCTGTTTTTGTATATAGTTCGCTTCCAAGTTGGAGTATCTTATGATTTACTATTGGATCTATGATATTAGCATAATCGTTGAAATATTTATACTCTGTAGGCTGTGGAAATTTTGGGGCTGCAAGAGACACTATGCTTAAAAAAATATAAATAAAATGCTTAGGGGAAGGATTTTTTCTTCATAAAATCCCCCTTAGAATTTAACTTCTGGTGGATTTTGTGCATTTGGGGTTGCCTCAAAATATTGTTTTTCGCTAAAACCAAATAATCTTGCCATTATTACTGTTGGGAATCTCTTAACCTTAACATTATATTCTTTAACGGCAGCATTATAGTCGCGTCTTGCAACAGCAATTCTGTTTTCTGTTCCTGCAAGTTCATCCATAAGCTGTCTAAAGTTTGCGTCTGATTTTAAATTAGGATAGTTTTCCACAACAACTAAAAGTCTTGAAAGTGCTGTATTTAGTTCATTGTTTGCAGCCGCCTGCTCCTGTGGAGTCTTTGCTCCTGCAAGCTTTGCCCTTGCATCTGTTATAGACTGAATTACTTCCCTTTCCTGCTTTGCATATCCCTTTACTGTTTCAACCAAGTTAGGTATTAGATCTGCTCTTCTTTGAAGCTGATTTTGTATCTGGCTGTAGGATTCCTTTGTCTTTTGGTCTAAGGAAACAAGTCCATTGTAGCTTCCTACACCCCAAAATATTATTAGAACTACTACTGCTATTGCTATAATTTTACCATTTATCTTTCCCATATATTTACCTCCCTTAATTAGTGTTTGTTATAGTATTACATATTTTTTGATTATTTCAAATTCTAATTTTGTTAATTTATTAATTATACAAACTTTATTGACCTCTTTTATTTAAAATTTATGGATAAATATACTCTTCCTTTGGTTTTTCTATTAATTTAACGCTTTTTGACCTTATTATTGGTATTATATCGCCGTTGTATACTCCCTTATTTATTACTCCTTCAACTCTAACCCATTCATTTTCCTTTACATTATAATCCCCTTCAACCATAAGTCCTATTATTTGTGCATCGGCTGCACAGCAAGTAATAAGCATTCTTGCAACAACAAACTGATTTTTATTAAAACTTTTATCTTTAAATACAAAGCCCTCTATTTTTATTTCTCTTTCCTGATATTTATCTAAATTTCGTTGAAGCTCATCTAAAACATCTAAATAGTTTTTGTTGTTAACATCTATTAATCCATCCTTTATTATTTCTCCTGTTAATTTAAAGGGAATTGTTAAATTTACCTCCTTGTTTTGTGCAATGTTCCGTGATGCATTTTCAAACTGATAGGTACCTGCTATAAAAACAAAAATTATAAACATAAAATATGGAAAAACTCTAATTTTATGATGGTGATGATGTTTCTCTTTAAAAGCTTATATATTTCGAATAAAAACAAAACAAAGAGCATAATGGAGGCAAATATGCTGTATATATAAAGTCTTGGATGAAGAAAATAAAATATTTTACCTGTTGTATTTAAAAAGGTTATTATTATAAAAAGTAAAAACAATATACCTGCCCATAATATGTTCTCTACCTTCATACCTTCACCTCAACATTATTGATGTATTTAAGAGTGTGCCAACTAATATACAAATTAAAAATATTAAAAGAATAAGCTCTACTGCAAATCTCTTTTAAAGGAGGAAAACAATACAAGAGTATTTTTAATATCTATCATAGGTCCAAGGATTAGAAATGTAATAAGGGAGCCTACTGTAAACTGCTGAATAAAGGTTCTTGCTATAAATGCATCTGCCTCAGAACATAAGGATATAACATATGCAAAAATACCCATAGCAATGACAGATAGGAAGCTGTCTGTAGAATAATTTATTATGGCAAATCGAAGATTTGAAGTCTGTATTATTGCCGAAATTAAGGCTCCAAAAATCAAAAACTTTCCTATATCCAAAAATTCGTGACTTGTATGGTCAAATATTTCATAAAGTTTTGATTTATGCTGGTGGGAATGACCGCAGGAACAGTGGTGGTGTTCTACTGTAGTTTTTAGGACATTCCTATCGCCTTCAAGATACCATAAAAGAAGGCCTATTAAAACAGATACAGCAACACCAAAACCTACACGAAATGCCACCATATATTTCATATCGTAAAAGGCGTTGTATGTAGAGAGGATTACAACTGGATTTATAATTGGACAAGCAAGCATAAAGGTTATTGCAACATAGCTTGGGACTCCTTTTTGATAAGCCTTCTGACTACAGGTATTATTCCACATTCACATATAGGAATAAAAAGGCCAAGTAAGGATGCTGTAAATATTGCAACTACCCTGTTTTTAGGTATTAATCTTTTTATTGTTGCATCCGATACAAAAACCTGAATGGCTGCAGATATAAAAGAGCCTAAAAGTATAAAGGGTATTGCCTCAAGTATAATACTTATAAATACTGCTGAAAAGGAATTAAAGTATTCTACATTCAGTTTTAAAACCCTAAAACCTAATAAATTTAATGAAAGTACAATAAAAAAGAAGTAGTAAAAATTTTAATAAGCTATGCTTTGATTCTTTAAGATGTTCCATAATACTCCTCCCTGATAAAACTAAATTCTTTAAAAAATAGGCTTTAATTTATACTGATACACATACTAAATTATATTAAGTTAATATACGGTATATACTATTATTATTGATTCTTGCAAGTTATTTGGTGTTTACAAACATAAAAGCTGCTATGTATGTATAGACCCTTGAAGGATTCCCTTTAGCTTTTTATAAGCTTAAGTAAATGCCATCTTTAAACTTTGAAAAAGTCCGTAACTTGGCACTGTATATACCAAGCTGTGCACTCCTCACAAATGATGACATAGGAAGAATAGGACATTTAAAACAAAGAAAATCCAACACTTGATTAACTAAATAAAGGAATACCAAAAAATCCCTTCAAGGTGACAATCTTATTATAGCTTTTTCATCAGCCTCAATACTTACAATAAGCATAATAAACTTTAGGAGATGATTATGTGAAAAATAAAGTGCTATCTATTCTATCCTTCTTATTGACAGGAATTATTCTGTATACTCTTTCTAACCTTCAGGCAACCTATAGAGCAGCTATTGATGATTCATCAAAAGTAAAAACAGTTTATCTTACCTTTGATGATGGCCCAAGTTATAAAATTACAAATCAGATTTTAGATGTTTTAAAACAAAAGGAAGTTAAGGCTACCTTCTTTTTAATTGGGAATAAAGTTGAAGAAAGAAAAGAGGTAGTAAAAAGAATATATTATGAAGGACATTCTATTGGTCTACACTCTTATACACATAAAATGAAACAAATATATAAAAGTGAAGACAATTTTATAGAGGAAATGAAAAAACAGAAGATGCAATATATAATGTTATAGGAATTAGACCCAAAATTATTAGGTTTCCTGGTGGAAGCATTGGACACCTTGATGAGAAGTTTCATAAGAAATTAAAAGATTTAGGATATAGGGTATTTGATTGGAATGCAAGAATATCAGATGGATATGTACCCAGCAAAGAACCAGATGTGCTTTATAAGGAAGCAATTAAGACAAGTAAAAAATGGAATACTGTATTTTTGCTTATGCACTGCAGTGAGACTGACAATAATACTGTAAAGGCACTGCCTAAGATAATAGATTATTATAAGGAAAGAGGGTATGAATTTATGGTTATCGATGACAACACACCGGAATACTACTTTAAATATAAAAAGTAGGCAGTTTTGCCTACTTTGCTGCTATTTGCTTTAGTTCCTGTATAAAATTATATGCCTCAATCCCCTTTATAACATCAGGTTTTAGAGAATTTAAACCTGCTTCTAATTCAGACACTTGGTATATTAGTTTATCATTTTCTGCCTTACTAACATTTACTTTATGTTCTAATGCTTTTAGAATTTGTGTGTTCTCATCAACTTGTACCTTTATATATTTTATATCCTGCTTTAAGCCATTTACATCTGATTCTAGATTGTTTACTCTGGATTCTAATTTGTCCATCCTTGATTCTAATTTATCCATCCTGGATTCTAATTTGTCCATCCTGGATTCTATATTATCCATTCTGGACTCTAATTTGTCCATTCTTATCTCTATTCTTTCCATTCTCACATTAAGCTGTGATATATCCTCTTTAATTGGCTTAAGTTCTTCTCTTATAACTATCCTTAATGCATCTAAAATAGCTGTATCCATTTACATCACTCCCTTATTTTTCATTATACACAAAAGCTACATTAAAGAAAAGATGAATTACTTGCTATCTTAAGTTAACTTGTTTCAATTACTAATTGTAATTAATGGTATAAATTGTTTAAACTTAATGTTTTATTGCCATCTTAATGCCTTAGGGAAATAGTTTTTAAGAACCCCTTTGCTACTTTCCCAAAGCTTAGGGAGTAACCATCTACATTTACAAGATACCAGCCATCTTCTAAATCTACATTTAAAGTGTAACCTTCTATATACTTTCTTATTTCCTCTGAATCCCTATTAAAGTTTATATTCCTATATACCTCATCCATCTTTAGGGTTGCTGCAAGGGC
Organism: Caloramator sp. mosi_1; assembly: GCF_028622835.1. Taxonomy (GTDB): domain Bacteria; phylum Bacillota; class Clostridia; order Clostridiales; family Caloramatoraceae; genus Thermobrachium. Next base: position 1,490,588 of record NZ_CP117677.1, on the reverse strand, counting down.
ATAGTCTGGTTCAAATCTGTTTTTCTTAAATTCTCCAAGAAGTATTCCTGGACGAAGTACATTAATGTCCTTTAAATCAAAACAATCCTCTGGAACATAATACAGCCTATCTCCCCTCATAAAGAGCCTCTCATCATAAAAATCAAATTTTATCGTATCCTTTACAAAGTTTTTAAATTCACTTATATCTTTTTACCTATGTTGCTCTTTAACAAATTTGGAGTCTCTTCATCTCCATCTATCTTTCTTAAAAGTGCCAAGAAATGCCCTTCTCCCTTTAGTCTGTGGGGCATAAGTCTTGCAACCTTTTTAAGCTCAGGGTTGTCAAAGACTTCATAAAAACCTTCTCTAAAGCCGTATTTCTTTTCTATATTAACAAGTTCAAAGTTCTTATTTTCCTTTAAAAACTCATCTATAATAAACTCATTTTCTTCAACAGAAAATGTACAGGTTGAATAAACCATAAGTCCTCCAGGCTTTAGCATATTAGCTGCAGACCTTAAAATAGGCCTTTGCATTGCCTGATAGTTAAGAACGTTCTCTACGCTCCAATAATTTAGGGCATCTTTATCCTTTTTAAACATTCCCTCCCCTGAACAAGGAGCATCAACTATAACCTTATCAAAGTATCCCTTAAATACCCTCTCTAATTCCTCTGGTGAGTTGTTTGTTACAACTGCATTTTTTATTCCCATTCTTTCAACATTTTGAACAAGTATTTGGGCTCTTTTTAGTTTAATCTCGTTTGAAACAAGAAGTCCTTCTCCCTGAAGGTAAGAGGCAGCTTGGGTTGACTTTCCACCTGGCGATGCACAAAGGTCTAAAACCTTCTCTCCCTTTTAATCTGTACCTGTGGTGCAACAGACATTGCACTTGGCTCTTGGACATAAAAAGCCCTGCTGCGTGGTAGGGGTCCTTACCGGGTTTTTCTTCTTCTATGTAAAAGCCCCTCTCCTCCCAAGGCACCCTATCTAATATTTTATATGGGGAAAGTTTAAGAAAGTCCTCGACACTAATCTTTAGCGTATTTACCCTTATACCTTGATACCTTTCTCCTTCATAGCTCTTTAAAAAATCATCAAACTCATCCTTTAAAAGTTCCTTCATTCTATCTAAAAACTTCTCTGGCAGTCTCATTTTTATTCCTCCAAAAGAATATTTTAGATATATATTTTATCATTTAAGAGAAAGATATACAAGGTTTGAGAAGGATATGATATTAAAATCTAAAATCCAATGTGTATCTTTGGTGACATTAAGAAAAAGAGAACTATTAAAAAAGTATAAGGCCAATATATACTTTTCTTTTCATATATCCCAACCCCTAATTTTTTCTTAAGATTATTTTATAATTATGGTTGGGATAAATGGTAAAATTTTGATTAAGATTAAATAAAAATCCCCTAACAAGTAGGGGATTTACTTTACATAATTCTAAAGTTTTTTACTTGTATTTTATATTCCACTTGATCCTTTAATTTCTCTTTTTATTTTTATTATTTACACTGTATTCAATTTCTTCATTTTCATTTAACTTAATTCCAATTAAATCTATATCTTTGGAATTTGAATAAACCTTAAAGATTAGATTAACTACAACCTGTCTATCATTAAAATCATTTATTTTAATATAAATTTTATTTGATGTAGAAGAAATTATAGTACAATTTGAAGAAGTTGAGCTTGCATAATTTGAATCATCTATCTTTGAAAAACCCGAATTAATACTATACTCTAAATTTAGAGGAATCATTACATTAGTTAAAGGTACAGAAACACTCTCTTTTTTGTAATAATAAATTGCATAGAAACTAAATTATTATTAGCATAAATCGGATTATATCTATTTGAAATATTTCTTATCTCAATACTTTCTATATAATTGAAATTTACCTCTATACTATATTGTTTATATGCTTTGTTTCCTGCTCTATCTTCTGCCTCGATTTTTAATATATATTCTCCCTGTTCAAGTTTTGCCTGTAATTCAAATTTAAATTCGCCTCCTCTAACTGGAATACTTGCTATATCAACTTCTTGCCCATTATTTATCTTTTGAGTAAAGCAACTCCTCTAACTTCTGGGTCATTGTCTTCTAATGTTCCTTTAAAAATTGGATTGTCGTAGTCAATTAAATTGCCATTTTCACTTAAAAATTCACCATTTGAAAGTGAAAGATTTTTAATTTCTGGATTTTGTGTATCAATATAAAGATTTCCACTTACAACGTGAGATTGCTTATTATATTGTGGGCATATCTGCTGTACTTCTATTATATATGGCTTTGTAAAATCTATTGTATCCTGTATTCCTTCAAATTGATAATGTATTTCTTGTTCATCATTTAAGTTATCAATAACATCACTTTTTATTACATTACCAGTATTATCTTTAAGTTTAACCATTAGTTTTTGTGTTGTATTAGTATTAGTTTTGCTTAAATTTACTTTAATTGTTGGCTTGCTTGTGTTTTGGAATTCCTTATAGGTCAAAGAAGGATTAGGAACAACTACATCATTAACTATTCTTAAATTTATTTCCTTAAAAGCTGATGCACCACTATTATCTATTAATTCAACCTTTAATTTCTTTAATATATCATTTAGATCTGTTCCATAATATTTATTATCAATCTCATAGTCATACCTTTGGCTACTTTTAAGTCCATTTTCTGTTTTTAATAGTTCATATTGTCCACTTTGATTTTGCATATATATCTTAGCTGTCAGATTATCTGCATCTTTTAAGTCATAATCATAAGGTATAAAGCTAACATTAAATCTTGGTGAAGTAACTGATATACTATTTCCTTCTGTTGGTGAAATTACATCTAAGTCTGGTTTATGGTTTGCTGCAAGAAAGCTCTTTGCCATTGTATTTATAAACATCATTAATTCATAGCGTGAACTTTCAATACCTTCAGGACCTGTAGTTGTATGTCCTGTTCCAGAAAAAGTAATATTTTTAGTTGAATAGGTATAATAAAAATCTTCAGAATTATAAATATCTTTATCATCCATAACTAAGTTAAACCAAGGTATTACATTTTCATCCTCAAGATTAATGGCATAGTATTGAAGATGGGTTCTTCCTACTTCCATATTATTAGGTAAATTGTATGGAAATTGATTTACTATCCCTTTATTAACAAGTGCAACTTCTCTTGAATTATTGTAATTATGATCAAATGGACGCGTTTCGACACCTGAACCTGAATCCGTTCCAGCCCTCATATAAGTATATCTTGCCCAACCTAATATATCACCAATAATTGTTCTTATATAAGTAATGATTGATGGCCTTGGGAGATAGTATGTGCTTTTTATGTTTGAATTATCTTTAAAAACCTTTTCTATGTTATTACTACTATAATCTGAATCATTAACACTAACCTGAGCTGCATCCCTCATAAAAAATGCTTTTATGTTTTTGCAGTACTTCCATTATACCAAATGGTATCGTGAGTTAACATTATTCCAAGTCCCTTGTCCTTAAAGTCCTTGATATCTTTCCATATTATATCTTTTTCTATATAATTATTTCCTTCTTTTTTATACCTATATCACCTCTATATGTATCACCAAACCCAAAAATAATCATATCATATTTAGAACTAAAATTGATAGATTTATTTAAATTATTTAAATCATCACACTTCATACTATCAAATTTAAAACTAAAATTTCCATTTTCATCTTCTATTAAATTCAAGCTATCATCAAATTTTATTTTCAAATCATTAGCTTTATTTTTGAATGCATCATATATTTTAAAATCATTATTTGGTCTAATCTGAAATATATTTCCTGTTATTTTTATACCCTTATATTTTATCAATCCGTATTTTACATACTTAATTCTACTATCACTATTTGATTTTATCTCTAATTTCCAATATATTGGAGCTGTGTAGGTTATGGGCAGTGTATATTCTATTGATATTAATTCGCCCTTTTTAAGTTTATCTTTTCAATTGCTTTTTCATCATCCCTATACAATGTATCTCTGTTATAATCTAAATATAGAGTTGCTGTGTATCCACCACTTAAATTATTTTTATCTTCTATTATGAAGGAATAAACTAATTTATCGTTCTGTTTAAATTCTACATTTTCTGATGGGTACTGTAAATTTAATAAATTCAATTTTTTCTTTGAACTAACATAGTTTAAATAAAAATTATAATAAAAACTTTCTTTTGATATTTCATTTATTCCTATTTTTTAGCTATAGAATTAAAGTTTTTATATAATTTAGAATACTTTGCGGCAATTTTTGTGCTATTTGAATTAAAATCAATAAATGAACTATTATGAAATAAAACGCATTGACCTGATTCTATCATTTCTTTTATCTTCTGTGCCCTTAAATTTGTTATATCATTATAACGTCTTGGATGATAATTATTAAAACTTCCAATACTATTAGGATTTCTCATTTTATTTTGTGACAAGTAATTATTATCCCATTGATTTGACTCTAACACTCCTCCATACTTCCCTTGACCAAAATAAACTATGTCATATTCTCCATTTATATCATTTCTTGTGGAATTTAATTTGCTTAATGTTATTGCATCGACTTTTATATTTGGATAAGTAGCTTTATTTGATTCAATAAAGTTTTTTAATTTTGATTCATCTTTGTAGTCTGGAACTATTTCTAATATTTTAATTTCGTCTGTTATTATTGTAGGGATAGTTGTATCAGCAAATACACCTGTGTTAATTGCTGTTAAAATTATGCAAAAACTTAAGAAGGCCGCCATAAACCTTGTTTTTTCATACCCTCACCCTCTTATTTAGTTAATATTTGTCTTTTACTAATTATACTTATATTAGACTTAACTCTTTCATCAAACCCGCTATATACTTCTTGTTCTTTTGTTTCCTTAGGATTTATACCCTTTGCAAATACTTTGTATAAAGCTATACACTTATCATATTCTGTTAAATTAAAATAATGTAGCAATCTTTTGATGTTTCTTGGTTCCACACAAGATTAATATTTCCACCTTCCACTACTATGTCTTCTTTAGCTATAATGTTACCTTTTATATTTACTCCCTCAGCTTTAGTATTTTTAAGATATAATGTACCTTTTGTTATTATAAGCACCTCATATTCATCTAAATCATTTAAGTCTAAACTTATATTAGAATTAGATACCTTTATAAAAATCTTTTAGTTGTATCTTTAATTTCTATATCTTCAAGATTACCAAAGTTTATATAATCTTCGAAGCCTTCACTTTCCAATCCCTTATCCTTAAAACTTAATTTATTTACTATATCATCTTTTATTTTTGGCACTAAATCTTTTGAAACCTTAAGATATATACTTTGTGCTCCGTCAGTGTTGTGAACACTTATATAATCATTTATTTCATTAAACAATTTATTACCTTCATTATCTTCTATAAAGTTCAATTCTCTTAGAACCTGTATCTTTCCATTTGCTAAAAGATATAAGGGAAATAGCTTGTGTTAATTGATGCAGAGGAAAATGTCAAATTATCTGCTTGAATTGTTTCTTCTCCTTTATTATAGTTTTGTTCATAAAAATCATTGTATTTATTTCTAACTAAGTATTGAAATAAAAATTTAATCCTTTATTAACTTGTTCAGTCATATCACCTGATGTTGTATCAAACATTTTAATTGTATTTCCATTTCCTAAATTATAGTTTTTGTAATCAGATTCACTGGTTTGCCAATTAAAATTTTTATTATCTCTTGTAATAAATGGATCTATCTTATAATTGTATATCAAGAAATTAGGATTTATTGCTGTTGTTTCTATTGTTTTGTAATATTTATTTTGCAAATCCTTTAGATCCTCTATAAAACCTGTTCCAAATAATACAATATTTTGTCCAACTGTTAATTTAGAAGTATCATCATTTACTACTATTGATGAAGAGCTATTGAAGTTTGTATCATCATCTGCCTCTTCAAAGGATATTAAATTCTGATTTATTGTTATTTCACTACTTTGTGCATATAAAGAAATATTGTCTGCTATATATGCATTGCCATTAATCAGAATTTTTGAACCAGTTGCTTCTTCATCTGTTACAACTGAATGACAATATATATCTCCATTTATTGTTGCTGTTGAACCATCTTTTGATGTTCTTAAAAAACCTGAAGATAATTTAAAATTTTCTCCTTCTCCCGACGTTGGTTTTTCTTTACCTCTCCTAAGTAAACATTCCCATTTACCTCTATGTTACCCTTGACGGTAGGCAAATTAGTTATTTCTGTTTTATTAATAGAACTTTTCTTAATTTCAGTTAGAGTATTTTCATTTGCTCCAACTAAAATTCCTCCAAATTCATTATAAAATTTTTGTTCGTCTAAATCATTTCCTGAACCTCGAACATATACATCACCATTTATTGTGAATTTTGAAGTATCATTTACCACAAACAAGTTTTTACCAGCAATCAATGCATAGTCTAATACATTATTATAACCCTTCTTTATTTTTTTGAGGTTAAACTGACTTTATCTAATTTATTGCCAAATGGGTTAAATTCAAAAGTAGCTATCATATATCTCTTTATATTTTTTTCCTTCAATTGTATCTTTAATATAATTGTTTCTTTAGGATAGTTATTTAAATCCTCTTTGTTGTGATTAATAAATTTATTCCTGTCCATACCATTAACTATTTTGCTAAACTCTTCATCTAAAGATGCTTCATTAAAGGTTTTAAAAACAATTTCTACATTATCACTACTTAATTTAGATTGTAAATACTCCTGCCAATTTCTCCAATATTTATTTTCAAGATCTTGTTCACTATCTTCCTTATTATTTATTTTTATATCTACTTCTTTGCTATTTTCTAAAAATCTATTATATATTCTTTATAAATCCTTATAAACTCATCTTTTATAATTTTTTCATACTCCTCTTTAGTTAATTGACCATCTAATAATTTTTTATATTCTTCTTCAAAATTTTGCATATTAACTGCACCAGACGCATCAAAGCAATATGCGTTTGCCTCATACCTTGCTTCATCAGCAACCTTATCTAAATAAAATAAAATTTTTTCCATACTTGAATCGGCTATATAGAAGGCTTCATTTTTACCGTAGTAACTTGTACTTTGTCTTAAGGAGGCTAATGTTATTTGCATTACACCTATACTTAATGTGAAAAGTACAGCTATTATTAAAATTACAAAAATCAAAGCCGAACCCTTTTTCTTTTTCATATTCATCACTCTCATTTTAGTTTATTTGTTATATCAAATACTTGTCTTTTAACTTCTTTACCATTCTTTTTACAATAATAGTTAATTTATCGATTTTTGTTCTTCTGTGAATTTATTTTCATTTTTCTCCTCAAAATTTACATTTGGATATACAGAAGCTAAATTAAGTGTTGTTTTGTCCTCTTGATATTTAATATAAGCAAAATTAATAATTTTTGATTTTATATTATTGGTCTCCTTAACACCATCTATTACCATATTTAACTCTTTTTCTGCACTATTATTTAAAATTAAAAGTATCCCAGCAGTAGAATCCGTTGTAGTTATTTCTATATCGTTTATTTTATAAATGAGATTTTCCTCATCAGAAATTATTTCAATCCTATAGTTATTTATCTCATTAAAATCATTGACAATATAATCTTTAAGCTCTGTAATTCCATTATGTCTATAACTATATTTAAATTTAATTTTATTTGCTGTAACTTCTATTATTAAATCATAATCATCATATCTTATTCCTTTAAGTTTATAATCTTCCACTCTCTCTTCTTTTACATATTCAATGTCATAGCCCATATAATTATTTATTTCTTCTCCATTTATATAACTTTCATAGGCATAATTAATTATATTAGCTATCTCAATATTATCCTTAGATTTACTATTATTTTTTATATTCATATTTATTATAGAAGAAATAGGTACAATAAGAATAGCAAAAATTGCAAATGCAACCAAAAGTTCAACTAATGTATAGCCTTTATCTTTCCCTCTAATCATATTCATCATCTCTTCTCAACAAATATATTAGAACCTATAGGAATTACATTTACTCTTGGTAATACACTATCATCATTATATACATAAACAAATACGCTCTTTTGTGTTTCGTTTTTTATGTTTAACAGTGCTACATTTTTATCATCTAAGTATTTTCTTTTTGTGAATAAACATATATTATTATACTATCAGAATTTGGGTTAAATTCCTTGTAACCACCATCCTTTGGATGTTGTCCACCTTCTGTAGACATTTTATACATAAATTTGTCTCCAGTTTGTTTTAATTCTATAAATGCTTTTTCAATTGGATTATTTTTGCAAGAACATCAACTCCCTCTCCTACCTTTTCTAACACAATTGCTGAAGTTGGAGAGTTTAAAGTTGATACTGTTACTAAAAAATCTTTATTTTTTCAATATATTCATTATTTGACTTATTATTTTCATTAGTTATCCCACTAATACTTGAAAAAATATTTATTTTCCCGGTATTTAAATTAAAATCCTTCCATTGCCTAATTGGTGCTTTTTCATCTCTATAACCGTATAAATTCAAATCAAAGGTTGTTGCAATATTTTCTCCATTTAATATTGGAACTATGGATACATTATCAATCGAATAGACTGTGTTGAAATTCTCTACTTCTACAAGCATATTTTTGAACTTGTCATAGGATAGTTGTGTTGAAATCTTCAGAGTATAATAAAAGGCTCCTTCAATTTTTTTGTTGTTTTTGTTATATTTGTATTCCTGTTTTGCAGATATAGGCAGGTCATTTATTGTTGCATCATATTTTCTTAGTAAATTTAATACATCTACAACACAGAATTTTTCATCTAAATTATTTGCAAGCTTTTGTGATATATCATAATAGTTGAGCTTTGTTTCCTCTATTTTGTCTTTGTTTTTATTAAATATCTCAACTGCTCGGTTTAGTTCCTCAAGCCTTGCTTGCTTTTTAGAGTTTTCCTCCTTTAGGGAATCTATTTTCCCTAAAGTAAAGCTGTAGGTATAATAAAAGGCTAACCCTATTATAAAAATTAAAAGAATTAAAAGCATTTTCTTATCTCTATCTGTTAACTTAAACATACCCATCACTTCCTCACAATCTCAGCAGTAATTGATGTTCTTTTTTCGTTTCCTTGATTTGATATACCGCTAAACACTATGTTCTTAAAGATTTCTGAGTTTTGCATATTATAAACAAACTGTGCTATGTTTTCCTCCCTTGAGGACTTTATTACAAAGGATACCTTATCCTTACTTAAGGTCATATTTTCAATTGACATCTCTGAAGGAGTTATTTCCTCAAGATTTGTTATAACTAAATTTAGTGTTTCATTATCCTTTGCAACTGAATCTAAGATTGTCTTTTTGTTTTCGTATAAGAGCTTTACCTGTGTATATTCCTTAACCTGATTTTCGATTGGAATAAGGCTTTTTATTTTTTCTTCTAATTTTGCATTTTGCATTTTATAGTATGATATTCTAAAGATTGAAATGATAGTTACAACAGCAAATAAAATCAATTCTGCCGCAATAACAATGAGTATCTTTTTATTATCCTCACTCTTCCTTTGGTGCTGCCTGTTATAGGCCTCAAGCAAATTTATATCCTTATTGTTGTTCAATTGTATATTAGTTAGCATAATATCCCCCTTATACTATATAAATGTAGCTACTGGAACTATAAACTTATTCAAATCTTCGGCACCATCTACAAAATCCAGATTTTCTATTGATAAAACATCAGAACCTGTTTTTGATGGCAAGACTCTTTCAAGATGTAGAAATTTAGCCTTATCTCCTAATATATAAACCTTATTTAATTCTTCCCTTTCTTTGATTTTGTAGAACTCAATTAGCTTTACAACATTATCATTTATTTCATTTAGCTTATAGTCGTCTATCTTTAAATTTTCATCAGTTAACTCACTTAAATCGTGGGGATAGGTCTTTGTTAGTTGTACTATATTGTTTTTAACAATAACTGCAGTTAAAAAGTTCTTCTCTACGTTTAAAACCATTGCACTTTCATCTTTACCTATTCCTAATTTAAAGGAAAGCTTTGCAAGCACATTAGGTTCTATATCTATTTTATTTATTTTTAAATTCAACTTATTTACAACTGAAATTACCTGGTCAATAACATTTTTAGGTACTGCAAAAACTAAAAGCTTAAGTTTTTTAGTTTTGCCCTCTCTTAAAACCTCAAGTACCTTGTAATCTAATATATATCTATCTATATTTACCGGGAAATATTGAGGTGCTTCAATCTTTAGCATTGAATATATCTTATCCTTTGGAATGTTAGGAATCACTACTTCTCTTACAAGTAAATTGGTTAAGCCTGATAAAACGATGTTAACATTATATTTTGAAACCTTGTTTTCAATCATATATTTATTCATTAAATTTAAAATAGCAGCTTCGTCTAAAGAATCAATAACTCCATTATTTTGTTCATTTATCAACATTTCATTTAATTTTAATACTTTTACCTTCTTACCCTTTTTACCTTCTACTACCTTTATATAACTGCTATTTATTTCAATTACTAAGCTATTAAATAAACCCTCTAACATATTACTACCCCTTATCTTCTTATATTGTATTTGATTGAATAGTCTCTTTTTATTCCTCTTATTTTATAGTCTACTGTAAAATCTATCTGAACATATTCTAATTTGTTGTTTTCATCGTAATTGTCTGGTTTTGTTGTTATTCTAAAATCCTCAATATATCCATCAAGTATTCTGTTGTTAAGCGTAATACCATTTGTTTTTGATATATATATTTTATTTTCTAAACTGTATATCTCAATTTTTATCGCATTATTTTCTTCAAAATCTATTTTACTGTTATCCTTTGGAACATATATAACTAATTCCTGTGTATCTGTATGTATCTTATGATTTTCAACTGTTATTTTTTCCTGGTACGCCATTTGAAGTGACTGCATTACATAGTCCATAAAGCTCTTTACCTGCGATTCTATATAGGCCTTCTTTTTTCCTCTTGAAGTATTTTATAATGATTATTAAAGAAGCTGTACCCCGCTTCTAATAAGATTAATAGAATTGCTGATACAACCAAAAGTTCAACAAGTGTAAAACCTTTTTTTTCATAGTAAACCCCTACTCTTCCTTAACTTATTCAACCTTAATACTGCCTGGTGGGATGCTTTCTATGGTAATCTTCTTTGATACATTTTTTGACTTTGATATTATAATTATTTGATTAATTCCTTCTCCTTCTTGAGTTTTATCATACTTTAAAACCGCTTCTCCCTCTGATGAGAAATATATGTAATTTTCAATCTGTACCTCATAGGTTCTATTTTCTGTTTGAGTAATCCACTTTATTTCTAAATCGATGTTTTTATATTCAGTTACGCTTACCTCTTTATCGTTTTTGAAAAGTTTTATTTTATAAGTACCTTCTTCTTTTTCTATCTTTAGATAATATGCGTTATAGTCCATAGATTTGTTGCCGTTCTCATATACATCCTTAAGCATTGATGCAACTTCGTTGGCAGCAGAATCCATCTGAGACTTAATTATGCTTTTGGTAAAGTTTATATATGAAATTGAAAGAAGAATGCCTAAAATTGCAATTACTATTGTCATCTCAACAAGCGTAAAACCCTTTTTTCTCATATCTATCACCTATAAAAATATGGTTAGGGGGCAGATATGCCCCTTAATGAAAAAATTTATTAAACATTATTTTTTATAAACATCATTACTATTAATATCATTACCTTCAAATGGATATACTTGATCATAATTAGAATTATCATTTATAAAGATTTTTAATTCATCTTTACCATCAAAAGTATAATAGAAATTCCAACTTGAATTAAATTTAACTTTTGGTATATCTGAACTTTCTAATGCACTTGTAACTAGTGAATATTGACCACTTGAAGTACTTTGTAAAGTACCTTCAGCTATTTTTGTTGTAACATTGAAGCTATTGTTTTTGCATTTGCTATGTCTGATTGCTTTTTGAATTACCTATTACTTTTGTTATTTGTGGAACACCAATTGCAACTAAAATAGCAATAATAGCAACTACTACAATCATTTCAATTAGCGTAAAACCTTTTTCTTGTTTCTCTTATTCATTTTAAAAACCTCCCCATCCTTTTTTAAAAATTCATATTTCCGTAAAGTTTAAACATTGGTAGAATTATTGATGCCAGCATAAAACCTACAATAAGGGCTAAAAATACAATCATTATAGGTTCAAAAACTGCTGTTAGTCTTGTAACCATATTCTCAACCTCATTTTCATAGAGATCTGCCAGTTTAGAGAGCATCTCCTCTAAGGTTCCACTCTCTTCTCCTGTCTTAATCATAATTGGTACAAGCTCTGGAAAAATTTCTAAGTTTTCTATCGGCCTGCTTAGGCCTTCTCCCCCTAACCTGTTCTACGACTCCTTCAAACTTCTCTTCTATGTAGGCATTATTTAAAAGGTTCTTGGTTGTTTCAATAGCAGTAACAAGAGGTACACCTGAACCTACAAGAGTAGAAAGCGTCCTTGTAAACCTTGCTATTGAAGAAAAGAGTGATATTTGTCCAATTAGCGGCATCTTTAGCCTAAGTTTTGAAAAGAATATACTTCCTGAAGGAGTCTTTTTGTAGTAGTTTATAAATATAATTAATAGCACAAATAGTGCTAAAATTATTAACCAATTATCCTGCATAAAGGTACTTGTACTTAAGATAAACCTTGTGGTTGGCGGAAGTTCTACACCAAGGTCATTAAACATTCCCACAAAGGTTGGAATAACAAATATTAAAAGTAGGTTTAAAACTGCTAAAGCAACAACAATTACAATGGCGGGATACATAAGGGCGTTGGTTATCTTTTGCTTTAGCTTCATTTCCTTTTCAAACTGAATTGCCATCTTTTCAAAGGAGTTGTCAAGGGAACCTCCAACCTCTCCTGCCTCCACCATATTGATTAGAATTTCAGGGAATACATCTGGATATCTTTTCATTGAAGTTGATATTGCAGTACCCTTTTCAACATCCTCATATAGATTTATTACGGCATTTTTTAGTTTCTTGTTGGTTATTTGATTTTTTATTACACTTAAACAGGTTAAAATGTTAAGCCCCGCCTGTAAAAGGGTTGCAACCTGCTTACAAAACACAGCAAGGTCCTTTGCCTTTACCTTATTTAAAAACTTAATGTCTATCTCCTTATTTAACAGATTATCCTTATTTATATCTACCACATAAAGGTTTTTGTCCTTTAGCTGTCTTATTGCATCCTGTTCATCTTCAGCTACAAGTTTACCCTTTATTTTTTTCCGTTTAAATCTATTGCTTCATATACATAATTTGCCATAAGCACCCCTCATTAATCCATAGAATAAGTAACTCTTAGATATTCTTCAACGGTCGTCTCACCGTTTAATACCTTTTGAATACAGCTGTTTTTAAGTGTAACCATTCCTTTTTTATGGCTAAATCCTTAAGTTCATCAGAGCTTACACCCCTTGTTATAGCGGCTCTTAACTCCTTATCTATTGTTAATATTTCATAGATACCAGTTCTTCCTATATATCCCTTTTGTCCACAGTATATACATCCTGCTCCCTATAAAGCTTGTATTCCTTATTCTCATCAAGCCCAAGTGCCTTTATTTCGTCAAGGTTTGCAAAATATTCCATTTTGCAGTGGGGACATATTCTTCTAACAAGTCTTTGGGCTATAACGCCGATTAAAGAGGAACTTATCATAAAGCTTTCAACACCCATATCTATAAGCCTTGTTACAGAACTTGGTGCATCATTGGTGTGTATTGTAGATAAAACCAAGTGGCCTGTTATAGCCGCTCTTACTGCTATCTCTGCTGTTTCTCTATCTCTTATCTCGCCTATCATTATGATATCTGGGTCCTGTCTTAAAATTGACCTTAGGGCTGATGCAAAGGTAAGTCCTGCCTTAGGATTTACTTCGACCTGATTTACACCATATATTGTACTTTCAACAGGATCTTCAACTGTTATTATATTTCTATCCCCTGTATTTAGCTCCCTAAGGGCGGTGTAAAGGGTTGTTGACTTACCACTTCCTGTGGGTCCCGAAACCAATATTATTCCGTGGGGTGAAGATACAAGTTTTTCATACTGCATAAGGTCGTGTTCTAAAAACCTAAATTCTTTTTGTCCTTTAAAAACTCCCTTTTGTCTGCTATTCTTATAACAATCTTTTCACCAAAAACAGTTGGTAAAGATGATATTCTCATATCGTATTCTCTATCATATATCTCAAAGGTGGTTCTTCCGTCCTGCGGTATTCTCTTTTCTGCAATATCCATATTACCTATAACCTTAATTCTTGCCACAAGCGGTGCGTGAAGTTCGTATTCCACCTTCATTATTTCATATAAAATTCCGTCTATTCTAAACTTTATCTTAACCTCTTCCTCAAAGGGCTCTATATGAATATCGCTTGCTCTTTGATTTATAGCCTGTTCAAATATTGAATTTACAAGTTTTACAATAGGCCCCTGAACATCATCCTCCTGAATTCTTGGGTTTTTACTTTTTCAGCTCTAAAGGCCTTATTTTCCTTTTTGAATTCCTCTGCCGCCTTTAGAGCCTCCTGCTTTCCATAGTATTTATTTATAAACCTCTTAATTTCTTCTTCCTTTGCAAGAACAGGCTGAACATCTTTACCTGTGTAAATCTGAACATCCTCAAGGGCAAAGATGTTTAGGGGTCTGCCATTGCAACAACAAGCTTGTCCCTCTCAAACTTAATAGGCAAAAGGCTATGCCTCTTTGCTAAGGTCTCTGAAACCATCTTCACACATTCTTGGTCTATTGGATATCTATCAAGTTTTACGTGGGGTATTCCAAGCTGGTATTCGAGAACTTCAATTATTTGGTCCTCTGTTACAAAACCATTTTCTACAAGTATTTCTCCTAATTTTTTATTCGTATTTTTTGTATAATCAAAGCCTTTTGAAGCTGTTCCTGTGTAATTATTCCTGCATCTATTAAAAACTCTCCTAACCTTTTTCTTGGCTGCATAAAAATACCCCTTTACTTTATGCTTTTTAATATTTTTTTAAAATAATTAATAATGAAATTAAATATATATGTTAATTTTTGAATTTTATTTCTTTAGTTTTTTATTTATTTTAATTAAAAATTACATTTATTTACTTTAAAATCTCTTTTATTATACCATAATTAAACAATTTTGTATACTTAACAAAATGTTAAAATCTTAATTTTTGTTTATATTTAATTCCTCTGCAGAGTTATTTTTAATAAAGTTTTCCCTCCACACCTGTGAAAAGCTCCCCTCTGCCCACTCCAGCATAATTATTTTATCGTTTTTGCCTGTTTTAATTTCTCCTATCTTTTCTGAGAGCCTTTGATTTTTTATTTTATAAAATTCAATCGTTTTTGGAAGAACTACAACTACTATGTCCCTATTTGGGGAAGAGTAGGCATCTATTGCCTGAGGTATTTTTTCCTTTATATCCTTAAAAGAGATACAGAGTTTGTCATACATTACCATATTGTTTGGAGGAAAAATCCTGTATTAAAGTCAATATAGGAGATAAAGTTTGAAGACTTATAGTTTATTCTTCCCTTTAAAAAGTAGTTGCCCTCCCTTCTTAAAAGGCCTATATTTTCATATTTTAATTCTTTATTTATCTCCTCTCCATTTAATTCCTTTAATATTTCCTCTCTCTTTTCATCAAACTTTTGTTTATATCCCTCTCCAAGTAAATCCATTATACTTATTCCCTCTGCTGCATTGGGCTGTCAACAGGAACAATCTTTAATCTTTCTGATGATCCATCCTCTTGATTTATAACAATATAGTCATTTCCAACAAAATCTATATAGAAATTAATATCTGCCGTACTTTGAACAAGAGATGCTGCCTCTTTTTGTCCACAACCTTTTGTTGCCCCTTTGAAAGGTTATCAATTTTTATTTGAGAATCCTCAAGATTTATTTTCCAAAAGCCATTTTTTCTTGGAAGAAATATGTTATCAGTTACATAGGCCTCCTTTATCTCTCCATTTGAGGCTCCTATATAATAGGTTTTGTATAGATATTGTCCGTCTACCTTACTTCTTAAACCAATGTATACGGCTATATCTTTATTGGGTGTACTTTTTTAGATGGTAAAATATTAATGTTTCTTCTCCAAAACGACATATCATATTCGTCAGTTATTTTCTTCAATTTATATACCTTTTTATTATACACAAGCATTATTAAATCATCGTTAATTTTAATAAAATCATATATAAAGTTTCCATTGCTTAATACAGATACTACCTGTACTTCTTTCCCTTTGTTTACACTGTTATCTATTTTGTATCCATTTAATAGATACTCCGACATATCAACTATTTTTATTTTGTAATTGACACCTATAAATCTATCTACTCCATCCCAAAATTCGTCCTCTTTAAAGACAAAACTCCTTTCAATCATATCGTCCTTTTTATAATTATCAACACCTTCTACCTTATAGGTACCTCTTATTGGTATTATTTTATTCTTTGGTGCCTTAACCTTTTGTGAACTTGAAAAATTACTACAGCTCGTAAAGTTTGCTATAATAACAAAAATCATAATTACAACTAAAAATCTTTTTCTCATTTAACCACTCCATTTTTAGGAAATATAAGAAGAACCTTTGTTCCCTTGTTTTCCTCACTCTCAATTTTTATACTGCCCCTCATTTTTTCTACTATTTCTTTACATACCGAAAGCCCTATACCATTTTTGATCTACTTCCTTTCCCTTGTAAAACTTTTCAAAGACGTGGGGCAAGTCCTCCTTAGATATACCAAGTCCGGTATCCTCAACTATGATTAAAACTTCCTTACTATTCTCTAACACCTTGACATTAATACTGTCACCTGCATTTGTAAAGTTAAAGGCATTGTCTAAAAGGTTTATAAATACCTGTTTTAACCTGTTTTCATCTGCATATACAAATATACTTTTATTATCCATTAAAATACTAAATATCTTATTTTCTCTGCATGCCCTCGGTTCAATCTGTTTCTTGATTTCTTTTAGGAAACAATTTAAATCTAATATCTTCATCTTAAACTCAATTTTTCCAGAAGAGAGCTTTGAAAAGTCTAAAAGCTCCTCCACCATAGAGGTAAGCCTGTCGCATTCCTTTTCTATGATGTCAAGACCATCCCTTATGAGCTCTTTATCTTCTCCTGCCTCCTTTAGGGTAATTGCCCATCCCTTTATCGAGGTTAGAGGTGTTCTAAGTTCGTGGGAAACAGAGGATATAAATTCATCCTTAAGTTTCTCCCTCTTTATTATTTCATCCGCCATATTATTTAAGGTTGTTGAGAGTTTTTCTATTTCTTCAAATTCTGCATTTTCACACCTATTGTTATAATCTCCCTCCGCCATCTTCTTTGCAACCTCTGTTATTTTTGTTATAGGGACAACAATTGAGTTAGAAAATAGTATACTAATTAATGCAAAAATCAAAGTAACAATAACACCAAGCACAGTAATTATCATAAAAATATTTCTTAAATCCTTATTTACTTCCCTTAAGGTTGTTATAAACCTTAAACCGCCTACTATCTCTCCACCGCTATAAAGGGGATGAGATACTGCCAGAACCTTTTCATCATCATAGCTTACATTTCCTATCCATCTGCCTATATTTCCTGAAAGAGCCTCCTTTATATCCAAAAATTCGTTGTCTTCAATTATCCCTATTGAATCAAATATTATTCTTCCAGTATTATCAAAAACCTGTACCTCTATGTCACTTCTATTTAAAAAATATCTACACCGTTTAGTACGTTTTCATATAAGCTGTTTTTAGAAAAATATTTACTATAGATATCTGAGGATATTTTTATCTGACCTATTAGTAGATTTGCAATATTAGTATAGTAGATATTCTTGAAGGATAGAAAAATAATAGAATTTAACGTTGTAACTGTTAAAACGACAATAATGACGAAGTTAAAAAGTAACCTGCGTCTTATACTGCTCATACCTTTTTCTCCCTTCGCCATCTGTAGCCGTATCCCCAAACTGTCTCTATATATACGGGATTTGATGAATCATCTTCTATTTTTTCCCTTAGTCTTCTTACGTGTACATCTACAGTTTTAACTTCACCAAAGTAGTTTTTTCCCCAAACATAATCTAAAATTTCATTTCTACTTAAAACTTTTCCTTCATTTTTTATAAAAAATAGCAAAATTTCAAGCTCCTTAGGAGTTAAATTAATCTCAACGTTATCCTTGAATACCTTCATCGACTCTAAATCTACCTTTATGTTATGGCTTACTATTTCTTGTTTTTTGATTCATCCTTGTTTATTCTTCTAAATATAGTATTTATTCTTGCAATAAGCTCTAAAGGATTAAAGGGTTTTATCATATAATCATCTGCACCTATTTCAAGCCCCATTATTTTATCCATATCCTGAGACTTTGCAGTAAGCATAATAACAATCACTTCGTTATCTATCTCACGTATTCTTCTTAAAACTTCAAATCCGTCAATTTTAGGCAGCATAACATCAAGTACAACAACATCGGGTTTTATACTTGAAAAGGATTCTAAGGCCTCCTCTCCACTTTCCGCTTCAAATACAATAAATTTACTTCTTTCAAGATTAATCTTAACAAACTTTCTTATACTTGCCTCATCTTCAACTATTAATACCTTTACATTCTCCATAACATCACCTACTTTATAACTTCAAAATGATATCCCTGTTCTTTAAGATATTTTATAACCATTTTTAAAACCTCGGGGTTGTATGCTTGCCAACTCCGTCGTGCATTAAGATGACAAGGGAATTTTTATTCTTTGATGTTTGTAAAAATCTATTATATTGTTTTTCAACCGACATCATTTTACCCTCTGCATCTCCTGTTAAACAGTTCCAATCAATATATAAATACCCATTATTCACTATAGTCTCCTTTATATCCACAGGCCTTCCACCACTTCCTCCAGGAAATCTAAAAAATTATTGTTATATTCTTCACCAAGTACAGATTTTATTAAAGCTTCTGTTTCCTTTATTTCCTGCATCATTGCATCTGGTGAAGAATAAATTTTTTATATGAGTGGGAATAGGAGTGGTTTGCTATAGTATGTCCACTATCATATATTTTTTTATAAGTTCAGGATTTGACTTAACCATACATCCTAATACAAAAATGTTGCGTTTATATCATTTTCTTTAAGTATATCTAATATTTTGGGTGTTACATCTTTACTTGGTCCATCATCAAAGGTTAAATAGGCCACCTTTTTGCCTTTACTTTTGTAAAATTGACTTGTTCTTTGTTTGTTTATATCAACTGCTTGTGATGTCTTCTTTTCACTATTTAAAGCTAAAGTTTGTTCTTTGATTTTATCATCTACTTGTTTTTCTTTATTGTTTTGTTCTTCATTTTCTTTTTATTTAAATCCTTGCCCTCTGTATTTTTTTCACTTGATTCAACTCTAATGTTCTTTAAGTTTTCATCATTTTTATTTATTTCTTCTTTTCGAATTTTATTTATCTGTTCTGCCTTTGCATTATTCATTTTGTTTTTGCATACAATTTGCCAAAAGTAATTCCTGCCCCCAGTGCCAAAATATATACCGCAATTAAAGTTATAATCATACCTTTTTCATCAGTGTCTCCTCCACAATCTTAAGCATATATAATTAAATTCTACATTTAATCACAAAATCCTTTAGAAAAACTTTTTATACAACAATATTTTAAATGCTAAATTAGATACAAAAATTAAAAATTGATAAAAATATTTTCTAAAAATTTATACCAATTTTTAATTTTTTTATAAATCATTGTAGTATAATATTAATAATAAGCTATGAAGGGAGAATTTTTATGAGAATCTCAACTTTGACATTAAAACTTACAAAGGCACTTGAAAATAGTATAAGACGATTTCCCTTAACTGTTTTATCAGCCTTTGCAACCTGTTTATCCATAATCATTATGATTGAACGAAAGTTAGAGAATAATTTAACTTTACAGCGACTAATTTTAATTTTTGCACTATCAATACCTATTACCTTGAGTTTTAAACTTCTTTGGGAAAGAAAAAGTAAAGACTTAAGACAACTACTCCTATACTATTTAACTTCTATAATTATAATTATCGGATACTACTTTATATATCTTAATAAGATAGATTATATAAGTGTATCAAGATTTGTTGGAACTAATTTGATTTTTTATTTAGCATTTCTTTTTATTCCTTACTTTTTGAATAG
The DNA here is from genome assembly GCF_028622835.1 of Caloramator sp. mosi_1. Lineage (GTDB taxonomy): Bacteria > Bacillota > Clostridia > Clostridiales > Caloramatoraceae > Thermobrachium. The sequence goes on along the minus strand of NZ_CP117677.1, from coordinate 1,470,288 downwards.
AAAGAATTTTGAAATGTATTCTATTAAGATATTTACAGGTTTTTTATTACAGCAATATACACATTAGTTCTTTATTTAGGATTGAGTGCTATACTTTTTACAATAGATCGATTGCTTAATATCAAAGTGGAACCTGAGAACATATATAGAAACTTGGTTTATATGCCTTTTTATATTCGCTGTAAACTACTTTCTTTCACTTGTACCAAAAAGGAGGATGTCTTTACAAAAGTTGATTTTCCAAGGGCCTTTAATATTCTTTTAAGCTATATAGTTATTCCCCTTTTAAGTGCCTACACAGTTATTTTATACATTTACTTTTTAAGATATTAATAACTCAAAACTGGCCAAAGGGACTTGTATCCCACCTTGTACTATGGTATTCATTTATAACTATTTTAGTAATATTCTTTTTACATCCAATAAAGGAAGAAGTTAAAATTGCCTTCTATTTTACTAAGATTATAACTAAAATAATAATACCTCTTATTGTTATGATGTTTGTATCAATGGGTATAAGAATTAACGCCTACGGTGTTACCGAACCAAGATATTATGTTATAGTAGCAGGAATATGGATTTTGTTTGTTTTTATATATTGGAATATAAGAAAAGAACCAAAAACACTTTAATTCCGTCAACCCTTGCATTAACAATATTTATTTCTTTATTTACCCCATTATCCAGTTTCAGTATATCAAGGTACAGTCAAAACAAGCGTTTTGAACACCTTTTAATTAAAAATAATGTGCTAAAGAATGGAAAGATTGAAAAGAATCCAAATGTAAATAAAGACGACCAAAGAACAATAAGCAGTATTGTATTCTATTTTGAATCAAGACAGGGAATAGATAAGTTAAAGTACGTACCTAAGGACTTTAATACATCAAAAATGAATGAAGTCTTTGGATTCAACTATGAAATGCCTTATTTACCTAAAGAACAATATTTTTACTTTAGAATCCCTCAAAACAGCCTTATAGATATAAAGGGATATGACTATTTTATACAGCTCAATTCTTACAGCCAAGAGGTGCAAAATTCAAAGGAATTTAGTTTTAAATACTATAATTCAACCGCTCAAATAGCAATATTAAAGAACAACAAAGAAATTTACAGAAAGAGTATTAAGGATATTATTCAAACAAACTGTAAAAAATATGGAACCGAAAGACCAGATAAGGAACTTAGTATTAATGAGCTGTCTATAATTGATGAAAATGAAAACATTAAGGTTAGAATAATATTAAATAATGTTTCAGGGAGAATAGATGAAAATGACAATGTTAATATTGACGGATGTGAATTCTTAATAATGCTTAATGCAAAATAATAATAATTTTTAACTAAAATTTATATATTAAGCAGGCATAATGTAAAACCCCAAGAATTAATTTTAAAATCTCTTGGGGTTTTATTGTATTTTTGTTAATATTAGATAATTTAATGGACTTTTATTAAAATTTTTGTTATAATTTACAAATAAAGGAGGGATTCTGTTGAAAAAATTTTATTTATTGCCTTTATCTCTTATTTTTTTGTTCCTTTAATAGTTTATGAAAAAATTATTATCTTACCTGATCATCTTAAAAATTTTTGGATTGCTGGAGTAAACTTTGACTATTTCTCCTACTACAAAATCAAAGTACTTCTAATTTTGGTACTCTTTTCATTAATATCTCTGCTATACAGATTAAGGAGACAAGATATTAACATAAAATTTTCTAAAATATACCTTACCCTATTTATTTACTTGTTTTTCATAATACTTTCTACAATATTTTCAAAATATAAAGATATTTCTCTTTGGGGATTTCCTGACAGATATGAAGGTGCAGTGATTCTATTTTCATACATAATAATATTTTTGTTTTTGCTATTGTACCCCAAATTAAAGACGTAAATTTTATATTAAATGCCTTTTTATTTTCTTCAAGCTTAATAGGAATAATATCAATTTTTCAGTTTTTTAATTTAGATTTTATAAAATATTACATTGTTGGAAAACTACACACATTTCTAATTAGAATACTTAGGAAAGGTTTATATCAAGTTTAATCCAGGCCCAAGATATGTTTATGCAACCTTATATAATTCAAATTATGTAGGAAATTTTATGGCTATTGCATTTATAACTACCTTTATACTTTATGTATTGTGCAATGAAAAAAGAGATTTATTTATGGTATACTCTCTATTATTATGTTTTTTAGTTTAATCTCCTCACATTCAAGAGCTGGAATTTTAGGTGTTATTTTTTCAGTTATACTATTTTTAATTTACAAATATAAAGAAATACTGAGAAATATAAAGTTTGTCGTACCTATTTTAATAATATATTTTCTTGTATACACATTTATAAATACTTTGTCCAGTAACTATGTTGGAAATAAAATTGAAAGTCTGTTTACTGATATAAATAAAACCATTACTACTCCAAACTATAATAATCTAAAGGAAATAAAAGTAAAAGATAATATGATTACACTTGATTTTAATAAGTCTACTTTAAATTTTATAATTAATAATAGTAATATTTATGTAGTAGACGAAAATAACAAAAGGATTCCCTTTAAATTCGATTCAGATAAAAAGAATTTTTATTTGATAACCCAACCTATTCTCAACTAAAATATTTTATTAATCATTATGACAATATGCCAGTATTAATATTAAACAATGGCTATGACAGCTTAAACCTAATTAAAACAAATAATGGATTTAAAATATTAAGCTTCAACGGAAAAACTTATAATATAGATCCTGTAGAAAAATTAAATGTAAAGGGCAAAGAAAGACTTGGTTCAGGAAGAGTATATATATGGTCAAGGTCTATTCCACTATTAAAGAAAACCTTATTTATAGGATATGGACCTGATACCTATGCATTGTATTTCCCACAACACGATTATATAGGTAAGTTTTTATTTTTAAATACTCCCAATATATTAGTAGACAAGCCTCATAATATGTATTTACAAAATGCAATTAATATTGGAATAGTAGGTACATTAGCCTTTATATTATTTATTATTGGCTATTTAATTTATAGCTTTAGAGAAATTATAACTATGGAAGATAACCACTATAAGTTAATAACAATTTCAATATTTTTGCTATTATTGCGTATTTAATTGCTGGAATTTTTAATGATAGTGTTGTTTATGTTGCACCTCTCTTTTGGGCCTTAGCTGGGTTAAACTTTAAGATATTTGAAGAAAAAATGCTTTAGGTATAAACACCTAAAGCATTTTTAGAAGGCTGGAACTACTGCTCCTTGATATTTTTCCTCTAAAAACTTCTTAACATCCTCTGATTGAAGTACATTAATAAGTTCTCTAATTAGTTCATTATCCTTATTATCTTGTCTTGTAACTAAAACATTTGCATAGGGTGAATCCTTATCTTCAATAAACAAACTATCCTTTACTGGGTTTAAATTGGCTTCAAGTGCATAGTTTGTATTTATTATTGCAAAATCTACATCCTTTAAAACTCTTGGAAGCTGTGCAGCTTCTAACTCCTTAAATTGAAGATTTTTAGGATTTTCAATTATGTCCTTTGGAGTTTGTGTTAAGCTATTATCCTTTAATTTAATTAAACCTTGTTTTTGTAAAAGCAAAAGTGCTCTTCCTTCATTTGTTGCATCATTAGGTATTGCTACTACTGCTCCATCCTTTATTTCATCCTTATTTTTATTTTTTCTGAATATGCACCCATTGGTTCAACGTGTACCTTTGCAACTGATACAAGATTTAATCCCTTTTCCTTATTAAACTCATCAAGATATGGAATGTGTTGAAAGAAGTTTGCATCTATTTGCTTATCATTTAATGCAGTATTTGGAGTAATATAATCTGTGAATTCCTTAACTTCAAGTTCTATACCCTTTTCTTTAAGCTTTGGCTTTATGTAATTTAGTATCTCTGCGTGCGGAAGTGGAGTTGCACCTACTACAATCTTCTTTGCATTTGTCACTTCCTTTTGCACATCCTGTAAGTCCTGTTAAAAGCAATGCTACACTTAAAGCTACTGCGGTAAATTTTCTCAACTTCATAGTTATTACCTCCTGTCAATTTTTTTAGCAAAATAATTTCCTGTTCTTTGTGTTATTTCAACAAGTAGTATCAAAATTATAACAGTTACTATAAGTATATCTGTTCTAAACCTTTGATACCCATATCTAACCGCTAAATCTCCTATTCCTCCACCTCCTATAACACCTGCCATTGCAGAATATCCTATTATATTTACAATTGTTAAAGTTATACCTAATATTAAACCTGATAGTGCCTCCTTTATTAAAACCTTTAGAACTACTTGCGATGTAGAAGCACCTAATGATATCGCCGCCTCTATTACTCCCTTATTAACCTCCTTTAATGAAGATTCCACTACCCTTGCAACGAAGGGGCTGCTGCAATTGATAGTGGAACCACTGCAGCTTCTTTACCAATTGTTGTACCAACAATAATTCTTGAGAGGGGAAAAAGAATTATTATTAATATAATAAAGGGTATTGATCTTGTTATGTTTATTATAAAACCTATTACAGAGTTTAACTTTGGCATTTTTAGAAGCCCCTCTTTATCTGTAAGCACTAAAAATATTCCTAATGGAGCTCCTAAAATCAAAGAAAATAATGTTGAAAAAAACACCATATACAACGTATCTAAAAATGAGGGTAAAATTAAATCTATTATTTCCTTCATATCATCGTCCTCCCTAAATTGCTCTTTCTTTAAAGTCTAAATAATAAACTTTACCATTTTGACTTTGAAGAAACTGTTTTAATGTTTTTGATTTAGGATTCTTAAATACCTCATCCTTTGTCCCCTCTTCAACAATTTCACCCATTTCCATAACTGCTACATTACTACATATTCTCTCTACTACATCCATCTCGTGGGTAATTAAAACTATTGTTAATCCAAAAGTTTTATTCAGCTCTAATAATAAATCTAAAATTTGTTTTGTCGTGAGGGGGTCAAGGGCTGAGGTTGCCTCATCGCAAAGGAGTATATTAGGATTATTGGCAAGTGCTCTTGCTATTGCAACCCTCTGCTTTTGTCCTCCAGATAGATTAGAAGGATATTCCCTTTCTTTTTCCTCTAATCCTACTATCTTCAGAAGTTCCCTAACCCTTTTTCAATATAATCCTTTTTATGTCCTGCTATCTCCAGGGGAAAAGCTACATTCTTAAATACATTTGAATTTGAAAGCAGATTAAAATGCTGAAATATCATACTAACCCTTTGTCTGTACTCCCTAAGCTCTCTTTTATTAAATTTAGTTATATCTCTTCCTTCTACTAAAATTTCACCTTCGTCTGGAGTTTCAAGCAAGTTTAAGCACCTTAATAGGGTTGATTTGCCTGCACCACTTTTTCCTATTATCCCAAAAACTTGTCCCTTTTCTATTTTTAAACTTGTATTCGGCAAGTAATGCCGAAAGACATTGGAATTAAAGGATTTTTGTTCAAAAATTAAAAGAAATCATCCCTTTTAAGTGTTAAAATATAATTGCAAAACTAAAACACAAAAGGGTGATTTCTATGGATAGTTTACAACAAAATCAAAAAATTTAAAGAAGAAAATTAGATTTTTGAACATGAAAGCAAAATTTAATGATACCAAAGTTACTTCTGTAGCAACTTTTTCTTATGTGGAATCCTTTAAACAAATAATAGGATTACCAACTATTTTAGAAAAAGGCGTAACCTATAAGAAGGCCGCTAATTCTACTTTTAATACTGCAGAAATTATAGAATACATAGATTGATGCAAATATTCTTGGTTTCTCAAGATTTATGCACATTGAAACATTAAGAAATGATGAAGGATATAAAAAGTTTAAAGGTGTAGATAAATTACCCAGTGAAAAAGTATGTAGAGATCTCTTAAAAGCTTTACCAACAGAAACTTTAGAAGAATTAAGAACTATAAATAAAAAAATACTTGACTTAAAGTCTTCAACTGAAGATGTACGCGAGGTTTGTATTAATATTGATGATACTGTTATAACTATCTTTGGTAATCAAGAAAAATCAGGAATAGGATATAATCCAAGGTACAATGGAAGACCATCATTTAAAGAAAAAGTTGGGTTTATTTCAGGAACTGATGAATTACTTAACATTACTCTTGAAAATGGTAGACACCATAGTAATTATAAATTTTTAGATTTCTTTAAGAGTTGTGTAAACCAGCTTCCTTCAAGATATATTCTTAAAAGAGTTAGACTTGATAGAGGTTTTTTGATGAAGAAAACTTTTTATATTTTGAAGATAATGGAATAGAATATGTTGTTAAATGTAAAATGTATTCTACTGTTAAAATGATAATAGATTTTATAAATAATAATCCAAAGGATTATATATGGCACGATATAAGTTCTACTTTATCTGTTACAGAAATTACAGTTCCATTGCCTAAATGGCAAAGAGCAAGAAGATTTGTGATTATAAGAGAAAAAATTATTCCAAAAAATATGAATCAGTTAATGTTCGAAGAATGTAAATATAAATATCAAGCAATAGTAACAAATATAAATTATTTAACACCTGAAGAAATATTTCAAGATTATAATCAACGATGTGATGTTGAAAATAATATAGATGAAATAAAAGAAGGCTATGCCTTTAGCGAAAATAGTTTAGTAAATCATAAATGCAATGAATTGTACCTTTTAATAAAAATGATAGCATATAACATTCATAACTGGTTTAAACAAGCAATCATGCCTAAGGAAGTACAACATCATGAAATTAGTACATTAAGAAGAATATTTTATAGAGTTTGTGGTAATGTTTGCGGCAGCAAATATTATAGATATTTAAGTTTTTCAAATAATTGCTTATTAGAAAAAATCATTACTCATATTCAAAAACAAATACATATTTTTAGTAGAAAAATGATAACAGTTTATACTTAATAGTAAAATAAAAACAATAAATTCCCTTAAAAATCCAAATGTTATTTGGGTTTATTAAGTATACTCAAAAAAGACCTAACGGTATAAAATATCATAATAAATGTAAATTTATTCATAAAGAAAACAAAAATGGCAAGTAGAAACTTTTTTAAAATTTACTTGCCGAATTCAAGTTATATTTAATAGGGAAATCATTTTAACTTAAAAAATGACAAAAAAGATTATTTTTCTACCTTTTTAAGCAAAACTATTTTAAATTTTATTAATTTTTGTATAATTTAAATAAAGAAACATTTAAGGGGGATTTGATGACTATTGCTCTAATAACCTTTTCGGCAACCTATATCCTTTTAATGTTAGAAAAATTACCAAAATATTTAATTTCTCTAATAGGAGCATTAATTATAATTGCATCAGGTGTTCTATCTTTAAATGATGCTATGTCCTTTGTTAGCTGGGATACTATAGGTCTTCTCCTGGGTATGTTTATTATTATTAAGGTACTTGAAGAAGCAAACTTCTTTAATTTTATGGCTCTTAAAATTATGGAAAAACTAAATTTTGATATTAAAAAATATATATTGTTTTTCCAATGATAACAGCTATTCTTGCAGGCTTTATGGATAGTATAACAGTTCTTATTTTCTTCACTATATTAACTATAAATCTTTGCAAGATGTTTGATATAAGTCCTGTTCCTTTGGTTATTGCAGAAGTTTGCACTGCAAACATTGGTGGAAGTGGTACTTTGGTTGGAGACCCGCCAAACGTAATAATAGGAAGCGTTCTAAATTATACATTCTCTGATTTTGTTAAAAACACAGGACCTATTGCCATTGTTGCAACTATTGTAGTAACACTGTTTTTCTTCTTAATAAATTTAAAAGGCTTAAAAAGCATTAAAAAACTTAATGATAATGAAAAAGAAAAATTAATTATAGAAAATAAAATATCAAATATGAAATATGTAAAAATAGGTGGTTCTTCATTTGTATTTGCTATACTTTTCTTGGTTACACATCATTTACTAAATGAAATGTTTGGATTCCATATATATGCATCTATTGCTACACTACTGCCTGCTATGGTATGTTTATCATTATTAAAAGAAGAATCAGATGACATACTTCGTTCAATAGATGGTGAAACACTTTTATTCTTTATTGGTTTATTTATTATAATAGGTTCACTTGAAAAAACTGGAGTTATTTCGGTAATTGCTGAAAAGATAATCAGAATTTCAAAGGGAAACCCTATATTACTTTCCTTCTCCTTTATTTGGATATGTGGTGTAATTAGTGCTATTGTTGACAATGTTCCTATGGCCCTTACTATGTCATATATTCTACTTAGCATAATAAGTCAGACACCTGAATTAGCTATGTATAAAAGCAACTTTGTATGGTCTTTAACATTAGGACTTGATATTGGAGGAAATATGACACCAATAGGGGCTTCTGCAAACGTTATGGCTTATAGCATATTGGAAAAAATAAAATACACGTAGGATGGAAAAGATGGTTAATGCTTGCTATACCCGCAACAGTGTTAGCACTTTTTATATCAACTGTAGGTATTTACCTTAAATTATAATTTGTCATTATAATAAATTTAGCTTAGCAATACAGATAAAATTCCTTTATATTGCTAAGCTATTCTATTATCACTTAAATTTAACTTCGAACTATTTATCTAAAATACTAAACTCATATTTAAACCTGTATTCTAATTTTTTGAATAAACCTTTATCTTTACCTCTTGACCTTCTGAAATACTAAACTGCCCCTCATTATTTTTATCTACATACAAGGACAGTATATTATTTTCTCCACTATATATTTCAACATTAATAGGTTTATCACTTTTAAAATTTATAGTATAATTACCTTTATTTAATTTTAATGTATATATATCAACATCTCCTGCATAATCTATGTACCCCTGCTGTAATTCATCTAAGATTATTTTGGTAGCTAAATATTCAAAGTTATTAAATTCATTCTTGTCTTTAAATAGTTCTACTTTATCATCAACTATTTTATTATACCTCATAGGTATATAAGTTCCATCTTCAATGTACTTTTTATCTCAGAATAACTTCTATAATTTATCGTTGTCCTGTCAAAGGCAACATATTTTCCTGTCGTTGCCTCCATAACAATAATACCCTTCTTATCTGCTGATTCTTTGAGGTATATAAAAACGTGGTATTTTTGTGATTTATTATGTCCATAGGCTTTAAATCCTCAAACTTTATTGGGTGAAAATAATCATCAAGCATTTGTGTAGAAACCTTAATAGGCAGTTTATAAACTGCACCAACAAAACCCGAACAGTCAAGACCTGCAGTTAGCGGTTTATAACCTCCATTTGTGTTTATATTGCCAGCAACCAGTCCCTTATCTAAGGCATCTTTGAAATTTTTAATTTGAGGTTGATTGCTCATATCAAGGGATATGTATCCACCCCAGCAGTAGGGTATTCCACTTACAAGTTCCCCATCCTTTAAGTGTCTTGGCATTGTTATTTCATCATTATTTATAATTCCATTTTTGATGCATCATATTCCCATACAAAATTAATCATATCCATTCCTCTTTTAAATGCTTCACTTCTTTTCATTCTTACTACTTTCAAAGATTTATTTGGTTGTTTGTAGTTAATGAATACTATGAAAAATAGTACTAAACAAATTAAAAATATAAAAAATACAACTTAAATACAACACTAAAAATACTTATTTTACTATATCTTTTAAATTTGTTCTTATTATATCTTAATATCCCCATCTCTCTCCTCTAAAAAATTATTTCATTTTAATTAATATTAATACTTTTTGTGTTTTATGTTGTGAATTTTATTGATATAATAAATAAGAGGAGGGATTATATGCAATATCTTATTTTCCCAATCTGTATATTAATTGGGGTTATTTTATCTTATGTTATTTTAAAAATTTCCAAATCCATTAAATTTCCACTTGTTTTTTCTTTCTTAATTGCAGCTTTTGGAATATTTCTTATAGTAAAAGCTAAAACACAACCTCCAGAAGGTTTTAAAGACTTAGCCTATATGATAAATGCAATTTTATTATTTTTAATTTCACTTGGTATGTGGATACAGCTTACCGTTATTAAGATAACAAAAATAGCTTTGCATAATGCAAAGCTATTTTTTATCATCATATCCATTTGGGTGGTTTTTGTGCCATCTCCAAGCTGTTTCAATAATCTTTTTAATATCTGTATACTTTGGATTCCAATTAAGTTCTCTTCTTATCTTATCTGAACTTGCAATTAAAATTGCTGGATCTCCTGCTCTTCTTGGAGCAATCTCCTTCTTTATATTAATTCCCGTAACCTCTTCTGCTGCCTCTATAATCTCCTTTACAGTAAATCCGTTTCCATTTCCAAGATTATAAACATTTGAATTCTTTCCATCGTAAAGTGCTTCTAAAGCAAGAATATGTGCCTCTGCTAAATCATTAACGTGAATATAATCCCTTATGCAGGTTCCATCCTTTGTATTGTGATCATCTCCAAATATTTTTATACTCTCCCTCTTTCCAAGGCAGGTTTGTAAAACAAGTGGAACAAGGTGTGTTTCTGGGCTATGGTCTTCTCCTATATCTCCCTCATCATCTGCTCCACAGGCATTAAAATATCTTAAAGCAATATACTTTAACCCATAGGACCTTGAATAGTCCTCCATAGCATTTTCCATAATAAGTTTTGTTCTGCCATAAACATTTGTTGGATTTTTAGCTATATCCTCAGTTATAGGTACTCTTTCAGGTTCACCATAAACTGCTGCTGTTGATGAAAATACTAATTTTTTAACATTGTTTTTAAGCATAACATCAAGAAGATTAAGGGTTCCTTGTACATTATTATAGTAATACATTTGAGGTTTTTCCATAGATTCTCCAACAAGGCTGTAGGCTGCAAAATGAACTACTGAATCAATGTTATAATTTCTAATAGTCCATTCTAATTTTTCACTGTCAAATATATCGCCCTCTACAAAATTTGGGCACTTAACTGCATCTTTATGTCCTTTAACTAAGTTATCATATACTACAACATTCTTTCCCATTTTATTTAGCATCTTAACAGTATGGGAGCCTATATAACCTGCTCCACCAGTTACTAAAATATTCATCAAACCCCTCCTAAACTAATTCTTCAAGAACAACATCTACATACCAGTCCTGTTCTTCTCCTGCTTCTAATGGTTTTATTTTACCATATCCTTTAGCAATTTCAACAGAATCATAAAAAGCATTTGAGGGTTCCAGTGCACAATTATATTCACCTTTAAATCCACCTTCATTAATCCAAACTCCAAGGTATGGGATCCTATCTTTTGGGAATAATAATTTATACAACAAGTTATTTTTATTTAATGTTATTCCTGCTTCCCCTTCTTAACCTCTCCATTTACATAAAACTTTTCTGTCTTTTCAAGGGTTTTAGGTCCAATTCTATCAACCCTAACTTTTTGCCTTTCATATCAATAGTTTCAGGGAATAGATGAATATTCCCTACATCTCCATAAATACTGCTTTTGTGGACATTCATTATACTATCTTCATCTAATAAAATTCTGCTATATTCATCACAGGCAACAAGCCCGTGAAATGCCCAAAGACCATACAGTGGACAGTTTCCTGTATTTTTTACTTTATAATTAAACCTTATGACATTCTTCTCTAATTTTATTCTTCTTTCAAATTCATATTTAAATTTTACACCCCAAGCTCTACATACTATTTCATCATCAAAAACCTGAACCTTCCAAGGAATACTCCAAAGCTCTCCGTGGTCTGGCATCCTTTCTTTGTATCCTTCATAGGGGTATTCACATTCATCTATTGTTGGGTACATTTCATCAATTCCTGAGGTATCATATTTTTTAAATTTATCGCCATATTCTGCAGTTGTATACTTATTTAATGTTGGCTGTGCTAAAACTTCGAAATTTTGAGGTTTATATATAACTGACGCTATTTTTGCACCAAGTTCAGGTAATATCACTAAACTTACAACATCATTTTCTACCTTTATTCCTTGTAAACCCTTGTAAATTATATTTTCAACCCTCATAATCTCAGCACCTTCCTAAAAATTTGACTCCATCACCTATTTTGCTTATATAAAAGGATGCCTCTTTTCCTGTTTTTTCTTTGTATCTATTTGAAACTACTTTGATAAATTCATCTTCTATACCTTCCTTTACAATTGCAATTGCACAACCTCCAAAGCCAGCCCCTGTCATTCTTGCACCAAGACATCCTCTAAATTTTAATGCCTCTTCAACTATAGTATCAAGATGCAACCCTGTAACCTCATAATCCTCCTTAAGGGATTTATGTGATTCAATTAAAAGTTTAGAGAAGGCCGCTATATTTCCCTGTTTTAAAACTTTAACTGCTTCTTTTACCCTCATATTTTCTGTAATTGCGTGGCGTGCTCTTTTTTAATTGTTTCATCTTCAATATAATTCAAATCTTCTATTTGTGCTTGGCAAAGGTTTTCTATATGCCTATATCTTCTTATAATCTCAAGTGCCCTATCACACTCTGACCTTCTCTCATTATACTTAGATTCGCTAAGTTCCCTCTTTTATTTGTATTCATTATAACTAAACTTGAATCCTTTAAGTTAAAGGGAATATACTCATAGTAAAGTGTTGAACAGTCTAACAAGATTGCATTATTTTCCTTTCCCACTGCTACAGCAAATTGATCCATAATACCACAGTTTACTCCAACAAATTTATTTTCTACCTCTTGACACATCTTTGCTATTTCAACTCTGTCTACATCATTGCCTTTATTTTTGTGTAATAGTATATAGGCAGTTAGCACCTCAATTGCTGCTGAAGAGGAAAGTCCTGCACCATCTGGAAGGTTGCTGTAGAACAATATGTCAAATCCATTAACTTTAAAACCTAATTCCTTTACCTTTTTATAACTCCCTTTGGATAGTTGCCCCAATCATCTTCTTCATCGTATACTATATCTTTATTTAAATCTATTACAACCTCTCTATCTACATTTTTAGACCTAAGTCTTATAAAACTATCATTCCTTTCTCTAAGCATTCCATAGATACCTATTGTAAGTGCACCTGGAAAAACATAACCACCGTTATAATCTATATGCTCTCCTATCAAGTTAACTCTTCCAGGTGAAAAATAAACCTCAACTTCTCCTTCGCCATATTCCTTCTCAAACATATCCTTTAACATTTTCAAGTCCATAATTATCCCCCTATCTTATCTAAAAATTTTCTTAATGCCTGTCTTAATTGTTCTGATGTTTGTTCAACTGAAAGGGTATTGCAGGCAGCCCAAGCCCCCATTTCAGAGGATGCATAATATTTTATTCTATTTGCATCCCTAAGAGGTGGATAAAACTCTATATGAAAGTGATAATAGTCTTTGCTATTTTCATACTCTTTACTATTTACAGGTGTTTGGTGTATACACATCATATAAGGGAATAACCTATCAAAAAGTGTATCAAAGGCACCTGTTACCTTCTTTAAAATGTCTGCTAAATCCCATCTTTCCTTATCTGTAAACTCAGTAAAGTTTCCCTTGTGGGATTTACTTACAATGAAAACTCCGTAGGGGTAATCTGTAAAAAATGGTATATATGCAATAAAACCTTCGTTTTCATATATAATTCTCTTTTCAAAATCCTTTTCTTCTCTGTTCATCCTACAAATCATACATTCTTTATTCTCTTCATAATATTCTCTACAAGAATCTAATTCAACCTTTACCTTAAGTGGAACAAAGGAATACCCATATATTTGACCGTGGGGATGGGGCATTGTAACTCCAACTTCTTCTCCTCTATTTTCAAATTCAAAAATATATTTTATCCTTTCATCCTTTGATAACTCCTCAAATCTTTGTGTCCAAAGATTAACAAGTTTATATATATGAGAAACTTCAAGTTCAGGTAGTGTTTTAGTATGTTCTGGTGAATAAAGAATGACTTCACACTTTCCATAGTTTTGAGCAACTTTATATAATTCATTTCCTTCAACATCAGGTTCACCTGGTGTTTGAGTTAGTGCTGGAAAATCATTGTCATATTTAAATACATCATAATTGTCAGGTACCCTGCCCGAACCTGGACAGAAGGGACACCAATCCTTTGGCATATTAGGTCTTTGCTGTCTATTTGAAGCTACCATAGTCCAAGTTTTTAAAAGTGGGTTCCATCTTAATTCTGCCATAACCATTCCTCCTTATAGAAAACCTTTTCTATATTCATTATACAACAACATCACAAAAAATAAACACAAATTTTCAAAATATTTGATAATTGTTGCTACCAATAAAAATACTCAGGCTTCAAAATAGCCCCTTGAAAGGATTACGATTGGCTTTTCATAAGCTTTAGCAAGTCGTATCTTTAGGCTTTGAAAAGCCCATAATTTGGCACACGATGTGCTGAGCCCAGCGACCCTTAAGGAGAAGGGCATCGCAAGGGTAGGACATCTTCAAACAAAGAAAATCTTAGACTTGATTAAGCCGTAAAAAAGCCAAAAATCCTTCAAGGGGCTAATTATATTATAACTAAACTTTAATTATTTACCTTTTATATGTGTGATACTTGAAGCATAATCTCCCTTAAGTTCTAACTCTAACCCATAATTCATTAAATATGCACCAGACTTAAACTCCTCTTTTCCTTCTGTAATTATCCTATAGCTTTTATCCTCCTCTAATCCCCTTAACTTAACTTTAAACTTAGATTTTGAATAGTTTTGCCTTGGTAAAAAGTAAATACTACCGACTCATCCCCTAAAACATACTGAACTGAATGTATTTCTTCCTTTTCTATAGAGGTTAGTCTATGTATATCTCCAAATTGTACTATATGCCTTATCTTTTTATATTCTTCTACTAAATCCCTTGCTATTCTCTTTTCTTCATCAGTCCACTTATTTATATTGCCTCCAATCCCTAAAGTACCCATCATAGCACAATGGAATCTAAATTTTAAAGGAATTGTTCTGTTGGTTAAAAAGTTAGGACAATCCGTTACCCAAGCCCTCATTGCAAGTGTAGGATAAATTAGACTATAGGATTCTTGTATTTTAAGCCTATCAAAGGCATCGGTATTATCACTTGTCCAGTATTGGTCAAAATATCTTATAGAACCTAAATCAACTCTTCCGCCTCCAGAGGCACAGGCTTCGAAATGAACATTAGGATGCTTTTCTCTTAGCCTCCTGACTATATCAAAAACTGCCTCTGTATGCTTTATCCAAATGCTTCTTCTGTCTTTTAGATTTATGGCTCCTGCCTCTGAAAAGGGCCTATTCATATCCCATTTTATAAAGTTTATATCATTATTACTTAATAGTTCATCTAATACACCATATACATACTCCTGAACTTCCTTTAGTGTCATATTTAACACAAGTTGGTTTCTTGCTGTGGTGCATTCTCTATTATTAAAACGATATACCCACTCAGGATGATTTCTATAAAGGTTACTATCTGGATTTACCATCTCAGGCTCAACCCATATTCCAAAATTCATCCCCAAAGCTTTTACCTCATCAATCAAAGGTTTTAAGCCCTGTGGAAATTTATTTTTATTAACATACCAATCACCAAGACCTGCACTATCACTATTTCTCTCTCCAAACCACCCATCATCTACAACAAAAAGTTCACACCCCAGTTCTTTTGCACTCTTTGCAAGTTCAATCTGTTCATTACACTTAACATCAAATAAAGTCGCCTCCCAAGAGTTGTATAAAACCGGTCTTAGTTTCTTATTAAAATTTTCAGGCATTATTTTACTTCTAATAAAACTGTGCATTCGTCTTGACATATCCCCAAAGCCATTTTTGTATATCCAAAATAAACAGTAGGCGAAAGGAATAACTCACCCTTTTCTAATGTTATCGAAGTATCAAAATCATTAACCCCAACTAATATCCTTGTGTAACCATAGGGCATACCCTCTGCAACTATTTTAAAGTTTCCACTATATTCTAATGCACCAAAATAAACTTCTCCCCTATCCTCCTCTGCATTTTTTTCTATAATAAAATATGGATTGTTGTTATGACCTGTATTACCCTTTCTACTCTCAAGTACAACCTTACTATAGTTTATAGGTTGTCTAAATTTTACACCTTCTTTACCCCAATGACCCCTACATTGTTTATGTAATATCCTAATCCATCTAAATTGAGTTCAAAGGAGAATAACTTTTCAAATCTTACCCTTTCTTCACCAAAATTTATAACTTCAACACATCTTGCAAACAAATCCTCTTCTTCATAAACAATATATTTAAGTTTTACTTCTACTTTATAATGTTCATCTTGAAGTGCAACTTCAACATAATCATCCTCTACTTTAACATCCTTAAACTTTAAAACAAGGTCTCTTGTTCCATCTTCAAACTCAGCCTTAAGACAGGTTTCTTTAAACCTTAGCTTTCCGTGATAAGACAACTCCTCCATAGCTACATCATATATTGAATCATTAGAGGAGACCTCCCTTATCTCCTCTAATTTAAAATCCTCTAATGGTATTTTTTCTCCAAAATAAACGTGTCTTATAAAATCCTCCTCGATTTTAAACACATATTGCATAGATTTAGTATAAAGCCCAATATAATCTTTATATTTTTTACCCCCATCTATTTCACCTCTATAATCTTACTATCATAAGGCATAAGTTTTACTCCTAAAACTTCCTTTTCCTCCTCTGTATGATTCATAACAAACACATACTTTTTGCCATTTAAATACCTTGTATAAACCTCAACGCCGTAGGGTGTATTATAGTGTTCAATATTATTTTTCATTATAATTTCCTCTGCTATTTTTAATAAAACTTCTTCATCAGCAGAAGTTCCAATGTAATATACCTTTCCTTCTCCAAACCTATTTAATGTTATACACGCCTTTTGGTTATAGAATTTGTCTTCATATTTGTAAAGAGCCTCAGCCTCTTTAACATTTATCATTTCTCTCATAACTTTGCATTTCGTTTTTCCAAACTTACCGTCTGCATAGGCAAATTGACCTTCCTGTAATGATTCTATTTCCTCAATCTCAATTCCTGTAAGCTCTGCTAAATTGCAGGGCATTGTCTTACCAAGATAAAGATTATTGTTTCTATCCTTTATAGAAGTTCTATATGTAAAAATTATAGTACCACCCTTTTTAGCAAATTCCTCAAGCTTTATTTTTAGTTCTTCATCAATTATCATCATAACAGGTAGTACAACCACCCTGTAATTACTAAAGTCCTCCTTTGAATCAATAACATCAATATGAACATTATGTCTATAGAAGGCGGTGTATAGCTTTAACATTTCATCTTTATAATTAAAAGCAGTACTCTGAGGCTGAATCTTCCAAGCCCATATATTTTCATAATCATATAAAAAGGCTATTTCAGATTTTATTGGACTCTGAAGTAATTCTTTATGCTTCTTTGCATCTTCAAAGAACTCCTTAACCTCTCTAAATTTTCTTCCCTCTCTATTGTCTTGATCAATTATGCCTAAACAAAACTCCTCGGTTCCAAAGGTTGCTGTTCTATATCTAAAGAACAGTACAGATTGTGCCCCGTGAGCTACTGCCTGATATGCCCACATCTTTGCTTGGTTAGGTCTTGGAAGATAACCTATTATAGTGTGTCCTTGTGCTCCCATAAGTTCTTCCACAATCCAAAAGTTTTTTCTCTTAAGTCCCCTTATAAAATCTAAATCCATTGCAATATTTGCTGGAGTTATTGGTTCTTTTAACCCTCCCCATACGGGATAATTATCATAGGATGCAACATCCATAAGTTTTGTCATTTCATTATGGTCAAAATTTTTATCAAAATATCCACCTGCTATGTTGGTTGTAATTACAGCCTTATCACCTAATATACCTCTTATAATCTCTACCTGAAGCTTTGCATATTCAGTTATTGACTTTGACATAAACCTTTTATAATCAAGCAGCATTGAAGGATTGTGATATGTTATTGTCTTAAGTGGGAGTGGAATTTCTTCAAAGCTATTATAGGTCTGACTCCAAAAACTGTCCCCCAAGTTCTATTAAGATTATCTATTGTTTCGTACCTCTCCTTTAAATATTCTCTAAAACTATTTTTACAAGTATCACAGAAACATAAATCACTACCTTCGTGTCCAAATTCATTATCTATCTGCCAAGCTATTATAGAATCCTCATTCTTATAGTGGTCTACAAGCTCTGTAACTATCTTTTTGTATATTCCCTATATATTTTGCTATTATAGCAATATATTCTTCTCCCACCAAAGCTCCTTGGCATTAAATTTTCATCCCTTTGAAGTATATCTGGGTATTTATCTATAAGCCAAGCTGGAGGAGTTGCAGTTGGAGTTCCAAATATAACCTTTATTCCTCTTTGTTTAAGCTTTTCTATAACCATATCAAAGAAGGAAAAATCATATTGTCCTTCTTCTTTCTCCATTATATGCCAAGCAAACTCTCCAATCCTAACTACTTCAACCCCCATATCTACCATTCTATCAATGTCCTGGTCCATTAATTCAATAGGCCAGTGTTCTGGATAGTAGTCAACTCCAAAAGCTTTTCATTATACACACCCCTTTAGAAAACGTTTTCAATTCTATTATAAAATAATTTTTCTAAATTGTCCATCAATTTAATCGCAACAAAGGTCTCAAAATTAGGCGTTTTTACCTAATTTTGAGACCTTTATACCTTACAACTTTCCCTAAGAATTAGTTTTGTATTAATTAGTACCTTATCAGCTTCGTATCCCGATTCTATATAACTAAACAGCATTTCTGCTGACTTTTCACCAAGCTTTTTCATATTTTGATCAACTGTTGTCAGCTTTGGAGTTGTCATTTGGGATAGAATGATATTATCAAATCCAATTATAGAAAATTCATCTGGCACCTTAATCCCAAGTTCGAGGCAGGCATTTAAGGCACCTGTTGCCATAAGGTCGTTGCAGGCAATAAGTGCAGTAAAATCCTTTCCTATTTTTATTTCACTGTTTAAGCGTAGTATTGATTTTTTAGTATTTTCAACAACTTCAATACTATTTCCACCATTAACTGTTAAAATGTATTCTCTACTTTCAATATTTTTAATAAATTTTTGTATATATTTTCCTTTAAATCATAAGAATAGCTGCTTTCACCTCTAACAAATATTATATTCTTATGCCCTGTCTTATTCAGATGTTTTAGGGCATTTTTAAAGCCGTTTTCCTCATTACTTATAACAAAACTTAAATCTATCTCCTGATGATATCCATTTACAAAAACTACAGGAACTGTATTTACTATTTCATTATAAAAGCCTGAAAGTATATTTTCTGTCTGTGGGTCTACAACTATTATTCCATCTACATATCTTTCTATAAATTTATTTACTGCATTTATTTCTGCCTTTGCTTCTCCATTTGTAATATTTAAAAAGATATCGTAACCATTGGTTCTGGCATATTTTTCTATACCATCTACAACCTCTGTAAAATACATATTCGTTATACTCGGTATAACAATACCTACACTATTTGTTTTTCTACAGACAAGACTTCTTGCAATTAGATTAGGTTGAAAATTTAGTTTCTTTATTGCCTCCTCAACCCTTTGTCTTGTTTCTTGCTTTACAGGATAATTCCCATTTATAACTCTCGAGACTGTTGTAATAGATACCCCTGCCTCTTTAGCAACATCATTTATAGTTACTGGCATAAACATCACCCTATCTTATTTAATCAACTCCATTATACGAATATTTTTACAACTTGTCTATAATAATTCATATTTAAATTAAAATAGGTCACAAATGCGACCTATTTTTTAACACTTCTATTAAATTCTTCTTTATCTCCTCTGCCACCAATTGAGGTGCTTTGTGGGCTCCCCTACTGGTTCCTTTATTATCCTGCTTATAATTCCAAGTTCCTTTAAATCATAGGCTGTCATCTTCATAACATCAGCAGCCTCCTTAGCTCGTGATGCATCCTTCCAAAGAATACTTGCAAAACCTTCAGGAGATAAAATAGAATAGACAGCATTTTCAAGCATCCAAATTTCATCAGCTACAGATATTGCAAGGGCGCCTCCACTTGAGCCTTCTCCTATAACTATTGCAATCTTTAGTGTATCTATAGTAGACATCTCCATTAAGTTTCTTGCTATAGCTTCTGCCTGTCCTCTTTCCTCTGCACCTATTCCACAGTAGGCACCTGGAGTATCTATAAATGTTATAATAGGTCTTTTAAACTTTTGTGCCTGTTTCATAAGCCTAAGGGCCTTTCTGTATCCTTCAGGGTGAGGCATTCCAAAGTTCCTATAGAGATTTTCCTTTGTATTTCTGCCCTTTTGTTCTCCAATTACCGTAACGGGTATTCCATTTAATGTAGCAATTCCTCCAACAATTGCTGGATCATCTCCATATAATCTATCTCCGTGCAATTCAATAAACTCATCAAATATCATTTCTATATAATCAAGGCTTGTGGGTCTGTCATTCATTCTTGCTAAGACAACTCTATCCCAAGGGGTAAGTTTACCTGACAAATCATTTCTAAGTTCAAGGAGCTTCATTTCCATTTTTCTATTTCACTTGTTAAGTCAATATTATTTTCAGTTGAAATCTTTCTTAGTTCCTCTATTTTAACCTCCAGCTCCTCTATCTTTTATCTAATTCTAATATAGACATTACCTCACCCCCAAGTGCATTTTTAATAAGCTGTTTATCATATTTCTCATATCCCTTCTATCTACAACCCTATCAACAAATCCGTGTTTCAGTAAGAATTCTGCTGTCTGAAACCCTTCTGGAAGCCTCTGTCTTATAGTTTGCTCTATAACTCTTGGACCAGCAAAACCAATTAAGGCACCTGGTTCTGCAAGTATAATATCTCCCAGCATTGCAAAGCTGGCAGAAACTCCTCCTGTTGTAGGATCTGTTAAGTAGGATATGTATAAAAGTCCCTCTTTGTTGTGTCTTGCAAGTGCAGCACTGGTTTTTGCCATCTGCATTAGGGATACAATTCCCTCCTGCATTCTTGCTCCACCTGATGTTGTAAATATAATAAGGGGAGTTCTTTTTCGATTGACTTATATACAAGCCTTGTTATTTTCTCTCCAACAGCATATCCCATACTGCCCATCAAGAATCTATTATCCATAACTCCAAGTGCTACTTCTATTCCCTCTATTTTACCAAATCCAGTTATGACAGCTTCCTTCAATCCTGTTTCTTCTCTAATTTTATTTAACTTTTCCTGATACCCTGGAAAGTTTAAAGGATCCTCTCCTACAAGATCCCTATCAATTTCTTCAAAACTTCCTTCATCACAGAGCATCTCTATTCTTTGGGGTGCAGTAATTCTAAAATGATATCCACAACTTGTGCATACATAAAGGGATGAAACTAAATCATCCTTATATATAATCTTTTACATCTATCACATTTTATCCATAATCCATCAGGTATATCTATTTTTACAGATACATTATCATAAAAATCTCTTTTTTCTATCAAACATATTGTCAATCATACTGTCACCCCTAAATATTAAAATTTTTCTTAATAAAGGATGTATCATAGTTTCCTTCTATAAAGTCTCTATGATTTATTATTTTACTTAGAAATTCTATATTTGTATCAATCCCATCAATTATTAGTTCATATAATGCTCTATTCATCCTACTTATAGCCTCTTGCCTTGTTTCCCCATAAACAATTAGTTTACCTATCATTGAATCATAATGGGGTGGTATCTTATATCCCTGATAAATATGGCTATCAAACCTCACTCCAAAACCAGATGGAACTATCAATCTCTTTATTTCGCCAGGTGATGGCATAAAATTTTTATCTGGATTTTCAGCATTAATTCTACACTCTATGGCGTGTCCCTTTATTTTTATGTCATCCTGTGAAAACCTCAGTCTTTCTCCCATTGCTATTTTAATTTGTTCCTTTATTAAATCTATACCCGTTACAAGCTCTGTAACAGGATGCTCAACCTGTATTCTTGTATTCATCTCCATAAAATAAAAATTTCCATACATATCTAAGAGAAACTCAATTGTTCCTGCATTTTTATAATTCACAGCCTTTGCCGCAGATATTGCAGCCTCTCCCATACTTTTTCTTAAAGCATCACTTAAAAGAGAACTTGGTGCCTCCTCTATAACCTTTTGATTTCTTCTTTGAATAGAACAGTCTCTTTCTCCTAAATGAACCACATTACCATACTCATCCGCAAGTATTTGAAACTCAATATGTCTTGGTTTTTCTATATATTTTTCTAATATATAAACTTCCATCTGAAAAGGCAGCCTCTGCTTCTTGTTTTGCTGAGGTAAAGTTTTGTGCAAAATCCTCCTCTTTAAAAACAAGTCTCATTCCTCTACCTCCACCTCCAGCAGAGGCCTTTATCATAACGGGGAAGCCTATTTTTTAGCAATCCTAAATCCCTCGTCTAATGATTTTACAGCACCGTCTGAACCTGGAACTACAGGAACTCCAGCAGCCTTCATTGTTTCCTTTGCAACTGATTTATTTCCCATAAGAGATATTGATTCAGGAGATGGTCCTATAAATTTAATACCACACTCTTCACACATCTTTGAAAATCTACTGTTTTCAGATAAAAACCATAACCTGGGTGTATTGCTTCACATCCAGTCATTAAAGCTGCTGTTAATATGTTTTGCATATTTAAATAGCTGTCCTTCGATTTAGCTGGACCAATACATATTGCGTGGTCTGCAAGATGTGCGTGTAGACAATTAGTATCTGCCTCAGAATATACAGCAATCGTCTCAATTCCTAATTCTCTACAAGCCCTTATTATTCTAACAGCTATTTCACCTCTATTTGCAACAAGTATCCTTTTCATAATTAACCTCCAGCCTATGCTGTAATAAACATAATCTCTGCTTCACAGGCAATCTCATCACCAACGTAGGCAATAGCTCTTCCAACTCCTGCCCTTGACTTTAGTTTAACCATCTCTACTTCAAGTCTTAAAACATCCCCAGGAACTACCTTTCTTCTAAACTTTGCATTGTTAATTCCACCAAAGTATGCCATCTTACCCTTATAATCCTCGTGGGATAAAACTGCTATAGCACCAACCTGAGCAAGTGCTTCAATTATTAAAACTCCTGGCATTACAGGTTCTTGTTCAAAATGCCCTTGAAAAAAATACTCATTAAACGTAACATTTTTATATCCAACTGCCCTTTTTCCTGCCTCAAGTTCATCCACTCTATCCACAAGCAAAAAGGGTATCTATGTGGAATTATTTTTTTATATCATTAATTGTTAGCACATCATTCACCTTCCTTTTGAATTCTAAAGAGTGCTTGACCGTATTCTACCATCTCGCCATTTTGAACACAAACCGCCGCAACTATACCATCAATCTCTGCTTCGATTTCATTCATTATCTTCATAGCCTCAATTATACAGAGTATATCTCCTTTTTTACCCTTTGGCCTACTTTAACAAAGGCTTCTGATTCTGGTGATGGTGCACTATAGAAGGTACCAACCATAGGTGATTTTACAACTATCTCATCCCTAATTTCCTGTATTGTTGCCTTCTCTGTTTTTTCATAGGATTTTTCTTCAACTTTGTCTGCTGAAATTGCCTTTTCAAATCTTGGAACTTCCTTTATTACAACACCTTCACATTCTTTTTCATTATTATTTTTATACCGCTCTCTTCAACCTCAAAATATGTTAAATTTGAATTGCTTACACATTCAATAAGTTCCTGAAGTTTTTGTATCCATAATATCAACCTTCCCATTTCTTTAATAATATGCTGGCATTATGTCCACCAAAACCTAAAGAGTTGGATAGAGCATAATTTACCCTCATACTGCGTCCCGTATTTGGTACATAGTCTAAGTCACAGTCTTCATCCTTAACGTTTAAATTTATAGTCGGATGTACAAAATCCTCCTGAATAGATTTTACGCATACTATCGCCTCAACTGCACCAGCTGCACCAAGAAGATGCCCTATCATTGATTTTGTTGAATTAACAGCTACCTTATAGGCGTGCTCCTTAAAAGTCTCTTAATTGCTGTTGTCTCAATCTTATCATTATAAGGTGTACTTGTTCCGTGGGCATTAATATAATCTACACAGGTCACATCAATTTCTGCCTCTTTTATTGCCATATCCATAGCACAGGCTGCACCTTCACCTGTTTCAACTGGTGCTGTAATATGATACGCATCACAGGTTGCACCATAGCCTACAACCTCTGCATATATCTTTGCTCCTCTTTTAGTGCGTGTTCCAAGCTCTCAAGTATTAGAATTCCACTTCCTTCTCCCATTACAAATCCTTCTCTTTCCTTATCAAATGGGATTGACGCCCTATTTTTATCTTGGCTAAAACTTAACGCCTTTAAAGAACTAAATCCTGCAAGAGCAAGAGGAGTTATTGCTGCTTCAGTTCCCCTGTTATTACAACATCAAGCAATCCTAATTTAATTAATCTGAAGGCTTCACCTATAGCATTGGTTCCTGATGCACAGGCTGTAACAACTGTATTTGCTATTCCCTTTGCACCAAACTTTATTGCAACATTTCCTGCTGCAAGATTGCTAATCATCATTGGTATAAAATATGGTGATACTCTTCCTGGACCCTTCTCTAAAAGTATACTATGTTCATTCTCAAGTGTTTTAATTCCTCCAACACCAGAACCTAACACAACGCCGAATCTGTATTTATCCACATTTTCAATATCAAGTCCTGAGTCTAATACTGCCTCATTTGCTGCAATAAGAGCAAATTGTGTAAATCTATCAATTCTTCTTGCTTCTTTTTATCAAGATAGTCTTCTGCATTTATGTTAACTTCTGCCGCCAGTTTAGCCTTGAAATTTTGATTATCAAAAGATTTTATAAAATCTATAGCATTTCTACCTTCCTTAAGACCATTCCAAAAATCCCTTACATTATTTCCAAGTGGAGTTACGGCTCCAAGTCCAGTTACAACAACTCTATTCATACTACACCTCCTACATAACCATTCCACCATCAACATTTATAACCTGTCCTGTTATATATGACGCCTTTTCTGAAACTAAAAACCCTACTAAATTTGCAACATCCTCTACAGTTCCAACTCTCTTTAAAGGTATTAAATTTTTATTCCCTCTTTAACCTTGTCACTTAAAACCTTTGTCATATCTGTATCTATATACCCAGGTGCAACAGCATTTACTGTAACACCTCTTGAAGCAAGCTCTTTAGCAACAGATTTAGTAAGCCCTATAACACCCGCCTTTGAAGATGCATAGTTTGCCTGACCAACATTTCCAATTAAACCTATTACTGAAGATACATTAACTATCCTACCTGCATCGGATTTCATTATGTAAGGTGCTGCGTGTTTTATCATATTAAAGGTTCCCTTAAGATTAACGTCTATTACTGAATCAAAATCCTCTTCCTTCATTCTTAAAATTAATGTATCCTTTGTTATACCTGCATTATTTACAAGTATGTCTATTCTTCCAAATTTATTTACTGCTTCATCTACAATCTTTTTGCATCATCATAGTTACTTACATCTGCCTTAACAGCTAAAACTTCTACACCATATTTTTGTTTCTTCAATTGTCTCTTTAACATCATCTTCACTTTTTCTATAGTTTAAAACTAAGTTTATCCCCATCTTTGCAAGCTCACTTGATATAGCCCTTCCTATTCCACGGCTTGCACCAGTTATTATTGCTACTTTCATATTACTCACCTCCAATATACTCAAGTGTTTTTCAAGAGATTTTATATCTTCTACATTAAGTGTTGTTAGTTTTCTATCTATCTTCTTTACAAATCCACTTAAAACCTTAGATGGACCAAGTTCAATAAATGTATCATATCCATCTTGAATTAATTTTCTTACGCCCTTTTCAAAGTATACTGGAGACGTCATCTGCCTTTTTAAAATTGTCTTTATATCACAATCTTCCTTATAATAATCACCATATAAGTTTGAAACTATCTTCTTATTAGGAAGACTTATATCTATATCCTTTAATACACTATAAAATTCCTCACCTGCATCCTTTAGCATTTCTGTATGAAAAGCTCCACTTACATTAAGTTTTACAGCTCTTGCTCCTTTTTCTTCTGCAATCTGCATTGCTTTGAGTATCGCCTCTTCTTCTCCTGCTATAACAACCTGCTTTGGACAATTAAAGTTTGCAGCTCTAACAAATCCTACACCTTCTGCTTTTGCAAATTTCACAGACTTCAGTTTCCTCAAGTCCTACTATCGCAGCCATAGTACCTTTTGTTTTTTCTGCATACCTTTGCATTATTTGTCCTCTTTTTCTAACAAGTTTTGCACCATCCTCTAACGTAAAACTTCCTGCAAAACAGAGGGCTGAATATTCTCCAAGACTAAGCCCTATTGCTGCCTCTACTTCTATTCCCTTATACTTTAAAATATTTAATGCCGCCATACTTACAGTAAATATTGCAATTTGTGCATATTCTGTTTTATTTAAATTGTCTTGTTCTTCAAAGCAAAGTTTTGCTACATCTACGTCAATACAAGAATTTATTCTATCAAAAACTTCTCTACCTTCCTTTAATTCATAAAGTTCTCTACCCATATTTAAATATTGACTTCCCTGTCCTGCAAATAAATAGGCTATCTTCATTTATTTCACCATCCCACCTAAGGCTTTATAAAGGATTGAAGCCTCATTTATTATTTCCTCGATAATTTCACTACAAGTTTGTTCCTTTTTTACAAGTCCTGATACTTGACCTGCCATTACAGAACCAAAGTCAGTATCTCCATCTATTGCTGCTCTTTTTAAAGATCCTGCAGCCTTTTGTTCAAAAATTTCAGCATCTAGTCCTTGCTTTTCGATATTTAGAAGCTCTCTTGTAAATCTATTTCTTAAGGAACGAACTGGATGTCCTGTCGATAAGCCTGTAATTACTGTGTCAATATCCTTTGCTGATAAGACTCTCTGTTTGTAGTTTTGATGAACATTACATTCCTTTGCTACTAAAAATCTTGTTCCCATTTGTACTCCTACAGCCCCTAAAGATAAAGCTGCTAAAAGGCCTCTACCGTCGGCTATACCTCCTGCTGCAACAACAGGTATTGAAACAGCATCAACAACCTGTGGTACAAGTGCCATAGTCGTAAGTTCTCCTATGTGTCCTCCAGACTCGTGTCCCTCTGCTATTACTGCATCTACTCCACTTCTTTCCATTCTCTTTGCAAGTGCAACAGAAGGAACAACTGGTATTACCTTTATATTATTTCCCTTCCACATTTCAACATACTTCCCTGGATTTCCTGCACCCGTTGTGACTACTGCTACCTTTTCTTCACATACAACCCTTGCTATCTCCTCTGCATAAGGACTTAAAAGCATTATATTTACACCAAAGGGTTTATCGGTTATTTTTTTGCCTTTCTTATTTCTTCCCTTACTATTTCTGCTGGTGCGTTTCCTGCTGCAATAATTCCAAGTCCACCTGCATTTGAGACAGCAGCTGCAAGGCTACTGTCTGCAATCCAGGCCATCCCACCCTGGATAATAGGATGTTCTATATTTAAAAGTTCACATAGCTTTGTTTTTATCATTATTCCTCACCTATTCTTTCCTTTATGTAATCTACTACATCCTTCACTGTTTTTATACCTTCTGCATCTTCATTTGGAATTTCAATTCCAAATTCATCCTCAAGACTTATTAGTATTTGGAATAGGTCTAATGAATCTACTCCTAAATCAACAAATGATGTTTCCTCTGTTATTTCATTTTCATCTACATTTAATTGTTCTGCTATTATATTTCTTATCTTTTCAAACATTGTAATTCCTCCTTATATACTCCAATTTATTATAAGGCCTCCTGAGGTTAATCCTCCTCCAAAGCCAACCAAAACAACCTTGTCATTCTTTTTAACATTCCCTTTTCTTGCATTTCACAAAGGGCTATTCCTATACTTGCAGATGATGTATTACCATATTTATCTATGTTTACGTAGAATTTTTCTTTTCCTATACCTGTTTTTTCTGCTGCATAGTCAATTATTCTAACATTTGCCTGGTGTGGAACCACATAAGATATATCTTCTTTTTGTAAATTAGCATTTTTTAAAAGAATATCTATGCACTTTACAATTGCATTTGTTGCAAACTTAAATACTTCCCTTCCATCCATCCTTACAAAACTATCCCACGCGTTCTTTAATAAAACATTTCTTAAGGGCAATCCATTACATTCAAGATATTTTCCCTTTTCTCCATCTGATGAAAGAAACATACTTAAAACACCATCTTCAGATGCCTCCACTACACAAGCAGAAGCTCCATCTCCAAATAAAACGCAGGTATTTCTGTCATTCCAATCAACTATCTTTGAAAGTGTTTCTGCACCAACAATAAGTGCGTATCTGTAGTTAAGTGATTTAAGCATTGCCTCTGCTGTAACAAGTGCATATATTAGTCCTGTACAACCCGCATTCAAATCAAAACAAGCTGCATTTTTCGCACCTATATTTTTTGTATTACGCAGGCTGTTGATGGAGTAAAATAATCGGGTGTTACTGTTGATACAATTATAAGGTCTATCTCCTCAGGCTTTATTTTTGCCATATCTATTGCCCTCTGTGCTGCAATACTTCCAAGGTCTGAGGTGTTTTGTCCAAGTGTCAATCTTCTTTCCTTTATTCCAGTTCTTGTTACTATCCATTCATCTGATGTATCAACATATTGAGAAAGTTCATCATTTGTCACAACCCTCTCTGGAACACAGCTTCCTATACCAATTAACTTCATCTATTCATCACCACCTATTTTTTTAAGCCTTACTTTAAAAAAGTTATTTAATTTTTCAAGGGAACTTATTAAAATCTTTTCTTCTTCATCAGTAAGCCCCTCAATTACCTCATTTATCATTGCACTGTGAAACTTTTCGTGCATTCTATAAGCAAGTTTACCTTTGTTGGTAAGGTGTACAAAAACAATTCTTCTATCCTCTTCTGAACGCTTTCTCTCTACATATCCTTTTTCTCAAGGTTATTTACTGCAACTGTAAGTGTTCCGACAGTTATGTTTAACTTCTCTGCAACTTCAGACATAGTCTTATCTCCATACATTCCAATTGCCTCTATTGTATGGATTTCTGTAATTGATAAATCGTTAAAGTCCTTTGATTTTAACGCCTGCTGTTCAATCATAAGTATATCGTTAAATAGTTCCACCAAAAGTTCATTTAGTACAGAATATGACTTTGACACAGTACCACCTCAATACTTTGATTATCAAATATTTTTATAATCAAAGTATAATAAAATTAAATCATTCTGTCAAGTAATTAATCTGACTTTTTACCAAAATATACATAATTATTTTAATTGTTCCAGTAATTAAAGTCAATTAATTGTAAGTTTGTTAATATTTTGTTTGTAAAATTAACTTCTAAACTTTTACAAAATAAAAAGGGCACTTGCCCCCTTATTCTAATGTTGTACTATCATTATTTATAGTAACTTCCTCTGTATTCTCTTTATACCCAACATTATCTTCTATATATTTATTTACCACATAAACTGTTACTAAAGTTACCATATAGGAATTAACAAGTGTTTGAACAAATGGAACTTTACTAAATACCAAGCCTACTACTGCACCTATAACAATATAAAATAGGAAAACTCCTAATATATTAAATAAATTTGAAAAACCAAACTTAAAGGATTTTTTAAAGGCTCCTGTAAATCCTTCATTATCAACAACAATAATTGGAATCACAGGTGTTACTAATATACCAAGAAAAACTAATATTAATATAAAAATAAATTTCCTATTATAAAAACTCCTAAAGAACCCTTAGTTGTAACATAAAGTATGCCTATTATAAACACAGACATAAATAGATAAACTATTAGTGCACCCATTAACGACAATACTACAACTAATATTCTAAGATAGTAGTTTGAAGAGCTCTTAAAACTTTCTCTAAAATCAACTTTATTCTTTAAAACTCTATCTTTAATCATCAAATTAGTCCAAGCTATAAGGTAGGGCGAAACTAAAACCATCAAAACTAAAATTAAAAGTGCAAACTTAATTTGTTTTGAATAGGCTTGAACTATACTATTAAAATCAAAGCCATATTCAAGTTGTATATCTTTTTTATTGGAAGTTTTAAATTACCTAAAAGGTTACATAAAAATAATGGAATCACTAAAAGAGGCTCTGTAAAAATCATCTTTAAACTTTTCTTGAACATAAATATCCCCCACATTACTTAAATATTAGATAATAGATCATTGAAAATACGACTGTTGAAGCGTTATAGATAAAATGTTGAAGCATAGTAAACATTATCGCCCTTGACATTTTCTGTTCAGTTCTAAATTTTATATAAGTAATTTGAAATAATACCGAAGGTAAAAATATTATAATAATATACGCCATTGAAAAATTGTGAGCAAATGCAAACAATGTAACTGTTATTGTAGCAGGTATTAAGGTATTCCATTTAGTTTTATTTCTTTTAAATGCACCAATTATTCCATATAATATTTCAAAGATACCAAACTGAAAAATAATCGTTTCTAAAACTGGTGACATTACAAGAGTTAACATCATCGCTAAGAAAATACTCTTCTCTAAAACCGACTGTACACCTGTATTCTGAAACAATGATAAGTCAACAAGTCCTAAAAAATCGAGAATATAAATAATTGTCTCAACTACAAAACCTGTTAGTACACCATATAGTACTGTTAACTTTACCCCATCCCTTTTAAATTAATGTTTTTATAATAGGCAACAACATTTGAATACATTTTATACCCCCTAAAAAATTATTCAATAGGCTCAAGTGGAATAACTATAGCACATATAATATAGGCCAAAATGCCTGAACCTCCAAGAAATGTAGCAAAAACCCAACCTAATCTTACCAATGTAGGGTCAATTTCAAAATAGTTTGCAATTCCTCCACAAACCCCTGCTATCATCCTTTCTGTCCTGGACCTATAGAGTTTTTATACATAATTTCACTCCTTTTTGTTTTTCTAAAACAAATATATTTTTATTTTTTCTATTTATGTATTTATTTTTATATATTTACTATTTTCTACTAAAACAATAATTATTTCAAGTTTTTTATTAAAATTTTTCTTCAAAATATTTAAAAGGTGAAGGTTCATTACTATTCAACATCCTCACCCACTTATAGAAGTGGGCGACTTCTGTCACTAATTAGGTTAAATAGTTGTTAATCCCTTCACCTAAGTATTAATTATGAAAGCCTGCCCTGCCAAGTATTTCTTTCGATAAACCTTCTATCTATTGCATTTAAAACTTCCCACTTCTTTAAACTCCACATAGGACCAATTAAAAGCTCCCTTGGACTGTCTCCTGTCATTCTATGAACAACCATATTTTCTGGTAGTCTTTCTATACAATCTACCACTAAATCTACATATTCCTCCATCTCTAAAAACTTAAGCTCTCCCTTTTCATATAATTCCACCATCTTTGTTCCCTTCATAAGATGAAGAAGATGAAGTTTAATTCCTTGTGTATTAGTGTTTGCTACAAATTCAACCGTCTCAAGCATTCTTTTTTATCTTCTTTTGGCAATCCAAGTATAACGTGGGTTACTACATCTATATTCCTTTTTTTAATTTTTCAACTGCATTAATATATGTCTCGAGCGGATAACCTCTATTTATAAGCTGTGCAGTATCATCGTGTATTGTTTGAAGACCAAGTTCAACCCACAAATATTTTTTTCATTAATTTCACTTAATAAATCCAGAACATCATCGGGTAAGCAATCTGGTCTTGTTGCAATTGCAAGTCCTACAACACCCTCTAAATTTAGAACGCTATAATATTTTTGCCTTAATACATCAACTGGTGCATAGGTATTTGTATATGCTTGAAAATAAGGAATATATTTTCCTTCCTTCCACTTTTTATTCATAATACTTTTTATATCATTAAATTGCTTTTCCAAATCCTCTCCACAGCCTGCAAAATCTCCCGAACCCCTTGCACTGCAAAATATACAACCACCACTTGATATCTTTCCATCTCTATTAGGACAGGAAAAACCTGCATCAAGGGATATTTTAAAAACCTTCTCTCCAAACTTCTGTCTTAGAAAATAATTAAGAGAATAATATCTTTTGTCTCCCCACATCTTCATCTTTATCACCACCTGTATTTGAAAATTGATGCGTCTTTGATTATAATAATCTTAATAAACAAAATTGTAAAGGTGATGCAATGAATATTGGCCTTAGAAATTTGAAAACTGCACTTTCTGTATTTTTATCAATTATAATTTCAAATTTATTAAAGCTTGATTATCCCTTTTATGCGGCTATTGCTGCACTTGTATGTATGCAGTCTACTTTAGAAAAACTTATACAGCAGGAAAAAACAGACTTTTAGGTACGTTAATTGGAGCAATTCTTGGGTTTGTATTTGCCTCCTTCTTTCCGACAAATGCAATTTTTTCAGCTGTAGGAATAATTGTTCTTATATGTATATGTAATAAGCTTGAATGGAATGATGCTATATCAATGGCAGGAATTGTTTTTTAGCAATTATGCTAAATATAAAGGATAATAAGCACGCACTTGTATACAGCTATAAGAGATTTTTCGAAACACTTATTGGAATTGCTGTTGCTTTCATAGTTAATTCATTTATATACCCACCAGAAAAATAAATTGGAGTGTGTTAAAATGAAACCTGTACAGCTTGAAGAAATATTAAAATCAAATGGATATAAAATGACAAATCAAAGAAGAGCTATATTAGAGGTTTTATGTGAAAACATTGGTAAGTTTTTATCTGCTGAAGATATATTAAATCTATCTAAAAATAAATGTCCTCAAACAAATTTTTCAACAGTGTATAGAAATCTTGAAATACTTGAGCAACTTGAGCTGGTACATAAAACAAATATGGATGCTCATAGTATCTGCTTTTATGAAATTATTGAGGTAGATAACCACCACCATCATATAATTTGCACAAAATGTGGTAAAACAAAGGCAATAGATTTTTGCCCTCTTGATATGTTTAAATCAAACATAGAAAATGAAGATTTTGAACTATTAGACCATAAGCTTGAGCTTTATGGGATATGTAGTGAATGCAAAAATAAGCCTAAGAAGTAAGCTTAGGCTTATTTTTATATCTTTCGTTAACTTTATAAAAGAATTGAAATACTGTTGATGCCAGCATTATACCAAAGGCGATTGCACCGGCAGTCCCTATTGTTTCTATTCCTTTATTTGCTGCAAATACAAGCCTTCCTTCAACTATTGCTCTAACTGTTGTATAGGCAGTTATACCAGGAACTAACGGATAGATTCCAGGAATGGAAAATACAAAGGCTGGGGTTTTTCGTTTTCTTGCCATAGCCTCACTATATACCCCACATACAAATGCTGCTAAAAAGTTGAAAAAACAACTCTTTCGGTTTGAATAAAAAATATTTTAAATACAACCCAAGATATTCCTCCACATACTCCAGCCCAAATTAGATTTTTTCTTTCAATATTAAAGAGTATTGCACCCGCAAAGCTTCCTATAAATGCTAAAACAAAATCCATCATAATACATCACACCCAACTTAATTGTAATATTAATGAAACACCAACACCAAGGCCTATTGCAATTGCAATAAATGAAGCTTCAATAAGCCTTGCAAAGCTCGATATAAAATCACCATACAGTGCATCCTTTATACCATTTGTTATTGCAACACCTGGAACAAGTGTCATAATAGCTCCTATTATTACTTTATCAATGTTTACATAGTATATAAATTTACCAACAATTATAGAAAGTACTCCTGCTATAAGTCCTGATATAAAAAACTCCAAAAATTGAAAAAATCCATATCTTTGAATGTTGTCTTTGATATAAAATATAAACATACTTATTATAAAAGCAACTAATGAATCTAAGAAACTTCCTCCAAAGAGCTTAGCAAATCCAAAGGCAACAAAACCTGATGATACAATTTGAAGCTTATAACTAAAATACGGCATATTTTTATACTATTTAGCTCCTGCATTGCCTCTTTATATGAAGCCCTTTCATTAAGAAGCCTTCTTGAAAAGGTATTAACCATCTCTACCCTATGGAGATCTACACTTCTATGCCTGATTCTTTTTACATTACTCAAAACTTCTCCATTTTTATTCCTTACCGTTAGTGAAAAACCCGTTGGCATAACAAAACATTCACATTCAACCCCATAGCTGTTGCAGATTCTTGTTATAGTATCCTCAACCCTATATATTTCTGCACCACTTGATAGAAGTATCTCCCTGCAAAGCTGGCTATATCCATAACTTCCTTGATGTTCACAATATCACCTTTCCTTAATTTTATAATGACAATAAATAATATATCATAAATTCAATGTAAGGTTTATTATTTATTAGTTAAATTAACTTAAATAAATTGTAAACTATTGTAAAAATATTTTGATATTATTATTTACACTATGTTTACAATTTATCAACAACATCTTAATATAGAACCTGTATTATTAGATACGTAGAGTGAAGCTCAAATTTCCCCCATAATAGTTCCCCTTTAATATAGATTTATAAAAATATGGTATAAGCCGGCTAAATAGCCGGCTAATTTCCTATATAAATAACTTTATATTGCAATTTTTTAGGCCTAAAGAAATAACTGTATCATTTCCATCAACTTCAGGTTTAACTTCAACATCATTTACTTTAACATTACTTGCTTTAATGTTCTTTAGTCTAAACTTTATATTTTTATATCCCATATCGAATCCTTTATATTCAATGCTAAATTGAATGTTTAAGACATTCTCCTGTTCAAACTGTGCTATCTTATAGAGATTATACTTACCTTCCCTATAATTAAATGTCTCTCTATCATCCTCATAATGAACATAGCTTCCATTTCCTCTATAGACTTCAAATTCAACTTCCTTTAATTCCTTTTCTCCAATATAGTCCATTTCTTCATAGGTTGGAATAATGCTTCCTGCCTTTATGTATATCGGACAAATGTCAATTGGAGCCTCTTTTAAAACCAGTCTTTTGCCTTCTAATCTTTCACCTGTCCAATAATCATACCATACTCCCTCAGGTAAATATACTGCTCTAAAGTTTTTTCCTTGCTCTAATATCGGAGCAACTAAAATATTTTCACCAAATAGGAATTCATCGTTTAATTCATAGGTATTTTTATCATTCATATAGTGCATAAATAAAGGCCTCATTATTGGAAGTCCCTTATTTTCTGATTGATAAAATAGGTCATAAAGATAAGGAAGTAATTTATATCTAAGCTTTATATACCTTCTATTTATTTCTTCTGTTTTTTCATCAAAAGCCCAAGGCTCTTGGTCTCTTGTGTTTACGCAAGAATGGTTTCTAAATAGAGGTGTAAAACATCCAAGTTGTACCCATCTTGATAAAAGTTCTGGTGTACAATCAAATTGGAAACCTCCAACATCTGTTCCACAGAAGGCAAATCCTGAAAGCCCTAAGTTTATTAACATTGGAACAGCCATTCTTAAATGTTCAAAAAGCTGTGGTTATCTCCAGTCCAAACAGTTGAATATTTTTGTGTTCCTGCAAAACACGCCCTTGTTATAACAAATGGTCTTTTATTTGAATATCTTTTATTCCCTCATAAGTTGCCTTTGACATTAAATGCCCATATACATTATGTATTTCCCTATGGTCTGTTGGGAATCCATCATTTTTAAACTGAACATCATCTGGAAGTGGTCCACGGAAGGAGGCAGGCTCATTCATATCATTCCATATTCCAGCTACACCACTGTCTAACATTACCTTTTGTTTTTCTGACCACCAACTTCTAACCCTTCTATCTGAGAAGTCAGGATAAAGGGATTCACCTGGCCAAACTTCATTTACATAAGGTATACCGTCCTTATCGGTTGCAAAATATCCATTTTCAATTCCTTCATCATAAACATAGTATCCCTTATCCTTTTTAACTCCAGGGTCAATTATTGTAACAACCTTAAATCCCATATCCTCTAACTTTTTGTAAATTGTTTTGGGTCTTTAAATTTTTGCTTATCCCAAGTAAATACTCTATATCCGTCCATATAATCAATGTCAAGATATATAACATCACAGGGAATGTTTCTTTTTCTAAAGTTTTCTGCAATCTCCATTACCCTACTTTCTGGAGAATAACTCCATCTGCACTGCTGATAACCAAGTGTCCACATTTGAGGAAGAGGAGTTCTTCCTGTTAAGTATGTATATCCATCAATAACATCTACAACTTCTGGACCATATATAAAATAGTAATCTAAGTTCCCATCATCTGCTCCAAAATAGTAATAATTACTGTTTTCCTTTCCCATATCAAAATATGTCTTAAAGGTATTGTCAAAGAATATTCCAAAAGCCTTATTATCTCTTAATGTAATAAAGAAGGGAATGGATTTATAAAGTGTAGTATAGCTTTCAACGTGGGGTTTTGGATCATCTGTATTCCACATTTCATAGTAGTATCCTTTTTATTAAGATGACCTGTTTTTTCTCCAAAGCCGTAAAAATATTCATCTCCAAGCATCTTTTTATAACTTCAATTTTATGTTTTTTAAAATCAGCCTGGGTGCTTATTCCTTCTCCCTCTGCAATTGAAGTATTTCCACGTCTTATAAATGGTTTCCTCTCACCATCATAATCTAAACATAATGGATTTTTTCTTTATCATAAAAATTAACTTTAAAATTATCGTATACTACTGCAATAACATCATCTGTCTCTATCTCTACCCTATCTTGAAACCTTTTTTCTGTAATATTTGACTCTATTATTTTTAAGTCTTCAATTGCCTTTGAATTGTGCTCATTATATTTGATAGGAACAAAAACATTTATAATCCTACTGCTTATTACTTCTAATATCCCTTCTCCATTTTCAAAACTAAATAAAAACTTATTTCCTTCTTTTTGTAATCTCTTAGTTTTCCAAGCAAAAATCACTCCCTTCAAGTTTATTTTACTACAAAATTAAACGATTAAGTAGTGTCAAAATGTATGAGTTTTTGAAATAATTTAGACAAAAATAAATGAGGACACAATGTCCTCATTTATTTTTGCTCCGATATACTTGCCTCTTCTAAAGCAATATTTTCATTGAACTTTTTAACATTGTCCACAATTCTTCTGTGGGCTACAGACATCATTAGTTTTAACCTATTTATTTGATTTACTTCACTTGCACCTGGGTCATAATCTACTGCAACAATATTTACATCCTTATATCTTTCTCTTAGAGCTTTAGCGACACCCTTTCCTGTTACGTGGTTTGGTAAACACGCAAAAGGTTGAAGACAAGCTATATTAGGTACTCCCATCTCAATAAGTTCTATCATCTCTGCAGTTAACAGCCATCCTTCTCCTGTTTGGTTACCCAAATCTATTATCTCCTTTGCTTTTTCTGCTAAATGATAAATAGTTGTTGGTGGTTCAAATCTTTTTGAATTTTTAAGTGCCTTTCTTATAACACTTCTATACATCTCAACTACATTTATAGTTGCATTACCTAATATCTTTGCCCTCTTACTTCCTGATAGATATTTATACTTATATTCTGCATCATAGGCACTATATAGGAAGAAATCAACAAGATCAG
Organism: Caloramator sp. mosi_1; assembly: GCF_028622835.1. Lineage (GTDB taxonomy): Bacteria > Bacillota > Clostridia > Clostridiales > Caloramatoraceae > Thermobrachium. Next base: position 1,432,610 of record NZ_CP117677.1, on the reverse strand, counting down.
GAACTACAGCCTCTCCACCCTCTTCTTCAATAAGCTTTACTATATCATTATTTGCTGTTGGATGGAACTTAACAAGTATTTCACCTACTACACCAACTCTTGGCTTTATTACATCTTCAATTTCAACTGATTCAAAGTCTGCAATCATTTCGGATACAATCTTCTTATATTCAAATATGCTTCCTCTTCTTACAACCCTTTTACATCTATCTATCCATTTTTCATAAAGCTCATCACAGGTTCCTTTTTCTTTTCATAGGGTCTTGTTCTGTATAATAGTCTCATTATTAAATCTCCAGAAGTAATGCCATAACACCCCTATGAAGCATTGGAAGAGTTATCTTAAATCCTGGATTTTTTCAAGCCCAACAGCATTTAGAGAAATTACAGGAACGTGTGACAATCCTGCATCTGAAAGTGCTTTTCTTAAGAATCCAATATAGTTGGTTGCCCTACATCCTCCCCTGTCTGAGAAATAATCACAGAGGTATTATTAAGGTCGTATTTACCTGATTTTAGTGCACTCATAAGTTGCCCTACTACTATTATTGAAGGATAGCAGGCATCATTATTTACATACTTTAGTCCCTCATCTATTGCATTTTTATCAACTGATGGAAGAACTTCAAGTTTATATCCTGCCCACTTAAAAGCCTCTTCAACTAATTCAAAATGTATTGGTGCCATTTGAGGTGCAAGTATAGTATGTCTTTTTTCATTTCCTTTGTAAATACCGCTTTATGTGAGTATTGTTTTATCCTTTTGGGAACAAAGTTTAACTTATCTCTTTCTTCAACCGCTGCTTTAAGTGATCTAATTCTAATCTTAACTGCACCTAAATTGTTTATTTCATCTATTTTAATTAAAGTATATATCTTACCGTATGCTTCAAGTAGTTCTTTAACTTGATCTGAAGTTATAGCATCAAGTCCGCATCCAAAAGATGTAAGTTGAACAAGTTCTAAATTCTTATTTTTGCAACAAAACTTGCTGCTCTATAAAGCCTTGAGTGATATGCCCACTGGTCCACTACCCTTAAAGGCTCCTCTAATTTTCCAAGATGAGCTACGCTATCCTCTGTTAAAACACAAAAACCTTGAGATACAATTAATCTGTCTATTCCGTGATTTATTTCCTTATCCAGGTGGTATGGACGCCCTGCAAGTACAATTGCCCTTTTATTATTTTTAATGATGTACTCTAAAACTTCCTGTCCTTTTCTTCTGATATCCTCTTTAAACCTATTTAATTCCTTGTCTGCCTTATCTACTGCCTTAGATATTTCTTCAAAGGATATATTAAAATCTGAAAGCTCTTCAAACAATCTAATTTTAAGCTTTTCTTTATCATCAAAGGGTAGAAATGGGTTTAAAAACTTTATTCTCTTTTCATTTAAAATATCCATATTATTTTTAATTACTTCACTGTAGGATGTTACAACAGGACAGTTGTAATGATTATGGGCATCGCTAAATTCAATTTTTTCATAGGGCAAAGATGGATAAAAATAAAATTTGCCCCCTTGTTTATTAAATTTACTATATGGCCGTGCACAATTTTTGCAGGATAACATACTGTATCTGAAGGAATTGTATCCATACCAAGTTCATATAGTCTTCTTGTTGATGTATCTGACAATATAACCTTAAATTTCAGTTCAGTAAAGAAGGTAAACCAAAAAGGATAATCTTCATATATATTAAGAACTCTTGGTATACCAACACTTCCCCTTATTGCTTCAGTATCATCTATTGGTTTATAGCTAAACAACTTATTGTATTTGTATTCATAAAGATTTGGAAGCTTTTCCTTTGTGATTTCTATGCCTGCTCCTCTTTCACATCTATTACCGGTTACAACGGTTTTATTGTTTATTTTAGTTAAGGTAAGAAGACAATTGTTAGTACATAATTTACATCTTTTTATCTCATTTGTATAGGTTAAGTTAATTATCTCATCTTTGTTCAATACCTTTGATTTTTCTCCAGCTTGGTAATTATCCTTTGCAATAAGTGCTGCTCCAAAGGCACCCATAATCCCCGATATATCAGGTCTTACAACCTCTAAACCAGTAATTTTTTCAAAGGCTCTTAAAACTGCATCGTTATAGAAGGTACCTCCTTGAACTACAACCTTATTGCCAATATCCTTAGAATCCTTTAATTTTATAACTTTAAATAGAGCATTTTTTATAACAGAATATGATAATCCTGCTGAAATATCTTCTACAGTTGCTCCTTCCTTTTGTGCCTGCTTAACCTTTGAGTTCATAAATACTGTACATCTACTTCCTAAATCAACAGGATGCTTTGCAAAAGTGCCGCCTTTGCAAAATCTTCTATATTCATTCCAAGGGACTTTGCAAAGCCTTCAATAAAGGAGCCACACCCTGAAGAGCAGGCTTCATTTAGCATTATGTTTTCAATAATTCCATCCTTTACAGTTAGGCACTTCATATCCTGTCCGCCTATGTCTAATATAAAATCTACTCCATTTAAAAAGTAGTTTGCCGCTCTAAAATGTGCAACAGTTTCAACTTCACCAATATCTATATTCAATGCATTTTTTAATAGCTGTTCTCCATATCCTGTAACTGCAGATTTTGCAATATATGTTTTATCGTTTAAGTTACTATATAAATCCTTTAGAGCTTCTAATATTGAATTTAATGGGCTTCCTTGATTACTTGAGTAAAATGAATATAGAAGATTTCCTTCTTTGTCAATCAATGCAACCTTTGTTGTGGTTGAACCTGCATCTATACCTAAAAACATTCTCCTTGGTAGCTTGAAAGCTCTCGCCTTTTAACTTTATTTCTTTCGTGTCTATTTATAAAATCTATATATTCCCCTTCATCTTTAAATAATGGTTCAAGTACATCTTCATCAACCTCTTTTATATCTATAGCTTCATCTAATTTACTTATAATGTCCTTCAACCTATAAATATTGCTGTTACTGCTTAAAAGTGCTGCTCCTATTGCTACAAACACCTGTGAATTTTGTGGTATATACACATCCTCTTCTTTTAAATTGAGTGTCTCAATAAACCTTCTTCTAAGCTCGGATAAGAAATATAGTGGTCCTCCTAAAAGGCAACCTTACCCTTTATTGGTCTTCCACAAGCTAAACCACTTATTGTTTGGTTTACTACCGCCTGAAAAATAGATGCTGCTATATCTTCTTTTCTTGCACCCTCATTTAAAAGAGGCTGTATATCTGTTTTTGCAAATACTCCACACCTTGAGGCTATAGGATAAATAATTTCAAAATTCTTTGCAAGCTCGTTTAGTCCATCTGCATCTGTATTTAAAAGGGTTGCCATCTGATCTATAAAAGCACCTGTTCCACCAGCACAGGTTCCATTCATTCTTTGTTCTATTCCATTTTTAAAATATGTAATCTTTGCATCTTCGCCACCAAGTTCAATAGCAACATCAACTTCATTAATTAACCTTTCTACTGCATAGGTTAGAGCAACCACCTCCTGTTCAAAGGGTATGCCTGTCCACTTTGCAATTGAAAGCCCCCTGAACCTGTTACTTTGACATTTAAATTTAAATCTCCACATTCATTTATCAGTTCCTCTAATAAAGATTTAAGCGTTCCTTTAATATCTGAAAAGTGTCGTTTGTATCTTTTAAACAGTATTTCCCCATTTTTCCCAATCAAAACCAGTTTTACAGTAGTGGAACCTACATCTATACCACATCGTAAAACTTCCACCATAATTAAGACCTTCCTTCTTTAAAAATTTAATGTCATATTTATAATATAATTTGTTTAATTTTTTTCTACAACTAAAATATTGTTCTTAAAATGTAAATTTTTTATAAAACCACATTTAAGTAATTAATCATAAAAATATAAAATAAAGGTGCAAATGCACCTTTATTTTCCATAACATTTCTTATATTTTTTGCCTGAACCACAAGGGCAAGGATCATTTCTACCTACTTTGTTTTCATTTACAACTATCTTTGATTTGTTGTATTCTTTTCTTATTTCCTTTCTTCTTTCTACTGATAAAATTCCATCCCATTCTGGAAGTTCATATAACCAATTAGCCTTTGCATCAAGCATATTATAATATAGCTTTTCAAAGTCTATTTCAAGCTTAAGTTCTGTATCCTCTTCTAATTTTTCTTCATCTACTGGATTTACTAAACTTGTGTTGATACCTGATACAAATGCAGCAAATGTAAGCTCATCAACACCATATTGATTAGCAAGGTCCTTTAATTTTCCTTCAACTACATTTTTCTTGTTCTCTAATATGTCTTTATAGATTTCCTGTTCTTTCTTTAAATAGTCTGTCCAAAACTCTTCATAATCTGGTGCATTAACCTTTGAATCTGCAAGTTCTTCCCACTTTTTATATAAGCTCATATCTAACGCTCCTTTGTATTAAAGTTTTAACAACATTTGATTATACCATAAGTAAGTATATTTGAGCAATAGTTGAAAGAGCATTATAATCTTGATGCAATAAAAGCAACTTTTGATTATCAAATACAATGTGTAATACGTATTCTACAGCTTCATTTTTTATTATAGGAACAAGTATATTTTCCCTAATTAAAAAGGAATTATGTTGTTTTATTGTCTCTATAAATACCTTTATACCTTTTTCCTCAATTACCTTTGATAATGTAAATTCAAATAGATCATCTTTAAAATATTGCGTTTCAGCTTTGTGTATATTTACAAATGATGCTTCAAATAAATCCTTTAATCTATTTTTATATAATTCTATTTTCTTTTCCTTATCTAAATTCAACTTGGCAATATTAATTATTTTAGAAATTCCATCCAAATATTTTGTATCTTTAAGTACATTTCCGGTAGGAATAAAGTTTAAACTATTTTCGTGTATATTGTTTTCTATATCCCAAACTGTACACCTATTTTTTCCTGTATTTTTGAAATGTAAAGTGCTGCATCTGCTTTTTCAATAGATGAATTAATGTTTTGTTTAATATTATCACAATAAAATATTCCTGAACTTACTGTAATTTTATATTCCAAACCTATAATTTCTATATTTTCTATAACTTTTCTAATCTCTTCACAAAAACAAGTGCTTCTTCTTTCGAAGTATCAGGCATAAATAATAAGAATTCTTCTCCACCATACCTAAACAGGAAAAACTCCCTTTTATTAGCCATCAATACTACTTTAGAAAATTGTCGTAAAACTTCATCTCCCATTAAATGTCCATACTTATCGTTTATATACTTAAAATTATCAATATCAAACATTGCTAAACTATAATTTTGATATTTGTTTAAGTCTTGAAAAACTATGTCCATATACTTTCTATTATAAGCACCTGTTAATTTGTCAACATAAAAGTTCTGATTAATATTAAGTTGATGAATATTATGAAGTATCAGGTTATTAAACATTTTGCAGTAATTAAGTGAATCTATATTAATATTGTTTAAATGTTTATCACTTTTAGCTACCAAAAATGCTTCAATAAATTGCTTATTTTTTAATTTGATTATCATAGTTGTTATATTTTTATTAAGTTTGTATTTATATGTTTCAAAAATACCCTCTTTTAAATTTTTTATTGACTCTTTATATTTTAATTCTTTTTAGTACTTACTATTACTTTATCAGTTGAATCTACTATATAAACCTCATCGGACATAGTTATAGATTTTATATAGCTTACTATCAATTCAAGATTTTTCAAACAATCATTGGAATAATTATTCATAACCTGCATTACATTTTCTAATATTTCATTGCCTTTACTGTTATTTTCGCTCATCCAATATTTCCTTATTTCTTCTAAATTCATTTCATATTTGTTATCTTCATTATGCAAAACACCAAGAAAATAATCTATTAAATTAGTTTCTTTAAGTTTTTTTAAGTATATTTCATATCTTTTCACATAATTTGTTTTTAAGGAAAAATTCAGTCCACTAAAGATAGTATTTATTATATTAGCCGCTTGTATAATATCATTTATAGCAGAAAACTTATTATTTTGGTTACTATTTAATAAAGCTTTTATTATATACAGTTTCCATAGAATGTGTTTATTTTTTATTTTATTAATTAACAATTCTATATCTTCTAACTCTAAATTATATCCTAAAAATACTTTATTAGCTGCACTTTAGCAACTAAATTAATACTATCTTTCTGTTCATTTATAATCTTTTCAAATATTTTATTTGCATAATCATTAAATTCTTTTTCACATAAAAGTAAACATATACTAAACTTAAAATTTTGATTTAGTTTTTCTATGTTATTAATATAATATTCAGGAATATATATATTATAAAATACGTTTATTTCTTTATTTATAGGTAACTTATCATTACTATTTTTTAAAATATCTAAGTAGTTTTTAAATTCTTTCTCATTATTTGTTAGAAAGTTAATTAAGGCCATTGATAAATAATAAGACCATATATAATTACTATGTACCTTATCTATTAAAATCTTTGATTCTTCTAAGTATTTCATTGCCTTTTTAAAATTTCCATTTATTAATTCTATAAATGAAAGGCACCCTAATATCAATGTCTTTATTGCTACATTATTTACTCTATTTACATATCTCATTGCCTCAACACAATTTTTTTACATTCATCAAGTTCTAATTGATAAAATAATGTAAATGCTATGTTGCATATAGGCATAATTTCTAAGGATATAACATTATTTTTTCTTGCTATCTCTTTGGATTTATTTAAATATTTTATTCCCTTTGAAAAATCCTCAAAATCATCAACCCATATAGTTCCACAATTATTTAGTGAATATACAATACCTCTTATATATCCACACTTTGTGAATAATTTATATGCCCTTAAGAAATTACTTATTGCCCCTTTGGGTTACCAGAAAATTTATCTATAACCGCCAGAATTTGATGTGCTTCTCCTTTTAAAATAGGTTCCATTTCTATATTTTTTAATATATTAAAACATATATGTTTTGATTTTTCTAAATCACCATCAAATAGTGTGTCGTATGCATTTATTATTACTAAATTATTTAATATCTTTTTGTCTCTTATATATTCCGTTTTATAATTTTTTATTTCAGATAATATAGTTTTAAAATCCTTAACATTGTTTGTTCTTATAAACAGTTTTGCTTTTCTTATTAAAATTTCAAGTGTTATAATTTTATCGTCTTTGTATTTACTTATCAAATCGTTGTATATATCAAGTGCTCTTTTTGTTTCACCATTTAATTCATATATATCTGCAATTGATTCATATATATTTAATACTTCTTCATTGCTGATTAATTCAATTGTTTCGTACATTACCTCAATTAGTGCATTCCATTTTTTCTCATTAAAATAAAACTTCTTAAGCCTACTTAAATATTCTAACTTTAATTTATTATCATTGATTTGATTTATTTGATATAAAATCTCCTCGTTAAATATAAAAAATGTGTTTTATTTTCACTAAGTAACTTTACTATTTCTAATCTTAATGAATTTACATATTCAATATTCAATCCCTTCAATATGTGATTTGTTAGCAGCATAAAAGATGATTTATAAATAAATCCTATATCTGTTATGCTATAACTTATCAATCCTTCCATAAATAATTTACTTAATATTCTTTCTACATTGTCTATTTCATATCCTGTTAACTTCGATAAAACGTATGGGCTTACACCATTTTTAAAAAGGGAAATAAATTTCATTAATTTTTTATATTCTTCCTCTAATTGGTTAAATGTTTTTATAGGCCATAGTTCATTATAAAGCTCTCTTTTATTTTTTGATAATTCATATATTGTATAAATAAAAGTGGATTTCCATCAGTAGCTTTTATAATAGTTTTTATTTTTTCCTCATCATACATCTTATTAAACTTAGTGTATTTATTAATCATATTTTTTCACATATTCCTTTTAACTTAAATTCTTCAAAATCAAATTTCTTGATATCTTCAATAAATTTGATAAAATTTATATTTAAAGATTCAGAATATGCTATAACAAAGTTAAAACCTTCATACAGTTTCTCCTTTAATAAAAAAGTAATTAAATCAATAATATATTCATCTTGATACTGAATATCATCTATTAATACAATTAACTTAGAATATAAAGTAATATCTTTTATTATCTGTCTTATATAATAAAATAATATATATAATTCATCTTTACTATTTTTATTAACCTTTGACAATAAAAGCTCTAAAATTTCTTTATTAAATACTGTATAATTTTTATGCAATTGATAAATCTTCAATAATTGATTTATAAAATCTATATAAGCATTTTTATCTTTTGAATTTATATATATTGTATATGTATTATTATTTCTAATATTTTCTGAAATCCTCTTTAACAAAAATGTTTTGCCGTATCCTCTACTACCCTTAATAAGTACATTTTTATTTTTATCTAATGTATGCACTATTATTTGTTCCAACTCATTTATTTCCTTATGAAATTCTGTATTAATTACATCATTTTCAAGCATACCTACAAAACACCCCAAACCTACAATTTTAATTTTATTTATAGAAATAACCAAATAAATTATAGCATAATTTTGATAATCATAAAAACTATTCAATATTATGTTTTATAACGTATGTAAAATTATTATAAACTTATTAATACTATAAATAAATCTATTTTATTCAAGTAAATAAATAAAAGATAATCACTTTAACCAATCTATATACCAATAAAAAAGTATATTTATAAATACCAATCAAAATAATACAATATAAAAAATTTTTAAAATTGAATGTTGACATTTATAAAATTTCACTTTATAATTAGTAAAAAGCGATGAAGGGAAGAGTAGATACAGGAAGTAGTTAAAGCGAGCTGGTGATGGTGGAAGACCAGTACGAAGCCTGTTTTGAAGAACATCCCTAAGCTCCCAACCGAAATCTTTATGAAAGTAGACTTGGGCGGAAAACTCTACCGTTAAAAGGAGTACAGTATCGAGTTTATCTCCGTACTGAGAGTGGGTTTTATACCAATTTGGGTGGTACCGCGGAAGTTAACCTTTCGTCCCATTAAAGGGATGAAGGGTTTTTATTTTGTAATCTGTAGCGCTACATATATAAAAATCTATTGTATTAAGGAGGAACTATTATGGAATGGAAGGTATGCTATGATTATAAACCTACCCTCGATTTAAAGGAGACTGAAATTGCAATTAAGAGATTAAAGGACTACTTTGAATCCGTGTTATCCCAAAAGCTTAACTTAACAAGAGTTTCTGCTCCTCTATTTGTACAAAAGTCCACAGGGTTAAATGACTATTTAAATGGAGTTGAAAGAACAGTATCCTTTGATGCCTTTGATATTAAAGGAGAATCCCTTGAGGTTGTTCAATCATTGGCAAAATGGAAAAGATATGCACTTAAAAGATATGGTTTTAAACCTGGTGAAGGACTATACACTGATATGAACGCAATTAGACGTGATGAGGAACTTGATGCACTGCACTCAATTTATGTTGATCAATGGGATTGGGAAAAATAATATTAAAGGAACAAAGAACAGTTCAGACACTAAAGCAAATAGTTAAAGATATATATAGTGTTTTTAAACAAACCGAACTTTACGTTTATAGCCTATACCCTCACATTACACCTATTCTGCCTAAGGAAATAACATTTATTACAACTCAGGAACTTGAGGATATGTACCCAGAACTTTCACCTAAAGAACGTGAATATCAAGCCTGTAAAAAATATGGAGCTATATTCTTAATGCAGATAGGGATTATCTAAAATCAGGAATAAAACACGACGGACGTTCTCCTGATTATGATGATTGGAAATTAAATGGTGATATTATATTCTACTATCCTGTCTTAGACTGTGCCTTTGAATTGTCTTCTATGGGAATTAGAGTAGATAAAGATGCTCTGCTTTATCAGATTGAAAAATGCAACTGCAAAGATAGATTAGACTTACCCTTCCACCAGATGATTTTACAAGAGGAACTTCCTTTTACGATAGGTGGTGGAATTGGTCAATCAAGAATATGTATGTTCTTTCTAAGAAAAGCTCATATTGGGGAAGTTCAATCATCTGTCTGGCCAGAGCATATAATACAAAAATGCAGTGAATTAGGCATCACTTTGCTTTAATATAAGATAAGGGCTTATGCCCTTATCTTCCATTAAAGTAATTTGAACTAATAATCTTATCTGAAATCTCAATACCCTTTAATGCGTGTTGTTTTAATTCTTCATCAACCTCTCCAATAACCTTTCCATCATCTAAAACTGTAAAATTTAAGTTAGTATTTAGTAAAACTCTACCTATAGCTGTATCTTGATATTCAGAACTTTCTATTCCAAGCAGATAACATATTGTTGGTAGAAGGTCAATTTGTCCACCTATTGTATTAATCACCTTTGGCTGCATACCCTTGTGATAAATTATAAGAGGTATCTCTTTGTTATTAACAAGCCACCAATCCTCTTTTTGGCTTAAATTTTCGATACTACTTTGATAATATTTATGAACTCCTTCGTGATCTCCTGATATAACAATTACCGTATCCTCTAATATTCCTTGTTTATCAAGTTCATCTATAAACATTCCTAAGCACTTATCTGCATAATGAATGCTTTCAAAATACCCACCTAAATAGGAGTCATTAAGTTCCTTATTTAGATTTAAATTTCTATATTTATCATCGATATTAAAGGGCATATGACTTGTTAATGTAACTATAAATGTATAAAATGGCTTCTTTTGAGCTATAATTAAAGGCACTATCTGTTTTAAATAGGATTCATCGCTCAATCCTAAACCTATCTTTTCGTCAACATTAAAACTTGTTTCATCAGTACACTTTTCAAAGCCTATCGAATATAATGCCCTCATCCAATTCCAATAGGGTCCTTTATCTGAATGTATTGCGTGAGTATAGTATCCGTATTTTTGAGTATCTTTGGTAAAGAATTGTAGGTATTATCTGGATATCTAAAAATGTACTTCCCCTTCGAACAGGGTACATAGAAGTATTTATTATAAAATCTCCATCAGAACTTATTCCATTATGGGTTTGCTCGTGATAATTATCAAAATAAATACTATTTTTTAAAAGTCTATTTAAATTTGGAGTTATCTCCTTAGAATTTATTTTCTTATTAATCACAAAATTCTCTAAAGATTCCACCTGTATATATATAAGATTTTTACCTTTAAAATAACCTTTGTACTCATTATCTGCTTCTATCTTTTCCTTTTTATTAAACCACTCATTTATTTCAGCCTTTTCCACTTCAGTAAGTTCAATATGCCTACATTCTTTTATATAATTGAAAACATCAAAAACGTGATATCCAATTGGCGATAAATTAGAAATAGTAACCTTTGGAGAATATGTTATCTGATATATTGCCTGTTTTTTGTATTAAATAAAATCTTTGCATCTACTGGTTCAACTATAAAAATTATTGAAATCAAAAATGAAATAGTAAATGCTTTAGCTTGTACACTTTTTCTCAATACGTATACACTATGTTTCTTATAAAAATAATACAACACAAAAATATCTAAAAATAAAATTAAATCATAAAATCTTATAAGGGATTTTATGCTATCCGATAAATTGTATAAGTTTCCTGTCTGCATCAATGAATGTACTGATAAAAACTTCCAAAACCTCTAAAGTACCAAATATCAACCAAGAATAAAATAGTAATTAAAAAGTTTATAAAAAATAAATAATAAACTTTAGCCTTTCCTCTAAATAAAAAATAAAAGGACATTAAAATAATAATATAAGAAAAATAAAGTAGGTATGAGGGTATACAACCTATAGTGTAAAAAAAGCAAAACTCTTTGTATCTGTTATTATATATGCCAATATTGAAATACTCTTAATAAAAAGTAAAAACACAGCAAAAATAAAAAGTTTATTATTGAAATAAATACTTTTCATTCTTTCCTTTATATAGCTCATCAACTTCCTCCCTATTTAATCCAAAACTTCAACAATATAAAAACACAATTCCCATTATAGCAGCAAAGGCCAATGCAATAGGTAAAAGCACCTCTATTGCTGCAATAGTCATTGCAAGTACATCTTTAAACCCCAGTCTTACTGGTTCATCATTTAAATCATTGTTATTGTTGAATTCATCCACAAAAATCCCCCTTAAATAAATTCTCCTTGGCAAAACAACTTTAAAAATTCCTTTTCACCATAGGAATCAAATTTAACCTTCAATACATTATCATCCTCATAAATTACAATTCCTTCTCCATATTTTTTATGGATAACCTTTTTTCTGCATTTTTCTTTTCTTTTTCTAATCTTAACATATCATAAATTTCATTTAAAGTATATTTTGAATTATTATCCTCCTCTAACAAAAGATTCTTGGGAAACATAGTTATATATTGGCTTTTATATCCCTTAAATCCAAAAAAGATGGACTCTTTATATACGAAATCTCAAGGACCTCCTTTGCCCTTGTAACACCAACAAAGAAAAGTCTAAGTTCTTCCTCTTCAATTTCCCGCTTTTTAGATATTGGTATATTTCCTTCATTTACTCCTACCATAAAAACATATTTAAACTCTAAACCCTTTGATGAATGAAGTGTAAGAAGTTTCACACTTTCTTTATCAATTTTATCTTCTTCCACTTCTATTCCCTTTATAAATTCACACTCAACTTCTCGACTTAGTACATCATAAAGGAATTCCCCCTGTGCTTGTCTTCTAAAAAGCACAGCAATATCCTTAAGATGTACTCCCTTATCCTTTAACTCTTTAATTCTTCTTAAGACATAGCTTGCCTCATTGAAGGCATCATAGTGACTTGTAATCTTTATTGGTTCTCCATATTCCCTTTCACAATGTATTTTCTCACCTATTAAAGCTGCTGCTGCCTCTGTTATTGTTCTTGTTGACCTGTAGTTTATAGGAGTTCATATATAGATGCATTATATTTTTCGATAAACATCTTAAATATATTTCGTGTACCTGTCCTAAAGGAATATATTGTTTGATTTGGATCTCCTACAACAAATATTTTTGCTCTATCCCCTGCAATTTTTTCTATTAGTTCAAGTTGCATATAATCTGTATCCTGAAATTCGTCTACTATTATATGGTCAAATTCTAAATTTTCCTTTAAGAAATCACGACAATTTATTATTAAATCTTCATAATCCATTAGGTTTTTATCTTTTTTACTCTTTTATACTCTTCATAAAGTCTTTCAATATCATCTTCTCTCTTCATATTTGCATACAGTATATTACCATTTTTAAACTCTTCTATCCTTTTTTGTACTTTTGATTTATATTTTATATTTAATCTTCCTTCTCTGATTATATTATTTAATATCTCGCCTGCCTCGTCATAGGATATTATTCTAAAATCCTTAGAATATCCAAATTCCTCTAAGTCTACATTTTCCCTTAATATTCTATTTGCAATGCTGTGGAAGGTGCCTATATATTTGATTTCTTCACTTATATGTTTTTGTAGCCGTTCCTTTAGCTCCTCTGAAGCTTTGTTTGTAAATGTAACAACCATAATTTTGTCTAAAGGGACTTTTTTACAAGATGTAAGTATAATACTCTGTACACTATAACTGTAGTCTTACCACTTCCTACACTTGCTCTTAGGGCCACATATTTTTCATCTGTCTCAACTGCCCTTCTTTGAAAGCTATTTAACTTATCAAATAAATCCTGCAAAATCTCACCTACCTATTTAAATCATCATATCTTCTAATAATTTTATCGATTTTGCTTTCATAATTTATTACATTCACATCTATAGAAAAATTATCATTAACCTCTACATATCTTCTTATTATATTTTCAATTTTTGCTTTATTTAAAGTATCCATTATCCATTCTTTAAAAAGGAAGATGTAACATTTAGGACTAATACATTTCCTCTAACTTCAACCTCATCTACTATGTTAAAAAATCCTAAGAAGGCTTCACTCCTTGACCTTAAAAAGCTTCTAAAATCCTTCCATTTATACTCTAATTCTTCTAACTTAAAATATTTATTCTCCTCAACAATGACTTCTTCTACCTTTTTGTTACCTTTGGAGTCTCCTCCACATCTTTTATCATACCTTCAAGTGCCCAAAGAACCATCTTTTTATCAAGGTGATAGTCTCCAACACAAGCTGGACATCCATCTTTACATTTACAATTTTTCAACATATTTATGGCATCTAATAGGATTTCCTTGCATAATCAAAGGCCTTTTCTGTAAAACCTAATCCGCCTGGATATAAATCATATAGTATTACATAGGCCCTTTTTATTTCTCCATCCTTCTCAACAGTGTTAAACATAGTCGCTCCAATATCCTCTGCTGTTGCCATAGTCCTGATCCTTGCTGCTGTAAGAAGTGCGTGCTTTATTCCGTTATAGTAATTAAATTCTGTATATAGGTTTAAAACATCATCGACATCCTGTGGTATTAGATACCATAATCCTTCTGTTTCAAGGGTAGTAAAAGGTTATCCCTTATAGACTCAAAGCCTAAATTTTGCCTGTTGTGAAACTGAATCATCTTATAAGCCACTACTGCCTCTTTTATTAGAACATCTCCAAAGGTTGCAGTAGTTCTTGCAAATTCTGTGTTCTTAAATTCCTTTATTATATTTACCATTGTATCTGTAAATGGAACAGTGAAATAATTAACTTCTATTGGAAAAACAGTTGCAATTCTATTTACCAAATCAAGTTTTTCAACCATATACTGCACACCATCGTGCATATAGATTGCCTTTTCGTATACCTCGTGGAAGGCCTGATATTCATCCATCTCTGTCAGCATCTCTCCATTTATCTTATTAATTACCTTGTATATATCCCTTGATATATTTCTTAAACTAAAATCACCTGCTGGATGTTCCTTACCAATCCAAGTAAATATTCCACCATCATTCTTTAATTCTCCTGCCTTTAGAAGAACAGGTATTATCTCTGCAATATCAGGGAATAATTCTGCATCGTCAAGGGTAAGTGGTAGTTCTGCAGCTGCTGCTCTTACGTGAGCAAGTTGAATAAATAGATTGTTTTTATCTAAAACGGCATTTTCTATACCTGTCTTTAATAAAAATTCACTATTTACTGCTATATATTGATATATAGGTCCAACATCAAGTATCAATATGCCAACTGCTTCTTTTCTTCTTCCTGCACGTCCTATCTGCTGCCAAAATGATGCCTTGGTGCCTGGGAACCCTGAACATATTACAATATCAATGTCCCCTATATCTATACCAAGTTCTAATGCATTTGTTGCAATTACACCGTTTATATCTCCCTTAACAAGTCTTTTCTCTATGTCTTTTCTTTCTTCTTTTTTATACCCTCCTCTATAACCTGCTATCTTATCGGTTAAATCTAACAAACTTGGTATGTATTCTATATTTGATAATTTATCCCTTGTTTCCTTTAAAACGACCTCAACTTCACGCCTACTTTTACAAAAAGTTATAAATCGTCTCCCATTTTGTATCATATCTGGTATTATTTCTGCTGCTTCTTCTTCAGGAGTCTTTCTATATTCTGAATCTCTAATATAGGGAGGTTGCCAAATATAAATGTGCTTTTTATGGGATGGCGAACCATCCTTCTTAACGTGATAAAATTCTTCACCTGTTAACGTTTCAACAAGTTCCTTTGGGTTTGCTATAGTTGCTGAGCTAAAAAGATATTGAGGGTTTGACCTATAGTATTTGCATATTCTTTTAATCTTCTTATAATATTGGCCATATGTGAACCAAAGGCACCTCTATAAACGTGAAGTTCATCTACAACAAAGAACTTTAACTTAGAAAATACGTGATTAAAACCATATAAACTATGGTTTGGTAAAAAGGCCGAATTAAGCATTTCAGGATTTGTTAAAATAATATTTGCTGTTTTTCTAATCCTTGTTCTCTCATTAGGGGAGTATCCCCATCATAAATACCTGCTTGTATTCTATCTTCTCCAAAATATTCAATAAAGGGCAGTATATTTCTAAATTGGTCATTTGCAAGGGCCTTTGTAGGATATACAAATATAGCTCTTGTTTTATTATCCTTAAGTATTTCATCTACAACTGGAAGCAAAAACTTAGTGTTTTCCCACTTGCTGTCTGAGTAGTTATTATTACATTTTCACCCTTTTTAGAATGCTCATACATCTCCCTTTGATGTGAATAAAGTTTTTTAAAACCCTTTACAATTAAAAATCCTTTAATTCATCAGATAAATCTGAAGGAAAATTAACATAATTCGCTGGTCTTTCATCTATATTAATTTTTGAAATTATTCTATTATTAAATGGCTCAAGCTCTTTTAAATACATTTTAATCACCCCTCTTTAATTTTATACTTTATAAAGTATTTAATCAAATGTATAATTAATATAGTGGATTGTTAAATTTATATTAATTCAACATTATATTCAAGTTAAATATTTTCTTTTATTAACACAAACTTAACACAGATTTAACATTGGGTAACTATAATTAACTACGTGTGTAAAAATATATCTTATTTAAAATTAATTTGTCGAAAAATAACGCGTAAAAGTCTTTGTTTACGCGTTATAATAATGTAAAAGATGGGGGTATATTATGAATGCAAAAATGATCTTTGAACTGCTTGGTGGTCTTGGTCTTTTCGTCTATGGTATGCATATGATGGGAGGAGGACTCAAAAAGCTGCAGGTGAAAAGCTAAAAAGATACTTGAGGTTTTAACAACCAACAGATTATTTGCAATCACTGTAGGTGCACTTGTTACTGCAATTATCCAAAGTTCATCTGCAACAACTGTTATGACAGTTGGTTTTGTTAACGCAGGACTTATGAATCTATATCAAGCAGCTGGAGTTATAATGGGTGCAAACATAGGTACAACTATGACTGCACAGCTTATAGCCTTTAAACTTACTGATATTGCTCCATTGATACTTGCAATTGGTGCTGCTATGCTTATGTTTTCTAATAAAAGAAAACAAAGGATATCGGAGAGATAGTTTTTGGTTTTGGTGTTCTATTTGTTGGTATGAAAATGATGGAACATTCAATGAAGCCTCTTGCGCAAATGGATGGCTTTAGAAATTTAATCATAACATTAGGAACTCATCCAATACTTGGAGTTTTGGTAGGTCTTGGAATGACAGCTGTTGTTCAAAGTAGTAGTGCTACAATAGGTATACTTCAAGCCCTTGCTGGAGTAAACGCTATGCCACTTAACGTTGCTCTACCAATATTATTTGGTGATAACATAGGTACTTGTGTTACAGCAATGCTTGCAAGTATAGGAGCAAGTAAAAACGCACGAAGAGCTTCATTTATACATCTATCCTTTAACTTAATAGGTACACTTATTTTTATGGCAATACTTCCAGTTGTTGTAAAATTAATTCCTCTACTTGGAGGAGATATAAAAAGACAAATTGCTAATTCACATACAATATTTAACTTTACAAACGTTATAATTCAAGCTCCTTTTATACCACTTTTAGTAAAATGGGTTAAATGGTTAGTTCCTGGAGAAGAAAAGGAAGCAACTGCAATGACCCTTGAACATCTTGATTCAAGACTTCTTGAAACGCCATCTATAGCAGTTGGTCAAGTTATTAAAGAAGTTTCAAGAATGGGAAAAATTGCATCCGAAAACTTAACTACTTCAATGGAAGCATTCTTTAATGAAGATACAAAACTTATAAATAAAGTTTTTGAAGTAGAACAAGTTGTAAACTTCCTTGAAAGAGAGATAACTGCCTTTATGGTAGCATTATCAAATACTTCCCTTTCTGAACACGATTCAGAAATTATAACATCTTTATTCCACGTAGTAAATGATATAGAAAGAATTGGCGATCACGCTGATAATATAGCAGAACTTGCACAATATAGGATAGATAATAAATTAATATTTTCAGATGATGCAATAAAGGAACTTAAGGAAATATATAGTGTTGCAAAATACGCAGTTGATTCTTCAATAGAAGCTCTTAATAACTTTGACTTTACTCTTGCACAAAAGGTTCTTGAGGCTGAAGGTAAAATTGATATGATGGAAAAACAACTTAGAAACGAGCATATAGATAGACTAAACAAGGGTATATGTTCAACTTCAAGTGGAACTATTTTCTTAGATTTAATAAGCAATATCGAAAGAATTGGAGACCATTCTAACAATATTGCACAAATGGTACTTGATTTTAAGGAGTGAAAATATGAGAAGATACGAAGAACCCTACTATGGTAAAAGATATCTATATGATATTGAAAAAAGACACTGCACGATTTAGTAAACGAAAAGCCTGAATGTAATATTGATAGCATAGATAAAGAAGCAATTGATATGTATAGTTCACTAAATGAAGCTTCACTACTTTTAGATCATCCCTTTTACTATCCTTGCCCACATTGTATGAAAAAGGATGAATAATTAGTTTTAAGGTGCCATAAACAAGGTGTTAAAATCACTATTGTCTATGGCACTTTTAAAATATTTTTAGCTGTAAACTAAGTTAATTACACTTTTTGTGTAATATAAAGAATGCATTTGATATAATATTAGTAATGAAACTATCAATGGGGGAATACAGATGAAAACACAAATTTATAATTTATTAGGTGGAATAGGTTTACTTATTTTTTCGCTTGGAATGCTTAGCCATTCTTCTCAAAATTACTTTAGCTACTGGTTTCATAATCAATTTAAACAGAAAACAAATAAAAAATACATTCCTTATTTGAAGGAATTATATTTTCTTTTATAACTGAAAGTAGTACTATTTCAGCAACAACCTACTCAAGTATACTTGAGGCAGGATCTATTGAATTTATAAATATACTGTACTTTATATGTGGTGTCAACATTGGTGCATCACTAATTCCTATTGTTATACTATTAAATATTTCTATAATCCCCTATCTTTTGTATTTGTTGGTACTTTTATAATTCTATTTGTTAATAAAAATACTAAGAAAAATATATATAATTTAGGTCAAATGCTTTTAAGCATTGGACTTCTTTGGTCTCTTTAATTTATATAAAAACTGGCACAATAGAAAATCAACTTATCCATTTAATCAAAAATAACTATATTTCAAGTTTATTTTTAGGTACTCTAATTGCTCTTATTTTTAGAAGTAGTAATGCAATCGTCATACTACTTGTTCCTTTTGTACAAAACGATGTTATAGGATTTAATTCTGCTGTTTTTACAGTTATAGGAGCTAACATAGGTTCTTCTCTGTTTGTTTTATTAAAATCCTATAAACAAGAAAGACACATTATTATAACCTCCTTCATACATTTTATAATTAATATAATAGGTGCTTTTGCTGTGTTTATAGTATTCCTTTTAAATCCTAAACTATTAAACGCAACATCATCTTTATCATTAAATATTATTCTTTTGCATATTTTAACTAACCTACTTGGTTCTTTAATTTCAATATTACTTTCAGATTCAATAATTAAGAGTCTTTTAAATAATGTATATCCTACTAAAACTAACAGTAATACAAGGAGATTTAAATATATTAACCCTTATGTTACTAATACCCCTCTGTAGCAATTGAACAATGTATTAAAGAAATTAGCAGAATGGGAGAAATAGCTCTACTAAACCTTGAAAAATCCTTTAATTTAATATTCGATTTTAGAAGAAATAACATAAATCAAATACAAAAGGATGAAGATTTACTTGATTATCTTGAGGACGCATTAATGAATTTTTAACTAAGCTGTCAATGAAAAATCCAACCTATGGTGAATCAGAAGTAATTATGAGTTTATATAATATGATAAATGATATGGAACGTGTTGGAGACCACGCTATAAACCTTTTAGATCTTGCAGAATATAAGTTTAATCACTACATTAACTTTTCTGAAGAAGCTTCAGTTGAATTAAAATATTTTTTCGAATTATGCCATAGTTCTTTTGCTAAAGCATTAGAAGCTCTAAAAAATAGAGATTTAGAAAAATAAAAGAAGTAATTGAACTTGAACAGAAAATTGATGCTGTAGAAAAACAATTAAGAAAGGACCATATCGATAGGTTAAATAAATGTATTTGTAATCCTAATAGTGGAATGATATTTTTAGATTCTTTAACAAACCTTGAGAGAGTTGGCGACCACGCATATAAAATAGCTTTAACAACAAGGGATATAATAAAGATATTACAATAAGCATATTAATAAGTAAATTTAAAACCGTCCTTATTTATTAAACGTAAGGACGGTTTTATTACTATTTACTATTTCCCAGGTAATATGTCGAAATACCTTTAAAAATGGCCCAGGCTATTTTATTTTGATACATATCTGATTTAAGTAGCTGCTCTTCTTCATAATTTGATAAAAAACCACATTCAATCAATATTGAGGGTATCTGATTGTCTCTTATTACGTATATATCATTTGTACCCTTTGCTTCTCTTTTATTTCCTCTATTTAATGTCTTTATTAGCTCCTGTTGAACTAATTTTGCTATTTTCTCACTTTCTACATCATTTTTAGGATAGAACACCTGTGCACCATAATATTGACTTTCAGGAAAAAAGTTTAAGTGTATACTAATGAATAGATTAGCCTTGTACTTTTTAATAAACTGCTTTCTGTTTCTTAAATCTTCGTTCTTTTTATCTCTTATTCTACCATACTCACTATATAACCCCTCGTCAACCTCCCTAATCATTATGCAGGTATACCCAGCATCCTCAAGATAGCCCTTCAGTTTTTGAGATATGCTAAGGTTTATATCCTTTTCTATAGTCCCATCTCTACCTATTGCTCCTGGATCTATTCCACCGTGTCCTGCATCAATTATTATAACCTTATTTGTGTTAAACCCAAAGGCAGGTATCTTCATATATAAAATAAAACCTACAGCTATTGCTAAAACTACTGCAATATATCTTTTTATCATCATAACCACCCTATTTTAATTATTCAATAATTATTATATGCATTTGAAAAATAATAATAACAAAACAAAAACAAAACAGGAACTGCATATGTGCAGTTCCTGTATATAATAAGTAAATTATCTCTTTGAGAATTGTGGTGCTCTTCTTGCCTTCTTTAGACCGTACTTCTTTCTTTCTACCATTCTTGGGTCTCTTGTTAGGAAACCTGCCTTCTTAAGAACTGGTCTTAAATCAGCATCAGCTTGAACAAGTGCTCTTGCTATACCGTGTCTTATAGCACCTGCTTGACCTGTAAATCCACCACCGTGAACATTTACAAGTACATCATACTTATCAAGTGTTCCAGTTAAAACAAGTGGTTGCTTTACTATAACCTTAAGAGTTTCAAGACCAAAGTAATTGTCTATATCTCTTTTATTTATAACGATGTTTCCTTCTCCTGGAACTAATCTTACTCTTGCTATAGATGTCTTTCTTCTACCTGTTCCAAAGTATTGAACCTTTGCCATCTTTCCTTCCTCCCTTCACACCACATTAATACTTTAATTCAAGTACTTCTGGTTTTTGAGCGTGGTGATTATGTTCTGCACCTCTGTATACCTTAAGTTTCTTTGCCATCTTTCTTCCAAGAGGTCCCTTTGGT
Organism: Caloramator sp. mosi_1; assembly: GCF_028622835.1. Classification (GTDB taxonomy): domain Bacteria; phylum Bacillota; class Clostridia; order Clostridiales; family Caloramatoraceae; genus Thermobrachium. The sequence goes on along the minus strand of NZ_CP117677.1, from coordinate 1,411,047 downwards.
AGCATTCTTCTAACTGCTTCTTCTATTGCTAATTCTGGCTTAGTTTCTAATAGTCTTCTATATGGGATTTCCTTTAATCCACCTGGATATAGTGAGTGATGTCTGTATAGTTTTTGATCTAACTTCTTACCAGTTAAAGCAACTTTTTCAGCATTTATAACTATTACAAAGTCACCAGTATCTACGTTTGGAGTATAAATCGCCTTATGCTTTCCTCTTAGTATTGTAGCTATTTGGCTTGCAAGTCTTCCTAAAGTCTTGTCAGTAGCATCAACAACATACCATTTTCTTTCTACTTCTTGAGTTTTTGCCATGTATGTTTTCATCTTTTTCCCTCCTTGACTTATTGAATCTCTCTATCGATAAAGATCCGGGGCCAGTGGATCTTAGTATCGTAAATTACACCATTTTTTATTTTAATACATTGAGCCGGGTGTGTCAAGCTTAATTTAATAATAAACTTTTTCCAAACACAATCCACAGGCTGGGGCTGTAAAACCCGCTAAGCTTCTATCCTTTGATTCCAAAATTTTAAGGATATCCATAGTATTTTTTGCCCCTACCAACATCAATTAAGGTACCCGTTATTATTCTTACCATATTATAAAGAAATCCATCTCCTTTATAATCTAAACGTATAATATCTCCGTTTTTAACAATATCTATGCTGTATATTGTTCTAACAGTAGTTTTAACTGAACTTCCTTCTGATTTAAATGCAGCAAAATCGTAGGTACCTATTAAATATTGTGCTGCAGCTTTCATTTTTCTAAGTCAAGATTATACTTTATATGTGCTGCATATTTGTTATAAAACGGAGATGGCTCTTGCCTATTAAAAATCGTATAGCTATACCATTTCCTTTGCAGTTGTACCTTGAATGAAAATCTTTAGCAACCTCCATTGAATTAACAATAGTTATATCTGATGGAAGTTTGCTATTTATTGCATCTTTTAAACGTTCAGGTTGAATTTTTGTATCTATAAAAAATTAGCTACTTGCCCTCGTGCGTGTACACCTGCATCTGTTCTTCCTGAACCTATAAGGTCTACATTTTGTTTAGTTATTTCATAAATGGCTCCTTCAATAACTTCTGATACTGAAAGACCATTTTTTTGTCTTTGCCATCCTACATAGTTTGTTCCATCATATTCAATGACTAATTTAATATTTTTCATATTTATCTCCTACTTAATATAGAGATAATAATAAAGGTTATCATAACTAATATTGATATATAATCATTTTTCTCTATATTAAACTGTTTCATCCTTGTTCTACCTTCTCCACCTTTATAGCACCTTGCTTCCATCGCTAATGCGAGTTCATCAGCACGTCTGAAGGAATTTATAAATAAAGGTACAAGTATAGGAATCAAATTCTTAGCTCTGTTAATTAAATTTCCTGATTCAAAGTCAGCACCTCTTGCCTTTTGTGCTTTTATAATTTTATCTGTTTCATCTATTAATGTTGGTATGAATCTCAAAGCAATTGTCATCATCATTGCAAGTTCGTGTGCTGGAACACCTATCTTTTAAATGGATTAAGTAGAAGTTCAATTCCATCTGTTAATGCTATTGGTGAGGTAGTTAAGGTTAAAACAGAGGTTCCGACTATTAAAAATACTATTCTCAATATCATAAAACCTGCAAGATATACCCCTTTGTCTGTAATAGCAAATGGTCCAAATCTTGCATAAACTATTTCACCTGGTGTAAGCAATACATTAAAAGCTGCTGTAAAAAGTAACAGCCATAAAATAGGTTTTAAACTCTTCATTATATATTTAAATGGTATCTTAGCTACTAAAAGTATAAAGGCTGTAAAAATAGCCACATAAAGATATCCAATAAATTTATTTATAATAAACAAGTTAATAACGTATAAGGTAGATAATATTATTTTTATTCTTGGGTCTAATTTATGAATTACGGAATCTCCAGGAAGATATTGTCCTAATGTAATGTCCTTAATCATTTCTTTTCTCTCCTTAATGCCTTTAGGATAGCATCCTTTGCCTCTTTTACAGTTATAATATCTTCATTTAAGCTAAAGCCATTCTTATTTAGACTTCTGACTAAATACTTTACTTGAGGCACACCAAGTCCAATAGATTCTAATGTTTCAACATTTCTAAACACTTCCTTTGGAGTTCCCTGAAGAATATTTTTACCCCTATACATTACTATTAACCTGTCTGCCAACTCTGCAACATCATCCATACTGTGGGAAACTAAAATGATAGTCATTTTAGCTTTCTTGTGCAAATTTTTATGTTTTGTAAAATTTCGTCTCTTCCCTTTGGATCAAGGCCTGCCGTTGGCTCATCTAAAATTAAAACCTTTGGCTGCATTGCTAATACACCTGCAATTGCAACTCTTCTTTTTGTCCACCACTTAAATCAAAGGGGATACATCTTTATATTTATCATAATCAATACCAACTATATTAAGTGCCCATTTTACTCTTTGCTCAACTTCAGTTTCATCTAAACCTAAATTTTTAGGTCCATAAGAAACATCTTTATAGATAGTTTCTTCAAATAGTTGATGTTCTGGATACTGGAATACTAAGCCTACTAACTGTCTAATTCTTTTTAAGTCAACACCCTTTGAAGTTATACATTCATTATCAACATATATTTCACCTGAAGTTGGCTTTAAAAGGCCATTTAGATGCTGAATAAGTGTTGACTTTCCTGAGCCTGTATGCCCTATTAGGCCTATAAATTCACCGTCTTGAATTTCAAGGGATACATTATCTAATGCTGTTTTTCAAAGGGAGTATCTACCATATATTTAAATGTTAGATTATTTACTTTAATTGACATAGCTCCTCCACCAACTCATCAATAGTTATTATATCTTGTCTTATATTTACTCCGCTTTTCCTAAGTTCATAGGCAAGCTCTGTAACTTGAGGAACATCTAAACCTAAACTCTTTAGTAACTCTACCTTTGAAAAACTTCTCTTGGCGTTCCCTCTGCAACGATCTTTCCATCATCCATAACCACAACTCTATCTGCATCTACAGCTTCTTCCATAAAATGAGTAATTAATATAATAGTAATTTTTTCGTCTTTATTTAGTTTCTTGATAGTATCTATTACTTCTTTTCTTCCTGATGGGTCAAGCATAGCAGTTGGTTCATCCAATATAATGCATTTAGGCCTCATTGCTAATATTCCAGCTATAGCAACCCTCTGTTTTTGTCCACCTGATAGCAAATGTGGTGCGTGCTTTGAATATTCCTCCATTCTGACAGCCTTTAATGCATCATCTACTCTTCTTCTTATTTCACTTGGCTCAACCCCCATATTTTCTGGTCCAAAGGCAACATCCTCTTCCACTATTGTTGCAACAATCTGATTATCAGGATTTTGAAATACCATCCCTGTTGACTGTCTAATATCCCAAAGTTTTGAACTATCCTTTGTATTCATTCCATTAACTATTACTTCTCCTTCTTTGGGAAGATATATTGCATTTATATGTTTTGAAAGAGTAGATTTACCTGAACCATTATGCCCAATTACTACAAGAAACTCACCTTTTTAACCTTTAAATTGACACCCCTTAGTGCCAAGAACTCCTCTGCTTGGTCGTGTTTTTTATATCCATAAAAAACATTATTAATCTCAACCATATTTTCCATCTCAGGCACCTTCTAAATTTAATATAGAAAGGGATTAAGTATAAATATACTTAACTTAATCCCTCTTTTTTATTACACTAATTCAAGTATAACCATTTCTGCTGCGTCGCCTCTTCTTGGACCCATCTTTATTAGTCTTGTGTATCCACCGTTTCTTTCAGCGTACTTTGGTGCAACTTCTGAGAATAGCTTTGCTACTACTTCTTCTTCAGTTATAAAAGCAAGAACTTGTCTTCTTGCGTGTAGGTCTCCTCTTTTTGCAAGAGTTATCATCTTTTCAGCAAGACTTCTTACTTCTTTTGCTCTTGCTTCAGTTGTTATTATTCTACCGTCCTCTGACTTAAAAAGCTTGTTACAAGATTTCTTAGCATAGCTTTTCTTTGGTCAGTTGGACGTCCTAGCTTACGATATCCTGCCACTGAAAATCCCTCCTATTCTTCGCTCTTTTTCAAGCTAAGTCCAAGTGCTTCAAGCTTTTGTTGAACTTCTTCTAATGATTTCTTTCCAAGATTTCTTACCTTCATCATATCATCTTCTGTTTTATTTACAAGTTCTTGAACTGTGTTTATTCCTGCTCTCTTTAAGCAGTTGTAGGATCTAACTGATAAATCAAGCTCTTCTATTGTCATTCTCAAGAACTTTATCCTTCTTTTCTTCTTCCTTTTCAACCATTATTTCTACTTTATCAGCTAAGTCTGTTAGTGAAAGGAAAAGCTTAAAGTGTTCAATTAATATCTTTGCTGATAAGCTAACTGCCTCTTCTGGCTTTATAGTTCCGTTAGTCCATAACTCAAGAGTTAACTTATCATAATCTGTAATCTGTCCTACACGTGTATTTTCAACAGTATAGTTTACTCTCTTAACAGGTGTGTAGATTGAATCTACTGGAATCAAACCAATTGGTTGACCCGGATGCTTATTCTTATCAGCTGAAACATAACCTCTACCTTTACCTATAGTTATTCTCAGCATATAATCTTCCAGACTCACTTACTGTTGCAAGTACGTGATCTGAATTGATTATTTCAACATCTCCATCAACCTTTATATCCGCTCCTGTAACTACTGCTGGCCCCTTAACATCAATTACACCAGTTCTAGTTCCTTCGCCGTCCATTTTAATTGCTAGACTCTTTAGGTTAAGTATTAACTCAACTACATCTTCCTTTACACCTGGTATAGTTGAGAACTCGTGTAAAACCCCATCTATTTTAACAGAAGTTACTGCTGCACCTGGAAGTGATGACAGCAGAATCCTTCTCATAGCATTACCCAGGGTTGTTCCGTATCCTCTTTCAAGTGGTTCAACAACAAATCTTGCATATGAACCATCTTCGGATTTCTCAACACATTCAACTCTTGGTCTTTCTATTTCTAACATTAATTTAACCCTCCTTTATTTAGAAGTATCAACTTGCGAGGGCAAATAATTCTACACTAAATTACTTGCTGTAAAGCTCAACTATTAATGTTTCGTTAACTGGTATATCAATGTCCTCTCTTTGTGGAAGTGATACTACTCTACCTACCATATTTTCCTTATCAACAGTTAACCACTTTGGAACATTAGTTTCAACTTGCATTAGAGCCTTTATCTTTTCGCTTGATCTGCTCTTTTCTCTTACAGCTATTTCATCATTTACTCTAACTTGGTATGATGGTATATTTACCTTCTTACCATTTACAGTAAAGTGTCCGTGTCTTACTAATTGTCTTGCTTCTGCTCTTGAGCTTGCAAATCCAAGTCTGAATATTACATTATCAAGTCTTAGTTCAAGAAGTCTTAGTAGGTTTTCACCTGTGATTCCCTTTAATCTATCAACTTCTTCGTAGTACTTTCTGAATTGTGATTCAAGTACTCCGTAAATTCTCTTAGCCTTTTGCTTTTCTCTTAATTGAACACCATAGTTAGTTAGCTTCTTCTTGTTGTGTCCGTGTTGTCCTGGTGCATATGGTCTTCTTGCTAATGCACACTTTTCTGAGTAGCATCTATCTCCCTTAAGATATAGCTTAACTCCTTCTCTTCTACATAATTTACATGATGGTCCTGAATATCTTGCCATTCTTTACACCTCCAATCATCAAACTCTTCTTCTCTTAGGTGGTCTACAACCGTTGTGTGGAATTGGAGTTACATCCTTTATTAGGCTAACTTCAAGTCCAGCTGCTTGAAGAGCTCTTATAGCAGCTTCTCTACCCGCTCCAGGTCCCTTTACATAAACTTCAACTGACTTCATTCCGTGTTCTATTGCAGTCTTTGCAGCTGTTTCTGCTGCCATTTGTGCTGCAAATGGAGTGCTCTTTCTTGAACCTCTAAATCCAAGTGCACCAGCACTTGACCAAGAAATAGCATTTCCTGCTGTATCAGTTATAGTTACTATAGTATTGTTAAATGTTGACTTGATGTGTGCCGCTCCACGGTCAACATGTTTACGCTCTCTTTTTCTTCTAACCTTCTTAGCCTTTGCTTGAGCCGCCATTCACTGTCCCTCCTTTATTACTTTCCTGCTTTCTTCTTATTAGCAATTGTTCTTCTTGGTCCTTTTCTTGTTCTTGCATTTGTCTTAGTTCTTTGTCCTCTTACTGGAAGACCTCTTCTGTGTCTTAGTCCTCTGTAGCAACCTATTTCCATTAATCTCTTTATGTTAAGAGCTACTTCTCTTCTTAGGTCGCCTTCAACAACAAAGTTCTTATCAATATATTCTCTTAGTTTGTTAACGTCTTCTTCTGATAAATCCTTAACTCTTGTATCTGGATTTACACCTGTAGCTTCAAGAATCTTGTTAGCACTTGGTCTACCAATACCATAGATGTATGTTAGTGCTATTTCTACTCTCTTCTCTCTTGGTAAATCTATACCAGCTATTCTTGCCATTGAGTTTTTACACCTCCTGTATTTTACTTAAAAACACATTGAACTTTAATATATAAATCACCGAAGCGATTAAGCCTTCAGTGCAGCCGCGCAAAATTAACCTTGCTTTTGCTTATGCTTTGGGTTTTCGCATATAACCATAACTCTACCGTGTCTTCTTATTATTTTACACTTTTCACAAATTGGCTTAACTGATGGTCTAACCTTCATTGGCTATCCCTCCTTACTTTCCTCTCCATATAATTCTACCACGAGTTAAGTCATAAGGTGAAACTTCAACTGTTACCTTATCACCTGGAAGTATTCTTATAAAATTCATTCTCAACTTACCTGATATATGAGCGAGTATTTTGTGGCCATTTTCTAACTCCACTTGGAACATTGCATTAGGTAATGCTTCTATAACAGTACCCTGCAATTCAATTACATCCTCTTTTGCCATAGGCTAATCTAACCTCCTTATAATAAACCCATTGACTGCAAAGTTTTTTAAGGTCTGCATTGGTGATGCGTTGGTTTGTTTTTATTTTTTCAACTATGTCTACTGCAAGTTTATCGTGAAAAACAAGATGTTTAATCTTCTTCTTTTTAGGTGATTCTATCTTTCTTAAATCACCATCTGCAATAAGAACATAGTTTTCATCTACAATTCCTACTACTACAAAGTATCTACCCTTATCTCTACCTGCTCTCGAATGAACTATTTGTCCCAGGGCAATATTATCCATATATTCCACCTCTATTTTTTCAAAGTAAGAATTTCAGGACCATTATCAAGTATAGCAACAGTATTTTCATAATGTGCAGACAGCTTTCTATCATATGTTATAACTGTCCAGCCATCCTCTAACTCCTTAACTGCATACGTTCCCATATTAACCATAGGTTCTATTGCTAATACAAGACCTCTTTGCAGTTTAATGCCTCTTCCCTTTTTACCGTAGTTTGGAACTGCTGGTTCTTCGTGCATTTCCTTCCTATGCCGTGACCTACATAGTCACGTACAACAGAGAAATTATTCTTTTCAACATATTCCTGAATAGCTGCTGATATATCTCCTAATCTGTTGCCTACATTTGCATATTTGATTCCCTCAAAAACTTTCCCTGGTAACATCAATTAGTCTTTGGGCTTCGGGAGTTACCTTACCTACTGGGAAGGTCCTTGCTGCATCACCATGAAAACCTCTATAAAAAGCACCGCAGTCAACACTTATTATATCGCCTTCCTTCAGTACTCGCTCTCCCGGAATTCCATGTACTACTTCTTCATTAACTGAAGTACAAATTGTTGCTGGGAACCCGTGGTAACCCTTAAATGAAGGACGGGCTCCACAGCTTATTATAAATTCTTCTGCTATTCTATCAAGTTCTTTAGTGGTGATACCAGGTTTAATTGCCTCTTCTAATATTAGAAGAGTTTCAGCGACTATTTGTCCTGCTCTTCGCATCATTTCAATTTCTTGATCAGACTTTAAATAAATCATTTCTTGTCGCTCCCTAATACACTACATATTTCTGCAAAAACATCATTTATATCCTGTTCACCGTTTATATTTATAATTAATCCATTATTAGTATAGTAATCTATAAGTGGTTGAGTTTGTTTATTGTAAACTGATAGTCTATTCTTAACTGTCTCTTCAGAATCGTCTGCTCTCTGTACAACTTCCGCTCCACAATAGTCACATACTCCATCAACCTTTGGAGGATTAAATACTACGTGGAAACTTGCTCCACACTTAGGACAAACTCTTCTACCAGAAAGTCTTTCTATTAAATTATTCTCATCTACTTTAATATTTATAACATAGTCTAACTTGGTTCCTAAATCTGCTAACACTTCATTTAATGCATCAGCCTGAGCAACTGTTCTTGGAAAACCATCTAATAGGAATCCATTTTTACAATCGTCTTCCTTTATCCTATCCTTTACTATTTCAACAGTTAACTCATCAGGAACTAATTGTCCTTTGTCAATGTATTCCTTGGCCTTGATGCCCAGAGGCGTCATTTCTTTTATGTTCTTTCTAAATATATCACCTGTTGATATGTGAGGTATATTATATTTTTGAACTATCAGCTTTGCTTGTGTTCCTTTTCCCGCCCCAGGTGGTCCAAGAAGCACTATTTTCATTTAAATCAACTCCATTTACTCTATTTCAAGAAACCTTCGTAGTGTCTCATCACAAGGTTTGCTTTTAACTGTTTATCTATTTCTAATGCTACACCAACCACAATAAGTAATGCAGTACCACCAAATTGTAATTGTCCAAGATTACTTACTTGGCTTAATATAATTGGAGTAACTGCTACGATTGAAGCAAATATACCACCAATAATAGTCATTCTATTTATAACTCTTGTTAAGAACTCTTCAGTTGGTTTACCTGGTCTAAGTCCAGGAATAAATCCTCCACTCTTTTGTAAGTTTTGTGCTACTTCATCTGGTTTAAATGTTACTGTAGTATAGAACCAAGTGAAGAATACAATAAGTATTACATAAATAATTGGATATAGTGGATACTTTGGACTTAACCATCCTGCTTCAAATAACATTCTAAACTTGTTTGTTGGTGGCAAAGTAAGTTGTGAAATTACAAGAGGAAATTGCATTACTGACATTGCAAATATTATAGCAATAACACCAGCTGAGTTAACGTTTATTGGTATATGCGTACTTTGTGCTCCATACATACGCATTCCAACTTTTCTTTGTGCATATTGCACAGGTATTCTTCGTTCAGCCAAGTCCATAGTAACAACACCAACAACTAATGCAAGTGCAAATACTAAGAATAGAACTACTTGTATAATGTTAACTGATTGTCCCTTAACTAATATAGTTAACTGAGCAATCATAGCTGGTATCCTTGCTAATATACCGGAGAATATTATTAGTGATGTTCCATTACCCAAACCGTACTCTGTCATTTTTTCACCTAACCACATTAAGAAAATTGTTCCTGTGATTAGGGTTATTATAATAATAATAATTTGTGTCCAACCTTCTTGTGCAAGTGCACCATTGTTTCTTAAATACAAGCTTATGCTTAAACCTTGTATTGCAGCAAATATTAGTGCTGCATATCTTGTATATTCTGCAATTTTCTTTCTACCCTCTTCGCCTTCCTTTGAAAGCTGTTCAAGGCTTGGAATTGCTATTGTTAACAAGCTGAATACAATGGATGCATTGATGTATGGAACTACACCTAATGCAAAAATACTAAAATCTTTAAAAGCTCCACCTGATATTATATCGAGGAAACCCAGAAACAGACCTCCCTCTACCATCTGCTTTACAACATCTGTTCTAACTCCAGGAACAGGAATAAATACTCCTGCCCTGAATACTAATAACAAGAACAGAGTTGCAAGCAATTTCTTTCTTAGTTCTGGTACCCCCAAGCATTACGTAAGGTCTTAAACATAATTAAATCACCTCTACTTTTCCTCCGGCAGCTTCTATCTTTTCTATAGCTGACTTTGTGAACTTATGAGCCTTTACTGTTAAGCTCTTTGTTAAAGTTCCTTCGCCTAATATCTTTATACCGTCTCTTACATTCTTAACTATCTTAGCTTCCTTTAGAAGTTCTGGTGTTACTTCTGTTCCGTTTTCAAATTTATTTAAAACTTCTATATTAAGTTCTGTGTATTCCTTAGCAAACTTATTTGTAAATCCTCTCTTTGGTAGTCTTCTGTGTAGTGGCATTTGACCTCCTTCAAATCCTGGTCTTACTCCACCACCTGATCTTGAAGTTTGGCCCTTTTGTCCTCTACCAGCTGTCTTACCTTGTCCTGTAGCTGTACCTCTACCCTTTCTCTTAGGCTCCTTTGTTGAACCGGGAGCTGGTCTTAATTCATGTAGCTTCATTTTAGCACCTCCCTCATTACATTTCTTCAACTTTTAACATGTAATTTACTTTATTTATCATTCCCCTGATTGCAGGAGTATCTTGATGCTCAACTGTATGACCTATCTTTCTTAAACCGAGGGCTTTAACAGTAGCTACATGGTCAGGTTTTTTCCTATTGTGCTTTTTACTAATGTTACTTTTAACTTTGCCATGTAAATCCCCCTCTTATCCTAATATCTCTTCAACAGTCTTTCCTCTAAGCTTTGCTATTTGTTCAGGAGTTCTTAGCTTGGAAAGTCCGTTTATTGTTGCATTTACCATATTTCTTGGATTGTTTGAACCTAGAGACTTAGCTCTAACGTCCTTAATTCCAGCAAGCTCAAGCACTGCACGTACAGGACCACCTGCGATAACTCCTGTACCTTCGTTTGCAGGCATTATAAGTACGCTTGAAGCACCAAATTCACCAACTACATCGTGTGGTACTGTAGTTCCAGTTAGTGAAACTTCTATTAGGTTCTTCTTTGCATCTTCTATTCCTTTTCTTATTGCCTCTGGAACTTCAACAGCCTTACCGATTCCTACACCAACGTGACCCTTTTCATCTCCTACAACTACAAGAGCACTGAATCTGAAGTTTCTACCACCCTTAACAACCTTAGTAACTCTGTTTATATATACAACCTTTTCTTTAAGGTTTAACTTGCTAGGATCGATTCTCATCTATTTCCCTCCTTCTCAATTAGAAGTCAAGGCCTGCTTCTCTTGCAGCTTCTGCAAGTTCCTTAACTCTACCATGATATATATATCCGCCTCTATCAAATACAACCTTCTTAATTCCCTTTTCAAGGGCTCTCTTTGCAACAAGTTCTCCTATAACTCTTGCTGCTTCTTTGTTGCTACCACATTCAAGCTTTCCTTTAAGTTCTTTATCAAGTGATGAAGCTGCAACAAGTGTTACTCCTAATTCATCATTTATAATTTGTGCATATATATGCTTTTCACTTCTATATACATTTAATCTTGGTCTTTCAGCAGTACCATAAACCTTCTTACGAACTCTTAGGTGTCTCTTTTCCCTTTGTTCGCTTCTGGATGGCTTATTTATCATGTCGCTCACTCCCTTCTATTATTTCTTACCTGTCTTACCTTCCTTACGTCTAATTACTTCGTCAACGTACTTGATTCCCTTTCCTTTGTATGGTTCTGGTTCTCTTACGCTTCTTATTCTTGCAGCTACTTGACCAACAACTTCCTTGTCTATACCCTTAACAACTATTTGTGTAGCTGCTGGTACATCAAACTCAATTCCTTCTACTGGTTCTATTTCAACTGGATGTGAGTATCCAACATTAATTACAAGCTTCTTTCCTTGCTTTTGAACCTTGTAACCTACACCTACAAGTTCAAGTGCCTTTTGATATCCTTGAGTAACACCAACTATCATATTGTTAATTAATGTTCTTGTTAGACCGTGTAGCTCTCTTGACTTCTTTTCATCGTTTGGTCTTGTTACTACAACTTTTCCGTCTTCAACATTTATATTCATTAATTTGCTAAATTGCCTTGTTAGAGTTCCTTTTGGACCTTTAACTGTTACAAGGTTGTTTGCATCAACAGTAACAGTTACTCCTTGAGGAACAGCAATAGGTAATCTTCCTATTCTTGACATGACTGCACCTCCATTCGTTTATATTACCATATATAACAGATAACTTCTCCGCCTACTCCTTCTTTTCTTGCAACCTTATCAGTTACTATTCCCTTTGATGTTGAAAGAATAGCTGTTCCTAATCCTCCAAGCACCTTTGGTATATTGTCCTTTTGAGCGTATACTCTAAGACCTGGCTTTGATATTCTTCTAACACCAGTTATAACTCTTTCTTTGTTTTGTCCATACTTAAGAGTTACTCTTAACATTGGAACTGACCCGTCCATATATTCTTCAAGGTTAGATATATAACCTTCTTCTAACATAATTTGTGCTATGGCCTTCTTTATCTTTGAAGCAGGAAATTCAACAAAGTCTTTCCTTGCTATATTTGCGTTTCTTATACGAGTTAGCATATCTGCAATTGGATCAGTCATTACCATATTTTCTGCCTCCTTTCATTTATCATTACCAGCTTGCCTTCTTACAACCTGGAATTTGTCCTTTATAAGCTAGTTCTCTAAAGCAAATTCTGCATATTCCGTACTTTCTTAGAACAGCGTGTGGTCTACCACATATTCTACATCTTGTATATGCTCTAGTTGAGAACTTAGGTTCTCTCTTCCACTTTTCAACTAATGCTTTACGTGCCACAGTTTTCCCTCCTTTATTATTGAGCGAATGGCATTCCAAGAAGTCTTAATAGTTCTCTTGCTTCTTCGTCAGTCTTTGCAGTAGTTACAAACACAATATCCATTCCTCTTAGCTTTTCTACCTTATCATATTCTATTTCTGGGAATATTAATTGTTCCTTAACTCCTAAAGTATAGTTTCCTCTACCATCGAATGCCTTATTTGAAACTCCCTTGAAGTCTCTAACTCTTGGAAGAGCTACATTAAATAGTTTATCAGCAAATTCATACATTTTTGCTCCTCTTAAAGTTACCTTGCATCCTATTGGCATTCCTTGTCTTAGCTTGAAGTTTGCTATTGACTTCTTAGCTCTTGTAACAACAGCTTTTGTCCTGTTATTAAAGTTAAGTCATTTACTGCCGCATCTAATAGTTTTGAATTATCCTTAGCGTCACCAACACCCATATTGATAACGATCTTTTCTATTTTTGGTACTTCCATTATGCTCTTATATCCAAACTTTTCGCGTAATGCTGGTACCACTTCTTTCTCATACTTTTCCTTAAGTCTTGGAATCATCTAGTGTACCTCCTTTCAGGATTAGAAAGTCTCATTGCACTTCTTGCATACTCTTACCTTTGTTCCGTCTTCTAAGAACTTGTATGCTACTCTTGTTGCCTTATTGCACTTTGTGCAGTAAAGCATAACGTTTGATGCGTGTATTGTTCCTTCTGTCTTTATTATTCCGCCTTCTCTATTTGCCATACTTGGTTTAACATGCTTTGATATCATGTTAACACCTTTTACTATTACTCTATTCTTCTTTGGTAGAACCTTTAGAACTTCTCCTACCTTACCCTTATCTTTTCCTGCTATTACAACAACTGTGTCTCCTCTTTTACATGTACCTTAGGCATTGTCACTTTAGCCACCTCCTTGCATTATAGAACTTCTGGTGCAAGTGATAGTATCTTTGTAAATTCCTTATCTCTTAATTCCCTTGCAACTGGTCCAAAAATTCTTGTTCCTCTTGGTGTTTTATCATCCTTTATTATAACAGCTGCGTTTTCATCAAATCTTATATATGAACCATCTGGTCTTCTTGTTCCTTTTACTGATCTTACGATAACTGCCTTAACAACGTCTCCCTTTTAACAACACCTCCGGGTGTTGCACTTTTAACGCTAGCAACTATTATATCTCCTATATTTCCATACTTTCTCTTTGAACCACCTAATACTCTGATACACATAATTTCCTTAGCGCCAGAGTTATCTGCAACCTTTAGTATGGTTTGTTGCTGAATCATATAAAAGCCCTCCTTTCACAACCAATTATTTTGCTCTTTCAACTATTTCAACAAGTCTCCATCTCTTATCCTTGCTTAATGGTCTTGTTTCCATTATCTTTACAATATCACCGATTTTAGCTTCATTGTTTTCATCGTGTGCCTTAAACTTCTTTGTTCTGTTAACAGTCTTTCCGTATAATGGGTGACGTACTTTATCTTCAACAGCAACTACTATTGTCTTTTGCATCTTATCAGATACAACTCTACCTATTCTAACCTTTCTTAGTCCTCTTTCCACAGGAAGTACCTCCCTTCATTATTTATTTGCTTCTACTAGTTCTTTCTCTCTTATTATTGTCTTAAGTTGTGCGATTGACTTCTTAACTTCTCTTATTCTCATTGGATTTTCAAGCTGTCCTGTGGCAAGTTGGAATCTTAAGTTGAAAAGTTCAGCTTTTAAATCCATAACCTTTTTATTTAATTCTTGAAGATTGCTTTCACGTAGTGCCTTTAATTCATTAGCCTTCATTTACTTCACCACCCATCTCGAAGTCTCTTCTTGTAACAAACTTAGTTTTTACAGGAAGCTTGTGTGATGCAAGTCTCATTGCTTCTCTTGCAACTTCTTCTGCAACCCCTGATAATTCAAATAATACTCTACCAGGCTTAACTACTGCTACCCAGTATTCTGGTGAACCCTTACCTGAACCCATACGTGTTTCAGCTGGTTTCTTTGTTATTGGCTTATCTGGGAATATCTTTATCCAAAGCTTTCCGCCTCTTCTTACATGTCTGTTTATTGCTATTCTGGCAGCTTCTATTTGATTGCTTGTTATCCATCCAGCTTCTGTTGCCATTATAGCATAATCTCCGTATGCTATAAAGTTACCTCTTGTAGCCTTTCCTTTTATTCTTCCACGTTGCACCTTACGATGCTTAACTCTCTTAGGCATTAACATGGTATTTTCCTCCTTCCCGTTACATTAGTTGTTAGCAGCTTCTTCAGTTTCGATAACTTCCTTTTTCTTTCCAAGAACTTCTCCCTTATATATCCAAACCTTAACACCTATTTTTCCGTAAGTTGTATGAGCTTCAGCAAATCCGTAATCAATATCCGCTCTTAAAGTTTGTAGTGGAATAGTTCCTTCGTGATATCTTTCAGTTCTTGCCATTTCAGCTCCACCAAGTCTTCCTGAAACAGCAGTCTTAATACCCTTTACATTGAACTTCATTGCTCTTGATATAGCTTGCTTCATTGCTCTTCTGAATGAAACTCTCTTTTCTATTTGAGCAGCTATATTTTCTGCAACAAGTTGTGCATCTATTTCTGGATTCTTTATTTCAACTATGTTTATAAGTATGTTCTTTCCAGTCATCTTAGCAATTTCATTCTTAAGTTCTTCTACACCTTGACCGCCTTTTCCGATTACTATACCTGGCTTAGCAGTGTGTATATTAACCTTAACTGACTTGTTTGCTTTTCTTTCGATAACAACCTTTGAAATTCCTGCAGCATATAGCTTATTCTTTATAAATTCTCTTATCTTGTTATCTTCTATTAGTAAGTCTGCAAAATCCTTATCATTTGCAAACCATTTAGCATCCCAGTCTTTAATAACTCCAACTCTTAATCCATGTGGATTTACTTTTTGTCCCACTATTAACCCTCCTTCTGGTTATGCTTTATGCTCTTTCTTTTAATACCATAGTAATATGGCTAGTTCTTTTTCTTATTCTGTAAGCTCTTCCTTGAGCTCTTGGTCTAAATCTCTTAAGTGTTGGTCCTTGGTTTGCATATGTTTCTGCAACGAATAACTTAGTTACATCCATATTGTGATTGTTTTCAGCGTTTGCTATTGCTGACTTAAGTAGTTTTTCAACAACAGGTGCTGCTGCCCTTGGAGTGTGCTTTAGTATTGCTAAAGCCTCATTAACCTTCTTGCCTCTTATTAGGTCAAGAACAACCTTTATTTTTCTTGGAGACATTCTTATATATCTTGCATGTGCTCTTGCTTCCATGAATGCGCCCTCCCTTCATTATCTAACTTTTGATTTCTTTTCTGTGTCATCATGGCCTCTGTAAGTTCTTGTTGGTGCAAATTCCCCAAGCTTATGTCCTACCATATCTTCTGTAATATAAACTGGAACGTGCTTTCTTCCATCATATACAGCTATTGTGTGTCCAACCATTTGTGGGAATATTGTTGAACTTCTTGACCAAGTCTTTATTACCTTCTTTTCACCGCTTTTGTTCATTTCAAGTATTCTTTTGAAAAGTCTTTCTTCTACAAATGGACCTTTTTTAATGATCTACCCATATTAATTCGTGCCTCCCTTCGCATAAGTTAACATTAGGAAGCAGAGCTTAGCCCTGCCCCTTATATTACTTTCTTCTCTTTACTATTAATTTATCTGAATACTTCTTATGCTTTCTTGTCTTATATCCAAGAGTTGGTTTACCCCAAGGAGTAACAGGTGATGGACGTCCGATTGGTGATCTACCTTCACCACCACCGTGTGGGTGGTCAACTGGGTTCATTACAGAACCTCTAACTGTAGGTCTGATACCCATATGTCTCTTTCTACCTGCTTTACCTATTATAACAAGTTCGTGTTCTGCATTTCCTACAACACCAATTGTAGCTTTACATTCAAGTCTTACTAATCTAACTTCTCCGGATGGTAGTCTAACTTGTGCATACTTACCTTCCTTTGCCATTAGCTGAGCTGCCGCACCAGCTGCTCTTACTAATTGACCACCTTTTCCTGGATTTAATTCTATGTTGTGAATCATTGTACCTACTGGAATGTCCTTAAGTTTTAGAGCATTTCCTACCTTAATGTCAGCATTTTCACCTGACATTACTGTATCGCCTACTGATAGTCCATTTGGAGCAAGTATATATCTCTTTTCTCCATCGGCATAAGTAAGAAGTGCTATATTTGCTGTTCTGTTTGGATCGTATTCTATAGCAGTTACCTTTGCTGGAATACCATCCTTATCTCTCTTGAAGTCTATAATTCTGTACTTTATCTTGTAACCGCCGCCTCTGTGACGTACAGTTATTCTACCGTAGCTATTTCTACCTGAATGCTTCTTTAGTGTTATAACCAATGACTTTTCAGGTTCCTTCTTTGTAATTTCTTCAAATGAAAGCCCAGTCATATTTCTTCTACCAGGCGTAGTTGGTTTAAACTTTTTAATTCCCATTGCTAACCCTCCTTTACAGCTTATCTGGCAATCCCGCCAATAGCGCCAAAGTATCTATATCAATTACGCATTAAATCCTTCAAAGAATTCAATTGCTTTGCTGTCTGCAGTAAGTTTAACTATTGCTTTCTTGAAGTTTGGTCTCTTACCAACGTTCATTCCAACTCTCTTTGTCTTTCCTTCATAATTTTGAGTCTTAACGTCTTCAACCTTAACTCCAAAAACTTCTTCTACTGCTCTCTTTATCATTGACTTGTTTGCATCTACATGTAACCATGAAGGTGTATTGTCTATTTGCCATTTGAGCCATTGTCTTTTCAGTTATTACTGGTCTTCTTATTATATCATAGCTTGTTAGCTTCATTATGCATACACCTCCTCCACTTTAGAAGCGGCATCCTTTGTTATTATTAGCTTCTCATACTTTAATAGGTCGTAAACATTTATGTTGTTTACTGGTATAACGTGTGCGTTTTCTATATTTCTTACTGACTTATAGATAACTTCGTCTGATTCCTTAACAACTATTAAAGTTTTCTTTGCATCGAACTTCTTAAGCATTTCAACTATTGTCTTTGTCTTTGGAGCGTCTAGCTTTAATTCATCAAGAACTATTATGTTGTTATCAACAACCTTTGATGAAAGAGCTGACTTTAATGCAAGTCTCTTTACCTTCTTTGGAACTGTAAAGCTGTAATCTCTTGGCTTTGGAGCAAACACAATACCACCGTGTGTCCATTGTGGAGCTCTTATAGAACCTTGTCTTGCTCTACCTGTTCCCTTTTGTCTCCATGGCTTTATTCCACCACCAGAAACTTCTGCTCTTGTTAAAGCTGATTGTGTTCCTTGTCTCTTATTTGCAAGTTGCATTTTTACAACTTGATGCATAACATATGGATTTATTTCAACTCCAAATACTGCATCTGAAAGTTCGATTTCTCCAACCTTCTCAGCATTCATATTATATAAATCTACCTTAGGCATCGTTATTCCTCCTTTCCTTTAGAATCAAGCCTTAACTGAATCTCTTATTATTACTAGACCCTTCTTTGGTCCTGGTACTGCACCCTTAACAAGTATTAGGTTTCTTTCTGCATCAACCTTTACTACTTGTAGGTTAAGCATTGTTGACTTTCTTGCACCCATATGTCCAGGCATTTTCTTTCCTTTGAATGTTCTTGATGGGTCTGATGAAGCACCCATTGAACCTACCGCTCTATGATACTTTGAACCGTGGCTCATTGGTCCTCTGTTAGCATTCCATCTCTTAATAACACCTTGGAATCCTTTACCCTTTGATGTTCCTGTAACATCAACCTTATCTCCAGCTGCGAATACGTCAGCCTTAATTTCGCTTCCTACTTCGTATGCTGAAACATCTTCTAATCTAAATTCCTTAACAAATCTTAGTGGTTTAAGATTTGCTTTTGCAAAATGTCCCTTCATTGGCTTATTTACAAGCTTTTCTCTTATTTCTTCAAAACCAACTTGTATTGAGTTATATCCATCTGTATCCACAGTCTTCTTTTGCACTACAAAACATGGACCAGCCTTTATAACTGTAACAGGAATTACTCTTCCGTTCTCATCAAATATTTGAGTCATTCCAAGCTTTCTACCTAATATTGCCTTTTTCATCTCTTACACCTCCTAAACTTATCAGCGGAATGCATCTGCATTCATAATAGTTCATATTATAGCTTAATCTCGATATCAACACCTGCTGGCAGGTCAAGTCTCATAAGTGAATCAACTGTCTTTTGAGTTGGGTTTGTTATATCGATTAGTCTCTTATGAGTTCTTATTTCGAATTGTTCTCTTGAATCCTTATACTTGTGTACTGCTCTTAGGATTGTAACTACATCCTTTTCAGTTGGTAGTGGTACTGGACCTGAAACTTGTGCTCCAGTCTTCTTTGCTGTTTCAACTATCTTTTGAGCTGATGCATCTAATAGATTGTGATCAAATGCCTTTAATTTGATTCTTATTTTTGCTTTGCCATAATCTTACCCTCCTTTTCATCGCACGCTTTGATTTTACTACGCACGACAACGGTTATTGTGTACACTATACCGGGTGTTTCTTAATTATCCCCATAAATACACACACAACCTCGTCGCCCGATTCAAGATCTGGACATACTCGGCAAGAATTCCCCGTTACCGGCAACCTCTTGCGTCATCGCACCTTGACACTTCACAACTCTTATATTTTACAATATAAATTGTAATTTGACAATACCTTTGTTTTATTTTCTTATTAGTATTTTTTCATAATTTAGGGCGACTTAACGTCGCCCTTATTTTAATTATTCAAAAATCTTAGCAACAACACCAGCACCTACAGTTCTTCCACCTTCACGGATAGCGAATCTTAATCCTTCTTCCATAGCGATTGGAGTGATTAGTTCAACTTCCATATTGATGTGGTCTCCTGGCATACACATTTCTACACCTTCTGGTAGCTTAATTGAACCTGTAACGTCTGTTGTTCTGAAGTAGAATTGTGGTCTGTATCCGTTGAAGAATGGAGTATGTCTTCCACCTTCTTCTTTCTTTAATACGTATACTTGACCTTCAAACTTCTTGTGTGGATTTACTGATCCTGGCTTTGCAAGTACTTGACCTCTTTCGATTTCGTCTCTTGTTACACCTCTTAATAGTGCTCCTATGTTGTCTCCTGCTTCTGCCATATCAAGTATCTTTCTGAACATTTCTACTCCAGTTACTACTGTCTTCTTCTTTTCATCTGATAGTCCTACAATTTCTACTTCGTCTCCTACCTTTAGTACTCCTCTTTCTACTCTACCAGTTGCAACTGTTCCTCTTCCTGTGATTGTAAATACGTCTTCTACTGGCATTAGGAATGGCTTATCTCTATCTCTTTCTGGTGTTGGAATGTAGCTATCTACTGTGTTCATAAGCTCTAATATCTTTCCACACCATTGACAATCTGGCTTTCCGCATCCACATTCTAATGCTTGTAGTGCTGATCCTACTACTATTGGAGTGTCATCTCCTGGGAATTCATATTCGTTTAGTAGGTCTCTGATTTCCATTTCTACTAGGTCGATTAGTTCTGGGTCGTCTACCATATCTGCCTTGTTTAGGAATACTACAATGTATGGAACACCAACTTGTCTTGCAAGTAGTATGTGCTCTCTTGTTTGTGGCATTGGACCATCTGCTGCACTAACTACTAAGATCGCTCCGTCCATTTGTGCTGCTCCTGTTATCATATTCTTTACGTAGTCAGCGTGTCCTGGACAGTCAACGTGTGCATAGTGTCTTGTTTCTGTTTCGTATTCAACGTGTGCTGTGTTGATTGTTATTCCTCTTTCCTTTTCTTCTGGTGCCTTATCTATTTCGTCATACTTTGTTGCTTGTGCTCTTCCGTATTGAGCTAATACTGTTGTTATTGCTGCTGTTAATGTTGTCTTACCGTGGTCTACGTGTCCTATTGTTCCTATGTTTACGTGTGGCTTGGTTCTCTCAAAATGTGCCTTTGCCATTTCTCTTCTCCTCCTTTATATATAAACTCAAATTAATTAGCTCTCTTTGCTTCTTTCTCCAACTATTTGTGCTTGGATGCTTGATGGAACTTCTTCATATGTTGCAAATTGCATTACATATGTTCCTCTACCTTGTGTTCTTGAACGTAGAGTAGTTGCATATCCAAACATTTCAGCTAATGGAACAAATGCTCTTATAACTTGAGCACCATTTCTTGGTTCCATACCTTCAATTCTTCCTCTTCTTGAGTTGATATCACCCATTACATCTCCCATATATTCTTCTGGAACAACAACTTCAACCTTCATTATTGGTTCAAGAAGCACTGGGTCAACCTTTTGCATTGCATTCTTAAATGCCATAGAACCTGCAATCTTGAAGGCCATTTCTGATGAGTCTACTTCGTGGTATGAACCATCAAATAGTACAACTTTACAGTCGATAACTGGATATCCTGCAACAACACCGCTTGTCATAGCTTCTTGTATACCTGAATCAATTGCTGGTATATATTCCTTTGGTATTACACCACCAACGATGTTGTTAACAAATTCATATCCCTTTCCTCTTTCTTGAGGTATAAGTTCAATCCAAGCGTGACCGTATTGTCCACGACCACCTGATTGTCTTACAAACTTACCTTCAACCTTAACAGCCTTTCTAATAGTTTCTTTGTAAGCAACTTGTGGCTTACCAACATTACATTCAACCTTAAATTCTCTTTGAAGTCTATCAACTATTATTTCAAGGTGTAGCTCACCCATACCTGCTATTATTGTTTGACCAGTTTCTTGGTCAGTATAAGTTCTAAATGATGGGTCTTCTTCTGCCAGCTTTTGTAGTGATAGAGCAAGCTTTTCTTGACCAGCCTTAGTCTTTGGTTCTATAGCAATGTGTATAACTGGCTCTGGGAATTCCATCTTTTCAAGTATTATTGGCTTTTCTGAATCGCATAGAGTATCCCCTGTTGTAACATCTTTTAGACCAACAACAGCACCTATATCTCCTGCTCTTATTTCTTCTACTTCTTCTCTGTGGTTGGCGTGCATCTTAACAAGTCTTCCTATTCTTTCCTTCTTACCCTTTGTTGAGTTTAGAACATAGCTTCCTGAAGTTAGAATACCTGAATATACTCTTGTAAATGCAAGCTTTCCAACGAATGGGTCAGCCATTATCTTAAATGCAAGTGCTGATAATGGTTCTTCATCACTTGCGTGTCTTTCATCTTCTTCACCTGAATCTGGGTTGACACCCTTAACTGAAGGAATATCAACTGGTGATGGAAGGAATTCAACTACTGCATCAAGTAGTGGTTGAACACCCTTGTTCTTATATGAAGAACCGCAGCAAACAGGAACTATTTCACCAGCTATAGTAGCCTTTCTTAGTCCTGCTTTTATTTCTTCTATTGTAAATTCTTCACCATCTAAGTACTTCATCATTAATTCTTCATCTGATTCAGCAACAGCTTCTATAAGGTTTGTTCTATATTCTTCTGCAAGATCCTTTAATTCCTCTGGAATTTGTGTATGTTCTGAAGTTGTTCCAAGGTCATCTGTGTAAATAAGTGCTTCATTTGCAATAAGGTCGATTACACCCTTAAATGTATCTTCCTTACCTATTGGTATTTGTATTGGAACTGGCTTTGCACCAAGTCTGTCCTTCATCATTTGTACAACGTTGAAGAAGTCAGCACCCATTATATCCATCTTGTTAACATATGCTATTCTTGGAACACCATACTTGTCCGCCTGTCTCCATACTGTTTCTGATTGTGGTTCAACTCCACCCTTTGCACAGAATACAGCAACAGCACCATCAAGTACACGAAGTGATCTTTCAACTTCAACTGTAAAGTCTACGTGTCCTGGTGTGTCTATTATGTTTATAGTGTGCCCTCTCCATTGGCAAGTAGTTGCTGCTGATGTTATTGTGATACCTCTTTCTTGCTCTTGTACCATCCAGTCCATTGTAGCAGCACCTTCGTGAACTTCACCTATTTTGTGAGTTCTTCCTGTATAGAAAAGAATACGTTCTGTAGTTGTTGTCTTACCTGCGTCTATATGCGCCATTATACCTATATTTCTAACCTTCTCAAGTGGTACTAATCTCGGCACTATTTTTCCTCCTCTCTAGGATACTATTTGTATATAGGAAACCCTAAATGCACATTAACATTATGTGCATTTAGGGTGATTTTTATAAATTTATTACCATCTGTAGTGAGCAAACGCCTTGTTTGCTTCTGCCATTTTATGAGTATCTTCCTTCTTCTTAACAGCAGCACCTGTATTGTTTGCTGCATCCATTATTTCACCAGCAAGTCTTAGTCTCATATACTTTTCTCCTCTATTTCTTGCTGCATCAACAAGCCATCTGATACCAAGTGTTTGTCTTCTATCAGGTCTAACTTCAACAGGAACTTGGTAAGTTGCTCCACCTATTCTTCTTGCTTTAACTTCAAGAACTGGCATAACATTGTTCATTGCAGTTTCGAATACTTCAAGTGGATCCTTTCCTGTCTTTTCTCTTATTATTTCAAATGCATCGTAGCATATTTTTGTGCTACGCCCTTCTTCCTGTCCCACATAATCTTGTTGATAAGTTTTGTTACAACAGTGCTATTATATATTGGATCAGGAAGTACTTCTCTTTGGAACATAACCCTTTCTTGGCACTTTTCTTCCCTCCTTAACATAAGAATTTAAGTTCATCGGTACTCGGCTTTCGCCGCAAAGTGCTCTGTTAATGCAATCTATATAACCCTAGAAGGAGCTTTCATTGCATTGCACACAGCACTAAATATTAAATTACTTCTTTGGTCTCTTAGTACCGTATTTTGATCTTTGTTGCTTTCTGTTAGCAACACCAGCACAGTCAAGAGTACCTCTTACAATGTGATATCTAACACCTGGAAGGTCCTTTACTCTTCCACCTCTTATTAGAACAACGCTGTGTTCTTGTAGGTTGTGTCCTTCACCAGGGATGTATGCAGTTACTTCAATTCCGTTAGTAAGCCTTACTCTGGCAATCTTTCTTAACGCTGAGTTTGGCTTCTTTGGAGTTGTAGTCTTAACTACAGTACATACTCCTCTCTTTGAGGGCAAGCCTTAAGAGCTGGTGATTTTGACTTCTTTTCAACCTTTTCTCTTCCAAGTCTTACTAGCTGGTTAATAGTTGGCATATGTGCACCTCCTTCCAAAGTGAAACACATTATATAAAAATAATGTTTAAGCTAATCCTTTAATATACATGCTGCAGACGCTCCAACATCAATTCCACATAATCTTCCAAGTTCTTGCATACTTTCAACAATTACCAGTTCAACTTTAGCTTCATTGCATAAATCGATTATTGGTTGAGTTACTTTTTATCTGCGTCCTTTGCAACATATACAATTTTTGCAGTTGCCTGCTTTATTGCCTTTAATGTCTGCTTGGCTCCTACAATCTTTTTGTTTGGCAACTTTCCGCTCATTTTACCACCCTCTAAAAAGGCAAAAATACATTGACTATGGACAGCATAATGCTGTCCCATAGTCACACAAATTTAATTTTAACATCTAAAATTCAATGTGTCAACAATACTGTGTTATTATTTTGTTAAATCTGTCTCTGTATTTTCTTCCTCTGTTGTACGTATTTGTATACTTCTGTATTTTGTCATACCAGTACCTGCTGGTATTAGTTTACCTATGATTACGTTTTCCTTTAATCCTACAAGTGGGTCAATCTTGCCCTTTATTGCTGCATCTGTTAAAACTCTTGTTGTTTCTTGGAATGAAGCTGCAGATAGGAATGAATCTGTAGCAAGTGCAGCTTTTGTTATACCAAGCAGTGAAACTTTACCTTCTGCTGGTCTTAATCCTTTTCTACTGCTTCTCTATTTACTTCTTCGAATTCAAACATATCTACAAGGCTTCCAGGCAGTAGATCTGTATCTCCTGCTTCTTCGATCTTTATCTTTCTCATCATTTGTTTAATTATAATTTCAAGGTGCTTATCATTAATTTCAACCCCTTGCATTCTGTAAACCTTTTGAACTTCTGCAAGAAGGTAAGCCCTAACCGCTTCAACACCTTTTATTCTAATTAAATCGTGTGGATTTACTGAACCTTCTGTTAAAAGATCTCCAGCTT
Source organism: Caloramator sp. mosi_1 (assembly GCF_028622835.1). Lineage (GTDB taxonomy): Bacteria > Bacillota > Clostridia > Clostridiales > Caloramatoraceae > Thermobrachium. The sequence continues at coordinate 1,386,224 of NZ_CP117677.1, read as the reverse complement.
CTATCACTTGACCATCGTAAACCTTTAGTCTTGAACCATAAGGAATTGGGTAAACTCTCTCTTCTCCTGAATCTGATGTAACTGTAACTAATTTTCTCTTTCTATCTTCAGTAACCTTTACAAGGCCCCCAATTTCAGATAATATTGCAAGTCCCTTTGGTTTTCTTGCTTCAAATAACTCTTCAACTCTTGGAAGACCTTGAGTAATGTCGGCACCAGCTACACCACCTGTATGGAATGTTCTCATCGTAAGCTGAGTACCTGGTTCACTGATAGATTGTGCAGCTATTATACCTACTGCTTCTCCTATATTTGTCTTGTCACCTGTTGCCATATTCATACCATAGCACTTTGAACATACTCCATATCTTGTTTTACAAGTAAATACACTTCTAATCTTTACTTTATCTATTCCAAGCTTTTCAATCTTATTTGCTATTTCTTCTGTTATATATTCATTCTTAGCAACAAGTACTTCTCCTGTTTCAGGATTTATAACATCCTCTGCTGCATATCTTCCATACACTCTATCCTTAAGTGGTTCAATTACTTCATTGCCATCCTTTATAGCTTCTACATAGAATCCTTCTTGAGTTCCACAGTCTTCCTCTCTTACTATAACATCCTGAGATACGTCAACAAGTCTTCTTGTTAAGTAACCTGAGTCTGCTGTTCTTAATGCTGTATCCGCAAGACCTTTTCTTGCACCGTGTGTTGATATAAAGTACTCTAACACGTTAAGACCTTCACGGAAACTTGCTCTAATTGGAAGCTCGATAATCTTACCTGATGGGTTTGCCATAAGTCCTCTCATACCACATAGCTGTCTAATTTGGTTCTTAGAACCTCTTGCTCCTGAGTGTGCCATCATATATATTGGGTTTAATTTATCAAAGCTGTCCATAAGAGCATTTGTAACAGACTCTGTTGTTTTTGTCCAAGTGTCGATTACGCTATTATATCTTTCTTCTTCTGAAATTAGACCACGTCTAAACATCTTTTGAATTTCATCTACATTTGCATCTGCTTGTGCAAGTAATTCCTTCTTGGCCTCTGGAATAATCATATCTGAAACCAGAAACTGTAATAGCACCCCTTGTTGAGAACTTAAATCCAAGTGCCTTTATCTTATCAAGGGTTATTGATGCCTGTGTTGGTCCGTGCTTTTTATATACTCTATCTACAATTTTACCTAATTGCTTTTTATCAACTAAGAAATCAACTTCCAAGTCAAACATTTTTTCTGGATTTGATCTGTCAACAAATCCTATATCCTGTGGGATTGCTTCATTGAATATAATTCTACCTGGAGTAGCTTTAATTATTTTGCTTACCTTTTGTCCATCTATCTCCTTAGTAACCTTTACATTAATCTTAGCGTGTATTCCTACTTCTCCAAGCTGATAAGCAAGTAATACTTCTTCAGGAGATGAGAAGTACTTTCCTTCTCCCTTTTCTCCCTCTTTTTCAATTGTTAGATAGTATGAACCAAGTACCATATCCTGAGATGGTACTGTAACTGGCTTACCATCTGATGGTTTTAACATATTATGAGCTGCAAGCATTAAAAATCTTGCTTCAGCCTGTGCTTCTACTGATAGCGGTACGTGAACTGCCATTTGGTCTCCATCGAAGTCTGCATTATATGCAGTACATACAAGAGGATGCAGCTTAATTGCACGTCCTTCTACAAGTACTGGTTGGAATGCCTGAATTCCTAGTCTATGTAGAGTAGGAGCACGGTTTAATAGTACTGGATGGTCTTGTATTACTTCCTCAAGTATATCCCAAACTTGATTATTAACCTTTTCAACCATCTTTTTAGCACTCTTTATGTTGTGAGTTATTCCCTTATCAACAAGTGCCTTCATTACAAAAGGCTTAAACAACTCAAGTGCCATTTCCTTTGGAAGACCACATTGATACATTTTAAGTTCTGGACCTACTACGATAACTGAACGTCCTGAGTAGTCAACACGCTTTCCAAGTAGGTTTTGACGGAATCTACCTTGCTTACCCTTTAGCATATCTGAAAGAGATTTCAATGGTCTATTTCCAGGAGCTGTAACTGGTCTTCCACGTCTTCCATTGTCTATAAGTGCATCTACCGCTTCTTGAAGCATTCTCTTTTCATTTCTAACTATTATATCTGGTGCTCCAAGATCAAGTAATCTCTTTAATCTGTTATTTCTATTTATAACTCTTCTATATAAGTCATTTAAGTCTGATGTTGCAAATCTACCACCATCTAATTGAACCATTGGTCTTAAGTCTGGTGGAATAACTGGTATAACATCTAAAATCATCCATTCTGGCTTGTTGTTGGATTTTCTAAACGCTTCAACTACCTCAAGTCTTCTTATAGTTCTAACCTTTTTCTGTCCTGTACTTCCCTCTAAATCTGCTCTTAATTCCTTTGATAGCTTTTCTAAATCTATCTCTTGAAGAAGTTCCTTAACAGCCTCTGCACCCATTCCTGCTCTAAAGGAACCTTCACCATACTTTTCTACTGCCTCTCTGTATTCCTTCTCAGTTAATACTTGTTTCTTTGATAAACCTGTATTACCTGGATCTATAACTACATAGGCAGCAAAGTAAAGCACCTTTTCAAGAGATCTTGGAGACATATCAAGTATTAATCCCATTCTTGATGGAATCCCTTTAAAATACCAAATATGTGATACAGGTGCTGCAAGTTCAATATGTCCCATTCTTTCACGTCTTACCTTTGACTTTGTTACTTCAACACCACATCTATCACAAACTATTCCCTTATATCTAACCCTTTTATACTTACCACAATGACATTCCCAGTCCTTAACAGGCCCGAATATCCTTTCACAGAAAAGTCCGTCCTTTTCTGGCTTTAAAGTTCTGTAGTTTATTGTTTCTGGCTTTTTAACTTCACCCTTTGACCATTCTCTTATCTTTTCTGGAGAAGCTAAACCTATTTGAATGGAATCAAAATTGTTTAATTCGAACAAGAGGACATCCTCCCTTCATTTTTTATTATGGACTACCTACACATTGTGCAGGTAGTCTATATTTTATTATTCTTCAAAATCATCAAAACCATCTAAATCTTCATCTATACCAAAATCAACATCAATCTTTATGTCCTCGTCCATTAAGGTGTTTATATCTATGTCTTCATCCATCATATCTTAATTTTCTTCAGTTTCTTCATAAACCATATCTTCCTGTGGTGCAGTAGGGAATATTCCCTCTACACTCTCCATAGTTTCTTGCATTTCTTCTAAATCATCTTCTATATCTTCCTTAATTGTGATTTCTTGCTTATCATCAGTAAGCACCTTAACATCAAGACATAGAGATTGTAATTCCTTAATAAGAACCTTAAATGATTCTGGAACTCCTGGCTCTGGTATATTCTCACCTTTAACTATTGCTTCATATGTCTTAACACGTCCTACAACGTCGTCAGACTTAACAGTTAGTATTTCTTGTAGCATATGGGCAGCTCCATAGGCTTCAATTGCCCAAACTTCCATTTCTCCAAATCTTTGACCACCAAACTGTGCCTTACCACCAAGTGGTTGTTGAGTTACCAGTGAGTATGGTCCTGTTGATCTTGCGTGTATCTTATCATCAACAAGGTGTGCAAGTTTTAGCATATACATATAACCAACTGTTACTCTGTTATCAAATTCTTCACCTGTTCTACCGTCTCTTAATCTAATCTTACCATCTGGACTAAATCCAGCAAGCTCTAAGCACTTTTCTATATCTTCTTCTGTTGCACCATCAAATACTGGTGTTGCAACGTGCCATCCAAGCTTTGATGCTGCAAGACCTAAATGCACTTCTAACACCTGACCGATGTTCATACGTGATGGAACACCAAGTGGATTTAATACTATTTGTAGTGGTCTTCCATCTGGTAAATATGGCATATCTTCTACTGGAAGAACTCTTGAAATAACACCCTTATTTCCGTGACGACCAGCCATCTTGTCACCAACAGAAATCTTTCTCTTTGAGCAATGTAAACTCTTACAAGTTCATTAACCCCTGGTGGCAGCTCATCTCCATTTTCTCTTGTAAATATCTTTACATCAACTATTATACCTGCTTCACCGTGAGGCACTCTTAAGGATGTATCTCTAACCTCTCTTGCCTTTTCTCCAAATATTGCTCTAAGTAGTCTTTCTTCTGCTGTAAGTTCAGTCTCTCCCTTTGAGTCACTTTACCAACCAGTATATCACCTGATCTTACTTCAGCACCTATTCTAATTATACCTCTATCATCAAGATCCTTTAGAGCATCCTCTCCTACATTTGGTATGTCCCTTGTTATTTCTTCTGGTCCAAGTTTTGTATCTCTGGCTTCACATTCATACTCTTCTATGTGAATTGATGTAAATACATCATTCATAACAAGTTCTTCTGAAATTAGGATTGCGTCCTCGTAGTTATAACCTTCCCAAGTCATAAAACCGATTAATATATTCTTACCAAGAGCAATTTCACCTTGGTCAATTGAAGGCCCATCTGCTATTATGTCACCCTTCTTTATTCTATCGCCTTCGTTAACAATAGGTCTTTGGTTAATACAAGTTCCTTGGTTAGATCTCTTAAACTTTATTAGTTTGTAAGTATCTATCCTTCCATCTTCATCTCTCTTGATTTGAACTGTGTCACCTGTAACCTTTACAACAACACCATCGGCCTTTGCAAGTGGTATTACTCCTGAATCCTTTGCAGCCTTATACTCAATACCTGTTCCTACAATTGGAGCCTCTGTTTTTATTAGTGGCACTGCTTGACGTTGCATATTTGAACCCATCAGTGCTCTGTTGGCGTCATCATTTTCAAGGAATGGTATCATAGCTGTTGCAACTGAAACAATTTGCTTTGGTGAAACGTCCATTAAATCAACTTGATTTGGAGATACTACAACTATCTCCTTCTTTGCTCTTGCTGTAACCCTCTTATCTATAAATCTTCCACTTTCATCCAGAGGTTCGTTTGCCTGTGCAATTATATATTGGTCTTCTTCATCAGCTGTTAAGTAAACAACCTTATCTGTTACTAATCCCTTTTCTTTATCAACTATTCTGTATGGAGTTTGAATAAATCCATATTCATTTACCCTTGCATAGGTTGCAAGTGAGTTTATGAGACCTATGTTTGGACCTTCTGGTGTCTCTATAGGACACATTCTACCATAGTGTGAGTGGTGAACGTCTCTAACTTCGAATCCAGCTCTTTCTCTTGAAAGACCTCCTGGTCCTAATGCAGAAAGTCTTCTTTTGTGTGTTAGTTCTGATAATGGGTTTGTTTGGTCCATAAATTGTGATAGCTGTGAACTACCAAAGAATTCCTTTATAGCTGCTGCTACAGGTCTTATATTTATTAAATGTTGTGGAGTAACTACGTCTAAGTCCTGTATTGTCATTCTTTCCTTTATTACTCTTTCCATTCTTGATAAACCAATTCTAAATTGGTTTTGAAGTAGTTCTCCTACTGCTCTTAGTCTTCTGTTACCAAGGTGATCTATATCATCAACGTATCCAATGCCAAAGGATAGGTTTAAGCAATAGCTAATTGATGCAAAAATATCATCCTTTATTATGTGTTTTGGAATAAGTTGATGTATATTCTGTCTTATTGCATCCTTTATATCTTCTTCATCTTGATACTCATCTAATATTGCTTTAAGTGTAGGATAATGTACAAACTCTCTTATATTTAAATCACTTAAATCAAATGGAAGATTTAAGCTGTGAAGGTCTACAAAATTATTACCTATAACCTTTACTCTTTTTCCTTCAACAAGTACATCTACTACATTAATACCTGCATTTTGTATTGCCCAAGCCGTTTCTCTTGATATTTTTGCCCTTCTTCAACAAGTATTTCACCTGTTTCAGGGTGAGCAATGGTATCAGCAGCAATTTGACCTGCTAATCTTAAAGCTATTGATAGCTTTTTATTAAACTTATATCTTCCTACTCTTGATAAATCATATCTCTTCGGGTCAAAGAATAAACCTTCTATTAAAGTTGTTGCACTTTCAACTGTTGGTGGTTCACCTGGTCTTAATCTCTTATAAATTTCTATTAAACCTTCTTCAGTTGTTTTTGTGCTGTCTTTTTCTATTGTTGCTCTTAAATGTTCATCTTCGCCAAAGAACTGGATAATTTCATTGTCTAGTCCTAATCCAAGTGCTCTAATAAATACTGTTAGAGGAAGCTTTCTTGTTTTATCAATTCTAACGTAAATAATATCGTTAGAATCAGTTTCATATTCTATCCAAGCACCTCTATTTGGAATAATTGTTGATGAATAAAGTCTTTTACCAGATTTGTCTATTGTTTCTGCATAGTATGCACCTGGTGATCTAACTAATTGGCTTACTATTACTCTTTCGGCACCGTTTATTATAAATGTACCTTGTTCTGTCATTAATGGAAATCTCCCATAAACACTTCTTGGTCCTTTACTTCTCCGGTTTCTTTGTTAACCAATCTCACCTTAACTTTTAAAGGTGCTGCATATGTTGCATCTCTTTCCTTACACTCTTCGACAGTATATTTTATATTGTCATAGTCCAACTTGTAGTCAACGAATTCTAAAACTAAATTGCCAGTGTAATCTGTTATTGGATTAACGTCTTCAAATACTTCCCTTAACCCTTCATCTAAGAACCATTGATATGAGTTAAGCTGTACTTCGATAAGATTTGGCATGTCAATGACTTCTTTGATCTTTGAAAAGCTCATCCTTGTTCTCTTGCCAACTTGAACAGGATGTACGATATTGTTTTCAGGATGTACCATTAAAATCTCACCCCTTATGTATTAATAAATGACTATTGACACTATATGTTAATTTAAATAAAATATTTATCAGCTATCTATATATTTTTTACATAATAAGAAAATAATATACAAAATAAATTATATTATTGCATAATAATCCCATTATTCGTGCATTTTAATATGATACCATAATCCTAATTATGTGTCAAGATAATAATAAAAAACAAAAATTAATCTGCGACAAATTTACAAAATAATAAAAAATGGTCTTTGTTGTATAATTTAAAAATAAAAAGAGTTACTGAATGTTCATTCAGTAACTCTTTTATTTATTCTTAAATTACTTTATTTCTACAGTTGCTCCTACTTCAGCAAGCTTTGCCTTTATTTGTTCAGCTTCTTCCTTGCTTACAGCTTCCTTTAGAGTCTTTGGAGCGTTGTCAACTAGGTCCTTAGCTTCCTTTAATCCAAGACCAGTTAGTTCTCTTACAACCTTAATTACCTTAACCTTTTCAGCACCTGCATTTGCAAGAATTACATCAAATTCAGTCTTTTCTTCAGCTGCTGGAGCTGCTGCAGCTGCTGCACCTGCAACTGCTACTGGAGCTGCTGCACTAACTCCGAACTTTTCTTCACATGCTTTTACTAATTCATTTAGTTCAAGAACAGTCATATTTTCTATAGCTTGAATGATTTCTTGAATTGTCATTTTAAAACACCTCCACTAAATTTTAATTATTATGCATTTGCTTCTTCTTTTTGTTTTCTAATAGCATCAAGCACATAAACAAGGCTTGATAATGGTGACTTGATACTTCCAAGGAATTTTGCAATAAGAACATCTCTTGGTGGTATCTTTGATAATTCAACAACCTTCGCAGTGTCAAATAATTGTCCTTGTACAACACCTGCTTTTAGTTGTATTGCTTTATTCTTTTCAGCAAAGTTAGCAAGTATTCTTGCTGGTGCAGTTGGATCATCGTATCCAAAAGCAATAGCAACTGGTCCTTCAAAATATTGATCTAAACCTTCAATACCTGCTTCCTTAGCTGCTCTTAAAGCTAAAGTATTCTTTACAACTTTGTATTCTACGCCCGCTTCTCTCATATTTTTACGAAGCTCAGTATCTTGCTCAACTGTAATACCTATATATGATGTCAAAATAGCTGCTTGGGCTTTTTGGAATTTTTCTGCAAGTTCTCTTACTTTTGCTTCTTTAATTTCTCTGTTGCCCACCGTTTACACCTCCTTGCCTTTTATATAGGCCTTTTGCTAAACACAAAAGGCCTCCCGTAGACATAGAGAGGCCTAAATATCATATCTAAAACCTCGGTAGGTCGGTTACCCGTTATGCACTATGGCACCTACTGTCTACGGCATTTTTTTCGTATTCAGTTCGACTTAAATATTATATCAAATTTAAAGCAGCGTGTCAATATATTATTCAAGAGTCTTTGCTGGATTTATCTTAATTCCAGGTCCCATTGTACTTGAAACTGTAACACTCTTGATGTATTGTCCTTTTGCTGCTGCTGGCTTAGCCTTTACTATAGCTTCCATTAATGTATGGAAGTTATCAAGAAGCTTTTCAGTTCCAAATGACTTCTTTCCAATTGGAACGTGTACTATAGCAGTCTTGTCAACTCTATATTCAACCTTACCTGCTTTAATTTCAGCTATTGCCTTAGCAACATCAAATGTAACTGTACCTGATTTTGGGTTTGGCATAAGTCCCTTTGGACCAAGTATCTTACCTAATCTACCTACAACACCCATCATATCTGGAGTTGCTACTACTACATCGTAGTCAAACCAGTTTTCCTTTTGAATCTTATCAACAAGTTCTTCTGCTCCTACATAATCTGCACCTGCAGCTTCAGCTTCCTTAGCCTTATCTCCCTTAGCAAACACTAAAACCTTAACAGTTTTTCCTGTACCGTGTGGAAGAACAACTGCTCCTCTAACTTGTTGGTCAGCATGTCTTGGATCTACACCAAGTCTTACATGCACTTCGATTGTTTCATCAAACTTAGCCTTAGCAGTTTGGATTGCTAAATCTAAAGCTTCCTTTGGACTATAAAGTACGCTCTTATCTACAAGCTTTGCACTTTCTAAATAATTCTTTCCTCTTTTCATCTTTAACCCTCCTTATGTGGTATTAACGGTAATAACCTCCCACTAAAAAGCAGGAAATTACTCAACTATTTCAATTCCCATACTTCTTGCAGTTCCCTTGATCATGCTGATCGCAGCATCTAATGAACCTGCATTTAGGTCTGGCATTTTAAGTTCAGCTATTTCTCTTACCTTAGCCATTGAAACCTTAGCTACCTTTTGCTTGTTTGGTACTGCTGAACCTGACTCTATACCAGCTGCCTTCTTTAATAGTACTGCTGCTGGAGGAGTCTTTAGTATAAAGTTGAAGGATCTGTCTTGATATATTGTGATAACAACTGGGATTATTAATCCTGCTTGATTTGCAGTCTTTGCATTAAATTCCTTACAGAATCCCATAATGTTAACACCGTGTTGACCAAGTGCTGGACCTACTGGTGGGGCTGGAGTTGCCTTACCTGCAGGTAATTGAAGTTTTACCATACCTACTACTTTCTTTGCCATTTTCTATACACCTCCTTAAAATGCGAAATCATATCTTTTCAATCTGGTTAAAATCAAGTTCGATAGGAGTTTCCCTTCCGAACATATTAACCAGAGCTTTTATCTTTTTCTTTTCATAGTTAATTTCTTTAATTTCAGCTATGCAGCTTTCTAATGCACCGCTTATTATTCTAACGTTTTCACCTACTTCTACATCTATAAGCTGCACTGGTTCAACAATTCCCATTGCCTCAACCTCTTCATCTGTTAAAGGCACTGGTTTAGAGCCTGGTCCTACAAAACCTGTAACACCTCTTGTGTTTCTAACTACATACCAAGACTCATCTGTCATAACCATTTTAACCAAAACATATCCTGGGAATTTTTTTCTTTGAACTACTTTTGTTTTATCGTTTTTGTTTCAACGACATCCTCTAAAGGAATTTGAACATCTTGTATAAGGTCATGCAAACCTCTGTTTTCTATAGTCTTTTCTAAATTTGCCTTAACCTTGTTTTCATAACCTGAGTATGTGTGTACTACATACCATCTTGCTCTTTCTGCCATAGCTTAAGGGACTAACCTTTATAGTCCCTCCCTCCTTTTATTTAAAATAATTGAGGACACCCTTTAGTATGTTACTAAACACTGAATCATATACGGCTATTATTATTGTAAAGAACAACATAACCACAAGTGTCTTAATTGTTGCTTCCTTTACATCATTTAATGTAGGCCAGGTAATTTTTTAAATTCGGCCTTTATATCCTTAAAATATGACACTACCCCATTTGATTTAGCTGCCATAAGATTCACATCCTTAATCAAAATTACTTTGTTTCTTTATGAACAGTATGCTTCTTGCAGAATTTGCAGTATTTATTTAGCTCTATTCTATCTGGGTCATTCTTCTTGTTTTTAGTTGTGTGATAATTTCTTTGCTTACATTCTGTACAAGCTAATGTTATCTTTACTCTCACCTTCTACACCTCCTAGTTGAGAAAAGTGCTACATCACTATTTTTAAGCATTCTATTTTAATTTATCATAAATACTACATTGTGTCAAGAACACAAATAAATTTAATATTTACCATATTAAAAGTAAAATAGGAAGCTCAGGATAACCCTAAGCTCCCAATGTTATTATTCAAAAATCTTAGCAACAACACCAGCACCTACAGTTCTTCCACCTTCACGGATAGCGAATCTTAATCCTTCTTCCATAGCGATTGGAGTGATTAGTTCAACTTCCATATTGATGTGGTCTCCTGGCATACACATTTCTACACCTTCTGGTAGCTTAATTGAACCTGTAACGTCTGTTGTTCTGAAGTAGAATTGTGGTCTGTATCCGTTGAAGAATGGAGTATGTCTTCCACCTTCTTCTTTCTTTAATACGTATACTTGACCTTCAAACTTCTTGTGTGGATTTACTGATCCTGGCTTTGCAAGTACTTGACCTCTTTCGATTTCGTCTCTTGTTACACCTCTTAATAGTGCTCCTATGTTGTCTCCTGCTTCTGCCATATCAAGTATCTTTCTGAACATTTCTACTCCAGTTACTACTGTCTTCTTCTTTTCATCTGATAGTCCTACAATTTCTACTTCGTCTCCTACCTTTAGTACTCCTCTTTCTACTCTACCAGTTGCAACTGTTCCTCTTCCTGTGATTGTAAATACGTCTTCTACTGGCATTAGGAATGGCTTATCTCTATCTCTTTCTGGTGTTGGAATGTAGCTATCTACTGTGTTCATAAGCTCTAATATCTTTCCACACCATTGACAATCTGGCTTTCCGCATCCACATTCTAATGCTTGTAGTGCTGATCCTACTACTATTGGAGTGTCATCTCCTGGGAATTCATATTCGTTTAGTAGGTCTCTGATTTCCATTTCTACTAGGTCGATTAGTTCTGGGTCGTCTACCATATCTGCCTTGTTTAGGAATACTACAATGTATGGAACACCAACTTGTCTTGCAAGTAGTATGTGCTCTCTTGTTTGTGGCATTGGACCATCTGCTGCACTAACTACTAAGATCGCTCCGTCCATTTGTGCTGCTCCTGTTATCATATTCTTTACGTAGTCAACGTGTCCTGGACAGTCAACGTGTGCATAGTGTCTTGTTTCTGTTTCGTATTCAACGTGTGCTGTGTTGATTGTTATTCCTCTTTCCTTTTCTTCTGGTGCCTTATCTATTTCGTCATACTTTGTTGCTTGTGCTCTTCCGTATTGAGCTAATACTGTTGTTATTGCTGCTGTTAATGTTGTCTTACCGTGGTCTACGTGTCCTATTGTTCCTATGTTTACGTGTGGCTTGGTTCTCTCAAAATGTGCCTTTGCCATTTCTCTTCTCCTCCTTTATGTATAGTTTAATATTGCAAAATTTGAACTTCCCATTTTGGGTTCCTGCTTCACAGATTATTAATCTCCACAGGCGTAACTTCGGACTGTTCATACCCTAGTTTATTTTTTCGCCCATTTTTAGTTGGGCGATATGTCTGACAGAAAAACTCATCCTGGTGTTTCATAAATGTAAAATAATGGAGCCCATGATCGGGATTGAACCGACGACCTCCACCTTACCAAGGTGACGCTCTGCCTACTGAGCTACATGGGCAAAGCTCAGAATACACTTCAGTATTATATTGTACACTCTTAAAAAAATATGTCAATATTATAATTAATCCTCTGTCAATAGCTTTTCTATTTTTCTTTTTACTCTTTGAAGTGCATTGTCTATTGACTTTGCGTGTCTATCTAAATCACAGGCAATCTCTTGATAGGTTTTTCCATTTAAATAACTTCTCAAAACCTCAAGTTCTAAATCACTCAATACTTCCCTCATTCTCTTTTCAATCTTTTTCTCTGTTCTTTGCTTATTATAAGCTCTTCTGGGTCTGATACATATATAGTAGATAAAACATCTATAAGAGTTCTATCTGATTCTTCATCATAAACAGGTTTATTTAGCGATATGTAGCTATTTAGAGGAATATGTTTTTGTCTGGTTGCAGTTTTAATTGCTGTTATTATTTGTCTTGTAATGCATATTTCTGCAAAAGCTCTAAAGGAAGCAAGCGTTTCTGGCTTAAAATCTCTTATTGCTTTATATAAACCTATCATTCCTTCTTGATATAAATCTTCCTTTTCAGCTCCAACTAAAAAATAACTTTTAGCCTTTGATTTAACGTAATTTTTATATTTATTTATCAAATATTCCTCTGCTTTATTATCCCCCTTTTGGCAAGTTCAACAATTTCTTCATCCACCATATCAATATAATTCAACATTTTATTTTGTTTAGCTAAATTATAACTCAATTTAACCCCCTAAATCAAAGGCCTCAACTAAAATAAATTATAATGCTAAATCCTCCATAAATCAAGTATTTTCAACGCTTTCGACGCATTTTTTCAAGTTTTTCCAAAATTTCCTCATCTAAGACATCAGCAAGTGTAATGGTTTTATCTTTATAGCTAACATTCGACTTTTTCTTAACCTCTTTTTTAATGTCTCTATCTCCCACCAAAGTTCTGTTGGAGTAATTCTTGCACCACCCATCTGAAGAATTATTCTCTGCTCTATATAGTCGGAGGTTACCACATATACTTGCCCTTTTTAGAGTAATGTGCAACGTTTCTCTCTATATAACAATCGGCAGTTTCACCCTCTTTTGTATATACAACATCAATATTTCCTATTCTTTGTACACTTTCTACTTTCCCCTTTGAAGGTGTGCATCAAAAACAACTATTACAGTTGTATTCTTTATAACTGAATACTCCTGCAATAAATCAACCAGTTTATCTCTGGCATAATCTAAATTTTCATCTTTAATATTTTTTAAAATATTCCATTGATTTATTACATTATAGCCATCCACAAACATATATCTTTTAAATTCCACTTTATATTCCCCTCTGTCTTATAACTTCATACATTACAACCCCTGCTGCAACAGAAGCATTTAAGGAATTAACTTGCCCCATCATAGGTATCTTTACAATAATATCACAATTTTCTTTAACAAGCCTTGAAAGTCCTTTACCTTCGCTTCCAATTACAAGACCAATCGGTCCTTTAAGATTTGTTTTATAACTTATCTCACCATCCATATCTGTTCCTATTATCCAAAGACCCTTTTCTTTTAGTTCCTTTATTGTTTGTGTTAGGTTTGTAACCTTAGCAACCTTTGTGTGCATTGCAGCTCCTGCAGATGCCTTTATAACTGTTGGGGTAACTAATGCTGATCTTCTTTTAAAATTACAACTCCGTGGGCTCCAAATACATTTGCCGACCTTATAATCGAACCTAAATTATGCGGATCCTCAATTTCATCAAGTAAAATTATAAAAGGATCTTCTCCCTTCTCCTTAGCATATTCTAAAATTTCATCTACTGTTGAATACTTATAGGGAGAAACAACTGCAATAACCCCTTGATGTACATTAATTACAGACATATCATCAAGTTTCTTTCTATCAACCTCTATAACTGGAATTCCCTTCTCCTTTGCTAAAGCATTTATTAGTTTCATAGGTCCTTCTTGTGATAAACCCTTTGCAATATATATCTTCTCAACAGTTGTATCTGATTTTAATGCCTCTATAACAGGGTTTTTACCTTCTACAATATTTTCTACATTTTCATTTTTAAAATCTACTTTCTTTTTAGTTTTGTTCATACATTTTCTCTCCTTTTTATAAGTATTTTTCCCTCATTTCCTTTTGTTTACCACAACTCATACTTCCTCTTTACAAGCACCCCTTATACAGGATGGTCCAGCAAATTTAAATATCGTAGGTGCTACCTCCTTCACTTGCTTTAGCATTTCATCAGCAACCTGTCTTATTTCCCATTGAGCTCTTGTACAGCATCTATGATTAAAGAAGTGCAAAAGAGTTCTTGCATTCATTGTAACAACAATTTTAGTTTCACAGGCATTAGGAAATACATATCTTGCATCTTCTATTGCCATTTTTTCAGCCTTTTTTCAGCACTATTTTCATCTTCCCCTTCTTTAATCAATCTTTTCATATGGTTTTCCTTTAATATAGCAGATATTTTGTCATAGTATTCTTGATCCTTCTTCATAGCTTCAAGAAACAAATTTAATGCCTCTTCATTTTCATATATTGCTGGAGGAATAATGTATTCAAATTGATTAAGTCTAACATACCTTTGACTTTGTTGTGAATAGGAAGCTATTCTATGTCTTACAAGCTGATGGCTACAAGCTCTTGATATACCTTCAATTGCAAAGGTAAAACTTATATGCTCTATAGGAGATTCGTGCCCTAATGACATAAGCATATTTAAAAATCTCTCTGTTGATTCATCATCAAGTTTATTTGAAATTTCTTCCACTCCAACTGCACTATAACATAATTTTGCAGCTGATGCTACTATTTTTTCAGCATCAGGAGTATAGGCTAAAAGCTTAACTTTTAATTTTGATTCCATAAAAACACCATCCCTTATACATTAATTTTATTTAAAGTAATATCTACAATTTCGTCAAGTCTATCGTATCTTCTTGTAAGGTAGAGATATCCTATTAACCCTTCAAAGGCAGTAGCCATTTTGTAATCAAATAAATTTGCATTTTTAGGAACGTGTCCTACCTTTGCATTCCTTGTCCTTCTTACTATATCAAGCTCCTCTTCTGTTAGAATAGGTTCAATTTCCCTTAAAAACTGTGCCTGATTTGATGCCTTAACATACATTATTGACGCTCTATGGATTTGGTTTGGTTTTACTATACCCTTTGTAATAAGGTGACTTCTTACAAACATCTCATATACAGCATCTCCAATATACGCCCAAATAATAGGACTTAATAGTCCTACTTCTCTTCTGCTAAGTCCTATATACTTGTCAACATTTAACATTTTAAGCTCCCTTTCTTAATCTTATTTAATATTAACTTTACACCATTATAACAAAAATATATTATTATATTAATAAAAGATTTGGAGGATAATATGAAAAAGGTAAAATCTTTTATCTTTGAAAATGACCTAAGAATTTTATATGCTTTTAATATAATATACAAACGAAAACTTTTTGACAAGATAATGCCCTTAGTGACTCATCTTGGGGGACCTGTTTTTACAATAGTGATGCCTCTTTTAATGATATTTTGCGGAAATGATTATCTAAAGGAATGCGGTAAAAATTGCTTAATATCTCTATCCACAAGCCATATTTGTGTACATTTTATTAAAAGGCCTTCTCAAGACAAAGACCTTGTTGGATAAATAAGGATTTTTCATCCTTTAACATCGAACTAAAGGATTATTCCTTTCCATCTGGGCACACAACAGCTGCGTTTTCAATATTTACAACATTAGCATTTTTCTTTCCTTATCTATCAGTTTTATTTATCTCGCTTGCCCTTTTAGTAGGTCTATCAAGAATTTACCTTGGAGTCCACTATCCAACAGACGTAGCAGCCGGAATATTAATCGGTTCCCTCTTCTCCTACCTTACCTATATATTTTAAAAGGGCCTTAAGGCCCCTTTTACATCCTCTTCCACCTTACACCCTGTGGTGTATCCTCTAATATTATTCCCTTGCTTTAAGCTCATCTCTTATCTTATCTGCAAGAGCAAAATTCTTTTCTTTTCTTGCTTTTTGTCTTTCTTCAATAAGTCTTTCAATCTCTTCATCTAAATCTTCTTTAGTCTTTTTTGAAGTATTGCAAGTGGAGAACCAAGCTCCCTTATTAAATCTAACGCCTTCTTTGCAATTTCCTTAGAACTTTCAAGGTTAATATTACTATTAATATCCCTTACCATATCAAAAATAACAGAAATTGCATCTGCAGTATTAAAATCATCATCCATAACTTCAATAAACCTATCTCTATAACCATCAAGTTTTACACTAAATTCCTTTTCTTCTTCCTTAATTGTGTCAAACTTTGAAAGCTCAATTACGTGTTCAAGATTTGATATAGAATTATAAATTCTCTCAAGTCCAGCCTTTGCTTGTTCTAATAAATCAAGGCTAAAGTTAATAGGATTTCTATAGTGTCCAGACAACATAAACATTCTAATAACTTCTGCATCATATTTTTCTAATATTTCTCTTGCTGTAAAAAGTTATTTAATGATTTTGACATCTTTTGATTGTTTACATTTAAATAGGCAGCGTGCATCCAATACTTAGCAAAGGTTTGCCATTTCTTGCTTCACTTTGTGCTATTTCATTTTCGTGGTGAGGAAATACTAAGTCTGCTCCGCCACCGTGAATATCAATAGTTTCACCAAGTAGCGAGCAAGCCATTGTTGAACACTCTATATGCCAACCTGGTCTTCCTTCACCCCAAGGGCTTTCCCACGCTGGTTCTCCCTCTTTTTGGCCTTCCATAGTGCAAAATCCATAGGATTTCTCTTTCTCTCATCTACCTCAATTCTTGCACCAGCCTCTAAATCCTCTATGCTCTGATGGCTTAATTTTCCGTACTCTTTAAATTTAGTAGTATCAAAGTAAACATCCCCATCAACTGCATAGGCAAATCCTTTGTCCTCTAAATCCTTAACGAACTTTATTATCTCATTTATATACTCTGTAGCCCTTGGATTCACAGTTGCTCTTTTTAAATTTAATGCATCTGCATCCTTATAATACTCACTTATATATTTTTCTGCTACATCCTTTACAGTTACACCTTCTTCATTTGCCCTCTTAATCATTTTATCATCAATATCTGTAAAGTTTTGAATAAATTTTACTTGATACCCTCTATACTCCAGATATCTTCTAATGGTATCAAACACAATAAAGGTTCTTGCATTACCTATGTGGAAAAAGTTGTAAACAGTAGGTCCACATACATACATCTTAACAACACCAGGTTCTACTGTTACAAAATCTTCCTTTTGTCTTGTCATAGTATTAAAAACCTTAATTCCCATAACATCACCTCTTTATTATATAAATTAACCCCTCCATCTCCTTAGAGACGAAGGGGCACTCCGTGGTTCCACTCTAATTAGGCAATAGCCTCACTCAAAATTATAACGGAATTACCGTCTCTACCTACTTGACCTTCAGTAGAAAAGCTCAAGGACGCACTAAAGGAGTGTCCATATAGCTGCTCACAGCCTAAGACAGCTACTCTCTGAAATGGATTAATTCCTTATTCTTCCCTTCATTGCCTTTTATTTTATTATAGCAAATTTTGTTTTACATATTCAATTCTTTTTATTAACATATCTCTACCTAATATTTCTAAAACATTCACAAGCTCAGGACCGTGAACTTGACCTGTTACAGCAACTCTTATTGGCATAAATAACGCTTTTCCCTTTGCTCCTGTTCTCTTTTAACTTCATTCATTATGTCCTTTGCATTTTCTTTAGTAACTACTTCTGTTTCTAATAGTATATTCTTAAATTCATCAAGTAGTGCAGCAACGTGTTCTTGCTTTAATACTTCCTGTGCTTCTTCGTTTTCTAAATTAACTTCTTCTCCAAAGAATATACCCACGTGGTTTACAATCTCTGAAACATTGGATAATCCGCCTCTTACTGTATCTACTATCTTTGATATCCATTCTCTATTTGTATTTGCAAATTCCTCTGTAATAAACTCACCTTTTACAAGATGAGGAATTGCTAAATCAACTATTCTATCAAGCTCTGCATTTCTTATATAAATCCCATTTATATGATTTAACTTATCGATATCAAAAACAGCTGGATTCTTACTTACCCTATTTATATCAAACATTTTTTCAAGTTCTTCCATAGAAAATATTTCTTCTTCTCCCTCAGGAGACCATCCAAGTAGAGCAAGGAAGTTAATTATAGCCTCTGGAAGATATCCCGCATCTCTATATTGTTCTACCCAAGTCGAACCGTGGCGTTTACTCATCTTTGTTCTATCTTTTCCAAGTATTAAAGAAACGTGTGCAAACTTTGGAATATCAAAACCTAATGCCTTATATATAAGAATTTGTCTTGGTGTATTTGAAAGATGTTCTTCTCCACGAATTACTGTAGTTATTTTCATTAAATAGTCATCAATTGTAACTGCAAAGTTGTAAACAGGTATTCCGTCTGATTTTACTATAATAAAATCCCCAATATCGTTTGAATTAAACTCTACTCTTCCTCTTACAAGGTCATCTACTACAATTAGCTCATCTTCTGGCACTCTAAATCTTACAACAGGCTTTCTACCTTCTTTTTCAAACCTTTCTCTCTCTTCTTCTGTTAAGTTTCTACATTTACCTGAATATCTTGGCATTTCTCCTCTTTTAGTGCCTCTTCTCTTTCTTTTTCAAGCTCCTCTTCTGAGCAGTAGCAAAGATATGCCTTCCCTTCATCTAAAAGCCTTTGAACATATGGATTGTATATATGTACTCTTTCTGTTGATCTATAAGGCCCGTGTTCTCCTCCAACCTCTATACCTTCGTCCCAATTTATTCCAAGCCACTTTAAACCTTCAATAATAACCTTTTCTGATTCCTCTGTAGAACGGTTTAAATCTGTATCTTCAATTCTAAGCAAAAACTTTCCACCAGTCTTCTTAGCATAAAGATAATTAAATAGTGCTGTTCTTGCACCACCTATATGCAAATGCCCTGTTGGACTTGGGGCAAATCTAACTCTTTCCATAATACACCTCCGTAAAATAATATACTAATACAATTTTATATATTTATTCATTTTTTTCAACACATATATTAAAAAAGCTACAGATGAATCTGTAGCTATGCATTCTTTTTTGAATTATATTCGCAAGTACCATAGGGTCTATATTTCCACCAGTTAATACACAAACAACATTTTTACCAGACATATTTACCTTTCCATTTATAACAGCAGCTGCTGTTGTTGCACCAGCTCCTTCAACTACAAGCTTTGATTTTTGTAGTAGTCTATATATTGCATCCTCTATCTCATCCTCTGATACAGTAACTACATCGTCAACATATTTTTGTATTATATCAAAAGTTACATCCCCTGGTGTCTTAACTGAAATACCATCTGCTAATGACTTCACACCTGGTAGTGTCACTATCTTACCTGCATCAAGTGATGCTCTTGTTGAAGCTATAACCTCAGCCTGAACCCCAATTACCTTTATGCTTGGTTTTATATGCTTCATTGCTATTGCTATACCTGATATAATTCCACCTCCACCTATTGGAACAACAATAGCATCAACATCACTAAATTCATCAAGTATTTCAAGACCTATTGTTCCCTGTCCAGCAATAACATATGGGTCGTTGAAGGGATGCACAAATGTTGCACCTGTTTCCTTTTGAATTTCAACAGCCTTTTGATAACAATCATCATACACAAGTCCATATTGAACTACTGTTGCACCATAAGATTTTGTTGATTCTACCTTAGTCTTGGGAGCAGTCTCTGGCATACATATAGTTGCATTTATCCCAAAAACCTTTGCAGCATATGCAACACCCTGTGCATGATTTCCTGCAGATGAAGCTATAACTCCTCTTTTTCTTTCTTCTTCTGTTAGACTTGCTATTTTGTTATACGCTCCTCTTAATTTAAATGCATTCGTCTTTTGTCTATTCTCTGCCTTTAAAAATACATTCATTCCCGTTAATTGAGTTAAGCTATAGGACTTAGCAAGTTCTGTTTTTCTCACTACTCCATCTAATCTTTTTGAGCCTCTTTAATCATTTCAAAAGTAACTTGCATATTTTTCCCTCATTCCTATAAAAATTTTAAATTATCTTAATATTAATATACAATACTCGACAAAAAATTCAATTTAATTTATCCTTATTATATCTTATATTAACCTATATTTTTTAATATTTACTCATTAAATATAATTGAATGAACATTTCTTTTAATTTCTTGCATTATTATATTCTTTCTTTATATATCTAATATTTTACATCACATCTAAAAATATTTCTTGCATTGTCCGCTGTATACGTACAACATATTGCCTAAAGTTAACACAAATTTAAGTAATGTAAACTAAACATCTTAATAATATTATCTGCATATTTTATAGTATAAATAAATTTTAGGAGGTTTTCCCCTTGGAAACTAAATATAAGGAAAGTACTCTTGCAGGAATAATTTTTAAGATGAACTCCTTAGAAAAAGCACTTTTTAACCTTTCATATCACTTAAAGGGAATTAAAGTATCTAAAGAATCTATGCCTATATATCGTGAAATCTATAACGACTATCTTCTTTCCCTTTCTTATTTTTCGCAAAGTCTTGGATTTATAAAATGCCTGTATCTATGCAATTCTAATCCTTCCTCAAAGGGATATTTACTTAATAATCTCTTTACCCAGGCCTATAGGAAACTTAATAATATCGAAACCAGAATTAAACTTGTAGAAGTAGATGATATTTATATTGAGAGCAAAAATGCTCGAGGATAAAATATCCTATTTAACCTCAAGTATAAAGGACATATTGGATGAAATGATCCATAATTAAACAAGTCAACCCCTTGAAGTTAGTTTAACTATCTTCAAGGGGCTTTTAGTCAAGTTCTAAATATTACTTCTTCTCTACTAAACATATACCTTGCAAACATTATAGATGCTACAATATAAATTAACGCCCAAGCAAATGTTATAGTTATATGCAAAGGATTATAGATTCCAATTATAAATTCTTTTATAATGAGCGATATGTTTGCAAGAGGTATATTAAACATTACTGTAGATACATTCTTTACATCCATCATATAGGTTCCATAGGCAACTATCATACCAATTATTGTAACAGGAGATAAATATGTTTGGGCTTCTTTAAAGGACCTTGCATATATACTTACAGCCAGTTCAAGTGCTGCAAAAATCATATTTAATATTACTGCAGTAATTCCTATTAATACAAGAGAGCCTATAGAAATATTCAATCCAAACTCACCTAAAAATTCATAGAATATTTAAAGGCTATATATAGTCCTGTTAAGGAAGAGGTAGTTCCTATAATTCCCATAATAGTTATTGCAAAAAGTTTACCGAACAATAGTTGCATTCTGCTTGCTTGAGTTGTAAGAAGCGGCTCTAATGTTCCCCTTTCCTTTTCACCTGCACCTAAATCAACTGCAGCAGCCATTGGACCTGTTATTGCATATATTATTAAGTAAAGAGGAAGAAGCATAGTTAAAATAAGGGCACCTTGATTTGCCTTTTCTTTGTTTATTGGTTCATTCTTAACCTCAATGGGTTTTAAAATTGATATATCTATTCCCTTTGCCTTAAGCCTTCTTTTTACAACCTCATCCTTATAAGAATTAATAATGTCTTCAACAACATCCAAGGCAGTTTGGGAATTTGTACTCTCTGAATCATATATAATTTTTATTTCCGACATCTTATCCTTTGCCATATTAAAATCAAAATCTTCTCCTACAACAACCGCTAAATATACACTACCTTTTTTATTGCTTCTTTATAATCTTGTGTTTCAATAATCTTTATGTTAGGTACCTGAGATAAAAAGCTTTTTAGAGAGGATTCTCCTCCAACATAGGCTATCTTTACTTCATTAGCCACTTTTTCAGTAGAACTTTTAACGCCTCTACCTATTAGCCCAAATAACAGCGGAAAAAGAACTAATGGAAGCACAACAGACATAATAACCGTCTTTCTATCTCTAAATAAATCCTTTAATTCCTTTCTAAAAACAATTCCCCACAAACTATTCATTTTTATCCCCACCAATCTCAAAAATACTTTTTCTAAATCCTCACCATTATATTCTCTTCTTAAATCTTCAATCCTTCCATCATAAACAAGTCTACCCTTGTGAATAATTACTACCCTATCACACAACTTTTCAACTTCCCTCATACTATGACTTGAAAATATAATGGTTCTTCCTTTCTTCTTACAGTCTAATATAAAATCCTGAACAATAGCACTGGATGAAACATCAAGACCTATTGTTGGTTCTGTCAAAAGCATAACATCAGGATTATGAACAATTGCTCTTGCTATTGCAACCTTTTGTTTCATTCCCTTGAGAACTTTCCAACACGCCTATCCATATATTCCTTCATATCCAGCATCTGTGCTAACATTTCTATGTTTTTGTCGGTCTCTTCCTTTGAAAGTCCCCCTAAATCTGCAAAATACTTAATATTTTCTCTTGCAGTTAACCTATCATATAACCCTACCTCTCCACCAAACAAAATTCCTATCTTTTTTCTTACTTCATCTGGATTTTTAATTAAATCTAAGCCACATATTTTTGCTGTACCCGATGTTGGCTTTAGCATTGTTGAAATCATTCTTAATGTAGTTGTTTTTCCTGCCCCATTTTCTCCTAAAAGTCCAACTATTTCACCCTCATCTACTTTAAAGCTAATATTTTCAACTGCAGTTACATCTTTGAATTTTTAGTTAACCCCATTACCTCAATCATTCTATTCCCCCTTATAATTGTACAAACAGAATGGGCTGCAATACCTAACCCCTCTCCTGTAAATCCAAGTCCCTCCTCTGTTGTAGCCTTTACATTTACATCATCTATACTTACTTTACAAACCTCTGCAATATTTTTTCTCATCCTATCAATATAAGGTGCCATCTTTGGTCTTTGGGCTATTATTGTAGCATCTATGTTATTTACCCTAAAACCTCTTTTCCCAATCAGTTCAATTACATACTCAAACAACTTCATACTATCGGCACCCTTAAATCTTTCATCTGTATCTGGGAAATGTTTACCTATATCACCTAATGCAGCAGCTCCAAGTATTGCATCCATTATAGCGTGGAGAAGCACATCTGCATCAGAATGGCCTAAAAGTCCCTTTTCGTATGGTATTTTCACACCACCTATTATAAGGTCTCTTCCTTCAACAAGTTTATGTACATCATAACCGTGACCTATCCTCATAACGCACCTCCTAATACAGGTAAATTATACCACAATATTTTAAATACTCCAAGCAACACTAACAAATCTTAATGTTTACTTAACATAAACATACAAACAAATTTTAAGGCCCCTCTATGGACTTTATAGTTTATTACACCAATTTAATCCATAGTAGGAGCCTTTATAACAAAACTACTATAACCTAAATCAACTTAAGTTATTTTTAAAAATTACACATAGAATAGTAACTTCTCATAGCTTGGGAATGGCCATTTATTTTCATCAACCATCATTTCAAGTTTGTCGCCATAAACCCTTACTTGTTTCATCTTTTCTGCTACTTTATCTCTAAATACTACTGCTTTTTGAAAATATCCCCTTCAAAACTATGAGCAGCTTCTAATTCTTTTCAAGTTCTAAAGTTTCTCTTCTTAATTCATTTAAATTATACTGTAACTCCTTTAATACTTCTAATTGTGCTTCTGCATCAACATCCGGAATTGCCATTCTAACTTCATTTATTGATTTTGAAACATCTGTTATTTCTCTTATAACTGCTGGTACTATTTGTTTTTTAACCATATCAATCATAGTTCGTGCTTCTATATTAATGTGCTTTATATATTCCTCTAACTTAATTTCGTATCTTGCTCTAAGTTCAACTTCTGTAAATACTCCGTGTTTTACAAATAAATTAATTGCTTTATCAGAAATCCACGCTGGAATAGCATCAACCGTATTTTTATATTTTTAAGACCTCTCTTTTCAGCCTCTTTTACCCAATCCTCTGAATAACCATCACCATTAAATATTATTCTTTTATGGTTCTTAACTATTTCCTTAACAATTGTATTTACCTCTAAATCAAAATCCGTTGCCTTTTCAAGTCTATCTGCAATTTCACTTAAAACTTCTGCCACTGCAGTGTTTAAAACAACATTTGGATTTGCAATAGAAGATGAAGAAGGTACCATTCTAAACTCAAATTTATTTCCTGTAAAAGCAAAAGGCGAAGTTCTGTTTCTATCTGTAGCATCCTTTGGTAACGGTGGAAGAGTACTCACTCCTATTCTTAAATATTCTCTTTCCCTCTTTTCTGTACCATTTCCCTTTTCAATGTTTTCAAGAATCTCTGTTAGCTGTTCACCTAAAAACATAGATATTATAGCAGGTGGTGCCTCATTTGCACCAAGTCTATGGTCATTTCCTGTATTCGCCGCAGAGGCCCTTAAGAGTTCAGCATATTCATCAACAGCCTTTATAACTGCACTTAAAAATATTAAAAACTGTGCATTTTCGTGGGGAGTTTTACCTGGTTCAAATAGATTTTGACCTTCATTTGTAGAAAGAGACCAGTTGTTGTGTTTTCCTGAACCATTAACTCCTGCAAAGGGTTTTTCGTGAAGAAGACAAGCTAAATTGTGTCTGTTTGCAACTCTCTTTAAAGTATCCATTATAACCTGATTGTGGTCAGTTGCAATGTTTGCATTCTCAAAAATAGGTGCTATTTCGTGTTGTGCTGGGGCCACTTCGTTATGCTTAGTCTTAACTGGTATTCCCATCTTCCAAAGTTCATAGTCTAAATCCTTCATAAAGTTTGCTATCCTGTCCTTTAAACTTCCAAAATAATGGTCCTCAAGTTCTTGTCCTTTTGGAGGCTTTGCCCCAAATAGTGTTCTTCCTGTGAAAACTAAGTCTTTTCTCTTCAGATAAAGGTCCTTATCTATTAAAAAGTATTCCTGTTCGGCTCCAACTGTCGCAAATACTTTTTTGCTGTTGTATTACCAAATAACCTTAGTATTCTAAGTGCCTGCTTTGATACTGCCTCCATTGAACGTAAAAGAGGTGTCTTTTTATCTAATGCTTCACCTGTATAGGCACAGAAGGCAGTCGGAATACAAAGAGTTAATCCACCCTCATCCTCCTTTAAAAATGCATAGGATGTAGCATCCCATACAGTATATCCTCTTGCTTCAAAAGTTGCTCTTATACCTCCTGACGGAAAGGATGATGCATCAGGTTCACCCTTTATTAAAGATTTACCTGAAAACTCAGTTATTGCTCTTCCTTCACTTATTGTATTTAAAAAGGATTCGTGCTTTTCTGCAGTTATTCCTGTCATTGGCTGAAACCAGTGGGTATAATGGGTTGCACCCTTTTCAATTGCCCAATCCTTCATAGCATTAGCAACAATATCTGCAACTGATGGGTCAAGAGGAACACCTTCGTCCATTGTCCTTCTTAGGGATTTATAAACATTCTTAGGTAGCCTTTCCCTCATCACTTCATCATTAAATACATTTTCTCCAAAAACTTGCTTTAAATCAATTTTTCCATTTCCGTTTGCCATATAAAAACCTCCCTTTTTCAAAAAGATAAGGCGCCCCTTATATACACTTAATGTGTATTATAAGGAAACGCCGTTGTTTCCGTTAAACTATTTACTTTACATATTACATTATATTATACTCATATGAAAATTGCAACTTATTTTTGTAAAATTTCATTTTTTCAATATAAACTCTGCTAAATAAATATCTTCCTTTGTAGTTATTTTTATATTATCATAGGAACCCTCAACAATAGCTACTTTTTTCCCTATAAACTCTATTAAACTTGTATCATCAGTTGCAACAACTCCATTTTTCTGTGCATATCTATGGGCTTCTAAAATCAATTCATATTGAAAGGTTTGTGGAGTTTGAATGAAATATATATGATCTCTATCTAAAGTCTTTTCAAAAATCTCCCTTTACAAGTTTTACTGTATCCTTTGCCTTAACAGCAACTGCAGATGCACCATATATTTTTGCTTTATTTATTGTTTCCATAATATGTTCCTTTTTACAAAAGGTCTTGCACCATCGTGTATAACCACTATATCACTTTTTTCACATTCAATCAGACCGTTATAAACAGAATGTTGTCTTTCCTCTCCTCCACAAACAATTTTACTAACCTTTTTGTAATTGTACTTTTCTATGATATTTCTTCTAAAATAATCTAATTCATCCTTCGAAACTACTACAATTATACTATCTATAAAATCAGCCTCTTCAAATACATCTATTGTTCTTGCTATTACTTCTTTACCATCTAATAAAAGATACTGCTTATTATATCCTAATCCCATCCTCTTTCCTTTACCTGCCGCTACAATAAGTGCTGTAACCATAATTCCTCCTATACTGCTTTATCCTGTGCATTTTTAAGTTTAGCAAATATCATTCTTCCTGCTGCTGTTTGAAGGACACTTGTAACAATAACATCAACAACTTCTCCAACATATTTTTTCCACCTTCAACAACAATCATAGTACCATCATCAAGATATGCTACACCCTGTCCCGATTCCTTTCCATCCTTTATAATATGGATATTCATTTCTTCTCCAGGTATAACAACTGGCTTTACTGCATTAGCAAGTTCATTTATGTTTAAAACTGGAACACCCTGGAATTCTGCAACTTTATTTAGATTAAAATCGTTTGTTATAACCTTACCACCTAAAGTTTCAGCAAGCTTTAATAATTTACTGTCAACCTCAGCTACATTTGGGAAATCCCTGTCGCATATTTCTACATTTACAGGAAGTTCCTTTTGTATTTCATTTAATATATCAAGACCTCTTCTACCTCTTGCCCTTTTTAAATTATCAGAAGAATCGGCAATGTGTCTCAATTCTTCAAGGACAAATTGAGGAATTACTATAGTACCTTCAATGAATCCTGTTTTTAAAATATCTAAAATTCTTCCATCGATAATTACGCTTGTATCTAATATTTTAGGTTGACTTGGTTTAATATCAATCTTATGCTTTTTATCTTTAGTAAACTTCTTCATAAAGGTAAAAACATTTGATAATTCATCCTTTTTCTTAATTGCTACGTTTACACCTAAAGTGCCAAACACAATGTTTACTATTAAAGAAAGCACACTGCCTATTACCGATAAAACAGAATTAGTCTGCAAAAGCTTGCTACTGAACCTATAAGAAGGTTTGCAATTAAAAGTCCAATAATAAGTCCAATTACTCCAATTATTATTTCATTTGTCGGAACCTTTTGTAATCCTGCTTCTAATAGTTCAACTAATTTCCATACCAGAGAAATAATAAAGGGTGATATGATATAGAATATTAGTCCTACCAATAAAATACCAAAAATATAAATTATGATTCCTGTAAGTGAAGTTGAGTTGATATTAAATAAATGCTTGATGTAGTCAATTTTAACAACTATTGATGTCAATACATATCCCAGTATAAGTCCGAAATTGTAAAAGCCACCTAAATATCCTATTTAGCATTTATACACCTCCTATTACATATATTTTCCATATTTTAATATTTACTATACAACAATTATAAAAAAAGCAATGAAGGTAAAAGATAATATTATTATATTTTTATTAATTTTTAGACAATAAGTTATTAATTATTTTTGCTTTGCTTCTTCAATTGATACATTTAATATAATAGAAATTTCACTGGATAAAAATAAAATAAAATTATCTAATATCTTATCCTCACTTTTTGATAACTGTTTTTTACTTGATAGGAAATTTATATCTCTGATGGTTTCAGCAATCTTATAAGCATCTCCTTCTGATAATATTAGTTCATATAATTTTAATCTATCAATCCATTTTGATGGTAACTTATTAGGAGATTCACTCATTTTTCTAAATATAATCTTAAGTTCTTCTTCTTTAATAACTTTTCGCACCTTTTTATGACTATTATAATCTACAGGTAGCATAATCTCTATATCATCTATAATAAATTTTATCATATAATATCTTTTTATTTCCTTCAATATCTCCTTTTCCTCTATATTAACTATACTTCCTGCCCCAAACTTAGGATGATAAATTTTATCTCCAATATTAAACATAGCAACCCCTCTTTTATTAAAAATTAAAAATCTCCTTAATTCATTATATTAATGTCTTTTTTAATATGTTAAATATTGTATATATTAACCCATTACATTTGACACATTAAAGTAAGAATATTTATAATATTATTAAAGCAAAGTTTACCCCAACATATTGTAAGCTTTGTACCTCCTGTTTAATTTTTAAGAAAAGGGGTGTAAGCATATGAAGGACATAATAATCGATGACTTCCAAAATGCCGTTTCTGAATCACTAATAAGGCACAAAAGCATACTTGACATAATGACCAAACTTAATGAATCACAATCTCGTATAAATCGAGCTATTGCAAAATCTGCAACAAATTGTGGTTGTATTAAGATAGACGCAGAAAAACAAAAGCTGCCTGAAGACTGTTCTTTAGAGGATGCTTCAAAACTTCTATCTTATCAAATTAAGGGAAACTTTGCGATAACTGTCGTGAAGTTTTAGAGGACGAAATAGGATCAGAACTATATTATCTTGCTGCTCTTTGTGATGCACTAAACATCAACCTATTTGATGTGCTTTTAAAGGAATATAAAAACATAACTACTCTCGGAAAATTCTCTATGTTATAAATCTGTATATCTAAATACCCCAAGAAGGATTTTAAATAAAAATTCATTCTTGGGGTAAATTTAAATAATAACAATTATATTCTTCTGTTTAGGATTACTTGTTCCTGAATCTTTCTTAATCCTTCCTTTATTGCTCTTGCTCTTGCCTCTCCTATACCTTCTACGGCATCTAACTCCTCAATTGTTGCATTTAATATATTCTTAAATTGTCCGAAGGTCTTAACCATATTTTCTACAACTACCTGTGGTAACTTCGGTATTTTATTTAAAAGTCTATATCCCCTTGGAGATATCATTGTTTCAAACATAGCATCTGGTGCATATCCTAAAACTTTGCTAACAACATTTATGTCTATTAAATCATCAGAAGGAATATTTCTTATTGCCTTTTGAACATCTGCAACATCACGTTCTGCATAATCCTTTATAAGAAGCATACCCTCCTCCTCTACTCCATCTGCTAAGTCATCTAACTGCATCGAAACAAGTCTTCCCTCATTTCCAAGCTCATATATATATTTTTCAATTTCATAGACTATCCTCATTACCATTTCATTTCGCTGTATTGCTACAGTTACATCATAGGCTGTTACTAAATCTTCAAACTCTAATGCAGATAGATTTGACATAGCTTCATCTAAAACCTGCTTATACCTTTCAAGAGTTTGAATCGCTTGATTAGCCTTAGTAAGTATAATACTTATATCCTTAAGAACATATTTAAAGTTTCCTTTGTATACTGTTATTACATTTCTTCTTTGAGAAATTGCAATAACTAAATTTCCCGTCTGCTTTGCAACCCTATCTGCTGTTCTATGCCTTGTTCCTGTTTCTGTTGTTGGAATAGTTGGGTCTGGTATAAGCTGTGTATTTGCATAAAGAATCCTTTTTAAATCACTGCTGATTATAATGGCACCATCCATCTTTGCAAGTTCATATAAATATGAAGGTGAGTATTCACTATTTATATAAAAACCACCATCTACTATTTTCATAATCTCTTCTTGATCACCAATAACAATAAGTCCACCTGTTTTTGCCTTCAAAACATTTTCAAGTCCATCCCTTAGGGGTGTTCCTGGTGCCATCAGCTTTAAAACATTTAAAAGTTCAGTTTCTCTATATCTCATATTAACTATCCCCCTAATATCTCTTCTAATACTTCATATATATTTTTACTCCAATTACATTTATGTCAAGCTTATCCTCAATAGCCTTTAAATTCTCATAAGGAACTATACATCTTTCAAAACCAAGTTTTTGTGCCTCTAAAATTCTCTTTTCAATAAAATTTACTCCTCTTACTTCACCAGTAAGACCTAATTCTCCAATCACAACCGTTTTGGAGTCAATTGGAATGTTTCTGAAACTTGAGGCAATTGCACAAACTATCCCTAAATCGCAGGCTGGCTCATCTAATTTTAAACCGCCAACAACATTTATATAGGCATCAAAGGTCTGAAGTTGCATACCTACTCTTTTTTCTAAAACCGCCATTAAAAGTACAACTCTATTGTAATCAATTCCTGTTGCCATTCTTCTTGGCATACCAAAGGCTGTTGCAGAAGTTAAGGCTTGTATCTCAACAAGAACAGGCCTTGTTCCCTCTAAACTACAAACAACAGCTGAACCTGGTACGTTCTCAGGCCTTCCTGACAACATAACCTCTGATGGATTAAGTACTTCCTTTAGCCCATCTCCCTTCATCTCAAATATTCCTATTTCATTAGTTGAACCAAATCTATTTTTTACAGCTCTAATAACCCTATAGGTATGATGTCTTTCTCCTTCAAAATATAAAACAGTATCCACCATATGTTCTAAAACTCTTGGACCTGCAATGGCCCCTTCTTTAGTGACGTGACCAACTATAAATATAGGTATAGAAAGACTTTTTGCAATCCTCATAAAAGTCAATGTAGACTCTCTAACTTGACTTACACTTCCTGGTGCAGATTGCAATTCCATTTTAAACATCGTTTGTATAGAGTCTACTATGATTATATCAGGTTTTAAATTCTGTATATGCTTCTCTAAAATATCTAAATTTGTTTCAGAAACAATATAAAGATTACTTCCTTTAACCTTTAACCTCTGTGCTCTAATTTTAATCTGCTTTTCAGATTCCTCACCTGATATATAAAAACTTTATAGCCCTTTAATAATAAATTTTTAGATACTTGAAGAAGCAGAGTGGATTTTCCTATACCTGGGTCTCCTCCTACCAGAATCAAAGAACCTCGTACAATACCTCCGCCTAAAACTCTATCAAGTTCATCTAAACCTGTCTTTAATCTCTCCTCCTCCGTAACCTCTATTTCATCTACAGTAAGAGGCATTACTACATTAGTTGTGGCTATATATGTTTTACTACTATTTTGTTCTATCTCCTCTACTAAACTGTTCCAAGCACCACACTCTGGACACTTTCCCATCCATTTTAGGGATTCATATCCACATTCTTGACAAATAAATTTTGTTTTAATCTTTGGCATAAAATCACTTCCACAATTTTAAATTTTTATTTCCATTTTATTATTTTACACTAAGTTTTCTAAAAATAAATATGTAAATTAAAAAATAAGGGGATTTTTACTCCCCTTATTTTTCGAACACAATCTCTCCATCCTTTACATCCATTTTTACTTTATCGCCCTTTTTAATATTACCCTTTAACATTTCCTCTGACAACTTATCCTCAACAGCCTTAGTTATAGCACGTCTTAAAGGTCTTGCTCCATATACAGGATCAAATCCTGCCTTTGCAAGATGTTTCTTAACTTCTTCTGTATATTCTATTTCTATATCTAAATCCTTAAGTCTCTTTATTACGCTATTTAACATCAGCTCAACAATCTTTTCTATATCCTTTTCTTCAAGAGAATGGAATACTATTATGTCGTCAATTCTGTTTAAAAACTCAGGTCTAAAGGTTCTCTTTAAATCCTCCATTACATTTTCCTTCATCTTTTCATAGGAATTTTCCTTATCCTTTTCTGTGTTTGCTGCAAATCCAAGGCTTTGCTGCTTCTTTATAGTACTTGCACCAACATTAGATGTCATAATAACTATTGTATTTTTAAAATCTACCGTCTTACCTTTACCATCAGTCAATCTTCCATCCTCAAGTATCTGTAATAAAATATTAAATACATCAGGATGTGCCTTTTCTATTTCATCAAATAACACAACTGAATATGGTTGTCTTCTTACTTTTTCAGTTAATTGTCCTCCTTCTTCATATCCAACATATCCTGGTGGAGAACCTATAAGCCTTGACACAGCGTGCTTTTCCATATACTCTGACATATCAATTCTAATCATTGCATTCTCATCACCAAACATAGCCTCTGCAAGTGCCTTTGTAAGCTCTGTCTTACCAACACCAGTTGGACCTAAGAATATAAAGGAACCTATTGGACGTTTTGGATCTTTTAATCCCACTCTTGCACGCCTTACTGCTCGTGCTACTGCTTTAACTGCTTCTTCTTGTCCTACAACTCTATTATGAAGTATCTCTTCAAGTTTTAAAAGTTTTTCTGATTCTGTTTCAGTTAGCTTATTAACTGGTATATTAGTCCATCTTGATACTACATTTGCGATATCCTCTGCTGTTACTGACAGTGTTTCATTATCCTTCTTATTTTGCCAATTATCCTTTAACTTATTTAGCTCATTAACAAGCTCCTGTTCCTTATCCCTAAGCTTTGCAGCCTTCTCATATTCCTGCATATTTACAGCTTCATCCTTATCCTTTTTAACCTTCTCTATTTCCTCTTCTAATTTTTTAATATCAGGTGGTGCAGTCAATGTCTTTAATCTAACCTTAGATGCAGCTTCATCCATTAGGTCTATTGCTTTATCTGGTAGATATCTATCTGTTATATATCTATGTGAAAGGTTAACTGCTGCATCTATTGCTTCATCAGTTATCTTAACCTTATGGTGTGCTTCATACTTATCCCTTAATCCTTTTAAGATTAATATTGACTCTTCTACTGAAGGCTCTCCTACCATAACAGGTTGAAATCTTCTCTCTAATGCTGAATCCTTTTCTATATACTTTCTGTATTCGTCAATTGTAGTTGCACCTATAACCTGTAATTCTCCCTTGCAAGAGCTGGTTTCAAAATGTTGGATGCATCCATTGCCCCTCTGCAGCACCTGCACCTACAATTGTATGAACCTCATCAACAAATAATATTACATTTCCCGCCTTTTTTATATCCTCCATAACCCTCTTTAATCTTTCTTCAAATTCACCTCTATACTTTGAACCTGCAATCATACCTGATAAATCAAGAGTTACAACTCTCTTGTTCTTTAGTATTTCTGGAACATTTCCTTCTACTATCTTTTGTGCTAATCCTTCTGCTATAGCTGTTTTACCTACACCAGGTTCTGCCTATTAGACAAGGATTGTTCTTAGTTCTTCTACATAATATTTCTATTACCCTTTCAGTTTCCTCTTCCCTTCCTATTACAGGATCAAGTTTACCTGTTCTTGCAAGTTCAGTTAAATCTCTTCCAAATTGATCTAAGTTTGGAGTATTTGCCTTTGTCCTTTTATCCTGTCTTGACTTTGCTTGAACTTCATTGTTTTGTGACATATTTTGAATTAAATCATTTCTTACTTTATTGAAATCTATTCCCATCTTTTCAAGAAGTGTAACTGCAACACCCTCTCCTTCTCTTATAATTCCAAGAAGAAGGTGTTCAGGTGCAATAAAGTTATGGTTTAATGAACTGGCTTCTCCCTTTGCAACTTCTATAAGTCTTTTTGTTCTTGGAGTAAGTTCCAGTTGCTTTAAAAAGAAATCAACTTCACCTGTGCCCTCTATGTTGATTATCTCTTGTCTTAATCTATTTGCATCTACACCGTATTCAGATAATACCTTTGAAGCATATCCACCTTCTCTTATAATCCCAAGAAGAATATGCTCTGTTCCGATAAAATTATGCCCAAGCCTTTGAGCCTCCTCTGCAGCCAAATTCAAAACCCTTTGGCTTCTTTCTGTAAATCCTCCAAACATAATATACACCTCCTTAATTTAATTGTTCTCTTATTAATTTTGCTCTAACAATATCTCTATCCTTAGGGCTTAGGTCTCTTTTTTCAATAAGTTGTAATGTTGCTGGTTGTACACTTACAAATAGTTCATTTAATCTATCTACTTGTACATCCTTTATTATTCCCATTTCTACTCCCATTCTTACTTTTGATATAAGCTCTAAACTCTCTTGCGTAGAAATACTTCTTGCATATTTTAATATACCTAAGGCCCTGTACAGCTCATCCTCAAGCTCAACTGATTGTTTTTCAAGTAGCATCTCCCTTGCCTTCTTTTCCTTTTCTACTATCTTTTTGTTACAGCTATCAGGTTGTTTATAATTTCATCCTCTGATAGGCCAAGGGTTATCTGATTAGATATTTGATATACATTTCCTAAAGCATTGCTTCCTTCTCCATAAAGTCCTCTTATTGTTAAGCCTACTTGATTTATTGTATTTATAATATTATTAATGTTTTTGTAATAGTAAGTGCTGGAAGATGAAGCATAACTGAAGCTCTAAGTCCAGTTCCGACATTGGTTGGACAGCTTGTTAAATATCCTAACCTTGTATCGTAGGCATAATTTACTCTTTGTTCAATTAAATCATCTATCCTACTTGCTAACTCATAGGCCTCCTTAAGCTTAAAGCCTGGGTAGATTACCTGAAGCCTTATATGGTCCTCTTCATTTATCATTATTGATACATTTTTATCTTTATTAATCAAAACAGCAGAAATATCACTTCTATTTATTAAATCTCTGCTTATTAAATGTTTTTCGACCATTGACATTTTCTCATTTAAGGAAATGTCGCTCAAATTAATAAGGTCAAAATCCTTCGAAATTGCTGAATTGCTTTCTAAAATAGAGGCTTTAACTTCCTCTACTATCTTCTTTGCATTTTGTTTATCTAAAATATGTGGAAAAGGTGTATTATCTATATTACGTGCAAGTCTTATTCTACTTGTTAAAACAATCCCCTCATCAGATGACTTTGAAAAGAACCAAGCCATATTACTCACCCCTTTGGTTACCTAATTTAGATTCAAGATTTCTTATTTCATCCCTTAGCTTTGCAGCCTTTTCGTATTCTTCTTTGTTTATGGCAAGTTTAAGTTCTTCCTTCAATCTCTCGATGTCCCTCTTTAACTTTAGATCTCCTCCTGTTCTAACAGGAACCTTTCCTGTATGTTCTATATTACCGTGTATTCTTTTTATGATAGGTGTAATCTTAGGTGCAAAGGTAGTATAACATCTGCTGCATCCCATTCTTCCTTTATTTCTAAAATCATTAAAGGACATCTTACAAACAGGGCAAACCTCTTCTTCGTAGGTTTTAGGAGCACCTCCTAACATCTCTACAAACCCATCTAAAATATTTTGAAAGGACATAGGCATTCCAAAATTAAATGCTAAATTTACATTTACGTCTTCACTTTGTTTTGCACATTCATCACAAAGATGAAGTTCAGTCTTCACTCCATTTATTATTTTTGTTATATGAACATTGGCTTCTTTTGATTACATCTTTGACACAACATATCAATACCCCCTATTCTATCATTGTTATTAGGATATTCTTTAATATATGTGCACGCACTCTATTTTTGTTTCACCATCAAGCGGAATACTTCTATCACTAATTGCGGCCTTTATTATAGTTGCCTCTCGTTCACTTAAAAACCCCTATCTTTAAAAAATTCTATATATGCTTCTGCATCACTTTGAGTTAAACTATCCATTATGTTTTCTTTTATTACTCTTTTTATATATTGATTTTTATCCAATTCAACTCTTGTTATTCTTATGCATCCTCCACCGCCACGTCTGCTTTCTATATAATAACCTTTATCTATTGTAAACCTTGTTGTTAAAACATAATTTATTTGCGATGGTGCGCAGTTAAATATGTTAGCCAACTCATTTCTTTGTATCTCTAATACATTCTGTTCGCTTGTCTCAAGCATCTGTTTTATAAAATCCTCTATAATATCAGATAGTCTTGCCATCACACCACCTCTTTTGACTTTGACTTTCTTTGACCTTTCATCTATAATTATAATACTTATTTATAGCCCTTCAAATTTAATTATTTCCAATTTACTTTAAATTATAACTATTGTAACTAAATAAAGAAAAATATTTAGCTATTTCTCATTTTTTATTAAATAGGTGGTTAAACCACCTATTTTTTATCCTTTTATTTTTTGACTTTAATTTTTGCTCTACCTCATCTACTCTTTTCCTCTGCTCCTCTGGTGTCATCCAAGCAAATTCTGATGGAACCATTTCTCCATATAAATGAAGGTTGTATTCATCCTTCATACTAACGCCTCCTTGCAATAATATTGTATTTGTTATCGTCGTGGCCACCTTTTACAGTAATTTCAAATCCATTATTTTCTAAGACTCTGTTTATACTTTCAGTTTGAGTTGCATCTGCTGCATCTATTGTTATAACAAGCTCATCATTTTTACCAATTATATCAATTACATCCAACAGCTTTCGTTGATCTAACTGGTCTATAATGCTGCCAAAATTTATTCTATAATCTGACATTATCTCCCTCCTCAATATTTAGTTTTACCCTTTAAATTTTTTTATAAAGATATTTATCAAAATAAATAAATATAAAATTTACTCTATATGAAAATAAATTATAAAATGTATTTTATTTACATAATAATTTGTTTTTTACTATAAAAAAGAATAAGCCAAAGGCTTATTCTTCTTCCATCTCTTTAAGTTTTTGTGCACTTTCAATTATTTTTGACTAATTACAGGAGGAACTTCCTCATAGCGTTCAAATCTCATTGTAAAACTTCCTCTTGCTTGAGTCATTGATCTCAATTCAGTAGCATATTTAAACATCTCTGCAAGTGGAACCTCTGCTGTTACAACCTCAAGTCCGTTCTTTTGTTCCATTCCTAAAACTCTTCCACGCCTCTTATTAATATCTCCCATTACATCTCCCATATATTCATCTGGAATAGTAACTTCAACGTGCATTATTGGTTCAAGTAGAACTGGATCTGCTTCCTTCATTCCTTTTTGTATGCTAAAGATGCAGCTGTTTTAAAGGCCATTTCTGAAGAATCAACTGGATGGTATGAACCATCGTGTAAAGTTGCCTTAATACCTATAACTGGATATCCTGCAAGAACTCCGTGCTTCATAGCCTCTCTTAAGCCCTTTTCAACTGCTGGAATATATTGTCTTGGAACAACACCACCTACTATCTGATCTACAAATATTAAATCCTCGGTTTCATTTTGTGGCTCAAACTTTATCCAAACATCTCCGTATTGTCCGTGACCACCGCTTTGTTTCTTATATTTACCTTGTACATCAGAGGTTTTTCTAATTGTTTCTCTATATGGTACCTTTGGAGTCTCAAGTACTACATCTACTCCATATTTACTTTTTAGTTTGTTTGCAATTATTTCAATGTGAATTTCACCAAGTCCTGAAATTATAGTTTCTGCATTTTCAACATCTCTACTTATCTTAAAGGTTGGGTCTTCCTCAAGCAATTTATGAAGACCATTTGAAATCTTGTCTTCATCTCCCTTAGATTTTGGTTTAACTGTCATTGATAAACAAGGTTCAGGGAATTCTATCTTACCATAAACAATTGGTTTAGCAGCATCACAAAGAGTATCTCCTGTTAATGTATACTGCAACTTTGAAACTGCTCCTATTTCTCCAGCATAAAGCTTATCCACTGCAATTTGGTTTTTACCCTTTAAAAGGTATAGTGTTCCAACTTTTTCTACTTTATCTTGAGTAGAATTATATATTGAAGAATCTGCTGAAATACTTCCAGATAAAACTCTAAACAATGACAATCTTCCTACAAATGGGTCTGCAATTGTCTTAAACACAACAGCTGAAAATGCTTCATCTATGCTTGAACTTCTCTTTTCTATATCTCCTGTTTTAGGGTTAATTCCTTCATAGGTCCTCTCTATTGGTGATGGGAAATAAGTAATAATATTATCAAGGAGAGTATGTATGCCTATGTTATTTGCAGCCGAACCACAAAATACTGGTGCTATTTCGCAGGATAATATACCCTTTTAAGTCCCATTATTATTTCTTCATCTGAAAGTTCTCCATCACTTAGATATTTATCAAGTAGTTCTTCATCTGTTTCTGCAACTGCCTCCATAAGTGCACTTCTATATTCATCAATTGTTGGAACAAGTTCGCTTGCTACTTCAACATCAACCATTGATTTTAATTTTGAATCATATACCTTTGCCCTCTTATTTATTATATTAACTACACCTTTAAATTCACTTTCTCTTCCTATTGGGATTTCTATAGGAACAACCGCAAGTCCAAATCTTTCCTTTAGACTTTGCAATGTTTTATCATAATTTGAATTTTCTCTATCCAATTTATTTATAAAAAATGCTCTTGGAATTTTATATCTATTAACATAATCCCAGGATTTTTCAGTTCCTACTTGAAGACCTGAAACACCACAAACACTA
The DNA here is from genome assembly GCF_028622835.1 of Caloramator sp. mosi_1. GTDB lineage: Bacteria > Bacillota > Clostridia > Clostridiales > Caloramatoraceae > Thermobrachium. The sequence goes on along the minus strand of NZ_CP117677.1, from coordinate 1,347,933 downwards.
ATTAATGCTGCATCAACACCCTTAAGACCCTGAATAACCTCTCCTACAAAATCAAAATACCCTGGAGTATCTACTAAATAAATCTTATGTCCATTCCAAATACAGTTTGCTACTGCTGATGATATTGAAATCTTTCTCTTTTTTCCTCGGGATCATAGTCTAATATAGAGGTACCATCATCAGTTCTACCTAACCTATCAGATTCCTTAGTGTTAAATAGAATAGCTTCAGCAAGAGATGTTTTACCTGTACCTCCATGACCTATAATCCCGATGTTTCGGACATTTTCGGCTTTGTACTCCTTCATATCAATTCCCCTTTGGCAGTTTTTGTGCCTTATTATTATATTTCTATAGATTTTTTTAAAATCCTTCTTTAATTGTTAAAATTTTTCGAAAATACATCTTTTATTATTTTATACTTTTATTGGTTTTTTATACATTTATTTATCTTTTATTTATATTCTATTTTTTACTTACATATTTTATGTAAAATGTGTATAATATTATTAGTTACATTTAGGAGGTGCTAAAATTGAAGGAAAATATAAAAAAGAAATAAAAGAGTGGATATATTCACTGGTTATTGCAGCTATCCTTGCCTTTACTATAAAGGCTTTCATATTTGATATTATACAGGTTTCAGGAATATCTATGGTACCCACACTACATAACAACGATAGGGTTATAGTTGAAAAAATAAGTATGCTTAGAAAAAAATCTATAGAGGAGAAATTGTAATATTAGACCCAGGAAGTAAAGGAAGAGGAATATATATAAAAAGAATAATAGGATTACCAAATGAAACTGTTGAAATTAGAGATGGAAATGTTTATATCAACGGCGATAAACTTCAAGAGGACTATTTAGAACCAGGTACCTATACAGATGTTGATTTAAAAATTACAGTGCCGGAAGATTGTGTATTTGTTTTAGGTGATAATAGAGAAGTCAGTGAAGATAGCCGTTATATAGGTCCTATTCCAATAAAAAATCTTAAAGGACACGCAGTTATTAGAGTTTATCCTTTTTCAGATATAAAAAATTAAGGTAGCTACGGCTACCTTAATTTATTTCAACTTTTCTCCAGTTACCATATAAATTATTCTTTCACATATATTGGTTGTATGATCTGCAACCCTCTCAAGATATCTTCCAACAAATAAAAGCTTTATTCCTTGATTTAAAAATTTGCTATCCCTTTGTATATATTGGAATACTTCATTTATAACTGTGTCATATAAATTATCAACTTGTTCATCCATTTCAGCTGCCCTTTTAGCCAGCTCTATATCTTGATTAACAAAGGCATCAAGGCTTAATTTAATCATATTTTGAGCTATCTCTGCCATTTTAGGTATGTCTATCAAAGGTTTCATTAAAGGCTCATTACCAATCTCTAATGTAATCTTTGCTATATTAACTGCGTGGTCACCTATTCTTTCTAAATCAGTTATAATCTTTAAGGCAGATGCTATTCTTCTTAAATCCTTTGCCATTGGCTGCTGCAAAGCAATTAAATTTAAGCATTCTTTTTCAATTTTTAATTCCATTTCATCAATAGCATCATCTTCTTTGTATACGTTTTTAGCTAATTCTAAATCCTGGTTTTTTAACGCATTAACTGCCTTATCAATTATTGTTTCAACCATTGCACCCATTTTAATTAAATCGTGATTTAATCTTGTTAACTGTTGGTCAAGATGTTCTCTCATATTAACCTCTCCTTTTAACCGAATCTTCCTGTAATGTAGTCCTCTGTTCTTTTATCCCTTGGGTTTGAGAATATCTTACTTGTTTCATCGTATTCTATAACTTCCCATTTAAGAAAAAGGCTGTATAATCAGATATTCTTGCTGCTTGTTGCATTGAGTGTGTTACTATAATTATAGTATAATCCTTTTTAAGTTCAAGTACTAATTCCTCTATCTTCATAGTTGAAATAGGGTCAAGTGCTGAAGTAGGTTCATCCATTAATACAACATCTGGCTGCATTGCAATAGCCCTTGCAATACATAATCTTTGCTGCTGACCACCTGAAAGCTCTAATGCGGATTTATATATTTTGTCCTTTACTTCATCATATAGTGCAACTGCCTTTAGAGTCTTTTCAACTACATCATCTAAAATTTCCTTTTATTTACTCCATTTTTTCTTAAACCGTATACTATGTTTTCATATATAGTTTTTGGAAATGGATTAGGTTTTTGAAATACCATACCTATTCTTCTTCTTAGTTCAACAGGTTCCATCTCCCTTGAGTAAATATCCTTTCCTTCATATATTATGCTTCCTTCAACTTTAACGTTCTCAATAAAATCGTTCATTCTATTTAAAGTCTCTTAGAAAAGTAGATTTTCCACAACCAGAAGGTCCTATAAAGGCTGTAACATTATTTTTATAGATATCCATATTCACATCCTTTAAGGCCTTATGTTCACCATAGTAAAAATTTAAATTTCTTATGCTTAGTATTGGTTCCATTTTTTAGCCCCCTTAGTCCTTCATTCTTATTTGATATTTATTTCTAAGAATTATTGCAACAGAATTTATTCCAAGTAATATAATTAGAAGTACTATAATTCCTGCTGCTGCAACATCTTGAAACTCCTTCTTTGGCATACCTGCCCAGTTGAATATTTGTATAGGAAGTACTGTAAATTGGTCAAGTGGTCCCTTTGGTATAAAGGAAACATAGGCAAGGGCACCTACAACAATAAGCGGTGCTGCTTCACCTAAGGCTCTTGATATAGCAAGTATTGAACCTGTTAGTATTCCAGGTAATGCATAAGGAATAATAACTCCAGTTACAGTCTGCCACTTGGTTGTACCAAGGGCATATGAAGCCTGTTTTAAAGATGAAGGGACGCTCTTTATTGCTTCCTGTGAAGATATAATTATTATAGGTAAAATTAAAATTGCCATCGTAAATGCCGCTGCAAGTATAGTTCTTCCCATACTAAACAACCTTACAAATACAGCAAGACCAAGCATTCCGTATATAATTGAAGGTACACCTGCTAAGTTTGCAATATTAAGTTTTATAAACTCCGTAAACTTATTATCAGCAGCATATTCTTCAAGATATATAGCCGTTCCCACACCTATAGGAAATGCTATTAAGGCCGTTAAAAAAATTACCCAAAGGCTTCCTAACAAGGCTGGATATATACCAGATTTTTTGCAAATCTTGAAGGAAAATTCTTTAAAAAGTCAAAGCTTAACCAAGGAATACCCTTTCTTAATATATCTATCATTAATACTGCAAGTACAACAACTCCAAATAATGTACAGGCTAAAAATATGCCGTGCATAATACTATTTAACATTTTTCTTCTTTTTAGCCTTCTTAATTCCTCATTATTCATTAATAAGCCCTCCTATATTTTCTTACAAAATATCTTGATATAACATTTAGTATAAATGTCATTAGGAAAAGAAGTGTTCCTACCGCAAACAATGTCTTATATGCAAGTGATCCATAAGGAACATCACCCATACTTATTTGAACAATATACCCCGTCATTGTCTGTATACTCTCAAGAGGATTTATTGTAAGCTTTGGTGTTGAACCCGCCGCCATTGCAACAATCATTGTTTCTCCAACAGCTCTTGATATAGCAAGTATAAAGGAGGCAACTATACTTGACATAGCAGTTGGAATTACAACATCCTTTGTAACCTCAAGTTTTGTTGCACCAAGTGCATAGGCACCATTTCTTAAGGAATCTGGAACTGCCATCATTGCATCTTCACTCATAGAGGATACAAGGGGTATAGTCATTATACCTACTGCTATACCTGCACTTAAGGCATTATACACACTTGTTTGAGGAAATACATTCCTAATTAAGGGTGTTATTGCGGTTAATGCAAAATAACCATAAACAATTGAAGGGACACCTGCTAATACCTCAAGTATTGGCTTTAGAATCTTTCTAACCTTCTTAGGTGCATATTCACTTAAGTAGATTGCACTACCTAACCCTAACGGTATTGAAATAAAGGCTGCTATTACAACTATTAGCATTGTACCTGCAACAAGTGGTAATACACCAAAATGAGTTGGTTCTAATAAAGGAGTCCACTTTGTTCCAGTTAAAAACTCTATTATTGATACCTCTTTAAAAAACATAAAAGTTTCTTCAAAAAGGGAAAAAATTATTCCTATTGTAGTAAAAATAGATATAAGTCCAAGTGCAGTTAAAACTATCTTTACAAGTTTTTCAATTCTATTCATTCTTTCTTTTCCTTCAAATTGTATTCTTTTCACAACATCTCCCCTTCTTTACAGGCCATAAGGCACCCTTTTGGGGTGCCCAAATTATTTTATCTTGTTTAATTCTTCTTGATATTTTGAATCCTCCATTGGAATGTATCCAACTTCCTTTACTAAGTCCTTACCCTTTGTTAGATAGAACTTAACAAATTCCTTAACTTCTGGTCTTTCAAGGGCCTTATTTGAAACATATATAAATAGAGGTCTTGATAGTGGTTTATATGTTCCGCTCTTTACAGTTTCAAGTGTTGGTTCTACACCATTTATCTTAACAATATTTAATTTATCCATATTTTCTTCATAATAAGCAAGTCCGAAGAATCCCATTGCATATTTATCACCAGCAACACCTTGAACAAGAACGTTATCATCTTCGCTTGCAGTATAGTCTGCTCTTATTTGCTTTGCCTTACCATTAACTTCTTCAGTAAAGTATTCAAATGTACCTGAATCAGTTCCTGGACCATATAACTTTATTTTTTCCTTTGGCCATTCTGGTCTTACATCACTCCAGTATTGAACTTTTGAATCCTTATCCCAAATCATCTTTAATTCTTCTACTGTCATATCCTTTGCCCAGTCGTTCTGTTTATTTACAACAACTGCTATACCATCAAATGCTACTTGTATCTCTGTTATATCTATTCCATTTGACTTTGCCTTATCAATCTCCTCTTGCTTTACCTTTCTTGATGCATCGTTTATATCTATTTCACCAACTACAAACTTCTTGAATCCACCACCTGTACCTGATACACCAACTGTTATTTCAACTCCTTGATTTTCCTTCTTAAACTCTTCCGCCACTGCTTGAGTTATTGGGTATACTGTACTTGAACCATCAATTTTAACTGTTCCACTAAGTGATTTAGTCTTTTGTCCTGCACAAGAAACCATTGATAAAGATAAAATTGCTGTTAGTGCTAAAGTCATAAACCTTTTAGCCTTCATAATTTTTTCCCTTTCATTTTTTTATTCTTTCAATTTACATTTTCATTTTACATTTTTCAATTGTTAAGTTCCTACACGTTTGTGTTAAATCTAAGTTAAACGCCTAATTTTATTTTTGTTTTTTATATTTTTATATACATCAATCAATAATAAAGCAGCTCCCCTTGATTTTTTGCATTGTTTTTTATATAAGATAAATGTTCTCCTATCTCCTTAGCAGATTTATATCCTTTTAAATCTCCATCAATACACGCTATTGAAACAGATACCAAAGGAAATTCTACTTCTTTTCCCTCTCTATTAACCGATATAACATACCCATTAGTCAAATCCTTTATTGTATAAAAAGATCTAATTCTTCTATCAAACTCCCTTATTACTTGTCTACATAATCCTTCCGTATTCATTGTACCTTCATCTATTATGATCACAAAATCATCTCCACCTATATGTCCAATAAAACAACTATTATATTCTTTAGATATTTCTATCAGAATATCTGCTAACATTTTAATTACCCTATCCCCGTTTTCAAAACCATACAAATCATTAAAGGGCTTAAAATTATCTAAATCTATATATAATAATGAGCATTTTATCTTATTTTCTATAATGTTATTTAACTTTTCTTCTATAATTAAATTACCTGGAAGCCCAGTAAGAGGATTTAAATGTCTTGCGTAATTTAGCTCCAATTCCATTGCATATTCTAAAAGCTTTTTAACTGTAACTATACCATAGTATTTATTGTCCTTCACCACAATTACATAATCATATAAGTGCTCTTCTCTTCTTGACATAGCAAGTTCAGCAACTTCAGAAATAGGTAAACTATAATCTACTATAAGAGGTGACTTATTCATAATAATTTGGATAGGTCTATTTAAGTAGATTTCATTACCAAAGGGCCTTGATAGAGCAAAATTTAGCTCACTTTTCATAACTAATCCAATTGGGTAATCCTCTTTAACTATAACTACACCTTGAACTGAACTTTTATCAAAATATTCCTTAACATTCTTGCATTTTGTAGTCTCTTCAATTGGCGTATCAAATCTAACAATCTTTCCTATAGGACACGTTTTTGCATTATAGGTTAATTTTTTACTCTTTTCATTTTGTAAAAATATTAATTTATCCTTTATTTCCTGGCTTAAATCAGAAATATTTTCACTTGGTTTTGCTAAATAATAACCCTGTACAAACTCCACACCTATTTCTATTAAGAAACTTAGTTCATTTATAGTTTCAACACCCTCAGCTATAAGTTTCATATTTGTTATTTTGCTCAAAGATAATAAGTTTTTACAAAGTGCTTGTTTAAAGCTGTCTTTATCAATATCCCTTATAAGTCCCATATCCAGTTTAATAAATTGGGGTTTTGTCTCTGTTATAAGTCTGAATCCTGAATATCCTGCCCCTGTGTCATCAATAGCAATTTTATACCCCTGTTTAATATAGTGTTCTAATACCTCTCTAAAGGCTTTATAATCCTCCACCGCTGTTTTTTCTGTTATCTCAAAGATTATATTATCTGGAGAAAGGTTATAGAGCTTTAAAAATTCTGTTGTAAATCCGTCCCTGAACTTTGAATCTTTTATAATTTGTGGATCAACATTTAAAAATAGGTATTGACTGATTTTATTCCTCTTTGCCCTCTCTATTGCTAATGTCCTACATAAGTATTCTGTTTCCCATAAAAGTCCACACTGCTTTGCTGTTTCAAACAAAACGTCTGGTCTTTCAAGAATGCTTCCAATAGGCCCCCTTGATAATGCCTCATATCCAACAATCTTTGCATTTTTAACATCGATAATTGGTTGAAAGAAGGTTCTTATATCCCTTTCGTCAAGTATTTTCCTTAGTTCTTTATACTTATCCATACTACCACCCTTTTGTTTTGTTAACTTAATTTTATTTTTTATATGTAAATAGACATTTTTATCTGGGTTAAATTTCGGTTAATTGTTTTATGTTAAATTCAGGTTAATAGTGTTAAAATTTCTTCGATTTTATTGTATTAAATAATAAAACTACTTATATTTATGTTAAGAACACAAAGGGGTAACAATATGAAGTTTAAATTTTTCAAAAAGATTAAACTTAAACTACCAACATTTAAGCTAAAAAAATTAATGTTAAAAATATTAATTTAAAAAAATAAAACTAAGACCCTTAAATTTAAAAACTGTAAAAAATCAAATCATATCCATTATGCTCCTTATTTCACTTCTACCTATCCTTATATTTAGTTCAATATCAAGTTCATTTTTAATTAAAACAATAGAAAAAATTACACCAGCTCAATTGAGCAAACCTCTGAAAGACTAAATAATTTAATAAATGAAAAGCTATCATCCTTTGAAAGTTTGCTTACTCTTTTTACTGAAAACAAAACTGTTAAAACACATCTATATGATCTTAATCAAGAGGTACTTAATGATGAGTTTAAAAGAGTTATGTCTTCAAACATAAATATAAGAAATGTGTTTATTTCTAATAAAAATGGAGAAGTATATTTTTTCCCAAATGATTCATTAAATATAGATGTCTCTACTTCCTCTGAAATATATAATAAGACAATAAATAACTTTAATAATCCATACTGGAGCAAAACAGTTAAAGAAAAAATAAAAACAAAACCTCAATAGTTCTTACAAAAACAGTCTACGATAATGAAAACAATATTGCTGGAATAATTGGATTTACAATATCTTTAACAGACTTTTTAAAATCCTTTGAGGGATTTATTACCGAAAATAGTGGACAGGTATTCTTGTTAGATACAGATGGAAAAATAATTACTACAAGACAAGCTCAGTTTATTGATAAAAATATTAGTGAGCTTATTAAAGACAAAAGTACAATAAATGAAATATTATTAGGTAAAAAAGCTTAAAACAAAGTAATTTTAATGATGAAAAAGCTATATATTTTACCAAAATAATTTCAAATCTAACTGGAAAATAGTTGGTCAAATAAATAAAAAGATATATACTCAAAATCTTTGTTTATGTTTTATATAATGATTGGGGTATTTATAATTTTTACTTTTATATCCTTTGTTATTGGATATATGTTCTCAAATAAAATAAATAAGAAACTTAAGAAACTTACTAAATATATGGAATCTATAGGTCAGGGGATTTAACAATTGATGTTACAATTGACTCAAAGGATGAATTTGGGGAACTATCAAAATACTTAGATAAAATGTTACTTAATATGAAACAGCTTATTGAACAAATACAGTCTGCATCTAATATATTAATGAGCTCATCTAAGAATCTAAATGATGATGCAGTGTCACTTCTACAGGGTTCTGATATTGTAGAAATAGCAATGAAGGAGATATCAACAGGAACAGAAAACCAAAAATGGAAATAACAAACTCAATTGAAATAGCAAAAGCCTTTGTAGAAGACGCACAGCTATTAGACGAAAAAGATGTGAACTTGTTAAAGAAAGCTACAACATTGAAAACTCAAATAAGGTTGCACTTGAATCAATTAATAATCTAAAGCAAAAAATAGTCATACTATTAAATCAATGCAGGATGTTGAGAACCAAATTAATCTGCTTGTTAATCACATAAAAAATATAAATTCAGTTATAACTGTAATAAATCAAATATCCTCCCAAACCAATCTCCTTGCACTTAATGCATCCATTGAGGCAGCACGTGCAGGAGAGGCAGGAAGAAGTTTTGCTGTTGTTGCAAACGAAATAAGAAAACTTTCCGAAGAGACCAATATATCAACTAATAATATTAAGAAGATTATAGAGGATATACAAGCACTAACTGATTCAACAATCGAATATACAAAAATATAAAAGAAAACATATTAAATCAAAGTAATGCTGTAAAAACAACTGAAGACTCCTTTGATTATCTGAATACTACAGTTGAAAAAATGCTTTTTCTTTAAACAGTATGTATGACACAATTAATGAAATTACAAGCAAGAGTAGTGCACTTGAAAAAAGCATAAAAAATACTTTGGCTGTATCAGAACAATTTTTAGAAACTGCTGAAACTTCTTCTCTTCACGTTCTTAAACAAATAGAAGAAATTAAGAATATAAATCAACAAGCTGATAGCTTAATCTATCTATCTCAAAATCTTAATAATACTGTCAATAAATTTAGGGTGTAGATAATTCTACACCCTAACTACATTTTGAGTAGCCACAACTTGGGCAAATTACACATCCATCCTGATGAGTTATTTCATTACCACACTCTGGACATTTAATTTTAGTTTTATTGCTTGTATTAGCAATCAAGTCCTCTATTTCCTCTGCAGGTTTAATGTTTAAATCCTTTATTCCTCCAACCTTTTTTATATCTATTAAGGTTTCTATGGTTCTTGCAATTGCATCAGGACAGGATAGAACCTTTATATCTTTATTGTTGGCTCTTTGCCTTAATGTTGAATGACATCTTATTCCCTTAAGCTGTTCAATTATTTCCTTTACATCCATTCCACTTCTTAAGGCTATTGATATAAGTCTTGCTGTTGCCTCTGATTGTGATGGACATCCACCCGCCTTACCAACGTTTGTAAACACTTCGCATATTCCGTTATCATCATAATTAACCGTAATATAAAGATTTCCACATCCTACCCTTACCTTTTCAGTTATACCCATAGTAATTTCTGGTCGTTCTCTTGGGGTATGTTCATCTATCTTAACTTTTTATCTTTTCCTATGTTTATAACCTGCCCTTCTCTACTTCCATCTCTATATATTGTAACTCCCTTACATCCAAGCCTGTAGGCAAGAAGATATACCGTCTTTACATCCTCTACAGTTGCTGAGTTTTTGAAGTTAACAGTTTTGGATACAGCATTATCAGTATATTTTTGAAAAGCTGCCTGCATTTTTATATGCCAAATTGGTTCTATTTCGTGGGCTGTTACAAATATCTTCTTTATATCAACTGGAACTTCTTTAATACCTTCTAACGTTCCTTTATCAGCTATTTTATCTATAAGTTCCTTTGAATAAAGTCCCTTATTCTTCAAGTAATCTTCAAGTAAATAATTTACCTCAACCAGTCTTTCATTATCTAATACATTTCTCCAAAAGGCTAATGCAAAAAGAGGTTCTATACCTGATGAAACTCCTGCTAATATACTTATAGTTCCTGTGGGTGCAATTGTTGTTGTGGTGGCATTTCTTAATGGCTCTTCATCCTTATATATGCTGTTTTTAAACTCTGGGAATGCTCCCTTAATTTGGCAAGCCTTCTACTTGATTCCTTAGATTTATCATTTATAAATTTCATTACATCCTCTGCAAGTTTAACTGCCTTCTCTGAATTATAAGGTATATTAAGTTTTATTAGCATATCTGCAAAGCCCATAACTCCAAGGCCTATCTTTCTTGTACGTTTTGTCGTAGCCTCTATTTCCTTTAAAGGATACACATTAACATCAATTACATTATCTAAGAAATGAACTGCATTAAATACAGTCTCCTCTAAAAGTTCATAGTCTATCTCATACTCTTTTCCATTCCACTTAACCATATTAGCAAGATTTATTGAGCCTAAATTACAACTCTCATAGGACAGTAAAGGCTGCTCGCCGCAATTGTGTACTACAATTCCATTTGCTATAAGTGAATTTGTTACTGGTTCTATAACATCATAAACTTCGCACTCTTCCCATTCTTTAATTTCTTTAACTTTAAATTTATAATACACATTTTTACGGGAAACTTTACAAATTTGATTTAATTTCATATTCTTATCTATATGTGTAAAGCCACCTACTGCATCTTTAAATTTAACAATATCATTTCCATTTATAATTAATTCGTATAATTTATTACTTTTGTAGTTTTTTATTTCTCCATTTTTATTTTTATATTTAAATTGGACTTGATTCTTTTTAGTTCTATTATATATTTTGCTGGTTACTCCTAAATTTAAAAGAAGTAATTGTATATCTAAAAGTAAATTTTTAGAAGTAGACGTAAGTCTTATATCCCTATGATCTTCATCAATATAATTTACAGTTCCATCTGCACTAAAAATTCCATCTATAAAAGCTGCTATTGTACCTTTAGAAGCTGTAAATAAAGATTTTGGTACTCTTTTATACGGAGCCTTCTTGCCTTCTAATCCAAGCTCTATTAACTTATTAACAAAATCCTTTCTTTTGAATAATATTTGCCAAGTACCATTCTCTCTTTTATTAACTATTCCTTTTCCTCCATTATGCTTTTCAGAAATCTCCTGAATTTTTTCCATTATATACTTTTCATCCTCTGCAAAAACAATACCCACAACCTTTTTATTAAAGGTGAGCCAACCATCTCCTAATACATATCCTAATAAAAATCCAAGCTCTCTTCCTATATTATCTTCTGATACAAATACCCCTTCTCCACTTTGAACAAAAACTTCATCCTCAACTGATAAATCTTTTGCCATTTTCCAACCATTTTGAGTCATAACCCTATGTTCTGGTGTTAAAATTAAATTTTGTCCATTGCTCAACTCTATTCTTAATGTTTTTCTTAACCCAGTTTTAATTATTTTAGCACCTCTTATTTTAATACCAATACCTTCATTTAGTACTCTATTGTCCGTTAATATATCAACCTCTTTATCAGGATACTCTCTATATAATTCAGATATGGTTTTTAACCCTTCTTTTGTAGATATAAGGGTATCTCCGTGTAGACAGGGGTTAGTACTCTCTATCTCTCCTAAATCAGGTGTTGGATTAAACTTATTCATTCTGTCTATAAAAACTATACCTGGTTCTCCATTCTTCCACGCCATCTTAACTATTAAATCAAATACTTCTCTTGCATTTAGCCTTCCCTTAACTTTTTTGTATTAGGGTCTATTAACTCATATTCTTCACCCTTTATCACTGCCTCCATAAACTTTTCTGTTACTGCAACACTTATATTAAAATTATTAATAGCAGTATTATCCTCTTTGCACTTAATAAATTCTAATATATCTGGGTGATCAACACGAAGAATACCCATATTGGCACCCCTTCTCGTTCCCCCTTGCTTTACTGCCTCTGTAGCTGCATCAAATACCTTCATGAAACTAACAGGGCCTGAGGCTACACCACCTGTTGACTTTACACTTGAACCACTTGGTCTTAATCTTGAAAAACTAAATCCCGTTCCTCCACCTGATTTATGGATAAGTGCTGCATTTTTTATAGAATCAAATATGCCCTCCATTGAATCTTCTACAGGTAAAACAAAACAAGCTGAAAGCTGGCCAAGAGGCCTCCCTGCATTCATTAAGGTTGGGGAGTTTGGAAGAAAGTTTAAATTTTTCATCATTTCATAAAATGTTTGTTTAGTCTTCTCAATATCTGCATTTTCATCGTAAAATTTATCTGCTTCTGCAACTGCTTTAGCTACCCTATGTAACAGTTCATCTGGAGTTTCTATTATGTTTCCATTTTCATCCTTTGCTAAATACCTCTTTTCAAGAACTTTTATAGCATTTTTAGAAAATCCCATACACATCGCCCCTTACTATATTTAGTATTATTATACATCATTGACACTAAATATAGTATCATATCTTTGAATTTTTTAAATTTATTTTTGTCCATTAACATTAATTATCTGTTACTATCTTGTATTTATTTTAAATATTAAACTTTTATAAACACTAACGAAAAGAAAAACAGTACATCAAAAATATGTACTGTTTAAAATTTATGCTTACTAAAAACATTTAAGGATTTTGCTTCATATAAGTTTATTGCTAATATAAATATAAAAATATAACACTTCCAAATATACCATACTCTCCACCACTTATAATATCGTAACTTCCATACATTAAATTTATTACTGAATATAATTCTAAGTTTTCAGGTTCTAAGCTTAAGGAAAAATATAATTAGATGTATAAAACCATACAAAACTAAAGGCTATTGTATATATTAGGTTTTCATATTTGTAGTATATTATGTTTATAAATAGTGCAAACAAAAATGCATTTATAATAAACATAAAATTAAACCCTCTACTCAAGGAATTAAATAATGCATATATTAGAGCAAGAACGACAAAATTTATTTCTTTTTTATTGGCAACATATTAAATATATACCCTCTTAAAATTACTTCTTCAATTATTGAGTATGATAATGATATAATTATTCCTGTAAAAATTACACCTAATATGTCTTCAACATAAAGCTTATCCCATATAAAGCTATATACCGAATATTTATTGAGAAATATCAAAATAAATGTAATGATTATATTAAAACAAAACGCTGCCAACATTAAATATGCCATTTTTTTAAAATCTATATTTTTAAAGGACAGCTTTATGAATTTCAGCATATCCTTTTTAACAAATAACTTGGTATTTATAAATAAAACTAAAACAATACCAATAGAATAAACTATGTTAAAAAGATATGCATTGTTAAAATAAATTGAAAAAAGTTCAATAATAACTCTAACAAATACATCCCTAATGTATACATTAGTAGAAATCCAATTATCTTAAAAACTGAAATTATTTTTTCAAAATATCATCCCTTTCTGGAGGTTATTATGCTTAGTAAAGATTTTTATAAACAGGATACTCTAATCGTTGCTAAAGAGCTTCTTGGTAAAAACATTGTAAGAAATATTGATGGTCATAAAATGGTAGCAAGAATTGTAGAAACAGAAGCATATATAGGCCCCTTCGATAAAGCTGCACATTCATATAATAACAAAAACTCAAAGAAATGAAGTAATGTTTAAAGATGCTGGATATGCTTATATTTACTTTATATATGGTATGTACTATTGTTTTAATATTGTAACTGAAGATGAAGGTAAACCCTGTGCTGTCTTAATACGAGCTGTTGAACCTATTGAAGGTATTGATTATATGTGTCAATTAAGATACAAAAAAGCTTTGCTGAAATAAATAAAATTCAGCTAAAAAACTTAACAAACGGACCATCTAAACTATGTATTGCACTTAAGCTTGATAAGAGTTTAAATGGAATAAATCTATTTTCTGATGCTTTATATGTTGAAGATGCAGGATACAATGATTTTGATATTATTGAAACCACAAGAATAAATATTGATTATGCTGAAGAAGCCAGATTCTATCCTTGGAGATTTTATATAAAGGATAATCCTTGGGTTTCACAAAAATAGTGGCTATAAATTTAGCCACTATTTTTTAAACAAAGACTTTAGTACCTGCTTTCCACTTTCTAATCCAAGGCTTAAAAATCCTCCATTTTTCTCAAAAATATCCTCTAATGCAAATATTACTTTATCTATCTCTTCATATTCTACTATTAGTGGTGGTTCAAGCCTTATTACATTAGGATTGTTTAATGTATATGCTGTAATAATACCATACTCATTCATAAGTTTTCCTGCAACTAAAGATGCAAAATATTCCTTTGATAATTCTGATAGTTTTCCAGCAGTAATTTTATTTAATATACCCTTTGGTTCCTCAAACTCAAGCCCAATCATAAGTCCTCTTCCTCTGACATCCTTTATTACTGGATATTTTGCCTTAAGTTCAAGTAACTTCTTTATAAAATAATCTCCCTTTTCCCGTGCCTGTCTATCAAGATTGTTCTCAACCAAATATTCAATGGTAGCTATTCCTGCCGCACAGGCTAAAGTATTTCCTCCAAAGGTTGATGTGTGTAAAAACGCCTTATCCACAGAACCATAGGCCTTCTTCCATATATCTTCCTTTGCTATGTATCCTCCAATTGGCATTATTCCTCCACCGATGGATTTTGCAAAGCAAACTATATCTGGAACTATTTCATCTGCCTGGTATGCAAACATATATCCTGTTCTTCCAAAACCTGTTTGTATTTCATCAACAATTAAATATGCACCGTATTTATCACATATTTCTCTAACTCTTCTTAAATATCCTGAAGGTGGAACATTTATTCCTCCTTCTCCCTGAATAGGTTCTACAATGAAGGCTGCAAAGCCTCCCATCTTAAGTAAATCCTCAAGAGCCTTATCATCACCATAGGGAACAGGATAACAATCTGGAACTAATGGCTTAAAGGGATTTTGATACTTTTCCCTTCCTGTTACAGAAAGTGCTCCCATTGATTTACCGTGGAAGGAGTTTTGGCAGTATGCTATTTTACTTTTACCACTTGCAATCTTTGCTATTTTTAGTGCCCCTTCAACTGCTTCTGCTCCACTATTTGCAAAGAATGTCCTCTTTAAATTTCCACCAGTTAAAAGAGAAAGATTTTTAGCAAGTGCACCAGCAAAATTATATATTGATGCCTGTAATATATTTGGTAACCCTACGGCCTTTTTAATCTGATCTAAAACATATTCATTATTATGACCTACATTAAGTGCACCATACCCACCTAAAAATCTATATATTCTTTCCCGTCTTCATCATAAACCTTAGTACCCTTTGCCTTTATAAAGTGTTTATCGAAATCTAAAAGACCTAAAAGCTGTACCGCAGCAGAATTAACATATTCCTTGTAATTCTCTCTTACATCATTTCTTTTAAGATTTAAAGCATCATCAACTGTAATATAATCTCTGTAGTATTCTTTTACCTTCATACTATCCCCCTAATCTCTTTGGTAGCTAACAACATAAGTTAGCTCATTCAAATTATATATACCGTCGTGTGATGTACCATTTTTATGAAGAGACATTTCCCCTGGTCTTGTAACAATGCTAACACCACATAATGTAACTTGCTCAATAAATTCAAAATCATCTCCACAATATCCCATTGTTTGAAGATATCCCTTTAAATTGTTGTTGATATAATCTATTACCTCCTTTTTATTGTAATACGGACAAACATAGATAAATCTACCAAGACACATATCTATCTCTCTTTCTTTTGGTAAACTGTTAGAGTAGACTATTGTAAAGTCTGAATTTTTGCTGCAAATAAGTTTAAAATCAGGATTATCTATGTTATTTA
Organism: Caloramator sp. mosi_1; assembly: GCF_028622835.1. Classification (GTDB taxonomy): domain Bacteria; phylum Bacillota; class Clostridia; order Clostridiales; family Caloramatoraceae; genus Thermobrachium. The sequence goes on along the minus strand of NZ_CP117677.1, from coordinate 1,331,746 downwards.
AAAATAAATGTTGTCTATCTTGAAGAGTTTTTATAGAAGAAAAATAATCATAGTATCCCTTGGGCAATACTTGTATAATTTCCTCTAAGCAATTCCTAAAGAAATAAAGAAATTTTTCTTTATTAACTTCTGAGTTTAAGAAAACAATTCTTGGAGATAGACAGGCCTTTTGTTCCCACAGTGACATATCAAGTGCTATACCTTTTATATCATCAATACTTGGCTCTTTGTCTATAACTTCAAAACTCACTTTAGGTCCGTGTTCTATAAAGTGAACAGAATGTTTTGCACACAAACTTGCCATATAATCCCTTGATGTTTTTCCTCCCCAGTGAACAACACAATCAGAGTTTGAAACTATATAATCATATATTTCACTTGAGGAACTATCAAAGTAGACTATAGATAGCCTATCTTTAATTGACTCATCTATCTCCATTAAACTCTTGTAAAAGACACACGCAAAATAAGGTTCATCCTTTGATACCTTTACTAAATTTACATTCTTGGATATAAGCCCCATAGCAATACTAACAGGTATTACAATAAAGGCATTACCTGAGACATTATGAAATACTAGTCCCCTCGGCTGTCTATGCACAAAACCATAGTATGTTGGTACCCAGGTGTCTAAAATATCCTCACTTTTAAGTTCTTCCTCTATAAGCTTTTTAGTATTTTCCTTCAACAGCCCCAGCATAGCATTTTCAAGTTCAAATAAAACCATCTCTTCACTTTGATTTGTTATCTTTGCTATATGCTCTACGTGTTTCTTAGAATAGTTTCGATCCAACCATTTTTTGCACATAAATCAAGAATCTCGAGAATTTCCTCTGTTGACGTATTATGTGCTATTTGTTTGTTATTCTTAAGTCTCAAAATTTCCGATTTTATATCTGAGATATCGTATTCAACAACATCAATAACACACCCATTATAGTCTCTTTTAATTACCTCCAACCCCATCACCTCCTAAAGTAGCACCACAGCCCTTTGCCTCTGTTCCCTTAACTCTACCTATTAGCTTAATAACCATTCCCCTATAACCACATTCGGGGCATTGTGTATATGATACTACTTCTCCTATATCATCAACAAGTATGCTTGCACCAGCAAAAGCAGATGTTCCATAGGCATTTAACACCTGTATAAAACCTCTTTGGCCTTCTTTAACAGGTTTTAATGTCTTTATATCTCTTACTATAACGTGCGCAAACTCTGGAACGTGAAATAAATAATCCCTATGCTCTCTACTATAGTGGCCAGTCATTGTAAAACTGTTTTCAGTAAAGGAATATGTATCTGTAAAATTTTCCTGAGGTATACCTAAGAAATTAGATACTTCCTCTACAAACCTCCATCTTTCTATTGTTGCACCTATATTTATGTTTCCTTTTCTTCCATCCCATCCGCCACCACCTGTATGAACTGTTGCTCCATCTCCAAGTTCAACAGGCTTCATTTTGTCCTTTAGGCTCAAAACTGTTTTAAAGAACAAAGGGGTAGAACCTCCCAATGCTGCACGATGATTCTTACCATTATGTTCCTTTATATATTCTATAAAGGGTTGTATATCTAATGTCATTTTACCATCCTGTAACTTAAGCAGAAAAATTGTTGATTCTAAATAGGTATAGATATCTACTATATTTCCTAAGTAGGATTCGCATACCTTATTTAAGAAGTTTCCTCTATTAAAGGCCTTCATTTCTTCTGCCCTTGGGAAAAAGTACACTCATAATCTCTGTCTTTTCTATGTCTTATTTCATCTTCTAAAACAAACCTTCTTAAAGTTTCTATATCTTCACTACTCCTACCAACTATACTTGGATCTCCACTTGTGCTACTTGATACAGTCCATTTATATACGTCATCTACCCCCACCCTTAATAGTTTTGTAAATAACCCATAAGATTTTTTAAAAGATGTAGTCATAATAAAAGGTACATATTCTAAATCATATTCGGATTTTAAATCACTAAAAGGATTAAACCCTTCTCTTTTGCACAACTCTTTATATGCAATACATTCTTCGTATTGACCTTCAAGGTTTCTTTTAAAATCATTAAAGAAATCCATTTAATCCCCCAAGGAAAATTGTGCACATTTTGTGCATATTCTTATTATAACAATATAATCAAATTATTTCAATTATGTATAAAATATTCCAAAATATTTTTTAACATATATTAACATATTTAAAAAATAAAGTTTATGATGATTTTCATAGAGAATGTACTTTATAAAAATACCTTGGATTTTTGATAAGCTGACAAGTTGTTTTAATTATAGAGATGTTGCTTGAAGCATCAGCAAGTCTTTTCTATAGACTTATAAATAAAGAAAAGCCAACAAATCCTGAAAGGGGCCTATTAGGTAATAAAAGAAGAACTAAAAAGAGGTTGCGATTGCAACCTCCTACATTCAAAGTGGCTCCACGGAGAGGACTCGAACCTCCAGCCCTTCGGTTAACAGCCGAATGCTCCACCATTGAGCTACCGTGGAATATTTTATTTTATCCAGCAACGACCTACTCTCCCACACCGAATTGGTGCAGTACCATCGGCCCTGCGGTTAAATACCGTGTTCGGAATGGGAACGGGTGTTTCCTCCGCGGCATTGTCACCGGATTAGTTCTTTCAAAACTGCACAGCCTATATGATCAAGCCCTCGACCTATTAGTACCAGTCAGCTAAACGCCTCACGACGCTTACACCTCTGGCCTATCAACCTGATGTTCTTTCAGGGGTCTTACTAGCTTAACGCTATGGGAAATCTCATCTTGAGGTGGGCTTCGCGCTTAGATGCCTTCAGCGCTTATCCCTTCCGAACTTGGCTACCCAGCTGTGCCACTGGCGTGACAACTGGTGCACCAGAGGTTCGTCCATCCCGGTCCTCTCGTACTAAGGACAGCTCCTCTCAAATTTCCTACGCCCGCGACGGATAGGGACCGAACTGTCTCACGACGTTCTGAACCCAGCTCGCGTGCCGCTTTAATGGGCGAACAGCCCAACCCTTGGGACCTACTTCAGCCCCAGGATGCGACGAGCCGACATCGAGGTGCCAAACCTCCCCGTCGATGTGGACTCTTGGGGAGATCAGCCTGTTATCCCCGAGGTAGCTTTTATCCGTTGAGCGATGGCCCTTCCACTCGGTACCACCGGATCACTAAGCCCGACTTTCGTCACTGCTCGACTTGTCAGTCTCACAGTTAGGCTCCCTTCTGCCTTTGCACTCTACGCGCGATTTCCAACCGCACTGAGGGAACCTTTGGGCGCCTCCGTTACTCTTTAGGAGGCGACCGCCCCAGTCAAACTGCCCGCCTAACAATGTCCCGTGACCAGATTCATGGCCTCCGGTTAGAGCTTCAGTATCATCAGGGTGGTATCCCAACGTCGGCTCCATAGCGCCTAGCGACGCTACTTCTCTGCCTCCCACCTATCCTGTACAGACAATACCGAAACTCAATGCTAAGCTGCAGTAAAGCTCTACGGGGTCTTTCCGTCCAATCGCGGGTAACAAGCATCTTCACTTGTACTACAATTTCGCCGGGTCCCTTGTTGAGACAGCGCCCAGGTCGTTACGCCATTCGTGCGGGTCGGAACTTACCCGACAAGGAATTTCGCTACCTTAGGACCGTTATAGTTACGGCCGCCGTTTACTGGGGCTTCGGTTCAAAGCTTCGCTTGCGCTAACCTTTCCCCTTAACCTTCCAGCACCGGGCAGGCGTCAGCCCCTATACATCGTCTTTCGACTTAGCAGAGACCTGTGTTTTTGCTAAACAGTCGCCTGGGCCTATTCTCTGCGGCCTACCTTGCGGTAGGCACCCCTTCTCCCGAAGTTACGGGGTCAATTTGCCGAGTTCCTTAACAAGGGTTCTCCCGCTCGCCTTAGGATTCTCTCCTCACCTACCTGTGTCGGTTTGCGGTACGGGCACCAGCATCCTCGATAGAGGCTTTTCTCGGCAGTGTGAAATCAGCTGCTTCGTCTTACGACTCCCCATCAACACTCAGCTTATCCTCCCGGATTTGCCTGGGAGGCACGCCTTGTGCCTTGGACACACATATCCATCAGTGTGCTCAGCCTATCCTCCTGCGTCACCCCATCTCTCAAACGGCTACTGGTGGTATCGGAATATCAACCGATTGTCCATCACCTACGCCTTTCGGCCTCGGCTTAGGTCCCGACTAACCCTCAGCGGACGAGCCTTCCTGAGGAAACCTTAGGTTTTCGGCGAATAGGATTCTCACCTATTTCTCGCTACTTATGCCAGCATTCTCACTTCTTAGCAGTCCACCAGTCCTTCCGGTCTGACTTCTACCCGCTAAGAAAGCTCCCTACCACCCGGTAGCGTTACTATCGCCTATATGGTATGCTTTCGCTTTAAAGCATCTGATGCTGCTCCTTCGCTTCGCTGCGTAGCAGCATGAGATGTCCTCTCTCACTTTTTCCATTTTCACATATAAGCATTAGTAACGCTACCGAATCCATAGCTTCGGTGGTATGTTTGAGCCCCGGACATCTTCGGCGCAGGACCTCTCGACCAGTGAGCTATTACGCACTCTTTAAATGAATGGCTGCTTCTAAGCCAACATCCTGGTTGTCTTGGAAATCCCACATCCTTTTCCACTTAACATACACTTTGGGACCTTAGCTGATGGTCTGGGCTGTTTCCCTTTGACCACGGATCTTATCACTCGTAGTCTGACTCCCGGGCATCAAGATCATGGCATTCGGAGTTTGATAAGGTTCGGTAACCTAGACGGCCCCTAGCCCATTCAGTGCTCTACCTCCACGTCTCTAACCCGAGGCTAGCCCTAAAGCTATTTCGGGGAGAACCAGCTATCTCCGAGTTCGATTGGAATTTCTCCGCTATCCACAGCTCATCCCATGGTTTTTCAACACCAACGTGGTTCGGGCCTCCAGTGAGTTTTACCTCACCTTCACCCTGTCCATGGATAGGTCACCCGGTTTCGGGTCTACGGCATGCAACTTTTCGCCCTTTTCAGACTCGGTTTCCCTACGGCTTCACACCTTAAGTGCTTAACCTCGCTACATACCGTAACTCGCTGGCTCGTTCTACAAAAGCACGCCGTCAGGCGAATCGGGCCCCAACAAAACAAGTTTTGTTGGGTGGTTACTGCCCTCCGACTGCTTGTAGGCACACGGTTTCAGGTTCTATTTCACTCCCTCCCGGGGTTCTTTTCACCTTTCCCTCACGGTACTATACGCTATCGGTCACCAGGTAGTATTTAGCCTTGGGAGGTGGTCCTCCCTGCTTCCCACAGGGTTTCACGTGTCCCGTGGTACTCTGGATCAGGTCTAGCTTAAATTCTCTTTCGCCTACAGGGCTATTACCTTCTGTGGCCGGCCTTTCCAGGCCTCTTCGACTAGAGATTTTAAACCGTTATGACCTGTCCGCAACCCCAGAGTTTCCTCTGGTTTGGGCTCTTCCCTTTCGCTCGCCGCTACTTAGGGAATCGATTATTCTTTCTCTTCCTCCGGGTACTTAGATGTTTCAGTTCCCCGGGTGTGCCCTCCTTAACCTATGGATTCAGTTAAGGATACCTAGTGTTTACTAGGTGGGTTCCCCCATTCGGACATCTGCGGATCACAGCCTGTTTGCGGCTACCCGCAGCTTTTCGCAGCTTACCACGTCCTTCTTCGGCTCCTGGTGCCAAGGCATCCACCATGCGCCCTTTGTAGCTTGATCTTACAAAGAACTTGTTACCTTTGACTGTGCAGTTTTCAAAGAACTTGGTGGGCTCAAGTGGAATCGAACCACCGACCTCACGCTTATCAGGCGTGCGCTCTAACCGTCTGAGCTATGAGCCCATATATTATATATGGTGGAGATGAGGAGATTCGAACTCCTGACCCCCTGCTTGCAAGGCAGGTGCTCTCCCAACTGAGCTACACCCCCATCTCGCTTAATTATAATATCAAAAATATAATGTTATGTCAACACACTAAAATAGTTTTTTGATGTTAATTTGTTACAAAACAAATACAAAATACATATACAAAAATGGTTCTATAATAAATGTTGGGGCGTAGACCCAGCATATTTTTTACAAAAAATATGTGCACCTGATTAGACACCTGGTAAAATTAAAATAACCAAACAAAAACCTTACCTGAAAGGAGGCATCCATCAAGTGCACACTAATAATTCTATCAAAAATTTATTAGGTTTTAAAGATGTTATTATAAAAAGATTATTCATAATGACACGTACATTGAGATATACTTAGAAACTAAGAAAAAATTTGTACTTGCCCTAATTGTAATTCCAAAGTTACAAGAGTTCACGATTATAGAATTCAGCGTATTAAAGACATACCCTTATTCTTTAAACATACTTTTATCATTCTTAAAAAACGTAGATATCGTTGTAATGCCTGCGGCAAAAAATTTTATGAACATATAGAATTTTTACCTCGTTATCATAGAATAACTAATAGATTAGCTATGTTTGTAATTTATGAATTATCTAATGAATATAGTATGACATCAGTTGCTAGAAAAACTAATCTATCTATCGATACTATAAAACGTATTTTTGATAATGTATCTTACTCTTCTCCTACTAATTTACCTAAAATAATATCTATAGATGAATTTAAAGGTAACTCTGGTGGTTCTAAATATCATTGTGCAATAGTCGATCCTGTTAATCATAAAATACTAGACATTATTAAAGATAGAAAAGAGCATATTCTTATAGATTATTTTAGAAAAATTAAAAATCGCGATAGCGTTACACACTTTATTTGTGATATGTGGCAACCCTATATTGATTTAGCTAAAACTTATTTCAAAAATGCTGTAATTGTTATAGATAAATTTCACTATATTAGACAAGTCATATGGGCAGTAGAAGCGGTAAGAAAACGTATCCAAAGAGAACTATCAATTAAATTAAGAAAATACTTTAAAAGAAGTAAAAAGCTTATTTTAAAAAGATATGGCTTACTTGATACAGATTCAAAGTTAGCTTTACAAGTTATGTTTTCTTATAATAGTGAATTAGCAATTGCCCACACTTTAAAGGAAAAGTTATTGAGTATTATTGATGCTTCACCTTCTTCTAACGAAGCTCGTGTCCTCTTAAAAGATTGGATTAAACTTGCACAAAATAGTGGTATCAATGAATTGAAAAGATGTGCAAATACCTATATCAGATATTTTAATGAGATTTGTAATTCTTTTGATATTCCTTATACAAATGCTTGTATAGAAGGATTTAATAATAAAATCAAAGTTATTAAAAGAATAGCCTTCGGCTATAGAAATTTTGATAGATTCAGGAATAGAATTCTTCATTGTTGTAATAAATAATCTGTTAAATATTGTATTTTAGGAAATCCAACTATCGTTGGTCTTTTTGTCGTGCAATTTTTAAGGGTAAACTCCCTCATCCTATCTATCTTGCTAAAATCATTATCAAATAAGAAAGGACAGGCATTCTAATCTAATGCCCGCCCCAACTATTGACAAAGAGCCCAAAAATGTGATTAAAAAAGGTTGCGATTGCAACCTCCTACATTCAAAGTGGCTCCACGGAGAGGACTCGAACCTCCAGCCCTTCGGTTAACAGCCGAATGCTCCACCATTGAGCTACCGTGGAATATTCTATTTTATCCGGCAACGACCTACTCTCCCACACCGAATTGGTGCAGTACCATCGGCCCTGCGGAGCTTAACCTTCGTGTTCGGAATGGGAACGGGTGTTTCCTCCGCGGCATTGTCACCGGATTAGTTCTTTCAAAACTGCACAGCCTATATGATCAAGCCCTCGACCTATTAGTACCAGTCAGCTAAACGCCTCACGACGCTTACACCTCTGGCCTATCAACCTGATGTTCTTTCAGGGGTCTTACTAGCTTAACGCTATGGGAAATCTCATCTTGAGGTGGGCTTCGCGCTTAGATGCCTTCAGCGCTTATCCCTTCCGAACTTGGCTACCCAGCTGTGCCACTGGCGTGACAACTGGTGCACCAGAGGTTCGTCCATCCCGGTCCTCTCGTACTAAGGACAGCTCCTCTCAAATTTCCTACGCCCGCGACGGATAGGGACCGAACTGTCTCACGACGTTCTGAACCCAGCTCGCGTGCCGCTTTAATGGGCGAACAGCCCAACCCTTGGGACCTACTTCAGCCCCAGGATGCGACGAGCCGACATCGAGGTGCCAAACCTCCCCGTCGATGTGGACTCTTGGGGAGATCAGCCTGTTATCCCCGAGGTAGCTTTTATCCGTTGAGCGATGGCCCTTCCACTCGGTACCACCGGATCACTAAGCCCGACTTTCGTCACTGCTCGACTTGTCAGTCTCACAGTTAGGCTCCCTTCTGCCTTTGCACTCTACGCGCGATTTCCAACCGCACTGAGGGAACCTTTGGGCGCCTCCGTTACTCTTTAGGAGGCGACCGCCCCAGTCAAACTGCCCGCCTAACAATGTCCCGTGACCAGATTCATGGCCTCCGGTTAGAGCTTCAGTATCATCAGGGTGGTATCCCAACGTCGGCTCCATAGCGCCTAGCGACGCTACTTCTCTGCCTCCCACCTATCCTGTACAGACAATACCGAAACTCAATGCTAAGCTGCAGTAAAGCTCTACGGGGTCTTTCCGTCCAATCGCGGGTAACAAGCATCTTCACTTGTACTACAATTTCGCCGGGTCCCTTGTTGAGACAGCGCCCAGGTCGTTACGCCATTCGTGCGGGTCGGAACTTACCCGACAAGGAATTTCGCTACCTTAGGACCGTTATAGTTACGGCCGCCGTTTACTGGGGCTTCGGTTCAAAGCTTCGCTTGCGCTAACCTTTCCCTTAACCTTCCAGCACCGGGCAGGCGTCAGCCCCTATACATCGTCTTTCGACTTAGCAGAGACCTGTGTTTTTGCTAAACAGTCGCCTGGGCCTATTCTCTGCGGCCTACCTTGCGGTAGGCACCCCTTCTCCCGAAGTTACGGGGTCAATTTGCCGAGTTCCTTAACAAGGGTTCTCCCGCTCGCCTTAGGATTCTCTCCTCACCTACCTGTGTCGGTTTGCGGTACGGGCACCAGCATCCTCGATAGAGGCTTTTCTCGGCAGTGTGAAATCAGCTGCTTCGTCTTACGACTCCCCATCAACACTCAGCTTATCCTCCCGGATTTGCCTAGGAGGCACGCCTTGTGCCTTGGACACACATATCCATCAGTGTGCTCAGCCTATCCTCCTGCGTCACCCCATCTCTCAAACGGCTACTGGTGGTATCGGAATATCAACCGATTGTCCATCACCTACGCCTTTCGGCCTCGGCTTAGGTCCCGACTAACCCTCAGCGGACGAGCCTTCCTGAGGAAACCTTAGGTTTTCGGCGAATAGGATTCTCACCTATTTCTCGCTACTTATGCCAGCATTCTCACTTCTTAGCAGTCCACCAGTCCTTCCGGTCTGACTTCTACCCGCTAAGAAAGCTCCCCTACCACCCGTTAGGGTCCATAGCTTCGGTGGTATGTTTGAGCCCCGGACATCTTCGGCGCAGGACCTCTCGACCAGTGAGCTATTACGCACTCTTTAAATGAATGGCTGCTTCTAAGCCAACATCCTGGTTGTCTTGGAAATCCCACATCCTTTTCCACTTAACATACACTTTGGGACCTTAGCTGATGGTCTGGGCTGTTTCCCTTTGACCACGGATCTTATCACTCGTAGTCTGACTCCCGGGCATCAAGATCATGGCATTCGGAGTTTGATAAGGTTCGGTAACCTAGACGGCCCCTAGCCCATTCAGTGCTCTACCTCCACGTCTCTAACCCGAGGCTAGCCCTAAAGCTATTTCGGGGAGAACCAGCTATCTCCGAGTTCGATTGGAATTTCTCCGCTATCCACAGCTCATCCCATGGTTTTTCAACACCAACGTGGTTCGGGCCTCCAGTGAGTTTTACCTCACCTTCACCCTGTCCATGGATAGGTCACCCGGTTTCGGGTCTACGGCATGCAACTTTTCGCCCTTTTCAGACTCGGTTTCCCTACGGCTTCACACCTTAAGTGCTTAACCTCGCTACATACCGTAACTCGCTGGCTCGTTCTACAAAAGCACGCCGTCAGGCCTTAACGCCCTCCGACTGCTTGTAGGCACACGGTTTCAGGTTCTATTTCACTCCCTCCCGGGGTTCTTTTCACCTTTCCCTCACGGTACTATACGCTATCGGTCACCAGGTAGTATTTAGCCTTGGGAGGTGGTCCTCCCTGCTTCCCACAGGGTTTCACGTGTCCCGTGGTACTCTGGATCAGGTCTAGCTTAAATTCTCTTCGCCTACAGGGCTATTACCTTCTGTGGCCGGCCTTTCCAGGCCTCTTCGACTAGAGATTTTAAACCGTTATGACCTGTCCGCAACCCCAGAGTTTCCTCTGGTTTGGGCTCTTCCCCTTTCGCTCGCCGCTACTTAGGGAATCGATTATTCTTTCTCTTCCTCCGGGTACTTAGATGTTTCAGTTCCCCGGGTGTGCCCTCCTTAACCTATGGATTCAGTTAAGGATACCTAGTGTTTACTAGGTGGGTTCCCCCATTCGGACATCTGCGGATCACAGCCTGTTTGCGGCTACCCGCAGCTTTTCGCAGCTTACCACGTCCTTCTTCGGCTCCTGGTGCCAAGGCATCCACCATGCGCCCTTTGTAGCTTGATCTTACAAAGAACTTGTTACCTTTGGCTGTGCAGTTTTCAAAGAACTTGGTGGGCTCAAGTGGAATCGAACCACCGACCTCACGCTTATCAGGCGTGCGCTCTAACCGTCTGAGCTATGAGCCCATATATTATATATGGTGGAGATGAGGAGATTCGAACTCCTGACCCCCTGCTTGCAAGGCAGGTGCTCTCCCAACTGAGCTACACCCCACATTAGGACCTTACGGTCCTTCAAAACCAAACAGCGAGAGCTATTTCCTCTTAGAAAGGAGGTGATCCAGCCGCAGGTTCTCCTACGGCTACCTTGTTACGACTTCACCCCAATCACCAGCCCCACCTTCGACAGCTGCCTCCCTTGCGGGTTAGCCCACTGGCTTCGGGTGTTGCCGGCTCTCATGGTGTGACGGGCGGTGTGTACAAGGCCCGGGAACGTATTCACCGCGGCATGTTGATCCGCGATTACTAGCAACTCCAGCTTCATGTAGGCGAGTTGCAGCCTACAATCCGAACTGGGACCGGTTTTTGAGATTAGCTCCCCTCGCGGGTTTGCAACTCATTGTACCGGCCATTGTAGCACGTGTGTAGCCCAGAGCATAAGGGGCATGATGATTTGACGTCATCCCCACCTTCCTCCTGGTTAACCCAGGCAGTCCCTCTAGAGTGCCCAACCGAATTGCTGGCAACTAAAGGCAAGGGTTGCGCTCGTTGCGGGACTTAACCCAACATCTCACGACACGAGCTGACGACAACCATGCACCACCTGTCTCACCGTTCCCCGAAGGGCACCCCCGTGTTTCCACAGGGTTCGGTGGATGTCAAGCCCTGGTAAGGTTCTTCGCGTTGCTTCGAATTAAACCACATGCTCCGCTGCTTGTGCGGGCCCCCGTCAATTCCTTTGAGTTTTAATCTTGCGACCGTACTCCCCAGGCGGGGTACTTAATGCGTTAGCTGCGGCACAGAGGGCTTCGCCCCTACACCTAGTACCCATCGTTTACAGCGTGGACTACCAGGGTATCTAATCCTGTTTGCTCCCCACGCTTTCGTGCCTCAGCGTCAGTTACAGTCCAGAAAGCCGCCTTCGCCACTGGTGTTCCTCCCAATCTCTACGCATTTCACCGCTACACTGGGAATTCCGCTTTCCTCTCCTGCACTCTAGCTCTCCAGTTTGAGTGCAGTTCCTGGGTTGAGCCCAGGGATTTCACACCCCACTTAAAGAGCCGCCTACGCACCCTTTACGCCCAGTAATTCCGGACAACGCTTGCCACCTACGTATTACCGCGGCTGCTGGCACGTAGTTAGCCGTGGCTTCCTCCTCCCTTACCGTCATTATCGTCAGGGAAGACAGAGCTTTACAACCCGAAGGCCTTCATCGCTCACGCGGCGTCGCTGCGTCAGGGTTTCCCCATTGCGCAATATTCCCCACTGCTGCCTCCCGTAGGAGTCTGGGCCGTGTCTCAGTCCCAGTGTGGCCGACCACCCTCTCAGGCCGGCTACCCATCGTCGCCTTGGTGAGCCGTTACCTCACCAACTAGCTAATGGGCCGCGGGCCCATCCTTGAGCGGAATTAACCTTTGGCTAAGACGCCATGCAGCATCTTAGCGTTATGCGGTATTAGCAGGCCTTTCGACCTGTTATCCCCCTCTCAAGGGCAGGTTACCCACGTGTTACTCACCCGTCCGCCGTTGAGGTTCAAGAAGCAAGCTCCTATCCCCTCCGCTCGACTTGCATGTGTTAGGCACGCCGCCAGCGTTCGTCCTGAGCCAGGATCAAACTCTTATGTTATAACCTAGCTTTTATTTGGTACGTTCGCTCTCGCTGTTCAGTTTTCAAGGACCGTTGACGCTTATTTATATTATCACGTCTTTTTATCTTGTCAACACCTTTTTTGTTTTATTCTCGGTGTCGCTAACAACATAATTTATTATATTGCATCTTTTTATCTTGTCAACACCTTTTTTAAAAATTAAATTGGCTCCACGGAGAGGACTCGAACCTCCAACCCTCCGGTTAACAGCCGGATGCTCCACCATTGAGCTACCGTGGAACGCTTACAGATTATATTATATCAATATTTTTGTTTTTTGCAATATGTTTTTGCATTTTTTATTATGATTTTTGTTTATTGTTTTGTTAAATAAGTTTGTTATTAGTGAACTACCACCACCTATAGAAGTGGTGGCTTCGTGGTCAATACTCCCATCGGAGCAAGTTTACCCACGCTCAAAGGGCTGTTCCATCCCCAGTTTTACCATTCATATGGCTAACTTTAGTAGTTTGTTTTTCACTCTTTTAGCAACATTCATCACCCACTTATAGAAGTGGGCGACTTCTGTCACTAATTAGGTTAAATAGCTCTCAGCCTTTTATTTCTTATTGTATTTTAAAAAACAATTTAATTACTTTGTAGGTTTCATTGTTGGGAATAGAATAACATCTCTTATTGAATATGAATCAGTTAAGAACATTATTAATCTATCTATCCCTATACCTAATCCCCTGTTGGAGGCATACCTATTTCAAGAGCATTTATAAAATCATCATCCATCATATATGCTTCATCATCGCCAAGTTCACGTTCTCTTAGTTGTTGTAAAAATCTTTCCTTTTGATCAATAGGGTCATTAAGCTCTGAATATGCATTGGCAATTTCTCTTCCAAATACATATGCTTCAAATCTTTCAGTAAACGCTGGATCATCTGGTTTTTTCTTCGTAAGTGGTGAAACTTCAACAGGATAATCTAAAACAAATGTAGGTTGAATTAGATGCTTTTCAGCATATGTTTCAAATAAAGCAACCAATATATCTGCTTTATTACAGTCCTTCAATTCCTTTTTAAGTTCATCTTCAACCTTCATCTTTTAGCTATTTCTCTCGCTTCGTCGTCTGATTTAATTGAATCAAAATCCACTCCAGCATACTTTTTAACAGCTTCCTTCATTGTTATTCTGTCCCAAGGAGCTTTAAAATCAATTTCTGTACCTTGATATGTTACCTTTGTTGTTCCTAAAACTTCCATACAAACAAATTCAACTAACTGCTCAGTTAATTCCATCATATCATTATAGTCTGCATAAGCTTGATAAAGTTCTATTGCAGTAAATTCCGGATTATGTCTTACGTCTATCCCTTCATTTCTAAAATTCTTTCCAATTTCATATACTCTTTCAAAACCACCAACAATTAATCTCTTTAGATATAGCTCTGTAGCTATTCTTAAATACATATCTATATCTAAAGCATTGTGATGAGTTATAAAAGGTCTGGCCGCTGCACCACCTGCAATTGGTGATAAAATCGGTGTTTCAACTTCTATGTAATCTCTATCATCTAAGAATTTTCTTATGGCCTTTATAATCTGTGTTCTTTTTATAAATGTATCTCTAACATTCTCATTAACTATTAAATCAACATATCTTTGTCTATATCTTAAATCTGGATCCTTTAATCCGTGCCACTTTTCTGGAAGTGGTCTTAATGACTTAGTAAGTAAAGTAAAGTCCTTAACTAAAACAGATATTTCTCCTGTTTTAGTCTTAAATACCTCTCCTTCAACCCCAATGATATCACCTAAATCAAGGCTCTTGAAGAACTTTAACTTCTCTTCTCCAACATTATCAATCTTTACATAAAGTTGAAGCTTTCCGTATCTATCGTGTATGTCGCTAAAACCAGCTTTACCGTGAATTCTCTTTGACATTAAACGCCCTGCTACTCTAACTGTCTTGTTTTCAAGTTCTTCATACCCGTCCTTTACTTGTTTTGATGTATGGGTTCTGTCGTACTTAACTATTTCAAAGGGGTCTTGTCCTTTTTCTTTTAACTCTTCAAGCTTTTGTATTCTCTGTCTTATAAGCTCATTGTACTCCTCTTCAAGTTGATTGAGTTCAACTCGATTTAGTTCCTCATTTGCCATCTTTTATACCTCCATTTTTTAATGTCTTTTAATCTCTAATATTTCATAAGTTATTGTACCATCTGGTACTTGAATTTCAACTTTATCTCCAACCTTTTTACCCATTAATCCCTTTCCTATTGGAGCTTCATTTGAAATCTTCATCTTCTTAAAATCAGCCTCTGCAGAACCTACTATTGTAAACTCCATTTCATCTCCATATTCTAAATCTTTTACTTTTACTATGCAACCTATTGATACAACATCAGTCTTTATATCCTCTTCATCAATAACTTTAGCATTCTTTAACATATTTTCAAGGGTTGCTATTCTTCCTTCTACAAACGCTTGTTCATTCTTAGCTTCATCATATTCTGAGTTTTCACTTAAATCTCCATAGGAAATGGCTGTTTTTATCTTCTGTGCTACTTCCTTTCTCTTAACGGTTTTTAAGTATTCTAATTCCTCTTCTATTTTTTAATTCATTCATATGTAAGAATAACTTGTTTGTTTTCTGCCATATTATTACTCCCTTTTAACATTAAATTTATAATATTATATGCTAAATAATTAATAATAAAACACATTTTATAATTAATAACAAGCACTATAAGAAAACTTACAGTGCTTGTTATTAACCATTGAAGTTATTATAAAACACCTAATACTTAGTGTCAATAATTATATTAATTATTATGTCTCAAATTCAAAATTTTCATAATTTATTTTACCATCTCTTCATTTCTTTCTTCTTCTTTTAAAACTACAACCCTCGGCTTAAAACCTAACTTATCAAGCATCTCATTATAATCATCACTTGTTATTTGTTCTTGCGGCTTATTTATCAATGTAACTAACACAGCCTCTAACACATTTGTACCAAATGACCTTCCTTTAAATTCAGGTGTAGTCGTAATTAGCATATATGCTTCTCTTTTCTTAATTCTTCCACATCTTCCTTTGTAACTGTATTAGTTATTATTATTTTTCCTCTTAAATCCTTAGGCATATATTTTTTATAAACAGGAAATCTCCTGCTATTATTTCAGCTTCGTTAAAATACTTTTCAAACTTTTCTACATTAACCTCTTGTTCTTTACCAGTTGGATACAATTTTTCAAACGGCATTCTACAGGCAATTGGAAGAATAATATCCGCTGCTGCCTGAAAAACTCTATAGCTTCTTATTGGTATTGGTATATTGAGTGCAAAAATTACATCTCCAAAAGTAACATCCGCGCCGTGAGTATGAAAAGCTTCTGCCATACCAAATCTATCTGAAGCACTTACCATAAGTACTTTTTATTTTTCAATGAAAACATATTTTCATCTATGTATTTTATAACTCTTCTCTCTAATGTGTTCTTTAAACCCGAACCATCAACAATCGGTGTCTTTTGAGCAGCCTCCATCAAAGGTAATGCATCTTTAATTACATATCTTTTACTTGCATTGTATAAGTATAAATCTATACCACCCATACCAAAAGCATCAACTTTACCGTCTAATTCTTTTATTAACTCTATAGCCTTTTCTTTATCTCCATCAGTTCCTATCCTTTCAACAACAAACTTTTCACCAAGAAGCTCAACCTCAGCAGAATGATTTCTTGAAGATGATCCTAAGCTAACTGAAATAACTCTTTTCATAAATATCCCCCTAATCTATTATGGTTTTTATAATATCTAATACCCTTTGCGGCTCTACATATATGTCATTTTTCAAGGGTGATTCTCCTATCTCAAGTGTATACACGTGGCTGTCTAAAAGCTTTGCTAAAATCTTGGTTCTAACATTAGAACCTATGATAATACAGTGCTTGTATTTTCTAACCTCTGATATTATCTTTAATACACTCTCTAACAACTCTTTGCCACCCTGTTTTTTATGAAATTCTGTCTCTCTTCCTCGTTCATAAGAAGTATATATTCAACATTAAAGGTTCTAAGAACCTCTATAATCTCTTCTTTATTTTTTATCGGAAAACCAATAACAGCAATATCTCCTCCCTTACGCACTTCCCCTATACTTTCAAGTCTTGATATAAAACTTCTATCAACATCTAATATCTTTGCAACCTCCTGCTGGGAATACCCTTTTCCCCTAAGTTCTATTATTTCTTCAATTTTTTTATTTATACGTGAAACACTGATTGTTTTATCTCCTATTTTTACAAAATCCATATCATACCTCCTGGTGCACAATTTGTGCTCAATTACATTTTATACCTTTCGCTTATTAAATTCAATACAAAAAGGACTATAATTTTATATAGTCCTCAGGCTGTTAAAAAGTCAATACAAGATAAGCCCCTTGAAGGATTTCCTTGGCATTCCTTCATTTCGCTAAGCAAGTCTAAGCTTTTCTTTGTTTGAAAAGTCCTACCCTCGCGATGCCCTCATCCTTGAGGGCTGCTCGGCTCGGCACATCGTGTGCCGAATTACGGACTTTTTCATAGTCGAAAAGCAAGACTTGCTAAAGCTTATGAAAAGCCTACTGAAATCCTTTCAAGGGGCAGTTTCATAATCTGAGCATCTTTTATGTTAGTCAACAATATGAGGACTATAATTTTATATAGTCCTTTGTAACTTTCAAGAAGCTCGATAATTTCCTCTTTGCCTTCAATTCTATTAATCATATCCCTAATAGATGTAGCATTCTTTAACCCCTTTAAATACCAAGAAATATGCTTCCTCATCTCAATTACACCACGTTGCCCTTTAAATTTATACATCATCTCAAGATGTGTAATTGCAAGATCGATCTTTTCCTGAGGTAGTGGATCCTCTATAATTATACCTTCCCTAAGGTAAGTAATAACCTTTTTAAAAATCCACGGATTACCTAAGGCACCACGACCAATCATTATTGCATCACAACCGGTATGTTCAAATAATCTTTTGCATCTTGGCAAGTAACCACATCTCCATTACCTATAACTGGAACATTTACACTCTCTTTAACTTTTTTATTATATCCCAATCAGCCTTTCCTTCATACATTTGACTTCTTGTTCTTCCGTGAATAGCAATAGCACTTACTCCACAATCCTCAAGCATCTTTGCAAACTCAACCGCATTTACACTATTTTCATCCCATCCTTTTCTTATTTTACAAGTAACAGGCTTTTTGACTTCTCAACAACCTTCTTTACAATTCTCTTTGCAAGTTCTGGTTCTCTCATTAAGTAGGAACCTTCTTTATTCTTTACTATCTTGGGTGCAGGGCACCCCATATTTATATCTATAAATGCTACGTCTTCTTTTTCACTTATTTTTTCAGCCATATATCCCATAATATCAGCATCTGAACCAAATATCTGTACAACTGCCGGTGCTTCTCTTTCATCTATATCAAGCATAAACTCTGTTCTTTGACTTCCATAATAAAGCCCCTTCGAGCTTACCATTTCTGTATAAACTAATCCTGCACCGAATTCTTTACAAATGATTCTAAATGCTTTGTCTGTTACTCCTGCCATTGGTGCTAAAAACACATTATTTTCTGGAACGAAATTTCCTATGTTCATAAAATCACCTGTTCTTTTCGTATATTATTCTCAATCCCTCTAATGTAAGATAAGGATTTATCTCGTCGATTGTTTTACTTTCAGTTGAGATTAACTTTGCAAGTCCACCGGTTGCAACAACATAAGGAGTTTCCTCCTTAAGCTCCCTCATCTCTTCCTTCATCTTTGTTACAATATTGTCTACAAGTCCAGCATATCCGTATATAATACCTGATTGCATACTTTGAACTGTGTTTTTACATATAACTGATGGAGGTTTTATTAGTTCAATCCTTGGAAGTTTTGCTGCCCTCTCAAATAGTGCATCACTTGCTATTTTTATTCCTGGCGTTATTGCACCTCCATAGTAGTCTCCATTTTTGCCAACTGCACAAAATGTTGTTGCAGTACCAAAGTCAACTATTATCAAAGGTCTCTTATATATATCATGAGCTGCAACAGCATTAACTATTCTATCTGCTCCAACTTCCTTTGGATTGTCATACTTTATATTTATTCCTGTTTTTATTCCTGGTCCAACAACAAGAGGTTCTACCTTGAAGTATTTTCTAATCATATGTTCTAATGAATACATAATATTTGGAACAACAGAGGAAACAACTACAGCATCTATGTCCTTATAGTCCAAACCTGCCTTTTCAAATA
This sequence comes from Caloramator sp. mosi_1, assembly GCF_028622835.1. Classification (GTDB taxonomy): domain Bacteria; phylum Bacillota; class Clostridia; order Clostridiales; family Caloramatoraceae; genus Thermobrachium. The sequence goes on along the minus strand of NZ_CP117677.1, from coordinate 1,313,006 downwards.
AATTTATTACAACAATTCCATACTCATCAGCAGTTCTTTGTGTAGTTGTTGCTATTCTCCAGTCGATAACAAGTTTTTGTCGTCATACACACCTAAAACTATATTAGTATTACCTACATCAAACACTAATAACATATTAACGCACTCCTTACTCATATTTAACACATCATTTACATTGTAACAACTAATTATATAAAATTCAATAAAAATAAGACGTCCTTTAGACGTCTTATCTTCCAAATAAAGTAAGAAGTACACCTGCTGCAACCGCAGTACCTATAACACCTGCAACATTAGGTCCCATAGCGTGCATAAGCAGAAAGTTTGATGGGTTTTCTTTTGACCAACTACCTGTGATACTCTTGCTGCCATTGGAACAGCCGAAACTCCTGCTGAACCTATAAGTGGGTTTACCCTACCCTTTGTAACTTTACACATAATCTTTCCAAGCAAGATGCCTCCTGCAGTACTAAAGGAGAATGCTACAAGGCCTAATGCTGTTATTGCTATTGTTTCAAAGTTTAAAAAGCTCTTTGCGTTTGCAGTAGCACCAACTGTAAGGCCTAAGAATATTGTTATTATATTAATCATAGCGTTTTGAGCCGTATCAGAAAGTCTATTTACTACACCACTTTCCTAAATAGGTTTCCAAGCATAAGCATTCCTATAAGTGGGGCTACAGAAGGCAATAAAAGAGATACAAGTATTGTAACCACTATAGGGAATATTATTTTTTCAAACTTAGAAACTTTTCTTAATTGATCCATCTTTATCATTCGTTCCTCTTTGTTGTAAGAAGTTTCATTATTGGTGGTTGAATTAGAGGAACAAGTGCCATATATGAATACGATGCAACTGCGATAGCTCCTAATCTATGTGGTGCAAGCTTTGATGCTAAATATATTGAAGTTGGGCCATCTGCACCACCAATAATACCAATAGATGCTGCCTCTTGCGGAGTAAATCCTAATAAAAGAGCTACTAAAAGGCCATAAACACACCAAATTGGGTTGCTGCACCAAGTATTATACTGGATGGATTTGCAATAAGTGGTCCAAAATCCGTCATCGCTCCAACACCTAAGAATATCAGTGGTGGATAGATTTCCTTTTCAACTCCTTGGTATAAATACCAAAGAAGCCCTCCCATATGCCCATCCTTAGGTGCATCCATAATACCTGTTATGGGCAAATTCGCCAAAAGCATACCAAAAGATATAGGAAGTAACAGTAAAGGTTCAAATTGTTTAACTATCGCTAAGTACATCAAAACCAATGAAACAATAATCATTATAAATTGACCCCAAGTCATATGTAAAAATCCAGAGGTCTTTATTATATCCCTAAAAGCATTTATCACCATATCCAAGAACATACAACTTCCCCATACTATTTATATTTTGCAAGCACATCATCTGTAGATACACTATTACCCTTGCTAACTAAAACTTCAGTTATCACTCCATCTTCTCCAGCCATTATTTCATTTTCCATTTTCATAGCCTCTAATATAAAGAGTACATCTCCCTTTTAAACTTATCTCCAACATTTACCTTAACATCTAAAATAGTTCCTGGCATTGGAGCCTTAACATCCTTATCGTGGGATGAAACAGCAGTTTCCTTTTTCACTTCTGATATGTCTGTTTTATTTTCCTTTGATACCTCTTCAACCTCAACTTCAAATCTCTTACCGTTTATGTTTACTATATACCTTTTCATACATATCCTCCCATCTATTTATTTAATAATCTTATACTTTTTATTTTTATTTCATTTAAAGGTCTTTTTAATTCGTGTGCTACAACCGCTAAAATAGCCGCAGCTTCCTCATCATCAAGCTCTGCTTCTGTATTGATTTGTCCACTTAATTTGCCACTTGTTTGCCTTTCAACAGGCTCGCCTTTAAAAATAGGCACATCCTTTTATTAGTAGATGTATCACTTTTATGACTTTTAAAATTCATTTTTTCAACAAATAGTGAAATAATTTTAATTATAAACCCAAGGAATATTAATACCAAAAATACTATGAGCATTGCTATGATTGTAGTATTAATTCCCAAAAGCAGTCTGTCTCCTAAGTTCAACTCTTTCCCTCCCTCTTATATATTTATTATTTATTTTACCACATTGTTATTCAAAATTTAAGATGTTTTGCAATAAAAATTTCATATTTTTTAAAATTTTAAATCATACTATATATTTAAGGTATAAAAATAGCAAAAAGGAAGAGTAAAAATTACCCTTCCTTTTTGCCTTATTGTTTACCCTGCTTAAGAATTTATTCATATCAACAATAAATCTTTCGTGTATTCCTTCTCCTATTTTTTCAACCTCGTCAAAGGCTTCGACTTTAAAAATAACCTTTTACCTTCTACACCTATTATTTCTGCCTCTGCCCTAACCTTCATACCAATAGGAGTAGCTGCAAGATGTTTAATATTTAAGCTTATTCCCACTGTCGAAAAACCTTCATCTAAAAACTCATCTAAACACTCTTTTGCTGCACATTCCATTAAACCTACCATAGCAGGAGTAGAATAAACATCTACTCCTCCACTTGCATAGTTTATAGCAGAATCCTTATCTTCACAAACCCTATCAATTATGTGTTTTTTCCAACCTTAATCTCCTTCACTTTCATCACCCCTATGCTTCATTAAAGATGGCTTCAAACTCATCCGCCTCAAGCTTTTCTTTTTCAAGAAGAGCTTCTGCAACTTTATGAAGCTTATTCATATTTTCCTTTAGTAGATTTTCTGCTCTTTCATAGGCTTCGTGAATTATACCTTTAATTTCTTTATCTATTAAAGCTGCTACCTCTTCACTATAATTTCTTGATTTTGCAAAATCACGACCTAAGAATACTTCTTCGTGTCCAGAACCAAATTCAATAGGTCCTAAAACATCACTCATACCATATTCTGTTACCATCTTTCTTGCAATGTTTGTAGCCCTTTCAATATCATTTTTCGCACCAGTACTTATGTCATTTAAAACAAGCTTTTCGGCAACTCTTCCACCAAGTAATCCTACAATTTCCTCAATTAATTCTGTCTTTGAAGCGTAATGTTTATCTTCTTCAAGAAGTGCCAACGTATATCCTCCTGCTCTTCCTCTTGGTATTATACTTATTTGATGAACAGGTGCTGCATTTGGTAAAAGCTTCATAACTACAGCGTGACCTGCCTCGTGATAAGCAGTAAGTTTTCTTTCCTTTTCACTCATAACTCTGCTCTTCTTCTCTGGTCCTGCTATAACTCTTGTTATAGCCTCTTCTAATTCTTCCATTCCAATTAGCTTTTTATTTTTTCTTACAGTTAGAAGTGCCGCTTCATTCATAAGGTTTTCAAGATCTGCACCTGAAAAACCTGGCGTTCTCTTTGCTATTATCTTTAAATCAACATTTTCATCAAGCGGCTTATTTCTTGCGTGAACCTTTAATATTTCTTCTCTTCCCTTAACATCTGGTGCATTTACTACAATCTGTCTATCAAATCTTCCTGGTCTAAGTAGTGCAGGGTCTAATATATCTGGTCTATTAGTTGCTGCAATTACTATTATTCCTTCTGTTTGTACCAAATCCATCCATTTCAACAAGAAGTTGATTTAGTGTTTGTTCCCTTTCGTCGTGTCCTCCTCCTAAACCTGCACCTCTTTGTCTACCAACTGCATCAATTTCATCTATAAACACAATACAAGGAGCATTTTTCTTTGCAGTATCAAAAGATCTCTTACTCTTGATGCACCAACACCAACAAACATTTCAACAAAATCAGAACCACTTATGCTAAAGAAAGGTACTCCAGCTTCACCTGCTACTGCCTTTGCAAGTAGTGTCTTACCTGTTCCTGGAGGACCAACTAATAATACACCCTTTGGTATTCTTGCTCCAAGCTCAATATACTTTCTTGGTTGTTTTAGAAAATCAACAACCTCTTCAAGTTCCTGCTTTTCTTCATCTGCTCCAGCAACATCGTTAAATGTTACCTTTTTCTTATCATTATTGACAAGCTTTGCACGGCTCTTTCCAAAGTTCATTACTCCTTTGCCGCCGCCTCCCTGTGATTGTTGAATAAATATAAACCAAACAACACCTAACATAATAAGCATTAATATGTTTGGAATTGCTGATACCCAAACTGGGAATTTAGTTGGTGGTATAAATTCTAAATCTATTTTTGCTGAATGAGTTTTATTATACTCATCAACCTTCTCTTGTAATTTTTCAGCTGAATTTATATTAACCTTAAATTGTGTCTTATCGACAAGCTCTCCAGATGCTTCACCAGTATCTACATCTACCACAATCTTTTTACCTTTCCTTCACTTATAGCTGTATCAAGCTTTGTATATGTGAACTGCTCCTTTTTGTTGATGGATTTCCAAAATAAGTTACAGCCACGAAAAAGCTAATATAATAAGTATCCAAGCACTTGCACTCTTAAGAAATGAATTCTTCAACTTAAGCCCCCTCTCAAATTAGCAACTTGTATTATTTAATTTTATCATAATATTATAATATATACAATTATTTGTTTGCATAGGCTTCCTCCTTGACAACAGCAATATATGGTAAATTTCTGAATCTTTCTGCAAAATCAAGTCCATAACCTACAACAAATTCGTCTGGAATAGTAAATCCTATATAATCTGCCTTTATATCAACCTTTCTTCTCTCAGGCTTATCTAAAAGGCAACATATCTTTAATTCCTTAGGATTTCTCTTTTTAAATATTCATATAGATATTTTAGAGTTGTTCCTGTATCTATAATATCCTCTACTATTATTACATTTTTACCTTCTATATCAAAATCTAAATCCTTTAATATCCTTACTACACCTGATGTTTGAGATGATAAACCATAACTTGATACAGCCATAAAGTCCATTGTTACATCGTTTTCAACACACCTCATTAAATCTGCAATAAATACTACTGAACCCTTTAATACACCTATAAAGAAAAGCTCTTCGTCTTTAAAGTCCTTCATTATATCCTTTGCAAGTTCACTAACTCTTCTTTTTATATCTTCTTCCTTTATTAGTATCCTCTCTAAATCTTTATTCATTCTATACACCTCTTTCAAATCTTATTTCCAAAATCCTTTTGGTTTTATCATCTATGCGATATAGGCTGTTGTCACGCATACCTATTATCCATACTATTTCTGAACCCTTTGCTATAAGTGGTATAGTCTGCCTCTTATCACGTGGAACCTTTTTGTCAATAAAAAATCCTTTATTTTTTCTTTCCACCTACACCACTTAAAACAATGTAATCTCCCGATTTGCGGTTTCTTACAAATATATCATTTCCTATTTTATCATAATCAAAGTATTTTATAAATGTATTACCTTTAATATTATTTAAATTTTCTAATATATTTGTATAAATTTTTGCCTTCAATTCTGGTATATAGGTAATTCCTGGTATATTGATTTTATATTCATATTCAACACTATAATCCTTTATAGTTTCTATTAAGAAGTTTTTGTATTCAATTTTACACACAATATTATGAGGCAAAACAACATATTTACCTGTTTCTCCTTTTAGTATTAAATTAATGCAATCATCTATATGTTTTTGCTCTATTCCACTTATATTCCCATATACCACTTCAATAATTTTTCTTATTATTCTCCTCTTTATTGCTATATGCTGTTTGTTAAATACGTCAATACTAAATCTATTATTAATATAATGTTCATTTAATATATCATCTACATAACCTTGTAAAAATCCTCTTCACTTTTTATTATTTGAGATAATCTATTTAAACTTTCAACTATATTTGAATTAAAATGTTCCTTTATATAAGGTATAAGTTCTAATCTCACTTTATTCCTGGTATATATGCTTTCTTTATTTGTACTATCAATCTGAGGATTTAGTCCATTTTCTTCACAATATTTTTCTATTTCATCCCTTGTTAAACAAAGTATAGGTCTTATATATTTACCGTCCCTTTTATTAGGGATACCTACAAGCCCTAACGTTCCTGTTCCTCTTATTAAGTTCATTATTATTGTTTCTGCATTATCGTTCATATTATGGGCAAGAGCAATTTTGTTTGCACCTACTTTATTTAACACTTCATCAAAAATTTATACCTTATAAATCTTCCTGCTTCCTCCGATGTCATCTTATGTTCCTTTGCAAATTCTTCTACCTTAACCCTTATACTAAAATGTTCTATATTAAGCCTTTTGAAAGCATTCTTGAGTATTCCTCATCTCTTAAGGCTTCTTCACCTCGTATCATATGATTTATATGTGCTGAATAAATAGTTATATTTAGTTCTTCCTTTAATGAATACAAAATATGCAATAAGCAAACCGAATCTGGACCACCCGATAAGCCAACAACTATTTTATCACCAGGTTGAATTAAATCATTCTCTTTGATATAATCTAAAACCTTCTGCTTCATAATTCACCACTTCCATTTAAAAGATATATATATAATATAACGTTATATATAAAATTCATCAAGAAGGCACATAAAATAAATATAAAGGCCGTGAACATCTAAATTCATTAAGTCCACGGCACCTTATAAATTTATTTTTTAACTAACCTTCCATATTTTTGACACAATTACAGTCATATCGTCCTTTATGTTATTACCATAATACTCCTTAGCTTTATTTAGTAAATAATCTGCAACATCCTTTGGGTTTCCACTATCAAATTCTCTAAGTGCCTTTATAATCCACTTTTCCTTAAGATTATCATTGCAATCAACAACTCCATCACTTACCATAACAATCATATCGCCACTTCTAAACTCAACTATATGACTTTCAATATCTATATCATCTAAAATGCCAACAGGAAGTGCTGAACTCTTTATTACCTCAACATCCCTTCCTGATTTTATAAATGTTGGTGCTGCACCTATTTTTATAAATTCACCCATACCACTATACAAATCAATAAGTCCCATATCAACAGTTGCAAAACTTTCATCACAGGATCTTAAAACTAAAACTGAATTTATTGCTTTGATTGCTGTATTCCTTTCAAATCCAGCCTCCATAAGTTTTTCTAATAGGGCAATAGTAGTATTGCTTTCCATATTAGCAGCTCTTCCACTTCCCATTCCATCACTTAATGCAAGCATATATCGACCTTCTCCTATATTTCCAAAGTAATATGTATCACCAGATACCTTCTCCTTTGAAGCCTTGGCAACTGCCGTAACTAAACTAAAACTTTCTGCCTCTATAAGCCTAAACTGACACATAGTCTTATTTTCGTCTATTCTACATCCCGAACCATCTACAACCATCTTCATACCTAATGCCCTTGAAACTGCCTTTTCAAATTCCTTAACACACAGATTTTTCCCTCTACAAGGCTTTCTATAAAAGGTTATCTCATATTTTTCTCTACCATTTTTCAAAGCTACTATATTATCAAACTCTAAACCCACTTTATCAAGTTCAACTGCTATTTCCTCCTCTACATCATTCCTAAACACAATGGAGCTTGATGTTTCTTTAACCATAGATTCAATTATATTAGATATTCCCTTTATTTGTTCTGATAGAATCATACGAGAATTAATTAACTTCTTTCTCCATCTATTATTTAATCTCATTATCTCTAAAAGATGTATCGACTGCTTCATTATTTCTGTTGGTCTTATACATTTTCTTCTCATACTCTCAGGCATTTCCATAACCGAGAGCATACCCTTCTTTTCTATTAATCTTAACATTTCTACTATTGAATCATAAGTATAATATAGCTCCTTACCCCAACAAATACTTTTGCAATCACAATTTGCACATACTCTATCTGCTATTTTTTCTACTAAACTATTTATTTCTTGTTTCTTAGATAACTCATTTTCTATATTCTCCTGTAAAATTGATGATATATCATATAATGTACTTGACATCGAGGAAAGCCTAAGTTCCATAAGTCCCTTTACTTTTTCTATATATGACTTTTGAAGTTCTATTAATTTTTTATCTCCATCTAAAGAAGAGGTTAACTTTTTAAACCTTTTAGTAGGCATAATCATAAAAATAGATGCCGCAATCATAGCCTCTATAAAAATATTATTTAAAGTTATACTGCCTAAACTGTAAAAGGAAAGCATAGCCGTTGCAATAGTAAAAGAAACAGCAACTATAAATTTGTTGTAATCCTTAAAAACACCCGCAATAAGTCCACTAAAACCAAACAAACCTAAACTCATTGCCATTGATGGATCAGAAATGCCAGAAACAACTCCCATTGTAACTCCTACAGCAGCCCCCATACTTGCCCCTTCACTATAGCCAAAACATATTACAACCAGCATAGCTATAATGTTTTTTATAGAGAAACCATATATACTAATATCCCATAAACCTGATACTACAAGTGATAATGCAAGTATAAAGCATATAATTTCTTCTTTAGAATATAGTTTCCTTGACTGTTTATTAAAATACAATGGTATACCGTAACTAAAGATGTATGCAGTTGATACCATTATCAAAGATTCAAAGACTGAAACTATAATATCATATGGTAATATATCTAAGTTGACATAGAATTTAAAAACAATATTCACAACAATATTTATAATAAACGCTAATAAAGCAAACTTATATATTTTCTTATTTTCTGATAAAAACGGAATAAAAATCATAAGTGCCATTACTGTAACAACGTGTGAATAGGATAAATTATTTTGAAATGATAGTATATAACCTAAAACTACAAATATGGATACTAAAAATGATTCAAACCTGTTTAGCACTGAATATGATGCTACCAAAAACGCAACTCCAAAGGGCATAAGTGCTTTTAACATAACTACTCTACTGACCAAAAGAGCACTTAGAAGTAATAACAAATACCTTAAGGAAAACAGATCAATACTTAACTTTTTATGAACCTTATTTTCTGAAACCCTCCTATATGGCAATATATCATCTCTATACATAAATATCCCCCAATTTCAAATTGTAGGGATATTATACCAAATATATGCAGAAATATTTGTCATTATTACAGATATACTACAAAAAGTTTCCGACAGCTTATTTAAAAAATTATTCTACAAAAAGATATTCGACTCTTATATTCAACAAATTTTTATTATAAAAAGACGCAATTTATCTAAATAATATTATTTGTCGATAGTAATTATATAAAGGCTTTATAAATAACAAAAAAATTTAGATGTTTAAATATATTAAAAGGAAAATGGTTACTTATGTAGAATTAAAAAATATATAAAGTTTTCAAAATAAAATAAGGAGAATATGAAAAATGATTAATTTTAATAATGAAGAAATTGGAATTTCTGCTGAAATAGCAATAGCAGATATATTTGATATTAAAATACCCGATTATTATCGTGAAAGAGGTAGACAAGAAGTTATAGATGTTATAAAACCAGCTGTTATAACTGTTTTTGAAAAACATCAACTCCCTAAACCACAAAAACACATAGCCGAAGACCAAAACCCAATAGATTTTATTTTGGATAATAATTTAACACTATCTGTTAAAACAAATCAAAAATCTCTTGGTAAAGTAGCTCCACAAAGAATTGGACAACCTACAAGCAAAACATACTTTGAATATTTTAAAGATATAATTGATGAAGACGTTCCTGATTCCTATGAAAATAGAATAGAACTTTTTAAAAAAATTACTATCGAAAAAATAGATTTAGTTATGAAGGAATACTGGAATAACATATTTGAATGCGATTATTACCTACATTTCTTTAATATCATAGATAAGATAGGTAATATTAATTCTAATCCGTCTTATATTGTATTAAATAAACCAAATAAATCTCCAGATTGGAAAAAGATGCGTTTACCTTTACTCAAACACTAAACACTTGGAAAGAAAGCTGTACAGTAAAATATTATGGGATTAGTATAGGTGAATTCCAAGTCCATAACAAGAGAGACTGTTTTAAGTTTAGATTCAATATGAAGTCTATATTAAAACTTCAAGAAAAGAATCTTATCTAATAAAACAAATAGCACATTTAAGGTTTTACTATTTAACCTTAAATGTGCTATTTTAAGCTTTCTAAATAAAACATCACTTTATAAGACAATGTAAATATTCAATTGTAAAATCGGCTTTATGATTCCTGTTATCCTTCTTATCGGCTCTAAATCGTTTATAATTCTCTTTAGTAAATAATCTGTATTCTCCATACTTTCCCATAATTTTTTCTATTGTTTCTAAATCCATTAACCCTTCATTATTATAACTTAAAAATATATATTTAAATTTTGCATTTGCAATTAAATCTTCAAAAACCCCTTCAACAGTTCTCTTAGAACAATATTTACTTTTTAAATTATCATCTTTCCTTAATCCAGTCTTTCCTACAATTTCAGGATTATCGTACCTTGCAATAGTTTCTAAAAGGTGATAGTTTGCACAATACTGTCTTGTGTTATATGGTGGATCTAAATAAAGTATATCACCTTCTATTTCTCTTATTAACTCATTTACATCTTTATTATATACAATACCAATATTCTCACCATATATAATTGGTAAAAACTCTAATTCAAATCTTTTTGTGCTGATTTTTTAATATGTTTTAGAAAAGCACCATAAACAGATGCTGTATTAGCATATTTATCTATCGATTCTATTAAGCTTGCTAATAAAAATAATATTCTTTTTCGCTTATTTTACTACTTACTCTTAATTCTTCAATTTCTTGACGTATAGCATCACACTTTTTCCCATTCTCATCTGTAAAATACTTTCTACCAGACCCTGAACCTTCACAATAATTTTTATATATAAATCCTTCTACACCGTCAATATTATTTAAGTAATGGAATTTATTTATATCTATTTCTTCATTATTTTCAATATAATGTTTATTTAAAACATAGCTATAATATTGTATATCATTAGATATAACTTTATATCCCTGTTTTTGAATGTCGCTCCAACAACTCCCGTACCAGCAAATAAATCTGCAAATATTTTATTGTTTGTATCTTTATTTCCTACTACAGATTGTATTGAATTTACAATGAAATCAATTAGAGAATATTTTGATCCAATATAATTCATTATTTCACCGCCAGTTCAAGATTTAATTTCTAACTATTATTATATCTGAATATACAATTTTAACTTCTCCATTATCTTCTATGCTTATTGAATTAAGCTCTCTGTCAGTATAATATTTTATAAATTCTGATATAGATTTTTCAATTAATGTAAAATTACATTTTAACTTTAAGTTTTCTTGATATGTATTATTTTTGAAATGCACACTACAAATAATCTATTGGCTAAATGTTTTCTTCCTTGCTGAGATTGATTTTTATAATACCATTCAATTAAATTATTTTTATCTGTTCTTGTTTTTAAATCAGTATTACCATTATATTTTGAAGGAAAAACTGTTAACTTTATATCGTAAGGAATTTGTTTGAAATAAATGTCTATTTCCTTATGTTTTCTATTTTCCTCTCTAATACAACCATATTTCACAAAGATATTTTCAGTTTCTTTAGATGTATGAAAATTATACCATCTATGACATACATAGCTAATTGATAATTTTCTTTGTTTTGCTTTCTCTATAATATCTGAAAACTTAGTTGTATTATAAATAAAATTACTTAAATTATCATCCTTATCATTTTGTTTAGTCCAACCTTTTAAATATGGCACAGCCTTTAAAAGTTCCTTTTGTAAACAAATTGTTTCTTGATTAATCAAGATATCACCTTCTTTAAACTTATAAGCTTATCAAAACAAAAACAAAGGCGAGTAGTTAAACTACTCGCCCCTTATGGTGGCGGCGAACGGATTCGAACCGCTGACACTTCGGGTATGAACCGAATGCTCTGGCCAACTGAGCTACGCCGCCATGTTGGTTGCGGGGGAGGATTTGAACCTCCGACCTTCGGGTTATGAGCCCGACGAGCTACCTAGCTGCTCCACCCCGCGATGTTAGTGGTGCCGGAGACCGGGGTCGAACCGGTACGGTTTTATTCAAACCGCAGGATTTTAAGTCCTGTGCGTCTGCCTGTTCCGCCACTCCGGCATATTCATTTTTTCTTCATCGCCTTGCGACATTTATTATTATATATCATCTTTTTTATTATGTCAACAGTTTTTTATTTTTATTTTTATCTTTTTCTTCGCCTCTGTCCTGCTGACTCTTTTTATTATACAGATTTTTTTTGTTTGTCAACACCCTATTCCCTATCCCCTAAAAAAATTTAAAGGTATTTTGCTAAAGCAAAATACCTTGTATATCTACCTTCTTGAATATCCGCCACTTCTTTTAGAATCTTGACTTCTCTTTAAGTCTTGGAATCTCTCCTCACTTTCCTTAAGGAATTTTGCAAGTCTTTCTTCAAAGGATAGATTAGCAGCTCTTCTTTTTCTGAATCCCAATCAAATTCTGCTGGTCTTGATGATTTTTAGGAAGTGCCTGCCTAATTGAAAGACTTATCTTTCCATTCTCATCGATTGCAATAACCTTTACCTTTACCTTGTCTTGTTCCTTTAAATGCTTTCTAATATCCTTTACATAGGTGTCTGAAACCTCAGAGATATGGACTAATCCAGTCTTACCTGAAACTTCAACAAAAGCACCAAAATTTGTGATGTTTACAACTTTGCCCTCTAAAATGTTTCCTACTTGTAGGGTCATGACGAAAAATTCCTCCTTAAATTTAATCATATTTTATATTATATAAAAATAAATTATGCACGTCAACTTAGTTATTCTTTTTATTCTTATCAATAAACAATATCTCCCTGGTTTTATTAACCTTAATTTTTGTCTTGCAAGACGCTCTATATAATCAATCCTTTCGCTAATTTTCAATTCTTCTTTTAGCTCTATATTTTGAGCCTTAAGTTTATTTAACATCTCATTATAGGTTTTGATATCTTTATTTATTCTAAAAATTATAATTTGTTGTCTTATCATTATTATTGCAAAGAACAAAAATATTAAGAGTCGAAATAATACTTTCTTCTTTTTTTCTTCATATATATCCCCCACATCCTTTTTCTTTTGTATTAATTCTTCAAAAGCTTAAATTTTCCTTCTAAAATTGAATGTTAAATAAACTAAATTTTTTAAAACTAAAATAATAATTCTAAAGGGATATGAAATAGTTCTAAACACAATCCTTATTAATTTAATTATAACATATAATATTATATTTAATAAATTATACAAATATTTGCTTATACTCAAACTGTAGATTATAAATCCAAATAACATACCTATAAAGGAATAGTATCTTAAATTGAGGTTATTTGTCTTTAACATAAAAATGAATGCAACAATACTCATTAAAATCCAAAACAAGAAATCAGATAAAGAGGATAATATATTTTTTTATAATTATCCTGTCTTAATAGTCTATACATATCATAAAAAATTCCTATCAAAAACCTACAGCAATAGTCGAAACAAAATATTTTATTTGAACATAAATAGGTAGAGTCATTTAATCACCCATAACATTACTTAAAAAGCTTTTTAAATATACTTTCACTATTATTTGTTTGTTTGTTTAGATAATTTATTGCTGTAATCTCTCCTTCTATGCACATATCCCCATTGTCCACATTTAATCTGTTTATTTTCATATTTTTGCCCTTAATAAGCATATTCCCCATTATTGTACTTAAATTAATCTGTTCTTCATTAAAGTTAATAACATTTAAAACACCTGTAATATCAAGCTTTTGTCTATTTATCATATTTAAGTTATGATTTTGATTTTTAACCATTTTATTATTTTCCATTATCATCCCCCACTCTCATATAAATAATATTCACATATTAACAATAATATAACTTTAAATTATCAACACTAACCCACATAATTCCCACAATTTATCCACACACTTATCCACAGTATGTGGATAATAATTATTAATTAAAAAGAGATAGAAATCTATTCTATCTCTTCTCCTTGAAGTATTCGATACATTTCTTTTGCCTCATCCTTTGTAACATGTTCTTTTTCTAATAAAACTTCTGCCTTAACTGTTTTAGCAGCATATTGAATTTCTATAATATCTCCAACCTTTACGTTTGTACCTGGTTTTGCTACACGACCATTTACTAATACTCTACCTGTATCACAAACTTCCTTTGCAACTGTTCTTCTCTTTATTATTCTTGAAACCTTTAAGAATTTATCAAGCCTCATTTTTATCATCCCTCTAATTTAAAATTACATAGTTTATATGCTATAAAAAATCAGGTACACGACCTGATTTTTTATAATTACTTATTAACCTTATCCTTTAATTCCTTTCCTGCCTTAAATACAGGAACCTTTGATGCAGGAATAACTATTTCTTCTAAAGTCTTTGGATTTCTTCCCTTTCTTTCTGCTCTTTCTTTAACTTCGAAAGTTCCAAATCCTATTAGTTGAACCTTATCATTCTTTGTAAGAGCTTCTTCAACACTTTCCATAAATGCCTTTAATGCTTTTTCTGCATCCTTCTTTGTTAATCCACTCTTTTCTGCTATTGATGTAATTAAGTCTGCCTTATTCACAGTTTTTCCCTCCTTAGTTTATGCACTTATATAAATTATTAAAATAAAACTTAGCTAATTAATTTATTCTTCATAAATTGAAAAATCCTTCTTTTAATATAAGATTTTTTCAATAATTTATATGTTTTTGACTCATCCCAAATCTTATCCATCTCTTCTAATGTCATATCTTTCAAATTCTTCCCTAATTCTTCAGCCTTTTTTCAATGTACTCAAATCTTGTTATAAACTTTTCTATCGTTTTTGTCAAGGCTATCTCAGGGTTAATATTACAAAATCTTGCTACATTTACTACTGCAAACACTAAATCTCCTATCTCTTCCTCTATTTTATTATTATCTCCAATTTTTATAGCTTCTAATACCTCTTTATATTCTTCTTCTACTTTTTTATAGCCTCAGATACATCATCCCAATCAAAGCCAACTTCTTTAGCCTTTTCTTGAACTTTATAGCTTCTTATCAAACTCGGCATAGCCTTTGCAATTCTTTGCATTTCCTTTGTATAACTATCAATATTTTTCTCCTTCTTTTTGATTTCTTGCCAATTATCAAGCACATCCTCTACAGAATTTACTACTGTCTCTGAGAAAACGTGTGGATGCCTTTTAATCATTTTTGACATATTCCATTTACTACATCATATATATTAAACTCACCAAACTCCTTTGCTATTTGGCTGTGAAATACTACCTGTAAAAGTACATCTCCTAATTCTTCACAGAGTTCATCCATATCATCCTTATCTATAGCATCAAGTACCTCATAGGCCTCTTCAATTAAATATTTTTAAGACTCTCGTGGGTTTGTTCTCTATCCCAAGGGCAGCCGTCGTCTCCTCTTAATCTTTCCATTATATCTAACAAATCATAAAAGTCCTTTTACCCTCCTCATCAACCCTTGGTATGTAAACACTTGTCAGATAATCAATCCAACTAATCCTATCTAACATATAAAGAGGAATTTTCTCTACTTTTTCAAGCCCTTCTACTCCTGCTGCTCTAATTACATAAATTTCATACTCATCATCATAATAATCCATAAGCTTTATCTTCAGTTCCGATGCAACTAACCTACTATAAACCTGAGTAATTATATTCCCTACCCTTTTGTCAGGCCTTTGGTTTTCAATATCCAGTGCGTCTATTATCTTTAATCCATTAGCTGGATCAATTTTTAATGTATTTATAATTGCATCAATAAAGCTTAAAGCAGGTATTATCTCCACAGTTATATTTTTTTCCTTTGCATATTCTATTATTAGCTGAACAGATCTTTCCGCAACCAAAGGGTGACCTGGAACTGCATAAACTACATCTTCAATATCAACAATATCCCTTGCTATCTTTTTATATACCTCTTCAAAATCCTCACTCTCATCATAGTATTTATCAAATGTATCAAATTTTATACCCATTTTCCTGATTTCTTCAACATTTGGGTGTTTTTCCGTCCTTAAATATAACCTTTTAGCATCTTTCATTAGTTTTATGCTTTTCATAGTTAAATCCTCAAAGGAACCAGGTCCTAAACCTACAATAGTAATCAATATATCACCTCTTTTTCTTTTGCAAGTCTAATACATCCTTAATACTTATCGTTCTTGTAATTAATAAAAGAATTAAATATACAAATGCTCCACATAATATCGACAATATTGTTGATATATTTATACTTAAAGTATATTCATAAAACCTTGTATATGCAATAACAACTATGAAAATCATAGTAATTGAGCAAACTATTGGAGATATAATGCTTTTAAATAGGTTTATTCTTGTTTTAGTATATTTGAATACAAAATAAATATTTATAAAGGATATTATAACATAAGAAATTAAAGTTCCATACGCAGCTCCTTTAATGTTAATATTTGATATAGAAATCAACTGATAGGATATAAAAACTTTAACTATACTTCCAATTATCATTGATATCAGAGGTATAAACGTTTTTCCAATACCATTAATTATACTTGTTGCAACCTGTGAAAATATTATAAATATAACTGCTATAGATAATATCTGAAGAAGTTCCCATCCATCGTCCATACCCTGAAATACAAAATAAAATATAGGTCGTGCTAAAGTATATAAACCTGCTGCACAGGGAAATGCTAAAATGGAAGCTAATTTAAAACACATTTCCATATTCTTTTTCAATAAACTTTTATTATTCAAAGTATATACCTCAGAAATTGCTGGAACAGTACTTTGAGATAAAGCCATTGCCATAGTTAAGGGAACGTTTATTAACACAAATGCTTTTCCTGTAAGTTGTCCATAAAGTGCAGTTGCTATACTTTCTGTATAACCCGACATCTTTAACAATTTAGGAACAGTCAACGAATCAATTAATGACATTATAGAACCTAAGGCGTGTGCTAAGGATATTGGTATTGCCAAAAATACTAATTCTTTAATAATGCTTCTATAGGATGAAAAAGCTTTATCCGTATATTTATTTACTTTTACAGATTTTTATATAAAATCATCAAAAAAATTAAGGCTATAAAAGCTCCAAAGGTAGCACCAAAGGCTGCTCCTCCTGCTGCAACACCTATTCCATAAGGTAATAGCAAATAGGTTAACCCTACACCTACAACTACTCTTCCAATCTGTTCTACTAATTGAGATACACCAGATGGATTCATATTCTGAAAACCTTGAAAATATCCCCTATAAACAGATAATAAACAAGTAAATAGAGGTGCAAAGGAAATACCCAAAATAGAATAATAGGCCTCCTTGCTCCAAGAAAAATAGTTTATTAATTCCTTTGCAAAAACAATCAATAAAAGCGAAGAAATTCCACCAATAAAAAACATAACAAGCATCGATGCCCTATAAATTCTTCTACAATCTTCATATTTTGATAGGGCTGCTCTCTCTGATATCATTTTAGATATAGCGACGGGTATACCTGCAGCAAGTCCAAGCAAAAACGTATAAATTGGGTATGTAAGCTGATAAAGGCCTATCCCTCTTCACCTATCATATAAATAATAGGCAATCTAAAAAAAGTCCTAAAAACTTTGCTATAAATCCTGAAATAATTAAAACTAAAGTACCTTTTATAATACTTTTTTGGTCATAAAAAACCTCCTAATTCCTTCTCTTAATAAAATATTAGAATTAGGAGGTATGTATTCCATTATTGTTCCATTTGTTTTCCTAAGAAGGTTGAAGCTGTTTCTGCTAACTTTCTTTCTAATTCACCAAAAGTTACATTAGCTTCCTTTGACATAATTACAACAGCACCTACTGCATCTCCCTCAGCAATTATTGGTGCAATTATTTGTGCCTTATACTCCATTTTCTCTTCTTCAGGAATAATAGGAACTGCATTCCCTTCTTTACCTGTAAAAACAAAAATTTTTCTTTCTTCAAATACCTTTTCAAGTTCATCGCTTACCCTTTTATCAAGGTATTCTTTTTAGCAGTACCAGCTACAGCAACAACGCTATCTCTATCACAAATAATAACAGGGTGACCAATTGATTGATGCAGTGCCTCTGCATATTCCTTAGCAAAATCACTAAGTTCATTTATAGGAGAATATTTTTTAATATTATTCCTCCTTCTCTGTCTGTAAATATTTCAAGTGGATCTCCTTCTCTTATTCTTAAAGTTCTTCTTATTTCTTTTGGTATTACAACTCTTCCCAAATCATCAATTCTACGAACTATTCCTGTAGCCTTCAAATAAATCCCTCCTTTTTTATCTTCTTATTAATAATCTCTACAAAAAATAAAAATTATACCTTAAAATTAGTAAATAAATAAGTAAATTTACAAAAATATAAAAGAGAGGTTAAAATTTTCCTCTCTTTATTTCGTATTATTAATCATACATTTTTTACATTGCATTTCCCCACCCGATGCTCTATTCCTATAACCACAATATCTACAATCTAATTTCATATATCGTTGCAAACTTCTATCTATATCTCTAAGATTCATTTCTTCACTACGTAATTTCATATATATACCTCCATATAATTGTTTAGTATAATTATACATCATAATATATTTTTATTCAATGATTAAATTTAAAAAGGACAGGGAATTTTCCCCATCCTTTTATAATCTTTCTTCATAAATCTTAATCTTTGCCTTTTCTTTTAAAGTCTTAAGTTCATCTTGAAAGGCTTTTGCTTTTTTATCTTCAAGCAACGTCTTTTCAATATCAGCCTTTACATTTTCAAGAGGCAATTGTTTATATTCCTCTTTTTTATTTATTTTTATTATATGATAACCAAATTGTGTTTTAACTGGTGCACTAACCTTTCCTTCTGGTAATGCAATAGCATTTGTCATAAAATCTTTGTCATAATTTTTATCATTATAATAGATGTCACCTAAGTTACCACCTTTATCCTTTGAGCCAGGGTCTTGGCTATATTTTTTGCTAAATCCTCAAACTTTGCTCCAGCATCTAATTCTGCCTTTACTTTTTTGCCTCTTCTTCTGTCTTAACTAATATATGAGAAACGTTCATTTTATTTGGTTTTTCTGTATAGTCATAAATATTTTCATTGTAATACTTTTTTATTTCATCCTCAGTTACCTTTACATCCTTTGCTAAATGATCATATAACTTATCAATAATTATTCCATTCTTAAGGTAACCCTTGTATTCCTCCAACGTAATTTTTAAATTTTTTAACGCGTCATTAAACTTATCTTCCCCACCTAAATTCTTTTTCCCTCTTCTATTTTTTTATTTATTTCATCCTGAAGTGTCTTTTCATCAGGAACAATTTTTAGCTCTTCTGCTCTCTTTACAAGTAAAACTTCATTTATCATATTATCTATTAAATTCTGTTTTATTTGATTTACATAAACTTCATTTTCCTTCTTTTCAAAAATCTTTTCCATATAGATTTTCCATTTTAGCCTTTTCAGTTTCAAATCTCTTTAAAAATTCACTTCTTGTTATTGTATACCCATTTACCTTTGCTACAGCCTCCTTCATCTTCCCCTCTTCAGTTTTAGTAATAAGTTCACAAGATGCTAAACTAAATAAAACTACAGTTGATAATGCTAATGCCATTACTTTTTAGCTATTTTCACCTTCATCCTCTCCCTTTTTAAAATCAATATCTATTATACAATATCATTTTTCATTATGCAAATTTTTCAATTCTTCCAACAAGTCCTTAATTACTATCAATAGTTGTGTATTTGAATATTTACTAAACCTAATCTTTAAAATAGGTTCCTTTAAGCTTCCATAGGATACTATATTATTAAATTTAGAATTTAACTGCTTTAGCTTCTCATAATCTATATATTTTGCATCTTTAAAATGTACAAAAACATCCTTTTGCACCTGTTTAATGTTTGTAATCTTAAGGTTTTGTGCAATAGACTTTATATAGGAAATCATAATTAAATTTTCTACAGGCTTTGGTATATCAGAAAATCTATCAATAAGTTCATCTTCAACATCTTGCTTATCCTCTAATGATGATATTGCGGCAATCTTTTTATAAACCTCTATTTTAACCCTTTCATCTTTAATATAATCATCTGGTATATGGGCATTTACTAAAATATCTATACTTGTCTCAACCTCATCAGTAATTTCTCCTTTAACTTCCTTAACTGCTTCCTCAAGAAGTTTACAATATAAATCATATCCAACCGCCATCATATGTCCGTGTTGCCTTGTTCCAAGCAAATTACCTGCTCCTCTTATTTCTAAATCTCTCATAGCTATTTTAAAACCAGAGCCAAACTCCGTAAATTCCTTAATAGCCTTAAGTCTCTTTTCTGCAACTTCTGTTAAAATCTTATCCTTTCTATAGGTAAAATAAGCATAGGCAAGTCGATTGGATCTCCCAACTCTTCCTCTTAATTGATAAAGTTGTGACAATCCCATTCTATCTGCATCATATACTATTAAAGTATTAACATTAGGCATATCTATTCCTGTTTCTATTATAGTAGTACACAATAGTATATCCGCTTCTCCCGATACAAAGTCGAGTATCACCTGTTCTAATTCATCTTCATCCATTTGACCGTGTGCTATAAGGACTTTAGCCCCTCAACTAATCTTTGTAGATACGACTGCATCTCCTTTATTGTATCAACTCTATTGTATACAAAAATACTTGTCCTCCCCTTGACATTTCCCTTAAAATAGCATCACGTATAATAAACTCATTATATTCTAAAACATAGGTTTGAACAGGGTACCTCTCTTCAGGCGGCGTTTCTATAACACTTATATCTCTAACACCAATTAAAGACATATGTAAAGTTCTTGGAATAGGGGTCGCTGTTAGGGTTAATACATCTATATTCTTCTTCAAAAGTTTTATTTTTTCTTTATGTGAAACTCCAAATCGCTGTTCTTCATCTACAATAAGAAGTCCTAAATCCTTAAACTTTACATCCTTTTGTAAAATCCTATGAGTTCCTATGATAATATCTATATTTCCTGCTGCAAGTTCCTTTAAAGTTCTTTTTGTTCTTCCTTAGTTCTAAACCTACTTATCATATCAATATTTACTGGAAAGTCTGAAAATCTCTGTTTAAAATTATTATAATGTTGCTGAGCAAGTATTGTAGTAGGTACGAGAACTGCTACCTGTTTACCATCCATAACCGCTTTAAATGCAGCTCGCATTGCAACCTCGGTTTTTCCATATCCAACATCTCCGCACAAAAGCCTATCCATAGGTTTTGCTTTCCATATCTCTCTTTATTTCTTCAATTGCCACAAGTTGATCTTCTGTTTCATTGTAGGGAATTCATCTTCAAACTGTTTTTGCCAAGGTGTATCCTTAGAAAAGGCATAACCTTCAACTGAGTTCCTAACTGCATATAATGCTACAAGTTCCTTTGCAACCTCTCTTAGAGACTCTTTAACCTTTTTCTTTGTTTTTGTCCATTCAGATGTACCTAACTTATTAATCTTAGGAGGATTATCCTCATCCCCTATATACTTTTGAACTAAGTCCAACTGTTCAACAGGTACATATAATGTATCTTCACCTTGATATTTAAGAACTAAATAATCTCGTTTAATTCCTTCAATTACAAGCTCCTTAATTCCCGTAAAAATTCCTATACCGTGGTTTGCGTGAACAACATAATCCCCAACCTTTAAATCAGTAAAACTTTTTATTTTTCTTGATTTCTTATTAAATTGTTTTTTCTTTCCTTATTTGTCTTATAAACTTCCCTTTCTGACAACATAGTAAGTTTACATTCAAAAACTCTATCCCATTCTTTATGCTACCATATGTTACATATATTTTTCTTGGTACTATCTCCTTAACTTCTTCAACATATTCTGCTTCTATTCCTTCTTCCCTTAATCCTTTTGTTAACCTTTCAGCCTTTGCCCTCGTTCCTGCTAATATTAAAACATAATAGTTTTTCTGAATTCTATTTTTAAGTTCATCAATAAAATACTCTAAATTAACTGATGTTATGTTACTAACAACGGTATTGAAATTTACAACAGCTCGTACATTTATATCCTGAATACTTCTTGGTAGCAAATTAAAACCTATGCATCTTTTTTATTTATAATATCTAACAAATAATCTGAATGATAAACCCAATTTGCCTGTATAGGAAGCACTTCTCCCTTTTCCATCATTGACTTAAATATTTCTCTAAATTCTTCTTCAAAGGACTTAATTCTTGTAATAAGCCTTGCAGTTTCATCTAAAAGCATTATTGGATTACTAAAATAATCTAAGAAGTTTTCTGAATCCTCATAAATTGTAGTAATAAAACTTTCAATTCCTTCAAAATATCTAAAATTAGATATTCCATCTAAAATAGAATTATACTTTTGTTTTAATCTATCCTGAGCATCTTTATTTTTCTTATAATTTTTATAAATCTTTTCGTATTCTGAGTGAATTGCATTTGTCAATTTATTAACATCTTGACTTCTTATAATAATCTCTCTTGCAGGTAATATTGTTATAAGTTCCTCATAATCAAGACTTCTTTGAGTTTCTATATCAAATTTTCTAATAGTATCTACTTCATCATCAAAAACTCAACTCTATAGGGTGCATTTTCATTCAGAGGAAAAATATCAATTATTCCTCCTCTTTGTACAAACTGCCCTGGACCCTCTACAACTTCAACTCTTTCATAACCTAAATCATATAGATTTTTAGTTAAATCTATAGGTTCTACTATATCCCCCTTCTTTAATATTATCCTACTCTCTTTAATTACTTTCTTGGGTATCATCTTATAAAATATAGAATCTATAGAAGTAACAACAATTAAATCTTTATTCTCAAATATCTTAAATATTGTTCTTATTCTTTCCTGCTTTATCTCAGAGGAAGTAACATCCACATTAATTGCCGCTTCCTTTGATGGAAAATAGGCAACTTTATCTGTAAATGTACTTAGGTCTTCAAATATCTTTCTTGCCTCTATTTCATTGTGTGCTATATATAAAAATGCCCCTTTATATCCTCAAAAGACAAAAGGACACAAAGGCCTTCTGAGTCTCAGAAAGCCCATAGGTTTGACATATAAAGTTTTCTTCCTTAACATTTTTCAAAAGTTGCCTATAGCTTTCCTCTGATTCAAATACCCTTTTATCCCCTCAAACCTCAAAAAACACCCCCTATTTTATAGCACTATATCCGTTATACTTATTCATTGCACTTTGTACCCCATTTTTAATTATCTCCAAAACAGCCTCTGCCGATACCTTTATAACTTCATCAATTATCTTTCTTTCATCATTTGTAAATTTACCCAAAACGTGAGAAACCAAGTCACCCTTAGGTGCTCCAACTCCAACCCTTACTCTACTAAATTTATCACTGGATAACTGATAAATTATATTTTTATTCCATTATGTCCTCCATCACTTCCAGATGGTCTTATTCTAATTCTACCTACATCAATTGCTATATCATCGTATACTACTATTATATCTTTATCATCAATTTTATAAAAATCCTTTGCTTCTCTAACGCTTTCACCACTTAAATTCATAAATGTAGAAGGTTTTAGAAGCAAAACCTTTTCCCCATTTAAAATAAACTCACCCATAAGACCCTTAAATTTTATCTTGTTCACATTTGCTCCAACTAAGTCAGCAATATAATCTATAACATCAAAACCTATATTATGCCTTGTATTTTCATACTCTCTTCCCGGATTTCCAAGTCCAACTATTAGTTTCATCTTAATCCTCCTTGCAATTATTTCTGTGCTTTATTATACCATAATGTTTTAAAATGTGTTAGACAATCCACTATATAAAAATAAAGTGCCAACAACTGGCACTTTATTTAAATGATTTTATACTATTTAGTTTTTTCACCTAATTTTATTTTTACATCTATATATTTACCATCTCTCCATATCCTTGCAGATACTATATCTCCTACCTTATGTTTTTCAAGTGCTTCTGATAAATCTTCCATTTTATTTAAATCTACTCCATCAAATTTCACTATAATATCTCCAGGTCTTATTCCCGCTTCTTCTGCACCACTTCCTCTTTCAACCCCTCTAATATTCACTCCAACTGGAACATTATATTCACTTGCAATCTCTTCATCTATAAATTCATAGTAAATACCAATAAATGGTCTTGAAACATACCCATTCTTCATAAGTGACTCTATTATTGGCTTTGCTTCATTTATAGATATCGCAAATCCCATTCCCTCTGCACTACTAATCTTTAAACTATTTATACCGATAACTTCACCTGCTTCATTGCAAAGAGCTCCTCCACTATTGCCAGGGTTTATTGATGCATCTGTTTGAATAACTTTATAAGTTCTTCCATCTACAGTCATCTTTCTATTTACAGCACTTATAACTCCCGCAGTAACAGAACCTGAGAATTCTTCTCCTAATGGATTTCCTATAGCAACTGCTATATCTCCAACCCTCACCTTAGAACTGTCTCCAAACTTTGCAACAGGTAAGTTTTGTGCTTCTATCTTCAAAACAGCAAGGTCTGTTCTATAATCTGAACCTATGACTCTTGCTGGAAGTTTCTTTCCTCCTGCAAGAGTGACATACACTTCAGTTGCTCCGTCTATAACGTGTTGATTTGTTACAATATATCCAGATTTATCAAATATTATTCCTGAACCTGTTCCCTGTTTTACCGTTCTACCTGTAAAGGTTGTAACATTATTTGTTATTCCAACAACAGCAGGTCCTACAACCTCTGCTACCTTTGTTATTGAGTTTTTAGGTATATTAGTGACTACTTCTTGCTTTGTATTTAATGGATTAGTTAAAAGTGGTGTTTCTGTGTAATTCTTTTTACATAGTATCCCCCAATAATTCCTCCTATACCTGCAGAAAAGAATACTATAAAAACAAGTGCTAAAAATCTTAATATTTTTTTAGATCTTTTTTCTTCAACAAACTTTACTCCACTTTGCCAAGAACCATTATTATAATCCATAACCACACCTCCTAACTCGATTATACTGTCAACATTTAAACAAAATATGAATAAAAATTGAAAAATATAAAAAATTAAACCAAACTTAATGTAAATGAAAATCTTGTTCCAAAATCACCTGATTCAACCCATATTGTTTCACCGTGTTGATTAATTATCTGCCTCACTATTGAAAGTCCAAGTCCAGTTCCTCCACCCTTTGATCTTGCCTTATCAACCTTATGAAATCTATCCCATATATATTTTATTTCTTCCTTTGGAATTGCAGGCCCATTATTATAAATATGAACTATAACCTTTCTTTCCTTAATTTCTGTTTTTATTTCTATCAGTCCTTTATCCTCCACAAATTTTATAGCATTGTCTATTAAATTTGTTAATACCTGATCTATTCTATCTCTGTCTCCCTTGACCTTAAGTTTCTTTTCTATAAGCTTTACATTAACCTCAATACCTCGTCTGTTAATCTTATCCTCAAATTTAATAACCCTCTGTCTTATCAGCTCATTTAGATCAAATACACCTATATTAATAGAAAACTCACCAGATTCCAATCTCGCTAAGTCTAAAATATCGTTTATAAGCCTCATAAGCCTTTTAATTTCATCGTGTACTATATTTAGATAATAAATCCATTTCTCCTTAGGTATTGTTCCGTCAATTATACCCGTAATAAACCCGTTAATTGAGGTCATAGGGGATCTAAGTTCGTGGGATATGTTTGCAATAAAACTTCTTCTCATATCCTCAAGACTTTGCAGAGAATCCGCCATATAATTAAATGAATTTGCTAAATCACCAATCTCATCATCTGATTCTAACTCAACTCTTTTATCGAATTCTCCCTTTGCAATACTTTTCGCAGTACTATTTATCTTATTTAAAGGTCTAATAAGTATCTTTTCAGAAAAATAGTATATTATTATAGCCGAAATAAACATTGCAAAAATGCAGACATCCATATAACGAAATAAACCGTTTTTAATGTGTTTTTTACTTCATTTAAAGGTGTGTATAAAAAACAGCACTTTGCACCTGATCTGCTACAATTATAGGCATACCTACCATAAGCATAGGCTTTGAAAATATTTGTTTAAATCCTCCACTTTTAATGACTATATCTCCATCCAATACTTCCTGTAACTCAATATCTGTTATTTGTTTTCCCATAAAATCCTTCATTTCATTTGAAGAATAGGCATATATAAAACCATACTTATCTACGATTAATATTCTTGTATTACTCATTTCATCCATAAGTCTAATTTGTGTAAGCATCTTATCTTTAGATATTTTTCTGGTTAAATAGTCATTTATAGATTTATTTATTATATAACCTTGATTAAGAAGTAAGGTAGTGTTTTGATTATAGTAGTATTTATAAAACCAATAGGACAAAAAACAGCAACCAAACTGTAAGAAATAACAAGTATAACAAGATATGCTGAAATCAATTTAGTAAACAAACTTTTCTTCATAGTATCATTTCACCTCAAATTTATATCCAACGCCCCATACAGTTTTAATTTGCCACTCTTCATTTTCCATTAATTTTTCTCTAACTCTCTTAACGTGAACATCTACTGTCCTTGAATCACCAGGATAGTCATACCCCCATACCTCATATAAAAGTTGGTCTCTTGTATATACTTTATTTGGATTAGATGCTAAAAAATACAAAAGATCAAATTCTTTAGGAGGCATTTCAATTTTGTTTCCCTTATACATTACTATATAAGAATCAGGATCAATAACTAAATCAGTATATTCTATAACCCTCTTTTGACTTAGCGGTTTATACCTTCTTAAAACAGCTCTTATTCTTGCTACAAGTTCCTTAGGTTCAAAGGGTTTTACCATATAATCATCTGCACCAAGTTCAAGTCCCAAAACCTTATCAAAGGTTTCTCCCTTTGCAGTAAGCATTATAACTGGAATTTGAGATTCTCTTCTTATTTCCTTTAAAACTGAATATCCATCCATTTTAGGCATCATTATATCAAGCAAAATCAAATCTACCTGTTTTTCTTTAAAAATCTTAAGTGCAGACTCTCCATCATTTGCTTTATACACCTTGTATCCTTCTTTCATTAAATATACTTCTATTAATTCACATATATTAATATCATCATCAACAACCAGTATTTTTGACTCTACCATAAACATCCCTCCATTAATAATTCTTATTAATATTTTCGCATCTTTGTTTATTATTTACAAGCCTATACAACATTAGATAAATTAAATTCACACATTATTAAAAATTTTTTATTATAAAAAGGGATGGCAGCTTGCCATCCCTTTTATTCAAATATCTTACTTACAGATAAATCTTCATATATTCTCTTTATAGCCTCTGCAAAAACAGGAGCAACTGATAATACCTTAATATTATCAAGCATCTTATCTTGAGTTAAAGGAATTGTATTTAATACTACAAGTTCCTTTATTGCTGAATTTTTAATTCTTTCTACAGCAGGTCCTGAAAGTACAGCGTGAGTACAGCAAGCGTATACTTCCTTTGCCCCTAAATCAGCAAGTGCATTTGCTGCATTAGTAATTGTACCTGCAGTATCTATCATATCGTCAACCAGTATTGCTACCTTACCCTTAACATCTCCAATTACATTCATTATTTCTGAAACATTTGCCTTTGGTCTTCTTTTATCTATTATAGCAATAGGAGCGTGTAACCTATCTGCAAATTTTCTGGCTCTTGTTACACTACCTAAATCAGGTGAAACCACTACTACTTCATCTTCATTTAGATTAAACTCTTGGAAATACTTTGAAAGTATTGGTACACCAAGAAGGTGATCAACAGGAATATTGAAGTATCCTTGTATTTGTGCTGCGTGTAAATCCATAGTTAGAACTCTGTCTGCACCCGCAGCAGTTAATAGGTCTGCCACAAGCTTTGCTGTAATTGGATCTCTTGCCTTTGCTTTTCTATCTTGTCTTGCATATCCGTAGTAAGGAATAACAGCCGTTATTCTTCCAGCAGAAGCCCTTTGAAGGCATCCATCATTATTAAAAGTTCCATTAAATTGTCATTTACTGGAGCACAAGTTGATTGAACAACAAATACATCTGCTCCTCTAACAGTTTCGTTAATATCTACTGATATCTCTCCATCGCTAAACCTTCCAACATTTGAATTTCCTACGCTTACACCAACAATATCTGCTATTTCCTTAGCCAGTTCAGGATGAGAATTTCCAGTAAATATTTTGATATTTTTACCGTGTGTAATCATAAAAACGCCTCCTATGCTATTTTTTCCAAATACCCTTCTTATCAAGCCAGCCTTCCTTATTCACCTGTCTTGCTCTTGCAATTGCAAGTGCCCCACTTGGTACATCTTCTGTTATAGTTGAGCCAGCAGCAATATAAGCATTTTCTTCAACTGTAACAGGAGCTACTAAGTTAGTATTGCAGCCAATAAAAGCATTGTCCTTTACAACAGTTTTATGTTTGTTTGTTCCATCATAATTTACTACAACTGTTCCACAGCCAAAGTTGCATCCCTTACCTACTTCTGCATCTCCAATGTATGTTAAGTGTGATACCTTAGTATCATCACCTATCTTAGACTTTTTAATCTCTACAAAATCTCCTATTTTAACATTTTTTCCTATTTCACTTTCAGGTCTTATATATGCAAAGGGTCCAACGGATGTATTGTCGTGAACGGTACTATCTAAAACAACTGAACTTTGAACCTCAACACCATTATGTATTTTAGAATTTACTATTCTCGAATTAGGACCTATTATACATTCCTCTCCTATTTCAGTATTTCCTTCTATTACACAATTAGGATATATAATTGTATCTTTACCTATCTTAACCTCTGAATCAATATATGTACAATTTGGATCTATAATAGTAACTCCCTCATCCATTAGCTTTTTTACTATTCTTTTTCTCATAACTTCACTTGCTTCTGCAAGTTGAACCCTTGAGTTTACTCCCATAAACTCTGTAAAATCAACTTTATATGCCCCTACATTATATCCCTGTCTCTTTAATATTTCTATAACATCTGTTAAATAATATTCCCCTTGTGCATTATTATTATCTAACTTATTTAGTGAATCTAATAATAATTTTATATCAAAGCAATATATTCCCGAATTTACTTCTTTTACTTTTAATTCTTCTTCATTAGCATCTTTATGCTCAACTATTTTTTCAATATTCCCTTTTTCATCTCTAATTATTCTTCCAAAACCTGCTGGATTGTCAACATCACCTGTAAGTACAGTAACCTTGTAGCCACCGTTTTTGTGAAAATCAAAGACATTTTTATGGTCTCTGCAGTAATTAAAGGTGCATCACCTGCAAGAACTATAACCGTTCCTTCTTTATCCTTTAAAAACTCACTGCAGCACATAACCGCGTGTCCTGTTCCAAGTTGTCTATCCTGATACGCCGTTTTGATGTTTTGGTTAAGACTTGCTCTAACTACATCTGATTTATGTCCTATAACAACTATAAAATCATCTACATCTGCACCCTTTAGGGCATCAATAACGTGAAATAACATAGGTTTTCCACAAACCTTATGAAGTACTTTAGGCAAATTAGATTTCATTCTTTTGCCTTCGCCTGCTGCTAATATCAAACCATAACAGTTACTCATAATAGCACCTCATCCTTAAATATTTAATTCTAATACCTATTTTATTATAGTCTAAATACTAAATTTATTCAATTAAAATAGCTCAAAAAGCAAGAATGAGTAATATTAATAATTTTCTAAAAATAAAAAGGAAGCTAATTGCTTCCCTTTATTATTGTTCTTCTGCGTTTTCTACACTATCCTTAGCCTTCTCGTACTCTGCTAAAATTGCTTGCTGAATCTTTTCCCTTGTCTCTGAATTGATTGGATGTGCTATGTCCTTAAATTGTCCGTCTGGAGTCTTTCTGCTTGGCATAGCAATAAAAGTCCATTTTGTCCTTCAATAACCTTGATGTCGTGAACTACAAGTTCATTGTCGAATGTTACTGAAACAATTGCCTTCATCTTCCCTTCGTTTGTAATCTTTCTTACTCTTACATCAGTAACCTTCATAAATTCACCACCTTCCAAGTTGCTTAATTAATAGTATTCTACATTTTTTATAAAAATCCTGCTAAAATAAATAATATTTTTTGAATTTTTTAATTATTTTTAGTTGGATAAATATTTATATTCCCGTTTTCTTCATCCACCATATCTAACGTCAACAAAGAAATATAATCTGTTACAAGTTTTTGTCTGCAGAGGCTTCTACTAAAACTCCAATACCTACAAGCTCACAATCAAATTCCTTAAGAAGTTCTACAATTCCGTTAGCTGTTCCTCCCGCCTTCATAAAATCGTCAATAAAAATGCATCTACTTCCCTTCTTTAATGCTCTTTTACCTAAACTCATTCTTTGTATCTTTTTAGACGAGCCAGTGACATAGTTTATACTAACAGAGGAACCCTCAGTAACTCCAACTTCGCGTCTTGCAATAACAAGAGGTTTGTTTAATGCATTTGCTGTCATAAGTGCAATTGGGATCCCCTTTGTTTCAACAGTTATTACATAGTCAACATTTTTATCAATAAAATAACCTGCAAGTATTGTTCCTACTTTAGAAGATATATCGGGTGAAAATACAATATCATTCATATATATATATCCACCCTTAATTATTCTATCTGGAGAACTTAACTTTTCACACAGATCATTGAGAAACTCATTTTTTAATTCTTCACTTAACCCTGGTATATATTTTACCCCACCTGCTGCACCAGAAATTGTTTCTATTTTACCACACCCTAAATATTCAACCACCTTCTTTGCAAGGGAAATATCTTCACTTAATGTTGAACGTGCTGACCCAAAAATCTGAAAAGTACCCTAAACTTAATACCTTATTAGGGTTATCTGATAATATTTTTATTATAGCTGCTACTCTCTCTTTCCTTTGCAATTTATCCAAATTACCACTTCCCATCCATTCTTTTATATTTTTGTCATTGTTTCATCTTTTTATTCATATATTTTAAATTAGGTTATTTTGAAATAATATGTTTTAAGTTAATTGTAGATTATTTAAAAAATTATTTCAATAAATTATAATAATTCATTCTATACTTGTATTATGTTATAATCATTTTGTCAATAATCATAATAAATATTTTCAGGAGTGATATTATGGTAAAATTAGTAGATGAACAAATCAATAAAATTCACTTTATAGGAATCGGTGGAATTAGTATGAGTGCTTTAGCCGAAATTATGCTAAACCAAGGGTGCATAGTTTCAGGTTCCGATAGGAGTTCTTCAAAACTTACTGAAAAATTAAAAAGTAAAGGTGCAACTATATACATCGGTCATTCTGCAGAAAACATTACTGACCAGCAACTTGTAGTATATACTGCAGCCATCCAAAAGACAATCCCGAATTACAAGAGGCAATAAAAGAAATATACCTACTATGGATAGAGCCGAATTTTTAGGTCTTGTTATGAAAAAATATAAAAACAGTATCGCAGTATCTGGAACCCACGGAAAAACTACAACAACCTCAATGATTTCATTAATTCTCTATAGAGCACAACTTGACCCTACTATAATGATAGGTGGCGAACTTGATGCAATTGGAGGAAACTTAAGAATTGGAAATAGCGAATACTTTATAACAGAGGCCTGTGAATATAAAGGAAGCTTCCTTCAATTCTATCCTAAGATAGGAATTATACTAAACATAGATGCCGATCATCTTGACTATTATAAAGACATAGAAGAAATTAATCAAACCTTTGTAAAGTTCTCAAAAATATAGAAAAAATGGTGTTCTAATTGGATATGCGGAAGACAACAGAGTAAAGCAGTTATTAGACGCATCTGATGTACAAACTTTATCCTATGGAATAAACGAAGGGACAATAAGAGCAAAGAATATTAATTACAACGAAAGAGGATGTGCTGAATTCGATGTAGTTAAAAACAACGAAATTTTAGGAAGAATAATCCTAAACGTACCTGGTAAGCATAATATACTAAATTCACTTGCTGCAATATGTTGTACACTATCACTTGGAATTGACTTTGAAATAATTAAGGATAGTCTTCAAGAATTTACAGGTACTCACAGGCGTTTTGAGAAAAAGGAGTTAAAAATGGTGTAACTGTTATTGACGATTATGCCCATCATCCTACTGAAATTAAAGCTACTATACAGGCTGCTCAGAACTATCCACATAAAAAACTGTATTGCATATTTCAACCCCATACTTATACAAGGACTTTAACATTATTTGATGAATTTTCAAAGTCCTTTAACGGAGTTGATAAACTAATATTAACTGATATATATGCTGCACGTGAAAAGGATTTAGGAGTTGTTAATTCAAAAATGTTAGCAGATGCTGTAGAAAAAAATGGTGTTGATGTGGTTTATATGAAGGACTTTGAAGAGATAGTTAAGTATATTGATGAAAATCTATCTGAGGGTGATGTTGTAATAACAATGGGTGCTGGAGATGTTTATAAAATTGGAGAGGAATTCTTAGCTCAACTGTAAGTTGAGCTATATTTTATAAAAAATAATAAAAAGGACTGCATTTTGCAGTCCTTCTGGTCGGGGTGACAGGGATTGAACCTGCGACCTCATGGTCCCAAACCACGCGCGCTCCCATCTGCGCCACACCCCGAAGACAAAATTTATTATATATTATTTCTTTTAATTTGACAAGAGGTTAAATAAAATATTTTAAAGTTGTTATTTTCTTAAAACTCAGATATATTTAATTTTCTAAATTGTACAACTTTATGTTATGGTATTGACATTTATACCCCTACAGGGTATATTCTTTTATGTAAAATTAGATATGAGCATAATTAAATAAAAAATAAAACAACAAAAGTTAAATTATTACAATTTTTATTAAGCGTAGCTTAACTATCAAAAATGGAATTTAAATTGAAATGAAAGAAACAAAAAAGGGTAGACTATCCCCTTGGTGAAATTGATGCTTAAAAATTTTGATATAACTTAGTTTAAGCTGTCCTTTTAATCCCGATAGGGATTTGTATTTATCAACACAGCCAGATTTTATAGCAGCAATTGCAATAGTTAAAAGACAAATATGTCCGATTGTATTTAGATTAGCAACAGAGTTAATATTTTTAACATAAGCTTGCTCAGTATTTAGATTCTTCCATCTAGAATTGTATCTTTCAGATTCAGTTCTAAGACTGTATATTTTCTTGAAAAATATAGAATCACGATTTATGGAAGATCTATAATCAGTGCCAATACTTATGTATTTTACACAACCTCTGTTTTTCTTACCGTTAAAGAATTTTTCGTGGTTACATGGACATAAAGAATCATCTTTAGAAGTTCTAAAAGGACAGCAAAACTTTTGTTTAATATAGGAATCAAAATATTGTTTGCCATCTTTATGCATTGCTAATCCAGCATCGCATATTACATTACCTGTGGATGTTAAGTCTTTAGGCTTTCTTCCACGTTTATTTAATGCAATGAAAGCATGACCTTTAAGGGTATTACGAATAAAGTCATGATTTTGCTTTGAATCATAGCCTTTATCAGCAATAATATAACTACCTTTGAGTGGGAACCACTCATTTGTATCAGATAGGATTTCTGTAAAGTTAGAAATTTCATTGACATCAGCGGTTGTAGTAAATTCAGCAATGGGAAGACCAGAGATAGCATCACAAATAACATGATTTTTGTATCCCCAGTAGAATTCATATTTTTTCTTTGAATTATTAGGTTTATCTTCTGAAACTTGAACATTCATAGAGTTATTAGCAGTATGAACACCTAATTTACAATCTTTATCAGAAGAAGGCGGGTTATTTTTAGAAAACTTGTTATTTGCGAAGCATTTAGGATTATTAAATTTAGTGTTAGCTTTAACAGGCGTTGCATCAACTGATATAAAGTTGTTGTCAATAAATCCTAGTTCTTTAAGAATATTAACTTGATTTTTCATGATTTCCTTAAGATAAGAGTTAGATAAATTTTTAATAAATCTCTGAAAAACTGAGTATGAAGGCAAAGGCTTAAGAATATTAAAACCACAAAGCTGAGCAATGATTAGATTATTTTCTAGAAAATCTTTTAGGTCAGTAATTTTGCCGAACTTCTCACATTTCATAACAATAAAGGCTCTAAAAAGAGCATGGCGAGAATAGCCATTAGGACCATATTTAGAAGGAATCCTATCGGGTAATATAGATAAATCAAGACTATCAAAGATTTTAGTATAAAAATTGATAAGTTTTTGAGAAGTAAAAAGTTCAATTATATTAAATATTTCTTGACGTTGGTACATAGAGATTTCCTCCTTATTGTTTTTGTATTATGTGTGGTTATATAGTATAATTCGACAAAAGAGAGGAAATCCTATGACATAAATTTGAGTGATAAAAAATTTGGTCCTATCGGGCTAGTAAAATCAAGGTCTTTGAGTTATGCTCAAGGCTAGTAAAATATTTATGGAGGTGACTTAAATGAGCAAGAAAAGCCACCAAAATTGGTCTTGGATTATACTTGTTACATTTATATTAGTAGCAGCTATAAAACCTATATTTGGTTTGTTTGGTATAGTATGTATGACTGCTCCTATGTATCACGCTTTAAGAGGTAGAGGTAAGATACACTGTTCTAAGTACTGTCCCAGGGGGTCCCTATTAGGTAAATTTTTAAAGTATATTTCATTAAACAACACACTTCCAGCTCCATTAAGAAGCAAAACTGCTAAAAACATATTACTTACACTTATGATTTCAATGCTTACCTTTGCAATGATACACACAAAGGGTAACATAAACAAAGTTGGATTTGCTCTATTTAGATTTATGTCCCTTTCATTACTTGTAGGTATTATAATAGGCATAATATTTAAGCCAAGAAGTTGGTGTCAAATATGTCCTATGGGACACGCTTGTGACCTTATAGATAAACAAGTAAAAAATAAAATACCAAATTTAGAAACAGCAAAAAATAATCCCCATCAGGGGATTATTTTTTGGTCGAGGCGACAGGATTTGAACCTGCGACCTTATGGTCCCGAACCATACGCACTACCACCTGTGCTACACCCCGAAATATTTTTAAAGTACATACTAATTATACCACTTTGTAATAATAATGAAAATATAGTATAAAATTCTATAAAAGATAATAAAAAGGACTGCATTTTGCAGTCCTTTTGGTCGGGGTGACAGGGATTGAACCTGCGACCTCATGGTCCCAAACCACGCGCGCTCCCATCTGCGCCACACCCCGAAGACAAATACAATTATAACATCTATTTTTATATATTGCAACTACTTTTTGTTTTTATATTAAACTCAAATTTTTACCCAAACAAATCTATTGTATATAGATGGCAGAAGCCACATATATGAAATTCTTCGGACTTCTGCCTTTTAAATACATAATTTACTTTTCACTATATCTTTTATATTCAACACCACGTCTTGGAACACACGCAGCCACAAACCCTATTATTATGGACTGAACCATAGGAACTATTACGTTTATATATCTGTCAAGTTGCAATGCATATACAGCCCAAGCAGTTATAATATTAATAATAAGACTTACAATAAATATATATACAACAAATTTTGCAAAGGAACTAATATATTTTTCCCAAATCTTATGTCTCCATTCTCCTGAAAATATAAATGAAAATATAAAGAATGTCACAATAACTATACCTATGTTAGCCAATGCGATTAATAAAAGTCTTTGCATATAGTCAGCCTGTAACATAAACACACCTCCTTTTAATATATTTTTGCAACTTATAAATATTAATGTAAAATAAATATGTTTATTTTAGTTAAATTTTAGTATAATAGCTATAAGGAGGAGATATAATGGGGAAGAAAGAAGAAAATATAAAAGAGCAAGCCTTGAATCTGAAATACTCTATCCTACTGTTATATATAATAACGAAAAAGAACCTTCTTTGATAATTGTAAGCTGTATACTGTTGATATATCTGGAAGCTGGAATAGCTTTAAAATCCAATTTTTACATACCAAAGGACGCCTTTATTTCTTTTTTCTTAGATTAGATGAATATATTCCCTTTAAAGCACTTGTTAAAGTTAGATGGAACAAAAACCATAATGGATTTTTTATTGTGGAGGAGAGTTTATTGCATTGAAATTAGAAGATATACACAAAATAAGAACGTATATACTAAAACAAGACAACAAAACGGAGGTTTAAATATGGCAAAAGTTTTTCTTGGCTACAAAAAGGGCTTAGAGTTGAAGATGGACATCCTTGGGTTTACAAAAACGAAATTGAGAACATTGAAGGAAACTTTCAACCTGGAGACATAGTCGAAGTCTATAACTACAAAGGTAAATTCATAGGTAAAGGATATATAAATCCTAAATCCCAAATAACAATTAGAATAATGACAAGGGAAAAGGATGAAGAAATAAACGAGGATTTCTTTAGAAAACGCATATTAGATGCCTGGAATTATAGAAAAAAGTAATTGAAACTACCTCCTGTAGAGTTATATTTGGTGAAGCCGATTTTATTCCAGCACTAATAGTTGATAAGTTTAGTGATTATTTAGTAGTGCAATTTTTATCTTTAGGAATTGAACGATGGAAGGACACAATAATAAAGGTTTTAAAGGAAGTACTAAATCCAAAGGGTATATATGAAAGAAGTGACGTACCTGTCAGAGAACTTGAGGGACTTGAGCAGAGAAAGGGATTTTTGACAGAACCCTTTGATACAACTATAATCTCAGAAGAAAATGGAGTTAAGTATTATGTAGACATTGAAAATGGTCAAAAACTGGATATTTCTTAGATCAAAAGGAAAACAGATATGCTATAAAGGATATAGTTAAGGATGCTGATGTATTAGACTGTTTCTGCCATACAGGTTCCTTTTCACTTCACGCTGGTTACTTTGGAGCAAAAAGTGTACTTGGTATAGATGTATCTGAACACGCTGTTGAGTTTGCAAAAAGAAATGCAAAACTTAATGGTCTTGAGAACGTTTGTAAATTCGAGGCTCACAATGCCTTTGATGTGTTAAAAACTTGGGCTAAAGAGGGTAGAAAATACGATGTTGTCATTTTAGACCCACCAGCATTTACAAAATCTCGTTCTGCAGTAGAAGGTGCTGTAAGAGGTTATAAAGAAATTAATCTTCGTGCACTTAAGATGGTTAAAAAGGGGGTATTTGGTAACCTGCTCCTGTTCCCATTTTATGTATCCTGAACTTTTTATGGAGGTAGTTATGGATGCTGCAAGGGATGCCAAAAGAACCCTAAGACTTGTTGAGTATAGGAATCAATCTAAGGATCACCCAGTTCTTTTTAATTCAGATGAGACGCTTTACTTAAAGTTTATGATATTGCAGGTAATATAAAATACCCCTTTATAAGGGGTATTTTTTATGGTTCCGTCTTTAAAGTATGGCACTACATTAAATATATCCTCTCTAAAACAATACTCTATATCCTCCTCAAGTCCTATTGACATCATATACTTATAGTGACCTGCGTATTTTAATAATTCAAATATATTCTCCCTATTATTCTTATATGTTAAATAGGCTAAAGTAGCAAAGTCTGTCATATCTACCTTTAACAATTCATTTATTTCATAGATTATCTTTCCAGCACACAAAAATCATCTATTGAAAAATTACCATCTGTACCTGAACATATTATGTTTAAATCTTTTCTATTTTTTACAACAAGCTCAGCTAAATACTTAGCATTTAACATACTTCCTACTAATATGGTATCACAGTATTTTGCCTTAATTATTGCCCTTGTTCCATTAGAAGTAGTAAAAACTATCCTTTTTCCTAAGACATTTTCTCTATTATATTCGAGAGGAGAATTCGAAAGGTCAAAACCTTCTATTTTAAATCCTCTTCTTTCTCCACCTAATAAAACGTCTTGGTTTTTATAGGATAATGCATCTTCTATCTCAAGAACTGGAACAACCTCTAAACAACCGTTGTAAATTGCAGTAGTTATAACAGATGTAGCCCTTAAAACATCAATTACAATTGCAGTTGTTCCCTTTAACATTTCTTCTTCTACACTGTTTAGTGTAGGAAATAGTGTAATCTTCATATTATCACCCCTAAAATATACAAAGGAGGCAAATTTACCTCCTTATTTGCAACTTACATTTTGTGTTATAGACTCTCTATGTATTATCTGAGTTTTCAAAACCTTCTTAACCTTGTGCTTACACCTTCCCTTAACTTTATCAATTACTATTTTTGCTGCTTCATACCCTAAGGTATAAGCATTTATTTCAACTGACGTTAAGGCGGGTGTTGCAAATTCTGACAGCGGAATATTATTAAAACTCATAATAGATACATCCCTTGGAATTTTAACTCCCATTTCTCTTGCTGCCTTAATAGCACCAAATGCCATCAAATCATCTGTTGTTATAATTGCAGTTGGTGGATTAGGACTCTGCAATATCTTCTTCATCCCCTCATATCCACCTTCTTGAACAAACTCACTTGATACGATGATTGACTCATCAATATCAATATTATGCTTTTCTAAAGCCCTTTTATATCCCTCAAATCTATCTATAGAAACCACCAAATTCAAAGAACCATTTATTAAACCAATTCTTTTATGACCCATATTTATTAAATGTTCAGTTGCATTAAAGGCAGCTTCAACATTATCATTATCTACAAAATCACAGCTTTCTTCCTTAGGTGGTCTTCCTATCATTGCAAAGGGTATATTCATCTTTTTAACAGCCTTTAAAATTGGATCATCTATCTTAGAATACATCAAAATTATGCCATCAACTCTTCCACCATTTACAACTGTTTTTAGTGAATCAAGCTGTTCTTCATCTGTATTTCCTGTAGTAATTAGTATACAATACCCCTCTTCGTGGGTAGACTTTGCTATACCTCTTAGAGCCTCTGGAAAAAAGGATTTAGAAATACATCTTCAGCAGACCTTGGCATAACAATACCTATAGTATTTGTAGTTCTACAAACAAGGCTTCTTGCAATTGCATTTGGATGATATCCTAATTCCTCCATTACCTTTCTTACTCTTGTTTTAGTTTCTTCACTTATTCGAGGACTATCTGATATTACTCTTGAGACAGTAGACGGAGATACCCCAGCCTTTTCTGCTACCTCTTTTATAGTTACCATAACACCTATCTCCTTTTCAGCTTATAAAGTGCTACAACAGTCCTAAATATAACAGCTTCCTCAAACTTTTTAACATCAAGACCTGTCAGATTCTTTATCTTTTCTAATCTATAGAGTAGAGTATTTCTGTGTAAATAAAGCTTTCTTGAGGCTTCACTTACATTAAGATGACATTTAAATAATTCCTCTGCTGTATCTAAAAGCTCCTTGTCCTTTATTACATCATAAAAACCACTAAATCCACCATTCATATAATATTCAACTGATTCATCACTGCACGAATATAGTATACCATACATTAGCATTTTATCAATATGATAAAATCCCTCTTTAAAACCTAATAAGTTTGCCAGGTTTGCTGAAATCTTAGCGTGATTTGCAGCATCCTTTATTGTATAGCTTGCCCCTACTTTCCTGCTGGCACCTATAAGAACACTTGAGCCTGTCTCTTGAGATAAACCATCTATGATTGATTCAGCTTCCTGTTCTAAATCATCTATTACTTTAACTATATATGTACCCTCTTCATCTTGAACAATACTTGTATCTGTTGATTCATATATACTCTCTAATAGTTCCTTGAAGTTTGCCTTTGATTTAATATATAAAACTGAATAATCCGAAAAACGTCCTCTTAAACTATCGCTTGATACATCATTTTTTAAAATATATTCAAGAGGCTGCATAAATCCTGCAGCCTCTTCTATGTTAGCTAAAACAAGCATCCTAACTAAGTTTATAGCATCCTGCGATATCTCCTTTGAAATTACAATTATATATTTTGAAGCATTTATATAGGTTAAGCCATCTTTGTATTCTAAATCCTTAGTATAAACAAAACCTAAATTTTCACCTTCTAATATATTTCCGTTTAAATCATAAACAGCAATATTAGCCTTTAATGCTGACTTTAAATTTTCGCAGAATGCCATCCTTACCCTCTCCTTATAGTATAGCTATTTCAGTTTCCTTATCAAATAAATGCATTCTATTCATATCAACAGCAACTTTAACATTTGCATCTATCTTAGCCTTTGTTGTTGGTTCAACTCTTGCTACTATATTGTTACCTTCACATACCAAGTATAGATATGTTTCTGAACCCATATGTTCCATAACTTCAACCTTAGCATCAATTATACTGTCCTTAAACTCATTTAGAAAATCAGTACTGTCATCTATATGTTCAGGTCTTATACCAAATACAACTTCTTTACCTACATAGCCCTTTTCTCTAACAACTTTAGCCTTATCTTCTGGTATTGGAAGCTTTGTATTTCCAAATACAACAAATAGCTTTCCACCTTCTTCTACAACCTTGCTGTTTATGAAATTCATTTGTGGGCTTCCTATGAAACCAGCAACGAACATATTTGCTGGATGATCATATATTCTTCTTGGAGTATCTACTTGTTGAACTATACCATCCTTCATTACAACAATTCTTGTACCCATTGTCATAGCTTCTGTTTGGTCGTGAGTTACATATATAAATGTCGTATCAAGTTTTTATGAAGCTTTAATATTTCTGTTCTCATTTGAACTCTTAGCTTAGCATCAAGGTTTGATAGAGGTTCGTCCATAAGGAATACCTTTGGATGTCTAACTATCGCTCTTCCTAAAGCAACTCTTTGTCTTTGACCTCCAGATAAAGCCTTTGGCTTTCTATCTAATAGATGTTCAATATCTAATATTCTTGCAGCTTCTCTAACCTTCTTATCTATTTCTTCCTTTGGAACTTTTCTTAATTTTAATCCAAATGCCATATTTTCATATACTGTCATATGTGGATATAAAGCATAGTTTTGGAAAACCATCGCTATGTCTCTATCCTTTGGTGGAACATCATTACATAATTTGTCTCCTATATAAAGTTCACCTGATGATATTTCTTCAAGTCCTGCTATCATTCTTAGTGTAGTTGACTTACCACATCCTGATGGACCAACAAGCACTATGAATTCTTTATCTTCAATATCAAGATTTACGTCCTTTACTGCAGCTACATTACCAGGATAAATTTTGTAAATATTTTTTAATACAACCTTTGCCATACTATTCCCCTCGATTGTCTTTTTTATTATTGTATAACTTTTCTTTATTATTTAGTATAGCAAAGATATATGAATAGTTTGTACATTTTAAACAAACTTAATTATTAACAGGTTTTTTATAGTTTACATTCTTATTTTGTCTTTTCCCCTGTACTTTAAAAATCCCCTTAAAAAATTCAATAAAACATAATAAACCTCTGCACTTTTTCTTCAATCTCCAAACTTTTAAACTGACAACCTTACTGCCCCTGCCCACCATAATAGCACCCCTTTTCAATTTTCGCAATTTTCATTTATTTAAATTATATCCTATTATTAATAATACTACAAGTTTCACATCTTGATAACCTTTATTTTATCTGACTTACATCACCCTTTTGTATATCAAGAATCCAATCCCCTTTAATTTAGTTTCCTCATCAGTTGCGTTTCTTGCAGGAATAACAGAGAATACAACCTCATTTTCCGAAATAAAATATGGTTTTACTAAAGAAAACCTATCCTTCGGGAATCTTCTCTCTAACTTTAGATCCATTTTTTCCCCAGAAGCTTTGTATAAGGCTAAAAATGATAATCCATCCTTAGCCTTAACCTCAACTACAAGATTCTGTCCATTTGGCGAAAAAATAACAGAAGTTATAGTTGAACTAAAATAAAAATCTATATCCTTAATAGTAAAGTTTATTTTAGGTTTCTGTTCATCCTCCTTACCCTCTTCTTCTGTACCCTGTGCTTTTCCTGATTCGTCCTTTTTCTTCTCCTCTTCACCCTGTGCTACTTTGAAGGTTTCTTTTGTTTCTGTTAATTTTATAAATCCTAAATAACTATTTTCACCTATGCTGCTGACCAATATATTTTTGCCATCCTCTGTTGTTGCACAGGGACCAAAACTTTTTCTTGGCACTTCATATTTTTGTTCTCTTACAGTCTCTTTTGAATAAACAAAAGGTGGTAGATCCTTTAATGTAAATATCTTATCTCCTCTTCCTGAATCCTTATCCCTTTTAAATAAAGTTTTGTCCTGTTCATATATGTCTATTGAATTTTCCTTATCGATTGAGTCAATAAGCATTTTATCCTTATCCATAATAACAACATATTTAAAGAAGTCTACTGAATAATAGGGCTTTTCTTCATAGGAATGGAACATTGTAACCTTAAATTCTGCCTTATCTTTTTCTATATCTCCTTCACCTATTTTAAATGCAACAGGTCTTGGATTAGATTGTGTACTTATTTCTGTTATAGAGGCTTTAAGTTTATCTGTATAGTAACCTGTTAAAGCCGAATAATCACCCTTTAAAACATACCTTAAATAGTTGTCAATAAAAGCCATCGCTTGTTTTTCATCTATTTTCATAACCTGTTCTTTATTATCATTCTTTTTTCCTGATTTTCTCCTTTATTGCTACAGGATGCTGATAAAACCAAAAATTGATAGAAGTAATACAAATAACCTTTTCATATACATCACCTATCTTTAGTATTTTATATTTATTATTTGTATTTAAACTATTTTAATTCTATTTTCTTAAGATAATATATTTAATTATTCCAACTAATAAAATAAAAAACTTAAAAAACCAAAGGGTGGATAAAATAGCTTAATTAAGTTGGAAAACCAATAAATGAAAAGGGAATAGAAATTACCAAAATAAATATCAAACATATAAAATAGCTTTTGTTAAAAAAATCTGCATTCTTCTTGATAAGCTATATAAACATCCAACTTCAGTAGTAAACATCTCAAGCCATATTATTATGGTTAAATAAAGAGGTAAAAGTGGACCGTAATTCTTTGCAATATAAAGATTAGGAACCTCACTGCTAAAACTTCCAGGATAATAGGTTAAAATGTTGTAGTTAATTATAATACCCAGTAAAGTAAGAACTATACTTCCTAATATACATCCTTTAATAAAACTGTTTTTATTTTTAACTTCACTTGCCATAGGATATAGAACACCTACTGCTGTCATAAAATTAAAGCACGCATACAGCACTGCAGAACCATATATAATTTTATTATTAAAATTAGGAATACTAAAATTAAACCTATGTTCTTCAAAAACAAAAACTCCAAGGATTAAAACCATAGCTGTAGACAAAGGAACAATAAAAGAATTAATTGTAATCACACCATTTGTCGAAAACAGTGCAACCAAAAAGCTATAGAAGCCATTATTATAATCCCATACGCTTTATTTATTCCTAAATATTCATTAAGCATTGCTCCTCCACCAGATATCATTATTGTATTGCTAAAAAAATAAATATAGTTATCATAAAATCTGCAACAAAACCCAACCTTTCTCCTAAACAGTAACAAACCAAATCGTTATAGCTTCTAAAATGCCTTACATATGCTAAATTTATAAATATTAATGATAAAAATATGTAAAGAACAAAACACAGTAATATTCCTGTAAAACTTTTATATCCAAACCTTGAAAAAAATTGCAATATCTCCTGACCAGAAGCTAACCCTGCTCCAATAATTGTTCCTATAAAAACCGCCGCTATTTTAAATTCATCCTTCACAAAAATCCCCCATTTACAATTCTTTTAAATTTTATTCTCTAATTTTACTGTTAATTACAATAAATATTTGGTAAAATTATATATGTATAATTAGATGATTGCAGAATGTAAAAATTAAAATTGTGGATAACTTTTTGGATTTTACTAAAAAAATCACAAAAAAAGAACATGCCAAAAACCTTTGATAAAAAAGGCATGCGAAGCATAAATACAAATTTTGGATTGTGGATATGTGGATTAAGCAGGTATTTTAAGAAGTTTTGATATACTTCTTAAATATTCAGGTTTATTTATGGCGTAAGCCAATATTACATTTATAAGTTTAGATATAGCAGTCAAATATAAGTCAGCACGCATTGTATAGGTATTAACAGTTTTAGGTTGCTGTATACAAGGGTTTGATTTTAAAGATGCTATTTCTCTCTCAATACAACAACGTATTGAATAAGTTTTTTCCCATTCCACAGAGTTCCTTATAATACCAGGATAAAGTCTAAAATTTTTATCAGGATAAACATAGGTCATACGACCACTTTTGCTATCAGTACATGGATT
Organism: Caloramator sp. mosi_1; assembly: GCF_028622835.1. Lineage (GTDB taxonomy): Bacteria > Bacillota > Clostridia > Clostridiales > Caloramatoraceae > Thermobrachium. The sequence continues at coordinate 1,268,659 of NZ_CP117677.1, read as the reverse complement.
TTCACATGTATGATAAGGTTTACCATTTTTATCACGATGTGATTTAGGGCAAGTAAACTTATATCTTAAACTTCTATTTTTGCCTTTACAAGAACCATCAAATTTAAAATGTTCTTGTGTTAAGGGGCATATAGGAATACCTTCGGTATTATATTCAAGTTCTCCAATTTTTGTATTGGATTGGCTACGAGGATTAAGTGGGATAAGAACTTTTTCAAATTCTAAATGTTTAAATAATCCAAAGTTATCATAACTATCAAATTCTGAATCACCTAAAAAAGTTTTAAATTTAAAATTTGAATATTTTTTTAAGTTATTCAAAAATGGTACAATTACTGGTTTCAATGAAGCATTATCATAAAAATATTTTTGTTCTTCAGGAGTAGAGAATTCTTTTTCTACAGATTTATAAAAGTCTTCTTCGAAGAATTTTATGCTTAAAGGTATACCCCAACCATTAGTTAATAATCCAAATTTATAGAAGTAACCAAAATGTCCATTTACGAAATCAAGTCGTATATTTGGGTTAGCTTGAGAATACTTAGGCATGTTTTTATATGCGGCAGCATAGGGATTAAAGTTCTTGTCATTAATAATTTTTGAATATGCTTTTTGCTTATTTATTTCACTTGCAAGTGTTTTAGGATTATTTTCTTTTACACGAGGCTTTAATCCAGATGTATCATATATCAAAATTGAGTTTAAATTTTTATATGGGGAATCAGCAGGAAGAAGATTATTAATATCTTCACATATATCAATAACTTTAGGAACCATAGAATTAAATAAATCTGCGATATCACTTTCAAAAGTAGTTTTAAATCTACTGAAAAAGATTCATCAGGTATAGATTTATAGAAACCACAAAATTCTCTAATTTCAGTAGAAAATACAAGAAATAGATTTAACAACGCAGTTGTAGGTATATGAAATATTTGCATAATTAGCAAAGATGATAATATAGAAGAAAGCTCATATTCACGATTTCTTCCTAAATCTGAATAGTAATGTTCTTTAAAAGAATTAGGGATAAATGTATTAATATCAAAATTATCAGCAAGCAATTTAATAAACCCTACGGGTTGTTTAGTAACCATATTTTTAAATTCAGATACTTGCTCAAAAAGTTAAGTTGCTTAATTTTGCTAATACAAAACATGCTATTCTCCTCCTCTGTGGATAGTTTTAAAGGTTGTTATAATTTAATAATGCCACAGTGGAGGAAAATATAAAAGCCTTATGGCTAAAAAATAGTAAAATCAATGGTTGCAGAATTCTGCAACCGACTAAAAATTATATATGTATAATAAAAGGGAGGTAATACTATGGTTAATACTTCAGATATAATGAGTTTAGCTCTTAAGTTAGCAGGTCTTACTGAAATTCCACAGGATTCAGGAATTGTTGTAGAAGGAGAAAATATAAAAGAATACTATTTGGAGTTGATATGGACACTCCTGAACTTCTACTTGCAAGGGAATTAGGATATGATGCTGTTATCAGCCACCATCCACATACTGGACTTCCAGAAATAAACTTTCATAATGTACTAAATAGACAAATTGACAAAATGGTTGAATTTGGTGTTCCAATAAACAAGGCTCAAAAGGCTCTAAAAGAAAAAATAACCACCTTAGAAAGAGCTTCTCATCCTAAAAATTTTGATAGAGTTCAATCCTTTGCAAAACTTTTAAATATGCCCTATATGAATATCCATATGCCCTGTGATATAATCACAGAAAATTTTGTGCAAAATCACTTAAATAATAGACTTAAAGATAATTTAAAAGCGACACTTAAGGATGTTATAGATGCATTAATGGAAATACCAGAATATCAAAAATCCCCTGTAAAGCCCGTAATACGTGTTGGATCACCTGACGACTACGCTGGCAAAATTGCTGTATTGATGGCTGGTGGTACTAACGGTGGAAAAAATGTATTTAAAGCATACTTTGAAGCAGGTGTAGGAACTATCATATGTATGCACGTACCTGATGATGTAAGAAATGCTGTAATTGAACAGAATATTGGAAATGTAATAGTTGCAGGACATATGCCTTCAGATTCAATAGGTATAAATATATTAATTAATGAATTAGAAAAATAGGAATAGAAGTTACAACCACAAGTGGCATCATCAGATAGGGGTGGTGGCCTTGAAAAAAATAAAAAGGTTTATAATATTAATTTTGATTCTTTCGGGAGTCTTATATTCTATCTATTATTTTATATTCTATAAAGAATCTAAAATAGATTGTGGTCTTGTAGTAAGCACTGAAGAAAAAAGAAGAATTATGATGTCGAAGTTTTTTATAACAACAGCACTAAAAAAATTACTATACCAAAACATATGTTTAATCCAAATTACCCCTGCTATAACATAAAGTTTAAGGGAATATTCGTAAAGGAAGTAACCCCAGCAAAACAAATAAGCGGTACCTTCAATTCACTGCAGGGAAGTGTTATAGAAATTGATAGGAAACAATATAATAAATCTTCAGATGTTCAATATATCCAGTATGAAAATGGAAAACCAAAAAGCGTTTCAAACAAACTCTTTGTAGTTGGAAATTCAGGATATAAATATTACTTTAACACTGAAAATCAAATAAGACTAATTGTTATAGAAAAACCACCCATACTCGATGTAATTAGGGTAGGTATATCAACAAACAATAACAACATATATCATCATAAACAAATTAAAGTTTATTCAAAAAGGGACTTGAAGTAGAGGTAGACAATCAAACATATAAATTACCAAAAGAAGAAAAGCTTCAAATAATATATTCAAATAATTCTTTAGTCTTAAATATACTTGATACCAAAGATACTCTTAAATCAAAACTTACAGAAACAAAAATACTATAAAAATATCAGGAATAAGAAATTCACTTTTAAGCATAGAAAAAGAGTTTTTAAATAAAGCAAATAATGCATATATTCCATCCTATCCAGGATTTATTGAACTTACTCCAAAAACAGAAGGTTTTTTATTAACCAATATAGTGCCAATAGAGGATTATTTACTTTATGTAGTTCCATCAGAGGTTCCTTATTCTGCTGGAGTTGAAGGATATAAAGCACAGGCTGTTTCTGCAAGAACCTATGCTATATCAGATATGTTATCAGGAAGATTTGCAAAATACGGTTTTCACGTAGATGATTCAACTTATTCACAGGTTTATAACAGTCAGCCTACCAACAATATTGTTAAAAACGCTGTAAAAGAAACAGAAAGTCTTGTTATGACCTATAATGGTAGGATAATAGATGCAAAATATTATTCCACCTCCTGTGGATTTGGTGCATCCTATGATGAAGTTTGGCAAGAGAAGGAACAAAATACAAAGCCTTATCTATCCTTTAATAATTATACAAATAAGGAAATTAAGGATTTAACAGATGATACAACTGCACTAACCTTCTTCAAGGACTGGACAATAAATGCCATTGATTCATCCTCACCTTATTTTAGATGGAAGTATACTTTAAATTACAGTAATTTAATTAACACAATAAACAAGAATATTTATACTATATATAAAAACAATCCTAAAGCCTTTAAGAAAAAATGGATATTTAACATTTATACTAAAGCCACTATAACCCAAGACGGTATAGGTCAAATTAAAGATATATATATTTCTAAACACAGCCCCTCTGGATTAGTAAAAGAAATGATGCTTATTTCAGAAAATGGAACATATAAAGTAGAGGGAACAAATATTATTAAACGCTTAGTTACTCCTTCATTAGAATATCAGAGAAGCTTAAAGTCTAAGATCGAAATTCAAAGATTAGGTGGAAATTCAATAAAAGAATTTGAAAGCATACCCTCTGCCTTTTTCAGTATAGATAGAGAATTTAAATCTGGAAATTTATCCTCAATTACAGTTTATGGTGGAGGTTATGGTCACGGTGTAGGTATGAGTCAATATGGTTTGATAGAAAGATCAAGAATTGGTGAAAACTATAAAACTATTCTCTCTACATTCTACAAGGATATTCAATACACAAATTTATATGATTTAAAAAGGTTCTATAATAAATGTTGGGGCGTAGACCCAGCATATTTTTTTACAAAAAATATGTGCACCTGATTAGACACCTGGTAAAATTAAAATAACCAAACAAAAACCTTACCTGAAAGGAGGCATCCATCAAGTGCACACTAATAATTCTATCAAAAATTTATTAGGTTTTAAAGATGTTATTATAAAAAGATTATTCATAATGACACGTACATTGAGATATACTTAGAAACTAAGAAAAAATTTGTACTTGCCCTAATTGTAATTCCAAAGTTACAAGAGTTCACGATTATAGAATTCAGCGTATTAAAGACATACCCTTATTCTTTAAACATACTTTTATCATTCTTAAAAAACGTAGATATCGTTGTAATGCCTGCGGCAAAAAATTTTATGAACATATAGAATTTTTACCTCGTTATCATAGAATAACTAATAGATTAGCTATGTTTGTAATTTATGAATTATCTAATGAATATAGTATGACATCAGTTGCTAGAAAAACTAATCTATCTATCGATACTATAAAACGTATTTTTGATAATGTATCTTACTCTTCTCCTACTAATTTACCTAAAATAATATCTATAGATGAATTTAAAGGTAACTCTGGTGGTTCTAAATATCATTGTGCAATAGTCGATCCTGTTAATCATAAAATACTAGACATTATTAAAGATAGAAAAGAGCATATTCTTATAGATTATTTTAGAAAAATTAAAAATCGCGATAGCGTTACACACTTTATTTGTGATATGTGGCAACCCTATATTGATTTAGCTAAAACTTATTTCAAAAATGCTGTAATTGTTATAGATAAATTTCACTATATTAGACAAGTCATATGGGCAGTAGAAGCGGTAAGAAAACGTATCCAAAGAGAACTATCAATTAAATTAAGAAAATACTTTAAAAGAAGTAAAAAGCTTATTTTAAAAAGATATGGCTTACTTGATACAGATTCAAAGTTAGCTTTACAAGTTATGTTTTCTTATAATAGTGAATTAGCAATTGCCCACACTTTAAAGGAAAAGTTATTGAGTATTATTGATGCTTCACCTTCTTCTAACGAAGCTCGTGTCCTCTTAAAAGATTGGATTAAACTTGCACAAAATAGTGGTATCAATGAATTGAAAAGATGTGCAAATACCTATATCAGATATTTTAATGAGATTTGTAATTCTTTTGATATTCCTTATACAAATGCTTGTATAGAAGGATTTAATAATAAAATCAAAGTTATTAAAAGAATAGCCTTCGGCTATAGAAATTTTGATAGATTCAGGAATAGAATTCTTCATTGTTGTAATAAATAATCTGTTAAATATTGTATTTTAGGAAATCCAACTATCGTTGGTCTTTTTGTCGTGCAATTTTTTAAGGGTAAACTCCCTCATCCTATCTATCTTGCTAAAATCATTATCAAATAAGAAAGGACAGGCATTCTAATCTAATGCCCGCCCCAACTATTGACAAAGAGCCTTTAAAAATAGAGTAGCACGCATAAGCGTGCTACTCTTTATATATACAAGTACTCTTGACTTAAAGAACTCAACAATTTCCTTAAAGTTAAATGCAACATACATAATATATGCTAAAATTGCTGCAGAAACTGCATCATAAAAATAATGCTGCTTTACAAACAAAGTGGATATAACAATTGAAAAAGAAATCGTTGAAGAATACAGTTTATATTTTAAATCTATCGTTTCATCTCTATTAACATAAATAGCAAATAAAATAGAATCTAATACGTGTATACTTGGAAAACAATTGTATGGGTTATCCCTCTCATAAATAAACCTTACCATATTTGCAAAAACATCTTCACCATAAACCTGAGGTCTTGGAACATAGGTTGGATAAAAATAATATATAATAAAGCATATAATCATACCAAGATTAACACCAGCTAATAATTTAAAGTATTTCTTTTCATCATAAACTGCATAATAAAAGAATATAAAACCAAGATAAATATACCAATAAATATATGGAACAATAAAATATTTGTTAAAGGGTATAAGCATATCAACGGGGGATTGAATATGATATACTTTCCCACGATAACTATTCAATAGAACATATATTTTAGACTGTGCTGCTATCGAAAAAAGCAATAATAATCTTACTGTAACATTTTTATAATCCTTAAACGCCTGTATGAATAAGTTTTTAACTTTATCTCTCATATCCTTCCCCTTTCAGTACCCTATTAATATTATACATAATCTTCCTTAGTATATTTATTAACTTATTATTAACTTTGCACTATACCTGGATATACACAGACTTTGTTTTTGCCCTTATTTTTACATTCATTATACAATATAGCATCAGCCTTTTCAATTATATCCTTTGCCGTATTTCCATCATCTGGGAAGGATGCCACACCACCCGATACCGTAACTCTTATTATTTTATTATTAATAAACAATTGAGAAGTCTCAATTTGTTTCCTAATCCTATCTGATATAACATAGGCATCTTCCTTTGATAAATCCTTAAACAATATTACTATTTCCTCTCCTCCATACCTGCAGGATATATCTGTTTTTCTTATAGAACGTTTAATTATGTTGGTTACGTGCTTTAACACCTCATCTCCAACAATATGCCCATATGTATCATTTACATTTTTAAAGTCATCTATATCATAAATCACCAGAGAAAATCTATTCTTTAGTTTTATAAGATTTTGTATCTCTCTATCAAACATTCTTCTATTCCCTAAACCAGTTAAAGCATCTGTCTCTGCTTCCTTTTTATTGATAACATATAATCATAGTTTAAAAGTGCAAGTGACATCTGTCTTGATAGTATATTGAGTATATCATTAATATCTTGTGATAAAAAGTCTACTAAATTTAGTTTTCCTCCAACAAAAATTAACCCCTGACTTCTGAATTAATCTTTATTGGAACAAATATAGCTGCATCTAAATAGTCAAAAAGTTTACCAGTTATCTTTATCTTGCCATCCTTTTTATATTTTTACTTATATAGATATCTCCCTTTTTATAATATTAAATGTAACCCCATTTTTCAAACTTATACTTAAATCTCCTATATCCAATTCACAATTTGAATAGTAGGATATAGGATATGAAACATCTTCATTCTTTTCGTCAAAGAAATATAATGAAGCTATTTCGTAGGGTATTAAGTCTTTAAGATGTAATAACAGATAATCGCATTTTTCCTTTAAATCCCCGTGTCTTATTAAATCATCTGTTGTTATTAAAAGCCTCTTAATTAAGGATGTTTTAAAATTTATTTTATTATATAAATGCAATGCATAATGAATTATAATTAAAACCCCAAAAACTAAAATCAAGCCAGTAAGTCCAATAGCACCGTGTATAACATACAGCACTACAGAAAGTGTAGTTGAAATTATTAAGTTCAATGCCAATATAACAAAATCAAAGTTCTTAAATGAAAAAACTTCTTTTGTTCTAAACTTTTATCTATAGTTACAAATAAAACATTTAAAATAAGAAAAATAAAATCAAACATTAAAGCAGAAAATATTAACATCGTAATATAAGGTAGCTTAATATTATACCTTATAACCTCTACAAACCTTCCTGATATCAAAGTAATAACCGAAAACATAGAGACGTTGAATAAGTACCTTGATATGTTAAGTTCCCTCTTACCTGTAATATAACCTATAATAAAACCCAATATTGTATAAATAAACTCAAATACAACCGCAACATATACCCCAAAAATAAATATATAAATACAGTTATTGTCTCTGTAAATTCGACATTAAACTCTCCAACATAAAGAAGAGACCAATCCATTATTACAGCAGAAATAACGGCACTCCAAAAACAAAATTATAACTTAAAGCAGGACTAAACTTTGTAAAGGATAATAAAAATACTATAACCCCCAATAAAACTACAAAATACCTAAACCTTTTATTCATTCTACTTCTCCCCAATACTTTAGTATACTTCCTATACAAACATTTTCTTATGCCTTACACCTATAACAAATGCATAAATCGATGTAAAAGCTAAAACTATGGAAAGAACAAAAACGTTATAAACAAACCTTTCGCAGATGAAAGGCTTATATTATAATATTGTGCCAGTTGATTATAAAATTTTTCTCCTTCCCCCAACACAAGTACTGAATTTTTTATTGATGCAACAGAAGTTAAAAGTCCCATAGGTAATACCGATAAAGCTAAAGTCAATCCTGTTGCACTTCTCTTTTTTAACCCCTTTACACCCAGGAATATAGGGAGTATAAAAATTAATGGTAATATTGGTCCAAAATACTGAGGTGCTATAAGCATAAACAAAATAGATGTAATTAAAAAGCTCTAAAAAGATAGCTCAAAGGTTTTAAATTACCCTTAAAATCATAAAGGGCGGCCTCACAATATCTAATATATCCTTCAATATCCACAATATTAGTAGTCTTTAGCACATCTTTCCCCTTTTAATTAATGCCTTATACACTTCGTTATTTATATCTATATCAATACTTGAGTATTCTTGAATCAAAAAGTTTAATTCTTTATTAATTTTACTTTTCTTTTTTTCTCTAAATTCAATTTTTCAACTTTTTCAAGCAAACTCTTTAAAACATTGATCATCTGCATTTTTACACCCCTATAAAATACACCTGTAAATATTAATATATTTTCAGTATATTATAAAAATTAACAGGAATGGTTAGATATATTTTAAACCATTCCTGTATTTTTTCAATTGTTATTTGTTATTTTTTAACAAAGCTGACATTGTAAAATAACAAGCCGCCAGTACTAGTCCCCAGGATATTATCATAAAAGCAAGAGCTCCACCTGACATATTACCCCTCCTATCTAACAACTAAAACTTTGCCTTCTCTTATTTCGTCTACGTATTTTCTCTTTATACTTCTATATGATTGTACAAATCCTATAATCAATACTACAAACATAACAACTCTTGCTCCCTGCACCCAAGGAATAAGTTCTGGAACTTTTTCTGCAAATGATGGAACAAGTTTGAAATATCCTTCATTAGCATAATTAATTGTAGACCATACTAATAATATAACTATATAAACAGGTGCTAAGAATCTTATAAATAGATTGAAGAACCATTTTGGTACCTTCCAGTATCCTCCTCTATTCATTTCTTCAAGGGCTTTATCTCCCATTAACCATCCAGTAACTATAACCTCAAGCAATCCTAAAACAACTAAGAAATAGCTACCTACCCAGTTGTCAAGCTCAGTTAAATAGAATAACTCTGCCTTTTTAGTAATTATACATTCTAATGCAACTGGTAAACCAATTATTATATAAAGTGAAAATACTAATACTGAACCTACTTTTCTCTTTACTCCCATTTCTTCTTCGAGTAATGCAACCAAATAGTTGTACATAGCTATTGCACTTGTAAAGCCTGCAAAGAATAGAAGTAAGAACCACAATGTACCAAACAATCTTCCTCCAGCCATTGTTCTAAATATATTTGGAAGTGCAACAAAGGATAAGCCAACGCCTGCACTTAATCCTTCTGGTCCTAAAAATGCATAACATATTGGAATAGCAATTGTACCTCCAAGTATTACCTCTGCAAGCTCATTTAACGAAACTGTAGCAAGTCCAGAAACAACTATATCATCATCTGGCTTTAAGTATGATGCATAGTTTTGAATTATTCCCATACCAAGTGATAAAGTAAAGAATATTTGTCCTGCTGCTGCAAGGGCTGCCTTTGCATTTAATTCACTCCATTTTGGAGACCAAATGTAATCAAGTCCAGCAATAGGAGTCCAATCTGGTCTAACTGGGGCACTTAATGTAAGAGTCCTTATTATTAGTATAATACCAAATATATATATTGTTGGCATCATTATTTTTGCCCAAGCTTCAATTCCCTTTGTATTCCACGCATAACCGCAAATCCAAGTAAAGCAACTGCAATAACCCAAAATACTATAGACTTACCTGGACTTATTAGATATTCTCCAAAAAAGCCCCTGTTTGAATTGTTTTATCCATATATTGACCTGTTGCAGACATATAAGAATAACCAAGAGTCCATCCAATAATATGGTTATAATAGCTGTTTAATAAAACTGTAACTGAAAAAGCAAACATTCCTGCAATTGCACCTAATATTGCAGCTGTCTTAGGTTTTACTCCCTCTCTTGCTTGAAGATATACCATTGGTCCAAGTGTACCGTGTCCATATTTTCCACCATAACGTCCCTGATTCCATTCAACCAGCATTAATGGAATTCCAAGCATAATAAGTGCGGCAAAATAAGGAATCATAAAAGCTCCGCCACCGTTTTTGGCTGCCTGGTAAGGGTATCTCCAGAAGTTACCGAGACCTATTGCATTACCAGCCATAGCCAAAATCAATCCAAGTTTACTTCCCCAATTTTCACGTCTCTCTTCCATACTAATCCCCCTTTATATGTAATTTTTTATTTATCATAATTCATTTTATTAAAAATTTCAACTACTTTATTACTTTAAATTATGAATTTTTAGTAATATTAATTTTTTAACAAAGTCTTATAAAAACCAAGGAGTAGAGACAAGCTCTACCCCTTAGTTTTTATAATTCAAACTCAACCTTTATGCACTTACCAATAATTTTGAAATTTTTTATGTCTTTACTTTCAGTTTTTATCTCATTGCTTTGTGAAATTAATAACACCTTATTTGCATCAAGTCTTTTTAATTGTCTTATCATTCTCTTTCCTTCCAATTCTATTACATATATCGCATTTGTTTCAAGCTCAGGAGTTAAATATACCATAACCCTATCACCCTTAGCAATTCTAAAACCTCTCATAGAATCATCAGGTGCAATTATGTAGAATACCTTTTCAGCGTTAAGACCCTCAACCTTTTTATCTTTGATTGGCAAATACTTGTAGTCGTATATTTCTTTTAAGTACAGGTCACATACTGGGATTTTTTTAGTATGCTTGAAAAGGCATCCTCAAGTTGCTTGTTTACCTTAATTGGTTCTCTGTACTCCTTTATATTTTCAATAGGCTCCTCTACCTCTTCAAAAGAGAATCACTTAAATTTACATTTAATACCTTTTCAATCCTTTTTATTAAATCTTCATTTGCTATCCTTCTTCCTATCTCTATATCCTGTAAAAATCCTTCTGAAATTCCTACTTTCTTTGCCAATTCCTTTAAAGAAAGATTTGCTTTTGTTCTTTCTTGTTTTATTCTATTTCCAACTCTACTCACAATATCACTCCTTACGCTGCCTTATTTGTAAATAGTATAACAAATTAACCTTTTACTGAAAAGTAAAACTATTATAACAGCTCTGAGAAAATTCTGCAAACTCCATCTATAATTTTTATGTATTTAGGTTCACTATCGAAATATTCTAAATCTACTCTTGTACTCTTTTCTAAATCCTTTTTGAATAAATCATTTACCTTCATTGCTATATCCTTATCATAGATTACAGCATTAACCTCATAATTCAGTTCAAAGCTTCTTATATCCATATTTGCTGTTCCAATAGTACATATAGAATCATCTATTGTCATTACCTTAGAATGCACAAAGGCCTTTTTATTATAAAAATATACCTCTACTCCACATCTTACAAGCTCCTCAAGATATGTCTTTGATGCGTGATATACCAGAAAATGATCATATTTTCCAGGGAAAAGTATTTTTACATCTACACCACTTAGTTTTGCTATTTTAAGTGAATCCATTACACTTTCAGTTGGTACAAAATAGGGCGTTGTTATATATACACTCTTTTTGCCATATTAATCATCTTTATTATACCCTGCATTATTGCTTGATGTTCTGAATTTGGACCACTCTTTACAAGCTGCATTATTTTGCCCTTAGACCTTTGACTTGGAGGAAAATATTTATCAAACTCCCCTCCATAAAAATTCACCATCATCTATCCTTTTTACAGCCATATAGTCATCTATAAATACACCTTGAAGCCCTAAAACAAAGTCTCCTGTAACCTTTATGTGAAGGTCCTTCCAATCACCTATTTTGCCAAGCCCCTATACTCATCCCCTATATTCATACCTCCTATAAAACCAACTTTTCCGTCTATTACAGCTATTTTTCTATGATTTCTGTAGTTAATCTGTGTATTGATTCTTCTAAGGAGCGGTGCAAGAAAATATGAATATTGGACAACATCTACTCCATTTTCCCTTAATTCCTTTATGTATTTTTTAGATAACTTTATGGATCCTACTCTATCCATTATAAATCTAACCCTTACTCCCTCTTTTGACTTTCTTATAAGTAATTCCTTTAATCTATTTCCTATACAATCTGACTTTACTATATAGTACTCTAAATGTATGTGATGTTGAGCTCTTTCTATTTCTCTAAAAGAGCATTAAATTTATCTTCTCCATTGTCATATATTTCAATATCATTGTCTACAAACAAAGGACTATCACTATTATTTGCAAGCAGTTCTGCTAAATATTTATAATCTTCTCTATCAATTCTGTTTATAACTCTGTTTATTAAATCCTTTACTATTGGAGAAAACTCCTCGTTGAGCTTATGTCTTTTCCAATTTCGTCCTAAAAATAAATACAGTATAAGCCCAAGAGGAGGGAATATAGCAATTAAAAGAAGCCACGCAATAGTTTTTTCTGGTCTTTTTCTTTCTAAAATTATGATAGCAGTAAGTACTATAGCATTTATTATAATGGCAGCAGACAATAAATTCATCCTACCACCTCCTTAAATACATTATAACAAAAAATTATTTTTTGTTTTTATTATAGACATATTAGCTATATTTTTATAAAATAAATAATGTTTTTTAATATATAATAGATGATTGCAGAATGTAAAAATTAAAATTGTGGATAACTTTTTGGATTTTACTAAAAAAATCACAAAAAAGAACATGCCAAAAACCTTTGATAAAAAGGCATGCGAAGCATAAATACAAATTTTGGATTGTGGATATGTGGATTAAGCAGGTATTTTAAGAAGTTTTGATATACTTCTTAAATATTCAGGTTTATTTATGGCGTAAGCCAATATTACATTTATAAGTTTAGATATAGCAGTCAAATATAAGTCAGCACGCATTGTATAGGTATTAACAGTTTTAGGTTGCTGTATACAAGGGTTTGATTTTAAAGATGCTATTTCTCTCTCAATACAACAACGTATTGAATAAGTTTTTTCCCATTCCACAGAGTTCCTTATAATACCAGGATAAAGTCTAAAATTTTTATCAGGATAAACATAGGTCATACGACCACTTTTGCTATCAGTACATGGATTTTCACATGTATGATAAGGTTTACCATTTTTATCACGATGTGATTTAGGGCAAGTAAACTTATATCTTAAACTTCTATTTTTGCCTTTACAAGAACCATCAAATTTAAAAGGTTCTTGTGTTAAGGAGCATATAGGAATACCTTCGGTATTATATTCAAGTTCTCCAATTTTTGTATTGGATTGGCTACGAGGATTAAGTGGGATAAGAACTTTTTCAAATTCTAAATGTTTAAATAATCCAAAGTTATCATAACTATCAAATTCTGAATCACCTAAAAAGTTTTAAATTTAAAATTTGAATATTTTTTTAAGTTATTCAAAAATGGTACAATTACTGGTTTCAATGAAGCATTATCATAAAAATATTTTTGTTCTTCAGGAGTAGAGAATTCTTTTTCTACAGATTTATAAAAGTCTTCTTCGAAGAATTTTATGCTTAAAGGTATACCCCAACCATTAGTTAATAATCCAAATTTATAGAAGTAACCAAAATGTCCATTTACGAAATCAAGTCGTATATTTGGGTTAGCTTGAGAATACTTAGGCATGTTTTTATATGCGGCAGCATAGGGATTAAAGTTCTTGTCATTAATAATTTTTGAATATGCTTTTTGCTTATTTATTTCACTTGCAAGTGTTTTAGGATTATTTTCTTTTACACGAGGCTTTAATCCAGATGTATCATATATCAAAATTGAGTTTAAATTTTTATATGGGGAATCAGCAGGAAGAAGATTATTAATATCTTCACATATATCAATAACTTTAGGAACCATAGAATTAAATAAATCTGCGATATCACTTTCAAAAGTAGTTTTAAATCTACTGAAAAAGATTCATCAGGTATAGATTTATAGAAACCACAAAATTCTCTAATTTCAGTAGAAAATACAAGAAATAGATTTAACAACGCAGTTGTAGGTATATGAAATATTTGCATAATTAGCAAAGATGATAATATAGAAGAAAGCTCATATTCACGATTTCTTCCTAAATCTGAATAGTAATGTTCTTTAAAAGAATTAGGGATAAATGTATTAATATCAAAATTATCAGCAAGCAATTTAATAAACCCTACGGGTTGTTTAGTAACCATATTTTTAAATTCAGATACTTGCTCAAAAAGTTAAGTTGCTTAATTTTGCTAATACAAAACATGCTATTCTCCTCCTCTGTGGATAGTTTTAAAGGTTGTTATAATTTAATAATGCCACAGTGGAGGAAAATATAAAAGCCTTATGGCTAAAAAATAGTAAAATCAATGGTTGCAGAATTCTGCAACCGACTATAATATATAAACAAAGGAGGACGGATAGATGAAGATAAACTTAATTGGTGTACCTTTAAACTTAGGTGCAGACAAGATGGGTTCAAATTTAGCCCCAAAAACCTACAGAGAGGCAAATATCGAAAAAATAATAAAATCTATTGGTTTTGAAGTAAAGGATTGTGGTGATGTAGAAGTACTTAAAGTAGATGAAAAAGAAAAATATAAAAGTCATCCAAACCTAAAGTATTTAAACGAAGTAGTTGATGCAAACGTTAAGCTTGCAGAAAAGGTATATAATTCAATATCTAAAGGAGATTTTCCTCTTATTTTAGGAGGAGACCACTCTTTAGGGCTTGGAAGTATAGCAGGAGCAAGTAAAGCAATTGAAAACTTAGGTGTTGTATGGATTGATGCCCACGGCGATATTAATACACACCTTACATCGCCAACAGGAAATATTCACGGTATGCCCCTTGCAGCATCCTTCGGAGTAGGGCACGAAGCTTTAGTCAACCTATATGAAAGTAGAATAAAAATAAAAGAAGAAAATGTTTTTCATATAGCTGGTAGAGACCTTGATGACGGAGAAGTAGCTCTTATTAATAAAAGTAAAGGTCAATTTTATACAATGGATAAGGTTAAGGAACTCGGAATAAAAAGGTTGTAAAGGATATGCTAAACTACTTTAAAGATAGAGTGGATGCTATACACGTTAGCTTTGATTTAGACTCAATAGATTCATTGTTTGCACCAGGAACCGGTACACCAGTTGAGGACGGTCTATCTGTCGATGATGCAAAATATATTCTTGAGAGTCTTGCCTCATCAGGAATGATGTGTTCATTAGATGTAGTTGAACTTAATCCTCTGTTAGATAAAGATAATAAGACCTTAAGTATTGCAATTGAACTAATTAAAACTACTTTAAGTAAATTGAAATTAAGCCTATCAGATGAACTATCTGCATAAAAAGTGCCGTGAAGATTAAATATTAGTTATACTTCACGGCACTCTCTTATTTCTACTTCTTACAATTATTCATAAATTGCTTCAACCTTCATTTTGCCATCTCTACAAGAATTACAAGGTACCTTTTTATCCTCTCCTATTATTATTCTCATATAGTGTCATTACATCTTTACTTCCACACTTTGTACATTTTTCAACAATGTCAACCTTAGGAAAATTCATCCAAGCAACTTCGTGTTCATCCGCAATATCCTCTAAATACCTGCTTTCCCTCATAACCTCCCCACAATTTTTGCACACCTTATCAACCCAAAAACCTGATATACCCCTTTTTCTTGCTTCATCACTCACATTACCAAGTTCATTGTAGTAATGTTCTCTTCCTAAACTGTCTACGTAAAACTCCCTTCCCCATTCAACCTTATTTTCTCTTCCGCAACAGCTGCACTTTAATAATACTGTTTTTCCCATGATATCACCCCAAAGATAAACAATTTTTCTACTAATGTTTTTATATCATAAATATTTTGAAAATTCAATATCTTTTCTAAATATTATAAAAGCATACTACTTATTTTTTATGCAAAATTAACTAATTATTAATGATTTTTTTATACTGAGTAGTATAATGTTTGAAAGGGAGGGTTTGCTATGAAGGAAGAGTTAAAAAACATTTTCCTTGCAGGAGTTGGTTCTGCAGCTTATACTTACGAAAAAGCAACTGAATTAATTGAAAACCTTATAAAAAAGGTCAATTAACTGTAGAAGAAGGAAAAGAACTAACAGAAGAACTTAAAAGAACTGTCAAAGAAAAAACTGAAAAGGTTACATCAGAATTTAAACCGTTAACCAAAGAAGATATGGCAGAGCTTTTAAAGGAAATGAATTTTGCTACTAAGTCCGAACTTGATGAACTAAGAAAGAAACTGGAAGAACTTGAATCTAAACTAAAATAAGCAAAAGGCCTTAAGCCTTTTGCTTATTTAAAAGGAATGATTGTATGGTTAAAAAAATACATTACAGAGATTTAGAGAAATAATTAAAATACTTGCTAAGTACGGATTTGGATATATTGTTGATAGTAAAATAAAAACCAATCTCCCTCTCCTGAAAACTTAAGAAAAGCCTTTGAGGAACTTGGTCCAACCTTTATAAAAATAGGTCAGATTTTAAGTACTCGCCCTGACCTTCTCCCCTATGAATATATTAAGGAATTAGAAAAACTTCAAGATAACGTTCAACAAATTCCCTTTGAAGAAATTAACGATATATTCATACAAGAATTTGGATCACCTCTTAATAGATATTTTTCTTATTTTGATAAAAAGCCCGTTGCCTCCGCTTCAATAGCACAGGTACACCGTGCAAAACTTTTAGACGGCAAAGACGTAATAGTTAAATTTCAAAGACCAAACATAGAAGAGAATATGAAACTTGATATAGAAATACTAAAGAGAATATTAAAGTTTACTAATACAAAGTTCAATGATGCACTTATAAATCCTAAAGAGGCGTTATCTGAAATTGAAGAAGCAACAAAAAAGAATTAAATTTTATAAACGAAGCTAAATCATTGGACAAATTTTATACTAACAACACAAATATTAAATTTGTTTCTTGTCCCTACGTTTACTGGGATCTAACTACCAAAAGATACTCACAATGGAATATATTGATGGGATTAAAATTGATAATATTGAAACCCTATCTAATGAAGGATATGACTTGGATGATATAGGTAAAAACTTGCCCTATCATATTTTAAACAGATTTTTACTGATGGTTTCTTTCACGGAGACCCACACCCTGGAAACTTAATTATAAAAGACAGCAAAATTTATTATATCGATTTTGGAATTGTAGGTTGTTTTTCAAAGTCTATGAAAGAATCCCTTAACGAAGTTATTCTTTCTATAGCCTTTAGGGATATAGACAAGATGATTACTGCCCTTTTAAATATAGGTATTAAAAGGGTTATATAAACAGAAGTAAACTCTATGAAGATATAGATTATCTATTTGCAAGTTACCTAACAACTTCTTTAGAAAACCTTAAAATATCTCAAATGCTTGAAGAAATATTTGAGGCCGCAAAACGAAATAATATACGACTTCCTAAGGATTTAACTCTTTTGATAAGAGGACTTGTTATACTTGAAGGGGTTGTTGCTAAAATATCCCCAAATATAAAGATATTAGATATTGCTATTCCCTTTGTTAAAGAGCAGTATCCTTCTAAGATTTTTCCAAACTTTAATGATTTAATCTTCCAAATTATCAACTTAAATACAGAATTAAAATCATTACCCCACAACCTAAACAGATTACTGAACAGTGTTAATGCTGGTAGAACTAAAGTTCAACTTGAACACAAAAATTTATCTAAACCCATATATGAACTTCATAAAATGGTAAATCGCTTAGTTTTTGCAATAATAACCTCCTCTTTAATCATAGGTTCATCCTTAATATTAAATACAAACATTGGACCTAAAATATATGACATCTCTATCTTGGGCGTTACTGGATATATTGTAGCGGGAATACTTGGACTGTGGATTCTTATATCCATTTTAAAATCAGGAAAAATATGAGGGCTTAAAGTTAAGCCCTCATACTACAATTATATGCATTTTTGCTTTATCTCTGGATTTGTACTATCCTTACAGCTTATTGTTAAACTTGCTATACGCGTTCCTATGCAAACTGACTTCTCTAAACTATACCCACTTATTAGTCCATATACCGTTCCTGCAAAGAAGGAGTCCCCTGCACCTGTTGTATCTATAACATTTACTGGTACTATATCAACGTGTCCTTCTTCACCAACCTCAGCATCATAAAAAACAGAACCTTTTTTACCCATCGTAACAACTATCTTCTTAAGACCGTTCTTTGTAAGTTCCTTACAAGCCTCTAAAACTTGTTCCTTTGTTTCAAAGGTTCTTTCAGCTATAAGTTCAAATTCAATGTTATTGCATATTAAGCAATCAAGTCTATTAAAAAGATGTTTGTTTCTCTTTACTACATCAAGATGACCTATTACAGCATAAACCTTTTTATTATATTTCTTTGCTATGTTTATTATTTTTTCAATATAGCTTGCTTCAAAATCAAGATCTAACACAACACTATTACACGCCTTTATAATTTCTTCAGCGTGATTGTCAATTATATCATATAGATATTTTAAGTTTGGTTGATGTGATACAGAGGCAGCAATATCTCCCTTCTCATTTAGTACAACAAGCCACATTCCCATACCATCTTTATCTACAATATCCACATACTCTGTATCTATTTTTTCATTTTTTAGCCTTGCTAAAACCTCCATACCAAGTGCACTATTATCTACAATTGATACAAACCTTGACTTAAGTCCCATATAACTAAAATTTTCAACTACATTTCTTGCTACTCCACCGTGTTTAAACTTCACACTCCCTATATTTGTCCCCTTTGGATTTAATATATCTCTTGGAAAACCCTTTATATCCACAAAAACCGCACCAAAAACAGCTACATCAAATACTTTTTCCACGATATTCGCCCCTTCTTTTAATTTTCACAAAAATAAATTATATCAATTATAAAGGAATATTGCAATTATTGTCGAATTTTTTCATAATAATTATATCATTATTTTTGGAGATGATACATATGGAACCATTTAAAGAAATAACACAAATTGGTAATAAAATATTACCTGTAAAGATTTTTATAACAGAACTTTCACCCTCCTGTACTTATGTGCCTCCCCACTGGCACGAATTTATTGAAATAATCTATTTTTTACAAGGAGATGCAAAGGTTCAGATAAATAGTTCCTACTACGATATTAGAACAGGCGAAATAGTTCTTCTTAATAGCTTAGATGTGCACGCTGTGTATGGTTTTTCAAAGTATCTTGTACTTCAATTTGACACAACCATTGCAACAGACCTCCCTATTGAGTTTAATAAGTTATTCCCCTTTAATGACGATAATAAAATAATAAGACAAAACAAAAATTATATAGATTATTTAGAAACAATAAGACACTATATGGAGGATATCATTAGCAAATACAATACAAAACCCTTAGGATTTGAAATTGATATAAGGGGAAGTATTTATAAAATTTTAGCAGCTATTATTGCATATTCTCAAACTACTTCTAAGAACGAACCTTCATATAGAAAGCATAAAGAAAATCTGCAAAGATTGGAAAAACTGTTAAGATATATTGATGAACATTACAACGAAAACATAACTATAAATGATGCTGCAAATATTCTTAATTTAGCACCTAATTACTTTTGTAGGTTCTTTAAAAGCACAATGGGAAAAACCTTTTTAGAATATCTTAATTTCTACAGATGCTCTAAAGCTGAAATGTTAATTAATACAACTAATATACCTATTACAGAGATTGCACTTTTGGTAGGGTTCTCAAGCATAGCCTATTTTAATAGAGTATATAAAAAATATAAAGGTCATAGCCCTTCCATCGAACGTAAAAAGATAATTTTGTACAAGTAAAAGATAATATATAAATAGCCACTTCCTTCTTATTTAGCTAAAATAAATCTGTAATCAACATTATAAGGAGATAATTAA
The DNA here is from genome assembly GCF_028622835.1 of Caloramator sp. mosi_1. Lineage (GTDB taxonomy): Bacteria > Bacillota > Clostridia > Clostridiales > Caloramatoraceae > Thermobrachium. The sequence continues at coordinate 1,248,495 of NZ_CP117677.1, read as the reverse complement.
ATATGATTAAAAAGGTAAAAAAGTAAATAAAAATATATTATTCTACTTATTGATTGAACTATTTATAGGAATATTTTTTGGTTTTTATTCCTTCTTTTAGGACCTTATATCTTATCAAAGGGATTAAACGAAAGCTTTTTAGGTATTGTAACTGTCACACAAACAATAAGCTTTGCTCTATTTGCTTATATAGTTGGTATAATATCTAAATACCTAAAAGACAAATATATATTTGCCCTAACAGGTTTACTTTGTCTTTTATCAAGTATACTTTATATGTTGTCAAATGGAAAACTATCTATATTATTAGCTGCATCCATATATGCAATGGGTATTTCTGCAATAGTCGTAATTAAACCTCCTTTTTAATTAAAAATAGCAATGGATTAGATACAGTAAAATTATTTAGCTTTATATTTACCTATGCAACCTTTATGAACCTAATAGGAAACTACCTATCTGGTAAAATAATAAAGCTGTATGGTTTTAATACAACTTTAAGTATAATGGGTATCTTAAGCTTTTTAGCCTTTATACCTGCTCTATTCATAACATCCAGCCAAAGGATAGAAAATAACAATAAAAAGCAGAATAAACTTAAAATAACTAAAAAATGAAATTTATATTCCTATACACCTTTTGTGGTGCCTTTGCCGTGGGAATGATAATACCATACTATACAACCTATTTAATAAACAAAATGAACTATTCCACTGATACTGCAGCTTTTGTAAACAACTTTAATATGCTTGGAAATCTTTTAGCTATGATTATATCCCCTATAATCTCTAAAAGAATAGGTCAATTTAAAACAATAACCTTTGCTAAGCTATTATCATTCCCCTTTGTTTTAATATTTATATTTTTTAATTCAAGTTTAAAATTTATAACCCTTATCTTATGTATATTCTTCCTTACAAGGTCTGTCTTAATAAATATAACCGTGCCTCTTGAAAATATTATTTTTATGAACTCAGTTGACCAAGAACATCAGGCTAAATTTAATAGTTTAGTTGTTCTTATAGGTAATATAACAGTATCTATTTCCTCCTACTTAGCAGGAAATATCATTTCATATACAAAACTTAGTTATTCGCTAACCTTTATTATTTCTGCAACAGTGTTTATAATGCAGGCAATAGCATTTATACATCTTAATAACGTAAAAAGCACCTGATATTAAGGTGCTTTTATAATTCCTCTATTGAAACTACACTATACCCAAATTCCTCTATCTTTTCAACAATATCTTTGTTATCCACATTATCCACATCGCAAACTGCATATTTGTCCTGTAGATTTACTTCAATGTTTGATATTCCTTTAATTTCTGATAGTGCCTCCTTTATGTGTCTTACACAGTGCATACAACTCATACCTTCAATATTAATCTTCTTTTTCATATTAACCCTCCTTTATTTTTTGGCTTAAAGCCCTTTAGTCTCAGTGCATTTAAAACTACTGATACAGAACTAAAACTCATAGCAAGTGCAGCAATCATTGGATTAAGTCTTGGTCCTCCGAATAATACAAGTACTCCTGCCGCAACTGGTATTCCAATTACATTATAGAAAAATGCCCAGAATAGATTTTCCTTTATATTTTTTATTGTTTTTCTGCTTAACTCTATTGCATAGGCTGCATCTAATAGGTCATTTTTCATTAAAACAACATCTGCTGACTCAATTGCTATATCTGTACCTGAACCTATTGCCATTCCAACATCAGCTTGTGCTAATGCAGGTGCGTCATTTATACCGTCTCCCACCATTAAAACCCTCTTATTTTTATTTTGATATTCCTTAACAACATTTGCCTTATCCTGCGGAAGAACCTCTGCAATAAATTCATCTACCATAACCTCATCTGCAATGGCCTTTGCTGTTAAGAAATTATCCCCTGTTAGCATAACCACCTTCTTTTTCATATTCTTAATAAGGTCTACTGCTCTTTTGCTGTTTTCCTTTACTCTATCTGCAATTCCAATTATACCTTTAACCCTTTTATCTACTGCAACAATAATAGCTGTTCGCCCACGCTTTGAAATATCCCCTATATATTCATCTGCCTTTGAAATATCTATACCGTACTCCTTCATAAGCTTAGTGTTTCCAACTAAAACCTCTGTTTCTTGTACTCTTCCATAAACACCGTGACCTGTAATACTCTTAAAATCAGTTACATCGAAAGTATCTATTCCCTTTTCCTTTGAATATTCATACACTGCCTCACCAAGTGGATGCTCTGAAAGTCTCTCTAATGATGCCGCATAGGATATTAATTTTTCTTCCTCTATATCAAAAGTTTTTATCTCTACAACCGTCGGTTTGCCTTCTGTTATTGTACCCGTCTTATCAAGTATAACTACATCTACCCTATGGAGCATTTCAAGGGCCTCACCAGATTTTATAAGTACCCCAAGCTCTGCTCCCTTGCCGGAACCTACCATTATAGCTGTTGGTGTTGCAAGACCAAGGGCACAGGGACACGCAATTACAAGAACTGAAATGAATATTGTAAGAGCAAATACAATATCTTTTGTACCAAAGTACCAGGCTATTGAAGATACTACTGCAATTAAAATAACTACAGGCACAAAATATCCTGAAACTATATCTGCCAGTCTTGCAATAGGTGCTTTTTAGACTGTGCCTCCTCAACAAGCCTAATTATTTGACTTAAAACTGTATCATCTTTTGCCTTTGTTACCTTAAATTTAATCGAACCATTTTTATTTATACTTCCTGCAAATACATTAGAGCCTTCTTCTTTGATTTGGGGTATACTCTCTCCTGTAAGCATCGATTCATCAACTGTGGTCTTTCCTTCTATCACAATTCCATCAACAGGTATCCTCTCTCCTGGCCTAACTAAAACTATATCCTCAACTTCAACTTCCTCTGTTGGTATTTCAATCTCCATATCCTCCTTTATAATTGTTGCCATTTTAGGTGCAAGATTAATAAGTTTTTCAATTGCTTCAGAAGTTTTATTCTTAGCTCTTGCCTCTAAATATTTTCCTAAAAGTATAAGGGTTATAATAGTTGCTGCTGATTCAAAATAAAGTTCCATTGCATATTCTGTATTTCCAATAGATATTTGGTAAATCGCAAATAGTCCATATACTATAGCAGCCGATGTACCTATAGCAATCAAACTATCCATATTAGGAGATAGTTTAACTAAGTTTCTAAATCCTACTTTATAAAACCTTCTTCCTGCATATATAACTGGTATTGTAAGTATAATCTGTATTAAAGCAAAATTTAAAGGATTTTTATGGTGATGAATAATCTCAGGTATAGGAAAACCAATCATATGTCCCATTGCTATATATAAAAGTGGTATTGTAAAGATTACTGCTATTTTTAGGTTTTTAAGTGATTTATCTTTAACATCTTTAATTTTATTATCTTCAACACTTTTTATATCCTCAAAAACTTCATACCCTGCCCTTTTAATAAGATTTTTTACCATAGAAATTCTTATCTTAGATGAATCATATTTAACATACAGCTTTTCAACTGCAAAGTTAACCTCTGCCGATATTATTCCCTCTTCTTTACTTAAAACCCTCTCTATTGTTTTTGCACAAGAGGCACAGGTCATTCCACTTATCTTTAAAGTAGCCTCTTTTATATTTTTAAGCTTGCTCCATACCCAGCCCTTTCTACTGCCTTTATTATGTCTTCTTCACTTATCTTTGTTTTATCATATTCTACATAAAGCTCTTCTATTGCTAAGTTAACCTCTGCCTTTTCAATACCCTCTAACTTTTTACAGCTCTTTCAACAGCCCTTGAGCAAGCTGCACAAGTCATACCTGTTATTTTAAACTTATTATTCATCTTTTCACCTACCTTGTTAATTTATCAAATACATCTATTATTTCATCTACCTTTTCTTCTCCGTTATTGTTTAAAAAGCTTCCTTTACACAGCTATTTAAATGTCCCTTTAAAATCAACATATTTGCCTTCTTTATTTGCTTTTCTGCTGCAATAATCTGATTTGAGATGTCTATACAGTATCTACCCTCATCTATCATTTTAAGTATTCCTTCTATTTGACCCTTTGCTGTTTTTAAATATTTTTTGCTTCTTCTCTTTCCTTATTCATAATATCCTCCTTTCACCCCCACCCCGTGGGGGTATTATTATAATAACATACATATTTATCTTTTTCAATATGAATATATAAAAATAACTCACATCTACATATGTGAGTTATTTTTTATATATTCAGCAGAAATCCTCATAAATTCTTCTACATCTCCTAAGTTATTTTTTATAATATCATAAACAATTGTATCGTCTAATTCCCAATACATATGAACTAACTTATTCCTAAACTTAGCCATATTTTTAAGGTTCTTAGAAAACTCCTCATCAATTAATCCTATATCTTTTAATATTTCAAATACATCTGCATAGGTTTCTGGAACAGAAATATTTTTGGTAAATTGCTCTAAAGATATTATTCTACTTCCTATGTTTATACAAGTTTCTATGCAAAGCTGAAGATATCTTTCTGCTGCTCCCTTTAATATTTCATCTTTTAAATACTCCTCTACACTATTTTGAGAAATTTTTTTAACATATCCAAGTATTTTTTCAGCAGTCTTAATTGTGTTATTAACTTTTCATCCATCTAAATCCCTACCTTCTTTAAAAACTCCATATTTAAAAAGTTACGCATAGGTTTTATGTCTAAATATTTTGTTATAACACTGGTTTCATAATCCACTACTTTTGCTTATCATAAAAATACAGTATCTCTTTATCTTTAATTACTCCATACTGAATACTTAGAGGAGCTTTATTTAAACAAACCAAATCAATTTCTTCCGTTTTTAAACAACTTATTAAATCCTCATATAAATCTTTTTCTATCTCCTCTAATATGCCTTCATATTTTTCATTAATCAAAATCGCTATGTCTATGTCACTTAAAGGAGTAACTTCTCTTCTATGAACTGAACCAAAAGATAAGCAACTATTACCTTATCTTTATATTTACTAAATATATCCTTAAGCTTATTTAAATTAGAATATACCTTTGAAAAATCAACCCTCTTATCTCTTATCAAATATACCACCTACCCTACTTTTAATTTAATATTAGCATTATACCCATTATATGTCTATACAATAAATAGGTGGCAGTGCCACCTATTGTAAATGCTTTAAGTTTTCAAGCTGTTCCCTTCTATGCTCCTGTTTTTCCATTGTCTTTTGCAATGTGAATTCATCCATATTATGCTTATTATGATCAAGATAATGTTCTGTATAAATTAGATTCTTTTCAATATTTTCAACTTCCCTCTTATAAAAGTCATCATCTTTCCCATAAGCAATTAAATTTCTTAAATGCTTAATCTGTTCTTCCCTTTGTCTTTGAAGTTCAAGTACATATTTTATTTCGTCTAAATCAGTAATATTTGAGTGTTCCTCAAGATGTCTTTCTGTTCTTGTATGCTTTTCAACTAAGTCTATAAGTTGGTCAACTCTCCTTGCATTAACTTCCTTTAAGCTGTCTTGTCCTTCACAATCATTATGATTATTTTTTATGTGAGGCATATAAACACCTCCTTTGTATCTTAATATTAGTTTGCTTAATCTAAAGATAAATATGTCTTTAAAATTAAATCAAATATTCCAACCTTTAACCTTAACTACATTATTTAAAATATTTGTTGCTTCCTTTATATCAATACCACTATTCAATGAAAGTATAAGACCAAGTATTGCAGATTTAGTAAGCCTTTTAGGTAATAAATTTATTTCTTGCTTATTACATACTATATAATCCTTAGATATCAAACTCATCCAATAATTTTCAATTGAAAAGGCTAAATTTCTATATATTTTATCTAATTGTTCTATATTAAAATCTATTATTTGTATTCCCTTGGAATTTTTTGACTTAAAGCATACTATATTATTTATTTTTTCATATACATAAATAAGTCCTACATTATTTTTTACAGTTTCTATATCTTTATATCCTTTTTCTATACATTCCTTTGCAAAACTACTACAAAAATTCTTTATTTCCTTTATCTTTGATTTTGTTGGTCTACTTAATATAAGATTATCTCTTTCTAAAAATATAATAGGTTTTTATCCCTATCTATTAATCTAAAAAATTATCAATAAAGCTAACATAATTAATTCCACCAAAATCCCCTTCACCATAATAAGTTAAAATATAATTTATATTATCTTGTCTTTTTTTATTTCATATAATATTTCTATATAGTTCATAAAGCACATATCTAAAAAAACAAATCTAATCTTTTTCTACAATCCAAAAGAGCCTTGTTTATACTATAGCACATATCTTCTATAGGCATAACATAGGGAACATCAAAGGTAAAATCCGTTATTCCACCAACGAAGGAAAAACCGTGGGAAGCAATAACAAGTGCATTATATTTTGCCTTTGAATTTTTTAACCCCCAACATATAAATTCATAAAGTTCCTTTGGATGTGCCATATTCCTTTTTCCTAAATCAATATGATTTACCACTCCATCCTTTATATTATACCTTCTTACTCCAGTCCATTTATCCTTTACATCACATATATTCTCTAAAGGTCTTATTACCTTAACAAATTCTCTATTTTCTCTACCAACTTCAATAAACAAATCAACTTCCTTTGATTTAAATTGTAAAAGTAACTCTAATGCACTATATATTTCTGGTTCAATCTCATTATTCCCATCTAAATAAAAAGGACACATAAATTCTTCATACATTTTTTCCTATAATTGCTTTATTTTATTATATGTTTAATAAACATAAATATCTTCTAAATTTTATAAAGTTACCTCCCATTCATCATTGTTATAAAGAATGAATATAATAATACGAGAAAAATCTTTTAGGAGGTCAATATGGCAATATCTCCATCAGAATTCTTAGTAAATCAATCGCTACAACCTTTAAAAATTGTACTTGGTAAAACTTCTACTTTAAACCTTACCTTCTCCAACACAAGCTTAGTAGATAGAGGATACAACCTTTACTTTGAACTTACTATTCCAGATGGCTTTTCATTTCAATCAAGCAGCATCTCTCCTACAGAAGTTATAAATAACTTAGATGGTTCAATTACTGTAAAGTGGGTTAACGTTAAGAACCTTGCTCCAAACGAATTAAACTACACCGTATCTGTTGAAATAAAATCGGAAGAATACTTTAGAAGCACTTCACTTCCTGTTCCCTTTGATATACCCGTTCCAAATCTAAATTTAGTTGCAAAGGTTGATACACTCCCAAGAGGAAATGACGACCCTGGTAATTTAGAAGTTATAAAAAGCATAACAAATAATATAATTCCCTTAAGATACAATCTAATAAAACAAGGGCCTGGCAAAATGCCAAAGGGCGCGGGATTGATTTTAGCTCCAAATCCACTTTGGCCATTTACCTATACCCTTATATTAGACAACAATACCCGTGAATCGTCAAATATAACATTGATTGATAACCTTCCAAATGGAATCAGATATTTAGGCAATATCACTGCTTCAGGACCTAATTCCTCAAGCTTTTTAAATCCAAATGTATCAGTACCTTCACCTTCTCCAGGTTGTAAAAACTATACTGTTATAGACTGGGGTAGCAAAACTTTATCTGCAGGAAGTACCAACACCATAAACTTTGATGTTGCTATATGGGATAAATATACCTTAAGCTGCACAGAAAATTCAGGACAAAAATACCCCACGATACACCTTTAGTAAACACAGCTATACTTGATGGTCTATCAGGTCCTGTAACTGCAAACTTAACTACTATCGCAAAGGATATTACAATAGATAAATCTATTATAGGCTCATCTATAACTGACGTTGGAGTTACAAACTCATATAGACTCATATATAAAGTAAACCAATATGACAATGTAAACAATGTTGTAATAGAAGATATAATACCTGATGGAATGGAATATGTTTTAGGTTCTGCAAATCCTTCTCCATCATCAATTACTGTAAACCCTAATGGAACAACAACCCTAATTTGGAATTTAGGTACCTTAACCACTGGTACAACAGGTACTATAACATTCCAAACTTTAACAAAAGCAAACTATGTAAATTCAAATCCTGTTGCATCAAATGACAGTCTAACAAATAGATCAAATATTAATGGAATAAACCAGTCTACTCTTTGGCAAACACCAGATAGTTCCTCTGCAACCTCATACATCAAAAGACCTTTTATAGACAAGCAAGTTTTAGGTTACTACTACAAAGACGGTACACCTAAGCCATTTGATGTGGCTTCTCCTGGAGATTTAATTGAATTTTTTATTGAATATAATGCCTTAAGCTTAAATGCTGCTCAACTTAATATAGAAATAGATGATTATGCACCATATAATATGGGACCTTTGCCACCTTCACCAATCATCTATGGTGGAACATTGATAGGACCTTTTGCTCCCTTTACCGTTTCACCTAATGGATTTAGATGGAGTTTAGGAGATTTACCTGGAAATACCCTGTGGACTGCAACCTTTAAAATCCCTGTTTTAAATCTACCAATCAATACTGTAAAAAACAACCTTGCAAAGCTTGCAGGAAGAAATAGTTTAGGGCTTTCATATAGCGATAGAGACCAAGTTGAAGTAAAATTTGGAACACCAAATATAGAGTTTGATAAATCAGTTACAGGGCCTAATGTTAATGCAATTCAAGCTGGTGAAGTTTATACCTATACAATAACAATAAAAAATACCCAAACAGTAGATAATCTTACAACAGATGCCTTTATGATGACCTTAACAGATATAATTCCTGATGGACTTTTGTATAACGGTAACTATTCCGTAACAGGTACAGGAATATATGATGCTCCAAGTTTTGTAGGACAAAATGTTTCTATGCTAATAAGAAAGCTTGCACCTGGTGAGAGCTTAACCTTTAGCTATGAAGTTTTAGTTACAAACATAGTTGTAAGTGGTCAAGTTTATATAAATAAAGCCATCCTTACAAGGCCTTATTCTCAAATGGATATATCCTATCAATACCCAGGAGACCCCTTTGAAGATTCTACTATACTAAAAACCGAAAGATTAAAAATAGTAAAATCAATAAATCCTGTAACCGTAAAGGTAGGAGATACTGCAACCTATATACTTGAAGTAACTGTTCCAAAGGGAACTATTGCCTATAACGTAAAGGTAACCGACACATTTAAAATTCCTGAACAAGTTTTTGTTGGAAATGCAACATTAGATGGTAACCCAATTACCGTAGTAGTTACTCCACCAAATGTAATCTTTCCAACTATACCCGTAGTTAATGCTACACTTAATGAGGTTAAACTCCTTTACTCCTTTGATATTAGGGTTGTATCTGCTGCCCATATTCCTCCATTTAGCGAAAATCAGCTAAATACAGCAAAGGTTGAATGGGATATTGATACCTCAGGTACACCTGCTATACCAGAAACAACAAATAAGAATTTAATAGTTAAAACTCCAAATATAATTGCAACTAAAGAGCAAAGAAACTATACACTAAATGGAACATTTAGAACAACTGATTTAAGTTTTAGCGTAGGAAATGTAATTGAATATAGAATTACAGTAAATAATAATGGTCTTGAAACAGCCTATAACACAGTTATTACAGATGTATTAAATCCACTTTTAAGTTTTGTCTCTGGCAGCTTTAACGCAACTTTAGGTACTCCATCCTACTCTTTAGGCACAGTAACTTGGACTATACCTGTACTTCTTACAGGTCAGTCTGCAACACTAACCTTTAGGGTTGAAACATTACCAGGCTTTGCAGCAAACTCATCAACATCAAATAAAGCAACATTTATTTATAACACCAATGACAATGGATATGGCATAGAATATAGTGGAAGTTCAAACACTGTAAATCTAATAGCTCCAAACCTAACTTTGGTAAAAACTGCATCACAACTATTGGCAGAAATAGGCGATGATATTGAATACACCTTAACCGTAACTATCCCCTATGGAGTATATGTTTATTCCCTTAGGCCAAGGGATACACTTCCAACAGGACAAACTTATATTGGACCAGCAACAAGGCAGCAAGACGGTGGACCAATTATACCTGTTACACCAACTGTTATTGGTCAAGTTGTAACCTTCCCAACAGAACCTAACCTTTACTCATACCCTAATCCAATTACTATTGTTTATAAGTTTATTGCAAGGGTAATAAGCGGAAACCACAATCCTCCCTTCACACAAACACAGCAAAACCAGTCAAGAATAGATTGGGCACTTGTATCTGGTGGACCTCTAACTAAAAATAGAACATCAAACTTAAATATAACAGTTAGAACACCAAATATAGTTATAATTAAAGAACAAATGAATGCAACACAAGGCATAGGCTACACCCAGGATGCAATATTCTCAAACCCTGATGATGAAATCTATTACAGAATAACAATTAATTCAAATGGTGCATCTCCTGCCTATAATATAAACCTAAGCGATGTAATAGACTCTAATTTAGAATTTATATCAATAATTAGTGCATCAGTTGGAACTCCTTCCTATGTAGCAGGTCCTCCTGAGGCAGTTAATTGGAATATACCTGTTTTAAACAACGGCTCAAGTGCCACACTTGTATTCTCTGTTAAAATTAAATCTCCAATTGCAGCATCAAACTCAATAACAAATAAAGCAACCTCAACCTATGACTCAAATGATGTAAATCCTGTAACCTACAATGCACAATCAAACACAACAAGAATTTATATACCTGCACTTACAATAACAAAAGAAGCCCTTCCAAACCCTGCAAAAATAGGTGATGAAATAACCTATACTATTACCATTCCTATTCCTCTAAATATCATAGCATACAATTTAACTGTAACAGATGTATTTCCTATTAAGCAGGAATATGTGATTGATAGCTTTACACGAAATTCACTGCCTGTTACTCCAACAGTTATTGGTAACACCATAACCTATCAAGAATCTGCACCTATTTTAGGACCAACAACCCTAATATATACTTTTAAAACTATTGTAAGAGATGGTAAAACAACTCTACCTTATACTGAAATGCAAAGAAATAATGTGTCAATAAAATGGGATTTAACTGCTGTTGGTCCTTCTGCACCAGTTGTTTCAACATTTGTTGATGTAGAGGTTAGAAGTCCTCATATAAAGATTGAAAAATGGCAAAAGAACGTAACAAAGGGTGGAGACTTTACAAAAATCCTCTCCTTGATATTGAATCTGGTGATGAAATACACTATATGATAACAATTACAAATGACGGGCTATCTGATGCATTTAACATTGTAACAACTGACGATCTATCAGTATATTTAACCTTTTCATCTGTTATACCTCCTGCACCATCAGGTACTGTAGTTCATCCTACTCCACCAACACCAGATGGTACAGTAACCTGGACAGAAGGTTTCCTTGCTGTATCAGATACCAAAACACTTATATTCTCCTGCACAGTAAATTCTATTCCTATACCTGGTGAGGCTGTTGAAAACTTTGCAACAAGTCTTTATGATACAAATACAGTAAATCCATTAACTTTAGGCCCTGTAAAATCAAATATAGTTACCTTTAACTACGCCTACCCTGAAATTATAAAAACAGTAAATAAAGAAAGTGCACTTGTAGGAGAGGAAATTGAATATACCATAAATGTAAGGGTTCCTCTTGGTGTAAAGATATATGATGTTACAATAAACGATATATTACCAACTGAACAGAGCTATGTTCCGTTTACCCTTACTAAAAACGGTGTAAATATCGGATCTGCTACCTTAACCTTCCCTACTGAAACCGAGATAGATGCAACAATATCAGAAGTAAATATAGAGTACAAATTCAGGGCAAAAATAAATAGTATAACATCACCTCCACAGCAGGGACAAATAAATACAACCACTCTTGATTGGAAGTACACTCCACTTGGTCCAGATGGGCCTCAGCAATCCTCTACCTCGACTATTTATGTGTCAGATGCAGAACTTATATTAACAAAATCTCAAAAGAACGTAACAACATCTCCATTTAGTCCATTTACAACAGATGATATATTGGTTAACGTAGGTGATTTAATATACTATGAACTTAAAGTAAATAACCCTAATAGCTATGGACTTGTTAATGTAACTATATCAGAAACAATAGATGAATTACTAACCTTTATAGGTATAGCATCAATAGATACAGGAACACTAACAGTTGTATCAGGAAATTTACTATGGACTATACCATCAATTCCAGCAAATACTGAATATAAAGCTATAATAGCCCTTTCTGTAAATTCCGGTGGGCTTACAGGTGAAAGAATTCCAAATAGCTTTAATGCAATCTTTGGCATACAAGGAGAAACACCACTTGTTTATTATGGCCCTAAAAATTCAAATACAGTTTATGCTATCTTAGGTGAACTATCTGTTTTAAAATATGCCTCAAATGAAAGCTTTAGAGTTGGAGATATTATAACCTACTTCATAGAAATAACCGTACCCTTTGGAACAATAGCTAAAAATATTGCTGTAAAGGATACCCTACCATCTAAACAGATTTATTTAGGCCCTGCAAGCTATGATTCAACCTTCTTAACCCCTATATTTTCTAACGGCGACATCATATTTAATATTCCAGTTGTTGACGCAAGGTTGGAGAAGAAAAAGATAACAATAACATTCCTTGCAAGGGTACTTGATGGAAACAATGTAGAGCCTTATGTTGAAACTCAAAGGAATATTGTAAAAGTAACAAGCGAAATAGATGATGAAGGAACTTTAAGTCCTGAAATAGAAGAATATGTTGATGTTGAAGTAACAAGACCCTATGTATTTGTTGCAAAAACCCAAAGAAATATAACCCAAGATACAGGTTATACAACAGATATAATGCCTGTTTTAGCAGATGATATACTTGAATTTAGATTGACTGTCCACAACTTTGGTTCATCAACAGCCTACAATATAGCAGTAGAAGATTATATCTCACCTTATTTAGAATATACAGGGTATTTTGACGCCTCTATAGGTAATGTTAACTACCTTCCTCTTTTAAGAAGGATAGAATGGACTATAGATGAACTTCCTATAAACACTGTAAAATCACTTATATTTAGAGTTAAGGTTGTAGGTGGTATTCCTGCAGGTGGATTCTCTAAAAACAAAGGAAGTTTTATATACTCAACTAATAATACAACTCCAATAACCTACCCTAAAGAAGATTCCAATGAAGTTATTCAAAAATTCCCTGATATTGAGGCAAGCAAAACTGCTGATATATATTACACCACTATAGGAACTACTATTAGATATACTGTAACCTTTAAACTTCCAAAGGGAACAAGTATAGTAAATGGACAGTTTACAGATATACTGCCAATTGGTCAAACCTACGTAGGAAATGCAACCTTAATGGGACATCCAATAGAACCTGTTTTAGTTGAAGCCCAAACAGTAGTATTCCCTGTTGTTCCTTATGGATATGCTGAAGAAGATGAATATTACAACTACTCCTTTGATGTATTAGTAGAATCTGCAGTTATAGACCCTGTAACCTTAATTGAAGCTCAGCAAAACTGTGCCTTTGGAGTTTGGTATTTAACACCTGAAGAATTAGGACCAGGAATTCAAACTTGTTCTAATGTATATGTTACTAATATAGAAACTAACCTATTAAAAGAACAAAGAAATAAAACAAAGGAAGGAGATTTTACAACTGAAAACATTGTAGGTTCTCTTGGTCAGCTTGTTGAATATAAACTTGTTGTTACAAATAGCGGACCAAATCCAATGTATTCAGTACAAATAAAGGATGTTTTAAACAGTGACTTGAAATTTATTGAAGTTGTATATTCGGAGGGTACAGTTACCCATACAGGAGAAGCAAGCGATGGAACTGTTGATATTTATATAGACAGTATTGGTGTTGGCGAAACAAAAACCTTTATATTCAAAGTTAAAATACTAAGGCGTGCTCAAGGTACAATTCAAAATAAAGCTGATTTGACATTTAAACTATCTCCAGAATCTGATATAGTTTTTGAAGGTATTAAATCTAACAATGTAATAATTAACAATCAAGGTTCAGGAAGTCGTGGAGTGTCTATAAAAAGATATTAGAAATAAGTAATTCAGACTAACAAAAGGTGCTATGCACCTTTGTTTTTTACCTTAATTTAACTGTGCTATAAACTAAGCTTAGTATTAAAATATTACAATTAACTCAAGAAAATAAATAATAGGATGTGAAATTATGTTATCTTCTACACATAAACTAATTGGTAGCTCTATTATATCTAATATCAAGGAAAACTTTGATATCTATATTTACGAGCATCAGTTTTTAAATGGATGTGTTAAACCCGATTACTCCATACCTTTATTTTTAATTCCACATTATAAAGAAAAATCCTTTGACTATATAATTCAAATGATTAAGAATCTTACATTTCTAAACTTTTTCAAGAGAAAGACCTGAAATTATTCTACACTAATCTTGGAGTTATAACTCACTTTCTATGTGATTACTTTTGCTATGCCCATAATAATAAAAATCTTAATCCCATTCTTCTCCACTTAAAATATGAAAAGGAACTTCATAATGTATTTCAAGAACTATCAATTGATAAAATAATTAACTCTTCTGTAGAGGCATTCATTTCTCTTGAACTTTCATCTCTATTTCAACTTAAAAACTTTATTGATGCTAAACACCAAATTTATATGTCAACTCCACATCATATTGAAAAAGATATATACTATGCTATTGAAGTGTCAACAACAGCAACTAATTTTATAATCAATTACCTCCTTGAAAACCTGAAATATAATGTAGCATAAAAAAATATATGATATATAATATAATTGAAATAAGTCTATAGGGGGTAAACTTATGAAGAAAGTAGCTGTTGTATTTAATGGCGGTACTATTTCAATGAAGGTAGATCCAAAGCTTCAAGCTGCTGTACCAAGTCTAAGCTCTGAGGAAATAATGGCAATGGTAACAGGTGTAGAAGGTTTTGCCTCAATTGAAAGTTTTACATTTTCTAAACTTCCAGGACCACATATGACACCTGAAAAAATGCTTGAACTATCAAAATTCATAAAAGATATACTTGATAGAGACGATATATCAGGTGTTGTAGTAACCCACGGTACAGATTCACTTGAAGAAACTGCATACTTTTTAGATCTAACTATAAACTCAGAAAAACCAATAATAGTAACAGGAGCTATGCGTAATAGCTCAGAACTTGGATATGATGGTCCTGCAAACCTTGCAGCATCAATTTGTACTGCAATTTCAGAAGAAGCAAAGGGAAGAGGTGTTCTTGTTTGCTTCAATGATGAGCTTTTCTGTGCAAGTGAAGTTACAAAAGAAATTCAATGAGCTTAAATGCATTTCAATCACCTCTGTTTGGACCTATTGGAATAATAGACAGCAATAAGGTTATATTTTACCGCGACAGCATAAGAAAGCAACATATCGAAATAGACAAGGTTAATGCAAATGTTCAACTCATCAAATGCGTAACAGGTATGGATTCCACTTTAATAGATTACTGTATTGAAAAAGAGTAGATGGATTTGTTATAGAAGGTATGGGAAGAGGCAATGTTCCACCTAATATGGTCCCCTCAATTAAGAAGGCAATAGACTCTGGAATTCCAGTTGTGGTTGTTTCAAGATGCTTTGAGGGACGTGTTTTAGACAGCTATGGATATCCAGGTGGAGGACGCGACCTTAGAAACTTAGGTGTCATATTTGGAGATACTCTTCCTGGCCAAAAGGCAAGAATAAAGCTTATTGTTGCATTAAGTAAGACAAGGGACTTAAATGAAATAAAGAAAATTTTTGAGATGGAATTGTATAATTAAAAAGTGCCATTAATGGCACTTTTTAATAGGCTCTTCCCCAATAAACCATATGCTTTGCTGGTTTTCCACAGCATACACAGGTACTACTTAGTTGTTCTTGTTCAAATGGTATACATCTTGACGTTGCACCTGTTTCTTCCTTTATCTTGTCTTCACATTCTCTGTCTCCACACCACATAGCCTTTATAAATCCTGGCTTATTTTCAACTATATCCTTAAAATCCTCCATATTTGTTGCAACGTATGTGTGTTCATCTCTATTTTTTCTTGCAGTTTCAAGCATATTGTTGTGTATGTCGTCAAGAAGCTTCATTACTTCTTCCTCTAAGTTATCCATAGACACTACTATTTTTTCCATAGTATCGCGTCTTGCAAGAACAACTTGATTCTTTTCTATATCCTTTGGACCAACTTCAAGTCTAACTGGAACACCCTTCATTTCGTACTCTGCAAACTTCCATCCTGGCATCTTATCTGAATCATCAAGTTTTACTCTAACTATCTTTGAAAGTCTTTCTTTTAATTCATTTGCTTTTTCAAGCACGCCTTCTTTGTGTTGTGCAATTGGAACAATTACAACTTGAATTGGGGCTACTCTTGGTGGAAGTTTTAAGCCATTATTATCACCGTGAACCATTATAACTGCACCAATTAATCTTGTTGTAACTCCCCAAGATGTTTCATATACATACTGTAATTGTCCATTCTTATCAAGGTATCTTATATTAAAGGCCTTAGCAAAGTTATCTCCAAAGAAGTGGGAAGTACCTGTTTGAAGTGCCTTTCCATCGTGCATTAGGCTCTCTATTGTGTATGTCGCCCTTGCTCCTGCAAACTTTTCCTTTTCTGTCTTTCTTCCCTTTATAACAGGTATTGCTAAAACCTCTTCACAATGCTTAGCATATATGTTTAGCATTCTAATTGTTTCTTCCTCTGCCTCTTCTGCTGTTGCGTGAATTGTATGACCTTCTTGCCATAGGAATTCAGTTGTTCTTAAGAAAGGCCTTGTAGTCTTTTCCCATCTTACAACTGAACACCATTGATTATATAGTTTTGGTAGGTCTTTGTAGGATTGAACTATCTTTGAAAAATGTTCGCAAAATAGAGTTTCTGAAGTTGGTCTAACACATAATCTCTCTGTAAGCTCTTCACTTCCACCGTGTGTTACCCAAGCCACCTCTGGTGCAAAACCTTCAACGTGTTCTGCTTCCTTTCTTAAAAGACTCTCAGGAATAAATAGTGGCATATAAACATTTTCGTGTCCTGTTTCTTTAAATCTTTTGTCTAAATCCTTTTGGATATTTTCCCATATTGCATATCCATAGGGCCTAATAATCATACATCCCTTTACACTTGAATAATCAATTAATTCAACCTTCTTAACAATATCCGTATACCATTGGGCAAAATCTTCATCCATAGAAGTTATCGCTTCTACAAGCTTTTTATCCTTTTCCTTTGCCATATTATCTCCTCCTTATTTTATGTAATATTTTCATATCTCTCTAATGCTTTTAGTTTAAGACATACACCTAATTAATATACTTTTCCCTTTAGCAATAAAAAAACCTCGAATCCCAAAAGGGACCGAGGCGTAATTTCGGCGGTACCACCCTAATTAATATGCAAAATGCATATTCTCTCAAATTGATAACGGTCAAACCGCTGCAGCCTACTAACCTTCGGTGCAGGACTCAGAGGTGGGTTCAAAATCAGTCCTTTAGGAATTCGCACCAACCATTCCCTCTCTGAAAAGGAGCTAACTTTTACTATTCCTCTTCATAGTCTTTTTATATAATTCTTCATAATATTTTACCACAATTTTTATAAAATGCAATTACATTTTGTACACAATTTAAAATTTCAGTTATAAACTTTTTATTCATATTATTAATTTTTTATAGTATTATATTCTATGGGGTGATTTTATGTTAATTGCAGTTATTGATGGTCAAGGTGCTGGAATTGGTCAAGCAATTATTAAAAAATTAAAGAAAGAATTTGATAACCAAGTTAGAATCGTAGCTCTTGGACTTAACAAAACCGCACTTAAAAATATGTTAAAATCTGGTGCAGAAGAAGGCATAATAGGTAGTAAAAACATAAGTGAATATATATTAAATAATGATATAGGCTTTATAATTGGACCAATTGGAATACTTTGTGCTGGTGGAATATGTGGTGAGGTTACCTCCACAGTTTCAAAGGCAATATTTAACTCCCCGCAACTAAATTAATTATACCCCTACAAAAACACGGTATATACATACCCAACACTCAAGAGCTATCTATAAAGGAGTGCATTGATATATTTGTAGAAAAATAAGGGAGCAGATATAGCTCCCTTTTATACAAGCTTGTACTTTTCTGTAATTTTAACAAGTACAGGTATTACAATAAGTTGTATTGCTATTCCCCATATACACTTCACAAAGGATGCTGTTATGAACATATTTAGCATATATTTTTACCCATTGAAGTTAAAAGAATATAGTTAGCAATACCCGAAACTAACCTACCAAGAAACATTGCAACAATTAAAGAAACAAACAGATTTATTTTTCTCCTCTTATATAGGTATCCTGATACAAATCCATAGGTTGCAAGCTCAAAGGCCATAGCAACAGCCACAGGATATATAGGTGGCATACCTGTAAGTATTGAACTTAAAAAGGTGTTATGAATCCAATAAGTGCACCATATCTTTCTCCTAATATAAATCCACACAGAAGAACAGGTATGTGCATTGGTAAAAATACATTGCCTGGAAGACCACTCATATGAAATATGCTTGGTATAAGAAGACCAAGTGCTAAGAATAATGATGCAAGTACTAATTTTTTGTCCTTGACATAATAAGAACCCTCCTTTGAAAAATTAAGTTGGTTATATTGTTGTAACAAAAATAAAAAGGTAGAGCAAAACGCCCTACCTTCGTGGTAAGCAAATATTGTTAATAAAGAATATCTATAGAAGCCTTCGTGACTTCTTCTACATTATAATATATATTCAACTCTGTTTCAAGATTAGAACTCACAGTTTCCTGGTGTTCTTGGGAATGGAATAACGTCTCTTATGTTACCCATACCTGTTAGATACATTATCATTCTTTCAAATCCAAGACCATATCCTGCGTGCTTAGTTTCTCCATATTTTCTAAGCTCTAAATACCACCAGTAATCTTCTTTTCTCATTCCAAGTTCCTCTATTCTCTTAACAAGTACATCATATCTTTCTTCTCTTTGGCTTCCACCTATTATTTCTCCTACACCTGGAACTAAAAGGTCTGCAGCTGCTACAGTTTTACCATCATCATTCAATCTCATATAGAAGGCCTTAATATCCTTCGGATAGTTAGTTACAAATACTGGCTTTTTAAATATCTCTTCTGTGATATATCTTTCGTGTTCTGTCTGAAGGTCGCAACCCCATTCAACAGGGTATTGAAACTCTTTTCCAGATTTCTTTAAAAGTTCAATAGCTTCTGTGTAGGTTATTCTTGCAAATTCTGAATTTAAAACATTGTTCAATCTATCAAACAGTGTATTGTCTATAAAATTATTGAAGAATTCCATTTCCTCTGGTGCATTTTCAAGTACATAGCTTATTATATATTTAACCATATCCTCAGCTGTATCCATATAATCATTTAAATCAGCAAACGCCATCTCTGGTTCTATCATCCAAAACTCTGAAGCGTGTCTTGCTGTATTTGAATTTTCTGCTCTAAAGGTTGGTCCAAAGGTATATACTTTTTTATAAGCAAGGGCAAAAATTTCTGCCTCAAGCTGACCACTAACTGTAAGATTTGCTTCTCTTCCAAAGAAATCCTCTGAAAAATCTATACTTCCATCCTCTTTTCTTGGAATATTATTTAAGTCTAAAGTCGTTACTCTAAACATTTCTCCAGCACCTTCACAGTCGCTTCCTGTGATAATTGGTGTATTTACATAAACAAATCCTCTTTCTTGGAAGAACTTGTGTATAGCAAAGGCTGCAACAGAACGAACTCTAAATACTGCAGAGAAGGTATTACTTCTTGGTCTTAAATGTGCTATTGTTCTTAAATACTCAAATGTATGTCTCTTCTTTTGAAGAGGATAATCTGAATTTGACATACCTTCTATAATTATATTTGTAGCTTGAACTTCAAAGGGTTGCTTTGCTCCTGGAGTTTCAACCAATTTTCCTTCTACTGTTATTGATGAGCTTATTGGAAGTTTTTCAACTTCCTTAAAGTTTTCCAATTTTTCATCAAAAACCACCTGAAGATTTTTAAAGAAAGTACCGTCATTTAATTCTATAAATCCGAATGCCTTTGATGATCTAATAGTTCTAACCCAACCAGATATTTTTACATCTTGGTTTAAATATTTTTCACTCTCTCTATAGAGTTGCTTTACCTCTACTGTTTGCATAGGCTACCTCCTCTTTGTTTTATGTGTAAAGATTAATTTTTCCTTAAGCTATTATTTTATAAATATAAAAGCTCTTCATCCCACAATGGGACGAAGAGCTTATCTTCGCGGTACCACCCAAATTGCCTAAAAGGCCACCTCTATGTGGATATAACGCTCCACCAGCGTCTTAGTCTACTCTCACAGGATTTCGGTAAGAGACTCCAGGATGTTCTTCAGCCTAAGTCCAGTACCAGTCTTCCACCACCACCGGCTCGCTTAAACCTTCTCTTAAGCCTACTCTTCCCTTCATAGTCTTTATCATTTTATTATAAAAATTATATTACTAATAATTACATTTGTCAATCAATTATAACCTCATCATTAAGTTTAGGTATTTCAACCTCACATTTAACAAATCTTTTAAGTTCATCCTTTAAGTTCCTTGCTGCCTCATCTTCACCGTGGGTTACAAATATCTTTTTACCTACACCATTTTTTATGTTCTTTACCCAATTTAATAGTCCTCCTAAATCTGCGTGTCCCGATAATGATGGTATACTATATATTTTTGCATTTACAACCATCTCTTCTCCAAATATTTTTACCTTCTTTTCCCCATCTAATATCCTTCTACCTAATGTTCCTTCTGCCTGATAACCAACAAAAACAATAGATGTATTCTTCTTCCAGATATTATGCTTTAAATGATGTTTTATTCTTCCTGCCTCACACATACCACTTGCAGAGATTATAACTACTCCCTGTTTTTCATTTAATGCTTGAGACTCCTCTGCTGACTGGACAATATGAAGATTTTCAAAATGAAGTACATCTATATCCTTAGATAGTAGATTTAATGCCTCTTCATCATAACATTCCTTATGTTTTTCGAATATCTCAAGAGCCTCCTTTGCTAAAGGACTATCAAGATAAAACTCTATATTTTTTAACTCTTCTTTTTTCAATATCAATATATTGATTTAAGATATATAAAACCTCCTGCGTTCTTCCTACCGAAAAGGCGGGTATTATAACGTTTCCTCCTGTTTTTACGGTATTTACTATTATATCAAATAATGATTTAACCTCTTCTGCCCTTGATTCGTGAAATCTATTTCCATAGGTTGATTCAATCACAAGATAATCTGTATAATCAATATATTCATAGTTTTTAATTATTGGTATATTGAAGTTTCCCAAATCTCCACTAAAGGTTATTATAATCTCTTTTTATTTTCTTTTATTTTTAAAACAACTATAGAAGAACCCAAAAGATGTCCTGCATCTTTAAACATAAACTCGATATTCTTATCTATAGTAATCCATTTGTTGTATGATGCCTTATAAAGATAGTCATTAACAACCAGTGCATCTTGAACTGTATATAAGGGCTCTACAGGGTCAAGTCCCTTCCTAAGCCTCTTTTTAGTTCTCCATTTTGCCTCAAATTCCTGAATATGTCCACTATCCCTAAGCATTATACTTACTAAATCACAGGTTGCAGATGTGGCATAAATAGTTCCCTTAAATCCCTGTTTATAAAGCATAGGCAGTCTTCCCGAATGGTCTATGTGGGCGTGGGTTAATATAACAAAATCAATATCCTTTGGATTAAAGGAAAAGGGTTCATAATTTAAATCAAATACACTACCTTGAAACATACCACAATCAATCAAAAACCTTCTTTTATTTGTTTCAATTAGATAACAGGATCCTGTGACTTGTCCTGCTGCACCACAAAATTTAATCTTCATTTTAAGCCCCCTTTTTATTATTATATCATATTTTGTTGTAATTTTCTTTCAATTGACTTTATAATTTGTTTTTGATACAATTTTGTTAAAATTAAATTCGGAGGTGTAATATGGGCCAAATTCTTTCAAATCTGATCAACACTACCAACAACATCCTTTGGTCTTATGTTATTATTGCTCTATTAATTGCAGCTGGTCTTTATTTTTCCTTCAAAACAAAATTTGTTCAACTAAGATATTTTAAAGAAATGTTTAAACTTCTAACTGAAGGGACAAGCAGTGCAAAGGGGACAAGCCATATATCCTCCTTCCAAGCCTTCTGTATAAGTACAGCATCCCGTGTTGGAACAGGTAATCTTGCTGGTGTTGCTACGGCAATAACTGTAGGTGGTCCTGGTGCTGTATTCTGGATGTGGGTTATAGCACTTATAGGTGGTGCATCAAGCTTTGTAGAAAGTACACTTGCTCAAGTTTATAAAGTAAAGGACGGAGAAAACTATAGAGGTGGACCTGCCTACTATATGGAAAGAGCCCTTGGTCAAAGATGGATGGGGATACTTTTCTCAATCCTTATAACAATATGTTTTGGACTTGTGTTTAACTCAGTTCAAGCAAACACTATATCCTAGGCATTCCAAAAGGCTTTTGGAATTCAAACCTATGTAACTGGTAGCATAGTTGCTGCTATTACTGCCTTTATTATATTTGGTGGTATAAAGAGAATTGCTAAAACTGCCGAAGCAATTGTTCCAGTTATGGCAATAGCATATGTATTAGTTGCACTATTTATAGTTTTAAAGAACTTCACATTAATCCCTACAGTATTTAAAATGATTATTGAAGGTGCCTTTGGAATAAAACAAGCAGTAGGTGGAGGAATAGGTGCCGCAATAATGATGGGAATTAAAAGAGGATTATTCTCAAATGAAGCTGGTATGGGTAGTGCCCCAAATGCTGCTGCAACAGCACATACTTCACATCCTGCAAAACAAGGTCTTATTCAAACGCTTAGCGTATTTACAGATACACTTTTAATATGCAGTGCTACAGCCTTTATAATATTAACATCAGGAGAGTTTACTAATCCTGAAATTCAAGGAATACAGCTTACTCAATCTGCACTTGTTCACCACGTTGGTTCTTGGGGAAGCATTTTTATAGCAATATGTATATTCCTATTTGCCTACAGTTCAGTTATAGGAAACTACTACTATGGTGAAACAAATATTGAATTTATTAAACCTAATAAAACTTATTTAACTATATATAGATTGTTTGTTATAGCAATGGTTATGTGGGGTTCAGTTGCATCACTTCAAATAGTTTGGGATTTAGCTGACCTATTTATGGGACTTATGGCTATACTAAATATAATTGCAATTCTACTTCTTGGAAATGTTGCCTTTAAGGTTCTATGGGATTATGAAAAGCAAAGAGAAGAAGGATTTGATCCTAAGTTTAGAGCAAGAAATATCGAAGGCTTAAATAATGCTGATTGTTGGGAAGAGTAAAAGGCTTGGTTTAAACCAAGCCCTTTTTATTATATACCTGCTATCTTCTTTATTTCACTCTTTATGTTATCTGATTTTGGTCCAAATATAGCTTGTATACCATCACCAACTTCAACTACTCCTGCAGCTCCAAGTTGCTTTAATCTGTCCTTATTTACCTTCTTAGGATCAACTACATTTACTCTAAGTCTTGTTATACAAGCATCAAGGTATTTGATATTTTCTTTTCCACCTAAAGCTTCTAAAACATTTGCCGCAAGTGTTGAATTTGTTGCTGCAGCTTCAGCTTCAACAGTTTCATCGTCTTCTCTACCTGGAGTCTTTAGATTAAACGTTCTTATTGCAAATCTAAACTGAAGTAATAAATTACTGAGAATACTAAACCTACTGGTATAACAAGCCACCAGGATGTTCTGTTTGGTATTACACCAAATAATATAAAGTCAATTACACCACCTGAGAATGTCATACCTATCTTAACATTTAGTATGTGCATTAGCATAAATGAAAGTCCTGCAAATACACAGTGTACAGCATATAGTGCTGGTGCTACGAATAGGAATGTAAATTCAATTGGTTCTGTAATACCTGTTAAGAATGATGTAAGTGCTGCTGATGCCATTATACCTGCAACAACCTTCTTCTTTTCAGGTCTTGCTTCGTGATACATAGCAAGTGCTGCTGCTGGAAGACCAAACATCATAAATGGGAACTTACCTGTCATAAATGTACCAGCTGTAAATGGAACTCCATCCTTAAGCTGTGCAAAGAATATTCTTTGGTCTCCGTTTACAAGTTCCCCAGCTTTGTTTACATATTCACCAAATTGATACCAGAATGGATTATAGAATATATGGTGTAGTCCAAATGGAATAAGTGCTCTTTCTATAATACCAAAAATAATGCTGCTAAAGTCTTGTTTGCATCAATCATTGAAGTTGAGAAGGTATTAAGTCCATTTTGTATTGGAGGCCATACAACAACCATAACAAGTCCAAGTATTATTGATACTGCTGCTGTTATAATTGGAACGAATCTCTTTCCTGCAAAGAAACCTAAAAATGGTGGAAGTTCTATTGTATAGTACTTTTCATATAACGCATAAGCTATAAGACCTACAATAATACCACCAAATACACCCGTTTGAAGTGTTGGGATACCAAGAACATTTGCATAAGCTGGACTCTTACCTATATGTTCTGGTGTTACACCTGCTACTATTCCCATAGTAACATTCATTATTAGGAAACCAACTATTGCTGCAAGTCCTGCAACACCTTCTCCTCCAGCAAGACCTACTGCAACACCAACTGCGAAAATAAGTGGAAGATTACCAAATATAATACCTCCTGATTGTTCCATAACCCTTGCTATAGCTTGTACACCTGCTGAACCGAATGCTGGTGCTTTTTCTAAGAATGATGGGTTTTGGAACATATTACCTAATGCTAATAATATACCTGCTGCTGGAAGTAGAGCAACTGGTAGCATTAGGGCTTTACCTACTTTTGTAGGACTCCAAATGCTTTTTTGTTGACATAAACTTTCCCCTCCTAATGAGTTTTATATATTTTTATATGGTGTAAAAAAATTAAGGCATGAGTAAAGGTACAATAAATTAGGCCTCCAAATGGATGAACCTAATTTTCCATACCTTTTACTCATGCCTGATCGAATCAGTAACACGTAAAAGTATTTAATATTTACTTGCAAAATTAATTATATCAGCAAGAAACAATTAATGCAATAGCTTTTAAATATTAAATTTTCTAAATATTTTATTTTGTTATATTTGGTAGGTTTATACCATAGAAAATTTCAGTCATTTCTCTCTTTAGTTTATCTGTTATATCCTTCTTTTCTTGTTCATTAAGTTCACTCTCTGACTTTTCAAACAGATAATTGTCTAACTTTATATCCCTTACCATCATCTTTGTATGGAATATATTTGATTGATAGATATTCATATCAATTAAGTTATATCTATCTATTGTTTCTTGTGCAATATAATCTTGTATTGATGTTATATCGTGGTCAATATATAACTTGTGACCGTGTATATCTCTTGTGAACCCTCTAACTCTGTAATCTATTGTTATAATATCTGAATCAAAGCTATCTATAAGATAATTCAATGCCTTAAGTGGAGAAATTTGTCCACAAGTAGATACATCAATATCTACTCTAAATGTGCTTATCTCATTTTGGGGATGAGTTTCTGGGTACGTATGCACAGTAACGTGACTCTTGTCAAGGTGAGCAACAATATTCTCTCTTGTTGGAGTTAATACACCTCTATTGCAGGAAGGATCAAGTATATAAAGAGGTACTTCCTCCTCAGAGATAAGTAATGTAACACTTGCTCCCTGTGGATCATAGTCTTGCTTTGCAATGTTTAGAACACAAGCACCTATCATTTCAGTAACATTTGTTAGTATTTTAGTAAGTCTCTCAGAATTGTACTGCTCGTCAATATATTCAATGTATTTTTTCTGTCCTCTTCTGTCTTTGTGTAGCATACGTCATAAATATTGAAACTCAAAGTCTTTGTTAAATTGTTAAATCCATATAGTTTTAATTTGTTCTTTCCTTTTTCCAATTCAACTCCCCATTCCTTTCAATTAATATTTTTCAGTAAAATTATATAATTTTTACGGGGAATGTCAAGAACTTTATACTGACAATATAAACAATTTTTATGATATTATTTTTCCCTCTTCTATTTTTATTATTCTATCTGAAACAGAATATGAAAACTCTTTATCGTGACTGACTATTAAAACAGTAATATCATCCCTTTTAAGCTCCATTATTATTTCAGCAATACTTTTTTAACCTCATCATCTACTGCAGAGGTTGGCTCATCAAAGCAGATTATTTTAGGTGATAATATACACGCACGAGCAATTGCAACCCTTTGTTTTTGTCCCCCTGATAATTCATAGGGATAATAATCCCTTTTATCTGATATATTTAGTTTTTCAAGCAACTTATTTGCCCTTTCCATAACTATATCTTTGTCCAATTTATATGCCCTAATAGGTGCTAATATAATGTTATCTAAAACAGTAAGGTTGGGAAACAGATTAAAATTTTGAAAAACATACCCTATGGATTGCCTTATCCTTTTTAACCTTGTACCCTTTGCCATTTCTACTGAATTTGCATTTTGTTTAAACAAATATTCGCCATCTATCTTTACGCTCCCCTATCTATATTTTCAATTCCATTTATACATCTTAAAAGTGTCGATTTTCCTGCTCCTGATTTACCGAAAATAGAAACTATTTCTCCCTCTTTTAATTCAAAGCTTACATCATTTAAAACCTTTTGTCCTCTGAAGGATTTTTCAAGACCATCTACCTTCAATATCATTTTATCAC
This sequence comes from Caloramator sp. mosi_1, assembly GCF_028622835.1. GTDB lineage: Bacteria > Bacillota > Clostridia > Clostridiales > Caloramatoraceae > Thermobrachium. The sequence continues at coordinate 1,221,560 of NZ_CP117677.1, read as the reverse complement.
CTACCTATAATACTCAAATTTACCTTCAATTTTTTTAAATAAGATAGTTAGGATATATATATATCCAGCATAAAAAACTGCAACCACTAAGAAGGGCAATAGAGTTGCATCTCTATTTACTGCAATTTTTCCCTCCCTTAAAACATCAGAAATTCCTACAACATAAACCAGTGCAGTATCCTTAACTAATGTAATTACCTCATTAGCAAGTGCAGGAAGAATATTTTTAAACATCTGAGGAAATATTACATATCTATAAGTATCAAATCTACTTAATCCAAGTACCTTTGCCGCTTCAAACTGCCCTTTATCAATAGATTGAATACCTGCTCTAAAAATCTCTGCAAAATAGGCAGCATAGTTTAATATGAATGCTATGAAAACAGCTGTATACCTATCAAATGTTACTCCAATTATTGGTAATCCAAAGAATACAAATATTATCTGTAGAAGCAGAGGTGTCCCCCTCATTATAAAAATATAAAGGGAGACTACCATCTTTACTATATTTATTTTAGACAATCTTAATATTGCAACTAATATGCCTAAAATAAACGAAAAAAACAAAGTTATTGAAAATATATATAAGGTTACTAACATACCACTTTTCATAGAAATAAATAAATCTATAATATACTTCACAAAATCACCTCTTATTTTTCAAACCAATTATTATAAATTTTTTCAAAGGTACCGTCTTTTTTCATTTCATCTAATGTTTTTTCAACTTGATACTTTAATTCATCTCCTTTTCTAAAACCTACACCATATTCTTCACTTCCAAAATTATCCTCAAGTATTCTAAACTTATCTTCTCCTTTAAGTTTTATATAATATCTTGCTAATATTTCATCCACAACAACTGCATCAACTCTTCTATTTTCAAGTTCCATAAGTGCATCATTGTTTGTTTCATAAAGGTTTAATTTACCATCTTTAAACTTAAGTAAAATTTCCTTTTCCTTTTCTACTGCCTCCTGGGAACTTGAATTCAATTGTGCGGCAACCCTTTTACCCTCTAAATCACTCTTCTTATTTATATTAGAGTCACCTAATACTACTATAACCTGTCTATTAACAAGATATGGGTTTGTAAAATCAACTTTTTCTTTTCTCTCATCTGTGATAGTATATCCATTCCATATTGCATCTATTTTTTAGAGTTTAATTCTGATTCCTTCATAGCCCAATCAATAGGCTGAAATTTAACCTCATAACCTAATCTTTTAAAGACCTCCTTAGCTAAATCAACATCGAATCCCACTATTTCTCCCTTTTCATTTTTAAATCCCATAGGTGCAAAGGTATCATCCAGTCCTACTACCACAATTTTACTTGCATTATTTAACACCTGAGTCTGTGTGCAGGATGCAAGAAATGTTGCACAAATTATAATAATTAAACCTAAAATGAATTTTTTCATATCAAATTCCTCCTTTAAATTATATATTTTTTAGCAGTACTGCCTTTTTACAAAACAAAAAGCTCTCGTCCTCCTCTGAGGACGAGAGCTTAACTCCCGTGGTCCCACCTCAATTCATTAATGCCTCACGACATTAACCTTATTAGGTACTAACATACCCTATCACTATAACGGGTGAAGGTTCCCGTGGTAGCCTACTACACCTTCGGTACCAAACTCCGAGATGTGTTCAAAATAGCCCTCATACATCCTCACACCACCCGGATGCTCTCTGAAATGGAAGCTATTTTTACTATTTCTCTTCATCGTCTTTACTTTATTTATTTATCAATTTACCATATTAAAGTTTTAGTGTCAAGATATTTTTTCGTTAAAAAATAATTTATTTAAAATTCTAAATTATTTTAACATTATTGCTGCATAAATGTTTTTTTATGATATAATTAAGTTGGAATGAGGGAATGTGTTACACAAAATCCTCTCAATCATTTTAAGTGAGGTGAATTTTATGAACAAAACTGTAAACTTAGATTGGGGGAAACTTGGATTCAGCTACATTAAAACAGACTTCCGTTATGTATCCTATTGGAAGGACGGAAAATGGGACGATGGTAAACTAATAGAAGACAATAAAGTTACCATCAGCGAAGGCTCAACAGCTCTTCATTATGGACAACAATGCTTTGAGGGACTTAAAGCATACAGAACAAAGGATGGCAAAATACAACTCTTTAGACCAGACCAAAACGCAAAAAGAATGAACTCAAGCTGCAGACGTCTTATGATGCCTGAAATTCCTGAAGAAAATTTATAGACGCTTGTATTCAGGTAGTAAAGGCAAATGAACATTTCGTTCCACCCTATGGAACAGGAGCTTCACTTTATTTAAGACCCTATGTAATAGGTATTGGGGATAACCTTGGTGTAAAACCTGCACCTGAGTATATGTTCTCTGTTTTCTGCTGTCCTGTTGGACCATATTTCAAAGGTGGTATGCAACCTGTTAACTTTACAGTTTCAGATTATGACAGAGCAGCACCTTACGGAACAGGTGGAGTTAAAGTTGGTGGAAACTATGCGGCAAGCCTTCTTCCACACGAACAAGCAGTAAAGAAGGGATTTGCAGACTGCATCTATCTTGACCCTGCAACTCACACAAAGATAGAAGAAGTTGGAGCTGCAAACTTCTTTGGAATTACAAAGGATAATAAGTTTGTAACACCAAAATCTCCATCAATACTACCAAGTATAACTAAATATTCTTTAATGCACATTGCTAAGGAATACCTTGGTATGGAAGTTGAAGAAAGAGATGTTTATATAGATAAATTAGATGAATTCGTTGAAGCTGGTGCTTGTGGTACAGCTGCAGTTATAACACCAATTGGTGGAATTGAATACAAGGGAAAACTCCACGTATTCTACAGCGAAACTGAGGTTGGACCAATAACTAAGAAACTTTATAATACACTTGTTGCAATACAACTTGGAGATGAAAAGGCACCTGAAGGATGGATAGTTGAAGTTAAGTGATTAAAATAAGGCAGTAGGATACTAACCTACTGCCTTATTTATTATATAATCTTAATATTTTTTTGAATATTTTAGAAGGATTTTTATATTTTTTGTCTAATTAATAAAGCGTAGAGAGAAAAGTTGACGAAAATAAAGTTTTTGTATATAAAATTGTGTTGATTTTAAAAAAATTGTATGATATGATAATATTTGTAAATGGAGGTACATATATGGACGTTTTAAGTATACAGGATATTATTAACAAAATAGAAGGTGTTATAAAGTCAAAGGTAGTTAAAGATAATAATGAAATAAGTGAAGTTCATATATTAGCCAATACATTAAAATCACCAAAGCAAATCTTAAGAGATATTGAGTCAGCACTTTATGCAATGTTTGATATTAAAATAGATAGAAATAAGATAAGTATAGCAGTTATTCAATCAGAAGATGTAATTTCTAATAAAAGAGTTAAATTTAATAGTGTTCAACTGAAGAATCAGCTAAACACTTTAGAATGCAGTGTAACACTTATATATGATGATAACGAATACACAGTAGAGGATGTAGCAATTAATACTTCAATAAATAAAAAGAAATTGGTATCAAAGACTACTCTTAAGGCTGTAGAAACAATCTTAGGACAAGAATATATATTTGATGTTCAGGATGTGCTAATTAACACAAGTAATGATATATCTGTAGTTACTGTAATTGTAAATGCCCTGTTATATGGAACAGAAGAAGTCTTAGTAGGTTCAGCACTTGTTAAAAATGATGTAAATGAAACAATAGCAAGAGCAACACTTGATGCCATCAACAGGGTAATTCAAAAAATTACCTCTTAAAACTTAATACTTGTTAAAAAGGCCGATTTAATTTATTTTTATCCTAAGCGGAGTTATGCGACAGGCGTTTAGCGGAGACCTGTCAGCCCAAAAACGCGAAGGAGTGATATCTATGAAGAAATTCTTACCTGCAATTCTTGCTCTTTTAACACTTGTTTTAGCAGGTGGTTCACACTTTTTCTGGAGATAATTTTAAATCGGCCTTTATTTATCACTTGGAGGTTATAAAATGAAAAAAGAATATTAACGTATTTAGCTTTTATATATATATTAGCCATACTTTTATTTTTAAAATCATTTAAATTGTATAGTTTTACTAATATACAACTGTCTTCTATTCTTTTTTGTCTATGTTATCCGCACTAACCGAATCATTTCCAGTTTTTTATAAAAAAATTTATATAACATCTGGCTTTGCAATCACATTAGCTTCAATATATTTATTTAACCCATTTTGGTCTACCATTATAATTGGGCTGGGTTTTTATTTAAGATATATAAAGACGATGATAAATATATACATATTTTAAATACACCTTTATACAAAACCTTATTTAACTTGTCTATTATTGTAATATGTATAAATACTTCATATATTATAACCGATTTTTTATTAAAAAATATACATTCTCAAATTCTTCTTATGAAATATTTAGATTTTCGCTTTTAACACTTATTTTTTTATTGTTAAACACAACAATTATATCTATTCTTTATAGATTATTAACAAACGATAGTTTAATTAAGATATTTTTATATAACTTTTCACTTGGTTTTTTAAACATTGTTTCTATGGCACCATTAGGGTATTTTTTATATATATTATATAAAACATCTAACTATTTAGGCGTACTAATTGTAACTATTATTATTCTATTTGCTCGCTATACATTTATGCTCTATATTGAATCAAAAACAAAATATCAAGAAACTATAAAGGTTCTTATGAACGCTCTTGAAATGAGAGATAAATATACAGAAGGTCATTCAAGAAATGTTGCAGACATAGTTAAAGCTATCGGAAGAGAACTTGGTTATAGTGAAAGTCATTTAGAAGAATTAGAACTTGCAGCTTACCTACACGATATTGGTAAAATAGGTATACCTGATGACATATTGAATAAGCCAGGAAAACTAACTGACGAAGAATATGCAAAAATAAAGGAACATCCTGCAATTGGCTATGATATTGTTAAAGATATTAAAGGTATTGGCAGTATACCTGAACTTGTAAGACATCACCACGAGAGATATGATGGCAAAGGATATCCAGATGGTAAAAAGAAAATGAACTAAGTTTAGATGTCTATATACTTCAATTAGCAGATTCAGTTGATGCTATGCAAGCAAAAAGGGTTTACAAAAATTCATTAAATCCACAGGAGATTAAAGAAGAACTTTTAAGATGCAGGGGAACTCAATTTCATCCTAAGGTAGTTGATATATATTTAAAAATATGTGAAAGAGAAAATCTATGTAATTTGAGGGGTTAAGTTATGTTTTTAGCAGCACTTTTAATCGGTATAGCAATTGGACTTTTACTAAAAGGTAATATAAAAAATATCGATGTTGAAAAGGTTAAATCACCTTACCTTGCTATTGTAGCCTTTTCTATTGAATTTATTCTTTTCACTTTAGTTAGAAAAGGCATTATATCAAGAGGAAACATAACATATGTACTATATTTAACTCAATATATACTTATTTTGATTTTTATTTATAAAAATAGAAAGGACTATGCCTTTTTAGTAATAGGTATAGGAATTATTTTAAATGCACTTGCCATCTTTTTAAACGGTGGTGCAATGCCAGTAAGTCCTGATGCTATGGTTAAAGCTGGAATAGTATCTTCAGTAAATGAAATAAAGGAAACTATGGCGTCGTCAGAAGGTTTATATATTATTAAAAATTCAAATACAATTTTCCCTTTTTTAGGTGATGTAATCCCTTTAAAACATTTTAGAAATTATGTTATAAGTATCGGAGATATTTTTATTTCTTTAGGACTTATATGGTATATAGTAAAGAGATGAAAAAGTAAGTTACTTTTTCATCTCTTGTTTATTCTTATTTATCTCACCATTTTCCTCTGTTTTACTCTTCTATAATACTTCATTCATTTAAACTATTACATTCCATCTTTATTTAATATCCTTTTTATTCTATTTTCTCTTATATCCTTTAGCGTCTTTTCATTATAGGTATTTAAAAGTCTACTTTTACTTCTATATACCCTTTGGGATGTATATATACCGTGATGTCCAGAAAAAGATAACTTACTATACAAGCAATAAACATAAATACTACTCCATTACTTCCAAACATTTCTATACCCAAGATAAATGATGATATGGGTGTATTAGTAGCACCACAGAATACAGATATTAAACCTAATGCTGCTAAAAAGACGGTGGCAATAATAATTCATCTGATATAACATTCCCCAAAGTTGAACCTACAAAAATATTGGGGTTACTTCTCCACCCTGAAAACCTGCTCCTAAAGTAACAGAAGTAAATAAGGTCTTTAATATAAAACTAAATCTTGAAACATTACCTTCAAAGGCTTCACTTATTATGGGCAATCCTAATCCTAAATAATCTCTTGTATTAAAAATAAAAACTAAAGCTATTACTACTAACCCTCCAATAAAACTCTTTAACATTGGATTGGTAGTAATTTTGTTAAATAAGGATTTTGATATATGAATGCTTTCACTAAATATAATACTCATCAAACCAAATAAAGCCGAAGCTATTATTACCTTAATCACATTAACAGGTGTTACAGGTGGTATAGACAATATATGATAATGAGAATGTGTTGCCCCTGCTAAAGCTGCTACATAATCACCTACAAAGGCCGATATGAAACAAGGAATAAGTGCTTCATAATACATATAACCTATTGCTATTACCTCAATTGCAAAAATAGTCCCTGCAAGAGGTGTACCAAAAACTGACCCAAAGCCACTACTTATTCCACACATAAGCATTATTTTCATATCGTGTTTATCAAGTTTAAATATTCTTCCAATAAATTCAGATACACTTCCACCCATCTGAACTGCTGTACCTTCTCTCCCTGCAGAGCCCCCAAATAAATGCGTTAGGAAAGTACCTATGAATACTAATACTGACATCCTAAGAGGTATTTCTCTATCGCCATAATAGGCCTGCTCTATTATTAGGTTATTTCCCTTTGAAGAATTTTTACCGTATTTACTATACAAAAACTTACCGTAGCACCCGCAACAGGAAGTAAAAACAAAAGCCAAGCGTTTGCTTCTCTTAAATCTGTTGCATACTTTAAACTCTTCAAAAATAATGCCGATAAAACTCCCATTATAACCCCTACTATGCTGCTTAGAAATAACCATTTTATTAAAGAAATTGTTAAAATAAAATGATCGAGTCTTTTAATAAAATGTATTATTTTTCTATGCATTTTATCCCCCTCTTTTATACAGCCTTTTCTTTTACATTATTAACTTTTTCCTTTTCAAGTAATACGTTTGCTGACATCTTAATAAGTACTGCTCCAAGTGGTGCTGTAACCAATATAGATAAAACCGCAATTGCTAAAATAACATCACCTGAGGGAATACCTAAGGACAAAGGTATTGCTCCTATTGCTGCTTGCACTGTTGCCTTTGGAATATACGCAATCATACAAAATACTCTTTCCTTCCAATTTAGGTTGGTACCAAGGGTTGAAACGAAAACTCCTAAACTTCTTCCTAAAAGACCAATGAATATTACTAAAAGTCCCTTTAGTCCTGCATCCATTGCAACAGTTATATTAACCTGAGAACCAACTAAAACAAATAAAAATATTTCGGCAAATACCCACATTTTATTAAACTTCATAGAGAGTCTTTTGCTACATTTGGTATTCTTTCAAGCAGTATAAAACCTATTGTCATAACTCCAAGTAACCCTGCTATTTCTACTTTATTCTTTAGTGCACCTTCTATAACAGTTAAAAGTATTGCTGAACCTAATATTAACGCTACCTTTTTGTATCCCTTATATGATACCTTTTAAACATCCATACCATTACAAGCCCAATTATTAAACCAAATAAAATTCCCAATATAATTGAGATTGGTATCTTAAATATCTCTATTCCAATATTAACGTGATTTCCACTATAAAGGCCTAAAAAAGTTGAAAATAAAGTTATGGCAAAAACATCATCAATAGATGCACCTGCAAGTATTATTGTTGGTATTCCTTTATTAGTTCCTATCTTTTTATCCATAAATTCAAGCATTTGTGGTACAACAACTGCAGGTGATACTGCCGCAATTATAAATCCTAATATTCCACCCTCTATAAATGAGAAACCTAATATTTTTGTTGAAATAAAAGCTATTGTAAAACCTTCAAATATTCCTGGTATACAACTGAACTTCAACGCAGTTGAACCAACCTTGTTTAGATCATTTCTACTTATTCCAAGACCTGCACGAAGAAGAATAATTATTAAAGCTATCTTTCTTAAGTCAGCAGATATTTTTAAAATCTCTGGATCTAATATGTTTAACACATAGGGTCCTGCTAAAACACCCAAAATTAACATCCCTAAAAGCCCTGGAAGCTTTATTTTGGTGAATAAATAGTTAAAAAACAACCCTAAAATAAGCATTAATGCAATACTTGCTGTCATATATTTACCTCCTCTTAATTTATTATGCCCAAAACAAAAACTCCTACAGAAATTATAAGCTTTCTGTAGGAGTCATTAGCCAAAGGCGGTTAAAGGTGAACTCCATCACCTTTTCATATTTTAACAAAACATATTTTAATTATCAAGTATGGTTTTCCATTATATTTTGTTAATTTCTTTTATATTCTTTTGTTATTATAAATAATTACACAGATTTATAAACTTTGTTAAATTATAGACAAGATAATTTTAAAGTAATAAAATTAAAATATGAACAAAATTTCGCAATACCTAAAACTATATTAGGTTGGGGAGGGGATAAATGAAAAATCAATGTAAGAATCACGAAGAAATAATAAAAAAGTCCCACGAACGTTCAAATAAATACGGAATTGAAATAAACAGAGTTTATCCTAAAAGATATTGTCAAAGGAAGAAATTCCTGTTTTGATAAGAAAAAACAGAGACCTTATAAGAATTGCATCTCCCTTTATAAAAATACTATATGATTTTTTAGAAGGCTCTGGTTTTTTATCGTTCTTACTGATAAAGACGGATGTATATTAAGTACAATAGGTGATAAGGATATTATAGCTGCTGCAAAAGAACTTAATATGGTTGTTGGTGCCTATATGGATGAAAACAGCATAGGTACAAACGCAATGGGTACAGCAATAAAGGAGGATATGCCTATACAAATATCTGCAAAGGAGCACTTTATTACAGCATATCATCGCTGGACCTGCTCTGCTGCGCCCATTCACAATACAAAGGGTGAAATCATTGGAACTTTAAACCTAACTGGAAATAGCCATCTTGTTCATCCCCACACATTAGGACTTGTCGTTGCTGCTGTTCGCTCTATAGAAAATCAAATAAAAAGCGAAGAGGCAAACAATAAATTAATGGAAACATATAAATACCTAAATACCATCATTGAGTCAATAAACTTTGGAATAATTGCCCTATGTAAAGATGGGGTAATTAAGAATATAAATGAAGCAGCCTGTTCTATGTTTAATTGTTCAAAGGAAGATTTATTGGAAAAACCTATTGAAGAGATTTTATTTAAATGGAATGAAATATACAATAGGATATTATCAGGTGAAAAAATAACAGATGAAGAGATTAATTTTAGGATTAAAGGTAAATCCCAGAAATATATTATGAGTATACATTCCATAAAGGATGATAAGGATACAATTATTGGATCTGTTTTAAGTTTTAAAAACCTTCAAAATGTTTATAACCTTATAAATAAGTACACTGGAATGAAGGCAAGATATACATTTGATGATATTATTTTTAAAAGCTCCTGTATGAAAAAATAATTGATTATTCAAAGAGTATATCTAATAGTCCATCTACTATACTTATAACAGGCGAGAGCGGAACTGGTAAGGAAATACTTGCTCAAGCAATCCATAATAACAGCAATAGGCGTGATTTTGGTTTTGTAGCAATAAATTGTGGAGCAATTCCTCCTAACCTTATCGAAAGTGAATTGTTTGGATATGATGAGGGAGCCTTTACTGGTGCAAAGCGAGGTGGAAATCCTGGTAAGTTTGAACTTGCAAACGGTGGTACACTTTTTCTTGACGAAATAGGCGAAATGCCCCTTGATATGCAGGTAAAACTTCTAAGGGTACTACAAGAGGGATGTATAACAAGAATTGGAGGAAACAAATATATTGATGTTGATGTAAGAATAATTGCTGCTACTAATAAAAATTTGCTTCAGGAAGTTAAAGAAGGTAGATTTAGAGAGGATTTATATTATAGAATTTCTGTTATTCCTATTGTACTTCCTCCTTTACGCGAACGGAAAGAAGACATACCCCTTTAATAGAACACTTTCTTGAAATGAAATCAATAAAACTTAAAAACCTATTCCAAAGCTTCCACCTGTTTTATATGAAAAAATGCTGACCTATGATTGGTTAGGAAATATTAGAGAACTTGAAAATTTTATTGAAAGTGCAGTAAATTTTGATGGAAATATAGAGTTTTTGATGAGTAAATTTCAAGCTTCAAATATAGAAATTAAAAAACGCAAAACAATCAAAATAATTTTATATCTGATGATTTAATTTGTCCCCTTGATGAACTGGAAAAGAAGGCAATTATAAGCTGTTTAAAAAAGTATGATAATAATATTTCAAAATGTGCTAAGGTACTTAATATTAGTAGAAATACACTTTACTTAAAAATGAAAAAGTATAATATTTTATTATAAAAAATATTATAAAAATGTCCTATTTTATTACATTGCTAAAAAATAGGACATTTTTTAATTTGTATAACTGTCCTATTTTTTAGCAGATTTATTTTAAAATTTTTTATGCATTAAAAAATCTAAGTTTGTTAATTAACTAACTTGGCATATTATTTGCTTATTATATTATGACAAAATTAAAGGAGGGGGATCCTATGGCAAGATTTACACTACCAAGAGATATTTATTTTGGTAAAAACTCATTAGAAGAATTAAAAAATCTTAAGGGTAAAAAAGCTGTTATAGTTGTAGGTGGAGGTTCTATGAAGAGATTTGGCTTCCTTGATAAAATAGAAGCCTACCTTCACGAAGCTGGTTTTGAAACAAAGCTTATAGAAGGTGTTGAACCAGACCCATCAGTAGAAACAGTTATGAAGGGTGCAGAAATAATGAGAGAATTTGAACCTGACTGGATAGTTGCAGTAGGCGGCGGTTCTCCAATTGATGCTGCAAAAGCTATGTGGATTTTCTATGAATATCCTGATTTCACTTTTGAACAAGCTGTTGTTCCTTTTGGTCTACCAGAGTTAAGAAAAAGGCAAGATTTGTAGCAATACCTTCAACAAGTGGAACTGCAACTGAAGTTACAGCCTTCTCAGTTATAACTGATTATAAAGCAAAGATAAAATATCCACTGGCTGACTTTAATATAACTCCAGATGTAGCAATTGTAGATCCAGAACTTGCACAAACAATGCCAAAATCACTTACAGCTCATACAGGTATGGATGCTCTAACTCACGCTGTAGAAGCTTATGTGGCTTCTCAAAGGTCACCATTCTCAGACCCACTTGCAATGCACGCAATAGTTATGATTAAAGACAACCTTGTTAAATCCTATAACGGAGATAAAGCAGCAAGAGAACAGATGCACTATGCACAATGCCTTGCTGGTATGGCATTCTCTAATGCTCTACTTGGTATTACACACTCTATTGCTCATAAAACTGGTGCTGTATTCCATATTCCTCACGGATGTGCAAACGCAATATACCTACCATATGTTATCCAATATAATGCAAAGGAATGTAAAGAAAGATATGCACAAATAGCAAAGACACTTGGATTATCTGGAAACAGTGACGATGAACTTGTAACTTCTCTTGTTGAAATGATTAGAGATCTAAATAGAAATATGGACATTCCTCTATCCTTAAAGGGATATGGAGTTAGTGAAGAAGACTTTAGAGCAAACGTTAAGTCAATAGCACACAACGCTGTCCTTGATGCTTGTACTGGTTCAAACCCAAGAACAATAGATGATGCTGCTATGGAAAGGGTTCTTGAATACATATATGAAGGAAAAGATATTGATTTTTAATAGAATAAGTATTCATTAAGCTCTCTTTGAGAGCTTAATGTTTTTACTTATCATTAGGAATAAAATAATTAAAATTACATATTTAAACATTTATATCTTTGTTAAAAAATAAATATTTGAAGCAAACTGATTTTTATGCAAAAATAAAATTATAGTTTATTTAATATTCTGTATTTTTTAAAAGGAGGAATGGATGTGGGTTGTTCCTGTGAAGAAAAATTAGCTTTAAATTTCGATGATAAAAATGTTGATTTAAGTCTTATGGAGCCAATATTTAAAAAATATGAAGGTCAAAGCACTAACCTTATAAGCATACTTCAAGAAACTCAAGAAGTTTATGGTTATCTTCCTTTAAGTGCCCTAAATCTTATTGCTGAAAGAACAGAAAGTAAAAGGGCAAAAATATACGGTATCGCAACCTTCTATGCTCAGTTTAGATTAAATCCAACAGGTAAATACATTATACTTCAATGTCAAGGTACAGCTTGTCACGTAAATGGTTCTAAGGAAGTTAGCAGAGCAATATGTGAAGAGCTTAATATAAAGCCTGGCGAAACAACAGAGGATGGTATTTTTACCCTTGAAGATGTTGCCTGTCTTGGATGTTGCAGTCTTGCACCTGTAATTATGATAAACGGAGAAGCTTACGGTAACCTAACTCCAGATAGTGCAAGAAAAATTATAAGGGATATATATGAAAAGGAAAGGAGGAAAAACTCCGATGAAAATTAGGATAGGGCTTGGAAGTTGTGGTATTGCCGCAGGGGGTAGAAAGATTAAAAATAAATTTGAAGAGCTTTTAAAGATAAACAACATAAAAATTGAGATAGTAACAACCGGATGTATAGGAATGTGTTATCTTGAACCAATAGTGGATGTTATTGATGATAATGGAACCTTTACATATGCTAACGTAACACCATCTATGGCTGAAGAAATATTTAAAGAACATATTCAAAAGGGGTTACCTATTGAAAAGTACATTGTATCAACCGATAAAAAACCTCACCCTCAGCTTGAAAAACAAGTTAGGATTGTATTAAGAAATTGTGGAATTATAAATCCTGAAAACATTGAAGAATATATAGAATCTGGTGGTTACTCTGCACTTAAGAAGGTTCTAAATGATATGACTCCAGAGCAGGTTATTGAAGAAATAAAAATATCTGGTCTTAGAGGAAGAGGTGGTGCAGGGTTCCCTACCTGGTTTAAATGGAATGCTGCAAGAGCCTCAAAGGGAGATGAAAAATATATAGTTTGTAATGCCGATGAAGGTGATCCTGGTGCCTTTATGGATAGAAGTGTTATTGAAGGTGACCCTCATTCACTTATAGAGGGTATGATAATTGCTGCCTATGCAATTGGAGCACATACAGGCTTTGTTTATGTTCGTGCTGAATATCCTCTTGCAATAGAAAGATTAAATATTGCAATAAACCAAGCAAAGGAGAAGAACCTTCTTGGCAAGAATATATTGAATTCTGGATTTGATTTTGATCTAAAGATTAAAATGGGAGCTGGTGCCTTTGTATGTGGTGAAGAAACTGCCCTTATCGCCTCCCTTGAAGGGGAACGTGGTATGCCAAGACTAAAGCCACCATTCCCAGCACAATCAGGTTTCTTGGGCAAGCCAACCAACATAAATAACGTTGAGACCTACGCAAACGTACCTTGGATAATCAAAAATGGTGGTAGTGCATTTGCAAGATACGGTACAGAAAAAGCAAAGGAACAAAGGTCTTTGCACTTGCAGGTAAAATTAAGCGTGGTGGACTAATTGAAGTTCCTATGGGTATGACTTTGAGGGAAGTTATTTATGATATAGGTGGAGGTATTAAGGAAGATAAAGAATTTAAAGCTGTACAAATGGGTGGACCATCTGGAGGATGTATACCTAAGGAACTTCTTGACACTCCTGTTGACTACGAATCAATAAATAGTACAGGTGCTATTATGGGTTCTGGCGGTATGATAGTTATGGATGAGACAACCTGTATGGTGGATATAGCAAGATTCTTCCTTGACTTTACCTGTAAAGAATCCTGCGGAAAATGTATTTACTGCAGAATAGGTACTCAAAGAATGCTTGAAATTTTAAACAACATATCTGAAGGAAAAGGAACCATTGAAGACCTTGAAATACTTGAGGAACTTTGTTATAGCGTAAAGGATGGTTCATTGTGTGGACTTGGCCAAACAGCACCAAACCCTGTTCTTACAACACTAAAATATTTTAAGGAGGAATATTTATCTCATATAAATGATAAAAAATGTCCTACAAAACAATGCAGATCACTTCTATACTATAAAATTGACTCCGAAAATGTATAGGATGTACAATGTGTGCAAAAACTGTCCTACTAATGCAATTTCAGGCGATAGGAAACAACCACATACTATAGATGAAAATAAATGCATTAAATGCGGAAACTGCCTAAAGACTTGCAAGTTTAGTGCTATTTATATTGAATAAAGGGGAGTGATGGATGTGTCTTTAATAAGGGTTAATATAAATAATAGGGAGATTGCCGCAACGGATGATAAAACAATTCTTCAGATTGCTCTTGAAAATGGCATTGACATACCAAACCTATGCTACAGTCAAAAAACAAAACCCTATGGTTCCTGTGGGCTTTGCGTTGTTGAGGTTGAGGGAAATCCTAAACTTGTTCGTGCCTGTTCAACTTTTCCATACGATGGGATGATTATAAAAACGAACACAAAACGTACAATAGCTGCAAGAAAAACAGCCCTTGAACTTTTATCCTCCGACCACAGAGGAGATTGTAGGCCACCCTGTGTTAATGCCTGTCCTGCACATACTGACTGCCAGGGATATGTTGGACTTATTGCAAACGGACAATATGATGAGGCTATAAAGCTTGTTAAAAGGTTATACCTCTGCCTGCAAGCATTGGTAGAGTTTGTCCTCATCCCTGTGAAAGCGAATGTAGGCGTGGTAAAGTGGATAAACCTATTGCCATAGCAGATTTAAAACGATATATTGGTGAAATTGATGTAAAAAATGGCACCTATGTTCCAGAAATAAAGCCTTCAACAGGCAAAAAAGTTGCTATTATAGGAGGGGGACCTGCTGGTATATCCTGTGCCTATTTTCTATCAATGGAGGGCCACAAAGTAGTTATATATGAAGCACAGCCTCATCCAGGAGGAATGCTACGATACGGAATACCTCAATATCGTCTTCCAAAGGATCTTTTAGATGCTGAGATAAACACATTAACTAAAATGGGTGTTGAGATAGTCTGCAATACTAAACTTGGTGAAGATATTACACTACCTTATCTAAAGAAAAACTATGATGCTGTATTCATAGCAATAGGTGCTTGGGCAAGCACACCACTTAATTGTCCAGGTGAAGAATTAGATGGGGTTATGGGTGGAATTGAATTTTTAAGAAAAGCAACCCTTTCAGAGCCTATATACCTTGGAGAAAATGTTGTTGTTATAGGTGGCGGTAATACTGCTATGGACGTAGCAAGAACTGCTGTCAGACTTGGTGCAAAAAGTGTAAAAGTTTTATATAGAAGAACAAAGGAAGAAATGCCTGCAGAAGAGATAGAAGTTAAAGAAGCACAGGAAGAAGGTGTAGAATTTACCTTCCTTGTTGCTCCTATTGAAATTGTTGGAGATGGAAAAAGAGCAAAGGCAATAAAATGTCAAAGAATGATGCTTGGTGAACCTGATAAATCAGGCAGAAGAAAACCTATTCCAATTGAAGGTGAAGTAGTTACCTTTGAAGCCGATCTTATAATCTCTGCAATCGGACAAAAGGTTAATCCTGAATGTGTAAAGGAACTTGAAACAACAAAATGGGGAACTATTTCAGTAAACCCAAACAACTTCAAAACAAGTATAGAGGGTGTTTTTGCTGGTGGTGAAGCTGTAACAGGCCCAAAAATAGCAATAGAAGCAATTGCACAGGGTAAAAATGCCGCCTACGTTATAGATAACTACTTAAAGGGCGAAGATGTTTCTGTTGCAAACCCCTGCTTTATTGTGCAAGATGATTTAACTCAAGAAGATTTTATTAAATATGATAAAGAAGAAAGACAAGAACAATATGTACTTCCAAGTAGTGAAAGAAGATTGAGCTTTAGGCCTATTTCAAAGGCACTTACAGAAGAACAAGCAATAAAAGAAGCATCAAGATGTCTTGAATGTGGATGTCACGACTATTTTGAATGCAAATTAGTAAACTATCTTCAAAAATATAATATTAAAACAGATAGAATTAAGGGAGAAAAACATAAAAGAGATATAAATGATGCTCATCCTTTCATTTTAAGGAATGCTGACAAGTGTATTTTATGTGGGCTTTGCTATAGAACCTGTGAAGAAGTTATGGGAATAACAGCCCTTGGACTTAAAGGAAGAGGTTTTAATTCCGAGGTTGTACCTGAGTTTAACCTTCCTCTTAACCAAAGCTCCTGTATCTCCTGTGGA
Organism: Caloramator sp. mosi_1; assembly: GCF_028622835.1. Lineage (GTDB taxonomy): Bacteria > Bacillota > Clostridia > Clostridiales > Caloramatoraceae > Thermobrachium. The sequence goes on along the minus strand of NZ_CP117677.1, from coordinate 1,205,040 downwards.
CAGTGTGTAGATGTTTGTCCAACTGGTGCATTAATCGATAAGGCCTCTGTTAAAAAACAGGTTCCTGTTGAATTGGATGAAACTACTTCTATCTGTAGCTTCTGTGGAGCTGGATGTGAAGTTGTATATCAATCAAAGGGAGATTTAGTATTTAAGGCTCTACCAAATAAACAAAAGTCAGGAATACTCTGTGCAAGAGGAAGATTTGGTACAGAGCACATAAACAGTGATTTAAGGATTAAAACATCATATATTGTTTATGATGATATAAAAATGAAGTTCCTCTTGATGAATCTATATCACTTCTATCAAAGAAATTGAAACTTATTGAAGGACAATATGGAAAAGATAGTATTGGTATTTTAGTTTCTCCAAAGTTTACAAATGAAGAGGCCTTTGTTTTAAGAAAAATTGCTGACAAGTTGAATACAAAATATATAGGTTCTATGGCAATTAAAAATAATGTACTTGAAAAGACATTTGGTTATGATGCCTCAACAAATAGCTACGATGAATTATTTAGTACTGAACTTATAGTATCCTTTGGAGATGTAGCTGAAAATCATCCTGCTTTTGCTGCAAGGCTAAAGGATGCTTCAAACAAAGTAAAACTTATTTCAGTAAATAGTAGTGATACAAGAGTTAAGGAATGGTCAAACAAGTTCTATAAGGTGGATAATAACCTAAGCTTTTTAAAGGGATTTATAAAAACACTTATAGAAAAGTATATTGATGAAAAGGAAGTAGTAAATAGATGCAACAATTTTGAAGCATTAAAGAATTTTGTAAAGGATACTGTTCCATCTTATGAAGCTGAGGAGTTTGCAAGCATTTACGCAGAAGCTAAAAAGGCAATAATAGTAGTTGATGAGGACACTACTTATGATGCTGCCCTTATGCTCTTAGCTGACGCGGCTTCCTTATGTAAAAAGTTGGAACCCCCATAATGGTATAATAATCCTTCGCTCAAAGGCAAATACACAGGGATTTATTGATATGGGAATAACTACATCTGGAGACCAAATAATAAAAGCAATCGAAGACGGACAAATAAAGGGACTTGTCGTAATAGGCGAAGACATATATAGTGATTACTCAAACACACTAAAGAATTTAAAACTTCTTGCTACCTTTGACCTATTTGAAACAGATACTACAAAAAATTCAAATATAATTATACCGATAGCAAGTTCTGCAGAAGGATATGGAACCTACACAAACTCCTGTAGAAAAATACAAAAATTAAATAGAGCAATCAAACCTTTATTAGGAGTTGATAACTTAGAATTATTCTTGAAACTTGCAACAAATATTGGTATAGAGTTTAAAGATATTAAAGATGTTATAGAACATATATCTAAAGAAGTACCAAATTACAAAGGTTTCTATAAATTGTATAATAACTTAGAAAACATTTTTGTACCATTGGACAATTCAAGGGAAGTCAAGTATTATACACAGATGGATTTAAGACGGATAATAAAAAGGCTAACCTTATTTTTGAAGAGGCTAATTTAATATTCCATAATAAAAAGGTTTATGATACCGTTGAAGAAGATTTTTATAATTTTGCACAGAAAAACAACATAAAAATATAAAGTAACCCTGCAAAGCAGAGCTTTGCAGGGTTACTTTATATAAAGCTTTGTTCCATAAGATATATTATTATAAAACTACTATATACCCATCCTCCAAATTTTTAAAATATCAAGTAGTTGAAAATAATTAAAATCACCTTCTATTCTAACAGATACAAAATGTACAAGCAATCTATTTATTTTTCTAAAATATTGTATTTTCTACAAATTTTCTTCTTCGTCATAAAAATACTTTGTATAAATAATTTGTTTATGTTATTATACAATTGTGAATATTTGTTATATTTTTGTAACTAATTAAAGGGGAATAAAATACGAAAGAGGGGTTAATATGGATGTTATTTTTGGTATGGCAGCTACTTTTTAGTAATAGTATTTTCTATCTATAAAGGCATATTTGTGGGGTATCCCTTAATACTTGGGTTTTTAATTTTCTCTTTTATTTCCTTTAAAAGAGGCTTTAGTTTAAAAGACATTATTTCAATGTCCCTTGACGGAAGTAAAAATCCCTTGTTGTACTTAAAATATTTGTATTAATTGGAGCAATAACAGGTATATGGATGGCTTCAGGAACAGTTCCTGCAATCATATACTATGGTATAAAATATATGAATCCAAAGTTTTTTATACTTTACAGCTTTATCATTAGCTGCATCGTATCTCTTCTATTAGGTTCTGCTCTTGCTACTGTAAGTACTGTTGGAGTAGCACTTACCCTAATGGCAAAGAGCACTAACATCAATATAAATATTGTAGCAGGTGCTATAATAGCTGGTGCATACTTTGGCGATAGATGTTCTCCAATGGCATCAAGTGCAAACCTTGTTGCAAATCTTACCAAGACAAATCTATATACTAACATACAGAATATGTTAAAGACGTCTATTTCCCTTTTATACTTAGTATCCTTATATACTTCTTTTATCTCTGCAAAAGCCAATAAGTTTCATACAAAATAACTTAAGCCAACAAATAATAGAAACCTTTAAAATAAACGCATTCGTTCTAATTCCAGCAATAATTATATTAATATTATCCTTATTTAAAGTAGATGTTAAAATTTCAATGTTTATAAGTATCCTAACTGCCTCCTCTATTGCTGTTCTGCTTCAAAAATACACTGTAAAGGAAGTATTCATATTTTTAGTATTAGGTTTTAAACTTGATTCTTCAAACCCACTAAACTTTATTTTAAAGGGTGGCGGAATCATTTCTATGTGGAAAGCTGCTTTAGTTGTTTTTATATCCTGTGCTTTATCTGGTATATTTAGTACAACAAATATGTTTAAAACTGTTGAAGAAGTGTTGTTAAAAGCAAAGAGTAGGTATACTTTATTTTTGTATACAGCTATAACAAGCATAATAACTGCAGCCTTTGGATGTAATCAATCTATTTCAATTATACTTACTCAGCATCTTATGAGTAAAAGCTACGAAAACAACGAAATTGATAACTACCAATTATCATTAGATATTGAAAATACTGCAGTTGTTTTAGCTGCTATAATACCTTGGAATATTGCTGCCTTTGTACCTACAACTGCTATGAAGGTTAGCAGTACAGGTTTTATACCCTATGCAGTTTATCTATATCTACTACCTATAATTAATTTTACTTACATTTACTTTTCAGAAGTAAAATTAAATAAATTTTTACCAAACAATAACTAACGCATAATTCTTTTATTTCTATTAAATTTTCCATATACATTTAAATCTTAAAAGTTAGTTTATTAATAATATGTTTTTTATAATATCTGGAATAAAAAAGGAGTGATCTCTCCTTTTTTGTGTTTTATTTCAAAATTTTCTTGACATTTATTTGATATTTTGTATAATTATAATCATTGTAGTTTAGTCTTTGTAAACATAAAGTTTAATATAATGTAAAAGGGTGTTAAAATGAATATAGGTGAAAAAATTAAAGATTTAAGAATTAAAAATGGGTTGACACAGGAGGAACTGGCAAGTAGGTGTGAATTATCTAAAGGATTTATCTCTCAACTTGAGAGGGATTTAACATCCCCTTCTATTGCAACTCTTATGGACATTCTTGAATGTCTTGGAACAAATATAAAGGACTTTTTAACGAAACAGATGATGAAAGAGTTGTTTTTAAAAAGGAGGATATGTTTGAAAAGGAAGATGAAGAACTAAAAAACAAAATAACTTGGGTTATACCAAATGCACAGAAGAATATAATGGAACCTATTTTAATTACTCTTGATGTAGAAGGCTCATCAGAAATAGATGCACCCCATCAAGGAGAAGAATTTGGTTATGTTTTATCTGGTTCTGTTATCCTTTTCATAGGAAATAAAAATACAAATTAAAGAAGGGCGAATCCTTTTACTTTAAACCAAACAAAAACCATTATATTAAAAATAATGGTAAAACAAAGGCTCAAGTTTTATGGATTTCTAGTCCACCAAGTTTTTAGAAAGGGAGGTTTTTTAATTGTCAGAAAAAATACTGGATCTACAAGGATTAACAAAGATTTATGATGGTAATACAGTTCTTGACAACTTAAACCTTTATGTAAGAAAAAATGAATTTATCACACTTTTAGGTCCCAGCGGATGTGGTAAAACAACAACACTAAGACTTATTGGAGGATTTGAAAGTCCAACCAGCGGTAGAATATTTTTGAGGATAAAGACATTACAAATTTGCCTGCTTATAAAAGACAGGTAAACACCGTTTTTCAAAAATATGCTCTTTTTCCTCACTTAAACGTTTTTGAAAATATAGCCTTTGGACTTAGACTTAAAAAGGTATCTGAAACTGAAATAAAACAAAAGGTTAAAAATATGCTCTCTTTAGTTAACCTTTCTGGTTATGAAGAAAGAGAAATTTCCTCCCTAAGTGGTGGACAACAACAAAGAATTGCAATCGCTCGAGCACTTGTAAATGAACCAAAAGTTCTCCTACTTGATGAACCTCTTGGTGCCCTTGACTTAAAACTAAGAAAAGAGATGCAAACCGAACTTAAAAAGATGCAAAAGGCACTTGGAATAACATTTATATTTGTTACACACGACCAAGAGGAAGCACTAACAATGTCAGACACTATTGTTGTTATGAATGGTGGTATTATACAGCAAATAGGTCGTCCTGAAGATATATACAACGAACCTAAAAACGCCTTTGTTGCAGAATTTATCGGCGAAAGCAACATACTTGATGGAATTATGCTTGATGATTATCTTGTTGAAATTATGGGACATAAGTTTAAATGTGTAGATAAAGGCTTTTCTATTAATGAAAATGTAGACGTTGTTATAAGACCTGAAGACATTGAGATAAGTAGAGAAAAAATTGCAAGATAGAAGGATATGTTGAAAATGTTATTTTTAAGGGAGTACATTATGAAATGATTGTTGATACCGCAGGATTTAAATTCAAAATACATAGCACAAAAATGGAGCCTGTGGGAACTAAAGTTTATTTAGATGTTGAACCTGAAAATATTCATATAATGAAAAAGGTGAAGTAATATGAAAAGAAACTCCTATTCAATACCTTATTTAACCTGGATGACCATTTTTGCAGTACTCCCACTATTTTTAGTTTTATTCTATGCATTTACTACTAAAAATGGTTCTTTTACCTTTGAGAACTTTTTAAAATTCTTTGACCCATTATATTTAGATGTTTTTATCCGTTCTATAAACTTAGCCTTAATTAGTACAATAATTTGTTTTATCCTCGGCTATCCAATGGCATATATAATTTCAAAATCAAATATAAAAACACGAAATACATTAATATTGTTTTTCATTATACCTATGTGGATGAATTTTTGCTTAGAACATATGCTTGGATGACCATACTCGAAAAAAATGGTATAATAAATAAATTTTTGTCCTTATTTGGAATTAAACCTCTTTCAATGCTATACACAAATGGTTCTGTGATACTTGGAATGGTTTATAACTTTTTACCTTTTATGGTTCTACCAATATACACAGTTCTTATAAAAATCGATAAAAGTTATATTGAGGCTGCCTATGACCTTGGAGCAAATAAATTAGTTACATTTATTAAAGTTGTTTTTCCTCTTAGCCTTCCGGGGTAATATCAGGTGTTACTATGGTATTTATGCCTTCTGTTACTACATTTGCAATATCCAGACTTTTAGGTGGTGGTCAGTTTACTTTAATAGGCAACCTAATAGAAAGACAGTTCATAACTGTTGGTGACTGGAATTTTGGTTCTGCCATTTCAATCGTAATGATGGTTGTAATTTTAATTTCCATAGGAATTATGAACAGATTTGATAAGGATAAGGAGGGGTTAATCTATGGTAAATAAATTTTTAAAAAGACTTTACGCAATACTAATTTATATCTTCTTATATGCCCCTATCCTAATCTTAATAATATTTTCCTTTAATGAGTCTAAATCCAGAGGAAACTTTACTGGATTTACTTTAAAATGGTATAAAGAATTATTAAGAGATAGACAAATAATGCAGTCAATGTACTATACACTTTTAGTTGCATCTATTGCTTCTATTGTATCTACAATATTAGGTACATTTGCTGCAATAGGAATACATAATATGAGAAAAACACCTAAAAAGATATCTTTAAATTTAACCTATTTACCTGTATTAAATCCAGACATAGTTACAGCAATATCTTTAATGGTTTTATTTATTGCTATTAAGCTTGAATTAGGATTATTAACAATGATTATTGCCCACATAACTTTTTGTTTGCCATATGTTGTTTTATCTGTTCTTCCAAAACTAAAACAGCTTAATCCTAACATTTATGAGGCTGCATTAGATTTAGGTGCGACACCTTCATATGCTCTTAGAAAGGTTATAATCCCTGAAATAATGCCTGGAATTATATCAGGAGCTCTACTTGCCTTTACTCTATCTGTAGATGATTTCGTTATAAGTTTTTTACTACAGGTAACGGTGTTTCAAATCTATCAATAACTATTTATTCTATGGCCAGACGAGGAATTAAACCTGAAATTAATGCACTATCAACTATATTGTTTACAGTAGTTTTAATTCTTTTACTTTTAATAAACAAAATATCAAATAAAGAAACAAAGGAATTGAAATAGGTGAAAATATATCTATTTTTACAGAGTTTAAAAAATTAAGGAGAGCAAATACTCTCCTTAATTTACCATTTATAAACACAGAAGTAAGTTTATAAAAAATTTACTTTGCACTAAAAGAACGTTTTTACATTAGGCTAATCACTATATTATTCCTTAACCAATCTAATTTCTTCGTTTTTACCATAAATATCCCTTATACGCATTATTAACTTATCTTTGCTTTGGAATAAAGTCGCATCAAAGGTCAATTTAATTACATTTCTATTATTTGATATACTATCAATTGAAGCAATTGGTGATGGTATATATATATTCCCCTGCTCATCTATTAAATTTATTTTGTTTATTATATTTTCATCTACTGGCTTATTAACAATACACTCTATAGACATTCCTGTTGGCAGCATCTTTGCTGATACAATTTCAATAATATCACTCTTATTTTCAGCTCTAAATTTAATTTCTTTTGATTCTGTAAACTTATCATCTAATTTTAATGAAAATTTCCAATTACCATTAATATTTTCAATATTTTTTCCTTTATCCTCTTCGAATAAGTTAACAGAGTTTATATCTATTATCACATTATCTATACCTGTGATTTCTCCTGATGTTGAATACATCTCTAAATAATATTTTAGTTCTCCTTTTTCCTTTTGAGATGCATCAATTTTTGAAAACAATCCTCTAACCACTGAATCTGCATTTCCATCTTCCTCTATAATTATTCCTTTATAATCCTTTATTGTTAATCCTAATAATATATCACTAACATTTCTTAATTTGCTTTTATCGTCAAAATTTAATGTAAAGGAAACTGCCATCTTCGTTTTGTCTACTACTATGTCATCAACACTTATTGCAACTCCATTGTCTTTCACCACATTTCCTAATGATGATTGGACATATCCATTTTCTACAGCATTTTGAATGCCCTTATCACTAAAAAGTGCTCTAATTAATGCAAAAGCAGAACCTCCAAATACAGTTAGACTTAAAACACATATCACTGCCACCGCTGCAATAGATTGTCTTTTAAATTCCTTAAACTTTGTAGTCTTTACATCTTCAGAATATCTTATTTGCTCAAAAGCCAATTCCGCCTTTGATAATACACTATCTGGTATTTTAATATCTTGAGATAGTAAATCTTTAATATTATCCTCAAAATTGTTAATCATAACGTATCCCCTCCTATTTTATATCCTATCAAACTTTTATCATCATTAATTTCTAAGTAATAATCCTTTAGCCTCTGTCTTGCCCTGTTAAGTCTTGACTTAATAGTCCCTTCTTTTTCACCTAATATTTCACTTATTTCCTTAGTAGTGAAACCATTTACATAATACAGTACAACAACGGTTCTATAATCCTCACTCAGCACTTCTAAAGTCTTTATAAAATCAAGTCTGTCTTCAATACTCTCATTATTTGTTTTCATACTCATTCCATTATTAATTAAACTGTAATCCTCAATATAAATAATATTCTTACTTTTACTGACAATATCATTGCATTTATTGATAAGTATTCTAATGAGCCAAGTTTTAAAATAACGAACCTCCTTAAGTTTATCAAGATTCTTATACGCTGCAAGAATAGTCTCTTGAATTGCATCACCTACATCCTCATCCGAAAGAAGTCTGGATTTTGCAACCTTATACATTTGATTCATATTATCATTTATCAATTGTATAAATGCTTCTTTATCACCCTTTTGTGCTTTTTTATAAGTAGTTCCATAAAGTGTCCTCCTAAGCTTTCATATGCGCATATGAATTTGTTACATATATTAGACATAAAAAACAGAAAATGGTTGCAACAATCTATCTTAGAGCTAAAAATTTTTCTAAAATATAAACATAAATACAAGTCTTATTCTAATCCAATGGTTCTCCTTTTTATAATTCTTTAATAACCAGTGTGTCTCCTTATATTACTCTTATCATATTACCACCATATGTGAACTACCCCCACCTATAGAGGTGGTGGCTTCGTGGTCAAGGTAGCTTCTGCTACCAGTTTACCCACGCTCAAAGGGCTGTTCCATCCCCAGTTTTACCATTTATATGGCTAATTTTAGTAAGTTCTTTGCTGCATTTACATCTCTATCGTGTTTAGCACCACAATTAGGACACTCCCACTCCCTCAATGCTAAATTCTTTACCTCTATGTTTTTATATCCACACTCTGAACATATTTGACTTGATGCATAGTTTTGTGGTGCCTATTATTATTTCTCTTCCATACCACTTTGCTTTATATTCTAATATTCTTCTAAATTCTGCCCAGGATACTTCACTTATTGATTTTGATAAACATCTATTTTGTTGCATATTCTTTACCTTCAAATCCTCTAAAACTATAACTTGGTTTTCGTTTATAATTTTAGAGGACAATTTATGAAGAAAATCTCTTCTTTGATTAGTTATTTTTTCGTGTAATTTAGCAAGTTTTTGTCTATTTTTCTCATAATTTTTACTGCCCTTTTGTTTTCTTGATAAATCTCTTTGTAGTTTCTTTATTCTTTTTTCAGTTCTTCTTAGCCATTTGGGATTTTCTATTTTTGCTCCATCTGATAATATTGCAAATTCCTTTAACCCTAAATCTATTCCAATTTTTTTATCTACTTCTGGTAACTCCTTTATCTCTGTTTCTACTAATATAGAAGCATAATATTTTTCTGTTGGTGTTTTAGATATTGTTACTGATTTAATAATTCCTTCAAATTGCCTATGTTGTTTTATTTTTATCTTTGTTTTTAACTTTGGTATTTTTAAGTAACCGTCTATAATATCAACTGTCCCATTTTGATTATTTGTTGTATAGGATTGATATCCTTTTTTCTTCTTGAATTTAGGAAAGCCTATGCTATTATCTCTAAAAAAGCTCTTGTATGCCTTCTCTAAATTAAGCTGTGCATTAGCAAGAGCAAGGCTATCTACTTCTTTTAGAAAAGTATATTCTTTTTATATTGTGCAGGAGTTGTTTTAAGTATTTTTCCTGTTTGTTTGTAATGCTCTATCTTATCATTAAGCATTTTGTTGTATATGAACCTTACACAACCAAATACTTTTGATAAATATTCCTTTTGTTCTTTTGTTGGGTATATTCTATATTTATAGGCTTTTAGCAAAGTCACACCTATTCACCTTGCTTTTCTATATATTTTTTAATAACTTCAATTTGCCTTCACAATATTATCATTTATAAGCTTTCTTCTATATCTCGTTACTAAAACAAGATGATAATATAGCAAGAACACTGAATGATCATTATTATCTAAATCTATATATCTATATAACCTCATTTTTCTAATGCTTATTTTGTATCTGAACGATGAATTTGTTAACTGACATTCATAACCCACTTATAGAAGTAGGTGACTTCTGTCGCTGATTAGGTTAAAATCAAAACTTTTTACTATATCTTACCTTGTTAAGAAAATTATTTTGAAAATTCTCTTATATTTATGAAACATTAATTTTTATTCGATATTTTAACCTTTTTACTTAATATTTTTTAACATATTTTATCAAAATTCCCCTCACTTATGGTACGGTTCACCGTTTATAATCCTAAATCCCCTATATATTTGTTCAAGCAATATAAGCCTCATAAGTTGATGTGGGAAGGTCATCTTTGAGAAGGACAATTTATAGTTTGCCCTGTTTAGGACAGTTTGTGAAAGCCCTAAAGAACCTCCAATTATAAATGCAACATTACTCTCACCTAAAAGAGCCCTTTGGCTTAAAAAGTCTGCAAGTTCCTCTGAAGAGAGCTGTTTACCCTTTATATCAAGCACTACAACATACATATTATCCTTTATATGCTTTAAAATACCTTGTCCTTCTTTATCCTTAACCATCTCCTCTTCTTTTTGTGAAAGGTTCTCTGGTGCCTTTTCGTCTGGAACCTCAATAATATCAACCTTTGCATATTTTGAAAGTCTCTTTAGATATTCATTTATTCCTTCCTTTAAATATTTTTCCTTTAATTTTCCTACTGATATTATAGTTATATTCATTTTTACTCTCCTTTCTAATGAACCATATTTACCAATAGAATTATCCCTTTTATACATAAAAATAGGCCTATTTAGGCCTATAGTTTTACTTCCACATTTTTGTTGTTCCAACGGGAGTTTTTATTGTAATAGTGCAGCTGCCTCCAACACCTATCTTATATATTTCTTCCTTTAACTCCATCATAGTATTTATTTCCTTACCATTAATAGATACAATAACATCTCCTTCTTTTATACCTGCCCTCCCTGCTGGACTTCCCTTAAAACATCATAAACATATATACCCTTTTCTATTTTAAAATCATAATATCCTGCAAGATTTTTATCAAATCCCTTTATTCCAAGGGAAGGTGTTTCAAATTTTCCTGTTGCCTTTATTGAATTAATTATTGGTTTTACTATATTTATCGGAACTGCAAAACCTATTCCCTCTGCAGTCGTAACCTTTACAGTATTTATACCTATAACTTCTCCTTTAGTATTAACCAAAGGTCCTCCACTGTTTCCTGGATTTATTGAGGCATCTGTTTGAATTAAATCCTCCATAAAGACTCCCTCAGAATTCTCAATTGTTCTGTTTAAAGCACTTACGATTCCTGCTGTAACAGTTCTTTGAAATGTAAGCCCAAGAGGATTTCCTATAGCAATTACAGGCTCCCCTATTTTTACATTTTTAGAATCTCCAAGCCTTGCAATATTTAAGTTTGCCTCATCTATCTTTACAATAGCAAGGTCTAAAACCTCATCTGCCCAAACAACTCTACCATTTGTCTCCCTACCATCATATAAGGATACAACAATATTAGAAGTCGAATATCCTGCAACGTGATTATTTGTTAGTATATACCCCTGATTATCTATTATAATTCCGCTTCCTACACCCTGAACTCTTTTATTTTGAAAAAACTTCTTTGTATTTTTGTTGTTTTTATACCAACAACAGAAGGAATAACCTCCTCTGCAGCCTTTGTAACATCAAAGGTTGCAGTCTCATAAACAACCTCCTTTTAACCTCAACCTTCTCTGGCTCATTAACCTGAAACCTTTGAAAAAGTGCCTCAGGTGCAAAGGTTAAAAGTAAAAATCCACCTACAATTGCCCCAAGAAATGCTGATAAAAATAGCCAAACGGAGAAGGTCTTCTCCTGCCATAATACTCCATAACCTCACCTCTTATACTGAATAATATTTACCTACCCTATCCCTATGTGCTATATCTAAATCAATATCTACTCCATCCCTAATTCCATTAGTCTCTAATATAGATAAAACCGTTCTATATGCAAGTTCTGGATAGTTATTTGTTTTACTTAAATGACCTAATATTATCCTTTTTATCCTACTATTTAGTATATCCACAATTGTTCTTCCGCAATCCTCATTTGATAAATGTCCTACATCACTTAATACTCTTCTTTTAAATAGTAAGGGTATGGTCCTACCTTCAACATCTCAACATCGTGGTTAGATTCAAGAAGTATTAAGTCAGAATCCTTTATATTATCCTTTACTTCTTTACTTGCGTGACCAATATCTGTTGCTATTGAAATCTTTTTATTTTTCTCAGCAAAACTATATCCACAAGGACTTGACGCATCGTGAGGTATCTTAAAGGGTATAACTGTTATATCCCCTATCTCAAAGGGCTCATAATTACTAAATACCTTTATATTCTCCTCTTTAACTTCACCTATTTGTGACTCCATTGCACTCCAAGTGTCCGAATTTGCATAGATAGGTATATTAAATCTTCTCGATAGTATTCCTGCTGCTTTAATATGATCATCGTGTTCGTGAGTTATTAAAATTGCCTTTATTTCATTTGGTTTAACTCCTATTTCCAAAAGCCCCTCCTGAATCTTTTTCCACTCAACCCAGCGTCAACCAATATTTTTGTTCTTTGATTCCCTACATATATTGAATTACCACTACTTCCACTGTACAAACTACAAAAATCCATATTCTCTCTCCTTTCATATGTATATTTTACTTTTTTCATTTATAACTACAATGGAAATTATTTATGTTATAATATTCTTGATATTAAAAAAACGGGGTGATAAAATGAGTATTTATGATGAAGCACTAAAGTTTCACGAAGAAAAAGGGGTAAAATAGAGGTAATATCAAGAGTTGAAGTAAATAATTCCGTTGACCTATCTCTTGCATACACACCTGGTGTTGCACAACCTTGTATAGAAATACATAAAAATCATGAACTTGTTTATACCTACACAAGAAAATGGAATACTATTGCTGTAGTTTCAGATGGAACTGCAGTTTTAGGACTTGGTGACATAGGACCTCTTGCTTCACTGCCTGTTATGGAGGGAAAAGCTGTTCTGTTTAAAAAATTTGCAGACGTCGATGCCTTCCCAATAGTCCTAAATACAAAGGATGTTGATGAAATAGTTGATACAATTACAAAAATATCCCCTTCCTTTGGAGGAATAAACCTTGAGGATATTTCTGCTCCAAGATGTTTTGAAATCGAAGAAAAACTAAAAGAAAAGCTTGATATTCCGGTTTTTCACGACGACCAGCACGGAACTGCTATTGTATGTCTTGCAGCACTCATTAATTCTCTAAAAATAGTAAATAAAAAACTTGAAGACTTAAAAATAGTTATAAATGGTGCTGGTGCTGCAGGAACATCCATATGTAACCTTCTTTTATCCTATGGTGCTAAAAATATAGTTGTATGTGACAAGATAGGTGCACTCTATAGAGGAATAGAAAATGTAGATGAGGCAAAAAGAAACTTGCAGAAATTACAAACCCAAACAACGAAAAAGGAGAACTAAAAGATGTAATAGCAGATGCAGACGTTTTTATAGGTGTTTCTGCTCCAAACGTGTTAACCAAAGAGATGGTTAAAACAATGAAAAAGATGCTATTGTATTTGCAATGGCAAATCCAACACCAGAAATATTCCCACAAGATGCAAAGGAAGCAGGGGCAAGAATTGTTGGTACAGGCCGTTCTGATTTTGCAAATCAAATAAATAATGTTTTAGCCTTCCCTGGAATATTTAGAGGTGCACTTGATGCAAGGGCAAAAACAATAAATGAAGATATGAAAATAGCAGCAGCCCTTGCAATAGCAGAATCAGTTACAGAAAATGAACTAAATGAGGAATACATAATTCCTAAACCCTTTAATTTAGAAGTACAAAAAAGGTTGCAAAATCCGTATTTGAATCAGCTATAAAAAGTGGAGTGGCAAGAAACAAATAAAATCATAAAGTCAGATTTTTAAAGGGGATAACCTATTAGTTATCCCCTTCTTTTACTCTCTTTATTTTTGCACCTAAGGCCTGAAGCTTATATTCTATCTTTTCATATCCTCTATCTATATGGCGTATATTTGTAACTTCAGTAACGCCATCTGCTACAAGACCAGCAACAACAAGGGCAGCTCCACCTCTTAAATCTGTTGCTACAACCTCTGCACCAGATAATCTTTCAATTCCCTCGATTACGGCTACTCTTCCTTCAACCTTAATTTTTGCTCCCATTCTCTTTAGTTCATCACAATGCTTAAAGCGACCTTCCCAGATACTTTCGTTTATAATACTAACACCCTCTGATATAGTACAAAGAGTTGACATAGGTTGTTGAAGATCCGTTGGGAAACCTGGGTATGGAAGAGTTTTTATATTTATTGCCTTCGGTCTCTTATCTGCACAGACTCTTACTGTATCATCACCCTCTTCAACCGTTACACCCATCTCTAAAAGCTTTGCAGTAATAGACTCAAGATGCTTTGGTATTACATTCTTTAATACCACATCTCCTCTTGTTGCCGCTGCTGCAACCATATATGTTCCTGCTTCTATTTGGTCTGGTATAACACTGTAATTGCAAGCAACCAATTCTTCAACACCATACACCTTTATAACATCTGTTCCTGCACCTTTTATCTTTGCTCCCATACTGTTTAAAAAGTTTGCAACATCAACAACGTGAGGTTCCTTTGCAGCATTTTCAATAATTGTAACACCCTTTGCTTTAGTGGCAGCAAGCATAATGTTTATTGTTGCTCCTACACTTACAACGTCAAGATAGATATGAGCACCCTTTAGACCATTATCTGTATAGGCCTTAATAACACCGTGCTCAATAGTTACCTTTGCTCCCATTGCTTCAAATCCTTTGATGTGTTGGTCAATTGGTCTTACTCCTATTGGACATCCGCCTGGGAATGCAACCTCCGCACGTCCAAACTTAGAAAGCAGTGAACCTAACAGATAGTATGAAGCCCTCATCTTCTTTACTTCTTCACCTAATGCTCTAAAATCCTTAACTTCCTTTGTGTCTATTTTTACTGCTGTATCACTAACTTCTTCAACCTTAGCCCCAAGGCCTCTTAATATTTCTTCAAGACACTTTATATCTTCAATTTCAGGAAGATTATCAATTATAAACTCTCCCTTATCTGCAAGTATAACTGCAGGTAGTATTGCTACAGCCGCATTTTGCTCCGCCTATAACTACTTCTCCCTTTAAAGGAATACCACCTTCTATAATTAATTTTTCCATAAACAGCACCCATCCTTTTTGTAATCTATATTTAGAGATAATTATCCTATTTTATACCCATAATTGATATTATAGCATTTTATATTCAATTTTTTAATACATATTTTTATATTTTTGATAACAAATTATAACTCTATTGTTAATGTGTATTATTTGTTGAAAAATTAATACTATTCATATACTATATAATTGGGGTGATGGTATGGATTTTAAACAAATTGAAGCATTTATAAATGTTGCAAAATATAAAAGTTTTTCTAAGGCAGCTGAAGCTACTTTTTATCACAACCTACAATAAGTTCTCATATCTCCTCTTTAGAGAGGGAATTAAAAGTTGTTTTATTTGATAGAAATGGAAAGGATATACGCTTAACTGAAGCAGGAAAACTCTTTTATGAATATGCTATAAACTTAATAAGCATCAGAGATAATGCTATTTCAAGTCTTTCTCTTTATGATAATAGAATATGCGGTACAATAACTATTGCTGCCAGCACTACACCTTGTAGATTTTTACTGCCACAAGCTATAGAATCCTTCAACAAACTATATAATGACATAAATTATGATATTAAGGAAGGAAGTACACAATATGTAGTCGACCAGCTAACATCCTTTAATGTTGATTTAGGTATTGTTGGAGATATGATAGATGACTGCAAACTAACATACACAAATATATTTCAAGATAAGCTTGTACTAATCAGCAATTTCAATTTCTTAGATCAAAAGATAGACTTTAACGACCTAATTAAATTGCCCTTTATTCAAAGGGAAGATGGTTCTGCAACAAGGCATATATTTGAAAAAAACTATCTGAAATAGGAGTTAATATCAATGATTTAAACGTAATAATAAATGCAAACTCCTTAGAAACAGTAATACAATTAGTAAAAATAAAATAGGAGTGGCTATTGTCTCCTATTATGCCTGTAAAGATTTAATAGAAGCTAATCTTTTAAGATTTCATAGTATAAAAGATTTAGATATAACAAGACCTATTTATCTTGTTTATCACAACAAAAAACACTATCACCTGCTTCAAGAACATTTATTGAACACATAAAACGCAGTCAATTTATTACACAATCTTAAAAATTTTATTTTAACAATCATTGATTTACATCTTTAATAGTGTTAAAATATCCCTTGTCGCTGTCTTAAAAAGTGTAAATGGTGGGGGATGAAAATGCTAAAAGATGAAATTAAAAGTAAAATAGAAGTACTTTCAAATCAACTTAATTTAGAATTAAAAGATGGAATAAAAAAGATGAATACCATAAAATATTAAAATTAAGCCAAGAACTTGACAAACTAATAGTATCATATACAAAAAAGTATTATCTATATAATTTAAACTGCCTCAACATAAGTTGAGGCAGTTTTTATACTTTAAATAGAATTTAGTGACATCCAGAACAGGTTGAACATCCTCCACTACAATTTCCTTTTCCATAGAACTTTCCCTTATATACTCTTTCTACATTTTCACTTTTACATTTTGGGCAATTAACCTTTTCTTCTGAATTTACTATTTCAAAAATTCGTGTCCACATTCTTTGCATTTAAAATCTATTAGTGCCATATTAATCCCTCCCCTATTATTTTAACATTGCTGCTCTATAAATACAATCAAGTTGTAACAGTTTTCAAAATAAATGCATATAATGTATTGCATAAATTTATTAGGTGGTTTTATGTTTTTATTATTTAATAAAAAGATAGATAAAGCACTAAAAGAATATATTACAATAACATCTAAAAGAAGGATTCCTGTTATTGTATGTTATAAAAAAATATTAAATCTACAAAAAGTTCCATCCTAAGTAATGGTGGAAAAATAAAATATGAATACAATATAATAAATGCAGTATCCTGCGAAATTTTTCCCTCATCTATAGATAGGTTGTCTGAAAATCCTGACATTTCCTTCATTTGTTTTGATTACAAAGCCTCTCTATGTTTGAATAATGTTTCACAAAGTATAGGTGTAAAACTTGCCCATAATCTCAACTTAACAGGCAAAGACATCGGAATTGCACTTTTTGATACTGGTTGCTTTCCTCATCCTGATCTCATAACAAATAAAAATACAATTATATACTTTAAAGATTATATAAATAAAATTGACAAACCCTATGATGATAACGGGCACGGAACCTTTTTATCGGGTATAATTGCTTCAAGCGGGCATACTAATAAATCCTATAAAGGAATTGCACCTGATTCTAAACTTTGTATATTTAAATGTTTTAATTCCCTTGGTTTCGGTTATATGTCAGATATTATATTAGCCATTCAAGAAGCAATTCTTATAAAAGATCAATACAATCTCAAAATAGCCTGTTTACCCTTTGAATTTCCTTATTTAAACAAACTATACCTTAACCCTTTAGAGATGGCAATTAATAAACTTTTAGATAATAATATCATACCTGTTGTGCCATCAGGAAATTTAGGACCGCAAAATATGAGCATTTATTTCCCGGGTAATATGAAAAATGTCATAACAGTAGGTGGAATTTATGTCGATTTATCAAAAAACACATAACTATTGCTGAATTTTCAGGAAGAGGGCCAATATTTGATGGAATCAATAAACCTGATATTGTAGCTCCTTGTATAGATATAGTATCTTTAAATTCAGATACAAAATATATACCAACAGCAAAACATAAATATTCAATTTCAACCCCTTACAAATCTGCCTCTGGAACATCTATTGCTTGTGCCATAATATGTGCTTCTATTGCACTAATTTTAGAAAAATATAACAATGTTTCAATAAAGGATATTAAAAGCCTTCTTACATTATCCTCTAAATCAATTGGTGAAAGCAAGAATGCTCAAGGCAGCGGAATGTTTGTTTTTGATAAAATAATAAAGTAAGCCTAAAGGCTTACTTTATATATTTTAATGGATTTTGAGGTACTCCATTTTTTCTGATTTCAAAGTGAAGATGTGGTCCAGTTGATCTACCAGTTGAGCCTACTGCTGCAATTAATTGTCCCTTTGTTACTCTTTTTCCTTCAGAAACATATATTTTACTTGCGTGGGCATATACAGTTCTATAACCATTCTCCGTGGTCAATCATAACACACTTACCATAACTACCCATCCAACCAGTAAAAACAACTTTTCCTGCATCAGCAGCATATATTGGTGTTCCTGTTGGACCTGCTATATCTATTCCTTGATGCATTCTACCCCATCTTTGACCAAAATAAGAAGATATATATCCTCTTGATGGCCTTATAAACATTCCTGTTGCAACTATATTTGATTGCTTAGTTCCAATTACTACAAGGCTATTTTTAGGTGCCTCTATTAATTTTGATGAAACTACATTTTCCTCTACAACATTACCATTTACAATCTTTACACTTTTAGTAACTTCAGCAAGACCATTTTTACCTTGTTCCTTTACTACTTTTTTACCTTTATTCATAGTTTTATCAAAAACTTGCTTTTCTTCATAAGGAACTTCTTCGTCTGCTACTATATTAACTTCTATTTCAATATTAAGATATGGTTCATTTTTAACTATTATAATTTCTTGACCAGGTTTTATCTTATCTAAATTTAGGTTAGGATTGTATGTAGCTATTTCATCAATGCCTATTCCTTTTTCTAATGAGATATTCCATATTGTATCTCCCTGCTTAACTACATACTTTTCTTCAACTAACTTTCCTTTTATTATTTTTTCTGCTACATCATCAACATCTTCAACTAAAGCTGCATCTACGTATTGTATTGTTGCTAAAACATTTTCATCTATTTTAAAAGATTTTATTTCCACATTCTTAGTTTTTTCATATTTAGGTATATATCTGCTTTTTATTGTTTCAATTAATGTTTCATAATCTTTCTTGCTTGCAAGTACTGCTATTTGTTCATTTCCTACTTTTACAACATAGGCAGGTATTTTAAGCTTAAATTCCTTTCTCAACTTAACTTCAAGTTCTTGTTCGTCTATTAAATGTTTATGTGTATTTTTTCAACAATCACTTTAACATCCTTTGATAAATCTATTCCATCTGTCATTCTTATCTTATTTGAAACATTCTTTACTACATCAATACCTTTTACATAACCTACTTCTTTATCTAATGCTTTAACCATATAGATTGAATTAGACTTAATTTGAAGGTTTAATGCAAATAGTGATAATACTAATCCTAATAGAACCCCCAATAAAGAAGAAATATTTATTTTCTTTTGTATTTTCCCCAATGAATACACCACTTCCCCTCCTTTCATACACTTCTATGATACTATAACTTACTAAATTGGGCAAGTAACAGTTTCTAACATATTATATGTATTTTTTAATATTTTATTCATATCTTTACTTTATTGTGGTATGAAATCACTTCTGATATAATAATATAAGCTAAAAAACATTGGGAAGTGATTGAAATGCCAAATATATCCTTAACACCTCCAGAACCAAAATTTATACCTCTATCAACATTATTTATAGACAAATATATTCCTAAAGCCCACGGAGATTATATTAAAGTCTATCTAACTCTGCTTAGACTTTCCTATACAAACACAAGTTGCTCAACAGAATCTATTTCAAAGAAGTTAAATATATCTGAATCTGAAATTATAAATGCTTTAGGCTATTGGCAGGAAAATGGTTTGATTCACATATCGGATTCTGGAGAGGTTAGCTTTAATACATTAAATTTAGATGACGATTCCTGTTTTGTTATCATTGACAATAACAAAAACATTTTTAAGGATATTGAAATAGCTTTAGCAAGACCTCTAACCCCTTCTGATTACAAATTTTTTACTATGCTTATGGACAAATTTCATTTTTCCTTTGAGGTTTTAATATTTTTAATTGAATACTGCGTATCTAAGAAAAAGACAGATATCAGGTATATCGAAAAGGTAGCCATAGGTTGGCACGAAAAGGGGATAAAAACTATAGAAGATGCTCAAAACCACATAAGAAAATATGAAGAAAAATGGACAAAATATAGACAAATTTTAAACTTCATTGGCCTTAAGGATTCAGATATTTCTGTCCCACAAGAAGAACTATTAGAAAAATGGCTATATAATTACAGTATGCCTATTGATGTTGTTTTGGAGGCCTGCAGAATTGCTATTATGAGAATAAATGAACCAAACTTAAATTATATAGATAAAATAGTAACAGATTGGTATAATCTGGGTGTAAAAAATGTTAGCGATATAAAACGACTTGATAAAAAGATAAGTAAAAAGGATAAAACGTCAAAAACTCAGCATCCTTATATTGCATATAGCGGACAAAGGCAGTACGATATTAGTGAGCTTGAGAAAAAACTCCTTGGAAGGGGTGAACTAAATGAAGAATAAATATGTATCTGAAATTATAAATGAATATGAAAAACTTAGGGAATATGCAAAAACTGAACAAGAAAAAAGAATAGAAGAAATATATACTAAAATACCACGAATTAAAGAAATAGATAAAGAGATATCCTCCATAGGATTTAATATAGCAACTTCAGTTGTTTCAAAAGAGATAGAAGATGTAGAAGAATATATCAAAACTCAAAAGGAAAGAATAACCGATTTAAAAATTGAAAAAACAGAGCTTTTATCAAAATACGGATATCCAATTGACTATATGGAAATAAAATATAAATGTAAAAAATGTAAGGATACAGGATATATTAACAATAAGTTCTGCAGTTGTTTTAGACAAAAATTAATAAATAGATATTATCAGCAGTCAAATTTAAATGAAATTTTAAGAGTTGAAAATTTTGATACCTTCAATTTTGAATATTACTCAAGTATTCCCTATGAAAACGAACCCTTAAGCCCAAGGGAAAATATAGAAAAAATATATGCCTATGCAGTAAACTATACAAAAACTTCGATAAAACTAACGAGAGTCTTTTCTTCTATGGTAGTTCTGGTTTAGGAAAAACCTTTTATCAAACTGCATCGCAAAGGAGCTTCTTGATAAAGGAAAAGTAGTTATTTATCAGACTGCCTCAAACCTAATGGATATTATAAGAAGATGTAGGTTTGAAGATACTTCTAACTATAATGAACTAAATGAGCTTTTAGAGTGCGACTTTTTGATAATTGATGACCTTGGAACAGAACCTGTAACACCCTATTCATACTCTGAACTTTTTAATATAATAAATACAAGAATATTAAATAAAAAGAAAATGCTTATATCTACAAATTTTCAACTAAATGATATAATACAAAACTATCCTGAAAGAATAACCTCAAGAATACTCGGCCATTTTACTCTATTTAAGTTTTATGGCGAGGATATAAGAATACAGAAAAAGTTTAAAAAATAAAAAATGCTGGGAAGAACCCAGCATTTTTTAACTGACATTAAAATAAGTTGCCACAAAAATTAAAAGCACGCATTATGCGTGCTTTTGGAGCCGGCTATAGGAATCGAACCTACAACCTACTGATTACAAGTCAGTTGCTCTGCCAATTGAGCTAAGCCGGCAAATATGGCGACCCAGAAGGGGCTCGAACCCTCGACCTCCGGCGTGACAGGCCGGCACTCTAACCAACTGAGCTACTGGGCCATTTATGGTGGGCACGACAGGGCTCGAACCTGTGACCCTCTGCTTGTAAGGCAGATGCTCTCCCAGCTGAGCTACGCGCCCATATGGTGACCCCTAGGGGACTCGAACCCCTGTTACCACCGTGAAAGGGTGGTGTCTTAACCGCTTGACCAAGGGGCCAACTTTCTTTATCGTCTCGGCTCATCGCCCCGACACTTGTATATAATACACGATTTTTTTTGAAAGTCAACACCTTTTTTAAAAAATTTTTGATGTAATTTTTGGAATAAGGGTGGATCTAACCACCCTCATTTTAATATTTATTAACCACTATAGTTTGACTTCTGTTTGGACCTACTGATACTATTGATATCCTTGTATCTGTATACTCCTCTATAAATCTTAAATACTTTTTAGCATTTTCGTGTAGATCATCAAAGGTCTTTGCCTTCTCTACTGAGCTATCCCAACCATCAAACTCTTTATAAATAGGTTTACATCTTTCTAAATCATCTAAGGAGGCTGGGAAATAATCTATTACATTTCCATCAAGCTCATACCCTACACAAACCTTTATTTTATCTATACCTGATAAAGTATCTAATTTAGTTATTGCAAGACTTGTTAATCCTGATATTCTAACTGCATACTTTAATATGACCAAATCCAACCATCCGCATCTTCTTGCACGTCCTGTTGTTGTTCCATACTCAAATCCCTTTTCTCTTATATGATCTCCCATTTCATCAAATAGCTCTGTTGGGAAAGGTCCTTTACCAACTCTTGTTGTATAAGCCTTACATACTCCTATTGCATTTGAAACCATAGTTGGTCCAATTCCCGCTCCAATACATACACCACCTGAAATTGGGTGTGAAGATGTTACATATGGATATGTTCCATAATCTATGTCTAAAAGCGTTCCCTGTGCTCCCTCAAACAAAACCTTTTTTCCAGATTTTATAGCATCATATAGAATGACTGAAGTATCTCTAACGTACTGTCTTAATCTTTCTCCAAACTCAATATATTGTGAATAAACTTCATCAAAGCTTAATTCTTCTCCATTATATATTTCCTTTATTATTTTATTCTTTGCAGCAATATTAAGCTCAAGTTTTTCCTTTAGGGTTTCTTTATTCAAAAGATCACAAACTCTAATTCCAGTTCTTTCGTGTTTATCTGTATAGCAGGGACCTATCCCCTTACCTGTTGTACCTATATCTCTACTTCCTCTTTTTGTTCTGATAGTTTATCTAAAATCTTATGATATGGCATTATAACGTGGGCTCTATCACTCACAACTAATTTTTCTGGTGAAACCTTAACCCCTTCTCCTTCTAAATAATTTAACTCGTCAAAAACGCCATTGGGTCAATAACAACTCCATTTCCTATAACACAAAGTTTTGTATCATAAAGAATACCTGATGGAATTAAATGAAGCTTATATTTTTATCTAAAACTTCAACTGTATGACCAGCATTATTTCCACCTTGATATCTAACTACAACGTCTGCTCCCTCTGCTAAAAAATCTGTTATTTTTCCTTTTCCTTCATCTCCCCATTGGGCTCCAATAACTACAAGTGCTGACATATAATCACCTCATCCTATTAATAATTTCTCTTGCAATAATAACCCCAGATACTGAAGCTTGTGCAAGTCCTCTTGTTACTCCTGCTCCATCACCTGCTGCAAATAAATTCTTAATTTGAGTTTCAAGGTTATTTGTAAGCTTTAATCTCATTGAATAAAACTTAACCTCTACACCATATAAAAGAGTATGTTTAGAATAAATGCCTGGAGCTACCTTATCAAGAGCTTCTAACATTTCTATTATATCAGTTAAAAACCTATATGGTAAAACTAAACTTAAATCTCCAGGAGTTGCATCAACTAAAGTTGGTTCAACAAGTCCTCTTTTAACCTTTCCTCGGTTGTTCTTCTTCCCTCTAAAAGGTCTCCTAATCTTTGCACTATAACCCCTTCTCCCAACATATTGGCAAGGCTGGCAATATACTTACCGTAGGCTATTGGAGATTTAAAGGGCTTTGTAAAGTTTTTACTTACAAGCAGTGCAAAATTAGTATTGTTAGTTTTTTATTGGCATAGCTGTGCCCATTTACGGTTTTTATTCCATCATTATTTTCCACAACCACTTCACCATTTGGATTCATACAAAACGTTCTAACCCTATCATCAAAGGATTTTGTATAGTATATAAGCTTTGACTCATAGACCGCATCTGTTATATCCTTCATAACTATTGCTGGACACTCTACTCTAACACCAATGTCAACTGGGTTTGTATCAAACTCTAAATTTAATCTTTCAACCTCTTTAAAAACCAATCTGAACCCTCACGTCCAGGACAAACTACAACATATTCAGCAGTATACTCTTCTCCATCCTGTGTAATGACTCCCTTTGCCTTATCATTTTCAATTATAAGCTCCCTTGTAGGCTTTAGAGTATAAACATCTATTTTCTTTCTTAAATATTCTTCCATCTCCTTTAATATATTAAAACAATTGTCTGTTCCTAAATGTCTTATTCTTGCTGGTATAAATTTTAAATCAGCAGCAGCTGCTTTTCTCATTATTTCTTCGACCTTTGGAGTTATCTCTCCGTGTATTTCACTCGGTCCTCCAAATTCTAAATATATATTATCTATATAATCAATTAGACTTTGTAGTTCGCCTTTACTAATATATTCGTCTAACACTCCGCCAAATTCAGTTGTTAAAGTTAGCTTACCATCACTATACGCACCTGCTCCTCCCCATCCAGAAACAATAGAGCAAGGATTGCATTTTACGCATTTTACCTTATTTTCGCTGCTGGGGCATTTTCTATTTAGCATACTTTTACCCTTTTCAAAGAGTGCAATACTTAAGTTAGGATTTTGTTTTACTAATTCAAGGGCAGTAAAAATTCCAGCAGGTCCTCCACCTACTATAATTACATCATATTTTTTCATAATACCCCTCCTTTTTACTCCAATAAAATACTACCAAACCCTTTTTAATAAGTCAACGAAAAATCGAATAATATTATTATTGAATTATATATTTTTCGTTAATTAGCGTACATTAATCTTGTAGATAATAATAATAGTTCCAACTATAACGTATATAAGCCCTACTGCATTGTAGGGCTTATATAAACAGTAATGATATTATAAGAGCACTTATTATCATTCCTATATTAAATATGATTTTATAGTTTTTATTATTCTTATATTTAACACGTAAATATAATGAAAAAACTCCATTTAATAAAAAACTATTAACGTTACTATTCTAAAATAAGTGTTTCGTAATATAGGAGATTTTCCTTCTAATATCATTAAAACTATTAAAAGACCTATTAAATTAATCGACATTACTATTTTATATACAAAACTACTTATCTTAACCTCCTCAGCCTCATCCCTATGCTCTTCGTTTATCCCCTTTATATATCTCTCTGTGCCATCTCCAATTCTTGTTTTTGATATTTTAGAGCATATAATCTCTATTATTTCTCTGCTTTTTCTATCTTTCTGCTGTCAATACAAAGATTTTTTTAAAATCCAGCTTAATATCCTTATCCTTTCCCATTTCCCTCTCTGTTGCCTGTGGAAAAGTACCTCTAATAATCCATCTTCCACCCTCTTTATACTTATCCACAATAAAGGTTAAAAAAGCTCCTGGTTTATTCACAGTTTCCACAAGATATATGTTGTTAAAGTATATAACTCTATCGCTTTTTTAGACTCACCATAGTATTCTACCCTGTCATTGTGGATAATAACCCTTATCCTGTTTACCCTTTTGTACATAAAAATCCTGAGTATTATCACTAAAATAGAAGTTAAAATATTTTCAACGCCTATATTTTTCCCACTTAATAAAGGAATAATACCTATGGATACACCAAACATTACAAGCAGTAAACTCTCAATCTTTGCACTTTTCGTTGCTCTATACATTATATCACTCTCCTCAATAGTAAAAGTTCTATCTAACATTAATATATCCTTCTTACCAAAATTAAAAATTTGTAGTAAATTAGAATTAGATACTAAAGAGGGAGTGATACTGTGAATAATTTTGGTTTCATAAAGGTGGCAGCATCTTCACCTAAGCTAAAAGTTGCTAATCCCTTTTATAATGCAGAGGAAATAAAAATATTATATTAGAGGCAGATAAAAATTCAGCAAAGATAATTGTATTTCCTGAACTTAGTATAACCGGATACACCTGTGCTGATTTATTTTCCCAAAAAAATTAATAAACGACGCCTATACAGCACTAAAAAACATTATAGAATCAACAAAGCATACAGATATACTTTGTGCTGTTGGAACGCCTATTTTAGTAAACCATATACTTTTAAATTGTGCAGTTGTATTTAAATCTGGAAAAATACTCTCCGTTGTACCTAAAATGTATATCCCTAATTACCGAGAATTCTATGAAAAAGATGGTTTTCTTCTGGATTTGAGGTTGAAAGCCTTGAGGAGATAACTTTATTAGACCAAAAAGTTCCCTTTGGAAATGTGATAATTGAAGATAAAAACTTAGACTTAAGAGTTGGTGTTGAGATATGTGAGGATGTATGGGCACCTATACCTCCAAGTAGTTTTCTTTGTATAAATGGTGCAAATATAATATTAAACCTATCTGCCAGCAATGAAGTTGTTGCAAAGTCAGATTATAGGCGTGAGCTCATAAAGGGCCAAAGTGCAAGATGCATATGTGGATATATATATGCCTCTGCATCAGTTCACGAATCGACAACTGATTTGGTCTTTAGCGGAGACCTATTAATATGTGAAAATGGTTCTCTATTAAACTCTTCACAAAGGTTTAAAAGAGAGAGTCAAATTATATATTCCTACATAGATATAGACAGATTAAACTCCGAAAGACAAATTAACAAGACATTTATAGATAGCCTAAAAATCTCTAATATAAAACCTCAAACAGTCTATATTAACTTTAATAAAATTAATATCGAAGGTTTTGACAGATATATTTCTAAAACTCCTTTTATACCCTCCAATAAACAAGAAATAGACATTAGATGTAATGAAATATTTAATATTCAGGTTGCAGGTTTATCAAAGCGTTTTGAACATACGGGACTTAAAAAGGCTGTTATAGGTATCTCTGGTGGACTTGATTCTACCCTTGCTCTTCTTGTTACCTATAAAACCTTTAAGGAATTAAACATACCTTCTCAAAACATTATTGCTATAACAATGCCTGGCTTTG
This sequence comes from Caloramator sp. mosi_1, assembly GCF_028622835.1. Classification (GTDB taxonomy): domain Bacteria; phylum Bacillota; class Clostridia; order Clostridiales; family Caloramatoraceae; genus Thermobrachium. Next base: position 1,177,973 of record NZ_CP117677.1, on the reverse strand, counting down.
GAACAACAGATAGAACCTATACAAACGCTGTTAATCTAATTAAATCTCTTGGATGTACTTTAATGGAAATAAATATTAAAGATGCGTGCCTACAGCACTTTAAGGATATTGGACACGATAAAGATATACACGATTTAACCTATGAAAATACTCAAGCAAGAGAAAGAACTCAAATACTAATGGATATAGCAAATAAAATAGGTGGAATAGTTGTTGGTACTGGCGACCTTTCTGAACTTGCACTTGGATGGTGTACATATAACGGAGATCATATGTCAATGTATGCTGTAAATGCAAGTATACCAAAAACACTTATTAAATTTTTAGTAAATTGGTATGCTGAAAAAACAGAAGATAAGAAAACACAAGACATACTAAAGGATATATTAGATACACCAATAAGCCCAGAACTTCTTCCCCCTGATAAAGAGGGTAATATAAAACAAAAACAGAAGATGCAGTAGGTCCCTATGAACTTCACGATTTCTTTATTTTCTATGCTGTAAGATACAATATGCCTCCTGAAAAGGTACTATTCCTGGCTGAATATGCCTTTTCCGATAAATATGATAAGGAATATATAAAGAAGTGGCAAAATGTATTTTATAGAAGATTTTTCTCTCAACAGTTTAAACGTTCTTGTATGCCTGATGGCCCTAAAGTTGGAAGCGTATGCTTCTCCCCAAGAGGAGACCTTAGAATGCCCTCAGATGCTGATTCAAGTATATGGTTAGTATAATAAAAAGTAAGCGTCAAAAATTAAGTACCTAGATATCTCATCCTCCCATTGATAGAATAAAAGCAAATATTATTAATGGGAGGTAATTTATGGGTAAAAGAATGAGTCATGCTAAATGGGAAGAATATATAAAGAAATTTGAATCATATAATGGTTCAATAACAGTAAAGGATTTTTGTATAGAAAATGACATTTGTAAAACACAATTCTATTACCATAGAAAAAGATTGCAAAAGGAAGAATCAAATGATAGAAAAGACATTGTATTTCACGCTATTCCATTAGCTATACAAGATGAGCAAAAGAAACTGCTAAATTATCAAAAGAAGTAAAAATTACCGTAGGTAATGTAACTGTAATCATTCCTTCTGATGAAGTCAATCTAATATCTAAAATAATAAAGGAATTATCTATATCATGCTAAATATAGAAAAAGTACAAACAGTTTATCTTGCCTGCGGCTTTACGGATTTAAGAAAAAGTATAGATGGTCTAGTAATGATAGTCCAAAGTCAATTGAAGCTAGACCCATTTGAAAAAGCCTTATTTGTTTTTGCAACAAACAAATGGATAAATTAAAGATTCTGCATTTTGACGAAGGCTTTTGGTTATATTATTATCGTTTAGAAGCTAATCGCTTTAAATGGCCATCAAATCCACAAGAAGCATTAAAAGTTAATATAGAAGAATTACGTTGGCTTTTAAAAGGTTACGAAGTAAGAACAGTATCTAAATTTAAACCTATAAAACCAAGTAATTATTTTTAATAGAACATAAAAAGTCCTTGAGAAACCTTTATTTTCAAGGACTTTTATGATATAATTAATTTGTAAAATAAATTCTAAAGAGGTACTTTACGATGAATCACGAAATTTTAACTAATGAAATAGATGATACTACAAAAGCATTAATAGAAAAGATGGAAGAAGAAATCAATGCGAAATCAAAGGAATTAAGTCAAAAAGATGAAGAAATAAAAAATCTTAAAAATGAAATAGAATTTTTAAAGTCTATTATATCAAATAAGAATAAAAAGATATTTGGAACATCTAGTGAACAAGTAGATGCTAACCAACTATCTCTTTTTAACGAGGCTGAAAAACATAGTGATTCAAAAGCAGAAGAACCTACTTTAGAAGAAATTACATATAGAAGAGCTAAGAGAAATAACAGTACAGGTAAAAAGATAATCTTGCAAATTTAGAAAGAGTGGTTATTGAACATAAATTAGAAGGCGAAGACCTTAAATGCAAAGAATGTGGTGAAGATCTTGTTGAAATTGGTGTTAAATCTAGAAAGGAAATTATAAAGTATGTTCCAGCTAAACTTATAGTTGAAGAACATATTATATACAGCTACGCTTGTAAAGCTTGTGAAAAAGAAACAGGCGAAAGTAATATAATTTCAACGGAAGCTCCAAAGACTATTTTTTACAACAGCATGGCTTCACATGAATTGGTTGCACATACTCTTACTTTAAAATATCAACATGCTATACCACTTTACAGGCAGGAAACATATTTTGATATGATGGGAGCCACACTTTCAAGGCAAACTCTATCAAACTGGACTATGGCGGCAGCCAAAGCTCTAGAACCAATATATAACCACATGAAAAAAGAATTGTTAAGTAGAAATTATATTCATGCAGATGAAACTACTCTAACTGTAATTAATGATAATGGTACAGAGTCTAAATCTAAAAATATATGTGGTTATATATGAGTAATACTAATTCAAAGCCTGTAATTTTGTATGATTATCAAAATACCTGTTCAAGCTCTTGCCCTAAAAATTTCTTAGGAGATTTTAGTGGGTATCTTCAAACAGATGGTTATAGTGGCTATAACTCTGTTTCAAATGCTACAAGAGTGTACTGCTTAGCTCATATAAGAAGACACTTTTATAATATAATTGCAGAGCTGGATGAGGAAGCCCTAAAGGACTCTAGAGCTATAATAGGGTTTAATTTTTGTGAGCAAATTTATAAACTTGAAAAGAATTACGAGAATCTTATTCAAGTGATGAAAACTATTATGAAATTAGATATAAAATACGAGCTGAAAAATTAGCTCCGCTATTAGATGAATTTATAGATTATGTTGAAAGAGAAATACCTAATGCTCTTCCAAGAAGTCCATTAGGCAAAGCACTAGACTACGCTAAAAAACATTTACCTGGACTAAAGAATGTATTGCTTGATGGTTCTTTAGAAATTGATAATAATGCAGCAGAAAGAGCTATCAAACCTTTTGTAATAGGTAGAAAAAACTTTTGTTTGCAAATACAGCAAAAGGTGCAACATCTAGTGCTATTATATATAGTATTATTGAAACTGCCAAGGCTAACAATATAGTTGTAGAAAAGTATTTAGTCTATTTGTTTGATAACCTATCAAAAATAGATATGCAAGATAGCGATAGCTTAGGTAATCTTATGCCTTGGTCTCATAAAATACCTGAAGATATGAAAATTAAAGATAAGAAATAAATTAATCCTAGTAAAGCTTATTTGCCTTACTAGGATATTTGGCTCTTTGTCAATAGTTGGGGCGGGCATTAGATTAGAATGCCTGTCCTTTCTTATTTGATAATGATTTTAGCAAGATAGATAGGATGAGGGGAGTTTACCCTTAAAAAATTGCACGACAAAAAGACCAACGATAGTTGGATTTCCTAAAATACAATATTTAACAGATTATTTATTACAACAATGAAGAATTCTATTCCTGAATCTATCAAAATTTCTATAGCCGAAGGCTATTCTTTTAATAACTTTGATTTTATTATTAAATCCTTCTATACAAGCATTTGTATAAGGAATATCAAAAGAATTACAAATCTCATTAAAATATCTGATATAGGTATTTGCACATCTTTTCAATTCATTGATACCACTATTTTGTGCAAGTTTAATCCAATCTTTTAAGAGGACACGAGCTTCGTTAGAAGAAGGTGAAGCATCAATAATACTCAATAACTTTTCCTTTAAAGTGTGGGCAATTGCTAATTCACTATTATAAGAAAACATAACTTGTAAAGCTAACTTTGAATCTGTATCAAGTAAGCCATATCTTTTTAAAATAAGCTTTTTACTTCTTTTAAAGTATTTTCTTAATTTAATTGATAGTTCTCTTTGGATACGTTTTCTTACCGCTTCTACTGCCCATATGACTTGTCTAATATAGTGAAATTTATCTATAACAATTACAGCATTTTTGAAATAAGTTTTAGCTAAATCAATATAGGGTTGCCACATATCACAAATAAAGTGTGTAACGCTATCGCGATTTTTAATTTTTCTAAAATAATCTATAAGAATATGCTCTTTTCTATCTTTAATAATGTCTAGTATTTTATGATTAACAGGATCGACTATTGCACAATGATATTTAGAACCACCAGAGTTACCTTTAAATTCATCTATAGATATTATTTTAGGTAAATTAGTAGGAGAAGAGTAAGATACATTATCAAAAATACGTTTTATAGTATCGATAGATAGATTAGTTTTTCTAGCAACTGATGTCATACTATATTCATTAGATAATTCATAAATTACAAACATAGCTAATCTATTAGTTATTCTATGATAACGAGGTAAAAATTCTATATGTTCATAAAATTTTTGCCGCAGGCATTACAACGATATCTACGTTTTTTAAGAATGATAAAAGTATGTTTAAAGAATAAGGGTATGTCTTTAATACGCTGAATTCTATAATCGTGAACTCTTGTAACTTTGGAATTACAATTAGGGCAAGTACAAATTTTTTTCTTAGTTTCTAAGTATATCTCAATGTACGTGTCATTATGAATAATCTTTTTATAATAACATCTTTAAAACCTAATAAATTTTTGATAGAATTATTAGTGTGCACTTGATGGATGCCTCCTTTCAGGTAAGGTTTTTGTTTGGTTATTTTAATTTTACCAGGTGTCTAATCAGGTGCACATATTTTTTGTAAAAAATATGCTGGGTCTACGCCCCAACATTTATTATAGAACCGGATATTTTAATGTCTTTTTATAAAAGTTGTAGGTGCTAAAATTTTGACGCTTACATAAAAAAGCAAAAGGTGTGTTGCACCTTTTGCTTTTTACACATTATGGTACTTATCCAGATTTCCAAACTTAGTATATTGTCCAAGCCAAGCAAGTTCAACAGTTCCCGTTGGACCATTTCTTTGCTTTGCAATAATAACTTCTGCTATATTCTTCTTTTCCGATTCCTTGTTATAGTATTCATCTCTATATAAAAACATAACAAGGTCAGCATCCTGCTCTATAGAACCTGATTCTCTAAGGTCTGATAGAATTGGCCTGTGGTCTGATCTTGCCTCTGGTGCACGAGAAAGCTGGGATAATGCAATTACAGGTGCATTCATCTCCTTAGCAATAGCCTTTAATGACCTTGATATTTCTGAAACTTCCTGCTGTCTACTTTCAGATTTCTTACCTCCACTCATAAGCTGAAGGTAGTCTACCATTATTAAATCAAGGCCCTTTTCCATCTTTAATCGCCTACATTTAGAACGCATCTCCATTATTGAAATACCTGGTGTATCATCAATAAATATTGAAGCCTTTGCCATAGGGCTTGCTGCTCTTGCAAGTCTTAGCCAATCCTCATCATCTAAATCCCCTGTTCTAAGCTTTAGCATATCAACATTTGCCTCTGCACAAAGCATTCTATATACAAGCTGTTCCTTTGACATCTCAAGACTAAATATAGCTACGCTTTTGAATCTCTAAGTGCAGCGTGAAGAGCTATATTTAATACAAAGGCAGTTTTACCCATTGATGGTCTTGCCGCAACCAGTATAAAATCTCCCTTTTGAAAACCAGATGTTTTTTATCTAAATCAATAAAACCAGAAGGTATTCCTGTTGTATCCCCTTTAAATTTGTATACGTGTTCTATTTGTTCAAAACTTCTCTCTAATATAGGCTTTATTGATTCAAAATCCTCATTTTTCTTTTTTGAGATATATCAAATATACTTTTTCTGCATCACTTAAAACCTCTTCTACATCATCCTGTTCATTATAGCATTTATCCATAATTCTATGAGATGCAGATATTAAGCTTCTAAGTAGATACTTTTCCTCAACTATCTTTGCATAGTGCTTAGCATTTGATACTGCAGGTACTGAGGAGATAAGGTCACTTATATAAGAAATTCCTCCAACTACCTCAAGCAAATCTCTTCCCTTTAAAGTATCAATCAATGTTATTGTATCAACAGGTTTTCCATCATTGTGTATTTCCATTATAGTTTTATACAGAACTCTATGTCCCTCTTTATAAAACTCATCACCTGTTAGTATTTCAGACACTTCATAGATAATATCATTTTCTATTATCATAGCACCAAGTACAGACTGTTCTGCCTCAATATTATGTGGAGGAACTCTTAACTGTGTTTCCATTTCCTCACCTCCTAATATACAATATCAAGTACTTCATTAATATGGTCTACAGGTATAATATTAGCCTCTTCAATGTTTATTGGAACATCCTTTAAATTTTCCTTTGGAATAATAATATTCTTAATTCCTCCCTGAAGAGCCCCATATATCTTCTCAGGTATTCCTCCAACAGGCTTAATACTTCCAGTTAGAGATATTTCACCTGTTATTGCAATATCCTGTCTTAGAGGTTTTTCTTCAATTGCACTTAAAATAGATAGTGTTATAGCAAGTCCAGCAGAAGGACCATCTATATTTCCTCCGCCCACAACATTAACGTGAACATCATAATTTGAAATATCTTCTCCAGTAATCTGTCTTATCACAGTTGCTGCATTAAAGACAGAATCCTTAGCCATAGTTCCAGCAGTATCATTAAACCTTACTGTACCTGAAGGCGAATCCTTTTTAAAGGCTACTGCCTCTATTTCAAGAACAGAACCTAAAAATCCATATACACCAAGTCCATAAGTCTTTCCTATTTCCTTAGTCTCCTTTGAATAATTTTTAAACTGAGGAGTTAATCTTGACAGTGCAGCAACCTCATATACATCTTGAAGGGTTATTGTAATATTTTCTGTTCCCTCTTTTGAACAACATATCCATATACATCAGCAAGTATATTAACAGCCTTTCTTCCTTCAAGCGTATATTCGCTTATTGCATCAGTTGCCCTATCTTCTATATTAATTTTTAACTTATTTGCTGCATTTAAAACAATCTGCTTAATGTGCTTTTTAGTCAAAGGTTCAAAATACACCTCGGCACATCTTGACCTTAATGCAGGGTTTATTTCACTTGGATCCCTTGTAGTTGCACCAATTAATATAAAGTCAGCTGGTGCTCCTTCATTAAATAGTTTCTTTATATAAAGAGGCACACTTTCATCATCAGGATCATAATATGATGATGAAAACTCAACCCTTTTATCTTCTAATACCTTTAATAGTTTGTTTTGGAGCATTTCATCCATTTCTCCAATTTCATCAATAAAAAGAACACCACCGTGGGCCTTTGTTACAAGTCCAAGTTTTGGTTCTGGGACTCCTGTTTCTATAAAATCCTTTTTGCTCCTTGATATATAGGATCGTGCACAGAACCTAAAAGAGGACTTGTTATCTCTCTTGGGTCCCACCTTAATGTTGTTCCATCAACTTCTACAAAGGGTGCATCCTCATTAAATACAGACGTCTTAAACTCCTTTGCAATCTTAAGTGCCAGTCTTGCTGCTGTTGTTTTTCCAACACCTGGAGGACCATAAAGTATTATGTGCTGTGGGTATGGTGAACAGAGCTTTGATACAAGTGCTGTTAAAGCTCTTTCCTGCCCTACTATTTCATCCTTATTTTCAGGCCTTAAGAACTCCATTATTGATTTTGAAAGTTTTATTGTATCAAGCTTTTGTAATTCCACAAGTTTCTTTAATGTCTTGCTGTTTTCTGAACCATTTTTCTTTTTAATTATGCTTAGCTTTACTTCCTCTATAAGCTTGTCTTGTTTTTCAAGAAGATATTTTTCAACCTCTCCGTCTATTTCATCCTCAACGTGTCTTAAAGCTATTTTTTTGAGAGTTCCTTTTTATCTCCTGAAGACATTCTATAGGATTATCTATATAATCCTCCTTCTTTAAAATTAACCTTTGTAAAACAAATATTTTGTCTTCTACTTTATCACTTTTATACTGCTTTTTAGATTTAATTTCTTTAACACATCATTTACATATTTTTCACCATATAGCTTATTTAATAGTTCCTTAAGTGCTTCAACCTGTACATCAATGTCATTCATCATATTTGTAAAATTATTTTTTAAATCAATTGCTAAGTTATTTCTTTTATTCAATCAAATACTCCTCTCTATTTTTGTAAAATAGATACCTTAAGCTTTCCCGTAACCTCTGGATATACCTTAACATCAACAGTGTATACTCCAGCAATCTTTATTGCTTCAGGTAAATCTATCTTCTTCTTATCAATATCTATATTGTGTTGTTTCTTTAATGCATCTGCTATATCCTTTGATGTTACTGAACCAAAAATCTTACCATTATCTCCAACCTTTACAGCAACTTCAACAGTCAATGTAGCTAACTTCTTTACAAGCTCCTGTGCAGCCTTTATCTCTTCTCTTTTCTTTTCAGCTTCCTTTGCCTTTTGTTCCTCTAAAACCCTTAAGTTGCCCTCTGTTGCTTCAACTGCAAGCTTCTTTGGAAATAGAAAATTTCTTGCATATCCATCTGATACATTTATTACCTCATCCTTTTTACCTACACCCTTAATATCAGCCTTTAATATTACCTTCATCTTTCGTCACTCTCCTTAAAGTATTTTTTATTGATTCTAATAACAACAATTTTGCGTCCTGTATATCAACATTGCTAAGTTGAGCACCTGCTATGGTCATATGACCTCCGCCCCTAAATTTTCCAATATCAGCTGTACATTAATACCACCTAAAGATCTTCCACTTATTACAACCTCATTATCTAATTTTGCAAGTACAAAGGATGCTTCGACACCCTCTAAAGTTAAAAGTTCATCTGCAGCCTGCGGTATTACCAAATGATTTTTAACTATACCATCATATACTGCAATTGCTATTTTATCATTTATTTCTGCATTTGCAACTAATTTTGTCCTTTCTTTATATGTTTCTAAATCATCCATAAACAACTTTTTTACCTCTATTATATCTACTCCATTTTTCTTTAAAAAACCTGCTGCTTCAAAGGTTCTAACTCCTGTTTTAAATGAAAAGTTTTGTATCCATATATATACCTGCCATTAGTGCTTGAAGCTCTAAAGGTTCAATTTGAGGTTTTTCTTTTAGATATTGAAGTATTTCTGTAACAAGTTCACAGGTTGAACTTGCATAGGGCTCAATATAGTTCATAGTTGCTTTTTCAATAAAATCTGCACTTTTTCTATGGTGATCAATTATTACTATATTTTTGGCATAATCTACAAGTTCTGGGCACTCCAACAAATTTCTTCTATGAACATCCACAATGATTAAAAGTGCACCTGCCATCACCTTTTGTAATGCTAATTCGCTTTTAATAAAAACTCCATTATATTGTCCAGACTTTATAACCTTCTCCATCATTTTTTCAATTGAACTATTAACAGTATTCAAAACTATATAGGCTTCTTTACCACATAATTTTACGCCTCTATACATCCCAAGGGAAGCCCCTAAACAATCTATATCAGGAACTTCATGCCCCATAATTACAACTTCTTCTGTCTGTTCTATTAAATCTGAAATAGCGTGGGCAATTACTCTTGCCCTAACCCTTGTTCTTTTTCAACTTCCTTTGTCTTTCCACCATAGAAGGATAACCTATCGCCATCTTTAACAACAGCCTGGTCTCCTCCTCTACCTAATGCCAAATCCTTTGCTGCAACTGCAAATTGATGTGTTTTTGCAATTGTTTCTCCATTTCTACCTAAACCAATACTTAACGTTACAGGTATTTTATTTCCTACATCAATCTCTCTTATTTTATCTAATATATCAAACTTATTTTCTACTAACACATCAAAATAGTGGCTTTCAAACACTAATATATATTTATAGTTGTCATACTTTCTTATCAATGCATCTATGGAATAGGCAAATGCATTAATTCTATTATCTATCTCTGCAAGAAGTGTAGGTCTGTTTATATCCTCTGTACTTTTTATGACTTCATCAAAATTATCAACCTCTAAAAGTGCTACAATAGATTTTTTTCATTATACATATCGTATAAAGTATAATAATTAGTATAGTCAATAAAATAAAGCAAAAATATATATCTATCCTTTTCCTTTTCTGCCTCAACCGGACTGACCAAAACATTAAATATCTTATCTTTAATTGCTACCTTTTCAAAGAAATATTCTTTATTTTTTAATATTAAATTTGAATCAAAATTCTTTATGAATTCCCTTATATCCTTGCCATATAAATTAATTTTTGTATTCATATAAAAAGAGAATTTGCCCAAAGAATTTTACCACTACTATCTACTATAACAAGAGGAATAGGAATTTTGGATAGTGTGTTCTTACCAGCAATGTCAATATCCGCCGAGAGAGTCTCTACAAACTTTGAAAACTCCTGGCTTCTTATTTTATTTATCTTTAAATTATAGTATATAAGATAAGCATAAATAACTAAACCTATAATGCCTATAGGATAGTTATAAAACATTAAAAAGGCTAAAAGAATAGCTATAAATAACATATAAAGTTTTGTATTTGGAAAAAATCTATAAAATTTATTATCCATAAATATCTCCTCCTGCGAGGAATTTTTATTTTCTTATTCTCCTATAATCAAGTTTCCTGTAGTTAAATATATAATCCATAATACCTATTATAAATACAATATTAGCAAGTGGCGAAGTCATAACAAAGAAGATTATCAAAAACCTTAAAAATCCCTTCATCTCTCTCTTTATTAAATAAAAATCAATTGCCGCAATGCCATTTATAGTAAATATAAAACTAAATAAAATTTGTGCGTTAAAATAATATGATAGTGCATTTGGGAAATTTGTTACTACAAGTATATAACTAATTAATACAATCACTAATATTGCCGTTGCAAGTTTAACAGGAATATACCACTGTGAAAGTGTTTTTACCTTTTCTACCTTATAACCAAATCTATTAAATATTTTGTACGCAAATAGGTAACTAATAAGTGCACTTAACAATGAATATAAAAGCACTGTCACTGGGAATACCATTGTAATAACTTCTGAGCTTGGTATCAGCCTACTTAATAACGCATCTATCTGCTCTTTTGGTACTCCTAATCCTACATATAATTTTCTTGTCATTTTTGAGGCTTCTTCTATCATCTGTATCATAGATTTCAATAAATCCTGTCCTAAAATTAAATTAGACAGTTTAATAAGTATTGCTGTTGATATAAATACAACTACAGCCATAAAAGTAAATGTAATTGCAACTGACTTTTTATTTTTTATACAATAGCCCATTACAAGTCCAAGTGCACCATATATAATTGCAAATGTAACTGCAGTAATTGGATCAACCGTAAAAGCAACAATTGCACCTGTTGCAATAACAGATAATAGACTATACTTAAAATTATGTCTTAAAAGGTCAATGCTATAGGTATTGGCCATAAAAATATGCCTACAAAGTATATAAAAGGAATGTATATACTGGCTAAAATTAATACAACATTTATAGCTGTAAACAAACCTGCTTCTACTATCGAGCGAGTTGATGTTCTATCTTTCATAATCAAACCTCTCTTCCTTCTCTAATGTAAGATATAAGCTTTGCACAGTCTTGATACTGTGTATCTGCCTCCTCCTTTAAAAGTCCAAGCTTTAGCTTCTTTATTACCTTTTCATCTATTTCTGAAAAGCTAATACCTAATCTTCTTCCAAGCATATAGGATAATATTATTATTTCTGATAATTCATCTGTTATTTCATCGGTACTTGATTTATTTCCCTTTGCCATACTTGTAAAAAGATCTGCAACTGATGAAAGTAAAAATGCTTTGTAGTTTTCAATAAGTTTTATATTATCTAATATATTAAGTTCATCGGCATTAAACATATAAATCCCCCAAAAATTTCTATGTTTACATTAATACAATTATAGCATATTTATTATTAATGTAAAATAAAAAGTGCCTAAATTTTAGGCACTTTATTATTCTGCTGTATATGGAAGAAGAGCTATATTTCTTGCTCTCTTTATTGCTATTGTTAGTTCTCTTTGATGCTTTGCACAGTTTCCTGTGATTCTCTTTGGAAGAATCTTTCCTCTTTCTGTGATGTACTTCTTAAGCTTTGCTACATCCTTGTAATCGATGTATTCAACTTTATCCATACAGAAAGCACAAACTCTCTTTTTCTTTCTTTGCTTAAAGTTTCCTTTTGCGTTTGCCATTTTTCTACCCTCCTTACCTCAAGAATTAGACTAGAATGGAACTTCTTCTTCTCCATCAACTGGAATAAAATCTCCACCGTTATAATCATCGATAGGAGATTCATAGCTTTGGCCGTACATGCCTGAAGCTCCTCTTTGTGCCGAACCTCCGTCCTTTGGCCAATCTAAAAATTTAACCTCATCCGCAACAACCTCTGTAATATATCTTGTGCTTCCATCTTGAGCCTGATATTTTCTTGTTTGAATAGACCCAGATACTGCCACAAGCCTTCCTTTGTTTAGGTTGTTTGCAACATTTTCAGCAAGTTTTCTCCAACAAATAACTGGTATAAAATCTGCTTCTCTTTGTCCATTTTGACCTACGTAATTTCTTTCTACTGCAACAGTAAAGGTGGCTACGGCAATACCAGACCCAGCTGTAAATCTAAGATCAGGGTCCTTTGTCAATCTGCCAATTAAAACAACCTTATTCACTTTAAACACCACCTATAAATTACTTTTGTAAATTAACAACAAGATGTCTTATAACGCTATCGGAGATTCTTAGCACTCTGTCTAATTCCATTGGTAGTTCGGAATTAGCTGAGAAGTTCATAAGTACATAGTATCCTTCGTTAACGTGGTTTATTTCATAAGCAAGCTTTCTCTTGCCCCACTCGTCTATATTTTCTACTTCTCCACCACCATTAACAACAACGTTCTTGAACTTCTCTACGTTTGCCTTTATTTCTTCTTCAGTTAGGTTTGGTGCTAAAACATATAGTGCTTCGTACTTTCTCATTATCGTTCACCTCCTCCCTCCGGACTAAACGGCTCATAAAATGAGCAGGGATTACAACTTCTCTATATTAACACATTATTAATATTAAGTCAAGTCACTATTTTCTTCAACTGCTGATTTTATTATCCTCTTTACAGACTTTTCGAATTTTGCCCTTGGAAGCATAACTATCCTTCCACAGCCTGTGCATTTTATTTTTATGTCTGCACCAAGCCTTATAACTTCCCACGTCTTACTTCCACAGGGATGTTCCTTTCTTGTCTCAACTATATCGCCTAAATTAAATACCTTTACCAACTACTTTCCTCCTTCCTTGCTATATATAACTCTTCTTGGATATGGTATCTCAATTCCTTCTTTGTCTAATCTATATTTTATTCTTCTTCTTAGTTCCATTTCAATAGCCCACTGTCTCATTGGAATAGTCTTTGCTACCACTCTTATAGTTATACCAGATTCACCTAATTTTACAACTCCAAGAACATCTGGACCTTCTACTATGTCTTGTAAATCTTTTTTACTTCCTCACAAACTTCTTTTATAACAGAGATTGCGTGATCTATATCTTCTTCATAGGCAATATCTACATCAACAAGAGCCCTCATATTACCTCTTGTTTTATTTGTAACCTTAGATATTGTTCCATTTGGTATTATGTGCAAATCTCCTGAAAAATCTCTTAGTTTTGTTACTCTAATACCAATAGTTTCCACAAATCCTGATAAACCATCTATAACAACATAATCACCTACTGCAAATTGATCCTCAAACAATATGAAAACTCCTGATATTATATCCTTAACTAAATTTTGTGCACCAAAACCTATTGCAACACCAGCAACTCCAGTTACTGCAATAACTGTTTTTATATCAAATATCCATATAGCTGCAACAAAATACATTGTATATCTTAGCAAACTCTTAAAAAGCTCCTGAAGCGTTGCAGCCTTTTTTCATTTAAACCAAACTTAGACTTCTTTTGCCTTTCAAAAATGAATGAATTATCTTTTCACCTATCTTTATTATTACTAAACATATTACTATTATTGCAATCGCCTTAAAAAATTTCAAAGAACCTTCTATAATTTTTTCTTGTGTTAAATTACTCTCAACTGCCTCTTTAAATTTATTAACTATATTCATAATATCACCTCCTTAAAATTTGAGATTAAGACCTATGGTCTTAATCTCTCAAGTTTCTTTACATCATCCTTTATATAATTATATACTTCCTTAATTCTTATCTTACCTACTTTAACAAGTTCATCTATTTCTTTAAGATTTTCAATTTGAGTTAAAATAGATATTCCACAACTTAATGTAATTTCTCTGGGAGTTGGTATTATTTGAACATTAAGATTTAGCTGTTTTAATACTGATTCTGCTTGTATTGCAAAGTTTGTGCTTTCAAATGTAACTATAATATATTCCATATACACATCAACCTCATATTTTAATAGTATTTGCTGCCTCGTGCATCTTTTCAACTATTGTATACATATTGGATACAGTACCTATTTTTAATTTATCGGATAAATTATAAAAATTCAAGCACGTTCCGCAGGATAATATTTCTACTCCCTGTTCTTCTAAAACCTTTAAACTTTCTAAAACCTCAGAACCTTCAGTAGTTAATTTTACTCCTGCATTGATGAATATTAATGTTTTGGGCTTTTTATCAACCTCTGTTAAAGAATATATGTAGCTCTTCATTAACGTTCTACCTAATACATCATCTCCGTGTCCAAAGCAATCTGTTGTTATAGCTATTACAATGTTTTTATCATCCTTATCTAAACTGTTTTCTTTAATCTGTGTCTTTTTAATAATTACGTGTATTCCTTCACTATCTTCCTTTATACTATACTCAAGTCCATAGCTTTGTGCAAGTTTAGATACATTTTCCTTAGCTCCTTGATTGTCTACTAAAACTTCAATTTCACCACTAACCATATTATCTATTTCCTTCTTTGTCATAATTACAGGTCTTGGACAAGCAAAACCTCTACAATCAAGCTTTTTCATTATTATCCCCTCCATTTTTATTACTACCTTCAATTATATCAATTATTGCCTGGGCAATTCTATACATACTTAACCCTTTATCCATACTTTTTTTCTAATATATTCATAGGCTTTGTCTTCAGTTAAGTTGTACTTCTTCATTATTAATCCCTTAGCCTTATCAATAAGCTTTCGTTCCTTTAGTTTTCTATCCATATCCATTAAATTTTTGTAGTTAAAATATGCTGACTCTATTGCATATCTTAAACTTGTAGCATTAAAGGGCTTTTGAATATATGCAAATACTAATTTATTTTTTAATCTATCAAAATATTCATCTATACTTCCTTTTATAGTTATAATACAAGGGCATATACCTTGTTTTTCAACTACATCACTTATCTCAAAGGCAGACATACCTCTTAAATTTACATCTATTATAGCAACATCAGGATTTATACTTCTTATTTTTCTTAAAAGTGATGAACCTGATTTTTCAGTTGCAACTACATTAAATCCCATTTGCACTAACATTATCTGAACAGTTTTTAATATTTCTTCATCATTATCTGCTAAAGCTATTTTAAGCCTATCCATATTTAGCCCCTCATCAATACTTTGTTAAATATCTTTCTACTTCCCAAGATGTAACTACACTTTTGTATTCCTTCCATTCCATCTCTTTTGCCTCAATAAATCTATTATATACGTGGCTTCCTAACGCCTCTTTTATAATATCATCCCTCTTTAGTTCTTTTATTGCCTCCCTAAGTGATTGAGGCAGTAAATCTAAACCTACTTCTTGTCTTTCCTCATCAGTAAGTTCATATAAATTTCTATCTACAGGTTCAGAAGGTTTTAATCCTTTTTTATACCATCTAATCCTGCCTTTATTATAACTGCTAATGCTAAATATGGATTACAAGAAGGATCTGGACTTCTAAGTTCTATTCTTGCATTTTTATCTAACCTTGAAGGTACTCTAATTAAAGGACTTCTATTTTTGCAAGACCAAGATATATACATTGGAGCCTCATAACCCGATACTAACCTTTTATAGCTATTAACATTGGGATTGGTTATTGCACATATAGCCTTTGCGTGCTCCATAATACCCGCTATAAAACTATATGCCTCTTTAGATAAATTCAGATTGTCATCTTTATCATAAAATATGTTTTTACCCTCTTTGTATACGTATATATTGGTATGAAGACCTGAACCTGGTATTCCGTATATTGGTTTTGGCATAAAAGTAGCGTGCAAACCGTGATTTTTAGCTATTTTCCTTACAACCTGTTTGAAGGTTACTATTTTATCTGCAGAGGCTAATGCATCATCATTTTTTAAATCTATTTCGTGCTGGCCCGGTGCAACCTCGTGATGTGATGCCTCAACTTCATATCCCATTTTATTAAGGGTTAAAACCATCTCTCTCCTTGCATTTTCTCCTAAATCTACAGGTGCTAAATCAAAATAGCTTGCATCATCGTGGGTTGTTAATGTTGGCTTACCAAATTCATCAGTATTAAATAAAAAAACTCACACTCAGGACCTATTTTTATGCTATATCCCATTTCTTTTGCTTCTTTTAATACCTTTTTTAAAACATATCTTGGATCTCCTTCAAAGGGCTTGCCCTCTGAATCATAAATATCGCAAATAAATCTTGCTTCTTTTCCAAAACTTGAGTACCAAGGATACACTAAAAATGTATTAATATCAGGATATAGATACATATCGGATTCTTCTATTCTAACAAAACCATCTATAGACGAACCATCAAAAACTATCTCGTTATTTAACGCTCTTTCAAGCTCACTTGTTGTAATGGCAACATTTTTCATTATTCCAAATATATCTGTAAACTGAAGATAAATAAACTCAACTTCTTCCTCTTTTATTCTGTTTAAAATATCCATTTTATTCAAATCTATCAACCTCCTTTTATTCTATTATAATATTCCAAAACAAAAACACCATTAACAATTTATAAACTATTGTTAATGGTGAAAATGTTAAAATACCTATACATAAATCAGCATACAGACTCGTATTCCTTCTTAAGCATTATGTTTATTATTGTTCTATCAACATTTTTCATTCCTTCTATAGTAAATACACCTAAATTTCTTATAGTAGCTTCTATATCACATCCTACAATTCCATTTCCACAAGGAACATAAACTCCTCTATTTGCAAGTAGTGCTGCTTTGTAGGCTGCAGCAGCTGCTGTAGATAGTTTTATAGCACATCCTGGCTTTGCACCATCACAAACTACACCACTTATATCCCCAACCATATTTTTAATTGTATACTCAAACTCCTTTTCTTTACCACCTAATAAATAACAAATACCACAGGCAGCACCTACTCCTGCTGCAACACCACAACCACAAACGCTTGATAATCTACCTGTAAACTGTTTTATATATATTGTTGTTATATGTGATATAGCAAGTGCCTTCACAAGTGTAATTTTATCTTTATTTAAAAGTTTAGAACAAACCGCAACAGGAATAATTGCAGTTATTCCGTGATTTCCTGAACCTGCACTACTCATAACAGGCATAAAACATCCCGCCATTCTTGCATCTGAAGCTGCTGCAGTCATCATTATTATATTATTCTGAATGTCATTGGATAAAATTCCTTCTTCAATCATTTTCCTATATCTTTTTCCTATTTCCATACCATAGCTGTTCTTTAGACCTTCCTCTGCAATTTCAATATTGACTTCAGCACCTTCTAATAAAAACTCTAATTCGTCATATTCCATTTCTTCTATGCATTTAATTAAATCTAATAGTCTATAATTTTTTAAATCATATTCAACCTTTGAATTACTTAAAGCTACCTCCCTATTTTCATATAAAACTCTTCCATTTGCCTCAAGATAAACTATATTGGAGTGCTTTTCCCTTATCTCACAAACACCTAAACCATTATTTGTATAAACTTCAACCCTTATATAAAAAGGTGCCTTTGAATCATCAACATCTATTCTAACTCTTCCCTCTTCAACTATTTTTTTAGCTTGCTTTTCGTGATTTAAATTTATATTTTTCAATACTTCAAGCTTTAATTTGCAGTCTCCTCCTACTGCACCTAATGCAGCTGCAATATGAAGTCCTACATTTTTAGTTCCAGGAATACCAACTGCAAAGGCGTTTTTAAATATATTTGAACTCACTATAACGTTTATATTATCTATTTCACCCTTTACTACACTATAAGCTGAAGCTGATGCAAGTGCAACTGCTACTGGTTCTGTACATCCTAATGCCAATACTACTTCTTGCTTTAGCACGTTTTTATTAAATTTCTCATACTGCAAACCTCCTAAATAACCTTACCTACATATATTACTGCAAAACACGTGCCAAAATAAAATAAACAATTTAAGGGACAATAAGTATCAAATTGATACTTATTGTCCCTTAAAACCACCTATTCAAATACCCTTTTCTTTAGTATCAAAATGATACTAAAAGTATCATTTTGATACTAATTTAATCCATACTCCTTTATCTTTCTAAACAAGGTCGCCCTTCCTATTCCTAATGCCTTTGCAGCTTCATCCCTTGAATTAAATTTTTCAAGTGCTTCTTTTATTAAATTTTTTCGTGATATTTTAGATCAAATATAGTCGCACCTTCTTGCTTTTTATTTTTTAGTTTTTCTGGAATTTTATCATAGGTTATAAATTCTCCATTTTCTATATTAACAAGATATTCTATTATATTTTCTAATTCTCTAACATTTCCAGGCCAATGGTAATTTAAAAATGCCTCATATACACCTTCATCAAAACCCTTTATATTCTTGTTGAGCTTTAAAGAGCACTTATTTAATATGTAATCCATAAGTACCTTAATATCCTCTCTTCTTTCCCTAAGAGGAGGTATTTTAATAGGAATAACATTTAACCTATAATATAAATCCTGCCTAAACTCTCCCTTTAACACCATTTCCTCTAAATTTTTATGTGTAGCTGCTATAATTCTAATATCAACTTCTATCTGCCTATTACTGCCTATTCTTTCGATATATTTTTCTTGAAGCACCCTTAAAAGTTTAACCTGTAAATGCAAAGGCATATCCCCTATTTCATCTAAAAAAGTGTTCCTCCCTGTGCAAGTTCAAATTTACCAATTTTACCTCCCTTTTGGCACCTGTAAAGGCTCCCTCTTCAAAACCAAAAAGCTCGCTTTCAAGAAGCGATTCTGGTATTGCTGCACAGTTTACCGCAACAAAGGGCCTTTTTTTCTTTTACTTTCATTATGTATAGCTCTTGCAAATAACTCTTTACCCGTTCCACTCTCTCCAAGTATCAATACTGTTGAGTCTGATTTTGATGTTTTCTTTGCTATATCTATAGCCTTTAAAAAATTATCTGAATTCCCTATAATACTATCAAATGTTGTATCACTATTTATAAGTGTCATATCTCTTATTATTTTACTAATATCCTTCATATTTTTTAAAGAAATAATAGTTCCTTGCAACTTATTACAATCAACTATCGGTTTTATAGAAACCAAAAAATTTCTATCCTCTATTCCAAACTGTATATTTTTTATCTCTTTACCTAAAAGGACATTCTTATATATATCCTCTTGTAGCAGTTTAGAAATAAATAGATTTATCTCTTCCTCCTTTAAAATTTCATTTACCATCTTGTTCTTGAATAAAATATTTTTATCTAAATCAACAGCAATAATCCCTTCATCAATTGAATTAATTATCGTTTCTATTTGTCTTATAATCAAGTTTTGTTTTTCACATATATTTAATTCAGAAATTTTAGTACTAATCATATCGCTCATTTTAGTTAAAAATTTTATTAAATTTTCCTTATTATTATTCAATTGCATCTTTTGTTGCTTTGAGAGTGCCACTAATCCAATTACTCCTACAACACTACTTTCAACTACGATAGGAGAACATACCTCTGCATATTCTATACAATTAATTTTATTTTCGCATTCAAGACATATTTCATCTTCCCTCGGATTATCTATTATTAATATCTTCTTTAATTCCATTGACTTTTTAAAGGCAGACTTATCCACTATCTTTTTCCAATCAAGTTTTTATACATTCCAGTTGCAGCCACCCTAATATTATTTGAATCAACTATTGTAACGTCAACACCAATTACGCTTTTTATAATATCTGCTATATTCTGAGCATAATCCTTAATATCCTTTAAGTTTTTCATATCAATTCCTCTTTTAATAAGGTCTCCAATATTTTAATAACCTTTTCATTGCATATGGAATAATTTATTTCAAGTCCATTTCTCCTTCCCTTTATAATACCTTTATTTTTTAAAATTCCAATATGTTGTGAAACAGTAGATTGTGGAATATTTAAACATCCTTGCATAGTAGTTACATTTTTTTCACCTTCAACATATAACCCCTTTAATATGCACAGTCTAATAGGGTGACCTATAACCTTTAAAATCTCTGCAGTTTCTAAGAATACTTGATTGTCTAAATTATTCATAATTTTCACCTCTTCCAGATGATTATTATTATTTATTGTGATATAATGTTAAAATAAAGGAGGTTTTATGTATGTTTGACAAATTATTTCTAATTAAATTAAGAAATTTTGCTATTTTCATAGCTATTTATACTTTAGTATTTTTTATATTTTTTTCAACCTTGTCCTATACACTTCCATTTGTTATAGGAATTATTGTTTCCTTAATTTCTTTACCATTAGTAAAATTTTTAAAACACAAATTAAAATTTAAGGATTCTATTGCATCATTAGCTTCTGTCCTTTTAGTCTATTCTATATTTATTTTATTACTGATTGGTATTTTCACAAAAATAACCTTTGAGATAAAACAACTTATATCTTCTATACCTAACGTTAACACATTTATTCCATACATTCAAGAATACTTTGATAAATTAAGATTATATTATGACACAATTGATCCAACTATTGTTCAAAAATAAATGAACAGATTACAAAGTTTGCATATACAAGTTTAGATATATCCTTAGCAGCACTAAATAAATTGTTGTCTATTATAATACAACTTCCTGTTATATTTTTAATACTTTTTGTTTCTCTTATATCTTCTTATTTCTTTAGTAAAGATATGCTAAACTTTAGAGCCTCAATATTAAATATATTTACACCTGATGGAAAAAGAAAATTTTCATTGATTGTTGAGGAATTAAATAAATCTTTAACAAGTTATATGAGAGCATATTCCTTTATTGTTACACTTACATTTTTAGAAACATATATAGGTTTTTCAATATTAAACATAAAGTATGCCTTAATATTAAGTATTATTTCTGCTATATTTGACGTTTTACCTATATTAGGAATTGGAGCAGTTTATACTGCTGTTGCTCTTTATTTTATAATAACTAAAAATTATATTATTGCTATTGGAATATTTATATTATATCTTTTAGTTACCGTTGTACGTCAAATATTAGAACCTAAACTTGTATCTGCCTCGCTTGGTCTTCATCCAGTTGCAGTTTTAGCTGCTATTTTTATAGGTATAAAGGCCTATGGTTTTATAGGTATGATATATCTCATTTTTCTAATGGTATTATATAACATATTAAAGAAAACAAAAATTTTATAGGAATATAAAACCTCCCATTTGGATAAACTTACTATATAGAAAAATGGGAGGTTTTACTATGTCTATAAATAATAATATATTTTTTCAACCAACATAAACAACATAAACTCCAGCTATCTACTTTCTAAAAAGTTAATAGAGGTAATTATAGATAATGACATATATAATAAAAAATTAGTTATACTTTGTATAGGTACAGACAGATCTACAGGAGATTGCTTAGGTCCCCTCGTTGGTTATAAACTCAACAGATTAACCTTAAACAAAAATATAGATATATTTGGAACCCTTAATACTCCCGTACACGCTAAAAATTTAGATGAACATATTGACTTTATATATAATAACATAAAAATCCTTTAGTTTTAGCTGTAGATGCATCTCTCGGAAAAACTGAAAATATAGGCAATATAAATTTAATAAAGGGACCTGTTTATCCAGGTGCAGGTGTTAACAAAAACTTCAGCCTATAGGAGATATAAGTGTAACTGGTATCGTTAATAGTTCTGGTTTTATGGAATATATAGTACTACAAAATACAAGATTAAGTATTGTAATGAAAATGGCTGAAGTTATAACAACAAGCATTTATATGGCTATAAAACAAATTTACAATTGTAAAGTTGCAATAGAATAGATATATTATTTTCTTGAACATACCACTTATTCCCCGCAATTATAAAACTGATTTTTTATACGATTTGACTAAAATAGAGGTGAATAGGTTCTATTATTAATGGCATACAGAATTTCTTTCATACTTTTATTATCTATATTTATAAGAAGTGCTCCTCTATCAGATGTTTTTATATGATTTGTTAAATTAGATAAACCAAGTTCTTCGTCCTTATAAATATATACATCTGAAGGTACACCCTCACTAAATTTATGAACATTATAACCCAAACTCTCTAAATTCAATATTACTTCCCTTAGATTATCCTGAACACTTATAATCATAAAAGCACCTCCTGTTTTTATTATTTCACAGGAGGTGCTTTATTATTACTTAAGTGCCTGTTCTAATGCTTGTTTTTCTTCGTCTGACAAATCATATTTAGAAATACCATTTTCTATAGGTTTTGCAAAGGTAGTGCACTCGCTTCTTCCAAAAGACCAGTAAGTACTATTCCATCATTATTTTCATCTAAAAGTGCAACTGAAAAACTTAAATCACTTCCTACATCATCAAAGGCTCTATATCTTACAATACCTACTTTTTGTATGCATTTTTTAATCTTTGGTTTACATCATTGTATAATTGTGTGTTTTTATTAACCTCTTCTAATGCCTTATCAATATTATCTGTATATTGCATTATTAATTCTTCTAAATTTTTATTATTGTTACCCTTCATTAACCTTCTATAACGCTTTTCTATTCTGTTAAGCTCTACTCTGTTTAATATTTCTAAAAATAAAATTAAAAGAACTAATATTAATATACCTATGTTAATAAAAAGGCCATAAGCCTGAAAAAGTTTTTTATAAATTCCATAAAATCAACCCCTTTTTTATGTTTCACGTGAAACATTTTGTTATAAATTTAATATATCTAATATTCTTTGTAAATCGTCTTCGCTATAATATTCTATCTCAATTTTCCCTTTTTTCTACCCTTATTTATGCTTACCTTTGTACCAAAGACATTCTTCAATCTATCTTCAATATCCTTGATATATATATCTTTTACTTCTTTTTTTCTTTTTATCCATCATATTATTAAAATTTTGAATTAACTTTTCTGTTTGCCTTACATTCAATCCTTCATTTACAACCTTTATTGCTATTTCATACTGATTATTTTTATCTTCTATTCCTGCAATAACTTTACCGTGTCCCTCAGTTATATCTAAATTTAAAATCATATCTATTACTCTTTTATCTAAATTTAAAAGTCTTAAAGAGTTTGTAATTGCAGGTCTTGATTTTCCAAGCCTTTTAGCTAACTCATCCTGAGTTAAACCAAATTCATCAATAAGCTTTTTATATGCAAGAGCCTCTTCAATAGGGTTTAAATCCTCTCTTTGTATGTTTTCTATTAATGAAATCTCCATTACTTCCTTTTCACTAATTTCCTTTTCTATAACAGGTACTTTTTTAACCCTGCAAGCCTTGCTGCACGCCATCTTCTTTCTCCTGCAATAATTTTAAAATATTCACCTTCTTTTTTACTATTATAGGCTGTATTATACCGTGTTCCTTTATTGATTGTGCCAATTGTTCTATTTTTTCTGTGTCAATATTTTTTCTTGGCTGTTCCTCGTTTGGAAAAACATCATTTATATCGACTTCCTTTACACCCTCTTGGCCTTTATTTTCAACTTCTGGTATTAGAGCACCTAATCCCTTACCTAATGCACTCTTTTTGCAGTCATATCAATATCCTCCTTCATCATATTCTAAAAATTCTTTTGCAAGCTCCATATATGCCTCTGCTCCTCTTGAACTTTTATCATACAGCATTATAGGTATACCGTGGCTTGGTGCCTCTGCCAATTTAACGTTTCTTGGAATAATTGTAGTATACACCTTTCCTTTAAAATATTTTTTGCTTCTTCTACAACCTCAATAGAAAGATTAGTTCTACCATCAAACATACTCATAATTACACCCTGTATATCCAGCTTTGGGTTTAAACTCTTTTTAACTAACTGAATGGTATTCATCAATTGCCCTACCCCTTCAAGTGCATAAAATTCACATTGAATAGGAATAAGCACACTATCTGAAGCTGTAAGTGCATTAATTGATAATAACCCAAGGGAAGGCGGACAGTCAATGAAGATATAGTCATAATCATCCTTTATACCCATTAACGCCTCCTTTAATTTACTCTCTCTATTAATTCTTGCCGTTAATTCTATTTCTGCACCTGCCAATTCAACATTTGAAGGAAGTAAATATAAATTCTCAAAAACTTCAACTATTGCTTTATTTGCATCTAATCCCATTATAACATCATACATAGAATACTCTAAAGTATCTTTATCTACACCTAAACCACTTGTTGTGTTTCCCTGTGGATCTATATCAACAGATAAAACTTTTTCCCAAAACTTGCAATATACGCAGCTAAATTGATACTGGTAGTAGTTTTCCCAACACCACCCTTTTGATTAAATATGGATATTATTTTTCCCATTAAAATTACACCCCAATGTATATTATGACACGTCATATAATATATTTTACAGTAAGAATGAATTAGTTTAAATACATTTAGGAGGATTTTATGATAAAATTATTATTTTCAACTTTTATAACAATTTTCTTAGCCGAATTAGGTGATAAAACACAAATTGCAACTATGATGCTCTCTGCCAATTCAAAACAAAAATCAATAATATTTATTGGTTCAAGCTTAGCCTTAATTTGTTCTTCCTTAGTTGCTGTTGTATTAGGAGATAAATTAAGTAGTATTATCCCACCCCAATATATACAAAAGGGTGCTGCAATAGCCTTTATTACTATAGGAATATTACTGCTTTTAGAAAAATATAAAAGGCCTAATAGGCCTTTTTTCAGAATATTCTTTTTACACTTTTTGTTTCTCACTTTTTGGAATTCTCACTACTATTTCTAAACAATCCTCTAACTCTTTTTGTTTGTACTCTGCTTCTATTCCACTTTTTTCCATAATTTGTTTTATGGTATTAGTTATTATTTTTGTATTTATATTCCATTTATACTTGTTGTTTTTATTTTTGTTATTTTTACTTTTTCTTGTCTCTCATTTACAATTTTTTCAATCAATTCCTCAGTCTTTTTAACTGTTAAACCTTTTTTATAATTTCATCTATTACCTTTTTTGTAATTCGTCATCCTCAAGCTTGAGTAACGCTCTTGCGTGTCTTTCTGTTAACCCTTCACTTATAAGTCTCTCTTTCACTTCATTTGACAGTTTTAATAATCTAAGCTTATTAGCAATAGTAGACTGTTTTTTCCTATTCTAACCGCTAACTCCTCTTGCGTAAAACCGTGTTCTTTAATTAAATTAAAATATCCTTCTGCCTCTTCAATATAGTTTAAATCTTCTCTTTGGAGATTCTCAATAAGTGCGAGTACAGCTGATTCAGTATCTGTTATATCTACAACTATTGCAGGTATTTCTGTTAATCCTGCAAGTTGAGATGCCCTTAACCTTCTCTCCCTGCAACTAATTCAAATAAATTATCATCTATTCTTCGTACACTTATAGGTTGTAATACTCCGAACTCCCTTATTGACTCCGAAAGTTCAAGTAGTGCTTCTTGGTTAAATACTTTTCTTGGCTGATACATATTTTGTCTGATTTTAGTTATTGGTATATTAATAATTTCTTTTTCAGCCCTCATATCCACCATCCCTTTTAAAATATTAAAATTCATCTTAGAGGCTTCTTTTCAATCTGAGCTGGTTTTCTTGGATATCTTTTATCAGTGCTCTTTATTTTATCGACTATAACAAGGTTATGCTTAATATCCTCACCTAATATATTAGTTTCTACAATACTATTTAATTTTCCTCCTAAAGTACCAATTGCATTTTTGCTTCTTCTACCTCTTCATATGCTGAAGGACCTTTTAGAGCAATAAACTTACCTCCAACCTTTACATATGGCATACAGTACTCTGTAAGAACCATCATATTTGCTACTGCTCTTGCTGTTACAATATCAAATTTTTCTCTATAATCTTCTTTTCTTGCCATATCCTCTGCTCTTCCGTGTACTGCAACTATACCTTTAAGTCCAAGCTTAGATATAACATCATTTAAAAAGTTAATCCTCTTATTTAATGAGTCAAGTAGTACTACTTCTACATTGGGATTTATTATCTTTATCGGTATACCTGGAAATCCTGCTCCAGTGCCAACATCAATAACCTTTATTCCTTCCTTTATATATCCACTTTTAACTATTGAAATTGAATCTATAAAGTGCTTTTTATTATTCCTTCATCATCAGTTATAGCTGTTAAATTTATTTTTTCATTCCATTCCTTTAATAATTCTTTATAGAGCATAAACTGCTCTATTTTGTTTTGATCTAATTCAATACCATATACCTTTGCACCCTCAAAAGAAGTTCCTTTAATTCCATAACTACTCTCCCTTTTTCTTCTTAGCTGTTCTAAGTATATAAGAAGTACTGAAATATCTGCTGGTGATACTCCAGATATTCTTGAAGCCTGACCTATGTTCTGAGGTCTTATCTTTGAAAGTTTCTGCTGTGCTTCAATTCTAAGCCCCTGTATTTGGTTATAATCAATAAAATCAGGAATTCTTTTTGCTCTATCTTTTTAAACTGTTCTACCTGTTGAAGTTGTTTCTGTATATATCCGTCATACTTTATTTGATTTTCAACTTCTCTTGCAACATCATAAGGAATATCAGGTCTTTCTTTATCGATTTCCTTTGTTAACTCATAAGTTAGTTCAGGTCTTTTTATTAAATCATAAAGATGTATTCCTGACTTTATCTCTGAACTATTATTTCTTCTTAAAAACTCATTTACTTCTTCGCTTGGAGGCAACGTAACCTTTTTAATTCTTTGAATTTCCTCCTCAATAGCCTTTTTCTCTTTAAGTATCTTTGGTATCTCTCCTCTGTTACAAGACCTACATTATATCCCTTCTCTGTCAATCTTAAATCTGCATTATCCTGTCTTAAAAGTAATCTATATTCTGCCCTTGATGTCATCATTCTATAGGGTTCATTAGTTCCCTTTGTTACTAAGTCATCGATTAATACTCCAATATACGCATCTGACCTATCAAGTATTAATGGTTCCTTATTTTTAACTTTAAGTGCAGCATTAATACCTGCTATTATTCCCTGTGCAGCAGCCTCCTCATATCCTGAAGTTCCATTTATCTGACCAGCAAAGAATAATCCTTCAATAAATTTAAGTTCAAGTGAAAGTTTAAGTTGCTGAGGATCAATACAATCATATTCAATAGCATAGGCTGTTCTCATTATTTCTGCATTTTCTAAACCTGGAATTGATCGATAAAATTTTATTTGAACATCCTCAGGCATTGAACTTGACATTCCCTGAATATACATTTCTTCTGTATTTTCTCCCTCTGGTTCAACAAATATTTGATGCCTTTCTTTATCAGGGAATTTTACTATTTTATCTTCTATTGAAGGACAATATCTTGGACCTACACCCTCAATATCTCCTGTAAAAAGTGGTGATCTATGTATATTTTCCTTTATTATTTTATGAGTTTCCTCTGTAGTATAAGTTAAATAACAAGGTATTTGAACCCTTTCAATATTGTCTGACATAAAGGAGAAGGGTATTACTCTTTCATCTCCTGGCTGTATCGTCATCTTAGAAAAATCTATAGACCTTCTATTAATTCTGGCTGGAGTACCTGTTTTAAATCTTCTTAGACTTATCCCTAATTCTTTTAAGCTGTCTGAAAGCTCATTTGCTGGGAACAAACCATTTGGTCCTCCGTTATAGCTGACGTCACCAATTATTATTCTACTCTTTAAATATGTTCCCGAAGTGATTACTACTGTTTTACATTCAAAATAAGCACCATTTTTAGTCTTTAAACCTACTATTTTATTGTCCTTTACATCAAGTGCAACAACTTCATCCTGCTTTAAGGTTAAATTTTCCTGTGTTTCTAAAACGTGCTTCATATATTCCTGATATCTTTTTTATCTGCTTGTGCTCTTAATGATTGAACAGCTGGTCCCTTAGCTGTATTTAACATTTTTGATTGTAGATATGTATTATCAATAGCTATACCCATTTGTCCACCAAGAGCATCTACTTCTCTTACCAAATGTCCCTTTGCTGTACCTCCTATTGAAGGATTACAAGCCATCATTGCTATACTATCTAAGTTTAATGTAATACATAGTGTTTTACATCCCATTCTTGCAGCCGCAAGAGCTGCCTCACATCCTGCGTGTCCTGCTCCAACTACTATAACGTCATAGCTACCCGCAAAATACAAAAACTCACCTCCTATTTACCTATACAAAAATCACTAAATATCCTATCTATAATATCTTCTGCAGCTGTATCTCCAGTTATTTCACCCAGCTTTAAATATGCATCCTTATACTCTACAGAAGCAATATCTAAAGGAAGTCCTAATTCTATAGTTTCTATTCCCTTTTCTATACTTTCCTTTGCCTTAAACAATATATCCTTATGTCTTACATTAGTAACAAATATATCCTTTGACTTTACCTCTCCTGAGAATACAAAATTTTCAATTTTTGTTTTATATCCTCTATACCCTTTTCTGTGTTAATAGAAGCAAATAAAATATTCTCTTCACTGAAATTACTTTTAATTATATCTAAATCTAATTTCATAGGTAAGTCTATTTTATTAATTACAACTATTACCTTCTTACTCTTTATAAGCTCTATTATCTCAAAATCCTCATCATCAAGTGGTCTACTTGAATCTAACATAAAAATAATTAAATCAGATTTTTCTATATACTCCTTTGACTTTTCAACACCTATTTTTTCAACTATATCCTGTGTTTCTCTAATCCCGGCTGTATCTATAATTTTAACAGGGATTCCTCTTATGTTTATATATTCTTCAATAACATCTCTTGTTGTACCTGGTATATCAGTTACAATTGCCCTTTTTCCTCTAAAAGTGCATTAAGTAGAGAAGATTTTCCTACATTAGGCTTACCTACTATACTTGTATTTAAACCTTCTCTTAATATTTTTCCTGTTTCAGCATTTTTAATTAAATTTTCAAGTTCCTTAATTATTTCATTTGAGTCATTAATAATCTTAGATGAAACAACATTCTCAATATCATCTTCAGGAAAATCCACTGATGCCTCTATGTGGGCAAGTATACCTAAAAGCCTGTTCATTATACCTTTTATCTTTTGTGATAATTTTCCTTGAGATTGTTCTAATGCAATATGCATACTTTCACTTGTCTTTGCTCTTATTAAATCAATAACTGCCTCAGCTTGAGATAAATCTATTCTTCCATTTAAAAGGCCCTTTTTGTAAATTCACCTGGTTCTGCAAGCCTTGCACCATTTTTTAAAACTAAAGATAATATTCTCTTTACTGCAACAACTCCACCGTGACAGTTAATTTCTACTATATCTTCCCTTGTATAAGTATTTGGGGCCTTCATATAACTTATTATAACTTCATCAACCTTCTCCTCTGTATTTGGATCTATTATAAATCCATACATCATCGTATAAGACTTCATATCCTTAATATTTTTTCCTTTATAGCTTTTAAATATCTTTTCTATAATATTTAAAGAATCTTTTCGGACATTCTAACAATTCCAATTCCACCTTCTCCAACAGGTGTAGAAATTGCCGCTATAGTGTCATCTATAAACATAAAATTCACCTCTATAAGTGTAGTCATTATATATTATACCAAAATATAAAGAAACAATAATCAAGAAATATGCCTGCCATTTGGCAGGCATATTTTATTATCTTTTAAATCAATTACAACTTTTCTAAAGGGTTCTTCTCCTTCACTATAAGTAGTTACAAATGGATGATCCTGTAATGCTGAGTGAATTATTCTTCTCTCATAAGGATTCATAGGTTCAAGCTTTACACATTTATTTGTTTTTGAACCTTGTATGCAAGCTTCTTAGCTAAACCAATAAGTATCTCTTCTCTCTTTTTCTATAGTTCTCTGCATCTAATATAACCTTCTTATGTTCTGCATCTGTGTTATCTTTATTTATCACTAAACCTACTAAAAATTGAAGAGCATCTAATGTTTCTCCTCTATGTCCAATTAACACTCCTAATCTCTGACCTATTAAATTAATCTTAAGCACATCATCTTCTTCTTTAATATGTATTTCACATTTAACACCCATCTTGTCTAAGACATCTCTTAAAAACTTTTAGCTATTGCTGCATAATCCTTCTTTAAAGTAACTTTAACCCTTGCAGGCTTTGCACCAATCAATCCTAATATACCCTTACTTCCCCTATCTAAAATTTCAACATCAACCGAATCACTCTTAACTCCAAGTTCCTTAAGTGCCGCCTCAATAGCATCCTCAACAGTTTTCCCTGTCATTTCAATTGATTTCATAGGCCCAAATCACCACCCTACTTCTTAATCGCTAAAGCTTCCTGTTCCTTATTTTTTATCTTATTTACTATGAAATATTGTATACCAATTTGTATTACGTTGCTTATTATCCAATATAAAACAAGTGCCGCTTTAAAATTAATAGATACCCAAGTTATAAACAATGTCATAAAAATGTTCATTTGCTTTTGGCTCTTTGCCTGTGCATCATCACCCTTTGGTGTCATCATTATACCTTGTATGTATGTAGTTATACCTGATAATATTGGAAGTATGTAAAGTGAATCCTTTTGTCCTAAACTCTTAATCCATAAGAATCCTACGTCGTTAAATCCTGTGTATTTATATATTACTTGGTACATTGCTATGAATATAGGGAATTGAATAAATATTAGTAGGCAACCTGAAAATGGGCTTGCCCCCATCTCTTTATATAGTTCCATTTGTTTTTGTTGAAGCTTTTGAGGATCTCCCTTATATTTTTCTTGTAATTCCTTTAATTTAGGTTGCATTTCTGTCATTTTAACTTGGGATTTTGTTTGGCTTATAGTAAGTGGCAGAAGTATTAGCTTAATTATAGCTGTAAATATAAAAATATCCAAGAAATATGCAAAACTTAAATTTTTAACCCCTAAACTTACAACGCTGTGAATTAGATTAAAAAACTTGTTAAAGCTGAATTGATACCTGCCAAATAAATTACCTCCTTTATGGAACAGGATCATAACCACCCTTATTTAGTGGATGACACCTTAAAATTCTTCTTATAGCTAAATATCCCCCTTTTAAAGCTCCATACTTTTCTATAGCCTCAATTGCATACATAGAACAAGTTGGATAAAACCTACAACTAGGCGGCTTTAAGGGCGATATGTACTTTCTATATAGTTTAATTATAAATATTAAAAATTTTCGCATTATTTTCCCTCTTTTAACAGACCTACGCGTTTCATAAGTCCAATCACTGATTTTTCTACATCGTTGTAATTACTTTTTAATATACCAACTCTTGCTATAAATATTATATCATATCCTTGTTTAAAAATAGACTTATTTTTTCTAAAACTTTCTCTAATTAATCTTTTATATCTGTTTCTTACTACACTTTTACCTACTTTTTACTTACTGATACACCAACCCTATTTAAATTATTACCATTTTTACTATAATACATAACCAAATTTGAATCACTAACTGATTTTCCCTTCTTATATATCAGCCTAAAGTGAGCATTCTTTTTAATTCTTTCTTCTTTTTCATATTAATCCCTCAGATTATTAAAAACATAATATTGAATAAAAAGGCCACGTATCGCGGCCTTATGCTGTCAATCTCTTTCTTCCTTTTCTTCTTCTTCTTTGTAGAACTTTTCTTCCATTCTTAGTCTTCATTCTCTTTCTGAAGCCATGTTCCTTTTTCTTTGTCTCTTTTTGGTTGATATGTTCTTAACATCTAAATGCACCTCCTTTAAAAAGAATATATATCTCAGGGTAACATTTTCAAAAGGCATATTACATAAAAATTATATATTTATGTCTTACTAATGTCAAGAAATACTTTGTTGTTGATAATTTTTTATTCACATATGTGTTTTTGTGGATAACTATTGCCTGTGAATAATTAATTTGATAATATATTAATACAATGTGGATAATTTTATGTGCTTTTGTTTATTTTTGTGGATTATGTAAAGTTATTCACATTCTGTGGATAAGCTTGTGTATAACTTGTTGAATTCCTTCTTATTATTTTCATAAAACCTTTAAGAAATATAATTTTTTTGATTGTTAATTGTGTTGATTTTAATTTGTGAATAATTTTATTTAGCACAAAAATAAAATTATTTTTTCACATCCTGTGAATATCTTTTTATTTTTTGTCAACAACTAATTTTTGATTATAAGGTTGTGAATAACTTTGTTAATATATATTCGCCTATTTGTTTGTTACAAAAATTTACTTAAGAACAGGAGGTTTATTATGGGCACAGACATCCATTCTCTCTGGGAAAAAACTTTAAATATCGTAAAAACAGAACTTACAGAAGTAGGTTTTAATACATGGATTAAATCATTAAAGCCCATAAAATTAACACAGGATGCCTTCTATTTACTAGCTCCAACCGAGTTTTCAAAAACATATTAGATGCAAGGTATAAAGACTTAATAGGTAACGCCTTTAAATTAGTTGCTTCTAAAAAATATGAAATAAAGTTTGTTTTGGAAAGCGATGATATTTTTAAAGAATTAGACGGATCATTAAATAAACCTTCTGAAGCAACTTCAAATGAAACCAATACTGAATCTAAACCTAAACAAACAAACGATGAGCTTACAACTTCTACATTAAATCCAAAATACACCTTTGATACATTTGTGGTTGGAAATAGTAATAGATTCGCCCACGCTGCATCTTTAGCTGTAGCAGAGGCTCCTGCAAAGGCATACAACCCTTTGTTTATCTATGGAGGAGTAGGTTTAGGAAAACCCACTTGATGCACGCAATAGGACATTACATTTTAAACAACAATCCAAAAGCCAGAGTTGTATATGTATCCTCTGAAAAATTTACTAATGAACTTATAAATTCTATAAAAGATGATAAAAACGTTGAATTTAGAAATAAATATAGAAACGTTGATGTTCTTTTAATAGACGACATACAGTTCATTGCCGGAAAAGAAAGAACACAAGAGGAGTTTTTCCATACCTTCAATGCACTTTATGAAGCAAATAAACAAATAATTATATCAAGTGATAGACCTCCAAAGGAAATTCCTACACTGGAAGACAGATTAAGATCAAGATTTGAATGGGGGCTTATAGCAGATATACAACCACCAGATTTTGAGAACAAGAATAGCCATTCTAAAGAAAAAGGCTGATATGGAAAATCTACAAGTTCCAAATGAAGTAATGGTTTATATAGCAAATAAAATTCAATCAAATATTAGAGAATTAGAGGGTGCATTAATTAGAATAGTTGCTTTTGCCTCTCTATCAAATAAAGAAATAAGTGTGGAACTTGCAACTGATGTTCTAAAGGACATAATATCTAATAAAAACAATAAACAAATTACAGTTGAACTAATTCAAGATGTAGTTGCAAGTTACTACAACCTAAGAATAGATGATTTTAAATCAAAAAGGAGAACTAAAAACGTTGCCTACCCAAGACAAATTGCAATGTATTTAGCAAGAAAACTTACAGATTTATCTCTACCTAAGATTGGAGAAGAATTTGGTGGACGTGACCACACAACAGTAATCCACGCATATGAAAAGATTTCTGAGGACTTAGAAAAGGACGATGCACTAAAGGAAACAATAGATGAATTAATTAAAAAGATACACCAAAAATAATTCACATATGTTAATAATCGCAGTTTATAATTTGTGGATAGTTGGATTTTAATTTTTACTCTCTTTATAATGTGGATAAAATTAAGATATTTTCATCAACTTATCCACAAATTATTTTTTATTAAACCATTTTATTTTCTTGCTTTGATATAGTTATCAACATATCAACAGCACCTATTACTATTACTACTAAAATATTGTTTATAACCTCTATCTATAATAAAAAATTATCCACTGTGGATAAAAGGAGGATTTAATTATGTGGTTTATATGTGAAAAGAATTATTACAAGAAGCAATAAATACTGTTCAAAAGGCTACTTCAACAAAAACAACATATCCTATCCTTGAAGGAATTCATATAAAGGCAACAAAGGATAACAAAGTAACCTTTACTGCGACAGATTTAGATTTAGGTATAGAAACCTTTATAGAGACTGAAGTTTATCAAGAAGGTGCAACAGTTGTTAATTCTAAATTATTTGGGGAATTTATAAGAAAACTTCCTAATGACAAGATAATAATAAAAATGGAAAACAACAATGTATATATAACTTGCCAAAAATCTGAGTTTGTACTCTTAGGAAATAATCCAGATGAATTTCCTAAGCTTCCAACAATAAACGAAAATTCCATGTATGAAATTTCACAAGATTTAATAAAAAGTATGATTCGTTCAACAATCTTTGCAATTGCACAGGAAGAAACAAGACCTATACTTACAGGGGTATTGTTTGAAGTAAAAGATGGAAAATTAAGTTTTGTTGCATTAGATGGATATAGATTAGCTTTAAAAAGATATGATATACATTCGGATAATGAAATAAGTGCTGTAATACCAGGGAAAACTTTAAATGAAATATCTAAGATACTTGAAACAACAGATGAAAAGGCAAAGATAACTTTCACACCAAATCATATATTGTTTAACTTAGGAAATACTAAAGTAATATCAAGACTTTTAGATGGTGAGTTTATAAATTATAGACAAATTATACCTGAAGAATATAAGCTAAAGGTTAAAGTAAATAGAAACGAATTATTAGACAGTATAGAAAGAGCATCACTTCTTGCAAGAGAAGGAAAGACTAATTTGATAAAGTTTGATATAAAGGATTCAAGTATGATAATTACTTCTAATTCACAATTAGGTAAAGTTTATGAAGAAGTTAATATTGAACTTGAGGGAGAAAATTTAAAAATAGCCTTCAACTCTAAATATTTCTTAGATGTATTAAGAATAATAGATTCAGAGGAAATTTATTTAGAATTTACTACAAATGTAAGTCCTTGTGTGGTTAAAAAATGCAATTCTGATGATTACGTATATCTTGTATTACCTGTTAGATTAGTTGAAGAATAAAATGTAAAAAGCAATGGGGGATAGTCCCCTTGCTTTTTATATTTAATGGAGGAGGTTATATAAATGGAACAGATAACTATAAACACAGAATATATAAAATTAGATCAGCTGCTAAAATGGGCAAATATAGCAGATTCAGGAGCTTTTGCTAAACTCATAATTCAAAATGGAGATGTTAGGGTTAATGGTGAAGTAGTTTTAAATAGAGGAAAAAAGATTTATAAGGGAGATATAGTTGAGGTTGAAGGTGTAGGAAGTTTTAAGGTGGTATAGGTGGGAATATGTATATAGATGGAATTGAACTAATAAACTACAGAAATTATGAAAAGCTTGAACTTAAGTTAAACAATAAAATTAATATATTTGTTGGAGAAAATGCACAGGGTAAAACAAATGTTTTAGAAGCTATGTATTATTTAAGTGCATTAAAGTCTCATAGAACCAACAAAGATAGAGAGTTGATACTTTGGAATAAAAATAAAGCATATGTTAAGGCGGATATTGTTAAAAATTTAGGTAATTATAAATTAGAGTTTTTGCTTGATGTTGAAGGCAAAAACAGATGAAACTAAATGGAGTTAAAGTAAATAAATCAACTGATATTTTAGGGACATTAAATACAGTTATCTTTTCACCTGAAGACTTAAAGTTAATAAAAGAAGGACCTGCTTTAAGGAGAAGATTTATAGATAATGAATTAAGTCAGATAAGACCAAAGTATTATTATATATTAAGCCAATACAACAAAGTTTTAATGCAGAGGAACAATATCTTAAAAACCTTGATGTTTTCTCCTTCTAATAGGACTACTTTAGAGATTTTTAGTGAACAGCTTGCTGATTATGGAAGCGTAATAATTCAAAATAGAATAGAATTCATAAAAAATTAACTTTAATAGCAAGATTAATACATAGAAAAATTACAGATGGTAAAGAGGAACTTGAAGTTTTATATAGAAGTGATATAAATGTTAATACATCACTTAAAGAAATTAAGGAAAATTTACTTGAATACTATATTAATCGTACTGAAGATGACATAAAAAAGGATTTACTTTGGTTGGTCCGCATAGAGATGATTTAGCTATATTTATAAATGGCATAGATGTTAGAAATTTTGGTTCTCAAGGACAGCAAAGAACAGCAGCACTTTCTTTAAAACTTTCTGAACTTGAGATTGTAAAATCAGAAGTAGGAGAATATCCTGTACTGCTTCTTGATGATGTTCTTTCAGAACT
This sequence comes from Caloramator sp. mosi_1, assembly GCF_028622835.1. GTDB lineage: Bacteria > Bacillota > Clostridia > Clostridiales > Caloramatoraceae > Thermobrachium. The sequence continues at coordinate 1,141,396 of NZ_CP117677.1, read as the reverse complement.
TGATCCTAAAAGGCAGTTTTATTTGCTTAATTCTTTAAAGGATATACAAACTATAATAACTTGTACAAGTACTAAAGATATAGATATTAAGAAATTTGCCGAAAAAGTGTATTTGAAGTAAAAAGAGGAACTATTGTTCGATTGTAATAAAATATGTTGTTTATTTTGTAAATTAGATTTATAATAAAAATGATTTTTAAATAGGGAGGCTTTTTTATGTTTCTTCATTTAGGAGAAAATGTAGTTATTCCATTAAGTGAAGTTATTGCAATCTTCGATATAAATTCTACCTTCAATTCTGACACAAGAAATTTTCTAAAGATAGCAGAAGAAGAAGGCTTTGTAACAAGAATAACAAATGAACCACCAAAATCCTTTGTTTTAACGGAGAGAAATAAAAAAGTATAATCTATCTTTCTCCAATTTCTTCACTTACATTGGTAAAAAGAACAGAATTTTTAAATGAACTATAAGAAGAGGTGAAAAAAATGAGCAGTAATGTACAGCAGTATAGTGCAAATGAGATACAAGTTCTTGAAGGGCTTGAGGCTGTAAGAAAAAGACCAGGTATGTATATAGGTAGTACAGGGCCTAAGGGGCTTCACCATTTAGTTTATGAAATAGTTGATAACTCAATAGATGAAGCCTTAGCAGGATATTGTAGTAATATTGAAGTTATAATACATAAGGATAACTCAATAACAGTAGTAGATAACGGTAGAGGTATACCAGTTGATATACACCCAAAACTTAATAAACCTGCTGTTGAAGTTGTATTTACAGTTTTACACGCAGGTGGTAAGTTTGGAGGCGGAGGATACAAAGTATCTGGGGGATTACACGGAGTTGGTGCTTCAGTTGTTAATGCATTATCAGAATGGCTTGAAGTAAGAGTTAGAAGAAACGGAAAAGAATATTATCAAAAGTATGAAAGAGGAAGGGTTCTTTGCGATTTAAAGGAAGTAGGAGATGCGGAAAGTACAGGAACAACTGTAAGTTTTAAACCTGATGCTGAAATATTTGAAGAATTGGAATATGACTATGATACTTTAGCACAAAGATTTAGAGAACTTGCATTTTTAAATAAAGGAATAAGTATAACTTTAAAGGACGAAAGAGAAGAGAAGGAAGAAAAGTTCCATTATGAAGGTGGAATTAAGGAGTTTGTAAAGTATCTAAATAGAAATAAAGAGGTCTTAAGTGAGGAACCTATATATGTAGAAGGTGTAAAGGATGATGTAATAGTAGAAATAGCAATGCAGTACAACGACAGCTACAATGAAAATATATTCTCCTTTGCAAATAACATTCACACCCCTGAAGGTGGAACTCACGTAAGTGGATTTAAAACAGCACTTACAAAGGTTATAAATGATTATGCAAGAAAATACGGATTTCTTAAGGAAAATGATAAAAACTTAGCAGGAGAAGATACACGTGAAGGATTGACTGCAGTTATATCTGTTAAAATTACAAATCCTCAGTTTGAGGGTCAAACAAAGACTAAACTTGGTAATACTGAAGTTAGAAGTGTTGTTGATACAATAGTTGGAGATAAGGTTGCAGCCTTTTAGAAGAAAATCCTCATGTATCAAAGATAATATTAGAAAAATGTATAATGGCTCAAAGAGCAAGGGAAGCAGCAAGAAAAGCAAGAGAATTAACAAGAAGAAAATCTGTTTTAGACTCTACATCTCTTCCAGGTAAGCTTGCTGACTGTTCAGAAAAGGATCCAAAACTTTGTGAAATATACCTTGTTGAGGGTGATTCTGCAGGGGGATCAACAAAGGGTGGACGTGATAGAAGATTCCAAGCTATACTTCCTCTTAGAGGAAAAATAATGAATGTTGAAAAGCAAAGATTAGATAAAATTTTATCATATCAAGAAATAAGAAATATGATAACAGCTTTTGGGGCAGGAATTGGAGACGAATTTGATATAAGCAAAATCAGATATGATAAGATAATTATAATGACAGATGCCGATGTTGACGGAGCACATATTAGAACACTATTATTAACATTCTTTTATAGATATATGAGACCGCTTATTGAGGAAGGACACGTTTATATTGCACAACCACCACTTTATAAGATAACTAAGAATAAAAAGATTCATTATGCATATTCAGATAAGGAACTTGAAAAGAAGCTTAATGAAATTGGAAGAGATAATGTAGAAATTCAAAGATATAAGGGTCTTGGAGAAATGAATGCAGAACAGCTTTGGGAAACAACTATGAATCCAGAAACAAGAACACTTCTTAAGGTTGAAATAGAGGATGCAGTAGCAGCAGATGAGATATTTACTATACTTATGGGAGATAAGGTTGAGCCAAGAAGAGAATTTATACAAAGAAATGCTAAGAAGGTTCAAAATCTTGACATATAATGAGGTGGAAAAATGGAAGATATAAGAGAAAAAATTGTTTCAGTCGATATAAAGGATGAAATGAAAAAATGTTATATCGATTATGCAATGAGTGTAATTGTAGGTCGTGCACTTCCTGATGTTAGGGATGGTTTAAAACCTGTTCATAGAAGAATTTTATATTCAATGCACGAATTAGGATTATATCCTGATAAGCAGTACAGAAAGTCGGCCAGAATCGTTGGGGATGTTCTGGGTAAATATCACCCACATGGTGATAGTGCTGTTTATGATGCAATGGTAAGATTGGCTCAGGATTTTTCAACAAGATATCCTTTAGTTGATGGACACGGTAACTTTGGTTCCATTGATGGTGATGGTGCAGCTGCAATGCGTTATACAGAGGCAAGGCTTTCAAAGATTTCAATGGAACTTTTAAGGGATATAAACAAGGATACCATTGATTTTATAGATAACTTTGATGGAACAGAAAAGGAACCATTGGTTCTTCCTTCAAGATATCCTAATCTTTTAGTTAATGGTTCATCAGGTATTGCTGTTGGTATGGCAACAAACATACCACCTCATAATTTAGGTGAGGTAATAGATGGACTTGTTGTGTTAATAGACAATCCTGAGGCCACAGTTAAGGAAATAATGTCCAAGATAAAAGGCCCAGATTTTCCAACAGCAGGAGTAATACTTGGCAAGAGGGAATAAGACAGGCCTATGAGACAGGAAGAGGAAGAATTACTGTAAGAGCAAAGGCTGAAATAGAAGAAGAAAAGGAAAACATAGAATAATAGTTACAGAAATACCTTATCAAGTTAATAAAGCTAAATTAATTGAGGATATAGCAGAGCTTGTAAAAGATAAGAAAATAGAAGGTATATCTGATTTGAGAGACGAATCAGATAGAGAAGGAATGAGAATTGTTATTGAACTTAAGAGGGATGCAAATCCTAATGTTGTTTTAAATTTACTATACAAGCATACAAAAATGCAGGACACCTTCAGTGTAATTATGCTTGCTTTAGTTGAAGGAGAGCCAAAAATACTTAATCTAAAGGAAGTTTTAACGCACTACTTAGAATTCCAAAAGGTTGTAATAAGAAGAAGAACTAAATACGAATTAGATAAGGCAGAAGCAAGGGCACATATTTTAGAAGGACTAAAAATAGCACTTGATCATATAGATGAAGTTATTAATTTAATAAGAGGTTCTAAGACAGTTGATGAAGCAAGAAGTGGATTAATGAGTAGATTTGGACTTTCAGAAAAACAGGCTCAGGCTATATTAGATATGAGATTACAAAGACTTACAGGTCTTGAAAGAGATAAGATAGAGCAGGAATATGAGGAACTTTTAAAAACAATAAATAGATTAAGAGAAATTTTAGCTAATGAAAGATTAGTTCTTAACATAATAAAGGATGAACTAATAGAAATAAAAGAAAAGTATTCAGATGAAAGAAGAACAAAGATAATAAATAGTACAGAAGAAATAAATATAGAAGACCTAATTCAAGAAGAAGAAGTTGTTATAACTATTACACACGCAGGATATGTAAAGAGAATACCTATTGATACTTATAAGAGTCAAAAAGAGGCGGAAAGGGTATTCAAGGTATAACAACAAGAGAAGATGACTTTGTTGAAAATATATTTATAACTTCAACACATAACAATATATTGTTCTTCACAAACTTAGGAAGAGCATATAAATTAAAAGCTTACGAAATACCAGAGGCAGGAAGAACAGCACGTGGTACAAATATTGTTAATATACTACCTCTTAGCCCAAGAGAAAAAATACAAGCAGTTATAGCTATTAAGGAATTTGATGAAGATAAGTTTATATTCTTTGCAACCAAGAATGGAATTGTTAAGAAGACATCATTAAGTGAATTTAGTTCTATTAGAAGAAGCGGTCTAAATGCAATAAACTTAAAGGTTGATGATGAATTAATAGGAGTAAAGCTTACTGATGGAGATAGTAAAATAACAATAGTTACACAAAACGGATATTCAATAACATTTGAAGAAAGTGATGTAAGATGTATGGGAAGAACTGCAGCAGGGGTTAGAGGTATTACATTGAGAGATAACGATGTAGCAGTAGCGATGGATGTATTTGATGAGGATTCAGATCTACTTGTTGTTAGTGAAAATGGATATGGTAAGAGAACACCTTGTACAGAATATTCTATTCAAAACAGAGGTGGAAAAGGATTAATAACATATAAGGTGACAGAAAAAACTGGACACATAGTTGGAGCAAAGACAGTAAAAGATAAAGATGAGATAATGCTAATAAACAGCAACGGTGTAATAATCAGATTAGAGGTTGCACAGATTTCAAAAACAAGCAGAAATACAATGGGAGTTACTCTAATGAAGACAGATTCAGATCAAAGAATTGTTTCTATTGCTAAGATAATAAATGAAGATAATGATGAAGAATAATTTTACTGGTATAGGCAGAAATTCAATTAGAATTTCTGCCTATTTTCATTAAGAAAAATGAATATAAAAATTAGTGTTGACATAAAATGATTTGGATGATATTATATATAAATGTCAGCAGCAAGCAAGTAAAGATTAAATAAAAAATAAAAATAGTTGTTGACAAAATTGATTGAGTGTTATAAAATAATTTATGTTGAATGACGGTCCTTGAAAACTGAACAGCGAGAGCGAACGTACCAAATAAAAGCTAGGTTATAACATAAGAGTTTGATCCTGGCTCAGGACGAACGCTGGCGGCGTGCCTAACACATGCAAGTCGAGCGGAGGGGATAGGAGCTTGCTTCTTGAACCTCAGCGGCGGACGGGTGAGTAACACGTGGGTAACCTGCCCTTGAGAGGGGGATAACAGGTCGAAAGGCCTGCTAATACCGCATAACGCTAAGATGCTGCATGGCGTCTTAGCCAAAGGTTAATTCCGCTCAAGGATGGGCCCGCGGCCCATTAGCTAGTTGGTGAGGTAACGGCTCACCAAGGCGACGATGGGTAGCCGGCCTGAGAGGGTGGTCGGCCACACTGGGACTGAGACACGGCCCAGACTCCTACGGGAGGCAGCAGTGGGGAATATTGCGCAATGGGGAAACCCTGACGCAGCGACGCCGCGTGAGCGATGAAGGCCTTCGGGTTGTAAAGCTCTGTCTTCCCTGACGATAATGACGGTAAGGGAGGAGGAAGCCACGGCTAACTACGTGCCAGCAGCCGCGGTAATACGTAGGTGGCAAGCGTTGTCCGGAATTACTGGGCGTAAAGGGTGCGTAGGCGGCTCTTTAAGTGGGGTGTGAAATCCCTGGGCTCAACCCAGGAACTGCACTCCAAACTGGAGAGCTAGAGTGCAGGAGAGGAAAGCGGAATTCCCAGTGTAGCGGTGAAATGCGTAGAGATTGGGAGGAACACCAGTGGCGAAGGCGGCTTTCTGGACTGTAACTGACGCTGAGGCACGAAAGCGTGGGGAGCAAACAGGATTAGATACCCTGGTAGTCCACGCTGTAAACGATGGGTACTAGGTGTAGGGGCGAAGCCCTCTGTGCCGCAGCTAACGCATTAAGTACCCCGCCTGGGGAGTACGGTCGCAAGATTAAAACTCAAAGGAATTGACGGGGGCCCGCACAAGCAGCGGAGCATGTGGTTTAATTCGAAGCAACGCGAAGAACCTTACCAGGGCTTGACATCCACCGAACCCTGTGGAAACACGGGGGTGCCCTTCGGGGAACGGTGAGACAGGTGGTGCATGGTTGTCGTCAGCTCGTGTCGTGAGATGTTGGGTTAAGTCCCGCAACGAGCGCAACCCTTGCCTTTAGTTGCCAGCAATTCGGTTGGGCACTCTAGAGGGACTGCCTGGGTTAACCAGGAGGAAGGTGGGGATGACGTCAAATCATCATGCCCCTTATGCTCTGGGCTACACACGTGCTACAATGGCCGGTACAATGAGTTGCAAACCCGCGAGGGGAGCTAATCTCAAAAACCGGTCCCAGTTCGGATTGTAGGCTGCAACTCGCCTACATGAAGCTGGAGTTGCTAGTAATCGCGGATCAGCATGCCGCGGTGAATACGTTCCCGGGCCTTGTACACACCGCCCGTCACACCATGAGAGCCGGCAACACCCGAAGCCAGTGGGCTAACCCGCAAGGGAGGCAGCTGTCGAAGGTGGGGCTGGTGATTGGGGTGAAGTCGTAACAAGGTAGCCGTAGGAGAACCTGCGGCTGGATCACCTCCTTTCTAAGAGGAAATAGCTCTCGCTGTTTAGTTTTGAGGGGCCGAAATCCTGAATGGATTTCGGCGGGCAATTTAGCTAATCAAATTAGCGTTTAAATTGCCCCGGAGCCGAAAGGCCGAAATCCCTTCGATTAAAGACGCTTTTAAATAGGATACGTCTTTTAGTTTAAGCAAAAAGTTCTTTGAAAACTGCACAGCCAAAGGTAACAAGTTCTTTGTAAGATCAAGCTACAAAGGGCGCATGGTGGATGCCTTGGCATCAGGAGCCGAAGAAGGACGTGGTAAGCTGCGAAAAGCTGCGGGTAGCCGCAAACAGGCTGTGATCCGCAGATGTCCGAATGGGGAACCCACCTAGTAAACACTAGGTATCCTTAACTGAATCCATAGGTTAAGGAGGGCACACCCGGGGAACTGAAACATCTAAGTACCCGGAGGAAGAGAAAGAATAATCGATTCCCTAAGTAGCGGCGAGCGAAAGGGGAAGAGCCCAAACCAGAGGAAACTCTGGGGTTGCGGACAGGTCATAACGGTTTAAAATCTCTAGTCGAAGAGGCCTGGAAAGGCCGGCCACAGAAGGTAATAGCCCTGTAGGCGAAAGAGAATTTAAGCTAGACCTGATCCAGAGTACCACGGGACACGTGAAACCCTGTGGGAAGCAGGGAGGACCACCTCCCAAGGCTAAATACTACCTGGTGACCGATAGCGTATAGTACCGTGAGGGAAAGGTGAAAAGAACCCCGGGAGGGGAGTGAAATAGAACCTGAAACCGTGTGCCTACAAGCAGTCGGAGGGCGTTAAGGCCTGACGGCGTGCTTTTGTAGAACGAGCCAGCGAGTTACGGTATGTAGCGAGGTTAAGCACTTAAGGTGTGAAGCCGTAGGGAAACCGAGTCTGAAAAGGGCGAAAAGTTGCATGCCGTAGACCCGAAACCGGGTGACCTATCCATGGACAGGGTGAAGGTGAGGTAAAACTCACTGGAGGCCCGAACCACGTTGGTGTTGAAAAACCATGGGATGAGCTGTGGATAGCGGAGAAATTCCAATCGAACTCGGAGATAGCTGGTTCTCCCCGAAATAGCTTTAGGGCTAGCCTCGGGTTAGAGACGTGGAGGTAGAGCACTGAATGGGCTAGGGGCCGTCTAGGTTACCGAACCTTATCAAACTCCGAATGCCATGATCTTGATGCCCGGGAGTCAGACTACGAGTGATAAGATCCGTGGTCAAAGGGAAACAGCCCAGACCATCAGCTAAGGTCCCAAAGTGTATGTTAAGTGGAAAAGGATGTGGGATTTCCAAGACAACCAGGATGTTGGCTTAGAAGCAGCCATTCATTTAAAGAGTGCGTAATAGCTCACTGGTCGAGAGGTCCTGCGCCGAAGATGTCCGGGGCTCAAACATACCACCGAAGCTATGGACCCTAACGGGTGGTAGGGAGCTTTCTTAGCGGGTAGAAGTCAGACCGGAAGGACTGGTGGACTGCTAAGAAGTGAGAATGCTGGCATAAGTAGCGAGAAATAGGTGAGAATCCTATTCGCCGAAAACCTAAGGTTTCCTCAGGAAGGCTCGTCCGCTGAGGGTTAGTCGGGACCTAAGCCGAGGCCGAAAGGCGTAGGTGATGGACAATCGGTTGATATTCCGATACCACCAGTAGCCGTTTGAGAGATGGGGTGACGCAGGAGGATAGGCTGAGCACACTGATGGATATGTGTGTCCAAGGCACAAGGCGTGCCTCCCAGGCAAATCCGGGAGGATAAGCTGAGTGTTGATGGGGAGTCGTAAGACGAAGCAGCTGATTTCACACTGCCGAGAAAAGCCTCTATCGAGGATGCTGGTGCCCGTACCGCAAACCGACACAGGTAGGTGAGGAGAGAATCCTAAGGCGAGCGGGAGAACCCTTGTTAAGGAACTCGGCAAATTGACCCCGTAACTTCGGGAGAAGGGGTGCCTACCGCAAGGTAGGCCGCAGAGAATAGGCCCAGGCGACTGTTTAGCAAAAACACAGGTCTCTGCTAAGTCGAAAGACGATGTATAGGGGCTGACGCCTGCCCGGTGCTGGAAGGTTAAGGGGAAAGGTTAGCGCAAGCGAAGCTTTGAACCGAAGCCCCAGTAAACGGCGGCCGTAACTATAACGGTCCTAAGGTAGCGAAATTCCTTGTCGGGTAAGTTCCGACCCGCACGAATGGCGTAACGACCTGGGCGCTGTCTCAACAAGGGACCCGGCGAAATTGTAGTACAAGTGAAGATGCTTGTTACCCGCGATTGGACGGAAAGACCCCGTAGAGCTTTACTGCAGCTTAGCATTGAGTTTCGGTATTGTCTGTACAGGATAGGTGGGAGGCAGAGAAGTAGCGTCGCTAGGCGCTATGGAGCCGACGTTGGGATACCACCCTGATGATACTGAAGCTCTAACCGGAGGCCATGAATCTGGTCACGGGACATTGTTAGGCGGGCAGTTTGACTGGGGCGGTCGCCTCCTAAAGAGTAACGGAGGCGCCCAAAGGTTCCCTCAGTGCGGTTGGAAATCGCGCGTAGAGTGCAAAGGCAGAAGGGAGCCTAACTGTGAGACTGACAAGTCGAGCAGTGACGAAAGTCGGGCTTAGTGATCCGGTGGTACCGAGTGGAAGGGCCATCGCTCAACGGATAAAAGCTACCTCGGGGATAACAGGCTGATCTCCCCAAGAGTCCACATCGACGGGGAGGTTTGGCACCTCGATGTCGGCTCGTCGCATCCTGGGGCTGAAGTAGGTCCCAAGGGTTGGGCTGTTCGCCCATTAAAGCGGCACGCGAGCTGGGTTCAGAACGTCGTGAGACAGTTCGGTCCCTATCCGTCGCGGGCGTAGGAAATTTGAGAGGAGCTGTCCTTAGTACGAGAGGACCGGGATGGACGAACCTCTGGTGCACCAGTTGTCACGCCAGTGGCACAGCTGGGTAGCCAAGTTCGGAAGGGATAAGCGCTGAAGGCATCTAAGCGCGAAGCCCACCTCAAGATGAGATTTCCCATAGCGTTAAGCTAGTAAGACCCCTGAAAGAACATCAGGTTGATAGGCCAGAGGTGTAAGCGTCGTGAGGCGTTTAGCTGACTGGTACTAATAGGTCGAGGGCTTGATCATATAGGCTGTGCAGTTTTGAAAGAACTAATCCGGTGACAATGCCGCGGAGGAAACACCCGTTCCCATTCCGAACACGAAGGTTAAGCTCCGCAGGGCCGATGGTACTGCACTGTACGGTGTGGGAGAGTAGGTCGTTGCCGGATAGTTAAGGGCCTTTAGCTCAGCTGGCTAGAGCAACCGGCTCATAACCGGTCGGTCCGGGGTTCGAGTCCCTGAAGGCCCACCAACATAATATGGGGGTGTAGCTCAGTTGGGAGAGCACCTGCCTTGCAAGCAGGGGGTCAGGAGTTCGAATCTCCTCATCTCCACCATAAAAGAATAAAGCAAATCTGGTGACAATGCCGCGGAGGAAACACCCGTTCCCATTCCGAACACGAAGGTTAAGCTCCGCAGGGCCGATGGTACTGCACCAATTCGGTGTGGGAGAGTAGGTCGTTGCCAGATTTGCTTTTTTATTGCCATAGAAAAAATCGTTGGAGGACCCGTACGCATTCCGAGCCAGGTCGGTTAAGCTCCGCAGGGCCGATGGTACTGCACTGTACGGTGTGGGAGAGTAGGCCGCTTAAAGATTTGTTTTTTTATTGCCAAGAAAAAATCGTTGGAGGACCCGTACGCATTCCGAGACAGGTCGGTTAAATTTAAAATAATGAAAGTAGGCAAATGCCTGCTTTTTTATTTTATTAAACTTAAAGTTATTAACAGCAAAATTAGTATTAATACATAAATAAAATTAAAACCTATGAAGGTTGTGGATAAATAAATTTATATAAATATTTGGTATAATTAACTTTAATGATAAAATATAATTAAGATTGAGTAATATTTAAAGGGGATTTAATAATGGTAGCAGAAGTTTTAGTTGGGGGATTGTATTAATAATATTAATAGGAGGTATTTACTTTTCAGAACAAGTAATACATCCTAAGTGTTTCAAATATGAAGAAACATATAAGATAGAAGTAGAAAAGGGAAGAATAGTTGAGGAAAAATTCAATAACCTAAAAAAGAGACTATTAGTATAAAATCTCCTTATGGATATGAATTAAATGCCTTATATTTTGAAGTTCCAAATTCAAAGAAAGCCGTTATTATATGCCACGGAATAACATACACACTGTATGGTTCTGTTAAATACATAGACTTGTTTCTTAACAGAGGAATTAGTGTATTAATATATGATCATAGAAATCACGGATTAAGTGGAGGCAAAAATACAACCTTTGGTCATTATGAAAAGTATGATTTAAAGACCGTTTCAGATTGGTTGTTTCAAAAATTAGGATATGGTGGTAAAGTTGGAATAATGGGGGAATCGATGGGAGCTGCAACAGTATTATTAAATTCAGGAATAGACGATAGAATTTCATTTTACATTGCAGACTGTCCATATTCAAGTATGTCTGATATCCTAAAACATAGAATGAGAAAAGATTTTCACCTACATCCCTTTCCATTGTACTATTCAGCAAGCTTGATAACAAAAATAAGAGCAGGAATATTTTTAGGGAAGTATCTCCAATTAGAGCTATTGAAAATGTTGAAACACCTATATTTTTCATTCACGGAAAAGATGACGATTATGTTCCATATAAGATGAGTGTAGATATGTATAATTCTAAAAAGAAGGGAATTAAAAAATATATTTGGCACCTAATGCTGGACACGCTGAAGCGTATTGGAATAATAGAGAGGAATATGATAGGTTAGTAGGTGAGTTTTTAGAAGAGATAGGATTTTAAAAGGAAAAACTACTTCACTTAAAAATGTGAAGTAGTTTTTTATATTATAGCATTTTTGTTGGGGTAAGTTATGTTGTTATGATATCTATCCATAGGTATAGATTATAGTGAAGACAACATAATAAAATAACGTATTATTAAATATTTAACCTAATCAGCGACATTCATCGCCCACTTCTATAAGTGGGTGATGAATGTCGCTTGATAAAAATCCTTCCTTAGTAATATCATTAGTATCAAGGAAAACAGGTTGTATGAATGATAAAACTTAGGATGTAAGCCCTTTGAGCTTGGGTAATCTTGACTATGAAGTGATACTTTTATAAGTTGTGGTAGTTTGTTTACATACAACATTACCTAGAGTGTCACTATATGAAAACAAGAGATATATATAGAATTTTTAAGATTATAGTGTATATTTTAAGTTAATAACGTATAATGATATATTAAATACATTCATTACGTGATAATATATAAAAGTCGCTTGAAGCGAGCGACAGAAGAAAATAAAAAACACCGATAAAAAGGTGTTGACAAGATAAAAAAGACGTGATAATATAAATAAGCGTCAACGGTCCTTGAAAACTGAACAGCGAGAGCGAACGTACCAAATAAAAGCTAGGTTATAACATAAGAGTTTGATCCTGGCTCAGGACGAACGCTGGCGGCGTGCCTAACACATGCAAGTCGAGCGGAGGGGATAGGAGCTTGCTTCTTGAACCTCAACGGCGGACGGGTGAGTAACACGTGGGTAACCTGCCCTTGAGAGGGGGATAACAGGTCGAAAGGCCTGCTAATACCGCATAACGCTAAGATGCTGCATGGCGTCTTAGCCAAAGGTTAATTCCGCTCAAGGATGGGCCCGCGGCCCATTAGCTAGTTGGTGAGGTAACGGCTCACCAAGGCGACGATGGGTAGCCGGCCTGAGAGGGTGGTCGGCCACACTGGGACTGAGACACGGCCCAGACTCCTACGGGAGGCAGCAGTGGGGAATATTGCGCAATGGGGAAACCCTGACGCAGCGACGCCGCGTGAGCGATGAAGGCCTTCGGGTTGTAAAGCTCTGTCTTCCCTGACGATAATGACGGTAAGGGAGGAGGAAGCCACGGCTAACTACGTGCCAGCAGCCGCGGTAATACGTAGGTGGCAAGCGTTGTCCGGAATTACTGGGCGTAAAGGGTGCGTAGGCGGCTCTTTAAGTGGGGTGTGAAATCCCTGGGCTCAACCCAGGAACTGCACTCCAAACTGGAGAGCTAGAGTGCAGGAGAGGAAAGCGGAATTCCCAGTGTAGCGGTGAAATGCGTAGAGATTGGGAGGAACACCAGTGGCGAAGGCGGCTTTCTGGACTGTAACTGACGCTGAGGCACGAAAGCGTGGGGAGCAAACAGGATTAGATACCCTGGTAGTCCACGCTGTAAACGATGGGTACTAGGTGTAGGGGCGAAGCCCTCTGTGCCGCAGCTAACGCATTAAGTACCCCGCCTGGGGAGTACGGTCGCAAGATTAAAACTCAAAGGAATTGACGGGGGCCCGCACAAGCAGCGGAGCATGTGGTTTAATTCGAAGCAACGCGAAGAACCTTACCAGGGCTTGACATCCACCGAACCCTGTGGAAACACGGGGGTGCCCTTCGGGGAACGGTGAGACAGGTGGTGCATGGTTGTCGTCAGCTCGTGTCGTGAGATGTTGGGTTAAGTCCCGCAACGAGCGCAACCCTTGCCTTTAGTTGCCAGCAATTCGGTTGGGCACTCTAGAGGGACTGCCTGGGTTAACCAGGAGGAAGGTGGGGATGACGTCAAATCATCATGCCCCTTATGCTCTGGGCTACACACGTGCTACAATGGCCGGTACAATGAGTTGCAAACCCGCGAGGGGAGCTAATCTCAAAAACCGGTCCCAGTTCGGATTGTAGGCTGCAACTCGCCTACATGAAGCTGGAGTTGCTAGTAATCGCGGATCAGCATGCCGCGGTGAATACGTTCCCGGGCCTTGTACACACCGCCCGTCACACCATGAGAGCCGGCAACACCCGAAGCCAGTGGGCTAACCCGCAAGGGAGGCAGCTGTCGAAGGTGGGGCTGGTGATTGGGGTGAAGTCGTAACAAGGTAGCCGTAGGAGAACCTGCGGCTGGATCACCTCCTTTCTAAGAGGAAATAGCTCTCGCTGTTTAGTTTTGAAGAACCGTTAAGGTTCTAAGTTCTTTGAAAACTGCACAGCCAAAGGTAACAAGTTCTTTGTAAGATCAAGCTACAAAGGGCGCATGGTGGATGCCTTGGCACCAGGAGCCGAAGAAGGACGTGGTAAGCTGCGAAAAGCTGCGGGTAGCCGCAAACAGGCTGTGATCCGCAGATGTCCGAATGGGGGAACCCACCTAGTAAACACTAGGTATCCTTAACTGAATCCATAGGTTAAGGAGGGCACACCCGGGGAACTGAAACATCTAAGTACCCGGAGGAAGAGAAAGAATAATCGATTCCCTAAGTAGCGGCGAGCGAAAGGGAAGAGCCCAAACCAGAGGAAACTCTGGGGTTGCGGACAGGTCATAACGGTTTAAAATCTCTAGTCGAAGAGGCCTGGAAAGGCCGGCCACAGAAGGTAATAGCCCTGTAGGCGAAAGAGAATTTAAGCTAGACCTGATCCAGAGTACCACGGGACACGTGAAACCCTGTGGGAAGCAGGGAGGACCACCTCCCAAGGCTAAATACTACCTGGTGACCGATAGCGTATAGTACCGTGAGGGAAAGGTGAAAAGAACCCCGGGAGGGGAGTGAAATAGAACCTGAAACCGTGTGCCTACAAGCAGTCGGAGGGCGTTAAGGCCTGACGGCGTGCTTTTGTAGAACGAGCCAGCGAGTTACGGTATGTAGCGAGGTTAAGCACTTAAGGTGTGAAGCCGTAGGGAAACCGAGTCTGAAAAGGGCGAAAAGTTGCATGCCGTAGACCCGAAACCGGGTGACCTATCCATGGACAGGGTGAAGGTGAGGTAAAACTCACTGGAGGCCCGAACCACGTTGGTGTTGAAAAACCATGGGATGAGCTGTGGATAGCGGAGAAATTCCAATCGAACTCGGAGATAGCTGGTTCTCCCCGAAATAGCTTTAGGGCTAGCCTCGGGTTAGAGACGTGGAGGTAGAGCACTGAATGGGCTAGGGGCCGTCTAGGTTACCGAACCTTATCAAACTCCGAATGCCATGATCTTGATGCCCGGGAGTCAGACTACGAGTGATAAGATCCGTGGTCAAAGGGAAACAGCCCAGACCATCAGCTAAGGTCCCAAAGTGTATGTTAAGTGGAAAAGGATGTGGGATTTCCAAGACAACCAGGATGTTGGCTTAGAAGCAGCCATTCATTTAAAGAGTGCGTAATAGCTCACTGGTCGAGAGGTCCTGCGCCGAAGATGTCCGGGGCTCAAACATACCACCGAAGCTATGGACCCTAACGGGTGGTAGGGGAGCTTTCTTAGCGGGTAGAAGTCAGACCGGAAGGACTGGTGGACTGCTAAGAAGTGAGAATGCTGGCATAAGTAGCGAGAAATAGGTGAGAATCCTATTCGCCGAAAACCTAAGGTTTCCTCAGGAAGGCTCGTCCGCTGAGGGTTAGTCGGGACCTAAGCCGAGGCCGAAAGGCGTAGGTGATGGACAATCGGTTGATATTCCGATACCACCAGTAGCCGTTTGAGAGATGGGGTGACGCAGGAGGATAGGCTGAGCACACTGATGGATATGTGTGTCCAAGGCACAAGGCGTGCCTCCCAGGCAAATCCGGGAGGATAAGCTGAGTGTTGATGGGGAGTCGTAAGACGAAGCAGCTGATTTCACACTGCCGAGAAAAGCCTCTATCGAGGATGCTGGTGCCCGTACCGCAAACCGACACAGGTAGGTGAGGAGAGAATCCTAAGGCGAGCGGGAGAACCCTTGTTAAGGAACTCGGCAAATTGACCCCGTAACTTCGGGAGAAGGGGTGCCTACCGCAAGGTAGGCCGCAGAGAATAGGCCCAGGCGACTGTTTAGCAAAAACACAGGTCTCTGCTAAGTCGAAAGACGATGTATAGGGGCTGACGCCTGCCCGGTGCTGGAAGGTTAAGGGGAAAGGTTAGCGCAAGCGAAGCTTTGAACCGAAGCCCCAGTAAACGGCGGCCGTAACTATAACGGTCCTAAGGTAGCGAAATTCCTTGTCGGGTAAGTTCCGACCCGCACGAATGGCGTAACGACCTGGGCGCTGTCTCAACAAGGGACCCGGCGAAATTGTAGTACAAGTGAAGATGCTTGTTACCCGCGATTGGACGGAAAGACCCCGTAGAGCTTTACTGCAGCTTAGCATTGAGTTTCGGTATTGTCTGTACAGGATAGGTGGGAGGCAGAGAAGTAGCGTCGCTAGGCGCTATGGAGCCGACGTTGGGATACCACCCTGATGATACTGAAGCTCTAACCGGAGGCCATGAATCTGGTCACGGGACATTGTTAGGCGGGCAGTTTGACTGGGGCGGTCGCCTCCTAAAGAGTAACGGAGGCGCCCAAAGGTTCCCTCAGTGCGGTTGGAAATCGCGCGTAGAGTGCAAAGGCAGAAGGGAGCCTAACTGTGAGACTGACAAGTCGAGCAGTGACGAAAGTCGGGCTTAGTGATCCGGTGGTACCGAGTGGAAGGGCCATCGCTCAACGGATAAAAGCTACCTCGGGGATAACAGGCTGATCTCCCCAAGAGTCCACATCGACGGGGAGGTTTGGCACCTCGATGTCGGCTCGTCGCATCCTGGGGCTGAAGTAGGTCCCAAGGGTTGGGCTGTTCGCCCATTAAAGCGGCACGCGAGCTGGGTTCAGAACGTCGTGAGACAGTTCGGTCCCTATCCGTCGCGGGCGTAGGAAATTTGAGAGGAGCTGTCCTTAATACGAGAGGACCGGGATGGACGAACCTCTGGTGCACCAGTTGTCACGCCAGTGGCACAGCTGGGTAGCCAAGTTCGGAAGGGATAAGCGCTGAAGGCATCTAAGCGCGAAGCCCACCTCAAGATGAGATTTCCCATAGCGTTAAGCTAGTAAGACCCCTGAAAGAACATCAGGTTGATAGGCCAGAGGTGTAAGCGTCGTGAGGCGTTTAGCTGACTGGTACTAATAGGTCGAGGGCTTGATCATATAGGCTGTGCAGTTTTGAAAGAACTAATCCGGTGACAATGCCGCGGAGGAAACACCCGTTCCCATTCCGAACACGAAGGTTAAGCTCCGCAGGGCCGATGGTACTGCACTGTACGGTGTGGGAGAGTAGGTCGTTGCCGGATAGTTAAGGGCCTTTAGCTCAGCTGGCTAGAGCAACCGGCTCATAACCGGTCGGTCCGGGGTTCGAGTCCCTGAAGGCCCACCAACATAATATGGGGGTGTAGCTCAGTTGGGAGAGCACCTGCCTTGCAAGCAGGGGGTCAGGAGTTCGAATCTCCTCATCTCCACCATAAAAGAATAAAGCAAATCTGGTGACAATGCCGCGGAGGAAACACCCGTTCCCATTCCGAACACGAAGGTTAAGCTCCGCAGGGCCGATGGTACTGCACTGTACGGTGTGGGAGAGTAGGTCGTTGCCAGATTTGCTTTTTTATTGCCATAGAAAAAATCGTTGGAGGACCCGTACACATTCCGAGCCAGGTCGGTTAAGCTCCGCAGGGCCGATGGTACTGCACTGTACGGTGTGGGAGAGTAGGTCGTTGCCAGATTTGTTTTTTTATTGCCAAGAAAAAATCGTTGGAGGACCCGTACGCATTCCGAGACAGGTCGGTTAAGCTCCGCAGGGCCGATGGTACTGCACTGTACGGTGTGGGAGAGTAGGTCGCTTAAAGATTTGCTTTTTTATTGCCATAGAAAAAATCGTTGGAGGACCCGTACGCATTCCGAGACAGGTCGGTTAAGCTCCGCAGGGCCGATGGTACTGCATTGTACGGTGTGGGAGAGTAGGCCGCTTAAAGATTTGCTTTTTATTGCTCTGTTAATATCAAATCATAGCTTTAGTTTTTGAAAAGATATACAATGTATTTAAATTAAAGAGCCGCTTGAAGAAATGTCAAAGTAATCCTTCAAGCGGCTAATTTTTTATATTTTTTAAAACAAACTTATTTTATATATTGTACAGTTCCTTCACGTCTTGCTGGTGCATTTATTGCTTTAGTATCTTTATATCCAAGTGCAACAGCATAGTATGGAGTAAATCCTTCTGGTATATTTAATTTGTTTTTATATTCTTCAGCTTTAGGACTATTAAATAAGAAGGATATAAATCCATTCCAGCAGGAACCTATATTTAATGATTCAGCAGCAATTAACATATTTTCAGTAGCTGCAGCACAATCTACTTGGGGCATCATAGCACTATTCATTCCAGATACTATTATTAGTGTAGGAGCTCCATAAAATACATCCAGTTTCTCGTTGTTAGCCATTTTTGAATTACCTCATCATTAAATCCCTTTGCAGCTTCTTTAGATTCTCTATTTAATTCTTGTATAATTTCTTTATTTTGAATAACAGTAAAATTCCAAGATTGTTGATTATGGGCACTTGGAGCATATAAACCTGCTTCAATTATTGATTGAAGTTCTTCATTCTTTATTTGTTCAGATTTAAATTTTCTGGTTGTTCTTCTTGATTTTATTACCTTTAAAGTTTCGTTCATTTTTTACCTCCATAATTTACGTATATTTTTATATTATTATTTACATCTATGTTCGAACATATTATACTTAAATTATAAAGCATATAATTTAAAAATAAAGTATGCACTTTAAAGTAATATACTATCAAAAAGGAGAGTAAAGAAAATGCAAGGAGATAAAAAATACAATTGTCCTGTTGAATATACGTTAAGTATAATAGGTGGTAAATGGAAGACAGTAATATTATGGCATCTTTCCAACAATGAGGTATTAAGATATGGTGAATTAAAAAGACTTCTAAATGGAATAACACACAAAACATTAAGCAATCAACTAAAAGAGTTAGAGGCGGATGGTCTAATAAATAGAAAGGAATATTATCAGATTCCACCAAAGGTAGAGTATTCTTTAACTGAAAAAGGAAAAGGGTTGATGCCAGTTTTAAAGGCACTTTGTGAATGGGGTTCTAAAAATATGTAAAAAAGAGCCAGGGGTCTCCTGGCTAGGGTCAGTTAATAGGGTTTAATCATGGGGATATGTTATATGAAAGGGTCTTTTCGCTATTTAATACAATATAAATATAACACATTTATATTTAAAGTGCAACATATTTAATTAAAAATAATAAAAAATTTAAGTAATAAATATATTAATGTATTATATATTCTGTTATATAATACATTAATACGTTCTATAACAATAAATAGGGGTAGATTATATGAGTTGTATAGAAGAATTAAAAGTATATGTTAATAATTGTGAAAGATGTAGACTATCTCAAAACAGAAAAAATGTTGTGTTTGGTGAGGGAGATATAAATGCAAAGCTTATGCTTATAGGTGAAGGACCGGGTGAAGAAGAAGATAATACAGGTAGGCCTTTTGTAGGAAAGGCAGGAAAGCTTTTAGATAAGATGCTTGAGGCAGTAAATATTAAAAGAGAAGAGGTTTATATTGCAAATATAGTAAAGTGTAGACCGCCTAATAATAGAGTTCCCTTTGAAGATGAAGCAAAGACTTGTATAGTTTATTTAAGAAAACAGGTTGCAATAGTAAAACCTAAAATAATTGTTTGTTTAGGTTCTACAGCGGCAAAGTATGTTATAGATGAAAAAATAAAGATAACAAAGGATAGAGGGATATGGTATAAAAAGGGTAATTTTTATATTTTAGCAACCTTTCATCCAGCAGCTCTATTAAGAGATGAAAATAAAAAGAAACTGGCTTGGGAGGATTTAAAAAGATAAAGGCAATGTATGAAACTCTTCCTTAAGTGAAACAATAACTAAAAAGGAGGGGTTTAAATGAGAATTACTGGAGTAAAGCACGATAAAAATGGAGAAATAATTTCTTATAGATTAAGTACGGGACAAATAATTTCCAAGGGTGAAGGTATAAAGCTTGCAGAACAAGGACAGATAGAAGGTGTTACAGTTGGTGTATCAAAAACAGGAGAAAAGTTTTTAAGAAGTTTACCTGATGGAGATAGTAGAAATAACCTTGATAATTTACCTGAGATAATGTAATAGGTGGTTTTCCACCTATTTTTTAGTTTGTAATAATTTATAATCAATTAAATTATTACAATGTGATATAATTTTTATTGTGCTTTTAATACTATATTTTTTCTAATTTTAGATATTATATTAAATACATAATAAGGAGTGAAAGTATGGATTTAAAAACTATTTATAATGAATATGAAAATAAAATAAAAGAAGCCTATGGAGAAGATATAAAGATAGTTTATGGAGATGGAAATATAAATGCACAAATTATGCTAATAGGAGAGGCACCTGGAAGATTTGAAGAAGAACAAGGCAAACCTTTTGTTGGTCAAGCTGGGAAAAATTTAGATGAATTTATAGATATATTAGAGATAAATAGGGAGGATTTATTTATTACAAATGTTGTTAAGATAAGGCCATTTAAAATAAACGAAAAAACAGGAAGAAAAGTAAATAGAGCTCCAAATAAAAAGAAATAGAGTTATCCTTAGATACTTTACTAAAGGAAATTGAAATAGTATCACCAAAAATAATTGTAACTTTAGGAAATACTCCTTTGAAGGCGTTGTTAGGAAATGTAAGAATTGGAGATTTACACGGAAAATTAATAGATTATAATGGAAGATTTGTATATCCATTATATCATCCTGCTAGTATAATATATAATAGAGCCTTATATGATGTTTACATTGAAGATCTTAAAAATTTAAAGAAGTATATCAAGAGTAATTTTTAGGGAGGCGTTTTAATTGGTACATTCATTTGATGAATTTAAAAATTTTGTATTTAAAAAAGAGTAGCTATAGTCGGAGCAGGAGTAAGTAATACACCTCTTATTCAAATGATGTTAGATTTAGGTGCAGATGTAGTTGTTTGTGATAAAAAGACAAGTTTAGGAGAATATGAAGAAGAGCTTAAAAATAAGAGTGTAGAACTTTATTTAGGTGAAAAATATTTAGAAGGAATAAAAGATGCAGATATAATATTTAGAACACCATCTTTAATGCCAACAAATCCATATATAAAAGAAGCTATTGATAGAGGTGCTTATGTAACATCAGAGATGGGGAATTTCTAAAGTATTGTAAAGGAAAAGTAATAGGCATTACAGGTAGCGATGGAAAAACAACTACAACAACTCTTGTATATGAAATGTTAAAAAGCAAGGATACAATGTATTTTTAGGCGGAAATATAGGAAATCCCTTATTTCATAGGGTAGAAGAGATAAAAGAAGATGATTTTGTAGTACTTGAATTATCAAGTTTCCAACTCATTGATGCAAAATACTCTCCAAGAGTATCTATTATAACTAATATTACTCCTAATCATTTAGATATTCATAAGGATATGCAGGAGTATATAGATGCAAAGAAAAATATATTCTTAAATCAAAATGAAGAGGGTATTGTTGTTTTAAATAAGGATAATGATATAACAAGAAAAATATCCGAAGAAACAGATAAAAATGTTAGGTTATTTTCAAGAAAAGATAAGGCTTTTTCGTGCTTAGAAGATGATAAATTAATAGTAAATGGTAATATAGTTTGTAATATCGATGAAGTAAAGCTACCTGGTATGCATAATATAGAAAATTTACTTGCTGCCTTTGCAGCAGTATATGATTTTGTTTCTATAGATACTATGAGATACATTGCAATGAATTTTTCTGGAGTAGAACATAGAATAGAGTTTGTAAGAGAAGTAAATGGAATAAAGTTCTATAATGATTCAATTGCATCAAGTCCAGCAAGAACGATAGCAGGTTTAAAATCCTTTAAACAAAAGGTTATATTAATCGCGGGTGGGTATGACAAAAATATACCCTTTGAGCCATTGGCAGAAGAAGGTATAGAGCATATAAAATGTTTAGTGTTACTGGGGAAGACAAAGGATAAGATAAAAATGCATTTTTAAAGGTTATGGGTGAAAGAAATATAGAATTGCCAATAATAATTGCAGATAGCTTAGAAGATGCAGTATTAAAGGCATATAGTGCAGCAGAAAAAGGAGACATAATAACTCTATCACCAGCGTGTGCTAGTTTTGATATGTTTAAAAACTTTGAAGAAAGAGGTCGAATCTTCAAAGAATTTGTAAATAAAATTTAATTGACTTAAACTTGCATTTTTATAAAATTATAAACAATAAACAAAGCACCCAAAATATGTTGGGTGCCTTGTTTTATAACAAAAGTTTAACAATTTAAATTATTAAAGGGGGATTTTTATGCAGAACAAAAAAGAGAGACGTTTTCATCGGGACTTGCAGTTTTCTTTGCAACATTAGGATCAACAGTAGGTTTGGGTAATATATGGAGATTCCCATATATTACAGGTATGAATGGTGGAGGTGGATTTTTATTCATCTACATATTGTGTATACTGCTTGTTGGTATACCTATAATGATAAGTGAATTCTATATAGGAAGAAAAACAAGATCAAATGCTGTAGGGGCATTTTCAAAATTAAATAAAAGTAATTTTAAATTTATAGGACTTATGGGTGTTTTATCATCTTTTTAATTATGTTTTTTATAGTGGAGTTGCAGGATGGGTTTATTCATACGTATTTAAAAGTTTGATAGGTACCTTCAATGGAGTAACTCCAGAAAAAGCAGAAGAGTTGTTTACTTCAACAATATCAAACTACGGTATGGCATATTTATGGCAAGTAATTGTTATTGTTGTTGTTTCAACAATTTTAATAATGGGAGTTAAAAATGGTATAGAAAAGGTAACTAAAACTTTAATGCCAATTTTATTTATATTGATTATTATAATGGATATTAGAGCATTAACATTATCAAACTCATTTGAAGGTGTAAAATTCCTATTTAAAGTTGATTTTTCTAAGGTTACACAAGCAAGTATATTAATAGCTTTAGGATTAGCCTTCTTTAAACTTTCAATAGGTATGGGAACTATGATTACCTATGGTAGTTACTTTACACAAGATAATGATATGCCACAAACTGCAGTTAAAGTTGCGTTTTCAGACCTTTTAGTATCACTACTTGCAGGATTAGCTATATTTCCAGCTGTATTTAGTTTTCAAATGAAACCAACAGCAGGACCAGGACTTCTGTTTATGACAATACCTTTAGTATTTTCAAAGATGCCACTAGGTAGAGTGTTATTGACATTATTCTTTTTATTAACTTCCTTTGCAGCTACAACTGCAATGATTTCGTTGGTAGAAGTTCCTGTTGCATATCTATCAGAAGAAAAGAAGATGGATAGAAAAAGGCAGTTTTACTAACAGGAGTAATAATACTTGCATTTGGATTCTTAGCGACAGCATCAATAGCAGGTGGAAATGCAATAGCTGAAGTTAAGGCCTTTGGAAAGAACTTTTTGATTTATTTGACTTTATATCAAGTAATATACTACTACCACTTGGTGGATTATTCATCACTTTATTTATTGGATATTTTATTGATAGAAACGATATAGTAAATGAATTAAGCAATGGAGGAAGAATAAGTAACAATGCAGTACTTGCTATATTCTTTACATTAGTAAGATATATATCTCCAATATTAGTTGTAATAATATTCCTAAACTCAATAGGTGTTATGAATAAAATACTTAATATAATTTTAAAATAAGAAATTGATTTTACATTTAAAATACCCATTACTTATAAAAATTAAGTAATGGGTATTTTAAGGTTTGAAGAAAAGTTGCTATATATTATTTTAAACAGCATATAATAAAAAGTTCTTCAACGGAACTAGGTGTGTCATAGCAAATAAAAAGAGAAAAAACAAAAAATCTAAAGATATTATGTGGTAATTCATATTAATTGGGTTTAATACATTAGATATAATAAAGGCTGAGTGATATTATATAAAAGTCGCTTGAAGCGAGCGACAGAAGAAAATAAAAAACATCGATAAAAAGGTGTTGACAAGATAAAAAGACGTGATAATATAAATAAGCGTCAACGGTCCTTGAAAACTGAACAGCGAGAGCGAACGTACCAAATAAAAGCTAGGTTATAACATAAGAGTTTGATCCTGGCTCAGGACGAACGCTGGCGGCGTGCCTAACACATGCAAGTCGAGCGGAGGGGATAGGAGCTTGCTTCTTGAACCTCAACGGCGGACGGGTGAGTAACACGTGGGTAACCTGCCCTTGAGAGGGGGATAACAGGTCGAAAGGCCTGCTAATACCGCATAACGCTAAGATGCTGCATGGCGTCTTAGCCAAAGGTTAATTCCGCTCAAGGATGGGCCCGCGGCCCATTAGCTAGTTGGTGAGGTAACGGCTCACCAAGGCGACGATGGGTAGCCGGC
>NZ_CP117677.1:0-1115000 GCF_028622835.1 Caloramator sp. mosi_1 | reverse complement strand
AAGCTATGGACCCTAACGGGTGGTAGGGAGCTTTCTTAGCGGGTAGAAGTCAGACCGGAAGGACTGGTGGACTGCTAAGAAGTGAGAATGCTGGCATAAGTAGCGAGAAATAGGTGAGAATCCTATTCGCCGAAAACCTAAGGTTTCCTCAGGAAGGCTCGTCCGCTGAGGGTTAGTCGGGACCTAAGCCGAGGCCGAAAGGCGTAGGTGATGGACAATCGGTTGATATTCCGATACCACCAGTAGCCGTTTGAGAGATGGGGTGACGCAGGAGGATAGGCTGAGCACACTGATGGATATGTGTGTCTAAGGCACAAGGCGTGCCTCCCAGGCAAATCCGGGAGGATAAGCTGAGTGTTGATGGGGAGTCGTAAGACGAAGCAGCTGATTTCACACTGCCGAGAAAAGCCTCTATCGAGGATGCTGGTGCCCGTACCGCAAACCGACACAGGTAGGTGAGGAGAGAATCCTAAGGCGAGCGGGAGAACCCTTGTTAAGGAACTCGGCAAATTGACCCCGTAACTTCGGGAGAAGGGGTGCCTACCGCAAGGTAGGCCGCAGAGAATAGGCCCAGGCGACTGTTTAGCAAAAACACAGGTCTCTGCTAAGTCGAAAGACGATGTATAGGGGCTGACGCCTGCCCGGTGCTGGAAGGTTAAGGGGAAAGGTTAGCGCAAGCGAAGCTTTGAACCGAAGCCCCAGTAAACGGCGGCCGTAACTATAACGGTCCTAAGGTAGCGAAATTCCTTGTCGGGTAAGTTCCGACCCGCACGAATGGCGTAACGACCTGGGCGCTGTCTCAACAAGGGACCCGGCGAAATTGTAGTACAAGTGAAGATGCTTGTTACCCGCGATTGGACGGAAAGACCCCGTAGAGCTTTACTGCAGCTTAGCATTGAGTTTCGGTATTGTCTGTACAGGATAGGTGGGAGGCAGAGAAGTAGCGTCGCTAGGCGCTATGGAGCCGACGTTGGGATACCACCCTGATGATACTGAAGCTCTAACCGGAGGCCATGAATCTGGTCACGGGACATTGTTAGGCGGGCAGTTTGACTGGGGCGGTCGCCTCCTAAAGAGTAACGGAGGCGCCCAAAGGTTCCCTCAGTGCGGTTGGAAATCGCGCGTAGAGTGCAAAGGCAGAAGGGAGCCTAACTGTGAGACTGACAAGTCGAGCAGTGACGAAAGTCGGGCTTAGTGATCCGGTGGTACCGAGTGGAAGGGCCATCGCTCAACGGATAAAAGCTACCTCGGGGATAACAGGCTGATCTCCCCAAGAGTCCACATCGACGGGGAGGTTTGGCACCTCGATGTCGGCTCGTCGCATCCTGGGGCTGAAGTAGGTCCCAAGGGTTGGGCTGTTCGCCCATTAAAGCGGCACGCGAGCTGGGTTCAGAACGTCGTGAGACAGTTCGGTCCCTATCCGTCGCGGGCGTAGGAAATTTGAGAGGAGCTGTCCTTAGTACGAGAGGACCGGGATGGACGAACCTCTGGTGCACCAGTTGTCACGCCAGTGGCACAGCTGGGTAGCCAAGTTCGGAAGGGATAAGCGCTGAAGGCATCTAAGCGCGAAGCCCACCTCAAGATGAGATTTCCCATAGCGTTAAGCTAGTAAGACCCCTGAAAGAACATCAGGTTGATAGGCCAGAGGTGTAAGCGTCGTGAGGCGTTTAGCTGACTGGTACTAATAGGTCGAGGGCTTGATCATATAGGCTGTGCAGTTTTGAAAGAACTAATCCGGTGACAATGCCGCGGAGGAAACACCCGTTCCCATTCCGAACACGAAGGTTAAGCTCCGCAGGGCCGATGGTACTGCACCAATTCGGTGTGGGAGAGTAGGTCGTTGCCGGATAGTATGGCCCCTTGGTCAAGCGGTTAAGACACCACCCTTTCACGGTGGTAACAGGGGTTCGAGTCCCCTAGGGGTCACCACCATGCGGGTGTAGCTCAATGGTAGAGTCCCAGCCTTCCAAGCTGGTTGTGTGGGTTCGATTCCCATCACCCGCTCCAATATGCGCCTTTAGCTCAGTTGGATAGAGCAACGGCCTTCTAAGCCGTGTGTCGGGAGTTCGAATCTCTCAAGGCGCACCATATGGTGGGTATAGCTCAGTTGGTTAGAGTGCAAGATTGTGGCTCTTGAGGTCGTGGGTTCGACTCCCACTATCCACCCCAATTAATACGATGGGCAGTCGCCAAGTCGGTAAGGCACGGGACTTTGACTCCCGCATTCGTTGGTTCGAGTCCAGCCTGCCCAGCCATTAGAGCCACTAGCTCAGTCGGTAGAGCACAAGACTTTTAATCTTGGTGTCCGGGGTTCGATTCCCCGGTGGCTCACCAGTTTACATAGCCGTAAGGCTAATATATATGGGCCATTAGCTCAGTTGGTAGAGCACCTGACTCTTAATCAGGGTGTCCTGGGTTCGAGTCCCCGATGGCCCACCATAATATGCGGGCGTGGCGGAATTGGCAGACGCGCTAGACTTAGGATCTAGTGCCCAGTGCGTGGGGGTTCAAGTCCCTCCGCCCGCACCATCTGGCCAGATAGCTCAGTAGGTAGAGCAGGGGACTGAAAATCCCCGTGTCGCTGGTTCGATTCCGGCTCTGGCCACCAATTTTTATATGCGGGAATAGCTCAGTTGGTAGAGCGTCACCTTGCCAAGGTGAATGCCGCGGGTTCGAGTCCCGTTTCCCGCTCCAGTAAAACACATAGTTGAATTTTTCAACTATGTGTTTTTTTATTGGCTCTTTGTCAATAGTTGGGGCGGGCATTAGATTAGAATGCCTGTCCTTTCTTATTTGATAATGATTTTAGCAAGATAGATAGGATGAGGGGAGTTTACCCTTAAAAAATTGCACGACAAAAAGACCAACGATAGTTGGATTTCCTAAAATACAATATTTAACAGATTATTTATTACAACAATGAAGAATTCTATTCCTGAATCTATCAAAATTTCTATAGCCGAAGGCTATTCTTTTAATAACTTTGATTTTATTATTAAATCCTTCTATACAAGCATTTGTATAAGGAATATCAAAAGAATTACAAATCTCATTAAAATATCTGATATAGGTATTTGCACATCTTTTCAATTCATTGATACCACTATTTTGTGCAAGTTTAATCCAATCTTTTAAGAGGACACG
This sequence comes from Caloramator sp. mosi_1, assembly GCF_028622835.1. Taxonomy (GTDB): domain Bacteria; phylum Bacillota; class Clostridia; order Clostridiales; family Caloramatoraceae; genus Thermobrachium. The sequence continues at coordinate 1,111,856 of NZ_CP117677.1, read as the reverse complement.
AGCTTCGTTAGAAGAAGGTGAAGCATCAATAATACTCAATAACTTTTCCTTTAAAGTGTGGGCAATTGCTAATTCACTATTATAAGAAAACATAACTTGTAAAGCTAACTTTGAATCTGTATCAAGTAAGCCATATCTTTTTAAAATAAGCTTTTACTTCTTTTAAAGTATTTTCTTAATTTAATTGATAGTTCTCTTTGGATACGTTTTCTTACCGCTTCTACTGCCCATATGACTTGTCTAATATAGTGAAATTTATCTATAACAATTACAGCATTTTTGAAATAAGTTTTAGCTAAATCAATATAGGGTTGCCACATATCACAAATAAAGTGTGTAACGCTATCGCGATTTTTAATTTTTCTAAAATAATCTATAAGAATATGCTCTTTTCTATCTTTAATAATGTCTAGTATTTTATGATTAACAGGATCGACTATTGCACAATGATATTTAGAACCACCAGAGTTACCTTTAAATTCATCTATAGATATTATTTTAGGTAAATTAGTAGGAGAAGAGTAAGATACATTATCAAAAATACGTTTTATAGTATCGATAGATAGATTAGTTTTTCTAGCAACTGATGTCATACTATATTCATTAGATAATTCATAAATTACAAACATAGCTAATCTATTAGTTATTCTATGATAACGAGGTAAAAATTCTATATGTTCATAAAATTTTTGCCGCAGGCATTACAACGATATCTACGTTTTTTAAGAATGATAAAAGTATGTTTAAAGAATAAGGGTATGTCTTTAATACGCTGAATTCTATAATCGTGAACTCTTGTAACTTTGGAATTACAATTAGGGCAAGTACAAATTTTTTCTTAGTTTCTAAGTATATCTCAATGTACGTGTCATTATGAATAATCTTTTTATAATAACATCTTTAAAACCTAATAAATTTTTGATAGAATTATTAGTGTGCACTTGATGGATGCCTCCTTTCAGGTAAGGTTTTTGTTTGGTTATTTTAATTTTACCAGGTGTCTAATCAGGTGCACATATTTTTTGTAAAAAATATGCTGGGTCTACGCCCCAACATTTATTATAGAACCTTTTTATTTTATTTACTCATTCTTCAACTTCTTTATTTTATTGAAGTTTGTTATCTAACCTTGTGAATTGCTAAATATACTGTTTAATTAGGTGTAAATAGGTATACGAAAAGTGCATATTACTACTTACTATACTGATAGTATCTTACATAATATATACTAATTGTTAAATAAAAGCAGTATATGTATAATAATTATAAAAATAAGTCTGTATTTTTTATAAAATGATAAATTATTTGTGGAGGTAAATTATGCATAAAAATTTAGGTGCAACTGTTGCATTATATCCAACACCAGTAACCATAGTAGGTACTGAAATAGATAATAGGGTAAATTGGATTAACATTGCTCATATAGGCATTGTAGGAGTGGATAAAATGCTTATTAGCATGAATAAAGTCCATTATAGTAATGAGGGTATAAAACAAAATAAAACGTTATCTATAAACATCATAAGTGAAGAAATGCTTATAGAGGCTGATTATGTAGGTATGGTTTCAGGAGCAAGGGTAAATAAAGAAAAAGTATTTAGATATTTTACTGGAGAACTAAAAGGAGCTCCACTTATAGAGAATGCACCAATTTGCATGGAGTGTGAAGTTGTAGATAATTATGAAACAAAGACACATGATAATTTCATAGTAAAGCCAATTAATACTTATGTAAAACAAGAGGTACTTAATGAAAAAGGGCAAATTGATTATACAAAGGTAAAACCAGTTTTATTCGAAATGCCAAATAGACAGTATCTAAGTGTAGGTGAAGTTATAGGTAGGTGCTGGAAAGAGGGAGAAAAATATAAAAAGTAATTATATAATAGGGGGATAAAATGGAAGTTATATTTAAAAGGAGAAGTATAAGAAGATATCAGGATAAAGAAGTTGAAAAAGAAAAAATAGAAAAATTACTTAGAGCAGCTATGCAGGCACCATCTGCTGGAAATCAAAGACCTTGGGAGTTTATAGTGGTAAAGGACAAAGCGATATTAGAAAAACTATCAAGTGTAAGTCCATATTCAAAAATGATTGCAAAGGCAAATTTAGCAATAGTTCTTTTATGTAATAAAAAGTATATGAAGTATCCTGAGTATTGGCAACAGGATATTGCAGCAGCGACACAAAACCTACTATTAGAAGCCGTATATCTAGGGCTTGGAGCTGTTTGGTTGGGAATTGCTCCATTAAAGGAAAGAATGGAATATGTTAAGGGTATTTTTAATTTACCGGAAAATATAGATGTATTTTCAATAGTGCCTGTTGGATATCCATTAGAAGAAAATAAATTTGTAGATAGATATGAGGAAAATAGAGTTAAGTTTGATAGGTATGAATAAAAGTGGCATTGAGCCACTTTTTTATATTATGAACCAAAATATTGTTGTAAATAAAACAAGTAACAGAAAATTGTATAGTGTGAATTTTGATAGATAATTCTTTTTATTTTCTTTATATTCGTTAATATAAAATTTGTAAGAAATGACGCTGGCCAAGGATGCAATTAAAGTACCCATTCCTCCTATGTCTACACCTAAAAGTAATTCTTTATAATTATTACTAAAACCAGAAAGAAGTATTGCACAAGGAACGTTACTAACAAATTGACTTAAAGCAACTGAAGATAAAAATGTGGATTTTGGTCTGCTCAAAACGTTTACAAATATATTTCGAACAATTTCAATGTTAGATAGGTTCCCGATGAATATAAAAAGAAAACAAAAGTTAATAAAAGAGCATAATCTACTTCTTTTAGGAGTTCTTTATCAAAAATAAAAGTGACAACTAAAGTTACAAAAATGCAATATAGTAGTTTATTATATTAAATATTGATAATAGGATTAAAATAAATAAACAAATAAAAATAAGTGTAATCTTTTTATCTTTAATATTCACTTCTTCTATATGGAAATTTATGCTTTTATTAGGAATAAGTAAATTCAATAATATCAAAACAAAAAGTCCTAATAATACAAAGGGTAACATAGTTTTTAGAAATATACCTATGGTTAGATTAAACTTTGAGTATAGAAATAGGTTTTGAGGATTACCCATAGGAGTTAAGCTACTTCCGATGTTAGCAGCCAAAGTTTGAAAAACGATTATTTCCATAGGATTTATTTTAGCTTTCTTGGCAATTATAAGTGTAAGAGGAACAAATGTTATAAGTGCCACATCATTTGTTATAAACATTGAAAATAAGAATGTTATTAGAATAAGTATTAATGAAACGCTTCTTTCTTTGTGAAATTTGTCTAAGATTCTAATAGAAATCATTTCTAATAACTTTTGTTTTTCAAAAGCTTCTATAACAACCATTAGATTGAATAATGAAATTAAAACTTTAAAATCAATATAGCTAATTTTAGGTATGTTAAAAAATGATGTAACTAAAGCAAGAATAAAAGAAATAGATAAAACTACATCCTCTTTGGCTTTGTTAATAAACTGATTTATCAAGTTAAGTCCCCCTTTAAATAAAATCAATATTAATTATATAGTAGTGAAATATTTTTTCCAATATAAAAATATGGAGTTATAAATGGGGTATAAAATTAATTTACAACATATCCTAGTGTGTTGATATAAGAAATTAAGAGAAATTAAAAGAAAAATAGAGAATAAATAATATAATTCTATATAACAAAACTACAAAACAAGAATTGTTTAGGTTAAAGATGATATTATACAAAAGTCGCCGCGAGATGGCGACGAAAGATGACGAAAAATGTAGTTGACAAGTTAAGTTTGATGTGTTAATATTAATTAACGCTAAGGATACGGTCCTTGAAAACTGAACAGCGAGAACGAACGTACCAAATAAAAGCTAGGTTATAACATAAGAGTTTGATCCTGGCTCAGGACGAACGCTGGCGGCGTGCCTAACACATGCAAGTCGAGCGGAGGGGATAGGAGCTTGCTTCTTGAACCTCAGCGGCGGACGGGTGAGTAACACGTGGGTAACCTGCCCTTGAGAGGGGGATAACAGGTCGAAAGGCCTGCTAATACCGCATAACGCTAAGATGCTGCATGGCGTCTTAGCCAAAGGTTAATTCCGCTCAAGGATGGGCCCGCGGCCCATTAGCTAGTTGGTGAGGTAACGGCTCACCAAGGCGACGATGGGTAGCCGGCCTGAGAGGGTGGTCGGCCACACTGGGACTGAGACACGGCCCAGACTCCTACGGGAGGCAGCAGTGGGGAATATTGCGCAATGGGGAAACCCTGACGCAGCGACGCCGCGTGAGCGATGAAGGCCTTCGGGTTGTAAAGCTCTGTCTTCCCTGACGATAATGACGGTAAGGGAGGAGGAAGCCACGGCTAACTACGTGCCAGCAGCCGCGGTAATACGTAGGTGGCAAGCGTTGTCCGGAATTACTGGGCGTAAAGGGTGCGTAGGCGGCTCTTTAAGTGGGGTGTGAAATCCCTGGGCTCAACCCAGGAACTGCACTCAAACTGGAGAGCTAGAGTGCAGGAGAGGAAAGCGGAATTCCCAGTGTAGCGGTGAAATGCGTAGAGATTGGGAGGAACACCAGTGGCGAAGGCGGCTTTCTGGACTGTAACTGACGCTGAGGCACGAAAGCGTGGGGAGCAAACAGGATTAGATACCCTGGTAGTCCACGCTGTAAACGATGGGTACTAGGTGTAGGGGCGAAGCCCTCTGTGCCGCAGCTAACGCATTAAGTACCCCGCCTGGGGAGTACGGTCGCAAGATTAAAACTCAAAGGAATTGACGGGGGCCCGCACAAGCAGCGGAGCATGTGGTTTAATTCGAAGCAACGCGAAGAACCTTACCAGGGCTTGACATCCACCGAACCCTGTGGAAACACGGGGGTGCCCTTCGGGGAACGGTGAGACAGGTGGTGCATGGTTGTCGTCAGCTCGTGTCGTGAGATGTTGGGTTAAGTCCCGCAACGAGCGCAACCCTTGCCTTTAGTTGCCAGCAATTCGGTTGGGCACTCTAGAGGGACTGCCTGGGTTAACCAGGAGGAAGGTGGGGATGACGTCAAATCATCATGCCCCTTATGCTCTGGGCTACACACGTGCTACAATGGCCGGTACAATGAGTTGCAAACCCGCGAGGGGAGCTAATCTCAAAAACCGGTCCCAGTTCGGATTGTAGGCTGCAACTCGCCTACATGAAGCTGGAGTTGCTAGTAATCGCGGATCAACATGCCGCGGTGAATACGTTCCCGGGCCTTGTACACACCGCCCGTCACACCATGAGAGCCGGCAACACCCGAAGCCAGTGGGCTAACCCGCAAGGGAGGCAGCTGTCGAAGGTGGGGCTGGTGATTGGGGTGAAGTCGTAACAAGGTAGCCGTAGGAGAACCTGCGGCTGGATCACCTCCTTTCTAAGAGGAAATAGCTCTCGCTGTTTAGTCTTCAGGGACCGTAAGGTTCTAAGTTCTTTGAAAACTGCACAGCCAAAGGTAACAAGTTCTTTGTAAGATCAAGCTACAAAGGGCGCATGGTGGATGCCTTGGCACCAGGAGCCGAAGAAGGACGTGGTAAGCTGCGAAAAGCTGCGGGTAGCCGCAAACAGGCTGTGATCCGCAGATGTCCGAATGGGGGAACCCACCTAGTAAACACTAGGTATCCTTAACTGAATCCATAGGTTAAGGAGGGCACACCCGGGGAACTGAAACATCTAAGTACCCGGAGGAAGAGAAAGAATAATCGATTCCCTAAGTAGCGGCGAGCGAAAGGGGAAGAGCCCAAACCAGAGGAAACTCTGGGGTTGCGGACAGGTCATAACGGTTTAAAATCTCTAGTCGAAGAGGCCTGGAAAGGCCGGCCACAGAAGGTAATAGCCCTGTAGGCGAAAGAGAATTTAAGCTAGACCTGATCCAGAGTACCACGGGACACGTGAAACCCTGTGGGAAGCAGGGAGGACCACCTCCCAAGGCTAAATACTACCTGGTGACCGATAGCGTATAGTACCGTGAGGGAAAGGTGAAAAGAACCCCGGGAGGGGAGTGAAATAGAACCTGAAACCGTGTGCCTACAAGCAGTCGGAGGGCGTTAAGGCCTGACGGCGTGCTTTTGTAGAACGAGCCAGCGAGTTACGGTATGTAGCGAGGTTAAGCACTTAAGGTGTGAAGCCGTAGGGAAACCGAGTCTGAAAAGGGCGAAAAGTTGCATGCCGTAGACCCGAAACCGGGTGACCTATCCATGGACAGGGTGAAGGTGAGGTAAAACTCACTGGAGGCCCGAACCACGTTGGTGTTGAAAAACCATGGGATGAGCTGTGGATAGCGGAGAAATTCCAATCGAACTCGGAGATAGCTGGTTCTCCCCGAAATAGCTTTAGGGCTAGCCTCGGGTTAGAGACGTGGAGGTAGAGCACTGAATGGGCTAGGGGCCGTCTAGGTTACCGAACCTTATCAAACTCCGAATGCCATGATCTTGATGCCCGGGAGTCAGACTACGAGTGATAAGATCCGTGGTCAAAGGGAAACAGCCCAGACCATCAGCTAAGGTCCCAAAGTGTATGTTAAGTGGAAAAGGATGTGGGATTTCCAAGACAACCAGGATGTTGGCTTAGAAGCAGCCATTCATTTAAAGAGTGCGTAATAGCTCACTGGTCGAGAGGTCCTGCGCCGAAGATGTCCGGGGCTCAAACATACCACCGAAGCTATGGACCCTAACGGGTGGTAGGGAGCTTTCTTAGCGGGTAGAAGTCAGACCGGAAGGACTGGTGGACTGCTAAGAAGTGAGAATGCTGGCATAAGTAGCGAGAAATAGGTGAGAATCCTATTCGCCGAAAACCTAAGGTTTCCTCAGGAAGGCTCGTCCGCTGAGGGTTAGTCGGGACCTAAGCCGAGGCCGAAAGGCGTAGGTGATGGACAATCGGTTGATATTCCGATACCACCAGTAGCCGTTTGAGAGATGGGGTGACGCAGGAGGATAGGCTGAGCACACTGATGGATATGTGTGTCTAAGGCACAAGGCGTGCCTCCCAGGCAAATCCGGGAGGATAAGCTGAGTGTTGATGGGGAGTCGTAAGACGAAGCAGCTGATTTCACACTGCCGAGAAAAGCCTCTATCGAGGATGCTGGTGCCCGTACCGCAAACCGACACAGGTAGGTGAGGAGAGAATCCTAAGGCGAGCGGGAGAACCCTTGTTAAGGAACTCGGCAAATTGACCCCGTAACTTCGGGAGAAGGGTGCCTACCGCAAGGTAGGCCGCAGAGAATAGGCCCAGGCGACTGTTTAGCAAAAACACAGGTCTCTGCTAAGTCGAAAGACGATGTATAGGGGCTGACGCCTGCCCGGTGCTGGAAGGTTAAGGGGAAAGGTTAGCGCAAGCGAAGCTTTGAACCGAAGCCCCAGTAAACGGCGGCCGTAACTATAACGGTCCTAAGGTAGCGAAATTCCTTGTCGGGTAAGTTCCGACCCGCACGAATGGCGTAACGACCTGGGCGCTGTCTCAACAAGGGACCCGGCGAAATTGTAGTACAAGTGAAGATGCTTGTTACCCGCGATTGGACGGAAAGACCCCGTAGAGCTTTACTGCAGCTTAGCATTGAGTTTCGGTATTGTCTGTACAGGATAGGTGGGAGGCAGAGAAGTAGCGTCGCTAGGCGCTATGGAGCCGACGTTGGGATACCACCCTGATGATACTGAAGCTCTAACCGGAGGCCATGAATCTGGTCACGGGACATTGTTAGGCGGGCAGTTTGACTGGGGCGGTCGCCTCCTAAAGAGTAACGGAGGCGCCCAAAGGTTCCCTCAGTGCGGTTGGAAATCGCGCGTAGAGTGCAAAGGCAGAAGGGAGCCTAACTGTGAGACTGACAAGTCGAGCAGTGACGAAAGTCGGGCTTAGTGATCCGGTGGTACCGAGTGGAAGGGCCATCGCTCAACGGATAAAAGCTACCTCGGGGATAACAGGCTGATCTCCCCAAGAGTCCACATCGACGGGGAGGTTTGGCACCTCGATGTCGGCTCGTCGCATCCTGGGGCTGAAGTAGGTCCCAAGGGTTGGGCTGTTCGCCCATTAAAGCGGCACGCGAGCTGGGTTCAGAACGTCGTGAGACAGTTCGGTCCCTATCCGTCGCGGGCGTAGGAAATTTGAGAGGAGCTGTCCTTAGTACGAGAGGACCGGGATGGACGAACCTCTGGTGCACCAGTTGTCACGCCAGTGGCACAGCTGGGTAGCCAAGTTCGGAAGGGATAAGCGCTGAAGGCATCTAAGCGCGAAGCCCACCTCAAGATGAGATTTCCCATAGCGTTAAGCTAGTAAGACCCCTGAAAGAACATCAGGTTGATAGGCCAGAGGTGTAAGCGTCGTGAGGCGTTTAGCTGACTGGTACTAATAGGTCGAGGGCTTGATCATATAGGCTGTGCAGTTTTGAAAGAACTAATCCGGTGACAATGCCGCGGAGGAAACACCCGTTCCCATTCCGAGCACGGTATTTAACCACAGGGCCGATGGTACTGCACCAATTCGGTGTGGGAGAGTAGGTCGTTGCCGGATAGTATGGCCCCTTGGTCAAGCGGTTAAGACACCACCCTTTCACGGTGGTAACAGGGGTTCGAGTCCCCTAGGGGTCACCACCATGCGGGTGTAGCTCAATGGTAGAGTCCCAGCCTTCCAAGCTGGTTGTGTGGGTTCGATTCCCATCACCCGCTCCAAGAGCCTTAGAGAATAATCTCTAAGGCTTTTTGTTTTGGTTATTTGTAAATAGTTGATATAGAAATTTCTTTAAGTAAGAATATTTTTATTAAAATAGTTATCAAAAAATATTTATGTTGATTCATAAATTGTACTTAGTTTTTGTTATATAAAATTTTTGTAGTATATTTACATAAGAAAGTTTATTATATTATTTAGATGTGAAAAGAGATTAATGAAAAACTTGTTAATATAGTAATGAGCAAAATAATTATCATTACTATTGTATATAAATGATAGTATAGTTAAGATTTTTACTAAATTTGAGGTGAAAAAGATGAATAGAAAAATTAAAAAATGGATTCTTGTTTTTATTTGGATGGGGATTATTTTTTTATTTTCAAGCCAAAGTGGAGACAAATCAAGTGAAAATAACAAATTTATAGTTGAAATCTTAAATACACTTGGAATAGATATTAATTCTATATTAAGTGGTAAGGCAGATTTTATCATTAGAAAGGCTGCACATTTTACAGAGTATTTTATATTATATTTTTTATTATATAATGCATTAAGGGAAGATTTTTATTTTACTTCAAGTACAATATTTGCACTTATAATTACTTTCTTATATGCTGCATCAGATGAATTTCATCAGAGTTTTGTTCCAGGAAGAGGTCCAGCTTTTAGAGATGTGCTTATAGATACATCTGGTGGGGTTGTGTGTATGATAATAATTTACTTTGTAAATAAAGTAAAACAGAAATCTAAAACTTTTACAAGTAAAATAGGGTGATAAACAGTTTTTGAATGTAGGTAATATGGTAATAGAATTTGCAATGTCTATGAAGTAATACTTCTATAGTTGGTGTTAGTTTAAAAAACTAATAAGGCATTAATAATAAATGTCTTATTAGTTTTTTATTATATATTTCGACTTACAACTACACCTAGAGTATCATATAAATATTAACAAAGATATATTAAGAAAATGAAAGCAAAATCAATATAATTTAATTTAAACGGTATATTTCAATATGAATTACAATAGATAGCGTGATATTATATAAAAGTCGCTTGAAGCGGGCGACAGAAGAAAATAAAAAACACCGATAAAAAGGTGTTGACAAGATAAAAAAGACGTGATAATATAAATAAGCGTCAACGGTCCTTGAAAACTGAACAGCGAGAGCGAACGTACCAAATAAAAGCTAGGTTATAACATAAGAGTTTGATCCTGGCTCAGGACGAACGCTGGCGGCGTGCCTAACACATGCAAGTCGAGCGGAGGGGATAGGAGCTTGCTTCTTGAACCTCAGCGGCGGACGGGTGAGTAACACGTGGGTAACCTGCCCTTGAGAGTGGGATAACAGGTCGAAAGGCCTGCTAATACCGCATAACGCTAAGATGCTGCATGGCGTCTTAGCCAAAGGTTAATTCCGCTCAAGGATGGGCCCGCGGCCCATTAGCTAGTTGGTGAGGTAACGGCTCACCAAGGCGACGATGGGTAGCCGGCCTGAGAGGGTGGTCGGCCACACTGGGACTGAGACACGGCCCAGACTCCTACGGGAGGCAGCAGTGGGGAATATTGCGCAATGGGGAAACCCTGACGCAGCGACGCCGCGTGAGCGATGAAGGCCTTCGGGTTGTAAAGCTCTGTCTTCCCTGACGATAATGACGGTAAGGGAGGAGGAAGCCACGGCTAACTACGTGCCAGCAGCCGCGGTAATACGTAGGTGGCAAGCGTTGTCCGGAATTACTGGGCGTAAAGGGTGCGTAGGCGGCTCTTTAAGTGGGGTGTGAAATCCCTGGGCTCAACCCAGGAACTGCACTCCAAACTGGAGAGCTAGAGTGCAGGAGAGGAAAGCGGAATTCCCAGTGTAGCGGTGAAATGCGTAGAGATTGGGAGGAACACCAGTGGCGAAGGCGGCTTTCTGGACTGTAACTGACGCTGAGGCACGAAAGCGTGGGGAGCAAACAGGATTAGATACCCTGGTAGTCCACGCTGTAAACGATGGGTACTAGGTGTAGGGGCGAAGCCCTCTGTGCCGCAGCTAACGCATTAAGTACCCCGCCTGGGGAGTACGGTCGCAAGATTAAAACTCAAAGGAATTGACGGGGGCCCGCACAAGCAGCGGAGCATGTGGTTTAATTCGAAGCAACGCGAAGAACCTTACCAGGGCTTGACATCCACCGAACCCTGTGGAAACACGGGGGTGCCCTTCGGGGAACGGTGAGACAGGTGGTGCATGGTTGTCGTCAGCTCGTGTCGTGAGATGTTGGGTTAAGTCCCGCAACGAGCGCAACCCTTGCCTTTAGTTGCCAGCAATTCGGTTGGGCACTCTAGAGGGACTGCCTGGGTTAACCAGGAGGAAGGTGGGGATGACGTCAAATCATCATGCCCCTTATGCTCTGGGCTACACACGTGCTACAATGGCCGGTACAATGAGTTGCAAACCCGCGAGGGGAGCTAATCTCAAAAACCGGTCCCAGTTCGGATTGTAGGCTGCAACTCGCCTACATGAAGCTGGAGTTGCTAGTAATCGCGGATCAGCATGCCGCGGTGAATACGTTCCCGGGCCTTGTACACACCGCCCGTCACACCATGAGAGCCGGCAACACCCGAAGCCAGTGGGCTAACCCGCAAGGGAGGCAGCTGTCGAAGGTGGGGCTGGTGATTGGGGTGAAGTCGTAACAAGGTAGCCGTAGGAGAACCTGCGGCTGGATCACCTCCTTTCTAAGAGGAAATAGCTCTCGCTGTTTAGTCTTCAGGGACCGTAAGGTTCTAAGTTCTTTGAAAACTGCACAGCCAAAGGTAACAAGTTCTTTGTAAGATCAAGCTACAAAGGGCGCATGGTGGATGCCTTGGCACCAGGAGCCGAAGAAGGACGTGGTAAGCTGCGAAAAGCTGCGGGTAGCCGCAAACAGGCTGTGATCCGCAGATGTCCGAATGGGGGAACCCACCTAGTAAACACTAGGTATCCTTAACTGAATCCATAGGTTAAGGAGGGCACACCCGGGGAACTGAAACATCTAAGTACCCGGAGGAAGAGAAAGAATAATCGATTCCCTAAGTAGCGGCGAGCGAAAGGGGAAGAGCCCAAACCAGAGGAAACTCTGGGGTTGCGGACAGGTCATAACGGTTTAAAATCTCTAGTCGAAGAGGCCTGGAAAGGCCGGCCACAGAAGGTAATAGCCCTGTAGGCGAAAGAGAATTTAAGCTAGACCTGATCCAGAGTACCACGGGACACGTGAAACCCTGTGGGAAGCAGGGAGGACCACCTCCCAAGGCTAAATACTACCTGGTGACCGATAGCGTATAGTACCGTGAGGGAAAGGTGAAAAGAACCCCGGGAGGGGAGTGAAATAGAACCTGAAACCGTGTGCCTACAAGCAGTCGGAGGGCGTTAAGGCCTGACGGCGTGCTTTTGTAGAACGAGCCAGCGAGTTACGGTATGTAGCGAGGTTAAGCACTTAAGGTGTGAAGCCGTAGGGAAACCGAGTCTGAAAAGGGCGAAAAGTTGCATGCCGTAGACCCGAAACCGGGTGACCTATCCATGGACAGGGTGAAGGTGAGGTAAAACTCACTGGAGGCCCGAACCACGTTGGTGTTGAAAAACCATGGGATGAGCTGTGGATAGCGGAGAAATTCCAATCGAACTCGGAGATAGCTGGTTCTCCCCGAAATAGCTTTAGGGCTAGCCTCGGGTTAGAGACGTGGAGGTAGAGCACTGAATGGGCTAGGGGCCGTCTAGGTTACCGAACCTTATCAAACTCCGAATGCCATGATCTTGATGCCCGGGAGTCAGACTACGAGTGATAAGATCCGTGGTCAAAAGGAAACAGCCCAGACCATCAGCTAAGGTCCCAAAGTGTATGTTAAGTGGAAAAGGATGTGGGATTTCCAAGACAACCAGGATGTTGGCTTAGAAGCAGCCATTCATTTAAAGAGTGCGTAATAGCTCACTGGTCGAGAGGTCCTGCGCCGAAGATGTCCGGGGCTCAAACATACCACCGAAGCTATGGACCCTAACGGGTGGTAGGGAGCTTTCTTAGCGGGTAGAAGTCAGACCGGAAGGACTGGTGGACTGCTAAGAAGTGAGAATGCTGGCATAAGTAGCGAGAAATAGGTGAGAATCCTATTCGCCGAAAACCTAAGGTTTCCTCAGGAAGGCTCGTCCGCTGAGGGTTAGTCGGGACCTAAGCCGAGGCCGAAAGGCGTAGGTGATGGACAATCGGTTGATATTCCGATACCACCAGTAGCCGTTTGAGAGATGGGGTGACGCAGGAGGATAGGCTGAGCACACTGATGGATATGTGTGTCTAAGGCACAAGGCGTGCCTCCCAGGCAAATCCGGGAGGATAAGCTGAGTGTTGATGGGGAGTCGTAAGACGAAGCAGCTGATTTCACACTGCCGAGAAAAGCCTCTATCGAGGATGCTGGTGCCCGTACCGCAAACCGACACAGGTAGGTGAGGAGAGAATCCTAAGGCGAGCGGGAGAACCCTTGTTAAGGAACTCGGCAAATTGACCCCGTAACTTCGGGAGAAGGGGTGCCTACCGCAAGGTAGGCCGCAGAGAATAGGCCCAGGCGACTGTTTAGCAAAAACACAGGTCTCTGCTAAGTCGAAAGACGATGTATAGGGGCTGACGCCTGCCCGGTGCTGGAAGGTTAAGGGGAAAGGTTAGCGCAAGCGAAGCTTTGAACCGAAGCCCCAGTAAACGGCGGCCGTAACTATAACGGTCCTAAGGTAGCGAAATTCCTTGTCGGGTAAGTTCCGACCCGCACGAATGGCGTAACGACCTGGGCGCTGTCTCAACAAGGGACCCGGCGAAATTGTAGTACAAGTGAAGATGCTTGTTACCCGCGATTGGACGGAAAGACCCCGTAGAGCTTTACTGCAGCTTAGCATTGAGTTTCGGTATTGTCTGTACAGGATAGGTGGGAGGCAGAGAAGTAGCGTCGCTAGGCGCTATGGAGCCGACGTTGGGATACCACCCTGATGATACTGAAGCTCTAACCGGAGGCCATGAATCTGGTCACGGGACATTGTTAGGCGGGCAGTTTGACTGGGGCGGTCGCCTCCTAAAGAGTAACGGAGGCGCCCAAAGGTTCCCTCAGTGCGGTTGGAAATCGCGCGTAGAGTGCAAAGGCAGAAGGGAGCCTAACTGTGAGACTGACAAGTCGAGCAGTGACGAAAGTCGGGCTTAGTGATCCGGTGGTACCGAGTGGAAGGGCCATCGCTCAACGGATAAAAGCTACCTCGGGGATAACAGGCTGATCTCCCCAAGAGTCCACATCGACGGGGAGGTTTGGCACCTCGATGTCGGCTCGTCGCATCCTGGGGCTGAAGTAGGTCCCAAGGGTTGGGCTGTTCGCCCATTAAAGCGGCACGCGAGCTGGGTTCAGAACGTCGTGAGACAGTTCGGTCCCTATCCGTCGCGGGCGTAGGAAATTTGAGAGGAGCTGTCCTTAGTACGAGAGGACCGGGATGGACGAACCTCTGGTGCACCAGTTGTCACGCCAGTGGCACAGCTGGGTAGCCAAGTTCGGAAGGGATAAGCGCTGAAGGCATCTAAGCGCGAAGCCCACCTCAAGATGAGATTTCCCATAGCGTTAAGCTAGTAAGACCCCTGAAAGAACATCAGGTTGATAGGCCAGAGGTGTAAGCGTCGTGAGGCGTTTAGCTGACTGGTACTAATAGGTCGAGGGCTTGATCATATAGGCTGTGCAGTTTTGAAAGAACTAATCCGGTGACAATGCCGCGGAGGAAACACCCGTTCCCATTCCGAACACGAAGGTTAAGCTCCGCAGGGCCGATGGTACTGCACCAATTCGGTGTGGGAGAGTAGGTCGTTGCCGGATAGTATGGCCCAGTAGCTCAGTTGGTTAGAGTGCCGGCCTGTCACGCCGGAGGTCGAGGGTTCGAGCCCCTTCTGGGTCGCCATATATGCCGGCTTAGCTCAATTGGCAGAGCAACTGACTTGTAATCAGTAGGTTGTAGGTTCGATTCCTATAGCCGGCTCCATAAAAAGCAAGGGTATACCTTGCTTTTTTATTTTTGTTGTAAAATATATATAAATACATTTGTAATTACACGTAAAAAGGATGTATACGATGTACAGGATAAGACAGTTTTTTGGGCTATATTTGCAAAACTAACGGAAGAAGATAAAAAGTTTATAGATTTTTACTTAAATGATAAAGAAAAAAACTTTTTGATAAGCTTAAGGAATCCGAAAAGGTTCATTCAGTAAAAGTTGCAAGAGAAGTATTACAAAAATCTTTAGAACAAGATTTATATGATATAAATTTAATTAAAGCAGCACTTTTACACGATATAGGTAAAATTGATAGTGGTCTAAATGTTATTAATAAATCTATAATTACAATACTTAATAAAATAAGTCCAAATTTCTTAAAAGGTTTTGTAGAATAAAACCTGTTTATATATACTACAACCATCCAGAGATTGCCTTAACATACCTTGATAATTATGACGAATATATAAAATTTTTAATTAAAAATCATCATAATTACGAAATTAATGATAAAAAGTTAAGAATACTTCAAGAAGTTGATTGTAAACATTAATATTAATATAATATTAATTGCAATAGTTATAATTTTTGACATACCCTAAAAATAAATAAGGGAGGATATATTATGGATTATCGAATTTTAATTGTTGATGATGAAGAAAATCTTGTAAAAGGGATAAAATATAACCTGGAACTTGATAATTACAGTGTAGATGTTTCTTATGATGGAGAGGATGCATTAAGAAAAATAAGTGAAAATATATACAATCTTATAATTTTAGATATAATGCTTCCTAAGGTTGATGGTTTAACATTACTTAAAAAATAAGAGAAAGGTCATCAGTTCCAGTTATAATGCTGACAGCTAAGGGAGAAGATGAAGATAAGGTACTTGGTTTTGAATATGGAGCAGACGACTACTTAACAAAACCCTTCAACATATTAGAACTAAGAGCCAGAATTAAAGCTCTACTTAGAAGAACATATGACATAGTAGCAAATAAAGGAGATATAATAAAATCTGGCGATATAATGATTGATGTTCCTTCAAGAAAGGTTAATATTGCAGGTAAGCCAGTTGATCTGACTTCAAAGGAATTTGACATTCTATTCTTACTTGTTACAAATCCAGGAAAGATATATAGTAGAGATACTTTGCTTGAAATAATATGGGGTTATGATTACTATGGAGACTCAAGAACAGTAGATGTTCATATAAGAAGATTGAGAGAGAAGATAGAAAAGGATCCTAGTAACCCACAATATGTACTAACTAAGTGGGGAGTTGGTTACTATTATAAAGGATGATTTAATAAAAAATTCTGTTAAACTTAAATTATCACTATCCTATGTTGTTATACTTACAGTATGCTTGTTTTTAGTTAATATATTTGTTTTCTTAGCAATCAGAAAGGAATATATTACTGAAAGAAAAGGGAATATATATCTATATCAGAGAACAATTGCTGATTTGGCTTATGAGGCGGATTTAAACAAAACGCCTCTTTTGACATTGCAATAGAAACTATATCCAGTCAATCTAATTCAAGGATATTAGTAATAGATGATAAATACATAGTAAAGGCAGATTCGAACAATGAACTTGTTGGGACCTATTATCAAAATAGAGAAGTAAAAAAGCCTTTTCGGGAGTTAAAACATCTAAATTAAGGGGTTTTCTAAAGAACAGCTATTTAAGTGTAGCAACTCCTATTTTAATAGGCGACAATGTAAAGGGAGTAGTTTTATTTTTAACTCCTATAGATGATATATATAATAAAATAATAATAATTGAAAAGAGGTTATTTACAATATCTCTGTTTATACTTACGTTAGTTACATTAATAGGATACTTTATATCAACCTATGCCACAAGACCTATCTATAGTGTTATAGACGCTATAGAAAATATGGCAGAAGGTAATCTAAAACAGAGGGTTGAAGTTATAGGAAACGATGAGATTGCAAGACTTTGTATGGCCTTTAATGAGATGAATGAAAAGATAACAACCATAGACAGCGAGCGTAGGCAATTCGTTGCAGATGCATCTCACGAACTAAAATCCCCTCTTGCCAGTATAAATGTTCTTGTAGAGTCTTTGATATCAAGTGAATTATCAAATAAAGATATGGCAATGGAATTTTTACAGGATATACATTCTGAAATATCAAGGTTAAGTAATATTGTCAATAATCTGTTAGAATTAACAAAATTAGAGGGAAGCTTTGGAGTAAAGGTTGAAAAATTTGATTTAAATGATGTTTGTCTTCAGGTTGTAAAGAGGGTAGGATATATTGCAAAAACTAAAAATGTAGAAATATTTTATGATGGACAGAGTGTAGAAATTGAAGCTAATAGAGATAATATATTTAGAGCATTATATAATGTAGTTGAAAACGCAGTTAAGTATTCCTATGAATATGGCAGAGTAGACTTTTGGGTTGAAAAGGACAGTAGAGGAGCAATAATACATATAAAGGATCACGGAGTAGGTATACCAGAGGAAGACATTCCTAAAATATTTGAAAGATTTTATAGAGTAGATAAGACAAGGGATAGAAAAACAGGTGGAAGTGGACTTGGACTTTCCATTGTTAATGAAATTATTAAAAACATAATGGTAATATAGAAGTAAAAAGTAGGGTGGGGGAAGGAACGGAATTTATTATATCAATTCCATACGAATTTAAGGGATAGGAGTGCTGATATGAAAAAATATTTTATATTCCTTCTACTCACACTATCATTTTTTATCTGTGGATGTAGGCAAAAAGAAGTTCAGACGTACGATGTCAGGATAGTTTTATATGAGCCAGATGAGGACAATTATTTAAAACCTATGGAGGTTGTAACAAAGTTTAAGAATTCTATTGAGGAAACCTGTGCAAATGAAGTAGTGGATCATCTAAAAGGGGTGGATTTATAGATAGCAATGTAAAACTTAAATTTATAAAAAAGGAATCTGGAATAGTCTATATTAAACTAAATCGTGAAATAGGAGATATGAATAAAGATAAAAATCTTCCACTGTATTCAATAGTAAACACAATCACAGAAGTTCCAAAGGTAGAAAAAGTTGTTATTAGAACTAATAAAGGAGAATATAGCTATAATAGAAATAGAAGTGTATTAAAAAGAGAAAAAACCTAAATCCTACACAGGTATTAAAAAACAAATGGAATATGAAAAAGAAGGGGATTTTTTTCTGCATATCTTTTAATGTCAGATGAAGCTACTAATAATTTTAGAAAAAGCTATGATGAATATTATAGAGAGATGTTAGAAGTATATAGCTTAGGCTTTACAAATCAAGAATTTAGAGTAGGTGATTATATAATAGAGGGAAACATTGCTAAGGTTAAAGTAAAATTTTTCGCACCAGAAGGCGAGGTAAATCTACAGTTTAAGTGTGTGAATATTGATGGAGTATGGTTAGTTGATTGGTTAACCTCACAAACTAATTTGTAGGAGGATGTTATGAGAGGAGAAGAAAGAAGAGAGGCAATACTTAATCATCTTAAAAAGTCTCCTCTCCTGTAAAGGGAGGGGAGCTCTCTAAACTATATAATGTTAGTAGACAAGTTATTGTACAGGATATAGCTCTTTTAAGAGCAGAGGGACACGACATAATAGCAACACCACAGGGATACGTTTTAATGATCAATAATAATCAGTTTGTAAAGAAAGTCATTGCAGTAAAGCACGATGAGACTCAAATAGAAGAGGAACTAAGAACTATTGTTGCCTTAGGGGAGAATTTTAGATGTAACAATAGAGCATAAGATTTATGGCGAAATAACAGGAAGACTAATGCTTAAGTCTATCTATGATGTAGAGGAATTTATTAAAAAGCTTAAAGAGAGCAATGCAAAACCATTGTCAAACTTAACAGAGGGTGTACATATACATACTATTGAGGCAGACAGTGAAAAAGACATAGAAAGAATAACAAAGGCATTGAAGGAAAAAGGTTTCCTAATTGAATAATATTTACATTTAGACTAATTTTATGTTAAAATGCTATTGATAAAGGTGAAAGGTGGGGATAATTTGGATAATAGAGTGAAAAAGCTTGCACAGGTTTTATTAAAGTATTCTTTAGGCCTAAAAGCAGGAGACAAGCTTCTAATTCAGGGTGGAGAAGCTACAATACCTCTAATAAAGGAAGTATATAGAGAAGCGGTTAAAATGGGTGTTTATCCTCAAGTAGATTTAGGCATAGAGGATCTTACTGAAATTATGTTAAAGCACGGAAATGACGAACAAATAATGTATATACCAGAGTCAGCAAAAACTGCCTTTGAAACAGTAGATGCAATATTAACCATATGGGGCGATAAAAATACAAGAATGCTAACAAATATCGAAGCCTCAAAAATGAAGTTAAGATCAAGAGGGAGAAGGCAATTAATTGATATTTTTGAAAGAAGAATGGCAAATAAAGAGTTGAAATGGTGCGGAACACAATTTCCAACTCAGGCAGACGCACAAGAAGCAAGTATGTCACTTGAGGAATATGAAGATTTTGTTTATGGTGCAGGTTATATAGACTTAGAAAACCCTATTGAAAAGTGGCAAGAAGTAAAAGAACAGCAGGATAGAATTTGTAAAATACTTGATACTAAAAGGGAATAAGGATAGTATCAAAGGATACTGATATAAGGATGCGTGTAGACGGAAGAAAGTGGATAAACTGCTGTGGTAATGAGAATTTTCCAGATGGAGAGGTATTTACAAGCCCTATAGAGGACAGTGTAGAAGGATATATAAGATTTTCATTTCCAGGAATATATTTAGGTCGAGAAATAGAGGATATTAGACTGAGGTTTGAAAAGGGAAAGGTTGTTGAAGCAACGGCAGCAAAGGGAGAAGACCTGCTTCTTGAACTATTAGATACAGATGAAGGAGCAAAATTCTTAGGAGAGGTTGCAGTTGGAACAAACTATGGAATAAAGAAATTTACAAAGAATATGCTATTTGACGAAAAAATAGGAGGAACAGTTCACCTTGCAATAGGAAGAGGATTCCCAGAAGCAGGTTCTAAAAACTCATCTGCAATTCACTGGGATATGCTTTGTGATATGAGAGGCGGCGGAGAAATATATGCAGATGGAGAACTAATTTATAAGGACGGAAAGTTTATAATATAAAAATATGAACCCATGCCAGTGCATGGGTCATATTATATAATATCATTTGTTTCGATATTAGCTATTTTATCTAATGCTTTGATTTTTTTATAAGCTGGGATTTGTTTATAAGACCGTTTTCAATAAGAAGTTCAATTAAACCAACAACCATTAGAGTATTTTTATAATCTACTTCCTTTAAATCTGCTATTTGACTTAAAATATCTATTTCACTCATCTTAACCCCTCCCCATTATAATTATTACCAAGTTTATTGTTTTTAAACAGGGGGATTAAAATGAAATTAGATATGTTTATGTGTATTATTTTCCTTGTTTTAATGGCATCTATGGGGTTTGTATGTTTTCATATATTAAAGCTAATTATATTTATATATTTATTATTGTTAGGGGCTAGGGGATTGAGATATAAGTTAAATATCAGAATTAGAAAGAGTAAAGTTTTTGTGCAGTTTTTGCTTTTATGTTTTTTATGACCTTCTTAACAGGGTTTTCCTATAAAAACCCTAAAAACCTATACCAGTTTTAACGTATCATAGGGTTAACGATGAGGTGTATGATAAAAGAGTTCCAACAGTTTCAGTGAGTCAATTTGAAAAACAGATGAGACATCTAAAAAGAGAGGGTATCAGACAATAACAGAAAAAGAGCTATATGATTACTATAGCGGCAGTAAAGTTAAATTACCTAAAAAACCAATTTTAATAACCTTTGATGATGGATGGAGAGACAATTACGAAAACGCCTATCCAATATTAAAAAGATATGGATTTACTGCAACAATCTTTTAGCAACGGGTAAAATTGGTGAAGATGATTATTTAACCTGGGATATGGTAAAGGAAATGTATTTAAATGGTATATACTTTGGCGGACACACAAGAAATCACATAAACCTATCTAAGGTAGATTTAAGTTTAGCAGAGAAGGAAATAAGATGGAGCTTTGAAGATATAGAAAAAATTTAGGAATTGAGCCACTCTCCTTTTGTTATCCATATGGAGGAGGAGATTTAAATAGAAATATTCAAAACTTAGTTAGAAAAGCAGGATATAAAACTGCCTTTGCAAGTTATAATTACGGTATAAATATGGGAAATATAAATATAATGGCGGTAAGAAGAATACTAATGCCAAGGTTCAATAAACTTCATAAATTTCAAATGTTTATTTTATTATGGTAACAATAAATTGATGTTGTAATTTTTGAAATTGTGTTATAATATATACTAAATTAAACTGATGAGGGAAATAGTAGATAAGTTTAAAGTTTAAGAGAGCTGACGGTTGGTGCAAGTCAGTACTTTACCTTATTGAATCCATCCCTGAGGGTTTGCGATGAGCAAAACGGTAACCTCCGTTAAAGGTATCAAGGTGGGCTTTAAGCCAATTAGGGTGGCAACGCGGAAGGTATGACCTTTCGTCCCTTTATAGGGATGAAGGGTCTTTTGTTTTGTAAAAAATTAAGAGAATGAATATAGAAAAGGAGGTTTTTAAATGTTAGATTTAAAAAGAATAAGGGCAGAACACGAAGCTATAAAAGAAGCAATGAAGATTAGGGGTGAGGCCTTTGATCTTGAGATGATTGACAAAGTTGTTGAGCTTGATGAAAAGAGAAGAAGCATATTAGCAGAAGTAGAAGTTTTAAAGAACAAGAGAAACACAGATTCACAAGAAATAGCAAAGCTTAAGAAGGCTGGACAAAATGCAGATGAATTATTAAAGGAAATGAAGGAACTATCAGAAAAGATTAAAGAATATGATGCGGAACTATCAAAGGTAGAAGAAGAAATAAATTATCTACTTCTAAGAATTCCAAATGTTCCACACAAGGATGTTCCAAAGGGAGAAACAGATGTAGATAACGTTGAAATTAGAAAGTGGGGAGATGTAAGACAATTTGATTTTGAACCAAAGGCTCACTGGGATTTAGGAACAGAACTTGATATATTAGATTTTGAAAGAGCAGGAAAGGTAACAGGTGCAAGATTTACCTTCTACAAGGGGCTTGGTGCAAGACTTGAAAGAGCAGTAATAAACTTCTTTTAGATACACATATAGATAAACACGGATACACAGAAATATTCCCACCATTTATGGTAAATAGAAAGAGTATGACAGGAACAGGACAGCTCCCAAAATTTGAAGAGGATGCGTTTAAGGTTGCAAACGATGATTATTTCTTAATTCCAACTGCAGAAGTTCCAGTGACTAATATGTATATGGATGAAATATTAGATGGAAGTAAACTTCCAATAAAGCACGTTGCATATTCAGCTTGTTTCCGTTCAGAAGCTGGTTCAGCAGGACGTGATACAAGAGGATTAATAAGACAACACCAATTTAACAAAGTAGAACTTGTTAAGTTTGCAGATCCAGATAATTCATATGAAGAATTGGAAAAACTAACAAGGGATGCTGAAGAAGTTCTGCAATTACTTGGTTTACCATATAGAGTTGTATTGATATGTTCAGGTGACTTAGGATTTACTGCAGCAAAGAAATATGATATTGAAGTTTGGATGCCAAGCTACGGAAGATATGTTGAAATATCAAGCTGTTCAAATTTTGAAGACTTCAAGCAAGACGTGCAAATATTAGATTTAAGAAGGACGCAAAGGATAAACCAAGATTTGTTCATACTTTAAATGGATCAGGTGTTGCAGTAGGAAGAACCGTTGCGGCTATACTTGAAAACTATCAACAACCAGATGGTTCAGTTATAATTCCAGAAGTATTAAGACCATATATGGGTGGAATAGAAAGAATAACAAAGTAATTATAAAAATAGGAGTAGCATCTAAAAAGGCTACTCCTATACATTTATACTATATATTTATCATTGATAAAAAGATAAAGTGGTTATATAATAAATATTGTTGATGGGCGATGAAGCTTAACAGAAAAAATAAATAAAAAGATGTTGACAACAAAGTAAGTCGCTGATATAATAATAAATGTCCGATACGGAGAGGTGGTCGAGCTGGTTTAAGGCACCGGTCTTGAAAACCGGCGTAGGGGTGACTCTACCGTGGGTCTCGAATCCCACCCTCTCCGCCATATAAGATTATCAAGTAGGCAACATGGAGAAGTACTCAAGTTGGCCGAAGAGGCGCCCTGCTAAGGGCGTAGGTCGGGAAACCGGCGCGAGGGTTCAAATCCCTCCTTCTCCGCCACAAAAGCCGCACAGGGTGCGGCTTTTATCCTTCAAAAGAATATGCGTCCGTAGCTCAGTTGGATAGAGTAGCTGGCTACGAACCAGTTGGTCGGGGTTCGAGTCCCTCCGGGCGCACCAAAACAACTCACCATAATATGTGGTGAGTTGTTTGTTAATTAAGTAAAAAGTTACATTATCAATAATTGATGATATAGTATTTTTAGTAAAATATTTATTATAGTAAGCACATTGAATATAAAATATAATAGTTAAGGGTGAGTATTAGTGTATAGAATAAGCATAAATAAAGCTTTAATTACTGCAATTATTATACTATTATTTAGTAAAATGTATGCATTATTTTTTATTACACTATTATTGCTAATACAATTAAAAAATAGAAATAGTGAAATTTATTATTTTGTTGATTTGAGTTTATTAAAAATAAAGTTTAAAAATTTTTATAATGATATAGTATATTATTTAAATAAAAATAAAGACATATCAATACTATATATTAACAAGTATAAAGAGAATATAAAGTATGAGTTAAACAAGTCTTTAAGTAATGTGTATAATAAATTTTTAACTAAATTAGAAAACATTATAAGTAAGTCAATAGAAGAATATTTAATTAAAAAATGAAAGAATATACTGAAAAACAGGAAAAAGATATAGAAGATATAATAAGTGAAAGTATATCAAAAAGTATGGAAGATATTATGTATGTTTTTGTTCAATATATGGATAATGCGAATAAAGATATTAAAATTACTATCGAAAAAATATTGAATACTTACTTAAATGAACAAAAACTACAACATAAAGTTGATTTAAGTGAAATTATAAAGCAATATGATGAATATTATACTAAGACTGTTAAAGATTTTATTGAAATGCAAAATAAAATAATATTAAGTAGTATTGAAAAAACAATAAAAAATAGTATAAAAAATACTAATGATGTAGATTATGATCGAGTTGAGTATTTGATTAATATGTATGTTAAGGAAAATATAGAGATGCTAAAATGTAAACAAAAAGAAGAGTTTGATAGAAATATTAAATCTATAATAGATGAAATAAAAAAATAGAGGATAACTTCAAATGTATTGGAAAAGATATGAGAGAAACCATAGAAGATAAGTTTAAAATATTAGAAGAAAATATTAAAGAAGAATATTTGAACAGTACGCAAAAAGTGTAGATGAAATTATTAAAAGGGTTAATATAGAAAATATAAAATCTAGGAGTAATAATTCAAAACAGTTAAAAAATAGAGAAATAAAAGAGCAATTTTTGTGGATGATTGAGCATTCAAAAGAAGAAATTCTTATAATAAGTCCTTGGCTTAACGAATATGTAATAAATACTTATAAGGTGTATTTTGAGAAAGCATTAAAGAGAAATGTTAGAATTGAAATAATTTATGGAATAAAAGGATATGATAGTAAGAGCAATGATGGAGAAAAAGAAGTGAAAGGTCATCAGAAATTGCAAATCTTTTAAAAGTGGAGTTTGCTAAGTATGGGGATTTGTTTAAGATTAGAGAAGGAAATACACATGAGAAAATCGTTATTTGTGACGGATATATGTATATGATAGGTAGTTTTAATTTTCTATCTTTTTCTGGTGATTATAAAAAGATACAAGGGAAGAATTAGTGTTATATGGTGAAAGTAGATTAGTGTGTGATGAAATTAAAATGCGAAGTTTTAATATAAATAGTGTTTTTTAGTTATAAAGTTAAAATTATTGTTAATAACTAATTTACAATTTATAAGCTATCTTTTGATTTTATATACGTATTTATAATTATAGGTAAGACATTTAGGTTCTTTGTTAATAGTTGGGACAGGTATTCCTTTTAAATACCTGTCCCAAATCTATATAGGTAATTCTTTGTTGTAATTATTAATACATAAAAAATAGTTTTATCTTCAAATAAGGGATATGAAACAAAGGTGCAATCTAAAGTATTAGGATGTGATTTAGCGTACTTTTTAATTCCCTATTGATTCTAACGTAACGTAATAGTTTATGATGAAGATGGAGGTGATGATTTGTATAAAATTAAAGAAGTTGCCGATATGGTTGGCATTAGTGTTCGAACACTCCATCACTACGATGAAATAGGACTTTTAAAACCTGACTCTACAACTGAAGCTGGGTATAGGCTGTATTCAGAAAAAGATTTAGAAAAGCTGCAGCAGATTTTGTTTTTTAAAGAATTAGATTTTGATTTAAAGACCATAAAGGAAATATTAAGCAATCCAAATTTTGATAAAAGAAGAGCTTTAGAACTTCATAAACAACTACTAATAAAGAAAAGGGATAGGCTAAATAAAATAATAGAATGTGTAGAGGATACAATTGAATCGATTGAAAGGGGAATTAAAATGAGTAAAGATAATATGTTTGAGGCATTTGATATGAGTGAAATAGAAAAGTATAAGCAAAAGTATGCTGAGGAGACAAAGCAAAAATATGGGCATACTGATGCTTATAAAGAATCAATGGCAAAAACATCAAAATATACAAATAAAGATTGGGAGAATATTATACAAAGGCAATCAGAAATATATAGAGAGATTGCAGAATTGATGGATAGAACACCAGATGATGAAGACGTTCAAAGAGCAGTTGAAAAATGGAGACAGCATATTACAGATAATTTTTACTATTGTACAATAGATATATTTAGAGGACTTGGAGAATTGTATGTTATAGATGATAGATTTAAAAACAATATTAATAAAATACAAGAAGGTCTTGCAGAGTTTTTAAGTGAGGCTATAAGAGTTTATTGTGATAGGGCAGAGGAGTAAATATAAAAAACAACAGGCAATTAAACCTGTTGTTTTTTATAATAAGTTTCAACTTTATGGTAGTTTATAAATCAATTAAATTTCTTTTACTTTAACCTAATCAGCAACAGAAGTCACCTACTTCTATAAGTGGGTGATGAATGTCAGTTGACAAATTCATCGTTCAGATACAAAATAAGCATTAGAAAAATGAGGTTATATAGATACATAGATTTAGATAATAATGATCATTCAGTATTCTTGCTATATTATCATCTTGTTTTAGTAAAGAGATATAGAAGAAAGCTTATAAATGATAATATTGTGAAGGCCAATTGAAGTTATTAAAAAATATATAGAAAAGCAAGGTGAATAGGTGTGACTTTGCTAAAAGCCTATAAATATAGAATATACCCAACAAAAGAACAAAAGGAATATTTATCAAAAGTATTTGGTTGTGTAAGGTTCATATACAACAAAATGCTTAATGATAAGATAGAGCATTACAAACGAACAGGAAAAATGCTAAAAACAACGCCTGCACAATATAAACAAGAATATCCTTTTCTAAAAGAAGTAGATAGCCTTGCTCTTGCTAATGCACAGCTTAATTTAGAGAAGGCATACAAGAGCTTTTTATAGATAACAGCATAGGCTTTCCTAAATTCAAGAAGAAAAAGGATATCAATCCTATACAACAAATAATCAAAATGGGACAGTTGATATTATAGATGGTTACTTAAAAAATACCAAAATTAAAAACAAAGATAAAAATAAAACAACATAGGCAATTTGAAGGAATTATTAAATCAGTAACAATATCTAAAACACCAACAGAAAAGTATTATGCTTCGATATTAGTAGAAACAGAGATAAAGGAATTACCAAAAGTAGATAAAAAATTGGAATAGATTTAGGGTTAAAGGAATTTGCAATATTATCAGATGGAGCAAAAATAGAAAATCCTAAATGGCTAAAAAGAAGTGAAAAAGAATAAAGAAACTACAAAGAGATTTATCAAGGAAACAAAAGGGCAGTAAAAATTATGATAAAAACAGGCAAAAACTTGCTAAATTACACGAAAAAATAACTAATCAAAGAAGAGATTTTCTTCATAAATTGTCCTCTAAAATTATAAACGAAAACCAAGTTATAGTTTTAGAGGATTTGAAGGTAAAGAATATGCAACAAAATAGATGTTTATCAAAATCAATAAGTGAAGTATCCTGGGCAGAATTTAGAAGAATATTAGAATATAAAGCAAAGTGGTATGGAAGAGAAATAATAATAGCACCACAAAACTATGCATCAAGTCAAATATGTTCAGAGTGTGGATATAAAAACCCTGATGTAAAAATTTAGCATTAAGAGAATGGAAATGTCCTAATTGTGGTGCTAAACACGATAGAGATGTAAATGCAGCAAAGAACTTACTAAAATTAGCCATATAAATGGTAAAATTGGGGATGGAACAGCCCTTTGAGCGTGGGTAAACTGGCAACAGAAGTTGCCTTGACCACGAAGCCACCACCTCTATAGGTGGGGGTAGTTCACGTGGTATAGGAACACAAATAATATCCCCAGGGAAGATTATATTCTCATCAGGAATATGGGGATTATTCCAAATAAGAAGATTGATAGGTATTCCTATATTTTGAGCTATTTTGTTAATAGAATCCCCTGCCTTTATAGTATATTTTTATATGCAATAGGACAACTATCGGGTACTCGAGGTACTCCAGGAGGCGAACAATAGCTAAAATAATTTTATAAGAAATTAGAAAACTCTATATACAATTTATAAAAAGTATAATGTAATTGTATATAGAGAGGTGATAATAATGAAATATTATAGTATAGGTGAGTTTGCTAAATTAATAGGCAAAACGGAACAAACTTTAAGAAATTGGGACAGAAATAACAGATTAAAACCTGCTTATATTGCACCATCTGGATTTAGATATTATTCAGAAGAACAACTTAATCACTTTCTTGGCATAGATAAAAACCCATAAATAAAGAAGTAATAGGATATTGTAGAGTTTCAAGTCAAAAACAAAAAGATGACTTAGAAACACAAATAACATACGTTAAAGAATATATGATAGCAAAAGGTTATCAGTTTGAAATAATAACTGATATTGGAAGTGGAATTAATTATAACAAACAAGGATTAAATAAGCTTATATATATGGTTACAAATGGCGAAGTAGAAAAAATAGTAGTGCTATATAAAGATAGACTTATTAGATTTGGATTTGAATTAATAGAAAATATTTGTAATAAATATGGCACTAATATTGAAATAATTGATAACACAGAAAAAACTGAAGAGCAGGAACTTGTAGAGGATTTAGTCCAAATAATAACAGTATTTAGTTGCAAATTACAAGGCAAGAGAGCGAATAAAGCCAAGAAAATGATTAAGGAGCTGGTAGAAGATGATAAAGACCTATAAAGTAATGCTTCTGCCTAACAATAAACAACGAACAAAGTTATTCGAGTGTGCAGGGGTTGCAAGATGGGCATATAACTTTGCTTTAGCTACACAGCAGGAAAATTACAAAAACGGTGGCCAATTTCTAAGTGATGGAGAACTAAGAAAAAGGCTAACCGAGTTAAAGAAACAAGAAAAATATGCTTGGCTTAATAACTACTCAAACAATATAACAAAACAAGCCATAAAAGATGCTTGTCAAGCTTATAAAAACTTCTTTGAGGGAAGAAAAAAGTTTCCTAAGTTTAAATCAAAAAGAGAAGTAGACCAAGTTTTTACGTTGATACTGCAAAAATTAAAATAACAGATACTCACGTTAAATTAGAGAAACTAACTACTTCTAAAAGAGTAATAAGCAAAAACTTAACCATATTAAACTTGCTGAAAAAGGCAGGATACCAACAGGAAACGATGTTAAATATTCTAATCCAAGAGTGACATTTGATGGATTAAATTGGTGGTTAAGTGTGGGAGTAGAAGAAGTTGAAGTTAAAAATCAAAATTATACCGAAGGTATAGGTATAGATTTAGGAGTAAAAGATTTAGCAATAGTAAGCAGTGGACAGAAGTTTAAAAATATAAACAAATCAAGCAAAGTTAGGAAATTAGAAAAAGACTTAAAAGATTACAACGTAAGTTGTCTAAAAAATATGAGTTAAACAAAATTGAAACAGAAGGAGGTGAATACTGTTACAGAAAAACTAACAATATAAAGAAGTTGGAATTCCTTGTTTTAAAGACACATAGAAGGCTTAAAAATATAAGACACAATTATATTCATCAAATAACTACATCTTTGGCGAAAACCAAGCCAGAGTATGTGGTAATGGAAAACTTAAATACTTGTGGAATGTTAAAGAATAGGAAGCTATCTAAAGCAATATAAGAGGCGACATTTCACGAATTTAAAAGGCAGATGGGATATAAGTGTACTTGGAATGGAATAAAGTTTATAGTTGCAGATAGATTTTATCCTTCGTCTAAAATTTGTAGCAGATGTGGTGATATAAAAGATAAACTTTCTCTATCAGAAAGAACTTTTATATGTGATGAGTGCGGTTATGAAATAGACAGGGATTTAAACGCAAGTATAAACCTAAAGAATTATGGTAAAGGAGTAGCATAGCACTTAAAGCAGTTATTGATGTGTACCCATACGTTAGTGGGGAATTTAAGCCTTCGGAGTGTCAAACAAACAGGAGTAGGAATATCCGAAACTGGACACGATGAACAAGGAAGGAAACATAAACTTTTATAAGGTTTGATTTAAACTTTATAGAGTTTTATAAGTTTTCTGTAACGGTTGTTTAGGTACGCATAGTACATCTCCAGGGAAAATCTTATCAGGATCTTTGATGTGTGGATTTTCTACGATTAAAAAACCAACAGTTACATTAAATCTTTTAGCTATTTTTTAAAAGTATCTCCTTTTACAAAAACATATCTTTGAAAAACCTACAATGAATAACAAATAGCTTAATTCAAAAAATATTGTACTGCTAAATGAATCCATTTTAAATTACATAAGCTAAATTTTACATTGAATTGTTTTTGATAATAAATCATATATTTATAGTGGTATAGAAAGAGGGGTAGTGTTATGGATAGAGAAGAATTAATAATGGAACTTGAACAGTATTATGAAGCGGCTGGGTTTAGTGATGTGTATAATAAAAAGCTAAAGCATTTGACAGATGAAGAACTTAAAGCACTTTATGATGAAGTTTTTGTAAAGAAGATTTAGATTTGTAATTTTTAAAGTAGGGGGATGGTTATTATAAGAAAAATTGATTTTAGTAGATTAAAAAGCGACCTATTAGATATTGTTGGTCCATCAGGAATATGGCCACTTATATCAGCAGTAGATACTGCAAGCGAGAGCGAGTTAATTGAATATGCAGAGGAATTTGGATTAGATATTAGAAAATATGTACTTGAAGATGAAATGGAAAACGAAAATGATGAAGAATATGAGGATGAAAATGATTTTTGGCTTTAAAATATTACCCAACCTTTATTTAGGTTGGGTAATATTTTAATAAATTTATTGATTATTTATTATTACTTTTTCAATATATTCATATGCTTCTTTAAGACCTGCATTAGTAGTTTTTCTATATTTCTTTATGGCATCATATTTTTTATTTTGTAAAATTAATTCTTTTAATTCAGAATTTAAAATTTGTAATTCTTCTTCAGTTAAAGGTTTAATATTTTTATGTTTATGAAACTTGATTAATGATATTAAATATAATATAAGTGAAACTAACCATATAAAACCTATTAAATATTTTTGATTTATTAAAAAGACAATTGTATTAAATAAGGATAAAATAATCATAAACACGATTAACTTAAAGTTATTCACAAAAATACCTCCGTTTAAAATAGTATAATTACTTATAAAATTATATCAAATTTACAAATTAATGTAAATATAATTTTAGTTTTATAATTGTATTAATAGATTCTTAAAAATAGTATCTACGAGAGATTATAAAGAAAAAATTAAAGTTGTATAACATTTCATATGAATACAATCAGTTATGAAAGGGATAGATTATGAAAGAATTAAATTACAATGGACAAAAATAGATTATATACTAATAAAGAAAAGGAAAAAGACAATTACTATTAAAATAACACGTAAGGGAGATGTTGTTGTAACAGCTCCTATATATTTAGAAGATAGATATATAGAAGAATTTATAAAAACCAAGGCTAAATGGATTTTAAAAAACTAAAGGAAGTAGAAAAAATTAAAGATGAGATAGCAAAGATAGACTATAAAAATGGTGGTGAAATAGAATATATAGGTAACAAACTTATTCTACACATTTCTGAGGATAATGTGGATAAAATACACATTAATTTAGAAGAGAACAGACTAATTGTTAAACTACCAAGACACAAAGGAGAGTTAATTACTAAAGAGAATTTAAAAACAGAAATATCGAGCTTTTTAAAAGGACAAGCTAAAGTAATACTTAAAGAAAGAGTTGAAGTACTAAGTAAAAATATAATCTTATCCCCAACCGAGTTGTTGTAAAGGAACAAAAGACTATATGGGGAAGTTGTTCAAGTAAAGGAAACATAAATTTAAATTGGCGTCTTGTAATGATGCCTCTTGATGTAATAGATTATGTTATTGTACACGAACTTTGTCACCTAAAACACCCTAATCATTCAAAAGGATTTTGGAATTTGGTAAGGGAGTTTATGCCTGATTTTGAGGGAAAAAGAAGGTGGCTTAAGGAGAATGGAGCAAGACTTTTTAGTTATTAATTTATATGATATAATTATCAGGCATAAACTTTATAAAAATTAAATTATACAGGTGATAAACGATGAAATTTATGGATTTTTGTGCTGGTATAGGAGGAGGAAGATTAGGACTTGAGGTTTTAGGGTGGAAATGTTTGGGATATGCAGAAATAGATAAATCTCCAGAAACCACATATAAATTGTTTTTGGCAATAATGAAAAAAACTATGGAGATATAATGGAGATAAATCCAAGGGATCTGCCAGATTTTGATTTAAAATAGGTCCAATTTAATTGTTTAATTTAAAATATAAAATAAAAAACACACTTTAGATAGCTAAGTCTAAGGTGTGTTTTTTTATAAAAATAAATTTTGTAGTGGCTACTACAGAAATGAATCTTAATTTATGTTATTTTCTAAATAATAAAAAAATAAGGGGGTTTGTTTATGATTAAACTTATTGGTGTTTTAATTATCATCATAGGCTTTATATTAAAACTTGATACTTTAGCTGTAGTTGTTTTTGCTGGAATTATAACAGGACTTGTAGCAGGAATGTCATTTAATGAAATTATGAAAACTTTAGGAAATGCATTTGTAACAAATCGCTATATGTCAATATTTATAATTACATTACCTGTGATTGGACTATTAGAAAGATATGGCTTGAGAGAAAGAGCTTCATATTTAATAAGTAAAATAAAATCAGCTACAGTAGGACGTTTAACATCGCTTTATTTAATAATAAGAACGTTATCTGCAATGTTTGGTTTAAGAATAGGTGGACACGTACAATTTATAAGACCATTAATACTTCCAATGGCACAAGGAGCAGGAGAAACTCGATATGGTGAAATGGATGAAAAAGATAAGGAAACAATAAAAGGTCTTGCAGGAGCTGTTGAGAATTATGGTAACTTCTTTGGCCAAAACTTCTTTGTAGCATCAGGTGGTGTTCTCTTAGTAGTAGGTGTTATGAAGGAATTAGGTTATAAGATAGAGGCTATAGATGCAGCAAAGGCGGCATTGCCAATAGCGTTAATAATTATGGTAGTAGGTACACTTCAATTTATATATTATGATAAAAAGTTTGATATTAAATATAAAACAAGAATGAAAATGAAAAAAGATTTAACTAAGAATATATAATTAGGGGGATTTATATGTTAAAAGATGCTTTAACTGAGTTATTGTATGTTTTTGTGGAATGGTAGCATTTTATTCTGTATATGTTACACTAAAAGATAAAAATCATCCATCAAGAATTCCTACGGCATTATTCTGGGGAATTTTAGGTGTTATTTTTGCCTTCAGTAGATTTGGAATGATATGGGGAAATAAAAATATTAAAATTGATGATACATTGATTGGATATTTAATAGTTTTACTTGCAATTTTGTCAGCTCTGAAATTAGTTAAATATAATAAATTTAACGAATCCAGTAAGGAATTTAAGGTTGAGATGTCAAATAAGATAGGAAATAAGATTTTTATACCAGCTTTAGCTTTAGCAATAATTGCGTTTGTAGTTGCACAATATTGGACGAAACAATTAGGTTCTTTAGTTGCGTTGGGTATAGCAGCAATAGCCGCATTAATAATGGCAATGATAATAACAAAGGGTAAAACAAAGGAAGTAGCAGAGGATTCAAGAAGATTATTAGAACTTGTTGGACCTGTAAGTATGCTACCACAAATATTAGCAGCATTAGGTTCTGTATTTACTGCAGCTGGAGTTGGAGCAGTAATTGCAGATGGAATTAAAGGATTTGTTCCAGAAGGTAATATATTATTTGGGATTATAGCATATTGTTTAGGTATGGCATTATTTACAATGATAATGGGAAATGCTTTTGCAGCATTTGCAGTAATAACAGCAGGCATAGGTGTACCCTTTGTAATTGCTCAGGGTGCTAATCCAATTATTGCTTCTATGTTAGGTTTAACATCAGGGTATTGTGGTACATTAATGACACCAATGGCGGCAAACTTTAACATAGTACCAACTGCAATTTTAGAGATGAAAGATAAAAAGTATGGTGTTATTAAGTATCAATTACCAGTTGCCATTATAATGTTAGTAATTCATATTATATTAATGTATATATGGGCATTTTAATATTAATTTTGATGAGGTGATTATATGAAAGTTCTTATTACAGGATTTGAACCTTTTGGAGGAGATATAATTAATCCATCTTATGAAGCAGTTAAGATGTTAGAAGAAAACATTGATGGTGCTGAAATAATAAAAGCAGCTATTCCTGTAGTTTTTAAAAATCCATAATTGAGCTTGAAAAACTTATTGAACAGCATCAACCAGATATAGTAATATGTGTTGGACAGGCAGGAGGAAGATATGATATAAGTATAGAAAGAGTAGCAATAAACGTAGATGATGCGAGGATACCTGATAATGAAGGCAATAAACCTGTGGATGAAAAGATATTTGATGATGGAGAGAATGCTTATTTTTCAAATTTGCCTATTAAAGCTATGGTTGAAGAAATAAGGAAGGCAAATATACCAGCATCTATTTCAAATACAGCTGGAACCTATGTATGTAATCATATAATGTATGGCCTAATGTATTTAATAAATAAAAGATATAATCATATAAGGGGTGGCTTTATACACGTTCCATTTTTACCTGAACAAGTTTTAATAAGGGCAAATACACCTTATATGAACTTAGAAATGATTTCTAAGGCGTTAACATTGGCTGTAAAGGCTGCTATAAACAACAAAGAAGATAAAAAGAATGCTGAAGGATCAATATGTTAGTGGAACAGAAAGAAATAAAAAACTATTTGTTTATGGCAGCCTAATGGAGGGTATGTTCAACTATAAAAAATATTTAGAAGGGAAAGTCATAAGTAGAAAAAATGCAAAAACAAAGGGAGAGTTATATCATCTAAAAAACAAGGGTTATCCTGCAATGATAGAAGGAAACAATTATGTTTATGGAGAATTAATTGAAATAATTGATTTTGATAATGTTATAAAAGATTTAGATATGTTGGAAGGATATTATGGTGAAGGGAATAGAAATAGTGAATATATAAGAAAAGTTGTAGTTGTTGAAAATGTTGAAGATAACAAAATAGAATATGCATATGCATATATGTATAACTTAAACAATGATGTAGATTTTTATAAAAACACTATATATATTGAACAGGGAAGTTGGAAGAATTTTATAAAAGAAATGCAAAATTAAGCACTTACAGATTGTTGACGAACATAAAAGATGTTTAAACTATGAAATATCCCCTTGAAAGGATTATAAAATGGCATATTTCATAAGCATTAGCAAGTCATTTTTAGATTTTAAAAAGTCCCTAATTTGGCACACGATGTATTGAGGTGAGCAGCCTTCAAATAAGAGGGTATCGTAAGGGTAGGACTTTTTAAATAAAGAAAATTTGAGACTTGATTAGCGAAATAAATGCCGAAAAATCCTTCAAGGGGATAATCTTATTATAAATTTTTTACAGTTTTGTCTTCTATTTTTGAATAGAAGATTTTTTGTTTAAAATACAATTATAATTTATTATAATATTGTTAAATAATTTAATGGGGTGGGGTTGATATGTATTCTGATTGGTTTGACCAAGAAAGACAGAATAGAATGAGGCAGTTCTTTATAAATTTAAGCAAAGAAGGAATAATTAAGAATTATAACAAGAATAAAATAATTGAGATTAATGATGAAGAATATATAGTTATAGTACTTGAAGGAATTTTATCAGTTGAAATAGTAAGTTCTATGGGTAATGAGAAATTATTGTATGTTTTAAGACCTGGTGAAATATATGGAGAGATGTCTTATTTTTGTGGAGGAAAATGTATTACAATATTGAAGACAAAGAGAAATCTAAAATATCATTAGTACATAAAGATATTTTAGATAAAGCATTACAGAAAGAGCCTGAAATTTATAGATATTTCATACATAGTATAACTCGAAAATTTCGTATTGTAATGTTACAATTAACATCGGCTATATTTAATGATTCAGTTGGTAAAATAGCTGACACACTTATAAGATTAGCATCGTGCTCTGAAAATAACAAAGATAAGGAACTCTCTATCAGTGTGGCATATACTCATCAAGAGTTAGCGAATAATGTTGGGTGTTCAAGAATAACTATTACAAGATGTCTAAACAAGTTTGTTGATGAAGGTATAATCAAGATTCATAATAAAAGAATAATAATAAAAGACATTGAAAAATTACAAAGTTATATAGATAAAATTATATGAAAGCCTCAATACTTATAATTAAGTATTGAGGCTAATTCATATATTCCAATATACATAAGATGAGTATTTACATATGTCTTTTACACAAAACTATAGATGTTTAAAATAATATGGTCTTATTACACCCTAAACTTTCCTACAAGTTCAGTCATATTTTGGCTCATATTGTTTAGTTGTTGAACGGATTCTGCAAGTGTTTCTGAAGACCTGCTCATTTCCTGAGTAGAAGCTGCAATTTCTTCAGATGAAGCAGAAACTTCTTCAGCAACGGCAGATGCAGATTCAATCTTATTTAAGATACTATCCTTACTCTTGTTTAATTCTTCAATTGAATTAGTAGTAGTAACTATTTTTGGTGCAATTTCATCAACTGAAGATGTAATAGACTTAAAGGATTGTAGAGCGGTATATATCTTATTCATCTGATTTTCTAACTCTTTCTTCATTATATCAGTAGTATTAACCATTGAAGAAGTATCGTTATAAACTTCAGAAACAAGGTTTGCAATGTTTGAGGAAGATATTTTACTTTGTTCTGCAAGCTTTCTTATTTCATCCGCCACAACAGAAAAACCACGTCCAGCTTCTCCAGCACGAGCAGCTTCTATTGCAGCATTCAGTGCAAGCAGGTTAGTTTGTTCAGCTATATTGTTTATTAAAGTAGTAATTTCATTTATCTTAGAAACATTTTTCCTACTTCTTGTATCTTTGATGTTAAGTTACTAAAGGATGAATTAACACTTTCAATGGACTGAATAGCATATTCCATATCGGTGTTGCTTGAGTCAGCCATATTTTTAACATCTATTGTATTAGAATAAACATCTTTAATTAATTCAACTATTCCTTCTAATTGTGAACTAAACTCAAATATAATGTTAGTTATATCAGATAAATCCTGAGCTTGATTAATAGTTCCTTGAGCAACATCGTTTGTAGCAGCTTCTATGTTTTGGCTTGAAGCGTGCAGTTCTTCTGAAATTGATGATAGATAGTCAGTTTGTGCACCAATGTTATTTGCATTTTCCTTTATATCTTTAACCATACTTAAAAGGGTATTTCGCATATGTTCAATTGATTTAGCCATTGTACCAAGCTCATCAGTTCTGTTTAAAATAACACTTGGAGTTTCTTCTGTAAG
Source organism: Caloramator sp. mosi_1 (assembly GCF_028622835.1). GTDB lineage: Bacteria > Bacillota > Clostridia > Clostridiales > Caloramatoraceae > Thermobrachium. Next base: position 1,074,856 of record NZ_CP117677.1, on the reverse strand, counting down.
ATTTCCCAGAAATTACCTCAAGTTTTTCAACAGCTATTTCTATTGGTTTTGTAATTGATTTTGCAAGAAGGATAACAAGTATAGAACCTAAAATTATAAACACAAATGTAGTTAATGCTATTCCAACTTGAAGAGTTTTAAGTTCCTTTAGTATTTCATTCTTTTCAATCATTATACCAACAGACCAGTTTGTTGATTTAATTGGAGCATATCCTACGTATTTACGAACTCCCTGATAAACGTACTCCCTGCTCCTTTTTGTCCAGAAATCATCTTTTTAAATATTTCTCCAAGCTCTTTTAAATTTTTATCTTGTTTTGATTTTTCAATGGCATTAAACTTATCAAGTACAAGTTGTCTGTTATTGTGGGCTATTATATTACCAGCTCTGTCAATTATGAATGCCTGTCCACTTTTACCAAACTTTATATCATTTGAATAATTACTTATTTCATTTCCATCCCTTGCAGCACTTATACATCCTATAACTTGTCCTTTTTCATTTTTAACAGGAACAGTATATAAAACAAGAATACTTCCATCTACCTTGCTTATTATTGGATCAGATATATTGCTTATCCCCTTCATTGCCTTTTCAAAGCTCTCTTGTCCAGCAATGCTAAAGGAATTACCATCAGTATCGGTTAAATTACCTTTTCCATCAACATAGCTTACACCAATGTAGTTATATTGTGTTTTAGCCTTGGCAAGTATCTTTAGTTTTTCTTCTAATGGAACTGTTTCATCGGTAAATGTATTGTCACTTGCTATTGTTTCAAGGGATATAAGGTTAGTTTTAATTGCATTTTCAACAGATTCTGCAGCCTGTTGTGCAACTTCTGGGAGAGTCATATTTACTGTGTTAATCAATGAATTTTTGATACAAACATAGATACAAGTGAGAACACCTATAGATATAGTAACAATTAGTGCTGTAGATGATAGTAACAGTTGTTGTTTCAAACTTTTAAAACGTACTTTTTCAACAAAATTCCCTCCTTGAATTCCTTATGCAATCGATATTATAACAAAAAATTTTAACTAAACTATAATTTTCATTAAAATTATGTTAAAAATATTTAAGAAGATACATTGTGAGTATAAAATGCATTAAACATTTGGATATATTTATCATATTATAAAATTGAAGTAATTTTTGAGGTAGAGGTATGAAGAATTATTTTATATGTCCCGTTGTGTCAGCGGAAGAGTTTGAAAAGTACAAAGGTCAATTAAGAGTGCTTACAAGAGATGAAGAGAGTAAGGCCTTTAATCTTCAGATAATTGATTTTAAACAGGGAGACGTAAATGGAGACGGTATAAAAGATAATGTGTTTTTAATAGGCAATAAACCCTTTGGAGATGAAAGCCCCTTTGTAGATAACATAACTTTAATAGTTCAATGTGGAAAGACACAGAGATTTACAAGGGTAAAATTAGATAACAATGCGGGGTATAATCCAACTGTATTTCTTGGAAATTTTATAAAGGATAAGGCAGAGCAAATACTAATTACAATAGATACAGGGGAAGTGGAGGGACAATATACAGCTATATATATTCATTTTTAAATAATGATGTAAAGAAGATGTTTGATTCAGATAAGTTTAATGATGAATATCAATACAGGGTAACTTATAGAGATAATTATAAGGTTGATGTTATAAGTAAAAATATAGGATATATATATACACTTGATATTGAATATAAGGGTGAGGAGTATTTATCAGAAATATACGATAAAAATGGGAAATTAAAGGAACCAATAGAGGGATTTGTTAGACCTCTTGGAGGATTGTATCCAGTAGATTTTAACAGGGACGGAATTTTAGAATTATATGCAGTTCAAGGTATATCAGGAAGGTATGGGGCAGATGGTTTGGGGTTTGCTGAAAATGTTTTAGGATGGGATGGAAAAAGGTTTGTTGCAGAAAGACAGTATGTAGCGATTTTTGGTAGGGAAATGTAGTTATATCTATGCACTGAATAGAATATATTTTATTAAAAACTTCTAAGGAGGTTATAACTTTAGTAAAGTACTTTTTAGGTGTTAGGGAGGACGGTGTATGGATAACAGTGAGGCGGATAATCTAAAAAATTTAAAAGAGTTAAAAAATATAACCCAGGAATTAAAAAATATAAATTCTGCATTAAGACCTAAAAAAGAACCCAATTGGATTATGGCATTGTTGTATGGCATTTTGGGTATAGTAATAGTTTATTTGTTATATATTTCTATAATGATTTTATACAGGTCTATATTATAAATAATTTGGTTTTAATATTAATATAAATGGAGAGTAGAGACTCTCTATTTATTTTTTATATACTAAGGTAAAACTAAATGGTATAATTTTCAGCATAGAATATTTATGTAATAATTTAAGGGAGATGTAGATATGAGTTTTAGAATAACTATCAAAAGAATTATTTTTATTGCAATAGGGTGTCTTATATCAGCAGTAGGAATCAATGCATTTATTATCCCCCACAAACTTTTAAGTGGTGGAGTATCTGGTATTGCAATTCTTCTACAGTACCTTTTAAGATTCCATCTGGAATATTTGTATTGCTTCTTAATATACCAATATTTTTATACGGTAAAAAGAAGTGGACAAGGAATTTGCAATATTAAGTATATTTGGAGTAGCTTTTTCTCTTTCTTCTTGACAATGACTAAGGGAATAAGGGAGTATATAAATATAAACGATATATTGTTATCCTGTATATATGGTGGAGTTTTAAATGGAATAGGTGTAGGAATAGCTCTTAAAAATAAAGGTTCAATGGGCGGAACAGATATAATTGCTGTTGCTACTAAGAAAAAATTAGGAATAAATATTTCGACTTTATCATTTGGAATAAATATAGTTGTAGTTATATTAGGAAGCTTACTAAGTTCTGTTCAAACAGCCCTATATACATTAATATCTATGTATGTGTCATCTAAAATGTTAGACAAAACATTAAAGGGATTAAACAATGAAAAAATGCTTTTAATTGTAACAGATAAAGTTGATGAAGTATCTAATTTTATAATAAATGACATTCACAGAGGTATTACATACCTTTATGGCGAGGGTGCATACACAAACAAAGAAAAGAAGGTTATGTATTGTATAGTAACCTTAAATCAACTTGAAAAGGTAAAGGCAAAAATACTTGAAATAGACAATAGAGCCTTTATAACAGTATTAGATGCAGCAGAAGTAAGGGGTAAGGGTTTTAAAGTCCCACTAATGTAAAATTAATCATTTAATAGTAACAAAGGTTAATGGGGAGGAGAAGGATGGACATAAAAGGAAGAAATATGGAGAGTATAAAAAGAATAAATAGAGGAGAGATTTTAAAAACTATTTATACTAATGGACAGATGTCAAGAAAAAGGATATCAGAACTTATTGGCATAACATCAGCCGCAATTACAGTTAATGTTAAGGAAATGATGGAAGAGGGTTTAATAGTGGAACAAGGTGAAGTTGAGGATACAAAAAGAGTTGGAAGAAAGGAAATTAATATTGATATAAACTACAACTATAAATATGTAATAGGTATTTGCATAGAACAGCCTGATATAATAATAACATTAGGTAAGCTAAATCTAAAGGTAGTTGATGAGTACAAGGTTCCTATATATAAAGGTGTTGGTTATAGGAGGATAATAGATATTGTAAAAGAGGGTATAGATATAATTTTAAATAGAAATTCAATAGAAAGACAGGATATTTTAGGTGTTGGTGTTGGAATTATAGGAGAAGTTGATTCAACATTAGGAGTTAGCAAAAACTCCTTCGGCATAATAGAGAAAAATGCATCTATTAAAGAAGAATTAGAAACAAGCCTTAATATGAAAGTGTTTGTTGATAATAATGTAAGGACTTTAGCTTTAGGAGAGATATTATCATCAAGGGAAATAAACAATAACGAAAGTCTATTATTTATAAAATATGGATATGGTATTGGCTCAGCTATAATAATCAATAACAAAATTTATTTAGGTTGCAACAACAAAGCGGGAGAGATAGGACATACTATAGTTTATCCAAATGGTTTAGAGTGTAGATGTGGAAAAAGAGGGTGTCTTGAAACGATATCTTCTATGTGGGCAGTAGGTAAAAGGCTTCAAAAATATATAGTAAAGCCACTACACCCATTTTATATGATATAACCTTTGGAGATATTAAAAATATAAATAAAGATACTGTTCTTTTAGCCTATGAATTAAAGGACAAATCTGTTGTATCAATAATTGATGAAGCTTTGTATTATTTTTGTTTATCCCTTGAAAATTATGTAAGTTTATTTGACCCAAGCAAAATTATTCTTTATGGTTCAATGTTTGAAAGGGATGTTGTAATGGACAATATAAAAAATGTTTTTGCTGAAAAAATAAAGGATGATGTAGTAGTAGAAAAACTTCAAAGGAGTCAAAACAATGGACACTTAGAAAAAATAGGACCAATTTCAATAGTTGTAGAAAGTTTTATATCCAATGGCGGGTATCTATAAGGTACCCGCTTTTATCAGTCAAATAAGCTAAAGTTTTGTTAATAAATAAGGGAACTTATTTTATTAATTAAAATTTCAAGAAAATTATGAATAATATTGAATAGATTAAAAATATATTTTATAATGAAATTAATTAATTAACACAATTAATCAATTAAGGGGATTAATATGAAATACTTTTTAGACAGTGCAAAGATAGAAGAAATAAGGTATGCCTACAAGAATTGGGGTATAGATGGTGTTACAACAAACCCAAGACATATACAGGCAAGTGGAAAACCCTTTTTAACTGTAATAAAGGAATTGGCACAGGAATTTGAGGAAAAGGAATTTCCTATTTCGGTTGAAATAAACCCACACATAGTAGAGGCAGAGGAAATGATACAGGAGGCTGTAAAGATAGCACAGTATAGCAAAAATTTTGTTATAAAAATCCCTTGTACAGAACAAGGACTTATTGCAGCTAAAAGATTAGAAGAGATGGGTATTAGAACAAACGTTACATTGGTATTTACACCGTCACAGGCACTACAAGCGGGAAGAATTGGAGCAAAGTTTGTATCACCTTTTATAGGATGGAAGGAAAGCTCAGGAGAGGATACATATCAATACATTAAGGATATAGTTGATATTTATAAAAATTATAATTTTAAAACAGAAATAATAGTTGCAGCTGTTAGAAATGGAAAGCAAATAGTAGATGCAGCCAAAATGGGAGCAGATATTGTTACCTGCGGTTTTGCTGTATACAAAGAGAGTTTTTATCATCCTTTCACAGATTACGGACTTAATATATTTAAAGACGCCTGGGATAACACAGAAAAGGGGAATAAGCTTGAATATAGGTTTTATTGGCCTTGGTATTATGGGAGAGTCAATGTGTGAGAATTTAATTAAAAAAGTGGACAAACAGTATATGCCTATGATTTAGATATAAATAAGGTTAAGGTGCTTGAACAAAAGGAGCTACTCCCGCAGATAGCATAGGAGATATTGCTAAAAAATGTGAAATAATCTTCTCTATGGTACCAAAAAGTGAACACGTAAAGTCGGTTGCAAAGGAGCTTATTCCTTATCTTAAGGAAGGTCAGATATGGGTTGATATGAGTACAATAGAACCTCAGGTTTCAAAAATGCTGTCTGAAGAAATAAGACAAACAGGAGCGATAATGCTTGATGCACCAGTAGTAAAGTCAAAGGCAGCAGCAATATCAGGAACTTTAGGAATATATGTTGGTGGAGATAAAGAGGCCTATGAAAAGGTAAAACCATACTTAGAATGTATGGGTAGTAACATCATACACTTAGGTGAAAATGGAATGGGTTTAAATATGAAAATAATCCACAATATGCTTGTTGCTCAGATACAAAATAGTGTAAATGAGATGTTCGTTTTTGCTAAAAGCTTAGGGATGAATTTAAATGATGTGGTAGAGGCAATATCTTATGGTGGAGGACAAAACTTTTATCTTGATACAAAACACAAAGCTATCATAAATAAAGATTTTACAACAGCCTTTTCAGTAGCTAATATGCATAAGGATGTAAACATTGCCTTTAATATGATGAAGGAAAAGGGGCTTAATCTTCCAGGTTTTAATCTTGTTAAGGAAATTTATGATAGAGCAGTAAAGAATTATTTTGATAAAGATTTTTCAGCAACATATCTGATTGTATCAAATGAAGGTAAGGATGGTGAATAGGGTGAAACATAATGTAAAAATAGGGGTTGTGTGTCTTGCAAGAAAAACCTTTGATTATATTGCAGCCTTTGAAATATATAAAGAAAAAATAAAGGAATTAAAAACAATTGAAAATGTTGATTGGTGCTTTATAGAGGATTTGGTTATAGAAATAGAGGATGCCAAAAGGCAGCTCAAAAGATATCATCCTATGGTGTGGATGGGCTTGTGATAATAAGTGGAACATTCCATTTAGGACATTTAGCACTAATTTTAAATAAGGAGATAAGAAAACCAATTTTACTTTGGGCATTTAATGAACTTCCCTACAACGGAGGCAAAATTAGGCTTAATTCAGTCTGTGGTGTAAATTTAAATGCATCTAATTTATACAAGTCAGGATGTGACAATTTTATATGCATAGTATCTGATAGAATAGATACAGAATGGATAGATGCATTAAGAATGAAAAAGGCATTAGAAGATGCACATATAGGACTTGTAGGATATAATGCACACGGTTTTTCAACTTAGGAACAGAACCTCTTTCAACCTATAAAAATACAGGTGTTTTAGTGGACCATTATGAAATTTCCGATATGTATGCAAACGAGGTGGAAGATAGAGAGCTTGAGGGTTCGGTAGAAAATATAAAGAAATTATTTGACTGTTCATATGTTACAGAGGAACAGGTCAAAAAAGTTGCATACCTTGTAGAATCCTCTAAGAAGTTTATTAACAACAATAAATTAGATGCAATTGCGGTAAGGTGTTGGCCAGAATTTGCGGCAAACTACGGAATTTCACCTTGTGCAGCAATGTCCATACTTCAGGATATGGGATATATAACCGCCTGTGAGGGGATGTTGAGGCAGCACTTTCTATGTACGCAATAAAGGCAGCAGGAGGAGATAGACCATTTTTAGCAGACCTATCACAGGTAAATTTAGAAGAGAATTACGCACTTATGTGGCACTGTGGGGTTGCACCTGCTGGACTTTGGGATGGCAGAAGTGTTAGAAGCCTTGATACGTATTTTGCAGGAGGAAAGGGAGTAACGGCTGATTTTGTTATGAAATCAGGAGAAATTACAATAATGCGTATAGATTCTGCAAGGGGTAAAACAAGAGTGTTTATAGAAAAAGGTCTGGCTATGCCAATGGAAAAGGAACTTAAGGGTACATATGCAAAGGTTAGATTTGAAAAAATATAAAGGATATTTTAGACACAGTAACTAAAACAGGCATTGCACATCACGTAGCTATGGTTTATGGGGATTATGTTTCTGTATTTAAAAAGTTTGCAAATTTACTTGGATTTGAAGTGATAGAGTGAGGGGTTATAGATGTTAACTGAATTAAATAAAAAGAATGATTTTACGATATATAGCATCTTTGATGAAGAGTTTAAGATGTATGGCAGAGTTTTACAGGGTTATGACTTTAGCGAGGTTATAAGGTATATGGAGGAAAAACCTCTGTACCAAGTGAGGGTAATATATATGTTGCCTCCTGTGAAGAGATGGAAAAGATGAATATTAAAAAAGGATTCAAGAGGGTATCTATGGCTTTATGGACATACAGATAGGATATTGCAACGGAAATAACTTTAGGCTAAATGCTCTTGAATATCATAAGGGAAGTGAGAATAAATGTAGCAGCAACAGATTTAGTTCTTTTCCTTGCAAGGGTTTTTGATATGGACGGACTTAATTTAAATACAAAATATGTAAAGGCCTTTTACATACCAAAGGGTGAGGCAGTAGAAATCTATTCAACTACAATGCACTTTGCACCTTGTAAGGTTAGCGATTTTGGTTTTAAGTGTGTTGTAGTATTACCAAAGGAGACAAACACACCAATAATAAAAAGTGGGGAGGGGATAGGAGAAGAGAGGTTATTATTTATGAAGAACAAATGGATTATAGCACACGGGGATAGACAGGATTTAATCGAAAGGGAGCCCATAGAGGGCTTATGGGTATTAATTATGAATTAAGATATTAAAGGGGGATAAATATGTCAACAGGACAAATAATTTATATACTTATTTCGTGTGCGTTTTTATGGGTATAGTTGGATGGATATCTTATATTAAGACAAAGGGTGAAGTTAACGATAGACAGGGATATTTTTTAGCAGGTAGCGGTCTTACAGGTATATTTATAGCAGGTTCAATGTTATTAACGAATCTATCAGCAGAACAGTTGATTGGTTTAAGTGGTAATGCTCATAAGGCTAATATGTCAGGTATGGCCTGGGAAGTTACTGCAGGTTTTGCAATTATAATCTGTGCACTTGTATTTATGCCTCGCTACTTAGCAGGTGCATTTACAACACTACCAGAGTTTTTAAAGACAAGATATGATGACGGTATGAGAAGATATTCAGTTATTCTATTTATGTTAGGATATGGATTAATTACTATACCTTCAGTTCTTTATTCAGGTTCAATTGCAGTCTTAAGACTGTTTGATGTACCAAAATTATTTAATATTACATATTTTCAGGCATTGGTATTGACTATTTTAGTAATTGGTATAATAGGAGCTATTATTGCTATATTTGGTGGACTTAAGGCAGTTGCTATTTCGGATACTATAACAGGTATAGGACTTTTAATTATAGGAATATTGATGCCTATACTTGGATTTATTGCATTAGGTAATGGGAATTTCTTTGAAGGAGTTAGGATTCTTGTAACAACTCAAACACATAAGCTAAATGCAATAGGATCAGTTAAAGATCCAGTTCCTTTTGCAACAATATTTACAGGTATGATTTTTGCCAACCTATTTTATTGGGGAACAAATCAGTATGTAATTCAAAGAGCACTTGGTGCAAAAATTTAGCAGAATGTCAAAAAGGAGTAATTTTATCAGGTTTCTTTAAACTATTAGCTCCATTAATGATGATGATACCTGGTATTATAGCGTTCCATCTATTTCCTAACCTTGAAAAGTCAGATTTAGCATATCCTATGCTTGTATCAAAACTTTTACCTGTGGCTTTACAAGGATTTTTCTTAGCTGTACTTCTTGGTGCTGTATATAGTTCCTTCGACTCACTACTTAATAGTGCTGCAACAATGCTTGTTTTAGATGTTTATGAGCCATTAAAAAGGAAAAATTATCTGATGAAAAATTAATAAAGGCTGCAAAGGTAGCAAGCGTTGTTATAGCTATATTCTCATTTATAGTATCACCACTTTTACACTTTGCTCCACAAGGTTTGTGGGATGTAATTAGAAAGTTTACTGGTTTTTATAATATTCCAATGATTTCAATTGTATTAGTAGGATTATTTACAAGAAGAGTGCCAGCAATTGCACCAAAAATTTCAATAACATTCCATCTAATTGCATACGGAATATATAACTGGGCACCCAAAATATTAGGACCACTTGGTAAGTTACATTTTATACATATGTATGGTTTACTATTTTTAATAGAAGTAATTATAATGCTTGTAATTGGTGCTATAAAACCACTTGAAAAGCCATATGTTCCAGCAAAAGCAAAGAGAACTGTTGATTTAACTCCTTGGAAGTGGGCACTTCCTTTGGCAATTGTACTTTTGTACTGTATAGTAGTTAGTTATTTAATCTTCTCACCAATTGGACTTGTTAATGGAATTGGAACTACATTCTGGACAACATTGCTTATTGTAACAGTGGTTGCATTAGTTTTAATCAAATTAAGCCTTGATAGGTGGAATAAGAAATATGCAGGCTATGTAAAGGTTGTAACAGGTGAGTCCTTTAAGGCTTAATGAGGGGTGAATATAATGACATTTAAGATTAAAGATAATAAAGAGGGATTTTTAGTAGAGTATAATGGTAGAAGTCTTATAAATCATACTTTCTTAAGCCCTGCCTTTTATGTAGGTTATGGTGAGGCAGAAATAGAGATGTATAGAGGCAATTTTAAAATACAGGACTACAAGATTTCAAGAATACCCCTAAAATCTTTTAATATAAGAGAATATAATCAAAAGCATATATAGACTTATATAGTAATGATGGCTATAGATTAAGTATATGCGTGCAGGAGAGGGAAGAAAGACTGTATATAGAATTTAAAGGAAGTTCAGACGGTATAAATAGATACTGGATTAGGATAAATGCTGATGAAGATGAAAAAGTGTATGGTTGTGGAGAACAGATGTCCTACTTTAATTTAAGGGGAGAAACTTCCCCTTTGGACCTCTGAACCTGGCGTTGGAAGAGATAAAAACACATACATAACTTGGATGGCAGATGTAACAGGAAAAGCTGGAGGAGATTACTATAACACCAACTATCCTCAGCCAACTTTTGTTTCAACAAAAAATATTACTGTCATCTTGAGAGTACTGCCTATATGGACTTTAACTTTAAAAACAAAAATTACCACGAGCTTGAGGTTTGGGATATTCCAAAATATTTAATGTTTGAAACTGCCGACAACTACATAGAATTGGTATCAAAAATAAGCAGTTTCTTTGGAAGACAACCTCTTTTACCAGAATGGGTATATAACGGATTGATATTAGGTGTTCAAGGTGGTACGGATAGGGCTCTTGAAAAAATGAATAAAGTCTTGGATAAGGGAGTTAAGTTAAGTGGCCTTTGGTGTCAGGATTGGCAGGGAAGAAAAATAACCTCCTTTGGAAAAAGACTTTTCTGGAATTGGAAGTGGAACCCTCAAATGTATCCTGAATTAGATAAAAAATATGGGAGCTAAAGGAGAAGGGTATAAGGTTTTTAGGGTATATAAACCCATATTTAATAAAAGAGGGAGACTTATATAAAGAAGCTTATGAAAAGGGATATTTGGCAAAAAATTAAATGGTGATGACTATCTTGTAGATTTTGGTGAGTTTTATTGTGGAATAGTTGATTTTACAAACCCTGAAGCCTTTGAGTGGTACAAGGGTGTAATAAAGAAAAACTTGATTGAATTTGGATTAGATGGTTGGATGGCAGACTTTGGAGAATACCTTCCAACAGATTGTAAACTTTATAATGGAGTGTCTGCTGAAATTATGCATAATGCTTGGCCTACAATTTGGGCAAGGTGTAACTACGAAGCATTAAAAGAATCAGGAAAATTAGGAGAAATATTATTCTTTATGAGGGCCGGTTTTACAGGAGTTCAAAGGTACTGTGCTTTGCTTTGGGCAGGAGACCAGAGTGTAGATTTTTCACTTCACGATGGATTAGCCTCTGTAATACCAGGTGCACTATCAAGTGCAATGATGGGAAATGGACTACATCATAGTGACATCGGAGGATATACTTCGCTATTTGGACTTAAGAGAACAAAAGAACTTTTCTTAAGATGGGCGGAGATGGCAGCATTTACACCAGTTATGCGAACCCACGAAGGAAACAGACCTGATGAAAATTTCCAGGTATATGATGATGAAGGGGCTTTAGAACATCTCTCACTTATGACAAATGTATATGTAAAGCTGTCTCCATACTTAAGAGACTTAGTTAAACAAAACACAGAAGAGGGGATCCCTGTTCAAAGACCTCTATTTATGCATTATGAAAAGGATGAAAATACCTATGATATTCAGTATGAATATATGTATGGAGAAGACATATTGGTTGCTCCTGTATATAAAGAAGGAGTAAGTAGATGGAGTGTTTATTTACCTGATGATGAGTGGGTTCATATGCCAACAGGAGAAGAATTTAGGGGAGGACATATTGAAGTAGATGTTCCCTTTGGAAAACCAGCTGTATTTTATAGAAAGTCTTCAAAGTATAAAGAGTTATTTAAAGATGTAACAAAAATTTTTAAAGAGATGGTTAAAGATGATTACGGGAATTAAGATAATTTTACTAATTTTAATTATATTAATAAGCAATACAATTCAAGGTATAACAGGCTTTGCAGGTACTATACTTGCAATGCCCTTTTCCATTTTATTAATAGGAATTGATAACTCAAAGCAGATATTAAATCTTTTAGGTTTATTTGCATCTATTTGGATAGTTTTAAGGTGCTATAAAAATATAGTCTGGAGTGAATTTATAAAAATAATTTCTTTTATGGTTATAGGACTTTTGGTTGGTATGAAGATATATTCGATGTATAGCCCGACTATTCTTTTAAAAATTTTAGGTATATTTATATTATTTGTTTCAATAAGGGGAGTTTTACAAAAAATAAAAATGAAATAAACAATACAGTGGTATTATCATTAATTCTTTTACTTGCAGGTATAATACACGGGATGTTTGTTGTTGGAGGCCCCCTCGTTGTTATATATGCAACCTATAAGCTTAAGGATAAAGAAACCTTTAGGGCAACACTATCATTAGTGTGGATAGTATTAAATGGACTTATATTCATAAAGGGCATTCTTGTGGGTCAGTTTAATAGTGAGGTTATGGGGCTTTTGATACCAAGTATATTGGCATTAGGGTTTGGTATGGCATTAGGTGAAGTGCTCTATAAAAAATGAATCAGCAAGTTTTTATGAAGATAACTTACATTCTTCTATTTATATCAGGATTGAGCATATTAATTAAATAAGACAATTAAGTAAAGACGGTAATCAAAAATGGGTTGCCGTCTTTTTATTAAATTTAATAGAAAACGTTTTAGGAGGGGATTATGGAAAATAGTTTTAAAAAGAAATTGATGTATGGTTGTGGGGACATATTCGGTGGAGGAGCATTTTTATTAATAAGTTTACTGTTTTTAAACTATTTAACTGACGTAGAGTTAATAAATCCAGCACTTGCAGGAGTAATAATCCTTATAGGTAAAATATGGGATGCTGTATCTGATCCGCTTATGGGAGTTTTATCAGACAGAACTAAATCAAAATATGGAAGAAGAAGGGTATATTTTTTATATGGTTCACTCCCTATTTTCATAAGTTTCTCTATGCTTTGGTATTCCTTTGGAATAAATAAAAATTACCTTTTTGCCTATTACCTATTTGTATACCTACTTTTTAATACTGCATTTACTATGGTTATGATACCCTATAATTCAATCTTGCCAGAGATGGTTAAGGACTATCAAGAAAGAACATCATATACAGGAGTAAGACTTATTTTTTCTATAACATCAGCAATATTGGCAGGTGTAGTTCCTAAAATTATAGTAAATAGCTTTGGAACAAGCGTTAAAACAGGCTATATGGTTATGGGTGTAGCTTTTGCAATACTTTATTCACTGCCTTGGTTTATTGTATTTAGAGGTACCTATGAAAAAAAGAACATTTTATTAGCAATGAAAACCCCTTAAAGGAGCTTATGCAGGTTTTTAGAAATAGAGCCTTTAGAATTTATTCAGGTATATTTATAAGTTGTCAAACAGCGGTTGATTTTCTAACAACCCTATTTATATACTATCTAACAAGCTGCATCAAAAGACCAAATGAATTTCCAATTGTTCTTGGAACTCTACTAATAACTCAACTTATAGTTATGCCATTTAATATAAAGATTGCAAAGAAATACACAAAAACAACTCCTTTAAAATTTGGATTTACAATGTGGATTATTGCACTAATTACTTCAATCTTTTTAAATCCATCTTCACCTAAATTTTTAGTATATTTAGTTGCATTTTTAAGTGGTTTTGGAACCTCAGTATCTGTATTGGTTCCTTGGTCGATTTTACCTGAAATTGCAGATGTAGATGAAATAATAACCAAAAGAGAAGAGAAGGAGTTTATGCAGGTATGGCAACCCTCCTAAGAAAAATTGCAAACGGAATAACCATAGCATTTATTGGAATTATGCTTCAGTTTATAGGTTATAAAAGACCAACTATTGTTGGACAAATAGTAGAACAGTCACCATCTACAATTATAGGAATAAAAATACTGTTTAGTATAGTTCCAATACTGTTTATATTATTAACTATATACTTTGCAAGCAAATACTCAATGACACAAGAGAGACATCAGATCCTAATAAGTGAAATAGAGAGACTAAAAACAGGAGGAAAAAACAAGAGGCAAAAGAGGAAACTAAAAGAATATGTAAAGAACTAACAGGAATAGACTACAATAATCTATGGTGCTGAAAAGTGCCACCCAGGTGAAAGGTGAAATTAACAAAATATGTAATTGAAACCTATGTAAATAGGATGTAGCAATTAATCTGCTGCACCTAATTTTACATAGGTATTTTTTATAATTTCATATTGACAAGAATAAATATGTTCACTATAATGAAATTGATAATTATTCTCAAATAAAAAATAAATTCATTAAGGAGGTTCAATATGAACAAGAAAATCAAATTACTTTCACTTACATCAGCACTTTTATTATCAGCTTCAATATTTGCAGGTTGTGCAAAGACAGCAGAAGAAAAGGCACCAGCACAACAAAAGGAACAGGTTGTAAATGTATATTCTGATAGACATTATGATACAGATAAAAAGCTTTATGAAGAATTTACAAAAAAGACAGGTATAAAGGTTAATGTAGTTGAAGGTAAATCAGATGAGCTTATTGAGAGGCTTGCAAGAGAAGGAAAAGATACACAGGCGGATGTATTAATAACAGCCGATGCAGGAAGACTACATAAGGCAAAGGAAGAGGGACTTTTACAATCCTTTAATTCAGAAATAGTTAATAAAAATATTCCACAAAGCTTAAGAGATAAGGACAACACTTGGACTGCACTTACAGTTAGAGCAAGAGTTATAGTTTATGCGAAGGACAGGGTAAATCCTTCTGAACTTTCAACATATGAAGCTTTAACTGATGCAAAGTGGAAGGGAAGAGTTTTAACAAGATCATCAACAAATATATATAACCAATCATTACTTGCATCAATGATAGAAATAAATGGTGAAGAAAAGGCAAAGGAATGGGCAAAGGGACTTGTACAAAACTTTGCAAGAGACCCTCAAGGCAACGACAGAGACCAAGTAAAGGCAGTTGCGGCAGGAGTTGGTGATGTAGCAATCGTAAACACATATTACATTGGAAAAATGCTTAATTCACAAGACCAAGAAGAAGTAAACGCTGCTAAAAAGTAGGAATATTCTTCCCAAATCAACAAACAACAGGAACACATATAAATATAAGTGGTGCTGGTTTAACAAAGGCGTCAAAGAATATAGAAAATGCTATAAAGTTTATTGAATTTTTAACATCTGAAGAAGCACAAAAACAATTTGCTGAATCAAACTATGAATATCCAGCAAATCCAAAGGTTGAAACAGCAGAACTTCTAAAATCTTGGGGAGATTTCAAGAGACAAAACATTGAAATATCAAAGCTTGGTGAACATAATAAACACGCTGTGAAAATTTTTAATGAAGTTGGTTGGAAATAGAATATAGGGCCCTTTAAAGGGCCTTAATTAATAATAAAAGGGTGTTGAATATGAACAAAGCAGTTTTAAAAAGACATTTAAACAGCTGGGCATTGATAAGTTTTATAATAGTAGGATTAGTTTTACTGCCCAGCATAGAAATAATTTCAAACTTAATAAAACTACCAACAGAAAATTGGCAACACATTAAACAGTATATGTTAAGAACATATATTATAGATAGTATAAAACTTACTTTTTCAGTAGTTATGTTTACTATTGTAATAGGTGTTTTATCTGCATATTTTGTTACATTTTATGATTTTCCATTAAGAAAATTTTTTAAATGGGTATTAGTTCTTCCTATGGCTATTCCACCATATATAGGAGCCTATACCTATAATGGACTTTTAAGCTATACAGGAGTTATACAGTCAACGCTTAGGAATAGATTCAACATTATAGTTGACCAAAGATATTTTAATATTATGTCCCTTCCAGGTGCAACATTTATATTAACTATATTTTTGTTTCCATATGTATATTTAATTACAAAATCCTTCTTAGAAAAACAATCGGCAGCCCTTATTGAAAGTGCAAGGCTTCTCGGAAAAGGAAATATATCAATATTTTTCAAAGTTATACTCCCCATATCAAGAGTTGCAATAATAAGTGGTGCTACACTGGTTGCCCTTGAGGTATTAAGTGACTATGGTGTTGTTTCCTATTTTGGTGTACAAACTTTTACAACAGCAATTTTTAGAACTTGGTTTTCACTTGGAGATGTTCAATCTTCAGTAAGAATTGCAGCAATACTTATGGTTGGTGTTGTTTTTGTAATTTTATTTGAGAAATTTATAAGAGGAAGAAGAAAATTTAGCTACAGTAATACTAAAATAAGACCTGTTTCAAGAAAAAATTAACAGGTATTAAAAAAATATGGTTGTAAACTTTTTTATAATAATATTTTTACTGTCCTTTTTAATACCAACTTTACAATTATTATACTTTGCTTTTTTAACATATAAACGTGTTTTAAACAGTTCATTTGCAATGATGTCTATAAATACATTGATTCTTGCAATTACAACAGCAATAGTTATAACAATAATATCTTTAGTTATTGGAAATTACTGTAGAATACAAGAAGGAACTATATCTAAAATAATTTCGAAGATAACGATGATGGGATATTCAATTCCTGCAGCAGTTATAGCAATATCAGTTATACTTCTATTTGTTAATATAGATAGAAATTTAAAAGGGCTATATGTAATGATAAACCCTAATTCAAAAACACTTGTACTTTCTTCAAGTATTTTTATGCTTTTCTTTGCCTATGTAATAAGATTTTTAGGGGTTTCATACCAAGCTATTGAGAGTGGTTATGAAAAAATGGGCAAAAAGTTTTTGAAGCCTCAAGACTGCTTGGACAAAATACATTTAAGACCTTTTTCAAAATAGATATACCGATGTTAAAACCTGCGATAATAAGTAGTATTGTATTAGTTTTTATAGATATTATAAAAGAACTACCTTTAACTTTGCTTTTAAGGCCATTTAATTTTCATACTTTAGCTACAAGAACCTTTGACTATGCAGCAGATGAAATGCTTCAAGAGGCAGCTGTTCCAGCAATTATTATTATATTAATCAGCATAATTGCAATAGGTTTTATAAATAGGGTCGATAAGGAGTAGATGTTATGTATGTTATTATAAGAGATTTGAGTTTTAAGTATAAAAACGCTAAAGATTATCAAATAAAAAACTTTAATATAGAGATTGAAAAGGGAGAGATAGTTGCACTACTTGGGCCAAGTGGAAGTGGAAAAAGCACTATACTTAGATTAATATCAGGACTTGAAATACCAAATGAGGGAGAGATTATAGTTAACGATAAGGTTTTATATAACAAAAATGTATTTATAGAGCCTGAAAAAGAGGAATAGGAATGGTATTTCAAGATTATGCACTTTTCCCTCATATGACTGTTGAAAAAAATGTCCTGTTCGGAGTTAACATATCAGATAAAAGGGAAAAACAGAAGATATTAGATGAGGTATTAGAACTTGTTGATATGAAGGAATACAAGAAAAGATATCCCCACGAGTTAAGTGGAGGACAGCAACAGAGGGTAGCAATAGCAAGGGCACTTGCACCAAAGCCATCTCTTCTTCTGTTGGATGAACCCTTCAGCAACTTAGATGCAGACCTTAGAAAAAGATAAGAAATGAAATAAAAGCTATTCTTAAAAATCAAACTCTACATCTATATTTGTAACCCACGACATAGAGGATGCAAAGGATGTAGCAGACAGAATAGTAACGTGCCACCCAGGTGAAAGGTGAAATTTTAACTATGGTGTACAAAAATAGTTGAAATATAAAATTAAGAATGCTATAATAAAGAAAATGAATGTGGTCTTTAAATCAGTCCCGTGAGGCTGGTAAGATGTTAGGTGAATGTAGAAGCACTATATCTATATATAGATACGCATATAACTTCTTGCCAGCAGGGCAAGAAGTTTTTTATGTCTAAAAACTTTTAAATCAGTCCTGAGAGGCTGAAAAAGGAGGAGGTTTTATAATGGCACAGGAAATTTTAGCAAAGGAATTAACAGCTCAGGAAGTATCTACTTGGGAAAAGGTAAAGAGAGTGATACTTGCAGTACAACACTTAATTGCAATGTTTGGAGCAACAGTTTTAGTTCCAATTTTAACAGGGCTCGACCCATCAGTTTCAATCTTTTCAGCAGGTCTTGGAACACTTATTTTCCACTTCTGTACAAAGAAAAAGGTACCAGTTTTCTTAGGTTCATCCTTCGCATTTATACCAGGAATACTTGCAGTAAAACAAGTATATAATGGAGATTTAAGATATGCACAAGGTGGAATAGTTGTAGCAGGTTTAATATATGTACTTGTATCCTTCCTTGTTGAAAAAATAGGCGTAGAGAAGATAAGAAGGGTACTTCCTGCACAGGTTGTAGGACCAATGATAATGGTTATAGGATTAAATCTTGTTCCAGTTGCCTATGGCAGTGCCAAGACAAATTTCACAGTATCTATAATAACACTACTTACAGCAGTATCAGTTACGGTATTAGGTAAGGGACTTATAAAGCAATTATCAATAATAATAGGGGTTACTGCTGGGTATATCTTATCAGTAGGAATGGGAATAGTTGATACTGCAGCGGTTAAAACATCACCAATATTTGTAGTACCAAACTTCACTCTTCCAAAGTTTGATTTAGCAGCAATAGCAATAATAGCACCTGTGGTACTTGCGGTGTTTATGGAACACATAGGAGATATAACAACAAATGGGGAAGTAGTAGGACAGGACTTTATAAAGGATCCAGGATTAAATAGAACACTTCTTGGAGATGGACTTGCAACAATGGTGGCAGGATTAATTGGTGGACCAGCAAATACAACTTATGGAGAAAATACAGGTGTTCTTGCAATAACTAAAAACTACGACCCTTCAATACTGAGAATGACAGCAGTTTTTGCAATGATTCTTGGTTTTGTAGGAAAGGTTGGAGGTTTCTTAAAGACAATACCAGTACCAGTTATGGGTGGAATAAGCTTTATGTTATACTCAATGATAGCATTAATAGGGGTTCAAACAATTAAGAATAGCAAAGTTGAGTTTAATGTAAAGAATATCATAATAATGGCAACAGTTTTAATTCTTGGACTTATGCCAACATATACAGGAATAAATATAGGAATACCAGTAACAGAGACAGTAAAGATATCAGGTCTAAGCTTTGCAGCAATAGTTGGTGTTGTTGTAAATGCAGTGTTAAATAGAAAATAATAATAACAAAAATGATAAAGAATATAACCGTAGGAGACAATTTTTCCTACGGTTTTTCAAGACCACAAGGAGATAATTTATACCTTGTGGTTTTTTATATTCCTTCAGTATTTTATTATTATGGAATGAATATATTTTAGTAAAGATAACATATTCTAATCGGGTATAATAGAAATATAAACATTATAGGAGGACTGCTATGAAGTACGCTTTTGATAAGAAGGTTGATAGAAG
Organism: Caloramator sp. mosi_1; assembly: GCF_028622835.1. Lineage (GTDB taxonomy): Bacteria > Bacillota > Clostridia > Clostridiales > Caloramatoraceae > Thermobrachium. The sequence continues at coordinate 1,055,319 of NZ_CP117677.1, read as the reverse complement.
TAAAAATCATTCAGCAAAATGGAGTGAAATGGATAAACATTACATATCAAATGATTTAATCCCTCTTTGGGTTGCCGATATGGACTTTGAAGTGGCACCAGAAATATATGAGGCTATGAGGGAAAAATTAGAACAAAGAATATTTGGATATGTATATAGACCAGATTCTTATTATGAAAGTGCCTGTGAATGGACTAAGAGAAGATATGGATATGGAATAAATCCAAAAACTCTAATACATTCTCCAGGTGTAATACCGTCTATATCACTTATAATAAGGCTTTTACAAAGAAAGAGGATAAAATATTAATTCAGCCTCCAGTATATCAACCCTTTAGCAATGTAGTAAAAGGAATAATAGAACACTTGTAACAAATTCATTAAAGGAGGTAAATGGAAGATACATAATTGACTTTGATGATTTTGAAGAAAAGTGTAAGGATCCTGATTTAAAATGGTTTATACTGTGCAACCCCCACAACCCTGTAGGGAGAGTTTGGACAAAGAGGAACTAACGAGAATAGCAGAAATTTGCCTAAAACACAATGTAAGGGTAATTTCCGATGAAATATGGAGAGACATCGTATTTAAAGATTATAAGTTTACCCCCTTCTCCTCCTTATCTAAAGAGGTTGAAGATATTACTATAACTTGTTTTTCACCAACAAAGACCTTTAACATAGCAGGTCTTCAGGCCTCCTTTGTTCAATTTCCAAGGAAAGAAGAATTAGAAGCCTTTGAAAATGAACTTAGCATACTTGATATAAGGAGGAATAATGCTTTTAGTCTTGTGGCAATAGAAGCGGGATATAGAAAAGGAGAAGACTGGTTAAATGCATTATTAGATTATATAGAAGCAAACTACAATTTCCTTAGAAAAATATATAGAAGAAAATATTCCAAAGATAAGGGCTATAAAGCCAGAAGGTACTTATCTTGTATGGTTGGATTTTAAAGGTCTTAATCTTACAGACGAAGAAATATCAAGAGTACTTCAGGAGAAGGCAAAGGTGGCACTTCAAGATGGATTGATATTTGGAGAAGAAGGGAGGGGATTTCAAAGAGTAAACATTGCTTGCCCAAGATATCTACTTGAAGAAGCATTAATTAGAATTAAAAAAGCTTTTAGTAGTTATTAAGTAATTTAATGGAGGTTGTGGATGAATACCTTTTTGATTCCATTAATAAGTTCTTTGAATTTATCGTACCTATTACAGACTTCCTTTGGGATTTTCCAACAAACTTCAAGTGGTATTCAAGTATCCCTGTGCTCGGAAAGTTTACCTTTGCAATACTTCTCCTTATAGGTTCAGGTATATATTTTACAATAAGAACTGGTTTTGTTCAGATTAAGAGGTTTAAAACCGGATTAAAGATATTAACAGAACAAAGAGTTGCAAAAACAGGAATTAGTCCTCTTGCAGCCTTCTTTTTAAGTTCAGCTATGCGTATAGGGCCAGGCAACATTATGGGGGTTACAGGAGCAGTATCAGTAGGAGGTCCAGGGGCTCTATTTTGGATGTGGGTATCAGCCTTCTTTGGTATGTCCCTTGCCTTTTCAGAGGCAGTACTTGCACAGCTCTTTAAAGAAAAGAAGGATAAAGAATATGTTGGAGGACTTCCATTCTACGGTATGAAGATATTTGGAAATAGAAGATGGGTCGGAGTATTTTTATCAGTAATATTTATAATTTATGCTCTGTTTTGCGTTCCAGGACAGACATTCCACCTCTTTACAGCATTAGGCTCAGTTGCAGATTCGTTGACAGGTGTTACTCACGGGCGTCAATCAACAGTTTATTATGTAATAGGAATAATTTTAACAATATCAGTTATAATAATTGTGTTTGGTGGCCTAAAGCGTGTTACAAAGGTTACAGACTATTTAGTTCCAATAATGGCGATTATATATTTCCTAATTGTCATAGTAATAGTTTTAATCAATATAAAACTTATACCATATTTCTTCAAGGAAGTATTTGTAGGTGCTTTCAAACCTGAAGCCATTTTTGGCGGTGTCTTTGGAATTGCCTTATCTCAAGGTGTAAAGAGAGGATTAATGTCAAATGAAGCAGGTCAAGGTACAATTACAATGGCTGCGGCAGTATCTGAAAACAAGCACCCAGCAGAACAGGGATTTGTGCAAATTATAGGTGTTTTTCTTGACACAATGGTTATATGTACATTAACTGGATTTTTAGTTGTAATGGCACATCTTTGGACCGGTGAAGCAGGAGTTGCTTGGGAGGCAGTTAGAAGTTCAAAAATTACAGTTTATATGGAATCTGTAAAATATCTCATACCAGGAACAACTTTAGATATAGCTGTTCAAACCATACTTTCTCTATGTTACGCACTATTTGCATTTACTACCTTAATAGGTCTTATACTTTTTGCTGAAATATCAGGAAACTTTATAACAAAGAGTAATAAGTTTATAAACTTCATTCGTGGGTTAGGAGCCTTCTTCTTTGTTCCTTTTGGAGTATTAACTGTTCTTGCAGGTCTTGAGCTTGGCAACCTATGGTATATATCGGATTTTGTTAATATAATGGTTGTATTTGCAAACGTACCAATACTCCTTGTAGCTTCAAAGATGATAATAAATACGTTGAAGCATTATGAGAAAAATGAGGCAAGAAGGTTTGTTTCAAAGAAATTGGCGTAGAGACAGATATATGGAAATAAATAGAAAAGGTCGCTCAAACTTGAGCGGCCTTTATTGTTTATAGAGTAAATATTTCTTCAATTTGTTGTTTATTTATTTAGTTTTTTATGGTAATATTAACTATTATTTAGTAAATAAGGAGAGTTGATTTAAATGGAACTTATACTGCTTAAATTTTTAAGTAAATTCAAGTTTTTATTTGATTATTTACATATAGATTTTGAAATACTACACAAAATCTTAGAAATTAAATTTAAAAACGATAGACGTTCTAAAGATTCTCTATTTACGAAGGATATGCCAAAAGATTCAAGTAAGAAGTCTCAAATCATAGGATTTATACTTGGAGTTATTTTTTAGGGTTAACACCTTCTATTGCTTTCATATTAGGAAAGATAGAGGCAGTATCCAATTTTTCAATTTCAATAATAATGATATTTATGTTTTTAGGTCTTATGCACGATTTTTCAACAGTTATTTTAAGTACATCAGATAAAAATATACTGGGTTCAATGCCAATAGACATAAAAACGTTATCATCTATTAGAGGTACATATGTAATTATTTATCTAATTTCTGTTATGATTATGATAACGATAATGCCAACTACAATTGGAACCGTAATATTTGGTTATAAATATATTATAGGTATGATGATAGTTTTTCCATTGATAATAATGTTCGCACTTTCTCTTGCTATAATTTTATACTCAGTTATACTAAAATATTTTGATGGTGAAAAATTAAAGGATGTAGTTAACTACTTTCAAATAGTCTTCATAATAGGTAGTGTTCTTTTTATCAATTTGGTGTAGATTTAATAAGTAGTTCAGCTGACAAATTACTAAACTCAAAGATAATATTTATTTTACCATCTACGTGGTACGCATCGATCTTTAATTTGCTTTTAGGTAACTTTCATATACAGTACTTATTTACCTTTATAGTAGGTAGTGTAATTACTTTTGTACTATTTATTATAACTTTTAAATACATATTAGTTGAACTTGAGAAAAATTTATATAAATTTGATATGGGAAATAAAAGCCAATCTGCAATTAAAAGGGAAGGCTAATAGATATACTGATAAAGGACCCAGTTGAAAAGAGCTCATATATATTTGCAAGGGCTATGTTTAAAAGAGATAGATTATTAAAACAGAAGATGGTTTCAGGCTTTACAACTGCAATTATTTTCTTAGCACCATTAGTAAGAGATATATTTACTGGCAAAAAATAGAAACTGTTTCTTGGTTTTGCAGTTTATGGAGGTATTTTATTTTTAACAACATTACCTCAATACATTTTATATACCAGCAGCTATAAAGCAGCATACATATATGAAGTTCTGCCAATAGATGATACCGATCCGATTATAAAAGGAGCAGTTAAAGCTATTTTTATAAACTTCATCTTACCTATATTTTTGGCTCTATTATTAGCACTTTCTTTTATTTTTAAGGACATAGGAATTACAGAGTATATAGTAGTATTATTAAGTTTAACTCTAATGTGTATGATATTTATAAAGGATATGGAGATAAAATTACCATTTACTGTTGATGTAAATTCAGTCCAAAGTCCTGGTAATGGTTTTTTATCGATGATAAAATACATTAATCTTTCAATAATTTTTGGTGTAGCTCACAGCTTTATTTACGGTCATATAAAGAATGCATACTATATTGAACAAGCAAAACTATTTACTTTTATTTACTTTGTTTATATATGCATTTTAATTGCTATTACTATCTATTATTACTATTTTAAAGTCTTTAAATTCAATAGAATAAAGATTTACAGAGGAAAGACATCATCAAATCATAAAATATAACCACTTAGGATTTGCTCCTAAGTGGCTTTTTTATCTGTTTTGTATTTTTGATATACATAAAAAGGAATTCCTATCAACATTAATATAAACCCATACATAACAACCTCTGCACCAGTTCCATAAATTGCATATATAGAATATGCAAAGGCAAGTATTGAAATAAATGAGCTCTTTAAAAAGTTTACAAGATTAAAGTTCTTGTCATTATTCTTAAGAAGCAATATTTCTGCCGCTGCTGTAAAAGAATAAGCTGGCAAGAATGAAAGCGTTGCAAGAAGCAGCATAAAGTTAAAGGCTGAAGTTAAGCTTGACACATAATTCATTATAAGCAGTATGTTTGCCGCAATACCGCTAATAACAAGTGATGCAGAAGGTGTATTATACTTTGGATTAACCTTTGCAAATATCTTTGGGAACATCTTATCCTCAACAGCTGCGAAGGAACTTCTTGCAGTAATTAAAATCCAACCAGAAGTTGCACCTAAAGTTGAAACAACAGCACCTAAAGCAATAAGCGTTCCGCCCCATTTTTGGCCTGTTGCAAAATTTATTATATCAGCAAGTGGTGCATTTGATGCAGCAAGCATATCTTGAGGCATAGCCCCTATTGCAAGAATCGAAATAGCAAGGTATATTGCAACTGTTATAAGAGTACCATATATAGTGCTTAGCTTAATATTTCTTTCTGGATTTTTATCTCTCCTGCTGGTATTGTTGCACTTTCAAGTCCAACAAAGGACCATAAAGTTATGGCAATTGCAGCAGGAAGTGTAGACAATCCAGAAACTTCATTTGTAGAAACAGTATTAAAGTATGATATATTAAAGTGAGTTAGTGCAATAAATGCAAATATAATTAAAGGCAGTATCTTTAGCACAGTTGTTATCATACTTACTATTCCTGCTTCTTTAACTCCCCTATAGTTTATATATGTTAAAGTCCAAAGTATTAATGATGAAGTTAAAAATGCTAAAGGCTTACTTTGGCTAAATATAGGGAAGAAATAAGAAAGATAATTCATAAATGCAGTAATTATTGCTGCATTTCCAACCCAAGAACCTATCCAGTAGGTCCAAGCAATAAGGAAGGCAGGAAATTCTCCAAAGGCCTCTCTTGTATAAACTATAGGTCCACCTGTTTTTGGCATCTTTACTCCAAGGTTTGCAAAACTTAATGCAAGAAGCATTGAACCTAATGCAGTTATAATCCAAGCTATAATTGTTGCCTTAGGATTAGATGCTTCTGCAAGACCTTGTGGTGCCATAAAAATACCTGAACCTATCATATTTCCAACAACTATTGCAGTTGCAGGAAGTAGTCCTAATTCTCTTTTAGTTCCTTTTCCACTAACTTCACCTCTTTATCTAAATTTAGATTTTTAAAAAGACACAAATAAAACTATATTAATAAATCGGTTAAAAGTCAATAAAAAAATTTATAATTATGCAATGAAATAAATAGAAATTATAGAAAAAAGTTTGGCAATATAACATAAAAAGTATAATTATAGATAAAAATATGTAATGAACGTAAAATTTGCCCAATAAATTTTATATAATATTTAGACATATATAAATATATTTGTATATCCAAATATGTTATAATAGTTTAAGAAATATTACTTTAGGAGGAAACTATGAAGAAGTCAAAGGTTTATTTTACAGATTTAAGAACAAAACCTGGTTTCAATATGCTTGATAAGCTTGAAAAGCTTGTTAAGGCGGCAGGCATAGAAAATATAGATTTTAAGGATAAATACGTTGCTATAAAAATACATTTTGGAGAGCCAGGAAACCTTGCATACATAAGACCAAACTATGCAGCAAAAATAGTAAAGTTAATAAAACAACTTGGAGGAAAGCCATTTTTAACAGATGCTAACACATTATACACAGGAAGAAGACACAATGCATTAGACCACTTAGACGCGGCCTATGAAAATGGATTTAATCCATTAACTGTAGGTTGCCAAGTATTAATTGCAGATGGTTTAAAGGGAACAGAGTATAGAGAAGTTGAAGTAAACCTAAAGCATACTAAGGCTGCAAAGATAGGTTCTGCAATAGCAGATGCAGACATAGTAATATCTTTGAATCACTTTAAGGGGCACGAAATGACTGGTTTTGGAGGAGCATTAAAGAATATTGGTATGGGTTCAGGTTCAAGGGGTGGAAAGCTGTTTATGCATTCTTCTTCAAAACCAAGCATAAAGGAGAAAAATTGTGTAGGATGTAGAATGTGTGTAAAGAGCTGTGCACACGACGCGATTTACTTAAATGAAAATAAGGTTGCAGTTATTGATTATGAAAAGTGTGTTGGCTGTGGACAGTGTATAGCAGTTTGCCAATTCAATGCAGCACAGGTTAACTGGGATGAAGCAGCATCTATTGCAAGCGAAAAGATAGCAGAATATACATATGCGGTTATAAAGGATAAGCCACATTTCCACATAAACTTTATTATGGATGTTTCACCTAACTGCGATTGCTGGTCCAATAATGATATGCCTATTGTTCCAAATATAGGTATAGCTGCATCCTTTGATCCAGTTGCACTTGATAAGGCCTGTGTTGATATGGTAAATAGTGCACCAGCAATTAAAGGATGTGCAATTCACGACCACCACGACTGCGACTGCCATATTGAAGATAAATTTACAGCAATTCACGGAAAAACTGATTGGAGAGTATGCTTAGAACACGCACAAAATATAGGAATAGGTAATATGGACTATGAATTAATTAAGATATGATTTTGAGGGGAACTATTATGGCTAAAAATACTGACATCACGTTGAGGAACAAAATTATTTATTCTGTTTATGTAAGAAACCACGGTAAAAATGGTTTATTTAAAGATGTTGAAGAGGATTTAGAAAGAATAAAGTCTTTAGGAACAGATATAATATGGTTTATGCCTATTCATCCAATTGGGGTTAAAAATAAAAAGGGAAGTTTAGGATGTCCCTATGCAATAAAGGATTACAGGGCTGTAAATCCTGAATATGGAACTCTTGAAGATTTTAAAAGACTAATAGATAAAATACATAGTTTAGGTATGAAGTGTATGATAGATGTTGTTTACAATCATACATCTCCAGATTCATACCTTGTAGAAAACCATCCTGAATTTTTCTATCGTAAGAATGATGGAAAAATGGGAAATAAGGTGGGGGATTGGACAGACATAGTGGATTTAGACTACAACAACAAAGAGCTTTGGAATTATCAAATCGAAACATTAAAATATTGGGCAAGTTTAGGTGTAGATGGATTTAGATGCGACGTTGCACCTCTTATTCCTCTTGAATTTTGGCTTAAGGCAAGGGAAGAAGTAGCAAAGGTTAAAAAGGATGTAATATGGCTTGCAGAAAGTGTTCACTTAAGCTTTATATTAGCAATGAGGGAACACGGTTTTGTTGGACTTTCAGACAGTGAAGTATATCAAGCCTTTGATATATGCTATGACTATGATGTAAATGATGCATATGTAGGATATTTTAAAGGAGAAAATACGTTAAAGGAATATATAAACAGGGTAAAACTACAGGAGGCAATATATCCAGATAACTATGTAAAGCTAAGATTTTTAGAAAATCACGACCAGCCAAGAGCAAAGAAACTGATACCAGATGAAACAAAACTTAAGATTTGGACAGCATTCTTATACTTCCAAAAGGGTGCAACATTAATCTATGCAGGACAAGAGGCACAGGATGACAACACTCCAAGCCTATTTGATATAGACAAAGTTAACTGGAGTGGAATGAAGGAAGAATTCGTTGAATATATGAAGACTCTTTCAAATATAAAGAAGAAGGATATAATGGCAAGAGGCTTCTATAAAATTGATTGTGAAGATAAGAGAGATGTAATAGTAGCTTCATATAAAATGGAAGGTGAAAAATTATTAGGAATATTCAACGTTGGACTTCACGAAGGATATGTAAATGTGGATTTAGAAGATGGTGAATACATAAATCTAATAGATAGACAAAAGGTTGAAGTGCAAAATGGACAAATAAAGCTGCAGAATAAAGCAATAATCATAGAGTGCCACCCAGGTGAAATGTGAATACAACCATATAATGGAAATAAAAATTAATACGGTACTTTATTAATAGTGTTACAATGTAAAGAAGGAATAATATAGGTGTATTATAAGGCAAGTGATAGAGATTTTTCTATCACTTGTTTTTATATATATTTCACATTAATTACAATAAATATATGGATTTAAGTGAATCTTTGAATCAATGTAAAATATATACTTAAAAATATATGGTTTCTACACTTTATTAAATAAAATTGTTGTCAAAAATTAGAAACTTGGTATAATGAATTATGTTAATACAAATTTTCAGTATATTGAACTTGAATTCGGCAAGTAAATTTTAAAAAAGTTTCTACTTGCCATTTTTGTTTTCTTTATGAATAAATTTACATTTATTATGATATTTTATACCGTTAGGTCTTTTTTGAGTATACTTAATAAACCCAAATAACATTTGGATTTTTAAGGGAATTTATTGTTTTTATTTTACTATTAAGTATAAACTGTTATCATTTTTCTACTAAAAATATGTATTTGTTTTTGAATATGAGTAATGATTTTTTCTAATAAGCAATTATTTGAAAAACTTAAATATCTATAATATTTGCTGCCGCAAACATTACCACAAACTCTATAAAATATTCTTCTTAATGTACTAATTTCATGATGTTGTACTTCCTTAGGCATGATTGCTTGTTTAAACCAGTTATGAATGTTATATGCTATCATTTTTATTAAAAGGTACAATTCATTGCATTTATGATTTACTAAACTATTTTCGCTAAAGGCATAGCCTTCTTTTATTTCATCTATATTATTTTCAACATCACATCGTTGATTATAATCTTGAAATATTTCTTCAGGTGTTAAATAATTTATATTTGTTACTATTGCTTGATATTTATATTTACATTCTTCGAACATTAACTGATTCATATTTTTTGGAATAATTTTTTCTCTTATAATCACAAATCTTCTTGCTCTTTGCCATTTAGGCAATGGAACTGTAATTTCTGTAACAGATAAAGTAGAACTTATATCGTGCCATATATAATCCTTTGGATTATTATTTATAAAATCTATTATCATTTTAACAGTAGAATACATTTTACATTTAACAACATATTCTATTCCATTATCTTCAAAATATAAAAAGTTTTCTTCATCAAAAAACCTCTATCAAGTCTAACTCTTTTAAGAATATATCTTGAAGGAAGCTGGTTTACACAACTCTTAAAGAAATCTAAAAATTTATAATTACTATGGTGTCTACCATTTTCAAGAGTAATGTTAAGTAATTCATCAGTTCCTGAAATAAACCCAACTTTTTCTTTAAATGATGGTCTTCCATTGTACCTTGGATTATATCCTATTCCTGATTTTTCTTGATTACCAAAGATAGTTATAACAGTATCATCAATATTAATACAAACCTCGCGTACATCTTCAGTTGAAGACTTTAAGTCAAGTATTTTTTATTTATAGTTCTTAATTCTTCTAAAGTTTCTGTTGGTAAAGCTTTTAAGAGATCTCTACATACTTTTTCACTGGGTAATTTATCTACACCTTTAAACTTTTTATATCCTTCATCATTTCTTAATGTTTCAATGTGCATAAATCTTGAGAAACCAAGAATATTTGCATCAATCATGTATTCTATAATTTCTGCAGTATTAAAAGTAGAATTAGCGGCCTTCTTATAGGTTACGCCTTTTTCTAAAATAGTTGGTAATCCTATTATTTGTTTAAAGGATTCCACATAAGAAAAAGTTGCTACAGAAGTAACTTTGGTATCATTAAATTTTGCTTTCATGTTCAAAAATCTAATTTTCTTCTTTAAATTTTTTGATTTTGTTGTAAACTATCCATAGAAATCACCCTTTTGTGTTTTAGTTTTGCAATTATATTTTAACACTTAAAAGGGATGATTTCTTTTAATTTTTGAACAAAAATCCTTTAATTCCAATGTCTTTCGGCATTACTTGCCGAATACAAGTTGAATATTATTATTCAATTGAAGTTTGTATGAACAAAATTATTCAAAAGCAAGGGGGTACTATATGCCAAACCAAAAGAAGAATGGATTTTTTCAAAAATTCCTTGACTGGGTAGAAAAAGTAGGTAATAAACTACCACATCCAGTTACAATTTTCGTTATTTTTAGTTTATTAGTAATCATTATTTCTCATCTTGCAGCAAAGGCTGGAGTGGCAGTAGAGTATCAAATGATTGATCCAAGTACAAAACAAGCAAAGATGGCTAAGGTAGCAGCAGTAAGTTTACTTGATCCAGATGGAATCAGATTTATGTTCTCAAAGGCTGTTTCAAACTTCACAGGTTTTGCACCACTTGGAACAGTTTTAGTTGCAATGCTTGGTGTTGGTGTTGCAGAAGGAACAGGACTTATACAAGCATTACTTAGAAAGATAGTTTTAAGTACACCAAAGAAACTTATAACAGCAGTTGTTGTTTTCTTAGGAGTTATGTCAAATATAGCGTCAGATGCAGGATACGTTGTACTTGTACCACTTGGTGCTATCATTTTCCTAAGCTTTAACAGACATCCACTTGCAGGACTTGCAGCAGCTTTTGCAGGTGTATCTGGTGGATTTAGTGCAAACCTACTTATAGGTACATTAGACCCACTACTTGGGGAATAAGTACCGAAGCAGCAAAATTTATAAATCCGTCATACGTAGTTACTCCAACTGCAAACTACTACTTTATGTTTGTTTCAACATTCCTAATAACTGCACTTGGTACATTCATAACTGATAGAATAATAGAACCAAGATTAGGTGAATATAAAGGTAAGAAGGAAGTAGAAATTACTCATTTAACAGATGAAGAAAAGAAAGGTTTAAGATATGCATTAATTTCATTTATAATCTTCATAGTAGCTATATTGTTATTAGTTGTTCCTGAAAATGGAGTACTTAGGGATCCAGAAACAAAGAAGATATTAGGACATACTCCATTTATGGATGGTATAGTTCCAATTATAGCACTATTCTTCCTAATTCCAGGTGTTGCTTATGGTTTTGGAGCAAAGACAATAAAGAATGATAAGGATATAGCATCAGCTATGTCAAAGGCTATGAGCACAATGGGAGGATATTTAGTTCTTGCCTTTGTTGCTGCACAGTTTGTTTCATATTTCTCCTATTCAAAGCTTGGAACAATACTTGCAGTTAAGGGTGCAAACTTCCTAAAGTCAACTGGAATGACTGGTTTTGGTTTAATAATTGGATTTATATTAATAAGTGCATTTATAAACTTATTTATAGGTTCAGCTTCAGCAAAATGGGCTATTATGGCACCAATATTTATACCAATGTTAATGCAACTTGGTTTCACACCAGAGTTTACACAATGTGCATACAGAATAGGTGACTCATCAACAAATATAATTACACCACTTATGTCATACTTTGCGGTTATAGTTGCGTTTGCTGAAAAGTATGACGAAGACATCGGTCTTGGTACACTTATATCAACAATGTTACCATACTCAATAGTATTCTTATTAGGTTGGACATTGCTATTCTTGGTATGGTATGTATTCAATCTACCATTAGGACCTGGTGTACACATTTTCTTAAGATAATAAAAGGCACCCCTGTGGTGCCTTTATAATTGGAGGGATATTATGATTAATAAAGAAAGGTTAGTTTCAAGTTTTATTGAAATGGTTAAGATTTCAAGTGAAACAAAAAAGAAGGTGAATTTGCAGTAAAACTTAAAGCTATACTTGAGGAACTTGGACTATCTGTTTATGTAGATAATGCTGGAGAGGTTGTGGGTTCAAACACAGGAAATATTATTGCTAAATTAGAAGGTACATTAGATAAAGAACCTATTCTTTTCTGCTGTCATATGGATACAGTAACTCCAGGTGTAAATATAAACCCTGTTATAAAGGGCGACACAATATATAGTGATGGAACTACAGTGCTTGGTGCAGATAATAAAGCGGGTATTGCTTGTATATTAGAGGCAATAAAACACATAAAAGAAGAAAAAATTGAACACGGTCCAATAGAACTTGCCTTTACGATTGCAGAAGAAGGCGGACTGTTTGGAGCTAAGAATTTAGACTATTCAAAGGTAAAGGCAAAGACTGCTTATGTTTTAGATAGTGGTGGAGACCCAGGACAAGTTGTAATAAAGGGACCTGCACAGGACAAGATAGTAGCAAAGATTATAGGAAAACCTGCCCACGCTGGAGTTGCACCAGAGGAAGGAATAAGTGCTATTGTTGTGGCTGCCCACGCTATATCTAATATGAATCTACTAAGAATAGATGAAGAAACAACAGCAAATGTTGGTGTTATAAATGGTGGTCAAGTTACAAATATAGTATGTCCTGAAGTTGAAATTAAGGCAGAGGCAAGAAGTTTAAATATAGAAAAGTTAGATGCACAAACAAAGCATATGGTTAAATGCATAGAAGAGGCCTGTGAAAAGTTTGGAGCTAAGGCACAAATAGACGTTGAGAGAATGTACGGTCCTTTTAATGTAAAAGAAGATGATGAAGTTGTAAATAAAGTTAAAAAGCCTGCGAAACTTTAGGATTAAAGTTCTATACCTCATCAACTGGCGGTGGAAGTGATACAAATGTATTAAATCAATATGGTATAAAGGCAGTAAACTTAGGAATTGGAGAAAGAAAGCCCCACACATTAGAGGAACATATTCATATAAAGGATATGATAGACGTAGCAAAACTTGTTGTGGAACTTATGAAATAGTGCCACCCAGGTGAAATGTGAATGCAACCATATAATGGAAAAACATATAATCATAGAGTTCTACCCAAATGTTACATTTCTAAAATTTAGTCAGATAAATTATTTAATTATACCTCCAAAAATATTAGGCAAGTGATATAAGCTTCATATCACTTGCTTTTAATTTTCAATATAATAAAACTATATATTAGACGGCTTATTCATAAATCTCGATATAATAATTCCAATCAATATTAAAACTAATATTGGATATGATACATACTTATAGCTTCCAAAAATATCTTTAGCAAATCCGGAGGTTAAATTGCCAAGTACAGCACCAATTCCATAGGCAGTAAATACAATTCCGTAATTTTGGCTATAATACTTAGAGCCAAAAAGCTTAGAAGTTAGGGTTGGTGCAATAGACAACCATCCTCCAAAATTCATCCAGAACAATATAAAGGATATAATAAATATTAATGAGTTACCTTCTTTAAAAAACAATATCAAGATAGCAGCAAGGAATATAAGTGAGTATGATAGTAGTATAACCTTATAGGTTCCAAGTCTATCTGATAAATACCCAAATAAAGGTCTGCCTATACCATTAAATACAGAAAATAATGAAACATAGAAGGCCATAGTAGATGATGACACACCAACTATGTCTTCTCCAATAGGCCCTGTAATGCCAATTATCATAAGGCCAACAAAGGTTGCAATTGCAAAACACGTCCACAAAATATAAAATTTACTGTCTCGAATCATTTCGTGAGGAGATATTGAATTAATATCTTCTGTAGTATTTTCTATATCTTCATTAGGAAATCTAAAGGGTAGCGATAAGGTTATTAATATAAATAGGAATGTAAGTCCCAGTATCTTAAAGGTTGTAAAAACTCCATAGATGTTGATTAATTTTTGCAATTGGAGCAGTAACAAAGGGGGACATACCAAAACCAGATAAAAGCACACCGAGTGCAAGCCCCTTCTTATCATAAAACCAACTGGATACAACTCCTATTGGAACACCATAAGCAATTCCTACACCACTTCCCGCTATAACGCCATATGCAATTGTCAACATAACTATATTTTTACTATATGCTGAAACAATCCAGCCAAGTGCAACAAGTAGGCTACCTGTTATTAGAACAACTTTAGGTGAGTATTTGTAAATAAGTTTTCCGCCTACAGGCATCAAAAAGGCATAAAAGGCCAAGAAAGTCATAAAGGGCAAATTACTTTGGGTAGAATTTAAGCTTAAAGCATTCTCCAGAGGTTTTTTAAAAATACTCCAAGAATATACAGTACCAAGACATATAAATATTAATATTCCTAAAACAACATATAGCCAACGAATTTTGTTTTTCATAGCGACCTTCCTTTTTAAAATAATTAGTATATTTAAATCATACCAAAAAATAATTATTGTCCAGTATATTAGTATGATGTTGTTAAATAGAATATAAGCTAAAGGTTGTATTATTTTTTAATATGAATTTTATAATTATGAACTTTAAAACAATAGTTACTCTTATTTAAAATAATGCAAAATATTTTTTAAAATATACACAAATAAATTATTAGAAAATACAAATTTCAAATTTAACACAAAACAGGTGTTATGATATATTTATACAATTAAATATAACTGTCAATATCTTAATTTCAAGGGGATTATATTTAGGAAAGTTATGTATACAATTGGCATATCATAAGGATTCATTGGAAATTGAAAATCTCTAACAAAGCTAAAGTTGAAAATTATAATAAATTTTAACAGTTTTATAGTGTTAGCTAAATTTTGTTGACATTTATTAACCTATGAGTTAAAATTATTTATGATGTGAAAATGAAAATCAATATCAATAGTTATATATTTAAAGTAATAAAAGTAAGCTCTCTATCTAAAAACGATTGTGTTAAGTAAATATGAAAAAATAAAAAGGAGGTTTTTTATGTTTGATAAGATAAGGTTTTTTTAAAAAACATTATTTTTTCCATAATATTTTTGTCTTTGATTATGCCATCTTATAAAATATCAGCACAAGAATATATATGGAATAATATTTATAGTCTTGATGGTGCCCAGTTTATATATGCAAAAGATAACAATTATATTTTAATTAGTAAAAAGGATGGTAAATCAAGTGTTGCAATAAAAAGTAATAATGTATGGAATATCACTCTAAAAGATATTCCAGAAGTTAGAAGTATATTTGAATATAATGGTGCAATTTATATGCTATCTAGTAAAGATAGTAATAGAGCAATTTATAAAAGTACTGACGAAGGTAATACATGGAGTAATATTTTAGGTACAGAAATATTATTGCCAAACAATATTGGAAATAACAACGTTGAATCAATTGTGATTAGTGATGAAGCGATTTACATAAATGTAAATAAACAAGGAATATATGTTACATATGATAAAGGACAAAATTGGACTAATATAAATAATGGTTTGCCTATAAAAAATCAAACTGATTTCTTATCTAGGAATATTTGGAATATAGATGGAGAATTATATGCTTCCACTAAAGATAAAAATGGTTTATATAAATATCACAAAGATGAAGGCGTTTGGAAACCAGTTAAAGATTTAAATGGTTTGCCAAGTGGTGATGCAAGAGAGGTTAGGGATTTTGTAATATTAAATACAACAATTTATATAGGGACGAATAATGGTGTTTGGACAACTAGTGCTTTAGGGGATGATCCGTGGGTACAAGTTAATGGAATAAGTGGAGACATAAGAAAATTGCTGGTGTTAAATGGAGATTTATATGCTATTTCAAAATCTGCAAAACAAATATATCAACTTAAAAATTTAAATTTTGAACCGTTATACAATAATATAGATTCTACGTTAGGCGATTTTTTGACTTTTGTTATTCTTTAAGTGAAGAAAGTTTTTTAGTTGCACATAATAAAGGTTTGGCTATTATTCAAAAACCAGTAGCAATAAATGAAGAGGTTACAGAGAGAGAAAATAATACAGAAGAACCTAATAAAGACAACAATCATTCTGAAGTTGGACAAGAAGTAATAGATAATGAAAAAGTAGAAGAAGATACTGAGATAGATGACACATATAGTTTGCCAAGTGAGTATAACTATGACAATAGATTTGAGTTAATAAAAGATATTAATGAGTTTATATTTGAAGAAAATGATAATATAAATGGTAATACCCAAGAAGTAGAGGAAAAAGTGAAGATGAGTCAGAAGTTGAAAGTAATAGTAGTGAAACAAGTGATAATAAAAGAGAAGATGAAAATATAGAAGAGGTTCAAAAACAAGAAGAAACAAAGGAAACATCTCAAGAAGTAGAGGAAAAAAGTGAAGATGAGTCAGAAGTTGAAAGTAATAGTAGTGAAACAAGTGATAATAAAAAGAAGATGAAAATATAGAAGAGGTTCAAAAACAAATCATTAAAGATGAAACAATTAATAATGTAACTGATAGAGAAACTCAAAATAGCAATAATCAGAATGTAAAACAAAATATCGTGAGACTAACTAAACAGAATAATATATCAACATATAACGATTCAAATGAACAACAATCTAATATAGAAGAAACTGTTGTTGATGAAAATAGTACTCCATACACAGAAGAGATAAAAGAAAAAGAAGTTTTTAAGCAAGATACTAAAAACAAAAAAATACACAAATCAAAATTAAAAGTATTATTCAAAAAGTTTTAACACCAAAAGGATTAGTTGTTTCAACTACAGGAATATTGGGTTTATGTGGAGTTTGGGTTTTATTAGCAAATAAAATAAACATAATAACAAGTGCATCATTAAATAATTTGTTAAAGGATATATTACAAAAAATAATAAAAAGGTAAATTTTGAAATAAAAATGCGAAGGCTGAATTATTATTTTATAATTCAGCCTCTTTAAAGGAGTGATAAAATGAAAATTTCTCGACGTGATTTTTTAAAATGGGTTTTGGTATCTTCAACAGCATTAGCTGTAAAGAAAACTGATATTGATAGATTAATTTATGCTATGGAAGCTATTGAAGCAACGCCAGTTTTGTGGATTCAAGCTGCAGGTTGCTCTGGATGTACTGTATCATTTTTAAATATGATTAATAGTGTTCCTAATAGTACACCTAACTTAGAAGAGTTGTTGCTTGAAAAATTAACTTTGAAGTACCATTCCACATTAATGGTTGAATATGGTAATAGAGCTATTGAAGTTATGCAAACTATTTCAAATAATAATCCAAATCAATATATATTGGTGATTGAGGGTGGAATTCCAACCTATGAGGATGGAGCCTTTTGTATTATTGGAGAAAAGATAATAAACCTTTAACAGCTCTAGAGGCTGTTAAAATGCTAGCTAATAACGCAAAATATATAATAGCAGTTGGTACCTGTGCGTCTTTTAAGGGTGTATCTGGAGCAGGTTCAAATATTACAGGAGTAATGTCTGTAGAAAATGTGTTGTCACAAAACAATAAATCAAAAGTTATAAATTTACCAGGTTGTCCAGTGCATCCATACATAATAGGAGGAACAATAATGAATTTAATTATGGATAACCAGTTACAGTTAGATTCATTAAGAAGGCCTACATTGTATTATTCTTCAAAAAACTACATGATAAAGAAAATAATATTTCTAATTGTCCTTTAAAGGGAAGAACCAAGACAAATAAGTTAGGAGTTGTAGGTTGTTGCTTTGATAATATGGGATGTAAAGGCAAAGAAGATCAAACACGTGTAACTTGTTATACAAAATATTGGGGTACAGACTGGGAAAATAGAAAGGGATGTTTTGGAGTAGGAAATATGTGTATTGGTTGTAGTAATATAAACTTTCCTTTTAATAAAATTTATAGATAAAGAAGGTGATATAATGTCAAGTACAATTAAACTAGATCCTATAACACGCTTGGAAGGACATATGAAAATAGAAGTTGAAATAGAAAATAATAAAGTTGTACAAGCTAAATGTACTGGTAATATGTTTAGAGGTTTTGAAAGTTTGTTGAAGGGGCGAGATCCTAGAGATGCAGTACATATAACTCAAAGAATTTGTGGTTTATGTCCTGTATCACATGCAGTCGCATCATCTTTAGCTATTGAGAATTCAGTAGGGTATCGTATAGGAAACCAAGCAAGATTATTAAGAAATTTAATACAAGGTGGAAATTATTTAGCAGATCATATTTTGCATTTTTATCATCTTTCTTTGTTAGATTATGTTAAAGGTCCGGATAAATCTTTGTGGGCAACCACATATGAAACTGATCTTCGTCTGTCTAGAAAATACAACAAACAGATTTTTAATAATTATATAAAAGCTCTAGACATTAGAAGAAAAGCTCATCAAATGGTTACTATATTTTCTGGAAAAGTACCTCATCGTAATGTCTATTATGCCTGGGGAGTTACAAAAGAACCAACTAGAGAAGAAATAAATGAATACAAGTCATTACTAAATGAAATAAAAACTTTATTGATAATGAATATTATAATGATATTCAAATTATTGCATCTGTTTATAAAGATTATTTTAATATTGGAAAAGGCTATGGCAATTTTATCACATATGGAGTTTTTCCTATTGAAGATATAAAGGATGGAAAGAAGTTATTTAGAGCAGGAAGATATATAAATGGCAAATTTTATTCAGTCGATATAAATAAAATAACTGAGGACTCAACACATTCATATTTAGAAGGAACAGGTAATGTTGGATTTAAAAATTCTGACATAAAAGTAAATATGCAAAGAAAAACGCATATTCTTGGATAAAAGCTCCAAGATATGCAAATGAGCCGTATGAAGCAGGTCCTTTAGCTAGAATGTGGATAAATGGAGAATATAGAAAAGGTATATCTGTAATGGATAGACATATTGCAAGAATGCTTGAAAGCAAGAAAATTGCTCAAGCATTAAGTGTATGGATTGATCAAGTAATTCCGGGCACAGTAGATTACGCATCTTCTTTACATACACTTGTTTCAGGTGAGGGAATAGGTTTGACAGAAGCTCCAAGAGGTGCACTGCTACACTATATAAAGTATTCAAATGGAAGTATAGACAACTATCAGATTATAACACCAACATGTTGGAATGCATCACCTACAGATGCAAAAGGAGTATTAGGCCCAATAGAAAAGGCATTAATAGGTGTAGAAGTAAAAGATGCTAATAACCCAATAGAGCTTATAAGAATAGTCCATTCCTTTGATCCTTGTACTGCTTGTGCTGTACATGTTATTAATCCAACAAAAAAATAAGCAAAAATTTTATAGTACAAACACCAAATCCAAGCGGGGTAATATTATGAAACAAGCAGTTGCTATTGGGATAGGGAATATATTACTAAAGGATGACGGAATAGGGATTCATATTATTAATTGTTTTATTAAAAAATATAGTAATGAAATGAATGTTGAATTTGTAGATGGTGGAACACAGGTAATTGATCTACTGACTTACTTTTTAGATTATAAAAAGTGATTATTATAGACTGCTTGAGGGGTGGACATAAACCAGGTACAGTTTATAAAATTACACCTAATGAATTGAAGGATTACAAAACAGAAAATCTTTCTCTACATGACGTACAAATATTAGATGTTATAAAGCAAGCTAACTTAATAGGTTTTTATCCTGAGGTAACAATAATAGGTATTGAGCCCTATGAAATAAGCTATTCTTTAGAACTATCTAACAAAATAAGCAAGGAGTTTAAAAGAATTGTAAATAGTACTAGAGACTTGATAAATGAAATAATATTAGGTTAAAAAAGAAGGGAGTTAATAATATGCCAAGTTTAGGTTTATCAGAATTGTTAGTTATTTTAGTAATTGCCTTATTAGTATTTGGGCCTAAAAAATTACCTGAAGCCGGAAGAGCTTTAGGAAGTGCAATAAAAGAATTTAAAAAAGCTGCACGAGACATTACTAATGAAATAACTGAAGAAGGAAAGTAAGAGGGTGAGTTGATTGACTGATGAGCTTAAGGAGATGTCAATTTTAGAGCACTTAGATGAACTGAGAAAAAGATTAATAATATGTATTATATCAGTTATTTTGCTTTCAATAATTGCATTTTTGAAAACAGATGAAATCATCATTTTTTTAAAAGAGGAATGCCACATGTAGACTTAATATTTATAACTCCTCTAGAAGGATTTTTAGTTAAGTTAAAGGTAGCTATATATGCTGGCATTTCAATATCTATGCCCGTTATTTTTTTCAAACTATATTATTTTTTTCGCCGGCATTATATAAAAAGGAAAAAATTATTTTCACTTTGATTGTAGTTATAGGAACTCTATTGTTTCTAATGGGAATTTATTTTTCTTTTGTTTATATTTTACCTATTACTATGAAGTATTTGTTGAGTTTTGGTAATGAAAGCATAATACCTATGTTGTCAGCAGATAAATATTTTTCGTTTGTTGTTTTATTAACTTTAGGAATTGGTGCTATATTTGAATTGCCTTTATTAATGGTTTTATTATCCAAGATAGGATTAATTAATTATCAATTGATGTCAAGGCATAGAAGAACTGTTATATTTATTATTTTTGTTATAACAGCTGTAATAACTCCTACACCTGATGCATTTACACTTTGTTTTGTTGCTTTACCAATGGTTCTTCTTTATGAAATTGGGTTATTTGGCTTATATATTTTTGATAAAATTCAAAAGTAATTATGCAATTCATTTAACATAGATAAAAGTGAATGTTAAAGTTATATATAATTTCACATTAAATTGTTATATTTTTATTCTAAAAAATTAGAATAACTGCAAAAATACCTCAAGTAATCAAAATACATAATTACTTGAGGTTATATTATTTCTTATGCTAATACATTAACATTATTTCCTATACTTATATACTCTGTTATATACGCTGTAACTCCAACAAACTGTATTCCTTTAGGTTGAAGATAAAATATACTTCCAACCTGCTTTAATTCTGGTGAATTGGATTTTATTATGCTTGCCATAAGACAATTACTTGCATTAAAGGAGTTTGTTATATTTTGTATCATAATATCACCCTTGAATTATTTTAATTTTAGTATACTAAAAAATATAAAAAATAAAAGAGTCTAAAACAAAAAGGCTGTGAAAAATCACAACCTTAACTTAAGTTTAAAATTATGTTTTAACTATACAAATCAAAAATACAAAATATGACAAAAGTAACATTTCACCTGGGTGGCACTATACTACCTTAGTTGTCCAAGTTTCGCAGTTCCAAACATCTGTTACAATATCCCTGTAAAATTCTGGTTCGTGGCATATTAGAAGTATGCTTCCCTTATATTCCTTAAGTGCACGTTTAAGTTCTTCTTTAGCATCAACATCTAAGTGGTTTGTTGGCTCGTCTAATACAAGGAAATTTGTTTCTTTGTTAATAAGTTTACATAGTCTTACCTTAGCCTGTTCTCCTCCACTTAGCACGCAAACCTTACTTTCAATTTGCTTTGTTGTAAGTCCGCACTTTGCAAGAGCAGCTCTTATTTCGTATTGTGTAAATGAAGGAAACTCATTCCAAACTTCATCTATACAAGTGTTGTAGTTATTTTCCCTTATCTCCTGTTCAAAATATCCAATGTGAAGATAATCTCCAAGTTCAACTTCACCTGATAAAGGTTTAATTTCTCCTAATATGCTCTTTAAAAGCGTTGTCTTACCAAGACCATTTGCTCCAACTAATGCAATTTTTGTCCTCTTTCCATTCTTAGATTAAGTGGTTTTGATAGAGGTGCATCATATCCTATTACTAAATCTCTTGTTTCAAATAAAACCTTTCCAGAAGTTCTTGCTTCCTTAAAATTAAATTCTGGTTTTGGCTTCTCCTTTGCAAGTTCTATAATCTCCATTTTTTCAAGCTTTTTTGCCTTGACATAGCCATATTTCTTGTGGCAACTCTTGCCTTGTTTCTGGCAATAAAATCCTTAAGTTCTGCTATTTCCTGTTGTTGTTTTTTATATGCAGCTTCTAATTGTTGCTTCTTTGCCTCATAAACCCTAACAAAATCATCATAGTTTCCGACATACCTGTTAAGTTGTCTGTTTTCCATATGATATATCAGATTAACAACGCTGTTTAGGAAAGGTATGTCGTGGCTTATGAGAATAAATGCATTTTCATACTCTTGCAGGTACTTCTTTAGCCATTCGATGTGCTGTTCGTCAAGATAGTTTGTAGGTTCGTCTAAAAGAAGTATATCGGGCTTTTCAAGAAGAAGCTTTGCAAGTAAAACCTTTGTTCTTTGGCCACCACTTAAATCGTTAACGTCTCTTTCAAGTCCTATATCTGTAAGTCCAAGACCTCTTGCAATTTCTTCAACCTTTGCGTCTATTATATAAAAGTCATTATGGGTTAAAATATCTTGAATTGTACCCATATCTTCAAGCAAGCCCTCCATTTCTTCAGGGCTAACCTCTGCAAGTTTTTCGCAAATTTCATTGTATTCTTTTTCAAGTTCAAATAAATAATTAAAGGCTGATTTTAAAACGTCGCGGATAGTTTGTCCTTTTTGAAGAACTGTATGTTGGTCAAGGTACCCAACACGTGCTCTTTTAGCCCATTCAATAGTTCCTTCATCGGGTTCTAATCTTCCTGTAATAATATTCATAAAAGTTGATTTTCCTTCACCGTTTGCTCCAATAAGTCCAATATGCTCACCATTTAAAAGTCTAAATGAAACATCTTCAAATATTGCCCTGTCTCCAAAACCGTGGCTTAAGTTTTTAACAGTTAAGATACTCATCTTTTGATCCCTTTCCTTTATATTTTTAAAGCATAACAAAGAATATTATAATATAGATTTGTTAATAAAAAAGAAGAGTTTTAATCGAAAAAATATTAACTCACGAGCAACTTGCCGTGAGTTAATAAGACAATAATATCTATTTATATTCTACTTAAAGATGTAGTTAAGGATAAAATCATCCAATCCTTTGAATTCAGTGGTACAGTACCAAACATAGAACTAATAGAAGGTATATAAAGTATTGCTAAAAGTGAAGCAAGAGACAAAGAAGATGCTAAACTAATATGAGCTGAAGGTAGCCTACTTTGTCTACAATCATAAACGTGTAGAAGCTGAGTCAATACTAAATTTGAAAATGCCATACTTTGTGCATAAGGAATTCCTCTTCCTAATAAAATTGAACTTTCAAATACAGCAAAGCTTGTTAGACCTATTCCAACACTTCTTTTTACTATATCAGTTCTAATTTTTCTATCTAAAAGTTCGTTGTTTTGTGAATTTTTAAGCTTGCTTGAGGGGTAATCATCTATGTTTTCCATTGCAAGACTTGCCCCCAAGATAGATTCACCAATTACATTTAACCACAACAGTTGTAGTGCTAAAAATGGCATTCTACCAAAGGTTAATGATGATAGTGATATAGCAATTATTTCTCCTATACTTCCTGCAAGAAGGTATTTTGTAATATTTCTTATCTTTAAATTTATTTTTTACCTTCTTCAATAGCATTTACAATAGTTGTGAAGTTGTCGTCTGCAAGAGTGATAGAAGCAACATCTTTTGCTACGTCACTTCCACCTCTTCCCATAGCTATACCAATATTTGCTTCTTTTATAGCAGGTGCGTCATTTACTCCGTCACCCGTCATTGCAACAATATGGCCACATCTTTTTAGAGCTTTAACTATACGATGTTTCTGTTCAGGTGATGTCCTTGCAAATACTTGTATATTATTTATTTTTCTATAAAGTTCTTCATCAGTCATTAAATCTAAATCTATTCCTGATATAACAATTCCATTGGTTAGAATGCCTAAATGTTTTCCAATTGCTGTTGCAGTTTGTTTATTATCACCTGTTATCATTATTATTTTAATCCCCATACTATGACACTTTTGTATAGCTTCTATTACACCTTCACGAGGAGGATCCTCCATTGCAACAAGTCCTAAGAAAACAAAGTTGTTTTCTATATCCTTTGAGTTCTTATCTAAATGTTTATATCCAAAGGCAAGAACCCTCATAGCATCCGATGCAAATTTATCACAAATTTCCTGTATTTTTTCTTTATCCGATGATGTAAAAAGCCTTTCTATACCCTTATCATAGATTCTTGTGCATTTTGTTGAAATACTACTAAAGGCACCTTTTATGAAGGCTATCTTATCTTTATTGTTTTGAACAACTACTGTCATATATCTTCGAGAACTATCAAACGGAATTTCCTTTATTCTTTTATATTGATTTCTAATTTCCTCTACATTTAGATTTCCTTTATATGCAAGTGGAAGGAGTGCTCCTTCAGTTGGGTCTCCTTCAATTGTCCATTTGTTGTTAGTATTTTTTAAATTAGCGTTATTGCATAAAACTCCTGCTACAAGTAGCTTTTTTAATATTTCTTCATCATTTGTACTACCATCAACTAATTTAATATCTCCTTCTATTGAATATCCTGAACCTGATACATTATAAGTACAACCATCTACATAAACTTTTTTACAGTCATTTGGTTCATAGTTAATGTTCCTGTCTTATCACAGCATATTACACTAACATTACTTAGACCTTCAACTGCAGATAGCTTTCTAACTATGGCGTTTTGTTTAGCAAGCTTTTGGACGCTAAGTGCCATCGTTATAGTTACTACTCCAGGTAAGCTTTCAGGTATTGCACCTAATGAGAATCCTATAGCAGTAGTTAAAACTTCTTGTATTGTTCTTCCAGCAATAAGACTTATACCACCTACAATAAAGCTTAATAACAAACATACTTTTGTTATTTTTGAGTAAATTTCTGCATTTTAATTTGTAATGGTGTAGGTTCGGCTTCAATATTTTGTAGCATTTTTGCTATTTTACCAATTTCAGTTTTCATACCTGTTGCTACAACAACAGCCTTTGCATAGCCAGATAATACACTTGTTCCCATATAAATCATATTACACCTATCAGCTAAACAAATGTTCTTTTCACAGGTACAAGCGTCTTTTATTAGAGGAGTACTCTCTCCATTTAAAGTTGCTTCTGAAATTTTAAGATCATAGCATTCAATAATTCTTGCATCGGCAGGAACCCTATCCCCTGACTCAATAAATATTATGTCACCAGGAACAAGGTTTTTAGAGTCAATTTTATGTATTTCACCATTTCTTAAAACTTTAGCTTTATCTACAAGCATATTTTTTAAAGAGTAGATTGAGTTTTCAGCTTTGTGCTGTTGTAAGGTAGATATTGAGGTTTCAATAAGAGCAATTGATGTAATAGCAATAGCTTCTGGTATTTGTCCTATAAGAAGTGACAAAAACCAGCACCAAGTAACAACCTTGTTGAAAATTCATTTAAGCCTTCAAAAATTTAGCAATAATGGATTTTCTTTTTTCTCAGATATTACATTAAGTCCATATTCTTTTATTCTTTTTTGAACCTCGTATGAAGATAAACCATTGTTAAAGTTTGTATTTAGGTTTTGTTCAATTTCTTTTATGCTAATTGCGTGGTATGGTTCATAAGGTTTATAGGTTACCTTTTTAACAGATTTCATTTCGACTTCTAAAGGCACAGCATATTCTTCTTTAAATTTGGTTGAGGAGGATAAAATTTGTTTTTCATTATGAACAGAACTTGTACTTTTGTTCTTGTTTAAAACAAAACTAATAATGTTAAATTTAAGTATGTTTTCGGTTGTGAGCATTTCATCGTAAATTACAAGAAGTTTTCCAGTTAATGGATTGGCACTTGCATAAATAACACCATTTAGTGTTTTTGCAAAGGTAGATACTTTAGAACACATATTTTCGTTTCTGTAGATTGAACTTATTGGGATACGAAATCTTCGGTAGATGGCATTGATATTTGATTTTTCCATTACTTTTGCATATACATATCACCTATTCTCAAAAATTAGCTAATATGTAGTATTTCTCTGTAAATGAATAAATATACTTGTTTATTTAACTTTGATTTAACATTTTCAAAAAAACCTTTAACACCAAGTGAATATTATATATTTTGGGATGAAGTTGCTTAGGGAGTGTATGAAGGATGAGAAATACGGTATATCTTCCAAATTTCATAGATTTATTAGAAAAAAATGTATAATTCTCATTAAAGAACAAGTTGATATATTTTTTAGTGGTTGTTTTAAAGCATTAAAGTCATATTCAATTTTGGTTTCTAACAATTTGAAGATGCATAACAAAGAAAATTTTGAGGCAATGGTTTTGTCGATGGAAGAAATAAATAGCTTTATTGATAATGTAGAAAAAATGTTAGCATTAGAGATAGAATCATCAATTAATGACTATGTAGATATAGAATTAAATGTTGAGGTCAATCATTTAAATTTAGATAAAGTAAGCGATTTTGTTGATTGTTTGCATATAACAAATGAGATAACAAAGATGTCTGAAAAGTTGATAAATAAGAGTTTCTGTAGTTTAGTCGGAAGTTTAACAAAAATGTTGTTGTAAATTATATGTTTGATAAATTTGATTTTGCTGAATTTTTAATGGGTGGAGCTTCTTCAAAACAATCAGTAATAGAAAACCAAGAGAAAATATATAGAAAGATGGAAGGAATGTTAGTTAATGTTAAAACTGATATGTATAATCAATTGGTTGGACAGGTACTTGAGTTAATTGATGAACTATTTTATTATCAAACAACAGAAAAATATAAAACTGCTTAAACACCTGATAAAGGTGTTTTTTATGCAAAAATATTTTATAGTAATATTTTTTGAAAAATGAGGAATAATATAAAAAACATAGCAAGAGGTGTTGTTATGAGTGAATTAAATAATGAAAAAGACTTGAACAAGAAGTAAGAGAATTAAATGCAAAATATGAGAGTTTATCAAAGGAGGTAGAAAAACTTATAAAGAATGAAGAAAATTTAAGGACAAGTGTAAATACTATCTACAATAGCTTTGAAAAATTAAATCAGAATGTCGAAATGATATTGAGTAAAATGGATGCTATGCAAAATATGAATTTTGCACAAAAGGAACTTCCTAAAATGGAGTTCAATTTAGGAAGAAAAATAGGAAGAGGTTTAAGAAGAGTTACAGTTGGCACAGTGGGCTTAATTTTAGGTATTAGAGATAAAACAGCAGAAACAGTTGCTAACTTTAAGGAAGGATTTGAGGATATAGTGGCAGAGGCACAATATAACAATAGAAAGAAAAAGTTAGCGGTTGAGACCGAATGAAGGCTGTAGAAAAAATATTTTCCATACCAGGTAGATTAAGATTGAAAGTATGGGAAATATATAATGATTATGGAGCTGCTTGTAGTATTAGAACTAATTTATACTCAGTAGATGGTATTAAATCAATTAAATTTAATATTTATAATTGTAGTATTTTAGTTTTGTATGATGAAACAAAATTAGATGAAGATACTATATATTGCAAAGTTGTAGATACTAAGTTAAGTACACACAAAATTAATTTAAAAAGCAAAAGTACTATAAGTATTTTAACAGATGATTTGGCTCCTTATAAGTTACTGAAAAATCCATTTTATAAAAAATTCTTTTTATTTGGATTGGCACTTGAACTTTTTTATTTTTTTAGGTTATCCTTTAAGTTCTTTAATTTCTATAGCTATTTTATCAAATCCAATAATATTTAAGTTAATAGAAAATATATGTTTAAATCATACAATAAAGAAATTAGAAGTTTATAATATCTTTATAAATAACATAGATGAAATTAAATTTTTAAATGAATCAAACAAAGTAGGAATTGATGAGAGTTTAATTTTACAAAAAATATAAACCTAAGTCCTAATGTTATTAGAAGACTGGAGCTAAACAGTAGAATTAGTATAATAAATAAAAAATAATTACTTTAGTTTTTAGATTAAGAGAAGAGGGTATTAATACAATATATATTTTAACATATAACACTGATAAACCTGATTTAAAATATGTAGAAGACTGCTTGTTTTTGAATAGTTTATGTATAGATAATATAAGTCAAAAAGATAGATTAGTAATTATATCAAATAATGCAGATTTGTTAAGTAAAAATAAATGGTATATAAAAGTTTTTGTTTTTAATGAACTAATAAATCATAAAAATGCGGATATCTATGTTGAAATTAAGTCTTTAGAAAATTTATATAAGATATTTAGTCATAGTTTTTATTAGAACAACATATAAAAAGAGTAAATTCTCTTATTTCTTTACTGCATATATATTTGATGTTATTTATAGTAAGGGAATTGCAATATCCCCAATTTTTACGATATTATTCACTATCTTTGAAGTATTAATTTCAGATATTATATACGATAAAAAAATAAAAGAGGATTATATATATTAGAATATTTTTTATATATATTAAGTTTAAAAAGTATTCTAAAATAAGGAGCAGAGTTATGAAGACAAATATATTAGAAGATACCAAACACGAAGATTTAATAAAAAACTTGAAATAATTAAAGAACAAATAGAGGATGCTCTTTTATTGAGTATAAATAAAATAAAAGAAACTCCATATGAAGAAGATGAAATTCTTAAAATATGGACAGATTATTCTCAGGATATAGTAGATTTTTTAATGATGAAATAGAAAAAATAAACAATAAAAAAATAATAAAAAAATAATTAAGTATGCTATGTTTAAAAAATAATTAGATGCGAACAATAGCTAAAATAATTTTATAAGAAATTATAAAACTCTATATACAATTTATAAAAAGTATAATGTAATTGTATATAGAGAGGTGATAATAATGAAATATTATAGTATAGGTGAGTTTGCTAAATTAATAGGCAAAACGGAACAAACTTTAAGAAATTGGGACAGAAATAACAGATTAAAACCTGCTTATATTGCACCATCTGGATTTAGATATTATTCAGAAGAACAACTTAATCACCTTCTTGGCATAGTTAAAAAACCTATAAATAAAAAAGTAATAGGATATTGTAGAGTTTCAAGTCAAAAACAAAAAGATTACTTAGAAACACAAATAACATACGTTAAAGAATATATGATAGCAAAAGGTTATCAGTTTGAAATAATAACTGATATTGGAAGTGGAATTAATTATAACAAACAAGGATTAAATAAGCTTATAGATATGGTTACAAATGGCGAAGTAGAAAAAATAGTAGTGCTATATAAAGATAGACTTATTAGATTTGGATTTGAATTAATAGAAAATATTTGTAATAAATATGGCACTAATATTGAAATAATTGACAACACAGAAAAGACTGAAGAGCAGGAACTTGTAGAGGATTTAGTTCAAATAATAACAGTATTTAGTTTCAAATTACAAGGCAAGAGAGCGAATAAAGCCAAGAAAATGATTAAGGAGCTTATGGAAGATGATAAAGACATATAAAGTAATGCTTCTACCTAACAATAAACAACGAACAAAGTTATTCGAGTGTGCAGGGGTTGCAAGATGGGCATATAACTTTGCTTTAGCTACACAACAGGAAAATCACAAAAATGGTGGCAAATTTCTAAATGATGGAGAACTATGAAAAAGGCTAACCGAGTTAAAGAAACGAAAAGAATATGATTGGCTCAACAACTATTCAAACAATATAACAAAACAAGCAATAAAAGATGCTTGTCAATCCTATAAAAACTTCTTTGAGGAAAGAACAAAGTTTCCTAAGTTTAAATCAAAAAGAGAAGTAGACTAAGCTTTTACGTTGATACTGCAAAAATTAAAATAACAGATACTCACGTTAAATTAGAGAAACTAACTACTTCTACAAAACGCAACAAGCAAAAACTCAATTGGATTAAACTATCTGAAAAAAGCAGAATACCAACAGGAAATAACACTAAATATTCTAATCCAAGAGTGACATTTGATGGATTAAATTGGTGGTTAAGTATAGGAGTAGAAGAAGTTGAAGTTAAAAATCAAAATTATACCGAAGGTATAGGTATAGATTTAGGAGTAAAAGATTTAGCTGTTATAAGCAGTGGACAGAAGTTTAAAAATATAAACAAATCAAGCAAAGTTAGGAAATTAGAAAAAGACTTAAAAAATTACAACGTAAGTTGTCTAAAAAATATGAGTTAAACAAAATTGAAACAGAAGGAGGTGAATACTGTTACAGAAAAACTAACAATATAAATAAGTTGGAATTCCTTGTTCAAAAAACACATAAAAGGCTTAAAAATATAAGACACAATTATATTCATCAAATAACTACATCTTTGGCGAAAACCAAGCCAGAGTATGTGGTAATGGAAAACTTAAATACTTGTGGAATGCTAAAGAATAGGAAGCTATCTAAGGCAATACAAGAGGCGACATTCCACGAATTTAAAAGGCAGATGGAATATAAGTGTGCTTGGAATGGAATAAAGTTTATAGTTGCGGATAGATTTTACCCTTCGTCTAAAACTTGTATCAGATGTGGTGATATAAAAGATAAACTTTCTTTATCAGAAAGAACTTTTATATGTGATGAGTGCGGTTATGAAATAGACAGGGATTTAAACTCAAGTATAAACCTAAAGAATTATGGTAAAGGAGTAGCATAGCACTTAAATCAGTTATTGATGTGTACCCATACGTTAGTGGGGAATTTAAGCCTTCGGAGTGTCAAACAAACAGGAGTAGGAATATCCGAAACTGGACACGATGAACAAGGAAGGAAACATAAACTTTTATAAGGTTTGATGTAAACTTTATAAAGTTTTATAAGTTTTCTGTAACGGAGAAGGTATGGTTAAGAAAATAAATAAATCCTTCTTAATAGGTGCAGCTGTTGGCATTGGAGGATATGTTTTTATTAAAGAACTAAATAAAAGTCTTAAACCTTATACAATAAAAGCAATGGAGAAGGTTTTGTATTTAGGAGACAAAACAAAGGAACTTGTAGATGATATTAAGGATGAAGTAGAGAAAAGCAGGCATAAATTAATTAAAGAAGAGAACCAAGATATTGGATTAGAACACTGTGCTGTAACTTGTGAAAACACAGCACAGGAGGAACTTTTAAAACTACAAGCTCAAATACAAGAGTTAGAAGAAAAAATGAAAAAGTTAAATAACAGGGGTTGATTAAGTTGCAGGTAATTAGTAGTTTACCAGGTAGAGTGAGGTTAAAGAATCCCTATATTTATTATGATAAGGATTTATCAGAGTATATAAATTTTTATCTTGAAACTTTAGTTGGAGTAAATTATTCAAAGGTAAATCATAATTCTGCTACAATCCTTATTGAATATGATAAAGATAAAATAAATTTGGATGAGATAATGAAAAAATTGACTACATAATAGATTTAGCTGTTAACAAAAATAAAAGAGAAGACTTATCTTTGTATGAAAACTATATAAATCTTATAAAGAATAAGGAGAAAGCAAAAAGAGAACATTAATATATACTTTAATATATTTGCTGTTAAGAACTAAAGAATCTACTATAGGTAAATTCTCAATTAGTAGAAATGTAAGGGTGCTTCAGGCAGCATCAATAGTAACTATCATTGGAGGATATCCTCTGTTAAAATCCTTTTATAAGAGGTTTATGAAGAATGTTCCAACAGATGCGGATATACTCTTAAAATTAACAGCAGTATCCTTTACTCTTTTACGTGAGAGTAATAAAGGTGTATTTGTTCTTTTAATGAAATCCTTAAGCGACTACATTAAGTATTCGGCTATGATTCAATGTCAAAAGACATTAAGAAATATTAAAGGTAATTTCATTAATATGGTTCTAAGATTAAATGGTGAAAAAGAGGAACTTGTTACAGTAGATATGTTATCTAAAGGTGATATTATAAAAGTAAGTAGGGAGAATCTATTTTAGTTAATGGAATAGTAGTAAAGGGCAGTGCATTAGTAAGTAGTTTATATTATACAGGACAACTATCTTCTGAAAAGATAGGGGTTAACGATTTTGTTTCAGAGGGAATGTACGTAGTATCAGGAGAATTAATATTGGAAGTTAATGAAGTGCCACAATATTCAAATAAATCAGAAATGCCACTAAAAAACTTGAAATATATGGTAGAATTAAAAAATACCAAAGTCGAATTACTCCTGTTGCATTAACCACAGCAGTAGCAAGTTATATTTATACAGGAAGTGCAATGAATGCATTATCTACATTGCTTGTAATGACTCCATCAGCATCTATGACAGCACTCAATTCTGGAATAAGTAGTTATGTTAATCTACTTAAAAGAAGGAACATATACGTTAGAAATGTAAACTGCATAGAAAATGCATCAAAGGTAGATGCAGTTGTTTTTGATAAAACAGGTACGCTTACAAATGGACGTATGGATTTGATTGATATAGATATTATAGATAAGAAGTATACAAAAGAAGAAGTTTTAAGGATATGTGCTGCTTGTGAATATGATGGTATGCATCCTATTGCTATGACATTAAAAAATATGGAGATAAGGAATCATTTCAAAAGTTAGAAAGTAGTTTTTATATACCTTCAAAGGGTGTATTTGCAGAATATAATGGACAAAAAGTTTTGATTGGTAATGATGAAATAATGAGAGATTATAATATAGATATATCTTTATATTTAGACAAATATGAAATACTGAAAAATAATTTTTACACACCGATATTTGTTGCTATAAATGGCAAATTAAGTGCAATAATTATTTTAAAAGATGTTTTAAGGAACGATTCATATAATACAATTCAAACATTTAAAGGTTATGGGATAAATAACATAACACTTTTGACAGGAGATAAGCACGAAAATGCAATTCATATAGGTGAACAGTTGGGTATAAATAGGATATATAGTGAGTGCAGTTTGCAAGAAAAGAGTGATATTGTAAGGAAGATTTCAAGACGTAACACAGTTTTAATGATGGGTGATGGTATAAATGATGTAATGGCAATGAGGGAAGTTGACGTTAGCGTCTGCTTAACTAATACTGCCTGTGATAGGGTATTTATGCATTCGGATTGCATAATATTAGATGATAATTTGATGAGAGTATGTGAATTTGTATCCTTGTCCAAGAAATCCTACAATGCAATTCAGAATACAATTACTTTTTCACGTTTATATAATCTGATTTTAGGAGGATTTGCTTTCTTTGGATACTTTGACGCCTTTACAGCTAAATCCCTAAACACTTTAAATTCACTATATGTTCTTCTTTTAAATAAGAGAATAGAATATTTTATACCAGACAGATTACATATTCAAAAAGATATATCATCAAATCAAGGATACTATTTACAAAATCAGTTTACAATAGGCAGAGGGTAATCCCTCTGCCTTAATAATTAAAAATTATCTGCTAACACTTCAAAGTATCCCTGTGGGTGAGCACAAGCAGGACAAACTTCAGGTGCCTCTTCTCCTTCGTGTATGTATCCACAATTTAAACATTTCCACTTAATAGGTTCAGGCTTTTTAAATACTTCTCCATTTTCGATATTTGCAAGTAACTTTCTATATCTTTCTTCGTGGTGTTTTTCAACTTCCGCTATCTTTCTAAAAACATTTGCAATTTCAGGAAGCCTTCTTCATCTGCAACCCTTGCAAATTCTGGATAAAGGTCTGACCATTCTTCATTTTCGCCCTTTGCAGCATACATTAAATTAGTCTTTGTATCTGAAAGACCAACAGGATATTCAGCAGTTATTTCAACAGCTTCACCCTCAAGGCTTGTGTTTAAGAATTTGAAAAATCTCTTTGCGTGTTCCTTTTCATTTTCTGCTGTTTCCATAAATATATTTGATATTTGTATATATCCTTCCTTTTTAGCAACAGATGCATAGTATGTGTATCTGCTTCTTGCCTGTGATTCTCCTGCAAAGGCCTTCATTAAATTTTCTGCAGTTTTTGTTCCCTTTAGAGATTTCATAAACCCCACCTCCATTAGTTTTCTAAATTTTATCATAATTTTCGAATTAATTCAACAACTATAAATTTTTTAGTTATGCTACAACTTTATTTCTTCCTGTGTTTTTAGCTGTATAAAGATTTTTATCAGCCTTTTCAATTACATCTAAATAATTAGTTTCTCCTAAAACTTCATATACTCCAAAACTTGCAGTAATTTTTATTTGTAAATTGTTATACTTAACAGCACCTTCTTCAACCTTTTTCCTAATTCTTTCAGCTATTTCAACTGCCTTTTCCTTATTTGCCCCATTTAATACAATTAAAAATTCTTCCCCACCATATCTTGCTACCCAGTCGCTTTTTCTTATACTATCCTGCAATATAGAAGCAAAGTGTTTAAGCACTTCATCACCAGCAAGATGCCCGTAGGTATCATTAACTTTTTAAAAAAGTCAATGTCACACATAATAATAGAAAGGGAGTGTTTTCAAAGTTTGACTTTAGGATATCAACAGGAAGTCTGTCCTCTATAAATCGTCTATTATATACATTAGTTAAAGTATCTTTTACAAGTAGTTCATTTAAATTATTTATCTTAGAGTATATTTCTTCACTACTTAACTCCTCTATATCTTCTATTATGCTTGTACCTGTTGCGTCCTTTAAAAACTCAACAACGACTTTCCCAGCATCTGTAACAACAGCAGTTGCGGTTATTATATACACTTTTTCCCCATTATACTCAATCTTTACAAATGTTTCATTTTGAGTATATGCTCTCATTGATACACAATTTGAACACATCTTATTTTGATTCCAAAATTCATAGCAGGAGTTTTCTTCTTCAATATATTCTTTTTCTTTTGAAAAAAGTAGTATACCTTTTTCCTTATGGGATCAACTATTCTAATTGCATCATAAATAAAAATTAAAAAATCTATTTTTTCTATTAGAGTATTTAAATTTAATATTTTTTCCATTTATTAACCTCCAAAGTTAGTAATTACAATTATTATACAATAAAAGAGAAATATTTAAATAAATTAATAGAATTTATAAAAAATTGATTGTATAATGGATATAAGCTATAAGTTGAGGGGTGGTCTATTTGAAGAGGTACTTTACCTTTATAATTTTAATTTTATTTCTTATTTTTCCTGCAAACAGGTTGATAAAATATAAAAAACATATAGATTCAATATATAAAGATGGAAAAATAAAATACATATCAAAGGTTGATGAAAAATACTTTTACATATATCAAGATAAAAAGTTTAAAAAACATTTATAAAGGGAGTAAATATTGGTGCATCAAAGCCTGGATACTTTCCTGGGGAGTTTGGGATAACAAAGGAAGATTATTTAAGATGGTTTAAGTACATACAGGATATGAATGCAAATTCAATAAGGGTATATACAAGGCTTATGCCAGAGTTTTATGAGGCTCTTTATGAGTATAATCAAAAGGCAAAGACTCCACTATATGTTTTTCACGGAGTATGGCTAAACGAAGAGGATATAATAAAATATATGGATGCACATAATTCAAAAATAAAGGAAACTTTTATAGAAGAAACAAAAAAGATGATAAATATTATACACGGCAATATAAACGTAGAAAAGGAAAAGGGATACGCAGGAGGTGTTTATACTAAGGATGTTTCAAAGTATGTAATAGGATGGATATTAGGTATAGAGTGGGATCCAGAGTTTGTTGTAGAAACAAATAATAAAAATAAAGAAAAAATAAGATATGATGGGCAATACTTATATACACAAGATGCATCACCCTTTGAGGTTTTTCTGTGTGAGGTAGCAGATGAATGTATAAAGTATGAAACAGAAAAATATGGAATGCAAAGACCTCTTGCACTATCTAACTGGGTAACAACAGATATGTTAGAACATCCAAATGAACCATT
Source organism: Caloramator sp. mosi_1 (assembly GCF_028622835.1). Taxonomy (GTDB): domain Bacteria; phylum Bacillota; class Clostridia; order Clostridiales; family Caloramatoraceae; genus Thermobrachium. Next base: position 1,019,291 of record NZ_CP117677.1, on the reverse strand, counting down.
AGAAAAGGAAGATATGGTTACAGTAAATCCAGAACACATAAAAAGAAGAGTTCATTTTTACCTGGCTTATTTGCATCCTATCACATATATCCATATTATCCTGATTTTATGAATTATGATAAAAAATATACAACATATATAGATGAAAAGGGTAAAGTAAATCCATATAGGTCATATTTAAATGATTTAAGAAAAGAGCATACAATGCCTGTTTTAGTTGCCGAGTTTGGAATTCCTGCCTCAAGAGGAATGGCACACGTTAATATTCATACAGGATTTAATCAAGGTTTTGTAAATGAAACAAAACAAGGCGAATATATTGTAAGTATGCTTGAGGATATATATAAAGAAGAATATGCAGGAGGCCTTGTATTTTCTTGGCAGGATGAGTGGTTTAAAAGAACCTGGAATACAATGGATTTAGATATTCCTGATAGACGCCCCTACTGGAAAAATGTACAGACAAATGAGCAGATGTTTGGGTTATTAACCTTTGAACCAGGAGAGCAAAAAGTGTATGCTATGTTGATGGGGATGAATCTGAATGGAGTAGTAATCCGTTAATTGTAGAAAATAATCTAGCTTTAAGTGTAAATTCAGATGAAGGATATGTATATTTCAAAATAAATGCAAAAGAATTCGATCTAAACAAAGATACGCTATATATTCCTATAGATATAAAGGAAAATCAAGGAAACAACAAGTTTATAGATGAAGGATTAAACTTTGAAAGACCTGTTGACTTTGTTATTAAGATTAAGGGTAAAGAAGATTCAAGAATTATGGTAGATGCCTATTACGATCATTTTTATTATGAGTACAGTAAAAAATTAAAAATGGACAAGGAAAATCCAAGCTTTGAAGTAAAAAATAGTGGTATATTTAATAAAATCTATCTTTGTCTAAATAGACCCTTTGTTCTTCCACAGGAAAAAGAAGAACTTCCAATACAAAAATATGAGACAGGTAAACTAATGTATGGTAATGCAAATCCTGACAGCAAAGATTTTAATTCCTTAGCAGATTATTTTGTAAAGGGAGATATAATAGAAATAAGAATACCTTGGCAACTTCTAAATGTTATGGACCCATCAACTAAAATGATAATGGATGATTTATATCTAAATAATGGTATAAAACCTACAAAAGTAGAAGGGTTTTATGTAGGTGTAATTTTAAAGAAACAAGATGAGGTAGCCTATACTTTAATGAAAAATATAATTGGGAGTCTTGGGATATACCAACGTACCACGAAAGGTTGAAAAAATCCTACTACATTTTAAAGGAATCCTTTAAAAATATAGGAGGTGAATAATATGGCACATATTGATTTAGTTATGCAAGAAGTTTTAAACACCATAAACGACCTGCTTGAAGTTAAGAATAAAGATAAAGCATTTATGAACGTAGTTAAAGGTGTATTAAAGAAAATATATACTATTTCCACAGAAAATAAAATAGAAGATGTTGCCTTTGAACTTAATGGAATTGAGAAGCTGTTAGAAGATGAAAACGAGGAATATAAAGAAAAGTATGTTGAAAAACTCATTAAGGTTAAAGAAATAATTGAAAACAAAATATCAGAAAAGAGCAGAGTTTTAATTTTCCCTGACAGCGATAATGCTCTAAATGAACTAATAAACAAGTTAAATATTAGCCACATTGAGGTAATCCTATCAAAGGGAGATGCAGTAGACTCTATTTTTCATACAATCCAAATGCTGTTGTAGTTCAAAACAACAAAAACATAAATGCAGTAACTATTTTAAAAAGCATAAGGGAAGAAAAGGTATTAGACCAGCTACCTATTATTGTTATATCAGATGTAGATTACAATACAAAGCTTGAATGTTTAAGATTAGGAGCTATAGACTACATTGAATATGATTTTGATGTAGAAGAGGTATATCTTAAACTTACAAACTTAGTCAATATGAGTTCTAAATGCTTAAAAATACTGTTTACGATATTTCAACTGGTCTTTACACAAGAAGACAGGGTGAAATATTAGCCACGTCCCTTTTAGCTAAGGCAAAGGAAGAGGAAAAGGACGGAATACTTCTTCTTATTGATTTTGATTATATGTCAGAGATCAATAAAAAGCTTGGTGTATCCTTTGGTAATAGGATAATTAATAAAGTGGTTTCAGAGTTTAAAAAATATACAACAAAGGTTGATATAGCCTACAGAATGTCGGGAGATGAATTTGCCTTTATATTCTATGATAGGGATGTAAAATGGGTAAAAAATGTTGCAGAGGAAGTACTAAATTTTGCAATAAAGTATGGAGAGGAAATTGGACATAAAATAAGCTTTTCCTCAGGAATATCCTCTATTACAAAGGAGAAAGAAGATTATAAGGATATGCTGTTAAAGGCAAGGGGAGCACTTGCAATAGCTAAAATGGAGGGTAGAGCTAAGGTTGTTGTTGATGTTGATTCTGTAAAACAAAATAATGCTATAAATTTGCTGTTTGTTGACGACGATAGAATAATACTATCTATATTAAAGTCAAGGTATAAAAATAAAGGCTACAATGTATATACTGCCTCTGACGGGCTTGAAGCATTAGAAATACTAAAAAGTAGCGACATAGATTTAGTAGTAACTGACTATTATTTAAAGCTTATGAATGGAGATGAGCTTATAAAAAACATTAGAGAAAAAAATTCTAAAATACCAATAATAGTTTTATCTTCTCAGAAAAATGAAGACTATATAAAAAGAACACTTGACTTAGGTGCAGATGACTATGTTGTTAAGCCCTTTTCACCTGTAGAACTTGACAGCAGAATTAAAAAATTATTAGATTAGTGGTGATTTTTATGGAGCTTATTGTTTTATACTCTATCCTTATTTTTCAGTTATTATAATTCTTCTTTATGCCTATCTTATTGCAGAAAAGCTATATGATAATTATAAAAATAGAAAAAAGCAAAGGGTTTATAAAAATATTTCAGGTTATCTTGATGACATAGCCTCAAGAATTGACGAATATGAAGTTACAAATATTCAACTTAAAACTTTACAAGGCTTTATGAAGGATAAAATAAAAGGGAAATAGTAGAAGAAAGGTTTTTATTTTATTTTGAAAATTTAAAGGGAAGTATTTTAGAAAAATTAACAAAGCTTAGTGAGGATATTGGGCTTGTTGATTATGAATTAGAAAAGTTAAAGAGTAAAGATATGCATAAGGTGGCACTTGCCTGTAAAAACTTAGGAGAAATGAGAAGTAAAAAGCAATAGAGAATCTTATAGAACTTATAGATGTTGAAGTTGTAGAGGTTAAGTACAATGTCTTAATGGCCCTTGCTAAAATAGGGAACGAAGAGGCCTTTATAGACGCCTTTAAAAAACTTTCTAAAACTATTCCATTAAGCGAAAGAAGTTTGATTGAAATAGCAGATAGCTTTGAGGGAGATAAAATATATGTCTATAGAAATTTAATGTATTTAGATGATGAGTTTATAGCATCAATATTTATAAAATCAGCAGGAAACTATAAAAATACACTTTTAGCCGACGAGATAGCTATATTTTTAGCTGACGAAAACAAGGAGAAAAAGATAGCCGCACTTAAGGCCTTAGGCAATATGGGAGATAATAGATATGTAATTCAGATAATAGAACTATTAAAGGATGAAGCCTGGGAAGTTAGAGCAATTGCAGCAAAGGTTTTAGGACAGCTTCAGGATACAAAGGCACTAATACCACTTGTAAAGGCACTATCTGATAGAGAGTGGTATGTAAGATATAATGCTGCGAATTCTTTAATTTCAATAGAAGGCGGAATTGAGCTTGTTTATGATGTTTTAGAGGGAGAAGACAGGTTTGCAAAGGATATAGTAATTGCTGTTCTTGAGACAAGCTATGGTTGGGATAAGGTGCTTCAGTATGATATGCAAAATACAAGAACACCAAAATTAAAAGAAGTAATACAAAAATATATTCAAGAAAAAGATAGGTGATTTTTATGAATACACCACTATTAAAGTCAATAGTAATCAATTTTAACTATTTTATTATTTACTATGTTTTAGTTATTAATTTTATCTACTTTATACAGCTTATACTTGCAGCTTTTAACTTAAGTGATTACGTGAAAAAATAAGGTATTCTGATTATAAAAAATATATAACATCAGACAATATGATACCAATTTCAATTTTAGTTCCAGCATACAATGAACAAGAAACTATAGTTGAAAATATAAAGTCCCTTATTTCCCTTAACTATCCAAAGTTTGAAGTAATAGTTATTAACGATGGTTCAAAGGATGAAACTTTAAATAGAGTAATACAGGAGTTTGATTTAAAAGAGATAAACCAACCTGTAAGGTACAGAATTAATACTAACAAGATAAAGGGGATTTATAAAAACTTAGATATACCAAATCTTATTGTAGTAGATAAGGAAAATGGAGGCAAAGCCGATGCCTTAAATGCAGGTATAAATGTTTCTAACTACCCTATAGTTACATCTATAGATGCAGATTCAATACTTGAGAGCGATTCCTTAGTTAGGGTGGTTATGCCCTTTATAGAGGATAAAAAGACAATAGCAGTTGGGGGCATAGTTAGAATAGCAAATGGTTCACTAATTAAAAGAGGTAGAGTTGTAGATATTGGACTTCCTAAAAGCAGGGTTGCAATGTTTCAAATTGTTGAATACCTAAGGGCTTTTTAACAGGAAGAGTAGGATGGGATGCTGTAAATTCCCTGCTTATTGTATCTGGAGCCTTTGGTGCCTTCAAAAGGAGTCAGCAATAGAGGTGGGTGGATATGCTAAAAACACAATTGGTGAAGATATGGAGCTTATAGTTAAGATGCACGAGTATTTCCTGAGAAATAAAATAAAATATAGAATAAAGTTTGTACCAGACCCTGTATGTTGGACACAGGCACCAGAGACTTTTAAGGATTTAAGGTCCCAGAGAAGAAGGTGGCAGATAGGACTTATGGACAGCCTTCTTAAGCACAAGAGAATGTTTTTTAATCCAAGGTACAAACAGATTGGTTTAATTGCTGTTCCATACTTTTGGTTGTTTGAAATGATAGGGCCTATAATTGAGATAATAGGCTATGTTATGATTCCTCTTGCCTATATATTTGGACTATTAAACTTAAAATATTTTCTTATTTTCTTTTCAGCTTCCATACTTTATGGAATACTTCTATCACTTGGTGCAATACTTCTTGAGGAATATACCTTTAACAAATATCCAACCCTTAAACAGCTTATGAAGCTAAGCTTTTATGGGATTTTAGAAAACTTTGGATACAGACAGCTTACAACCCTTTATAGAATAGAGGGAATTGTTAAATTTAGAAAAATGAAACACAGTTGGGGTAAGATAAAGAGAGTAAGTTTTCAAAACCAAAAATAAGTCTGAAGCATAATAGATGCTTCAGACTTATTTTATCTTGTCAATAAAAAACCCCAACAACTATACAACCTATTCCCATAAGCTTATACTTATTTATTTTTTCTCCTAATAGAAAATATGCTAAAAGAAGAGTCCATATATATGTTATTGAATTTAAAGGAAGAACTATGTTGTAGGGGATATATTTAAGTAAAACTATGTTTATAAAAGCCCCTACACAATAAAAATTCCTCCAATATAAATATACCTATTTAAAATTAGTGTTCTTAAGGAATTCAAGCAAGATGATGCTCTTTTAAAAAGTATCCACCAAGAGAACCGCAAAGTGTCATTAATATGAGTAAACAAAATATTTTAAAATTCATACTCTATTTTCCCTTCCTAATAAACTAACTCCAATTGTAATAATTAAAATTCCTAAAAGGTTGCTTAAAGAAATTGTTTCATCTAAAAAATATATCCGTTTATTAATGCGAATATATAAGAAACGCACATAATTGGGTACAAAACAGAAAGCTCTCCGTTTTTAAAGGCAAAAATCATAAAAAGAGCACCAAGGCCGTAGAGTAAAAATCCAATAGCGATATTAATTATCCTATCTGAACTTTGGGAAAACTTCCAAAAAGTTGTCCATTTGCAGTTAAAAAGGCTGATATAATCATAAGGATTATTCCTTTGTTTAAAAATTTTTTCATCAGTGCCACCTCAGATTTTTAAAATTATCAAGTTTTTTATTGTTATTTATTAAAAACCTATTTTCCACAAGATTAAATAAAGGCATATCCGAAAGTGAATCAGAATAGCATACACTGTTTTCTCTATCAATTTGAATATCTTCACTATCTAATAGCTTTCTTAGTCTTAAGACCTTCTCTTCTCCTTTACAGTTTTCACCATCTATTATATTTGTATATCCCGTTTCTGTTTTTCTTAAGATTGTCCCAAGAACATAGTCAACATCAAAATATTCTTTAAAGTATTTTATATAACATTCAGGAGAGGCAGAGATTAGTATTACTGTGTATCCTTCTTTTTTCTCTTTATAAGTTCTTCCTTAGCATCAAAGAAGGTGTGCTTTAATATTTTTTCCTTAAAAAATTCTTCAAGGTCACCTTCATTTAAGTAGTTTACTACATAAAACATCTCTTCCTTAGCCTTCTTTGTTCCAACTATTTTCAGCACATAGAGCATTAGAATAAAAATTAGTCTTGGAAGCCTTAAGATTGCTTTAGGTTTTTCTTTAGTGTGTAAAAAGAAGCATAAACATTGAGTCGCCATTTAAAATGGTCTTATCAACATCAAATATAGCAATCTTTTAATCAACTCAAAACCTCCCTTATTATGTAAATAAAAGTATTATTGCACTGCAAATCCCCCACAAAATAACATCGACTATAATTCCTATATCTGTAAGAACAGCTTCTGTTGGGCTTCCCCTAAAGCTTTAATTTCCGTCAAGTATTTATATCTAAATAGTCCATAGATTACAAATATATTAGTTATCATCATATACTTATGGTTATAGGCAAAGAAGGTATACAGGGAGTAGAAGATTATTGTGCATCCGCATACAATATTTGAAATATCATCTAAAAACTTAATAGAATAGTCATCAAGAATCCTTCTATGTTTTGTTGCATTATCTTCTAAACACTTAAGTTCATTTTTTCTCTTTTCAAAACCTAAGAATAGAGAAATAAAAAGAGTACAAAGTATAATCCAAACAGAAAGTTCAACATCTATAACAACTCCACCGGCAACAACCCTTAATATAAACCCTACTGCAATTGAAATAACATCTAATATAACTAAGTGTTTTATTTTGAAGGTATAGATTATATTGTTTATAAAGTAAATCAGCAATATAATAAGTAGAAATTTATTCAAATAGAAGGCAGCAGATAGTGAAACGACTATAAGTATAATCATTTCGACAATAGCCTTTTTAATAGAAACTTTTCCACTTGCAATAGGTCTATTTTTCTTTTTAGGGTGTATTTTATCCTGTTCTAAATCCTTTATATCATTCATTATGTATACTGCTGAAGAAATAAGGCAAAAACACAAGAAGGCTAAAGCAACCTTAACTATGCTGTCTATTTCTAAAAACTTTTAGAGAAGATTATTGCACCAAAAACAAAGAAGTTTTTTATCCACTGCTTTGGTCGCATAAGTTCAATATAATTTTTCAATTTAATTCATCCCTTCTATATATAGTTTGAGCTAATATAACAAATAAAAAGCTTGCTATATATGAATATCTCTCCTGTGATTCAATAATTAAATAAAGAAGACCGTATCCACAATAAATAATGTAAAATAAATTTATTATAGGATTTTCAAGAAATTGACTTTTATTATATAAACCTATATAAACTGCAATTAATATAATAAGATAGATTAGGTTAATATAAATTATACCATTGTGTCTTAAATCAATAATTAAGGATTTTGTATCAGCCTGTGACCAATAGGCACCAGCAAAATCACCTGCAGCCCACTGTGTGGAGTATTTTTAAGTATAAAATAAATAAGCTTTTTAGGGGAGTTTGCGTGTACCTTTCCTTCAACTTTTGCTTTATTGCCGCCTCAAGTTCTTTATCATCATCAAATGAAGCAATAAATTTTGCATCCTCCATATTCCATCTTCCAAATGTATCCATATTAGAACCACGAAGAACAGAGGTAAGTTTTGTTTCGCTTCCTCTCCAAAGATTATATTGTGTTATCTTCAGTTCTTTAAGGATTGCATTTACACTTAGCATAGGAACTAAAAAGGCAATAACTAAACCTACAGCAAATTTTGATTTATTAAAAATATTATCCTTAATGTAAATTAAAATAAACATTATGTAAGCGATTAATATGACATCCCCCACCATTCTAAAAAGATGTCCTATTCCCAGTATCAATCCACATAAAATTATATATAAAAAGTTTCTTTTATTTTTATAATATCTTACAAATACATATATACTCAAAAGATAAAAGGGCATTGCAATATTTTCTGAACAATATACTGCTGTATATGTAATAAAGGCTGGATAAATTGCTGAAATATATGCAGAGTAGAGCCCGATTTTTTAGAATTAAACACTTCTTTTGAGATTAAAAAGATTAAATATATATTTAAAGTAGAAAGCAGAGCATTTATAACCTTTATTGCTAAAAGTCCATTTGCAAATAAATGCCTAATAAGTGCAAAATACAAAACAGTTACAGTCATATGTGGGAATCTGGCATAGTAGTTTTTATCGTGGAACATAGAATAGTCTCCCTTTAAAAACATCCCACTTCTTATATACATCCCTGCAAAATCAGAAACAGGTCTATTGTCTAAAGATAAAATCCAAAAGAATCTAAGAGCTGCACCGAACAATATTATACAGACTAATACATATATATAGTTTACTTCCTTTTAATGGAATAAATAAAAATAGATGTAGTTATTAAAAAGAAAAAAGTAACTCAAGGTTTAAAATTTTAAAGTACTTACTATAAATACATAAATATCCCATTGTTGCAAATATTATAGGTAAAAATAACAGCCTCAACGCGTAATTAACAAATTTTGAAAAACTTCTCATATACCCACCCTTTTCTATTAAAATTAACAAGTTAAATTATACAATAAAAATTGTAGAATAAAAATAAAAATATGGTAAAAGAGTTCCAAAATTCATTAAAGAGAGTTTTGGAAACTATTGTAAAAGGTTCTATATAACCTATGTATTTGTTATATGATTTTAATAGTTAAAACATTAATGCAAAATTTTTTAATAAATCACATTTTAAAATTTTCAAAAACTATGGACAAACGTTTGCAAAAGAGTTATAATATAATTGAACTTAAACATTTAAGTTAATTAATTTAAAAAACTAAAGAAGGGGAATTACTGTGAAAAAGCCATTGTCAATTATGCTTTCAGCACTATTAGTGGCTTCATTAATGGCTGGATGTGGTCCAAAGAAACAAGCAGAACAACCAAAGGATCAACAACCAGCACAAACAAATGAATTAAAACCAGAGGAAGGAGCTACATTACTTGTATGGGAAAGTGAAGGCCCAGAAGGAGAATACATAAAGTATGTAGCAGGAGAATTTGAAAAGAAATATGGTGTAAAAGTTAATTATGAACCTGTTAACCACACAGATACATCAGGTAAGCTTCAACAAGATGGACCTGCTGGAGTTGGAGCTGACGTTTTTGCCGCACCACACGACCACGTAGGTAAGATGGTAGCAGCAGGATTAATTCAAGAAAATCATAATCCAGACAGAGTAAAGAATGATTATATGGAAGCTGCTCTAAGAGGTGTAAGCTTAGACGGTAAAGTTTATGGATATCCAACAGCAATTGAAACTTATGCACTATTCTACAATAAGGACTTAGTTAAGGAAGCACCAAAGACTTATGAAGAAATAGTTGAATTTGCAAAGACATTTAACAATACAAAGGAAAAGAAATTCGCACTTGCTTGGGATGTTGGTAATGCATACTTCTCATACAGCTTCTTAACTGCAAATGGCGGATATGTATTTGGAAAGCAAGGAACTGACAAGGATGACATCGGTCTAAACAATGATGGTGCTGTTAAGGGTGCAGAATTCTACAAGAGCTTAAAGACTATACTACCACTTAAGGTTGCAGACTCAAATTATCAATTTATGGATGGTTCATTTGCAGCTGGTAAGGTTGCTATGATTATAAACGGACCTTGGGCAGTTAAGGGATACCAAGATGCAAAGATTAACTTTGGAGTAGCACCACTTCCAACATTTGGTGGAGCACAACCAAAGAGCTTCTCAGGTGTAAGAGCACTTTATGTAAGCTCATTTACAAAGTATCCAAAGGCTGCAAAGTTATTTGCTGAATTTGCAACATCAGATGAAATGTTAATGAAGAGATTTGAAATGACAAAACAAATACCACCAGTTAAGGCTTTAGCTGATAGAGATGAAATAAAGAACGACCCAATAGTTGCAGGTTTTATGGCTCAAGCTCAAAATGCTGAACCAATGCCATCAATTCCACAAATGCAACTTGTTTGGGAACCACTTGCTACAACTTTCTCAGCTATTTGGGACGGTCAAATGGAACCAAAAGCAGCTCTTGATAAGTGTGTACAAACTGTAAAGGATGCTATAGCAGCACAAAAGTAATATAAGTAATTAAATAGTTATAGGTATGTGCGTATGCACATACCTATAATAATTAATCTTGGAAAGAGGTGAAAAGATGGAAGATAAGAAAAGTTTGCCTGGCTGTCATATATAATAATGGGGTCAGCACAGATAATGAAGGGAGAATATTTTAAAGGTATTTTCCTACTACTTGTTGAAATTTTAACTATTGTTTTTGGTATTCCATTCTTTGCACATGGATTATGGGGAATTTGGACATTAGGTGAAGTAGAGTTCCACTATAATGAACAGGGTATTGCCGTATTTGATCATTCTATCTTTTAATGCTTGAAGGACTAATTTCAATTTTATTAATTGCTATACTAATAGGTATTTATATTTACAATGTTAGAGATGCATATAGACCAAAACAGGAGAAGAAAACAACCCTTAGGGATAAGATAGACAGAAATTTCCACTGGATTTTTATGACTCCAGGTATTTTAGCTATGTTATTCTTAATACTACTACCAATAATATTTACAGTATTAATAGCATTTACTGATTATTCAGCACCATATCATCTACCACCAAGAAAATTGGTAAGATGGGTTGGATTACAAAACTTTAAAGAAATTTTTGGACTTAAGATATGGAACGAAACTTTATCAGGAGTATTTATATGGACAGTAGTTTGGGCTGTACTTGCAACAGTTACAAGTTTCTTTGTTGGACTTATGTGGGCCCTTATCGTAAATTCATCAGGTGTTAAGATAAAGAAGTTATGGAGAACAATATTTATAATTCCATATGCGGTACCAGGACTTATATCATTACTTATAATGAGACTTTTATTTAGTGGTCCAGGACCTATTAATGACTTTATAGAACATTTAGGATTACAAAGAATAGGCTGGCTTACAGACCCATATATGGCAAAAGTAACTTTAGTATTAATAAATATGTGGCTTGGTGCACCATACTTTATGGCACTTATGACAAGTATATTAACAAATATACCAAAGGACCTATACGAATCATCTGATATAGATGGTGCTACAGCATTCAAAAACTAAGACATATAACAGTACCAATGGTACTACATTCAACTATGCCACTTTTAATATCAAGTTTTGCATATAACTTTAACAACTTTATGATAATATACGCTGTAACAAGTGGAGGACCTGTAAATCCAAATTATCGTTATGCAGGACATACTGATCTTCTAATTTCTTGGATTTACAAGATGACACTAAATCAACAACAATACCATATGGCATCAGTTGTTACAATTATGATATTCCTAATGATTGCACCAATTGTTGCATACAGCTTTACAAGGTCCAAGTCCTTTAGAGAGGAGGATTTAATCTGATGATGAGCACAACAACACAAACAAGCGAAATAAAGCTTGTTAAGAGAAAGAAGAAGCTAACTCCTAAGGATATAATATTAAAGATATTAGTATATACATTTTTAATAACAAATACAGTATTTATTTTATTCCCAGTTTTATGGATTATAGGTTCATCCCTAAATCCAGGGGATAGCTTGTATTCATCAAGTATGATTCCTAAAAACCCAACATTTATACACTATAAAGAACTATTTACAAAGACAGACTATCCAATTTGGTATAAGAATACTCTTAAAATTGCTTTTTAAATATGATTTTATCAACAATACTTACAACATTTAATGCTTACGTATTTTCAAGATTTAGATTTAAAGGAAGAAAAGCAGGACTTGTTACAATACTTGTTCTACAAGTTTTCCCAAGCTTCCTAACACTTACTGCGATTTATACACTACTTATGCAGCTTAACTTACTTAACACTCATATAGGACTTGTGCTATTCTATGCAGGTGCACAAATACCAGGTAACACTTGGCTTATAAAGGGATATTTTGACCAAATACCAAAGAGCCTTGACGAGGCAGCAAGGGTTGATGGTGCAACAAACTTTACAACATTTACAAAGATAATCATGCCTCTTGCAGTACCAATAATAGTATTCCTTGCATTAACAAGCTTTATAGGTCCTTGGATGGACTTTATACTACAAAGTGTTGTATTAAGAACTGCTGATAAGAAGACTCTTGCAATGGGTCTTATGGAAATGGTTACAGGACAAACAAATACAAAGTTTACACTATTTGCAGCTGGTGCTATCTTAGTTGCTATACCAATTACAATACTTTATGCATTCCTACAAAAATACATTGTTGAAGGATTATCATCTGGAGCTGTTAAGAGCTGATAAAGAGGGGAACTATACACGGTTGTTTTTCGGGGAAGTTATAATATAATAATCCCAATGGCACTTTAGCCATTGGGAATTTTTAAAAGACGATACCAAGGGGTAAACTATGAAAAGGCCAACACTTAAGGATATAGCAAAGGAGGTAGGAGTTTCTGTTGCAACTGTCTCCTATGTTTTAAATGGTAACGAAAAGCAGAGTATATCAGAGGAGACAAAGGACAAGATAATACAGGTGGCAAATAGATTAAACTATGTGCCAAACCTTGCAGCAAGGTCTCTTGTAAAAGAAAATCGGGGCTTGTAGGTGTTTTAATATTAAAGCACAAACAAAATAAAATTCCTATTTTTACAAACCACAATTACAAGCTTCTTGAAAAAATAGAGGACTACCTTGCAACAAAGGGTTACCACGTTTTATCATCTAATATAAGCGTAGAAGAACCTAACTTAGATATAATTAAACAGAGAGATTTAGATGGTGTTCTTGTTTTTAATGTAGATAATAGTATATTTTACGATATATCAATAAAATTTACTGTTCCTATACTTTTAATTGATGCCTTACTTGATGATATACTATTTCATAAAATAAACGTAGATTATCTTGGATATGCAAGAAAATTATGCAAAGATGAAAAGAGGGTAATTTTAATTCCACACCTAAATAGTGAACAGCTTATGGAAAAAATAAAAGAAGATAAAAATGAAAAGGAAGAGGTTTATTTTATATCCTCTGTAGATTCAATAAACCAAATTGTAGCAAAACACAAAGATGAAAAGTTCATAGTAGTTTCAGAGGAACTTGGAGTTATACTATCAAGATACGTAGATAAAGATAGAATAGCTGTAATTTGTATAAACAACCAAGAGTATCTTTTAGATGAAAAGATAAACAAGATTTCAGTTGATATCGACAACAAAGCAAAGCTTATATCAGATTTGCTTTTAAGATATATAGACAAAAATTATAAATATGTACAATATACGGTAATAGAGGCAGAATAATCTGCCTTTAACTTAAATTACTTAAACGTTTAATTTATGGAGGGAATATGAGATGTTAAAGGAAGCAATTTACCATCAAAGCGACAGTACCTATGCCTATCCTCTTGATGAAAAGACTTTGTGTATTAAACTTAGAACTAAAAAGATGATTTAAAAAGAGTAATATTATGTTATGGAGACAGATACGAACCTGTAGCAAGGGTTACAATGTTTGAAAAGGAAATGAATAAGGTATTTTCTGATGATTTATTTGATTACTATGAGATTTCAATTTCACCAAGCTTTAATAGAATATGCTACTACTTTAAATTAGAGGACGAGAAAGAAACAGTGTATTACTCACAACAAAGGTTCTATAAAGAGCCTCCAGAGGATAGAAATAGATATTTTATATTTGCCTACATATGTAAAGGTGATTTATATAAGGCTCATTCCTGGTGGAGAGATTCAATTTTCTATCAGATATTCGTAGATAGATTTAATAAGGAAGAACTTGACGAGGCTTGGTTTGACGAACCTACCAACAAGAGAATGTTTGGAGGTAATCTAAAGGGAATAATAGAAAAACTTGACTATATTGAGGAACTTGGAGTAAATGCCATATATCTAACCCCTATATTTGAATCACCAAGCTGCCATAAATATGATACAATAGACTACTATGATATAGATAAATCCTTCGGCAACAAAAATATATTTAAAGAGTTAGTAGAGGAATGTCACAAAGAGGAATAAAGGTAATACTTGATGCAGTTTTCAACCATACAAGTTCTGAGTTTTTGCCTTTAAGGATGCTATAAAGAAGGGCAAGAAATCAAAATACTTTGATTGGTATTTTATAAATGATGACGGTACCTATGAGATGTTTGGACAATCTAAGAATATGCCAAAGTTGAACACAACAAATATAGAGGTAAAAAGGTACCTATTAAATATAGCCAAGTATTGGATAGAAGAGTTTGATATAGATGGGTGGAGACTTGATGTTGCAAATGAGATAGACCACAAGTTCTGGAGAGAATTTAGAGAAACAGTTAAATCTGTTAAGGAAGATGCAATTATAATAGGAGAAGTTTGGGATGGTGCAGAAAGCTACCTAAGAGGAGACCAATACGATTCATCAATGAACTATCCATTTATGCACGCAGCCCTTGAGGTTTTTGCAAGGGGCACTATGAACTTAAAGGAACTTGATTCATATATGCAAAACCTTTATGCAAGATATAGGAGAGATATAAGATACAATCTATTAAACCTAATAGACAGCCACGATACAGCAAGATTTTTATATGAATGTAAAAACGATAAGGAAAAGCTTAAACTTGCAGTCTTCTATATGTTTACTACAATAGGAATTCCTATGATTTTCTATGGAGACGAAGCAGGTTTATCGGGTGCAACTGACCCATATTGCAGAATAACAATGGAATTTGAAAACATTGATAAAGAACTGTTTAACTTCTATAAAAATCTAATAAGGGTAAGAAAGGAATTAGAGTCATTAAAGGTTGGAGAATATAAAAATGTTTATGCTGATGAGGATGTATATGCCTTTAGTAGATTTGTAGATGACGAGGAAGTTTTATGTATCTTTAGTACATCAAATAAAGAAAAAGACATTGAAATTGGTTTAAAGGGTGAATATATGGATATACTCAATGATAGGCTTGTTTCTATAAATAATAAATTAAATTTAGCACCCTATGAAAAAATGGTCTTAAAGCTAAGGTAGGTGATATAATGGAAAGAATAATAATAAAGGAAATATATATGAAGGAATTAGATAGAAAAAGAAATATAAGAATCTACCTTCCTTTAGATTATTATAAAAATGAAAGCAAGAGATACCCTGTAATATATATGCACGATGGACAAAACCTATTTGACCATCACCTCTCCTATTCAGGACATTCTTGGGAAGTTAAAGAGACTTTAGATAGAATGCAAAAGGAAGGCGAAATAGAGGGCTTTATTGTTGTAGGGATTGATAACAATCAAGAGGGCTTTAAAAGGCTTGATGAATATTCACCTTGGAGGAATGAAGAGATAGAGAGCCTACTTAAGAGGGGCATAAAGAACGGTGCAGGGGAGAGGGAGATAGATATGCACAGTTTATAGTAAATACCCTCAAGCCATATATTGATGAAAACTTTAGAACATTAAAGGATAGAGAAAATACAATAGTTGCAGGAAGCTCAATGGGAGGATTTATTTCCCTCTATATAGGATTTAAATATCAAGAAGTATTTTCAAAAATAGGAGCCTTTTCAACTGCTGCTTGGTTTAAAGAGGGTGAACTTTTAGAATTTCTAAGAGAACAGGGACAAAGAGAGGAAATGAAGGTTTATCTTGATATCGGAACAGAGGAAACAAGCAATGATGAGGACCCTAATTTTAAGAACTATTATATAAATGGAACAATAAGGATATATGAAACACTTAGTGAATTTATGGATAAGCAAAATATAAAACTCATAATAGATGAAGGAGCAACCCACAGCGAAATACACTGGGCAAAAAGATTCCCAGAGTTTGTTAAATTTATAAGGTAATCATATTATTCCCCTTCTTTTAAAGGCCACCTCAACTTAGATATATATAAGTTGAGGTGGTTTAAATTTTTCTTTTATTTAATAAATTAATCTGTAATAAAAATAAGTGTAAAGTAATAAATATTTAATGTAGAGGGACAGGCAACCAATTCAAACGATTGCCTAAAAAATAAAAGTAAAAAGAAGGGGGATAAATATGAAAAGACCACTTGCTCTAATTCTTTCGGGACTTTTGGTAGTTTCACTTCTTGCAGGTTGCGGTAAGAAGCCTGCTGAAAATAACAACAACAATAATAACAACAATACTGCAAATGAACTTAAACCAGAAGATGGTGCAAAGCTTGTAGTTTGGGAAAGTGAAGGCCCAGAAGGAGAGTACATAAAATATGTAGCAGCAGAATTTGAAAAGAAATATGGCGTTCCTGTAAAGTATGAACCAGTTGACCATACTGCAACTTCAGGAAAGCTTCAACAGGACGGACCTGCAGGTGTAGGAGCAGATATAATATCAGCACCACACGACCACGTAGGTAAGATGGTAGCAGCAGGATTGATTCAGCCAAACCATAAGCCAGATAGAATAAAGAATGACTATGTACAAGCTGCAATAGATGGTGTAAGTATGAATGGAACAGTTTATGGTTATCCAACAGCAATCGAAACTTACGCATTATTCTATAATAAGGATATAATAAAGGAAGCTCCAAAGACCTATGAAGAAATAATAGAGTTTGCAAAGACCTTCAACAATCCAAAGGAAAAGAAGTTTGCACTTGCTTGGGACGTTGGTAATGCATACTTCTCATACAGCTTCCTAACTGCAAATGGCGGTTATGTATTTGGTAAGGCAGGAACAGATAAGGATGATATAGGACTTAATAATGATGGTGCAGTAGCTGGTGCTACATTCTATAAGAGCTTAACTTCAATACTACCACTTAAGGCAGCAGATGCTAACTATCAATTTATGGATGGTTCCTTTGCAGCTGGTAAAGTTGCTATGATTATAAATGGACCTTGGGCAGTTAAGGGATATACCGATGCAAAGGTTAACTTTGGCGTTGCACCACTTCCAACATTTAATGGAAAGCAACCAAAGAGCTTCTCAGGAATCAGAGGATTGTATATAAGTGCATTTACTAAATATCCAAAGGCTGCACAACTATTCCTTGAATTTGCAACATCAGATGAAATGTTAATGAAGAGATATGAAATGACTCATCAAATTCCACCAGTTAAGGCTCTAATGGATAAGCCAGAAGTTAGTGGAGATCCAATAGTTGCAGGATTTATAGCACAAATTAAGAATGCAGAGCCAATGCCATCAATTCCACAAATGCAACTTGTATGGGAACCACTTGCAACATCCTTCTCAGCTATTTGGGACGGACAGATGGAACCTAAGGCATCACTTGACAAGTGCGTACAAACTGTAAAGGATGCAATAGCAGCTCAAAAGTAGTATAAAAATGCCACCCATTTGGGTGGCATATTATATTGAATTTGTTACATAAAACTGTTAAAATATACTTGTCGGTACTTTTATAGACCGAACAAAAATAAAAACTTCATAAAGGATATCGTCTTGCATCCTTTTGGAGTGAGAACGAGGAGGTAGTATTATGCAAACAAAAACACTATCAACCCAAAGATTTGGGGTAAGGCAGATTGCCACAATTGGTATGCTCTCTGCTATCACTATTGTACTTGGAGTAACTGGTTTAGGTTTTATACCTATTCCCCAGTTAAGGCAACAATTTTGCATCTTCCTGTAATAATTGGTGCTATAATTGAGGGACCAGTAGTTGGTGCAATAATAGGACTGTTCTTTGGCTTGTTTAGTATGTTCCAAGCAGTTACAAATCCAACTCCAACATCCTTTTTATTTTTAAACCCATTAATTGCTATAGTTCCAAGAGTTTTAATAGGAATAACAGCCTACTATGCATACAAGATAATCCCTGGCAAATTCAATAGCATAAAGTATGCAGTGGCTGCAGCAGTTGGAACATTAACTAACACAGTCTTGGTTCTTGGACTAATCTATTTAATCTATCTTGAGAGATTTGCTAAAGCATTAGGTATGGATATAGAAAAGGCAAGAGCAACAATAGTAGGAATAGGCTTTACTAATGGACTACCAGAAGTTTTAGTTTCAATTGCTATTGTTGTGCCAGTTGTAATAGGTGTAAATAAAATAAGGAAGTAATCATAACTCAACTTTAGGCTGTTTGCCTAAGGTTGAGTTATTTATACATTGGAGGGAATAAGATGAAGGAGATTAATATTACAGATATAAAAGGGATAAAAATAGGTAATGCACAAAATTTTGAAGCAAGAACAGGATGTACAGTTGTTATTTGCAAAGAGGGTGCAACCTGTGGTGTTGATGTAAGGGGAGGGGCACCTGGAACACGTGAAACAGACCTTTTAAGTCCTGTGAATCTTGTTGATAAGGTACACGCAGTTGTATTATCAGGAGGTAGTGCCTTTGGACTTGATGCCTCCTGTGGAGTTATGGATTTTTAGAAGAGAGAAATATAGGGTTTGATGTGGGAGTTACAAAGGTACCTATAGTATGTAGTGCAGTTTTATTTGACCTTATGGTTGGGGATTTTAGAGTAAGACCAGATAGGAAAATGGGATATGAAGCTTGTGTAAATGCCTTTGAGGTAAACAAAGTAGAGAATGGAAGATTTGGTGCAGGAACAGGGGCAACAGTTGGAAAGATATTAGGCCCGCAATTTGCAATGGACGGGGGACTTGGTACCTATGCCGTAAGGGTTGGAGAGCTTGAGGTTGGTGCTGTTGTTGCAGTAAACTGCCTTGGGGATGTTATAGACCCAAAGACAGGGAAATTATAGCAGGAGCATTGAATAAAGATAAGACAGGTTTTGTAGATAGTACAAAGGTTATGCTGTTCAGAACAAACCTATTTAGTGGAAACACTACAATTGCAGCGATAGTTACAAATGCAAAGCTAACTAAGGCAGAAGCAACAAAGGTATCCTCAATTGCCCACGATGCCTTTGGAAGGACTATGAAACCAGCCCACACTATGTTTGATGGAGATACAATCTTCACAATGGCAACAGGAGAGGTTGAGGTTGATGTAAGCACATTAGGAATGATTGCAACAGGTGTACTTGAGGAGGCAATTATTAGGGCAGTAAAGGGGCTGAAGAAGATCTTCAGCCCTAGAAAAATAAGAAAATAAAGGAGAATATAAATAGAGCAATAAAATTGTATATTGTAAACATTAAAAGATATTTTTTCTTTAAATGCTTATATTCATTTGCATAAAATTTATATGATATTACACTAGCAAGAGAGGCTATTAGAGTTCCCATTCCGCCTATATCAACACCTAAAAGAATTTCTTTATAGTTTTTACTAAATCCAGACAGCAAAATTGCACACGGTACATTGCTTATAAATTGACTAAGCAAAATTGATAATATATATGTTGATTTTGGTTTACTAAGTACTCTTTCAAAAATGGTTTTTATACTTTCGATATTTGATAGATTTCCTATGAAAATAAAAAAGAAAACAAAGGTTAATAAAAGTGCAAAGTCAACTTCTTTAACTTGAATTCGGCAAGTAAATTTTAAAAAAGTTTCTACTTGCCATTTTTGTTTTCTTTATGAATAAATTTACATTTATTATGATATTTTATACCGTTAGGTCTTTTTTGAGTATACTTAATAAACCCAAATAACATTTGGATTTTTAAGGGAATTTATTGTTTTTATTTTACTATTAAGTATAAACTGTTATCATTTTTCTACTAAAAATATGTATTTGTTTTTGAATATGAGTAATGATTTTTTCTAATAAGCAATTATTTGAAAAACTTAAATATCTATAATATTTGCTGCCGCAAACATTACCACAAACTCTATAAAATATTCTTCTTAATGTACTAATTTCATGATGTTGTACTTCCTTAGGCATGATTGCTTGTTTAAACCAGTTATGAATGTTATATGCTATCATTTTTATTAAAAGGTACAATTCATTGCATTTATGATTTACTAAACTATTTTCGCTAAAGGCATAGCCTTCTTTTATTTCATCTATATTATTTTCAACATCACATCGTTGATTATAATCTTGAAATATTTCTTCAGGTGTTAAATAATTTATATTTGTTACTATTGCTTGATATTTATATTTACATTCTTCGAACATTAACTGATTCATATTTTTTGGAATAATTTTTTCTCTTATAATCACAAATCTTCTTGCTCTTTGCCATTTAGGCAATGGAACTGTAATTTCTGTAACAGATAAAGTAGAACTTATATCGTGCCATATATAATCCTTTGGATTATTATTTATAAAATCTATTATCATTTTAACAGTAGAATACATTTTACATTTAACAACATATTCTATTCCATTATCTTCAAAATATAAAAAGTTTTCTTCATCAAAAACCTCTATCAAGTCTAACTCTTTTAAGAATATATCTTGAAGGAAGCTGGTTTACACAACTCTTAAAGAAATCTAAAAATTTATAATTACTATGGTGTCTACCATTTTCAAGAGTAATGTTAAGTAATTCATCAGTTCCTGAAATAAACCCAACTTTTTCTTTAAATGATGGTCTTCCATTGTACCTTGGATTATATTCTATTCCTGATTTTTCTTGATTACCAAAGATAGTTATAACAGTATCATCAATATTAATACAAACCTCGCGTACATCTTCAGTTGAAGACTTTAAGTCAAGTATTTTTTATTTATAGTTCTTAATTCTTCTAAAGTTTCTGTTGGTAAAGCTTTTAAGAGATCTCTACATACTTTTTCACTGGGTAATTTATCTACACCTTTAAACTTTTTATATCCTTCATCATTTCTTAATGTTTCAATGTGCATAAATCTTGAGAAACCAAGAATATTTGCATCAATCATGTATTCTATAATTTCTGCAGTATTAAAAGTAGAATTAGCGGCCTTCTTATAGGTTACGCCTTTTTCTAAAATAGTTGGTAATCCTATTATTTGTTTAAAGGATTCCACATAAGAAAAAGTTGCTACAGAAGTAACTTTGGTATCATTAAATTTTGCTTTCATGTTCAAAAATCTAATTTTCTTCTTTAAATTTTTTGATTTTGTTGTAAACTATCCATAGAAATCACCCTTTTGTGTTTTAGTTTTGCAATTATATTTTAACACTTAAAAGGGATGATTTCTTTTAATTTTTTGAACAAAAATCCTTTAATTCCAATGTCTTTCGGCATTACTTGCCGAATACAAGTTTAAATAATTTTCTTTCTAGCATAAAGGTTATTAGAATGGTTACAGCAAAAGCAGTGTAATAGTTTACTATGTTAAATATAGATAAAATGATAAAAATAAATAAAAGTATAAATATAAACGTCTTTTTTTACTCTTAATTTCAATTTCTTCAATATGAAAAACTATATCTTTATTTGGAATTTTTAAATTTAAAATACCTAATAAAACAAATCCCATAATTACAAAAGGAAGCATTATTTTGAAAAACTCTATAGTGTTTATATTAAACTTTGAATATAAAAATAGGTTTTGAGGATTACCCATTGGTGTTAAGCTACTTCCAATATTTGCAGCTAAAGTTTGAAATATTATTATTTCGGCAGGGTTTATATTAGTCTTTTTGCAATAATAAGGGCAAGTGGCACAAAAGTTATAAGTGCAACATCGTTTGTAACAAACATTGAGAGAATAAATGTAATAACAGTAAGAACAAGAGAGACTTTTCTTTCATTACTAAACTTATCTAAAATTCGTATCGATATCATCTCTAGAAGTTTATACTCCTCAAATGCTTCAACTACTATCATAAGATTAAAAGAGAAATTAAAACTTTAAAATCAATGTATTCAATTTTAGGAAAAGAAATAAAAGAAGTTAAAACAGCAAGTATTAATGATAAAAGTAAAACAACATCTTCCTTTGCTTTATTTACAAATTGGTTAATCAAGTAAAAACCTCCTTTATAAAAAGTTACAAGTAAAATTATAAATTAATATTTGTAAATAATAAACACTAAAATTTTAATTTAAATTGACTACTGTATTATAAAGAGCTTTAATGTATAATCTAATTAGAAGGGAGTGTACATATGAGAAGAGTAAAAAGATTTTTAGACTTATTTTAGTGGTACTTTTATTAAAAACTAATTCAGCTTTAGCTTATACAAACAATGTTATACTGCCAGAGATAGCAAGTGGGAAAATATAGAGCAAAAAGATTATATAGTAATAGATACAAAAACCAAAGTACACTTATTTATAATAAACAAAATAACAAAATAGATTTAGTTAAAACATTTGTATGTTATACAGGAGTTAAGGATAAAAGTACTTCAAAGGGAATATTTACAATAACAGAAAGAGAACTGTGGTTCTATTCCAATAAGTATAAGCAGGGTGGAGTATATTGGATTAGATTTAAGGAAAAATGTTTATTTCATTTATTTCCTATAAGTTCAAAAATCAGATAGTAGATAATATCTTAGGAAAACCTAGTTCAAACGGTTGTGTAAGATTAAGTGCAGAGGATGCAAGGTGGATGTATGAAAATATACCAGCTAAGACAACTGTATATATAAAGTAGATTTTAGAACAAAATATTTCTAAATAATTACGAAAGGGGATAAAAGATGAGAGTAGCATTTATAGCTCATGATAAAAAAAGAGCGACATGGTTGAGTTTGTAAAAAGTATAGAGAGGTATTCAAGGATGATGAGTTATATGCAACAGGTACAACAGGAAGACTAATTCAAGAAGCAACTGGCCTTAAGGTGCATAGATTTTTATCAGGTCCATATGGGGGTGACCAGCAAATAGGAGGAATGGTAGCACAGGGAGATATAGATATGGTTATTTTTTAAGAGATCCATTAACAGCTCAGCCCCATGAGCCAGATGTAACTGCACTTTTGAGAATTTGTGATGTTCATAATGTACCACTTGCAACAAATCTCGGCACAGCTGAGATATTTATAAATGTATTAAAGAGAAAGGAATAATAAGCTTTTTAGAGGAGGATTATTGTTGAAGGGAAGTATAGAGAGGTTTGAGAATTTTCTAATTCTTGCAGAATCGGGTAACTATACAAAAAGCAGATTTGTGAGATTTTAAACATAGATGTTAGAACTTTTTATAGATATGTTAATAAAGCTAAAAAATTAAAAAACGTAGATATAATATCAGATAAGGATAAAAAGGTTTGTATAAATAAAGTAAATGAAAATTCAATTTTGTTAACCAAAGATTTAAAGTTACTTATTAACTTATCTGTTGACGCAGCAGAAGCATATATTGACTTTTTCTTAATTCTCCAGAGCTGATAAGAGCTAGTTTAAACTTAAAGTTTAAGGAAAAATATATAGAAATACATAAGCAACCTATATGTATGCTAAGTAGAGAACAAAAATATTTTATGACTAAACTTTATGTGAATTTGGTAGAAGGTAAAGATTATCAAGTTTACGATATAAGATATTTGTTGCCAAACGGTGAAGAGAAGGAATATAGCATTGTTCCTTACAAGATAGTATTTAAAAAAGAGCTTGGTATATTTTGGCTTTAGATTATTTAGAAGATTTTAAAGCTAAAATTTATAGAGTAAATAGGATATTGGACTTAAGAAGTCGAAATCAAAGTATTGATTATGATATTTATAAAGACAAGGCTAAGGATTTGTTTAAAAATGCTTGGGAATTTTATGGTGGAGAAGAGGTAAAAAAGTAAGGTTAAAGATTCACAAAGAAGAAGTTTGGACATATTTAACAGAAGTTAATTGGCATAAATCACAAGTAAATGATAGTGTAAATAAAATAATTGAGTTTTCTGTGGCAAAACCTAAAGAGATGCTTCCTTTTATATTACAATATGCTGATGGAATAGAAATATTAGAACCTCAAGAATTGAAACAGGAATATATAAGTACATTAAATAACGCGATGAGGATAAACAGTGACACATAGTGTCTCTGTTTTTGTTTAACTGAGAAATGTATTGACATAAAATTTTGATAAGTATAATATTAAGATAAATATAGAAAATTTATAAATTGGAGGTGAAAAAATGAAAAGTTTCATAGATTTAAAAAAGCAAGTGAAACAGCAAAAAAATATTAGATATATTTTACATTAATAGATTTCATACAGAATTGGCAAAGGATAAAGAAAATTATGGTTGTGCTAAGGATGAAACATTTATTGCTCATTCTATAAAAACTCTAAACTATGCACTGGCAATTGCAAATTTATATTATCAAGAAAACCCTGAAAGGAATACGGAGGACAATTTAAAGAAAATAGTGGTAGGTGCTTTATTTCATGACATAAATAAACTAACAAAGTATAAAAGAGAAAAGGAAACAGATTTAGAATTAAGAGATGTTGAAGCTATTCTTAACGATTTAGGCATATATTCAGAATTTAGGGAATGTGCAAAATTTATTCTATCTTCAGCAATACACAAAGGTAGACAGAAAAATACTTATAAAGTAGTTTATGCATTAGATGATAATGAAGAAGAAGAGAAATAATAAGGCGTGCAGATGCCCTTGCCAGTGTATATGATATTAATAAAGCTTTACAAATACTAAAAGAAACATTTTTGAAATTAGGTTTAAATGAAAAATACAAGATAAACTATGTAACAATTAAAGAAGTACGTCCAGCCATAACTAATATAATGATAAGGGCATTAGAGCAATATATGGAAGAAACAGGTAGAAATTTGTTTTGCTATTTTAATAATCATATCATCTATGTAGGGAAAAAATTGATTTTGATTTAGAAGTAGAAATGATAGTAGATAAGGCACTATTGGCTTCAGCAAGTAACGAAAAGTATTTAGAGGCTATAGCAAGTAATCTACGAGATAACAAAAATAACTTTAATTTTTTGATTTGTTTTTGATATTAGATACAGATAATCAGTTAGAAGTACTAAATAGGGCTTTAACATCAAAAAATGGTGATATCTTATTTAAAGGACTTAAAAATAGATTTGAAAAGGCAAAGGATAAAATAGATAAAGATTTAATTAAAGATAGTAGATTTGAAATAATAGATAATATCTTAAAAGAAAAGAAGATGAATTATTTATAGATTTAGTTAGACAAATATTTATATGTTTAAATTCGTTTCATACTTTTTAGCTAAGGAAAATGTTGAAGATATATATTTAGAAGCTTTGAAGATTTTTAATGAAAGTATATTAAATGTATATGATTTGGATGGATTAGCAAAGGGTAATATTGAGTTTATGATGAATTTTAAAAAGTTTTAGATGAAGGTGGAATTAAAGTTTATTATGTTTTACTTTCAAGCTATGTAGCAAATTTAATACTACAAAGAGATGATTTTATTAAAATTGAACAGAGAATAAAGGAAAGGTTTAAAAAGAATTTAAAGAGAATATAAAAAATTTCGCTTAAAGGACAATAATGTTATACTGTTAAAACAAGATTTAAAGGATTATTATTGTGAAGTTTTCACTAATAAAATAAATGACACTGATTATATAACTAAAGATGAAAAGATAAAATCCACGTGTTTAATATGTGGAAGAAAAATACCAGAAGGATTAGGCTTTCAAAAAGGGTTTTTAGGAACTAAATATTCATTTAAATCAAAGCCAGAAGAAGTAATTGTTAATTATAAAAAGGAAGGCTTACAAAGGAAATAAAACAACAACCTTATTTATGTAAAATATGTGCATATGATGCTATGCTACAAAAATAATTTTCAATTTACAGGATACGTATGTAAATTCTGATATATACATGTATACCTATAGTAATATAGATTTCCCAATAACTTTAGAGGTTTTTAAAAATTTAGAAACGCAAGTTAAGGATATAATTGATGAAAGAACTTTGTATAGAAAAGAATATAACAATAAATCTATATTTGTAAGAGTAGAAGAAAATAAATTAGAAATTGAGTTTCACAAAAACGTTTAGCTGATGAATTTTCTGAACCAAAATATAGGTTTAATGTTTTTAACTATAGTTCGTCAGATGGCGAAAATATATTAAAAATGTATTATCAGGCACTTCTGCTTTCCTACTATTTTGGTTTAAATATAACTGTTACAGCTTCTAAAACTTTAAATATTAATAATATTGATGTTTTATTTAATGGAGAATACAAAAATGTATACTTAAATAAAGTATTAATTAAAAATTTAACTAACATAAAAGATATTAGGCAGTTAAAAAACCTTTCTATGTTTTAAATGCTGTATTTTTAATAGAAGATATATACAACGGTTTCAAGGGAGAGAAAAACGGGAGTTGCTTCCACTAATAACAAAGATGTCAGTCCATCCATTAGGTATATTTAATTATCTAAGATTTAAAGATTCTAAAAACAGATGTGAATTTTTTAAAACAATTTATAAATACAATTTGGAAAAACCATTTATAAATTCATTATTTATAATAGGAAATTTGAATGGAGGCGTTTATATGACTGTATGCGGTGAAATTACAGAAAAGATGTTAAGGTTTTGGAAACCTAATAAGAGTGATTCGAGTTATATTATTACCCTTCCATTTAGACGTTCTATAAAAGTTATTAAAGAGGCAAGAGTAAATAATAAAGAAGAGATTAAAGAGATTATTTGTGGTGCAGTTAGGGACTTAGTTGAAAGACATAATAATATATATTCTTTAACCTATGGCAGAGAAAAGATAGAAGCTATAGAGGAATTTGCTAATACAATAGTAGATGATTACTATGAGGGGATATGCAAAGGGAAAAAAGGAGAGGTATCTAAAAATGAAAATTACTATGCCTCTACAATTGAGTTTTTAGTATTAAAAAATTATATGATAATGATAAAAATAAGGAGGAATAGGAAATGAGTAGAGATTTCTTAAAAGTATTAAGAGAAAATAATGCCTTTGCAGAGATGATATCAGATGTAAAGAAAAATAAGTACATTCAAGTAGTTATAGCTCGTGAACTTCAGTCCTATGGAATATTTACAACAGAAGGAAGAATTTTAAATGTTGCAGAAACAACCGCAGGTATAAAAGATAATTCAAAATTAACTAGAGTTTTAATGATAAAAGAAAGCAAGTTGCAAGTGAAAGGAGAACAGGAAAGGCACTTAGAAGGAAATTCATAGAAAATGGACTTGAAGTATATGGAGAAGAAGATTGTGCATTAATCCAAAAGCTTTGTGGTAAATGCCCTGATTGTATGTTATATGGATATGCGGCACAGGGGGGATAACGGAGATACAAATCAAGCAAGAAAGACAAGGGTAATAACAGATACTGCATTTTCAATTAGGGAATATGGAGATAAAACAGTTGAAGAAATAACACTAAATGCAGTAGATGAGGAAACACATACAACAGGAACAGCCTTATCATCAAAGGAACATGTTAAACCAGGGGTTATATTTCCTTGTGTTGAGAACATTAGTAGATGTTACAGAGGATGAGTTTTTATATATACTATCTAATATATTTTTAACAACAAGATATGGAGCAGAGTCAAATAGGGAGGACTTATAAAGAACCATATTTTAGGTATATATGTATCAAATCAAGAAGTTTTTACAAATCTTGAACTTACAAAATACTTATATGATGAATTAAAAGATAGATTAGATGATATAGATATTAATTTAGTTAAAGAGGCTTTTATAAAGTAGAAGATGAAATTATAAAAGATGGTTTTTCATCTGTTGTAAAAGTAGATAACATAAATGCTTTTATAGATGGATTCAGAAGTTTTATTAAAGAAGATGAAAATCTATTAAATGTATATCAAAACATAGAAAACAAATAGAGGAATATTGTATTAAAAAGACTGAAGGAAATAGTGGAAAAAGTAAAACAAGAAAGAAGTGATGTAGATGTATTTAGCGGAAGTTAAAATACAACTTCAAGATTATCTGTTTCATGCATCAAAAGAAATTAATGATTATTATATTACTTCCAAATATCAGCACAATTATAGTTTAAGTTACGCCTTTGGTTTTTGTCCAAATAGATATGATATATATTTTGATAAGGTATATTATATAGAGGATTTAAACTATTTAAATCAGTTGGGTATCTATATATATCCTTCTAAATGGGAGGGAATACGGTAGATTTAAGGTTCAATAGTATGAAGGATGGGTATACACTAAGTATGGAAAGAAACACAGCCTTCCCTGTAAATGGAGTTATATCAGCTATAGAACCAGAGTCAATTTTAACAACATATATCCTAAGCAATGAAAAAGTAGATATTAAAAAATTATTAGGTTAGGCAAGTGGGATGCCGTATGTAGGGTAGGTTATCAATGGTATGAAGTTAATACTGCTAAATCAAAGGGGAGTTTTAAAGGGATATATAACTATGCAGATTTAATAAAAAACCACAAGAGTTTGATATTACAGAGCTTTCAATACCGAATAGACTTATACAAAATCCTTATTTTGAAGAAGAAATAGAATGTATAGAGGCTAAAAATGGATTAGTATTGCCATTTTGCAAATATTTTGGTGGTGATGTAGATGGATTATATAGAAATGTTATTAAATGAAAGAAAAATAAAGAAGGGAACACGAGAGGAAATAATAAGAGGTAGGAATATTAAATTTTATCAGCATCAAGAGGATACCTTAAAGGAAATCGAAGAAGCATTTAAAAACAATGAACAAATTGTTATTTTTAATACTTCTCCGACAGGGGCAGGTAAAACCCTGTCGGCATATTCAGCATATTTAAAGTATGGTTATAAAACAATAGGTGTTTATTCAACAAATGAACTTATAAAGGATCAGTATAAGGCTTTAAGTGGATTTGAAGAGTCAAAGGTAGAGTTGGTTTTTAGTGATAAAGTAGATGAATTTATGTTGGAAAATCATTTAAATAATAGGTTAAAAGCTTTAGACATATTATTTTCTCAAGAAGTAGTTTTAACTAATCCAGATATACTTTATTACTTAACATTTACAGATTACTATAGAGCAGTTACGGAAAACTATGATTTAACACATCTTTTAGGAAGATATAGAATTTGGGTGTTTGATGAATTCCATTTATATGATGAAAAACAAAAGGCAGAGATTACATCTATAATTTATCAAGCATATAAGTTGAGGCAAAAACATTTAATCCAGTTGCTTTTGTAATACTTACTGCAACTCCACAAGATAGAATTGTTGATTCTATAAAAAATATAGGTATTAAAGTTGTAAATATTAATGCAGAGGATGGAGATGAAATTATACAAGAGAAGGTTAAACTTAAACTATATCCATCTAATTTATGGATGTGGAAAGGAAATGAAGATATTGCAAACTATATAGATGAAAATAAAGGCAATTTTATAAAAGAAAATAAATCAATTTTAATAATAATGGATTCTGTTTTTCAAGCAAATTCATTGGCAGATAAACTAAAATTAGATGGATTTGAAGTTGCAGAAGTTCATGGAATTAAGAAGGATGATAATCCTTTAAAATCAAAAATTACAATAGGAACAGCTTCAATTGAAGTTGGAGTAGATCCAAATGATGCAGATGGAACCTATAAAGATATATTAATAGCAGAGGCAAGAAGTAGTGCACAGTTTATTCAAAGAATAGGTAGAATTGCAAGAGGTAAAAGAACAGATAGGGTTTCTGAAGCTATTATGTTTGTACCGCATTATGTATTTAATAAACTAAAAAATTTAGTGATAAAGAGATAGAAAGGAAAGAACTATTTAATGAGATAGAAAAAATATATTATCAAACTGAAGATTTCAAAGAAAGTTTCAATATTGTAGCACCAATGACTATTTATAATGCCTTTTCTAAAATTTCTAAGGTGTTTGGTTGTAGCTTAAGGGAACTTAGGGATGATTTTTATAAGATAACCAATAAAAATATATTTAAAGTACAGCAGGAAATAACTGAAATTAATAGTATAATAGATAAATTTAAATATAAATACGAGGATATATTTAACCAAGTATTGTTTAGCTTTAGGGATTTTGTGCCAACCTGCTATATAATTGATGAAAACAGAAATGATTATGTGAATGTAGATATAATTACAGCATTAAATAGATTTATTAATTTAGAACCAATCGAAGAAAAAGATATTAACGATTATTTAGATAAACAAAAATCACAGGAGTTAAAGAAAAAAATAAAAAAGGATAAAAGTTCTATAACCATTTTAAAAGGAGTTAAAAATGAAAAAGTCAAGGAGATTTTTATTTTAAATTTAATTAAGAAGATGATAATTTAGATTTTGATAAACTTGAATATAAAGGTTTAAAATTTGCCGTACTTCAGATTAAATATAAAAAGATATAAACAAAAGGGCATTAAATTATATAAATAATAAACTTGAAAAGATAATTTATCCAGTTGTTGTACAAGATATTAAAAGAAATAACTTACCTCCTTTGTTCAAATCATTTGATTTTGAAGATGACAAAAAATATATATTGGAAGGAATGCACTTTTAATGTGGAGTATATTACAGAGAAGAAGGAGGATAAATTAGTGTTTAAAAAGGTAAAGTTTGAGTTTAGTCTATTTCACAACATCAATGAAAAGAAGCTAAATTTGTACGGTGCAAGTTACAGTATTTTATTAGATAAATTACTTAATAGGGAAGAGGCTGAAAAAGTACACGGTAGGAGTATTTTTTCTCTTTCGCCGTTATATTTAAATTTCAATAAAAATAAAGCATATATATATGTTTCTACTTGGAACGAGGAGGGTACAAATCTAATAAATAGTGTAAGAGATAGATTAGTTTTTGAAAATATAACTTTTGATTTTGATTTGAACGGTAAAGAAATTAAGTTTAAATTTGATTCATACCAAGAATGCACCAATGAGTGTTTTGGAGTAAGATTACAGGATATAAATAATATTGTTTTTAGTGAAATTAAAGAGGTTGAAATATTTATAAATACGCCTTTTTTATAAAACTTATGGGTAAAAACTATTGTTACCCTGATTTAAATGTAATCTGTAATAGTTTAAGGAAAAATCAGCTAAAGATTGAGGGGATTGTGAAGAAGTAGAAGTAAAAAATCTATTTCCAACAAAATTCAATTTTAAAAATATCAAGGTTAGGTATTGCGGTCTGGATATGTATGGATGTATTGGTTATATAAAAATTGATATATCAAATTTAATTTTGAAGGATAGAGAGATATTTGTAAAACAACTTGTATATTCAACATATACAGGAATTGGAGCTAAAACTGCTCACGGTTTTGGAAATTTTAATATTAAATTAGATGGTAAAAGTATACGTGAGTTTATTAGGGGATGATTTTATTGGAAAATTATATACCTATTTCATCTATTAATACATTTGTATACTGTAAAAGAAGATTTTATTTAGAATATTTTTAGGTTTTAGGACAGATAATTATTATACATTAGAGGGAAAGGAAAAACATTCTGATTTAGAATATTGGACAGATGGAGGTAAATACTACAAAAATATATATGTATGCAGTGAAGACTTAGGGGTTGAGGGTATAGTTGATATTGTTTTAATTAAAGATGGAAAGACGATAATAATAGAAGAAAAGAGAGGGAGAAGGGCAGAGTGGGAAAATGATAAGTTTCAAGTGTTAGCACAGGCAGTAGCATTCGAAGAAACATATAGAAAAAATGTTGATGAGATATATATTTTTTATGATTATTCTAATAGAAGAAGAATTATAGAAAAAACTGAAGAAGATATAGGTAGGTTAAAAGAAATTATTGATGATATGAGAAAAATGATTAGCAAAGGAGAATGTAGTGATTTTAATTATACAAATAGATGCGAAGGGTGTTCAGAAAGAGAAATATGCTTGCCAGAATTTAAAATAATTATTGAGGAGGAATAAAGTGAACACACTATTTATAGATCAATATAATGGGCAAATATCTAAAAGTGGGGAGGTTTTGATTTTAAAAGATACTAACACAGAAATCAAGTTAATAGATATAGATGATATAATAATTTTAAGTAGGGCAACTCTTACAACACCAGCAATACATTTTTTAATGGATAAAAAATTTATATTCACTTTTTAACACAAGATGTAAAGTATAAAGGAAGTATAATACCACCTTTAGGTAAGAATATAAATTTACGTGTAAAACAATATAAGATTTACGAAGGTAATAGGTTGTATTTAGCTAAAAGATTTATTTTAGGTAAAGTTAAAAATCAAATCACTATGTTGTATAGATGGCAAAAGATATATGGTAAGTTTTTGCAAACTGAAATAGATGAAATAAAATCAATTAAGGGAAAAATTTTAGAAGTAGAAAGTATTGATGAACTAATGGGGTATGAGGGGATAATTAGTAGAATTTACTTTGAGGGATTTAGAAAGGTTATACCTGAAGGATTTGTTTTTAATTATAGAAGTAGAAGACCGCCAAGAGATGAAATAAATGCATTATTATCCTATACATACACAATATTTCTTACAAAATGTATAAGTAGCTTGATTACAGCAGGATTAGATCCTTATATAGGTTTTTACATTCTTGTGTTTATGGGAGACCTGCACTTGCTTTAGATATGCTTGAGGAAATAAGACCTATAGCTGATGCGTTTGTATTAAACTTAATTAGGAATGAAGAGATATTAAAGGAAGATTTTGAGGAAAAGTTAGGTGCATATTATTTAGATAGTGATGCGAGATTGAAGTATTTTAAGAAGATTAGAGAAAGGTTTGAAAGACAAACATCTCACGTTTTATCAAAAGAGAAAATACCTTTTAAAAAGGTAATTTTATTGCAATCAAGAATGTTAGTAAAATATTTAATAGGTGATTTAAATGAGTATATACCATATACATTTAAATAGGGGAGGATTTGATTGAATGAAAATAAAAATTTATATGTTATAAGTTATGATATTTCTAAGGATAGAACCAGAAATAAGGTTTCTAAAGTTTTAGAGGGATTTGGACAAAGGGTACAGTATTCTCTGTTTGAGTGCAGACTAAATAACACTCAATTACAAACGATAAAAATGAAATTATTAAAGTTGATAGACAATAAAGAAGATAGTATAATTATCTATAAATTAACTCCTGAAGCACAAAGGTTTATAGAATATTTAGGTATAAAGAAAAACTATAAAGAAGATATATTTTACGTATAGTATAAAATGCGAAAAGAGTTTCAACTGCAAAATAAATTTATAATTATATTTTATAGAATTTAGTATTTTGAATGACTTTTTATTAATGATATGGTTTATTGTAATTCGCATTAGTATTTTCAAGTTATACAAGAAATTAACAAATATTTTTTAGGATTATTAATTGTTTTATTTATAATTTATTCGCAAAGTATACAATGATATGTTTGAATTTAAGATATATTGAAGACAGGATTAGAATGATATTTCCCTAGAAAGGGATTAAAATATAATCTTCAACATCTCTACAAGCTTTTGTTTTTCTTATTAGAATGATATTTCCCTAGAAAGGGATTAAAATTGTTTTGTCTAACTGTATAACTATCCTGTCTATTCTGATTAGAATGATATTTCCCTAGAAAGGGATTAAAATAATATACTGCTGTTCAAGTATATTTTCGAAATCACGACTAAAATTAGAATGATATTTCCCTAGAAAGGGATTAAAATAAGTCCTACTGTTTCTAATTGCTCTTGCAAATATGATTAGAATGATATTTCCCTAGAAAGGGATTAAAATACTTTTAAACCTGTTTTAGTGTCATAACTCTTCTCTAACATATTAGAATGATATTTCCCTAGAAAGGGATTAAAATTACACAGAACTTCTGCTCCTGGATTATTGTATTTACATTAGAATGATATTTCCCTAGAAAGGGATTAAAATTGGGGTTATGAAACCACTTTGTATACCTACCCTGTATGATTAGAATGATATTTCCCTAGAAAGGGATTAAAATAAAAATTTGACTACAAAGAAGCAGCAAGACAAGGATACATTAGAATGATATTTCCCTAGAAAGGGATTAAAATTTAAAAAGATTTTGGAGATGTAGGATTCCATATTTATATTAGAATGATATTTCCCTAGAAAGGGATTAAAATCTTGTAATGGTAGGTCAGCCAGTTCTAATTCAACTGCTATATTAGAATGATATTTCCCTAGAAAGGGATTAAAATCAAAACAAGAGATGTCATTAATTGAGTGATTGGGTCAATTAGAATGATATTTCCCTAGAAAGGGATTAAAATTGGGTCTGAAACAATACATTTGATTTTACAATTGTATTTATTAGAATGATATTTCCCTAGAAAGGGATTAAAATAAGTAGTAGGAACTAAAACAAATTTAATCACAGGGATAATTAGAATGATATTTCCCTAGAAAGGGATTAAAATGCTTTTGGTCTAGTGCAAATATTGCTTGCAACTCTTTATTAGAATGATATTTCCCTAGAAAGGGATTAAAATAATACAAAAAGCCAGGGAATATGGGTTTAAACATTATTAGAATGATATTTCCCTAGAAAGGGATTAAAATGCATAATTGCCTAAATCTACACCTATTATCATTCAGAAATCATTAGAATGATATTTCCCTAGAAAGGGATTAAAATTTAACTGTTGTCCGTAGTCTATTGTCATGTTATCCTCTATTAGAATGATATTTCCCTAGAAAGGGATTAAAATATAAAATTTTTCAGCATAAGTCTTGCACATTGCTAAATTAGAATGATATTTC
The DNA here is from genome assembly GCF_028622835.1 of Caloramator sp. mosi_1. GTDB lineage: Bacteria > Bacillota > Clostridia > Clostridiales > Caloramatoraceae > Thermobrachium. Next base: position 984,250 of record NZ_CP117677.1, on the reverse strand, counting down.
CCTAGAAAGGGATTAAAATAGAGAATGGGTTTGTGAAAACTGTGGAGCTTTCCATTAGAATGATATTTCCCTAGAAAGGGATTAAAATCCCTCCATCTTTTGTTCTATCTTTTATTCCTCTGACACATTAGAATGATATTTCCCTAGAAAGGGATTAAAATAATGTATCGACAAAAGAACTTTTCGCAAGCTTAGCAATTAGAATGATATTTCCCTAGAAAGGGATTAAAATTTCTACGTCTTTTTCAACTTCCGATACTCTCTTTGAATTAGAATGATATTTCCCTAGAAAGGGATTAAAATTTTTAAAAAATACAGCGTAGGTTCCCCTACACTGTCATTAGAATGATATTTCCCTAGAAAGGGATTAAAATTTTCTTTGCTACTGATTGTCCAAAATAGAAACCTACATTAGAATGATATTTCCCTAGAAAGGGATTAAAATGTATAACTACTACCACAATAACCACCAACAAATAGTGCATTAGAATGATATTTCCCTAGAAAGGGATTAAAATAAAATGCAGGTAGTCAAGATGCAACAATAATTCTCAAAATTAGAATGATATTTCCCTAGAAAGGGATTAAAATAGTAATTCAACTGGTATATTAAAAGTTGCGGCAATAATTAGAATGATATTTCCCTAGAAAGGGATTAAAATTTCCTTTACCAGCTCGACAAGCATAAGAGTGCTCAATGAATTAGAATGATATTTCCCTAGAAAGGGATTAAAATAAATCTAATCCTAAATATACTCTTTTACCTTGCCAAAAATTAGAATGATATTTCCCTAGAAAGGGATTAAAATGCATTTTTAATATAATTTTCTGCTGCAGTTATTAGCCCATTAGAATGATATTTCCCTAGAAAGGGATTAAAATATGAAAAGAGCATTAGAGATGGCAAATAGACAAGTAAATTAGAATGATATTTCCCTAGAAAGGGATTAAAATGCAAGTATATTTTGCTATACGCAATTATACTTAAAAATTAGAATGATATTTCCCTAGAAAGGGATTAAAATCTAATGCAGGAGAATTTACTAAATGGGCTAATTCTCATTAGAATGATATTTCCCTAGAAAGGGATTAAAATTTCAAGTGCTGTTTGTCTGCTGCCAAATGTTACTCATTAGAATGATATTTCCCTAGAAAGGGATTAAAATACTCTTGTAAATATGATGTTTGAGAACCAATATTATAATTAGAATGATATTTCCCTAGAAAGGGATTAAAATGGCAGGACTTGTCCACGAGGACGAAAACCTAACAATATTAGAATGATATTTCCCTAGAAAGGGATTAAAATGACCTATTAGCATAGCATTAGGGTCAAATACAAGTGCTATTAGAATGATATTTCCCTAGAAAGGGATTAAAATTCAATTATAAATTGATTTTTCATTCAAGCACCACCTATATTAGAATGATATTTCCCTAGAAAGGGATTAAAATATTTAGGGTATTCGACCTATGCGGTGGGCTATCAATATTAGAATGATATTTCCCTAGAAAGGGATTAAAATATCCCAATAGCAGCGAGCGTAAATGTATCGACAAAAGAAATTAGAATGATATTTCCCTAGAAAGGGATTAAAATTCTTTGTATCATTGCTAACTCTTTTGCCATATCAAGTATTAGAATGATATTTCCCTAGAAAGGGATTAAAATATAGTTCTTGTGGTGTATTGAGGGCTTGTTCCACATTAGAATGATATTTCCCTAGAAAGGGATTAAAATTGAAAACTTTACAGATGGTGCAAACATCGAAGGAAGATTAGAATGATATTTCCCTAGAAAGGGATTAAAATTGGTTATAAGAAGTATATTAAAGCTATTCCTTTAAGATTAGAATGATATTTCCCTAGAAAGGGATTAAAATTGCTTCATATCTTGTCTTGATGTCGCTTCTTAATATTGATTAGAATGATATTTCCCTAGAAAGGGATTAAAATGAAGGAGCAACAAGACTTTCTGATGACCAAATAACTGTATTAGAATGATATTTCCCTAGAAAGGGATTAAAATCAAAATTCCATCTGCTACATCAATATTCAATACTTTGTCATTAGAATGATATTTCCCTAGAAAGGGATTAAAATATATGTTTCAATACGCACAGGTAATAATTGACGCTATTAGAATGATATTTCCCTAGAAAGGGATTAAAATTATATTTTTATTCCAAGGTTGACGTGTTGATTATTAAATTAGAATGATATTTCCCTAGAAAGGGATTAAAATATTTTTCATTCCTCCTCGTTTCTAAGAATAATATATTAGAATGATATTTCCCTAGAAAGGGATTAAAATATCTTCCTCTACATGCCTAACTATTGCTTTATGTGATTAGAATGATATTTCCCTAGAAAGGGATTAAAATGCATAAACTCACCCCTAATGGTAGTTTTATAGCCTTGAGCATAACTCAAAGACCTTGATTTTACTAGCCCGATAGGGCCAAATTTTTTATCACTCAAATTTATGTCATAGGATTTCCTCTCTTTTTGTCGAATTATACTATATAACCACACATAATACAAAAACAATAAGGAGGAAATCTCTATGTACCAACGTCAAGAAATATTTAATATAATTGAACTTTTTACTTCTCAAAAACTTATCAATTTTTATACTAAAATCTTTGATAGTCTTGATTTATCTATATTACCCGATAGGATTCCTTCTAAATATGGTCCTAATGGCTATTCTCGCCATGCTCTTTTAGAGCCTTTATTGTTATGAAATGTGAGAAGTTCGGCAAAATTACTGACCTAAAAGATTTTCTAGAAAATAATCTAATCATTGCTCAGCTTTGTGGTTTTAATATTCTTAAGCCTTTGCCTTCATACTCAGTTTTTCAGAGATTTATTAAAAATTTATCTAACTCTTATCTTAAGGAAATCATGAAAAATCAAGTTAATATTCTTAAAGAACTAGGATTTATTGACAACAACTTTATATCAGTTGATGCAACGCCTGTTAAAGCTAACACTAAATTTAATAATCCTAAATGCTTCGCAAATAACAAGTTTTCTAAAAATAACCCGCCTTCTTCTGATAAAGATTGTAAATTAGGTGTTCATACTGCTAATAACTCTATGAATGTTCAAGTTTCAGAAGATAAACCTAATAATTCAAAGAAAAAATATGAATTCTACTGGGGATACAAAAATCATGTTATTTGTGATGCTATCTCTGGTCTTCCCATTGCTGAATTTACTACAACCGCTGATGTCAATGAAATTTCTAACTTTACAGAAATCCTATCTGATACAAATGAGTGGTTCCCACTCAAAGGTAGTTATATTATTGCTGATAAAGGCTATGATTCAAAGCAAAATCATGACTTTATTCGTAATACCCTTAAAGGTCATGCTTTCATTGCATTAAATAAACGTGGAAGAAAGCCTAAAGACTTAACATCCACAGGTAATGTAATATGCGATGCTGGATTAGCAATGCATAAAGATGGCAAACAATATTTTGATTCCTATATTAAACAAAAGTTTTGCTGTCCTTTTAGAACTTCTAAAGATGATTCTTTATGTCCATGTAACCACGAAAAATTCTTTAACGGTAAGAAAAACAGAGGTTGTGTAAAATACATAAGTATTGGCACTGATTATAGATCTTCCATAAATCGTGATTCTATATTTTTCAAGAAAATATACAGTCTTAGAACTGAATCTGAAAGATACAATTCTAGATGGAAGAATCTAAATACTGAGCAAGCTTATGTTAAAAATATTAACTCTGTTGCTAATCTAAATACAATCGGACATATTTGTCTTTTAACTATTGCAATTGCTGCTATAAAATCTGGCTGTGTTGATAAATACAAATCCCTATCGGGATTAAAAGGACAGCTTAAACTAAGTTATATCAAAATTTTTAAGCATCAATTTCACCAAGGGGATAGTCTACCCTTTTTTGTTTCTTTCATTTCAATTTAAATTCCATTTTTGATAGTTAAGCTACGCTTAATAAAAATTGTAATAATTTAACTTTTGTTGTTTTATTTTTTATTTAATTATGCTCATATCTATAGTTTTAACATATAATTAGAATGATATTTCCCTAGAAAGGGATTAAAATTGTATGCAAATAGGGATAAGGAATGCTTTCCTAGTTATGATTAGAATGATATTTCCCTAGAAAGGGATTAAAATAGACCTTTGTGGCGACCTAACTCGCCACAGGTCCACTCTCATTAGAATGATATTTCCCTAGAAAGGGATTAAAATCAGTATTCCCACCTGTTTTTTCTCGAATCTCTTCAAGGAATTAGAATGATATTTCCCTAGAAAGGGATTAAAATATTAGGGCATACAGTTCAAAATGGAGTGCTTGAAGCATTAGAATGATATTTCCCTAGAAAGGGATTAAAATCAAGCATATCAAGAGCAACTTAACAAGTCTAAGCAAATTAGAATGATATTTCCCTAGAAAGGGATTAAAATTCAATAGAAGGATACAAGCCAGGAGAAGATTGAGGAGGAATATTAGAATGATATTTCCCTAGAAAGGGATTAAAATTCAAGAGGAAACAACAACAAGCACAAGAAATAATCAAATTAGAATGATATTTCCCTAGAAAGGGATTAAAATTTCAAGCTCTGGTGTAATGTTTAATATAGGGCAAATTATAATTAGAATGATATTTCCCTAGAAAGGGATTAAAATGGTAATACCTTTATACCTTTGAGAATAGAAATAGGGGCTAATTAGAATGATATTTCCCTAGAAAGGGATTAAAATTATGATGAAAAAGGTGAAGTTGTAGCAAGTGTACGCATTAGAATGATATTTCCCTAGAAAGGGATTAAAATTTTCAACCATACAAGTTTCCCTTTGGTGCTCCATCAGATTAGAATGATATTTCCCTAGAAAGGGATTAAAATGAGGAGATAGAACAGGATTGGAGCATACTCAAAGATATTAGAATGATATTTCCCTAGAAAGGGATTAAAATAATGTTAAAACCTTTGATTTCCCTGCGGATGTCAAAGATTAGAATGATATTTCCCTAGAAAGGGATTAAAATCTATCTTACTTCACACGGTTTCTTGCCAGAAGGTAGTTTATTAGAATGATATTTCCCTAGAAAGGGATTAAAATATCGTATTGGCTTTTATCCGATACTTCTACATGTTTCATTAGAATGATATTTCCCTAGAAAGGGATTAAAATAATTTCAAATAAAGCCATAAGCTTTCTTGGTGTGCATATTAGAATGATATTTCCCTAGAAAGGGATTAAAATCAGGTAGTACAAAAGGACAAGCACTTGCAAAGTTAGTATTAGAATGATATTTCCCTAGAAAGGGATTAAAATATATGGTCGCCAATTTGGGGAGGGGATTTTTGAAATTAGAATGATATTTCCCTAGAAAGGGATTAAAATGGATTTCCTGCAAAAGAAAAAGCCCGATGGGGCTTTTAAATTAGAATGATATTTCCCTAGAAAGGGATTAAAATCTTATTGCTATGAACTGGGACTACTATAGTTTTACCAATTAGAATGATATTTCCCTAGAAAGGGATTAAAATCCTAAGAAATTTTTCAGCCACCCCTACCCTTTTCACATTAGAATGATATTTCCCTAGAAAGGGATTAAAATGTTGTTTCCTCTTGAAACTGTTCAACATAGCATATTATTAGAATGATATTTCCCTAGAAAGGGATTAAAATGCATAATCATGCAGATTCTTCCATTGACGGATATGTTGTTAATTAGAATGATATTTCCCTAGAAAGGGATTAAAATGAGCTGATAAGACTAACTTCTTTGAATTAAAAGAGGAAATTAGAATGATATTTCCCTAGAAAGGGATTAAAATAATTTTGTAGAATGTTAGAATATAAGGCTAATTGGATTAGAATGATATTTCCCTAGAAAGGGATTAAAATTCCTAATAGTGTTTTCGCTATCACTAAGAACTATCATTATTAGAATGATATTTCCCTAGAAAGGGATTAAAATCTGTTAATGTCTGGTAACCCATACTCCTTCAAAAATCATTAGAATGATATTTCCCTAGAAAGGGATTAAAATGTTTCCTTGAGTTCAGCTTCCATTTTGTTTAGTGTAGATTAGAATGATATTTCCCTAGAAAGGGATTAAAATGAGAATGTGAGAAATATAATGAATGTGGCTTTAAATGTATTAGAATGATATTTCCCTAGAAAGGGATTAAAATACCTTTAAGAACCCTGCATATTTCCTAACTGCATATGCATTAGAATGATATTTCCCTAGAAAGGGATTAAAATGCCTGTTTCTATTCCTAACCACTCTAAAAGTGCAGGATTAGAATGATATTTCCCTAGAAAGGGATTAAAATTAGAAAAAGTGCAAAAAAGAGGAGGTCATTCCTCCATTAGAATGATATTTCCCTAGAAAGGGATTAAAATTGCATTTACACAAGTTCTGTAGAATAAGTCCTCCCTCTATTAGAATGATATTTCCCTAGAAAGGGATTAAAATATCAAAAATGTTAAAGTATGCGTCATTAGAAGAAAAATTAGAATGATATTTCCCTAGAAAGGGATTAAAATTAAAAAACTGAATTCTTCTATAACAACGTAGATATAATTATTAGAATGATATTTCCCTAGAAAGGGATTAAAATATTTTAGATAAAAAGGTTTCATATCCGAATGAATTTTTAATTAGAATGATATTTCCCTAGAAAGGGATTAAAATATCAAAAAATGTTAAAGTATGCGTCATTAGAAGAAAAATTAGAATGATATTTCCCTAGAAAGGGATTAAAATCTTGCGACAAGACTTGCACTGATACATAGCGAGGTATCAATTAGAATGATATTTCCCTAGAAAGGGATTAAAATAATAAAGGAATGAATATATTCCTTAGTGAGCTAAAACGAGATTAGAATGATATTTCCCTAGAAAGGGATTAAAATTATATAGTTATGCAGTATTTGCAGGGGGTATTATAGTATTAGAATGATATTTCCCTAGAAAGGGATTAAAATTTTCACGAAAGAGTAGAGGAAAGAGTGTCGGAGATATGGATTAGAATGATATTTCCCTAGAAAGGGATTAAAATGAATAAAAACTCATATTTTTATTGCGACTTTTGAGGAAATTTAATTAGAATGATATTTCCCTAGAAAGGGATTAAAATAGCCACGTTTCGGCGTCCATAAGCTCAATGATTTTGTCTCATTAGAATGATATTTCCCTAGAAAGGGATTAAAATCGTCAGCATAGTTTTTAGCCCGTCAAGATTTTTACCCCATTAGAATGATATTTCCCTAGAAAGGGATTAAAATTTTTTAAGCCCATTCGCCATTTGTTCAAATTTTTCTCTATTAGAATGATATTTCCCTAGAAAGGGATTAAAATGCAGATACACCTATTACAAATACACAAGTATAATAAGGATTAGAATGATATTTCCCTAGAAAGGGATTAAAATCCATTGGTAAGACCTGAATCCACAAATCCAGTGGAATTAGAATGATATTTCCCTAGAAAGGGATTAAAATTCTATCAAGCAAGAACAGCAGAAGCAAGCAGGAACAACGCATTAGAATGATATTTCCCTAGAAAGGGATTAAAATCTTACCTGGCTCGTCATTATCTGGAATAATTATTACATTATTAGAATGATATTTCCCTAGAAAGGGATTAAAATACTCCAAATTGAGAGTTATACGTTAGGTCAGGGTTTATTAGAATGATATTTCCCTAGAAAGGGATTAAAATTGGTGTGTCTGAAACAGTTGGTAAGTCCTTATTTGATTAGAATGATATTTCCCTAGAAAGGGATTAAAATAAAGAGATTGGGCAGAGATTATATCAGCAGAGCGGGCATATTAGAATGATATTTCCCTAGAAAGGGATTAAAACTGTATAATTTATATTAGTATAGTTTATACTAATTATTAATGAAACTATATTTCTCTTCAAAGGGATTAAAATTCAATTCCTTAAAGGTATTCTAATAACAAAAACATACAATTTCCTTATAAAGGGTTTAGCTGTTTATGTTATCTAAAAGGAATTCATTTTAAGTTATTTATTGGCGAATTCTTTTTGATCCCAAATAGTCAGGTTATATTTCCCTCAAAATTAACATACATATCTTACAAACAAATCTTTATTTTTATTATCAGGGAGGATGTTTATGGGGGATTTTAATCGAGCTGTTGGTATTTTAGACGAGATTGTTTTTGTACCTGTTGAGAAAGTAGGAAAGGGCATAAACATAAAAAGCTATTCTATCCAGGAAATTAGCTTAGGATTTGAACTTATTAAAACTCTTAGAGAAACAATTTTAAGGGATAGGGAATTAAAGAGTGAATTGGTAAAGGCATATGTGGATGTTATAAACAATAAAGGTGATAAAATAGTATTTGAACTAATAGATTATGTTAAACAAAACTTTAATATGGTTCTATTGACAAGACAAAACAAGAATTTGATTTTTGAGCAGTTTATAAAAAATAACTTCAACCTTAATACAGGCCTATAAAGAATTCATCCTTGCGATGAATTCTTTTTTATCAACAAAATATGGAACTTTTTATATGTTTTCTGTAAAATAAAAATATAAACTCAAGTAAAGGATGTGATTTTATATTTGGCTATGTTGCACCTTTAAAGGGAGAACTTAAGGTTAGGGAACTTGAAATTTTTAGGGGATACTACTGCGGAGTTTGCAAATCTTTAGGAAAGATAAACTATCCTACAAAGTATGTTTTAAACTACGATATGACCTTCCTTGCTTTATTTTTATCCTCAATAAAATATGATATAGACACTCCAAAGAGGAGGTTTTGTGGGTATAAGGTAAGCAGGGTTAATTACTTTCAAAATAAATACATAGATTATGCGGCTGTTATGAATATAATATTAACAAACCGAAAGTTATTGGACGATTATAATGACGATAAAAATATAATATCCCTCCTTCTATCTAAAATTTTAAATATAAAGGATACAAGGGAATTTAAAAATAAAATATGTGAAATAGACAAAAACCTCAAAGAGATGTCTCTTTTAGAAAAACAAAATTCACCAGACATCGATAGACTAAGCCATATTTTTGGTGAGATTACAAAGGAAACCTTTGATGTATTAGAAGGAAAAGAAGGTGAAATATTAAAATATTTAGGTTATAATTTAGGAAGATGGATTTATGTGGTAGACGCTTTAGACGATTTAGAAAAGGATATAAGGGAAAATAAGTACAACCCAATTGTATACGCCTTTAATTATCAAAAAGAGGATGAACATAAATTTAAGGAAAGAGTAGTAGAAAACATAAGATTTGTACTGTATAGTTACTTAGAAAACATAACAAAGGCCTACGAACTTTTAAATATAAAAAGAACAAGGGAATATTAGACAACATAATATATCTATCCCTTGCCGATAAGACTGAAAGAATTTTAAAGGGGAGAAGCTAAATGAAAAATCCATACGAGGTATTAGGTGTAGACAAGAACGCATCAATGGAGGATATAAAGAGAGCCTATAGGGAACTTGTTAAAAAATATCACCCTGATAGATACCAGGATAATCCTTTAAAGGAACTTGCAGAGGAAAAATTAAGAGAGATAAATGAGGCCTATGATTATCTTTTAAACAATCACGGAAAACAGCAAAGTGGATATTCAAATGGCAGTTATTCATCAAGTGGATATTCTAATCAAGGCAATTTTTCAGATTTTCAAAGGGTTAGGGACTACATAAACAGAGGAGACTATTTTAGTGCTGAAAGAGAGCTAAATAAAATAAATATGAGAAATGATGAATGGTTTTACCTTATGGGGCTTATATATATAAATAGGGAAACTATTCGGTAGGTTACGACTATATAAAAAGAGCAGCTCAAATGAATCCGTACAATCAAGAGTATAAGGATGCACTATACAGAATGAATAATAGTTACAGAAACTACAATACTCATTACTACAATGCTTCAAGAAGGTCAAACGACGACTGCTGTACTATTTGTACATATCTATACTGTGCAGACTGCTGCTGCGAATGTTTAGGGGAGATTTAATTTCCTGCTGCTAAAGGGGGATAGTGTGGATAAAACTAAAAGAGTCGCCTACAGTGGTATATCTGCAGCACTTGCTGTTATTTCACTTTATTTAGGGCTTATAAGTTTTAAGGGAAAGATAACCTTCTTATCTCTTGCAAGCTATATACTTGCTATACCCATTATTGTTTCAAACATATATACAGGGTTTTTGGTGTCAGTAGCTTCAGATATATTATCCTTTTTTTAATTCCTAATAAAGCTTATGTATTAGTTTTTATCCCTATGTCCTTTTATCCTGCAGTTAAGGCATACTTAGAGAGTAAAACCAAATTGCATTGGGTGTTTAAATACATCTATTTTAATCTTTCAATAATTGCTGTGTATAATGTGTATAAGTTATTCATTTCAAAGGACATTGTGATAGGCTACTATTACATCTTTCTCTTTTAGCACAGGTATTTTTCTATATATATGATGTTGTGTTTACAAAATTTATAGGATGGGTAATAAGTAAATTAGGGCTGTAGATACAGCCCTATACTATTATCTCCACTTCGTCACCACTGTTTGACTTTACGGATATTAACTTCAAGCCTTTGTGTTTCTTTAACTCTCTAAAACATCTTTTTAAAGCTTTTAAGTCTAAGCATTCTAATGTTTGTCGCAGGTTTTCATCAAGCCAAGGTTTGCTAAAGAAAACAGCGGCATTTAATATTTTATTGTGTTTTTAGCGTTATCCTTTCTTATTGGAAGAGAATTTATCGAAGAAGGTGTGCTGAAGGAATTTACTAAGTCTGAATTTACGGTTTCTAAAAAGACACTTGAGTATGATATATATGATACTATGCACAAGATGGCAAATAGTAAGATTGAGGCAGAAGATGGGCAGATTTGGGGAGAGATTGAAATAACTCCAGAGCTTTGTAGAGAAATTATATCATTGATAAATGAAAGTAATTTTAGTAGTTTAGAAAAGAAGAAATTGATTGACATATTAAAAGATGGGAGCAGGGCGATTTTTCTAATTGTGTAGAGGAACATAATTATGTTTGGAAAAAACTTAATGGTAGTATTGGAAAAGCAAAGTCTTTGAGAAAATAAATGTTAATCTATAAGGTATAATATTATACATTATGCAAAAATAATACAAAAGGGGTGTAGGTATGAGGATAGAGAGGGCAATGGAAATTCAAGATTCACTGGGTGTAATTGATGTGAAGTACAATGGGCACAGCGTTTGGATTGAGGAGGTACATAAAGACAGTAAATCAGCCCTAATTAAGGATTTAGAAACAAATAAGGTCTTTGAAGTTCCTGTTTCAAAACTTCAAGAAAGTTAAAAAATAACCTTTAGGTGAGGTCACCTAAAGGTTATTTTTTATAATTTACACTTATAAATTCTTGCTTCATATGGTCTTAATTTTATGTTATCTATGTTTTTATCTTCACATTGATAGTTTGATAAAACAAGCTCTGCCTCTTTAATTTTAACATCTTCAGGAAGTTTAAATTCTGGTGTTCCACCAAAGAAGTTTACTATTACAAGAAATGCGTCGTCTTCGCCTTTTCTTATATATGAATATATCTCCTGGTGTTCTCTATTTATTTCAATAAAGTCGCCGTAAACAAGGGTTAAATTATTCTTTCTAAGTTCTATAAGCTTTCTATAGTAGTTTAATATTGAATCTTCTTCCTTCATTTGTGACTTTACATTTATTTTTTATAGTTTGAGTTTACCCTAATCCAAGGAGTTTGTTTGCTAAATCCAGCGTTTTCAGAGTCGTCCCACTGCATTGGAGTTCTGGCATTATCCCTTGATGTAAGATGCAGTCCCTTTATATAGTTTTCGTGGCTTACAAGTCCAGTTTCTACAAAGTCCCTGTACTTATTAAACACAGCAACATCCCTGTAGTCCTCAAGTTCAAAGTCCCAAGCATTTGTCATTCCAATTTCGTCACCATAGTATATAAAAGGAGTTCCCTTTTGTGTAAGTTGCAGTGTAGCAAGCATTTTGGCAGATTCTTTATGATACTTTTCATCATCGCCAAGCCTTGAAACTGTTCTTGTTGAGTCGTGGTTTGAGTAGAATATAGGACACCAGCCCTCCTTTTCCTCCCTCATCTGCCATCCACTCATCTTTTCCTTAATCTCTTTAACAAGGTCTATCTTTCTTCTTTCCCAATCCTTATCTCCCTTTCCTACAGAGTGCATATCAAAGTGGAAGGTCATATCAAGTTCTTCTCTATCAACTCCTGTGTATAGGTAGGCATTGTGGTAGCTTATTCCACCTGTTTCTCCAATTAAAACGTGGTGTCCTGTGTTAAACACCCTTCTTCTTATTTCCTTTATATAGTCGTGTACCTTAGGAAGGTTTTGCACGTACTTTATAAAGTCTCCATATATTTGCCCTTCCTTTACCTCTGCATCAGGGAAGTTGAAATCCTTCTCTAAGTGATTTATTGCATCAAATCTAAATCCATCAACCCCCATATCAATCCAAAATTGAATCATTTTAATTATTTCGTTTCTTACTTCTTCACATCTCCAGTTTAAGTCAGGCATCTTCTTTGAAAAGAGGTGTAGATAATATTCACCTGATTGTTCATCATATTCCCAGGCACTTCCTCCAAAGAAGGAACCCCAGTTGTTTGGTGGATTGCCGTCTTTTCCTGGATGCCAGATATAATAATCTCTGTATGGGTTGTCCTTTGACTTTCTGCTCTCAACAAACCAAGGATGTTCATCTGATGTGTGGTTTATAACAAGGTCCATTATAAGCTTCATATTTCTTTTGTGCATCTCTTCAATTAAAAGTTTAAAGTCCTCCATTGTGCCAAATTCATCCATTATATCGTAGTAGTCGCTTATGTCGTATCCGTTATCATCGTTAGGAGATTTGTTTATAGGGTTTAGGTATATCATATCTACACCTAAATGTTTCAGATAATCAAGTTTTTCAATTATACCCCTTAAATCTCCTATTCCATCTCCATTGGTATCCTTATAGCTTCTAACATAGATTTGATACGCTACTCCTTCCTTCCACCAAGCTCTTTTCACAATAAACACCATCCTTTATAATTTTATACAAATTTAAAAATAATCAGAAAATATATAGTTTATTTAGAGGGCTGAGACTAATTTTAACCTCCCAGCCCTATATATTATATTTCAACACAAACTCCAAAGTGGTCAGAAACAACCTCTTTGTTTATACCATTGAATATAACCTTTGATGATTTAACATAAATTGACCTATTCACTAAAATTAAATCAAGCCTTAAATCTTTTTATTTTCATCCCAACCTGCAATTTTACCTCTAACTGTAACTCCATCATCCTTAACTTCTGCAAGAGTGTAGGTATCAAACAGTCCCTTTTTATCATATAATCATAGCCTTCATTTCGTATAAATGCGTTGTTGTTGAAGTCTCCCATAAGGAATGTTAGTTTTTCCTTATCAATAGTTTGATAAAGGTTATCGAATTGTTCTCTAAAGGGTTCCTCCTCATCCTCCCACCAACCAAGGTGGCAGGAGTAGAAGTCTATTTCTTGTCCTTCTATTAAAATACTTGCCTTTAGGATTTTTCTTGTTTTCCAGATTCTAAAGTCATCATTTTTAGAAACAAGGTATGTTTTTACACCCTGCACCTTATGTTTTGTAAGAAGGGCAACTCCCTCTTCGTATTTATCGTATCCTATATGGCTTTTTTCATAGTACATACTGTACTTTTCCTTTGAAACTTCATTTATCCTATTCATAAGTACAAGGGCAAAGTTGTCCTCTTTTATATTTCCCTCTACAGTCTCACTCTTTATTAGCTGATTTACTTCCTGAAGTGCAACTACATCATATCCCTTTTCTATTATATCCTTTGCAATTATATCAAGTTTTTCAAGTTGATTTTCTTCAATCCAAGAGTGGCAGTTTAGTGTTAAAAGCTTCATATTTATGCCCCCAATATGTCATTTATATCTGACTTTAATATATCAGCTTTAGGTCCGTATATTGCCTGTATTCCCTTATCCTTAATTATTAATCCAACAGCACCGTTTTCCTTCCATTTACTTTGTTCTGCAACTAAAGATGTATCCTTAACTGTAACTCTAAGTCTTGTCATACAAGCGTCAACCTCAACTATGTTTTCGCTTCCGCCAAGAAGGTCTATTATCTTTAGTGCCAACTCTTTGTTGCTTGAATTTGTAGTTGTTGCAGCAGCCTCTTCCTCTGCATCTAATTGGTTTTCTCCACGTCCTGGAGTTAGTATGTTAAACTTCTTTATAGCAAACCTAAATCCAAAGAAGTTTACAGCAAAGAATAGAAGGCAAGTAAATACAAAGTTTAATAGGTCCTTTGAAAGTCCTGCATTTACTATCATAGGTGTACGAGTTAAAAGTTCTATAAAACCAAAGGCGTGTATTCTTAAGTTTATAAGGTCTGCCATTGCAAAGGCAAGTCCTGTAAATACTGCATATCCAAAGAATAGTATTGGTGAAGTAAACATAAACATAAATTCAATAGGTTCTGTAACACCTGTTAAAAATACTGCAAGTGAAGCTGATAAAAACATTGATTTATATTGAGGTCTCTTTTCCTTTTCAACGCTCATATACATTGCAAGTGCAGCACCTATTAGTGATGCGGTTGAAGTTACGATTTGTCCAACCTTAAAGCGTGCTGGATGTACAGTTGAGAGCAGCTTGTTATATGTAGCCATATCTCCTGCAGCCTTTAGATTGTTTAGGTCTGTAATCCAAGCAAGCCATAGCGGGTCTTGTCCGTAAACTGCTTGTCCTACCTTATCACCAGTTAGTATGGTGTAAACTCCTCCAAGTTCAGTATAGTTCATAGGTATTGTTATCATATGGTGAAGACCAAATGGAAGCAGAATTCTCTCCAGTGTTCCGTATATAAAGGTTGATATAAAGGGAGCATTATCCCTTGAAGTTGCAATCCATTTACCAAAGGAGTTTATACCAGTTTGAACAATTGGCCAAACTATTGAAAGTAAAGTTGCTGTAATTACTGAACCTATTATAACAACAAATGGTACAAATCTTTTTCCGTTAAAGAAGGAAAGTGCATTTGGTAGTTTATTATAGTTGTAGTATTTGTTATATAGTGCGGCACCTAAGAAACCTGCTATTATACCAACAAAAACACCCATATTAAGTGCAGGTGCACCAAGTACAGATGTAAAATAGTCTTTAACAACTAAGTTTGAACCAAATACAGTTTTAACAGTTGCGGTTGCATCCTGAAGCATTGCACCATTTACTCCAAAAATGGCACCTGTTACGCGGTTTATTAATATAAAGGCTATAAGTGCAGCAAAGGCTCCACCAGCCCTCTCCTTTGCCCAAGAACCTCCAATTGCAACTGCAAATAATATGTGAAGATTAACAATTATCCCCCAACCTAAGTCTTCAATAATTCTTGCAATCGTTTGTGTAAGTGTTATGTCCCCAAATAGTATCCCGATAAGTTTTCCGATTGAAATCATAAGACCTGCAGCAGGCATTACTGCAACTACGACCATAAGTGCTTTTCCGAATTTTTGCCAGAAATCAAAGGTGAATATTTTCTTAGACATTATAAAACCTCCTTCCAATATGAGCAAACGATTGCATAAGGCGTAAAAAATATTTGATGGTTTTACCACCAAATATTTCAGACAATTAACAATTGTAGTATATAGTAAAAAAGTCTGATGTCAAGAAACCTAAGATAAATAAAAATATTAAAAAATAAAGAATTGAACAGATGATATCATAAGGATTAATACTTTAATATTTTAAGGGGAGAAATCTGTTGCTTTTATGTATTATATTTCATTTATATTAGTAACATCGTATTTTTTACAAGAGTAATTTTTCTATCTGAATTGTTATAAATATTACAATCAAATCTATATCCTCTAATTCCCTGTAGCTGAAGTTCCCTTAATATGTTAAATATAGGGTTTGAATCAAAACATTCAAATACTAAATTTTTGTCGCAACTGTTGCAAATCCCGTCTATTTCAATTACATCAAAGTTGTTGTCTATGATTTCCTTTGCTATGTCATCTATTGTATTTCTAAGGGTTAGGTCTATGTGGTATAAAGTCATAGTAGGTCGCCTCCAAAAACAATAATATTCAGATTATTTTCAATATTAGTATAAATCAACACAAAGGGCTTGTCAATAAATTAACCAAGATTTAACCTGTTCTATTTAATTCTTTAGACAAATATAATTTTATAAGACGTTGGGGAGTGGTTGTTATTAAAAGGTATATAGTGGTTCTAATCTTGTTAATTTTTATGCTGTGGGAGGGAATATGAATAGTCAAAGGTTGAATTTCCAATATGACTATCCTTGCGAAATAGTAAGTGAAAGGCTTGTTAGAGAATTTATTGAGAAAAAGTTAACCGATGAATATGGAGGTGTTTATACAAACTATAAAAATGAGTTTGGTTCGAGGGATGTCCTTTCAGAATCTGAGGGACTTGCTATGCTGTATTATTTGTATATAAAGGATGAAGAAGGTTATAGAAGGCACGTTGAGTTTGTAAAGGAAAGAATGATGCTTAAAAACAATTTAGTCTCTTGGAGGGTAGGAGAGGATTATAAATATTCCTCCTCTGCTTCAATAGATGATTTAAGAATTGTACGAGCTCTTATCATTGGGTATGGCGTTTTTGGGGACAAGGAGTATTATAATCTTGCAAAAAGGATTATAGGTGCTGTAAAAAATATGAATGTAGAAGTGGGTTTTTAGTGGATTATTATGATGGATATACAAGGGCAGGAGCGATAACTCTATCCTACATAGATTTATATACAATGAACCTTATTGGCAATTACGAACCAAACTTTAAGAGTATATATGAAAACTCAAAATGGGTTTTGGAGAATGGAAAGATTGACGGCACGCCCTTTTTAGAAATAAATACAACTTAAGAACAAAACAATATTCAAGTGAAAATAAGGTGGATATTCTTCAAAATGCAATAGTGGTTGAACACTTGGCAGAGGACAACATTTTCTATATGGATTTTATAAAGTTTATAAAAAATGAGATGGAAATAAGGGGTGCTATTTACTCAGAGTATTATATAAAGGATTTAAAACCCTCTTCAAAGGTAGAATCCACAGCAATATATGCAACTTTAGCAAGGGTAGCATTATTCTATAAAGATATAGATTTATACAATATGCTAATAAACAGAATGCTTAAGCTTCAATGTAAAAATAGATTATCCCCCATATATGGTGCATTAGGAAATGAAGTTACTTTATATGCTCACTCCTTTGATAATTTAAATGCACTTTTAGCCTTAAGGATGGGGGATGTTATATTGTTAAAGAAGATAATAATTAGCTTATTGTTTATTCTCTGTTTTATGCTTGGAAGAGCTTTTGCAGAGGATAGACGCGACAGGGCCCTTATAATATACGACACAAGGTATAGATTTGGCTATGACAATGATGAGGTTTTGGCCTTTAAGATTGCTTTAGGCCATTTTGATATAGATGTCTTTGAAGTTGCAGAGAAGGACTATACAAGGGGTATTTAAAGGAGTTTGATTATGTATTTTTATTAGGCTTAGATGAAGGGAAATACCTGATAGTGTTGTAGAGGATTTGATTGATTATAAAGCACCTACTACTTTTATTGGGACGGGTTTTAGACGTATTCTTTTGATGGAGGAGTTTGGTAGTAATATTTTCTTAGAGAAAAATTATAATGCTGTAGATATATACTATAAGGATTTTAGCTTTCCCTTCAAAAGAAGGTTTGGCATATATGACAATAATTATGTTGACTATTATAATGTAAAAAATGCAGAGATAATAAGCTATTTTACCGATGGAAAAAATCAAATACCATATATATTTAAATATAACAACAGGTGGGTGGCTACAAAATATGATTCAGAGGGGTAACCTTTAATATTCTTTGCAATGTCCTACACGATATTTTAGACAAAGAACATAAAGAAGAAAAAAGAGTTTTTGTGAGGATAGAGGATGTACACGCTAAAGTAGATGTAAAAAGTTAAAGGAAATAGGTGAATATCTAAAGTCAGAAGGAATTCCCTATATGATAGCATTAATCCCATCCTATAGAGAAAATGGAAGAATATACAGGATATCTGATAATAGGGAGCTTGTTAAGACCTTAAGACATATGCAGGATAATGGAGCTTCAATAGTTCTGCACGGATATACACACCAGATAAGGGATGAAAGGACGGGGAGGGGTATGAGTTTTGGGATATAAAAAATAGTAGGCCACCATCTGAAGATATGTATAGATATATGGAGGATAGAGTATATAGTGCACTTTTAGAGTGCTTAAAATGCGGTCTATACCCCTTGCCTTTGAAGCACCCCACTATGCCATAAATAGGGATGGGTATGAGTTTTTAAAAGAACATTTTTCAACTTATGTAGGGCATATACAAACATCTCAGTACTCATTTTGTACCACATCCTATCCCTATAGAATAGAAAATATTGAGTTTTTAAACAGATTGATACCTGAAAATTTAGGCTATGTCTATTCAGATAATATAAACGAAATATTAAAAAATATAGATAGAACTTCAGTAGTTAGAGACTATTTTGGAGGTTTTTATTTTCATACATTTATGGATATTGATTATCTAAAGAAAATCATTAAAGAGTTAAAGGATAGAGGTTACGGCTTTTACGACCTAAAAGAAGAGGAAAACTACGTAATTTTAAAGGATATAACTATAAAAAGCTCAAAAGGAAAAGTTGAAGGGAATTACAATAAAAAGTTAGAGATAAGATTAAACTTTCTGGATGTACAGAGGATAGTCCTGTATATATTTATATTCCTGATAACAGGGCTCTTGTTTATTTTAATTCACTCACTTTGTTTAAGGAGGGAGAAGGGGTATGATTTATGACAGTGTGTTTTTGTTCTCCCTTTATTCTATATGGTTAATGCTTATAATAGGTGGAATTTTAACCTATTTTGGATACCTTTATTATCTTGAAACAAGAAGAACAACCTTCATTTTAGATGATTTCCCTTTGTATCTATTTTAGTCCCTGCACATAATGAGGAGAAGGTGATTGAGTATACGGTAAGGAGTATAATGGATTTTGATTATCCATCTAATAGATACGAACTTATAGTGATTGATGACTTATCAACGGATAACACAGAGCATATTTTGCAAAGTTTAAAGCAGGAGTACAAGGATAGATTAAAAGTTATAAAGACAGACTTAAATACAGGGGGAAAGGAAAGGCGAATGCATTAAACGTTGGCCTTAAGTATGTAAAAGGTGAGTTTGTTGCAGTATATGATGCTGATAATAGACCAGATAAAAGGGCACTTTACAACCTTGTAAGTGAACTTAAAAGAGATGAAACCTTAGGTGCTGTTATTGGAAAGTTTAGGACAATAAATAAAGATAAAAATCTATTAACAAGGTTTATAAACATAGAAGGGCTTAGTTTTCAATGGATGGCACAGGGAGGAAGGTGGAAACTTTTTAGTCTATGTACAATACCCGGCACAAATTTTTGGTTAGAAAAGATATATTAGATAGGATTGGTGGATGGGACGAGAAGGCAATGGCGGAGGATACAGAGGTTAGTATAAGAATATACAAGATGGGATATAGAATAAAGTTTGTGCCTCAGTCTGTAACCTTTGAACAGGAACCAGAAACCTTGAGGGTGTGGTTTAAACAAAGAAAAAGGTGGGTTAAGGGTAATGTATATGTGATATTTAAATACCTATTTGACATCAATCTAATAAAAGGGAAGCCTGGGTAGATGTTATTTATTTTGCATCTGTATATTTTGTTTTTCTCCTTTCAGTCTTAATGTCAGACTGTATTTTTTACTTGGAATATTTACTAAACTAAGGGTTGGAGTTTTAGGTAACTTGCTTTTAATTTGGCTTTTATCCTACATTATGTTCGTACTTGAGGTTTCAATATCTTTATCGTTTGAAAAGGAGGAGTTTACACTAAAAAATATATCTTTAATATTTTTAATGTATTTTACCTATTGTAAGCTTTGGAGTGTTGTTTCTACTGTTGGTGTTTTTTCTTATATAAAGGATAGAATTTCAAAGAGAGAGTATAGGTGGTATAAGACAGAAAGATTTTAGGGGGTAAAGAATGAAAAGGGTATTAATAGTTTTTACTATATTTTTTATACTTTGTTCACAGCCTATTTATGCAGAGGAAATAGGTGTAAGAAACTATAAACTAAATAATAATATAGAACTTAGAGGAATTAGAGCTTCCTTTAATTTTAACTTTTATGTGGATGAGCATTGGATTTTAAAGGATGAAGGCTATGTTTATTTGAATGTAAATATAAGTGATGTAATAAAATATAAAAATTCTATGTTGACTGTTTATCTGAATGGTTTTCCTGTAGGAAGCATTGATATATACGGCAAAAAAATATACAAACAGCCTTTTACCTAAAAAAGAATGGATAAAGACAGGCTTTAATTCTTTAAAAATTTCTACCTTTAAAATGATAGATGAAGATGACTATTTTGAAGATATTAATATTGGAAACTGGGTTGATATTCAGGAGGACAGCTATGTTCATATTGAGTATGAAGAAGACACAGAAAATATACTCCTTAAAAGCTTTCCTTATCCCTTTTTAAAAGAGGAAATGGAAACACTTTTAATTCAGTTATTATAACAGGCGAAGATGTAGAGGCTTATCTTGCACTTCTTTACTTGTCGTCCGCTCTTGGAAGATATGATGCATATTCAAATTTAAACCTAAGGGCAAAGCATATTAAGGATTTTAATGTGGATGATGTGGATAAAAATATAATAGTTATAGCCTCCTATTGGGACTTAGAGGATAAATTAAAAAGTTCTTAGATAGTGAAGATAGAATAAGGATGTCTGATAATGCCGTCGTAAAACTTATAAAATCCCCTATAGGGATGGTAGGTATGTTCTAATCATAACCTCCTTTGACAGCAAAAACTTCCTGTTGCAACAAAGACATTAGGAGATTTTAATTATTTAGAAACCGCTACTGGTAACACTTTATATGTGAGTGAATATAAACCGAAGGATTGTGAGACACTTAAGGAGAAATCAACTCTAAAGGAGTTAGGATATAAAGATATAGTTTTAAATAGCATTGATAATGAGGCAGAATTCTTTATAGAAATACCAAAGGATAAAAGTTTAACTAAGGATGCCTATTTTGAGTTTTATTTAAGGTACTCAAACCTATTAGATTTTAACAAATCATCACTTTGTATAATGGTAAATGATGTGCCTTATACAGATAAAACCTTATCATTAGAGAAAATTCAAAGGGATAGTATAAGGATAAACTTAAGAGAAATAGCAGAAACAGGAACAATAAAACTAAAATTAAAGTTTAACCTTATTCCTAAAAATAAAAAGGATGTAGCAGATGTTGCAGAAAATCTCTTTGCTGTTATATTGAGTGATTCTATTTTATATAAACCAACAAAACAGGAAAAAGAAGAGACCTTCTTTATTTTCCTGCACCTTTTATCGAAAATGGAAAGTTCAACAACTTAAAGGTAGTAATCCCAAGCAATATAGATAGTGAAGATTTAACCAATCTATCAAATATATTTGCCTTTTTAGGGCATAGTATTAATGTGCTTGATGGTTTAAGCATAGGTTTTTCTACTGATAAATCTAAAAACAATATAGTCTATGGATTAAATTTAAAGGAATTAGAGGATAGATTGTGGGTTAATGTAAAGGATGGAGGATATAAAACTAAAGAGGGTATAACAGCTAAGGATGAGGATAGTGTAGTTCAGCTTATAGAAGCTAATGAAGATACATTTGTTTTAGCTTTAAATTCTATTAATAAATCTGGATTAAAGAGTATTTCTACGTATTTAAGTGACTTTAGCTTTGTTGAAGGATTAAAGGGTAATGTTTGTGTAATAAATTCAATGGGTACAGTAAAAACTTACTATGTGGAGAGTTACAAATATACAAATAAATATAAAGCAATAGCTTATATATGCCTTGGGGCATCGGTATTTATATTGTTTGCAATATTTATTATAGACAGGCGAGAAATAATCTAAAAATTTTAATTTTTATTGATTTTTCTTTTTATAAATGTTAATATAAACATATGATTAAATATTAAACAAAAGTTTAGGTGATTGTATGACGAATAGAGAAAGAGAAATACTTGAACTTATAAAGAAAAACCCCTTTATTACGCAGGAGGAAATAGCATCAAAACTTAACATTGCAAGGGCTTCTGTTGCAGTTCACATCACAAATCTAATGAAAAAGGGATATATTTTAGGAAAAGGGTATATTATAAATCTTGATGAGTATGTTTTAGTTATTGGTGGTGCAAATGTAGATATACAGGGATTCCCAAAAGAAAAACTAAAATACAAAGATTCAAACCCTGGTATTTTAAATATGTCCTTAGGTGGTGTAGCAAGAAACATAGCAGAAAACCTTGCAAGGCTAAATGTTAATGTAAAGCTTATAACAGCCGTTGGAGATGATATGTACGGCAAAAAATTATAGAGCATTCAAGAAACATAGGGATAGATATGAGCCACAGCTTAACCTTAGCCGATGAAAACACATCTACCTATCTTTCAATACTTGATGAAGAAGGAGATATGGCAGTTGCCCTATCCTGTATGGATATATGTGAAAGAATAGGTGTAGATTTTATAAAATCAAAGAAAAAAATAATAGAAGGCTCAAGGGTTTGTGTTGTAGATACCAACATACCTAAAGAAACACTTGAAGTTATAGCCGAAGTTGAAGGTGTTGATTTATTCTTAGATACTGTTTCAACTAAAAAGGCACAAAAGGTTAAAGATTTCATAGGAAGGTTCCACACAATAAAACCCAATAGATATGAAGCAGAAGTTTTGACAGGAATTTCTGTTGATAATGTGGATAAAGCAAAAAAGCCTGTGAAGTACTTTTAGAAAAAGGAGTAAAAAGGGTATTTTTAAGCCTTGGTGAAGAGGGAGTTGTTTGCGGAAGTAGGGAAGGAATCTTTAAAATAGATATGCCAAAGGTGTATGTTGTAAATGCAACGGGTGCAGGTGATGCCTTCTTGGCAGGACTTGTTTTCAGCTATTTATATGATTATACAATAGAAGATTCAGCTAAATTTGCAATGGCAGCAGCAGCAATTGCCCTTTCATCAAAGGACACTATTTCAAACAAGATGACAATACAAAATGTGAATACAAAGGCAAAGGAGTTGGGATTATGTTAAAGGATTATTTAGTTGTTTCTAATGAGGTTAAAGAGGCACTTGAAAATGGCAAACCTGTTGTAGCACTTGAATCTACAATAATATCACACGGTATGCCATATCCTCAAAATGTTGAAACTGCACTTAAGGTTGAAGAGATAGTTAGACAAAATGGTGCAGTACCTGCAACTATTGCAATAATAGGAGGAAAACTAAAGGCAGGTTTAACGCACGATGAAATAGAATATTTAGGTAAAAAGGCAGAGAAATAGTTAAGGTAAGTAGACGCGATATTCCATATATCGTAGCAAAGGGAATAGATGGTGCAACAACTGTTGCTTCAACAATGATAATAGCAGCCCTTGCAGGAATAAAGGTTTTTGCTACAGGTGGAATAGGAGGAGTACACAGAGGTGCTCAGGAGACCTTTGATATATCAGCAGACCTTCAGGAACTTGCAAATACAAATGTTGCTGTGGTTTGTGCAGGTGCAAAATCAATACTTGATTTAGGACTTACACTTGAATACCTTGAAACCTTTGGTGTTCCAGTTGTAGGATATAAAACAGAGGAGCTTCCAGCCTTCTATACAAGAAAAAGTGGATTTAAGGTGGATTATAGATTAGATACACCAGAGGAAATTGCAAAGATGCTTAAGGTTAAATGGGAACTTAACCTTAAAGGCGGTGCAGTTATTGCAAACCCTATTCCTGAGGAATATGAAATGGATTATGACACAATAACAAAGGCAATAGAGGATGCACTAAAGGAAGCAGAAGAAAAGGGAATAAAGGGTAAAGAATCAACGCCATTTTTACTTGCAAAGGTTAAGGATATTACAGGTGGAAAGAGCCTTGAGTCTAATATTCAGCTTGTATTTAATAATGCTAAGCTTGCAGCACAGATAGCAAAAATTTATAAAAAGGCTTGACAAACTATTAACTTTGTTGCAGAATATTTATTAAATAAAAAAATTAAATATGCGTTAAACATGATAGAGGCGCGGTGTCTAAGAGTACTATACCTGAGGTAAGCACTATGATGGTATAGGAAAGGAGCCATCGCCGAAGCGTAGAGCTGATGCTTTAAGGCTCTATGGCTGGGGCTATATAGAATATATATAGCACTGTCACAAACGCATAGTTTGTGGAGAGCTATCATGCAAAGGCAAGGTACGCTTTTTGTACCTTTGGTGTCTTTTGCTTTGATGGACTCTCCTCCGAAAAATCATTAATTAAAGGAGGAGTTTTTTTATGCCAGGATTTTTAACACTTTTACCACCACTTGTCGCTATTGTATTAGCATTTAGAACCAAAAATGTTCTTTTATCCCTTTTTGTAGGGGTGCTTACAGGTACATTTCTTTTAAGTTTAAGTTCCCACGGTTTTGTTTTAAGTTTCTTTTATGCCTTCTTAGGATTAGTAGATAAGATGCTTGCATCCCTTGCAGATACTTGGAATGCGGGTGTAATACTTCAATGTCTTGCTATAGGAGGACTTATAGCAGTTGTATCAAAAATGGGTGGTGCAAAGGCAATAGCCGAATCTTTAGCAAAGAGGGCAAAATCAGCAAGGAGTGCACAGCTTATAACTTGGCTTCTTGGTATATTTGTTTTCTTTGACGACTATGCAAATTCACTAATTGTAGGCCCAATAATGAGACCAGTTTCTGATAAGATGAAGATATCAAGGGAAAAATTATCTTTTATAATAGATGCAACAGCAGCACCTATTGCAGGAATTGCACTTATTTCAACTTGGGTAGGATATGAAATAAGTTTAATAAAAGACGGTTATGCACAAATTGGACAAGATGTAAATGCCTACGGAATGTTTGTTTCAACAATACCATATAGATTTTACAACATATTCATCTTAATATTTATAGTTTTAACAGCTGTACTTGCACGTGAGTTTGGGCCAATGCTTGAGGCTGAAAGAAGGGCAAAGATACTTGGAAAGGTAATTGCAGATGACGCAAAGCCAATGGTATCAACTGAGGCTTCAAACATTGAGCCAAAGGAAGGAATAAAGCTTAGCATTTGGAATGCAATAATTCCAATCGGTTCTCTTATACTATTTGCCTTTTTAGGTTTTTATTATAGCGGATATACAGCTATAATAGGTGGAGAAGATAAGGAACTTATTGAGGTTATAAAAAATGCACCTCTATCCTTTAGCTCAATAAGAGAGATATTTGGTGCATCTGATGCCAGTGTTGTACTTTTCCAATCAGCTCTTTTAGCAAGTATTATAGCAATTATAATGGCAGTAACACAAAAATAATGACATTAAGTGAAGCGATAGATACTTGGCTTGAGGGTGTAAAGTCCCTTGTTATAACAGGTGCAATCCTACTTCTTGCTTGGTCACTTTCTGGAACAATTAAGGAACTTGGAACTGCAAAGTACTTAGCAGGAGTATTATCAGGTACACTACCAAAGTTTTTACTACCAAGTTTAATATTTGTTTTAGGTTCTGTTATATCCTTTGCAACAGGTACATCCTATGGAACAATGGGAATTTTAATGCCTCTTGTTATTCCACTTGCCCACTCAATGTCACCTGATGCAAGTTTTATGACAATGAGCATAGGTGCAGTTTTAACGGGTGCAATATTCGGTGACCACTGTTCACCTATATCAGATACTACAATATTGTCTTCAATGGGTTCAATGTGCGACCACCTACACCACGTTAAAACACAGCTGTATTATGCAGTTACAATAGGTGTTGTAACAGTAGTATGCGGTTATTTACCTGTTGCAATAGGCATACCTGTTGTGGTTTCACTAATACTTGGAGTATTTGCTTGTTTTATGCTTGTAAGATTTGTTGGAAAACCAGTTGAAGATATAGAATTAGAAGGAGAAGTAACTGTTTCTGAATAAACTTAAGGTGCTTATGCACCTTAAGTTTTTTATAATGTACTTAACAAAAATATTGTCGTATGGTAAAATTTTATGTAGTAATATTCGAATGCTAAATATTTTATTAAATGAGGTGGTTTTTGGATGGATTTATTTTTAAAATTTAATGTATATCCCCTGTCATACTTTTTTTATTTATAATACTATTTATCTTTATACCTATTTTTATATATTCAACAGGCTATATGAATGAATATAAAAAGGAATATTCTATTACATATTTTTGGTTTTTTACTTTTTTATTTGTTATATCAATGATTTTAACAGTTTTCTCAAGTAATATAATATCATTTATGGTATTTTGGGAACTTATGTCCATATCGTCATTTTTCTTGGTAATTTATGAGCATAAGAAATATTCAACAATACATACAGGTATTTTTTATTTTATAATGACGCATATTAGTGGACTAACACTTATGATTATGTTTGCACTTTTATATAAATACACAGGCAAGTTATATTTTAGTGATATACAGTTTGCTACATTGAATACAAAACAAATAAATACTATATTCTATCTTTCAATTATAGGTTTTGGAGCAAAGGCAGGTCTTATTCCTCTTCACGCTTGGCTTCCTAAGGCTCATCCTGCCGCACCATCAAATATATCATCCCTGATGTCAGGTGTTATGCTTAAAGTAGCTATCTATGGTTTTATATTGGTGAACTTTGTAGTAGTGAATAATAGTAATTTAATAAACGGCCTTGTTCTTTTGATAATAGGATTAGTTACAGCAGTAATTTCAATATTGAATGGTATATTCCAAAAGGATATTAAAGCACTACTTGCATATTCAAGCGCTGAGAACGTAGGATTAATTTTTTCAACCATTGCACTTTCAATCATCTTAAATTCACAAAACATAAAGGTAGGTGCATTGGTTGCTTTAGTTGCAGCATTATATCATATTTTAAATCACAGCGTATTTAAGAGTCTGTTATTTGCCAATGCAGGTAGCGTTTTGTTTGCAACATCTACAAAAATATGAATGAATTAGGTGGACTGCACAAGACATTAAAATATACTACTATTTTTGCCTTTATAGGTATGGCTTCTATATCTGCAATGCCTCCATTTAATGGTTTTGCAAGCGAAAGTTTAATATTTAGAAGCTTTATTGAGGCAACTAATTTAATTCAAAATAAAAACATATCTATTTTAATCGTACTTTCTTTAGCATTATTAGCTTTAACTTCATCTGGAGCAATATATTCTGCAATAAAGTATTTTGGGATAACTTTTTAGGAGAAGCAAGGAGCCAAAAGGCTGTTAAAGTGCATAAGATACCAACTTCAATGCATATAGGTATGGGCATTTTATCAATATATGCAGTAGTATTAGGTATCTTTTCTCCCTTTGTAGTAAAGTTTTTATCAAGAATTTCAGAGGACATTTTAAATATAAAGGATATGAACACAATTTATATAGCCAGCGATATAATATATATTTCATTTATAGCTTTTGTAATAACTGCTCTTTTAATTCTAATAAGTAGGAAAAACAAAATTGAAAACTATGAGACTTGGGGATGTGGATTTAATGCAGTAAAGCCTTATATGCAGTATTCGGGAGAAGGGTTTTCACAACCTGTTTCAAGATATTTTGGAAAAGTTGCATCATATAGAAAGAATGTTAGTAAAAGGAAGCCATTTTACTTAAAATTAGTATACACGACATCTTTTATGAAAATATTTATATGCCAGTTGTTAGAATGATTGATTTTATAGCTACTAAAGTCGTGAAGATGCACTATGGAAAAATACAGTTATATATTTTATATATATTAGTTGCATTGATGTTTGCTTTATTTGTTTCAATCAAACTAATTTAGGTGGTGATTTTGTTGGATTATGTTTTAATTGTTTTGCAGAGTTTGTTTCTATTAATTATAACTCCTTTATTTGTAGGCATATTAAAAAGAATGAAGGCTTTTATTAGAGGATATCAGGGAGCAAAAATTACCCAACCCTACTACGACATAAAAAGGCTATTTAATAAAGGAATGGTTGTATCAAATAGTAGTTCATTTGTTAGTATATTTGGGCCATCCATTTGTTTGGCTTTTTCAATAGTTATAAGTTTATTAGTTCCTGTTTTCTATACAAATAATATTATAAATTTTGGAAATGTATTTTTAGTTATATTTATGCTGGCAGTAATTAAAATAATAACAACATTGATTGGTCTTGATTGTGCAAGTACATTTGGTGGAATGGGAAGCAGCAGAGAGAGTTTTATATCATTGTTTGCAGAACCTGTTATGCTTCTTACACTTAGCGTTTTATATTTTGAATCCAATAATTTTAATGTATTTAAGATAAGCTATGCAATAAGTAATACGGATATTACGGTTGCACATATTTTAGCCTTAGCGTCATTTTTTATATTAGTTTTAGCTGAAAATGCAAGAATGCCAGTTGATAATCCTGAAACACATCTTGAGCTTACAATGGTACACGAAGCAATGATACTTGATATATCTGGAAGAAATTTAGCTTTTATTGAACTTGCTTCATCAATAAAATTTATTGTCTTTGCAACATTACTAATTAATTTATTTTTACCATTTGGAATTGCAACTTCAATTAGTATTTATTCAATATTTATATCAATAGTTATATATATACTAAAAATGATAGTGGTACTATTTGTTATAGCAATAATTAGAACAAGTATAGCAAAGTTCAGACTATTTAAAGTACCAGAACTTTTAGCTTCAGCATTTTCATTATCTATAATTTCAATTGCAATGCTTTATTTTAATCTGTAAGGAGCGATAAAAATGAATCTACTTATAACTTTAACCCTTCTTTCAACTGTTGCAATGTCTGGTTTTAGACGACTTAAGCTTATGACAGGTACATTTATGATACAGTCACTATCAATTGCTTTTATATGTTTCTTTCTTGGATATGAGACAAATGAAGCACACTATTATGCATTAGGTATGTTGACCATACTGATTAAAGCAATAGTTATACCAATAATTATGAATAAGTCAATTAATAAGCTAAAGACTGCAAGAGAGATGAATATGATTATAAATGGATATTGGTCATATATATTTTCTTCAATTTTTGTTGTTATTGCTCTAATGCTTTTAAAAAATTTCAGGCAAGATTTGATTAAAACAGGTTTAGTATTAATACTGTTTGGTACATTTATTCTTATAACAAGAAAAAAGGCAATAAATCAAATGATAGGTTTTTTAACTGTAGAAAATGGTATTGTACTAATAGAACTTTCAACAGTTCAAATGAATTTAGCAATAGAATTTGGAATTTTTTAGAGGTTTTAATACTTTCACTTATAATGGGTGTTATGGTTTTTAACATAAATAAATCATTTGATTCTATAAATACAGATTATCTATCAAATATAAAGGAATAAGCAGGTGATTGAATGGAACTATGGTTAATTTTTGGATTGATTGCACTTTCAACATTAATTTCGTTTTTAATTAAAGATATAAAAACAATATCTTGTATAAATATATCTGTTTCTATAATTAATTTTATTGCTTGTATTTTATTAGTAATAAAGGTAGAGTCCTTTGATACATTATTTTATCTTGAAAAGATATTATTTTTAGATTCATATTCAACTGTTCAATTGTTTATTATTTCAGGGGTTACATTAGTTTCGTCAATTTATTCTTATAAATATATATTAAATGAAGTAAAGCATCAAATTATTTCAATTAAAAAAGCTAAAATTTTTTATATTTTATTTAATTTGTTTGTTTTTTCTATGTATTTAATATCATTTGCCAATAATGTAATGATTATGTGGATATCCTTAGAGGCAACAACTTTAGCTACAGCATTTTTAATAGGATTTAATGGAGACAAACTATCTTTAGAAGCTGCGTGGAAATACATAATATTATGTTCAGTAGGTATAACAATAGGACTTGTAGGAATAATTTTATTAATTTACTCTACAGGTAGTAATGTTACTATGGAAAACTTAAACTGGACATACCTATCAAAGCACTATTCAACATTTGATATCACAATTACAAAAATAGCTTTTACATTAATTTTCGTTGGTATAGGAACAAAAGCAGGATTTGCTCCAATGCATACCTGGCTTTCTGATGGCCATAGTGAGGCACCATCTCCAATTAGTGCAATGATGTCAGGAATTTTATTAAATCTTGCTTTATATGTAGTTGTTAGATTCTATGTAATAATTAAAAACATAGATAATCTACAAAATTTCAATAAGCTGTTTGTTATATTTGGTGTATTATCTTTATTTATTTCATCTTTTAGTATTTTAAAACAAAACAATTACAAAAGACTTCTGGCTTTTTCATCGGTAGAAAATATAGGTATCATTTCTTTAGGAATTGGTTTTGGAGGATATTTTGGATTATTTGCAGCAGTACTTCATTCTATAATACACGCTTTTGGGAAAACACTTTTATTTTTGGTAGCAGGTAATATTTTAGAGAACTATAAAACAAAAAGAATAGATAAGATACATTATCTATTTAAGTTTATGCCAATTAATTCAGCCTTTTTAATATTAGGAATGCTTATTATAACAGGGGCACCTCCTTTTGCATCGTTTTTCAGTGAATATTATATTTTGATTTCAGGAATAAAAAGTGGACATTTTATTGCAACTATTATATATGCTTTATGTCTTTTAATTGTATTTGCAGGTTTTTTAGTTGCATTTATGAAGATGATATATACAAAACAAAATGATGTAGAAGTTGTTAAATTAGAAGAAGATGGAAACAATATTGTTCCGCTTATAATAACATTGGTTTTTGTGGTATTTGTTTCTGCCTTTTTAATGGATATATATATAACATAATAGAAAAATCAACAAAAATAATTGGTTTTTAAGGATGTGAGGTTATGCGTTTCAAAGATTTAATAAAAGAACTTCAAAATGAATACAAGCTCCAAGTTAAAAATAAAAATGAAATTTATATAGATGTTGAAAAGGAAAATATTAGAGATGTAGTCAATAGTATGTTTTTAAAGTTTAAACTCTATTTTGTTGCTGAGTTTTGTGTTGACAACGTAGAAAATTTCATAATTAATGTAGTTTTAAATAACAGAAAAAATGGCTACTATGTAATTTTAAGATATAAAACAGATGAAGATATAGTTTCTCTTCAAGGATTGGCATATCAAAGTGAACTTTTTGAAAGAGAGATTTCTGATTTGTTTGGACTTAAAATTAATGGAGGTAAAGACACCAGAAATATTGTTAAACACGAAATATGGCAGGACAATGTATATCCACTTAGAAAAGATTTTAAATTTAAAGATAAGGTTAAGGATAGCTATGAAATACAGGAATACAGATTTAAGGAAATAAGTGGTGATGGGGCATATCAAATACCTGTTGGGCCTGTTCACGCAGGAATAATTGAACCAGGGCATTTTAGATTTAGTGTAATAGGGGAAGATATTGAAAATCTTGAAATAAGACTTATGTATAAACACAGGGGAATAGAGAAACTTTGTGAAAATGTATCAGCAGATAAGTTAAATCTGGTATTTGAGAGAGTTGCAGGTGAATCATCTGTTGCATATAGTGAAGCATATGCACTTTTAATAGAAAAGCTGCTTGAGTTTGGTGTAGCAGATGATATAAAGGTTGTTAGAACAATATTATTAGAGCTTGAAAGAATATATAATTTTTTAGATGATATAGCAGGAATATGTGTAGATGTTGGTTATAGCTATCCAGCAAAGAAATTTAGTTATCTTTCTGAATTAATACATCAGTTAAATGAAAAAATATCAGGAAGTAGATTTTTGAGAAATACAATAATACCTGGAGGTATAAACATAGATTTAACTAAAGAAAAAATAAGTACTATATTAGAAACTATAGAAAATGTTGAAGAAAGATTTGAAGCTATTGTAGATATGACATTAAATTCTGTTTCATTTTTGGATAGAGTTGAGATAACTGGTATTGTTGAAAATGAAGTAGCAAAAACTTCTTTTGACAGGAGTAGTTGGAAGGGCCTCAGGAATAAAGTATGATGTAAGATTAAGTTTTCCTTATGAAATGTATAAAGAGATAAAAAGGATATCAATTTTGAAACAATAGGTGGAGTATTTGAAAGATATAAGGTTAAAATTTCAGAAATTAGAGATGCAATCAATTTCATAAAGACATTATGTAGCAAAGTTGATGAAGTTAGAAAGCAAAGAGTAAATATACAGTTACCTGAGGGTAAAGAAGCTTTAGTTTCAGTGGAAACTGTTAAAGGTGAACTTGTTGTATATGGAAAGGTAGGAGAGGACAATAGATTTGAAAGAATTTACTTTAAAACACCTTCCTTTACAAATTGGAATGGATTGACTTATGCAGTATTGGGAGAAATAGTTCCCGATTTTCCATTATGTAACAAAAGTTTCAATATGTCATATTCTGAAAACGATAGGTAGGGATGATTATGAATATTTTATTAGATAGAATTAAATATGGTAAAGAAACAGTTAGAAATCCTTTATATGAAAATGAAAATTCATACGGAAAGATAGAGGTTGATTATAGTAAATGCAAACTTTGTAAAGATTGTATAAAACATTGCATAGTTGATGCTATAAAGATAGAGAATGAAAAAATAACTATTGATAGTAAAGGTTGTATATACTGTGGAAATTGTATAGATGTGTGTCAATATGATGCTCTCAAAAACACTCACAACTATAAAATAGCAGAGATAGGAGACAAATTAAGAGAAGAGATATATAAAAAGTTTAATCGTTCCTTAATACTTCGTTCAGTAGATACAGGTTCTTGTAATGCCTGTATGCTTGAACTATCAGCGACAACAAACAATTTTTATTCTATTTCTAAGTATGGAGTAAATTTTGCAGCATCCCCAAGGCATTCGGATGGTATAGTTGTTACAGGACCAGTTCCACTTAATATGAAGGATGCTCTGATTAAAACATACTATGCTATGCCTCAGCCAAGGCTTGTTATAGCAGTTGGTTCTTGTGCTTGTGATGGCGGAATATTTAAAGACACATATGCTAATTGTGAAAGCCTAAATAAAATATTACCTGTAGATTTATATATACCAGGTTGTCCACCATCACCACAGGCAATAATATATGGTCTTTTAAAATTAATGCAAAGAATATAAAGAGTATGTTTTATGAGCGATATCATTTATTATATCAATATTAAATTCCTTAGCTATTTTATTCAGTAATTCATAAACCCTGATTAAATCGTCTATATCAGATTTAATTAGGGTTTTTATATAGCTTATTTTACCTATGTTTTCAGCAATATCTTTTCTAATTAAATTTTCACCTTTTTGTGTAATTGACAGTTCAATTGTATTCTTTACATTAGCCTTAATTTTGTTTATCAGTCCTTTTTATATAAATTTTTGCTATAAGGTTTGCTGTCGAATGTGACCAGAAGCCTAATTGACTGAGCTCTAAAGAATTAATATAAGGGAATGCTTCAATTAGTTTTAGGGCTCTAATTTGAGGGTAAGTTAAATCTAAATTTTTAGATATAATGTATGTTCTTTTTGAATACTTAAAACAAATACCCTTATGAGATTATAAAGAACAATGATTTTTTTATTATATTTTTTCACAATCCTCAAATGAGTTTATATCTATTTTAAAAGAATAATTATTTAAACACTCAGTATATTTGAGTGTTATATCAACTTGTTCCTTATTTAAAATGTTAGAGTAAAAATCAATTAGTTTATCTATAGATACCTCATCTAAAAAATTTTTTAATTGTATTATTGGAAGAAGTGTATTATTACTTATTCGTGTTTTTTTATTAAATCGTCCCCTAAGTGCGTAACTGTGATAGAAAACTGTTTGTTATTTAGCTTTTCTTTTTTATATATTTTTTTCTTCCAAAAGTTTAAGCATATTAGTAACAGTAGGAACAGACCAACATCCTATTTTAGATATTTTAGAAACCGAAATTTTAGGAAAACTTTTTATTATCCATAAACATCTAAGCTGGGGCAAAGTTATATTGAATCTACTTAGATAGTTTTCATATTCATTTTCAATTTTTAAAAATATATATCGGGAATAATTGTAAATACAAAATGATAGGTAGTTTTTATCTGATTTATACATAAGCAAAAGTTCTCCTTTAAACTTTCATAATAAACTATTATATAATATAAAATCATTTTTTTCTATTTAAAGTTGATTTAACATAAAAGTTTAAAATATATGATGGTGGTATTTTCAATAGTCAAATAGGATTTGAAAGAGTGTTAGTTATGCTCTTTTGATTTACTGTATTAAATATTTTTGTTAAGTTCTATGGCAAACAATAATGTTAATTTTACAATAAAATAGTAGCATTATTATGCAATGTATATTATAATATGCTATAGATAAAATTAAATATATTGTTAGGTGAGGCTCCTACAAAGATATATGCTACTGCCCAGAAAAATCGAGAGATTCCAATGGGTCAACAGAAATAATCGTGAAGGTTATTTCTAACGTAGCTGACAATGAGTCTACGCTTTGTAGTGCTAAAGCTCAACAATAAAGAAATGATTAATTTCTCTACTGTTGAGTAGAGATTTTTATTTATTAGGAAATGATAATAAATATAATATTTATTTTTATAAGGTTTAAGTAAAAATACTTATTATTTTTAAGAAGGGAGTGATGGGTATGGATTCTGGTAGTCCTTTTCCGGATTATAAAAACTTAATAAAAAAGAGCCATATTCATCACTTTGGATATTGGCTCTTCTAAAAGGAGGGGTCAGAATGAATGAAAGAATTAGACAACTATTAAAAGACAAAAACTACAAAGAACTTAGAAATGAGCTTATGGAGTTAAATGAAGTAAATATAGCAGATATATTAGAAGAAGTAGATATAAGCGAAGCAGTTATACTATTTAGGCTTCTTCCAAAGGACTTGGCCGTTGATGTATTTTCCTATCTTTCAAATGAACAGCAAAAAATATTATAAATTCAATTACAGATAAAGAAATAGAACACATAATGAATGAGATGTTTTTGACGATATGATTGACTTTATTGAAGAGATGCCAGCTTATGTTGTAAAAAGATATTAAAAAATGCAAAGGAAGAAGAAAGAGCATTAATAAATCAGTTTTTAAATTATCCAGAGAATTCTGCAGGAAGCCTAATGACAATAGAGTATGTTGATTTGCATAAGGATATGACAGTAAAGGAAGCAATTCAACATATAAAAAAGACAGGTTTAGAAAAGGAAACTATTTATACTTGTTATGTTACAGATAGAAGTAGAAAGCTTGAGGGTATAGTTTCATTAAGAAAGTTAGTTATTAGCAATGAAGATGAAAAAGTAGAAGATATAATGAATACAGACGTTATATATGTTCACACCCACGATGACCAAGAGATGGTAGCAAGCCTGTTTAAAAAGTATGACTTTATAGCAATTCCAGTTTTAGATAAGGAAGAAAGATTGGTTGGAATAATAACAATTGACGATATTGTGGATGTTATCGAACAGGAAAACACAGAAGATTTTCAAAAGATGGCAGGTATGGAACCTACCGATATTGAATATCTTGATGCAAGCGTTTTTCTCTTGCTAAAAACAGAATAGCGTGGCTTTTAATTCTTATGATTTCAGCAACCTTTACAGGAAGGATAATTCAAAGATATGAAGAGGTTCTTCAATCAGTTGCAATTTTAGCAGCCTTTATACCAATGCTTATGGATACAGGTGGGAATGCAGGTTCGCAATCTTCAACACTTGTAATTAGAGGACTTGCACTTGATGAGATTAAAACAAAGGACTTTTTAAGGTTGTTTTTAAGGAACTAAAAGTATCTTTTTAGTTGGAATTGTACTATCCTTTATTAACTTTTTAAGAATTTACTTTATAGAAAAGATTAATTTTAAAGTTTCATTAACAGTAACAATAACATTATTTATCACAATTATGCTTGCTAAGATTGTAGGAGGAGTTCTACCGATAATTGCAAGAAAACTTAAGCTTGATCCAGCCATTATGGCAAGTCCACTTATAACAACAATAGTTGATGCTGTTGCCTTAATAGTATATTTCACCTGTGCAACAATGATTTTAGGTATATAAATAAGCTTTGGAGATTAGTCTCCAAAGCTTATTCCTATTGAGCGAGCAACTTGTACAAGTTCACTGTTTGTATCTACATTTTTAGTTTTACCTATAACATTTTCTAAGAGAGTCGTAGGTTATTGTATCACCCTTTAGGCACACCATATTTCCAAACTTTTCTTGATGGATAAGCTCAACTGCAGCAACTCCATATCTTGTTGAAAGAATTCTATCAAAGGTTGATGTATTTCCTCCTCTTTGTATATGTCCGAGTACTGTACATCTTATTTCATTGCTCTTTATTAATTTTTCCAAATCGCTTGCAAGCTTATTACCTATTCCGCCAAGTCTTACAGGGTCTGGACTGTCCTCTACAATTTTGCTAATCACAACACTTCCATCCTTTGGTTTTGCACCCTCTGCAATAACTATAATGCTAAAGGGTTTGCCTTGTGCTTTTCTTTGCTCAATCTTTTCTACAACTCTTTCTATGCTGTAGGGTATTTCTGGTATTAATATAACATCAGCAGAACCTGCAATACCAGAGTATAGAGCAATCCAACCTGCATTTCTTCCCATAACCTCAAGAATCATAATTCTGTGATGGGACTCTGCTGTTGTATGTAGTCTATCAAGTGCATCCGTTGCGACGTCAATAGCTGAGTAGAATCCGAAGGTTAGGTCTGTTGAATATAGGTCGTTATCTATTGTTTTTGGTATACCAATAACATTAACACCCTTTCTTGAAAAGTCGCGGGCACTTGTTAGTGTTCCATCTCCGCCTATTACAACAAGAACATCTACATTTTCCTTTTAAGATTTTCAACTGCAACATCTGAAACGTCCTTTTTAACAATTTTTCCATTTTCCTCAACTGCATAATCAAATAGGTTGTCCTTATTTGAGCTGTAAAGTATAGTTCCACCCTTATGGAGTATTCCTGAAACAGTATCTAATGTCAATGGAATAAAATCATTTTTATACAGTCCCCTATAACCATATTTATACCCTATAACCTCATATCCATATTTTAAAATTGCGGTTCTTGTAACTGCACGAATAACAGCGTTAAGACCTGGACAATCCCCACCGCCTGTTAGAATAGCTATTTTTTTGTTGCCATATAAACCCCTCCAATTTAATTAATTAAATAAAGACCCTATTAATTAAATTATAGTATCATATTAAGGTTAAAATAAATAATATTCAGAATATTAAAAAGTTATTTTTATTTAACAAAAAAGTATTTTTGAATATAAAAATACAACCCTTCACCTAATTCCCTGAATATATAACTGCTATTTGGTTAAATTAATAGTAACAGAACAAAACAGGAGGTGAATAGAATGAATACAACAGGTAAAAATCAAAAGGTTGTACCAGAAGCAAAGAAAGCTCTTAACCAATTCAAATATGAAGTAGCTAATGAAGTAGGTGTTAAGGTTCCAGATGGAG
Source organism: Caloramator sp. mosi_1 (assembly GCF_028622835.1). Taxonomy (GTDB): domain Bacteria; phylum Bacillota; class Clostridia; order Clostridiales; family Caloramatoraceae; genus Thermobrachium. The sequence goes on along the minus strand of NZ_CP117677.1, from coordinate 946,509 downwards.
GTTACTGGGGAAATATGACTTCTAAGGAATGTGGAACAGTAGGTGGCTATATGGTTAAGAAGATGGTTGAGGCTTACGAAAGAAATCTTGCTGGTAAGTAATAACCTAATCAAAAACAAAAAAGGGAGTGTCTTCGGATGCTCCCTTTTTATGTAAATTTTTATTGAGACAACTATTTATATAGTGAATATATTGTATAAGGGGGATAATTATGAAAATATGTATAGATGCTGGACACGGTGGAGGAGATACTGGTGCTGTTGGCCCAAACTTTCTAAGGGAAAAGGATGTGAATTTGAATGTAGCACTTTTTTTAGGAGATATTTTAAAACTAAATGGCATCGAAGTTGTTTATACAAGAACCACTGATACGAGACTTGGAAATAATAGTAATGAAAGTTTAGGCAATAGAGTAAAAATAGCAAATGAAAGTGGGGCAGATTTTTTATAAGCATACATTGTAATGCAGCAGAAAATAGAAGTGCAAATGGAAGTGAGGTTTTTGTTTATAAAACTACAAGCAAAGCAAAGAATATGGCAGAGAAGATTTTAAACCAAATTGTAACTACAATGGGCTTTAGAAACAGGGGAGTAAAGACAGCAGATTTCTATGTCTTAAAATATACAAAAATGCCTGCCTGCTTAGTAGAAATAGCCTTTATAAGTAATCTGAATGAGGAGAGAATACTTTCTGATGTAAATAATCAGAAAAAAATCGCACTATGTATTGCAAAGGGTATTGGTGAGGATATAGGAGTTCAAATTGTTGAGTCAAGAAAGGGTAGGGTTAATGCAAGGGCTGGATTAAATGTAAGAAGTGGCCCATCTACTAAATACCCTATTGTTAGGGTTTTGAAGTATGGAGAACAAATAGATGTTTATACAATGGAGGATGGGTGGTTTAAAATAAATGATGGTTGGGTATTTGGGCAATATGTAGATTTATTATAAAAGGTGGCATTATGCCACCTTTTATACTGCTTCAATTGTAAAGGATATTGTTCTTTCTTTTGGTTTATCAGAGTATTTATTTCTTAAAAACTTTTCTGCAACCTGTGGGAAAAGAAGGTATGATAGAACATCTTCATCTGTTTTTGCAAACTCCTTTATTTGTTCCTTAGTTTTTTCAAAGGCTGGCTCCAACATATCTGCAAACCTGATTGTTAATGGTTTTTCATCACCTAATACCTTCTTTATTAAATCTTGGTTTATCTCACCAGGTGCCTTTCCGTACTCGCCCTTTATATATGCTTTAACTTCCTTTAAAACTATCTTGTATCTTTCTCCCTGTAGTACATTAAGTGCGGCTTGAGTTCCTACCATTTGGCTCATTGGAGTAACAAGTGGAGGGAAACCTAAATCTTCACGCACCTTTGGAACCTCTGATAAAACTTCATCAAGTTTATGAAGAGCCTTTTGTTCTTTAAGTTGTGATATAAGGTTTGAAAGCATTCCTCCAGGCACTTGATAAACAAGGGCGTCTGTATCTGTTCCAAGTACAAATGGGTTTAGCTGTCCTGACTCTACAAATTTGTCCTTAACCTTTTAAAGTGATCGTTTATTTCCTTTAATGTTTTTTCGTTAAGACCGGTTTCATATCCAAGTTCCTTTAGGGCATAGTGGATGGACTCTGTTGCAGGTTGGCTTGTTCCACCTGAGAAGGAACTTATTGCAGTATCTATGCAGTCAACTCCAGCCTCAACTGCCTTAAGGTAAGTTAGTGGTGCAAGGCCTGTTGTGCTGTGGGTGTGTAAAACAACTGGAAGTTTAACAGTATTTTTAAGTGCAGAAACGAGCTCATAGGCGTCCTTTGGTCCCATTATCCCTGCCATATCTTTAATACATATTGAGTGTACACCCATTGATTCAAGTTCCTTTGCAAGTTTTATATAGTTTTCTGTGTTGTGAATTGGGCTTATTGTATAGGCAATTGTTCCTTGAGCGTGTCCACCTTGTTTTAAAACTTCATCAACGCAAACCTCAATATTTCTAAAGTCATTAAGTGCATCAAATATTCTTATTATGTCTATACCATTATGTATAGCCTTTTTATAAATTCCCTAACAACATCATCAGGATAGTGTTTATATCCTAAAAGGTTTTGCCCTCTAAGAAGCATTTGTAGTTTTGTGTTTTTAACTCTCTTTCTTATATTTCTAAGTCTGTCCCAAGGGTCTTCATTTAAAAATCTAAGACACGAATCAAATGTTGCACCACCCCAAGCTTCTAAAGAATAATATCCTGCAGAATCAAGTAGTTCAAGTGAAGCTTCAGAGTCCTTATAGGGTAGTCTTGTTGCAATTAAAGATTGATTAGCGTCTCTAAGTATTGTTTCGGTTATATTAACTCTCACATTCCCCACTCCTTTTTAGATTATATATCTATTATACAATAAATTATCAATAATATCAAAAAATGAAGGATAAATTTCATAATTAATGAAATAAATTTAGTTACTAAAATATCTCACTTTTATTGAAAAAATATACAAAATTGTGTATACTTAAAACAACAAGAAAATAAAAACTTTTAAAGAGGCCGACTCTTTAAAAAAAGGGGTTGAGTCGGTATGAGGAACCTGCGATTAAAAATTGATAAACTAAAGGAGTTGCTTGATAGGAAGTTAAAGGAAAATGACTATGTAACCAATGACGAAATAGTTAAAATAAGTCAAGAATTGGATGAGTATATAGTAATGTATCAGAAAAAATATCAAAATAGAAAGGTAGTTTAGGGGATATCCCTATTTTTTGCAGTTGACAAAGAAAACTTATGGTACTATAATCAAAATAGAATATGCACCTGTAGCTCAGCAGGATAGAGCAACGGTTTCCTAAACCGTGTGTCGCACGTTCGAATCGTGTCAGGTGCACCATAAAAGTCCTTGAAATCGTTAAGTTTCAAGGACTTTTATTTTTGAATAATTTAGTTGAAGAGGGGATAATGACAACACTATATAGAATTTTTATACACAAAAATATAGTATTCTCTATTATTGTAATCTTAGCTTAGAAGGAATTAAAACTAAAATGTAGAATATGTTATTTAAGAACAAATAAAATAAATGAAGGTATGAAAAAATGTTTTATAGGTGATAAGCAATGAAAATAAAATATAAAATACTTTATACAACAATATTAAGCCTCTTATTAGTTACTTTAACAGGGTGTAAATTATATGGTTTTAAAGAAAAAGATTTACATAGTTTCAATAAAATAGACAATATAAGTACGTTTATAGAAAATTTTAGCTTGCAAGATATAAATCATAACTTTAACTTTAAAGGAGTAGATATAAATTATAAAGATTTAAATGGCATTATAAATATGCTAAATTTGTATTCTATTAAAAAGATAAAAAGGTTGAAATAAAATATAAATCTACTGTAAAAAGTGGTAATGTTAAGGTTGTTATGGTAGATAATAATAAAACTACTGAATTATTAACAGGTTCTAAAGAAGGAAGTATAAAGTCTATAATAAATGATAATACAGTCATAAAATGCATAGGTGATAATTTTACTGGAAATATTAAAATAGATATTCTATGCTTAGAACCAATACAAAAACAACAATCTGAAGAAATAAAGGAAGAAGAAAAAATAGCTAAATACTTAGGAGATGGAGAATATTTCATAAATAAGATTAATGTTAAGGATAACTATGCTTTGGGGAATATTTATCGTATAAAAGTAGTGAATAAAAAGATTGATTTACTTGCTAAGATAAAAGTTCAAGGGAAATTATTAATAATAAAGTAGAATCAAAGTATCAAGATGATGGTTGGGGAAATTCTGGATATGTTATTGTAGATTTTATTGAACAAAGGATTGAAATTAAAATTACCAACAGTAAAAATAAATCTTCCAAGTGGGGATTTGAAGAGGGAGTTTATATGCCAAAAGATATTGATAAAAATATTCCTCAAGATATATTAGATTCCTTGAATTAATATAGTTTTTATTAAAATAGTATTAAAATAGTAGATACATTCAAAAATTTTTATCAACAATAATAACAAAAGGTGAAAAATAATATGAAGAAATTAAAAGTTTTAGTAGGAATTTTAATTATTTTTCTAAACTTAAGTAGCTGTAAAATGGTAAATTTTAATAGTAAGGATGTAAAAAAGATGATTTCAATGTTGTAAATACATCAGTAGAAAAATTTATTTTATCAGATATAAATTATAATTTTAACTTTAAAGGAGTAGATATAAATTATAATGATTTAACTGGAATTATAAATATGTTAAATATTTATTCGTTAACAAAGGAAAATAATATTAATATAAATTATAAATCAAGTGTTAAGAGTGGAAGTGTACGAGTTATATTAGTAACAAGAGATGATAATGTTATAGATTTATTTAAAGATTCACAAGAAGGAAATATATCTATTCCTGTTTATGGAAATGCAATTATAAAATGTGTTGGTAATAACTTTACAGGCAATATAAAAATCGATATTTTTTTGATGAACAAATAAATGAAAATAAAATACAAGATAAAAATAATGAAAAAAATGAACAAGTTTCTGAAAAAGTCAACAAAGGTAATGATATAGATTATAAGAAATACAATGGAGAATGGGTTAGTAAGGATGGGTTGGACGTATTTAGTATAAAGTTTGTTAGTGATAATACAGCAATTGTTAATTTTTATTCTTTATTTGATAAAAATGCTACACACGTTGCAAATACAGAAGATTTTAAAGTGATATTTAATGACAAAGGAGAAGGAATTTTTAGTTTTAATGAAGATGGATGGGGAAATTCTGGAACGGGTGTAATTAAGTTATTAAAAGATCAAATTGAAGTTGATATTAAACTTAAACGAAATCAGGAATATAGTAATTTATATTGTATATTTGGAGGAAAACAAAAATAATATTTATCGATCACAAGAGTAGAAACTTCATATCGTCTCCTAATAATTAGTAGATGCTACCTAGTTGAAAAGTGGAATCTCAATCTTTGGCATTCAAAGGCTTCCAATAATTAAAGACGTAAGCGTCAAAAATTAAGTACCTAGATATCTCATCCTCCCATTGATAGAATAAAAGCAAATATTATTAATGGGAGGTAATTTATGGGTAAAAGAATGAGTCATGCTAAATGGGAAGAATATATAAAGAAATTTGAATCATATAATGGTTCAATAACAGTAAAGGATTTTTGTATAGAAAATGACATTTGTAAAACACAATTCTATTACCATAGAAAAAGATTGCAAAAGGAAGAATCAAATGATAGAAAAGACGTTGTATTTCACGCTATTCCATTAGCTATACAAGATGAGCAAAAGAAACTGCTAAATTATCAAAAGAAGTAAAAATTACCGTAGGTAATGTAACTGTAATCATTCCTTCTGATGAAGTCAATCTAATATCTAAAATAATAAAGGAATTATCTATATCATGCTAAACATAGATAAAGTACAAACAGTTTATCTTGCCTGCGGCTTTACGGATTTAAGAAAAAGTATAGATGGTCTAGTAATGATAGTCCAAAGTCAATTGAAGCTAGACCCATTTGAAAAAGCATTATTTGTTTTTGTAACAGACAAATGGATAAATTAAAGATTCTCCATTTTGACGAAGGTTTTTGGTTATATTATTATCGTTTAGAAGCTAATCGCTTTAAATGGCCATCTAATCCACAAGAAGCATTAAAAGTTAATATAGAAGAATTACGTTGGCTTTTAAAAGGTTACGAAGTAAGAACAGTATCTAAATTTAAACCTATAAAACCAAGTAATTATTTTTAATAGAACATAAAAAGTCCTTGAGAAACCTTTATTTCCAAGGACTTTTATGATATAATTAATTTATAAAATAAATTCTAAAGAGGTACTTTACGATGAATCACGAAATTTTAACTAATGAAATAGATGATACTACAAAAGCATTAATAGAAAAGATGGAAGAAGAAATCAATGCGAAATCAAAGGAATTAAGTCAAAAAGATGAAGAAATAAAAAATCTTAAAAATGAAATAGAATTTTTAAAGTCTATTATATCAAATAAGAATAAAAAGATATTTGGAACATCTAGTGAACAAGTAGATGCTAACCAACTATCTCTTTTTAACGAGGTTGAAAAACATAGTGATTCAAAAGCAGAAGAACCTACTTTAGAAGAAATTACATATAGAAGAGCTAAGAGAAATAACAGTACAGGTAAAAAGATAATCTTGCAAATTTAGAAAGAGTAGTTATTGAACATAAATTAGAAGGCGAAGACCTTAAATGCAAAGAATGTGGTGAAGATCTTGTTGAAATTGGTGTTAAATCTAGAAAGGAAATTATAAAGTATGTTCCAGCTAAACTTATAGTTGAAGAACATATAACATACAGCTACGCTTGTAAAGCTTGTGAAAAAGAAACAGGCGAAAGTAATATAATTTCAACGGAAGCTCCAAAGACTATTTTTTACAACAGCATGGCTTCACATGAATTGGTTGCACATACTCTTACTTTAAAATATCAACATGCTATACCACTTTACAGGCAGGAAACATATTTTGATATGATGGGAGCCACACTTTCAAGGCAAACTCTATCAAACTGGACTATGGCGGCAGCCAAAGCTCTAGAACCAATATATAACCACATGAAAAAGAATTGTTAAGTAGAAATTATATTCATGCAGATGAAACTACTCTAACTGTAATTAATGATAATGGTACAGAGTCTAAATCTAAAAAATATATGTGGTTATATATGAGTAATACTAATTCAAAGCCTGTAATTTTGTATGATTATCAAAATACCTGTTCAAGCTCTTGCCCTAAAAATTTCTTAGGAGATTTTAGTGGGTATCTTCAAACAGATGGTTATAGTGGCTATAACTCTGTTTCAAATGCTACAAGAGTGTACTGCTTAGCTCATATAAGAAGACACTTTTATAATATAATTGCAGAGCTGGATGAGGAAGCCCTAAAGGACTCTAGAGCTATAATAGGGTTTAATTTTTGTGAGCAAATTTATAAACTTGAAAAAGAATTACGAGAATCTTATTCAAGTGATGAAAACTATTATGAAATTAGATATAAAATACGAGTTGAAAAATTAGCTCCGCTATTAGATGAATTTATAGATTATGTTGAAAGAGAAATACCTAATGCTCTTCCAAGAAGTCCATTAGGCAAAGCACTAGACTACGCTAAAAAACATTTACCTGGACTAAAGAATGTATTGCTTGATGGTTCTTTAGAAATTGATAATAATGCAGCAGAAAGAGCTATCAAACCTTTTGTAATAGGTAGAAAAAACTTTTTGTTTGCAAATACAGCAAAAGGTGCAACATCTAGTGCTATTATATATAGTATTATTGAAACTGCCAAGGCTAACAATATAGTTGTAGAAAAGTATTTAGTCTATTTGTTTGATAACCTATCAAAAATAGATATGCAAGATAGCGATAGCTTAGGTAATCTTATGCCTTGGTCTCATAAAATACCTGAAGATATGAAAATTAAAGATAAGAAATAAATTAATCCTAGTAAAGCTTATTTGCCTTACTAGGATATTTTAATGCCTTTTTATAAAAGTTGTAGGTGCTAAAATTTTGACGCTTACTTAAAGACTGTGATTATTCATAGTCTTTTTATTTTAATGTTAGTCAAGAATTCTTTACATTATTTCTAATGAACAAAATGTAAAAAATAGACTTTTTAACATAAAATTTCTTCTATTGATTTAAAGTCAACATAAAGGTTAAGTATTTCAAGATAAAATTTGTCATTAAATCTATATCTTACAGGTTCATCAAACTTACCATTTCTTGAAGTTTACATTGTATTGATTACATATATTAAGTTCTTTTGTGTAAAAGAATTATTTTTGTCGAAATAGTTTACTTTTTGAACTATGTGGTATAATATGACAAAAGGAGGTTGATATTATGAAAAGGTTTGATATTGATTTAAGAGGAGAAAAGAGAGCAAGAAAGAGTTTAAGAAAAGGTCTTGCAGCAGGTGTGGCAATAGGTGCAGCACTTGGGGCAATTTCAGGTATATTATTTGCACCAAAGTCAGGTAAAGAAACAAGAGAGGACTTAAAGGAAGGTGCAAAGGAGGCTTTTGATAAGGCAAAGGAAGTTGCAGAAAATGTAAAATCAAAGGTTGTTAAGACAAACTGCTGTTGTGAAGGTGAAGAATGCTTGGAGGATTTTGATTGCTGCTGTGAAGACGATATGGACTGTTGCTGTGGTGGAGAAGACTGTTGCAACAATGAAGAGGAAAAAGAGGGAGAATAATATATGAGTAGTTTAACTTTAACTATTACTTTAAGTGATATACTTGCAGTAGTTGGAATAGTTGCAGTAGTTTTTGCTACATACTATTTAGTGACAACTTTGAAAAAGCTATCTTCAATGGCGGACAAGGTTAATAATATATTAGACACAAATAAGAACAACATAGATAATACACTAAATACTCTACCTAAACTTGTTGATAATGTTAATAAAATTGCTGAGAGCATTGGCTCAAAGGGTGATGAGGTAGGAGATATTGTATCAAGTGTAAATGAAGTTGCAGCAACTGTTGATGACATAGTATCGGCTGTCTATGATGTTGTAGATGTGTTTTCCCAGTTTAGAAATATCTTTTCAAAAAGAGGTTTAAAATAAAGCGATAAGCAGCAGCTTATCGCTTTATTTTGTAGAGAGTATCAAATTTTATTTCACGGGGATATTTTTCAATAAATTCATCAAAGCTAATTTCTCTTAGTTCAAATTTAGATAAAAAGTTTTTAAAATCTTTATTTTCTTCAAGTAGAGGTTCAACATCGTCGTATTCACTATCGATTATTATAAAATTGAAGTCTTCTTTTGTATTTTTAAGTACATCCTTAACATTTTCAATTAACCTATGTGGACTTACTGCAATATCGCAGGCACAGTGGCCGTTGCTAATATGATATAAATTCTTATCTTTAATTTCAACTAAGTTAGTTACGTCTTGTACATAAAGGCTATTTTGTTCGTTTCTTTTTATTACATCTTCACCTATAGTATTATTTGTTACAGTAAATATAAAATAACACATATAACCACCCCTTATGTTTATTAATTATATATTAACAGAAAAATGTTATCAAAGTAAAGTGATTATCCAAATAATTATATTTATTTAATTTACAATATAATTTATAATATCCTTGGGTGATTTTATGGAGAATTTTATGCAGGAGGCTTTAAAGGAAGCAAAAAGTGCCTGATTTTAGACGAGGTACCCGTTGGTGCTGTAGTTGTTAAAGATGGAAAGATTATTGGTAGAGGTCATAATTTAAGGGAGACTTTAAAGGATTCAACAGCACACGCTGAAATAATTGCAATAAAGGAGGCCTGTAAAAACTTAGGTGGATGGAGGCTGATTGACTGTGAGATATATGTAACTTTAGAGCCCTGTGTTATGTGTGCAGGAGCTCTTGTAAACAGCAGAATAAAGAGGCTGGTGTTTGGAGCCTATGACAAAAGGTTTGGAGCCTGCGGGACTTTATATAATATAGCCTGTGATGAGAGGCTAAACCATAGAATAGAGGTTGTAGGAGGAGTCCTTGAGGAGGAGTGTGCTGCTCTTTTAAGTGACTTTTTAGAAAAAAGAGAGGGCTATAGTTCCTCTCTTTTAATTTGCATTCTATTATTGAAAAATGTTTTATATCCAAGCATTAAAAATACAATAACGCAAATTGATACACTTCCTAAAATGCCAAGCATAATTGCAATTTGGTATTCTATAGCAATTAGGGAGATGAACCAGACAGTATTTGCCCTGTCATCATACCAGGTAAAAATACGATTCCCATACCAACCATTGAATTAATAGTAGGTAATATGGCAGAGTCGAAGGCATTGTCTATTATCGGCTTACAAGCATCCTTAGGAGTTGCACCCAGCATTAAAGAGTTTTCAATTAAATCTACTTGTTTTTTAAATCCATCTACTAATTTATTTATTCCAAGACTTATTCCTGTCATTGAATTACCAATTATCATACCAGCAAGAGGTATAAAGTATTGGGGGTTATACCAAGGCGTAATATTTATAACAATAAAAATAAAATAAAATAGAGTAAACAATGTACCGCTTGACATAGAAAAAATTATTACCTTTTTTAGTTCCCTTGAAAGTCTTGCTTTAGTACGTTTAATTATGTTTTGTATAGCGAATACTTCCATAACAAATATAATAATTACAGTTAAAAATGGATTTGGATTTTTAAATATATAGGTTAGGATGTAACCAGTTAAAATCAATTGTAGAGTCATTCTTGTTGTAGAGATTATTATTTCCTTTTCTCTATTTAAACCCCTTCTTCTAACTATTAAAAGAAGTATTAGGATAAATACGTAGGCAGATATTACTTGTAATACAGAAAGTTTTATAGCACCGTTCAAATAAATCATCTCCTTTTATTTATTTCAACAATATGGTCTGAATATTTTTTGCTATCTCTTTAGAGTGGGTTACCATAATAAGAGTCTTGTTGTTTTTCTTTATATAATCAACTACATAATTAATAACAGTATCTTCAGTATTTTCATCTAATGCTGAGGTAGGTTCATCTAAAAGTATAACTTCTGGGTTCATTATAAGTACCCTAATTAAGCATATTCTTTGTTTTTCTCCGCCAGACAAGTTTTCAGCAGGAGCGTTAAGGTCTTTATTTAAATTAAATTTTTCTAATAGACTTTGTATCTCTTCAAGATTATAATCATAGGACTTTGAAAAGATTTTACCAATCAAAATATTTTCAAGTATACTTCCCTTATAAATAACAGGAGTTTGAGGAAGCATAACAACTTTTCTCCTTAAATCTATTGGGTTGAATTGGTTTAGTTCCTTTCCATCGAAAAATATTTCACCTTTATCGGGACTAATTATATTATTTAGCATTTTAAGCAGGGTTGTTTTTCCACTACCACTTTCCCCTACAATACTTACAATAGAGTTTTTCTTATTATAAGGTGTTCAATTTCCAGTATGTCTTTATACCTAATACCTTTTATTTCAAACATCTTTTTATCCTCCTATCTCATTAATAAGTTCTAATGCCTTTTCTTTTGCCCTTTTAAGCACTTCTTCACCATCTTTAGTTATAGAGTAGTATTTTCTGATCTTACCCTTTACATTTTGTTCTTCTACACTTAAAAGGCCCTCTTTACAAAGTGAGTGAAGTATAGGATACAATGTTCCAGGGCTAATTTCATATCCGTGGTGTTTAAGTTCTTCAATCATCCAAGAACCATAAAAGGGTTTCTTTTTGCGTGATGAAGTATGTGTATTTCGATAAAACCAAGGAAAAGCTTGCGTAATATTTTATTGTCCAATAAAATCACTCCTATCTAAAACCGTTATCGAATATCGATATAAAAATTATATCAAGGCTATAAAATTAATACAAGTTAACTAAATATAATATGTTGACATTAAAAAGCAATACATTTATCATATAATTTAGATGGAGAGATGGCAGAGAGGTCTAATGCACACGACTCGAAATCGTGCGTACGGGAGACCGTACCGTGGGTTCAAATCCCACTCTCTCCGCCAAAGTGCCACCCAGGTGAATGTGACATTTTCCACAATGTTCCATTAACCTGGTTTTTTTATTTTTGATTTTTAGAATATTATAAACATTACTGTAGAAGGATACAAACAAATAGTGTAGAATATATTTTATAGAGAGTAGGCGGTATCTTTATTTATGTAATATAAATAAAAGGAGGGCTTGTATGTTTAAAACGGATATTGAAATCGCACAGGAGGCAAAGCTTTCAGACATTAGAGAAATTGCAAAAAGCTTGATATTACAGAAGATGAGCTTGAACTGTACGGAAAGTATAAGGCTAAGGTGGATTATAACATATTGAAAAATAAGCCAAGCAGAAACGGGAAGCTTATTTTAGTTACAGCAATAAATCCAACTCCTGCAGGAGAAGGAAAAACAACAACTTCAATAGGAGTTGCGGATGCTTTAACTTGTCTTGGTAAAAGAACAGCAGTTGCACTTCGAGAACCATCTCTTGGACCTGTTTTTGGAATAAAGGGAGGAGCAGCAGGGGAGGATATTCACAGGTTGTTCCTATGGAAGATATCAATCTTCACTTCACAGGAGATTTCCACGCAATAGGTGCGGCAAATAATTTACTTGCAGCTATGCTTGATAATCATATATACCAAGGTAATGAATTAAATATTGACCAAAGAAGGATTACCTGGAGAAGATGTGTTGATATGAACGATAGGCAACTAAGGTTTATTGTAAGTGGCCTTGGAGGAAAGGTTAATGGTGTTCCAAGGGAGGACGGATTTGATATAACTGTTGCATCAGAAGTTATGGCTATTTTCTGCCTATCAAAGGACATAAACGACCTAAAGGAAAGACTGGCAAGAATAGTAGTTGCATATACAAGAGACGGAAAACCCGTTACTGCAGGTGATTTAAAGGCACAGGGTGCAATGGCAGCCCTTCTTAAAGACGCCCTTAAGCCTAATTTAGTTCAAACGCTTGGGAAAACACCTGCCTTTGTACACGGAGGACCCTTTGCAAATATTGCCCACGGGTGCAATTCAATAATGGCAACAAAGATGGCACTACATTTGGCTGATTATGTTGTAACAGAGGCTGGTTTTGGTGCTGATTTAGGTGCTGAAAAGTTTATAGATATAAAGTGCAGAATGGCTGGACTTGAACCAAGTGCTGTTGTAATAGTTGCAACAGTAAGGGCCCTTAAATATAATGGAGGAGTTTCAAAGGAAAAGTTAGGAGAAAAGAACTTAGAGGCCTTAGAGAAGGGAGTTCCAAACCTATTAAAGCACGTTGAAAATATTACAAAGGTGTTTAATTTACCAGCAGTGGTTGCCTTAAATAGATTTCCGACTGATACAGAAGAAGAGATAGAACTTGTTAAAGAAAGATGCGGTGCCCTTGGTGTCAATGTAAAGGTTTCAGAAGTTTGGGCAAAGGGAGGAGAAGGTGGAATAGAAGTTGCACAGGAAGTTTTAAGACTAATAGAAGAAAAGAACAGTAGTATGAACTTTGCATATGAGCTTGATATTCCAATTAAGGAAAAGATAAAGACAATAGCAAGAAGAATTTACGGTGCAGATGATGCTTTATTTACATCTGATGCAGAAAAACAGATAGGTGAACTTGAAAAATTAGGTTTTGGAAACTTACCAATTTGTATGGCAAAGACACAATATTCATTAAGTGATGATGCAACTAAACTTGGAAGACCAGAAGGATTTAAAATAACTGTAAGAGAAGTTTATGTGTCAGCAGGTGCTGGTTTTATAGTAGCAATAACAGGAAGTATTATGAAGATGCCTGGACTTCCTAAAGTTCCTGCAGCAGAAAAGATAGATGTAGATGAAAATGGAAGAATAACAGGACTATTTTAGGAGGGATATTTTGATATTATATGGAAAACAGGTTGCAGATAAGCTGTCAGAAGAGATAATAAGAGAAGTAAATAACATAAAGGGTATGGGTATTGAACCTAAACTTGCAATTTTAAGGGTAGGTAGAAATGAAAGCGACATATCCTATGAACGTGGTGCAATAAAAAGAGCTGAAAAGCTTGGTATAAAGGTTGAGGTTTTTGAATTAGAGGAAAGCATAGATACTAAGGATTTAATTGATTGCATAGAAGGAATAAACAATGATAATTCTATACACGGTTTGCTTCTTTTAGACCATTACCTAAGCATATTGAGGAGGATAGGGTAAAAAACTATATAAACCCAAATAAGGATGTAGACTGTATAAACCCTGTAAATGTAGCAAAGGTTGTGGAGGGGGATAAATCAGGCTTTGCTCCTTGTACGCCATATGCAGTTATAGAAATATTAAAGCATTACAATATAGATTTAAAAGGAAAAAACGTTGTTGTGATTGGAAGGTCAATGGTTGTAGGAAACCACTCTCAATGCTCCTTTTAAATGAAGATGCTACAGTTACAATATGCCACTCAAAAACACAAAACTTAAAGGAAATAACAAAGCAAGCAGATATTTTAATTGTTGCAATAGGACGTGCAAAGTATATAAATAGAGAATATGTAAGTGAAGGAACAACAGTTATTGATGTTGGTATAAATGTGGATAATGTGGGTAACCTCTGTGGTGATGTAGATTTTGATGATATTAAAGACATTGTTTTGGCTATAACTCCTGTTCCAGGTGGAGTGGGAGCGGTAACAAATACGATTTTATTTAAGAATTTAATTAAGGCGTGTAGAATGCAGACAAAACTTTAGAAGATAAAGCCACAAAAATTATATTTTGTGGCTTGTTTTTATAAAATGTGGTTGTTAACATTTGTTTATGAAAAGTATATATTTTTAAATTTACTGAAATTTTTTAAAAAATCTGTTGACTTCAAAGTAAAGTCTTTGTTATAATTAAATTAAAGTTACGAAATGGGTTTCGAAAAAGAATAAGAGGTGTTTAAACTTGACTGTAACAATTTATGATATATCAAAAGAAACAGGGTTTTCGCCAACGACAGTATCAAAGGCCTTAAATAATTACCCAGATGTTAGTGAAAAGACTAAAAGAATAATATTAGAGAAGGCAAATGAAATGGGGTACATCCCCAATTCCCACGCAAGGATTTTAACTACAAAAAGTCCTGGACAATCTGTGTTTTATTTGATGAAAAACTAAATGTTGGTATGAAACACCCATTTTTCAACTCTGTGATTGAAAGTTTCAAAAAGCTGTTGAGTCAAGAGGTTATGACTTGCTCTTCATTTCTAAAGATATAGGTGGAGATAGAATAAGTTATTTAGACCATTGTAAGATAAGAGCAGTTGATGGAGTAATAATAATTACCTCTCAACCTGATGATAAGCAAATACAAGATATTATAAAAAGTGATTTTCCTTGTGTTTTAATAGATAATGAAAGTAATAGAGTAAGCAGTGTTCATTCTGATGATGCACAAGGCTGCTTTATGGCAGCAGAATATCTATATTCATTAGGGCATAGAAGGATTGCGCATATTTATGGTAGTAAGGATACATTTTCAGGTAATGTAAGATTTAATGAATTTAAAAATGCCTTAATAGAACTTGGTGTAGAAATAAGGGATGAGTATTTTGTAGATGGTGGATATTTCTCCTTTGAAGGCGGCTATGATGCGATGAAAAAACTCTTAGAATTAAAAGAACCGCCAACTGCAGTTTTTGCAGCAGGAGATTTTATGGCCATAGGTGCGATAAATGCAATAAAGGAAAAGGGACTTAAAGTGCCTAAAGATATATCAGTTATAGGATATGACGATTTAGAAATATCAAGGTATATAACACCAAAGCTTACAACAATAAAACAAAATACAGATTTATTAGGTGAAAATGCAGCAGATATTTTAGTTAATATGATAGATAAAAAATTAATAGAACATCTGTTATTGTTCCTGTTGAATTAGTTATTAGAGATTCCTGCGAATCTTTAAAATAATCAAAATAATTATTTTTTTAGTGCATTCGAAACCGGTTTCGAAAATAATAATAAGTTAAGATGGTAACACAACGTGTTGCTATAGAAACATCAAAAAAGAGGGGTAAATTTGATGAAACTTAAAAAATATCTTGGTATTTTATTATCAACAGTATTAGTTACTACATCACTTGTTGGATGTGGACCTAAAAAACAGGTGACAATGAGAAAAAATTAGAAGTTGACAAGACAAAAGTACTTAAAGTTTGGTCTTTTACAGACGAGCTTAAAGAACCACTAAAGTATTTTGAAGAAAAGTATGGAATAAAAACAGAACTTACTATTGTTCCTACTGCAGATTATGCATCAAAGCTTCAACCAGTTCTTGATAGTGGTCAAGGTGCTCCAGACGTATTTACAGCAGAAATTGCTTGGGTTAAGCAATGGGTAGATATGCCATATTGGGAAAACCTATCAGATGCTCCATACAACGTAAATGATTGGGAAAAGGACTATGTACCATATGTATGGAATATAGGTAAAGACAATAATGGTAAGGTAAAGGCTCTATCTTGGCAAGCAACTCAGGTGGATTTATTTATAAGAGATGGATTGCAAGAAAGGTATGGGGAAATGATGACCCAGCATTCGTAGCTGAGAAGCTTTCAAATATGGAAAACTTTATGAAGGCTGCTGAAGAATTAAAACAAGCAGGATATAAGATAGTACCTGATGAAGGAGCTATTCGTTGGTTTGCTAAGGGTTCAGAACCAAAGCCTTGGGTAAATGGAAAGAATGAATTGCAATTAACTCAGGCACAAATTGATTTTATGGATTATCAAAAGCAACTACGTGATAAAGAATATTCAGCTATGGCACCAGAATGGTCACCAGCGTGGTTTGCATCAATGGGAGGACCAATTCCATTCAATGCAGGCTGGGATAAAGTAGAAGAAGCTAAAAATAGCAAGAAAGTTGAAGTATTCGGTTACGTTATGCCAACTTGGGGACTACACTATGTAATTAAGCCAAATGCAAAGGAGACAGCAGGAGATTGGGGACTAACTTCAGGACCATCACCATACTTCTGGGGAGGAACTTGGGTTGGAATATATTCAGGTTCACAAAACAAAGGTGCAGCTTGGGAATTTGTAAAAATGATGACACACGATCAAGAATTCCTAAACTGGTGGTACAACAAAACAGGAGATTTACTATCATATAAGCCTGTAACAGATAAAGTTAAAGATACAGCTAAAGATGATTTCTTAAAGGGACAAAACCACTATGAGTTCTTCCTAAAGGAAGCAGAAAAGATAACTCCAGAAATAGTAACAAAGTATGACCAAGGTATAGATCAAATTTGGGGAAGCTTAGTATCAGAATATGTAGATGGAAAGAAGACAAAAGATCAAGTTATAAATGAATTCTATAAGCAAGTAAAGAATGCTTATCCAGAAATCAAAACTCCGCTTGATAAATAATAGACAAAATTAAAGTATAATAGGTGGGCATCTGTTCACCTATTATACTAATTTTAAAGAGAGAGGGTGCACTATGAGAACAAAAAATAGATATGGATATTTATTTATTTCTCCCTTCTTTATAGTGTTTACAATATTTGGAATATATCCTATACTACTATCGTTATATATGAGTTTTACAGACTTTAAGGGATTTGGTTCACCGTTTAACGCAAACTTTGTAGGTTTACAACAATATGCAAGATTATTAGGTGACAGCTATTTCCGTCAAGCCTTTGTTAACACTTGGAAAATATGGGGAGTAAACATTGTACTACAATTATCGATAGCACTAATTTTATCGGTAATATTTTCAGATATTAGGTTGAAACTAAAGGGCTTAAATTTATTTAGAGCTATTTTTTATCTACCTAATTTGATGACAGTTTCTTCAGTTGCGTTATTGTTCTTATTTATATTAGATTGGCAACACGGTGCTTTAAACTCATTATTATTAAAATATGGACTTATCTCAAGACCTGTAAATTGGTTAGGACAACCAGCAACGGCACAACTGTCTGTATCCTTAATTCAAACTTGGCTGTGGTTTGGACACACATTTATTATAGTTTTTGCAGGAATACAAGGAATTTCAAAGGATTATTTTGAAGCTGCTATGATAGACGGAGCAAACAGGGCTCAAACCTTCTTTAAGGTGACACTACCACTATTAAAGCCAATTATGCTTTACGTTGTTATAACTTCATTAATAGGTGGATTGCAATTATTCGAAATACCTTTCTTAATGTCACAAAATGGACTTGGTGGACCAGAGGGTTCCTTGGTTACAATGGTACTTTATTTATATAACCAAGCATTTAAATACCGAAACTTTGGATATGCTGCAGCTGTAGCTTATGGACTATTTATTATAATATTAGTCTTTTCATTAATAGTATTTAAGGGTATGTTCAAAGAAGAGGTTTAAGGAGGTGTAACCATTGAATAAAACAAATATTATCAAAGGGATACTATATGCTTTATTGACACTATTAGCAATAATATGTTTGATTCCCTTTACAATGATGTTAGTAAATGCAACACGTTCAAATACAGAAATTGTAAAAGGATTTACGTTAATACCAGGCAAAAGTTTAATGGAAAACTATAGAAATATGATGTACCATATGAGCGTAACTGACGGTAGATTTTCTGGAATATGGCTTGGATTTAAAAACAGCTTCTTTATAGCTGCTTCAGTTACTGTGCTCAGTGGATATTTTTCCGCTTTAACTGCCTATGGATTCTTTGCCTATGATTTTAAGGGTAAGAAATTTCTATTTATTCTTATTCTAATAATGATGATGATACCAAGCCAATTAGGTCTTCTTGGTTTTTATGAGTTAAATAAAGCCTTAAAGACATTAGATAGCTACATTCCACTTATAGTTCCTTCTATTGCAACACCTTTTACTGTATTTTTATGCGTCAATACTTAGTGTCAACAATGCACCCTGCTTTAATTGAGGCTGCAAGAATCGACGGTGCTGGTGAAATAGAGATTTTTCATAAGATAATTTTACCTATGATGCTACCTGCTATAGCAACAATGTCAATCTTTGCATTTATAGGTGCTTGGAACAACTATTTAGTTCCACTTATTGTTATATCAACACCAGCAAAATATCCACTACCTGTATTAATGGGATATTTAAAGGGTGGAAAGGTTGCTGAAAACTTAGGTTCAATGTATTTAGCTATTTCAATGTCAGTTATTCCAATAATAATTGCTTTTGCTGTATTTTCAAAATATATAATAAGCAGTATATCTGCAGGTTCTGTAAAGGAATAATAAAAGATTATTGTTTTTAACCCAAGTTAAAGTAGTTTTTCTTGGGTTTATTCTATAGAAAAAATAAAATTTTAATGGAGGCTGTCTATGGGCAACTATTACTTTGATAATAAGAACAGATTTATTATAAAGAATTTTAATACTTCTAAGACTTTTTCAAGCTTTTTACCAGGAATTGCAGGTAAAAGGGTATTCCAATGTGGATTTTCTATGTTAATAGAGGACAGTGTATTTCATCCTTTGGAATAAAAATAAAGATAACCCAATAATGGAGTTTTTCCCAGCATATAAGTGTTATCAAAATGTTCAAAGTTTAGGTTTTAGAACATTTATAAAATTAGTTGATGATAACAGCATTTATGAACCTTTTGCAAACCAACGAGATTATTCAAATATTTCTCAAAATATGTATATAGGAATGAATGAATTAGAAGAGAGGAAGTAAACAATGAAAAGGGACTTAAAACAGATGTGCTTTATTTTATGCTTCCGCAAGAAAGAATAGCTGCGTTGATTAGAAAGGTAACTATAAAAAACATTTCAAACTCTAAAAAATCATTAGAAATTATAGATGGTGCTCCATCAGTTCTTCCTTATGGTGTAAGTGATGGAGGGCTAAAACAGGTTGGAAATACTCTAAAGGCTTGGATGGCTGTATACAATTTAGAGAGTGGTATTCCTGTATATAAGATGAGGTCTTCATCTGAGGATAGTGTAAACGTAAGTGAATTTAAAGAGGAAATTTCTTTGTATCCTTTAAGAGCAAAAATAATAAATCTGAACTTTTAAAACCTATAGTAGATCCTGATTTAGTATTTGGTAGAAATACTTCCTTTAGTTATCCAGATGAATTTGCAAACAATTCTGTAGAAGATATTTTAAATAGAAAACAAGTAACTGCAAACAAAATACCTTGTGGTTTCTCAGCCTTTAGTGTTGAACTTGAAGAAGCAGAAGAGGTAAATATATATACAGTAATAGGTCACGTACCTGATATGGATATTTTAGAAGGTTATAAAGATAAGTTTATGAATGAAGAGTATTTGATAAATAAATATGAAGAGGGAAATAGAATAATAGAAAATATTACTAATGATATATATACAAAAACATCCTCAAAGGTTTTTGATGAATACTGTAGACAAACATACTTAGATAACATCTTAAGAGGTGGATACCCAATCGTATTTAATAAAGATGGCAAGACTCTTGTTTACTATATGTATTCAAGAAAACACGGAGACTTAGAAAGAGACTACAACTACTTCTCACTTCAACCCGAGTACTACTCAAGCGGTAACGGAAACTATAGAGATGTAAATCAAAACAGAAGGAATGATGTATTCTTTAACCCTGCAGTTGGTAGTTATAACATAAAAACATTTATGAATTTGATTCAAACAGATGGATATAACCCACTTGTTATAAATGGTGTAAAGTATAGATTTGATTCTAATAGCTTAGGCCTATTAGATGGTCTTGTTGATAAGGCTGAAGAACTAAAGGAATTTTTAAAGAATCCATTTACGCCAGGAAAGCTGTTTACATTTATAGAAGAAAAACAAATTAAAATAAATGTATCAGAAGAAGAATTTTTAGTAAAAATAATTGAAAATTCAAATGAAGAAGTAGATGCAGTTCACGGTGAAGGATATTGGACTGACCACTGGACATATAATCTTGATTTAATCGAAAACTATTTAGAGGTATATCCAGACAAAAAGAAGGATTTACTATTTAATGAATACGATTACACATATTTCGATGATTGTGAAGTTGTATTGCCAAGAGAAAAGAGATACGTCTTATCAAATGGTAAGGTAAGACAATATAATTCCTTAGTTGCTGATAAGGATAAGAAGAAAATAATTGAAGATAGAAAAGAATACAAAAATATAATGAGGGATAAAAAAGGTTTTGGTGAAATATATAAAACCAACCTTATGGTAAAACTATTAAATCTGGCAGTAGTTAAATTTGCAACAGTAGATCCAAAGGGTATGGGAATTGAAATGGAGGCAGGAAAACCTGGATGGTATGATGCACTGAATGGTCTTCCAGGGCTTTTGGTTCATCTGTGTCAGAGGCCTATGAATTAGCAAGATTATTAACATTTATTAAGGATACATTAAAGGAATACTCAAATGAATGTGTAAAAGTTCCTGTTGAAGTAATGGAACTATTAGAAAATGAGTTGGATTGTATAAATAAATACAAAGATTTAAATGAAGAAAATAGGGACTTTGAGTTCTGGACAATAATGTCTAATTTAAGAGAAAAATATAGAGAAGATGTTAAGTTTGGCTTTGAAGGAAAAGAAGTAGTGGTTAAGGCTGAAGAGCTGGCTGTGAAAATAGAGCTTCTAAATGAAAAGCTTAGATTAGGTTTAGAAAGAGCATTACAAGAAAATGATGGAATTATGCCAACATATTTCTACTATGAGGCAGAAGAATACGAAGTAATAGAAAACGATAGCCAAAAGATAGAGGATGAAAGCAAAGACAAATATGTTAAAGTATTAAAATTTAAGCAAAGAAAGATGCCTCTATTCTTAGAAGGGGTAGTTAGAGGATTTAAAATTTATAATGATAAGGAATTTTTAAGAGGTATATATAATAAGGTAAGAAATAGCGGCCTATTTGATAATAAGTTAAATATGTATAAGGTTAATGCTTCCTTAGAAAATGAAACTATTGAAATAGGTAGAGCAAGGGCCTTTACTCCAGGATGGCTTGAAAATGAATCTATTTGGCTTCATATGGAGTATAAGTATATGCTCGAGGTGCTAAAGGGAGGCTTATATAAGGAATACTATGATGACTTCAGGAAGGTAATAATTGCATTTATGGATCCAGATGTATATGGAAGAAGCCCACTTGAAAATTCTTCATTTATAGCAAGTAGTGCTAACTTAGATGAATCAATACACGGAACAGGATTTGTAGCAAGATTGAGTGGTGCAACAGCCGAGTTTTTAAGTATGTGGAGATTGATGTTTGCTGGAAAACAACCATTTGCAGTGAGAAATGGAAAATTAACCTTAAGCTTTAATCCTGTATTGCCTGAATGGTTATTTGATGAAGAAAATAAAGTAAGCTTTAACTTCTTAGGTAAATGCCTTGTAACTTACCATAATCCATCAAGAAAAATACCTATGAAATGGATTTAACTAATCAATCTATTAATATATACTTATCAGATGGCAGTGTTGTAAATATTCAAGGCAATATAATTGAAGAAGAATATGCAAAGCTTGTAAGGGAAGGAAAAGTAGACAAAATAGAAATTCATTTACAATAATAAATTATGTTGGAGGCAAACAATGAAAAGGAACATAAAAGTATATATGACAGCTAAGGATACTAAGGATAGATTAGCATATAAAGGCAATATTTCTTTAAATGAAAATGCAGTATTTGATAAAACTGTGGAAGTAATTGAAAATCAAACTTTCCAGACAATTGAAGGGTTTGGTGGAGCCTTCACAGAATCAGCTTCATATAATTTCTATAAGCTTGGTGAAGAAAATAGAAAGAATATTTTAAAGGCATATTTTGATACTAAAGAAGGACACGGATATAACCTTTGTAGAACCCATATAAATAGTTGTGACTTTTCATTAGGAAACTATGATTATGTTAAGGAAAATGACATTTCTCTTGAAAGTTTTGATATAGCAAGAGAACGAAAATATGTTATTCCTTTTATAAAAGAAGCAAAATCTATATCAGACCAAGAAATAAGGCTCTTTTCTTCACCCTGGAGTCCTCCAGCTTGGATGAAAACAAATGGAGAAATGAATAATGGTGGAAGACTTAAGGATGAGTATAAAGATGTTTGGGCTCTCTACTATGCAAAATATATTAAGGCAATGAAGAAAGAGGGCATTGATATTTGGGGTATTACTGTTCAAAACGAGCCTGAAGCAACTCAGGTTTGGGATTCTTGTAGATATACAGCAGAAGAAGAGAGAGATTTTGTGAAAAATCATTTAGGGCCAACCTTATATAAAGAGGGGCTAAAGGACATAAATATAATAGTTTGGGATCACAATAGAGACCTATTATATGATAGAGCTAAGGTAATATTATCGGATGAAGAAGCAGCAAAGTATGTTTGGGGTGTTGGATTCCACTGGTATTCAGGAGATCAGTTTGAAAACCTTGAAAAAACACATAAAGAGTTTCCAGATAAAAAGCTATTATTTACAGAAGGTTGTCAAGAAGGCGGAGTAAAGCTTGGAGATTGGAATGTTGGTGAAAGATATGGACACAACATTATTGGGGATTTAAATAACCACACAGTTGGTTGGGTTGACTGGAATTTAATTTTAGATACGCAAGGTGGACCAAACCACGTAGGTAATTACTGTGATGCTCCAATTATTGTTGATACTGAAAATGATAAAGTTTATTACCAAAGTTCCTACTATTATATAGGGCACTTTAGCAGATTTATAAAAAGAGGAGCAAAGAGAATAGGCTTTGTAAATCCGTATGAAAACTTAGAAGTTACAGCATTTAAAAACTTAGATGGTTCGGTTGCGGTTGTTGTTATGAATAGATCGGATGAGAACATTGATTTTAGACTAAAGATTAATGAAGGAACAGCAGAATTTAAGAGCGTAAGACATTCGATAGTTACACTTGTAATTGAGTAATTTATTTTGTTTAGGCAAGCAACTTGAACGCTAAGTTGCTTGCCAAATTTATAATTAAAAATAGGAGGTAAGTATGAATAGATATTCTTTTCCAAAGGACTTTGTTTGGGGAGTAGCTACATCTTCATATCAAATAGAAGGTGCGTATAATGAAGATGGTAAAGGAGAAAATATTTGGGATAGGTTTAGTTCCATTCCAGGTAATATATATAAGAATCATAATGGTAATGTAGCCTGCGACCATTATCATTTATATGAAAAGGATATAGAAATATTAGAACAACTGGGAATAAAAATTACAGACTTTCAATATCTTGGGCAAGAATATTTCCAAAGGGTTATGGAGAAGTAAATCAAAAGGGTTTAGAGTTTTATAGAAAATTAATTAACAAACTTGTAAGTAAGGGAATACAGCCTGCAGTTACACTATATCATTGGGACTTGCCACAACACCTTCAGGATTTAGGTGGATGGGCAAATAGAAAGGTTGTCGACTACTTTGTTGAGTATGCTGAGCTTATGTTTAAGGAGTTTGGTGATTTAGTACCTATATGGATAACACATAATGAACCTTGGTAGTTTCAATGTTAGGATATGCTTGGGAATACACGCACCAGGTATAAAGGACTATAAAATGGCTCTTCAAGTTGCCCATAATGTACTTTTAGCCCACGGAAAAGTTGTAAGACTCTATAGGAAAATGAATTTAAAGGGGAAAATAGGTATAACTTTAAATGTACTAACGTCATATCCCTTTACTTCAGATGAAAAGGATGTACTTGCAGCCAAAATAAATGATGGTTTTGTAAATAGATGGTTTTTAGACCCTGTACTTAAGGGAAGTTATCCTGAAGATATCGTTAAATTGTATAAAGAACAAAATATACTGCCAGAAATTTTAGAGGAAGATATGGAAATTATAAAGGAAAAGATAGACTTCTTAGGAATAAACTATTACACCAGAGGTGTAGTTAAATATGATGAAAATGCTTATCCATTAAAGGTTGCAGGCAGTAGAAGTAGATAACCCAAAAACTGATATGGGATGGGAAATATATCCTGAGGGGTTATATGATATTCTAATGGCTATACATCAAAATTATAATGGTATAGATATATATATTACAGAAAATGGAGCAGCCTTTAATGATATAGTAAATTCCAATGGAAAAGTAGTAGATGACTATAGAATTTATTACCTTTATGAACACTTAAAGGAGGTTCACAGAGCAATTTCAGATGGAGTAAATCTTAAGGGATATTATCTGTGGTCATTTTTAGATAATTTTGAGTGGGCAGAAGGTTATGCAAAGAGGTTTGGTATTGTATTTGTAGACTATAATAATCAAAACAGAATAATAAAGGACAGTGCCTACTGGTATAGCCAAGTTATAAAGAATAATGGACTACTTGATTGAGAGCTAATAAGTTAAATATAAAGTGTATCTTGAGTGTTGATATTAAAAGAGGAGGACAAATATTATGAATAAGGTTAAACCTTGGGAGTTTATTAACGAAAATGGAGAGTTTGAACTTGAAAATCCAGAAAAGAATAGTTATCTGTACTTTCCTATTGCTAATGAAGCTGGGATTATGTCATCAATAACTCCAACTTTAAACGGAGACATTAAGTCAAGTCAAAACACCTTTCTTTTACTTCCTGTATCAGCAGAGGATTTACACAATACAAGAAGTGCAAGAAATTTTTGGATTAACATTAAGGAAAGAGGAGTATGGTCTGTAAGCGGAAATTCACCAACGCAGGTAGGATATACCTTCCAAGAGAATTCTCCTGAAAGTGTAAAATTACAAGCAGGATTTTTATGGCACAAGATAATAAGAGAAAACAAGGATTTAGGAATCAGGGCAGAGGTTTTAAACTTTGCACCTGTTGACAATCACAAAGTTGAATTAATGAAGGTAAGCATTACAAATATAGGAGAGGATACAAAGATAATTATACCTACTGCAGCCATTCCTATATATGGACGTTCAGCAGATAATTTAAGGGATCACAGACACGTTACTTCATTACTTCATAGAATTAAGACGACGGATTATGGTGTAGTAGTAAAACCTACACTATCCTTTGATGAAAGAGGGCATAAGACTAATAATGTTATATATTCTGTACTTGGTGCTGAAGGAAATGGTGACAACCCAATTGGATTTTTCCCAGAGGTAGAAGAATTTATTGGCGAAGGCGGAAATTTAGAATGCCCTGAAGCTGTATTTTTAAATAAAGAGCCTTATTGTAAGTCAGGGGATATGCTTGAAGGGTATGAAGCAATAGGTGCTATAAGATTTAAAGATGTAGAACTTTCAGCAGGAGAAACAAAGACATTTATCATAATGATGGCTATAAATGAAGATGGTGATGAAAAGGAAAATGAAGTACTTATAAACAAGTATGGAAGCCAAGAAAAGTTTGATAAGGCTTTAAATGAATGCAAAGTATATTGGCAAAACAAACTAAGCAAGCCAGAATTTAAGACTGGCGATGATAAATTTGATAAGTGGATGAAGTGGATTAATTTACAGCCTATTTTAAGAAGAATATATGGATGTTCCTTCCTACCTCATCACGACTACGGTAGAGGCGGAAGAGGTTGGAGAGACCTATGGCAGGATTGTCTTGCACTTCTTATGATGGAACCAGACGAAGTTAGAAAGCTTCTTTACAACAACTATGCTGGTGTAAGAATAGATGGAAGTAATGCTACTATAATTGGTTCAAAACCTGGTGAGTTTATAGCAGATAGAAATAATATAGCAAGAATATGGATGGACCACGGTGCTTGGCCTTTCTTAACAACAAAGCTATATTTAGATTTAAGTGGAGATCTAAACTTCTTATTAGAAGAACAGGAATACTTTAAGGATAGGCTTGCAAGTAGATGTACTGATTTTGATGAAAATTGGACAATTGAAGAAGGAAATAAATTAAAAACCATAGATGGAAAAAACTATAAGGGAACAATATTAGAACATATTTTAATACAGCATCTTACTCCATTTTTTAATGTAGGAATGCATAACAACATTAGGCTTGAAGGTGCAGATTGGAATGATGGGTTAGATATGGCTCCTGAAAAGGGAGAGAGTGTTGCCTTTACAGCCCTATATGGAAGTAATCTGATTGAATTTGCAAAATTACTAAGAGAGTTAAAGGAAAGTAATTCTATTTATGAAATAGAATTAGTTGAAGAGATGCTGCTACTGTTAGATTCTTTAAATACTCCTGTAAATTACGATTCTGTAGAGGAAAAGGTTAATTTACTTAAGAAGTATTTCAATAGTTGTAAGAGCAAAGTTTCGGGTAAAAAGCTAAGGTTTCAATTGATGATTTAATTAATGATTTACAAAGAAAAGGAAATTGGATAATCAATCATATAAGAAACAATGAGTGGATAACAAACTCTGAAGGATACCAATGGTTTAATGGATATTATGATAACTCCGGAAATAGAGTAGAGGGAGACCATATAAATGGTACAAGAATGAATTTAACAAGCCAAGTGTTTACTACAATGGGTGGAACAGCTACAGAAGAACAAGTTGTTAAAATCATTGAGTCTGCAAACAAATATTTAAAGGATGAAAAAGTAGGTGGATATAGACTTAATACTAACTTTTATGAGGTTAAGAAGGATTTAGGAAGACTTTTGGTTTTGCCTTTGGACATAAGGAAAATGGTGCAATGTTTAGCCATATGGCAGTAATGTATGGAAATGCTCTTTATAAGAGAGGCTTTGTGGATGCAGGATATGAGGTTATAAATTCAATATACACTCAATGTATGGATTTTGAAAAGAGTAGAATATACCCAGGAATACCAGAATACATCAATGAAAAAGGAAGAGGTATGTATCACTACCTTACTGGTTCAGCAAGCTGGCTACTTTTAACAGTTTTAACTGAGATGTTTGGAGTAAAGGGTGAGATAGGAGATTTAGTATTAGAACCAAAACTATTAGATAAGCAATTTAACAATGAAGGTAAAGCCTCTGCAACTGCATTATTTGCCCAAAGAAGTATAAGAGTTCAATATGTTAATAAAAACAAAGTAAATTATGGACAGTATAAGATATTATCTGTAAGTATAAATGGAAATAAAGTAGATTGTGATTTATGTAATAATAAAGCAGTAATTGAGAGAAGTGTTATAGAAGCATTAGATATTGATAAGGTACACGATATAGTTGTGGAACTTGGTTGATTTAAAGCCTCTTCTTAAAAGAAAGGGCGGGTGTTCGATTAGAATTCCTGTCCTTTTTATAAAATTAAATTAGTAACTATATCTAATTACAATATGGAATAATTACCAAAAAACTACACCATAAATAAAAAACCATACCTTAAAATAGAAAAACCCATAAAGTAAAATAAATATAGAAAAATAAGAAAATTTTAAAAATGGGTTTGGAGGAAGGTAAAATAATGGATATAAAACTAAGTAGTAATGTTGTAGTTGGTAAAAATAAGCAAAAAATAAACTAAATAAATTCTTATCTCAGAAATATTTACAGGTTATGGCTTTACTTGGGGTTATATGGATGATTATATTCAATTATTTACCAATGTATGGTCTTATAATAGCATTTAAAAGATATAGCATAATAAAACCAATATCAAAAGCACCTTGGGTTGGATTTCAGTATTTTAAAGAGTTTTTAACTGATCCAGAGTTTTATAACGTTATTAAAAATACTGTAGGAATAAGTGCTTTAAAGTTATTAATAGGTTTTCCACTTCCTATTTTGTTTGCACTAATGCTTAATGAATTAACATCAGTAAAGTTTAAAAGAGCAGTCCAAACGATATCATATCTACCTCACTTTTTATCTTGGGTTGTTTTAGGTGGAATATTAACAACTTGGCTTTCAGATGTTGGTATAATAAATGAGATTTTAATGAAATTAAATATTATAAAAGAACCAGTCAATTATTTAGCAGATCCTAAATATTTTTGGGGGATAGTGGTTTTATCTGATATATGGAAGGAGCTTGGTTGGTCGGCAATAATATATTTAGCTGCTATAGCAGGGGTAGATCCTGAAATGTATGAAGCAGCAACAATTGATGGGGCAAGCAGAATTCATAGAATGATATACATAACTTTACCGGCAATTAAACCAACTATAACAATATTATTTATATTAGCTGTAAGTGGTATATTGAATTCTAATTTTGATCAAATATTAGTATTGAGAAACTCATTAAATGCAAGTGCAAGTGATGTTATAGATATTTATGTTTATAGAATGGGTATTCAGCTTAGTAGATATTCTTATGCAACAGCTGTAGGATTAGTAAAGTCGATTATAGCATTCTTATTGCTGCTATCAGCAAATTACGTCTCTAAAAAACTTAATGATACTTCATTGTTTTAGGGGGATATGATATGAAAATTAGTATATTAAAACGAAGAACACCTGGAGAAAAAGTATTTGATACTATAAATGTAATAATAATGCTTATTATATGTTTTCTCACCATATATCCTATCTGGTATGTAATAGTTAATTCCTTTAACGATGGTATGGATGCTATGAGAGGTGGCATTTATTGGTGGCCAAGAAAATTTAGTTTAGATAGCTATAGGGCAGTTTTTTCAAGCCCAGGTATTGCAAAAGCTATGTGGATTACAGTAGCAAAAACAGTTATAGGAACGGTTGTACACGTGTTTTTTACAGCTATGGTAGCCTATGCACTTTCTAAAAGGGATTTAATAGGAAGGAAATTTTATATGACATTAGGTACTATCACTTTGTTCTTTGGTGGAGGGTTGATACCATATTACTTACTACTTAAAAATTTAGGATTTTTAGATAGATTTATTGTTTATATCATTCCAGCTATGTTTAGTTTTTATGATGCAATAATATTTATGGCATTTTTAGAGAGATTCCGTCAAGTTTAGAAGAGGCAGCTAAAATAGACGGAGCAAATGATTTTACAATATTTCTAAAGATAATATTACCTGTATCACTTCCAGTTATAGCAACAATTGCACTTTTTCACGGGGTATATCAGTGGAATGACTATTTTACAGGGATGATATTTATAAATAACCCTGATTTACAACCAATACAAACTTTTTATATAGAATAGTTGCACAAGCAGGAAGTAATACGGCAATGCAGTCAGCACCAGGTGGAATTGTTACAAGAACAGTAACAAGCCAATCAATAAAGCTTGCAACAATGGTTGTAACAACATTTCCTATTGTATGTGTTTATCCATTCCTACAAAAGTATTTTGTAAAGGGTATGATGATTGGTTCTGTGAAGGGGTGATTATTTTTACTTTGTTTATATTCTTTGCTATTAGCAAAGATATTTATAAAAAAGAAGGGGGATTAAAATGAAAAAACAAAACTAACAAAATTGCTTGCTCTTCTTTTATCTATTTTAATGACTGCAACGGTTCTTGCAGGATGTGGTAAAAAGAAGACAATGCAAAAGAAACTAATAGCAACACTAATGTGTCAGCAGATACTCAGGATGGAAGCAGGATGCTGACAAACCAATTACCTTTGATTGGTATTTAAACTTTTCTTGGTTTCCAAATAAGTGGGGGTAGATTTAACTTCACAATACGTTACAAAGAAGACTGGTGTAAATATCAACTTTATTGTTCCAGCAGGAAATGAAAATGAAAAGTTAAACACAATGATTGCGTCTGGTAAATTACCTGATTTTATAACTCTTGGTTGGTGGGAAGACGGCGTTAAGAAGATGATAGAAGGTGGATTAGTTTTACCTTTAGATGAGCTTGCAGAAAAATATGACCCATATTTCTTTAAGGTTGCTGATCCAATAAAGCTTGATTGGTATAGACAACCTGATGGACACGTATACGGATATCCAAATGCATCATCTTCACCAAAGGATTTTGATAGATATAAAGAATTAAAGCCATCTAATCAAACATTTGTAGTACGAAAGGACATATATGAAGCATTAGGAAAACCAGATATGAGAACACCAGAAGGATTTCTAAATGCATTAAAGATGGCAAAGGAAAAGTTCCCAACAGTAAATGGACAACCATTGATACCACTTGGATTGCACGAATTTACTGAAACAGGAAACTATTCATTAGAAGATTACTTACAAAATTTCCTTGCAATTCCGAGAGAAAAAGATGGAAAACTTTATGATAGATTGACAGACCCAGAATATATTAAATGGTTAAAGACATTCAGAAAAGCTAATGAAATGGGGCTTCATGCAAAGGATATATTTGTAGATAAGAGAGCCCAAATGGAAGAAAAGATAGCTCAAGGAAGATATTTTGCAATGATTTTCCAAAGAAGTGACTTTGCAGCACAAAACCAAGCACTTTTTGCTAAAGATCCAAATTCTGTTTATATTGCAGTTGATGGGCCTTCAAATTCAAACCTTGATGCACCAAAACTTGCTGGTGACGGATTATCAGGTTGGACAATTACGTTAATATCAAAGGACTGTAAGGACAAGGCAAGAGCTATTAGATTCCTAAGCTATTTAATCAGCGAAGAAGGACAAAAGGATTTATATCTCGGAGAAAAGGGCATAACATATGATACAATTGATGGAAAAGATCAATTTAAGCCAGAAGTTTTAGATTTATTAAATAAGGATAGAGCAGCCTTTGACAAGAAATATGGTGCTTCATATACATTCTGGATGCTTATGGATACAAATATGATGCTTCAATGGGCACCTCCAACAGCAGAACCAATGAAGCAATTAGAGGATTGGACAAAGGGTAAGACTGTAAGCTATGCTGTATTCGATGGTATAAATCCAACAGGAGATTCTGATGAAGGTATAGCAGCTAACAAGATAGCAATGGAATGGGGTAAGACTTTACCAAAAT
The DNA here is from genome assembly GCF_028622835.1 of Caloramator sp. mosi_1. Classification (GTDB taxonomy): domain Bacteria; phylum Bacillota; class Clostridia; order Clostridiales; family Caloramatoraceae; genus Thermobrachium. The sequence continues at coordinate 915,216 of NZ_CP117677.1, read as the reverse complement.
TATTGTTAGCTAAGTCTGATGAAGAATTTGATAAACTATTTAATGAATTTTTAGAAAAGAGAAAGCAATATGGCTATGATAAAGTATTAAAATATCAAGAGCAAAAGTACCAAGAAAACAAGAAAAAAATAGAAAAATAATTAAATAATAAACGGTTAAAAACCCAGTAAAACTGGGTTTTTAGCCGTTTCTTCCGCGTATATGTTAAATAATTTTTTATTATCATATTTATGAAAGTGGTGTTATTTTGAAACCATTAATGTTATCAATTAAAAAAATAAAAAAAATTTATAGAATGGTATGATAATATACCTCTTCAAAGTAAATTAGTCTTATCCTATATATTAGTAATTCTTATTCCTATTGTAATATTCTCATTTATTTATTTTAAAAGGTTTAAGGACAATACAATAAAAGATGCTATCAAGAACTATGAATACTTATTAGAGATAGAAAAAGTTGGTATTCTAAAAAATATTAATACAATGGAAAATGTAGCTCAAATGGTTATATCAGATAAAAAGTTTATAGATTTTATCAAAAATAGAAATGAATCTACAACAGATGAGTTAATAGATTTCAATTTAAATGGTGTAGTAAATATTGTTAGATTACAAAATAGCAATCCTAATATTGAACATATAAGATTGTTTACTAATAATCCATATATAAATGAAATATGGCCTATAGTTTTTAATGAGTCAAGAGTAAGTGATAAATATTGGTTTAAAAAGACAAATGAACTAAATGGAAGAGCACTTTGGTATTTTCAAGATAAAGATGATGAAGTAGTTGACAGAAAATATAATGCTATCCCTGAAAACTCTGCTAAAATAATGCTATTAAGAGAAATTAATTATCCGGAGAATGAACACATAGGTATTATTGAAGTTGATATGCTTCTAAAAAATTTTTTCCTAAGATGTATGTCAAAACACCAAATCCTCCATCACAAATTTTACTAATAGATAATAATAGAAACATTTATATGGATTTAGAAAATGATTTTTTTAAGGAAAATAAAATTGATGTATCATATATAAAACAAGAATTAAATCAGAAAATGGTTCAAAATAGAGGTAGCTTTTTTTGGATAGTAAAACTAAATCTGTATATATTATATATACCTATCTTGAAGAAATTGACTCATATTTAGTTTCTATAATATCTTTAAAAGATATATTTATTAAAATATCAAGAATGAGAAATAACATTATATTTATTACTCTACTTTTAACTGGTATTTTATCAGTAGTAACTAATTTTATAAATTCAATTGTACTAAAGAAATTAAATATTCTAATACATTCTGTTAAAAGGATTAGAAAGGGAGAGTTTGATATTGATATAGATGTTAAAGGCAGCAGAGAAATTGGAGAACTTGCTCATAATATTAGGCGATTATTAGATAAAATTAATGAACTTATTGCAGAATCAGTGAATAAAAAGGCTATTACTAAAGAAGCGGAGCTTAAAGCACTTCAAAATCAGATAGATTCGCATTTTTATATAATACCTTAGAAAATATTAAAATGCTTGCAGAAATAGAGGGTAAGTTCGAAATTTCTGATGCATTAACATCCCTGGGTGATATGATGAGATACAATATGAAGTGGACAAGCGAATATGTAGTTTTGAAGGAAGAAATAGAACATATAAAGAATTATATAGCTTTAATGAATATTAGGTTTGATAATAAAATCAACCTAAATATAAATATAGATGATACGGTCCTTGAACAAGAAATATTAAAAATGTCATTACAGCCAATTGTAGAAAATTCAGTTAAATATGGAATAAAGGAAGAAGAACAATTAACTATTGATATTAGTGCTTTTGTGGACTTAAACAATATTGTTATTATCATTAAAGATTTTGGTAAAGGTATAGAAGAAAATAAGTTATATGAAATAAATTATAAGATAAATTTAGATGATGAAACCTTTAATAAAATATATATGGGAAATGATAAAATATTTAATAAAAGAAGAAATAATGGTTTAGGATTAAGAAATGTTAATCAAAGAATAAAGCTATATTATGGAAAAGAATATGGTATATATATTGAAAGTAAACAAAATTTCTATACATCCGTTACCGTAAAACTACCTTTGCTTATACTCTCAGGAGGTTTGAATGGTTATGAGAAAAATATTAATAGTTGACGACGAGAAGAATATACGATTAGGGATAAAATCTATGATAGAAAATAGGTATCCTGGGGTGTATGAAATATTTCTTGCTTCAAATGGAGAAGAAGCATTAGAATATTATAAACAAAATAATATTGATATATTGATAACAGATATAAGAATGCCTGTTATGGATGGTTTAACATTAATTAGTAATTTATATAGTAACAATGTACAAACTAACATTATTATTTTAAGTGGGTATGATGATTTTAATTACGCAACTCACGCCTTAAGGAATGGAGCTAAGGATTATTTGTTAAAGCCAATTAAAAGAAATCTTCTTTATGATACCATTGAAAGAATAGAAAAAGAAATAAAATCAAAGGAAAATACCAATATCAAAAATAATGAAATATATAGCAATAAAGATGAATTTTTTAATTCCCAAATAAACTATATTTTGTTAAACACAAATTTAAGTAGAAATGAAATAAATGAACTGTGTAAAAAATTAATTTAGATAATATTTTTAAAGATAGATACTTTATATATGTTGTAGATAAAATAAAATGTAATAATTGTAAAATAGATACCAAGGAATTATTAGATAAGTTAAAAGCAATTTTAAATGAATATAGAAAAAATTTTAATGGTGAGAACATTGCTTTTTTAGATAAGGATGAAAGGGTAGTTATTATTAGTAGCAGCATAGATTTATATAATTACATTATTTTTAGATTTGAACAATGTCATATATCATTAAATTTAGGTGTAAGTGGTGAAGGTAGTTACTTAGGAGAATTAAGAGATAAGTATTATGAATCAATTGAAGCATTAAAGTATATATTTTTATATACAAATCAACGTATTGTAAAATATGAAGATATAAAAAATAGGGTAGAAGATTATGTTATTCCTATAAGTAAAATAAAGAAACTAAACAATTTAATAGGAACAAATAGAGAAGAAGAAATTAAAAATTGTTTGAGAGAAATATATAATATAAAAGAAATACTAAAATATAATATTAGTTATATAGAGGAAGTGAATAGGGAGATAGTAAATGTTATTAAAGGTTTTATTACTGATTTAGATAGAGAGTTTTATGAGGAAATTAAAGAATATAAAATAATAGAAAATATTTATAATTACTCAAGTTTTCACGACTATTATAGGATCCTTGAGAATTTATTAATTAAACTTGAATTCGGCAAGTAAATTTTAAAAAAGTTTCTACTTGCCATTTTTGTTTTCTTTATGAATAAATTTACATTTATTATGATATTTTATACCGTTAGGTCTTTTTTGAGTATACTTAATAAACCCAAATAACATTTGGATTTTTAAGGGAATTTATTGTTTTTATTTTACTATTAAGTATAAACTGTTATCATTTTTCTACTAAAAATATGTATTTGTTTTTGAATATGAGTAATGATTTTTCTAATAAGCAATTATTTGAAAAACTTAAATATCTATAATATTTGCTGCCGCAAACATTACCACAAACTCTATAAAATATTCTTCTTAATGTACTAATTTCATGATGTTGTACTTCCTTAGGCATGATTGCTTGTTTAAACCAGTTATGAATGTTATATGCTATCATTTTTATTAAAAGGTACAATTCATTGCATTTATGATTTACTAAACTATTTTCGCTAAAGGCATAGCCTTCTTTTATTTCATCTATATTATTTTCAACATCACATCGTTGATTATAATCTTGAAATATTTCTTCAGGTGTTAAATAATTTATATTTGTTACTATTGCTTGATATTTATATTTACATTCTTCGAACATTAACTGATTCATATTTTTTGGAATAATTTTTTCTCTTATAATCACAAATCTTCTTGCTCTTTGCCATTTAGGCAATGGAACTGTAATTTCTGTAACAGATAAAGTAGAACTTATATCGTGCCATATATAATCCTTTGGATTATTATTTATAAAATCTATTATCATTTTAACAGTAGAATACATTTTACATTTAACAACATATTCTATTCCATTATCTTCAAAATATAAAAAGTTTTCTTCATCAAAAAACCTCTATCAAGTCTAACTCTTTTAAGAATATATCTTGAAGGAAGCTGGTTTACACAACTCTTAAAGAAATCTAAAAATTTATAATTACTATGGTGTCTACCATTTTCAAGAGTAATGTTAAGTAATTCATCAGTTCCTGAAATAAACCCAACTTTTTCTTTAAATGATGGTCTTCCATTGTACCTTGGATTATATCCTATTCCTGATTTTTCTTGATTACCAAAGATAGTTATAACAGTATCATCAATATTAATACAAACCTCGCGTACATCTTCAGTTGAAGACTTTAAGTCAAGTATTTTTTATTTATAGTTCTTAATTCTTCTAAAGTTTCTGTTGGTAAAGCTTTTAAGAGATCTCTACATACTTTTTCACTGGGTAATTTATCTACACCTTTAAACTTTTTATATCCTTCATCATTTCTTAATGTTTCAATGTGCATAAATCTTGAGAAACCAAGAATATTTGCATCAATCATGTATTCTATAATTTCTGCAGTATTAAAAGTAGAATTAGCGGCCTTCTTATAGGTTACGCCTTTTTCTAAAATAGTTGGTAATCCTATTATTTGTTTAAAGGATTCCACATAAGAAAAAGTTGCTACAGAAGTAACTTTGGTATCATTAAATTTTGCTTTCATGTTCAAAAATCTAATTTTCTTCTTTAAATTTTTTGATTTTGTTGTAAACTATCCATAGAAATCACCCTTTTGTGTTTTAGTTTTGCAATTATATTTTAACACTTAAAAGGGATGATTTCTTTTAATTTTTGAACAAAAATCCTTTAATTCCAATGTCTTTCGGCATTACTTGCCGAATACAAGTTAAACTAAATGAATATATAAATCAAAAGAAATTAGCCTATACTGATAATATATACATAGAAAAGGCTATTAAATATATTCATCAAAACTACTACAAAGATATAAATATGGCTATGGTTTCTAATTATGTTTCATTAAATTATTCTTATTTTTCTCAGATATTTAAGGAATATATAGGGTTAAATTTTGTTGATTATTTAAAAAGATACGGATAGAAGAGGCTAAAAACTTCTTGAAGATGACAGTTATAAAATATATGAAATTGGTGAAAAGGTTGGCTATAAAAATTCAAAACAATTTGCTAAAATATTTAAAGATATGGAGGGAATTTCACCAATTGAATATAGGCAAAAAATATTTAGTCTTAAATTAAAATAGTTTTAAACACCCGTATGTAAGTTGTTACAATGCGGGTGTTTTATTTTTCTGAAAATTAAACACCAAAAACAAAAAATAGACACTAAAATTAATAAGGTATCATTACTATAATAAAATTAGAAAATACAAAAAATTAATAAAATTTTAATTAATATTTAAGCTTAATTAAAATATCTGGTTGTGATTATAAATTAATGTTAGGGGATTTAGACAAATGTTTTCAAAGCTAATGAAAAAACAAGTATAAATATTTTTAAGAACAAAAATAAAATAACAGTAAAATTTCTATTGAATCTATTGGTGCTAATTGCAATAGTAACAGCATTAATAACTTCATTAGAGGGACTAAGAAACTTAAATATTACAAATAAAGCACTTTATAGTATGTATAGTGACATAGTAATTCCAACAGACTATGTGCAGAGTATAAATAGTTCATTTTTGAAATGAGGATAAATGCTTATAAAGCTTTTAGATTGAATATATTTAAAGAATATGACAAAAATTTAGATGTTAATGTTCAAAATTTATATAAAGAAATTATTGATAAAATCAATATTAATCATCAGATAAGTATGGTTGAAAACTCAGTGTTTGTTTTTAGTGATATTTCGGATTCAATACAAAAATAGAGCCTTTGATGTTAAATACCTTTGAAGAGATAAAAGATATGGAAAAAGCTAAAGATAATGTTTTAGAAAGAATTAAATTAGTTAATGTTATTACCAAAGAAAATATAGAATCTATTGAAGAAGTAGCAGTTTCTTCTGAAGAAATTACTTCGTCAGCAGAAGAAGTTGCAACAACAGCTCAATTGTTAAGTAATATGTCACATAGTTTATCAGAAATAATAAATAAGTTCATTATTTAATAATAAAATTGTGATTTTTTCATATATTAAAGTTCCCCCTATCTATGTTTATAGATATTAGTTTTATAAATTAGAAAAACCCAAATCTTTTATGTTTGGGTTTTATTTTTTATATACAAATTATTCCATATAAAATATAGAAACCAAAAACGAAATAGATACACTTTTATCAATATTAAATGAATATTAAGATAAAATTAATAATTCATAATAATTTGTTTGATAAGGGGGAAAGTATGAAAAAAACAACAACTATTCTACTTACGTTATTTCTATTGGCTGCAGTAGCTTTTACTACGTATTGGGCATTAGGATTTAAAAGAAATAATAATCCAGTGGCTCAAACTAATCAAGAAAAAATATCTAAAGATAGTACTAATCAAAAACAAGATACCAACAAAGATGAATCACATAATGAGTCACAGCAGTTATCTGAACAAAATGAAGTAAATGATTCTACTAATGAAACCAATTTAATTTTTACGGGTAAAACTAATAGTAAAAAACTCAAGACAAAGGGAAAAAGATGATAGTACAACCAAAAAGGATAATTGGAAACTGGTGTGGAGTGATGAGTTTAATGGAAAAGAGCTTGATTTAACAAAATGGGGATATGATATAGGTAATGCATTAGTAGACGCTAATGGAAATAAGATTGCTGATGGTTGGGGTAATAACGAAAAGCAGTATTATACAGATTCGAAAAATAATGTATATGTACAAGATGGAAAGCTAAAGATTATAGCAAGAAAAGAGAACGTAACAGATCAGTTTGGAACTACATTAAATTATACTTCTGGAAAAATTAAAACTAAAGGTAAGTATTCTAAAAAATATGGTCGTATAGAAGTAAAGGCAAAATTACCTGAAGGTAAAGGGTTATGGCCTGCTATCTGGATGTTGCCCGAAAAAGATGTTTATGGTGGTTGGGCGGCATCAGGCGAAATTGACATTATGGAAGCTTGGGGAAGTAACACTAATAAAGTAGCAGGTACAATTCATTATGGTTCATCTTGGCCAAATAATACTTATACAGGAAAAGAATATTTATTTCCAGAAGGACAGAGTGTAAGCAGTGATTTTCATACCTATGCAATTGAATGGGAACCTGGTGAGATTAGATGGTATGTAGATGGCAATTTATATCAAGTGCAAAATAATTGGTATTCAAAGGATCCTAATAGTGGAGAAAAATTTTCTTTCCCTGCTCCTTTTGACCAAGAATTTTATATAATTCTAAATTTAGCTGTCGGTGGTCATTGGGACGGAGAACCAAATGAAAACACTGTATTTCCAGCAACAATGGAAGTTGATTATGTACGAGTGTATGAACTTGTTGGCAGAGAATATAAAACACCATCAGAGACCTTTAGTAGAAGCTGAACCATTACCAGAAGGTTCAAAGTTACCAACCAGTGATGGTAATTATGTTTATAATGGTGATTTTAGTAGAAATGAAATTCAAGAAAATATAGATGGAAGTCTACCTTTTGGAACAGGGTGGAACTTTGTTCACGTTCCTGATTTTGGTGGAAGTGGTAGCGTTTCTATAGAAAGAATAAATAACAGTAATTTTGCAAAGATAGATATTACATCAGCAGGTACACAGGACTATGCAGTACAACTTATTCAAATAGTTCCAATGGGAAAGGGAAGATGGTATAGATTGTCCTTTGATGCTATGACAGATAGTAATAGAAGTATAAACGTAAAAATAGGTGGTGGTGCTGAAAGGGGATGGACTTCCTATACTGATAATTTTAAAGCAGAACTTACAAATGAGGTAAAGCATTTTGAAAATGTGTTCCAAATGCAAAAGGATTCAGATGCGTTTGCACGACTTGAGTTCCAATTAGGATTAAGTACAAAACCAGTTTGGATAGGAAATGTAAGACTTGAAGAGATACCAGCCCCAGAAGTAGATTATAACGCATCAAAAGAACCGTTACCTGATGGAAATCACATATATAATGGTACCTTCGATAAAGGTTATATAGATAGAATGACCTATTGGAATTTTAAAGTAGACGGAGCAAAGGCAACTGTAAGTATTCCAGAAAATACAAGAGAAATAACAATTAATATTAATAACGGCGGTAATTATTATGAATCTATTTTGTTATTCCAAAGAGGTATTCAGTTATTGAAAGATAGTGAATATAGACTAACTTTTAAAGCAAGAGCAGATCTTAATAGGACAATTAAAGTAGCATTTTTAGATAAAGAAGGTAAGTTTAATTATGTTGAAGATAATATGATAACTTTAACTAAATCAATGCAGGAGTATACAATCGATTTTAAAATGGTAGATCAAAGTGATTTAGAGTCTCAGATAGTTTTTAAACTTGGAGGAAGCAATGCAAACGTTTATATTGATGATGTTAAGTTAATTAAGACTTCAAATCCTATAGATTATTCTAAATTAGTACTTTATCCATTAAAGAATGGAGATTTTTCAAGTGGATTAGATATGTGGAAACCATATCCTAATATAGGTGATGGTGCTGATTCAACTATTACAGTTGAAAATGGGGAGGCAAAAATATCTGTAAGAAATGCAGGACCTAATCCTTGGTCTATACTATTAAACCAAGAAGGTTTTAAAATGCATAAGGGTATTGAATATGTACTTGCTTTTGATGTGAGAGCATCAGAGAGTAGAAATATAGAAGTTGTTATTGATAATGCTGCATATTATAGATACTTTAGCAAGGTAGTTGAAGCACCAGCAGGAAGTCAAATGAAACACTATGAATTCACTTTTAAGATGGAAAAAGATGAAATTGCAAACTTAAAGTTCTTATTAGGAAAAACAGATGAAACAGTACCATATGGGCTACACAATATATACATTGATAATGTAGTTTTAGAAGTAAAATATAATATGATAAGGAATGGAGACTTTGGGGAAGGTACAAAGGAATGGATTCGCTTTATGGCAAATTGGGAAGGAGCCTATTCAACATTTAACGTAGTAAATGGTGAGGCTTTAATTCATATTGATTTTGAAGGAACAGAGTTTTGGTCAACACAATTAGCACAGGAAAGATTGAAAATAGAAAAAGGGAAGACATATGTGGTAAGCTTTGATGCAAGGTCAAGCATAAGTAGAAAGATACAGGTTATAATTGAACAAAATGGAGGAGCATATACAAAGTATTTAGAACCACAGGTGGCAGATTTGACAAACGAGATGAAGAGATTTACCTTTGAATTTACAATGAATAATGATACAGACCCAAATGCACATATAGTGTTTGCTTTAGGTAAGATTGATGGTAATGAGTTCCCTCTTCAACCCCACGATATATTTATTGATAATGTTGTTGTAGAGGAAAGGTAGAAACATATGGGTTTATCCCATATGTTTTTATTTTACAATATAACTTTTTCAACAATATATGCATATAAATCTACATTTGCTGTCGAAGTATGTTGAAATTAATAAAAATTATAAATATTTTATATTTTTACACAGAAAGTATAGATTTTTACAAAACTCGTGTATAATTAAATTTAATATTAAATTACCATTAATTTTCAAATATTTAGTGAAAATTTATACTTGGGGGTGAAAAAGTTGCCAAGGAAAAAGTAAATGCATTCTTATTTGAAAAGGATGTTGATAGGTTTATAAGAGGTGAACATTTTGAAAGTTATAAATTTATGGGGAGTAAACTTATAAATTATAGAGGGAAAGAAGGAGCAAGCTTTTGCGTTTTTGCACCAAATGCAAAAGAGGTTAGAGTTGTTGGAAATTTTAATGGGTGGAATGGTGAAAAGCATAGGATGTACAAAGTTTTAAATACTGGTTTATGGTGGCTGTTTGTTGAGGGGATACAGGAGGGAGAATTATATAAATATGAAATACATAAACAGGATGGAGGTGTAGTTCTAAAAGCTGACCCCTATGCATTATATTCAGAATTAAGACCAAAAACAGCATCTATTGTAACAGAACTTAAAGAATATGAGTGGAAGGATAGGGAATGGCTTATAAAAGAGAACAGACTAATATATACGAATCTCCTGTAAATATATATGAGGTGCACTTAGGTTCTTGGATGAGGGGAGAAGACAACAGATTTTTAACATACAGAGAGATAGCTGATAAGCTGTGTGAATATGTTTTAGATATGGGATATACCCACGTTGAAATTATGCCAGTATCAGAATATCCTCTTGATGAATCTTGGGGATATCAACCAACAGGTTACTACTCTGTAACGAGTAGATATGGAAGGCCAGAGGACTTCAAATATTTAGTAGACAAGCTACACCAAAATGGTATTGGTATAATACTTGATTGGGTACCAGGCCATTTTTGCCGCGATGAACACGGTCTTTATTGTTTTGATGGTGGACACGTCTTTGAATCAGATAATCCTCTTCTTGCAGATAATTGGGATTGGGGAACAGCAAACTTTGATTATGGTAAAAAGCTGTTCAAAGCTTCTTGATTTCTAATGCATTATATTGGTTTGAAGAGTTCCACGTAGATGGACTTAGAGTTGATGCAGTTGCTGCTATGCTTTATTTAGATTATGGAAAGCAGAATATGAATATTAGAAATAAATTTGGTGGAAGGGAAAATCTTGAAGCAGTAGAATTTTTAAAGAAGCTAAATAAAGCTATATTTGAAAGGGTTAAGAATCCTCTAATGATAGCAGAAGAATCAACTGCGTGGCCACTTGTAACATATCCAGTTCACGATGGAGGTTTAGGTTTTAATTATAAATGGAATATGGGCTGGATGAATGATATGCTGCGTTATATGCAAACAGACTATGAATACAGAAAGGATAATCATAATCTTGTCACATTCTCTATAATGTATGCTTTTTCGGAAAACTTTGTTCTTCCTCTATCCCACGATGAAGTAGTACACGGTAAAAAGTCATTAGTAGATAAAATGCCTGGTACGTATGAAGAAAAATTTGCTAATCTAAGAGCGTTTTATGGGTATATGATGACTCATCCAGGTAAAAACTTCTGTTTATGGGTGGAGAGTTTGGCCAGTTTATTGAATGGAGATTTTATGAATCCTTAGAGTGGTTTTTGCTTAAGTATCCAATGCACGATGCATTAAAGACATATGTTAAAGATTTAAATAGGTTCTACAGATATAATTCTGAACTTTATGAACTTGACCATAAGATGGAAGGGTTTGAGTGGATAGATGCATCAAATGCACATCAATCAGTATTTTCATTTATAAGAAGAAACAAAAAGGGAGACTTTTAGTTGTCGTATGTAATTTTAATAAGGGTAAATACGAAGACTTTAAAATAGGAGTACCTGAAAATTGTGAATATGTAGAGGTGTTTAATAGCGATAGAGATATTTATGGAGGAAGCAATTTTATAAATGATGAAATAATAAAGCCAAAAAAGAGGAATGGCACGGTAGGAAGTATCATATAAATATAAAGGTTGCACCGCTGTCATTTATGATATTAAAACCAGTAAAGAAAGCATAGGGGGTTAATATGCCAAAAAGAAATAGTAGCAATGATACTTGCAGGAGGTCAAGGAAGTAGATTAAAGACTTTAACTCGTAATAATGCAAAGCCAACAGTTCCATTTGGTGGTAAATACAGAATAATCGATTTTACATTGAGCAATTGTTCAAATTCTGGTATAGATACAGTTGGTGTTTTGACGCAGTATCAGCCTTTAATACTACATACTCATATAGGTATTGGTTCTGCTTGGGATTTAGACAGAAAATTCGGTGGTGTAACACTACTTCCACCCTTTGAAGGTGAATCGGGTGGTAACTGGTATAAGGGAACAGCAGATGCTATTTTCCAAAATATTAGTTTTATAGATTATTTTGAACCAGAGTATGTACTTATATTATCAGGTGATCATATTTATAAGATGGATTACTCTGAGATGCTCGATTATCATAAGGAAAAGAAGGCTGATGCGACAATTGCAGTAATTGAGGTACCTTTAAAAGAGGCATCAAGATTTGGAATTATGAATACAGAGGAAGACGGAAGAATATATGAATTTGAGGAAAAACCAAAAAACCAAAAAGTACATTAGCTTCAATGGGTATTTATATATTTAACTGGCAAAAGCTTAAGGCATACCTTAAGGAAGATGAAAAGGATGCAGAATCACAAAGAGATTTTGGTAAAAATATAATACCAAAAATGCTAAATGGCGGTCTAAAACTTTATGCATATAAGTTTGAGGGATATTGGAAGGATGTTGGAACAGTAGAGAGCTATTGGGAAGCACATATGGATCTATTAGATGAAGAGAGTGGTATGGATTTGAACGATCCATATTGGAAGATATATACTGCAGATTATTCCTACCCCCACAATATATTGGGGCAGATGCAGATATTAAAAATTCCTTAGTTGTTGAGGGATGTATTATAGAAGGAGAAGTTAAAAATTCTGTTTTATCCTATGGAGTTAAGGTGGGGAAAAATGCAAAGGTTGTAGATTCAATAATTATGAATCATACCGAGATAGAAGACGGGGCCTATATATGTAGAGCAATTATAGGAAAAGGTTGTAGGGTAAGAGCAGGAGTATCTGTCGGAAACTGCCAGGATATTATTTTAATTGGCGATAATAAAGATATAAAAGAAAATACAAAGAATGAGTGACTGGGGGTAATTTATGCTAAAGGATTATATGGGAGTAATTTCTCTAAGCGAGGATGAAAGCAATATAAGAAGTTTGACAGTTCATAGACCAATTGCTTCTATACCAATATTTGCAAGATACAGAGTGATAGATTTTATGCTATCTAATATGAAAAACGCAGGAATTACAAATGTAGGTATATTTGTTAATTCTGCATCACGTTCTTTAATTGACCATATAGGAACAGGAAAACCTTGGGATATGAACAGAAAAAATGATGGTGTGTTTATATTTAATAGATACTTAAATGCAGCAGTAAATAGTGATATAAAACTTCTCAAAAACAACTTAGAGTTTTTATATAGAAGTAAAAAGAACAAGGTTATTATGACATCCTCCTATATGATATGTAATATTGACTTTGAGGAAATTGCCTATGAACACGAAAAGAGTGACGCTGATGTAACAGTTGTATATAAAAAGGTAGAAAATGGAGACAATATGTTCTTAAATTGTGATACATTGAAGATAGATGAAAACGGTAGAGTATTAAGTGTTGGAAGAAATCTTTGTTTGACAGATACAGCTAATGTGAATATGGAAATATATATTATGAATAAGGAGTTCTTTATAGATTGTATTTTAAGATGTATACAGGATGGCGGATGTGATACTATAAAACAATATTTATTTGCAAACCTTAAGAAGTTTGATGTAAGAGCCTATGAATATAAAGGTTATGTAGGGTGTGTTAATTCAGTTAATTCATATTATAGGGTATCAATGGATATATTAGAGTATGATGTAATGAAGGAACTTTTAAATTCTTCAAGAAGAATTTATACAAAATCCAATGATTCACCTCCAACAAAATACTTAAATGGTTCAGAGATAGTAAATTCACTTGTTGCAAATGGATGTGTTATAAAGGGTACAGTTAAAAATAGTATTATATCCCGTGGGGTTATCATTGAAGAAGGGGCTGAAGTCATAAATTCAATTGTCTTTCCAAAGTGTGTAATCAATAAAAATGTAAAGCTTAAAAACGTTATATTAGATAAAAATGTTGAAATTGAAATGGATAAGGTTTTAATTGGAGATAAGAACTATCCAATTGTAATTGAGAAGGGAAGTTATGTCGGAATATAAGAGAGGTGGTTTTAATGAAGGTATTGTTTGCAGCGGCTGAGTGCTATCCATTCTTAAAAACAGGAGGGCTTGGCGATGTTGCCTATGCACTTCCTAAGGCATTGAGAAGAATAGGTGTAGATGCCAGGGTCATAATGCCTAAGTATTCAGATATAAATTATGATTTTAAAAGCAAGATGAGGCATATTACTCATTTTGATGTATGGGTTGGATGGAGAAGACAGTATTGTGGTATAGAATATCTTGAGTACGATGGAGTACCATTCTACTTTATAGATAATGAATATTATTTTAAAAGGCCGGGTGCCTATGGATATTACGATGATGGTGAAAGATTTGCATATTTTAGCAGAGCAATACTTGAGGCAATCTACCACATTGACTTTAAACCAAATATACTTCATTTAAATGATTGGCATACAGCAGTTTCTGCAGTTTTATTAAAACATCATTATTGGCACAGCGATTTTCATAGGAATTTAAAAACAGTACTTACAATCCACAACCTAAAATTCCAAGGAGTATTTGGAAGGGAAGTGTTAGGGGATTTATTAGGACTTGATGATGGTTATTTTGCCGAAGATAAGATGAAGTATTATGATGCTGTTTCCTTTATGAAGGGAGGAATTATATATTCCGATAAGGTTACTACAGTAAGCCCAACCTATACAGAGGAGATTAAGACGCCCTTCTATGGAGAAGGACTTCACGGTCTTTTAGCAGGTATATCCTATAAGTTTACAGGTATTTTAAATGGTGTTGACTATGATGTATATAATCCCGCAACTGATAGAAGTATTTATGCAAAATATGATATTAATTCTATAGAAAACAAGAAGATAAATAAAACTTCGCTTCAAAGGGAATTAAACCTTGAGGTGAATGAAAATATTCCTATGATAGGAATAGTTTCAAGACTTACAGACCAAAAGGGCTTTGACTTAGTTGCAAATGTGATTGAAGAAATATTAAGGCAGGACGTTCAACTTGTTGTATTAGGAACCGGACAGTATGTATATGAAGATTTGTTTAAATATTATGCTTCTATATATCCATCTAAGGTGTCTGCTAATATTTGTTTTAACGATGGCTTAGCAAGAAAAATATATGCAGCAAGCGATATGTTCCTAATGCCTTCATTGTTTGAACCTTGCGGAATTGGTCAGCTTCTTGCCTTAAGATATGGTTCTGTTCCTATAGTTAGAGAAACAGGAGGACTTAAGGATACAGTAAAGCCTTACAATCAATTTACGGGTGAAGGCTGGGGATTCTCCTTTAGAAATTATAACTCCTATGAGATGTTAAATATAATAAAATATGCTGTTTCTGTATATAGAAATAACAAAAATGCCTGGTACCATTTAATTAAACACGGAATGGAAAGGGATAATAGTTGGAACAATTCTGCAAGATTATACAAAGGTTTATATGAAGGAATTTAGGTGGTGATTATATGAATTTGACCAAGGAACAAATAAAAAATGATTATAAGAAAAAACTAATAAATTTATTTGCAGAGGACTTGGAGGAGTCCTCTGTATTACATCAATATATAGCACTTGCTGAGCTTATAAAGGAATATAGTTTTGAAAGATGGATGAAGACAAACCAAAAGTATAAAAAGGAAGGAATTAAACAGGTTTACTATTTTTCAATGGAATTTTTGTTAGGAAAGTTTCTTGAAAACAACCTTCTAAACTTAGGTATAAAGGAATTGGTAAAAGAGGCATTAGATGATTTAGGTGTTAGACTTAATGAACTTGAGAATGTTGAAAGGGAAGCAGGGCTTGGAAATGGGGGATTAGGACGCCTTGCGGCTTGTTTTTAGATTCAATGGCAGCATTATCTATAGCAGGTCACGGAAATGGAATAAGATACAAATACGGATTTTTAAACAGCAAATAAGGGATGGATATCAGGTGGAAACACCTGATGATTGGTTAAGGCACGGCTATCCTTGGGAGATAAGAAGGGTAGATAAGTCTGTTATTGTAAAGTTTGGGGGATACGTTTACTTTACAACTGAAAATGGTCGTTTTGTTGCCAAACACGAGGGATATGAGGAGGTACTTGCAGTTCCCTATGACGTTCCAATAATAGGTTATGGAACGGATACTGTAAATACATTAAGATTATGGAGTGCAGAGGTAAAAAATAAGGATTTTGATTTCCAAAGCTTTAATACAGGAGATTATACTAAGGCTGTAGAATATAAGTATTCTGTTGAGTCTATATCTCAGGTTCTTTATCCTGATGATACAACACAAAAGGGTAAACTGCTTAGATTAAAACAGGAGTATTTCTTTGTTAGTGCTGGTGTTCAGAGTATTATGAGAACCTTTAAAAGATGGGACACTCAATTTATGATTTCCATAAATATGTGGCAATACACATAAATGATACGCATCCAGCACTTGCTGTTGCTGAACTTATGAGAATACTTATAGATGATGAAGGCCTTTCTTGGGAAGATGCCTGGTATATAACAACTAAAACTATAGCCTATACAAACCACACGATAATGGCAGAAGCTCTTGAAAAATGGCCTGTTGAAATGATTAAAAATCTATTACCAAGAATATATACAATAATAGAAGAGATAAACAGAAGATTCTGTCAAGAACTTATGCAAAGGTACAACAATGATTGGAATAAGGTAGACAGAATGGCTATTATAAGTGGGGGATGGGTTAAGATGGCTAACCTTGCTATAGTAGGGAGCCACAGTGTAAATGGAGTTTCAAAGCTTCATACAGAAATACTCAAAAATCAAGAGCTTAAGGAATTTAATGAATACTATCCAGATAAATTTAACAACAAAACAAATGGGATAACCCACAGAAGATGGCTTATAAAAGCAAATCCAGAGCTTACAACTCTTATTGCAAATACAATTGGATGCGAATTTATAAAAAATCCGAGGGAATTAATAAAGCTTGAGGACTATAAGGAAGATAAGGCGTTTTTAGATAAACTTGCAAAGATTAAATACAACAATAAAGTGAAATTAGCAGACTATATAAGAAGAACACAGGGTATTAAAATAGACCCTAATTCAATATTTGATGTGCAGTCAAAGAGATTACACGCCTATAAAAGACAGCTTCTTAATATTCTGCACGTTATTAATCTATATAATGAGCTTATTGATAATCCAAATATGGACATTGTGCCACATACATTTATATTTAGTGCAAAAGCAGCACCAGGGTACTATCTTGCAAAGAAGATTATAAAACTAATAAATAGTGTAGGTGAAAAGGTAAACAATGACCCAATAGTTAATAATAGAATAAAGGTTGTTTTTGCAGAAAATTATAATGTATCCTTGGCAGAAAAGCTTATCCCAAGTGCTGAGATTAGTGAACAAATATCTACAGCTTCTAAGGAAGCATCAGGCACAGGTAATATGAAGTTTATGATGAATGGTGCAATAACCTTAGGAACTCTTGATGGTGCAAATGTTGAAATATATGAAGAAGTTGGAGATGAAAACATAATTATATTTGGTATGACCTCAGAAGAAGTAATTAATTATTACAAAAATGGAGGATATCATTCGTGGGATTTATATTATCAAGATAGAAGATTAACAAGGATATTAAATGAACTTGATGATGGATACTTTGCACCAAGGGGAGAGTTTAGGGAGATATTCAATCATCTATTAACCTACAATGATGAGTTTTTGTACTTAAGGATTTTAACTCCTATTGTGAAGCACATAAAAGGATAAATGAGATGTATAAGGATAAAATCCGATGGAATAAGATGTCCTTAATTAACATTGCACATTCAGGAAGGTTCTCAAGTGATAATACAATTTTAGAATATGCAAGGGATATATGGTTTAAGTAAACAAAAGGTGCAAAACACCTTTTGTTTATTTTTTATTCCACTTACTATATACATTTCGTCATTATCAATAATGAGATCAACATACAGATGTTCTGAAAATATATTTGCTGTTTCAATTGCAGGTGGCAGTCTATCTTCTTTAACTTCATTGTGTTTACTGTGAACATTGTTTATTTTTTCGCGTGAATCGGAATGGGCAACCACAAGCTTTCCACCTTTATTTAGCATACTTGAAAGATGTTCAACAAGTGCCCTTTTATCATAAAAATGAGGGTATGCAGAATAGACTATAATTAAGTCATATACCCCTTTATGTTCCATTATATCCTGTGTTATAAAGTTTATCTTGTTATTATCATACTTTGATTTTGCAACTTCAATCATTTTATCAGATATATCAACTGCGGTGATAGAGTTTGGATTGTATTTTAGAAGAAAGGATTCGAGTATTCCTGTGCCACAACCAACGTCAAGTATGTCTAAATTATCTTTTATTTCTATTAATTGCAGTATTTTATTTATTTTTTCTTCGTTATGGTTTGTTATTTGATCCCAAACGGGTGCAAGTCTATTAAAAAATCTCTTTGATCCATTTTATGCCTCCTTAAGTTCTGTTACAATTATATTATAACAAATTATACTCTATTTAAAAGGGTGGTAAAAATGAATAACAAAATTGATTGTATAGGATTATTCTGCCCTATTCCAGTAATTAAAGCAAAAATAGCCTTTAAAAATATAAATAGCTATGAATCTATAACAGTTGTTACAGACCATAGCTGTACACAGCAAGGCATTTTTGAAGCCTTTAAAAACTATAATTGCAAAATAGAAGTAGAAGATGATGCTGGAATATGGTATATAAAAATAACTAAGCTTTAGCAGAAGGTTTCCTTGCCGTGCTTGATTATAAATTCAACAAAATCCTTAACATATTCTTTGTTTAATATATCTTTGTTGTAGATTAAGTAAATATCACAAAAACAGGACATATCTTCTATTGGAAGAGCAGAGAGTAGACCTGTGTGTACTTCTGATTTTATAGATGTATAGGGTAATATAGATGCACCCATACCAGCTATTATAGAAGCCTTTATTGATTCAATTGTATTTAGCTCCATTTCTAATTTCAAATTTTCATCTTTTATAGATGTATCTATTATATATCTTATACCGTTGTCTTTAGATAACAGTATTAGTGGAATTTCTGATAGTCTATTTATATTGATTTTGTTATCAGCTATTTTATACCTCTTAGGATTATACACAAAAACCAAATCATTTGCACAGATTTTTTACTCTCTATTCCGTCATCTATCAAGGGTTTATCAATAAATCCAATGTCTGCTATTTTACTTTTAATACCTTCTATAACCTTTTTAGTGTTTTCAATTTTAATATCAAATTTGATATTTGAATGTTTTGACTTATATATGTATACGGAACAAGGTAGAAGATACTCACCTACTATGTTACAACTTAAAATTTTAATTTTACTTATTTTGTTGTGTAACGATTCATTAATATCCGATAACATATTCTCATAAAGATTAATTATTGATTCGGCATATTCAAGTAAAATTTCTCCCTCTTTGGTCAATTCAACCCCTTTGTTGCTTCTAATTAAAAGAGAACAACCAACATTTTTCTCAAGGTTTTGAAGTTGTTGACTCAAGGCAGATTGTGTTAAGTGTAGTTTGTTTGATGCTTTTGATATGCTGTTTTGTCTGACAGTTTCCCTAAAGGAAATTAAACTTTGTATGTTCATTGGTAACAACCCCTTACATCTTATCTAATATTAATTATATAATTTATTAATTAACAATTTCAATTATTTTGAAAAGATATTCATAAGAAAAACTAATACAGCATTAAAATAATTAATGACAAAAAATAACAAATTATATTATAATTATAAATGTAAAGAAAATTCTACAAATAAAACAGTTAATCTATTAACAAATAAGGGGGATTTATGTGGGAGAAACAAAAATTCAAGTTTCAACAAGGGCAAAGACAAAAAAGAACAAGGTAAATCAAATTCCTTTTGGAGTAGCACTTTTAATTGCAATTGTTGGAGTAGGTTTCTTTGCTGCAAATCAAGCACCTAAAGCAGCAATTATGTGGACATTTGGTGTTGCATTAGGCTACACTCTACAAAGGTCAAGATTTTGTTTTACAGCTTCAATGAGAGACCCTGTTTTAACAGGAAGCACATCTTTAACTAAGGCTGTAATTATTGCAATTGCTACAGCGACAATTGGATTTGCATCAATTCAATACTCCGCATTTTTAAAGGATCCTTCAAAGATACCAGGTAATATTTCACCGGTTGGAATTCATACTGCAATTGGAGCAATAATGTTTGGTATTGGTATGGTTATAGCTGGTGGTTGTGCTTCTGGAACGCTTATGAGAGTTGGAGAAGGATTTATGATGCAATGGCTATCCTTAGTGTTCTTTATAATAGGTTCACTTTGGGGAGCACACGATTTTGGATGGTGGTCAAAGAATTTAATTTCTAAGACAAAGCCTGTATTTTTACCAAAGGTATTAGGTTGGCCACTTGCACTACTTATTCAATTTGGTTTGTTATTTGTTATATATATAGTTGCAGATTGGTATGGAAATAAGAAGATTAATGAATAAAAGGAGGAGTTTACAATGGCTGAATACAGATTAGATTGTTTAGGAGAAGCTTGTCCAGTACCACTACTAAAAACTCAAAAGAAGATGGAAACTTTAAAGGTTGGAGATATACTAATAGTTGAAATTGATCACAGCTGTGCAGTTAAGAACGTGCCAGAATGGGCAAGAAAAGAAGGATATAATGTTGAAATAGAAGAAGTTGATGACGGACAATGGGAGATTTATATTGAAAAAACAAAGTAAAGGCTTAATTAAATGTTATAGGAGGGGGATGTAAATGAAAATTCAAGATAATCCATACTACAAAAATTATTAAAGGATCCTTGGAGTTATGTTTCAGGTGCGGTAATATTAGGTTTATTAAACATAGGTCTTTTAGCATCTACTGGAAAGGCTTGGGGGTAACAACTCCATTTTCCTATTGGGGTGCTTGGATATATAAGGCATTAGGAGGAAATCCTGAAGGTTGGTTCTATTTCCAACAAAAAGTACACGCTGAAGCAATAAAGGCAGGATTTTGGGCAGATACTCACAGCGTTTCTAACTTAGGAATCATATTTGGTGCATTATTAGCAACACTTCTTGCTTCACAATTTAAGATTAAAAGATAAAATCCTGGAAGCAGGTTGTAGCAGCAATCATAGGTGGACTTTTGATGGGATATGGTGCAAGAATTTCTTTTGGATGTAATATAGGTGCTCTATTTAGTGGTGTTGCATCTATGTCATTACACGGATGGGTATTTATGGTATTTATATTTGTAGGAGCATTTATTGGTAGTAAGTTGTTAGTTAAATATTTTATGTAACTAAAATTTAAGTACTATATTAAAGGTTTGTAATTAATACAAAAAGAGCTCGGGAAACCGAGCTCGTATTTTAGGAGGTTTAATTATGGAAAAAAAGCACGAATATTATGATGTTGCAATTATTGGTGGTGGAGCAGCTGGGCTTACAGCAGCGATATACTGTGGACGAGCCAGATTAAAAACAATATTGTTTGAAAAGTCTCTGTTAGGTGGACTTGCTACCTATACAAGTGAAATAGAAAACTATCCAGGATTTCCAGAGGGAGAGACAGGTACAGGACTTATGAATCTTTTTACTAAACAGGCTAAAAAGTTTGGTGTAACTATAAAACAAACGGATGTAAAGGCTGTAAATTTAGAGGGTAAAGATAAAACCTTAGAAACATTTAGGGTTATATATCACGCAAAGGCTGTTATAATTGCAACTGGTGGGAAACCAAGATTAACCAAAGCACAAAATGAGGAAAACTTTTTATATGATAAGGGTATATCCTTCTGTGCGACTTGTGATGCAGCATATTACACAGATAAAACAGTAATGGTTATTGGAAGTGGAGATGCTGCAATAGAGGAAGGAATATTTTTAACAAAGTTTGCTAAAAAGGTTATTGTTTCTGTTATTCACGATGTTGGTATAATGGATGCTAACAAAATAGCACAGGAGCAGGCAATGAATAATCCTAAGATGGAGTTTATTTGGA
This sequence comes from Caloramator sp. mosi_1, assembly GCF_028622835.1. Lineage (GTDB taxonomy): Bacteria > Bacillota > Clostridia > Clostridiales > Caloramatoraceae > Thermobrachium. The sequence continues at coordinate 893,181 of NZ_CP117677.1, read as the reverse complement.
ATACAATGGTTCACTCCTTTGAGGGAGAAGAAAGGTTAAATAAAGTTGTATTAAAGAACGTAAAGACAGGTGAACTTATTGATGTACCTGTAGATGGATGCTTTTTATTCATTGGTTATGAACCTAATACAGAAATATTTAAAGGACAAATTAATATGAATAAAAATGGATATATTATAACAGACGAGAATATGCAGACTAATATAGATGGCGTTTTTGCTGCGGGAGATGTTAGAGCAAAGGCCATAAAACAGGTTGCAACAGCAGTTGGGGACGGTGCAATAGCTGGCATTATGGCAGAAAAGTATGTTGCAGAATCAGAACTTTTGAAAAGGAAATAATGCAAAAGGAAAAAGTAGGCCTTATATATCTTTGGTCTCCAATAGATGAAAAGAGCAGAGAAAGTTTAAAGGTTATTGAAGACATTGAAAAGGAATATAGAGATATGTTAAAGGTGTTTAAAATAGATGTATATAAAAATGCTACACTTGCTGCAAGATTAGGTGATGTTGAAGCACTTACATTGTATTATACGAAGGATGGTAAGGTTGTAAAGAAGGATAATAACATTGAAAAGGATGCAATAATTGAGAATATAAAGGAACTTGCATAATAGTTTCTTAAGCTTCTGTGTTGGTATAAAAGCCCGATTAAATGTATTTTTAAACATTTAATCGGGCAATATTAATACACTATTAAATGACTACCCTTGCAGGCTTTGTTTAAACCTAAAATAGAATACAAAGGCAACTAATTGACATACTACTGCAAAAACTATTGTGGATAATATTGATATTTCATATAAATATCCTATTAAAACACTTCCAATTAGCATTGATATTCCATATATAGTGTAAAAATTCCATAGGCTCTTCCGCGAATATCCTTTGTTGTTATATCAGCTATTGCAGCCGTAAGTATTGTTTCGTGAATACTCATTATAATACCCCAAAGCATAACAGAAATTACAGCAAGATATGTGTTTTCAGTAAAACCTAAGATTATAAGTAAAATTGAAAGTATAGGTACAAATATAAGAGCTCTAAAGCCTTTTTGTCGTAGTATTTTCCAATAACAACAGCAAATAAACCATCAAGTGCCATTGCAACAGCATATAGTGTAGGGATTACCCCTCTAATATAACTTTTTATTTAGGAAGTGGTATGAGAGTATAGGAAAGTTCACAAAACCAACTATACTAAAGAAAATAAATAGTGAATAGTTTATAAATTTTTTAGTATATACAGCTTTATTGTCTTTAATTTCAACCTTTGTTTGGGATTTTATCTCATCTTCAAGTTCCTTAGGATTAGGTACTGTAATTCTTGCATAGATAACAAAGGCAATAGTTAAGAGTGCAGGAATTAACATAAATTTAAATCCAGCCTTGTAGGTTCCTGTAAGTGTTAGTGCAAAGGTAAATATTAGAGGGCCTACTAAGGCACCAAGTTGGTCGATTGCTTCTAAAATACCAAAGCCGAAACCTGTTCCAACGTGTTTTGTTGCGTGGGATAGCATTGAACTTTTCCCTGGGCTTCTAATAGCTTTTCCCAGCCTTTCACAAAGAACAAATATTGCAGCTACCTTCCAAGTGGTTGAAAAGCCTAATAGAGGAACAGATAATAATAGAGCATATCCTAAAATAGTAACTGGCCATTCTTTGCCGGTTCTGTCAACAAAATACCCTGAAATTAATCTAAAGGTATAGCCTAAGAATTCACCAAATCCTGTAATGAGGCCTATTATTGTTGCAGTTGCACCTAAAGAGCTAAGATATGCTCCATATACGCTTCGGGCACCCTCATAGGTAACATCACCTAAAGCACTTATAATACCGAATAAAATAATAAACTGAACAGCAATTTTTTCTTATCCTTCAATTTAATACCTCCCTTCACTGCTAAAAATATTATAACATTTTATACTTATTAGTACAATAAATTTTGGAAATAATAAGTCTTGAAAAGAAAATATTAACGCAAAATTAACTTTACAGGTACATATTTATAATTTATTATATAATTAAATAGTATTAAGGAGTGATGTTATGAGAATAGCGGTAATATCAGACATACACAGCAATATATATGCGTTAGAAAAGGTTATGGAAGATATAGAAAAAGGAATGTTGACTTAACTGTATGCTTAGGTGATCTTGTGGGTTATGGAACCCATCCAAATGAAGTAATAGAACTAATTAGAAGGAAAAATATATTGACTATAATGGGTAATTATGATGATGCAGTAGGATTTGAAAGAATGGTATGCGGATGTGATTATCCTGATCCTAAGGACGCTGAAAATGCAGGCATATCACTTAGTTGGACGGTAGAAAATACGACTGAAGAGAATAAAAGATTTTTGAGGGAACTTCCAAGGGAGGCTGTATTAACTTTTGGAGATAGAACCTTTATATTTGTTCACGGAAGTCCAAGAAAGATAAATGAATATTTAAAGGAAAATTCAAAAGAAGCAGAAGAAGTTATGGAAGAAATAGGCCACGATATTTTGGTTTGTGGACATACACACGTACCATATTTTAAAAGATACTATAATAAAATGCTTATAAACTCAGGAAGTGTTGGGAAACCAAAAACGGAAGACCAGATGCAAATTATATTATAATAGATGCGAATGAAGAGCTAAAGGTTGAAATAATGTATGTACCATATGATTATGAAAGAGCTGCACAGGATATGGAGGAGGCAGGAATGCCAGAAAGCTTTATTAAAAATATAAGAACAGGAAGGGCATAATATGCCCTTTCAACATATATATTACTTTGGTGTTGCAGAGATTTATTTAGAGAATTATAATATAGTTAACTGAATACAAAGGGGTGTTTAGCGTGACACAAGAAGAAATGATTGTCAAAATGTTCAAGGCCTTAGGACATCCAATAAGATACAAGATAGTAAAGTTTTTATTAGACGGGCCTGAATGTGTTTGTAAGCTAAATGAAAACATAGAATTTACCCAATCAAATCTTTCACAACACTTAAGAATATTAAAGGATGCTGGGATAGTTAAAGGAGAAAAGGTAGGCCTTAATATCCACTACAGCTTAGCTTCAGAAGAAATTAAGGAACTATTAAAGGTTGCAGACGAAATGGCTGAGGCGAGATTTAGAAAGTTTAAGTAGGGCAGTAGAGAAAGATAGGAACCTTTTACTAACTTATTACAAATATTTCTGACAAATCTCACCTTGACATAGTTAAATAAAATATATATAATGTAATAGTCAGCACTTGGAGAGATGGCTGAGCTGGTCGAAGGCGCGCGACTGGAAATCGCGTATACGGACAAAACCCGTATCGGGGTTCGAATCCCCTCTCTCCGCCAGTGACCGTGCTAGACGGGGAGGTAGCGGTGCCCTGTAACCTGCAATCCGCTATAGCAGGGTTGAATTCCTTGCCTAGGTGTAAGCTTGTAGGGACTGACCTAGGTAAGTGGTGTTGAAGATTGGGTCCTGCGCAACGGAAATTCATGAACCCCGCCAGGTCCGGAAGGAAGCAACGGTAAGTGAACACTTTCGTGTGCCGCGGGTAAGCCTGATTGGAGCTTACTGCCTGGGTAACGCTTGTAGGCTTACATCGAAGTAAGGTGCACGGTCTTTTAAATAGCCTTTAGGGCTTTTTTTATATTTTTTAACATAAACAGCAACAGAAGTCGCCCACTTCTGTAAGTTGGTGATGAATGTCGCTGAAAAGTAGCGAAAACCAAGGCTACTAAAATTAGCCATATGATTGGTAAAACTGGGGAAGGAACAGCCCTTTGAGCGTGGGTAAACTGGCAACAGAAGTTGCCTTGACCACGAAGCCACCACCTCTATAGGTGGGGGTAGTTCACAGGTAAAATAATTGGTTATAATTATTTAAGGGGTGATAATATGTATAAAGCCCTTTATAGAGAGTTTAGACCACAAAACTTTAGCCAGGTGGTAGGGCAGGAACATATAGTTAGAACTCTTAAGAATCAAATATTACAAAATAAAGTTCCACACGCATATCTATTTTGTGGAACTCGAGGAACAGGTAAGACATCAACGGCAAAGATTTTATCAAAGGCGGTAAACTGTCTTAATCCTATTGATGCAGAACCTTGTAATGAATGTGAAATGTGTAGGGAAATAAATGCAGGAACGTTGATTGATGTTTTTGAAATTGATGCTGCCTCAAATAATAGGGTTGAAAATGTAAGGGAACTTATTGAGGATGTAAAGTATCCACCCCATAGAGCAAGATATAAGGTATATATAATAGATGAGGTTCATATGCTTTCCCAGAGTGCCTTCAATGCACTATTGAAAACTTTAGAGGAGCCTCCAAAGCACGTTATTTTTATACTTGCAACGACAGATCCTCAAAAGGTACCCCTACAATACTTTCAAGATGCCAAAGGTTTGATTTCAAGAGAATAACAACAAAGGATATGGTTTTTAGATTAAGAGGTGTTGTCAATCAAGTAGGTGCTCTTTGTGATGATGAAACACTTGAACTTATATCACGAGTTTCAGATGGTGCTATGCGTGATGCCCTTTCAATATTAGACCAGGCAATTGCAATGTCTGATGGTAAAGTTGAATACCAAAGAGTTTCAGAGATGCTTGGGCTTACATCAAATGAATATATTTTTAATTTAGTAGACTTTATGATAGAAAGAAACATAGAGGGTGCAATAAAGACTATTGATGAAGTTATATTAAGCGGTAAGGATGTAGTTCAGTTTATAAAGGATATGACAAGGCATTTTAGAAATCTACTTCTTGCAAAGGTTAGTAAAAATCCAGAGGAAATACTTGATTTAAGTAAAGATACTATAAATAGATTAGTTGAACAGTCAAGGAGACTAAGAAGTGAAGAAATAATGAGGGCGATTAACCTATTTGTTGAAACAGAAAACTCAACAAAGGTTACAAACCAGTGGAGAATACTTCTTGAGATGACTGTAATAAGATATTGTAAGAGGGAATATGATATATCGGTTGAAACTATAATGTCAAGGCTTAATACTTTGGAGGAAAAAATAAGAGAGGGAAGTTTTGTAGTTCAAAGTGCAGAGGCAAAGCCGCAACCTCCAAAGCAAAAGCCTGTTTCACCTAAAAGGTAGAGGAGACAAAAGTCAAAAGGGAAGAGGTTTTAGAGGAACTTCCTGTAGCTGATGTATCTATAAATGAAGTTAGAGCAAACTGGCACGATGTATTAAACCTACTTAAGGCTAACAAAAGATGATAGTGTATGCATATCTTGAGCCAGGGGATGTTGTAGAGACAAAGGGCAATAAAATAGTAATTGGTTTTGATAAGAAATATTCCTTCAGCAAAGATAATCTTGAAAAGGTTGAAAATAAAAAGGTGGTTGAAGAGTATTTTTCAAAGGTTTTAAAGAAGGATGTAAAATTTGAGTTTAGAATTTTAGGTGACCCAATGGAGGAAGAAATTGAAAGGGTAAAAACATATTTGGAGACGATTTAGTTGAGGTTATGGAGTAGTTTATCGTTGAATTAGTAAAAACTAACTGGTACAATAAGAGGGTAAAGTGAATATAATAAAATGATAGTGAAATAAGGGAGGTTTTTATATGTTTAAAGGTGGAATGCCCCCGATGGGTGGAAATATGAATAATCTTTTAAAACAAGCTCAAAAACTTCAAAAGCAAATAGAAGAAATGAGAGCAAAGCTTGAACAACAAACTGTTGAAGCAACTGTTGGTGGTGGAAAGGTTAAGGCGGTTGCAAATGGTAAGAAGGAAATAGTTGATATAGTTATTGATAGTGAAGTTGTTGATCCAGATGATGTTGAAATGCTACAGGATTTAGTTTTAGCAGCTGTAAATGAAGCTCTAAAGAAGGCAGAAGAAATGATGGCAAATGAAATGGGCAAACTTACAGGTGGGCTAAATATGCCTGGTCTTTTCTAAGGAGTGAGTTAGTTGTTTTATCCTACTAAAGTTGCAAAACTAATTGAAGAACTTTCAAAGCTTCCGGGTGTTGGAACAAAGACAGCCCAGAGGCTTGCTTTTTATATTATAAATATGGACAAGAGAGATGTACAATCTCTGGCAGATTCAATAATCGAAGCAAAGGAGACAATAAAATATTGTTCTGTTTGTGGGAATTTGACTGATACAGATCCCTGTGTAATATGTGCTAATACTTCAAGGGATAGAAGTACAATTTGTGTTGTTCAGGAACCTAAGGATGTTATTGCTATGGAGAGAACAAAGGAATATAAAGGATTATATCACGTACTCCACGGTGCAATATCGCCAATGCTTGGTATTGGACCAGATGACATAAAAATAAAAGAGCTAATATCAAGAATGAATGATGAAGTAAAGGAAGTTATCATTGCAACAAATCCCAATGTTGAGGGAGAAGCTACAGCTATGTATATAGCAAGACTTATAAAACCTCTTGGAATAAAAGTTTCAAGGATAGCCCACGGAATTCCAGTAGGTGGGGACATAGAATATGCTGATGAGGTAACGCTTCTTAAAGCACTTGAGGGAAGAAGAGAGATATAAATTTGTAGTTTTTGTGTCTTGCTCAAATAAACTCCTTCAATTCCAGTTAAACTTCTTCAAAAGAAAATAAACTTGTTCAAAAAAGGAAGAGCATTTTTTGCTTCTTCCTTTTTAGTTTCTATTTTTATTGTTTTGATAGGATATAGGGGTATTTATTAGGATATTAATTGCAGTTTTAGGTGATAGGAATTTAGGATTAAGGAAATAGGATATTTAATTGGGAATTTTATAGGAGAATAATTGAGAATATTAGAATTTTAAAGGGTTTTGGGGGATAGGAATAAGGTTTTTAGGGAATAGGAATAAGGGGGATTTTATTGGGAATTAATTGAGAAATAATTAAGATTTTAATGTGGAAAGGATACCCTCCTTTTTACCTAACCCCTATCCCCTAATCTCCTATAAAACTCTATCTCCTATAGCCCTAATTTTGAACAACTTTATTTTACGATTCGACAAGAGAAAATGGAAAAAGAGGATAAAAATTGGAAATTAAATTGAGGATTTTGAAGAACTTTATTTTATGGATAAAAATGGGATGTAGATTTTTCAAGGGTTGAGGGGATGGATTTTGAAGGAGTTTATTTTACGAAAACATAGTAGGGACAAGTATTTAGGATTAAGGAATTTAAGAGGAGAAAAGGTAGTATTTTTAAAATATTATATTTATAGTATAATAATATATATATCTATCAATATACAGAAAATAGAATATAAAGTAATAATATCTTTAATATCAATTTAATGTCTTGCATTAATTAAAGTTGTTATATGGAGGTTTGTTTTATGAGAAATTGGATAAACAGAAATGACAAGATGTTCTTAAATGTTAAAGATATTGTAAATAAATATGACCCTATGGGAATATATTTGGGTTTCAATGAAGACGAGTATGAACCTGAAATAATAGATATATTAAATAGATGTAAAAGTATCAAGGATTTTGAAAAATTTAAAGGGGAAATAATTAATATTTTTGCTTATTGGTTTAATAGAGCTTTAATAAATGATGAGGATATTTATAAGATGGCTAAAGACTTATGGGAAGTATTTAATAATAACTAAATATATGACAACAAGGAGGATTAAATATGAACAAAAGAATAGTATCTCTTACAATGTCTATGTTTATGATTTTGACTTCATGTAAAGGGATAGTAACAAATGCAAAAACAGTTAAAGTTGAAAGAATAGGTGGGCAAAATAGGTATAAAACATCAGCAAATATAGCCAAGAAACATTATGAGCTGAGAGGGAAAAAGTATGATAACCTAATCATAGCCTATGGTAATAACTTTCCTGATAGTTTAGGAGCATCAGCACTATCATCAAAATATGAAGCACCCATATTATTAGTTGATAAAGAAAAATAGATGTAGATATAGAAAGCTATATTAAAAACAACCTAAAACAAGGAGGAAAATGTTATATATTAGGGGAACAGGAGTAATAGGAGAAGGCGTAGAGAGCAAGATTATAGAACTTGGTTTTGAAGTTGAAAGAATAGGTGGAGTAGATAGATATGATACTAATGACAAAACCAATTCAAAACTTGATGATTTTAGCACAATAATAGTTGTTAATGGAGAAAGTTTTGCAGATGCCTTATCGATAAGTTCAATATCAGCTATAAAAGATTATCCAATAGTACTTGTATCAAAGGATAATATAAGAGAAAGTAGTGTAAAGTATATAGAAAAGGCAAATAAGGTTTTTGTAATAGGAGGAACAGGTGTTGTATCTAATAGTGTAGTAAATAGGATTAAGAGTATTAATGAGAATATAGATATAATAAGAATAGGTGGAGGGGATAGATACGATACATCTAAGAAGATAGCAGAGTATTTTAAAGATGAATTTAACGATTATGTTATAGTAGCAAATGGATTAAACTTTCCTGATGCACTAAGTGGAGTGTGTTTAGCAAAGGAGAAAAAAGCACCTATACTATTAACTGCAAATGAAAATATAGATATATACTACAAAGGTTATATAAATGAAAAAATGTATCCAAGGCTTATATATTAGGGGAGAAGGAGCTGTAAGCAAATTAACATTTGATACTGTAGCAAATGGAGGAGAAAAACCTGAATACTATTACCTTGATAAAACTAATAATCCTATTTACGATTATTGGATGAGAAAGCCATTTAAAGGCATGTTTGTTCCTAAACTTGGAACACCAGGACCAGACAACGATATGCTTGTATTTGAAAACAATAGAGGTTTTAAATCAGGTTGGGTTATGCCAGTATTACCAGCTAATTTAAAGGCAACTGACAATTGGCAAAAAGATACAGAAACAATGATAAAGTATCTTGAAATGAAATATATGAGAGCTGATAAACTTACTGTTGCATACTCTCCATCAGGTAGAAATGGTGGATGGGAATCAATTTTCTTGTTTAATAATTCAAACGAAGGTGTAGATTATGGAATAGCATTTAGAAGTGGACCAGTAGAATTTTCAACAGACCCACTTTATGCATTCCAAAGTCAAAAAGAACTGGATACATCCACAAATTTTAAAATTTTACTTCCCAACAAGATGGGAGGAAATATGGGATAATATGTTAGGTAGAAGTGGAACACTTGATGTAGGTAAATTTTATATACTTGATGGAAGAGAATTTATAGCTGATGGAACTACAGGTGCTTTATACTTCTCAAAGGTTGGAGGAAAACTTAATAGAAATAATGATAATATAAAAATGGCTATAGAAAAATAATTATAGTCCCACTAAAATAGTGGGACTATTTTTGTATGAAAAAAGAATAAGTAATAGGATATAGGGTATAAAATAAGGTGTAAATAAAAAGAGAATAGGGAGGAAGAGGGGAATGGAGGAAAATTTATATATTATTTTCCTCCATTCTTTAATACATTATTTTAAATATTATTTAATCTTGTATTCGGCAAGTAATGCCGAAAGACATTGGAATTAAAGGATTTTTGTTCAAAAATTAAAAGAAATCATCCCTTTTAAGTGTTAAAATATAATTGCAAAACTAAAACACAAAAGGGTGATTTCTATGGATAGTTTACAACAAAATCAAAAAATTTAAAGAAGAAAATTAGATTTTTGAACATGAAAGCAAAATTTAATGATACCAAAGTTACTTCTGTAGCAACTTTTTCTTATGTGGAATCCTTTAAACAAATAATAGGATTACCAACTATTTTAGAAAAAGGCGTAACCTATAAGAAGGCCGCTAATTCTACTTTTAATACTGCAGAAATTATAGAATACATGATTGATGCAAATATTCTTGGTTTCTCAAGATTTATGCACATTGAAACATTAAGAAATGATGAAGGATATAAAAAGTTTAAAGGTGTAGATAAATTACCCAGTGAAAAAGTATGTAGAGATCTCTTAAAAGCTTTACCAACAGAAACTTTAGAAGAATTAAGAACTATAAATAAAAAATACTTGACTTAAAGTCTTCAACTGAAGATGTACGCGAGGTTTGTATTAATATTGATGATACTGTTATAACTATCTTTGGTAATCAAGAAAAATCAGGAATAGGATATAATCCAAGGTACAATGGAAGACCATCATTTAAAGAAAAAGTTGGGTTTATTTCAGGAACTGATGAATTACTTAACATTACTCTTGAAAATGGTAGACACCATAGTAATTATAAATTTTTAGATTTCTTTAAGAGTTGTGTAAACCAGCTTCCTTCAAGATATATTCTTAAAAGAGTTAGACTTGATAGAGGTTTTTGATGAAGAAAACTTTTTATATTTTGAAGATAATGGAATAGAATATGTTGTTAAATGTAAAATGTATTCTACTGTTAAAATGATAATAGATTTTATAAATAATAATCCAAAGGATTATATATGGCACGATATAAGTTCTACTTTATCTGTTACAGAAATTACAGTTCCATTGCCTAAATGGCAAAGAGCAAGAAGATTTGTGATTATAAGAGAAAAAATTATTCCAAAAATATGAATCAGTTAATGTTCGAAGAATGTAAATATAAATATCAAGCAATAGTAACAAATATAAATTATTTAACACCTGAAGAAATATTTCAAGATTATAATCAACGATGTGATGTTGAAAATAATATAGATGAAATAAAAGAAGGCTATGCCTTTAGCGAAAATAGTTTAGTAAATCATAAATGCAATGAATTGTACCTTTTAATAAAAATGATAGCATATAACATTCATAACTGGTTTAAACAAGCAATCATGCCTAAGGAAGTACAACATCATGAAATTAGTACATTAAGAAGAATATTTTATAGAGTTTGTGGTAATGTTTGCGGCAGCAAATATTATAGATATTTAAGTTTTTCAAATAATTGCTTATTAGAAAAAATCATTACTCATATTCAAAAACAAATACATATTTTTAGTAGAAAAATGATAACAGTTTATACTTAATAGTAAAATAAAAACAATAAATTCCCTTAAAAATCCAAATGTTATTTGGGTTTATTAAGTATACTCAAAAAAGACCTAACGGTATAAAATATCATAATAAATGTAAATTTATTCATAAAGAAAACAAAAATGGCAAGTAGAAACTTTTTAAAATTTACTTGCCGAATTCAAGATAAATTTATCTTTCATTAAAGGGATATTGCAAGGATTATTGTGTGGAATTATATTTGGAATGTTCTTTACATTTTTATATATATTCAAAGTAAAAAGTTTAAAAGGATTGCATCAGAAATAACAAGAGATAAAAAAATAGTTTATGAAGGTCCTGCGAATCATTTTATAAATTTTGAATCAGCAGGTGGGTGGTTGTTTTTAACTGAGAATGAACTTATTTTTCAGACTCATAGGTATAATTTTAATTGCCATCAAATTACAATTCCATTATCACAAATTAAAAAACAAAAGTAGTACCAATTTTTAAATTATTCAAAAAAGGAATTGAAGTTGAAACTGTAGAAGGTAAGAATGAAGTTTTTGTAGTTAATGGTGTTAATGAATGGATTAAGGCAATAGAAAGTAGAAAAAACAATCTAAGGTTATAGAACAAAGTTTATTAATTTGTACTATCCTAAAATACTTACTTGAAATTAGATATTTTTAGTGAGTTTATCTAAGGATAATATCATACCAAAATCTATAAATCCATACAGTAAACTAAAAGAGGAAGGTTTTAACCCTTCCTTTCTTTTTACATTATTTTCTTATATATGTATAACCTGTCCTAAAGTTGTTAATAATTTAAATGAGAAAATTTAGGAGGGGTTAAAATGGATGGACACGTTTCAACCATTGATTTATTAGAAAAGGCAATAAAGGTTATAAGCACACAAAAGGTTCAGGAAAACAAAGAATTGTTAGAAGTAAAAGAGAAATAGAAAATACCATATTAGAAATTAAAAGTGCACAGGATATATTTATGTATTCCACAGATCCTGATATGATTGATTATGCAATTTTTAAAGAAAAGGTTGAGTTTGCAAGATTGAGTTATCTTTTTAAAGTTGCAAAAAGAATTAATAATATAGTTAACTATTGATGCATATAAATTATAACAAACAAGTATTTTAGGGGAATGTATGCCTTTACAAATTGATATTAATATTGTCATATATGTAATGGTTGTTTTTTACTTTTACTATTTGTTATGGCATTAAAGGAGAAATCATTAATAATTATTAAATTTATTTTAAAAACAGTTATAGGTGCCCTTATAATTTTTGCATTTAATATAATAGGTCAAAAATTAACATAACAATTCCTCTTAACTTATTTACAGCCATATGCACAGGAGTGCTTGGTATTCCTGGTTTTGGTCTTATATTCCTCTTAGAATGGGCTATATTTTAAAATAAGGACAAGATTTACTTGTCCATTTATTTTAAGCATAGAGTGTTAACAAATTAACAAATTTTTAGATAAGTCGAATTTTTTAGTTAAGTTTATTGACAGGATATTTTGAGTCTGTTACAATTTTAATTGACAGGCTGTTGTAATGAAAAGCCTTGTATTATAAGGAGTGTACACGCTGTTATAGTACAAGGAACATAAATTATATTATAACAGGCTTGTTCAGAATTTTCTGTTATATAAAAGAGTGTGAAGGGAGGATAATTTAATGTCAAAGCTAGTTGAAATTCGTTGGCATGGTCGTGGTGGCCAAGGGGCAAAGACAGCTTCACTTTTACTTGCAGAAGTAGCTTTTAATACTGGAAAGTATATTCAAGGTTTCCCAGAATACGGCCCAGAAAGAATGGGTGCACCAATTACTGCATACAACAGAATAAGTGATGAACCTATATCAATACATAGCAACATTTATGAACCAGATTATGTGGTAGTTGTTGATGAAACATTAATTAAGTCTGTACCTGTTACAGCAGGACTTAAAAGGGTGGTGCAGTAATTGTAAATACTGCAAAATCACCTGAAGAAATTAAAAAGGAATTAAACTACGATGGAAGAGTATATACAATAGATGCAAGAAAGATTTCAGAAGAAACACTTGGAGCATATTTCCCAAATACTCCAATGTTAGTTGCTGTTGTTAAGATAACAGGAGTTATCCCTGTTGAAACTTTCTTAAATGATATAGAGGCATCATTTAAGCATAAGTTTGCTAACAAACCTCACGTTGTTCCAAAAATATGGAAGCTGTTAAGAGAGCACTTGAGGAGGTGAAGGGAAATGAATAAGGAAAGAAAGGTTAACATAACAAATGAAACAACTTGGAAAGAAACTACACCAGGTGGAGTAATCGTAGATGCTGGTAATGCAGAAGATTTCAAAACTGGTGACTGGAGAGCAATGAGACCAGTTTGGTATGAAGATAAATGTAAGCACTGTCTACTTTGCTGGGTTGTTTGTCCAGACAACTCAATAAAGGTTGAAGGTGGCAAGCTTGTAGGTTTTGATTTTGACCACTGTAAGGGATGCGGAGTTTGTACAAAACAATGTAAGTTCGGTGCCCTTGACTTTGTACCAGAAGAATAATGAGGGGAGGAATTAGGCAATGGCAAAGAGAGTATCATTAAGTGGTAATGAAGCAGTTGCATTTGGTATGAAACAAATAAATCCAGATGTTGTTGCTGCTTTCCCTATAACACCATCTACAGAAGTTCCACAATATTTCTCACAATTTGTGGCAAATGGTGAGGTTACAACTGAATTCGTACCAGTTGAATCAGAACATAGTGCAATGTCAGCTTGTATAGGTGCTGCAGCTGCAGGTGGTAGAGTTATGACTGCTACAGCATCAGCAGGTCTTGCACTTATGTGGGAAGTTTTATATGTTGCAGCGTCAATGAGAACACCAATGGTTCTTGCTGTAACAAACAGAGCACTTTCAGGACCAATTAACATACATAACGACCACTCAGACTCAATGGGTGCAAGAGATTCAGGCTGGATACAACTATATGGTGAAAATGCACAAGAAGCATATGACAACCTAATGCAAGCAGTTAGAATAGGAGAACATCCAGATGTACAACTACCAGTAATGGTATGTTATGATGGATTTATTACAAGCCACGCTGTTGAAAACTTAGAAATGCTTGATGATGCAGATGTTAAGGCGTTTGTTGGAGAAGAAAGAAAGGCTCCATTTGCATTAATTGGTCAAGAACCTGTATCAATGGGACCACTTGATTTACCAAATCACTATTTTGAACACAAGAGATTACAAGCAGAAGCAATGAAGAATGCTAAGAAGGTTATTCTTGAAGTTGCTGCTGAATATGAAAAGTTAACAGGAAGAAAGTATGGTTTCTTTGAAGAATATAAGATGGAAGATGCAGAAGCTGCTATAGTTTTAATTAACTCATCAGCAGGTACTGCAAAGACTGTTGTTGATGCTTTAAGAGCTCAAGGCAAGAAGGTTGGTTTAATAAAGGTTAGAGTATTTAGACCATTCCCAGTTGAAGAAATAGCTGAAGCTCTAAAGAATGTCAAGGCTGTTGCAATAATGGATAAGGTTGATGGTTTCAATGCAGCAGGTGGACCATTATTCAATGAAGTAGTAAGTGCTATGTATGGAAAAGCAGATGGAAAGATAGTACAAAACTACATCTATGGTCTTGGAGGAAGAGACGTTACAACATATAATTTTGAAGAAGTTTACAGCAATCTATTTAATGCTATTGAAACTGGCAAGTATGAAGTTTACAACTACATTGGTGTAAGAGAATAGGAGGTGCCATCATGCCAAATTTAAAGGAACTTTCAGCAAAGAAGGTTAGATTAACTGGTGGACATAGAATGTGTGCAGGTTGCGGTGCCCCAATGGTAGTAAATTGGATACTTAAGGCACTTAAAGATGATGAAAAGGCAGTTATATCAAATGCAACTGGATGTCTTGAAGTTTCAACTTGTTTATATCCATACACAGCTTGGAAGGATTCTTGGATACACACAGCATTTGAAAACGCAGCTGCAACTGGTAGCGGTGCAGAAGCTTGCTACAGAGCATTCCAAAGAAAAGGAAAGGTTAATGATACATATAAGTTTATAGCATTTGGTGGAGACGGTGGAACATACGATATCGGTCTTCAATCACTTTCAGGTGCTATGGAAAGAGGACACGACCTACTTTATGTATGCTATGACAACGGAGCATATATGAACACAGGTATTCAAAGATCATCAGCTACTCCATTTGGTGCGGATACAACTACATCACCAGCAGGAAAGGTTGTACCAGGTAAGCAACAATTTAGAAAAGATTTAACTGAGATAATGGTAGGACATCATATTCCATATGTTGCTCAATCAGTTCCAGTTATACCAGGAACTAAGTATATGTTTGACTTATACAATAAGGCAGAAAAGGCATTCAGCATAAAGGGTGCTAAGTTTATGAATGTATTAACTCCTTGTCCAAGAGGTTGGAGATGTGATACAGCAACTGAACTTGACGTTGTTAAGGCGGCTGTTGAAACTTGCTTCTGGCCACTATATGAAGTTGAAAATGGAGTTTACAAACTAAACTACAAGCCAGCTGAAAAGAAACCAATAACTGAATGGTTAAAGCTTCAAGGAAGATTTAAGCACCTATTAAAGCCAGAAAATGAACATATTGTAGCTAAGATTCA
This sequence comes from Caloramator sp. mosi_1, assembly GCF_028622835.1. Taxonomy (GTDB): domain Bacteria; phylum Bacillota; class Clostridia; order Clostridiales; family Caloramatoraceae; genus Thermobrachium. Next base: position 877,600 of record NZ_CP117677.1, on the reverse strand, counting down.
AGAAGAAGTTGACAGAAGATGGGAAAGACTTCTTGAACTTTGTGGTGAAAAGTAATAATGAAAAAACACCTAAAGGATTTTGCTCCTTTAGGTGTTTTTGTTTAATGAGGGATTTTTGAAGGGTAAGGTATTACCCCTTTAAAATATAATTTATGATATAAGCGGATGAAATTTACTTTGCTTTTTGCTGTATTTTATTTCAATGGTTTTAAATGAAGTTTATTGTTTTTTCTTAATTTGTTCTGTTCGCTTTATAAGAAATGAAAAATTATTTTTGGTATGAATAATAAAAAATATATGGGTAAATAATAAAAAATGTAGAATCAACTAATCCTGGCATATCGATATAAGAAAAATAAGAAATTAGAAGAAAAATAATAAAATAATATATCTAATTTAATTAAATGACAAATTATAATAGCAATCAATTTCTCCTGTATGTTATTATATAAAAGTCGTCGCGAGGGCGACGAGATAAGAAACAAAAAAGTAGTTGACAAGATAAAAAGACGTGATAATATAAATAAGCGTCAACGGTCCTTGAAAACTGAACAGCGAGAGCAAACGTACCAAATAAAAGCTAGGTTATAACATAAGAGTTTGATCCTGGCTCAGGACGAACGCTGGCGGCGTGCCTAACACATGCAAGTCGAGCGGAGGGGATAGGAGCTTGCTTCTTGAACCTCAGCGGCGGACGGGTGAGTAACACGTGGGTAACCTGCCCTTGAGAGGGGGATAACAGGTCGAAAGGCCTGCTAATACCGCATAACGCTAAGATGCTGCATGGCGTCTTAGCCAAAGGTTAATTCCGCTCAAGGATGGGCCCGCGGCCCATTAGCTAGTTGGTGAGGTAACGGCTCACCAAGGCGACGATGGGTAGCCGGCCTGAGAGGGTGGTCGGCCACACTGGGACTGAGACACGGCCCAGACTCCTACGGGAGGCAGCAGTGGGGAATATTGCGCAATGGGGAAACCCTGACGCAGCGACGCCGCGTGAGCGATGAAGGCCTTCGGGTTGTAAAGCTCTGTCTTCCCTGACGATAATGACGGTAAGGGAGGAGGAAGCCACGGCTAACTACGTGCCAGCAGCCGCGGTAATACGTAGGTGGCAAGCGTTGTCCGGAATTACTGGGCGTAAAGGGTGCGTAGGCGGCTCTTTAAGTGGGGTGTGAAATCCCTGGGCTCAACCCAGGAACTGCACTCAAACTGGAGAGCTAGAGTGCAGGAGAGGAAAGCGGAATTCCCAGTGTAGCGGTGAAATGCGTAGAGATTGGGAGGAACACCAGTGGCGAAGGCGGCTTTCTGGACTGTAACTGACGCTGAGGCACGAAAGCGTGGGGAGCAAACAGGATTAGATACCCTGGTAGTCCACGCTGTAAACGATGGGTACTAGGTGTAGGGGCGAAGCCCTCTGTGCCGCAGCTAACGCATTAAGTACCCCGCCTGGGGAGTACGGTCGCAAGATTAAAACTCAAAGGAATTGACGGGGGCCCGCACAAGCAGCGGAGCATGTGGTTTAATTCGAAGCAACGCGAAGAACCTTACCAGGGCTTGACATCCACCGAACCCTGTGGAAACACGGGGGTGCCCTTCGGGGAACGGTGAGACAGGTGGTGCATGGTTGTCGTCAGCTCGTGTCGTGAGATGTTGGGTTAAGTCCCGCAACGAGCGCAACCCTTGCCTTTAGTTGCCAGCAATTCGGTTGGGCACTCTAGAGGGACTGCCTGGGTTAACCAGGAGGAAGGTGGGGATGACGTCAAATCATCATGCCCCTTATGCTCTGGGCTACACACGTGCTACAATGGCCGGTACAATGAGTTGCAAACCCGCGAGGGGAGCTAATCTCAAAAACCGGTCCCAGTTCGGATTGTAGGCTGCAACTCGCCTACATGAAGCTGGAGTTGCTAGTAATCGCGGATCAGCATGCCGCGGTGAATACGTTCCCGGGCCTTGTACACACCGCCCGTCACACCATGAGAGCCGGCAACACCCGAAGCCAGTGGGCTAACCCGCAAGGGAGGCAGCTGTCGAAGGTGGGGCTGGTGATTGGGGTGAAGTCGTAACAAGGTAGCCGTAGGAGAACCTGCGGCTGGATCACCTCCTTTCTAAGAGGAAATAGCTCTCGCTGTTTAGTCTTCAGGGACCGTAAGGTCCAAAGTTCTTTGAAAACTGCACAGCCAAAGGTAACAAGTTCTTAATGAAGATCAAGCTACAAAGGGCGCATGGTGGATGCCTTGGCACCAGGAGCCGAAGAAGGACGTGGTAAGCTGCGAAAAGCTGCGGGTAGCCGCAAACAGGCTGTGATCCGCAGATGTCCGAATGGGGAACCCACCTAGTAAACACTAGGTATCCTTAACTGAATCCATAGGTTAAGGAGGGCACACCCGGGAACTGAAACATCTAAGTACCCGGAGGAAGAGAAAGAATAATCGATTCCCTAAGTAGCGGCGAGCGAAAGGGGAAGAGCCCAAACCAGAGGAAACTCTGGGGTTGCGGACAGGTCATAACGGTTTAAAATCTCTAGTCGAAGAGGCCTGGAAAGGCCGGCCACAGAAGGTAATAGCCCTGTAGGCGAAAGAGAATTTAAGCTAGACCTGATCCAGAGTACCACGGGACACGTGAAACCCTGTGGGAAGCAGGGAGGACCACCTCCCAAGGCTAAATACTACCTGGTGACCGATAGCGTATAGTACCGTGAGGGAAAGGTGAAAAGAACCCCGGGAGGGGAGTGAAATAGAACCTGAAACCGTGTGCCTACAAGCAGTCGGAGGGCGTTGAGGCCTGACGGCGTGCTTTTGTAGAACGAGCCAGCGAGTTACGGTATGTAGCGAGGTTAAGCACTTAAGGTGTGAAGCCGTAGGGAAACCGAGTCTGAAAAGGGCGAAAAGTTGCATGCCGTAGACCCGAAACCGGGTGACCTATCCATGGACAGGGTGAAGGTGAGGTAAAACTCACTGGAGGCCCGAACCACGTTGGTGTTGAAAAACCATGGGATGAGCTGTGGATAGCGGAGAAATTCCAATCGAACTCGGAGATAGCTGGTTCTCCCCGAAATAGCTTTAGGGCTAGCCTCGGGTTAGAGACGTGGAGGTAGAGCACTGAATGGGCTAGGGGCCGTCTAGGTTACCGAACCTTATCAAACTCCGAATGCCATGATCTTGATGCCCGGGAGTCAGACTACGAGTGATAAGATCCGTGGTCAAAAGGAAACAGCCCAGACCATCAGCTAAGGTCCCAAAGTGTATGTTAAGTGGAAAAGGATGTGGGATTTCCAAGACAACCAGGATGTTGGCTTAGAAGCAGCCATTCATTTAAAGAGTGCGTAATAGCTCACTGGTCGAGAGGTCCTGCGCCGAAGATGTCCGGGGCTCAAACATACCACCGAAGCTATGGACCTAACGGGTGGTAGGGAGCTTTCTTAGCGGGTAGAAGTCAGACCGGAAGGACTGGTGGACTGCTAAGAAGTGAGAATGCTGGCATAAGTAGCGAGAAATAGGTGAGAATCCTATTCGCCGAAAACCTAAGGTTTCCTCAGGAAGGCTCGTCCGCTGAGGGTTAGTCGGGACCTAAGCCGAGGCCGAAAGGCGTAGGTGATGGACAATCGGTTGATATTCCGATACCACCAGTAGCCGTTTGAGAGATGGGGTGACGCAGGAGGATAGGCTGAGCACACTGATGGATATGTGTGTCCAAGGCACAAGGCGTGCCTCCCAGGCAAATCCGGGAGGATAAGCTGAGTGTTGATGGGGAGTCGTAAGACGAAGCAGCTGATTTCACACTGCCGAGAAAAGCCTCTATCGAGGATGCTGGTGCCCGTACCGCAAACCGACACAGGTAGGTGAGGAGAGAATCCTAAGGCGAGCGGGAGAACCCTTGTTAAGGAACTCGGCAAATTGACCCCGTAACTTCGGGAGAAGGGGTGCCTACCGCAAGGTAGGCCGCAGAGAATAGGCCCAGGCGACTGTTTAGCAAAAACACAGGTCTCTGCTAAGTCGAAAGACGATGTATAGGGGCTGACGCCTGCCCGGTGCTGGAAGGTTAAGGGGAAAGGTTAGCGCAAGCGAAGCTTTGAACCGAAGCCCCAGTAAACGGCGGCCGTAACTATAACGGTCCTAAGGTAGCGAAATTCCTTGTCGGGTAAGTTCCGACCCGCACGAATGGCGTAACGACCTGGGCGCTGTCTCAACAAGGGACCCGGCGAAATTGTAGTACAAGTGAAGATGCTTGTTACCCGCGATTGGACGGAAAGACCCCGTAGAGCTTTACTGCAGCTTAGCATTGAGTTTCGGTATTGTCTGTACAGGATAGGTGGGAGGCAGAGAAGTAGCGTCGCTAGGCGCTATGGAGCCGACGTTGGGATACCACCCTGATGATACTGAAGCTCTAACCGGAGGCCATGAATCTGGTCACGGGACATTGTTAGGCGGGCAGTTTGACTGGGGCGGTCGCCTCCTAAAGAGTAACGGAGGCGCCCAAAGGTTCCCTCAGTGCGGTTGGAAATCGCGCGTAGAGTGCAAAGGCAGAAGGGAGCCTAACTGTGAGACTGACAAGTCGAGCAGTGACGAAAGTCGGGCTTAGTGATCCGGTGGTACCGAGTGGAAGGGCCATCGCTCAACGGATAAAAGCTACCTCGGGGATAACAGGCTGATCTCCCCAAGAGTCCACATCGACGGGGAGGTTTGGCACCTCGATGTCGGCTCGTCGCATCCTGGGGCTGAAGTAGGTCCCAAGGGTTGGGCTGTTCGCCCATTAAAGCGGCACGCGAGCTGGGTTCAGAACGTCGTGAGACAGTTCGGTCCCTATCCGTCGCGGGCGTAGGAAATTTGAGAGGAGCTGTCCTTAGTACGAGAGGACCGGGATGGACGAACCTCTGGTGCACCAGTTGTCACGCCAGTGGCACAGCTGGGTAGCCAAGTTCGGAAGGGATAAGCGCTGAAGGCATCTAAGCGCGAAGCCCACCTCAAGATGAGATTTCCCATAGCGTTAAGCTAGTAAGACCCCTGAAAGAACATCAGGTTGATAGGCCAGAGGTGTAAGCGTCGTGAGGCGTTTAGCTGACTGGTACTAATAGGTCGAGGGCTTGATCATATAGGCTGTGCAGTTTTGAAAGAACTAATCCGGTGACAATGCCGCGGAGGAAACACCCGTTCCCATTCCGAACACGAAGGTTAAGCTCCGCAGGGCCGATGGTACTGCACTGTACGGTGTGGGAGAGTAGGTCGTTGCCGGATAAAATAAAATATTCCACGGTAGCTCAATGGTGGAGCATTCGGCTGTTAACCGAAGGGCTGGAGGTTCGAGTCCTCTCCGTGGAGCCACTTTGAATGTAGGAGGTTGTAATCGCAACCTCTTTTTATTTAATTTTTGCTTTCTTTCAAGTTATAGATGTGATGATTAGTGATAAGGGTAATTCTTCTTATTAGATTGACTATATTTGAAGTTTTATCTTTTATAAGGCAAATAAATCTTGATTTTTGTTGTATTTATATTTTTCTTATACTAAATATATTCCTAAATATATTCTAAAGATGAGATCTGCACAATAATATTCATAACCCATTAATAGAAATGGGTGACTTCTGTTGCAAATTAAGTTAAAATGAATAACAGAATAGATTAAATGGGTAGAAGGCAAATTGTAAATTACAATATTAGAAGTGCTTTAGGAGGATAAATATGGATAAAATATTAAAGAAACTGAAATTTTTCTCTGCCCTTGATGAGGATAGTCTTACGAAACTCTCACAGATATTAATAGAAAGAGAGTATAAAAAGGAAGTAATATATTTGTAGAAGGGGATAGAGCTCAGGCTGTATACGTTGTGAAAAAGGGAAAAGTAAAAATCTATAAAACAAGTCAAGATGGAAAAGAACATATAATTCATATTATGACTGATGGAGATGTTTTTGCAGAATCTTGTATCTTTGAAGCTTGTCCATATCCTGCAAGTGCAGATTCAATTGAAGACACAGTTGTATATGTAATAGATAATAAAAAGCTTGAAGAGGTTTTAGAAAAACATCCAAAGATAGCGGTTGAACTTGTAAAGATTATGGCAAAAAGGTTAAGGATGGTTGCTATGCAGATTGAAAATCTTTCTCTTAAGGATTCAAGCCAAAAGACAGCAACGCTAATAATGCATCTTTTCAAAATTAAGGGCGTAGAGATAAAGGAAGGGTCTAAAATACAATTAGATATTTCAAGAACAGATATGGCCAATATGGTTGGATTAACTCGTGAAACTTTAACAAGGACTCTTTTTAAATTTAAAAGTGAAGGAATAATTGAAATAGATGGTAAGGAACTTACAATACTTGATTTAAAAACTCTTAAAACATTAGCATAACTACTAAATATAAGCTACTAAGCATTAAATTTAGTAGCTTTTTTATTTATATATAGTTTTTAAAAGTGAAATATATTAAAGAATTAATGGACATATGGTACAATTTGTAATTTAAATAATAATTAAAGTTATTATCAATTGATAAAAATTAATTTCGTTTTTTAAGTAGAATCTACAAGGTTTGAAGTATATAATTTAGTATATAAGCTTATTTCAATTGAAAAGGAAGTGATTGGTATGGAAAGAGAAAAACTTGGAATACAGGCTTCTATAATTACAATTGCCATAAATATTTTTTATGTCTATTTAAAATTTTTGCAGGAATAATAGGTAAAAGTGCTGCAATGGTTGCAGATGGTGTTCATACTTTATCAGATGTTTTGGCTACTTTTGTTGTAATATTAGGGCTTAAAATAAGTTCAAGAAAAGAAGATGAAGGGCATCCATATGGGCACGAAAAATTTGAGCCTGTATTTGCTAAAATAATAAGTATAATATTAATTTTAACTGGTGCTTTAATAGGATATGAAGGTGCTAAGAATTTAATTTCTGGGGATACAGATATTCCAGGTAAACTTGCATTAATAGCAGCGTTGGTATCTATTTTAGTAAAAGAGGGAATGTATTGGTATACAATTATTATTGCAAAAAGATAAAGAGTATATCATTAGAAGCTGATGCTTGGCATCATCGTTCAGATGCTTTTTCATCAGTAGGTACTTTTATAGGTATATTTGTAGCACGATTAGGATATAAATTTTTCGACCCATTAGCTGCAATCATAGTAAGCTTTTTATAGTCAAAGTTGGAATAGAGTTTTATATAAAGGCAACAAAAGAGCTTGTTGATGAGTCTGCGGATAAGGATACTTGTGAAAAAATAAAAGAGTTAACTCTGGGAGTAACAGGAGTAGAGGGAATTAAAAATCTTAAGACAAGAATATTTGGGCATAGAATATATGTTGATTTAGAAATATTAGTGGATGAAAATTTAACTGTTAAGGATGGACATCAAATAGCAGAAGATGTACACGACATTTTAGAAAGCAGAATTGAAAATATAAAGCACTGTATGGTACACGTTGAACCTAATATTATAGATGAATATCAACACAACCTGGAGTGTTGAATTAAGAAAAAAGAGAAATAAGATAAAAGAGAAGAAATAAAGATTTAAACCCTGAATTTCTTCTCTTTTTGTTTGTTTAAATATTTAATCGCGTGATATTATATAAAAGTCGTCGCGAGGGCGACGAGATAAGAAACAAAAAAGTAGTTGACATAGATAAAAAGACGTGATAATATAAATAAGCGTCAACGGTCCTTGAAAACTGAACAGCGAGAGCGAACGTACCAAATAAAAGCTAGGTTATAACATAAGAGTTTGATCCTGGCTCAGGACGAACGCTGGCGGCGTGCCTAACACATGCAAGTCGAGCGGAGGGGATAGGAGCTTGCTTCTTGAACCTCAACGGCGGACGGGTGAGTAACACGTGGGTAACCTGCCCTTGAGAGTGGGATAACAGGTCGAAAGGCCTGCTAATACCGCATAACGCTAAGATGCTGCATGGCGTCTTAGCCAAAGGTTAATTCCGCTCAAGGATGGGCCCGCGGCCCATTAGCTAGTTGGTGAGGTAACGGCTCACCAAGGCGACGATGGGTAGCCGGCCTGAGAGGGTGGTCGGCCACACTGGGACTGAGACACGGCCCAGACTCCTACGGGAGGCAGCAGTGGGGAATATTGCGCAATGGGGAAACCCTGACGCAGCGACGCCGCGTGAGCGATGAAGGCCTTCGGGTTGTAAAGCTCTGTCTTCCCTGACGATAATGACGGTAAGGGAGGAGGAAGCCACGGCTAACTACGTGCCAGCAGCCGCGGTAATACGTAGGTGGCAAGCGTTGTCCGGAATTACTGGGCGTAAAGGGTGCGTAGGCGGCTCTTTAAGTGGGGTGTGAAATCCCTGGGCTCAACCCAGGAACTGCACTCAAACTGGAGAGCTAGAGTGCAGGAGAGGAAAGCGGAATTCCCAGTGTAGCGGTGAAATGCGTAGAGATTGGGAGGAACACCAGTGGCGAAGGCGGCTTTCTGGACTGTAACTGACGCTGAGGCACGAAAGCGTGGGGAGCAAACAGGATTAGATACCCTGGTAGTCCACGCTGTAAACGATGGGTACTAGGTGTAGGGGCGAAGCCCTCTGTGCCGCAGCTAACGCATTAAGTACCCCGCCTGGGGAGTACGGTCGCAAGATTAAAACTCAAAGGAATTGACGGGGGCCCGCACAAGCAGCGGAGCATGTGGTTTAATTCGAAGCAACGCGAAGAACCTTACCAGGGCTTGACATCCACCGAACCCTGTGGAAACACGGGGGTGCCCTTCGGGGAACGGTGAGACAGGTGGTGCATGGTTGTCGTCAGCTCGTGTCGTGAGATGTTGGGTTAAGTCCCGCAACGAGCGCAACCCTTGCCTTTAGTTGCCAGCAATTCGGTTGGGCACTCTAGAGGGACTGCCTGGGTTAACCAGGAGGAAGGTGGGGATGACGTCAAATCATCATGCCCCTTATGCTCTGGGCTACACACGTGCTACAATGGCCGGTACAATGAGTTGCAAACCCGCGAGGGGAGCTAATCTCAAAAACCGGTCCCAGTTCGGATTGTAGGCTGCAACTCGCCTACATGAAGCTGGAGTTGCTAGTAATCGCGGATCAGCATGCCGCGGTGAATACGTTCCCGGGCCTTGTACACACCGCCCGTCACACCATGAGAGCCGGCAACACCCGAAGCCAGTGGGCTAACCCGCAAGGGAGGCAGCTGTCGAAGGTGGGGCTGGTGATTGGGGTGAAGTCGTAACAAGGTAGCCGTAGGAGAACCTGCGGCTGGATCACCTCCTTTCTAAGAGGAAATAGCTCTCGCTGTTTAGTTTTGAGGGGCCGAAATCCTGAATGGATTTCGGCGGGCAATTTAGCTAATCAAATTAGCGTTTAAATTGCCCCGGAGCCGAAAGGCCGAAGTCCCTTCGATTAAAGACGCTTTTAAATAGGATACGTCTTTTAGTTTAAGCAAAAAAGTTCTTTGAAAACTGCACAGCCAAAGGTAACAAGTTCTTTGTAAGATCAAGCTACAAAGGGCGCATGGTGGATGCCTTGGCACCAGGAGCCGAAGAAGGACGTGGTAAGCTGCGAAAAGCTGCGGGTAGCCGCAAACAGGCTGTGATCCGCAGATGTCCGAATGGGGGAACCCACCTAGTAAACACTAGGTATCCTTAACTGAATCCATAGGTTAAGGAGGGCACACCCGGGAACTGAAACATCTAAGTACCCGGAGGAAGAGAAAGAATAATCGATTCCCTAAGTAGCGGCGAGCGAAAGGGGAAGAGCCCAAACCAGAGGAAACTCTGGGGTTGCGGACAGGTCATAACGGTTTAAAATCTCTAGTCGAAGAGGCCTGGAAAGGCCGGCCACAGAAGGTAATAGCCCTGTAGGCGAAAGAGAATTTAAGCTAGACCTGATCCAGAGTACCACGGGACACGTGAAACCCTGTGGGAAGCAGGAGGACCACCTCCCAAGGCTAAATACTACCTGGTGACCGATAGCGTATAGTACCGTGAGGGAAAGGTGAAAAGAACCCCGGGAGGGGAGTGAAATAGAACCTGAAACCGTGTGCCTACAAGCAGTCGGAGGGCGTTAAGGCCTGACGGCGTGCTTTTGTAGAACGAGCCAGCGAGTTACGGTATGTAGCGAGGTTAAGCACTTAAGGTGTGAAGCCGTAGGGAAACCGAGTCTGAAAAGGGCGAAAAGTTGCATGCCGTAGACCCGAAACCGGGTGACCTATCCATGGACAGGGTGAAGGTGAGGTAAAACTCACTGGAGGCCCGAACCACGTTGGTGTTGAAAAACCATGGGATGAGCTGTGGATAGCGGAGAAATTCCAATCGAACTCGGAGATAGCTGGTTCTCCCCGAAATAGCTTTAGGGCTAGCCTCGGGTTAGAGACGTGGAGGTAGAGCACTGAATGGGCTAGGGGCCGTCTAGGTTACCGAACCTTATCAAACTCCGAATGCCATGATCTTGATGCCCGGGAGTCAGACTACGAGTGATAAGATCCGTGGTCAAAGGGAAACAGCCCAGACCATCAGCTAAGGTCCCAAAGTGTATGTTAAGTGGAAAAGGATGTGGGATTTCCAAGACAACCAGGATGTTGGCTTAGAAGCAGCCATTCATTTAAAGAGTGCGTAATAGCTCACTGGTCGAGAGGTCCTGCGCCGAAGATGTCCGGGGCTCAAACATACCACCGAAGCTATGGACCCTAACGGGTGGTAGGGGAGCTTTCTTAGCGGGTAGAAGTCAGACCGGAAGGACTGGTGGACTGCTAAGAAGTGAGAATGCTGGCATAAGTAGCGAGAAATAGGTGAGAATCCTATTCGCCGAAAACCTAAGGTTTCCTCAGGAAGGCTCGTCCGCTGAGGGTTAGTCGGGACCTAAGCCGAGGCCGAAAGGCGTAGGTGATGGACAATCGGTTGATATTCCGATACCACCAGTAGCCGTTTGAGAGATGGGGTGACGCAGGAGGATAGGCTGAGCACACTGATGGATATGTGTGTCCAAGGCACAAGGCGTGCCTCCCAGGCAAATCCGGGAGGATAAGCTGAGTGTTGATGGGGAGTCGTAAGACGAAGCAGCTGATTTCACACTGCCGAGAAAAGCCTCTATCGAGGATGCTGGTGCCCGTACCGCAAACCGACACAGGTAGGTGAGGAGAGAATCCTAAGGCGAGCGGGAGAACCCTTGTTAAGGAACTCGGCAAATTGACCCCGTAACTTCGGGAGAAGGGGTGCCTACCGCAAGGTAGGCCGCAGAGAATAGGCCCAGGCGACTGTTTAGCAAAAACACAGGTCTCTGCTAAGTCGAAAGACGATGTATAGGGGCTGACGCCTGCCCGGTGCTGGAAGGTTAAGGGGAAGGTTAGCGCAAGCGAAGCTTTGAACCGAAGCCCCAGTAAACGGCGGCCGTAACTATAACGGTCCTAAGGTAGCGAAATTCCTTGTCGGGTAAGTTCCGACCCGCACGAATGGCGTAACGACCTGGGCGCTGTCTCAACAAGGGACCCGGCGAAATTGTAGTACAAGTGAAGATGCTTGTTACCCGCGATTGGACGGAAAGACCCCGTAGAGCTTTACTGCAGCTTAGCATTGAGTTTCGGTATTGTCTGTACAGGATAGGTGGGAGGCAGAGAAGTAGCGTCGCTAGGCGCTATGGAGCCGACGTTGGGATACCACCCTGATGATACTGAAGCTCTAACCGGAGGCCATGAATCTGGTCACGGGACATTGTTAGGCGGGCAGTTTGACTGGGGCGGTCGCCTCCTAAAGAGTAACGGAGGCGCCCAAAGGTTCCCTCAGTGCGGTTGGAAATCGCGCGTAGAGTGCAAAGGCAGAAGGGAGCCTAACTGTGAGACTGACAAGTCGAGCAGTGACGAAAGTCGGGCTTAGTGATCCGGTGGTACCGAGTGGAAGGGCCATCGCTCAACGGATAAAAGCTACCTCGGGGATAACAGGCTGATCTCCCCAAGAGTCCACATCGACGGGGAGGTTTGGCACCTCGATGTCGGCTCGTCGCATCCTGGGGCTGAAGTAGGTCCCAAGGGTTGGGCTGTTCGCCCATTAAAGCGGCACGCGAGCTGGGTTCAGAACGTCGTGAGACAGTTCGGTCCCTATCCGTCGCGGGCGTAGGAAATTTGAGAGGAGCTGTCCTTAGTACGAGAGGACCGGGATGGACGAACCTCTGGTGCACCAGTTGTCACGCCAGTGGCACAGCTGGGTAGCCAAGTTCGGAAGGGATAAGCGCTGAAGGCATCTAAGCGCGAAGCCCACCTCAAGATGAGATTTCCCATAGCGTTAAGCTAGTAAGACCCCTGAAAGAACATCAGGTTGATAGGCCAGAGGTGTAAGCGTCGTGAGGCGTTTAGCTGACTGGTACTAATAGGTCGAGGGCTTGATCATATAGGCTGTGCAGTTTTGAAAGAACTAATGGCCCAGTAGCTCAGTTGGTTAGAGTGCCGGCCTGTCACGCCGGAGGTCGAGGGTTCGAGCCCCTTCTGGGTCGCCAAAATTTATTATTGCATTTTATATTAATATATTGTATAATAAATTATATAACGAGCGGGCGTGGCGGAATTGGCAGACGCGCTAGACTTAGGATCTAGTGCCCAGTGCGTGGGGGTTCAAGTCCCTCCGCCCGCACCATAAAAGGCTACCAACAGGTGGCCTTTTGTTTTTGTCTTCTAATATATTTAGCAAAAAATTTGTAATAATAAAACAATAAATATACAAATAATACCATAAAAATTTCTAAAATTTAAAATAGTATAGCACATTTTTCTATTGATTTTTGAGAATAATTTATATAAAATAAAATAGCTAGGGTGGGCGGAGGGTTTATGATTGAAAGGAGAAAGGAGCATTGAAGGAGGCAAAGCTTGTAGTATTATCACTACTTACAGGAGTTATCGTTGGATTTATATTCCAAAAGCTTTCCCTACCTGTACCAGCACCACCTACTATTGATGCTTTTATGGGTATCTTTGGTGTGTGGCTTGGTTCAGTTATAATTGATAAGTTATCAAAATAATTAAAGGAGGGAAAGAAAATGATAACAATACTATTAGCAACAGTAGCAGGAATGATATTAGGTGCTCTATTTAAAAAGCTAAACCTACCACTACCAGCACCACCAACATTACCAGGTGTAGTAGGGGTATTAGGAGTACTTCTTGGAAGTATGTTAGCAAAGCTAATTTAAGAGGGTTTTTAAACCCTCTTTTTATTTTACAAAAAATTATATATGCTTACTAAATATAATACGGTAAAATAAAAAGTACTTTATTGATAAAAATTTTCTTATTACAAAAACAATTTTTATATTTATAAGTCTAATAGATGAAAAGGTAAATTGAGTTGGGGGTGGATTAATTGACAACATCAGAAAAAGAGTTTATAGAAAATATAACAACATACAAAGAGTATCTGTATAAAATGGCATTTTTGTATGTTAAGAATCAGCAGGATGCACTGGAAATTGTTGATGAAACAGTATACAAAGCTTATTTAAACTATAAAAAGTTGAAGAAAAAGGAATATTTTAAAACTTGGATAACAAGAATACTGATAAATTGTGCAATTGATTTTTTAAAACATAAAAATAATTTATATTGGGATACTGATGTAGGTAATTTTGAGACTCAAGATAAAGAATATATTGATTTATATGATGGAATAAATTTATTAAATGGTGTTCAAAAAGCATTATTATATTGAAATACTTCTATAACTATACAATAAAGGAAATATCAGAAATATTAGAAATGTCAGATAGCAGTGTAAAAAATAATTTGCATAAGGCTTTAGAGTTTTTAAGATTTCAATTAAGGGAGGAGTAGAATATGGATAAAAAGAATATAATTTTGAAAAAATAGAGATTCCAGATGAGCTTAATATTGTTATAGAAAAATCTATAAAAAGAGCACGAAAAAATAAGAGAATAAGTTTTATTAAAAATATGGCTACATCTGCAGCAATATTTATAGCTGTGTTAATAATAATTGTCAATAATTTTACAGTATCAGCAGAGACTATGATGAAGGTTCCTATATTACGAAATATTGTAGAAATCCTAAAATATGATAAAGGTTTAGAAAAGTCAGCAAAAGAAGGATATGTTAAAGATGTTAGTACTTTTTCTGAAGATAAGGGAGTTAAATTAGTAGTAAATAATATTGCAGGACACAATAAAAGATTTGCAATACTCTATTCGATAGAGACACAAAAACCATACCAATTTGCATTTATAGAAAATTTTGTATTCTTCGATGAAGAAGGAAACAAAATAGAAGGTCTTTATAATGTAATGCATAGTCCAAAAATAAATAAAACAAACAATATATTTACAGGAACTATAGATGTTGAAATTTTAGAGCCTAACAAAATTCCTGAAAAGATCTATCTATATGCAAATAATATAGAACTATTTGAAAATGATAAGTCAGTCAAGATAGATGGAAATTGGAAGGTAAGAATTGATATACCTAAGTTTTCTGAGATGCCAGTTAAGAAGTATTCTATTGATAAGAAAGTTTTAGTTGGCGATATAGAAGTAAGTTTAGGGAAAGTAGAAATTACGCCGACTACTTGTGAAATAGGTGTTTCTTTTAATAATGACAAATATACAAGTTTTGATTTAATAAATCCACAAATACAAACAGAAGATGGAGAGATTTATAAATGTTACGGATGGGTAGAAGGTACTAAATCTTTTAAATATGTATATAAATTTGAAAGTCCTTATTTTACAAAGTCTAAAAGTTTAAAGCTAAAATTTGATGGAATATACTACAAACCAAACAAGGATGAATATATTGTTGTAGATTTAGAAAACCATAAGATATTAGATAGTTCTGGTTATGGAATAATTTTGAAAGAGATAAAATATGGCAATGTGCTTGGAGATGATGAAGGAAAATATGGTATTGATATTCAATTTGTTATAACGGATGAACAAATAGTAAGAAATATGCAAAAGTATAACATAGCTGGAGGATTTACTTATGGTGAAATTTACGATCAGAACGGTAGAAGATATGATTTTGATGATTGCTTGTGGAGATATTATGAACAAAATGGAGAATATATTGAGAGTATAGTTATAAAGAAAAATAAACTGTCTCTGGAAACAAAGAGATTAAAAATCAAGATTACACACGTGTTAAAGGGAATAGAGAAGCCTATGGAATTTGAAATAAAGTAAGTAAACACAAGGTGGTTTTCACCTTGTGTTTACTTGTTTGTGGTATAATATATAAAAATAGATATGAGCATAATTAAATAAAAAATAAAACAACAAAAGTTAAATTATTACAATTTTTATTAAGCGTAGCTTAACTATCAAAAATGGAATTTAAATTGAAATGAAAGAAACAAAAAAGGGTAGACTATCCCCTTGGTGAAATTGATGCTTAAAAATTTTGATATAACTTAGTTTAAGCTGTCCTTTTAATCCCGATAGGGATTTGTATTTATCAACACAGCCAGATTTTATAGCAGCAATTGCAATAGTTAAAAGACAAATATGTCCGATTGTATTTAGATTAGCAACAGAGTTAATATTTTTAACATAAGCTTGCTCAGTATTTAGATTCTTCCATCTAGAATTGTATCTTTCAGATTCAGTTCTAAGACTGTATATTTTCTTGAAAAATATAGAATCACGATTTATGGAAGATCTATAATCAGTGCCAATACTTATGTATTTTACACAACCTCTGTTTTTCTTACCGTTAAAGAATTTTTCGTGGTTACATGGACATAAAGAATCATCTTTAGAAGTTCTAAAAGGACAGCAAAACTTTTGTTTAATATAGGAATCAAAATATTGTTTGCCATCTTTATGCATTGCTAATCCAGCATCGCATATTACATTACCTGTGGATGTTAAGTCTTTAGGCTTTCTTCCACGTTTATTTAATGCAATGAAAGCATGACCTTTAAGGGTATTACGAATAAAGTCATGATTTTGCTTTGAATCATAGCCTTTATCAGCAATAATATAACTACCTTTGAGTGGGAACCACTCATTTGTATCAGATAGGATTTCTGTAAAGTTAGAAATTTCATTGACATCAGCGGTTGTAGTAAATTCAGCAATGGGAAGACCAGAGATAGCATCACAAATAACATGATTTTTGTATCCCCAGTAGAATTCATATTTTTTCTTTGAATTATTAGGTTTATCTTCTGAAACTTGAACATTCATAGAGTTATTAGCAGTATGAACACCTAATTTACAATCTTTATCAGAAGAAGGCGGGTTATTTTTAGAAAACTTGTTATTTGCGAAGCATTTAGGATTATTAAATTTAGTGTTAGCTTTAACAGGCGTTGCATCAACTGATATAAAGTTGTTGTCAATAAATCCTAGTTCTTTAAGAATATTAACTTGATTTTTCATGATTTCCTTAAGATAAGAGTTAGATAAATTTTTAATAAATCTCTGAAAAACTGAGTATGAAGGCAAAGGCTTAAGAATATTAAAACCACAAAGCTGAGCAATGATTAGATTATTTTCTAGAAAATCTTTTAGGTCAGTAATTTTGCCGAACTTCTCACATTTCATAACAATAAAGGCTCTAAAAGAGCATGGCGAGAATAGCCATTAGGACCATATTTAGAAGGAATCCTATCGGGTAATATAGATAAATCAAGACTATCAAAGATTTTAGTATAAAAATTGATAAGTTTTTGAGAAGTAAAAAGTTCAATTATATTAAATATTTCTTGACGTTGGTACATAGAGATTTCCTCCTTATTGTTTTTGTATTATGTGTGGTTATATAGTATAATTCGACAAAAGAGAGGAAATCCTATGACATAAATTTGAGTGATAAAAAATTTGGCCCTATCGGGCTAGTAAAATCAAGGTCTTTGAGTTATGCTCAAGGCTATATATAAAAAGGTATATGGGGTGATAGAGTGAAGGAGCTTAAGTTTCACGGAAAAAGTATTGTAATTGGAGAAAATTCTATTGAATATGTAAAGAATATAGATATGAAAAGGGTTTTTGTTGTAACTGGTGGAAGGTCAATGGTTGAAAATGGGACTTTGGATAAGTTAATAAATATATTACAGGAAAAAGGTATAGAGGTGTATGTATTTAAAGGAGTTACTAAAAACCCTACAACAGATGTTGTTAAAATGGGAATAGAAGAAATGAAAAAATTTAACCCCGATGCTGTAATTGGTATAGGGGAGGTTCTCCTATAGACGCAGCAAAGTCTATGGCATTATTTTACGAGTATGATTTAGATATAGATAAAGTAGAAGGAATATCTTTGCCACAGGTAAGATTCAAGACAAAGTTTATAGCCATTCCATCTACTTCAGGAACAGGAACGGAGGTTACAAGGGCTTCGGTTATAACCTATAAAGAAAAAAATATAAAGATAGGTCTAAAATCTGATGCCTTTATTCCTGACTACTCAATACTTGATTCTACTTTAACTTATTCAATGCCAAAGGAAGTTGTTGCTGAAACAGGAATGGATGCATTAACTCACGCTGTAGAATGCTATATAAACAAAAATATAGATGAGTTTACTGAAGTTTTGGCAGAGGGGCTGTTAAGGGTATATTTAAGTTTCTTGTACTATCCTATAATGGAGATAAAAAGCCCGTGATAAAGTACATAAATATCAATGTATGGCTGGATGTGCTTTTTCTAATGTAGGGCTTGGGATGGCCCACGGTATTTCCCACGCAGTAGGTGGGAGGTATAATTTATCCCACGGGTTATTAAATGCAGTATGTTTACCCTATGTATTAAAATATAATTCAAGAGATGAGGAGGTAAAGGAAAGACTAAATTATCTTAAAGTTCAGATTGGAAAGACAGATTTTATAAAAGCTGTAGTAGAACTAAATAAGAATCTAAATATACCTTTATCCTTTAAGGAATTAGGAATAGACGAAAAAGAATTTATGCAAAATATAGATGAACTTACGGAAAACTCTTTAAAGGGCTCAACCAGGGTAAACCCTATAAAGATTAATTTTGATGAAATGAAATACATATTAAATTGTATATTCTATGGAAATATCGATTTATTATAAAGTATTGTTAAATAATAAACATATATTATATTAAGAAAAACCAAATAAAACTGAGATAAACTATCTATAACTATAATTAAGCTTAACAGTTTGTATTAATAGCATTTTTAAAACTATGCTTGATTTTTTAGCCTCTTTTGGATGTAGCATTATTTATGTTTATATCATATAATCTCTTTGTTAAACTAAAAGAGAAGGAGATATTTATGGGGTATTTATACAGAGAAATAGTTGAGTACAAACAAAAGAGGTTTGCAAAGTTTATACTTGGCCTAATTACTTTTTATGTGTACTTAATTTTGTAGTAGTTCTTACTGACTTAAAAAATACTTAAGTGATTTTCATTATGTTGTTTATCTTTTAGTTATACTTCTTATGGTTCTCCAATTTAAAATATGGAAAAAATGCAATAGACGTTACAGATATCAAATAATAGATGATGAACTAATAATAGAAAGATTTGATGGTAATAAGAGAAAAGTTGAGTTAAGTATTGATATAAAGAGTATAATGAAGGTTGAGAAGGTAGTAGATAAGATATGTGATGATATTGAATATAAACAATATTGTGTCTCAACAAAAAACATAATCTTTATAGAGTAATATATAAACTTGATAATAAGGTTTATAGTTTTTGTTTTGAGCCAAGCACAAATTTTATAAATAAAAGGCTCTTTGTCAATAGTTGGGGCGGGCATTAGATTAGAATGCCTGTCCTTTCTTATTTGATAATGATTTTAGCAAGATAGATAGGATGAGGGGAGTTTACCCTTAAAAAATTGCACGACAAAAAGACCAACGATAGTTGGATTTCCTAAAATACAATATTTAACAGATTATTTATTACAACAATGAAGAATTCTATTCCTGAATCTATCAAAATTTCTATAGCCGAAGGCTATTCTTTTAATAACTTTGATTTTATTATTAAATCCTTCTATACAAGCATTTGTATAAGGAATATCAAAAGAATTACAAATCTCATTAAAATATCTGATATAGGTATTTGCACATCTTTTCAATTCATTGATACCACTATTTTGTGCAAGTTTAATCCAATCTTTTAAGAGGACACGAGCTTCGTTAGAAGAAGGTGAAGCATCAATAATACTCAATAACTTTTCCTTTAAAGTGTGGGCAATTGCTAATTCACTATTATAAGAAAACATAACTTGTAAAGCTAACTTTGAATCTGTATCAAGTAAGCCATATCTTTTTAAAATAAGCTTTTTACTTCTTTTAAAGTATTTTCTTAATTTAATTGATAGTTCTCTTTGGATACGTTTTCTTACCGCTTCTACTGCCCATATGACTTGTCTAATATAGTGAAATTTATCTATAACAATTACAGCATTTTTGAAATAAGTTTTAGCTAAATCAATATAGGGTTGCCACATATCACAAATAAAGTGTGTAACGCTATCGCGATTTTTAATTTTTCTAAAATAATCTATAAGAATATGCTCTTTTCTATCTTTAATAATGTCTAGTATTTTATGATTAACAGGATCGACTATTGCACAATGATATTTAGAACCACCAGAGTTACCTTTAAATTCATCTATAGATATTATTTTAGGTAAATTAGTAGGAGAAGAGTAAGATACATTATCAAAAATACGTTTTATAGTATCGATAGATAGATTAGTTTTTCTAGCAACTGATGTCATACTATATTCATTAGATAATTCATAAATTACAAACATAGCTAATCTATTAGTTATTCTATGATAACGAGGTAAAAATTCTATATGTTCATAAAATTTTTGCCGCAGGCATTACAACGATATCTACGTTTTTTAAGAATGATAAAAGTATGTTTAAAGAATAAGGGTATGTCTTTAATACGCTGAATTCTATAATCGTGAACTCTTGTAACTTTGGAATTACAATTAGGGCAAGTACAAATTTTTTTCTTAGTTTCTAAGTATATCTCAATGTACGTGTCATTATGAATAATCTTTTTATAATAACATCTTTAAAACCTAATAAATTTTTGATAGAATTATTAGTGTGCACTTGATGGATGCCTCCTTTCAGGTAAGGTTTTTGTTTGGTTATTTTAATTTTACCAGGTGTCTAATCAGGTGCACATATTTTTTGTAAAAAATATGCTGGGTCTACGCCCCAACATTTATTATAGAACCAAATAAAATTAACAGTATAATGAAGAAAAAGCCACTAGCAAGTTAGTGGCTTATTATTTTACATTTTCAATTATATCTATTCCGGTAAGTGATAGAGCACTTGCAGCCTTTATCATCTGTTCTATTGCAAAATCCTTAATAGTTGCATCTGCAAATTCTTTTGTATAAAAATCTATATTATCCTCGGTTATGCCTATATAAGGATGTATACAGGGGATTTTATAGCTTAAGTTTGCCATATCTAAACTTTGATCCATAATCATAGGCCCGTGTACATCTACAATACCCTTTTCCTTTAGGTTGTGGCAAAATAACTTTGATAGTTCCTGATGTGTTTTAAAGGGTACATATCTTGCTATTGTATTACTTTCAAAGTCGCATTTATATAATTTTGAGTAAAGCTTAGCAATATCAATTATGTCATCCTGTATGAAGTCGATAAGTCTGTCTTGATCCGATTTTACTAAAATTTTAACGCAACTTTTTTCTGCTATGCAGCATATATCGTCAACACAATCTGTTAAGGTATAGTTTATGTATATATGTTCTTTATATTTAGATTTAAGTATCTCTATATTGGCAATTGTAATTGCAGCTGGAGTAACTGGATTTATGCCTTTATTAAAATTTACAAGGGCAGAGGAGGAAAAACCTTTAAACTGTAAACCAGTAATAAGCATTGATAAAGAAGAACCACTCTCTAATGTCTTAGTATAGGGATGGGCACACAGTACAGCATCCACATCAGCAAATAGATTATTTTGAAGCATTTTTATTTTAGTTGGCTCCTTTTCCTCAGAGGGACATCCAAATACTGTACAGCTTCCACCTATTTCACCTATGGCTCTTTTAACCCAATAGCACCAAGTGCATTCATAGCACATTGTATATTATGACCATTTATATATCCTTGACCATCTACAGCATCATATTCACATACATATCCAATATTTGGAGAAGAGTCTCCATACTTTGCAATAAATGCGTTTTTGATGTCGGGTATTTCAGTAATATTAAATCCTTCATCCCTTAAAAGATTTATAAGTTCTTTATAGGCCATACTTTCACAATTTGAGCTGTTACTGCATTTATATAATTCATTAACAATATAACATACCCTTTCTTTTAGATTTTCTACATAACCAGTGACAAGTTCACGGATTACAGTTTTACTCATAATACCACTCCTCAAACTTTTTATATTATTTTTTGACATTTGTTAATAAATTATGTAACAGTATAGCTTTATTATATTTTTATATTTTTGTTATAATATATGGCTCTTTGTCAATAGTTGGGGCGGGCATTAGATTAGAATGCCTGTCCTTTCTTATTTGATAATGATTTTAGCAAGATAGATAGGATGAGGGGAGTTTACCCTTAAAAAATTGCACGACAAAAAGACCAACGATAGTTGGATTTCCTAAAATACAATATTTAACAGATTATTTATTACAACAATGAAGAATTCTATTCCTGAATCTATCAAAATTTCTATAGCCGAAGGCTATTCTTTTAATAACTTTGATTTTATTATTAAATCCTTCTATACAAGCATTTGTATAAGGAATATCAAAAGAATTACAAATCTCATTAAAATATCTGATATAGGTATTTGCACATCTTTTCAATTCATTGATACCACTATTTTGTGCAAGTTTAATCCAATCTTTTAAGAGGACACGAGCTTCGTTAGAAGAAGGTGAAGCATCAATAATACTCAATAACTTTTCCTTTAAAGTGTGGGCAATTGCTAATTCACTATTATAAGAAAACATAACTTGTAAAGCTAACTTTGAATCTGTATCAAGTAAGCCATATCTTTTTAAAATAAGCTTTTTACTTCTTTTAAAGTATTTTCTTAATTTAATTGATAGTTCTCTTTGGATACGTTTTCTTACCGCTTCTACTGCCCATATGACTTGTCTAATATAGTGAAATTTATCTATAACAATTACAGCATTTTTGAAATAAGTTTTAGCTAAATCAATATAGGGTTGCCACATATCACAAATAAAGTGTGTAACGCTATCGCGATTTTTAATTTTTCTAAAATAATCTATAAGAATATGCTCTTTTCTATCTTTAATAATGTCTAGTATTTTATGATTAACAGGATCGACTATTGCACAATGATATTTAGAACCACCAGAGTTACCTTTAAATTCATCTATAGATATTATTTTAGGTAAATTAGTAGGAGAAGAGTAAGATACATTATCAAAAATACGTTTTATAGTATCGATAGATAGATTAGTTTTTCTAGCAACTGATGTCATACTATATTCATTAGATAATTCATAAATTACAAACATAGCTAATCTATTAGTTATTCTATGATAACGAGGTAAAAATTCTATATGTTCATAAAATTTTTGCCGCAGGCATTACAACGATATCTACGTTTTTTAAGAATGATAAAAGTATGTTTAAAGAATAAGGGTATGTCTTTAATACGCTGAATTCTATAATCGTGAACTCTTGTAACTTTGGAATTACAATTAGGGCAAGTACAAATTTTTTCTTAGTTTCTAAGTATATCTCAATGTACGTGTCATTATGAATAATCTTTTTATAATAACATCTTTAAAACCTAATAAATTTTTGATAGAATTATTAGTGTGCACTTGATGGATGCCTCCTTTCAGGTAAGGTTTTTGTTTGGTTATTTTAATTTTACCAGGTGTCTAATCAGGTGCACATATTTTTTGTAAAAAATATGCTGGGTCTACGCCCCAACATTTATTATAGAACCTAATATATATAATAACTTAAAGGAGGAATTAGATTGTCTTTAATAGATGAATTGCTCAAATATAAAGATGAAGTTGATATTAGATTTCATATGCCTGGGCATAAAGGACACACTTTAAAGTTTAACGAGCTTGAAAGACTAAGGGAAAACCTGTTTTCAATAGATGTAACTGAAGTTGAAGGAACTGACAATCTTCACGTACCAACTGGAATAATAAAGGATGCACAAAAAGAGCTTCTTTATTTTATGGAGCAAAATACAGCTTTTTTCTTGTTAATGGTTCAACAGCAGGAATATACAGTATGATTTTAGGACTTTTAAATCCAAAGGAAAAAATAATAGTTCAAAGAAATTGCCACAGGTCAGTGTATTCTGCCTGTATGCTTGGGGATTTAGAAATTGTTTATGTAAATCCTGTTATAGATGAAGAATTTGATATACCCGTATCATTAGATGTTGGAAAGTAATAGATGTAATGGAAAAAATAAAGATGCAAAGGCATTGGTTCTTACATATCCAACCTACTATGGAACGTGCTTTGATTTAGAAAAAGTTATAAAGGAGGCAAAAAGAGAAACATTTATGTTCTTATAGATTCTGCCCACGGGGCACATTTTAAATGTTCAAGTTATTTACCAAAGGATGCAATTGAGCTTGGTGCTGATGCTGTAGTATACAGCCTCCATAAAACAACTCCAGCACTGACACAATGTTCAATCTTGAATGTAAACTTAGATAATGTTGATGGTATAAAGTTTATGCTAAGTATATTTCAAACTACAAGTCCATCATACCTTTTAATGTCCTCCATAGATGCAGCAATAGGTATAATGAATACAAATGGTAGAGAGCTCATTGAGAAGACTATATCTAATGCAAATAGATTAAGAAATAGACTTAACTTAATAGGTTATAGGACATTAGGAATTGACAGAATAGGAAAATATAAAATAAGTGATATAGACCCAACACGAGTAGTTATCTCATCTAACATAGGTGGGCATAATCTAAATGATATATTAAGAAAAAATATAAAATTCAAGTCGAAATGTCAGATGATAATAATATAGTTTTAATAGGGAGTATGTTTGATTGTGAGGATTATTATGAATATCTATATACTGCATTAATAGATATTAAAAATAAATATATTCAAGGTCAAAATAAAACTTCATCTTATCTAAAAACAGATTATAAAGTTCGAATGAATATGAGGAAGGCTTATTACAGTAAAAGGAGAGAATTCCTTTAAAGGATGCAGGAGGACGAATTAGTGCAGAGATGCTTGTTCCATATCCTCCAGGTGTTCCGATTCTTATGCCTGGTGAGGAAATAACAGATGATATTATGGACTTTGTAGAACAAAACAGAGGAAAAATAACCTTTAACGGAATAAGTGATAAAGATGCAGAGTATATTTATGTAATTAAGGAGTGATGTTTTTGAAGGGAATATTTTTAACATTTGAAGGGCCAGATGGAGCAGGTAAAACAACACAAATCAATCTTCTTAAGGAATATTTAATTTCAAAAGGATATGATGTGGTTTTAACAAGAGAACCAGGGGTACTCAATTGGAGAGAAGATTAGAAATGTAATACTTGATGTAGAAAATAAAGAGATGGATGATATATGTGAAGCACTTTTATATTCGGCCTCAAGGGCACAGCTTGTAAAGGAGATTATACTTCCAAACATTCAAAGGGAAAGGTAGTTATATGTGATAGATTTGTTGAGTCATCAATAGTTTATCAAGGCTATGCACGTGGAATAGGTGAGGATAAAATAGAAGCAATAAACAATATAGCCACAAGAGGATTAGTTCCTGATGCAGTGTTTTTACTTATGTTAACTCCTGAGGAGGGAATAAAAAGAAAGAAAAACTCAGGTAAGCTTGATAGGTTAGAAATGGAAAAAATAGAGTTTCACAAAAAGGTATATGAGGGGTATAATAGACTAAAGGATAAAAGAAAAAATATATATGAAATCGATGCTACTTTAGACATTGACTTTATACATAATAAAATAATAGGGATAGTTGAGAATTTATTAAAGGAGGAATAATAATGAAACTTGTAATTGCTATTGTCCACGATGAGGACTCATTTGAACTTATAGAGGAATTGACAGACAATGGGTATAAGGTAACTAAGCTTGCAACAACAGGAGGATTTTTAAAGGCAGGAAATACAACATTGCTTATTGGAGTTGAAAAGGAAAAGGTAGATAGTGTATTATCTATAATACAGGATGTTTGTAAGACAAGAAAAGGAGCAGTTTCTATGCCATCGCCTATTGCGAGCTCAACAGGTGTATTTGTACCAACTCCTGTGGAAGTTACAATAGGAGGGGCGACAGTTTTTGTTTTAGATATTGAAAGATTTGAAAGGATATAATGGAGTGATTGTATGATAAATGTTGTGGGGCAGGATGCTCAAATAGAGCTTTTTTAAAAACAGCAGATAAAGGCAGACTTGCCCATTCATTTATAATAACAGGTCCTGATGGTGTGGGCAAAAGCATATTTGCAAGATTTATGGCATCATATATTTTGTGCATAGGTGAAAAAAGCCTTGTGGTGTGTGTTTAAATTGTACAAGGGTAAAAAATAAAACTCATCCAGATGTAATAGAGATTTCACCTAAGAACAGCATAGGAGTAGATGATATTAGAAATCTTAATGAAAAAATAAATACAAAGCCCTATGAGGGAGATAAAAGGTTGTAATAATTAAGGGGGCAGATTCAATAACCCTTCAGGGACAAAATGCCTTTTTAAAAACTTTAGAGGAACCTCCCCTTGATACAACAATTATTATGTTGGCAGAAAACATTAATTTAATACTCGACACTATAAAATCAAGATGTCAAATATATAAATTAAATAGAATAAAGACCAATAAGGTTAAGGAATATTTAATGGGCATAAATATAGAAGAAAGTAAGGCGGAGCTCTATGCTAATTTAAGTGATGGAATAATAGGAAATGCTCTTAAGATGCTTGATACCAGATATCAAATTTTAAGGGATGAAACAATCAATGTGTTTTCAAGGATGGCTCAATTCAATAGCTTAGATTTTTTAAAGATTGAGGATTTTTTACAGAGAATAAAGCAAATATAGATGTAGTATTTGACACAATAATAACTTTGCTTAGGGATATATCTGTATTTAAAGATACACTAAGAGAAGAATACTGCTTAAATATAGATAAAATAGATGTTATAAGAGACTTAAGCAGTGTGTTTTCCTTCAACAGACTAAATAAATTTCTTGAACTGTTTTTAAATGCTAAGGGAAACATAGATAAAAATGCTAATTTTCAAATGGCTATAACGGTGCTACTTTTAGATTTACAGGAGGTTTAATATGGTTACTGTAGTTGGCATAAGATTTAAAAGGGCAGGTAAGATTTATTACTTTGACCCAGATGGACTTGATATAAATAAAGGTGATTATGCAATTGTTGAAACAGCAAGAGGAATAGAATTTGGAGAGGTTGTAATTGGCAAAAAGGATGTAACAGAGGATGAAATAGTCGCACCTTTAAAGAAGGTAATTAGAGTTGCAACAGAGGAGGATAAATTAAAAAATCTTCAAAATAAAGCAAAGGAAGAGGACGCTTTTCAAATATGCCTAAAGAAGATACAGGAACACGGACTTCCAATGAAGTTAATAGATGTAGAATATACCTTTGACAACAACAAGGTTATATTCTACTTTGTTGCAGATGGAAGAATAGACTTTAGAGAACTTGTAAAGGATTTAGCGGCAATATTTAGAACAAGAATAGAACTTAGACAGATAGGTGTAAGAGATGAATCAAAGATGGTGGGAGGCCTTGGCCCTTGTGGACGTCCTATGTGCTGTGCAACCTTTTTAGGGGAGTTTGAACCAGTTTCAATTAAAATGGCAAAGGAACAAAATCTCTCTTTAAATCCCTCAAAAATATCTGGAGTGTGTGGAAGACTAATGTGTTGTCTAAACTATGAGCAGGAGACCTATGAAGGTATTAGAAAAATAACTCCTGTTGTTGGTTCGATAGTAAAAACTCCTGATGGAGAAGGGGAAGTTATAGAAAACAGCATAGTAAGAGAAAGTGTGAAGGTTAAACTAAAAACTCCAGAGGATATTGAAATTAAAACATATTCTGTACATAATGTTGAACTTATTGAAGGAGAATATGAACATAGAGAAATATCCGAGGATGAAATCAAGTCTGAAATTGAAGAATTAGAGGAATCTGATGTAGATATTAACAGCCTTTTAGAGGAATAATGGCTATAATTTGCCTAAGTAATACTTTTCAGATTAAAAAAACGTGGTAAAATAACTTTAGAAGTTTTCAGGAGGTGAAACTTATGGCATACAAGATTACTGACGCTTGTGTAAACTGTGGAGCTTGTGCATCAGAATGCCCAGTTAACTGCATAAGCCAAGGAGATTCAATCTACGTTATTGACGCAGATGCTTGCATTGACTGCGGAAACTGTGCTAATGTTTGCCCAGTAGGAGCTCCAGTTCAAGAATAATCTACATAGTAAAAAGGCCTATAGGGCCTTTTTATATTTATAGGTTTTTGTGAATAGGGGCGGGTATTCGATTAGAAGAATGCCTGTCCTTTCTTATTTGAGAAGAATTTTAGTAAGATAAATATGATAGGTGGAGTTTACTCTTCTACAACCTCATCCTTAAGGACTGTTTGGCGAACTATTGATTTTTAAAACTCTAAAGAGAAAAATTAATAAAGCCTTAACATATCTAACAAAATTCTTTGAGGTATATTTTAAAACATCTGTAATTCTTAATATGTATAGATGGAGTATTTATAATAAAAGTACTATAGATTTAAAAATATAAATATGATAATATATAAGTATACATTACAAGGGTATATAGAGTTTATGTAGGAGGTGTTTTATGGAAAAACTATCAACAATATTGGTATTTACGCAAGGAGTTTTATCCTTTCTTTCTCCCTGTTTTTACCTTTAATACCTATCTATTTAGGATATATAACAGGTGAGGCGGCAAATAAGAAAAATACTATTGTTAATACTATAGTCTTTATGATGGGGTTTACCCTAATGTTTACTGGTCTTGGTGCATTGTCAGGAAGTATAGGAAGATTTTTATTAATAAACAGGCAGCTTTTAAACAAAATTTTAGGTGTGTTTATAATTTTTATGGGACTTTTTACTTAGGTATAATTAATATAGATATTTTAAATAGAGAAGTTAAAATGGATTTTGAAATTAAAAAGGGCAGTATTGTATCTTCCTTCTTACTTGGAGTAAGTTTAGCATTGGGATGGACACCTTGTATCAGCCCAATATTATCGAGTGTTTTGATGCTGGCAGCCAGCAGAAAGTCAAGTTTAATTGGAGCCTATTATTTATTAGTATATTCAATGGGGCTTTTGATACCATTTTTGATTTTTTCAATGTTTATAAACAAATCTAAAACTTTTTCAAAATTCATAATGCAAAAATCAAATATAATTAAAATACTTGCTGGGGTAATATTAATATTAACTGGTATTTTGCTCTTTACAGGTAAACTATATATTTTAACAAATCTTTTAGGAGGTTATTGATATGAAGAAAATAATTTCGGTTGTTCTTGTTATGAGCATATTATTTTTATCTGGATGTTCTATAAATTCTAAGTCTCAAAAAATACAGCAGATACAAATCAAAATGGGGAAAATGTTGTGGCAAAGGATAATGCTATAGATTTTACATTAAAGAATATAGATGGTGAAGAGATAAAGCTGTCAAACTATAAGGGGAAAATAATCATACTAAACTTTTTGCAACTTGGTGTCCTCCTTGTAAGGCTGAATTTCCAGGGTTTATTCAATTGGTGGATGAATATAAGAATGATAGTAATGTAGCTTTTATATTTGTAAACATAGGAGAAGATAAAAAAACTGTTGAAAAGTTTTTAAACGAGAGAAACTATAATATAAAGCCTCTTTTAGATGAAAAGGCTGAAGTAGCAGGATTATACCGTGTGACAGGAATTCCTACAACTGTTATAATAGATAAAGAGTTCAATATTGAAACTATACACGTAGGATTTATGGAAAAGAGGGATTTAAGAAATTATATTGACGCACTAAAATAGAAGGAGGACATATGCTAAAAAACGGCGAAAGATTGGATGATTTAGAGTTAAAGGGACTTAAGATAATACAAAACCCAAGCTATTTTTGTTTTGGAATTGATGCAGTTCTTTTATCTTCCTATGCAGTAGTTAGAAAAAAGGATAGGGTAGTTGATTTAGGAACGGGAACAGGTATAATACCTCTTCTTATTTATGGAAAATACGAACCAAAAGAGGTTGTTGGAGTAGAAATACAAAAGGATGTTGCAGATATGGCAAGAAGAAGTATTGAGCTAAATGGATTAAGTGATAGAATTACTATATTTGAAGGAGATATAAAGGACTGCTATAATCATATTGGAATTAACCAATACGATGTTGTTGTTTCAAATCCACCTTATAAAAAAGGACAATCTGGCATATTAAATATGTCTGATACAAAGGCAATATCAAGGCACGAAATTTTAATAAATATAGATGAACTTTGTTTTTCAGCCTCAAGACTTTTAAAGGGTGGAGGACGTTTTTATATGATACACAGACCGGAGAGGTTAAAGGATATAATTCTTGCCCTAAACAGCAATAAATTTACTCCAAAAAGGATTAGGTTTGTTCATCCTAAGGTTAATAAAGCTCCAAATATGGTTTTAATCGAAGCTGTTAAATGTGGAGGAGATTTTTAAAGATAGAAGAACCACTTTATGTATACAATGAGGATGGAACATACACACAAGAAATTTTAAAGATTTACGGAAGGTGTTAGATATGGCTGGGACACTTTATTTAGTTTCAACGCCAATAGGCAATTTAGATGATATAACATTCAGAGCAATAAATACGCTAAAGGAAGTTGATTTTATAGCGGCTGAGGATACAAGACAAACCTTAAAGCTGTTAAATCACTTTGAGATTAAAAATCCCTTGTGAGTTATCACGAACATAACAAATATGAAATGGGACCTAAAATAATAAATAGGTTAATGGAGGGTGAAAGTGTAGCACTTGTAACGGATGCTGGAACACCTGGTATTTCAGACCCCGGTGAGGATTTGGTTAAACTTGCTATTGAAAACCACATAGACATAGTACACGTTCCAGGTGCTTCTGCCTTTTTATATGCTCTTGTTGTTTCAGGTCTTTCGACAAGAAGGTTTGTATTTGAAGGTTTTTAGAAAGAGAAGGTAAACAAAGAAAAGAAAGACTTGAGGCATTAAAGAATGAAACACGAACAATAATTTTCTATGAAGCACCCCATAGGCTTGTAAAAACCTTAGCTGACCTCTACGAATATTTTGGAGACAGAAAAATATCAATATGTAGAGAGCTTACAAAAAGGTACGAAGAGATACAAAGATGCAACTTATCTGAAGCAATAGAGATTTATAAACAAAAAGAGCCAAAGGGAGAATATGTATTAGTGTTAGAAGGTAAAAGTAAAGAGGAAATTGAAGAAGAAAAGAGGCAGGAATTTAGTGAAATAGATATTAGTGAACACATACAAAGATACATAGATGAAGGAATGAGCAAAAAGGATGCAATAAAAAGGTTGCAAAGGAGAGAGGCCTTAAGAAATCAGAGGTCTATAAATACACAATAGAATAAAAGTGCCACCCAGGTGAAAGTGAATAGAACCAAATACTGTAAAACACATTCACTTGGGTGGCTAACTTTATTATTCAGCCTTTATTTCTGATAAGCAGTTTTTGCAGATATTCTTTCCCTTAAAATTAACAACATCTCTTGCATCTCCGCAGAATATGCAAGCTGGTTGATATTTCTTAAGGATTATCATTTCTCCGTCAACATAAATTTCAAGAGCATCCTTTTCAGCTATGTCAAGTGTTCTTCTAAGTTCGATTGGAATAACTACTCTACCAAGTTCGTCTACTCTTCTAACTACTCCTGTGGACTTCATATGTACTACCTCCTTCAACAATCTTCGACATTTCTTAATTAGATAATAACAAAGTTACCATTAAAAGTCAATAACTTTAACTTAAATTTTCTAATAAATTTAATAAAATAATTTAATTAACAATTAGGTAAGCTCTTACCTATATTTTGTCCCTTATTTCAAATATTATGAATTTAGTGTAGAATAATTTACGAGGTGAAATAAAATGTTAGAGGAATTAAAGGAAAAACTACAAAAACTAAATTCAATTTTATGCAGTAAAAATAATGAATTAAATAGAAAAAGTATAAGAGAATACTTGATAAATAACGATATTGTAGGTATAAAAGAAGCAGTAAAACTAAATGAACAGCAAATAAGGGAAATAACTGATGATAAAGGTATAGTTTCTGTAGATGGGAGCATAAACAATTATGGCGGATTGTATCCCCACTATGTTTCCTTGATTAGAGCAGTTGCTCTTGGTACAAAGGGATTTAAGGCAGAAAGAGAAGACATTTATACACCTTTATTAGAGGATGATATGACTCAGGAGGAGGATGCAATAAAAGAAGAGCAACGATGTCTAAAATGGAAATAGAGGTGGCAATGAGGGCTGTAGAAGAATGTAATTCTAAAATAATATTTATGGATGGTTCGCTATTACATTATAAAATTGATTGCCCTAATGAGTGGGATAGTTTAAAAGATGCTGCTTTATCTAAAAATAAAGTAATAGTCGGAATAACAGAAGAAGTAAAAACAAAGGATATAGGTGAGATACTTAAAAATGATGGACAACTTAATGAGGAGGTTTTATACGATAGGGAAATTCTTTTAATATGTTAAGTATAGGAGAGTATTTATATTTAAAAAAGAAATAAAAACAAGAAAAACGGAAAGTGGAATAAAAAGCTTTTATGCAAGATTTTCAGATGATCCACAGGTTATAGGAATTGATTTTTAAAGGAGCAGGAGACCTTATCAAAAGATATATTAAGTATTGTATATTCACTAACCTTTAGTAAATCTAGGGAATTCCATACTTTATTGATTTAGTTGATATTGAAACAAAAATTACAGATGAAAAGCTAAAGGCCTTAATAGATGGATATTTAGATAGGCAAGTGATTGAAGTATACTTTAATCCAAAAAGAAATAAGAGGGGGTATTAATTGTGCAGGTTGTTGGAATTACTAATCAGCAGGAAGTATTTGTTGTTTCAGATAAAGTACCATTTAAAATAAATCAAATACTTGTTATAAATGACGAAAGACAGGGACTCTTAAGGGCAGAAGTTGTAGAGACAAGTGCCTATAACAGGTTTATTCCTCTTGACATAAATGGGGATTTTGTGGATAAAAGTGTGATTTCATCATTGAAGGCATTAGGCTACAGTATAGATGATAACACGCTTTATATAGCAAAGGTAAGACTTATGGTGGAGGCTGAATATCCGATACAGGTAGGTTCTGAAGTTAGAGTACCAAACTTTGATGAGGTTAAGGATCTGCTTTTAAAGTCAAAACTTGAATCGGGGCTTGTTCTTGGTATAATAAAAAGTTCTGAAGAACTATATGAAACAATGGATGAGGAGCTTAAGGATAAATTTTTATTGTTTCAGGATGGTAGGATAATAGAGCAAAACGGAGTTCCCTTTATATTCGATATTGCATCAATGCAACAATATCCGCATATTGGTATATTTGGAGGTTCGGGTTCTGGTAAATCCTTTGGGCTTAGAGTTATATTAGAGGAACTTATGAAGAAAAACATACCCACAGTTGTGCTTGACCCTCATTTTGAAATGAATTTTAAGGAAAATCAAAAGGATGTTGATGCTAAATATCAATATGACTTTAAAGATAGATTTGAATGCTTAGAGATAGGAAAGGCGGTAGGGGTAAAGTTTGACAACTTAACTACGCGAGATTTGATAAACTTGATTGGTGCAGCCTCTGCAGGTACCTTGACGGATTCTATGACTAATGTAATTGAACAGGTTCATAAAAATAGAGATACGTACTTTTCCTTTGAAAGAAGATTGTCTTTGTTAAAGGAAGCCTTTGAAATAGGAAGTGAAAAGAAAATACAGGATAGAAAGGCAAAATGTGATGATGATATGGATGCAAGTAGGTTTGATGAAATGCTTGAGGTATATAGGGAGTTTGGAAGTTTACCACCTCAGTCAGTAAATGGAGTATTATGGAGATTACAAAGGTTATATAAGGATGGTATCTTTACAAATGATATAACAAGGGTTGAGAAATGCTTAAAGGAAGGAAAACTCGCAGTTGTACAAGGCCCTATTAAGCTTTTGAACGTTTTTCAACTTACTTGATTTCAAATATATATCACAAAAGAAGGGAATATAGAGATTGGGTGCAAAGAGGTGAACAAAAGGACTTTTTCCCTCCCTTTATAATAGCCTTTGATGAGAGTCACAATTTTGCACCAAAGGGTTATGATACTCCTTCAAAATCTATAATTAAGGAAATTGCACAGGAAGGAAGAAAGTATGGAGTGTTTTTAATTCTTGCAACACAACGTCCAACACTTCTTGATGAAACAGTTACAGCACAGTTAAACACAAAACTTGTGTTTAGAACTGTAAGGGCATCGGATATTGCAACTATTAAAGAAGAGACTGACATAACAAATGAAGAGGCAAAAAGATTACCTTATCTAAGAAGTGGAGATGTTTTTATTTCCTCTGCACTGTTTGGAAGAACAGTCCCAGTTAGAATAAGACTCTCCCATACAACCACCAGTCATACTCAAAATCCATTTGACGAACTTCTTAGTTTTAGAGACAAGAAATATGAAGAAGTATACCAAGAAATTGAAAAATATTTACCAATTTATTCAACTGACTATTTAAACATATTATCTAAGGTAAATAGGGAAAAAATAAAGGATATAGAGGATTTAAAGTTTTATTTAGATGAATTAACCAAAAGAGGTTTTATAACAAAAACAGTGCATTTTTAGGAGAATACTATGACAGAAAGTAGGAGATGATTATGATGTATTTAGATGTAATAAAGCAGTACTGTAGGGAAAGATGTATTCCTATATATCTTGTTGGTGGTGCTGTAAGGGATTTATTAATAAATAGAGACCTTCAGGACTATGATTTTGCATCCTCCTGCTATAGAGAGGTTGCAGAATATTTTAGTGAAAGAATAGAGGGTAAACTGATAAAGCTACACGATGATGTTTATAGGGTAGTTGTAGATGGTTTGGTATTTGATTTTTCAAATTTTAAGGGAGATAATATAGAAGAAGATTTAAAAAATAGAGACTTTACCATAAATGCTATAGCCTATGATTTAGTCAAAGAGGAATATATAGACGTACTTGGAGGTATTCAAGATATTAAAAAAGAATAATAAAACACACCTCTGAAAATATAATAAAGGACGATGCTTTAAGAATTTTAAGGGCATATAGATTAAAGGGAGAACTTGATTTTAATATAGATGATGATACTATAAGATTATTTAAAAGAGATGTAGAATATATAGAAGATATAAAGGGTGAAAGAATAGTTGATGAGTTATTTAAAATACTGAGGTTTAAAAACAGCTACGAGTATTTACAGATGTTAGATGATATAGGAGTTATTGAAAAAATATTTCCTATTATGAAGGAAATGAAAAAGATAGGTAAATGTAAATATCATCTTGTTGATGCTTATACCCACTCAACTCTTGCCTTTAAGTTTTTGAAGACAGATATCAAGAACTTTATAACACTAAATGGGGGAATAAAATAAAAGAGTATCTTGAGGAAAATATAGGTACTTCTAAAAGATTAGAAGTTTTAAAACTTGCAATTCTCCTTCACGATATCGGCAAGGTAAAGGCCTTTAAAGATATAGAAGGCAAAATAACCTTTAAGGGACACGATGTTACAGGAATAGAAGAATTCAACTCAATACTTAGTAGATTACCTATGTCAAATGCAAAGTCAGTACTAATTAAGTCTGTTATAAAGGGGCATATGAGGATACTTGGTCTTTTTAAACAGGGTGCAAGTGAAAAGGCACTTTATAAGTTAATAAAGGATTTTAGTTTAAATTTACCCTGCGTATTAATAGCATCCCTGTATGACGTACTTGCCACAAGGAGTCTACTTGATGAAAATGGTGAAAGCGATAAGTATTTTGAATTTGTGTTATCTCTAATAGATAGATATTATGAGTATATGAATAAGAAAAATAGTTTTATTTCTGGAGAAGATATATGCAATATACTAAATATCAAAGGCCCTAAGGTTGGTGAAATATTAGAAAAGGCAAATGAACTAATATTTAGAAATAAAATAAACTCTAAGGAAGAGGCTATTGAATTTATAAAAAGCTACAAATAAATAGGTACGCCCAGTGAAGCTATAAAACTTCATTGGGCGTATTTTACTATTATGATGCTCGTTTTATTCTTTCATAGGGCTCTTTAGATATGTTTATGGTATATTCATCCTTGCTTGTAACTATTTGGAACTCACAGTTGCAGGTGTCTGCATCTGATGACCATATATAATAATCGATTTTAATACCATCTATATTTATTGATTTTTTTAACTTAACCATACCGTATGTGGAAAACCATTTTAGAAGCGAGGAAAGATCAAGATGTTCTGCTACTTTGTATATTTCAAGTCTCTGTTTTGATATGTTTATAAGTGGGAATTTTTTATGAGTGTTCCATATCTAATCTTAAAAAGTTGAAGGTCTTCAAAGTATTCTATTTTTCTTGGATTATCCCTGTGAAATAATTCATAAACACCGCAGTAATTTCTACGAAGAACTCGCACGTCTCCTTCAGATACTTCAACGTCAATCCATTTTCCTCTCTTTAGATTTTTAACTTCCATTGGTTTTAAAATCATTTACACCACCCCCATAAATTTTTGAGGTTTCTAATTATATATTAACATAGCCTATGTAAATGGTGGTTAATGTTATGTTAATTTTAAGATAAGTCAAAATTTTTGTCAATAAAAATAAATACTAATTTTGTTAAGATTCGTATATATTTTTAAGGAGAATAATTTGTAGGAGAAGAAAATGGTTAATATTATATGGTTCTTAATGATTTTATTAGGTATATTAGTCAGTTTTATCAGCACACCAATTGATTTCACCAATATAATTGCACAATCAGCAGAAAGCTCTGTTAAGCTGTGTATAAGCCTTTTAGGTATTATGGCTATATGGTCGGGCATTATGAAGCTTTGTGAAAAATCAGGACTTATAGAATTATTTTATGCGGCACTTAGACTTCCTATGAAGATTCTTTTTCCACATTTAGAGTCTAAAAATAAAAGGGCACTTTACTATATAGTAATGAATTTGGCAAGCAATATGCTGGGCCTTTCTAATGCAGCAACTCCCTTTGGAATTAAAGCTATGGAGGAATTACAGAAAATAAACAATAAAAAGGATACTGCATCAGACTATATGATTAAATTCATTATTATAAACAGTGCGTGTATACAACTAATTCCTGCAACGGTAATATCAATAAGAGCTAACTTAGGTTCTTCTTCTCCATCAAGTATAATAGGGCCTACAATAGCAGTAAGCATTTTAACTTTATTTATAGCATTAGTGCTTGAATTAATCTTTAGAAGGTGGTTTAAATGATTTCAATATATTTTGTTCCTGCCTTTATTTTGTTTGTGCTTGTTTATTCAATAATTAAGGGAGTTAAAGTATATGAGGTTTTTGTAGATGGTGCAAAGGAAGGATTTAAAACAGTTTTTAACATAGCACCATATCTATTAACAATGATATTTGCAATAGATGTATTTAGGCGTTCAGGTGCACTGGATTTACTCATTAAGTTTTTAGCCCCCTTAAATAATCTTCTTAATATACCATCAGGTGTTGTTCCTATGATTTTAATAAAACCTTTATCTGGAAGTGGAGCTATATCGGTTATGACAGATATAATGAAGACCTATGGAGTAGATTCAACAGAGGGTCTTATTGCCGCTCTTATAATGGGCTCAAGTGAGACAATCTTCTATACAATTTCTTTGTATTTTGGGAGTGTTGGAGTTAAGAAAATAAGGCACGCCTTAATAGTTGCACTAATTGCACATATATTAAGCTGTATTATTGTTTGTAATTTTATATGGATATTTCGGTAGACAGAACTAATTCTTTATATTCAATATTACATTAGCTTAATATTTTGATATATAATATAAACGTACAAAGGAGGAGATAGAGTGAGGGATTTGACAAAGGGAAATGAAATTAAGCAGATAATATATTTTGCAATACCTATGCTTTTAGGAAACCTTCTTCAAACCCTATATAATACTGTAGACAGTATATGGGTTGGTAAAGGTGTTGGTGAAAAGGGGCTTGCAGCAGTAACAGTAAGTTTTCCTATTTTATTTATGCTCATATCACTGATTATGGGGATAACTATGGGAAGCAGTATTATTATTTCCCAATACTTTGGAGCAAAGGATTATGAAAATGTAAAAAATCAATAAGTACAACTTTATATTTTTTATTAATATCATCAGTAGTTGTTACGGTTTTAGGAGTTTTAGTTTCAAAACCTGTATTAATATTAATAAATACACCAAATGAGATTTTAAATGAGGCAAACAAATACCTGATAATTATGTTCTTAGGTATGGTTTTTATGTTTGGATATAATGGAGTTGCAGCTATTTTAAGAGGTATGGGAGATTCAAAGACTCCACTATATTTTTTAATGATTGCAACAGTTATAAACATAATACTCGACCCAATATTTATTTTTGTATTTAAACTTGGAGTTGTAGGGGCAGCTGTTGCAACAGTTATAGCCCAGGCTGTATCCTTTATATTTAGTATAAAATACATAAACAAAAATCACGAGCTTTTTGAAATTAAATTAGATACTATAAAATTAGATAAAGATATATTAAAGAAAATAGTTAAAATAGGTATACCAATGGGAATACAGCAGACTTTAGTTTCACTTGCTATGGTGTTTTTAAATTCAATAATAAATGTTTTTGGAGTAGATGCAATGGCCGCTTTTGGTGCAGCTGGAAGAATAGATTCCTTTATGTCTATGCCAATTATGAGTTTAAGTGCCGCGGTATCCTCCTTTACTGGCCAAAATTTAGGTGCAAATAAGAAGGATAGAGTTATAAAGGGTTTTAGAGGAACACTTTTAATAGGAGTTTTGCTTTCAATTATAATTGCAGCCCTTGCAATAATATTTGCAAGACCTCTTATAGGCGTTTTTAATTCTAAAAAGAAGTGGTTGCCTTTGGAATAGGTTATTTAAAAATAGTTGGTATGTTTTATTTTACTTTTGCCTTTATGTTTATAGTATCTGGTGTCGTAAGAGGTGCAGGGGATACAATGGTTCCTATGATAACAAGCCTAATTGCACTTTGGGGAGTTAGAGTACCTCTTGCACAAATTCTTTCAAAGAATGTAGGAATTGAAGGAGTATGGTGGTCAATTGGAATCGGATGGGTTGTAGGAAGTAGCCTAAACTATATTTATTATAAAACAGGTAGATGGGAGAGGAAGGTAGTAGTAAGAAAATCTTAATAATATCATTGGGCTCATAAATGTTTTATTCATTTATGAGCCTATGTTTTGCCTTTAAAATTTAAAATCATATTTTAAAATTTTACGACAACTTTAATGTTTTTTGACAAGAAATTGATATAATATAAATAAACACAGGTAATACAAGGAGTTTTGTATATGAAAAAAAGCATAAGGTTTTTGTAATCGTATTAATTATGATTTCATCTTTAGTACCTCTGTTAACTTTTTCATTTTTATTTTTAGTAATACATTTAAATTCTTCATATCAAATGATAAGAAGAATATACAATCTGTACTCGAAAAGGAAAGAAAATATATCCAAAGGTTTGTGGAGGTTAATATTAAGGATGTTAAATTAGTTGCTACTTCAGACGATGTAAAGACATTAAAGAGGGAAGAAATAATTGATGTTTTCAAGAGGGTAATGGATGTAAGAAATGATTTTGAAAAGATGAAATTCATAAAAAAAGTGGTGAAGTTTTAGAGGTTCATAGAGAGGGTAGAATAAGAGAATACAAAAGTCACAGCTTGATTATTTTGATAAATATGCATTATCTAATGGAGATATTGCCTTTTACACAAACGAAGAGGACAACAAAGATTATTTGTGTTTTGCATCAAACTTTTTAATAGGTCAAGAAGTATATGCAACTTGTATTGCATATATGCCAACGGATACAGTGGATTTTTTCACTAACAATTTAAATTTAGATGCAATTGCAGAAATATATATAAAGGACAGCAGAGATAAGTTTTTGATAAAGAAGGCAGACAAAATTTTTAATGACGATGCAGATATAATGTTACCAATAGAACACTCTGATTGGACTTTGGTTGCTAATATAAACAATCAATATTTTAAAGATATACTCTACAAAAATATACTTTTGAAAATTATCGTGTTTTTGATCTTCATAATTATATCCATAATACCAATTGCAAACTATATAGCAAACCAAGTACAAGAAGCAATTAAGGAAATATTAGATTCAGTAGAAAATAATAAGATAATAGAGGGCAAAAACATATTTTTTATAAAGTTTATGAGTTTAGTAGATTGAAGAATCAAATTAACAAGTTTTTGGATATATTAACAAAGGTTAAGGGTGGGTTAAAATGTTTAAGAAATTAAAGGTAGTTATAACGATGTTCTTATTAGCTATTTCATTACTTCCGCTAATTATGTTCTCATCTACTTTTCTTTTATCAATAACCAATACTTTTACTGATAATGACGAAAAAAATTTAAAGGAGATATTAAATAGAAACAAGAGATATCTTGAAACTTTTGTTGAAATGAATATAAATGATATGAGGTTACTTGCAAATTCTGATAATTTAAAGACCTATCAAAAGGAAGAGATACAGGGCCTTTTAAGAAGATTTTTATCTACAAGAGAAGAATATACAAAGCTTAAATATATAGATAAAAATGGTTGGATGATAGAAGTTACAAAAAGTTATTCTCTGTATAAGGAATATCAAAACCTGAATTTTAAGGAAAGTCTATTATTTGACAAAGGCAGTTTTTGTACATTAATTGAAGAAGATGGGGTAGATTATGTATGCTTTTCAGCTCCCTTTAGGGAAGAAGAAAGGTATGGAGTAGTTGTTGGATATATTGATTCAAAGAAGTTTGATTATGTTTTAGAGGATTTTAATTTAGTAGGTTTAGGAAATATTATTATACAAGACAGCTTTGGCAAAAATTATTAAATATGTCAAAACAGGAAGAAAAATATAGGGAAGACTTGAGAGAAACAATAAAGAACACAGATTTTAATATGATTGTTACAATAGATAGACAGGATATAAGAAATGAGTTTTTAAATGACTTATTTAAAAGGTTGCCCTCTACTTCTTTTTAACAGTTGTTATGGCAATAGTATTTGCTTATATAATATCTGAATCCATAAATAAATATATAAATAGGGTAATAGTTAGTATAACAACTTTAACAAGAATAAAAAGTGCAGACAGTATGCTTGATAATATAGAAGAAGTCGAAGTGTTTAAAAACAGATTCAATGAAATAATTGAAAGATTAAATAACGATAAAATCGATTTAAATGATAAAGTTAATATGGATTCTTTGACTGGTCTATATAACAAAAGATTTTTAACAGAACAACTTTCATCTAAGCTTGAAGAGGATAACGTTGACACATATTTTATGATGGCAGATATAGACTACTTTAAAAGGATAAATGACACATACGGACATCTGGTTGGAGATAAAGTTTTAAGAGCATTATCAAATATCTTAAAACAGAACATTAGAGAAGGAGACTATGCTATAAGATTTGGAGGAGAAGAATTTTTATTAGTTATTACAGGTGTAGGTAAAAGAGATGTATTAAATATAGCTGAAAGAATAAGAAAAAGGGTAGAGTCCTTTGTATATCAAGAGGATAATTTTAATATAAAGTTTACCATAAGCATAGGTGTGACAAAATACAAAAACAATATAGATTATTCAATAGATTTAGCAGATGAAGCCCTATATAATGCTAAAAATTCTGGTAGAAATAGAGTGATTTATAAAGAGGCTTAAAAAATAAAGAAGCGGGGAAAATAAGTATGAGGTGTTAGTATGGAAAAGATTTTACTTATTGTTTCCCGCTCTGCTGCTTTTGATTGATTGGAGTGTATTTCTTTTAGTTTATTTGGTATTTTCACAACTTGGTGTACTTTCATACCTATTAGCCCTAATTGTTTTGTTTATATATAGAGTATTTACTCAAGCTAAATACGGTAAAACCTTAGGTATGATGCTTTTAAAAATAAAACTTTCTAAGTATTCCTTTAAAATTGCTTTAAAGAGAGAAATATTTAGATTGGCATCTTGTGTTTTTTACATAGGATATATCTATGCATTGTTTGATAAAAGGCTTAGAACCTTTCACGATATATCCTCAGGAACCTATGTGGACTATGTGGATAAAAATACAGAAGATGCTGGTACTAATAAGATAATACTTTATATTACATATGTTTTATTAATATTTTCTTTTTAAAAGGTACATCGAGATTTTTGTTAGATGAAGTAGGGCAATTTGGATTAAAAAATATGTTGTTTCTGATGAATATTTTCAAAGTTTTGAAGGAGATAATCTTTTAAGTTTATCTCAAGAGGAGTTGTATCTTAAAACTGTAGGAAGAAGATACACAGCTATAATTGATGAAGCAGGAAAAAGGTAATATACAGAATATCAAACAAGCTAAAATATACTGAAGTATATAGGCTAAACAAAAATGGAAATGAGCTTATAGGGAGTTTAAATTTAAAGTTGACTTTCCCATACAATTTATAGAAAGTGTAAATTATAAAAATGAAAGTAGTTTTTGTGCAGTAACACCAAAGGGAGAAATTGTTATATTTTCAAACTGGGGGACATTAAGGCAAGAAGTAGTATAAAAATAGGGATGTTGTAAACGTAAAGACAGGGGATTTAGATAAGGATGGATTAGATGAAATATTAATTTTAAATAGAAATGCAGATGTTGAAATATATAAATTAGATAAGGGCCAATTAAATTTAATGTTTTTGGTAAAATAGGAGAGGATATTATACCATCTGCCTTTATGATAGAGGATGGAATAATTATTTTATCTAAGGGTGAAAATAAAACAAATATATATAAATATGAATTTAAAGATGGTAAGTTTGTATATAAATATAAAAGACAAATCAAAAAAGAGACATTACAAATATTTTTAAATTTGATGGAGGATATTTAATAAACAATGTTGGAAGGAATAATATGATGTTTAAGGTAGGAAATATTCAAGTCTTTGAAGTTTTAAATAATAATTTTAGAATTAAATATAATTTTGGGAAAAGACCTGCAAGAAGGTATTCCTATATGGTTAGAATAGTTGAGGAAGTATGTGATATAGATGGAGATGGAAGGGATGAAATTGTCGTAAAATCAATAGGAAAAGATGACGTGATGGGACATTCTTACAGAATTGAGGTTTATAAACAAAATAAATATTTATTAATGATAAACAGAATACTGTCTTTGTGGTCTTGACAAAAACTATCAAATTTTGTACATTAGACTTAATAATGTTAAATGCTTTGAAGGAGAGAGTAGCATAATACCGTGTCAAAGAGAGCTGGGGTAGGTGAAAGCCAGCGGCATAGGGTTATGTGAAGATGGCTCTGGAGCACAGCAGTCGATATGTAGGCTGTTGCGGCATTGCCGTTATCCAAATTAAGGCCGTAAGGCGAAGTAGGGTGGTACCGCGATACCTCGCCCCTATATGGGGTGAGGTTTATTTTTTATATTTTTATTTAAAATAGAAAAACAAATACTAACATAAAAGATAAAAGAAGGGAGAGAAGAGTATGGAAAACAAGAGATTTTACATTACAACCCCAATTTATTATCCAAGTGATAAACTACACATAGGAAATACCTATACAACTGTTGCAGCAGATGCACTGGCAAGGTTTAAAAGATTAACAGGATATGATGTTATGTTTTTAACAGGAACTGATGAACACGGACAAAAGATACAAAGAATAGCAGAAAAAATGGTGTTACTCCAAAAGAGTACGTTGATAAGATTGTTGCGTCAATAAAAGAGCTTTGGAAGACTATGAACATATCCTATGATAAATTTATAAGAACAACAGATGATTGTCACGAAAGAGCAGTTCAGTTTATATTTAAAAAGCTGTATGATAAGGGAGATATATATAAGGGGTATTATGAGGGATGGTACTGTACACCTTGTGAATCCTTCTTTACAGAAACACAGCTTAAGGATGGTAAGTGCCCAGACTGTGGAAGAGATGTAGAGTGGACAAAAGAAGAGGCATATTTCTTTAAACTTTCAAAGTATCAAGATAGACTATTAAAATACATAGAAGAACATCCAGAGTTTATACAACCTGAAAGTAGAAAAAATGAAATGATAAATAACTTCTTAAAACCAGGACTTGAAGATTTGTGCGTTTCAAGAACATCCTTTACTTGGGGAGTTCCTGTTGAGTTTGATCCAAAACACGTTGTATATGTTTGGATAGATGCCCTTGCAAACTACATAACTGCATTAGGATATGGAAGCCAAGACGACACATTATATAAAAAGTATTGGCCAGCAGATGTTCACTTGGTTGGTAAGGACATTATAAGATTCCACACAATAATATGGCCAATAATGCTAATGGCACTTGATCTACCACTTCCAAAGCAGGTGTTTGGACACGGATGGCTACTTGTTGATGGCGGAAAGATGTCAAAGTCTAAGGGAAATGTTGTAGACCCTGTTGTTCTTACAGAACATTTTGGTGTTGATGCAGTAAGATATTATCTTTTAAGAGAAATACCCTTTGGTCAAGATGGACAATTTACAAATGAAATGTTCATAAAGAGAATAAATTCAGACCTTGCAAATGACTTAGGTAACCTTGTATCAAGAACACTAACAATGGTTGAAAAGTACTTTGATGGAGAAGTTTCAAGAGGACAAGAAGGAGAATATGATGATGAATTAAAGACTCTTGCATTAGAAACTCCAAGCAAAGTTGAAGAACTTATGAACAAATATAGAATAAGCGATGCTATGGACGAAATATGGAAGTTAATATCAAGAGCAAATAAATATATAGATGAAACAATGCCTTGGGTTCTTGCAAAGGATGAAAATAACAAGGAGAGACTTAAGGAAGTTTTATACAACTTATCAGAGTCAATAAGATTTGTTACAACTCTATTACAACCATTTATGCCTGATACAGCAGAAAAGATTAAAATTCAATTTAATTTTGAAGACTTAACTTGGGATTCTATAAAGACTTTTGGTAATATAAACAGCGGAACAAAGGTAAAAGAGGAGAGCTACTATTCCCAAGAATAGATGTTGCAAAGAAGCTTGAGG
The DNA here is from genome assembly GCF_028622835.1 of Caloramator sp. mosi_1. Taxonomy (GTDB): domain Bacteria; phylum Bacillota; class Clostridia; order Clostridiales; family Caloramatoraceae; genus Thermobrachium. The sequence continues at coordinate 833,227 of NZ_CP117677.1, read as the reverse complement.
AATTTGAAAAATTAAATAAAAAGGAAGAAAAGAAGGAGGAAAAGAAGATGGAACCTATAAAGAGTGAAATAACAATCGATGATTTCTCAAAAATAGATTTAAGAGTTGCAAAGGTTTTAGAGTGTGAAAAAATAGAAGGAGCAGACAAACTACTTAAACTAAAGGTTGATTTAGGTGGAGAACAAAGACAGGTTGTCTCTGGTATAGCAAAGCACTTTAAGCCTGAAGAACTTATAGGGAAAAATGTAATATTAGTTGCAAACCTAAAGCCTGTTAAGTTAAGAGGAGTTGATTCCTACGGAATGATTTTAGCAGCTTCAACTTCAGATAAGGAAAAACTTGTTCTTGCTACAGTTGACGGTGACATTGAAGTTGGTGCACAAGTTAAGTAAGGAGTGATAACTTGATATTCGATACACACGCACACTATGATGATGAAGCCTTCAATCAAGATAGAGAAGAGGTTATTGATAAACTAAAAAAGCAGGTGTTGGTCTTGTTTTAAACTGCGGTGCAAGTATTGAAGGATGTTTTAATACAGTAGAACTTGTACAAAAGTATGACTTTTCTACGGTGCTGTAGGACTTCATCCCCACGAAGCAGAAAATAAGAATGATTTAAATATAGTTGGAGACTTACTTTCAAAGAACAAGATAGTAGCAGTTGGAGAAATAGGACTTGATTATTACTATCCCCACGATAGGGAAAAACAAAAGAGATTATTTAGAGAACAGATGGATTTAGCAAAGCAATTAAATAAGCCAGTTGTAATTCACGATAGAGATGCCCACGAGGATACATTAAAAATTATTAAGGAATTTAAGGGAGTTAATGGAGTTTTGCACTGCTATTCAGGAAGCTATGAATTTGCAAAAGAAGTTGTAAAACTTGGATATTTCTTAGGTTTTACAGGAGTGGTTACCTTTAAAAATGCTAAAAAGACAGTAGAGGTTGTACAAAATATACCACTTGAATATATTTTAGTTGAAACAGATTGCCCATATATGGCACCAGAGCCTAATAGGGGTAAGAGAAATGACTCTTCATATTTAATTTATGTAATAGATAAAATTGCAAAGATAAAGGGACTTGATTATAAAAAGGTCGAAGAGGCTACATATAACAACGGTTTAAGGGCTTTTAATATATAAGCCCTTAAATTAATTTTGTAAGAAATACAAAAAGTTAACTTTCAGGTTTTATTTTTGAAATTTTTGTATATAATATTAACAAGTTGCCTCCGTGCTGGGAATAGAGTGTATAAATGCAATTATTTATGTTCATAATTTTTATATATAGTATGCCAAGTATAGGCATTTAAAATTTTCCAGCTTGGGAAGCTGGGGCATTTGACAAATTATGTCGAAATGTGTATAATGTGATAGTTGTCCCTGGTCCCATAAGGAGGTGTTAATATGTACAAATTGACCTCTAAGGTAAAGACTAGGATAGTCGGAAATCCCAGGTTTCTTGGCATTTTAACCGCCTGTGTGGTTACCTTTTTAATTCTTTATGTTCAATCAGAAAAAACAGTAACAATTGTAGATGGTAAGGAAGTTGTTAAGGTAGCTACCTTTAAGGTAAAGGTTAAGGATGTCTTAGTATCTTGTAATGTTAATGTAGGAGACAAGGATAAGGTTGCACCTGGGCTTGACAGCAAAGTAGAAGATGATATGGTTATAAATATAAAAAGAGCAGTTCCAGTTACCATACAGCTTGATGGTAAGGTAATAACAGTAAATACTGCTCAAGACAAGGTAGAAGACGTACTACAGGAAGAAGGAATAGTCCTAAATGAAAAGGACAAGGTTTCTCCATCTTTAACATCTAAGGTAGAACAAGGAACCAATATCAAAATAACAAGGGTAGAGGAAAAGATTATTACAACAACAGAAAGAATTCCTTATACAATAGTAAGGAAGGCAAATAATAACCTTGCAAAGGGGACAACCGAAGTTCTTCAGGATGGTCAAGATGGAGAAAAGGAAATTGTAACAAAGGTAGTATATGAAGATGGCAAAGAGATTACAAGACAAGTCGTAGCACAAAATGTAAAAAGGCTCCAGTAAATAAGGTTATAGCATATGGAACTCTTGCTTGGATATCAAGAGGTGAAAGTAAGATATTTTATGTTCAAAAGTTTAGAATGAGAGCAACCTGTTATACTTCAAGCTATGAAGATACAGGTAAAATGCCTGGAAGTCCTGGATTTGGAAGAACTGCAACAGGTACATTTGCAAGAAGAGATGAAGATGGTTATAGTACAGTTGCAGTTGATCCTAAAGTAATACCACTTGGAACAAAGCTTTATATACCGGGCTATGGTTTTGCTATAGCCGAAGACACAGGTGGTGCAATTAAGGGGAATAAGATTGACCTTTATTTTAATCCAGGAAGCCGTGAGTACAGAACCTGGGGAGTTAGATATGTTGATGTTTATGTTTTAAAATAAGGTGGATTTCCACCTTATTTTTTGTATAATTATTAGGTTGTGTAGAAGTATAATAAAAGAGGTGTTTAATTTGATTAAGGAAGTTATAGTTGTTGAAGGAAGAGATGATTTAATAAAAGTAAAACAGGCTGTTGATGCAGATGTCATAGTAACAAGTGGTTTTGGAATTACTGAAAAAACAATAGAAAGAATAAGGGAAGCTCAAAAACGAGGGAGTCATAATTTTTACGGATCCTGACTATGCAGGTGAAAAAATTAGAAGGACTATTTCAGAAAGGGTAAAGGGATGTAAACACGCCTATATGCCAAGGGATAGAGCATATAAAAATGGGGATATAGGAGTTGAAAATGCAAGCATAGAGAGTATAAGGGAAGCGTTAAATAAGGTTCAAACAGAGGTTGAAAATCCTAAAATAGAGTTTACTATGGAGGATATGATAAAATACGGTCTTGTTGATACAAAGAATGCATCAGAGCTTAGAGGTGACGTTGGAAAGATTTTAGGTATAGGATATGGAAATGCAAAGCAATTTCTTAATAGATTAAATAGATACGGTATAAAAAGAGAAGAGTTTGAATTGGCTGTTAATAAGGCAAAGGAGGGGAAATAATGAGTCTTGCATCCAAAACTAAAGATATAGTTAAACATTTTGAGTTTAAATTTAGTAAAAGTTTAGGTCAAAACTTTTTAATAGATCAAAACATATTAAATAAAATAGTTGACTCTGCAGAACTTGATGAAAACAGCACAGCAATTGAGATAGGTCCTGGTATTGGAGTTTTAACTCAGGAGATGGCAAGAAGGTGTAAAAAGTAGTAGCAGTAGAGATAGATGATACATTAATTCCTATCTTAAAGGAAACTTTAGGGAATTTTGAAAATATTAAAATAGTACATAATGATGCACTTAAGGTTGATTTTACTAAACTTATACAGGAGGAGAACTTAGAGAACATTAAGCTTGTTGCAAATTTACCCTACTACGTTACAACGCCTATATTAACAAAGGTTCTTATGGAAAAATTACCTCTAAAATCAATCATAGTTATGATTCAAAAGGAAGTTGCAGATAGAATAGTTGCAAAGCCAGGAACAAAGGAATATGGTTCACTATCAATACTTGTTCAATACTATTGTGATGTACATAAAGTATGTAAAGTTTCAAGAAACTGTTTTGTACCTCCTCCAAAGGTTGAATCGAGTGTAATAAAAATGGAGTTAAGACCACCTAAATATTATGTTGAAGATGAAGATTTATTTTTTAACGTAGTAAGACACGCCTTTAATATGAGAAGAAAAACACTTTTTAATGCTCTAAAGCCAATAGGACTTAGAGAAGAGGACCTCCACAATGTATTTATTGAGACTGATATTGATGAATTGCGTAGAGGAGAAACATTAAGTATTGAAGAATTTGCTAAACTTTCTAATATAATTTATACAAAACTAAAAAAATAAGGACAATTTTCCGGTTAATGTTCATATACTATAATGATGAACATTAACTGGGAGGTATAATGGTGTCTGCTAAAAAAGTTATAGTAGATATTTCATAATATTACAGGAAGAGGACAAAGGCTTTGGTATGGCTATAGATAAGCAGCCAACAGGATACACAAAGATAGAAAATAAAAATGGTAAATGTAAAATTACCGTTTATGTACAAAATTTGATAAAGGAAAAGGGACCCTATGTATGCTATTTAATTGATACAACAAAGAATCCACTTTATACAGCAAGGCTTGGGGAGGTTCCAGTTGATGATACAGGAAGAGGAGAAATTTGGTGGGAGTATAGGGAGGATAATGTAGCAGATACAGGTCTTAATGTCGATAAATTTAATGTGTCGACAATTGTTGTAGAATCAGAAGAAACCAGCTTCCCGCTTGTAGGATATGTGGGAAAAGAAAGGGCAAGCTTCAAGGATAGGTTTGTAGTTAAAAGAGAACAGCAGAAGAACCTAAAGAAGAGGTTGAAGTTAAAGTTGAAGTTAAAGATGAAGTTTTAGATAAGGAAGCAGCAAAGTTTATTGAGTATGAAAACGAGATAAAGAAAGAGGCTATGAAGGTTGAAGAGGAAAAGAAGGAAAAAAGGGAAGAGGAAGATACAATTTATGATGAAGCAGCACAGGTAGAACTTTTAAGAAGTGAAGAACTCAAAACAAAGAAACAGCAAAAACACGCAAACTACTTTGAGGAGATACTTAGAGATTTTGAAGAAGTAGAGGGAATTACTGAAGAATATCAAAGTTGTAGATGGTGGAAGGTTAAGTTAGATTACGATATTAAATTAAAAGAGAATAAATACTATCCTTATTACTGTGCAATATACCATATAAAGATGGCATATCCTTATATCAACTACTTGAAGTACTGCAAAAATACAGGATACTATTATTTTGGAATAAAGTATGATAAAGATGGAGAGGTTAAATATCTATTATATGGTATAGAAGGCGATAATGATGTAAAGTCACAGCCCTATAGTGGAATGACAGGCTTTATAAAATGGATAAAGATAAAGGATAAAGGAATGTGGGTTATGACTTATAACCCCTACAATGGATGCATTATGATACCTAAGCCAAAGGATAAGTAGATTATAAGCCCCATAGAGTAAAGCTCAAATGGGGCTTTTAAGTTTTGTTTAGGAGGGGTTTTATGGGAAAAAATAAAATATTTATTATATGTTTTATATTTATAGTTGTTTTTGCTTTATCCTTAAAATGGACATCAATTTTTAAAATGTATAAAGTTAGTACAAACCTGAATATAAGAAATTTTAAAGAGATAAAATTAGAAAGGTATGGTATAATATATTATCTACCAGATGATTATGAGCTTATAGAAATTAATTTCGAAGATAATGAAGTTCTATATCATTCAGATTTTAAATCAAAGGATAGTATTGTAAGAGGTATTGTTGAAGTATTAAACATTAAAAACTTGGAGGCATATTTAGAAAATTCCAAAAAAGTGCAACTGGAGCAGTTGATTTTAAGTTTTTTAATATTTACAATAAAAGGTAGCAAATAGAGAGGGATATTTAGTTGAATATGTAAGAAGGGGAAACGATAACAAATTCTACAGGGCTTATGAGTATTTTATAAGGACAAATAAGGGATATGTTTTTAGAATTAGCTTTTTATAAGAGATGAATTTTATAACGATAAGTTTTATAATTTATTTGAGGAGATTGTCAATAAAACTATTATAAGATGAGGTGTATTATGGATAAACAACAAAAGATATTTTTAATAAAGAAAAGAATTAAATTTATACTTAAGGCATCCTTTGCTACTGCCGTGATATTGTCTTTGATATCCAGTCTATATGCACTAATAAGTCATAAAGATATATTCAAAAATATATATACTACACTTTACTATTTTGGTGGTTTTAGTATGATATTGGCTGTACCTCAACTTTATAAGAGAAATGAAGAGGGAAAGCTAAGAAAGATTAGAAGAAAAAGTCCTCTTTATGGGTTTTATGATATTAAGGAAAATCCATATACTGAGGAGGCTATGGAGGAGGCTTTTGAAGAATTTAGAGAGGATGGTTTTTATACAGGTATATCAATATTTTTGTATTCTGGTATAATCTTATTAATAGCTTTTTATTAGAAAAGTTATATATTCTAAGGGGTAAGGTGTTATGCATCCAATATTATTTAGAGTGGGCAATATAGTTATATACAGCTATGGGTTTATGATAGCTTTTGGTATTCTATCAGCAGTAATTATAAGTATGTATAGGGCAAGAAAAGTGGGCATAGAGGATGATGTAGTTCTCGATATTGCAATCTATGGAGTTATAGGTGGAGTTATAGGTGCAAAACTTTTATTTATAATAGCAGAGGCACCCTATGTTATTAAAAACCCTGTTGTTTTAAAGGATATGATAAAGGGTGGTTTTGTAGTTTATGGAGGTTTAATAGGCGGAGTTTTAGCGGCATATATATATTGTAAGAAAAAAAGGTCGATTTTTTAAAAATGTTTGATGTAGCAGCACCAGCTATTGCAGTAGCACAAGGTTTTGGTAGAATTGGATGTTTTGCAGCAGGTTGTTGTTATGGTAAGGAGACAACAAGTGCATTAGGAGTAGTATTTAAAAACTCCCCTTTGCACCAAATGGTGTAAGACTTATACCTACACAGCTCATTTCAAGTTTAGGTAACTTTTTGATTGCAGGGTTACTTATTTATTATTCGAAAAAGGCAAAACATAGGGGACAAGTAGCCGGTCTTTATATGATATTATATAGTGTAGGAAGGTTTATGGTTGAATTTTTAAGAAATGATCCAAGAGGAAATGTATTGTTTTTATCGACGTCACAATTTATTTGTATATTTGTTTTTATAATTGGACTTTTAGTATATAATAATGACAAGTTTAAAAGAGGCTAAGGTGATAAAACAATGATGATTTATGAGCTTAAGAACGGAAAAAACTTGGTATTAGACGTGCAGAGGAGAGAGATGCAAAGGAACTTGTTGCAATGTATAATAAACTGGGTACAGAGTCAGATAACTTAACCTTTGGTATGGATGATTATTATCTGAATTACGACCAAGAAAAAAATTTGATATATAATCTAAATAGTAGAGATAACTGTCTATATATAGTTGCAATTTTAGATGGTAAAATAATAGGTAATTTAAGCTTTGTTGCTTCTCAAAGAAAAAGGCTTATGCATAGAGGAGAACTTGGGATTGCTGTACTTAAGGATTATTGGAATATTGGAGTTGGAAACAGCCTAATGGATTATTTTATTAAATGGGCCCAAAGTACAGAAAAAATAAAAAAGTGGAACTTCAGGTTAGAGATGATAATATGTCTGCGATAAGTTTATACCTAAAATGGGGTTTTAAATTTGAGGGAAAAATATCTCGTGGTATAATGGTTAATGGAAAGTACTATGATTTGTACTATATGGGAAGAACAATAGGATGGTGATAAATTGAAAAAATTTGTATCTTTCTTTTGACACTTTTTATGGTAATGACTACATCCTGTAGTACCTTTAAACATATAAACCCAAAGATTGAGAGTAAAATAAAAAGAGAAACAAAATACGAAAGGATTATTGTTACAAGTACAAGGCTGGCAGGAAGATATACAATGTTTGATGAATCTTCAATAAAAGATTCTTAGGTAAGATATATCAAGCAAAGGATTTGACGGTTGAAGCTAACTTTGAACCGGATTTCTTTATTGAGTTTTACGATGCAAACAAAAAGTAGCAAGCTTTAAGTATATTGCAGGTATTACCGATGATACACAGCCAAATCTCATTGATGAGGATGGAAACAGATATTATGTGGATAATAGCATAGAGGATGAATTTATAAAAAGAATAATGAAAAAGAGATGTTTGCAGGAGCAAAAGAATACTATGTTTCTCTATTAGATGATGTTGTAGAAAGGATACCTAAAAAGCTACTGAAAATAAAGTTTATATCGATATAAACAAAGATTATATGGTTACCAAATACCTAACAAGTGTTGATATGTATAATATATTCGATTCAATAAAGAATAAATCAGTAGAAATAGTTGACAGTGCTGATAAGGCAGATTATGTTATTTCAGTAGTTACAAACACATATAATGATACAAAGGTAGCAGCAAATGTTAGCATAAGAGATAGAAATAATGCAGTTCAAAGGCTTTTCTATGAAGGAAATAGAGTAGGGAATAAGATAACGTATTTTATTAAGAATAAGTAGAATAATAGCTTCATATCTATAGATATGAAGCTATTATTTTTGTAGGTGGTGTTATGAAGTATATTAAGGTATTTGTAATTGGAACTATACTTACTATTACTGTTTTAACAATCCTATATCTTACAAAAATAGCAAGGAGAGTACAGGAGTATACCTTTGCTGTAAATGACGGTTTTAAAATTGTACTCTATACTTCAAGTAGTAATAGTTTTAATGACGGAAGTATGAAGGAAATTTTAAACTACATAGAAACATCTCAAAATGGATTAGGTGTGGAATTTATTAACTTAGGTTATTTAAGGGATAAAAAATTGATAGACAAAAAGTTAATAAATATAACAAAGGAAAATGGAAAATATATCATATTAGATTTATGTGTAAACGATAAAATGGTAAATAAAGATACTATACTTTTAAGGGTAGAAAAAATGAAAATTATGATGACAACATAAATTATGCTAAAAATATAAGAGATATTTTAAATAAAGATAGAGTAAATATATTAGGAGAAAGTAAGTGCTATATGCAGGAGTTTGGAGATAGAGCACTAAGAATAGAGCTTAGTAATAAACTTACAATAAATGAGGCAAAGAAGTTAGTTGATAAGATTATGTATGCAATATACAAAACTATAACAGATGGAGAGATATAAATTTTTATAGTGAGGCTGGTTAAGAAAATTGTTTTAATAAGCCCTTTGAAGGATTTGTCATTTCCTTCAAAGGGCAATTTATAAGCTTAACATCTGTATGGTTGTGAATATTCTGAAATGTATTGTAAAAATGTTCAGACAATGATAAAATATTTCGTAGGCGAAACGTTTTTGCGGAAAGGGATGATTAAATGACAAAACAAAAGATCATAATGATATTTGAACTATTTAGAAATATAAATAGAAATATTAATAAGAAAATAGACTGCAGACTTGGTTGCTTGAAATTTAACCCTACATCTATACATATTTTGATACAACTTATGAATGGTGATAAAAAACATTAAAGGAGTTGAGTGTAGGTACTGGCCTTGCAAATAGTACAGTATCTGAGGCGGTGGATAGATTAGAAAGGGATGGCTTGGTTAAAAAGAAGTAGATACGATTGATAGAAGGAGGGTATTAATATCTGTAACAGATAAAGCACTATCATATAAGAGAGAGTTTGAAGAAAAAAACTTAAAAATTCTTCAGGATATATTAAAGGATATTTCTGATGAAGACTTAAACTGCATATTAAATGGATTAACTATACTAAATGAAATTGTAAAGGAGAGGAGCTAAAAATGAAAAAAAGGGGTTAGTTATTACATTTCTTATTTTGGCGTTTTTCTATTTACAATCTTTGCTTTAAAAAGGGTGCACAAAAACCAATTGAGGTTAAGACAGCAAAGGTTGAGGTAGGGGATATTACTGCAAGCTTTTCAAGTAGTGGTGTTGTTGAATCTAAAACTAAAAGGAATATTATGCACTAAATACAGGTAAAGTTCTAAAGGTATATGTTAAGGAATCAGATAAGGTTAAAAAGGGGACATTCTTATTGAATTTGAGGTTCAGGATATGTCAAATCAGTTAAAAACAGCTCAACTTCAATATGAAAGTGCAAAAATCCAGCTTGAAAATTTGAAAAACAAAAGGAAAATGCGTTAGTTGCATTGCCACAAAATCAAACACTTTCAATAGATGATCAAATAAAGTTGCAAGAAACCAAGTAGAGATGGCCAGGATAAACGTTGAAAACATTAAGCAAGCAATAGCTAAACAACAAAAATACATAAAGGCAGACTCAGATGGTGTTGTAACCCAAATAAACGTAAAGGAGGGAGCTCCTGCACCTATGCAGCTTCCTACTGTTGTTATTGAGGATTTAAACAACCTAAGAGTTGTAGTAAACATAAATCAATATGATGTAAACAAAATTAAAGAAGGACAAGAGGCCTATGTAAAATTCCTTGATAATTCTATAAAGGGAAGAGTTTCATCTGTTGCAAAATCAGCCATAAAGACAATGTCGGCATCTGGAAGTGACACTGTTGTTAAGGCCTATGTTGATTTGATAGAGGGTTCAGAAATAATAAAACCAAACTTTGATGTAGATGTTGAGATAAAAATATCAGAAAAAACAGGCGTTTTGAAGATACCAAATGAAGCACTAATACAAGACAAAGAGAATAGAGTGGGAGTATTTGTATTAGAAAATGATGTTGTAAGAAATGTAGACATTAAAATAGGTCTTCAAAATGATTTTGAGACTGAAGTTCTAAGCGGATTAAAGAGTGGGGATAAAGTAGTTTTAAATCCACCTGCAACCTTAAAGGATGGAGTAAAAGTTATAGATAAGGATGTGAAAAGATGATAGAGATAGTGGGGCTTAAAAATCCTACAAACTTTTATCCGATGACATTGAGGTACTAAAGGGAGTTGATTTAAGAATAGAAAAGGGAGAGTATGTTGCAATAATGGGACCGTCGGGGTCAGGCAAATCAACTCTTATGAATATATTAGGGTGTTTAGATAGACCAAGTTCAGGTAAATATATACTAAATGGTAGTGATGTTTCAAAGTTAAACGACAATGAACTTGCAAAGATAAGAAATAGAGAAATAGGCTTTGTTTTTCAGGCCTTTAATTTATTACCAAGGTTATCTGCCCTTGAGAATGTAGAACTACCTTTAATATATGCAGGAGTTAGACTTACAGATAGAAGAAAAATGGCAAAGGAAGCATTAGATAGAGTGGGATTATCAGATAGAATGCATCACAAACCTAATGAGTTATCAGGGGGACAAAAACAGAGGGTTGCAATCGCAAGGGCAATTGTTACTAATCCTTCTGTACTTATGGCAGATGAACCGACAGGAAATTTGGATTCTAAGTCAAGTGAAGAGATTATGAAGATATTCCAGACTTTAAATGAAGAAGGTTCAACTATAGTAATGGTTACTCACGAAAATGATATTGCAAATCATACCAAAAGAATAGTGAGAATTAAGGACGGTTTAATTTTAAATGATAAACAGGTTCAAAACAGAACAGTACTATAGGTAGGTGAAAGTATGAACATATTTGAGAGCTTTAAGGTTGCAATAGAAAGTGTTTTGGCCAATAAATTGAGGTCATTTCTTACAATGCTTGGAATAATAATAGGTATATCATCTGTTATTACAATTGTTGCAATAGGCAAGGGAGGACAAAAGAGAATAACTTCAGAGTTTGAAGATATAGGAGTGAATGTAATAGAGGTTAAAGTTGATAATAACACACAGCTTTCATCAAAGGACTATTTTACATTAAATGATGTAAAGGAGATAAAAAATAGAATTGATGAAGTTAAAAATGTTGCTCCGCTTGTTCAAAGGCCAGCAACTGCTAAGTTTGAAAGGGCCACAAAGAGAGCTATACTTGTAGGTACAACAAATGAATATGCATCTATTTATAATGTAGACATATTATATGGAAGGTTTTTAAACGAAAGGGACTCTCTTCTTGGGAGAAATGTTGCTGTAATTGACAATGTAAGTGCAAAAAATATTTGGTTATGAGGATTGTGTAGGCAAAACTGTTAAGCTCGGAAGCAGAGATAATTTATTAAATGCAGTTATAGTAGGTGTTTATAAAAATGAGGGTGGAGCCTTTGCAGCGGCCTTTGGAGGCAATATGCCTGTAATTACTATTGTGCCGATTAGTTTTATGCAGAAGGTAATTCCAAATGAATTTACTATAACGCAGATGGATGTTTTAATATCAGATTCTAAAAGTTCTGAAGTTGTTGCAAACAACATTATAAGGTTATTAGAGGCAAGGCACTTTAATAAGGGAAAATATAAGGCAGAAAACTTAGTCAAACAACTTGACCAAGTTAACAATATAATAAACATTTTTACAATGATAATAGGTGCAATTGCAGGAATTTCTTTAGTAGTTGGTGGAATAGGTGTTATGAATATTATGCTTGTTTCGGTTACGGAAAGAACAAGGGAGATTGGAATAAGAAAGGCAATAGGTGCAACCCGCAAAGATATACTTATTCAGTTTTTGATTGAGTCGCTAATACTTTCCTTAATAGGTGGAATCATTGGAATGATGCTTGGAACTTTATTTGCCTATGCAATAGGTGTATTTTTAAAGATAGAACCTACAGTGTCTATTTCAACGGTTTTAATTGCCTTTTTATTCTCATCTGCAGTTGGCATATTTTTGGTATATATCCTGCAAATAAAGCAGCAAAGCTTGATCCAATTGAGGCATTAAGATATGAATGAGATAAAAAGTGGACTATAATTAAGTCCACTTTTTACCTCCTAAAAATCCCTTTTATTTTATCTAAAAAGCTTGTTCCCTTTTTATCAAAATATGATATGTACCATTCAACCACTAAATCCCTTAAGACTGTTTCCCGTCCTTTATACAGTTTTTTAAAGATTCATCCCACATTGATTTAGGGTCTAAGGTTATAATTTTTCTTTTAAATTTATCAACATCATCACAATATGAAAAGACAAGGGCGTCTTTTACTTTCTTCTTAAATTCATCCTCTATATCAAGTCTTTGACTAAGTAATATCTCTATATCCTCTTGTTCTATACTATATCCCGTTTGTTCAAGGCCATAAAGTATCCTGCCAATAAAAACTTCTCAGGTGTTGAAATTTTACTCATAAAATCCTCCTTTAATTATAGATTAAAGATTCTAAGTATATTTTAGGATAGAAAGGGTAAAAAGTAAATTATGTGGTAATAATAAAAGGGAGGAGGGATGATTTATGAAGGCAATTGTTGATAAGGATGCTTGTATAGGCTGTGGACTTTGTCCATCTATCGCACCTGATGTATTTGAAATGGGAGATGATGGGAAGGCCCACGTAATAACCTCAACTGTTCCTGCAGGGTCAGAGGATGCTGCAAAGGAATCAGAATCAAGTTGTCCAGTAAATGCAATAACAGTACAATAAGGTGGCATAGGCCACCTTATATAATATCTGCAAAATATTTTCCCGAATACTCAACTTTTCTAAAATGTTCTTTTATCACTACATTTTTATTATTTAAAATTGTTAAGTTATAACCAGTCATATTATCATTGCTAATAATTTCTATATTTCCATTTAACAACTTTGTGAATTCCTTTGCAATATAAAGGCCTATTCCTAATCCTTCAGTTGTTGGAAGTTTATTGTTTTTGATTTATAGAATTTATCGAATATTTTATCCTTTTCTTCTTCACTAATTGGAGGACCATCATTTAATATAGTTAATTTTAGAGAATCGACTATATCAAGTTTAATATGTATGATTCCCTCATAGTTTGCATATTTTATTGAATTTGAAATTAAGTTTAAAACTATTTGAGTGAATAATCTTTTATCCGTTATGAAGTTTCTTTTATTAGAAAACTCAAAGGATATATCAAGAGACTTTTTATCAAGAGCCTCTTCAGCCATCTCAATTATCTCATCTATAATATAAACTATATCTTCATCTGTATATTCAATATCTATATTTCCGTTTTCAATTTCATTGTATATTATAAGGTTTTCAGATATTTTATTTAGTCTATAGGCATTATTTTCAATTAAAGAGATATATTTAGCATATTCTAAAGGGTTTTTGCGTATTAATTTAGAGGTATTTAAAATGACATTTACAGGTGTTCTAAGTTCGTGGGAAAGATTTACTAAAAAGTCTGTTTTTAAATTGTTTGCAGCATTTAATTCCTCATAGGGTTTTTTAATATTACTTATAACAAAGGTTTTTACTAAAAATAAAAAGAAATTATTTTAAATATGTGGCAAGATGCAGAAAAAATATCATTTGGGTATGTATGTAATACAGCCATATATTTAGAAATAATAGCAAACATAATAGAATTCATAGAGTTAATATTGTACATATCTGGTTTTGATAAATAATTTTTAGAAGTAAGACTTAATGCAAAAAATAAAAAAGGAAGACTATAAAATCAAGTATTCTAAAATATACATAATATTCTCTGTTATAGTCTAATAAAAAATTAAATGCTGAGTATTTTAAAACATAATATGTAATTAAAGATAATGTTGTAAAAATAAAAGGAACAAAAATAAAATGTTTTTTATCCTTAGCAATATGATTATCTGGAATAGCATTTAGTAAAATGATAGATATTGCCAAAAGGATATATGTAATATTAGCAAAAATAATACTAATACCCCATCTGTTTTGTTGAAGAGCAAAATAAATATGAACTATGTTAATTAGTGCAATAGCGAAAAAAATAGATGAGGGTATTACATATTTCTGCCTTTTTCATAGGGATAGGAGTACCAACCTATATAAAATACAGTAAATGAAACCATTGATACTATTGTTTCAACACCTATATGTAAAAAATCATTGGTATTTTTATTTATCAATATTGGGCTTAGTTTTGTAAGATAATAAAAGAAAATAAAAATAAAAAAGTTAAAAACAAATTAATGATAATAACTATTTTGTTTTTCATTTGTTTATCCCCCAGCAAATAAAGATTTTATCATAATCACATATAAATTTCTACAATTTGTCGAACGATTACATAAAATAACAATATTAGACAATAGAAATTGATTTAAAATAAATTTCTTGAATTAATATGTATATTATTGTATTCTATAATGAGGAAGGGAGGAGTTAAATTGATATTAAAGGCTATTATTTTAGGTATTATTGAAGGTTTAACAGAATTTCTACCAGTATCTTCAACGGGTCACCTTATAATTGCAAACAAATACATAAGCTTTACTGGGGATTTTGCAAATGCATTTAATGTTGTAATACAGGTGGGGGCAATACTTGCGGTAATTTTCTATTATAAGGATAAGATTTTCCCTAAGTTCGATAATAAAATACAAACAAAGAAGGTATTTAATCTATGGTATAAGGTTGTAGTAGGATTTATTCCTGCACTTATATTAGGATTTTTATTTGATGATTATATAGAAGAGCATTTCTTTAATCCAAGGACAGTTGCCTATGCACTAATTTTTGGTGCACTACTTCTTTTATTTGCAGAGAACAGATTAAAAAGGGTTAAAGTAGATGATGTAGATAATTTGTCCTACAAGGATGCGTTTTTAGTAGGTGTATTCCAATGTTTAGCCCTTTGGCCTGGTATGTCAAGGTCTGCATCAACTATAATAGGAGGACTATTTTTAGGACTCTCAAGAGAGGCAGCTGCAGAATTTTCCTTCTTTTTAGCACTTCCAACTATTATAGGTGCTTCAGTTTTAAAGATTTTTAAGGCTGGATTTATGTTTACACCCTATGAGTGGATAGTGTTGTTTGTTGGCACGTTTGTTTCCTTTGTTGTAGCTCTAATTGTAATAGCAGCCTTTATGAGCTACATAAAGAAAAAGAAATTAGCACCCTTTGCGTATTACAGAATTTTACTTGGCATATTAGTTTTGCTAATGTTATAAAATTTAAGTTTATGAATATAGAATAAGCTGGCAGTGCCAGCTTATTCTACTTTATAGTATCCCTTATTTCTCATCATATTAAAAATAGTTTCAGCGTGTCCCTGTTCCTCCTGCTGAATATGTTGAAGCTGTTTTCTTATGTTTGTATCAACAGTCTCAAGTATTGCTGTATTGTAGTTTGAAGATACGTGCTTTTCTGTGGAGAGTGAATCGTTCATAAGCTGTGCATCTGAGAAGGACAGGTTTTGTTGGTTTTGTGCAGCAGATGGCTTGTTATAGCTTTCATATATACTGGTATAATTAACACCATTTTGAGATAATATGTTTTTTAAGGTTGTAGCGTGTTGCTGTTCGTATCCTGCAAGGGTTGTAAACATATTTTTAACATCAGCATCATTTGACAAAGCAGCATATTGTTCATATTTTCTTATGCATAGATACTCAGCATCAAGATTTTCCTTAAGATAATTAATCTCCTTTTGAGTCAACATAAAATACACCTCCACCAATATTTTTGCAAATATATGATTTATATCACATCAATTTAAAAGTTTTTGTTTATAATAAAATTGAAATTAAACGGAGGTGATACTATGGCAATAAGAAAGATTGTGCATATAGATGAAGAAAAGTGCAATGGATGCGGACTATGTATTCCAAACTGTGCAGAGGGAGCATTACAAATAGTAGACGGAAAAGCAAAGCTTGTTAAGGATATTTACTGCGATGGACTGGGTGCGTGTCTTGGACACTGCCCACAGGGTGCAATTTCGATAATTGAAAGAGAAGCAGAGGAATTTGACGAAAAGGCAGTAGAAGAACATCTAAAAACGCAAAATCAAGTTGTATCTTCTACAACTCATCACCACCACCCTCATCATATAGGAGGGGGTGCCCTGGAAGTATGATAAGGCAGTTTAATAAAGAGGTTAATGAATCACAGGATATAAGGGTTAATTCAAGATTAAAACAATGGCCTGTCCAATTAAGTTTAGTTCCAGCAACAGCACCATATTTAAAGAGAGCAGACCTTTTAATTACAGCAGATTGTGTACCCTTTGCCTATGGCAATTATCACAACGATTTCTTAAAGGACAGAGCAGTTGTTGTAGGCTGTCCAAAGCTTGATGATATTGAATACTACACAGATAAGTTAACGGATATAATAAAATTAAATGACCTTGAGAGCATAACAGTTTTAAAGATGGAGGTTCCTTGCTGTAGTGGAATGATGTACGCAGCAAAAACAGCAAGAGATAGATCAGGCTCAGATATTCCAATTAAGGTCGTAACAATTGGAATAGAAGGAGACATTATAAAAGAGAGTATGTTTAAAAGTAAAAAATTGTAAAGTATAAAATAATCACCTCTACTAAAAAATAATTAGTAGAGGTGATTATTTTGAAGAAAAAATAAGATTACTCACACTAATATTAATAGTAATGTTAGCTTCAGTTGCTTTTGCACAGGACACATACTATACTGTACAGCCAGGAGATAGTATGTGGAAGATTGCTCAAAAGTATCAGGTAGGAATATCTGAAATTGTAGCGGCAAATCCAGAAATTAAAAATCCTGCTTTGATTTATCCAGGACAGAAGGTAAAAATTCCTGTAATTGAGACAAAGGCAATCGAGAGTGAAGTTGTAAGGCTTGTAAATATTGAAAGGGCAAAGGTAGGTCTTCCAGTTCTAAAGGAAAATTGGCAACTTTCAAGGGTTGCAAGATATAAGTCTCAGGATATGATAAACAAAAATTATTTTTCTCACTATTCACCAACCTATGGTTCTCCCTTTGATATGATTGAGTCCTTTGGGATAAAATTTTCAGCCGCAGGAGAAAATATAGCGATGGGACAGAGAACTCCTCAGGAGGTAATGAATGCTTGGATGAACTCACCAGGACATAGAAGTAATATATTAAGTCCGTCCTATACTGAAATAGGTGTTGGGCTTGCAAAGGATAAAGCAGGTAGGTGCTATTGGACACAAATGTTTATAAAACCTATAAGATAAATATAAAGAGTCGCCTAATTGATAATTTGGCGACTCTTTATTAATAAAAAATAACAATATACCCTGTATTTTTGTATTTTATCCCTTTAAAAAAATTTAAAAAATAATATAATTACTATGTATATTAAATTAATTAAGAAAGGGGATAATTATGTACATAGGTATAGACTTAGGAGGGACTAATATAGCTGCTGGATTAGTAGATGAGAGCGGTAAAATACTTTACACAAAATCAACTCCAACGCTTGCAACAAGAGGATATAAGGACGTAATTGATGATATAAATAAATTAGTTAAAGATATTATTATTGAGTCAAATATTGATAAAAGTGAAGTTAAAGCAATAGGTATAGGAATACCAGGGCTTGCTGATAAGGACGGAAATGTTATATTCTGTGCTAATTTAGGATGGGAAAACATACCTCTTAAAAAATGATGGAGGATGAACTAAGAATACAAGTATTTATTGATAACGATGCAACAGTAGCAGGACTTGCAGAATATGAGTTTGGTTCAATGAAGGGATGTAAGAGTGGTATATTACTTACACTTGGAACAGGAATAGGCGGGGGTATCGTATTAAATGGAGAAGTTTACAGTGGTGCCCACGGAGTAGGTTCAGAAATAGGACATATGATTATAGGAGAAAACTTCTACAACTGTAACTGCGGAAAGAATGGATGTTTTGAAACCTTTGCATCATCAACAGCTATAATAAGATATACACAAAAGTTGATAAAGGATGGAAATACAGATACAATAATTCTACAAAAGGTAGATGGAGATTTAGATAAGATAAATGCAAAGATTATTTTTGACAGTGCAAAAGAAGGCGACAGAGTTGCTAAAATGGCAGTAGATAGACTTGTTAAATATCTTGTTATAGGTATATTTAATATAGTAAACTTTATGGACCCAGAGGTTATAGCCTTAGGTGGAGGAATATCTAATGCAGGAGAATATCTTCTAAATCAAGTTAAGGAAGAATTTGAAAAGAATAAATTCTTCAAAACTTTACCAGCAGCAAACATAGTTCTTGCACAATTTAAGAATGATGCTGGAATATTGGGTGCTGCAATGCTTGGAAAACACGGAATAAGATAAATAATATATTAATAAGTAGCAAACAAAAGCCACTTTGCATATTATAACAATATGCGGGGTGGTTTTTTATGATATATGCAGTAATAATGTCTGGTGGACTTGGTTCAAGATTTTGGCCAAAGTCAAGAAAAGGACTTCCTAAGCAGTTTTTGAAGATAATTGGACAGAAAACAATGATAGAGAATACTGTTGATAGAATATCGACTATTATTCCCAAAGAAAATATATGTGTTGTTACAAATCAAAACTATGTAGGTATTATAAAAAAGCTACTGGGGATAGATAATAAAAATATATTTAAAGAGCCTTTAAACAAAGAAACAGCATCTTGTATAGGTCTTGCAGCTGTTAAACTACTAAAAAGGACTTTGAGGCTACTATGGTAGTTTTACCCTCTGATCATTTGATAATAGGGCAGGAGGATTTTGAACAAACAATAAAAAAGCAATAGATGTAGCACAGGATGGAGATTACTTGGTTACTATGGGTGTTACTCCCACAAGACCAGAGATAGGGTATGGATATATAGAAGTTGGTGACAAGCTTCAGGAAAATGTTTTTAGGGTAAAAAGATTTATAGAAAAGCCAAACTTAGATGTAGCAACCTCCTTTTTAGAAAAGGGAAATTTTTGTGGAACAGCGGTATGTTTGTATGGCGTGCAGACCCACTCCGTACCAAATTGTGATAAACTTAAAAATGTTTTAAGAACAAAGGTATATTTTTTATTTTATATGATTATACTTATAAATAGGCATTTTGTGAGAAAATTTCTCAAAAATATAGCTATTATTTATAAAATACTGTATAATTAAAATGTACCACAAGTTAATTCTTTTGGTACAATTACAATATTTAATATTAAAATACTTTGTAAAAAGTTTAATTTAAAAGGTAGGTGATAAGGATGCTTGTACAATTTAACTTTGAAAACTTTAAATCCTTTAGAGACGAAAATACTTTAGATATGACTGCAACAAACATTAAGGAACATCCATATAATGTAATTGAATATACAACAAAGGATAGATTTCTTAAAGTAGCTACTATCTATGGAGCAAATGCCAGTGGTAAATCAAATGTAATCGAAGCTTTTAATTTTATGAGATATTTTGTATTAAACTCTCTTGCTATTAATGAGGATATAAATAGAAAAGATGATATTATCCCTGTAAAGAGCTTTGCATTTGATGAGAATAAAAACGGAACATCCTTATTTGAAGTATTCTTTATAGTTGATAATGTAGAATATCAATATGGATTTACAGTTGACAATAAGAAAATTTATGAGGAATGGTTATACTCAAGAAATTTAAGAAGGAAGAATACTACAACTCTATTTCAAAGAGAAGATAACAGCATAGTATGTGGTAATAAAATGAAGGATGCAGAAAAATTTATAGAATCTGTAGATGATAAAACCTTATTTTTAACATTGACTGCAAAGACAAATGTTAAGGTATCAAAGATTGTGTTCAAATGGTTTTTGGATAGTTTTGTAATTGATTTTGGAGATAGTATATTTGAGGCGTATATATCAAATTTCTTATCTAATGAAATTGTTACTGATGAACTTTATAAGAAAAAAGTAGAGGAATTTTTGATTGCAATAGATACAGGCATCAAGGGTATTAGAATAGAAGAAATAAAGGATGATAAGAAGAACAAATACAGGATATTTGCTAAACACTCAACTAAAACAGGTGAAATGGTGGAAATACCATTTGAAGAAGAATCAAGTGGTACTATAAAGATGTTTTGTTTATTTAATTTCTTTTTAAAGGCATTAGATAACGGAACTCCTTTGTTTATAGATGAACTTAACGCAAAACTACATCCATTGCTTGTAAGATATATCATTAATATGTTCCACGACCCTAATATAAATAAAAAGAATGCACAGTTAATTTTTACAACCCACGATGTGTCAACACTTACAAAGGATGTATTTAGAAGAGATGAAATTTGGTTTACTGAAAAGGATGAAGAAGGAGTTTCAACTCTGTTTTCTTTAGTTGAATATAGATTGGAGGATAATAGTAAAGTAAGAAATGATGCAACCTACAATAAAGATTATCTATCAGGAAGATATGGTGCTATTCCTATTTTAAGAGAATTCAATATTTTGGAGGATTTAAATGGGAAGTGATAGGGAAGAAATATTTAAAAAGATAAGAGGCAATAGAAAAGAAAGAAAGGAAAACAATAGGAAATTAGCACCATATAGATATCTTATTGTTTGTGAAGGTTCTAAAACTGAGCCAAACTATTTTATGGGAATTAGAGATAAAATAAATTCAAAATACAAGCAGAGTATCAGAGTAGAAAAGCAGATAGAGATTGATATTAAAGGTACAGGAAGGAATACAAATGATTTAGTTAGATACGTAGATGAAATTATAAATAGGTCAGCTGTTTATTACGGGAATGTGTGGGTAGTGTTTGATAAGGATGATTTTACAGATAATCAATTTAATAGTGCAATTGAACAAGCCAAAAGTAAAGGTTTTAAAGTTGCTTGGTCAAATGAAGCAATAGAGCTTTGGTTCATATTACATTTTGAATATTTACAATCAACTATAAACAGGGAAGAATATATTAAAAAGCTTTCTCAAAAGTTTAGAGAATTGGGATTTGGCAAATATGAAAAAAACATAAAAAATATATTTGATATTTTGACTGAATGTGGCTCAATTGATAATGCGATAGATAGGGCAAAGAAACTACTAAAGATGCACGGAGATATACCAGCATCTAAGATGAAACCAGCAACAACAGTTTATCAGTTAGTTGAAGAATTGCTCCAATATATTAAAGATTAAGGCAGGGTTAACCTGCCTATTTATATATAATCTCTATACTGTTGGTGTCACCATCCCAATAAACTTTGTTAATAATGTTTGTTAGAAGTTTTCTTTTATCCTCAAAGGAGCTGTTTTCAAAAAGTGTATCAAACATCTCTATTGATTTTGCAAGTAATTGTATCTTTTCTTGATTTAATTCCTCAATTAAAATAGATTCCTTAAGTTTAGATAGCTTCTTTTTAATTCTTCGTTTTCATAAGAAATATGCTCTATTTTTGTAGTATTATCTTAGCTGTATTAGAATCTTGGGTTAAGGATAGTGTATGAGTCAGATTATCAATGGCGTCCTCGTTTTGTTTTATTGTAGCATTAATTCTTTGTATTTCATTTTCTGTATTTTGGGATTCAATTTTATCTACATAGTTAGTAAGCTCATATATAAGCTTATCTTTATCTAAACTAAGATTACGTATAGTATCAACCACAGCTCTTTCAACATCATCTCCCTTTGCATTTTTATTATCACATCTAACCTTACCTGAAGCTGCTTTAAGTTTGCAAGCATAATAGTGTGGAGCCTTACCTAAGGCTTTGCTGTATGCCCTGTGGGTAACCCGCATTGTAGTACCACATTTTTTACACTTCATAAGTCCCGACAACAAACCAACCTTTGATTTCCCAAGCCTTGGGGCAAGAGTTTTATTTTTCTCAAGTGTCATTTGCACTGCCAACCAATCCTTTGCTTCTATAATTCCTTCGTGTTTTGCCACTGAACATATCCAGTTTGATATATCCTTATAATCTGTCTTTCCCTTTCTTTTATTGTAAAGATACAGCCCGTGTATCCCATCAGGTTCACCTACAACGGTTATTCCCTTTTTCTCAAGATAATCAAATACCTCCTTTGTAGCCTTTACATATACAGGGTTAGTTAATATTGTTTTTAGTTTGCTCTTAACAAAGTCCTTATTCATCTTTGTTTTTATATTATTTTGTAAGCAATATTTTTCTACTTGGCTAAGTGACTTAAGTTCAAGGTATTTATTGTAGAGTAGTTTAACTAAGTTTAATTCTTCTTCTATAGGTTCAAGCTTATACATTTTTCTCTCTTTAAGTTCATTATCAAGATAAACAATAGGAGTGCTTTTAAATCCTGTAGGGGTTTGCCCTCCAAGCCACCTACCACTTTTGGCAAGCTCAAGCATATTATCTCTAATTCTTTCTGCAATAGTTTCCCTTTCAAGTTGTGCAAATACGCTGGCAATATACATCATTGCTCTACCCATAGGAGTTGATGTGTCAAACTGTTCAGATACGGATATAAAATCTATCTGGTATTTTTCAAGAATGTTTATTAGGTTTGCAAAATCACCTATATTTCTGCTAACTCTATCTAACCTGTAACAGATAAGAATAGAAAATTTTCTTTTGTTGCATCCTTTAATAGTTTCTTAAATTGAGGTCTGTCTGCATTTTTACCTGAGAAGCCTTCGTCTTCATAGATTATATAATCATATATTCCAAGCTTTGATAGATAATCTTTACACATAGTTATTTGGTTTTCAGTTGATTCGCCTTTTCCTGTGTATTTAGATTTTCTGGAATATATTGCTGCTGTTTTCACAGTTGTTCCTCCGTTTTACTACAGGATTTAAGGAGATTTATTAAATATTTTATTTCATTGGGATTCGAAGATAATCTTGACTTGATAACTTCAAGAACAGCATCTGTATATAAATCATTTAATCTTTTGAGATTTGACTCATTACTTATAACAGTTATCTGATTAGACATAACCCCCACCAATTGGATTGCTGTATTTAACAGGGTTTCTATCACTTCACAAGCAATATATCCCAAGTCATCTTCATTTGATAAATTGCCCTTTACTGTGTTAATGGTCCACTTTTTATCTTGATTTTGAGGATATTCAGTTTTTGTTTTTTAACTATTTCTTTTGTACTGAAGTCTTGAATGAAATTATTTATCTTTTGGTTTTACGAATTTAAATCTTTACCAGCTTTGCAATATACAACAGAAATATTAGGTTTTTTAAAGTTGCATATAGCAACAAATTATTTTTAGTTAAAGTTTCCTTTGCCAGTTCAATGTGAGCTTTTATAGAGTTATTATATTTTCGTGAAGATACTCAAGCATAAATTGCTGCAAAATTTTCGGGAGTTTTTATTATTTCTTCATTAAAAAATATTTTTGCTACTCATAATCTCCTATTTCTTCAAATAAATTATTTTCTACTAAGAAGGATATAATTTTATCTATAAAAATATTCCAATTTAGAGTATCTTCACAGTATTTAATTGTAATTTGTGAACTACCCCCACCTATAGAGGTGGTGGCTTCGTGGTCAAGATAGCTTCTGCTACCAGATTACCCACGCTCAAAGGGCTGTTCCATCCCCAGTTTTACCATCTAAATGGCTAATTTTAGCAAGTTTTTGACGCATTTATATCTCTATCATGATTAGCACCACAATTAGGGCATTTCCATTCTCTTAATGCTAAATTCTTTACATCAGAATTTTTATATCCACACTCTGAACATATTTGACTTGATGCATAGTTTTGCGGTGCTATTATTACTTCTCTTCCATACCATTTTGCTTTATATTCTAATATTCTTCTGAATTCTGACCAACTAACTTCTAAAATTGCTTTTGCTAACTTATGATTTTGTTGCATATTCTTTACTTTTAAGTCCTCTAAAACTATAACTTGGTTTTCGTTTATAATTTTAGAAGATACCTTATGAAGAAAGTCTTTTCTTTGATTTGCTATTTTTTCATATAGTTTTGCAAGGTGTAACCTTGTTTTTCATAGTTTTTGCTATATTTTTGTTTCCTGCATAAATCTCTTTGGAGTTTCTTTATTCTCTTTTCTGTTCTTCTTAACCATTTTGGATTTTCTATCTTTGTTCCATTTGATAATACTAAAAATCCTTTAAGCCTAAATCTATTCCTACTTTGTTATCTACTTTAGGCAGTTTCTTTATCTCTGTTTCTACAAGTATTGAAACATAGTATTTACCTGTTGGTGTCTTTGATATTGTTACTGATTTTATTTCACCTTCAAATAATCTATGCTGTTTTACTTTTATCATAGTCTTTAACTTTGGTATTTTTAGATACCCATCTATAAGTGCTACTGTGCCTTTTTGGTTGTTTGTTGTAAAAGATTGATATCCTTTTTTCTTCTTGAATTTTGGGAAACCTACATTTTTGTCTCTAAAAAAGTTTTTATATGCCTTTTCTAAATTTATCTGTGCATTAGCAAGAGCAAGACTATCTACTTCTTTTAGAAAAGGATATTCTTTTTATATTGTGCAGGTGTATTCTTTAACATTTTTCCAGTTTGTTTGTAATGTTCTATTTTATCGTTAAGCATTCTGTTGTATATAAATCTCACACAACCAAATACTTTAGATAAATATTCCTTTTGTTCTTTTGTTGGATATATTCTATATTTATAGGCTTTTAACAAAGCTACACCTCCTTCCCTTAGATATATATATTTTTTGACTACTTCATTAGTTATCTACTATATTATCATCAATAACTTTTCTCCTATATTTCGTTACTAAAACAAGATGATAATATAGCAAGAACACTGAAAGATTATTATTATCCAAATCTATCTATTTATATAACCTCATTTTTCTAATGCACATTTTGTATCTGAATGATGAATTTGTCAAGCGACATTCATCACCCACTTATAGAAGTGGGCGACTTCTGTCACTAATTAGGTTAAAAATAATGTTATATTGTAAAAAATCATAGAATAACAACTTTTTAACAAAAATAATTTATGATAAAATATATTTGTATTTATTAAAAAAATTTAAAGGTCGGTGGGGTTAGTGGATAAAAGAAATATGTCGGAAATAGATATACGCACAAAGTATATTACGCCTGCAATAGTAAAATCAGGGTGGGATTTGCACAAGCAAATTAGAGAAGAATATACATTTACTGATGGGAGAGTTATAGTTAGAAAAAATTTGTCACAAGGGGTAAAAGAAAAAGAGCAGATTATATCTTATTTTATAAATCTAATCTCCCACTTGCTATAGTAGAAGCAAAGGACAATAAGCATTTCATAGGAGATGGAATGCAACAGGCAATAGAATATGCGGAAATTTTGGATATTCCTTTTGTTTATACAAGTAACGGAGATGGATTTTTAGAACACGATAGAACCAAAACTTCAGGTGAAATAGAAAGGGAATTAAGTTTAGATGAATTTCCATCGCCCGAAGAATTATGGGAAAGATATAAAAAGTGGAAGGGAATAGATGAAAACATAGAGGATATAATAACTCAAGATTACTATTATGAACAGAATGCAAAAAGTCCAAGATACTACCAAAGAATAGCCATAAATAGAACAATAGAAGCAATAGCTAAAGGCCAAAACAGAATTTTACTTGTTATGGCAACTGGAACAGGAAAAACATATACTGCATTTCAAATAATATATAGACTTTGGAAGTCAAAAACAAAAAAGAGGATATTGTTTTTAGCAGATAGGAACATTTTAGTCGACCAAACTATGGTAAATGATTTTAGGCATTTCGGAGACAAAATGACTAAAATAACAAACAGGTTAGCAGATAAGTCTCACGAAATCTATTTAGCACTGTATCAAGCAATATCAGGAAATGATGATTTTAAAAATATATATAAACAGTATTCGCCAGACTTCTTTGACCTTATAGTTGTAGATGAGTGCCATAGAGGAAGTGCTAAAGAAGATTCAGCTTGGAGAGAAATATTAGAATATTTTAGTCCAGCAACACAAATAGGACTTACAGCAACACCAAAGGAAACAAAGGATGTTTCTAATATTGAGTATTTTGGTGAGCCAGTATACACATATTCATTAAAGCAGGGGATAGAGGATGGATTTTTAGCACCTTATAAGGTTATTAGAGTAACCTTAGATGTTGATGCAGAAGGATTTAGACCTTATAAGGGACAAGTAGATAAGTATGGTAACGTTATTGATGATAGAGAATACAACATTAAAGACTATGATAGAGAAATAGTTTTGGAAAAAGAACTCAACAAGTAGCCAAAATTGTTTCAGATTATTTAAAAGAAAACAATATGAGATTTGCTAAAACTATCTTTTTTGTGTAGATACAGAACATGCAGAAAGAATGAGAAGAGCATTAGCAAATGAAAACGCTGACCTTGTTAATCAAGATTCAAGGTATGTAATGAGAATTACAGGTGATGATGCAGAGGGTAAAGAGAGTTAGATAACTTTATTGACCCATCAAGCAAATATCCTGTTTTAGTAACGACAAGTAAGCTTCTTACAACAGGTGTAGACGCACAAACTTGCAAATTTATTGTCTTAGATGCCAATATTAATAGTATGACAGAATTTAAACAGATTATAGGAAGAGGAACAAGGCTAAGAGAGGATTATGACAAACTATATTTTACTATTTTTGACTTTAGAGGTGTTACAAAGTTATTTGCAGACCCATCCTTTGATGGAGAACCTGTAGTAATAAAGGAATCTAAAGACGGTAAGATACCATCTGAGGAAAATGAGCCAACAACTGGAGTTGATATTGGCGAGAATGTCAATGAAAATCCTGAACCATATGGAAATGATAGACCAAGAAAATATTATGTTAATGATGTTGAGGTTAAGGTAATTAATAACAGAGCATTATATTACGATAGAGATGGAAAGTTAATAATTGAATCTTTGTTGGATTTTACTAAAAGAATTTAAAGAATCAGTTTAGGTCATTAGATGATTTTTTAAATAGATGGAATAGTTCAGAAAGAAAAGAGGCAATAATAAAGGAACTTGAAGAAATGGGTATATTGTTTGATGAATTAAAGGAAGAGATTGGATATGATATGGACCCATTTGATATGATTTGTCATATAGCTTTTGATAAGCCACCTCTTACTAGAAAAGAGAGGGCAAATAATGTAAAAAGAAAAACTATTTTACTAAGTATGAGGGAACAGCAAGGGAAGTATTAGAAAGGCTACTTGATAAATATGCAGACTCTGGAATAGAAAATATTGAGAGTATGGAAGTTTTAAAGATACCTGAGTTTAAAGACTTTGGAACACCAATAGAGATAATAAAGAAATTTGGAGGCAAACAAAAATTTAATGAAGCAATAAAGGAACTAGAGAAGGAAATATATTCGGCGTAATTTAGATAGCTAAGGAGGTAAAGTGATGTCAATTTCTACAATAATTAAATCAATACAAGATATAATGCGACAAGATTCAGGTGTGGATGGAGATGCACAAAGAATTGGACAATTGGTTTGGATGATATTTTTAAAGGTTTTTGATGCCAAGGAACAGGAATGGGAGATTTTAAAGGATGAGTATACTCCGATTATACCAGAGGGCTTAAGATGGAGAGATTGGGCAGAAAATCCAGAAGGAATTACTGGAGATGAATTGATTGATTTTGTGAACAATAGGCTTTTTAAAGAACTAAAGGAAATGGAATTAGATGAAAATAGCGACCCAAAGGCTTTTATAGTTAAAGCAGTATTTGAGGATTCATATAATTATATGAAATCAGGTACATTAATGAGACAAGTTATTAATAAACTAAATGAGATAGACTTCACAACCCAACACGATAGACATCTATTTAATGATATTTATGAAACTATATTAAAGGACTTACAGAGTGCAGGAAAATCAGGCGAATATTATACGCCAAGAGCTCTAACAGATTTTATTATTGAATGTTTAAACCCAAAGATAGGAGAAAAGGTAGCTGACTTTGCTTGCGGTACAGGTGGATTTTTGGTATCTGCTTTAAAACACATTGAAAAAGATATAAAAACTGTTGAAGATAGGGAAATCTTTCAAAATACATTATTTGGTATAGAGAAAAACCTCTTCCACATCTTCTTTGTATGACTAATTTAATATTACACGATATAGATGAGCCAAATATAAAGAGAGATAATTCATTAGCTACAAGTATTAAGGATTATCCTGAAAATAAGAAATTTGATGTTATTGCAATGAATCCACCTTTTGGAGGGGTTGAAGAAGATATTATTCAATATAATTTCCCTGTAGATATGAGAACATCGGAAACAGCAGACCTTTTTATGGTTTTGATTATGAATAGGTTAAAGGAAAATGGTAGAGCAGGTGTTATACTTCCTGATGGTTTTTTATTTGGTAATGATAATGCAAAGATAGCTATAAAAAGAAGCTGCTTGAAGATTTTAACCTTCATACAATTGTAAGGATACCAAGTGGAGCATTTGCACCATATACATCAATAAGTTCAAACATTCTTTTCTTTGATAGGACAAGACCAACAACTAAAATTGATTATTACCAGGTTCCACTTCCTGAGGGACTTAAAAATGGTTTTACAAAAACAAAGCCAATGAAGAGAGAACATTTAGATTGTGTTAGAAACTGGTGGAATAATCGTGGAAATGGAGATATAAATGCTTATTCTGTAACAATTGAAGATATAAAAAATGCAGGGTATAACCTTGATTTTAAAAACCCAAATGTAATGCAAGATGAAAAGGACTATACTTTAAGTGAGCTGCTTGAATCAATGAATGAAAAGGCTATAAGAATAGGAGAAATAATAGGAGAGTTATCAAATTTATTGAAGGGAGTTGAAGAATAGACTATGGATATTAAAGCTCTTAAAGATAAAATTCTTCAGCTTGCCATACAAGGTAAACTAGTACCCCAAGACCCAAATGACGAACCAGCAAGCGTATTATTAGAAAAGATAAAGGAAGAAAAAGAAAGACTAATAAAGGAAGGCAAAATAAAAAAGAAAAGCCACTACCACCAATTGAAGAAGACGAAAAGCCATTTGAGTTGCCACAAGGATGGGAGTGGGTGAGGTTAGGGGAGATAGGAATTATTGTTATGGGACAATCACCTAATGGTAATACAATAAATAGCACTACAGGGATGGAATTTCATCAAGGGAAGACTTTTTGGAGAAAAGATTTTAAAAAGAAGTGACAAATATACAACAAAGCAAAGTAAAATTGCAAAACCAGGAGATGTAATATTATCTGTTAGAGCACCTGTTGGAGATGTTAATATTACAGATAGGATAATATGTATAGGAAGAGGATTAAGTGCCATAACTAAATTAGGAGATATAGAAAGTGAATTTTACTATTATTTTATGAAGGCACTAAAAGATGTCATGATTGAAAAGGGTAATGGAACTACTTTTTAGCTATTACTAAAGATATAATTAATAGCTTTCTTATCCCCCTTCCTCCACTTGCAGAACAAAAACGTATTGTAGAAAAAGTTGAACATTTATTTAATCTTATAGATGAATTAGAAAGTGATAAAGAAAAATTAAAGAAATTAATAAAATTAACTAGAGAGAAAACATTACAACTTGCTATACAAGGGAAATTAGTACCCCAAGACCCAAATGACGAACCAGCAAGTGTATTATTAGAAAAGATAAAGGAAGAAAAAGAAAGGCTAATAAAGGAAGGCAAAATAAAAAAGAAAAGCCACTACCACCAATAGAAGAATACGAAAAGCCGTTTGAGTTGCCACAAGGATGGGAGTGGGTGAGGTTAGGGGAGGTGGGAAAAATTGTATCAGGAGGAACACCTAAAACAAGTGTAAAAGAATATTGGGAGAATGGAACGATTCCTTGGATTACTCCAGCTGACTTAGGCTTATATAAATCTAAGTATATTTCACATGGTAAAAGGTTTATAACAGAGATAGGATTAATAAAAAGTTCAGCACAGTTAATGCCAAGAGGTGCAGTAATATTTTCAAGTAGAGCACCAATAGGATATGTAGCAATAGCAAAGAATGAAATATGTACAAATCAAGGGTGTAAGTCATCAGTTCCATATGTAATGGATATGAATGAATATATTTATTATTACTTAATGTATGCAGCAAAGTTAATTAATGAAAATGCTTCTGGTACAACTTTTAACGAGATTTCAGGTACAGAATTTTCAAATATTGTTCTCCCTCTACCACCCCTTGCAGAACAAAAACGTATTGTAGAGAAAGTAAACCAAATTATGAACTTATGTGATGAGTTAGAAAAAGTGATTGAATAGTAATGTTATTTTTATTTGAATAGAAAAATTTGTCGGCAATCGGGTGGTTGTGGTATACCACATCCGCTCAATTGTCGATAATAATTTTTATGTGTTTTTATAAAAATTATTATTGGTATAGGAGTTATTTAATTATCCAGATAAATGTTATTAGATTGCTTGATGATAGTTAAGAATTGTTGTTAAAAATTTATTATTCAAAGTTAAATCTTATTTTTATTACTAAAAAGACTATTTAGTTTTTATTAACCTTTTGTAGAAATCAACGTATGCTATTTTGATTTTATAGGTCTTGGATGTGATAGGAAAGAAAAGATATGAATCAAATTGCTTAAGGTGGATAGTAAAAATGATAACATTCCATCGCACTTTTGACAATCGTGCAGACAGACTACTTAGGGAAATAAAAAATATTTACCAGACCTATACAAAAATCTTATGAGAATATATGAGTATATAGGTACAGAGGATGAAGAGAAGGTGATTCGTGAAGAATATGAAAAAATAGATGGTATATCCATTGATTTTGGCGTAATGCAAAGAACCCACAGAGCAGTTGTAATACCAACCAATTTCGTTTGGGATGATATAGGAAGCTTTACATCACTTGAAAGATTTTTAAGTAAAGATGAAAATGGAAACATAATTCAAAATTGTGAATGTGCAGTTATAGATGTAAAGAACACAACAATAATGGGAGATAAGAGGCTTATTGCAGCAATAGGAATAAAGGATATGCTTATAATAGATACAGATGATGTTGTTTTAATATGTCCAAAGGACAGGGCACAGAGTATAAAGGACTTGGTTAAAAAGATTTCAAGTAGCCAAGAGTTTGAAAAGTTTATATAGAGGAGGTATCTTTATGATATCTCCTTTTTTATTTTTAATCTATACTTAACAAAAGGCGTATTAGTTTATTATGGAAGGCTTTAATTGTTTTTGGTATAATTAAAGTGTATATTTTACAAAGGGGGTATATAATGAAGGATTTACTAAAGCTAATTTTAATTTTTGTTTTAGGGGGTTTTATTTCAGCAGCATTTATTCTTTTAAATTTAAATCCAATAATATCATTTGCTGTATTAGTTGTTTTGTTGCCATCAGTAACATATTATACCTCTAAGAGGGTGGTGTATGTAAAGGAAAAGCAAGAGAAAAATGAGATGGATTTTACTAATATTTCTAAAAAGCTTGCAAATAGCAGTAAAGACATATATATGTCAAGCAATAAGCTGTACGATTTATCAAAGGAAATATATAGTTTATCAGATGAAATAACTGTACTGAGCGATAAGGATAATGCAAATATAAAATCAATAATCAATGAAATAGAAACTATTATGTCAAAGGTTTTAGACATAATGAAATCAGCACAGGATGCTAAGGATTTTTCCAACAACTGTATAAGAGATATAAAAGAAAATGAAGATTCAATAAGAAATTCAAGAAAGAATTTTGATGACTTAATAGATGTATACAAGAATTTTTCAAAAGTAAGGATGAGCTTGTTACATCATCCCAAAAGATTTATGAGATAGCAGATTATATAAATGAAATTGCAAATAAAACACATCTTTTGTCTTTAAATGCAAGTATAGAGGCAGCACGAGTTGGTGAGGCAGGTCGAGGATTTTTAGTAGTAGCCTCAGAAATAAAAAAGCTGGCGGCACAATCTAAGGAGTTTAGTGAAAACATTAAAAAAGTGTTAGATGGAATTACTAAGAATATAAATAATTTGGATGAAGTGTCAAATCAAAGTTCAATGAAGATGGAAACGACAAAAATGGAGATGGAGGAACTTTATAATTCCATATATAGATTCATAAACTCATCTGTTGAGCTTGATAAAAACATAAACAATGTGATTGTTCAGGCAAAGGGAATAGAGGCTTCAACAAATTCTGCAATTGAGACTGCACAAGCGGTTTATTCCTCCCACGAAAATACATCATCCTTAATAGAAAAGGCAGCAGAACTTATACAAAATCAATGGACGGTTGTAGAAAAGTTTAAAGTAATCTCTAATGATATATCATCAGCATCAGATGAGTTTTTAAGTCAAAGTATAGACAAAAGTGTAGAGGAAAAATTAGTTGAAATAGGCAAAAAGATAATGGAGTATAAGGGGGATAAATCCGAGTCAACGTTAAAAAGATTATGTAGAGAGCTTGGAGTAAATGATGTATATTATGCAAACTCAAGAGGAATATTTGAATATGGAACAACAAAAGATGCCTTAGGTCTTAATATATTTGAATTAGATAAAAGATACAGGGATTTTGTAAAAGTGGTAAAGAAGTTCAAATTTATCCCTTAACAAGAAGATTAGATACAGGAGAACTTTTTAAGTTTATGGCGGTAAAGAGAATAGACAGTGAAGGTGTAATATCAGTTGGCATTTCTATAGACAATCTCCTTGATAAGTGCCACCCAGGTGAAAAGTGAATTTAACCATAAAATGGAAAAAGGAAGTAGAAAGTTACTTCCTTTTTTATTTGATTGAATTTTACGGATTAGTTTTATTTTCTTGCTCTTCTGTTGCTTCTTTAATATTCTTTATATCATAAACCCCACTCTCAACGGTTTTAATTGCAGCACATAACCTTTTATCTAAAAGGCACTGCAAATCCTCTGCAGAACGGCGAATATTAAATACAAGCTCTAATAGTTCCTTGATTTGATGCTGTTCTGTGATATTTATATGTGAAACTGAATTTGCAGCAGATGCAAATCCATCAGCAGCAACACCCAGCCTTGATATAGCATCAACAATTGGTAAAATCTCTGTACTAAATAGCTCTCCTACCGACTTATACTTTGCAGCAAAGCCAAACTTTTCAACTGTCTCGCCCACATAACCACCCCTTTATAGTTTTTAAGGGGACACTATACCCTTTCTTTTACTGCCTCCTTATATATGTTTAATGTTTCCATTGCAGTTTTATTCCAACTAAATTTCAAAGAATGTTCATATCCCTTCTTGGCGAGACTATCTCTTTTATTATCATCCTGAAGTAAAATTTCGATTGAGTTTTTAGCTCTTCAGCATCAAAGGGATTTATAAGTAGTGCAGCATCCTCTACAATTTCAGGAATAGAAGAAACATTTGATGTTATAACTGGTGTTTGACAGCTCATAGCCTCAAGGGGAGGAAGTCCAAAACCTTCATAGAGGGATGGATATAAAAATAAAGTTGCACCACTATAAAAGTAAGGTAAATCTTCGTAGGGTACATACCCTGTAAATACAACACTATCCTTTATATTTAAACTATTTGCAAGGCTTATTAAAAAGCTATGTTCGTCTTTAGAAGAACCTACAATTACTACCTTAAACTTATCTTTTATATCCTTAATTAGTCTTGAATAGGCAAGAAGTATTGATTTTACATTTTTCCTTGGACTGAATCCACCAATATATAAAAAATAATCAAAGTCTATATTATACTTTTTATTTAAAAAGTCTTTACATATATTCTTATCAATTGGCCTAAAATAATCGTCAGCCGCAAGGTGTGTTACCTTTATCTTATCTTCTTCCACGTCAAATATTCTCATAATGTCCTTTTAGAGAAGTTAGATACTGTTATTATAACATCAGAGTTTTGTATTATTTGCGGCATTTGAGATATAAATTTTTTAAATATCCACGACCTACAGTTTCGGGCATAACGTATGGAATTAAATCGTGAATTGTGGATATATAGATACAGCTTTTTTAGAAGGAAGACCAATCCCATTTTGTGGGACGTGGTATATATTCATATTCTTAGCCTTTAGATTTTCTGGTATAAAATATTCTTCAAAAAGTGGTGGTGTTTTTTAGAGGCAATGCTAATAGAAATATTTTTATTAAAATTAAACTGCTTATAATTGCTGCCATACCAATATAGTAAATACTTGTTTTCAAAGTCGTGGAGATTTATATATTTTAAAAGTTCGATTGTATAGGTTCCAATTCCAGTTCCAGCATAAAGATTAGCACCTCTTGCATCTATAGCAATATTCATCCTATCACTCCGTAAATAAGCTGTATATATTATAAATATTACAATTATTAGTTAAATGTGCATATTTTTTAAATATTGCAGTAGCACAAAACAAAGTTATTAACATATTATAAAATAGAACTCTTAAATGGGAGATGAAGTATGCAATTTAATGAGGTAGAAAAGGCCTATGGATTTAACATTCTCTCATATGAAAAAATAAAGAATATATATAAACTAATTACGGATAAAGGAGTATATTGCTTAAAAACATCCAAGTACGATTTAAAGCAATATAATTTTATTATATCTGTAATGATGTATCTAATTAATAAAGGCTATGAACACATACTTTCTATTTACAAGACAAAGGAGGGAGAGTTATTTATCTCCTTAAATGAAGGCTATGCATATCTTACGGATTTTATTGAAGCTAAGGAGGCAGATTTTAAAGACTATACAGAGCTTAAAATGTGTATAGAAGCCATTGCTAATCTTCACATATTATCAAGAGGATTTAGATATGATATTAGGCTTAGGGATTACTACGGCAAATGGGTTGAGAAGTTTAAAAAGAGAAGTAGCGAGCTTTTATATTTTAGAGCTATGTGTGAAGCAAAGGAAAACAAAAGTGAATTTGATACAATCTTTTTAAAATATTTTGATATTCACTACAAACAGTCCTTAAAGTGTTTAAAGGACTTTGAAAAATCAAGATATTCAAAAATAATCGAATCCCACAAAAACTTCACGAAGTATGTCATCACGATACAGCAAATCATAATTTTTTAATAACTAATGACAATATAGTTTTAATAGATTATGACTACGTGATAATGGATACACATCTTCACGATCTATCAAGTTTATTAATTAGAAATCTAAGGTATGGCAATTGGGATATAAAGCTTTTTAACTTTATATTAAATGAATATGGAAGGTATGTACCCGTTACATTAGAAGAAGTAAATCTTATTTTCTGCTTTATGGAATTCCCACAGGATTTTTGGCAGGTAGGGCTTCAATATTATGTGGAGAAGCAACCTTGGACAGAGGAAAACTTTTTAAAACGATTAAACAGGGTTGTTTTAGATTGTGAAAATAGATTTAAATTTTTAGATGAGCTGGAGGGTTGTATGGAAGGTATAGATAAATATCTTGAAAAAGTAGAGAAAATGAAAAGTGAGCTTAATGATATTACTTTAGAACTTTTAAAAAGAACTGATGAAGAGAACGTAAATATTGGCGATTTAGAGGAAAAAATAAAAAGCCTAAAGGATGAAATAAAGAGGCTAAAAAAGTTGAGAAAACAGCAGGAAAAGATGGAGGAACTACTTGATAAGAAGGATGAGATTATAAAGGAGATTGAAAGATCAAAGGATAAGCATTTAAAGAAAAAGCGTAAAAGAAAACATTAGGAGTGATTGTATGGATTTTAAAGGAGGCAAAGATAGGATAAAAAGATTGATAAAATCGAAGATGGATATATCATTGAAGTTGGGAGTAAGATACTTCACTTAAGGAAAGTAAACATTAAAGAATCAGAAATACTTTTTATAAATGAGGTTATAGGATATGCTTTTAAAAATGGATTTACTAATATTGTGCAATTTAATACACTAAGTGATGCCAAACCTTATATAAAGTATGAAAATGAGCTGTATATTTTAACAGATATATATAGATTTGTTGATATAAAAAGGATATAAATTCCTTCTGTTTAGCATCACTTTTGGCAGATTTTCATACCTCAACCACAGGTTTTACAGCAAGGGATGAAATAAAGCCCAGTGTTACTTGGGGAAAGAGGGTAGGTAAGTTTAGAAATCTTTATATAATTTTAGATAAATTTATAGATGAGGTAAGTGAAAGAAGCAGGCATAACGAGTTTGAGGAAAATGTGATGTCTATTTTAGGGGAATTAAAGATGAGATGTAAAGGCTCAATGAAGGTGTTTAGAAGCACAGAATATTTTAATCTTCTTGAGTTAAGTATGAAAAAAAGGAAATAGTGCTTTATGACATTGGAAAACAAACATTGGCAGAATCAGACGGAAAGTATTATATATACGATGTTTTTGATTTATCCTATGGACTTATAGAAGAGGATTTAGCTATGCTGATAAGAAAAACACAAAATGAAAATAAAGAAAAATATTAGATATATATAATAGAAATTCACCAAGGCAGATAAATACAAATGTTTTGGAGGCATATTTACGCTTTCCTGAAAACACACTTAAGGTAATAGCAGAATATATGAGGCAAAAGGATGTAGGCCTTGCAGAAAAGCTAAAAAAGCCTCTATTAAGGATGATGTGAGGTGAATTTATGGAATATAAATTTAGAGACAAGGTATATCTTTCAACATACTTGTTAGATACAGATCTTTTTGATAGATATAATTTTTTAGTCGAAGATGCAGTACCAATTCGTTCAGTATTTATTTTAAAAACAAACGAAGGACTTAAAATATTAAAAAGATAGATTATAAGTTAGAGGAACTCGAATATATTTATGAAGCACTAAATCACATCAGAAGGACATATCCCTTTGTGGTGAACTTTAAACAGAGCGTAGAAGGAAAACCCTATGTGGAATACCAAGGAGGTATATATGTTGTTCTTGATTTAATAGAGGGACGAGAGTGTATATACGAAAATCCCGTTGATTTAATAGGTGCATCAAGGGCACTTGCAAGGCTTCATAGTGCCTCAGAGGGGATAAGGGTTAAGGAGATACGAAACAATCTTTATAAGATGGAAGGCAATATTATAAAAAGATAAAAGAACTCAATATGTGCAAAGAGTTTGCAGAACTTCACTTAAATAAAAGTGATTTTGATAAACTTTTCTTAGAATATGCAGAATATTATATAGATGAAGCAACTCAAGCCTTAAATAAACTTCAGGAGTCTGATTATAGAAAGCTGTGTAGAGAAAAGTATGTTCTCTGCCATCACGATTTGGCTCATCACAATATAATTGTGGACAATGAGGATAACTATTATTTTGTTGATTTTGATTATGCTGTAGTTGATTTACCCTATCACGACCTTTGTAATTTTATAACCAAGGCAATAAAACACAATATGTGGAATATTGATATGGCAGAAACTATACTACAGGGTTATTCCCAGATCAATAATCTTGAAAAGGATGAACTTGAGGTACTTTATGCGTATCTTCTATTCCCGCAGGATTTTTACGACATAACAATTAGCTATTATATGAAGACAAGGGGATGGGATGAGGATGAGTTTTTGAAAAACTTAAAAGAAAGGCAGAATATAAGAAGGATAGAGAGAGTTTCTTAAGAGAATTTAAGGAATTAGTATAGGGGAGCACAGCTCCCCTTAGCAGTTATTTAAGATCTCTATTGTTTCAATAGTAGCTTTTTCCAAGAATACATACTACTTCTCTTTAGAGACTTTAGAACCATTTTGTTATAGAAGGTTTCGTCCTCTAAAAGCAGTAGCATCTTTTCTTTTATATCTTCTATTTCATAGGGATCAATATACAGCGTATCCTCTCCAAGAATCTCGGGTATAGATGTTTTATTAGAAGAGATAGTCGGTGTTCCGCAGGCCATAGCCTCAAGAGGAGGAAGCCCAAAGCCTTCGTAGAAGGACGGATAAACAAAAGCTTAGCCGCGTTATAAAAGATAGGCAGTTCTTCAACAGGAACATATCCAGTAAATACAACATCTTCCTTAAGGTTGAGCTTAAGTGCTAAGTCTCTATAGTCATAATAGGACCTACCTTTTTACCGAGTATAACAAGCTTAATAGGCTTTTTATATTTTTCCTTTAAAAGTGCAAAGGCTTGTATTAGCCCCTTTATATTTTTTCTTGGGCTAAACCCTCCAACATAGAGTATAAAATCTCCTTCTATACCATAGTTTCTTAATACAAAGTTTTTGCAAATTGATTTGTCCATAGGTACATAAAAATCCTCAGCAGCAAGATGTGTAACATATATTTTTCTTCAGGAAAGCCTAATGTTTGTGAAATATCTTTTTTGAAAAGTTAGATACAGTAATTATTCCATCAACCCTTTTTATTATTTCAGGTACTTCCTTAAGGTAAATATCGAGATACTGAGGTCCTACTGTTTCAGGCATTTTATAGGGTATTACATCGTGAAGGGTGATAAAGAATCTGCAGGGTTTATCCTTTGGAAGTCCTATACCGTTTTGGGGCACAAAATAAGCATCCATATTGGTGTTGTTAATTACATTAGGTATATAGACATCCTCCCAAAAGGTATCTTTACTTCTGTCATCTATTATATTAATTTCGATATTATTTGGGATATCAAGGTCGGAATTGTTTTCGTTAGGCAAAAAGAAGGTATACTTATTTATTTTATCGAGTCTACATATATTGTAGATGATTTGATATGTGTATGTGCCAATTCCAGTTCCACGATACCACCTTGCGGCACGTGCGTCAATTCCTATCTTCATTTTTGCACCTTATAAATATTTCTACTATATCATAATATGAATTATATACAAAAGTGTGAAAAATGCTAACAATAAAGGGCTGCATTTATTGCAGCCCTTTATTGTTAAGGAATTAAGCAGCTTTTTCTTCTTTGTTTTGTTCACCTGATCTATTGTATTTTTTAGTGTATGTCACAAGTAGTAGTATTGAAGCTGTAGTGTATACAGCAGCAGTTATATAATAAGCTACAGCATAACCTGATGTAGTCTTAAATAGGAATCCCTTTGTAAAGAAACCAGCAAGTATTGAAGTTACAGCACCTGCAACGAATATTGCTGAATTGTATGCAGGTCTTAGTTCCTTTGAAACGAATTCCATTGGTAGTGAGTTCATTATTGGGTTTGCAGCATTCATTAGACCAAATCTAAAGAATAATGCTAAACCTACTACCATTGCAGCCTTATCACCAAAGGCACTACCATTTGCGATAAACATCATAAATGGAATTGAAGCAAGTGCAAGGCCTCCAAGTGCAACAACTTGCCCAATTTTCTTTACGATATATGGACATATAGCTGTAAATATAACACCAGCAAAGTATGAGTAAGAAATTAGCTTTGATGTTGTCGCTCTGTCTATTCCAACAAATTTATTTAGATATACTGAGAAGTATGGGCATATTAGTGATGCACCAAATCTAATTAAAGCATAGTAAACTAAGAATATTAGAACATATTTGTTAGTAAGTATTGACCAATCGAAGCCCTTCTTTTCTTTGTTAGTTTCTTTATAGTCAGATTCTACTTGCTTTACGAATAAGAATGGTATTAATGATATAAGTGCAACTATTGCAAACATTAAAAGTACATCTTTGTGGGCAAGTATATATTGATTTAACATTTCAGGGCTCATTTTATCAACAGCCTCTGAAACAGCCTGAGCTTCTTGCTTTGATATATTCATTCTTGAAGCAAATCTATTTACGATTAATGAACCACCAAAGTAAGTCGCAACAACCATACCTGCAAGGTTTGTCCAAATAGCTGTTGAGAATATTTTATTTCTGTTTTCTGGAGTAGTGTATGCTGTAAGGTATGGTGGAAGTATTACATCATAAAGTGTTGTACCTGTTAGTATTGCAAGTGTTGCAACAGGGAATATAAGTCCAACATTTACATAAGCAACTGCAACAAGACCTAAAATAACCATCAAAGGAGCTGCAATTGCAAGTGCTTTATATCCTATCTTTGGTGCTAAAAGAAGAATTGCTGCTGCAAGGAATGTACTATAGCCCATATAGGCTGAAAAAGATTGTGCAGTACCTAATGATACTTGTTGTAGGAATGTAACAAGTACGTCAAAGGCTATACCAGCAAGTAGTCCCATAAATATGTAACTTACTATGAAGGCATAGCTGTTAAGATTATAACGTTTTAATTCTTTTTGTTCCATTGTGCTACCCCTATATTATTTTTTCGACAATTAGTATTATAAAATGTTAAAATAAATTTAACAATATATTTATAAAAATCAGAAAAATTCTCTAAATTACAAAAATACACAAAATTAACTGTAAAATGAATGACAAAATTCATAAATGTGTATCTAATGAAGACTTGAATCTAAATAAGTCAGCAGTAATAGAAGGTATAAAAATAAAGAAAATTTTTAAAATAGCTTTAAACCCTTGGGATAATGTTTTTATGTTACAAAAATAAACATTCTGAAATTTTTGTTTTGTGAACTAAAAATGCTTTATTGTGTTAAAGATGCTGTCAATTATTTATTATTGATTTGGAATAGTTAAATAGAAACTAACATAAAAATGAATAAAGGGGTGGAATTATGGTTAGAGAAACAGAAATATCAAATCAATTTGGTTTTAGAATATACGACTGCATACCTAAAAAGGAGTATATTTGCTAAAAACAGATAAGGGTGATAAATGTTTAAAGAAAATATCCTATGGAATTCAAAAGTTAAACTATATTTATAAGGCCAAAAATCATATAATTTCAAACGGTTTTGAAAAGGTTGATAGATACAATCTATCCCTTAGTAATAATCCATATGCCCTTGTAAATGAGGATATATATATAGTTACTGATTGGATTGACGGAAAAGAGGCTGATTTTAAAGTTTTAGAGGATGTGAAGATAGCTGCAAGAACTTTAGCAAAATTCCATATTGCAGCAAGGGGATATGATTTAGAGGAAAACCTTAAGGTTAGATGTGATGTGGGTAAACTTCCTTATACGCTTGAAAAGAGGCTCAGAACTTTAAAAAAGATGAAGGAGATGGCCTTAAAAAATAAAAAGAAATCAGAATTTGATATGATTTATTTATCAAATGTAGATAGTTTTTATGAACTTGCAAAAATGCATACGAAACTATAGATATGGAAAGTTATAAAAGAGTATGTGATATGTCTCTTGAGGAAAAGGTTTTATGTCATCACGACTACACATACCACAACATATTGATAAAAAATCCTGATGAAGTGTACTTAGTTGATTTTGACTATCTAAAATCAGAGGTTCAGGTTTATGATTTATCAACTCTTATTGTTAAAACATTAAAGAGAGTAGGATGGAACATAGATTATGCGGTAATAATTTTAAAGGAGTATTCTTCTATTAGAGAATTAACAAGTGATGAAAAAAGGTTTTAAAGACATTGCTTAGATTTCCACAGAGATTTTGGAGGCTTGCTAATAGATATTACTATAAAGAAGCATCTTGGACAGAAGCAACTTTCCTAAAGAAGATGAACGAGATAGTAGAAGAAAAGGACAAGTATATAGAGTTTTTAAGTAAGTTAGATGAAATATTGTGATGTATGAAAAGAGTAACCATAGTGGTATAAGGAAGTTTAGATGTAAGTGGTCTAAACTGCCTTATACCATTATTTTTAACCTTAAGCTTGTTTAAAACATATTATATACAAA
The DNA here is from genome assembly GCF_028622835.1 of Caloramator sp. mosi_1. GTDB lineage: Bacteria > Bacillota > Clostridia > Clostridiales > Caloramatoraceae > Thermobrachium. The sequence continues at coordinate 791,200 of NZ_CP117677.1, read as the reverse complement.
GGAGGTGATGTTATGGAGGAGTTTAAAGTGGGAGATATAGTTATTAGGAAATCCTATGGTGGTGATGTTTATTTTAAAATTATGGAGATAGTAAAAAACAAGATGGTACAAACTTATATATTTTAAAGGGAACAAACTATAGGCTTATTGCAGATGCCCAGGAGGAGGATTTAGAGAAACCACCAATTTCAAAGATTTCAAAGGAAGAAGATGAAACCTTAAGAAGAGTAAATACACTTATAAAAAGGCTGTACTTCAAAGAAGAAATCAAGGGACCTTTCAAAGAATAAATACACCAAATGTTAATTCCAGTGTTACTTTTGGCCGTCCTGGCAAGGTCCTTCATATAGATGGAGATATGGAATATTTAAATATTTGCCTAAAAGGGTATAAACAGCTTGGAATAGAGGCATACGGTAGATATGTTCCAGAAGTTAGGCAACCTGATGTTGTTCTTGAGCTTTTAAGTGAAGTTAGGCCTGATATCTTGGTTTTAACAGGACACGATGCGATGTTAAAGGGTAGTCAGGATTATAAGAATTTAGATAGCTATAGAAATTCGAGATATTTTGTTGAGGCTGTGAGAAGAGCAAGAGAATATGAACCCTCCTATGACGATTTAGTTATATTTGCGGGTGCTTGTCAATCTTTTTATGAAGCATTAATTGAGGCGGGTGCAAATTTTGCAAGCTCTCCTAATAGGGTTTTTATTCACGCAATGGACCCTGTTTTTGTTTGTGAAAAGGTTGCTTTTTCGAGTATATCAAAATTTTTAAATCCTAAGGAAATAGTTGATAGTACGATTACAGGAATCAAAGGTATTGGTGGACTTGAGACGCGAGGTAAATACAGAGAAGGACTACCAAAATCACCTTATGCATAGGTGGGATGTTTATGAGAATATTGGGCGTATCTTTTAAAGATTTTGTATTAAGTAATCTGTTGCACTTGGATATTGATATATTTGATATACCCTTTGAGGTTTTAAAGGCCCTCATTGTTTTGAAAAGAAGTGAACTGATTGTTCACGTAAAAAATTCTGGGTTTTATAAAAGGGAATATGTTGGAGAAATTGATTTGAGTAATATAAAAAACTTGATAGTAAAAAGAGAACTTTTGGATAGGGCCTATGAAGAAACTCAAGGAATAATTGTTGTAAATAATGCTGAACCTGTTTCCCTATACTATACAAAATGTTGTGGAGGAGGTACAGCAAATTCAGAGTCTATATTGGGATATAAGGTTAATTATCTAAGAAAGGTTCTGTGTAGAAGATGCAGTGAAAAATGTGAAGAGATAAAAATTGATTGTGAGAAAATGGCAAGTTCTATAGGATGTAGAATCAAATATAAAGACCAGATAAGAGAGATAATAAAGGACGTATCAAGGGATGATACGGGGAGAATAAGAAAACTAAATCTTTTAGGAAAAGAAATAACAGGAGATAAGCTTATGGAGATATTAAATTTAAAGAGTAATAGAGTTTATTTTAAAGAGGATAGTATAATTCTTAAAGTAGTAGGTGAAGGATTAGGACTTGGTATATGTATTGAAGGTGCTTGTAGTATGGCAAATGAAAACAAAGATTTTAAGGATATAATAGAGTACTATTATACTGGAATTGAATTTTAAAACTTGATGAATATAAAATAATAAATACACTTGAAGGAAGAAAAATAGTAATAGATGCAGGACACGGAGGAAAGGATTCAGGAAATGTTCAGGGTGAATTGGTTGAGAAGGATATAAATTTAAAAATTGCCCTAAGGCTCTATGAACTTCTATCTAATAAAGGTGCTGAATGTATTTTAACAAGACGTGTAGATGAGGATGTAACACTATCAGATAGAGTTAAAATAATAAACAAGAGAAGACCTGATATATTTATAAGCATTCATCAAAACAGTTTTCCTCAAGAGAGTGTTAATGGAATAGAGGTTTATTGTTTTAAAGATGATTTAGATGCTGTTAATCTTTCAAAAAAATATTAGGAAGGATTACAGAGGAATTAAGTATTAAAAATAGAGGTATAAGAGAAGGCGATTATTATATTTTAAGAGAGAGCAAAAGTACAGGAGTTATTGTGGAGTGTATGTATATTACAGGAAATATAGATAGCAGTTTAATATGCGATGAAAATCTTTACAAGATAGCAGAAGCTATGTATAGGGCTGTATGTGAATATTTTGAAGTTGACGTTTAATTGTAATAATGCCAAGGTATTTTATAAATGTCTTGGCATTATTACAATGATTTTTGTCAAATTCAAATTTAATATGAATTTTAGAGTATAATTGAGATATTATTATATAGTATGCTAATTAATAAAAAATTTAAAATTAGTAAACATAAAATTAATATTGACTTTAGATTAAAATGCTGATAAAATTAAATATTTTATTTGACAAAATTAAGTTGTTGGAGTAAAATTGTATTTGTGGAAAGAGGGTGTTTGTTATGAAGGGAAAAGAACTATTAGATGCCATCAAAAAATATTGATGAGCACGTAGGAGAAAAGGTTCTTCTAAAGGCAAACAACGGCAGAAAGAAAGTTTTAGTAAAAGAAGGTATATTAGAGCAAACATATCCTAATATATTTGTAGTTAGAGTCGAAGCAAGTGATAATACATCAAGGGTAATTTCCTATAGCTATTCCGATATACTCACAAAAATGTACAAATAGTCTTTGAAAACAACGAAGTAGCAATGTAGAAAATAAACACAAAAATAGGAGCCGGTTTTAGGCTCCTTTTTTCGACAAAACACAAAAACCACCGGGGAAGTGGTTTTTGTGTGGGGTTATGGGTTTGGCAGCTTATTTTTTAAAATAGGGGATAAAAGATTAAGGTTTCTTTAGGGTATTGAGAATTTATGAGAGGTTATATGGTCATCAACAATTATTTATTTTATCGAAAATAAAAAAATGTCAATATATATCGAAAAAGAAGTAATATTAAAAAATTCTATCAAATAATGTTTTAGTCATAAAAAAGCTGTAGACATTATATACTATATTAGGTAATTTTGGGTGGGAGGGATATAATGTCAGTAGAATTAGTTAGAGATATGCTAACTTACAGAAAGAATTATAGCTGAAGGTTCAAGTCAAACAATGGTTAGTGGAGATATTGTAATTGACGAGATGAACCCAGAGATAGATAAGATACTAAGTGTTGATGGAGAAGTTACTTTAATGGAGGCTACTGTACTTGAGGATAAGGTTTTAGTTGATGGAAGGATGTCTTTTAAAATACTTTATGCTTCAAAGGGCGAAAGTTCCCAAGTTAAAATTCAAAAGGCAGATACTAACTTTAAACACTATGTTCAGGCACCAATGGCAGTTCCTAATATGACCTGCAAAGTTATGCCTTCAATTGAAACACTTGAATATGAAATGGTGTCTGATAAAAAGTTAAAGGTTAATGCAGTTGTAACCTTAAAGACTGTAGTTTATCAAAAATGCGAAATTGAAACAATAGTTGATATTAAGGGACAGGAGCTTCAAACCCAGAAGGATACAATGAAGGTGTGTGAATTTGTTTCTGAGGACACATCTAAGGTTATAGTAAAGGGCAATTTAGAGCTTCCTCAGGATAAGGGAGAGTTTGGAAACATACTTAAACTTTCGGCTCACGTTCATAAAAAGGATTTATTAATTCAAGATGGAAAGCTTGTAGTAAATGCCTGTGTACTTTCAAGAGTACTTTTGAAACATCAAAGGACCAGTTAATGTGCCAAGATGTGGATATAGCCTTTACTAATGAGAATAATGATAGAAAATTTGAAACCTAATATGAAGTGTGACGTATCCTTTAGGATAACTGATATTGATTATAAGGTATTAGAAAATGAAGCGGGAGAGAGACAAAACTTAGAAATACAGATATCCCTTGATGTTAATGTAAAAACCTACAATGATAGAGTAATTGAAAGAACAATAGATGCATTTACATCAACATCAAGATTTGAGTTTGTGAGAGAAAATGTCGGTGCAATAGGGTATTATAACGAGGGAGTAGATAGTCAAACTCTAAAAGAAAGGATTACAATTGATGATGACTTATACGGCATAAGGGATATTATATATGTTGATGCAAAGCCAATAATAACAGAGACTAAGATTGTGGAAGACAAGGTTGTTTGTGACGGTGTTGTATCTATATGTGCTGTATATAGAGCAGAAAAGGAAGAGGAGGAACTTGTAAGCTACAGAGAGGAGATACCATTTAAGGCTACAGTTTCAATAGATGGTGCAAAGATAGATATGATAGAGGATGCAGTTGTTAACTTAGAATATCTATCCTTTGACAAGGCATCCCAAAGAGAAATGGATGTAAAGGTTATTGTTGAAGTATCTGCAAAGCTATACAACAAGATGATGTTTGATATTGTTAAAAATGTAGAGGAAGTTGATATAGAAGACAGTATAAAGAATATGCCAAGCTTAGTTTTATATGTTGTGCAGCCAAATGATACATTATGGAAAATAGCTAAGAAATATTGTACTTCTATGGAGGATATAATAAAAATAAATGATTTAGATAATCCAGATTTGATAATGCCAGGAATGAAGCTTTTGATTCCGAAGAAGGGATTTATTAAGTAATTTTTAGGGTGTCAGGTAAAATAAAAATTTCCTGACACCCTTTGTTAACTTATTCAGAATATAATTGCAGGAATTTTTAACTTATGTATAATTGTATATACGAAGGGAGGATTTTCTATGATTATCGAATGTCCTGCAAAGATTAATCTTTCACTTGATGTGGTGGGTAAAAGGGAGGATGGATATCATCTTTTAGAGATGATAATGCAGACTGTTTCACTTTATGATAAGGTGAAGATAACTAAGGATAATGAGATGAGGGTTGTATGCAGCAATTTAAATGTACCATCAGATAGAAGTAATATTGCCTATAGGGCAGCAGAACTAATGAAGCAGAGGTTTGAGATACAGGATAACTTTAAAATAGAAATAGAAAAAATATACCTGTAGCCGCTGGGCTTGCTGGTGGTAGTACCAATGCAGCAGCGGTAATAAAGGGGATAAGTGAAATGTATTCTTTAAATCTTTCAAAGGAAGATATGAAGGAAATAGGGTTAAAGCTTGGTGCAGATGTTCCCTTTTTCTTTGAAGGTGGAACCTGTCTTGCAGAAGGGATAGGAGAAAAGCTTACAAAACTAAATAATATATCCTGTTACATTGTACTTGCAAAGCCGCCGATAAATGTTTCAACAAAATATGTATACCAAAATTTAAAATTAGATGAAATAACACATCACCCAGATACAAAGAGAATAATTGATTATATAAAATATAATGATATAAAGATGCTTGCAACATCAATGGTTAATGTTCTTGAAAATGTAACAGTAAAGGAATATTCTGTAATATATGAAATTAAAAACATAATGATGGAGTTTGGAGCGTTAGGAAGTCTGATGAGCGGAAGCGGCCCGTCGGTCTTTGGTATTTTTGAAGAAAGGGCAGATGCAATAAAGTGCCACAATAGATTGAGAGATTATATAAAGGAAGTTTTTGTTGTTAATACAGTTGATAGAGGGGTGTAAAAAATGGTAAATGCTTTAATTCTTGCTGGCGATAAGGGTAGGGATGGGGTTTCAAAGGCCCTGTTAAAAATAGGTGAAAAGTATATGGTAGACTACATTATAGATGCTCTAAAGGATTGTAAAAATGTAAAGGATATTTACATAGTATGTGATGAAGGTGTAAAGGAAGTTTTAAAGGACAGGGTAAAGGGCTGCATAAATCCTGCTGGAGATATAATAGACAATATTTTATTTGCTTCTGAATGCATAGAAGACAAAAGAACTGCACTTATTGTATGTACTGCGGATATACCGCTTATAAAAAGTAGGGCAATAGAGGAATTTGTTGAAGAATGTGAAAAGAAAAATATAGATGTAGGTTATCCTATAATAGATAAAAAATTAAACGATGAAAAATATCCAGATGTGCGAAGAACCTATGTTAAGATGAAGGAAGGCGTATATACTGGAGGAAATATTGTATATATAAAGATGGAGGCAATCAAAAACTGCACAGAAAAGGCAAAGAAATTGGTGGAGTATAGAAAAAAACCTTTTAAGATGGGAAAAACATTAGGCTTTACATTTTTATTAAGATTGGCACTGGGAAAGCTTACAATTGAAGCGGTTGAGAAGAAGATTGGAAAGATGTTTAATGTTAATGGACGAGCAATTGCAACTAAGTATCCTGAAATAGGTAATGATGTAGATAAGCAGGAGGATATTGAGTTTGTGAATAAGTATTTGAATATAGTTTAAAAAGTTACAATAAGATTAGCCCCTTGAAGGATTTCTTAGGCATTTCTTCATTTCACTAAGCAAGTCTAAGCTTTTCTTTGTTTGAAAAAGTCCTACCCTCGCGATGCCCTCGTCCTTGAGGGCCGCTCGGCTCGGAACATCGTGTGCCGAATTACGGACTTTTTCAAAGTCTAAAGATGGACTTGCTAAAGCTTATGAAATATGCTTTTGAAATCCTTACAAGGGGCTGATTTACAATTTAAACATTTTTGTGTTTTTACAAATTTGTAAAGTTTCGCTTTTGGAAAACCATAGCGAAACTTTTTTGTATAAATAACCTTTGGGGATGCAAAACTAAATTAAAGAGGTGGTGCTATGGCTATTTTAAAGTTTTTTAAAGAATACTTTGATTTTAATGTGACTCTACTATTTTTTATATCAGTATTTTTTTATATAGGGATTCAAAGGAATATAAACAAAAGGGATTGCAGAAGGAGTATAAGTTCTGCAGATTTTTATCTATTTGTATACCATAATTGCAATAATAGGATATGTTCTTTATTTAACCTTAGAGATATAGGGGTGAGTGTATGAAAAGGGAAATACTTTACCAATATACTCCTAACAAAAAACACCTATAAGTTATATGATTGATGACAATATACTTTCTGTCAAAAACCTCTTAAAGGATTGTGATGATGTTGTATATAGACAGTTTAAAATAGGTGGAGACAAGGGTAAGGATGTATTTTTATTCTACATAGATGGAATGGCAGAAAAGGAACTTTTAAATAACTTTGTACTAAAACCTCTTATGCTTATGGCAAGAATGGTTGGACCAACCTTTGATGACATTAAAGAGGAGATCTATGAGGTGTCAAAGGTTGCAGCTATGTCAGTAACTGATTTTAAGGAAAATGACAACATAGAAGAGGCAGTTTTAGCTGTATTATCTGGAGATACAGCAATACTTATGGATGGAGAAAACAAGGCCCTTGTTATTGCAACGAAGTTTTTCCCAGTAAGGGGCGTTCAGGAGCCTACAGCAGAGACAGTTATAAGAGGATCAAGAGATGGATTTACAGAGACAATAAGGATGAATACAGCTCTTGTTAGAAGAAGAATAAGGGACCCCAGATTTAAAATAAAACAAAAGCAGATTGGAGTTCGTTCAAAAACCGATATTGCAATAATGTATATAGATGACATAGTAGATAAGCAGATAGTTGATGAGGTTATTAATAAGCTAAATGGTATAAATATAGATGCAATATTAGACAGTGGATATATACAGCAGTATTTAGAGGATAGGCCCTTTAGCCTTTTTCCACAGGTTCAGACAACAGAAAGGCCAGATGTTGTAGCAGCGGCAGTGTATGAAGGAAGGGTGGCTATACTTGTCGACAATTCTCCCTTTGCTTTAATTGTACCAGTTACATTAACTGCCTTTTTTCAATCACCAGAGGATTATTATTCAAGAACTGTTGTTGTAAGTTTTGTAAGAATACTTAGGGTAATATGCGGAGGTATAGCTATACTTGCGCCAGCTCTATACATTGCGATAACTTCCTTTAGTCCGGGTATTATTCCAACAAAGCTTGCACTTTCAATTGCAGCAACAAGGGAGGGTGTTCCATTCCCTGCTTTTATAGAGGCGATAATAATGGAACTTACGCTTGAGCTTTTAAGGGAGGCAGGAGTTAGGCTCCCAAGACCAATAGGTTCAACAATAGGTATTGTTGGAGGTCTTGTAATAGGTCAGGCAGCAGTATCGGCTGGAATTGTAAGTCCTATAATGGTTATAGTTGTTGCAATAACTGCTATATCTTCCTTCTCAATACCAAACTATGAGGTATCGGCTGCATTTAGGTTAGTAAGGTTTCTATTGATGGTATTTGCAACTATATATGGACTTTATGGTATAGTTTTAGGTTCAATTATTGTTTTAATACATCTTAGCAATTTAAAGAGTTTTGGAGTTCCTTTTTAGCACCTATTGCACCCTTTGAGTATACAGATATAAAGGATTCACTAATTTTTAGAGCACCTTGGGAATATATGATAAAAAGACCAAAGCACATAAATCCTAAGGATGAAATAAGGCAGGCAGGTGATGAAAATGCAGAGGGGCAATGACAAGATATCTACTTACCAAGTTGGAATATTTATATATCTCACTATTTTGGGTGTAGGAATTTTGACACTTCCAGCATCGATGGCAAAGGAAGTAGAAAACGATGGTTGGATACTTTCCATAATTGCAGGTATTGTCTGCATAGGTATAGTCTATATTATGTGTAAAGTAGGCGAGAAGTTTCCACAGAATGGCTTTGTAGGTACTTTGAGGTTACTTTTGGAAATATATTAGGTACAATACTTGCAATTCCAACATTTCTATACTTTATTTTATTTGCAGCATTAGAGACAAGAATATTTGGTGAAACAGCAAAGATATTCCTATTAAATAGAACTCCTCTTGAAATGATAATGCTCCCTTTAATTATATTGTCAGTTATCCTTGCAAGGCTTGGAATTGAGCCAATAGTAAGATTTTTGAAGCTGTAACTCCAATTATAGCATTTGTTTTAATCATTTTATATTTAATAGGTTTGGTAAGTGCTGATTTTTCAAATTTAAAGCCGATATTTTCCCACGACATATTAAGCTTTGCAAAGGGTATAAAATCAGCCCTATTTGCCTATGCAGGCTTTGAGGCACTACTTATAATATTTCCGTTTGTGAAGGAACCCAATAAAGCCTTTAAGGCATCGTTTGTTTCAATAGTATTGCTAATAATAGCTTATGTTATAACTATAGTTGAATGTTATGCTGTATTTGGCCCCAAGCTAACAGAAAGGCTTATGTATCCAACACTAAGTATGATAAAGGCATCAGATGTACCAGGTGCCTTTATAGAAAGAGTTGAAGGTATATTAGAGGCACTTTGGGTTTTGTTTGTATATACTACTATTGTTTCTCTTCTTTATTCGTTAAGCGTAATTTCAAAGGATATATTGGGCCACACTGAAGCAAAACATATACTAACTATATTTTTACCCTTTATATATTTAGGATCTCTTGTAGGGGACAGTATTTTGGATATGATGAATTACGGCGATTTACTTACATCAACTTTAGGACTATATACAATTTTTATACTTCCAATAGTTATATTTATTGTGTCAAGGTTTAAAAAGGCAGGTGTTAATAAATGAAGAGATTGCCTTTAGTTTTGCTTTTAATCTTTAGTTTGCTTTTTCAAGGCTGTTGGGATAAGGTGGAGATTGATGAAAGGGCCTTTGTAGGTGGTATATTTATAGATGTTTTAGAAGAAGAGACCAGCAAGAATATAAAAGAAATTGAACCCTTTTATGAAGAAAGAATGGGTAAAACATTAAAAGTTATATTTACTCTTGCAAATCCAGGAGAAATATTATCAGGTGGAGAAAAAGGATATGTAACAGTTGAGGCAGAGGCAGAAACAGTACCAGATGCAATAAGAAAGATCGGAATAAAGTTAAATAGAACTCCTTTTTTGCTCACACTAAGGTTGTAGTTTTAACTAAGGCGGTTTTAAAAAATGATAAACTTTTAGAGAAATATTAGACTTCTTAGAAAGGGACCCTGATATAAACTCAACAATAAACATAATGGTACTTGATGGAGATATAGAAGAACTTACAAAAATAAAACCAAAGCTTGATATTTATTTAGTAACCTATATACAAGGAGTATTTAATAATGCAAGCAAATTGTCTTATATTGTTCCTGTAAAACTTTTGGAGTTTATATCAAAACTTAATTCAGGTAATAAGGCAGTACTGCCAGCCATATCAGTAAAAAATGATGAGGTTGAGATAAAAAATATTGTATTGATAAAGGATAATAAGTTTTATAAAGACGTTGATGAAAAATACCTAAGAGCCTTCCAGTTTATAAATGGTAAGTTAAAGGGAGGAAGAAAGTTTGTAAACTATAAGGGAACGGACATATCCTATTTTATTCAGGACAACTACAAAGATGTATTTGTTGAGGATGATAATGGAAAACTCAAATTTACAATAAAGGCTGAACTTGAGGGCTATATAGAAAATGAAATATTTAGCAAAGAGGATATAGATAAGAGTATATTAGATGAAATAGAGGGTGTTTTATCAAAATCCTTTGAGCTTGAAATGAAGGAGACTATAAAATATTTTCAAGATGATGTAGAGGCAGACTATTTAGGTTTAGAGGATTATACAAGAAAGAATTACTTTAAGGTATATAAAAAATTTCAGGACAATTGGGATGAGGCATTTACAGAGGCAGAGTTTACTGTTGAAGCAAAAGCCTTTATAAGAAGAATAGGGTCAAAGAGGTAATAAAAAAATTACCTCTTTTTGTTTAAAAAGTATGTAATATGGAAATATTATAAATAAGTTCACAAGGAGGGGGATTTTAAATGAAAAGGTTGGTATGTGGAATAATTACATTAATTATGATTTCTTCTTTTATTTATGCAAATAGAAAAGTAGGTGAGCTAAATTACAAGGACAAGCTCATAAGATTTCACGTCATCGCAAATAGCGACTCAAAAATGACCAAAATGTAAAGCTAAAGGTCAGAGATGCAGTTCTAAAGGAATTAGGACCAAAGCTTCAGAGGGCAAAAACAAAGGATGAGGCTATAGAAATAATTACAAGCAATATAGACAGCATTGAATACATATCCAACAATATATTACAAAATAACGGATACAAATATACTGCAAAGGCAACAATAGGCACATACACTTTCCCTATAAAAAGCTATGGTAATATAACATTAAAGGAAGGAGACTACACCGCCTTAAGAATAGTTTTAGGAGAAGGAGGAGGTAAGAATTGGTGGTGTGTAATGTTTCCACCACTATGTTTTATCGATATTACAAAGGGACTTACAACTGAAGAAACAGAAAAAGAATTAAATAAGGTGTTGGATGATGAGGAAGTAGTAGAGGTTATGAATGTATCACAATTCAATAGAGAGAAACACGAAAATGTGGTATTTAAATTTAAAATAATTGAAATAATAGAAGAATTATTTAAGGGGCTATAAAACAGCCCCTTACTTACTTATATCGATAATCAGCTTACAAATATCCCTTGTTGCATAAGGTTTTGCCTTTTCTTTGCAACACTCCCTCATATGCTGTAGTCTAACCCTGCTATTTAATAGCTGCATTAAAATACTAACAACACTATCATCTGAATTTATTCTTGCAGCAATTCCATTGTTTAAGAGGTAGTCGGCATTTTTTCTTCTTGACCAGGAATGGCTGAGTTGATAATAATAGGAAGTTCTTTAATTAATGCCTCTGTAATTGTAAGTCCACCTGGTTTTGATATTAAAAGGTCTGATGCCGACATAAGTAGATTTATATTGTCTGTATAGTCAAAAACAATGGTCTTTTTATTAGTTCTTGATGCTATTTCATTAAGTTGATTTCTTAATTTAATGTTTTGACCAGCACAGGCAATTATTTGTATATCCAGTTTGCAGAAGGCAAGCTTTTCGAATATATCCCTTATATTTCCAATTCCAAGACCTCCACCCATTAAAAGAACAGTGATTTTATCATCTAAGTTTAACTGCTTTTTGCTTCTTTTTATCAATATTTTGAAGAAACTCTTCACAAACAGGAATTCCAAGAGGGTATATAGTTTCTCTCTCAATACCCTTTTCAACTAAATCCTGAATAAAATCTTCATTAGGTATAACATAGGCATCAATATGGCTGTAGAGCCAGAAGGAATGGGGTGCATAGTCTGTCAGGATTGCAATGCAAGGGCATTCAATTTTATTTTTTCTTTTAGTTTAGATACCATTTCAAGTGGAAATGGATGTGTACATACTATTGCTTTAGGTTTATATTCTTCAATAAGTCCTTTTATTTTAATAGAAAGTATTTCATTAATTATACTTGACAAATTAGATAAAGTATCCTCTGAATCTGCGTACTTATAAAGCTTGCCATAAAGTGCAGGTGTTTTCTTTAAACTTTTTAAATAGCCGCCTACTATAATTTTATCAATTATTGGGTTTATATATTTTAGTGTATCTACAGTTTCAAACTCAATTTCCTCATAATGTGTTTTAAAGTATTTTTAAGTGCTTCAGCGGCCTTTATATGCCCACTTCCAGCAGAAACTGTTAAGCATAATATCTTCATAACTTCACCTCACTAACTATATTATAAGCAAAAATATTAAAAAATCCTTTTATTAACATAAAATTAACAACAAATTAAATGTATAATTACAAGATTAATACAAAAATATATTCAGAAATTTTTGTGTAAAGGGTGGTAATATGTTTAATAAAAGGTCTTTTCTTGCAATAGTTGTTTCTATAATAATTGTTTTTACCACAACATTTGGAGTTTTAATGTATCTGGATAGACGAGACTATAGAATATTTCTTGGAAACCAATATCAAAAGGATTTATACGAAATAGTTTCAAATGTTGAATCTTTACAGGCAAGCTTATCTAAAGTTCCTGTTACTATGTCTGAAAAACAAGCAATAATAATATTTAGTGAAATATGGAGGCAGGCGGGTGCGGCACAGGATAGACTAAACAGTTTGCCAATTTCCCACGAAGCCCTATCTCAAACAACAAAATTTTTAGCACAGGTAGGAGACTTTTCCTATACGCTTCTTAAAAGAAGTGGCAGTGGGCAGGGATTAAATGAAACAGAGCTTAAGACACTTGAAAAATTAAATGACTATGCAGGCTATCTTAATGTTAAATTACACGAACTTCAGCAGGAGGTTTCAGAGGGTAAATTAGATTGGACAGAAATAAAACTTAAGGGAAAGGTTCTATTTTCACAAAAGCTTCAAAATCCAGTTGATGTAAAATTTGAGAATATATCAAAGGAACTTCAGCAGTATCCCACCTTAATATATGATGGTCCTTTTTCAGAAAATGTACTAAATATAAAGCCAAAGGTATTGCAAGAATCCAAGATAAGCATAGAGGAAGCTAAAAGGGTAGTTAAGGATATACTTGGAAACGATAAGGTTCAATCTATTGATACATACAGCAATAAGACGGGCGGCAAAATTCCAGTTTATCCCTTTAAAGTTACTATGAAGGGCAACAAGGATGCAACAGTAGATGTTGATATAAGTCAAAACGGAGGAAAGATTGTATATCTTCTTGACACAAGAGAAGTGAAGGGTTCAAAGCTTAATATGAAGCAGGCTATAGAAAAGGGAATGAAATATCTTGAAAAAATAGGATATAGAGATATGATACCAACTTATACACTAAAATACGATAATGTTGCTTTAATAAATTATGCTTATGTTCAGGATAAGGTTGTTGTTTATCCAGACCAAATAAAATTAAAGATCGCTTTGGACAACGGAGATATAATTGGTATAGAGGCTCAGCATTATTTAGTAGCACATACTGAGAGAAAGATACCAAATGCAAGAATAACACCACAGGAAGCAAAAATAATGTTAGTAAAAATTTAAACATAAAAAATATAAGATTAACAATTATACCAATGGAATCACTAAAGGAAGTTTTATGCTATGAGTTCTTTGGAGAATATAACGGAGAAAAGTTCTTCATATACATAAATGCACAGGATGGAACAGAAGAGAGGATACTGAAGCTAATAGATACACCTAATGGCGAGCTTACCATATAGTTTATAACATATAAAAATGTTTTGGGGGAAAATTAATATCAAAGGGGGATTTAGGATGTCAAGACATAGAAGTATTATGTCTGACGAACTAAAGTATGAGCTTACAAAGAGCTTGGGGTTTATGACATTGTAAAGGAAAAAGGCTGGGGCGATGTTCCATCAAGAGAGTGTGGAAACCTTGTAGCAGCAGCAATACAGTATGCACAAAAGATGTACGAACAAAACAACAATCATAGCTAATAAGTCAGAGGAACTCTTTGAGTTCCTCTGACTTATATACATTACATATAAGTTTCTTGACTTATAATAACACAAAATATAAAATGTCTATATAGCAACACCTAAACATATTATTGTTTATAGGGTAAAATTATAAAACTTGAGTTGCCTTGCTTTTTAAAATATTTATAGTATAGGTGGCTCACCATATTGTAAAAAGGAGTGGAGAAAATGGCAAGAGCTCTTGCTTTAATATCAGGTGGATTAGACAGTGGACTTGCAGCAAAGCTTGTAAAGGATCAAGGTGTGGAAGTTATTGGTATATGCTTCAAGTCTGCTTTTTGGTTGTGATAGAGCTATCAAGATGTGTGAACAAATAGATATACCTCTTAAGGTTGTAGATTTTTCAGAAGATCACCTTGAAATGGTGAAAAATCCTAAACACGGATATGGCAAAAATATGAATCCTTGTATAGACTGCCACAACTATGATGCTAAACTATGCAGGAAAACTAATGAAGGAACTTGATGCTGATTTTATAATAACAGGTGAAGTTTTAAACCAAAGACCTATGTCTCAAAATAGACAGGCACTTGATATAGTAAAAAGGAATCAGGATATGAAGAATATATACTAAGACCTCTTTGTGCTAAAAACTTACCAGAAACCTGGATGGAGAAGGAAGGTCTTGTGGATAGAGAAAAGCTACTTGGCATATCAGGTAGAGGAAGAAAGGTACAGATGGAGCTTGCAGAGAAATGGAATATAAAGGAATATCCATCTCCAGCAGGTGGATGTAAATTAACAGACCCTGGCTTCTCTAAGCGATTAAAGGACTTATTAACACACAATAAAGATGCAAAGGTTGAACATATTGATATATTAAACATAGGAAGACACTTTAGAATAAATGAAAATGTAAAGATAGTTTCAACAAGAACTCAGGATGAGTTTAAACTGCTAAAGACAATGATAAAAGAGGGAGACTATATATTTGATACACTTGACGTAACAGGTTCAACAGTCGTTTTGAGAGGACAGCCAACTGAGGAGGATATCCTATTTGCAGCAAGAATAGCAGCAAGATACAGTAAAGCAAGGGAACAAAAAATGTTAGAGTTAAGTATAGAATTTACAATGAAAATAAATATAATATATTAACGGTAGACCCTATTGAGGATAATGAAATATCAAAATTTATGCTTTAATTAAGTAAAAGGTGGGAGAGAATTGGATACAAGACCAATTGGTGTTTTTGATTCAGGGATTGGAGGGCTAACTGTAGTTAAGGAAATAATGAGAATACTTCCCTATGAGGACATTGTATATTTTGGAGATACGGCAAGGGTTCCCTATGGAAGTAAGTCTCAAGAGACAATAACTAAGTTTGCTAAACAAAACTCAAGATTTTTATTAAGTAAGGATGTTAAAGCCATAGTAATTGCCTGTAATACTGCATCTGCCTTAGCCCTTGAGGAACTAAATAATGAGTTTGATATTCCAATACTCGGTGTTGTAAAGCCAGGGGCAAGTGCAGCAGTCAGAGCAACTAAAACAGGAAGAATTGGAATAATAGGAACAGAGGGAACTGTAAACAGTAGAGCCTATGAAAAAATGATAAGAAAGTTATTTAAAGAGGTTGAGATTAATGCACTACCTTGTCCATTATTTGTTCCTCTTGTAGAGGAGGGATGGGCAGAAAAGGAAGTTTCCTATATGATAGCAAAGGAGTATTTAGAACCCTTTAAGGAATTTGATGTAGACACCTTAGTATTAGGATGCACCCATTATCCTATTCTTACAAATGTAATAGGGAAAATAATGGGAGATGGTGTAACACTGATTAATCCTGCAGAGGAGACAGCAATTGAACTTAAGAGTATTTTATTCGAAAATGGGCTTCAAAATACATCAAAAGAAAGGCTGAATACAGCTATTATGTAAGTGATAATCCTGACAAGTTCAAAAGAGTAGGAGGAAACTTCTTAAACAGAGAAATAGATAATATTGCAAAAATTGATATAGAAAAATTTTAAAAAGTGAGGATGAGAGTGTGGAGAACAAGCGTTTAATTTCTGTTAAAACAAAACAACTAATTGATGGACAAGAAGAAACAATAGAACTAATATCAGAAGGTATTTATTATAAAGAAAATGACAGCTATGTAGCAGAATATGATGAGTCAGAAATATCAGGAATGGAAGGTACAAGAACAACCCTAATTATTGGTCAAGATAGCTTAAATATAATAAGACGAGGTACTACAACTTCTGAACTGAAATTTAAAAGGGGAGAAAAACATACAGCCTTCTATTCAACTCCCTACGGTGCACTTGAAATAACAATATCAACCAATAAGGTTAATATTCAAGCAGATGAAAAGGGTGCAAAGGTAGAACTTGATTATAAGATGCAGGCAACAGGCCTTGATCCCATAATAAACCATCTTGAACTTAATATAAAATAAATATAATTTATAAGACACCCCCTTAAGGAATAAAAAATTCTTTAAGGGGTGCATTATTATAGCTTTTTCAAAGAATCAGACTAAAAATATTTTTTAATCTTATACTGAAGTGTTTGTCTTGGTATCTTTAATCTTTTAGCAGCAAGGCTTATGTTGTTGTCGCAAAGTTTTAAAGCGTCTTCAATTAATTTTTTTCATATCTTTCAAGGGTTTCTTCAAGAGATGCGTTGCTGCAATTTCTTATCTGTTCAGGCAAGTCATCTATGGTTATGGTTTCATCATCCTTTAGGTTTAGTATTCTTTCAATAGTATGCTCAAGCTCTCTTACATTTCCTGGCCAACTATAGTTTATGAAACAATCCAGGGCTTCTTTTGTTATCTGTATCTTTTCCTTCCCAAACATATTCTCATATTTATCAATAAAAAATTAACAAGAAGAGGAATATCTGTCTTTCTATCCTTAAGTTCTGGAATGTTTATAGATATCACATTTAATCTATAGTATAAATCCCGTCTAATTAGCCCCTTATTTAAACATTCATCAGGGCTTATGTTGGTAGAGGCAATAAATCTTACATCTACCTTTTTTCCTTTACATCTCCTATTCTTCTTACAAGACCATCCTGCAAAACTCTTAATAGCTTTGCCTGTAAAGTAGGTGGCATTGAATTAAGCTCATCAAGATAAAGTGTTCCTCCATCTGCAAGTTCTAAAAGACCTGGTCTATCTTCAGAGCCTGTAAAACTTCCTCGAACTGTACCAAACAAAATACCCTCAAGAAGTGATTCAGGAAGGGCGGCACAGTTTTGTGCAATAAAGGGACCATTTTTTCTTTTGCTTGTGGAATGTATAGCTTGGACAAAAGCTCCTTACCAACACCAGTTTCTCCGTATATAAATACAGGAGAAGATGAGTTTGAGGCTTTTATTGCTATATTTTTTATATTAAGCATTTCACTGCTTTCACCAATTATATCCATAAAGGTATATAACCTTCTATCAACATTCTTTCCATTTTTTCGTGTAATAAGTTCATTTTTAAGCTTTAATATTTCATCCGTCATTTTCTTTACACTGGTTAAATCTCTTGAAATTTCTATGGCACCGATAATTTTTTCTCCATTTAAAACAGGAAGAGTAGTGTTTAGCGTAGTTATTTTTCTCCTTTAAAATTAACAAAGCTTTGGGTGTTGTCCTTGATTGGAATTCCAGTGTGTAAAACATTTAAAAGGGTGCTACTTCTTTGAGAAAGAGAAGGATAGACCTCAAGAACGTGTCTTCCTAAAACCTCATTTAAATTAATATTGTCAAGTTTTTGTGCCTTTTCATTAAGAAAAACAATTCTTCCCTTTGTATCAATAATTGTAATCCCATCTTCAAGATTATCAAAAATATCATATACATTTTTATCAAACATAATATTATCCCCTACAAGTGATTAAAAATCGGCACAATATGCAGAATTTTCTGCATATTTATTTTACCATACTTTAGTTCAATTTACCATTAGTTATTTATATAATCTAAAAATTAATTTTAGGCTGTTGAAAAAGCTATAATATGCTTATGCATTGAAGGATTCCCTTCTACTGCTTTAGTAAGCAAAAGCTTTTCTCTCTTTTACCATCGTCCTTTAGGACGTCTTACCTCATCTTGTTAGGGTATAATTACGCATATATAGTAAACTGCCAAAAATTCATCACATTTAGTCAGAAGGTAGGGGATTTTTTAAAATCGATTGCAAAAACTACATTGATTTTTACAGCAAAATCGTCATAGAGATAATTAAATTTTGGCATACACTTTGCAATAATAATAAAAAACAAATATAGGGGAATTTTCTATGAGAGGTTGTCCATATGGAACACACAGAGTTATAGAACCAAAGGGTGTTTTACCACAAACGGCATTAAAAATTGATAACTCAATGGATATTTATGATAACGAAATATTAATTGACGTAAAGACTCTAAATATAGATTCTGCAAGTTTCACCCAAATAAAGGAGCAGGCAGGGGAGATGTAGAAAAGATAAAGGAAATAATGATGAATATAGTTAAAGAGAGGGAAAACATCAAAACCCTGTTACAGGTTCAGGTGGAATGCTAATTGGTATTGTAGAAAAGATTGGAAAGGACTTAGAGGGCAAAATAGACTTAAAGGCTGGAGATAAGATAGCTACTTTAGTATCACTTTCATTAACTCCACTTAGAATAGACAAGATTTTAAATGTAAAAAGGATATAGATCAAGTAGATATAGAAGGAAAGGCAATTTTGTTTGAAAGTGGTATTTATGCAAAGCTACCTGATGATATGCCAGAGACATTAGCACTTGCTGCCCTTGATGTTGCAGGTGCACCAGCACAAACTGCAAAGCTTGTTAAACCAGGAGATTATGTATTAATACTTGGTGCAGCAGGAAAGAGTGGACTTTTATGCTGTTATGAGGCTAAAAAACGTGCAGGGGTAACTGGTAAGGTAATAGGATTTGCAAGACCAGGAAAGTCAGCAGAAAGGTTAAAAGCAACAAATCTTTGTGATGTTGTAATCGAGGGTGATGCAACACAACCAGTTGAAGTTTTGAATAAAGTTTTAGAATACACAGGAGGAAGATATGTAGATATTGCAATTAATGTTGTTAATATACCAAATACAGAAATGTCAACAATTCTTCCAGTCAGAGATGATGGAATAGTTTATTTCTTCAGTATGGCAACAAGTTTCACAAAGGCGGCACTTGGAGCAGAGGGTATAGGAAAGGACGTTAATATGATAATAGGTAATGGATACACAAAGGGACACGCACAGATTACACTTGAGGTTTTAAGGGAGAGCAAGCTTCTTAGAGAAATATTTGAAACTATTTATGTATGATTATGAGGGGATTTAAATGAGGGATTATAGGAGTATTGAGCTGTTTAAAAATGTTAAAGAAGAAGAGTGGAAGGATTGGAAATGGCAGGTAAGAAATAGAATAACAACTGTTGAACAGTTAAAAAGGTTATAAACTTACTTCCTGAAGAAGAACAGGCGATTGAAAAATGTCTTAAGACTTTAAGAATGGCTATAACCCCATATTACGCAACTTTAATGGATAAAGATGACCCTCACGACCCTATAAGAAAACAAGCTGTTCCAACGCTAGCAGAACTTAATTTTTCAAGCTGTGATATGAGTGACCCTCTGCACGAAGATGCAGATTCTCCAGTTCCAGGTTTAACTCATAGATATCCTGATAGAGTACTTCTATTAATAACTGATATGTGTTCAATGTACTGCAGACACTGCACAAGGAGAAGATTTGCAGGGCAAACAGACTCCTCTCTTCCAATGGATAAGATAGAAAAAGCAATAGAATATATTAAAAATACCCCAAAGGTTCGCGACGTATTGCTATCAGGAGGAGATGCACTGTTAGTGGAGGATGACAGACTCGAGTATATAATAAAGAAACTAAGGGAAATACCCCACGTTGAAATAATAAGAATAGGTACAAGAACTCCTGTTGTAAATCCAATGAGAATAACAGAGGACTTATGTAAGATGCTGAAAAAATATCATCCTATTTGGCTAAATACTCATTTTAATCATCCAAAGGAAATAACAGAGGAATCAAGGAGAGCTTGCGAGATGCTTGCGGATGCAGGAATACCACTTGGCAATCAGTCGGTTTTGTTAAGGGGAGTAAATGACTGCGTTCACATTCAGAGGGAGCTTGTTCACGGTTTAGTTAAGATGAGGGTAAGACCTTATTATATATACCAATGCGACCTGTCACAGGGAATTGAACATTTTAGAACAAAGGTTTCAAAGGGAATAGAGATTATAGAAGGATTGAGGGGACACACATCAGGCTTTTGCGTTCCAACCTTTGTTGTTGATGCTCCAGGTGGAGGAGGAAAAACTCCAGTTATGCCACAGTATGTGATTAGCCAATCACCAAAGAAAGTCGTTTTAAGAAACTTTGAGGGAGTTATTACAACATACACTGAGCCTGAATATATTGAGGAAAAATGCAACTGTGAAGTTTGCAGAGGCAAAAAGGAAGATGATGTGACAGGAGTTTCAATGCTTCTTGAGGGAGATAAATTAAGCTTTGAGCCAGATGTCCTATTAAGGAGAGAGAGGGCAAAGAACTACAAAAATAAATAGAAGGTGGATGAATGAATTTATATTCTGCTTTAGATACCTATAAAAAGATATCAATACTTGGAATGTGCAAAAATTCTGGAAAAACCGTTGTTTTAAATGAGTTAATTAATATTTGCACAAAAAGAAAAAAGGAGTCTGCCTTACCTCTATAGGCGTAGATGGAGAGGGAAGGGATGTGGTTTATAAGACAAAAACCTAAGATCTACGCCTATGAGGGCACACTGATTGCAACATCTCAGGAGGCATTAAAAAGTTTTAGTGCAAAGTATGAAATAATAGATATTATAGACTTTACAACCTGCCTTGGGAAAATAGTGATAGTTAAAGTTGTAAGGGAAGGGTATGTGCTTTTGGCAGGTCCAGATAGTAACCGAGAGATAGGTGAAGTTTCTGATATGATGCTTGCCCTTGGAGGAGATGTTGTACTGGTTGATGGTGCACTAAATAGAAAAACACAGGGTTCCCCTTCTATAACTGATGGGTGCATTTTATCAACTGGTGCAAGCCTTTCAAGGGATATGAATGTAACAATAAAAAAACAAAACACACAGTTGATATGCTAAGTCTTAATCGGGTAGAAAAAGATGTTTTATGCAAAATAAACTCTTTAGATACCAAAAATGTTTTATTAATAGGGGATAACACCATTGATACGAATATAAAAACCTGCTTAGGAAATGAGGATGAAATACTAAGTAGATTAAATAAGAATATTAAATATATATATTTACCTGGAAGCTTAACGAGTACCTTTTTAAATAAAGTTAAGGGCCTTGTGGTAGATTTAATTGTTAATGATGGGACAAAGGTCTTTGTAAATAAGGAGGATTATGATAGTTTTAAGGGGCGGGAGGTAATATATACGTATTAGAAAAAATAAATCTAATATGTGTAACACAAAATCCAACTTCCCCCTTTGGCTACTATTATAATCCTAATGTATTTTTGAAAAATTTAAGGAGTGCATTAAACCCTGTTGATGTCTATGATGTTTTGTATGAAGGAGTGGGGGTATGATTTTAAAGGACACATTAAAAAATGTTGGAATGGATTATGTAATTTCTATATTAGATTTAAAGACCCCTATGGAAAGGAAAGGCTAAACTCACTATGTTTATATAAAAATAAAGAAGAATTAAATAGGCAGTATGATTGTATAACCTTTTTAATAGGGTTTATACAAAAAATCCTTCTGACTATTATACTATTTTATCTCTTCTTGAGGGTATAAAGGAGATAAGAACATCTATAAAAAGGGCAGTATCTGGTGCTGTTCTTGAGGATATTGAGTTTTTGAAATAAAGAACTTCTTAATAAATGTACGGGAAATTTGCAAAATACAAAGGAATAATAATTTTATAGAAGATTTAAAGCTCTTTACAATACCCAATTTAGAAAATCTCTTGGACATAGAGGGCAAAACAGTAGAAGCTTTTATATATACGACGGCTATAGTGAAAGGTTAAAACAAATAAGGAAAGAAATAAAAAGTTACAGTAAAGAACTAAATCTCTTAAAGGAAAATCTAAAAAGAAAGATTGAACAAAAATATTCTGTTACGGTAAAGCAAAATGATGAAGTTGTTATATCGAGGGATGATAAATTAATAGAAGATGCTCTCTGTGATAAAAACCTCAGACAAATCTTAAAAACACCCTATTACATTATTTTTCCCTTGAGCTTAAAGATGAGGGAGATAGGATTAATAACATAATAGAAGGATTAAAGCAACAGGAGGAGCAGGAGGAGTATACAGTTAGGAAATATCTAACGGAGAGAATTAAAGAGGAGGAACAAAATCTTCTTAGGCAAATCTATACTATTTCTGAATTAGACCTATTACTGCAAAAGGCAAAGCTTGCGGTAGATACAAAATCCATAAGACCCCATATAAATAGTGATATAGAAATTAAAATATCAAATGGACGCCACCTGAAGGTTGAGGCTGAACTAAAAAGAAGGGAATCTGTTATACTCCTATTTCAATAGATTTAAAGAGAGGTTCAACAATAATTACAGGAGTAAATATGGGGGAAAGACGGTTACATTAAGGCTAATTGGTTTTTGTGCATTATGGCACAGATGGGCTTTTGTACCCTGTGAGTATTTTAGTTTTTATATATTCGATTATTATTTTTGCCAAGCTGGAGATATGCAGTCACTTGACTCTGGACTTTCAACCTTTGGTGCAGAGGTTTTAGCATTAAATCAAACTATTAAGTACAAAGATCTAAGGGGCTTATTCTTTTAGATGAAATAGCAAGAGGAACAAACCCCAAGGAAGGAAGAGCAATATTAAAGGCTATACTGTCATATTTTAATACATTGAACTCTGTTTTGGTGGTTACAACCCACTTTGATGGAATAGATGATGCGGCAAGACATTATGAGGTTGTGGGTCTTAAAATAGACAAGGAGGTAAAAGTATTTCCCTACAGGATTTAAACCTTTATATGGACTATACCTTAAGAGAAGTTTATGGAAAATATGAAGTACCAAAGGACGCTATAAGGGTAGCAAGGCTTCTTGGGTTTGATGAGGAAATACTTAAATTGGCAGAAAAATACCTAAATTAGGGGGATAATATGGCATATATAAACTTAAATGAAGAACTTATAAAAAGGGCAAGAGATGCGGCAAGAAATATAGCAATAGATACACAAAAATTCATTGACCTTCATTCTACTGTTTCAACCGAAAGAACTATTGCAAGGCTTTATGGAATAGATGGAGTAGATGAAAATGGAGTTCCACTTCCTAATAGAATAGTTGACCATATTAAGGAAAATGGTGCTCTTGAGGATGGACTTTCCTATTATCTTGTAAATGCTGTGATTGAGACAAACCTTTCTGTGCAAGAGATTGCAGAGGAGGTAGCAAAGGGAATCTAAATATTGTTAAACTAAATAAACATAGCTTAGATGAGATAAGAAGGAAGGCCTATGAACTTGCATATCCTACGGTGGATATGATAAGGAAAAACAGACAAACAAGAGACAATATGATTAAAAATATAGGTGAAGGGGATAAACCCTATCTTTATGTTATAGTTGCAACTGGGAATATATATGAGGATGTTGTTCAGGCACAGTCGGCAGCAAAGCAGGGAGCTGATATAATTGCTGTAATAAGAACAACGGGACAGAGCCTTCTTGATTATGTTCCTTATGGTGCAACAACAGAAGGGTTTGGAGGAACCTATGCGACACAGGAGAACTTCAGAATAATGAGAAGAGCTCTTGATGAGGTATCTTTGGAGGTTGGAAGATATATTAGACTATGCAACTATTGTTCAGGTCTTTGTATGCCTGAGATTGCAGCGATGGGAGCAATGGAGAGACTTGATGTAATGCTAAATGATGCCCTATATGGAATACTCTTTAGAGATATTAATATGCAAAGGACATTAATTGACCAGTTCTTCTCAAGAGTTATAAATGGATTTGCAGGGGTTATAATAAACACAGGAGAGGACAACTACCTAACAACAGCAGATGCGGTAGAGGCAGCCCATACTGTTTTAGCATCTCAATTTATTAATGAACAGTTTGCAAAGATGGTTGGAATTCCTGAAGAACAGATGGGACTTGGACACGCCTTTGAAATGAATCCAGATCTTAGGGATGGATTTTTGTTTGAACTTGCACAGGCTCAGATGGCAAGACAGATATTCCCAAAGGCACCACTAAAATATATGCCTCCTACTAAGTTTATGACAGGAAATATATTTAAAGGACATATTCAAGATGCACTATTTAATGTTGTATCTATCTGGACACATCAGGGTATACAGCTTCTTGGAATGTTAACAGAGGCAATTCATACACCCTTTATATCAGACAGAGCCCTTTCTATTGAAAATGCAAGGTATATATTTAATAATATGAAATCAATAGGAGATGAAATAGAATTTAAACGTGGAGGAATAATCGAAAAAGAGCAAATGAAGTTTTAAGTAGGGCTACTATGCTTCTTGAGGAGATCGAAAAGGAAGGATTATTTACAACTCTTGAGAAGGGAATTTTTGCAGATATTAAGCGTTCAAGATATGGTGGCAAGGGATTAGATGGAGTATTCAAAAGGGAGAAAACTATATAAACGAATTCATACCTCTAATGTTAGGGGTGCAATAAATGAGTAGCGGACTTTATTCAATGGAAAAGAAGGATTTTGACAAAACCTTTGATAAATCAAGGGTAAAGGCCTACGGAGATACAATGAATGATGGAAAAATTCAGCTATCCTTTACACTCCCTCTTCCTTATTCAGAGGAGGCAAAGGAGGCAGCAAGACAGCTTGCAATGAAGATGGGAATTGAGGAACCAAATGTTACTTATATGATGGATTTAGGGGTAGGATATACCTTCTTTGTTGTATATGGTTCTTGCATTCACTCTGTTGATGCTACAAAGATAGTTGTTCCAAAGGTTGAAACCAATACTATGTCAATGGATGAGGTGGATGATTATATTAGAAGGAATATAGGAAGAAAAGTTGTGGTAGTTGGTGCTTGTACAGGTACAGATGCCCACACGGTTGGAATAGATGCCATTATGAATATGAAGGGATATGCAGGGCACTACGGACTTGAAAGATATCAGATGATAGAAGCATATAACTTAGGAAGTCAAGTTCCAAATGAAGTATTAGTGGCAAAGGCAATAGAGGTTAATGCGGATGCAATACTTGTATCGCAAGTTGTAACCCAAAAGAATGTACACATTCCCAATATGACGGAGCTTGTTGAAATTGTTGAAGCAGAGGGAATAAGGGATAGAGTAGTATTAGTTGCAGGTGGCCCTCGAATAAGCCACGAACTTGCAAAGGAGCTTGGGTATGATGCAGGGTTTGGATCAGGTTCCTTTGCAGAGGATGTAGCCTCCTTTATTGTGCAGGAGATGGTAGCAAGAGGAATTAAGTAGATGTATACTTTGTTTGTGAATTTTTAAAAATTTTTGCATAAAACCAGTCCATTTATGATATTATATATACAAATAAATATATACTAATCGGGAGGGTTTTATGCGAATAAAATGGTTAGGCCACGCCTGCTTTAAGATAACATCAAAAATGGAATAAGAATAGTAACTGATCCATTTGATGATAATGTTGGATATAAGCTACCTAAGGTAAGTTGCGATATAGTTACTACAAGCCATAATCACTACGACCACAACTTTACAGACTGTTTAAATGGAGATTATACAATAGTAAATAAAGTAGGAAATTTTTATATAAAGGATATTGCTATAAGAGGAGTTCATACATACCACGATGAAGAACAGGGAGCAAAAAGAGGAGATAATATCGTCTATGTGTTTGAAGTTGACGGCAAAAGAGTTTGTCATCTTGGAGATTTAGGGCACAGGTTGACAAAGGCACAAATTGAAATGATAGGAGATGTTGATGTTCTTTTAGTACCTGTTGGAGGGATATATACAATTAATGCAGAGGCAGCCTATGATGTATGTGAAAGCCTAAATGCAAAGGTAATAATTCCTATGCACTACAAGACAAAACCATTAAAATTTGATTTAAACCCAGTGGATAAATTCTTAGAATATTATCCATATACAAAGCTTGATAAGCCATTTATAGAGATAACAGAGGATATGCTAAAGGAAAGACATATATATGTTTTAAATTATGAATAGGAGGCAAATTGCCTCCTATCTTTATATTTCCTCTTGCATAAATTAAAAACATAAAGTAAAATATAAAAGTTAAATAAATTGAATACAAAGGAGGCTTATTATGGCAACCAAATACATATTCATTACAGGTGGTGTAGCGTCATCTCTTGGAAAGGAATAACCGCAGCATCCCTCGGAAGACTACTTAAGTCCCGCGGGCTAAAGGTGTCCATACAAAAGTTTGACCCTTATATAAATATCGACCCAGGAACTATGAGTCCATATCAGCACGGTGAAGTTTTCGTCACTGATGACGGTGCAGAAACAGATCTTGATCTTGGTCACTACGAAAGATTTATCGATGAGAACTTGTCTAAAAACAGCAATGTCACTACGGGAAAAATCTACTGGTCAGTTATCCAAAAAGAGCGTAAAGGTGAATACCTCGGCGGAACAGTTCAAGTTATCCCTCATATAACAAATGAAATAAAATCAAAGGTGTACAAGGTAGCAAAGGAAAAGGACGTTGATGTAGTTATAACAGAAATAGGTGGAACAGTTGGAGACATTGAAAGTTTACCTTTCCTTGAAGCAATAAGACAAATAAAATATGAAGTTGGCCGTGAAAATGTTCTATTCATACACGTAACTTTAGTTCCATACCTTGGAAAAGCAGGAGAACTAAAGACAAAACCAACACAGCATTCAGTAAAGGAGTTAAGAAGTATAGGTATTCAACCTGACATAATAGTATGCCGTTCAGAAAAGCCTCTTTCACGTGAAATGAAGGACAAGATAGGACTTTTCTGTAATATAGATGGAGAATCAGTAATACAAAATTTAGATGCTCCAACACTATATGAAGTTCCTCTTATGCTTCACGAAGAGGGATTAGATTCTTTAGTTGTTAAAAAGCTGAACATAAATTCAAAGGAAATAGACCTTTCAGAGTGGAAGGCTATTGTTGAAAGATTAAAGAATCTAAAGCACAGAGTAAAAATTGCCCTTGTTGGAAAGTATGTAGAACTTCACGACGCCTATATGTCAGTTGTTGAAGCACTAAAGCACGCAGGTATATACAACGATGCAGAGGTTGAAATTGATTGGATAAATGCCTGTGATGTTGATGAAGATAACTACAAGGACGTTTTAAAGGATGCAGATGGTATACTTGTTCCAGGCGGCTTTGGAGACAGAGGAATAGAAGGAAAGATACTTGCAATAAAATATGCACGTGAAAACAATGTTCCTTTCCTTGGAATATGTCTTGGAATGCAATGTGCAGTAATTGAATTTGCAAGAAACGTAGTGGGCTTAGAAGATGCGAATAGTTCAGAGATAGATCCAACAACAAAGCATCCAGTTATTGACCTTATGGACGAGCAAAAGGACATTGATGAAAAGGGCGGAACAATGAGACTTGGATTATATCCTTGTAAGCTAAAGGAAAATACCTTCTCCTACAGAGCCTACGGTGATGAAATAATTTATGAAAGACATAGACACAGATATGAATTCAATAATGAATATAGAAGTCAAATAACTAAGATGGGAATGGTACTTGCAGGAACAAGTCCCGATGATAAACTTGTTGAAATAGTTGAAATACCAAATCATAAGTGGTTTGTTGGTGCACAGTTCCACCCAGAGTTTAAATCAAGACCAAATAGGCCACATCCTCTATTTAGAGATTTTGTAAAGGCCGCATTAAATAAGTAAAGAGCTGTCGAGTGACAGCTCTTTTTATTTTGTATTATATAAAGTATGTATAAAAACTTGAAATTTACTAAACACAGAGTTTATTATGCATAAGAATTTTAACAAAAAGTAAAATATGGAATAAAGAATTAACCAACATAAAAAAATATACCATCATATAAATATAATAGTAATAACAGAAACATTGAATAAAATTGGACAAGAATTCCCAAAAATCCTATTGACTTTGGTAATAGTGGTAAATATAATCAAGGTATAAGGTTAAATTTTCTTGTAAAACATATTCATTACCAAAACATATTGTGTAATGGTAAAACAAAAAATAAATCTACTGTTGACATATTTTACACAGTATGTTAGTATTATAAGAAGGTAAGTATAATTTTCTAAAAATACCAGTTCTAAACCTTTAAAACAGGTAATAAAAATTAATATAACCACTCGAGCTTATTATATATTTATATAAATATATAAAAGCTACAATATAAAATTTTTTCAGGGGTGTCAATTTTGAACGACAAGGTAAAAAGAGTGTTAAGTACTTTAACTCTTTCAGCTCTTGTTGCTACAAATGCAGCAGTGTTAATGCCAAGAGTTGCAAGTGCGGCAGAAGCTGAAGTGAAGAGCTTAGCTGGAGCAAACAGATATGAAACAGCAGACAAAATTAACGCAGAATTAGGAACTAAATTTGACAAGGTTATTCTGACTTCAGGAGAACAAGCTAATCTAGTGGATGCATTAGCAGCAGCACCACTTGCTAAGAAGTTAGGTGCACCAGTAGTAATAATTGACCATAAGACTGCAAAGGCAGCTGATGTAGTTGCTAAGATTAATGGTCTTGGTGCTAAGGAAGTATACGTTGTATCAGGACCACAAGTAATTAGTGCAGAAGTTAAGGATGCATTAAGAAGTGCAGGAATGACAGTTAAGGAACTTGGCGGAAAGGATAGATATGAAACTGCATACAATATTGCAAAGGAACTTGGTTCAGCTGATACTGCAGTAGTTGTAAATGGTGTAACAGGTTTAGCAGATGCTATGTCAATTGCACCAGTTGCAGCAGCAAAGGGATGGCCAATAATTCTAGCAAGCAAGGACGATGTAAATGATACATACAAGGGAAATTACAATAAGTACTATGTAATTGGTGGAGAAAATGCTCTTTCAGCATCAGTTTTAAATGAAGTAAAGAATGGTGAAAGAATTTATGGTGCTGATAGATATGCTACAAACTTAGAAATAGTAAAAAATTCAAGAATGAAATAAATTTTGAAAATATTTATGTAGCAAAGGGAGCAGATGCAAATTTAGTTGATGCACTTGTTGGTGCGGCACTTGCTGCTAAGAATAATGCAGCAATAGTTTTAGTTGATGAGGTAATTTCAGAAACTGTTAAGACTGAATTAGCTACTGCAAAGGGAATTGAAAAGGCTAAGTATGTAGTATTTGGTGGAAAAGTAAATGTAACATCTGTAGAAACATCTGCAAAAGACATAGTATCAAAGGCAACTTTAAAGGTTTTAAGTGCAGTTGCTCCATCAGACAAGACAATAGTTCTTAAGTTTAACAAGGATGTTAAGAGTGCTATAGCAAGCAACTTTAAGGTATACTTAAAGTCAGATACAAATAGTCTACAAATAATAGAAAAAGTTACAGTAGAAAAGGATACTGTTACTATAAAGTTAGTAGATAGGCTATCAGACAAGAAAGAATATGTTGTTGAAGTTCAAGGAGTAACTCCAGAAGTAGGTACAGCATTATCAGAAACTGCTAAGGTTGAATTCGCTTATGCAAAGAAGGCTCCTGCATCAATTGCATTTAAGTCAACTACAGTTACAACAGGCAGTGTAATTGAACTTGTTGTAAAGGATGCAGAAGGAAATGATATAACTGAAAATGGTTTTGATTATGTAGTAGAAACATCAAACACAAGTATAGTAAGTAAACAAAATGGTGTTGTTAGAGCTGGTACTACAACAGGAAGTGCAATAGTAAATGTTAAGATTACAGATACAAAGGTAGAAACAGGAAATACAATAATAACAGTAAAGGAATCATTACAAAAACTTTCAAAGCTTGACAGATGGACACTATCAACAGGAAATCCTGATTATGCTAAACCAACGACTGAACTTTATAAGTCAACAACTGGTCAAGCAATTCATGTTGAAATATTAGATCAAGATGGAAGAGATTATACAGCAGTAAATAAGACATTTAAGTCATTAAATCCAACTGTAGCTGTAGTTGATGAAGTAACTGGTGTTGTTACTCCAATAGCAGAAGGAAAGGCTACTGTTCTTGTTACTGTAGAAGATAGAAATGATTCAAACATTAAGTTAACTAAGACTGTAGAAATACAAGTAAAGAAGGATCCAGTTGCAACAACTCTAACATTAGATAAATCAGCAGTTACATTAGTTAAAGGTTCTGGAATATCAGCTAATGTAAAAATAAATCTTAAAGATCAATATGGAAAAGATTTTACAATAGATGGATCTAAATTAACTGTTAGCCTTGGAAAGAATAATGTTGTAAGTCAAAACACATCAGGTTCAGCAATTACATTATCAGCTATAGAAAAGGGAACTGATAAGCTAACAGTTGAGTATGTGAATACAGAAAATACTAAGTTAACTGCTACTCTTGATGTAAACGTTGTTGAAGCAGGAACATTTGCTGGATATAAGGCTGTTGCAGATGCTACTAAACTTGATTTGAATACTAATAATAAAGATAATAATCCAAGAACTGCTACAATTACAGTATATAAAGTTGATAACAATGGAAATTACATTGGAGTAGAAGGTGCAGTAGTCCTTGAAGATGAACAAAATAATAATGCTGTAAATGTAACTACATCAAGTGCTATAGTTACTGCAAATGCAGTAGGAACAGAAACTGTAACAGTTAAAGTTGGAACTGTAAAGGTTGGTACAATAACATTTAATGTAGTAAATACTACTCCAGTTTTATCAACAGTATCACAAGTTAAGAATGCTATAAAGGTAACTACAGGTTCAGCAGTAGTGACAAATGCTCTATTTGGAACTGACAAGAATGGAGGAGTATTTGTAGGATACGATCAATACGGTGAAAAGATCGCATTTAGTGCAAATGATTACAGAATTTATTCATCAAATGAATCTGTAGTAGATAATAGTGGTAATGCAATAAGTAGAGGAAAAGCTACACTATCAATAGTAATTAATAAGATTGTATATATAGTTGAAGTTTTAGTAGACTAATCTAAAACAAAAAGGCAGACAATTTGTCTGCCTTTTTGTTTTAATTTAGCATTTATAAAGTTTGCAGAATGGTGCAAACAGATTCTTATTTTGAATTTAAATGTTAAATAAACGTACAGAAAATATTACTAATGGTTGTATGAATTTTAATATCATTTTATTTCAAAAGTATATTCAAAATTTGAAAATATTGATAAAGATATAAAAGTATGATAAAATTAACATAATAAAAATCTATACAAAAGTTAATAGATGGGAGGGTATTATGAGAAAGATATACAATGATGAAATAACCTTAGTTGATATTTTGTTAGGAATAATACTGTTAGTTGTACCTTTAATTGTTAGATTTAAAGTTGTTACTTTATCAGGCACAATAACAAAAATATGGCCAACAGAAAATTATAATTATGATATATTTTCATACTACAAGGCAAAGACATTGATTATTTTAACATTAATTTGTTTTGCTCTATTTATTTTCTTCCTTTATAAAAAAGAATAAATTTATTTAAAGACAAAATTACATATACAAAAATTTTATTATTAATATTATTTTTACTTCTTTCACATCTGTTTTCTACTGAAAAGATTATATCTTTGTGGGGTGCACCGGATAGATATGAAGGTTTAGTTGTTTGGTTAAGTTATATATTATTACTTATTATAGCCTTAAATTCATATTTTACTAGCAATGAAAAGAAAGTAGGATTTTTATTGAAATTTTTAACTTATAATTTTACAATAATATCGACAATAGCAATTTTTCAATACTTCAATCACGACTTTTTCAGTCAACCTTTGGGAAAAAAATAATTGTACCTCAAAAATATTGGGGTAGCCTTGATAGCATTAAATTTACGTTAGGAGATAGAGCTGCATATGGTACACTATATAATATTAATTATGTTGGTAGTTATATAGCAATTGTTTTACCAATATTTTTAGTTTGTGCTATATTATTAATTGATAGTTTTGATAAGTTTAAAAATTATATCTATACTTTAACAGCATTATCTGTTTTACTTGCTTCTCAATCAAGAGCAGGATTAGTAGGAGTGATTGTATCATTTTTATTTATGTTAATTATTTTAAATAAAAAATATTTAAAAATAAAAAAATATTTTTTATCTTTTTGCATCTGTAGTTTTGATTTTAAGTGGTATAAATTTTGTATCAAAGGGTTATATTTCAAGTAGATTTTCAACAATATTCAAAGAGGCGAAACAATTTTTTACAAAACAGGAGTCAAATTTTATTGACAACCTACCTTTATCAATATCATCAAGTGATAAGAAGCTTAAGTTTATTTATCCTGACGGTATAATAGAGTTTGATGTGAACCAAAATTTAATAATTTATGATGAAAATAGAGACATAATTAAGTATGAATATGACAGTACTACAGGTAAACTTAAATTATTCGGTAGATATTCTGATAAACATTTTGTTTATGGCATATATAAAGGTATGAATATGATTATTTTAGAAGATAGTGGATATAATATACAGTTTGTTCTTAAAGGTGATAAATTTGAAATACTGATTTCAGATAACGTAACGCGTCCAATCAGTGAAATTGAAGCAATAGGATTTAAAGGTAAAGAACGATTAGGTTCTTCAAGAGCATATATATGGTCAAGGACTTTACCTTTAATAAAAAATATCCATTATTTGGAACGGGGATAGATACTTTTATGATATTTTTCCCTCAAAATGATGTACTAGGTAAATTGAGATTCTTGTATGATCCATATATAATTGTTGATAAACCACACAATTTATATTTACAAATTTCACAACAAATGGGGCTACTGTTTTTCTTTGTTTTTGTAATACTAGTAGCAGGTTACATAATACAAAGTATAAAAATATATTTTAATGCTTATTTTTATAAAGAAATTGAAGTATATGGATTAGGAATATTTTTAGGAGTGATAGGATATCTTTCGGCTGCATTATTTAACGATAGCATTGTATCAGTTGCACCAATTTTCTGGATACTTTATGGAGTAGGCATTGGTTTAAATAATGCAATAAGTTTTCAAAATAAGAATAAAAAATAATTAATAATAAAACTAATTAATAAATTACGTAATTTTATACTTTCTAAATGTTAACTATTAATAAGATTAATTCTTTTTGTAAAAAATATATTAATAGAAACGTCGTTGGTTAAATATATAGCTCTATATCATAGATAAAAGGCAAAGTTTTATCAAATCATTAATTTATAGACTTTTATAAGTACTTATGTTAGAATTAAAATAACTCATTATTTTTTAAGGAGGACAAAAAATGACAATAAAAAATCTAATATAGATTTGTCACTTCATCCTGATATTGAAAATAAAGTATCAAATATTACAAAAGAATACTTTAAAAAGGAACTTGAAAGTTTAGAACCAATTAAAGAAGGAGAAGTAAATATACATACATCCTATGTATATTTAAATGGAAATGAAGTTGAAGTAAGTGTTATTATTAGAAATGGACTTAATAATACAATTAATTTTGAAAAATTACCTATTCTAATAACAGATGAAGATAATAACATATATTTTAGAGCAACCTTTGAGGCTACTGGAATAGGAGATATTCCACCCTTTAAGGCGAGACCTTGGAAGTTTTATATTAACTTAGATGATATGTTTATAAAAGATGTAAATGGAAAGAAACTAACTGTAAAGTTTGATACAGAAAGATTAAAGGCAGAAGTAAATGATCCTAATAGAATTGATTTAATTTTGCCAAGTGATATTAATGAAGGTGAAAAACAGGCTATAATAGAATTTATAAAAAATATGCCACCATTAGAGCCAAAAACAGTTGACCTAGATGTTGTTACTAAGGCATATAGTAAAGAAAAAGAAACATTATACTTAACCTATATTGTAAGAAATGGAGCTTACGAGGATGTAAAGCTTGATTTCTTGCCATACAACTATGAAAAGGACGGAGAAGTAAAAAATATTAGGATTGAATGGGATGGCATAATAATTCCTAAGAGAAGTATACGAGCATTTAAATTTGAAATAAAAGGAATAAGGCTATAAATAGCTTAATTTAATAGAGGTCATAGATTGTAGATAAACCCTGCGATTTAAGATATCACGGGGTTTATTTATTTGGAACCATTAAAAATTTTAGAGTTATTTTCCTAAATTTAGCATTAAATTTTATTATTTAACAAAATTAGCTTATTCTTATCAAAATAACTGGAAATAAGCCATATTTTGTGGTATTATGTATATGCAAAGTTTTCTTGGATGGAGTGGGAGTGATAAAATGTATAAAAATAGAATAAAAATTCTTACATTAGTATTATTTTTATTATTTCATATACAAGCTTTTGCAATTAATAAACAATCAGAATACCTATGGGGAAATATAATAGGTGGAAAAAGCTTTGAAAGGTTTAATGACATAAAGCAAACAGATGATTTAGGTTTTATTGTTGTAGGACATACTAATTCATATGATTTTTCGACCAATTTTTATGGTACATATGGAGATTTTGATGCGTTACTTTTAAAGTATAATGAAAGTGGCAATCTTGAATGGATTAAAAAATTTGGTGGTGAGGCCTTTGATACCTTCAATAGCGTAAATGTATGTAAAGATGGTGGTTTTATTGTTTCAGGTTTTACAAAATCAAAGTATGGAGATATAGGAAATGGGAATGTAAAAGATGAAGACGGACTTGTGGTTAAGTTCGATTCTAGAGGAAATATAGAATGGAAAACTACCTTTGGTGGAAGTAGGTCAGAAAGATTTACTAATGCAATTCCGATAAGTAATGGATACTTGGTTATAGGGTATTCTAATTCAGAGGACGGAGATTTATCAGGACTAAATAAGGGTGAGTATGATGGAATTGTAATTAAGCTTGACAGAGAGGGAAATATTGAGTGGAAGAGTTCCTTTGGTGGAAGTAGATGGGATAAATTCTACTCAGCAATAGAAGTTACTGGAGGATACATAGTTGTTGGATATACAGAGTCTAAGGATAAGGATTTAAAGGGATTAAAAATATTAGGACAAGAGGGTATAATAGTAAAATATGATACAGATGGAAAAGTTCTATGGTCAAAATCCTTTGGTGGAGATGGAGATGATGATATTTTTTCGATATGTAAAATAGAAGATGGTTTTGTTATAGTAGGTAAAACCAACTCTTCTGATAAAGATTTTGAAAGCCAAAGGTATTATGGAAATTATGATGCATTTATTTCAAGACTTGATTTTAACGGTAACGTAAAATGGACGAGAACCTTTGGTGGTAGTGAAGAGGATGTTTTTACATCACTTTTTAATAAAAACGATTACGGATTAGTGGTAGTTGGCTATACTGAATCAAAGGATGGAGAATTAGAAGGCTTAAATTCAGGAAATATGGATGCACTAACTGTAAAGTATGATTTAGATGGTAACTTAATATGGAAAAATGTATATGGAAAAGACGGAGATGATATATTTTCATCCGCAGTTTATTGTGATTTTTATGGTTTTGTAGCTGTTGGATATACAACATCAAAACAGCTAAATGTAAAGGGAAATGAGGATTGTCTTATGACAAAGTTTGAAGAACAGAGAATAAAGGTTTCAGCGATATATTTCAGTGAAAATAATAAAGTATTAAAAAGGGAGAAACAGCAAAATTAAATGTTAATTTTGTTCCAGTAAACGCAACTGTAAAAAAGCTAAAGTGGACAAGTAGTAATCCAGATATTGTAGCTGTAGATGATAAAGGTGTTATTAAGGCAAAAAATAGGAGAAGCAATAATTACTGCCAAAAGCTTAGATGGTGGCTATGAAACTAAATGTAAAATAAGGGTTAAACATTATATTGATAAGAATAAATTGCCCTTTATAATATGGGCAAGTAAAAATACAATAAGTAATATTATAAAAAATTATAAAATATAAAAGGAGGTTATGGAATGAGGCGAATTATATCCTTTTTGCTAAGTTTAACAATAATTTTTGGTATTCTTCCTAAAAAACATTAACCTATGCAGCAGCAACAACTAGTTTACCTAAAAATTCAACAATTGTTGGAGAAAAAATTTTTACAAGCGACTATATTGTAGAAAACATAGATTCTGTAAATTCAGAAATACGTAATAATCCTGGCAGAGTATTTTATATTGATGATGATGGAAATATAAAGAATGAATATGGTCAGTTTGTAACAGAACAACAAATCGTTAAAACTAACATTAGAATTTTGACCGTTTACAGTAAATCAGAAAACTATAATTATCCAAATGGAACAAAATTTGTAGCTGATGAAAATGGAATTTTTGTTAGAATAGACAATAATGACTCGTATAGAAGATATGGCTATGCAGTTTTTGAATTGAAATTATTGAATAGTAATACTAAAGATACTATAGACATTTCAATTAAGGAGATAAATCATATTCCAGAAGCCTACTACTATATAGTGGGAACAGGTAATTTTATTATAGGAGCAGATACTAATAGATTGTCAAGTTTAGGTTCAGATTATCAATTAAACAAAAGAACAATAAATGAACATTATTCTTTAGTCAATAACTATCTAGTGGACACAATTTACATAGCCTTTTATAATTCATCAGGATATAGAGTTGCTACTGGAACATTAGGTAATATTAATAATAATGGAATTTTTCCTGTATTACTGTATGTAGATGATACTCAAAGGGATATATATACAAATGTAAAGGGAAACATAAGCAATGGTGGAATTGCAGCAACAGATGGAGAATATATATACTATAGTAATTTTGCAGATGGTGGTAAGATATATAAAAGACCTGTAGATGGTACTGATTCATATCCAATATGTAATGATAATGCCAAGTTTATAAATGTAGTAGATGATTTTATTTACTACAGTAATATGTCAGATGGTGGTAAAATATATAGAATAAAAACAGATGGTACTTCTAGAAGTAAGGTAAATAATGTTCTTTCTTCTCATATAAATGTAGTAAATGACTATATATATTATATAAACGGTAAACGTGGAAATAGAATATATAGACTTAAGGCATACAACACAGACCCTCAAAATGAAGGGACACTTGTTACTTCTGATAAGGCTGCTTATTTAATAGCAACTAATAGTATGTTGTATTACAGTAATTTATCAGATAAAGGAAGACTCTATTCAATTAACATAAGTGGTGGTTCAATAGGTGCAAGACAAGGGTATGCTACAGTTACAGGAAGTACAAAGTTAGGAATAAGATATATATCTGTTACTGAAAATGGTGACGTTTATTGTGCGGGATATGATTCTAAGTTATATAGAATTAATACAAAAAGCAATAGATTAGAACCTCTTTATATCCAAACAACTATAATAAAAAGGGTAAGAGTTCTACGCCTCAGGTAGTTGATGACAGGGTTGGTTTTATAAATGCAGTAGATTCAAGTTCAGTATATTTTAGAAGCTTATCCGATTCAGGAAAGATATATAAAAGGGCTTTAGATGGTACATCAAAAAAGTTGTTGATGATACAGCGACAAGTTTAAATATAATAGGGGACATCTTATTTTATTTAAAGGGTGGCAAATTATATATATATGATATAAAAACCCAAGGCAAGCCAGTTGCAGCAAGTAAATTCAAACCTGAAGGCAAGATTGTAAAAATTGATGATTTAGAACAAGTAGCCTATGGTACTCCACTTCCTGATAGTGTTTCAGCAATTTTTGATAATGGGCAAGTTAAGGATGTATTAGTTGCCTGGGATACTAAAAATGTAAAATCTAAAAATGGTGTTTTTACATATACAGGAACTGTTATAGGCTATGGTACAAAGGTTCAAATGAGTGCTATTAGATATTCAAGAATGATTGATCCAAATGATATAGAAATATATAATGAAGAAGGAATTAAGGCAGATAGTGTGGTTGTGAGAAATTTACAACCCGGAGAAGAAGTTTTAATATATGACGCAGAAGATAAGTTGTTAGGTAAAGTAAAGGCAGATAAAAAGGAGTTGCAACATTATCTAAGATTGAGTTGGAAAAAACATCAGGAGAGATAAAGGCTTCAAGGGTAACACCTGGTTATGCACCAAGTGTTGCAACAATTGCAACATATCCAGGAGAGGCACCGTCAATATTAAGTGTTGAATATATTGCACAGGAAAAACAATATCGTGTTACTTATAAAGGTTTGAGTAAAGATATTAAGTACGTTGTTGTTTCTGAAACACAAAAAGCTGACTCAAGTAATTTTCCACAAGTTACAAAAGTAGATTCAGCAGGAGAAAATAGTAATATATATTATTTCAAAATTTCTAGTGAAATATTTGAAGGATGGGATAAAAATCGTTATTTAATGATTGCATATAATGAAACAAAGTCCACACCTTCAAAGCCTTATACGATGCTTGCACAATCAGAACCAAATGTTTTCTATAATTTTAAAACTGGGGTTTTTGAAAATATTACTAGTGGTATAGAATGTAGAATAGATGGTTCTGGTGAATGGTTTGATGCAAATGAATTAAGATATAATCCATATAGATTAATGGGTAAAACGTATGTAGAGTTTAGGCAAAAAGCATCTGGAAATAAAATGCCTGGAGTTAGTAAGTTTGTTTCAATGATACCAATGCCAAGTATAGTAATAGTATCTAACGGTGAAA
The DNA here is from genome assembly GCF_028622835.1 of Caloramator sp. mosi_1. GTDB lineage: Bacteria > Bacillota > Clostridia > Clostridiales > Caloramatoraceae > Thermobrachium. The sequence continues at coordinate 752,133 of NZ_CP117677.1, read as the reverse complement.
AGCTTTTGATTCTGATGATTCAACAACATACACTTATGAAGCTACTTCTAATGCATTTGTATCAAAATATATAGCTAATGCAGATAAGGATAAAATTACTATAAATTACACAATTCCATCTCAACAAAATATAACTTATAAATATAAGATTAACGATAGTTCAGAGGAACTAATATATTCGTTAAAATATAATTATTATATAGCTAATATGTTAAATGAAAATGCTGAAAACACTCTAACAATAATTGCTTATTCAAACAATAATAAAATAGGTGAATCTAATATTAAATTTAGGTTGTTTAATCAAAGTATAGAAAATATCAATCCTCAAATAGCTGGTGTTGTTGGAAGACAAGATGGTGATAAATATATTTGCTATAATGCAAGGATTGTGGTGCCCGCAGTTCCAGGTATGGGAGCAGAAATTCCTGTTGTAGGTACAATAAAATATGATAATGGTGTAGCAGAAAAATACAGATTTGAATATGTAATTGATGAAAAAGGTGGAATGTGGGTAGGAGAATTATTAACACCATCAAAGTACAAAAATGGTTATTATGAAGTAGCTGTAAGATATGAAAATACACTGTTTAAGCCTTCAGTAGTTTCACAAGCAAAAACAATAAAATTAGAACTAGATGGAAGTATAGCACCTAAAATAGCTCTAAAACAAAATCAATCAGATATTGATATAATTGGAGCACTTGCTAAAGAGTATTCACCTGTTGGAGGAATAGATAAGACTTATAGTGGTACTGTTGAATATACAGGTCCAGTGTCAATTAATGAATATATAATTAATGAACCTACTAATGTTCAGTGGATGAAAAGTAAAACAGAAGTAAGAGAAACTGATAAAGACTATTCCTTCTATGTTGAATATAGTAGAGATTTAGGAAATACATGGAATAAAATTGAAAAAGGTGATAAACTTACATTACCTGGAAACTATTTATTAAGAATTGTTGTTTATAATAACAGAAATGGGCACTATACTTACTATGATTACAGATTTACAATAAAGTAAAATAAAAGATGGTTCGTTTTAATATAAAAAGCGAACCATCTTTTTATTTATATTGAAGATATTATACAGTAATAATTTATGTTTTATTTTTAATAAAATTAAATTTTACAATTTTAAAATGATAGTGTATTCGTATTATAATATCAAATATTCTCAAAACTTGCGAACGAATGAATATCCATTTTAGTAAATATTAAGCATAAGATATATAAAAAGAAATGGAGGTGGTATCTTACAATAAAACCACAAATTTCATTACATTATAAAATAGGAGGGATGCTATGAGATTCAAAAATTAATTGGGGTATTTCTATCTGTAAGCTTAGCTTTATCAAGTTTTAGTTTTAGCGTTACAGCACAAACTCAAGACAAAACTGAGTTGTTAAAACAGAGAGCAAAACAGGCATATAAGAACAGTTTAACAAAGTTAAGTGATGTTAACTATAGGCGTGCTATGCAGCAAAAATTTGGTGTGGAGTTCGAAGAACTTGACAATTTACCTAAAGAAGATCAAGTAAATGATAAGGTAAGAATAATTGTTGAAGTGGATTCACCCTCAGCTTTAGAACTTATAAAACAAAAGGACTTCCTTTGACAAAGTTAAAGGAACAAGAGAAAAATGTAACTGATTCTCAACTAAGTGTTTTGAATAAAATAAAAGGTTATGGGGAAATAAGGCATACATACAAAAGCGTATTAAATGGTTTTTCTATGACAGTTAATTACAAGGATATTGAAGAAATAAAGAGAATACCAGGCGTTAAAAAAGTTACAGTTGCAAATGTTTATTATCCAGATTTAAGTAGTGCAAAGGCACTAACAAATACCGAAAAGGTATGGGATAAACTTGGCTTAAAAGGTGAAGGAATGGTTGTATCAATTGTTGATACAGGCATAGACTATACCCATAAAGATATGAAGTTAACTGATCCAGCTAAGGCAAAATTAAATAAGAATAAAGTTGAGGAAATGGGTGGACCTGGAAAATATTATACAGATAAGGTGCCCTATGGTTATAATTTCGCTGATTTAAATGATGAAGTTATAGATAGAACTTCAAGTATGCACGGAATGCACGTTGGCGGAATAGTTGCAGCAAATGGAGAAATAAAGGGTGTTGCACCAGAAGCACAGCTTCTTGCTATGAAGGTTTTCTCTAATAATCCAGAGCTTAGAGGTGCATATACTGATGATATTGCAGCAGCAATAGAAGACTCAGTAAAGCACGGGGCAGATGTAATAAATATGAGTTTAGGTTCAACAGCAGGGTTTGTAATGCCTGATGATCCAGAGCAAAGAGCAATAAAGAATGCAACAGATGCTGGAGTATTGGTTGTAGTTTCAGGAGGTAATTCCTATTATTCAACTTATGGATATTATTATCCATATATAAATGACCCAGATATGGGCCTTGTTGGTTCACCAGGGCTTTTCCCAGATACACTACAGGTTGCATCAAGTGAAAATAGTAAGATTACACTTCCTGCCTTGAATTATAAATATATGATTGCAAATAAAGAAATCACTGGATTAATGGGCTATACAATGAGTGAAGTAGACCCAACAACACTAAAGGGTGAATATGAACTTGTTTATTGTGGCCTTGGACTACCAAACGATTTTATAGACAAAGATGTAAAGGGAAAATTGCATTAATTGAAAGAGGAGCAATTAGTTTTGTTGATAAAAGCTTAATGCACAATATGCAGGTGCTGTTGGAGTGATTGTTTATAATAGTTCATTAGGTGGAGACACATATATAAATATGGCTACAGATTCAAGAGTTAATATTCCAGCTGTATTTATAAAAAGAAGTGATGGTTTAAAATTAAAAAATAATATAAATACTGCTAAGGTTTCATTTAAAAAGAATGTGACAGTATTGTCTGATAACGCAGTAAAGGATAGAATGTCTGATTTTTCATCTTGGGGTACGGCACCAGATTTAAGTTTTAAGCCTGATGTTTCAGCACCAGGTGGTCAAATTTATTCTACTGTAAATGACAATAAGTATGAAACAATGAGTGGTACTTCAATGGCAGCACCTCACGCATCAGGTTCTGCAGCACTTGTTTTACAGTCATTAAAGAAGAATAATCCAAATCTCTCAGGAAGAGAACTTGTAGAGAGGGCTAAAATTCTTCTTTCAAACTCTGCAGAACAACTAATGGATACAAATAATCTTCCATATTCTCCAAGAAAACAAGGAGCAGGTCTAATAAAGACAGATAAAGCAATAAATGCAAAGGCATATGTTGTAAATGAGGATGGAAGACCAAATGTTGCGTTAAGGGATTTTACAGAGAATAAAGAATTTAAAATTAAGATCAAAAATATGTCAAATGAGGATATGACATTTAAGCTTTCCAATCCTTTTGGTGTTTTAAGTAATAGCTTGCTTTACGGTTTATATATAAATATTAAAGAAGCAAAGATAGATGGGGCAAATGTAGAATTTGATAAAAATGAGGTTACAGTTGGTGCAAATGAAGAGGCTGAGGTAAGTGTTGTTTTAAATATAGATGAAAATGTACCTCAAAATATCTTCTTAGAGGGATTTATAAAGATTGAGGAACTTGAAAATAAGACACCTTCTATGACAGTTCCATTTATAGGTTTCTATGGTAAGTGGGACGAAGTTAGAGTACTTGATGCACCAATATGGGATGAACAAACATATTATGGAGTTACTTGTTTGACAGATGAGTTTGGTTATTATTTAGGATATGCAGGCTTTGATTATAATTTATTATTACCAAAGATTCTTCCAGATATGATTTCTATATCACCAAATGCAGACGGTTTATTTGATAATGTTCAACCTAATTTAACTTTCTTAAGAAATGCTAAGGAATTTAAGGTAGAATTGATAGATGAAACTAGAAATGTCTTAAGAGAGTTATCATACGATATAAACATAAGAAAGAATCTTGGAACTCAATATACACCTGCATATATGAACCCAAATTGGTTGTGGGATGGAATGTTATATGATATGTTCGGTACACCACAAGTTGCAAGTGAAGGACAGTATTATCTAAGATTTAAATCTAAGGTTGACTATACTGGAGCAAAGTGGCAGGAAGTAGAAATGCCTGTTAAAGTTGACCTAACTGTACCTGAAGTTAAGGTAAATGCAACTAAGAGGGAAGGCAATGTATTTAATTTTGATTTCACAGGTAGTAAAGATAATGTTGGAATATATGGTTATATAGTATTTAGGGATTAGATGATGCAAATCCAGAGTTTATAATTGGTGAAGATTTAAATAAGGATATATATATTCCACAGGGAATAAGTGAGGTAGCTGTTGCAGCACTAGATTTTGCAGGAAATATGGGAGTTAAGATTGTAGAACTTGATAATAAGTTTATAACAATTAAAAAACCGATAGAAACTAAGTTTGAACCATTATTAGGATATGAAGTAACAAATACTTTAACACCATTTGAATTTGAAATAAGTCCATCAGCAAAATATTTCTTAAGTAATATATTAATGACCTTAGATAAAGCAGGAAATAATGACAGGATAGAAAGGGAAGTTGCTGGTAATACAATTGATTTATCTAATGATAATTTAGAGGATGCACAGTACTCACTAAGTGTAATGTTAATGGATAAAGAAAATAAGTGCTTTGCCTCAGTAGGACAAAAATTTGTTTTAGATACAACTTCACCAGAAATAAATGGTTTAGAAAACAAGGTTGTTGAAAAATCTTCAAGAAAGTACAATTTGAATTTTATAGTTCAGGATAATTTAACTGGATATACATTATATATAAATGATGATATTGTAGACGTTAATGCATCTAAAAACTTAAATGGTGCAGTTAAAGAATATACGATACCAGTAGATGTTAAGTTAGGTACAAATAAATTTGAAATTAAGGCAGTAGATTTTGCGGGAAATGAAACAATTAAAAAAGTAGAGATAAATATTAAAAAGATTGAAGAATTTAATGTTTTTGTAGAGCCAATAAATATAGTTTATAATAAGAAGATAGCAAAGATAAATGGTAAAATTGAAACAAACAAATCCTTTGAAGATATGATAATATTAGTTAAACACAATTTAATCAAAGAAGATGGCTCAGTAGATGAAATAGAAGATGGAAGATTTAATGTAAATAATGATGGTACGTTTGATATTGAGGTTTCATCTGATAGCTTTAAAGAACAACAATACAACTATATAATTGTAAAGGATGATGAAATATTATTTGAAGGAAGCTTTAATGTGAGTTTCTTCCCTGTAGAAGTTTTAAGTCCAATACAACTTGTTACAAATAATAAGCAGTTTGATTTAAGGTTTATTGTTTCAGATGAATATGATTATGATAAAGTTGAAGTTACGCTTAATAATGAAGTTGTAAAGGTTCTTCAAAGAAAGGATATAAATGGAGAAGTTGAATGTACAGTTACAGATTTAGATAAGGGCAACAATATTGTAGGAATTAATGTAGTAAAAGAGAATAGTAGTTGGGGAGTGGGAATAGTAAACGTATATGTTGATCAAGACTTCCCAACTGTAGTAGTATATGACCAGTATGGAAATAATCTTTCAGACACTCCTTTCTACAATGAAAATATCATAAAAGTATTTGGTTTATGTAATGAAGAAGTGAAGAATCTTAAGATTAATGGTGATTTTGTTGAGGTTAGTGAAGGTGCATTTGAAAAAGAAATTGCATTAAAGGAAGGTTTAAATAGAATTTTCTTTGAAATTGAGGATATAGCAGGAAATATAAATAAATATGTTTACAAAGTGTACTGCGATACAGAATCACCAAGTATTCAAGTATTAAATTTTGAAAAGGATACTATAGTAGTTAATGATGATAGTGTTGAGTTAAAGTTTAAGGTACAAGATAATACACTTGGTTATAGAGTATATATAAATACAAACCAAGTATATACAGAGGAAAACGAAGTTGCAACAGGTGTAGAAAAGGAATATAGCTACGAAATGAAACTAAATCAGGGATTAAACGTTGTAAGACTTGATGTTGTTGATTATGCAGGAAATACCTCAAGTAAAGTACTTAATATTTACTGTAAAATAAATTATCCAATTTCAATTGATAACTATGTTAAATTTGATAGAACTTCAGATAGTGACCTTAAAGTAGAATTATATATACCAGATGATTATGATAAACAGATTAAACAGGTTACTTTAAAAGATGATATAGTTGTAGATAAAACAAATTATAATTTAGAGGATAATAATTTGTGTATAAAATCTGAATATTTAAAGACTTTAGAAAGAGGAAACTATGAAGTTAAAGTACAGTTTGTAAATAATGACATATTATCTTTTGTTTTAAATGTTTTTGATTTAAGAAATGAAAATACTAACATTAAGAATGTATTCGTAAATGGAGAAGAACTAAATGTAAACGAAGAAGGAGAATATATTGTTGAAGCAGAATATGGAAAACAGTATATAATAACAGCTGTAGCAGAAGATAGCAATGCAGTGGTTGAAGTGACACAAGCTTCTTCTATACCTGGAGTTGCAAAGATAAAGGTAACAGCAGAGGACGGAACAGTAAAAATTTATGAAGTTAAGATAGTTTACCCAATTGAACTTACAGCAAATAATGAAGTTGAATATATATCTGGTAGTGATGCTAAGATATCCATTAATGCTAAGAATGTGACTTCACAAGATAGAACAGCAACATTGATAGTTGGATTGTATGATAAGAATAATAAGCTTGTTAACTGTATATCTGGAAAATATATAATAAAATCAAACGATGCAGTAGAAATGCAAGCAAAATTAAAACTTGATAAAAATACAAAGGGCTATAAGATCAAAGCATTTGTATGGGATCAAATGGATACAATGAAGTCAATATCAAAGGGTTATGAGTTTATTATTAAGTAAAATCAAAATTGCAAAACCCAGGAATTAATCCTGGGTTTTGCATAAATTATTAAAAAGTGGTATAATTTAAATAGTTAAAATATTAAATAAAGGGGGATTAATATGAATAAAAAGAAAATAATTGCATCTTCTTTAGTTGTAGCCCTTTTGATGGGATACATACCGCGTTTTTCGTTTGCGTCAGAGTCAATAGGAAAGAATTACAGGTACTATGGAGATAATAGGTATTTAACTTCAGTTGAAATATCTAAAAATGGATTTAAAAGTGCCGATACTGTAATTATAGCAAGTGGAGAAAATTACCCTGATGCATTGTGTGCCGCACCTCTTGCGAAGAAATTTAATGCACCAATTTTGTTGGTTTCGAAAAATAGCATTACTAATGAGGTGCTACAGGAAATACAAAGAATAGGTGCTAAGAATGTATTTATTGTTGGTGGTAAAGATGTAGTTTCAGACGATGTGAAGTCAAAAATACAATCATTAAATATAAACGTTATGAGAGTATCAGGAAAAGATAGATATGAAACTTCATATGAGGTTGCAAAACTTGTAAATTCTGATAAAGTTGTATTAGCAAGTGGAGAAGATTTCCCAGATGCACTTTCAGTTGCACCAATAGCTGCAAGAATGGGTTGGCCAATTTTACTTACACAAAAGACAATTTGCCACAAAAAGTTAAACAGTATATAGATGAAAATAATTTTTCTAAAGTTTATGTAATTGGTGGAAATAAGGTTATTTTCGATTCAGTTAAAGATTCCATAAATAATTCTGAAAGAATTGCTGGTAATGATAGATTTAGAACAAATATAGAGATAGCTAAATATTTTGCAAATGTAATTGATTATGGTAGAGTTTATATAGCAATAGGAAAAGGTAGAATAGGGAATGAGTTTGCCGATGCACTATCAGCTAGTGCACTTGCTGCACAAACTAATTCATTTGTTTTTCTAACAGAGAAGGATGTTATAAGAGATATAACTTTAAAGCATCTTGAAGAAAATATGTTAAGTTCAACAATAACTATTGCTATTGGTGGTAAAAATGCAATTTCAGAGGAAGTATTAAATAAAGCAACGTTAAAATTTTCAGATATAAAGGAGAATAAGACTATTTCAAGTAGTGATGTTAATATTAGAATTTCAGGAGATAATGTTTCTTTAGTAGATACTATGGCAAATAAGAATCTATTTGTTGATGCTAATAAAGTATTACTTAAAAATGTAGTAGTAAAAGGTATATTATATGTAAACCCAGGAAAGGATGGCGAGACTACTTTAGATGGAGTAAAAGCAAATAGAATAGTTATTCTATCTGGTGGTCAAAATAGTATTTATTTTAAAAATGTTGAGGCTGATAGATTAGAAGTTAAAAGTAATGAAAAAGTCAGAGTTGTTTCATTAGGAAATACAAGTATAAAACAAACAGCTGTTGATTCAAGTGTAAAATTAGAAGTTCAAGAAGGTTCTTTTGGTGCTGTAAATGTTAAATCAAAGGAAGTTGAACTCAAAGGTTTGTTTGATAGGCCTGTTGTTTTAATGTCTTCAACAAAAATAGTTGCAGATGAAGCACAAAAACTTAATTTGAATATAAAGACAGATGAAAAAGTAGAGATTAAAGGTAATATAGATGAAATTATAATAGACAGCAAAGGTGAAGTTAAATTAAGTGGAAATATAAAAAATATTTATGTTAATGAGGAATCAAAATTAGATTTAGAAAGTGCTAAGGTAGAATCGATTAAGACTGATAAAAAAGTTGAAGTTAATGTTGATAAAAATTCAAAGATTAATAAAACAGAAGGTCAAGGTAAGGTAGATCTAAAAGGAGAAGGAGTAAATAATTCAAGCAATGATAATAATACTACAGGAGGAAGCAGTGGTGGAAATACAGGAGGAAGTAGTGGTGGAAGTACAGGACAGACATATCAACTAATTGCAACAAAACAAACTGAAAAATTGACAGTAGTAGTATCAAAGAAAGGAAATAATTACAAGATAAAGGTTATATCACCACAAAAACAAATAGTTACAATGAGAATAGAAGACTCAAAAGGAAATATTCAATATATTGATCAAATTGATGATTTAGAAGGAAGCAGAGAGATAGAAACTAGTTTAGATGAAGGAAATTACACATTATATATAAGAGGAACATTAACAGAAATAATTATAATTAATTTTTAATGTTAAGCCCTCACCGTTTAGGTGGGGGTTTATTATGTATAAATTTGTCGAAATTTATAAATTTACTAAGAATTTTAGTTATTGTATAATTTTATATAGATACTAAAAAAGGAGGAAAACTATGAATAGGAAAGCTTCAAAAGTAATATGTTCTGCTATTATAACATTTACAATGTTATTGGGTTCATCAGGTGTAAAGGCAAACTCTAACGATTTTAAATTTACAATTCAAGAAGTAGTAAGACTAAGTGGACAGGATAGGTTTCAAACAGCAGTAAAAGTGTCTCAACAAGGATGGAAAAATGGCTCTGAAGTTGTTATTTTATCAAGAGGAGATGATTTCCCAGATGCACTATGTGCATCAACATTGTCTAAGAAATATGATGCACCTATATTATTAACTCAAAAAATAAGATAAATGAGGATACACTAAATGAAATAAAAAGATTAAAAGCAAAGAAAGTAATAATTACAGGAAGAGAAGGTGCAATAGATAAATATGTAGATTCTCAATTACTATCTTTAGGAATTGAGATTCAAAGAATAGGTGGAGAGGATAGATACTCTACATCTGTTGAAATAGCAAAGGTTGTAGGTGTTAAAAATGAGGTTGCATTAGCTACAGGATTAAATTATGCCGATGCACTTTCATTTGCAAGTATAGCTGCAAATAAAAATATTCCTATACTACTTGTTAATAATAATAATATACCTCAAGAAGTATTAAAATTCTTAGATGAAACAAATCCTAAGAAGATTTATGTTATAGGTGGACAAGCAGTTATATCAGATAACGCTATTAAGGATTTAAAGAATGTAGAGAGGATTTCAGGGAAAGACAGATACTCAACTAACACAGAAATTATGAAATATTTCTCTGCAGATATTAAAAAGATGTTATTTTTACATCAATAGGCGGGCCTGGAGAAAAAGATTTTGCAGACGCATTAACAGCTTCAGCATATGCTGGTAAGTTACAATTTTTGTTGCAATAAATACAAAAGAAGGAAATACTATTGTTCAAGATAGCGTTAAAAATACTATCAAACCATCAACAAAAATATATGCAGTTGGTGGAGAAAAGGTATTAACTCAAAAGGCAATTGATGGGTTAAAAGTATCAGCTATTGAAGATTTGGGTGAAAATTCAACTATAGGTAATTTAAATAGAAGAGAAAATATAAAAATAATATTTTAATTAAGCATCAAAATTCTAAAGTTACTAATTTAGATATAAGTGGAAATGTTTATATTGATGGTGATAAGGTAGAATTAAGGGATTTAAAGGTAGATGGAGATATATATATTGACCCAGGAAATGATGGTATTACTCATTTAATTAATGTAGAGGCTAAAAATATAAAAATATTATCTGGTGCTAAAGAAAGTATACATATAGTCAATGTTAAGGCCGATAATGTAGAAGTAGAAGCTAAAGAGGGTGTTAGATTAGTTTCTGAAGGAACAACATCTGTTGCTAAAACAACTGTAAAGACTAATGCAATAGTTGAAGCTAAAGAAGGAAGTTTAGGACAAGTTGAAATACAAAAGTCTACATCAGAAAATAAACAGGTAGAACTTAGAGGTAAAATAGATACTGTTATAGTAAAAGAAGAAGTAGAACTAAAATCAACGGGTGAAGTTAATAATTTAAAAGTTCAAAATGAGGATGCTAATATAAAAATAGATGGTAATTTTACAAATATTGAAGTTGAAAATAAGGCTAAAATAGAAATTAATAATAATGCTAAAATAGAAAATATTGTGTTGAAGGCTTCAACTGAGCTTATAGCAGATAAAGAAGCTAATATTAAAACTCTAACTTTAACAACAAAGCAAAATGGTGATAAAGTTATAATAAAAGCTAATGTAGACAAGTTGATAGTAGAAAATAAAGTAGAGAAGTTAGAAATAAAGGAAGGTAGTTATATAAAGGAACTAGAGGCTAAGGAAAATGTTAATTTAAATAAAGAAAATAATGTAAAAATAGAACAGCTTAATGCAGTTGAGGGTGTTAAAGTAATACAAATTGATAACACAAATAATATAAATAATGGTGAAAACATTATTATAAACAATGAAAATAATAGTACACCATCGAATATTGGTGGTAATGTTATTCAAAAAGAACAGTTGTTGAAGTAGAAGAAATAGCTGATATTGAAATCCCAGAAGAAATTGACGATAGCTGTTTAATACTACCTAATTATGTTAATATAAAATTGAGTGATGGAAGTTATAGTAGAGTTAAGATTAAAAATTGGTTAAACAGCAGTCAAAGTTCATCAGACAGCTTAGAATATCTTGGAGAACTAGATTTAAGTCCAATAAATAACGTAGAGCCAACAACTATAAGAGCTAAAGTCAATGTTATAAAAAAGGTATTGAAAATTTTGATATGTATTACAAGCAAATAGAAAATGAATTTAATTTTAATGAAATTATATTTAATAATAATAATTGGAACAGAATTGAGGAAAATAATGAACCCAATATAAATGGTAAAATAGCAGTTTTGATATTAGACAAAAATAATAGAGTTGTAGCAGGATTTATATATATAAAAGATAACATAGAAATTTCAACAGGTTTTTAGGAGATGAATCAAGACAAACAATTATTGAAGGTAATATAATAATTAATGTAGAAGAAGGAAAGGAAGTAAAATTAAACAATTTATTAATAATTGGGGATGTAGTTGTAGATGGTGGAGGAGATTTAACTTTATATAAAACAAATATTGAAGGTGATTTAGTAATAAATGATATAGCAACAAATACATTGGATATTAAAAATGCAAAAATAACAAATATAAAAATGAAAGATAAAAATGGTGGTAGAATAAAAATAGAAAATACATCGGTAGGAGAATTAGCAACTGAAAAAAATAGTGATGCAATAATAGAATTTAATAACAATTCAAAAGTTGATAATTTATATGTAAAATCTCAAAAATTAAAGATAAAGGGTAAATTTGATAATTTAGTTGAACAGTTAAACTTTATAGAAAGAGACGATGGAGTAAATCTAAACGAAATTGTTTTAGAAGATGGCAGTAATAAAACAATTAAAGATATTAGAAATTTGGTAAATACACAAGAAAAAATGTTCGAGAAACTTGAAATGATAAATGAAATATATACACCACTAAATGGGGTAGAGGATTATAACCAATGGATTGAAAATGGGAAAAGATTCAAGGTACTTCTTGAAGATGCAGGTGAATTAGGTTATCTAGATCTTCGAGAATTTAATAATTATGATGAAGTTGAAAAAGTTATTATTGCAAATACAATAAGAGCAGCTAAATGGGGTAATTTTGCAGGTAAATTTAATGGAATGGATGATATTCAGAAAGCGTTGAATGATGCGTTAAACGGAATGTATGTAGAAAGAGAATGTAGAAAACTTCAGGGTTGGGGTGGTAATTTAATATATGAAGGAGAAATACCATTTACAACTATACCTCAATCTGTAGAAGTTGGTGCTGATATTACAGAATATGTATTAAAATTAAAAGAGGGTAAATCATTTAGTGATGATGTAATAATAAAGCCAATTAATAATGCTGATATTCCTAAAGATGAAAATGAATTTGTTCAAGTATTTAAAGAAAGAGTATATTTATTAAAGAAGACAAAGGATGAAATTATTAATAATGTACCTATAGATATTCAAACTTCAAAAGGGGGATCATATACTGGAATAAACGTTAAATTAGAAAATGGTTTAACATTAGATGGCGAGGCCTATGTAAAAAGAGTTGACATAAATACAAAAGATAATTCAATTTTAGATTGTAATATAATGACTGTGAATGCAAAAGCTATAGAGGTTGAAGTTTATAAGTTAGATGATACTTTAAAGTTATCTGAAAAGGTAGAAGAATTTAAAGATATAAATGTGGTAGATAATGTAGCTAAGTTAGAATTAAAGAATCTTGAAGTAGGAACAGATTATGCAATAAAAATAAAAGTAAAAGATATCAATGATAAAAATTCAGAATATATTAAAAGATTTACTTGTAAAGCTAAATTAATGCCTAAGTTATATATTAATGATGAGAATAAAATTGTTATTGACAGTAGTAATGCAGTGTATCATCATTTTTCATTTTTAAAAACTAAACGTATACCAGTAACTTTAAAAGATGAAAATACACAAGAAGAGATAATACTCAATGATGGTAAAGAGGTTGTATTAAGCAAGTTATTTGATCCAGAAGGAAATGAAGTGGTAAATAGAATTGAATTTGGAATAGGTAAGGATGGTTCTGATAGATTAACTGATATTTATATTGGGATAAATAATCCTGAAAATTCGCCAGAGGGTATATATAAGTTGCAATTACGAATTGTAGATAGATATGGTAATGTAGATGACATATTTGAACCTATATATGTAGAGTTTATTAAACAAAATAGTATATTTGATTTTGTAGAAAAGTTCAAATATTTTAGTGAAGACATAAAAATAGCTTTTGATTCACTTGAAGATGAGGATAAAAATGAGTGTATATCAATATTTATGAATTTAAGTGAAGAAGAACAAAAGAAGATAAATTTAAGGAAATTTTAGATAAATATATGCCATTGAATGACGAAATTATGTTATGGAGTTTTATAGATGAAAATGGAACATACGTTATTCAAAAGGAAGATGAAAGAACAATAATGTATAAGGTAGTAGAGGATGATATAGACTTAAGAGGTATACAAATAGATGAATATTGGAGTGAAGTAAATGAAAGAGAAGAAATAGAAGGTGTGAAGTGGGGAGATAAGGTAGCGATAGTAGCATTAGATGAAGAAGGAAAGGTAGTAGCAGGAAGAGTAGATAGAGTACATATGGGAGAAATATGGACAGGAGAAGTACAAAAGACAGAAACAGGATATAAAGCAAACATAGAAGGAGCAAATATAGAATTACCAGAAGGATATAGCTATAAGTATATCTTAATAGACCAATTAGAAAACCAAGTAGATGGAAGATGGATATGGGACAGATATGTAGATAAAAAGGTACCAGAAGGAGCACAGGATTTTAAAAAGGAGATAGAATTTAACAAGCCACAAACAATGGTAGTTATGGTAGTAGATAAGGATGGAAAAGTAAGGGATGTAAATGAGGTATTATTAAACTATATAAGAGTAGAAATAGATATGAATAAGGGAACGTTTATTATAAAAGAAGCAGCAGAACTACCAGAAGGATATAGCTATGGATATTACGGATACAATGAAGGAGAAGAATGGTGGCAAGAGGAAGGAAGTATATTTAAAGGTAAGATAATAAAAGTAGGAGAAGAAGTATCAGCAGAAGAGAAAGAAGTTGTAGTAGTATGTATAATAAAAGATGGTAAGTTAGTAAGAAATGTTACAGGAATTTTTACAAAGAAAAATTATAATAACTATTAAGTTATCAAAAAGCTACTATTAAATATGATAATGAAAAATATTTACCAGTAAATGTATTTAATGATTATGCATATGTAGACTTAACAAAAATGCCTGATGATAGTAAATTTGATAGTATAAATATTCGTTTTGATGAGAATGTGATGAATGTAGAATACACTATAAAGACAAAAGATGGTGCTTTATCAAAAAGTTTGAAAAACAAATTATAGATGGGGAACTTTCTGTTGAATTAGAAGACTTATACTATAAGTTAAATGACATGAATTTAGGAGAAATAAGAAATCTTATTGATTGGGCAAATTACTTACCTATAAAAATTGAAGGTTTAGTAAAATATTCTGATGGTCACGAAAGAAAAATATATATGGAACTTTTATTTTAGAGGATGTCTTAATCATCCTCTTTTTTAAATATAAAATTATGTTATAATTAAAAGGAATGGAGGTGTTGATTTTGACGAAATATAGTCTGAAACAGAGAATAATATCAATTTTTATTCTATTCTTTATTGTTTTTCAGTTAAATGTTTTTGCAGCAGGACAAATAGATGAAGTAAAGGATATTATTAAAAATTATTATGTGGAAAATGTGGATGATTCTAAATTAAATGTAAATACTGTAGATGACTTATTTAAAAACATAGGTGACCCCTATAGTACCTATTTTACAAGCGACGATTTTGAAAGCTTTGTAGACTCAATAAATCAAAGTTATGTCGGAATTGGTGTATCGGTAGAAAAATGTGAAGAAGGAGTATTAATTACAGGTGTTTTTGACAATTCCTCTGCAAAACAGGCTGGTGTTTTACCAGGAGATATAATAATTGAAGTCAATTCAGTATCTATTTCAAATAAGTCCCTTGAAGAGGCAATATTATTAATACGTGGCGAAGAGGGAACGTTTGTAAATTTAAAAGTTAAAAGGGGTAGTGAAACTTTAAATTTTTATTTAAAGAGAACTAAAATAGAAATAGCAACAGCTAAAGGTCAACTAATCGATGGACATATTGGATATATCAGTTTGACTTCCTTTGGCGAAAATACAAATGCTGAATTTTTAAATGAATATAACAGCTTAAAATCAAAGGTGCAGATATTTTTATTTTAGATATTAGAAACAATGGTGGAGGTTTTTATATACAGCAATCGAAATATTGTCTAATTTTATTGGAGGTAATACTTGTTTAATATTAAAGGACAAGTATGATACTGAAACAAAGATAAGAAGTGATGTAGTACCAAGCAAATTAATAAATGATAGATTTATTTTATTAACAAATGAAAATTCAACAAGTGCATCGGAAATTTTAGCAGCAGCTCTAAAGGACTATAATAAAGCATTAATTATAGGTAAAAAACCTATGGTAAGGGAACAGCCCAGAGCTTTTTGAGTTATCTAACGGTGATGTTGTAAAACTTACAACACAAAAATTTTATTCACCCTATGGTAACGAAATAAACAAAGTAGGTGTTTTACCACATATAAATATAGAAGAAGATATAGATAAAGTAGCAATGCAACTTACTGCAAAGGAACCAGGTTTGGATAAAACATATTATATGAAATTGGTGATTAATAATAACAACTATTATGTCAACTTAAAAGAAGAAGTATATTTTAATAAATTGATCAATTCTGTTAATAATTGTGATATATATATTGGGGTAAAAGATAAATGGATTAAAAAAGACTTGAATTATTATAAGAAATTGGACAATCCTTTTATAGAAATAAAAAGGATATAAATGACCAACTTGTTGAGTTGCAAAAGAAGGAAATGGAACAAAATAAAAAGGAAGAAGTAAAAAATAGTGCAAGTACAAATACAAATAAAACTCAGCAAACCAAGATTGTATCTAAAAAATATGGTTATGTGACTATTTCCAGATTAAATTTCAGACAACGTCCTACTACAAAAAGTAGAGTACTATTTGTTCTTCCAAGAAATACAAAGGTTGAAATTTTAGAAAGTCAAAATGGCTGGTATAAGATAAAATATAATAATAAAATAGCCTATGTTTATGCAAAATATATACGAATATCTAAATGATAAAGATAAAGTTAAGTTCCATCTTATTTTTTAAAAAGATGGAACTTAACTTTTATGGATAGATTAAGTTAACATATTTAGACTTTAATTCGAATTGCACCTCATTTGCAAGAAAAGTTTCTCCGTCTAAATTTACAGCAAATAAATCTTCAGACTCTATTTTTACCTTTTTACCTCTATAAAAGCTAACTTCTTTAAAATCTTTGTGATGCCCCTTAATATATTTATTCAAAAGAAAGGGGATTTTTAGTTTGTTCATTCTTTTGATATGGCAAATATCAAATTTGCCATCAAATATATCAGATTCTGGTGCTGGCATTATTCCACCACCATAATATTTTCCGTTAGATATTATGGTTAAAAGAGTTTCGGATTCAAAACTCATATCATCAATTTGAATCTTTAAAGAAGTATTTTTATATTTAATTAATGTATTTGCAAGCTGAAGTAGATAGCTTGTTTTACCACCAAATATCTTTTTACCTCTTTGAACTTTATGAGCTATTTCAGCATCTAAACCCACACTTGCAATGTTTATGAAGTGTTTATTTAAGCATTTTCCTACATCACATTTTTTATAATCTCCTTTAACTAATAGTTCTATAATTTTATTAATATCCATTGTTTTATATATTGTTCTTGCAAAATCATTCCCTGTGCCGCAGGGTAATACCCCAAGGGCAGTATTTGTATCTACAATACCATTTAGTACCTCGTTTAGAGTACCGTCTCCACCTACAGCAATAATCTTTTCAAACTTTGCAGCATTTTTATTTGCAATCTCTACTGCGTTCTCAGGATAACTTGTAAATTCCAATGCATAATTTACACCTATTTTATTACATATATTTTTTATATTTTCTACTGCCTTAAGAGCTCGTCCATTTCCAGCCTTAGGGTTAACAATAAAAAGCATAGTATCCCACCTTTAAATTATATAGTTAAACAGAAGATGAGAGGGAAGAATTATATATTAGTTTACCTTAAGGAATATATATGAAGTATCTATAAGTGCACAAAAGTTTGTAATTTATCCCCATTATGGACAAATCTCTGTTTACAGAAGCCATAATGGGGTTTTTATTAATTTTTATTTTATATTTAAAATCCTTCTGGCTTCCATTGGAGTTGCGATTTCTCTTCCGAGTTCTTTGGCTATTCTAACTACTCTTTCTACAAGCTGAGCATTTGATTTTGCAAGTTCACCTTTGTTGTAGTATATATTATCTTCAAGGCCAACCCTTACGTGTCCACCAAGCAGTATAGCATAGACTGCCATAGGGAGTTGATGTCTTCCAATTCCTGCTACTGTCCAAGTTGAACCTTGAGGTATTGACCTTATCATATAGGTTAGACTGTCTATATCAGCAGGCATACCTGATGGAACACCTAAAACAAAGTCAAAATGAAGTGGAGCATCTAAAAGACCCATTTTAAGAAGTCTTTTTGCATTTTCTATCATACCTCTATCAAAGACTTCTATTTCAGGTTTTACATTTAGTTCCTTCATCTTTTTAGCAAAGTTAATAAGGGAAGGAAAACTGTTTGCAAAAACTTCGTCTCCAAAATTTATTGTACCAGCATCAAGTGTTGCCATTTCAGGCTTTAATTCAACAGGTGCAAGCCTTTCTTCGTCGCTCATTCCTACTGCACCGCCTGTTGTAACCTGAAGAATTGCATCAGGGCATTTATCTCTTATAGCATCGAGTATTTCTCTAAATCTCTCCTTCTTTTGCGTAGGAGTACCATCATCCTCCCTAACGTGAATGTGTAATATAGAAGCACCTGCAGTATAGGCCTCATAGGCTGAACTTACCATTTCTTCAACTGTATATGGTACGGCAGGATTTTGTTCCTTTGTAACTTCTGCACCGGTTAGTGCACAGGTGATAATAAGTTTCTCCATAATAATTACCCCCTATTAAATCTTTGCTTATCCTTTGGAACAACGCAGGTTCCAGAAGCTCTACAAACTATTATTGGATTATCAAGAACATCACAGGCAGAGTCATTATCAGGAAGATTTGCAGAGGTTATGACCTTTCTTGCTTCAAATTTCATTTTTCTTGATGTATTGCCAACCTCAACAATTTCACCAATAGCTTCAATATAATCACCGGCGTATACAGGAGCTAAAAATTCAACGCTATCATAGGCTCTAAATAGGCCTTCATCTCCGTCGTGGCGTATTAAAAGTTCTGTAGCCACATCTCCAAATAGCTGTAGCATTTTAGCACCATCAACTAAATTTCCAGCATAGTGTGCATCGTGGCTGGACATTCTTACCCTAATTACTACCTTTTCTCCAATTGGCATTGTGTTACCCCCTTAAAAATATTTTCATAATATTTATATTCTTCAAAAAACATTAGAATCCTTTTAAATAAACATTGACAAAAAATATTTTTTCGACATAGAAGGAATTTAAACTTAAGTGGAGAATATATGATTATGGAGGTGAAAAAAATGATAATGGATTCTTCCATAAAGGCTGCTGTAAAGTGCAGTGAGTGTGGTAGATATACAAGTTTTAACATAAATCTGTTTGAGGCAAAACGACCAACAAGCAGAAGATGTACTTGTGGAAACATTGTACTTAAAGTAAGTGCCACCAAAGGAGAAGTTGAAATAGATATACCTTGCATAGCTTGTGGAGAAACACATAAATACAAATATAAAATAAAGGATTTAATTGATAGGCCAGTAAATATTTTAGGATGTCCTGTTTGTGGTATGGAAATTGCATTTTTAGGGAAAGAATATCTTGTAGATGATATGGTTAATAGATATATGGATGATATGTTTGAATTATTAACTCATCTTGGAGTTATTGATAAAACAAAGAGGTGGGTTATAAAATAAAAATATTACAATGGGGAGTGATTATATGAAATTATTTATTGATACTGCCAATGTTGATGAAATAAGAGAGGCAGAAAAATTAGGGATTATATGTGGAGTTACAACAAATCCTTCGCTTATTGCAAAGGAAGGAAGAGACTTTGTAGAGGTTGTAAAGGAAATAACTGAAATTGTTGATGGTCCAATAAGTGCAGAGGTAATAAGCCTTGAGGCAGAGGGTATGGTTAAAGAAGCAAGGGAACTTGCTAAAATTCACAAGAATATAGTAATAAAGATACCTATGACACTTGAGGGATTAAAGGCTGTTAAGGTTCTTTCTAAGGAAGGAATTAAAACAAATGTTACACTGATATTCTCATCAGCACAGGCTCTGCTTGCTGCTAAGGCTGGTGCTACATATGTAAGTCCATTTGTAGGAAGATTAGATGATATAGGACATAATGGAATGACATTAATTGAAGAGATAGTAAGAATATTTGACAACTACGGCATAGAGACAGAGATAATAGCTGCAAGTATAAGACATCCAATGCACGTTGTTGAAGCAGCACTTGCAGGTGCACATATTGCAACAGTACCATATAAGGTGCTTGTTCAAATGGCAAAGCATCCTATGACAGATATAGGAATAGAAAAGTTCCTAAAGGATTGGGAAACAGTACCTAAGAAATAATATGGTTATAAAATAAGCCTAACATTAAGTTAGGCTTTTATTTTTATCAAACGACATAGAAATATAGTTTAATTTCACATTTCACCTGGGTGGCACTCTAAAAGTATATCACATTAGGTAAATATTATTTAACAAAAATATATTTGACAAACAATTAACACAAAGAGTATAATAAAAATGTTGTTAAAAGAAATAAATAGTATAACACATTAGGAGGAAAAGTTATGAATATGGACTTGGCACTTGGGCTTGTTAGGGTTACTGAGGCTGCCGCAATTAATGCTTCAAAATATATGGGACGTGGAGATAAAAATGCTGCTGACGAAGCTGCAGTTGAGGGTATGAGGGCTATGTTTGATAGTCTTCCAATTAAGGGAACGGTTGTTATTGGTGAAGGTGAAATGGATGAAGCACCAATGCTTTATATAGGAGAGGTATTAGGAAGTGGTGACTATGAAGTTGATATAGCTGTTGATCCGTTAGACGGTACAAGCTTTGTAGCAAAGGGAATGCCTAATGCACTTGCAGTTGTTGCGATTTCTGAGAAGGGCTCTCTTTGCACGCACCTGATATGTATATGGAAAAACTTGTTGTAGGACCTAAGGCAAAGGGAGTGGTATCATTAGATGCTCCTTTAAGTGAAAATATAATAAATGTAGCAAAGGCACTAAACAAGGATGTATCTAATGTAACTGTTGTAATTCAGGATAGACCAAGACATAAACATCTTATGGAAGAAGTAAGAAAGGTAAATGCAAGATTAAAGCTATTTAACGATGGTGACATTCAAGAGGCCCTTGCAACCTGCTTTGATGATAGTGGTGTTGATATAATGGTTGGAATAGGCGGAGCACCTGAGGGGGTTATAACAGCAGCTGCTGTAAAGTGTATAGGTGGAGATTTTCAAGGAAGACTTTTTCCAACCAATGACGAAGAAAAGAAAAGATGCATTGATATGGGTATAACGGATTTGAGTAGAGTTATGCAGCTTGATGATATAGTTAAATCAGATGAGGTGTATTTTGCAGCAACAGGTGTATCAGATGGAGATATTCTAAAGGGAGTTGTATTTTTAGGAAAGGATAGAGTAAAAACAAGTTCTATCGTAATGAGGGCAAAAACGGGTACTATAAGATATATTAATGCTGTACATAATTTAAGTAAAGAGGGTATTAGGAGCTTTTGGCTCCTTTTTTATGAGCAGTATTTATGTGTCGCACATATATTAAAATGTGTTATATTATTGATTGACTTTGTATATAAATAGTGTATATAATATAATTAGCAATTTGGAATGGGGGAGTAATATGGATATCGATTTAGCTTTATCTTATGTAAGAGTTACAGAGGCAGCAGCAATAAGTGCCTCAAGGCTTTTAGGTAGAGGAGACAAAAATGCAGCAGATGATGCAGCAGTTACTGCTATGAGAAAAATGTTTGATGTAATCCCAATAAAGGGTAAGGTTGTAATAGGTGAAGGAGAGATGGATGAGGCTCCTATGCTCTATATTGGTGAAGAACTTGGCATTAGAGATGAAGATAGTATTGAAGTTGATATTGCGGTTGACCCTCTTGATGGAACAAATCTTGTAGCAAAGGGACTTCCAAATGCACTATCAGTTGTTGCAATTTCACCAAAGGGAGGGCTTTTGCACGCTCCTGATATGTATATGGAAAAGATAGCAGTAGGAAGGCGAGCAAGAGGATGTGTATCCTTAGATGCACCACTTGAGGAAAATATAAAAAACGTAGCAAAGGCACTTAATAAAAAGGTTGAGGATGTAACTGTAATAATGCTGGATAGAGAAAGACATTATGAACTAATGGAAAGGGTAAGAAAAGTTGGTGCAAGAATGAAGTTGATAACAGATGGAGATATTGCAGCTGCAATAGCAACAGGGTTTGAGGATACTGGAGTAGATATTATGGTTGGAACAGGTGGAGCACCTGAGGGAGTGATAGCTGCTGCTGCAATAAAATGTTTAGGAGGAGATTTCCAAGGAAGGCTCTGTGTAACCTGTGAAGAAGAAAGAAGAAGATGTATTGAGATGGGAATTACTGATTTTAAAAGGATAATGTATATAGATGATATAGTTAAGGCAGAGGATGTGTATTTTGCTGCAACAGGAGTATCAGATGGAGACCTTCTAAAGGGTGTAGTTTACTTAAGTAAAGATAGAGTAAAAACACAGTCTGTTGTTATGAGGTCAAAGACAGGAACGGTAAGATTTATAAATGCAATTCATAGATTATAAAAACAAAATAATTATTTATTGATGATGTTGAAAAATTCAAGATAAGATTAGCCCTTGAAGGATTTTCTTTGGCATTCATTCATTGCATTAAGCAAGTCTAAGTTTTTCTTAGTGTAAAAAGTTTTACTTTTATGGTATACTCATCCTTTAGTGATGGTACGTTGTATGCTAATTTTTGGGTTTAATGAATGCAAAAATCCTTCAAGGGGTAATTTATTTATATACATATATGTTTTGAGCCTTAGTAAATGTTAATTATGTTTAACAGTATTAGTTGTACTTTACATTTCCTATATAGAGTATTAAAATAATAATAGTCGAGTCTTATAGTCTGTTCTATTCGTCTATTTCCCCAGTTATCCGAATTTAATAAAAAGATGTTCAAGATAGAGTTAAATGTCCTTATGTGTTGTAAAATTATGGAGGTGTAGTATGAATTTTGAAGAATTGAAGAGTAAGACGCTTGAGGAACTAAGACAGATTGCCAAGGATTATGATATAAAATCTGTTTCAAAGTTTAGAAAAAGCGAGCTTATCGAAGAGATTTTAAAGTTAGAAGAGGAGAAGAATAAGGCAAAACCTCAGGAGATTATTGTACCTGTAATTGAAGAGGAAAAAACGATCCTATTCGTGATGAGGAAATAAAGCTTCACGATATAGACGTAGAAAAGAGAGAAAAGATACAGGAGCTTCTTCAGGATGCAGATACGGTTGAAGGTGTATTTGAGCTTATAGAAAACCAGCAGTACGGCTTTTTAAGATTAGATAACTATCAGCAGGGTCCAAGGGATATATATGTATCTCCATCACAAATAAGAAGGTTTAATTTAAAAACAGGTGACTTGATAAAAGGTAAGGCAAGATTCCCAAAGGAGACTGAAAAATATAAAGCACTTATTTATCTTCAAGAGATAAATGGAATGCATCCTGAGAAGATAATCGGTAGAAAAAGTTTTGAGACGTTAACTCCAATATATCCTAATAAAAGACTGAGCCTTGAGGTGTCAAGTGGGGATTTAGCAACAAGACTTATAGATATTTTAGCTCCAATTGGAAGAGGACAAAGAGGTCTTATTGTAGCACCTCCAAAGGCAGGAAAAACTGTTCTTTTAAAGAAGATTGCAAATGCTATTACAACAAATCATCCAGATGTTGAACTAATTGTCCTTTTAATAGATGAAAGGCCTGAGGAAGTAACAGATATGCAAAGATCAATTAAGGGAGAGGTTGTGTATTCAACCTTTGATAATGAACCAGAGAATCATACAAGAATAGCAGAACTTGTTTTAGAGAGGGCAAAAAGGCTTGTTGAACTTAAAAAGGACGTTGTTATACTTCTTGACAGTATTACTCGTCTTGCAAGGGCCTATAACCTTACAATTAACCCAACGGGAAGAACATTATCTGGAGGTCTTGACCCAGGGGCACTTATTCAACCTAAAAGTTTTTGGTGCAGCAAGAAACATAGAGGAGGGCGGAAGTTTAACAATACTTGCTACAGCCCTTGTTGAGACTGGAAGCCGTATGGATGACGTAATATTTGAAGAGTTTAAAGGAACGGGAAATATGGAAGTTCATCTTGATAGAAAACTTCAAGAAAGAAGAATATTCCCAGCAATAGATATATACAAGTCAGGTACTCGAAGAGAAGATCTTCTGTTAAATGAAGATGAAAAATCAACTGTACTTGCAATAAGAAGACTTCTATCAAATGAAACTACTCAGGATGCAACAGAAAAACTACTTAATTCAATAGCAAGAACAAAAACAAACAGGGAATTTGTACAAATGGCAGCAAAGGTTTTAAAGGATTAATTTAGATATTGAAAATCTACAATAAATATGGTATAATCTTAAAAGTTGACGGAAGGTACTACATAAAGTAAATATATTATGTTAAGAATATATGAAAGAGGTGAAATAAATGAGAGATATCCATCCAAATTACAATCACGATGCAGTTGTTAAGTGTGCTTGTGGTAACACATTTACAACAGGTTCAGTAAAGAAGGAATTAAAGGTTGAAATCTGTTCAAAGTGCCACCCATTCTTCACAGGAAAGCAAAAGATGCTTGTTGAACAAGGTGGAAGAATGGATAAGTTTATGAAGAAGTACAACCTAAAGATTGAAGAATAATTCTTTGACCGGCGTGCCGGTCTTTTTCTTAGTTTTAGGATGGAGGGATATTATGTACGGCCCAAAGGATCACGGATATATTGAGGTTATAGTAGGTCCAATGTATAGTGGTAAAAGTGAAGAGCTTATAAGAAGAATTAAAAGAGCAAAGATAGCAAAGCAAAATGTACTGGTTTTTAAACCAGTGATAGATGATAGATACAGCAAAACCTGTGTGGTTTCTCATACAGGTATAAAGGAGGAGGCAATATGTCTTCAAAACCCAGAGGACATATTAACCTATGTTAAGGATACTACTGACGTAGTTGCAATTGATGAAGTTCAATTTTTGATGAAAAGATAGTTGATATATGTAAAAAGCTTGCAGATAAAGGCAAAAGGGTGATTTGTGCAGGACTTGATATGGATTTTAGAGGAGAACCCTTTGGGCCTATTCCAAGACTTCTTGCAATTGCAGAGTTTGTAGATAAGATTCAGGCTATATGCGTTGTTTGCGGAAACCCTGCAACAAGAACACAAAGGCTTATAAATGGAAAACCTGCAAAGTATAGCGACCCTATTATTTTAGTTGGTGCAACTGAAGCATACGAAGCAAGATGCAGGAAGTGTCATATAGTTCCTAAGGAGTGATTTTATGAAGGGTGTTGTGGATAGAGTAGAGGGAAATGTGGTTGTAGTTGTTTTAGATGATGGAGATGTAATAGATGTTAATACAAAAGAGTTTAAAGCTATTGTAAAAGAAGGGGATGTAGTATATAAAGACTGTTGCAGTTGGGATGTAGATGAAGAGGAGACTTTAAATAGAAAAAGAAGTAGAGAAGTATCTTGATTTATTTGAGGATTAAAAATTTCAATTTATAAATCCCCCTTTATATTTGGTTACAGTTACACTACCTTTTATGATGAAAAGGTAGTGTTTTTATTTATTATGAACATTCGACAAAATCTTACATAATATAGAGTAGGAAAAAATAAAGGGGGGCAAATATGCCAGATATAAGAAATAATATGCCTATGGATGTAAAGCCAGAGGATGTAAGGGAATTTGTAATCCAACACAAAATGAACAAACAATAGAAGTTACAAATACAGAAACAAAATGCTTATGCAAAAATTATCAACACGGAAGAAAGAAATATGTTAAGATACCAGTAGTTTTAGCAGAGTTTACTGTTCAAATAGATACAGAAGCAGATATAACTTTACCAGAGGATGCAATAGATATTAAGTTTATAGATAAAAATGTCTATTTAACACAATGCCACTTAATACCAGGAACTAATAAGGTATACCTTGCAGGTTATGTAAGAAAGAATATTGTATATTCAACCTTAGGCGGAGTAACAGGTAAGGGTATAGCAGGAAATATAAGACACGCAACATTAAATGTACCATTTGATTGTGTAACAGAAGTATGCTTTGAAAGATATCCAAAGATTTATTCAACACCTCCAAAGAAGGAAGTAGAATTTTTAGACTGCAAGAAGCCAGGCAAGAATATGAAGGAAGATAACTATAAGCACGTAGAAGTATTTAATGAAAGGGTATACTGCGAATTAGAAGAGGCGTATATCTATGAAACAGATATTAAACTTGATTCAAGGCCAGTTAGAGGATTTGAAACAGAAGAAGTATTTAGAAAGTTAAAGGAAAAGATGGTTGTATATGTAACAATTAAGCTTCTCCAAAATCAACAGGTTTGTTGGGATGGCCCAGCTGTTGGATATATGGAGGGAGAAGAAGAAGCAAAATTCGATGAACTAAAGGTTGAATTTGAGGACGAGAAATAGTAGTATAATGTAAATCTTTTAGATTGTATCATATATAGACACAGTCTCAAGATTATACAGATTTATTCTGTATAATCTTGAGACCTTTTATTTTTATTTGGCATAAAAATTGCATTAAAATAGTATGAAAATTCTATACACGGAGGTGGAGTGATGTCACAGGTAATTGTAAGTGGAATAATAACCGGCAGCCTATATGCACTTGCTGCTTTAGGGTTAGTTCTAATTTTCAAAACTTCTGACGTTGTCAATTTCTCACAGGGTGAGATGGCGATGTTCTGTACATTTATTGCATATACTTTTATGACCTTTATAGGACTTCCATATTATATAGCCTTTCCTTTAACAATAGTTTGTGCAGGAATCTTAGGGGTAATTGTTTATAGATTAATTATAAAACCCTTATCAAAATCTAATGTTTTAAGCATTATGATAGCAACCTTAGGACTTATTATGATTTTAAATGGACTTGCTGGTAATCTTTTTGGTTTTGAGACGAGGAGTTTCCCAAAGCTTATTAATGCAAAAACATAAATATCTTTGGAGTATCCCTTGAACCAAACAGCATAGTAATTGTTCTGATAACAATTGTAATAATGCTTTCACTATTTTTCTATTTTAAAACTATGGAGGGAATAGCTATAAGGGCGGTTGCACAGGATGTTGAAGCAGCAAAACTTATGGGTATATCAGTAAAGAGGGTAACAGTTACCACTTGGATAATAAGTTCAATGCTTGCAGCAACAGCAGGTATGTTAATAGCACCAACAACCTTTCTCGATATAAATATGATGTCTGAGGTACATCTAAAGTCCTTCTGTGCAGCAGTTTTAGGGGCTTTAATACATTTATTGGACCTGCAGTTGGTGGTGTGTTAATTGGTATTCTTGAAAACTTAGTTGGAAAATATATATCCCTTGCTTGGAAAACAGTTTTTGCCTTTGTGTTAATAGTTGTGATGCTTGTGGTAAGGCCTAATGGATTATGTGGCAAAAGCTATAGAAAGAAGGTGTAGACTATGAAAAAATATATGAAGCAGATAATCCTATTGGCTGTATTTATACTTCTTCCCTTAGTATTCAACTTTAACAGAAGCTTTATGACACTTTTAAATATGGCTGGAATTTATGTTGTAATTGCGATAGGTTTTAATATCCTTTTAGGATATGCAGGCCAAATATCTTTAGGGCACGCTGCCTTTGTTGGAATTGGTGCCTATACTACAGCAATTTTATCAACAAGGCTTAATCTATCCTTTATTTTAATAATTCCTATTGTAATTTTAATAAGTGGACTTTTAGGCTTTGTATTAGGTCTTCCAGCCCTTAGACTACAGGGAAATTACCTTGCTATTGCAACATTAGGATTTGGAGTTGCCTTTAGCCATATTTTTATGGAATGGGAAAGTGTTACAGGAGGTTTTTCAGGTATAAAGGGAATAAATGCTCCCTCCATATTTGGGTATCAGCTTAAATCAAGATTATCAATGTACTATTTTATTCTATTTTTTATAGTTGTTTCAATAATATTTGCAAAAACCTGATTAAAACAAAAACAGGAAGAGCCTTGATGGCAATAAGGGATAGTGAGTATGCAGCTATGTCCCTTGGAATAGACGTTGCAAAGTATAAAACTATAGCCTTTTTAATAAGTGCTATATATGCTGGTGTTGCAGGTTGTCTTTACGCCTTTTTATTTAGGCAGGTATATCCAAATACCTTTGATGTAGGTATGTCCTTAAATATACTTGCAATGATTGTAATAGGAGGTATTGCCTCTATTGAAGGTTCAGTTGTTGGAGCACTTTTCATTACTTTAATTCCTGAGTTTTTAAAGAATATAAAGATACAAAATGCCTCCTTTATACTCACAGGACTTTTACTTATATTATGTGTTATGTATTTCCCTTATGGACTTGTTGACATATATAGAAAGTTTAAGATGTGGATAAAGAAGAAAAAAGCAGCATTTAAGAACGAGGGGGTTAAGGTATGAAAAGGGAGGCCTTGAATTTTTCAGATATAACAATTGCCTTTGGAGGCTTAAAAGCAATAGATAGTTTATCCTTTGATGTTAATGAGGGAGAAATCGTTGGAATAATAGGACCAAATGGAGCTGGAAAAACAACTCTTTTAATATAATAAGCCGTTTTTATAGGCAGGATACAGGCAAAATTAAGGTTTTTGGATAGGATGTAAGTTCTCTAAAACCCCACGATGTTATAAGCAAGGGTATAGTTAGGACCTTTCAAAATGTAGAACTTTTTAAGCATATGACTGTTTTAGATAATCTCTTAATAGGTCAGCACAGACAATTAAATTACAATATATTTTCAAGCTTGATTATGTCAAGGAAGGTAAAAAAATAGAGGAGCAAGCAAAGAACAGGGCCTTTGAAATTTTAACTACATTAGGAATTCAAAATTATGCCTATTATTACCCTATAAATCTTCCCTATGGAATTCAAAAGAAGGTTGAGCTTGCAAGAGCTTTAGTTTCAAATCCAAAGATTTTAATATTAGATGAACCTGCAGCAGGAATGAATGACACAGAAACTATAGATTTATCTAATAAGCTTAAGGAATTAAAGGATAAATTTAACTTAACAATTATAGTAATAGAACATCATATGCCTTTTGTTATGAATATTTGCGATAGAGTTGTAGTTTTAAACTTTGGTAAAAAGATTGCTGAAGGAACCCCAAATGAAATAAAAGCAAATCCACAGGTTATTGAGGCATATTTAGGATAGGGGGAAAAAGATGCTTACAATTAAAAATTTAAAGGTAAAGTATGGTTATGTAAATGCACTAAAGGGGGTTGATATAGAAATAAAAAAGGGTCAGATTGTTAGTATTTTAGGTTCAAATGGTGCAGGAAAGACAAGTCTTTTAAAGGCAGTATCTGGTCTTGTTGAGGAAAAGTCAGGCAACATTATGTTTGAAGGACAGGATATAACAAATATGTTGACAGATAAAATAGTATCCCTTGGTATTAGCCACTGTCCAGAGGGTAGGAGGATTTTCCCACAGCTTTCAGTTGAGGAGAATCTAAAAATAGGTGCATATGTATTAAGAAACAAAAAATAAATATTGAGGACGAATTTGATAGGGTTTATAGCTTTTTCCCAAAACTAAAGGAGAGAAGAAGGCAGGTAGCAGGAACCTTAAGTGGAGGGAACAGCAAATGCTTGCAATTGGTAGAGCTCTTATGTCAAAACCAAAGCTCTTAATGCTTGATGAACCTTCTCTTGGACTTGCACCCATTATAGTTAATGAAATTTTTAAGATAATAAAGCAAATAAATAGTGAAGGAGTAACAGTGCTTTTAATAGAACAAAACGCAAACGGAGCCTTAAAAATTTCAGATTACAGCTATGTACTTGAGTTAGGTCAAGTGGTAAAAGCAGGAGAAAGCAAGGAACTTTTAAGCGATGAAGCTATAAGAAAATCATATCTTGGTGCATAATTAATTAAAATAAAGGGGAATTTTTATGAAAAAATCTTATCAATTCTATTGACTCTTCTTCTATCCATTTCTTTACTATCAGGTTGTGGTAAGGAAACAAAAACAACTCTTGCACAAGGTGTTGACGAAAAGACTATAAAGGTTGGAACTATAGGGCCAACATCAGGACCTATTGCAATAGTTGGAGTTCCAATGCTACACGGAATGCAGGCTTACTTTAATATGGTAAACGATGCAGGTGGAATTAATGGAAGAAAGATTGAGCTTATTGCAAAGGATGACCAATTTAAGCCAGATTTAGCACTTCAAAAGGCAGAAGAACTTGTTGAGAAGGATAAAGTGTTTGCAATTGTAGGTCAATTAGGCACACCAGGATGTCTTGGAACACTTGATTATATAAAGGAAAAGGGAATACCTGCAGTATACCAAGGAACTGGAGTAAGTGCCTTCGCAAAGGCAAAGGGTAATTATTTCCCAGTACAGCCAAACTACACCTTTGAGGGTGGATTACTTGTTAAATATGCTATAGACAATCTAAAGGCTAATTCATTAGCTGTAATCTACGGCAATGATGATGCAGGAAAGGAAGAATTACAAGGTATTAAAGAACAATTAAAGAAGATGGGTAAGGAGGATGTTTTAAAGGCAGAAGTTCCATTTAATACACAGGACCTTGATTTTTCAGCTCACGTTCAAAAGGCATCAGCAGTAAACCCAGATGTAACAATAGTTGTTGGATATCAAAAGGCTGTTCCAGGAATTCTTCTTGAAGCAAAGAAACAGGGATTTAAGACTCAATTTATGACATCCTATATAAATGCAGATTTAACTATGTTAACATTAGCAAAGGATGCAGCAGATGGTGTTATTGTTACAGCTTGGGTTCCAGATATAACAGATCCTAATAATCAAGCAGCTAAGAAGTTTATTGAAACATATAAGAAATATTTCCCAAACGAAACACCAAATGCCTTTGCAGCTGCTGGTTGGGTTGCAGCAGAGGTATTTGTAGAAGGATTAAAGAGAGCTGGAAATGACTTATCTTGGGAAGGATATATAAAGGCTATGGAAACATTTAAGGATTGGAATGACGGTATTGCAAAGGGTATAACATATACAAAGGACAGAAGAAATGGAGTTGAAAAGATGTACTTTATGAAGGCGGTATGGGATGAAAAATTACCAAGATTTGAAAAGATTTCAGATTTTGTTGGACTTGAATAGGAGTTGAAGTTATGCCATTTGAGATTATAAAGGATAAAAAGTTGTACTATGAAGTATATGGAGAGGGAGAGCCATTAGTACTGCTAAATGGAATAATGATGTCTACAGCAAGTTGGGCAGCATTTGTGGGAGCACTTTCAAAGTATTATAGAGTAGTTTTGGTGGATTTAATAGATCAAGGAAGGTCTGATAAGGGAGATAGTTTTTATACACAGGATATGCATACAGATATGCTGTATGAGTTAACTAAGAAACTTGACTTAGGTAAATTCAACCTTCTTGGTATCTCCTATGGTGGAGAAGTTGCAATGCTTTATGCATTAAAATATCAAGATACATTAAAGTCCCTCATCCTTTCGAACACAACCGCCTATACAACTAAAATTATGAAGCATATAGGTGATGCGTGGGAATATTCTGCTTCACTATACGATACAAAAATTTTATGAAGGCAACACTGCCATACATCTATTCTCAAAGATTCTATGAAGAAAATTTTGAATGGATAAATCAAAGAATAGATTTGTTTGAGGGCCTATTTACTAAGGAATGGTATGACGGCTTTAGAAGGGCTGTTAAAAGTGCAGATGAATTAAATATTTTAGACAGGATATCTGAAATAACAGTACCTACACTAATAATCAGTAGTGAATTAGATATAATAACTCCAGCATCTTATCAGCTTGAAATAAAAAATAGAATCCAAAATAGCAGGTGGATTGAGATAAAGGAAGCAGGACACGCATCAATGTATGAAAGACCAAATGAGTTTGCCCTTGCTGTTATAGGATTTTTAAAGACAGCAGAATTTGAGATAAAGATTAAATAAAACAAAAGGTGCTCCGCACCTTTTGTTTTATTTAAAGAATATATTTTAAAATATATTGGATTTATTTATAATAAAATATAGTAAATAGTGAAAAGGTTGGGGTGAGGGGAATGATAAATTTTATGAAGACAAAGGAATTTAATTTTTTGTAAAAATCTTTTGATAAACTACCTGTACCTGTTGATTTTTAGATAAGGATGGAAGAATAGTTTACATAAATAAATGCTTTTTAGATTTTTTAGGCTTTAATGAAGAGGATGTTTTGGGTAAAATTGTTACAGAGGTTGAACCAACTTCTAAATTCTTAGACACATTAAAATATAAACAAGCAGAGATTGCAAAAGGCACGTCTTTTCAAATGGAAAAGAGGCAATAGTACACAGAGTACCAATAATAGATGAAAATGATAATTTAATAGGTGGATTTGGACTACTTCTATTTGATGATTATGAAAAGTTAAAACAGGTAACAGAACAGATAGAGAAAATACACAAAGAACTTAATTTATATAAAAATGAGATAGCTAAGATGAATAGGGCAAAATACACACTTGAGGACATAATAGGTGAGTCAAGGCCTATGAAACAGGTAAAATCTAAGGTTAAAAAGCTTGCAAGAGTACATTCTAATATTTTAATTATAGGTGAGAGTGGAGTAGGTAAAGAACTTTTGCCCACGCTATCCATAATGAAAGTGAAAGAAGGGAGTTCCCTTTGTATCTATAAATTGTTCTGCAATTCCAGAAAATCTACTTGAGGCAGAGTTTTTGGATATGAGGATGGTGCCTTTACTGGAGCAAGAAAGGGCGGAAACATTGGTAAGTTTGAACTTGCAAATGGTGGTACAATATTCTTAGATGAGATTGGTGATATGCCTTTATATATGCAGGCAAAGCTTTTAAGGGTTCTTCAGGAGAAGGAAGTTGTAAGAATAGGTTCAAATAAGGTTGTGAAGCTGGATGTAAGGGTTATATGTGCGACCCATAAGAACTTAGAACAGCTTGTAGATGAGGGAAAGTTTAGGGAGGATTTATATTATAGATTAAATGTACTCTCTTTAGACATTCCACCCCTTAGACAAAGAAAGGATGATATACCTCTTTTAGTTGAAAAGTTTGTACACAACTTTTACAAGGAGACAGGACTTTATAGAGAAATACCCGATGAGGTTATGAATATATTATGTAATTATGACTGGCCGGGAAATATAAGGGAGTTAAAAAATATTGTTGAGAGAATATGTGTTAATGCTGATGAAACGGAAGTTATGATTAATGATCTTCCAGCCTCTATACTGAACAAGACCTTTAAGATTGAACATAAGAAGGACCAAGGTTTAAAGGAGATTATGGAGAGTATAGAGAAGGAAATAATAATAAGTACCTTAAGGGAGTGTAACAACAATAAGAGTTTAGCAGCCAGCAAATTAAATATTCCGAGGGCTTCATTATACAGAAAGATAGAAGAATACAACATAGAGAGTGAAAATAAATAATACATATGTAATAATTTGTTACACAGGAGCACCAAAAAGGGTGCTCCTTTAGTATTTTTGGCATAGTTTTTGCAATATTCATAAAAAAGCTAAGGGGTGATATTATGAGAAAACACGTTGGAATTGCTGGGGTTTCAGTCTATATTCCAGATAAATTTATTACTGCAAAAGAGGTAAGTGAGGCAACAGGAGGGGTTTGGACGGAGGAGGCTGTTATTGAGAAGTTAGGATTTTATAAAAAGCCAATACCAAAAGAGGATGATGGAACTCAGGAGATGGGTGTGAAAGCAGCTCTAAATTGTATAAAGGAATATAACATAGATCCTATGGAAATAGATGTTGTAATTTCTATAGGAGAAGAATGGAAGGAATATCCATTGACTACATCAGCCATCTATATACAGGAGAAGATAGGAGCAAAAATGCCTATGGATTTGATTTGCAACAAAGATGCTGCACCTGCATTACTGCAATGAAGGTTGCAAAGGATATGATGATGAGTGATGATTCAATAAACACCGTTTTGATAGTTGGTGGATATAGAAATGGAGATTTCATAGACTACAAAAATCCAAGAGTAAGTTTTATGTATAATTTAGGTGCAGGTGGCGGTGCATTAATTCTTAAAAAGAATTTAGGTAAAAACGAGCTTTTAGAGTCAGCTATAATGAGTGATGGTTCCTTTGCAAGGGATGTTGGTGTAAGGTATGGTGGTACAGTTAATCCAATAAATAGAGAAAATGTGGATTACGCCTATAAATCCCTCGATGTATTTGATGTTGAGGGAATGAAACAGAGACTTAATGAAAAATCTACACCTAACTTTTTAAAGGTTATAAGAGATTCCTTAAAAAGAGTGGATATTCACAGGAGGATATAGGTTATCTTGCAATATTACACTTTAAATATTCTGCCCACAAGTATATTTTAAATGAACTTGGATTAGATGAGTCAAAATCTGTTTATCTTTGTGATTATGGACATATAGGACAAATAGACCAAATTTTATCTTTAAAATTAGGCTTAGAACAGGGCAAAGTAAAGGAAGGAGATATAGTTGTTATGGTTGGTGCAGGAATTGGGTATGCTTGGGCAGCAAATACAATAAAATGGGGAAAAGTAGAAGATTAAGGAGGCAGGATTTTTATGAATTTTAGAGAAGAATATAATAGAAAGCTAAAAAGTTTAGATGAAATTTTGCATTTAGTAAAGTCAGACTATGAGGTTTGTGTTGCACTTGCAGGGGCAGAACCTATGGACTTTTTAAACAGACTTCACGAGATAAAGGATGAGGTTCAGAATGTATCTGTATTGACTTGTCTAAATATGGGCAACTACAAATTTACAAGTGAACCAGATATGGAGGGACATTTTATAAACAATACTTGGTTTTACAGCCCACTAACAAGAAAAGCCCACAAGGATAAAACTGCAAGCTTCTTACCTAACCATCTACACCTTGCAGCAAAACAAAGATTAGGTTATAGAAAACCTAATATATTTGTTGGAACTGCAACACCTATGGACAAACACGGGTATTTTAGCCTATCTTTATCAGTAACCTACGAGAGGGAATACATTGAGGCAGCAGATATAGTAATACTTGAGGTAAATGAAAACTATCCAAAAACCTATGGAGATACTTTTGTGCATATAAGTGAAGTGGATTTTGTATATGAAAGTAATAGAAGACCTCCAGAACTTACAATAGTTGAACCAAATGAAAAGGATATGATAATAGGAAACTATATAGCAGAGCTCATTGAAGATGGTTCAACTATACAGCTTGGTATAGGAGGAATTCCAAATGCAGTATCTAAGGCACTTATCACTAAAAAGGATTTAGGTGTTCATACAGAAATGTTTACAGATGGAATGGTGGATTTGTATAACGCAGGAGTTATAACAAACAAGAGGAAGACTCTACACAAGGATAAATTTATAGCAACCTTTGCACTTGGTACTAAAAAGTTATATGACTTTATTGATGAAAATCCTGGAGTTGAATTTAAAAGAGGATGCTATACTAATGATCCTTATGTGATAGGACAAAACTATAAGATGGTTTCTATAAATACATCCTTGCAGGTAGACTTAACAGGGCAGTGCTGTTCAGAGGCAATAGGACACGTTCAATATAGTGGAACAGGAGGACAATCAGATACTGCAATAGGAGCACAAAACAGTGTAGGTGGAAAATCAATAATTGCACTTTATTCAACTGCAAAGAATGATACAATTTCTACTATTGTTC
The DNA here is from genome assembly GCF_028622835.1 of Caloramator sp. mosi_1. GTDB lineage: Bacteria > Bacillota > Clostridia > Clostridiales > Caloramatoraceae > Thermobrachium. The sequence continues at coordinate 716,567 of NZ_CP117677.1, read as the reverse complement.
CGATGTTAACTCAAGGGGCAGCAGTATCACTTTCAAGAAATGATGTAGATTATGTTGTTACAGAATATGGAGTTGCACCTCTTAAGGGAAGAACAATTAGAGAAAGAGTAAGAAATTTAATTAGCATTGCACATCCTAACTTTAGAGAACAGCTAAAGAGGGATGCAGAGAAATATATGATTTGGTAGGAGGGGATTATGGGAAAGGTAGAACTTAAGAAAGTAAACCTGAAAAATGGCGAGGTTATGGGTTATCGCGAAGGAGGAGAAGGAAAGACTATACTTCTTGTACACGGTAATATGGTTTCTTCAAGACATTGGGAAAACTTCTTGAGTGCTTGGCAGACGACTATCACGTTGTTGCAGTTGATTTAAGAGGAGCAGGAGAGTCAAGCTACAACAAGCCTATTGATACATTTAAGGATTTTGCAGAGGATATAAAGCTTCTTTGTGATGAATTAAACTTAAGGGATTTCTTACTTATTGGATGGTCAATGGGTGGAGGAATTTCTCAAAAATTTGTGGCAGATTATGAAGGTTATGCAAACAGCTTGATACTTTATGAATCTATTCCTTGCTCAGGATATTCATATCATAAAAAGGGACCAAATGGAGAATTTTTGCCTGAATGCTATCAAAATAAAGAAGAACTATTGCAGGATAGAATACAACTAAAGCCTATGATAGACGCATTAGAGAATAATAATAGAGCCTTTATAAAATATCTTTGGGATCAGCTTGTTTTAAATATTGTAAAACCAAGCGATGAAGAGTATGAGGAGCTTTTAGATGATATTTTTAAGACAAGAAACTTAAGGGATGCAGCCTGGGCAGCCCACAGCTTTAATATATCCCATATGTATAATGGTGTGACACAGGGAAGTGGCGAAGTAGATAAAATAACCATACCTGTTAGAATTTTTGCTGGAGATAGAGATTTAATTGTTCCATCTAATTTAGCATATTTTACTGCAAAAGAAATAGGAGATAATGCAGAGGTTGTAATATTAAATGGCTGTGGTCATACTCCACACTACGATAACTTAGAGCTTGTATTACAAAGGATAAAGGAATTCTATAAATAAGTAGTTTTAAGGTGCCAAAATAATAAATTTAGTTTCCCCTTATGCTGTTTTGGCACCTTTTTATGATTGATTTTTCTACTTTCATACAATGTGTATCAATATGATAATGTGTCTAAAATATTTACATTAGATAAAAAACAATTAGCTTTCAGGCTTTGATTTATCTTATATATTATGGCATATAATTTGCTTTCCTTTTTCAGGCAGCTGACTTTTAGCAGTTGACCTTATAAAGAAAAGGGGGATCAAACTTATTATTCTATTAAAAAATAAATTTTAAAAAGTGGGGAGGTTTGGTTATGAATAAGAAGGATTTAACAGTATTAGTTATCTTGATTTCAGCAATTTTAATGTTAATAGCTCAATTTACTAAAAACAATATGTTGTTTGCTGTTTCATTTCCATTCGTATGTATAGCTTGGATGTGGCTTGGTGCAATGAAGAAGGACACTGTTAGAGGTAGGGCTAAGGTTTCACTTATAGCAATTTTAATAATTTGGCTAATTGCTTTTGTTTCAATGGTTTCAATGAACAACAGTCAAGTTACAGGATATTTCTTAGGATTACCAAAGGCAACAGCTATTATGGTATATGGAGTATGGGTGGCATCATTTTTAGTTGTAACTTTAGTTTATGCATTAAGATTTGATAAAGACTACATAACAAGTGAAGATATAAAGGAGTTTAATAAAAAGACAGGTGCTAACTTAAGTATTGAAGTAACTGAAAGTAATCAAAGCAAACTAAATATGTAATGGGGGATAAATATGTCAACCATAAGAGTTGTTATGAGCATTTATATGCTGGTTGTATTAGTTATAGGGTATTATGCAATGAAGCAGACCACAAGTTCAAAGGACTTTTTATAGCAGGTAAGAAATTAGGTCTTATAGCCCTTGCAATGGCATCCTTCTCAGCAGCAATATCAGGATGGGTTTTTGTTGGAGGTCCAGGTCTTTATTTTAGTATTGGACAAGGTTCTCTTTGGATGACTTTCCCAACTGCTATATCCTTTGCAATGGCGTGGATTATATTAGGAAAAAGAATGAGATTATTAACAGAAGTAAATGATTGTATGACTGCACCTGACGCAGTGTATGCACGTTATAAATCAAAATGGGTTAGTGGAATAGCAGCAATTGCAATATTGGTGGGGCTTGTTTTATATCTTGCTAATCAAATAACTGCCTTTGCATTTATACTATCACCAATATTTAAAATAAACTTTCAGTGGGCAGTATTAGTTGGAATGGGTATTGTACTTATATATTCTGTTGCAGGTGGTATGCTTGCCGGTGTTTATACAGATGTATTTCAAGGGGCGTGTATGATTATAGCTTCAATAATTATATTTGCACTATGTTTGGTTAATGGTAATGGAACTCAAAATATGGCTGCTGGTATTGTAGAAGTATTGTCTAAGGATGCAGTAGGTGCAAAGTTTGTTAACCCTTGGGGTATAATGCCTGCCATAACAACAATGAGCTGGTTTTTCTGCTTATCTATTGGTATAGTAGGACAACCACACATAGTTCACAAATTTTATATGGTAAAAGAAGTTAGAAAGATGAAATGGGGAGTAGTACTTGCAGCAATTGGAGGAATGGTTGCAGGTCTATTATGGTTTGGTGTTGGTTTAGCAGTAAAATACTTAGCAGTAACAGGTAAACTACCTGCAGAAGCAATGGATTTATTAAAGAAATCAACCGACAATACAATAGTTGTATTCTTAAACTACTATACTCCAAAGGTTATAGCAGGAGTTGTATATGCAGGTATTGCATCAGCTATAATGTCAACCGCAGACTCCTTTATAAACATAGCTGCAGCAAGTGCAGTAAGAGATTTGCCCTTTGCCTTTAATAAAAAATTAGACTCAAAGCAAGAACTTTTTATGGGAAGAATAGTAGTTGTTATTATAGCTGTAGTTACAATTATTCTTGCCTTAACACTTGGACCAAAGGGAATTGCACTTCTTGGTGCATTTGGTTGGGGTACATTCGCAGCAGCACTTGCACCAGCAATAGGTATTGGATTTAACTGGTCAAGGGGAACAAAACAGGCAGCCTTTGCTTCAATTATAGTAGGACTTGTTTGTAATGTAGGCCTTGAAATAGCAAAGGTATTAGGTGCTAACTTTTACAAAACATACTTTGCTTCAAAGGGTATATACAATGGTACATTATCCCTATGTCTATCAATAATAGTATACATCCTTGTTTCATATATGACTAAGCAAGAAAAACTTGATACAAAAGTTGAAGCAGTATTGGAGGCATAATAAAGGGGGCTATTCAGCCCCTTTTTCATACACACAACCTGATTCTGCATAAGCCTTAGATGTAAATTAAGCACAATTCTCTCCTTCATCTTATAAAAGCAATCCTGCCCCTTTATATTCTCAACAGGAACAACATCCTCTCTGCACATAAGTTCATTTATTTTATACTTAACTATTTCACACAGGATGTTTTGATTAAAATATCCCTTATCCTCACATACAAAGTGATATTCAAGGGGGATAAACTTTTGTTCTTTATTTGCCCTTATCTCAGGTGGATTTATATAGCTTATTTCAGTTGTACATTCAAAGGGAACAAGGTAGGTTAAATATCTAATGTTACCGCTTGTGCCTTTGGAACTTTGGCAGCGAGCAGAGGCATATTCTAACACCTTTTTAATAACTCCTCTTATAAATACCTTCTTTGTCCCAGGTATTAATTTACACTCCTTAAGCTGAAGTGTTTTTTAGATGCTTTAATGCAAACAACAGGTTCGCAGAATCTAACTGAATTTTCAAGCTGAATGCATATCTTAAACTGACTTATAACAACAGGAACGTTTATATAGTTTACGTCATTGCAGCAGGGTTCTTCAGGTTCATTCTTGCATTCTGGTATATTCTTAGAATTTATAAGTATAGGATCGCACTCCCCTCCTGTTCACATCTTGAAGCTTCATCAGCATTAACATTTTCAGTATCTTCCAATATATCTACAGTTAGATTTGGTTCTTCCTTAACATTAAAGTCTTCGTTTCTTTTTGATTTACTACCCATTTAATCACCCTAATTTAAACTTCATTTTATATTATGATGTATTTAAAAGATTGGTTACTAATTATTAATGTTGATGTATAATTTTATTATAGTAATTTTTGGAGGGGATTAGATGAAGATAAAGGCAGTATGTCCAAGGGATTGTTACGGAGGATGTTCTTTGATTTTAGAAGTCGAAGAAGGAAGGATTATTAAGGTTTATGGAGATAAAGAAAACAGGGCAACAGAGGGCCTAATTTGCAGAAAAGGTTTAGAGTATATAGATAGAAACTACGGCAGAAATAGAATAAAAAGGCACTAAAGAGAGTTGGAGACAAGGGAAAGGGAGAGTTTAAGGAGATTGATATAGAAGATGCATTATGTGAGGTAGCAGATAAAATAAAAAGATTCAGCAGGAGGATCCACTATCCTTTTTATTCTACAAGGGAGCAGGAGAGATTGGAACAGCTTCAAGGGTATACAACAATTTTATAAACCAACTCAAGGGATATACATATGTTTACGGAGACCTTTGTTCTGGTGCAGGGCTTGAAGCTCTAAAGCTAACCTATGGAAGTGTAGAACACAATGCACCTTGGGATTTGGAAAAATCTAAGCTTATTGTTATATGGGGCAAAAATCCTGCCAACACAAATATTCAGGAGTTAATCCATATAAAAAGGGCAAAGGAGAAGGGAGCAAAGGTTATATTAATAGATATAAGAAGAAGTGAAACGGCAAAATATGCAGATTTAATTATAAATCCCGAGGTTGGAACTGATTTAGTTCTTGCTATGGCAATACATAACTATATAATACAAAATAACAAATATGATGTGGATTTTGTTGATAAGTATACCTATGGTTTTGATGATTTTAAAAGGGAAGCACAAAAGTATACCCTTGAATATGCACAGGAGATTACAAGGATATCAAAGGATAAGATAATAGAGGTTGCAGAGGCAATAGCTAATATAAAGCCCTTTACCTTAATATGTGGTTTTGGAATACAAAGACAAATTCAAGGAGGCCAAACAGTAAGGGCACTTTCCCTTCTTCCTGCACTTGTTGGAAGTGTTGGAGTTTTTGGAGGAGGTTTTAGATATTCAAATCATACAAGACCAAGATTAAATCTTCCAGGTATGCTAAAGACAATCAAAAACATTAGAGGAATAAATGTAGTAAATATGGGAGAAGAAATAAAAGAAAAAGGTATAAGGTGTATGTTAATTCAGGCAGCAAACCCTGTTATGTCAAATCCAAATTCAAAGGCTTTAAGGGAGGCCCTTGAAAAGTTAGAATTTTTAGTTTGCATTGATACAGTTGTATCAGAGACAGCAAAGTATGCAGATATAATACTGCCAGCTGCGGCAACCTTTGAATACTACGACATATTAAGGTCCTACTGGCATCCATATATAATGTTTCAGGACAAGATTGTAGAACCTCTTGGAGATTCTATGCACGAGAGCAGAATATATAGAGAACTTGCATATAGAATGGGATTTAATAAGGATTTAATTCCTGAAAATAACTTAGAATTTATAGAAGATGTTTTAAAATACTCAAAAATTAAAGTGGATATTGATACTTTAAGAAAAGGTCCCTATTTAACTGAAGATTACAGCGAAGTAGTTTATAAAGATAGAAAATTTAAAACACCATCTGGTAAGATAGAGTTTAAGGCAAGTGGAATGGAAAAGTGGGGACAGGATGCAGTACCAAGCTATAAAAGGATAGACGATGAAAGTCCCTTTAGATTAATTTCAGTCCACAGCAGATATGTTATAAATTCCCAATACTTAAATATACCATCTATTTTAGATAGTATGGAGGAGCCCTTTGCCTATATTAATATAGATGATGCACAAGAACGTGGAATTAAAGATGGAGAGAAAATAACTGTGTATAATAGTTTATCAAGTATAACTTTAAGGGCTAAAACAACATATGATGTAGGGAAGGGACAAATTATTATACCTTTTGGACAGGATATAGATTTAAATTCTCTGGTGGAGGGTAAGAACACAGATATTGGACTTTGTACAGTCTTCCACAATATAGGAGTTAATATTAAAAGGTTTGAGTAGGGGGTAATAAAATGTCAGAGGTATTTGTAGAAGTTACAAGAGGGCCGCTGGTTGAATGTATTCACAGGGAGATGCTGTTGCTGTAGATAACAATGGCAGGGTGTTGGCCTATTCAGGTGACGCCTATAAGGTTACCTATATACGTTCTGCAGCAAAACCTATACAGGCAATGAATGTTATTTTATCAGGTGCATCAGATAGATTTAAGTTTACCGATAAGGAAATTGCTATAATGTGTGCCTCCCACTATGGAGAAAAGTTTCATATAGATACATTAAATGAAATGTTAAATAAGATAAATATAAAAAAGAGGCACTTTTGTGTGGTGAAACCTATTCAATAAACCAAACCTATAGACAAAAGCAATTAAGGGAAAACCATCAAATAACAACATTAAATTCAGACTGTTCAGGAAAACACATAGGGGTTGTAGCCACCTGTCTTCATAAAGGATATGGACTTATAGATTACAATACAAAGGAACACCCAATCCAAAGGGATACATTAGAGGTTGTTTCAGAGGTTTGCGATATCGATAAGGAGAAAATAATTTTAGGGGTTGATGGATGCAGTGTACCTGTATTTGGAATGCCTCTTTACAATATGGCGTTAGGTTATGCACGACTTGTAACAGGATGCGGACTAAATGATGAGTATAAAAAGCTGCCCAAAGGGTGTATAATTCAATGGTGGCCTATCCTGAAATGGTGGCAGGTACTAATGGTTTTTGTACAGAACTTATGAAAACAGCAGCAGGGAAACTAATAGGAAAGCTTGGTGCAGAGGCAGTATACTGCATAGGTGTTAAGGATTTAGGGATTGGAATTGCAGTAAAAATAGAGGATGGAAATTATAGAGCCCTCTATCCTGCTGTTATGAAGATATTGGAGGATTTAAAGATATTAAACTATGCAGAGATAAATAGGCTTTTAACCTTTAAAAATCCTCCTAACCTCAATAATAAGGGAGTTAAGGTAGGAGAAATTAGAGCAATTTTTGATTTAAAAAGGGTATGATAAACTTTTTACAAGTAAGAAATATTTCTAAATATTATTGAAATAATACCTGTTTATGGTGTAAAATAAAATTGTAAATTTAAAATTGAATATATACGTCAAGGTTGCTAATTTGTTAGCTTAATAGGGAAAGTGGTGAAAATCCACTGCAGCCCCGCTACTGTAGACGGAGACAAATCCTAACCACTGGGAAACTGGGAAGGTAGGAGGAGGAAGACCCGTGAGCCAGGAGACCTGCCTTTGATGTGCTAATCCTTCGGAGCGAAGGGAATGGCAAAGTTTGAATACAAGCCTGCCCTTTTTGCAGGCTTTTTATTTGGTAAGTTCTAATTTTATATGGAACTTACTTGAAATAAAAATAAAAGCTTCCATTTCCTTGGAGGCTTTTTATTTTGTATAGATTAGGGAGGAGTAATATGGAGCTTTTAAAAAATAGTTTGAATCAGATACAACCTTTATATGAACAAAAGATAAAGGAGGCTTGGCAAAGGATTGATAACCTCACAAAACCCATAGGAAGCCTCGGAACTATAGAAAAAATAGCAGCAAGAATGGCAGGTATTACAGGAAACTTAGTAAATGATAAATTAAATAAGAATATTGTAATTATGTGTGCAGATAATGGAGTTGTAGAAGAGGGAGTAAGTGCTTGTCCTAAAGATATAACAAGGGTTGTTACAGAAAACTTCACACGTGGCATAACTGGTGTTTGTGTATTTGCAGAGATGGTACAGGCTGCTTTAACAGTGGTAGACATTGGCGTAGAAGCTGAATTTAGCAATCCTAAGATTATAAATAAAAAGATAATGAGGGGAACAGGCAACATAGCTAAAGGGCCTGCGATGGATTATAAAGATGCAGTTAAGGCTATTGAAGTTGGTATTGAGATTGTAGACGGACTCGTAAAGAGGGCTATAACCTTATAGGTACAGGAGAGATGGGCATTGCTAATACAACTACTTCGGCAGCTGTCCTATGTGCATTAACTGACCTTGAGGCAGAGGTTGTAGTGGGCAAAGGAGCAGGTCTTACAGAAGAGCAGTATAAACATAAGATAGAGGTTGTAAAAGGGCACTTTGCATAAATAAACCTAATAAAAGTGATCCAATAGATATTTTAGCAAAGGTTGGAGGACTTGATATTGCAGGTTTATGCGGTTGTTTTATAGGTGCTGCAAAAATAGAGTTCCTATTGTAATTGATGGATTTATTTCCTCTGCAGCAGCCCTTTGTGCCGTAAGATTAAATCCTTTAATCAAAAATTATATTTTCCCATCGCATTTATCAAAGGAGCCAGGGGCTATATATATGCTGAAGGAGATAGGTCTTGAGCCAATGATAAATTTGAATATGAGGTTAGGTGAAGGTTCAGGATGCCCATTTGCCTTTTCATAATAGAAGCCTCCCAAAAAATGATGAAGAATATGGGAACTTTTGAAGATGCAAACATAGTAAATGATTTTCTTATAGATATAAGAGAGGAGAAGGCAATATGATAACACTTGTAACAGGAGGGGTAAGGTCGGGAAAGAGTAGCTTTGCCGAAGATATGCTAAAGGATAAAAAGATGTAGTGTATATAGCAACATCAGTTGCAGAGGATGAGGAGATGAAGGAAAGGGTAAAGCTACACAGGATGAGAAGACCTGATACCTGGAGAACCTTTGAGGGCTATAAAGAGTTAAAAAGAGCAGTAGGAGATGAAAAAACTATCTTTTAGATTGTGTAACCAATATGATTTCAAATATTATGTTTGAAATTACCTCCAAGCTTGAATATATAGATGAAACAGCAAAGAGAGATGTAGAGTATGCGGTAGTAGAAGAGCTTAAAGAGTTAATTAAAAAGGTAAAAAGAATGGAGGGCAATTTAATCTTAGTTACAAACGAGGTTGGTTATTCAGTTGTTCCAGAAAATAAAGTAGCAAGAGCCTTTAGAGATATACAGGGAAGAGTAAATACAATCCTTGGTAGCCTTTGTGATGAAGTATATATTGTAGTTTGTGGTATACCAGTAAAAATAAAATGATTAGAGCCTTTGTATTAACTCTTCAATTTTTAACAAGGCTACCAATACCAATTTCTATAGATGTAGATAAAAAACTTTAGCACGTGGTACTTTTTTCTATCCATATATAGGTATGCTTATAGGTCTTCTAAGCTATATTCCCTACTATTTATTTTATAAAATAGACAACCAGATAGCTGTGTTATTTACTATATTGTCAATTATTGCTGTAACAGGAGGTTTTCACCTTGATGGTTTGTCGGATACCTGTGATGGCTTTTTTCTTCAAGAAGTAGAGAAAGAATACTTGAAATTATGAAGGATTCAAGGGTAGGGGTATTTGGAGTAGTAGCCATTATAATGGATATTTTATTTAGGTTTATTATATTATCTAAAATTTCATTCAAGTATATGTTTTTTCGTTAGTCTTTTCCATTGCCTTTGCAAGATTGACTGCAGCCTTTATGTTTACCTTTGGTAAAAGTGCAAAGAGTGATGGTTTAGGTGCACAGATTACACAAAACAATTCTGAAGTATGGTATGTACTATCAGTTTTAAGTTTCATACCTATCTCCTATGTATTTTTAGGTTATGTAGCACTTTATATTTTCTTTATTGATATGGCCTTTGCAATAGCTTTGATGCTAAAGTCCTATAGCACTATAAATGGTCTAACGGGTGATGTTTATGGGGCTTGTATAGAGGTTTGTGAGATATTGGGTTTTGTTTTAATACTTTTACTTTTGAGGTGAAAAAATGCTTAATTTGTATCTATTAAGGCACGGAAGTGTAGGGGTAATGAGTGTAAAAGTATATAGGATGGAAGGACGAAGAACTTTCAGAACTCGGCCACAAACAGGCTAAAGAGGCAAGTAAAAGAATCAATATAAAGTTTAACAGGATAATTTCAAGTCCGTTAAAAAGATGCAAACAAACCGCAGCATACTTTGGAGAATTTCAAATTGATGATAGGCTTATTGAACTAAACTTTGGGATTTTTGAGGGAAAGAGCTATTTGGAAATTGAAAAGGAGTTTAAAGAGGAATATAACACCTGGTGTGAAGATTATAAAAACTACAGAATTCCAAAGGGTGAAAGTTTAATGGACCTTTTAATAGGGCTTACGATTTTTTAGAGGATGTTAAAAAGGAAGAGGGAGATATATTAGTTGTAACTTCTGCTGGTGTTATACGCTGTATGCTGTCTTTGGTTTTTGATAGCTATGATTATTTTTATAAATTTGCAGTAGATAACTGCAGTATGTCTATAATAACAACTATCGATGGTTGTTATTGGTATATAAAAAATTAAATGGAGGGGTTTAAATGAAAAATAAGAAATTATTTCTCTTTCTAATTTTAATGCTATTACCAAAACTCTCATATGCAATGCATATAGGAGAGGGATTTTTACCACCTTTTTGGGCTGCCTTTTATTATGTGTTAATGCTTCCATTTGTGATGAAGGGTGCCTTAAAGATTAAAAGGGCAGAGGACAAAGATATTAAGATGTTAATTGCATTGTGTGGAGCATTTATATTTCTTTTATCTGCTTTAAAACTTCCATCTGTAACAGGTTCTTGTTCTCACCCAACAGGAACTGGACTTGCAGCAATTTTATTTGGTCCCTTTGTTACATCATTTTTGTCAATGATAGTACTTATTTTTCAAGCACTACTTTTGGCCCACGGAGGAATAACAACCCTTGGAGCAAACACTTTTTCTATGGGAGTTGTAGGACCATTTGTAGCTTTTATAGTTTATAAACTATTAAAAAATAAAAATCAGAGTTTAGCTGTATTTTTAGCTGCTTTTTAGGAGATTTTACAACCTATATAGTTACATCAATTCAGCTTGCACTTGCCTTTAATAAAGCTGGATTTATAAGTTCCTTTATAAAATTTGTTTCAATATTTGCAGTAACACAAATTCCACTTGCTATAATGGAGGGAATATTAACTGTCGTAATTTTTGAATATATATCAAGACATTCATCAGAAGAAATGAAGGCCTTGGAGGTGAAATAATGAAGAAAAAAATTTACTTTTACTATCTATTTGTGCACTTTTAGTTGTCGTGTCTCTTTTTATAGGTTCAAGAGGAGGAGAATTTGGAGGAGCCGACGATTTAATAGAAGAAAAAATTGTTGAAATAGATGAAAATTACAAGCCTTGGTTTAATTCTGTATGGGAACCACCATCAGGGAGATTGAAAGCCTTTTATTTGCACTTCAAGCAGGAATTGGAGCATATTTTATAGGTTACTATGTAGGAAAAAACAAGAATGTTAAGGAATGTTGATTTGTACTCAAGAAATAACAGTGCCAGATACATACATCCAGTGGAAAAAATTTTATTTTGTGTAGCTTCAATTGTAATAATAAGCTCCTGTGAAAATATAGATTTAATTATTTTAAATTTAATTCCTCTATTGCTTCTTCACTTGTATTTTAAAACTCCTAAAAAATAGTTATTAAATATGTATTAGGAATAATGAGTTTATCCTTTGTATCTGGTGCTGTTTATTCCCTTGAACTTGGTTTGAATTTTTTAAAGATTATTATATTAAGAACTCTATTTTCTTCTCTATCACTTACTCTTTTAATATTCACAACCCCTATGGATGATATTTTAATAAGCTTAAAGAGGGTTCCTTTTTAAGGGATACAGCAGAGATAATGGAGATGATGTTTAGATTTTTATTTGTACTTGAGGATGAATTAGTTTTGATTAATAAGTCAATGAGGTCAAGATGTGGATTTTTAGGAGTTTTGGCAACGATACAAGATACAGGACGTCTTTCTGCTGTTCTTTTTATAAATACTTTAAATAGGTATAAAGAGGTAAAGGATGCATTATATACAAGATGTTATGTTGGAAAAACTCCTAATTTTAGGAAATATGATTTAAGTTTCAAAAGACTAACGGTTATTCTTCTATATTTATTAGTTTTAGCAGTTTTTGTCTATTAATATTTAGGAGTGATTGTATGAGGATAATGATTCAGGGTACTTCTTCTTCCTGTGGAAAGAGTTTAACGGCAGCAGCCCTATGCAGAATATTTTATAAAGATGGATATAGAGTTTGTCCATTCAAGTCTCAAAATATGTCATTAAACTCCTTTGTAACAATAGATGGATATGAAATGGGAAGGGCTCAGGCACTTCAAGCCTATGCAGCAAATATCGAGCCAAAGGTTTATATGAATCCCATTTTATTGAAGCCTACAACGGATCATAAAAGTCAGGTTATATTTATGGGAAAACCAATTTTTAATATGGGAGCAAAGGAATACTTTGATTTTAAGCCTTCTTTAAAGGGAAAGGTATATGAGATTTACAAAAAATTGAGTCAAAGTATGATGTGGTGGTTATAGAAGGTGCAGGAAGCCCAGCTGAAATTAATCTTAAAAAGGATGACTTTGTGAATATGGGTATGGCAGAAATGGCAGATAGCAATGTAATATTGGTAGCAGACATTGATAGAGGAGGAGTTTTTGCCCAAATATACGGTACATATATGCTTCTTGAGGAGAAGGAGAGAAGAAGGATAAAGGGAGTTATTATAAATAAATTTAGGGAGATAAAGCATTACTTGAACCTGGAATCAAGATGCTGGAGGAACTTATACCTGTAAAGGTTATTGGAGTTGTACCATATTTTGAATTTAATCTTGATGATGAGGATAGTGCAACTGGTTTTAAGAATTCTTTTAGGGAAGGAGTAGATGTTGCTGTAATTAAGTTACCTAAAATATCAAATTTTACTGATTTTGATGCCTTTAAATATGATGAGGATGTTTCTTTAAGGTTTGTAACAAAAGTAGAAGAAATAAAGGATGCAGATTTAGTAATTATTCCAGGAAGTAAAAATACAATTTCAGATTTAAGATGGTTAAGGGAGAAGGGCTTTGATAGGGCAATTAAGGACTTTAAGGGAATGATATTTGGTATTTGTGGAGGTTATCAAATGATGGGGAAGGAATTGATAGATCAAGAGGGTGTAGAAGGCTATAAGGGTGAATATGAAAAGGGGCTTGGTATTTTTGATACAAATACAGTTTTTTTAAATAAAAAAAGCTTGAGAGGGTAGAAGGTACAGCCTTTTCAAGTAAAGTTTATGGGTATGAGATACATATGGGAGTAACTTTAAATAACAAAAACCCTTTTGTGAATTTAGGAGACAGGTTTGATGGAGATTATAAGGAAGATAAGTTTTATGGAACCTATATCCACGGCATTTTTGATTCAGGAGAGTTTAGAAGCTATATTTTAAACAAGATAAGAAGAAAAAAGGGGCTTGTTGAAAAGAACTCACCAGATTTAATGGATATTAGAAACAGAGAGCTTGATAGATTAGAGGAAATCTTTAGGGAAAATGTTGATGTGGAATATATATATAGTATTTTATGATTGATTTAATAATTGCAATTTTATTGGATTTAGTCTTAGGTGACCCTGAAGATTTTCCTCATCCTGTAAAGCTTATGGGAAAAATAATTTCCTTTGAAGAAAAGATTTTTAGAAAGTTATTTAAGGAAGAAATGCTCTATTTTGCTGGTTTTTTAATTGTAGTAATAAATTTATCATTAGCCTTTTTTATACCCTTTTATATTTTAAAAGTAATAAAGCCCTTTAAAATAATTTACCATATAGTAAATATTTATCTTCTCTATACCACAATTGCAGCAAGGTGTTTGGCAGATGAGGCAAATAAAGTTCATAGTGCCTTAAAGGATTCAATACAAAGTGCAAGAAGGAGAGTTTCTTATATAGTTGGTCGTGACACAAATAACTTAAATGAAACTGAAATAGTTCGTGCTACGATTGAAACAGTTTCTGAAAATACATCAGATGGAGTTATAGCACCTCTATTTTATGCAAGCTTATATGGTGCACCACTGGCACTCTGCTATAAGATGGTAAATACTATGGATTCTATGTTGGGATATAAAAATGAAAGGTTTAAAAGGATTGGTTTTTTTCCAGCGAAAACCGATGATGTTTTTAATTTCATACCTGCAAGATTAACAGGTTTATTGATGATTTTAACTTATCCTAAACAGATAAACAGATCCTTTAGGATTATGATTAGGGATAGAAAAAATCATAAAAGTCCAAACTGTGCTTACCCAGAAGCTGCTACAGCAGGAATTCTTGGAGTTTTGCTTGGAGGGAATAATTATTATTTTGGCGAGCTTGTAGAAAAACCAACCATAGGAGATTATCTAAGACCTCTCCAAAGGGATGATATAAAGAAAAGTATACAAATAATGTATCGTACAGAATTTCTATATATGGCCTTATATATAATAGTTTGGTGGTGTTTAAGATGAGGCACGGAGGATGTATATATGAATTTAATCAAGAGAATATAATAGATTTTTCAAGCAACATAAACCCTATAAGATATCCAATTAATATTGATTTTAAAGAAGCCTATATATATCCAGACATTGAATATAGAGACTTAAAGGATGTAGTGGCTGAATATTTAGGCTGTTCTATAGACAATGTTGTATTAGGGAATGGAGCAATAGAAATAATAGATTCTTTTATTTCAGCCTTTAAAAGAATTGTTGTGTTTATACCCTGCTTTAGTGAATACATAGATAGGGCTGTTGTACGGGAAAAGGATATATTAAAGATTCCACTTACGGAGGATTTTGATATAGATTTAAAAAGCTTAGAAGGTTTAAAAAATGGAGATATATTGATTCTTGGAAATCTGAATAACCCAACAGGATATAGGATAGAAAAAATAAACTTCTAAAAATATATGAACTCTGTAGGAAAAAGGGAGCATATTTACTTTTAGATGAGGTATTTTATGAGTTTTGCTGTAGTTATGACAGCCTACAAATTTTCAAGGATAAAGAGGGAGTATCAATAATAAGGGCAGCTACTAAGTTTTTTCATTACCAGGTATTAGATTAGGTTATGCATATGTTTCAAAGGAGCTTAAAGAGAAAATAGATAAGTTAATACTTCCTTGGAACATAAACACCTTTGCAAATAAGCTTGCTTTAAAGTTTTTAAAAGATGAGGAATATATAAAAGTTTCTAAAGAATTTTTAAAAAAGAAAGAAGATATATGTTATCTGAATTAGATGGGATAAAGGATATAGTTGTATATAAAACACAGGCAAATTTTATATTAATAAAGCTGTTAAAGCTCAATGAAGATGTGATTTTTAAAAGAATGCTTCAAAAAGGAATACTTATTAGAAAGTGCTCAAGCTTTGAGGGATTAGATAAAAGCTTTATAAGAATAGCCATAAAGGATAGAAAGAACAATGAATTATTTTTAAAAGTATTCAGGGAGGCTTTGTATGATTAGTGCTGTTGCCTATGGGAGTTTAGGCGAGATTTTACAGGGTAATTTTAGGGGAGTTGATGTTCTTTGTTCATTTCCAGTAAACCTTTATACAAGGATTTATTTAAAGAAGGATGGTTATTATACAAGTGATTATGTAAAAACAAGTAATTTCATAGAAGAAATATTGAAAATATGGGGAAAAAAGGAAAATTTAAGTTTTAATATAGAGTCTAACATACCAAAGATGAAGGGTTTTGCCAGTAGTACTGCTGATATACTTGCGGCATATATTGCAATGATAAAAAGGTATAAAAGAGAATTTAAAATAGATGAGCTTGTAAAGACAGCATTAAAAATTGAACCAACAGATAGCATCATTTTTAATAGAGCTACTTTGTTTGATTATAGATTTGGACAATATAGAAAAACAATAGGAGATTATTTTAAATTTTATTGTATATGCTTTGAAGGAGAAGAAGGCGTAGATACTTTAAGTTTTAATAATAGTGTAAAAGTCCCATTAGAACCGATTGATGACTTGGTTCCTATTTTAGTTGAAGCTATAGAGGATGAATGTGTAGAAAAACTTGCATATGTTTCAACACAGAGTATATTAAGAAACCAAAAAGACTCCCTATTCATATTTAAAAGAGGTATTAGATGTATGTAGAAGAGTTGAAGGGTTAGGGATAGTTGGAGCACATAGTGGGAATATGATTTCGATTGTGTTTGATGATAAAGAAAAAGAGATTTTTACTTACAGAGGATTAACATTAATATGAATTATTATTCTCTTGACACACTTGGAAAGGATGAAATTTATGAAGTCATTAATGATATCAACATTAAGTAGTGGTAGTGGAAAAACTCTCTTTACAGCAGGATTAATAAGACTTCTAAGTTCAATGGGACTTGATGTTCTTCCAGCAAAATCAGGTCCTGACTATATAGATACCCAGTATCTTTCTCAAGCGGCAGGATGTAGGGCACAAAATATTGATTTTCACCTTCAGGGTAAAAATGGTGCAATGGAGTGCCTTTTATTGAGGGTAAAGACTACCTTGTCATAGAGGGGGCTATGGGGTATTTTGATGGAATATATAATACCTTTGAAAATTCAAGTTATGATATATCCAAAAGTTTAGATATAAATTCTGTTCTTATATATTCTCCTAAAGGAGAAATGTTTTCAATGATTCCTAAAATTAAGGGTGCTGTTGATTTTTCCTGCGGAAGGATAAAAGGGATAATCCTAAATAGAACTAATAAAAAGTCTATGAATTAATTAAATCTAAAATTGAGGAATATGTAGGAGTTAAAGTTTTAGGTTTTATAGAGGAGGATGAAGAACTAACAATAAAATCCAGACATTTAGGCCTTGTTCAGAGTCAGGAAGTTTATAATTCTTCTTTAATAATAGATAAGATGGCTAATAAGATAAAGGAGAATATAGATTTAGAGTATCTTATGGCAATATTTAAGGATGTTCAATACAAAAATAAATTAGATATCAAAAAAGAAATATTGATGTATGTATATTAAAGGATGTAGCCTTTTCCTTTTATTACAGAGAAAATATTATACTTTTAGAAAAGATGTGTAATGTCTCCTATGTATCAGCTCTAAGGGATAATTCTATACCAATGTGTGATTTTTATATATAGGTGGTGGTTATCCAGAAATATTTAAATATGAGCTTTCCCTAAATGAGGATATGAGAAAATCTATTAAAAGATTTGCAGAAAATAATGGACATATTTATGCAGAGTGCGGAGGACTTATGTATTTAACTGAAGAGATTGAGGGAGAAGAGATGGTTGGGATATTTAAAGGAAGGACTAAAATGACCAATAAACTTCAAAATTTTGGGTATGTAGATATAGTGCTAAAGGAAGAATTTTTAATAGGAAAAAGATTTGATAAATTTAAGGGACACGAGTTTCATAAATCTTTAATAGAAATAAATGATAAGACCTATGTAGAAGTTAGAAAGACAATGGGGAGGCAATATGGAATTGTGGGTATAGATATAAAAATGTTTGTGCAATGTATCCCCATATAAGTTTTATTGGAAACATAGAAGCCTTTAATACAATGTTAGATTTTATAGAAGGGAGCAAATAAATATGAAGGGAATTTTACTTATAGGACACGGTAGCCGAGCAAGGGAGGCAAAGGAAGTATTTGTAAAGGTATCGAAGTATCTTGAAGATAGGATAGAAAATAATGTGTATATAGCCTTTATGGAAAATGCAACTCCTACGATTGAAGATGCATTTAAATTAATGATGGAAGAAGGAATAAAAATGTAGATGTACTTCCATATTTTTTATTTGAGGGTATTCATATAAAGGAGGATATACCAGAGATATTAAAAGATATGAAAGAAAAGTATGACATAGATATTATTTTTAAAAGACCAATAGAGTTTCACAGTTTGATTGTGGATATATTAATAGACAGATTAAAGGGGAAGGGATTTGTATATAAAAATCCATCAGAGATAGAAAAGAGAAGTTTTGAAATAATAGGAGCTAATTTAAAGGGTATTTTTGAAGGCAGGGAACTAAGTGTTGTTATGAGGATGATACATACAACAGGGGATTATGATTATGAAAGTATTACTTCTTTTAAAAACAAACCAATAGAGAGTGGGATAGAGGCATTAAAGAAAGGTACAAAGATATTTACAGACACAAGAATGGCGTATTCTGGAATAAACAAAAGAAAACTAAAGGAATTAGGTTGTGAGATTGATTGTTTTATAGATAGTGATGAGGTTTTTAAAAGGTCAAAGGAACAGAATATAACGCGTTCTATGGCCTGTATTGATATTGCAGTAGATTTAGATTTTGAGGTTTTTGTAATAGGAAATGCACCAACTGCACTTTTAGGCTTATAGAACATATAAATATGGGGAATGTAGAACCAAAGCTTGTAATAGGAGTACCTGTTGGGTTTGTTGGAGCAAAGGAATCAAAGGAGGAGTTAAGAGGGGTTTGTGTTCCACAGATTACAACTTATGGTACAAAGGGAGGAAGCAATGTTGCAGCTTCTATATTAAATTCTATTTTATATATGGTGGGATAGTATGTTTGAGGTTGTAGAGGGTAAAAGGCTAAGATGTGGATATACAACAGGCAGTTGTGCACAGGCAGCTACTTTAGGATGTATTTATTTACTTAATGGAATTAAACTTAATGAGGTTGAAATAGAAACAAAATCTGGGGTAAAACTTAATATAAAAATATTTGGACATAGGTATAAAAATGGCTGGGCAAGCTGCTATGTAGTAAAGGATTCGGGTGATGATAGGGATGTAACAGATGGAATGAAAATATATGTGAAGCTAAGAGAGAGAAGGGACAATAAAGTCGTAATTGATGGTGGAGTTGGAATAGGAAGATTTATAGAGGATACTCCCTATGGTAAAAAGGAGAGGCTGCAATAAATAAGGTTCCAAGGGAGATGATTGAAAAGGAAGTTAGAAGGTTTTTAAAGGGAGCAGATGTTATTGTATTTGCACCAGAGGGAGAGGAAATTGCTAAGAAAACCTTTAATAGACGATTGAAAATTGAGGGTGGAATATCTATTCTTGGAACTACAGGTATTGTTAAGCCAATGTCTAATGAGGCACTTTTAAAGACTATATTTATGGAGTTAGAACTAAAAAGGGAAAAAAGTGATGAGGTAGTCTTGTGCTTTGGAAACCACGGAGAGGATTTTGCAGCAAAAAGGGATTAGAGGGATGTGTAGTTATATCTAACTTTGTAGGGGAATCTCTTTTATTTGCTAAGTTATTGCGTTTTAGGAAGGTAACATTGGTTGGGCACGTCGGTAAGATGTGTAAAGTCTGTATTGGAGCCTTTAATACCCACAGTCACGTAGCTGATTTAAGAATGGAGGCCTTAGTTTATTATCTTGCTAAAAATCATATTGATTACAATATCATAGATAAGATAGATAAGATTTCAACGGCTGAGGAGGCTGTGTGTTTTTTAGTGGATAATGGGTATAACTTTATACTTTTAGATATGGTAAAGGGTGCAATAAATAAAATAAATGGTCTTTTAAAGTTGAAAATGGATATAAGGGTTATAATGTACACATTTAGAGGTGATGTGTTTGATAGTTGTTGGGATAGGTCCAGGTAATTTAAAGTATGCAAGCCTTGAGGTTATAGAAAAAATTAAAAGTTCTAAGACAGTGGTTGCCTTTAAGAGAGTTGCAAAGGATATAGAAGGAATTTGTAATCCAGTTATTATAAAAGGTTTAGAAGAACTTATAAACTACAAAGATGCCTGTTTTGTAGCATCTGGAGATCCCTGTCTTTATGGAGTTTTAGAATATCTTATAAGAAATAATATAGAGATTGAGGAGGTTATTTCTTCTATTTCCTCTGTTCAGTATATGTTTTCAAAATTAAAAAGAGTTGGTCAGATACAAAGATTATAAGCCTACACGGTAGGGATTTTATGGATTTAGATTCAGGTGTTTATGCAATATTTACAGATAGAATAAATACACCAAATGCAATATCTAAAAACTTAAGGATATGGACAAAAATGGAACTATTTTTGTAGGATATAATCTTTCCTATGATGATGAAAGGATATTGGAGGGAAAGATAGGGGATACCTTTGAGGAAATTTCAGATTTAAGTGTGGTGATTTGTTATGTGGATTAAAGATGATGAGTTTATACGCTCAAGGGTTCCTATGACAAAATTTGAAACAAGGGTTCTATCTTTAGCGCTTCTTGATGTTAAAGAGGGAGATGTGCTTTTAGATATAGGTGCAGGCACTGGTAGCATTTCAATACAGGCAAGAAAACTAGGTGCAAAGGTTATATCAATTGAAAAGGATAGGGAAGCAGTAGAGGTATTAAAAGGAATATAGATAAATTTAATGTTGATATAGAAATGATTTATAAAAGGGCGGAGGATGTTGTATCAAACTTAGATTTCAACAAATGTTTTATAGGCGGTACAGATGGTAATATAGATGAAATTTTAGAGCTTGTAGATAGAAAACTTACAAAGGGTGGAGTTATAGTAGCTAATTTTGTTACGAATAAATACACAAAAATGATAGATAAGTTAAAGAATTATCAATTAGAAGTTAAGCTTTTAAACACTTCTAATTTTGATGGGATAATGTTTAGAGCCAATAATCCTGTTTTTATTGTAAAGGCGGTGAAAAATTGAAACTTATAGGAGTAGGGGTTGGCCCTGGTGATTCTGAACTTTTAACTTTAAAGGCTATTAATGCTATAAATAATGCAGCATATATATTTGTTCCAGAAAGTTGTGGTAAATCCATTGCCTATGAGATTGCAAAACCATTTTTACAGGATAAGGACAATATTATATTTTTAGACATACCAATGGGATGCAGCAAGGATTTGTATAAAAACTATGCAGAAAAAATATACGAACTATCTAAAGGAAAGACATCTGTGTTTTTAACCCTTGGAGACCCAAGTATTTATAGTACCTTTTCCTATACAGCTGATGAAATAAAAAACTTGGTGCAGAAGTTTTAACAATACCAGGAATACCTTCCTTTGTTGCAGCATCTTCTTTGATAAATGAACCTCTCTTGAGAAAGGGAGAGAGAATGATTGTTTGTGATTTTATAGAAGGAGTTAATTTAGAAGAATTGGATGCAATAATTGTCTTAAAAACACTAAATAAAGAAAAAATATTAAATGCTTTTGAAGAAAAGGGATTTAGATACTTTTATGTAAAGCGGTGTACTCAAATAGGAGAGGCTGTTTTAACAGATAGAAATGAAATACTAAAGGATAATGACTATCTATCAATGATAATAGCAAAAGGAGCTGATTATATGGTGTACTTTATAGGTGCAGGTCCAGGAGATGTAGATTTGATAACGGTTAAGGGAAGAAAAATGCTAATGGAGGCAGATGTTGTAGTTTATGCAGGCTCTCTAATTTCCACAGAACATCTTAAATTTTGCAAGGAAAACGTTGAGGTATATGATAGTTCAGCTATGAATTTAGAACAAATTACTCAGGTTATTTATAGAGCCTATAAAGAAGGCAAAAAGTAGTCAGACTTCATACAGGAGACCCTACGATATATGGTGCTATACTTGAGCAGATGAGGGAACTCTCTAATTTAAATGTCCCTTACGAAATTGTTCCAGGGGTATCATCTTTTACTGCAAGTTGTGCAAGGCTTAATAGGGAATTTACAGTTCCAGATGTTACTCAAACAGTTATTTTGACAAGAATATCAGGAAGAACTTATGTGCCAGAAGAGGAGGATTTAGAAGCTTTAGCATCCCATAAGTCTTCAATGTCAATATTTTTATCTGTACACGATATAGAAGGAGTTGTTGAAAAGCTAAAAAGGGTTATCAGGATGAAAACGTACCCTGTGCTGTTGTTTATAAGGCAACTTGGGAGGATGAAGTTATAATAATGGGAACTTTGAAGGATATTGCAAAAAAGGTTAAAGAGAAAAATATAAAGAAAACGGCTCAAATCTTAGTAGGTTATTTTCTAAAGGATTGTAAAACCTACAGTAAATTGTATGATAAGAATTTTAGCCACGAATTTAGGGATGCGTTATGATTAGCATTATTTATTTTACAAGCTATGGAGAAAAAATTGCCAACAGGTTGAGAGAATATTTTGATTGCGTTTATACATATGATAAAAGCTCATATAAAGTAAATATGGAAAAAATATTTAACAGTTCAAAATCAATTGTTTTTATTTCATCAACTGGAATAGCAGTAAGAACAATATCTAAGTTTTTAAAATCAAAATACGATGATCCCGCAGTAATTGTTATAGATGATGGTGGTAATTTTGTAATAAGTCTTCTTTCAGGCCATATTGGAGGAGCAAATGAGCTTTGCCTTAAAATTGCAAATATATTAAAGGCAACACCAGTTATAACAACTTCAACAGATGTACATAACATATATGCAGTTGATTTATTTGCTAAAGAGCACAATATGCTTATTGAAAATAAAGAAAATCTAAAACTTATTTCCTTGGCAATGATAGAGAAAAAGAGGATTGATTTAATAAAGGATGTTAGTGTTGATTATGATTATAAATTTAAAAGTAAAGATTCAGAAATTGCACTCTATATAACTTACAAAAAGGTTCAGGATAGTAGACCACATTTAATCTTAAGACCAAAGGTTTTAAATGTTGGGATAGGATTAAAAAGAGGCATAAGCTATGAAGCACTTTATAGGACGCTATATTATGCCTTTGACAATAATGATATAAGCATAAACTCTATAAAAAGATTGCAAGCTTTGAACTTAAAAGGGATGAAGAAGCACTATTAAGGTTAAGTAGAGATTTAAATGTACCAATTGTATTTTATAACAAAGATGAAATAAACAATGTAGATTGTGAAATGGATGAGTTTGTGTATAAAAGTGTTGGAGTAAAGGCTGTTTCAGAACCCTGTGCAAGACTTTTAGGAGGCAGCCTTATAGTAAAGAAGTTTAAAAGGATGGAGTAACAATTTCTGTTTGTTTGGAGGAGTAGTATGGGAAAAGTATATGTAGTTTCTATTTCATCTGGCAATATATTGGATATGTCAAAAAGAGCAATAGATGCAATAAATGAATCAGATATAGTTGTTGGTTATACAGGATATATTAGCCTTATAGAACCACTATTAAATGGAAAAGAAGTTTTTCAAATTCAATGAAGGGTGAGATAGATAGATGTAAATTTGCCATAGATAAGGCTAAGGAGGGTAAGGTTGTATCTATAATAAGTTCTGGAGATGCAGGACTTTATGGTATGGCAGGGCCAATTTATGAGATGATAGATGATTTAGAAGTTGAATATATACCAGGAATTACGGCAGCCTTTTGGCAGCTTCACAGATTGGTGCACCTATAATGCACGATATGTGTACAATTAGCTTAAGTGACCTTTTAACTCCCTTTGAGGTAATAGAAAGGAGAGTTAAAGCGGCAGCCGAGGCCGATTTTGTAATTGTACTGTATAATCCTAAAAGTTCAGGTAGAATAAATCACCTTGAATATGCTATGAACATAATAAGACTTTATAGAAAGGACAGTACTCCTGTAGGTATTGTTAAAAATGCCTTAAGGGAAAATCAAGAGGTTGTAGTAACTATGATGAAGGATATTAATTATGATTCTGTTGATATGTCTACGGTACTTATTGTAGGAAATAGTCAAACCTATGTTAAAAATGGATATATGATAACTCCAAGGGGTACAAGCTTTGATATGGATAATAGGAGGAACATCTGAGAGTAGGATATTACTTGATAATATAAAAAGGATTACGTATTAACGGTTGCAACTATAGATGGAAAAAAGGAATATGGAAAGTATAATCCTCTTGTTTTAAAACTTGAATACGAAGATATGCTGAACTTTATAGAGAGAAATAAAATAAAAATGGTTGTTGATATGTCACATCCCTATGCTAAAAATGTAAGTAAAAATGCATTTAAGGCCTGCAAAATAAAAGGTATACCATATATTCGTTACTCAAGGGATAGGGTTGATTTAGAGGGATGTGTTGTTTTTAAGGATTATGATGAATGTAATAATTTTATCAAGACTAAGAAGGGAACTTTTTATTTACTATAGGTTCTAAGAATATCTATATATTTGAAAAGGGAAGAGAAGATAGAAGATATATTTATAGAATTTTACCTTCTGTAGAAGGCTTGAATGAATGTATAAAACAAAATATCGAATTGGACAGGATAATTGCAATAAAGGGCCCCTTTTCTGAGGAGTTTAATATGGCTATGTTAAAGGAGTATAGAGCAGATTATATAGTTATGAAAAATAGCGGGATATTGGGAGGAACAATTGAAAAGATAAATGCAGCAAAAAGTTAGGAGTAATACCACTTGTTATTGATAGAGAGGAAGAAAAAGGATTTGACATAGATGAGATAGTAAAAATTATAGAAAAGGGGAGGTATTTTGATTTATGTGATTGGAGTTTCTAAAAATGTTCCCCTTAATATAAGGCAGAAATTAGCTTTTTCAAAAACTAAATTAAGAGAAACACTTATTGCTTTAAAAGAAATAGTGGAGGGTTGTATTATACTTTCAACTTGTAATAGAACTGAAATTTACATAGAGGGTGAAAAAATATAGATGAAATATTAGAAGTTTTAAATTTTAAGGATTTTAGGGATGTACTTTTTATAAAAGAAGAAAAAGAGTGTGTTTTGCATCTTTTAAATGTAGCCTGTGGATTTGACTCAATTATTTTAGGTGAAGAACAGATATTAGGTCAGATAAGGGATGCTTTGATTTTAGCAGAGGACCTTAGAGTAATAAGTGGTACTTTAAAGAGATTATTTGATGAGGCAATCTCCTGTGGTAAGGAGTTTAGGGTAAAAAGTAGATTAAATACCTATCCAGTATCATCTTCTTCTATTATTGCT
The DNA here is from genome assembly GCF_028622835.1 of Caloramator sp. mosi_1. Taxonomy (GTDB): domain Bacteria; phylum Bacillota; class Clostridia; order Clostridiales; family Caloramatoraceae; genus Thermobrachium. The sequence continues at coordinate 691,579 of NZ_CP117677.1, read as the reverse complement.
AACTATTGTAGAAAAAGAAGAATAAGAAGATATATGCTTATAGGATTTGGAGATGTAAATAGGCTTACATTAAAATATATTTTATCATCAAATTTTGATGTTCTATATATTGCAGTAAGAGATGTTGACAAGGTTGATATTGAAGATACCAGGATATCTGTAATCAATTTTAAAGATAAAAATAGATATATAGAGGATGTGGAGTGTATTATTTCTGCAACATCAGCACCCCATATAGTTTTGAAAAGGGAAGATTTAAAAAGTTTTAAAGGATATGTATTTGATTTAGCAGTACCCAAGGATGTGGAGGATATAGCTGATATAAGGGATATAGTTTATTTTGACATAGATACGATAAAAGCTATTAATGATGAAAACATAGAAATAAGAAGAAGGACTATGGAGGAAAATAGGTATGTAATAGATGAACACTTAGAAAAATTTATGAGCTTTGTAAATACAAGGTGTCTTTCAGATGTTATAAAAAGGCTTCAAAAAGTTCAGATAGTGTTTATATGGCAAGGCTTAAAAGGTATATGAATAAATATCCTAAAAGTGATTTTGAAACTTTACAGGTTTTATTTAAAAGTACCTCTGATGCCTATGTAAATAGGGCTATAGAGGTATTAAAAAATGAATTTTTAGAGGGAAGAGGAGAGGAATGTTTAAGGATTGTAGAAAAGATATTTATGATTTAGATTCAGGATTTATAGGGGTTTATGTAGATAAGATTAGAGTTTTAATAGTTGGTGGTGGAAGGGTTGGTTATCTTAAGGCTAAGGGTCTACTTAATCAAGGAATAAGGCCAGATATAGTTTCAAGGGACTTTATAGAGGATTTTAATACATTAAACATTCCTTTAATTAAGGGGAAGTAAGTTTAAATTTATTAAAGGAATATCATTTAGTAATAGTTGCAGTTAGAGAATATAAGGACATAAAAGCAATGCTTGATAGACTGAAAAAATTGTATGTAATATGTTCAAAGAGTAGAGAGGGTAACAGCTTTTCTCCGATTGTAATTAAAAATAAGGGTTTTTCTATTGGATTGACATCAAATGGAAGTCCTAAGGGGGCAGTTTTTTAAAGGAAAGGATAGCGAAGGCTACAATAAAATATGAGGATTTTTATACGATATGAGACTTGTAAGAGAAAAGGTAAAATCAAATGAGCAAAAGGATAATATAATTAATTTTATTTATAGTGAGGATTTTTATTTCTTCTATTTAAAAGATAAACATAAGTTGGTTTTAAATATGTTTTTGGAGGTCTTTATGATTAGGGTGGCAACAAGAAAGAGTACACTTGCACAAGTTCAGGCAGATACGGTTATAGTGCTTATAAATGAAAAATTAAATATACAGGCTAAAAAGGTTCTATATACTACAAAGGGAGATAAAATACTTGATGTAACTTTAGATAAGATTGGAGGAAAGGGTTTATTTACAAAGGATATAGAATATGCACTTTTAAAAGGTGAAGTTGATTGTGCAGTACACAGTATGAAGGATGTTCCCTATGATTTAGGTGAGGAATTTGAAATAATAGCAACACCTGTAAGGGAGGATGCGAGGGATGCCTTTGTTTCAATGAATGGACAAAGTTTTTGAGTTAAAAAAGGGGCAAGAGTAGGTACAAGTAGTCGAAGGAGAGCAATGCAGATTTTAAATATAAGAAATGATTTAGAAATTGTACCCATAAGAGGAAATGTAGAAACAAGAATTAAAAAGATCGAAGAAGAACAGTTGGATGGTATAGTACTTGCTGCGGCAGGGTTAAAAAGGTTAGGACTTGAGGCTTTGATTACTGATTATTTTGATACTGAAGATTTTGTTCCAGCAGCAAATCAGGGAATTTTAGGTGTTGAGATTCTTAAAAAAGTATTTACAAAGATTTGTTAAAGAAAATAGATAATGAGGATGTTAATTTATGTTGTAGGATTGAAAAATACATAATGAAGCTTTTAAAGGGAGGTTGTCATAGTGCCTCCTGTGCCTATGCAAAAATAGATAAGGAAAGAGTGTATATAATTGCCTCTAATGAGGTTTCAGGAACTCTAAAAAGGCAAGTATAGAAGGAAATAAAGAGGATTACTTAAATTTATGCAATAAATTAGTTCAAAGAATTATTTAGGAGGATAGTATGGGAAAGGTATATTTAATAGGTGTTGGCCCAGGAGATGAGGAGCTTTTAACTTTAAAGGCAATAAGGGCAATAAAAGAGGCCGACGTTATACTATACGATAAGTTGATAAATGTAAACATATTAAATTATTCGAAGGAAGATGCAAAGCTGATATTTTGTGGTAAAGAGGCAGGAAAGCATTATAAAACTCAAGAGGAGATAAATGATTTAATTGTTATGAATGCAAAGAAGGGAAAGATAGTTGCAAGATTAAAGGGAGGAGACCCCTATGTGTTTGGACGTGGAGGAGAGGAGGCTATAAGGCTGTATAATGAGGGGATAGAGTTTGAGGTAATCTCAGGTGTAACCTCTGCTATTGCAGCTTTAAACTATGCAGGTATACCAGCAACTTTTAGAGGAGTATCACAGTCCATTACAATATTAACAGCAAAAAGTGAAGGAGAACTAAAAATTGATTATGAAGCTCTTTCTAAATTGAATGGAACGTTAGTTTTTGATGGGACTGTCTGAGATAAAAATATTACTGAAAATTTAATAAGATTTGGTAAGGATAAAGATACACCTTGTGCAGTTATAGAAAGTGGAACAACAAGCAGACAGAGGGTATGTAGTGGAAGACTTTGTGATATATTGGATAAAGTTAAAGAGCAAAAATAGGAACACCAGCTATATTTGTTGCAGGTGAAGTTGTTGACTTTAGAGGTAAACTTAATTGGTATCAAAAAAGCCTCTGTTTGGAAAAAGAATATGTATAACACGACCAAATAAACAGATAGTTGAATTTAAAAACAGGATTTTAGCCTTAGGGGTGAGGTCTTAGAACTTCCGTCTATAAAAATAAAAAGGATTAAAGGTTCGTTAGATGATTATATAGATAGGCTAAGCACTTACCATCACATTATATTTACAAGCGTAAATGGTGTAGAGATTTTCTTTGAGGAATTAATAGATAAAAATGTTGATATACGTTCAATTAAGGGAAATATATATGCAATAGGAGAGAAGACTAAGTATGCACTAAAAGAAGAGGTATCGTCTCCTTTTGTGGTGACTATTACACACAGGAGGGTTTGTTTGAACAAATCAAAGATAAAATAAGTAAAGGTGAAAAAATATTGATTCCAAGAGCAAAAGGGGCAAGAGAGTTTCTGGTAGACTCTATAAGAAATATAGGGGCCAAGGTAGATGAAGTATATATATATGAGTTAGATTTAGAGGACAAAAGAGAACATATAGATTGTGACATATATACCTTTACAAGTCCTTCGACCTTTAGAAATTTTGTAAAGCTATATGGAAAAGAAATTTTAAAGGATAAGGAAATAGTTGCAATTGGACCTATAACAGGTAAAGAGATAGAAAAAGAGGGATTTAGGGCTAAAATGCCAAAGGAATATACAGTAGATGGTATAATTCAGACTGTCTTAGGAGGTTTTTAAAATGATAAATAGAACAAGAAGAACAAGAATAAATGAAAACATAAGGTCACTTGTTCGGGAAACAGTATTAACTGTTGATGATTTAATTTATCCTATTTTTGTTGTTGAGGGTATCAACATAAAAGAGGAAATACCTTCGCTTGAGGGGAATTATAGATATTCAATAGACAAGCTTGATGAAGTAGTTAAGGAGGTAGAAAAATTAGGTATAAGGGGTGTATTGGTATTTGGGGTTCCAAATAATAAGGATGAATTTGGGACTTCCGCCTTTTGTGAAGATGGCATAGTGCAAAGGGCAGTTAAAAAATTAAAGAGATTTCAAATTTATTTGTAATAACCGATGTATGTATGTGTCAATATACAAGTCACGGTCATTGTGGAATTATAAAGGATAATTATGTGGATAATGATGTTACATTAGAATACATAGCAAAGATAGCCTTATCCCACGCAAAATCAGGTGCTGATATGGTGGCACCATCTGATATGATGGATGGAAGAGTTAGGGCAATAAGAAACGTACTTGATGAAAATGGCTATAAAAATGTTGGCATAATGTCCTATTCAGCAAAGTATGCATCAAGTTTTTATGGTCCCTTTAGAGAGGCAGCCTATTCAAAGCCACAGTTTGGCGATAGAAAAAGTTATCAGATGGATTTTTGTAATATAAGGGAGGCAATGAGGGAGATTGAATACGATATAGATGAGGGGCAGATATTGTAATGATAAAACCGGCCCTTTCATATCTTGATGTTATAAGATGGACAAGAGATAAATTTAATCATCCAATAGCAGCATATAATGTAAGTGGAGAATATGCAATGGTAAAGGCAGCTGCAAAAATGGGATATATTGATGAAGAAAAGATAGTTATGGAGATATTAACTTCTATTAAAAGGGCTGGAGCCGATATTATAATAACCTACCACGCACTTAATGTTGCAAAACTTTTAAGGAAGTAGGAGGAGTAATATGAATAATTTGGAAATATTTAATGAGTCTAAAAGGTATATGCCAGGTGGGGTAAATAGTCCTGTAAGAGCTTATACAGGACTTAATATAAATCCTCCTGTTATAAAAAGAGGAAAAGGTGCCTATATATACGATGAGGAGGGCAAAAGGTATATTGACTTTGTACTTGCCTGGGGACCTATGATTTTAGGCCACAGTGATGAGGAGGTTATAAATGAGGCAATAAATACATTAAGGGAGGCTCAAGCCTTTGGTGCACCTACATATTTAGAGTTAGAACTTGCAAAACTAATTTGTGAGGTATATGGAATAGATATGATAAGATTGGTTAACTCAGGTACAGAGGCTACAATGAGTGCTATAAAATTAGCAAGAGGATATACAAAAAGAGATAAAGTTGTTAAGTTTTCAGGTTGTTATCACGGACATTTCGATGGATTTTTGGTGGATGCAGGTTCTGGTGTTATGACAGAAAATATACCTGGTAGTGCAGGTGTACCTAAGGATAGTATTAAAAATACAATAATTGCAAACTACAACGATATAGATAGTATTAAGGAAGTTTTTGAAAAATGGGGGAATGAGATTGCCTGTGTAATTGTAGAACCTGTAGCAGGTAATATGGGGGTTGTACCTGCAACAAGGGAGTTTTTAAAGTTTTTAAGAGATATAACAATAAAGTATGGTGCACTCCTTATTTTTGATGAGGTTATGACAGGATTTAGAGTGGCACTTGGTGGTGCAAAGGAAGTTTACGATATAGAACCAGATTTAGTGACCTTTGCTAAAATTATGGGTGGAGGTCTTCCCTGTGGTGCCTACGGTGGGAAAAAGATATTATGGAGAATTTATCACCATTAGGACCTGTTTATCAAGCTGGAACAATGTCAGGTAATCCTGTTGTGGTTTCTATGGGATTGGCTACATTAAAGAAATTGAAAAACAATAGAGGATATTATAAACAACTTGAAGCACTATCAAGCTATTTAGAAGGAGAGATAAGTGATATATTAAATAGAAAAAATATATCCTTTGTAATAAATAGATGTGGTTCAATGATGACTGTTTTCTTTACTGAGGAGAAAAAGGTTCAAAACTATAATGATGCAAAAAATGTAATGTAGACTTATATAGAAGATATGCAGAACATATGATATTAAATGGAATATATATTTCTCCATCTCAATTCGAAGCTATGTTTCTTTCTGTTAAACATTCAATGAGTGATATAGAGGAGTTTTTGGATGTATTGAACAAATTCCACTAAGGTTTTCCTTAGTGGAATTTAATTTTAAAGAATAAAGTTACTTAATCTAAAAAGATCTTCATACTATAGATAAAATTTTATATGTGGTTTATCGTTATATATTTATAATGATTATATTTTCCTCTATTACCTTCAACTCCCGATATAAATATTTAGAATAATAGTATATTATATAATTAGACTTAATTCTTAACATAGGTATTTATTATCTATAAAATATCTGTCGTTACAAGTTCTAAATAGATTGATTATTCTTATACAATTTATTTAACATATCTAATATTCTCTACATAAAACAAGTCAAAAACTTCTCAAATAAAATATACCTAATAATACATAGATATAAAGTTAACAAATATGAAAACTAAGTAGTAATACATACAAGCAAAGTCACATTAATGCTTTGATAATCAAAGTAAATTTTAAATATTTATAAATTAATTACAGATTTAAACAATTATAGTTGAGTATTTTTTATTAATAGGAGGGATTTGTGTGTTTCATATTGTTTCCCTTTTAGGATTTAAGTTAATTTATGGAGATGTTAATGATATTGTTGATTTCTTGTTTAGCCAGAATAAAATTTGTTTATATTCTGCAAATGGAGAGATTTTGAATAATATTATATTTAATAATTTACCTTTAGTTGAAAATTATTATTTAATACCTGATGGTATTACTACTGTATATTTAGCTAAAAATTTAAACAATCTTACGATAGAAAAATTACCTGGAATTGAAGTTATGCAATTTATAGTTGATAAATTTAAGGAAAAATCAATTTATTTGTTTGGTGCAAAGGAAGAAGTAAATAATAGTTTAGTTGAAAGATTAAAAGAACAGGGTGTTAATATTGTTGGTAACAAACCAGGATATGGATATGATGAAGAAGATTTAATAAATGATATAAATAAAAGCAAAGCAGATGTATTGTTTGTAGCATTAGGTTCACCTATGCAAGAAGAATTTATATTCAGGGCATATGAGAGATTAAACGTAAAATTAATAATTCCTGTTGGTGGTGCCTTTGATGTTCTTTCAGGTTATAAAAGAGGGCACCAAAGGTATTTATAAATTTAAAATTGGAGTGGTTATGGCGTGCATTATTAGAACCAAAAAGATTTAAAAAGGTATTTAGTATTATAAAATTTAATTTTTATTTGTTAGAACTAAGTCTAAGGTTAAAACAGGTAAAGCCAAGGTTTAATACGCGAGAGGAGGAGTTTTAAGTGCAATTATTAATAATAACGTTGTCTTATGCATTACAGGTTTATTATTTGGGGTTTATTTACTATTATAGTTTAATATCCTTATGGGGATTTAAATTAAATAAATCGAAAGATATACCTCCCCAAAAATCCTTTGCATTAGTTGTGGCTGCACACAATGAAAGTGCAGTGATTGGTAGCATTGTTGATAATCTAAAGAAGTTAGATTATCCGCAAGAACTATATGATATTTTTGTTATAGCTGATAACTGCACAGATAACACTGCAGATATTGCAAGACAAGCAGGAGTTAAAGTATATGAGAGGTTTAACAATGAATTTAGGGGTAAGGGATATGCACTTAAGGAATTTTTGAAGGGTATTTATTTAATTTAGAGAAACAATATGATGGTGTATGTGTTTTTGATGCAGACAATCTTGTTTCGAAAAATTTCTTAATTAAGATGAACAATAGATTGTGTAGAGGACATAAAGTAATCCAAGGATATTTAGATACAAAATCCAGATGATACTTGGATAACAGTATCAAGTGCATTGGCCTATTGGATAACAAGTAGGGCCTTTCAGCTTGCAAGAGAGAATTTAGGTTTATGTGCAGCATTAGGTGGAACAGGTTTTTGTATTAATTATAATACACTTAAGGAATTAGGATGGAATGCATTAAGTCTTACAGAGGATTTAGAGTTTTCAATGAAGTGTGTTTTAAAGGATATAACCGTACATTGGGAACACGAAGCAAAGATATATGATGAGAAACCATTAACATTAAGAGCATCTATGAGACAAAGAGTAAGATGGATGCAAGGACATTGGGATTGTGCATATAGGTATACAATTGCCTTATTTAGAAAAGCTATTAAGGATAAGGATATAGTTGCTTTAGATGCAGCATTTTATTTATTACAACCATCAAAAGTATTAACAAATTTATTTGTTTTATTGTCATTAATGTTAAAATTTTTATTTCCAGAACTATGGTTTAGTAAAATCATATTTCCATTATGGTTAATGCTAATTAGTTTATGTATTAACTATATAATACCAGTAGTAATATTAATTAAAGAGAACGTGTCACTAAAATACATTTTAGGTTTAATCCCTTGTTATTTTTATGGATTAACTTGGTTCCCAGTTACAGTAATCGGATGGATAAAACGAAAGGACAAACAATGGGTTCATACAGTTCATACGAGGGGTTTAACTATTGAAGATATACAAGAAAGAGAAGGACAGAATGGAGGTGCAGATATTGAACAAAACTATCAAGGTGCTTAGTTTGTATATAATTTTTATTGTATTTTTAACAATGAAGATAGTTATATTTAATAATATAATAAATATAAATAATACATTATTTAATTTTATTTCATTATTAGGAGTAATATTAATTTTGACATTTATATTAAGCTTATTTGGAATAGATAATTACTTGAAATATAGTATAGTTTTTAACCTGCTAATATCGTTTATATTAGTAGCTAATATATTAAACTATACCTATTTTAAAGATATAGTTTCAATTTTTAATATAACAAGTGTAAAGTATCTTGATGATATTTCATCATCAATAGCAAGAAATTTTTCCTTTAAGTTTATGCTAATTTTTATAATAGATATACTATTTATCTGTTTAATAAAATTTATATTTAATAAAAGTAAGAAGGAAATTTTAAATATAAAGTATATGGATATACTAACAAGATTATCAGTTTTTGCAATAATTGGGATAGTATTAGTGAATTCAACAATTTCCTATGCCAAAAAAGAAACAGTACAGTTTTTGACCAGTTTTATAACAAACATATGATAGCTTCAACAACTAATATTCTTATGTATCACTATTTAGACTTAAAGAGATATATAAAAAATATGGCATATTTATATAATGCTAATGATATTAATGAAGCTAAGCAAACATTACAATATTATAACGAAAACGATTGGTTATATGGGAAGTATAAAGGCAAAAATTTAATACTACTACAATTAGAATCATTTCAAGGTTTTGTAATAGGTAAAACAATTAATGGTGTAGAGATTACACCAAACTTAAATAGATTAGCAAAGGAATATTATGAAGTGCCTAATTTATATATCCAAACAACAATTGGAGGAACATCAGATGCGGAATTTATAGTAAACAATGGTCTATTATCAACACCAGATATACCTGTTTATTATACAGATAATAAATTTAAAAACTCTTTACCGAGAATATTTAAAGAATTAGGTTATAAATCTTATGTAATGCACGCAAATAACGAATCATTTTGGAATAGAGGTATTGTATATAGAAATATGGGTGTAGATAAATTTTTCAATAAACAGGATTATGAGATAGATGAACAGATATTACTTGGTTTATCAGATGAAAGCTTTTTAAGACAGAGTATAGAATATATTAAGCAATTACCAAAACCTTTTTATAATATGATGATAACTATGTCAACTCATTACCCTTTTAGAGATCCTAAATTCTCAAATGAATTAGACGTAGGAAAGTTTGAAGGAACATTAATTGGTGATTATTTAAAATCAATTCATTATTTAGACAGACAAATAGGACTGTTCATTAACAAATTAGAAGAAGAGGGTATACTGCAAGATACTGTTATAATTATGTATGGTGACCATCACGGAATACCATATAATTTTAGACAAGAGTTAGCTTCATTCATAAATGTTTCAATAGAGGATGACTATGATTGGTATAATCAATTTAAAGTATGGGGATTGGTGATGTTACCAGACAAAGCGGTTAAAGGTAGGGCTGATGGTATCTATGGACAAGCAGATATATTTGCAACTGTATTTCATTTGTTTGGTATAAATAGACCTACAACAGAAGTAAGTCAATCTATATTTAAAAATAAGGACTATGTTTATTTACCACAGGGAATATATAAAAATGGTAATAAAATATATTTGACTTATACGAATAAATATAAGGATTTTGATAATAATGAAATACGTAATATAGATACTAATATAATAGAAAAAATAAATAAGATAATAAAATATAATAATATTTTAGTAAAGGTTATAAACAAATAATGTTATGAATTTTTATGCAATTAAATAATATAATGGGTTATATTTATGCATTTAATTAAATCGTATCAAATTCCACTAAGGTTTTCCTTAGTGGAATTTGTTTTATCCTAATATCACCTTTAAATCCTCATCAGGAGTTGAAATTGGTTTAATATTGAATTTATCAATTAATACCTGAAGTACATCAGGTGAAATAAATGCAGGTAAACTGGGGCCTAAGTATATGTTCTTTATTCCAAGAGAAAGTAAAGTTAAAAGTATGCATACAGCTTTTTGTTCATACCAAGATAAAATTAATGAAAGTGGTAAATCGTTTACAGTACATTTTAGTGCATCTGCAAGACCAAGGGCTATTTTAATTGCAGAATAGGAGTCGTTACATTGCCCAACATCAAGTAGCCTTGGGAACTCCCCAATAGTTCCAAAATCCATCTTATTAAATCTATATTTACCACAGGCAAGAGTTAGTATTATTGTGTCCTTTGGAGTCTTTTGTGCAAATTCTGTATAATAGTTTCTTCCAGGCCTTGCACCATCGCAACCTCCTATTAAGAAGAAATGTTTAATTTGACCTTGTTTTACAGCATCTAAAATTTTATCGGCAAGTGATAAAACAGTATGATGACCAAAACCAACAAGTATAGTCTTTTCTGGTTCGTCCTCAGTAAATCCACCAAGTTCAAGTGCTTTATTTATAATTGGAGTAAAATCCTTTTTACCATTCCTTTCTTCGATATGTTGAACTTTAGGCCATCCGACAATACTTGTTGTAAATATTCTATCTTTATATGAATCACGAGGTTTTTGAAGACAGTTTGTAGTCATTAATATACATCCTGGTAGATTATCAAACTCTTTTTGTTGGTCCTGCCAAGCACCACCGAAGTTTCCAACAAGGTGTTTAAATTTTTAAGTTCTGGATATCCGTGGGCAGGAAGCATTTCACCGTGGGTATAAATATTTATTCCCTTTCCTTCAGTTTGAACCAGTAATTCATATAAATCCTTAAGATCGTGGCCAGAAACAACTATGAATGGGCCCTTTTTCTTTGTTATTAAAACAGGTGTTGGTACAGGATTCCCATAGGTTTGTGTGTTTGCTTTATCCAAAAGTTCCATACATTTTAAATTAACTTTACCAAATTCCATAGTTAGATTAAATAAATCATCTACAGTTAATGAGTTGTCAAGGGTTGCAGCTAAACCTTTATAGAAGAAATTGTTAACTTCTTCATCAATATATCCCAAAACGTGGGCGTGATGTGCGTAGGCTGCCATACCTTTAATACCGTAAATCAAAGTTTCTCTAAGAGAACGAATATTGGCATCCAAGGTTTGGTCATACATTATACCAGTCTTTTTAGCGTCTTGTAACATTTTATCCTTTGAATCTGGTAGTTTATAATTTACACATTCAGGTATATTTGGTGGTAAAGTGCCAAGTTGTGATTTTAAATTTTCCTTTATCTTTTCAGCTTCCTTTAAAAAACATATAAATCTTTCTGGATCAAAGTTGACATTTGTAAGGGTGGAAAAACAGACATCTGCAACAAACTTTGAAATTTCCTTATCTATTGTTTTACCTTGTTTTAATAATTCATTGCCTAAAAATCCAATTGCCTTTAACTGATATACAAGTAAATCTTGTAATGCTGCAACTTCTGCATCTTTACCACAGTTACCTGCCTTTGTACAACCTTTTCCACCAATTGTTTGTTCACACTGATAGCAAAACATCAATTCCTCCATAACAAAACCTCCTTTATATAGATACAGTATTAGTTTGCTCAAAAAAAAAAAAAATAAATATATATATACCTTTTATTTAGATAAGTGATTTTGTGGACAACCATATTCATCTTTGATAATATAAAAATATACTGATAATTATGGAGGTGTTTTATGCAGGTTGGAGGTCAAGCAGTAATAGAGGGTGTAATGATGAGGGCAAAGGATAAAATGGCAGTTGCCGTAAGAAAGCCTGATGGAGAAATTGAGGTTAGCGTTGAGAATATAGAGCCTTTATATAAAAAATACAAAATACTTTCTCTTCCTTTTATACGTGGTGCAGCATCTATGATTGAATCTTTGATTGTAGGTATTAAAACACTGCAGTATTCAGCATCCTTTTACGAGGAGGAAGAGGATAAAAGTAGGTTTGAAAAATATCTTGATGAAAAGTTTAAAGGAAAATCGGAAAACATAATAATGAGCTTAACTCTTTTTACCTCCTTTGCATTTGCGATATTTTTATTCGTGCTTTTACCTACATTTACAGCAAACTTTTTAAGGTAAAAATACAAAATACTATTTATATTAATTTATTTGAAGGTTTATTAAGATTAATTATTTTCCTTATTTACATTTATCTTATAAGTAAAATGGAGGATATAAGAAGAGTCTTTGAATATCACGGTGCAGAGCATAAAAGTGTATTCTGCTATGAGGCAGGATTACCACTTACTGTTGAGAATGTTTCAAAGTTTTCAACTCTTCATCCAAGATGCGGAACAAATTTTCTTCTAATAGTAATGTTAATTAGTATATTTATATTTAGCTTTTTGGATGGCCGAATGTAATTGTAAGAATAATATCAAGAATAGCTTTAATTCCTGTTGTTGCGGGTATTTCCTATGAGGTAATAAAGTGGTTTGGTAAATCAAACTCAAGCCTATCAAAGTTTTTAGCATTTCCTGGGCTTATGCTTCAAAGGCTTACAACAAGAGAACCCGACGAAAACAAATAGAGGTGGCAATTGCTGCACTAAAGGCTGCCATAGGGGAGGAATAATATGACTATTTATGAGGCAATAAGATATGGAATCCAAAATATAAATTCAGATACACCTCAGCTTGATGCTGAGGTTCTTTTAAGCGATGTACTTTGTAAAGATAGAATATATTTAATACTTCATAGAGATGAGGTATTAGACAATAAGACAATAGAAAAATTTATAGAATATGTAGATAGAAGAAAAAGGGGAGAACCAGTTGCCTATATAATAAATAAAAGGGAATTTTACGGGTATGAGTTTTATGTTGAAAGGGAGTTTTAATTCCACGTCCTGATACTGAGATACTTGTTGAGGAGGTTATAAAAAGAAGTAGTGATTACAAAAATCCTACTATAGTTGATGTAGGATGCGGAAGTGGTGCAATTTCAGTTACACTTGCAAAGGAAATTGAAGGAAGTAGAGTCTATGCACTTGATTTAATGGATACACCAATTAAGGTTACAAAGATTAATGTTAAAAGGCTTGGAGTAGAAGACAGGGTATTGGTTTTAAAAAGTGATGTTTTTTCAAATCTTCCAAAGGATTTAGAGGGAAGTGTTGATGTAATAGTTTCTAATCCGCCATATATAAAGGATGAAGTTATCCCTACTTTAATGGTGGATGTTAAGGATTATGAACCCTATGAGGCTCTATCTGGAGGATGGGATGGACTTGTATTTTATAGAAAGATAGCAGAGGATGCGTTAAGATTTTTAAAAAGGATGGGTTAATTGCCTTTGAAATAGGATATGACCAAAGAGAGGATTTATTTAATATCCTTTCAAAGGATTATAAAGATATTGAGTGTATTAAGGATTTGGCAGGACTTGATAGAGTTATACTTGCAAGGAGGGGTAAGATGTTATTTGAGCTTTTTATGTCCTTTGCTAAAATAGGTGCCTTTACCTTAGGTGGTGGTTATGCAATGGTTCCTCTTATTCAAGAGGAGGTAGTTGATAAAAAGAAGTGGATAGATAAGGAGGAGTTTTTAGATATACTGGCTGTATCCCAATCTACACCAGGGGCCCTTGCTGTTAATATGTCTGTGTATATAGGATATAGATTAAGGGGAGTTTTAGGTTCTATATTTGCAGCACTTGGATGCGTCCTTCCATCCTTTTTATCCATACTTTTTATTGCAGCTTTTTTAACAAACTTTTTAGATTATAAATATGTTAAAAAGTTCTTTCAAGGTGCAGGACCTGCTGTTGCAGCCTTAATTTTTATTCTGCATTTAAGATTGCAAAAACTAAAAAGTTTAAGTGGTACTATTATATAATAACTGCTCTTACGGTTCTATTTATGTTTTTAAAATTTGACCCTATAGTAATAATTATATCGGCGGCAATTTTAGGTATTATGATTAGGGGGATAGGGATGGCATTTAGGCTTTTTTAATATTTTTTAAGATAGGTGCCTTTTCGATAGGTGGAGGTTATGCAATGCTTCCTTTTATTGAAAAGGAATTTATAGGTAGAGGATTTTTGACTATGAAGGAGTTTTCAGATATACTTGCTATATCTCAAATGACTCAAGGCCTATTGCAATAAATTCTGCAACCTATATAGGGTATAAATTGGCAGGAGTATTCGGAGGTATAATGGCAACACTTGGAGTTGTAGCCCCCTCCTTTATAATGATTTTGATAATTGCAGCCTTTTTAAAGAGGTTTTATGAAAAGGAAGGTGTAAAAGGGCCTTTAATGGAATTAGACCAGCAGTTCTTGGACTTTTAATATATGCCTCCTATTCTATTTTTAGAAGCAATGTTAATAGTGTAAAGGATGTAATTATATATTGTTTATCTCTAATATTACTTATATATTTTAAGTTAGATACCATATTTGTTTTGATTATATGTGGTATGATTGGTATATTCTTTTTTAATAATATTTTTGTTGCAACTAAATAAATTCATTGCTAAAATAAGATAGGTATGTTGTAAATTATATTATTATATGGAGTGATAACTATGTTGCATAAATTAGATTTTATTGAAGAAAAGTATGAAGAACTTTCAAAGAAAATAGCAGACCCTGAGATTATTGCAGATAATAATCTTTTTCAAAAGCTATGCAAAGAACACAGTTCAATGGAACCAATTGTTTTAAAGTACAGGGAGTATAAGGATATACAAAAAGGCTGAAGGAAGATAAGGAGATGCTTCAAGAGGGCGGCCTTGACGATGAGATGGAACAGCTTGTAAAGGAAGAGATAAAGGAGCTTGAGGAACAAGTTGTAGAAGTTGAAAAGGAACTTAAAATTTTACTTCTTCCAAAGGATCCTAATGATGATAAGAACGTTATTGTAGAAATAAGAGCAGGTGCAGGTGGAGAAGAGGCAGCATTATTTGCAGGTGATCTATTTAGAATGTATACAAGATATGCTGAAAGACATAATTTTAAAGTAGAGGTTATGTCAGTAAATGAGAACAGGAATAGGTGGATATAAGGAAGTTATATTTATGATAAAAGGACAAGGTGCCTACAGTAGACTAAAATATGAAAGTGGGGTTCACCGTGTTCAAAGAGTTCCTCAAACAGAATCAGGTGGAAGAATTCATACATCTACTGCAACGGTTGCAGTTTTACCTGAGGTTGAGGATGTTGAGGTTGAAATCAATCCAAATGATTTAAGGGTTGACGTTTATCGTTCATCAGGTCACGGTGGACAAAACGTTAATACAACAGATTCAGCAGTTAGAATAACACACCTTCCAACAGGAATTGTTGTAACTTGCCAAGATGAAAAGTCCCAGATAAAAAATAGAGAAAAGGCAATGAAGGTATTAAGGGCAAGACTTTATGAAATGGAGCTACAAAAGCAGCAAAGTCAAATTGCAGAGGAGAGAAAGAGTCAGGTAGGTTCAGGGGACAGAAGTGAAAAGATAAGAACCTACAACTTCCCACAAAGTAGAATTACAGACCATAGAATAGGGCTTACAATATATAAATTTGATGCATTTTTAGACGGAGAAATAGATGAAATGATAGATGCACTTATTACAAATGACCAGGCAGAAAAATTAAAGGCTGCAGGAGAATAGTAATAAGATTTATCTTTTAGCTTTATGCTAACAATTCAACAGGTTAAGGCATGCTACACAGCATGCCCAAATTTTTAGTTGGAGGTAAAATAATGAAGCGTTATATAGCAAATAAACCCTTGTATTTTATCTTTCCGCTATTTGTACTATCAATAATTTTTTCTTATTTACTTGTACTTTATAAAAAAGCTATGCCTATGTAAACTATATAAATATAGGATTTGATTTGTTTATATTATTATTTTATTTAAGAAGGTTCTGTTTAGAAGTAAGTATTGATAGCAAAGGTATGAACTTTAAAGGGCTTTTCTTATGGAGGAGAGTGTATATTGAAGATTATATAGGGATTGTGCAGTCAAACTTTTTGACTCAAATTAAAACAAAGTCAGGAGTTTTTTATGTGCTTACCACCAAAAATGGACGAAATATATTGATGGAGATGTTTAAAAACCTAAATAAAGGGGAATGACTTGCATTAAAGGGGTGGTATGGTGAAGATAAAAAGAAATTGGCAAAGGAAAGGGCTAAGTTTAAAAGAAGTATATTTTTTTCTATAATAGTAATGATAGTAATGCTCTATCTTGTAAAGGTTCTTGATGATCAGGGATATTTTATAGGTTTAGAAAGAACTCTGATATATGCAAATTTATATATAATAGAGTTTTTATTTATAATTTATATGTTTAGGGCGTATATCGATTCCACCTTTGATATAATATTTAATCAGGACAGAGTAAAAGTTCAAAAGCTCTTTAGTAAGATTGTTAAAATACCCTTTGATGATATACTCTTTGTAGATGTTGTTGAAAAATATGATGATTTTCAAATCATACTATTAATAGATAGAATGAAGCGTTCTAAATCACTAATTCTATTTGACAAGCAGTATGCATTAAATCATAATGATTATCTAAAATGCTATAAAGAGGCCTCTAAGTTATATGAAAGGGAGAATTTTTACTGTTATATAATTAAAAATGGAGGGGCTAAAAAGTATTTTTATTTATATAAACTTTATAAAACTTGCTATAGGGCTCACTTTACAGATAGAGCAATAAAATACATAAAATTAGTTATAGATGAATACAACCTCTCATAAACTTTAAGGAGAAATTTGAAAAGGAGAGGTTGTATGGAGTCAAGGTTATATATAACCCTATTTGCAACGCTTTGTTGTATGGTTGGAACATCCCTTGGGGAACTTTAACTGTACTTTTAGAAAAACTAATAACATAGTTTTATCTGCTGTTATGGGCATAGCAGGAGGTCTTATGCTCTCGGTGGTTACCTTTGATTTAATACCAGAGGCTATAATTATGGCAGATATAGAGGTAGTTTTGATTGGAATAATATTCGGCGTATTGTTTATATCTTTTTAGACATATTTTTACCCTATAGCAATTTTGTAAAAAGTACGGCAAAGGAATAAAAGTTGCACTGCTTCTTGCTATTGGGCTTGCAGCCCACAACTTCCCAGAAGGCCTTGCCATAGGTTCGGGATTTAGAGGAAGCAGCATTTTAGGATATAAAATTGCCTTTGTAATAGCCCTACACGATATTCCAGAGGGAGCGGCAGTTGCGGCACCACTTTTAAATTCAAATTTGTCTAAACTAAAAATAATCTTATTTACAGCAATAACTGCACTCCCAACTGCAGTAGGTGCCTACATTGGTGCCTATATTGGTGAAATACAAAAAGTTTTATAGCAGTTTCTTTAGGATTTGCTTCTGGAACTATGCTCTATATTGTTTGTGGAGAGCTTATCCCTGAGAGCAAGGAGAATTATAGAGGATTATTTTCTACCTTGTCAATTATAATAGGTTTTATAATTGGCTTTATACTTATTAATATAATCTGATGGAGGCGAATGGTTTGGATACAAAGGTTTATTATTTAGATGAACACGATGATGAAAAAATAAGAGAGGCGGCAGAGATAATAAGAAAAGGAGGACTTGTTGTTTTTCCAACCGAGACAGTATATGGCCTTGGTGCAAATGCATTAGATGAGAAGGCCTGCAGAAAAATATTTGAGGCCAAGGGAAGGCCACAGGATAATCCGTTAATTGTTCACGTTGCTGATTTTGATATATCAGAATATGTTGAATATATACCTGAAAACGCAAAAAAATAATGGAAAGCTTTTGGCCAGGACCTATAACAATTGTGCTTAAAAAGAGTAATAAAATACCTATGTTAGTTACAGCAAATTTAGATAGTGTAGCAATAAGAATGCCGTCTAATAGGGTTGCAAGAAGGTTAATAGAGTATGCAAATGTACCAATTGCAGCACCAAGTGCGAATATATCAGGAAGACCAAGCCCAACTACAATAGAACATACAATTGAAGATTTAATGGGTAAGGTTGATATGATAATTGGAGGAGATAGGTGCGAATTTGGACTTGAATCAACGGTAGTGGAGGTTTTAGATGAAAAGGTTACAATACTAAGACCGGGTGCCATAACAAAGGATATGCTGGAGGAAATAGGGCTTACGGTTGAAATTGACCCTACAATATTAAAAAGCCTGATGAGAATTTAAAGCCAAAATCACCTGGTATGAAGTATAGACATTATGCTCCAAAGGCTGAAATGACAATCATTACAGGAAGAGTAGAGAGAGCGGTTGAATATATAAATATGAAAATAAAGGAAATGAAAGCAAAGGGAAAACTTGTTGGAGTTCTTGCTACAGAAGAAACAAAGGATTTATACAAGGGTGGATACATTATTTCAGTAGGAAGCAGAAAAAATTAGGACTTATTGCTGCAAATCTATTTGACACGCTGAGGGAATTTGATAAAATAGATGTAGATTATATATATGCAGAAGGATTTGAAGAAGACGGTTTAGGACTTGCTATAATGAACAGAATGAAAAAGGCTGCATCATATAATGTGATAAATCTTTAGGAGGTAAGTATGAAGCTACTATTTGTGTGCACAGGGAATACGTGTAGAAGCTGTATGGCAGAAGGAATAGCAAAAGAAGGCACAGGAGTTAAATCTTAATATAGGCATTTCATCTGCTGGTATATATGCCACAAATGGTGCTGCTTGTTCTTTAAATGCAGCACTTGCTATGGAGGAAATGGGAATAGATATAAGAAACCATCTTGCAAGGCAGCTTACATATGAACTTTTAGAAAATTCAGACCTTGTACTAACTATGACAAGAGCACACAAAGATACAATACTTTCATACTATCCATCCTTTTCAAACAAAGTTTTTACTATTTATGAGTATATTGGCAAAAGTGGAGATATAGTAGATCCATTTGGAGGAGATATTGACACTTATAGGGCTTGTGCCAATGAAATTAAACAAGCCATAGATATTCTATTCGATAAATTAAAGGAAAGTTAAGGCTTTTTAGCCTTTTACTTTCCTTTTTGTTAAATAAAAAGGCAGATAATAACTAATATAAAGGAGGAGTATTTATGAAGATAGCATTAGGATGCGACCACGGAGGATACAATCTTAAAGGGCTATATTAGAGCATTTAGAAAAGAAGGGGATTGAATATAAGGATTTTGGATGCTATTCAATAGAATCCTGCGATTATCCAGATTTTGCAGAAAAAGTTGCAGAATCAATAGTAAAGGGAGAGTACGACTTAGGAATATTAGTATGTGGAACAGGAATTGGAATTTCAATTGCAGCAAATAAGGTTCCTGGTATTAGAGCAGCTCACTGTACAGATACATTTAGTGCAAAGGCGGCAAGACAACATAACAATGCAAATATATTAGCACTTGGAGAGAGAATAACAGGAATTGGACTTGCACTTGATATTGTAGATGCTTATCTTGAATCTGAATTTGAAGGTGGAAGACACCAAAGAAGAATAGATAAAATATCAGAGATTGAAAAGAAATATTCAAAATAAATTGTATAAGGAGGATATTATGGATAAGAGAGTTATTGTTATTGACCACCCACTAATTCAGCACAAACTTTCAATAATGAGGGATGTTAACACTGGTTCAAAGGATTTCAGAGAACTTCTTGAAGAAATTTCAATGCTAATGGGATATGAGGTTACAAGAAATTTTCAACTTGAAGAGGTTGAAATAGAAACACCTATATGCAAGACAAAGGCAAAAATGCTAACTGGAAAGAAAGTTGCAATAGTTCCAATTTTAAGAGCAGGGCTTGGAATGGTAGATGGAATGCTAAAATTAGTTCCAGCTGCTAAGGTTGGACATATAGGACTTTACCGCGACCCTGTAACTTTAAAACCAGTTGAATACTACTGTAAGCTTCCAAGTGATATAGAAGAAAGAGAAATAATAGTTACAGATCCTATGCTTGCAACTGGTGGTTCTGCATCAGATGCTATAAAGCTTTTAAAGGATAAGGGGGCAAAAATATAAAGCTTATGTGTTTAATCGCTGCACCAGAGGGAATCAAGGCTGTTCTTGATGCTCATCCAGATATAGAGATTTATGTTGCCCACGTAGATGAATATCTAAATGACCACGGATATATAGTTCCAGGACTTGGAGATGCTGGTGATAGAATTTTTGGCACAAAGTAGGTGGAGCTATGAGACCAAGCTGGGACGAATATTTTATGGAGATTGCTCATACTATAAAGAAACGTTCTACCTGCATTAGAAGACAGGTTGGGGCAGTTATTGTAAAGGAAAATAGAATTTTAACAACAGGCTATAATGGTGTTCCGCCTAAAATGAAACATTGTATAGATATAGGATGCCTAAGGCAAGAACTTAACATTCCATCGGGCCAAAGACACGAACTTTGTAGAGCACTGCACGCAGAACAAAATGCTATAATACAGGCTGCAAAGTATGGAATATCTATAGAGGGTGCTACAATATATGTAACTGCACAGCCTTGTATCATATGTGCAAAACAGATAATTGCATCAGGAATTAAAAGGATTGTATTTTCAGGAGACTATCCCGATGAATTGTCACTTCATATGATAAAGGAGTCTGGAGTTGAAATAGATAGATTTTTATTAAAGTGATAATGTATGACCACTACAGTAAGTTTATTTTACATTCTGTAGCGGTCTTTTTATTGAATAGTTTATTTCAGGTTAAACTAAAAATGCAATATTATTGTGTCAATGTGTAATATGGTTAATATTATTATAAAGTTCATTTATTTTTAATTATTTTTTATGAATTTTTGTGGTAAAATGGATATGGTATTTTAAAACAAATGAGGTGTATTAAAATGAAGTATTTATATATGTTTGTACTGCCAGCCTTAACATCTTTTTATTAACACCCTTCGTAAAAAGGCTTGCATATAAATTAGATGCAATAGATGTTCCAAAGGATGAAAGACGTCTGCATAAAAACCCATACCAAGGCTTGGGGGACTTGCTATTTTTTATCCTTTTTATTGTATTCTTTATATTACATAGGTTTTAATTCGAAGTTTGATGGAATTTTAGCTGGTGCATCTATTATAGTTGCAATGGGTATAGTAGATGATATAAAGGAGCTTAAGCCAAAGACAAAGCTTATATTTCAGATAATAGCAGCGTGTGTTCTAATATTGTTTGGAATAAAGGTAAATTACATAACAATACCATTTTTACCTGGAACAGGTTCTTTTTATATAGGATGGTTAGGTATCCCAATAACTATACTGTGGGTTGTTGGTATGACAAATGCTGTAAATCTTATTGATGGATTAGACGGTCTTGCCTGTGGTGTTTGTACAATATCTGCATTATCGCTGTTTGGAGTATCAATAATCAGTGGAAGAATAACAGTAGGAATTTTATCAATAATATTATCAGGTGCCTGTGTTGGTTTTTATATTATAACTTTAATCCAGCAAGTATATTTATGGGAGATACTGGTTCACAGTTTTTAGGATTTACCCTTGCTGCAATATCAATACAAGGTGCAATAAAGTCAGCAACAGCAGTTGCGGTAGCAGTACCAATATTAGCCCTTGGGCTTCCTATATATGATACTTTATTTGCAATGATAAGAAGAAAATTAAACAATAGACCTATTATGGAGGCAGATAAAGGGCATCTTCATCATAGGCTTTTGGCATTAGGATACAGCCAAAGACAGGTTGCAATAATTTTATATATAGTTAGTGGAATTTTCGGGATTACATCTATTATAGCTATGTTAGTTCTCAACAAAAAATCCTATTTGATATTGATGATTGTTTGTACTTTAGTATTAGCTTTTGCAACAGAATTAGGGCTTTTAAAAAGTAATAAGAGGTGATTGTATGTTAAAGGTAATGACTATATTTGGAACAAGACCAGAGGCTATAAAAATGGCACCACTTGTAAAGGAGCTTGAGAAAAGAGAAAATATAGAGTCAATTGTATGTGTAACAGCACAGCACAGGCAGATGCTTGACCAGGTATTGGATTTATTTGAAATTACACCACATTATGATTTAAACATTATGAAGGACAGACAGACTTTAACATCCATTACAACAGGTGTTCTTGAGGGACTTGATGAACTTTTTAAGCAAGTAAAGCCAGATATTGTTTTAGTTCACGGTGATACAACAACAACCTTTGCTGGAAGCCTTGCTGCCTTTTATAATAAAATAAAAATAGGGCACGTAGAAGCAGGACTTAGAACCTTTGATAAGTATTTTCCTTATCCTGAGGAGATAAATAGAAAACTTACCGGTGCACTTGCTGACATACATTTTGCACCAACTCCTACCTCAAAGCAAAATCTGTTAAATGAAGGAATAAAGGAAGATACAATATTTATTACTGGAAACACAGTAATAGATGCACTTGAGGAGACAGTTTGTGATGAATATGTTTTTGAAAACGAGGTTTTGAATAACATAGATTTTAAAAATAAAAAGGTGATAATGGTAACTGCCCATAGACGTGAAAATTGGGGGCAGCCTCTTGAAAATATATGCAGAGCCTTTAAGAGAATTGTTGAAAACAATAAAGATGTAGAGATTGTTTATTTAGTACATTTAAATCCAGTCGTTAGAGAAACAGTATATGATATATTAGATGGTGTAGAAAGGGTGCATCTTCTACCACCACTTGATACAAAGGAAACACATAACTTAATGAACAGATGTTATATGGTAATGACTGATTCAGGAGGATTACAGGAAGAGGCACCTCATCTTGGAAAACCTGTTCTTGTATTAAGGGATGTTACAGAACGTCCAGAGGCAGTTAAGGCTGGAACTGTAAAGGTTATAGGTACTGATGAGGAAAATGTATATAAAGAGGCTGAATTATTAATAAAAAATGTAGATGCCTATAAAACTATGGCAAACGCAGTAAACCCATACGGCGACGGTTATGCTTCACGAAGAATAGTAGATGCCATATTATATTATTTTGGTTTAGTAAATGAAAGACCTGATGAGTTTTATGCAAATGTTCACTTTGAATGAAATCTATAGTTTTAGGTAGATATAAATAGAATTATAATACGTAATTTAGACTAATCAGTCTAAATTACGTATTTTTAACATAAAAATGTGTTGAATTTTATCGAATAAGTGTTAAAATATCTATTGTTAGGGCTAACTGACAGCCAAGTTTGGAGGTTGGGTAGTCCAGTAAACAAGAAGGCAGACAGTTACCTTATTGGGGTGAATGTAGGCCGGTACCATAAATTTTGGTACCGGCCTTTTTAATTAAAATTTCTGACAAGTTATAAAATTAAAATATTTTTAGTTCTAATTGACATTCAAAAACGCTGGGAGTATTATATATTGGTATATCGTAATAATACGATATAGTTTTTATGTATTAAAAATATAAAACTTTAGAAACTAAGATAAAAGACATTTTTGGTGGTGTTTTATGGTTGATGATTTTATATTTAACTTTATTATAACGAAGCTCAAATTTTCCTTTTACATATTTTTGATATTTATAATACCATTATCAATATTATACAAAATTTACACTGTGTCATATTTTTTAGGTTATCTTATAGGGGTGTTTAACTTTATAGTTCTATCCTTAGGAACAAATTACATTGTAAGTAAAAAGTCAATAATTCTAAAATAATACAATTTGTATTTTTTACACTTAGAATAATCCTTCTAGCTTTTATTTTAGCTAATGCTGTTAAGGATGGATATAATGTATTTTTGCTTTTTATAGGATATTTGACTATAAATATTTCTTTGAAGTTTAGTGGGCTAATTGAATTAAGAAGGGAGGTATAATATGGGAAAAAGTGAAGCACTTTTTACATTAAGGCTATTAGGCTTACATATTCCTATATATTTTTCTGTATTAGCACAGTGGATAGTTATGGCATTTATTATGCTGACAGTTCCACTTGTTACAAGAGAATTAAAAACAGTTCCAAAGGGTAAACAAATTTTTGTAGAGGTAATTGTAGAAAAAATAAACTCCCTTGTTAAAGGAAGTATGGGAGATGAATACAAAGGATTTGCTCCCTTTTTGGAACACTTATGATTTATCTTTTGTTTTTAAATTTGTTTGGTTTGACAGGATTTAGACCACCTACTGCTGATTATAGCGTAGCACTTGGTCTTGCTATAATTTCCTTTGTGATTATACAGGCAAATGCCATAGTTCACAGTGGAATATTAGGATATTTCAAAGGATATGCTAAACCATTTTGGTTTATGCTTCCGTTGAACATTATAGAAAGATTAGTTGTTCCTGTTTCGTTGAGCTTAAGATTATTTGGAAATATAACTGCTGCAGTAATTATGATGGAACTTTTATATGAAGGTTTAGAGTTTTTAAGCCATTCATTACATCTTAAGGTTCCTGTATTTGCAGCCTTTATTCCAATACCATTTCACATATACTTTGATTTGTTTGATGGAACAATACAGATGTTTATATTTGTTATGTTAACAATGATATTTATAAAAACTACATCAGAACATTAAAGGAGGAGATTATAATGACTACAATGGATCCAAAAGCATTTATATTAGGACTTTCAACAATAGGAGCTGGTATTGCTGCACTTGCAGGTCTTGGTGCAGGAATAGGTACAGGAATTGCTACAGGAAAGGCAGTAGAAGCAGTTTCAAGACAACCAGAGGCTAAAAATGATATAGTAAGTACACTAATCATAGGTTCAGCCTTTTCAGAAGCAACAGCGATTTATGGATTGCTTGTTGCAATACTACTTATAATTGTTAAGTTAGTATAATATAAAACTTATATTTACTAAACAAAAATTAGCCCCATTAAGGACTAAATTTTGAATTTAAATCCTTAGTGGGGCTAAGCAAAACTTTCTAATTAAAATAGGATTAATTCCTATTTTAAGCCTTTGGAGGTGAAATTATGGAGATAAATTTATGGACAGTTGTAATAACAATATTCAATGTTGTTATTTTATATATATACCTTAAGAAAAAGTTGTTTATACCAGTTACAACATTTATGGAAAATAGAACAAATACAATTGAAAACAATATAAAAACATCCGTAAATAAAAAGAAGGAAGCAGAGGAGTTAAAAAACATTATGAAGATAAAATAAAAGAGCTAAATGAAGAGGGAAGAAAAATTGTAGAGGAATATAAACTTAAGGCACAAAACATACACGATGAGATAGTAGAAGCTGCTAAAAGGAAGCAGATTTTATAAGACAGAGGGCAAGAGAAGACGCACAACTTGAAATAGAAAGGGCTCAGGATGAAATTAAAAGGCAAATTGTATCTTTATCAATTTTAGCTGCTACAAAGGCTATAGAAAAGGAACTTGATGAAGAAAAACACCGTGCGTTAATAAGGGATTTTATAAACAGGGTAGGTGCATAATATGCATGAATTAGTAGCATCAAAGTATGCAGAGGCACTGTTAGAAGAGGCAATAATAACAGGCAATGTTAAAGAATGTGTTGAGGACTTTGAAAATTTCTGCAAACTTCTTAAGGATAATAAACAGTTATATGAATTTTTGATTCATCCTGAAATTAAGGATGATGAGAAGATAAATTTAATAAATAATTCTCTAAAGGGTAAAACACCTGATGAACTTATAAGAACAATTATTCTTCTTATAACCCACGATAGAATTGAAGATATATTTTTGGTAAATGAGGAATTAAAATATAGGTATTTTGAGCATATAGGTGTAAAGTTTGCAATTGTAAAAACTGCAATAAAATTAACAGATGAAGAAATAGAGGCACTAAGGAGTAAGTTAGAGAAAAAGTATAGCTGTGATATAGAGATAGAAAATGTGGTTGATGAGTCCTTGATTGGTGGAGTATATCTTAGAGTTGGAGATGAAACTATCGATGAAACAGTAAAGGGAAGGCTTGAAAGAATAAGAAAACAACTTCTGAAGAAGGATGAGGTGATAGTATGAGCATAAGACCAGATGAGATAACAAGTATATTAAAAAGACAGCTTGAGGAATATGAAAATAAATTTGAGATAGAGGATACTGGTACAATAGTTCAAATTGGAGACGATATTGCAAGAATTTACGGCTTAAATAATTGTATGGCAGGAGAACTATTAGAATTTCCAAATGGAATATACGGTATGGCACTAAATCTTGAAGAGTCAAATGTAGGTGCAGTTTTATTTGGAAATCAACAGGGAATAAAAGAGGGAGATGCAGTAAAAAGAACAGGAAAGGTTGTTGAAGTACCTGTTGGAGAAGCATTGATTGGAAGAGTAGTAAATGCTTTGGGTGAACCAATTGATGGGAAAGGGCCAATAAAGACATCAAAAACAAGACCTATTGAGACTGCGGCACCAGGAGTTATTGAAAGAAAATCTGTTAAGGAACCTATGCAGACAGGTATAAAGGCAATAGACTCAATGGTTCCAATAGGTAAGGGACAAAGAGAGCTTATCATAGGAGACAGACAAACAGGAAAAACAGCAATTGCAATAGATGCAATCCTTAACCAAAAGGGTAAGGATGTAATTTGTATTTATGTTGCAATAGGACAAAAGCAGTCAACGGTTGCACATATAGTAAATACACTTGAACAGGCAGGTGCAATGAATTATACAATAGTTGTATCAGCTTCAGCATCTGATACAGCACCACTTCAATTTTAGCTCCATATGCAGGTTGTGCTATGGGGAAGAGTTTATGTACAATGGAAAACACGTTTTGATAGTTTATGATGATTTATCAAAGCACGCTGTGGCATATAGAACTATGTCACTATTATTAAGAAGACCACCAGGACGTGAAGCGTATCCAGGTGATGTATTCTATCTACATTCAAGACTTTTAGAAAGAGCTGCAAAGCTGTCAGATGAGCTTGGAGGAGGTTCAATGACTGCTCTTCCTATAATTGAAACACTTGCAGGGGATGTTACGGCATATATTCCAACGAATGTTATTTCGATTACAGATGGTCAGATATTTTTAGAGACAGATCTTTTCTTTGCAGGGGTAAGACCTGCTATAAACCCTGGTATATCTGTTTCCCGTGTTGGAGGTTCTGCACAGATTAAGGCAATGAAACAGGTTGCAGGTATGCTTAGAATTGAGCTTGCACAGTATAGAGAGCTTGCTGCCTTTGCACAATTTGGTTCTGACCTTGATAAAGAATCAAGAGCAAGAATTGAAAAGGGGCAAAGACTTGTAGAAATATTAAAACAAGAGCAGTATTCACCTATGCCAGTTGAAGAACAAATAGCCATTTTATACGCAGCAATAAATAATTATTTAAATGATATAAAGGTAGAGGATGTTAGAAGATTTGAAAAGGAATATTTAGATTTTCTAAAAACTCACAGGAGAGAAGTCTTAAATGCTATAGTTGAGAAAAAGGAATTAACAGATGAAATAAAGAAAATGTTAGAGGATGCAATTAATGAATTTAAGGGTAAATTTAAATAATATACCCTTCTGGAGGTGTTTTTATGGCAGGAGGGCTAATTGACTTAAAAAGAAGAATAAAGTCAGTACAAAATACACAAAAATAACAAAGGCAATGGGCCTTGTTGCAACATCTAAATTTAAAAAGGTAAGAGCAAGGGCTGAAAAAACCAGCCATATATAAATAAATTCAATGAGGTAATAAAAACACTGGCACTAAGTCAGGATGCTGAGTCGAGTATTTACTTTAATAAAAACAAGGTTGATACAGATTTATATATAATTATAACTTCCGACTCTGGGCTTTGCGGAAGCTACAATGCAAATGTAATAAAAAGAGCTGTAGAAGAGATGGAGGGCAAAAAGGTTAAGCTTTTGACTGTTGGAGAAAAGGCAAGAAGTTATTTTGTAAGAAGAGGATACGATACAATTGCAGAGTATGTAGAAGTTGGTGACTATCCTGTTTATTGGGATGCTGTAGATATTATGAAGCACGCAATAGATGCCTATAAAAATGGTGAGGTTAGGAATGTAAAACTTATTTATACTAAGTTTTATTCACCAGTTAAGCAGGAGGTTGAAGTTTTAAGGCTTCTTCCACTTGAAAAGCCTATGGAGAAGGTAAATAGAGAATTTGAGTTTGAACCAAGAGCAAGTAAGGTGCTTGACTATATTTTCCCAAAGTATTTAAATAATATGCTCTATTTTGCAATTTTATCAAGTATTGCAAGTGAATACGCAATGAGGATGAGTGCTATGGATAGTGCCACAAAGAATGCACAGGAGCTATTAAACAAACTTCAAACTATGTATAATCGTTTGAGACAAAGCAACATAACACAAGAGATAACTGAGATTGTAAGTGGTGCAGAAGCACTAAAGGAGTAGGAGGGATAGTGTGAGTAAGGGAAAGGTTGTACAGGTTATTGGGCCTGTTGTAGATATAAAGTTTGAAGAAGGACATTTGCCAAGTATCTATAATGCTATTAAGATAGATAACAATGGTAAAGAGCTTGTTGCTGAGGTTATGCAGCACATAGGGGATGATACAGTAAGAGCTATTGCTATGGATTCAACAGACGGCCTTGTACGTGGTGCCTTAGCAGAAGATACTAATGCTCCAATTTCTGTACCTGTTGGAGAAAAAACATTAGGTAGATTATTTAATGTATTAGGAAAACCTATTGACAATTTAGGAGAGGTAGATGCAGAGGAGTATTATTCCATTCATAGAACACCTCCAAGTTTTGAGGAACAGTCAGTGCAACCGGAAATGTTTGAAACAGGTATTAAGGTTATAGACCTTCTTGCACCATATCAAAGGGGTGGAAAAATTGGTCTGTTTGGTGGTGCAGGAGTTGGAAAGACAGTTTTGATACAGGAGCTTATAAATAATATAGCAAAGCAGCACGGAGGCCTTTCTGTATTTACAGGAGTTGGAGAAAGAACAAGAGAGGGTAATGACCTCTACAATGAAATGAAGGAGTCAAAGGTTATAGACAATACCGTTCTTGTATTTGGCCAAATGAACGAACCTCCAGGAGCAAGAATGAGGGTAGCTCTAACAGGTCTTACTATGGCAGAATACTTTAGAGATAAAGGTCAGGATGTACTTTTATTTATAGACAATATATTTAGATTTTCACAGGCAGGTTCAGAGGTTTCAGCATTACTTGGAAGAATTCCATCAGCTGTTGGATATCAACCAACTCTTGCAACCGAAATGGGAGCACTGCAAGAGAGAATTACATCAACAAAGCATGGTTCGATTACATCTGTTCAGGCAGTATATGTTCCTGCAGATGACTTAACTGACCCAGCACCAGCTACAACATTTACGCACCTTGATGCAACAACAGTTTTATCAAGATCAATAGCAGAACTTGGTATTTATCCAGCAGTAGACCCACTTGATTCAACGTCAAGAATACTTGACCCAAGAATAGTTGGTGAAGAACACTATGAAACAGCACAAAGAGTTAAAAATATTCTTCAAAGATATAAAGAGCTTCAGGATATAATTGCTATCCTTGGTATAGATGAGCTATCAGAGGAGGACAAATTAGTTGTATCAAGGGCAAGAAAGGTTCAAAGATTTTTATCACAACCCTTCTCAGTAGCAGAACAATTTACAGGAATAAAGGGTAAATATGTACCTGTAAAGGAGACTGTAAGAGGATTTAAAGAAATACTTGATGGTAAGTATGATAATATTCCTGAGGCAGCCTTCTTTATGGTCGGAACTATAGATGAGGTAGTTGAAAAGGCAAAGGCATTAGGATATGAGGTATAAGAGGTGATAGTATGGCTAAATTTAGCCTGGAGATTGTTACACCAGATAGAAGATTTTTAAAGGAGAAGTAGATTCATTAATTGTTAGTAGTCTTGTTGGAAGGATGCAGTTTCTTGCAAATCACACACCCTATGTTGCAGCACTTTTACCAGATGTAATAAAGATAACACAGGATGGATTTAACAAATATGCAGTTATTGCAGGTGGCTTTATAGAGTTTTTAGATAATAAGGCAATTATAATGGCAGATGCAGCAGAGTGGCCTGAGGAAATAGATAGAGAAAGAGCAGAGGAAGAGCTTGATAGAGCAAGGAAAAAGCTTATTGCAAAGGATGAAAATGTTGACTATCTTAAGGCAAAGTTAAAGCTTATGAAGGCAACTGCAAGATTAAAGGCCAGTGATATATTGAACAAAAAATAGAAAATTTGAATAAAACCACTTTTTCTTGGACATACTCTTTTATAAAAGGGGAGGGTGTTAAAATGAAAAAGTGGTTTTATTTATTATTAATATTATTTATTTTTTCGTTTACATTTTGGAAATATCAAAATAAAATTTATGCAGATATTGTTAATGTTTGCTATCAAGCGGGTGCTGAAACAATTACTATTCAATTAGAAGGTAGTGGTTTCTTATCTGGTTATAGTGATAAATATTTGCTATCTAAAGAACTAATCAATGGTTTTGACATCATTTCCTATGATTATACACAAACAGAAGAGGAGTTTCTTTTCAATGCAATTTTATCAAGGGGTTATATAACAGTAAGATTAAAGGATATAGAAGATAGAATTTATGCTTCTGTAACAGTTTCACAAAATGCACATAATGTGAATATAAATAATATTAAGCAAACTATTTTTATTAATTTTTTAAGACATAGGGCCATTCCTAAGTTTTCAATATTGGTTATAGGGCGATTTGATGGAAAACTAACAACTAAGGAGATGAAGGATAAGGCAGCTGAAATATTAAAAGAAAAGGAGCTATTTTCGTTAATGGGATTGAAAATGAAAACTTAGTTAGTGTTTCTGCTTTTGCCAACGCTGGAGGAGAGGAAAAATGTGAAGATAAATATGTAAATTTAAACATAGCCTTAAGATATAGTGATTTAAATAAATGCACATATATTTGGATTGGCAGTCCACTAATATATGAAGAGTATTAATTTTGGAGGAATATATGATGGAAAGAATTGTTGTAAAGGGAATAACAAATTAAAAGGAAGTGTAAAAATAAGTTCTGCAAAAATTCTGTACTTCCTATTATTGCAGCGTCTTTATTATGCCAAGACAGGTGCGTTATAGATGACGTACCAAACCTTGATGATGTTAAGGTGATGTGTAGTGTATTGGATTCATTAGGAGCAAATATTAATATGGATATTAAAAAGGCATAATAGAAGTAAAGGATGGCTGCTTAAAAACCTTAGAACCCCCTATGAACTTGTAAAAAAATGAGGGCATCTTTTTAGTTTTAGGTCCAATACTATCACGTTATGGAAAAGCAAGAATTTCAATGCCTGGAGGATGTAACATAGGTAGTAGACCTATAGATTTACACCTAAAGGGATTTTCATTGCTTGGTGCTGAAATAAATTTAGGTCACGGATATGTTGAGGCAGAATGTAAAAAACTTAAAGGCAACAAAATCTATTTAGATTTTCCATCAGTAGGAGCAACAGAAAATATAATGATGGCGGCAGTACTTGCAGAGGGAGAAACTGTTATTGAAAATGCAGCAGAGGAACCTGAAATAGTTGATCTTGCAAATTTTTTAAATAGAATGGGAGCAAATATATTAGGAGCTGGAACTGATACAATAAGAATTCAAGGAGTAAAGGAGTTAAAGGGGACAATCCATCAACCTATACCAGACAGAATAGAAGCAGGAACCTATATGGTAGCAGCTGCGATAACTAAAAGTGATATTATAATTGAAAATGTTATTATAGAGCACGTAAGACCAATAATTGCAAAGTTAGAAGAATGCGGAGTTAAGGTTTTAGAAGTTCCAGGAGGAGTAAGGGTTATAGGAACAGATACTCCTAAACCTGTTGATATAAAGACATTACCTTATCCTGGTTTTCCAACAGATATGCAGGCACAGTTTATGGCATATTTGTGTACAGTTGATGGAACGTCTATTGTAACTGAAACTGTATTTGAAAATAGATTTATGCACGTTACAGAACTTAAAAGAATGGGAGCAAACATAAAAATTGATGGTAGAAGTGCAGTTATTGAAGGAGTAAAAAGATTAACTGGAGCCGAAGTTAGAGCAACTGATTTAAGAGCTGGGGCTTGTCTAATTCTTGCAGGACTTGTAGCTGATGGAGTAACATCAATAGGAGATATTCATCACCTTGATAGAGGTTATGTTGATATAGTAGGTAAGATGAAATCTATAGGAGCTGAAATTGAGAGGGTGTAAGGTTAGGTGGCATAATGCCACCTTTTTGTTTTGGAATAAATTAGAGGGGATAAAAATAAAATTGTAGTAGAACTTTGTGAGGGGGATTAAGTGAAAAGGGTAGCATACTTTTTTTGTTTATTATATTTCTAATGATAGGCATACCCCTTATTATTTCAGGAGGTGTAAAAGAAGATACTAAATTGCCCTACTACATATCAAAAATTCAGCAGTTTGTACCCGAACCGCTAAAAAGCCGGAAATAGAAGACAAGCTTAAGGAGCAAAAAACGATGAATCAATTAAAATAAAGGTCTTTATTGAGGGACAAAACAAAATAGTTGAATTGGAGTTTGAGGATTATATAAGAGGCGTTGTTGCAGCGGAAATGCCTGCAGCCTTTGATATAGAAGCATTAAAGGCTCAAGCAATAGCAGCAAGAACCTTTGCCTATGCTAACCTAATTCAAAACGGTGGTTCAGGATGTGCTAAACATAAGGGTGCAGATGTTTGTAGTTCTGTTCATTGCCAAGCCTATGTAACTAAGGAGGAGAGATATAGAAATTGGCCAGCATCTTTAGCAAATGAATACTGGAGTAAATTAACACAAGCGGTTTATGAAACAAAGGGTATGGTAATAACTTATAATAATGAAGTAGCTAAACATATAAAATATCATTCTACAAGTAATGGAAAGACAGAAAACAGCATTTATGTTTTTGGGTATCAAGAACCATACTTGGTTAGCGTTGAAAGTCCCTTTGAGGAGGGAACACCAAGCTTTTCATCTAAAGTTGTTATGAAGAAGGAAGAGTTTATAAGAAGAATAAAGGAATTAAACCCAGAGGTGAGTATAAGTTCAAGTAATTTAGCAAAGCAGATAAAGATACTTGAATGGACAGAAGGAGATAGAGTTAAAACCATAAAAATAGGCAATAAGACATTTTCGGGAATAGATATAAGATGGGCTATGGGTTTAAAGTCTGCTTCATTTACAATTAATATTGATACTAAAAATGTTACATTTAATGTTAAAGGTTATGGACACGGGGTAGGGATGAGCCAGTGGGGAGCAAATGAAATGGCTAAAAGAGGGAAAAATATAGTGAGATACTTAAGCATTATTATAGAGGTATAGAAATTAAAAAAATTGATGAACTGGTGAATAAAAAACAGTAATTAAGTGCATCTTACTAAATGTAAGATGCTTTTTTCTTATGTATAAAATGTCACAAACTGGAGAAAATACTAATGGAGGTGTTGATAGTGGGAGAAAAAACATTTTCAAAAATCAAAATTCTTTAACAAAGACAGTTTTTACGTTATTTTGTTTATCTGTCTTTGTATAGTAGCTGTAGCAGCAGTAGTTATTACAAGAAACAATGAAAGGAAAATTACAAACAAGTTAGGTGATTCAAAACTTACTGAAGAAAAGAAGACCAATCAGCCTAACAATGAACCTACATTAATTGAAGAAAAAACAAAGAACAACACTGTTCCTGCTTCAAATTTACCAAAACAAACATCAAGCAATAATCCTCAAAATAGCAATAATAATTCAAACACAACTAAGAAAACCGAGCAAAGTTCTGTAGTTTCTTTTAAACTTATTAAACCACTTGAAGGTCAAATAGTAAAACCCTTCGATGATACTAAACCTTTATTTAATAAGACATTAAACCAATGGGAAACTCACGAAGGAATTGATATTGAAGCAGATTTAGGAACAGAAGTAAAGGCTGCTGCTGATGGAAAAGTTTTAAAAATATTCAAGGATGATAAGATTGTTAACACCATTAACAAGACAGGATTTGGAGTAACAGTAATTATTGATCACGGTAATGGATACCAAACAGTTTATTGCAATCTTGCAGAGGATTTAAAGGTTAAAGAGGGGCAAAAAGTTACAAAGGGTCAGATTATCGGAGTTGTTGGAGATACTTCTGTAAGAGAATCAGTTGCAATAGAAGGAAGTCATCTACACTTTATGCTTCTTAAGAAAAATGGCAGTGAATATGTGCCAGTAGATCCACAAAAATTTTTAAAGTAATTTAACATAAACAGCAACAGAAGTCGCCCACTTCTATAAGTGGGTGATGAATGTCGCTGAAAAGTAGCGAAAACCAAGGCTACTAAAATCAGCCATATAAATGGTAAAACTGGGGAAGGAACAGCCCTTTGAGCGTGGGTAAACTGGCAACAGAAGTTGCC
Source organism: Caloramator sp. mosi_1 (assembly GCF_028622835.1). GTDB lineage: Bacteria > Bacillota > Clostridia > Clostridiales > Caloramatoraceae > Thermobrachium. Next base: position 656,941 of record NZ_CP117677.1, on the reverse strand, counting down.
TTGACCACGAAGCCACTACATCTATAGGTGGGGGTAGTTCACTAAAAATAAGGTTGCAAACCTTTAGGTTTGCATCCTTATTTTAAAAAAAGTTATTATAAAACACTAAAATTTTACATATTATGATATAAGAGTATTTGAGGGAGGTACATGCCTTGAAGGACTATATAGAAGAGAGAGTTTTAGAAGTTGCAAAGTACATTATAGAATCTAAGGCAACTATTAGAAAAACAGCCAAAATGTTTGGAGTAAGTAAGAGTACAATTCATAAGGACATAACTGAAAGGTTGCCTAAAATTAATCCACAGATTGCAAAGGAAGCCAAGGAAGTTTTAGATTTAAACAAGGCAGAAAGGCATATTAGGGGTGGAAAAGCAACTAAATTAAAATATAAATCTGCAGAAGCTTAATTTAGACTCCCTACTTTATTAACAAAAATTTACTTTTTATGTGCAGGAAATTGGTAAAAAGATAGAATAATTAATTGTTAAGTAAAATTACGTAGGGAGTGTGTCAAATGGGATTTTTACTGCAAGTGACATTGGAATAGACTTAGGAACTGCTACAGTACTTGTATATGTAAAGGGAAAGGGAATTGTATTAAAGGAACCATCTGTAGTTGCTATAGAGAAAAATAGTAACAGGATATTAGCTGTTGGCGAGGATGCCAAGAGTATGATTGGTAGAACCCCAGGTAATATAGTGGCAAAAAGACCTTTAAGAGAAGGTGTTATTTCTGACTATGATGTCACAGAAAAAATGTTAAGCCACTTCATTAGAAAGGCATATAATAAAAGAGGATGGGGTAAACCAAGGGTGGTAGTATGTATTCCCTGTGAGGCAACAGAGGTTGAAAAAGAGCAGTTAAAGATGCAGCACTAAACGCAGGTGCAAGGAAAGTATATTTAATAGAAGAACCTATAGCTGCAGCAATTGGTGCAGGGTTAGATATATCAAAGCCAAGTGGTACGATGGTGGTTGATATTGGGGGAGGAACCACAGATGTTGCAGTTATATCCCTTGGAGGGATGGTTGTTAGGTCTTCAGTAAAGGTTGCTGGTGACAAATTTGATGATGCAATTATTAGATATATTAGGAAAAAATATAAGTTGATGATTGGGGAAAGAACAGCAGAAGAATTAAAGATTAATATAGGTTGTGCATATAAGAGAGATGAAGATGTTTCAATGGAAATAAGAGGAAGAGATTTGATTTCTGGTCTTCCCAAAAATATAATTGTTAGTTCAGAGGAAATAAGAGAGGCACTTGCAGAGCCTGTACACGAAATTGCTGAATGTGTACATTCAGTATTAGAAAAGACTCCTCCAGAACTTGCTGCCGATATAAGTGATAAAGGAATACTTATGACAGGAGGAGGTTCACTCCTTTGGGGACTTGATAAATTCATAGAAGAAAGAACTAACGTACCTGTAAAGGTTGCAGAGGATGCAGTATCCTGTGTTGCTGTTGGAACAGGTAAAGCATTAGATTTTATCGAAAAACTTGAGGAAGTAAAAATATCAAACTATTAAAGAGGAGAGCACGCGTAATGCGTGCTCTTTAGATTGTTGACAAACATAAAAGATGCTATGGTTATGAAATTGACCCTTGAAAGGATTTAAAAATGGCATATTTCATAAGCTTTAGCAAGTGCATCTTTAGATTTTGAAAAAGTCCGTAATTCGGCACACGATGTGCCGAGCCGAGCGGCCCTCACGGATGAGGGTATCGCGAGGGTAGGACTTTTCAAACAAAGAAAAGCTTAGACTTGCTTAGCGAAATGAAGGAATGCCAAAGAAATCCTTCAAGGGGCCAAGTATATTATAGCTTTTTCAACATCTTGCTAAATTTCCATTTCTTTTGATGCCTTTATAAGGGCTCCAGTTATAACTTTAGCCATCTGCATTACAAATCCAAGTCTTGTTGAATTAAATGCAAATATATCTGAATTATCCGTTGAATCTACCACTCCTATTATAGAAATATCTCCTACTTTAGGTAATTTTTACCCACTCCCTTTCCAGGAGAAACAGGTCCCAACTTAACCTGAATATCGCCAATAAAATCAGAATAGCCAAGGCAGGCATCTACAGCAATAACAAAATAATTTTCAAAATATTCATTTATATATTTAATTTTTGTTTCTAAATTTACTGCGTGAGCAGGGTCATCAAGGGTTCCGACTACAGGAAGTTTAAAATCTTTGTCAGTAAGCAAAGTTCCAACTAAAGGACCTAAAGAGTCACCAATACATTTATCGGTACCAATACAAAGTATAACAGTATTTTCGTTTATATATTTTTTAGGTATTCAGAAAGTTTATCCACTGCGTCTTTATCTTTAAAATGTACCTTCATCCCAATTAAATCATCTTTTTAGGCACATCCTCCACCCCCTTATTTAATATATACACACATATAAAGGGGAATTATTACAAATATGAATATAAAAATATTAAAGAGGGAAAAATAAGATAAAAAGGAGGGATATTATGAAAAAAATATATAGTTATCTTGTAATAGTTATAACTATTATAACTCTATATACGATGTTTACAATTAAACCTAATGAAATCGAGACTACAGTTAACGATATAATTGAGCAAGAGTTTAATGCCAATCAAGATGAAAACACAGGATATATTTTTGATGATTTTAATAAAGGAATAAATATACAATTAGAAGAAAAGAAAATTAAAGATGACGTGAAAACAAATAAACAAAGCTTAAATAATATAGATAAACTAAAATACATATATGATAACTATATAATAAGTGAATATTATAATATAGAAAGTATGGGAGAAGTTTCACAAGTTTCAACCTACGATGTTGCAGCAATGGAAAATAAAATAAGCCTTGATGATAAGGCTTATATTTTTCATTAGTAAAATACCTCAAACCTTCAGATATCCTTAGATTAAATGATATAATTAAAAATGGAGTAACAGAAAAGGAAGCCTATGATATATTTGATATTTTAAAGGATAGACTTCCTGAAGAAAAATATGAACAGTTAATACAAATAGTAGAAAGATATAACAACTAATCTTTTTTGCAAATTTTACTTATTTTTTCTTTATCCCATATATTAAGCTGTTCTATATTGGTAATTGCACCTAATATATTATCCTTTACAAAGGGGATATCGTGTTCAATTTGTTTTATTAATTCCTTCATATACTGTCTTTTGTTTCGCCATTTGCAGGGCACGGATTTTTAACAACAGGTATATTATATTTGTTGCAGGCTCCTATTATTTCCTTTTCATAGACATAGACAAAGGGCCTTATTAGGTATAAATCTTTTCTTGATAAATATGTTACAGGAGAAAAAGTATTTAGTCGTGCTTCGTAAAAGAGAGAAAGTAAAAAGGTTTCTATTGCATCGTTTAGATGATGACCAAGAGCTACCTTGTTACATCCAAGTTCCTTTGCAGTATCGTGCAATATTCCTCTTCTCATATTCGCACAAAGGGAACAAGGGTTTTTTTCCTTTCTAACTTCAAATAATATTTCGCCTATTTGTGTAGGGATTATTTTATATTCAATTTCAAGTTCTTCAAAATATTTTATAAGTGGTTCTGGGTTATATTCTTTAAAGCCCATATCAATTGTTATAGCTACTATGTCGAATTTTTCATTAGAAAATCTCTGATACATCTTCAATGATTTTAAAAGGAGATTACTATCTTTACCACCAGATACACCTACAGCAATTTTATCTCCATCTTGAATCATATTAAAATCTGTTACAGCTCTTCTTAGCTTTCCGAGAATTTGCTTCATTTTATCCCACCTTTTAAGCTATTATGTTTATAGATAAATTTACAATAAATACGGAGGATTGGCAAGGGGAAGCTAATAGGGATGAAACATAAATATATAATTTTATATGTGAAATAGTTAGTTATTAAAAGAATATAAAAGAATATTGAAGAAATATGAATATAATCTTCAAAAATGGGCAATATTATATTTGAAAAAAGTTTTTAGCTCTTATATAATAACACTTGTCGCGAGGGACGAACGAAAAAAGCGACAGAGAAATAAAAAACGTGGGCGCGTAGCTCAGCTGGGAGAGCATCTGCCTTACAAGCAGAGGGTCACAGGTTCGAGCCCTGTCGTGCCCACCACATAAATGCCGGCTTAGCTCAATTGGCAGAGCAACTGACTTGTAATCAGTAGGTTGTAGGTTCGATTCCTATAGCCGGCTCCATAAGTGGGGCGATTCCCGAGTGGCCAAAGGGGGCAGACTGTAAATCTGTTGGCACAGCCTTCGGTGGTTCGAATCCACCTCGCCCCACCACTAATAAAAAATAAATAAAAACGTGGGCGCGTAGCTCAGCTGGGAGAGCATCTGCCTTACAAGCAGAGGGTCACAGGTTCGAGCCCTGTCGTGCCCACCACATAAGATGCCGGCTTAGCTCAATTGGCAGAGCAACTGACTTGTAATCAGTAGGTTGTAGGTTCGATTCCTATAGCCGGCTCCATATATGGGACGGTTCCCGAGTGGCCAAAGGGGCAGACTGTAAATCTGTTGGCACAGCCTTCGGTGGTTCGAATCCACCCTGTCCCACCAAGAGACGCAATAGCGTCTCTTTTTAGTTTGCTTTTGTAGATAAATTTAAATTTTTATTTTATATTAAAAGTGGTGATAATTATGAAGAGGATTAAAAAATGGGCTAAAAACTTAATAAATCAACTTGAATTATTATATAAGATATACACATACCAAAAGACTCCTTGGTATGCAAAAATATCAATTGGTATAGTTATAGCCTATGCACTAAGTCCTATTGATTTAATACCAGATTTTATACCTATATTGGGCTACTTAGACGATTTATTGATTCTACCTTTAGGAATATATCTGTCGCTAAAGTTAGTGCCAGATTACATTATAGAAGAATGTAGAAACATAGAGATTGACTATAGTAAGTTTAAGGGTAAAAAATATTATCGGCAGTAGTAATATCAATATTTTGGATTGTGTTGATATATTTATTAATTAGAAAACTATTATGATTATTAGATGTGTTTAGTTGAAAATGAAAAATAACTTATACCCAATAAAGTTATTATATTAAAGCAGTGTTCACGGGAATTTCATAGAGTAAAATAAAATATATAAAATTACAAATAATATTATTGACATACTTATTTTATTATGATAATATTACTCAAGATGTCTAAATTGAATACAGGAAACTCTTATCAAGAGAGGTGGAGGGACTGGCCCGATGAAGCCCGGCAACCGGTGCAAGAGCACAATGGTGCCAATTCCTGCAGAATTTTATTTCTGGCAGATGAGAGTCTTATGCATATAAGCCTCTTCGTCAGAAGAGGTTTTTATTTTATACAATTATAAAATAAATCTTTAAAGTATTATTTTAACCTAATTAGCGACAGAAGTTGCCTACTTCTATAAGTGGGTGATGAATGTCGCTGAAAAGTAGCGAAAACCAAGGCTACTTAAGTTAGCCATATGAATGGTAAAACTGGGGATGGAACAGCCCTTTGAGCGTGGGTAAACTTGCTCCGATGGGAGTATTGACCACGAAGCCACCACTTCTATAGGTGGGGGTAGTTCACTATTAAAAACAAAAGAATGAGAGATACTAAATTTAGTCTCAAAATAATTTTTATAAAATGTAAACAAATTATATTTATATATTAAAGGAGGTAGAACGATGGCAAGAAGACTATTTACATCAGAATCAGTTACAGAAGGACATCCAGATAAGATTTGTGACCAAATTTCAGATGCAATACTTGATGCTATATTAACTGAAGACCCAGAAGCCAGAGTAGCTTGTGAAACAGCAGTGACAACAGGTATGGTACTTGTTATGGGTGAAATATCAACAAAGTGCTATGTTGATATTCCAAAGGTTGTTAGAAGAACAATCGAAGAAATAGGCTACACAAGAGCAAAATACGGATTTGACTGTGATACTTGTGCAGTTATAACTTCAATAGATGAACAATCATCTGATATTGCAATGGGTGTTGATAAGGCACTTGAAGCAAAGAAGGGTGAAGAAAACGAATTTGCAACAACAGGTGCTGGAGACCAAGGTATGATGTTTGGTTTTGCTTGTACTGAAACACCTGAATATATGCCTCTACCAATAGCAATGGCACATAGACTATCAAGAAGACTTGCTGAAGTTAGAAAGAATGGAACTTTAGATTACTTAAGACCAGATGGAAAGACTCAAGTAACTGTTGAGTATGAAGATGATAAGCCAGTTAGAATAGATACAATAGTTATATCAACTCAACACAGCCCAGAAGTTACAAGAGAACAAATAGAAAGAGATATGATTGAACACGTTATTAGAAAGGTTGTTCCAGCAAACCTTCTTGATGAAAATACTAAGTATTACATAAATCCAACAGGAAGATTCGTAATAGGTGGACCACACGGAGACTCAGGTTTAACAGGAAGAAAGATAATAGTTGATACATATGGTGGATATGGTCGTCACGGTGGCGGTGCCTTCTCAGGAAAGGACCCAACTAAGGTTGACCGTTCAGCAGCTTATGCAGCAAGATGGGTTGCAAAGAATCTTGTAGCAGCAGGTGTAGCAGATAAGTTAGAAGTAGAAGTTGCTTACGCTATAGGTGTTGCAAAGCCAGTTTCAGTAACTGTTGATACTTTCGGAACTGGAAAGTTACCAGATGAAAAGATCGTTGAAATAATCAACAAGGTATTTGACCTAAGACCAGCAGCTATAATTAAGCACCTTGACCTAAGAAGACCAATCTACAGACAAGTTGCAGCTTACGGACATTTTGGAAGAACAGACTTAGATTTACCTTGGGAAAGACTAAACAAGGTTGATGAAATAAAGAAACTTGTAGCTGAAATGCAATAAATTTGAGTTAGTTGAATAAAGTATATTAAGATTAGCCCCTTGAAGGATTTTTGGCATTCCTTTTGAATCCTTCAAGGGGTATTTTCATAGGTTATTTGTATATGTTAACAATCTAACTTTTATTTCAATAATTTTATGAATTTAAAAAATTATAAAAAATAGTGTAAAAATATCACCCTCTTACAATTTATATAAGTGAAAGGGGAATAAAAAATGGCAATAAGAGATTTTAAACAATCATCAACACTACTTATGAAATTTAACTTTGGGGTTGACTCAAGAGGAAACGACATAATTAAGGTACTTAATCTAAGGAAGGTAAAACCAACAGCAGATCATCAAGCAGTATATGATACTGCACTATCTATCTCTACATTAGTGGATGGAAACCTTACTGAAGTTTTAAGACAAGAAGTTCTTGAATTAGTAAATGAATAATGGGGGTGTAGATTATGGCAAAATCACTTGTGATGGTGTTCCAAAATGAAGCGGGTAAAAATGTTTCATTATCAATTCCAAATGTAAGGGAAAATATAACAGAACAAGAAGTGAAGACAGTTATGCAGGATATTATAACTAAGAACATATTTACTTCAACAGGTGGAAACTTAATAACAATAATGTCTGCACAGATAGTAAACAGAGAAGTAGAAGAGTTGTCTGTAAGATAATGGATATAAAACATATTAAGAAACATCATACAATCCTATAGTAATTTGAAAGGCCCCATTAATGGATGATATAGAAAATGTTCTAAATCCATTATGGGGCTAAATTTCAAGTTTTATTAAGAAGTAAAATGGTGGTGAATATTATGGAAGAAGTATTTAATCAAATAGCTAATTTTGGTTTTCCAATTGTGCTGTCTATCTATCTTTTAGTTAGATTGGAAAATAAATTAGAAAAATTATCAGAAAGCATAAATGAACTTTCTAAAAATATATCAAATATCAGAATGTGGTCTAATATAAAGGATGTATAAAATAAAAAATGTCCTATGATGGGATTTATATATTCTTTTAAATAAATCCATCATAGGACTAATTTGTATATATAGCTTACAATTGTCTTCAATAATTGTAAATATTTAAAAAATAGGGTTTTGACATCGAACAAATGTTCGATTATAATTTATATATATTATAGTTTATCTTATATTTACAAAGGGGAGGAGTTAAATGTTAGTTTGTGTTAAACCAGAATATAAAGAGGGTATTGGGGATTGTACAATACTTATTTATAATTCGGGGAGGTAGTTCTAAAAAGAATATAAGATATGCCTTAAGACACATTGCAAAACAATATAATCAGGATATTAAAGAGATAAAATATAAATGTAATAGAATAACTGATTTAGGAAAGTTAAGTCCTATTGCTCTATCATCTGACTGTATTTTAGTTCCTGTTAAAGTAAGAACTCCAAGGGTTCATAGAGATGGAGGATATGGTTATATTAATTTGTATTTTGTAGAACAAGTTTGTGATAATTTCATATTATTAAATAATGGGAGTAAAATATTTTTGTAGAAAATAGAAGAAGTATTATAAAAAGGATAAATGTTGCCAAAAATTTAAGTAGTACAATACTTAAAATAGAATATAGTAACATTGTTAGAATTTTAAATGAGGTCTTGAAACTTAACGATAAATTAGAGACAATAATACTAAAAAGATAAATTTAATAGGAGAGAGTTGGATGATAGATATAGAAGGTGTTGTTGAGAATATTGTTTTTAAAAATGAAGAAAATGGATATACAGTTGCTAAAATAAGAAGTAACAAGGATTTGATTTCAGTAGTAGGGTATATGCCCTTTATAAATATAGGTCAAAGGGTGAAGGTTCAAGGTGAATGGGTATTTCATCCAAACTTTGGTCAACAGGTAAAGGTTCAATATTGTGAAGAGGTCAAACCATCGACAATAGAGGGTATAGAAAGATACTTAGCATCAGGGCTTATTAAGGGAATAGGTCCTGTAACAGCAAAAAATAGTAGAACGATTTGGAAAGGATTCTCTTGACGTAATAGAGATGAATCCAGACAAATTAACAGAGGTTGAGGGAATAGGTCCTAAAAAGGCAGAGAAGATTGCAGAATCCTTTAAAGAACAAAGGCAACTTAAGGAGGTAATGGTTTTTCTCCAGAGCTATGGTATAACTGCTGGTCTTGGAATAAAGATATTTAAACGTTATGGAGATGAGACCAATGCGGTTTTAAAATCTAACCCTTATAGGTTGTGTGATGAGGTGTCGGGTGTTGGATTTAAGACGGCAGATAGAATTGCCGTAAATTTAGGCTATGATATGATGTCGCAGGAAAGGGTTAAGGCAGGAATAAAGTATATTCTATCTCAATGTATTGCAAATGGTCACGTGTACTTACCAAAGGAGGAGCTTGTTAAAGAATGTACTAAAATTTTAAATGTGCCTGAGGATATAATAAATGAGCAAATAGTAGCACTTCATTTAAATAAAGAGATATTTATAGAAAATGTGGATAATGATGAAGCAGTATATTTAAAATACTATTACCTATCAGAACTTTATGTAGCGAAAAAATTAATAGAACTTTCCCTTCAAAGCTTCAATGAAGATTATAAAGAAATAGAAGAAGAAATAATAGAATATGAAGCAGAAAATGGGATTGAGCTTGCTAAGGAACAAAAGGAAGCAATTGAAAAGGCGGTTAAAAATGGTGTGTGTGTTATAACAGGTGGACCGGGTACAGGAAAAACTACAATTATTAAATGTATAATTAAGTTGTTTGAGAAAAGAGGATTAAGTGTTGTTTTAGCAGCACCTACTGGAAGAGCAGCAAAGAGAATAACTGAAACGACAGGATATGAAGCTAAGACTATACATAGACTGCTTGAAATGGAGTATATGCCAGAAAATGAAATGCCAATATTTACAAAGGATCAAGATGACCCAATTGAAGCCCACGCAATTATTATAGATGAGGCATCTATGATAGACATACTCTTAATGAATAGCCTACTTAAGGCAGTAGCACAGGGTACAAGACTTATTATAGTTGGAGACGTTGACCAGCTTCCGTCGGTTGGAGCAGGTAATGTTCTTAGGGATATAATTGAAAGTGGAAGTATATGTGTTGCAAAGTTAAATAAAATATTTAGACAACAGGATAAAAGTTTAATAACGGTAAATGCACATAAGATAAATAACGGAGAGATGCCAATTTTAAATGAAAAGGATAAGGATTTTTCTTTATAGAATTAGAAGGAACACAAAGCTTAAGTGATGAACTTGTTAAGCTGGTATCTGAAAGACTACCAAATTTTAAAAAGGATATTGATGCAGTCAAGGATATTCAAATTTTATCCCCAATGAGGAAGGGTGATGCAGGTGTCAACAGCTTAAATGTTAGTATGCAATCGGTATTAAATCCACCTGCAAAGTTTAAAACTGAAAAGAGCTTTAGAGAGTTTGTTTTCAGAAGATTTGATAAGGTTATGCAGATCAAAAATAATTACAACATAGAATGGGAAAGTGTTGTTACGGGTGAAAAGGGAAGAGGGGTATTTAACGGTGATATAGGATATATAGAGGATATAGATTTAGAGAACCAGCAAGTAACAGTTATGTTTGATGACAAAAAGTTGAGTATGACTTCTCAAACCTTGAGGAACTTGAACTTGCCTACGCAATAACCATTCATAAGAGTCAAGGAAGTGAGTTTAAGGTAGTTGTTATACCCGTATGCTTTGGACCGCCAATGCTTATGACCAGAAATCTAATTTATACAGGTGTTACACGAGCAAAGGAACTTGTTGTTCTTATTGGAAATAGAGTTGCACTTAAATATATGATAAATAATAATACAATTACAAAGAGGTATTCAGGACTCAAATGTAGAATAATAAATTATTTGAAGGCGATATCCTAATAAAAGGGAGTGTTTTGCGTGGAGGTATATCTATATAAGGCAAGGGGTAAGGGTGGAAGTATTTATGATATAACACTAAATCCTCAGATAGACTTTGAAGTTTTAAGAAAGTTAAGGGGTATAAATAACATCGAGGTGTTAACAGATAAAATAGATCTATCGATTGCAGAAGAAATTATAAATCAGATCTATGCTGGTAATTTTATAGGTAGGTTTATAACTCTTCAGGAATATTATCTAAATAAAATATTAAAGAGTTATGGTATAAAGAAGGAGATAAGGTTTATTACGAGTGGTAAACCACTCCCAAGGGTTGAGGATTTAGAGAAGATAGAGGAGTATATAAAGGGAAAGGTAATCTCTTTTAGATATCTAATGGAATTAGATGGTATAAAGAATATGGATTATGAATTAGTTATAGATATTATACAAACCTTATATTGTGAAAGAAGAATTAAATATACAAAGGCGGTTAAAAAGAATAAAAATAAAGATGTATGTTTTTTATGTGAAAAGGAAAAATGTGATATATGTAATTTTGAACATATAGAAGATGATATCCTTCTCTATGCTGCTGATAATTACAACAATTTAAAACCTCCTCATATTGAACCGCTAATAAACAGAAACTCTCAAGCAACGGTAAATACAATGAAGGAAGTTACGGAATTTATAAAATCTAAAAAGAAAAATGTATGCTCCTTTCATCACCAAAGGCATTTAGTATTGATGTTTTAATAGAGGGAATCTATGAGGTTTTAAAATATGGTGGAAGAGTGCTTTATATTACTTCACCAAAATTTATGAATGAAGCAAAAAGGAGTTTCAAAGTAAGATAGATGGTGTAAGTGTAGAGATAGTTCTTGGCAGGAAGGCAAAAATTGTAGACTGCGAGATAATTATAACATCCTATACCGATTACCCCTGTTTTTATAAGTCCTTTGATTTTGTAGTATTCGATAAACGATTACTGTTTTTAGATTTACCTAATATACAGGATGAAATTTTTCAAAAGGCAAAAAAGAGAGAGGAAAGTTTTTAAAGATAGCAGTTTCCTTAAGCGAGCAGGATAAAAGGCAATATAAAGAAATTATTTATATGCCCGTTGATGGAATTAAAAAACCTATGCCTGAACCGATGAATATCATATCAAGGTATTTAGATGGAACAGAGGATTTTATACCTCAGATGGCAGTCGATTTTATATTATTTACATTAAGCAAGAAAAACAATTTGATTATATTTGTTCCAGATGAAGGTTTTATGCAAAAATTTACTTTATTTTATCTCAAACTTTAAATATAGATATAGATTTTATAGAGTATTCAACTCAAAAGGATAAAGATGGATTATTTAGATTTATGAAGAAAGAGGGCTGTGTACTGATTTCCGCTGATGTAGCTGATGCATATTTAAGTTATGAAAATACCAATGTCATTGTTATGTATAGTGATAACAGTGCATATACCCTTGAGGCCATCGTCTATATGTGTCAAATACCTATGAATTTTCACGGAAAGAGAATAGGAGAGGTATATTTTGTAATCATGTCAGGAAACAGAAAATATGCAAATAGCAAAATCAACAATAAGAGTTTTAAACAAAATTGCCTGGGAAAAGGGTTATTTGAAAAAGTAATTTTTGTATTCAACTGCCTTTTGGATGTAATTTTTCAAAAACCCTATATGTGCATTATATGCGGTAGGGAACTTACCTATCGAGAAGTATATATTTGTGATAGTTGTCAAGGCAATTTTCAAAAAGTTATTGATTTAGTAGAAATAGATGGACAAGATAATATTTTTATAGATAAGTGTAGAGCTCTTTATGAGTTTAAAGGAAATGTAAGAAATATGGTGCACGATTTAAAATATAAAGGAAAAATAGATTTTGCTGAAGTTATTGCTTACTTAATTAGTAAAAATATAAACATAGATGCAGATTTGATTACCTGGGTTCCACAGTCTAAAGGAACATATAAAAATAGAGGATACAATCAATCAGAGGAGATTGCGAAGTATCTTTCCTATTTTACTGGTATTAAATGTGAGAAATTACTTATACGAATTAAGGAAACTAAAACTCAGGTATTGCTAAATGGTTTAGATAGATGGTATAATGTATGCGATGCCTTTGCAACAATTAAAGATCTAAAGGGATTAAAAATTGTAATTGTTGATGATGTTGTAACAACTGGAGCGACATTGAATTATTGTGCTAAGGCATTAAAGAAAAGTGGTGCAGACATAGTAGAAGGTATATGTTTTGCAAAAAGTTGTTAAATAGGTTGTATCAACTGGGTCTGTGGTTGAAAGTCGATGCTAGCCGCAGGCGAAGCGACCCACGTAAGTCAGACAAAAGTCTGATGAGCATGGTGCGGTTTAGAAGTAAGTCCTGCCGAAGAAAACTTCGAGAGAGGGATTAGTGAGAGGCATACACCTTAAGCAAAACCTCCAGCAGGCGAGTGTGGGGGCAAAGACCAGGTCAGCCAGTTGATACAGCCTTTTTCATTTTAGTCTTCTATTGATAGAAGACTTTTATTTTTTATCTTTATAATTAAAAAATAAATTTTGGATAAAATAAGATTAACAAATTTATTTTATAATATATTGCTTATGTTCGATTTAAATTATAAGAAAATTAATTATCAACAACTTGTACAAAATTAAAAGTCTTATAAATAAAGTTATACACAGACTTTTACACATTATCCACAGGCATTTATCCATACTTTCCACATCGAACAAATATATTTTGTGTAGTAAAAGTACAAAAATACATAAAATAAATATAAATCTAAAGCAAAATACTAAAAATCGTCTAAAAATTTTGAAAAGGGAACTTGAACTAATTTGATAAAAATATTACAATATAATAAACAAATTCCCTTATAACATAAGGAAAGGGGTAGATTCTATGAAGTATATAATGACAGGTAAAAATGTTGCATTAACTGATGCCCTAAAGGCAACAGTAGAAAGGAAGCTTGGTAAGTTAGAAAGATATTTTACAGGAGATGTAGAAGCACACGTAACCTTAAGTGTTCAAAAACTAAACAAATAATTGAAGTAACAATACCTTTTAATGGAATGATTTTAAGAGCAGAAGAATCAACAGGCGATATGTATTCATCTATAGATAATGTGGTGGAAAAGCTTGAAAAGCAAATAATTAAACATAAAACAAAGCTTGAAAAGCAAGTAAGAGAAGGTGCTATAAAGTTTGCAGAAGTTCCAAGATATGATTTTGAAGAGGATGAAATTAACATAAAGAAGGTAAAGAGATTTTCACTAAAACCAATGAATGTTGAAGAAGCAGTTTTACAGATGGAACTTTTAGGACACGATTTCTTTGTATTTAAAAATGCAGAGACAGATGATGTTAATGTTGTATATAAGAGAAATGATGGAGCATACGGATTAATAGAACCAGAATTTTAAGAAGGGGCCTTTACGCCCCTTCTTCTCTTGGTATCTTGCTTTGAATGCTTTCTATGAGCTCACTTATATAATGCTTTGCTTCAGATAAACTCATTGCAGTTAAATCAAATGTTGAAGATAAATTTTTGCTAAGTCCTGCCTGAAGGTCTGAAATTATTAGGAGTGAATTTTCCTTGGTAGTTCCCATACGTTTTCTAAAATCCGAGTACTTTGATATATATCTTTGATAATCTCCTGTTTTACATTCTATCCATATAGGAACATCTTTAACTATAAACAGCATATCAACTTCAAAGTTATCGCCATTTGGTAGTTCCAACTGGCAGTTTTGAACAAAGGAAAAGTTATTAATTCCCTTTGCGTGAAGCTCACTAATTACAGTATTCAAAATATAGTTTTCAAGCCACCCACCTGTAAAAAGTTTATAACCCTACCAACTCTTTGGGGTGCACCTGTTATAATTCTATTTGATTTCTTGTAGGAATAATTAGATAAAAAGCATTCTTATAAAGGAGGCTGCAAAATTGAGTACAGTAGGTTATAACTTCCTGTGGCTTGTTTTGCATATTAAAAAGAAACTATTTCCGTTTGATAAAGAAGGTTTTATAGCAGCATATAATTCCCTAAGATATTCATATCTATTTCAAGATAATTAGAGAGCTTCATAAAAATATCATCATCAACATCAGTTTTATAATTCTTTATCATCATTTTTCTCGACATAATATAAGATATAGCAGCGTTTTGATTATTGATCTGAATATTATCGTTTTGAGCTTCAGAAGTTCCAGTTGGATTTAATTTTTCTATTTTAATTAAATTTTTCTTTAGTTGATTCCCCCATCAATTTTTAAATTTAAAAGTCTAATTTCTTCTCTTAGAAGTCTAACTTCTTCTACTAATTGATGAAGAAGCATATCATCCAAAAACACCCCCAACATTTGTTATTAAATATATATTCTATGTTTTTTTATAATTCCTTCTTTATAATAAAAAAATACCCACACTAAGTGGGTAGGGGAGTGGTGTATTGGGGGTTTCAAATTTCGTCAAATATCTACATATCTTTACTATTATTGTAACCTTAAAGGTGAAATTTGTCAACTAAATTTTGCTAAAAAATTTTTGTATAATAATTAATCAACATAATATTAACCTTTCAATATTGATAATGAAAGGTTTAAATGATATAATGAAATTTGTATTTAAATAAGATTATAAGAGAAGGTGAAAAAATGAGTATATTAGAAAAGATTTTTGGTACATACAGTGATAGAGAAATTAAGAGGATAATGCCGTTGGTTGAAAAAATAGAATCACTAGAATCAGAAATGTCAAAGCTTACGGATGAAGAATTGAAGAATAAAACCTACGAATTTAAAGAAAGACTGAATAATGGTGAAACTTTAGATGATATTTTACCAGAAGCTTTTGCAGTTGTTAGAGAAGCTGCCTGGAGAGTTCACGGTATGAAACATTATAGAGTTCAATTAATTGGTGGTATTGTACTTCATCAAGGTAGAATAGCAGAAATGAAGACAGGTGAAGGTAAAACACTTGTTGCTACATTGCCTGCATATTTAAATGCATTAACAGGAAGAGGAGTTCACGTAATAACCGTAAATGATTACTTAGCAAAGCGTGATAGAGATTGGACAGGTAAAATCTATGAATTTTTAGGGTTAACTGTTGGGGTTATTACCCACGAGTTAGATGCAACACAAAGAAGAGAAGCATACAACAGCGATATAACCTATGGAACCAATAATGAGTTTGGTTTTGATTATCTAAGAGATAATATGGTTATCTATAAAGAAGAAATGGTTCAAAGGGAATTAAACTATGCAATTATCGACGAAGTTGACTCAATATTAATAGACGAAGCAAGAACACCGCTTATTATCTCAGGTGAAGGTGAAAAGTCAACTTATTTTTATCAAGTTGCAGATACCTTTGTTAGAACATTATCTAAAGAAGATTATGAAGTTGATGAAAAACAACACGCTGTTATATTAACAGAAACTGGTGTTCAAAAGGCAGAAAGATTCTTTAAAATAGAAAATTACGCAGATGCAGAAAATATGGAAATACAGCATCACGTTATACAGGCATTAAAGGCCCATAAATTAATGAAGAAAGATATAGACTATGTTGTAAAAGATGGGGAAATAATAATAGTAGACGAGTTTACAGGAAGATTAATGTATGGTAGACGCTACTCCGATGGTTTGCATCAGGCTATTGAAGCAAAGGAAGGTGTTAAGGTTCAAAGCGAATCTAAAACACTTGCAACTATTACCTTCCAAAATTACTTTAGATTATATAACAAAATAGCAGGTATGACAGGTACTGCACAAACAGAAGAAAGTGAATTTAGGGAAATTTATGGGTTAGATGTTATTGTAATACCGACAAATAAACCTGTTATCAGAAGGGATTATCCAGATATTGTATATAAAACAGAATTTGCAAAATTTAATGCCATTGCAAATGAAATTGTTGAAACATATAAAAAGGCCAGCCTGTACTTGTTGGTACAATAAGCATTGAAAAGTCAGAGTTACTTTCAGATATGTTAAAGAAAAGAGGGATACCTCATCAGGTGCTTAATGCAAAGTATCACGAAAAGGAAGCAGAAATAGTTGCAAATGCTGGTCAAAGGGAATGGTTACAATTGCGACTAATATGGCAGGTCGTGGTACTGATATAAAGCTTGGAGAGGGCGTTGCTGAACTTGGTGGACTTAAGATAATAGGTACAGAAAGACACGAATCAAGAAGAATTGATAACCAATTAAGAGGACGTTCAGGACGTCAGGGAGACCCTGGAGAATCAAGATTTTATATATCCCTTGAAGATGACTTAATGCGTCTATTCGGTTCTGAAAAGATTAAAAATTTAGTTGAAAAATTAGGAATGCCAGATGATGAACCAATTGAGAGTAAGATGGTTACAAATGCAATTGAACAGGCACAAAAGAAAGTTGAAGGAAACAACTTTGAAATAAGAAAAGCCCTTTTACAATATGACAACGTAATGAATAAACAAAGAGAGATAATTTACAACCAAAGAAGACAGGTTCTTGAGGGTGAAAATCTTCGCGATACAATATTCAAGATGATAGGGGATATTGTAGATGCGGCGATAAATTCACATATATCAGATGATAGACATAAGGAAGAATGGGATTTAAAAGGATTAATTAACTACTTTGTAGATGTATTTAATATTTCAGAAAAGATTAATATAGATGAATTTGAGTCATTAAGTAAAGATGAAATAAGAGAAAAACTATTAAGTATTGCAAATAAAGTATATGAAAATAAAGAAAAGGACTTTGAGGATGATAAAATCAGAGAGATTGAAAGAATAGTTCTTTTAAGAACAGTTGACGTTAAGTGGATGGATCATATCGATGCAATGGACCACTTAAAGCAAGGTATAGGGCTTAGAGCATATAGACAAAGAGATCCAATATATGAATACCAAATTGAAGGTATGAATATGTTTGATGAAATGATATACAGTATAAAGGAAGATACTTTAAGATTTTTATGTAGATTAAAGCCAGAAAAAGAGGTAAAGAGAGAAAGAGTAGCAAAGGAAACATCAACAAACTATGATGAGTCAGTAAAAAGACTCCAGTAAAGAAGGAAAAGGAAATAGGAAGAAATGAACTATGTCCTTGTGGCAGTGGCAAAAATACAAACATTGTTGTGGAAGAAATAAATAATAGGGAAGGTGATTATAGTGCACGTAATGTTTGAAGAACACTATGCAGCAATTAATCCAATGAGGGAAGCACTAAAGGAAATGGGGCTTCTCTTTGACATCGCCAGTTTAAAGAGCGAGATTGAAAACTTGGAGAATAAAATGAATGACCCAAGCTTTTGGGATGATCCTCAAAATGCTCAGGTTGTTACTCAAAAGCTAAAATCCTTAAAGGATAAGGTAGAAAGATATGAAGACCTTGTAAGAAGGGTTGATGACCTTGAGGTTTTAATTGAACTATCCGACGAAGTAGAGGACTTAGATGCATTAGATGAAATAGTTCAGGAAAGAAAAGAAATAGAAAAGAAAATAGAGGATTTTAAGATAGAAATACTTCTATCAGGTGAATACGATAAAAATAATGCAATACTTACAATACACGCAGGTGCTGGTGGAACAGAGGCCTGCGATTGGACATCAATGCTTTTAAGACTCTATACAAGATGGGCAGAAAAGAAGGGTTACAAGGTTGAGGTTGTTGATATGCTTCCAGGTGATGAAGCAGGAGTTAAGAGTGTTACCCTTGAAATAAAGGGAGAATATGCCTATGGATATTTAAAGGCAGAAAAAGGTGTTCACAGATTGGTTAGAATTTCTCCCTTTGATGCAGCAGGTAAAAGGCATACGTCCTTTGCATCAGTCGAAGTTCTGCCAGAAATTACACCTGAACAGGATATTGATATAAGGGCTGAGGATTTAAAGGTAGACACTTATCGTTCAGGTGGTGCAGGTGGACAGTACGTAAACAAGACAGAGTCAGCGATTAGAATTACGCATATACCAACAGGTATTGTAGTTCAATGTCAGACAGAACGTTCACAGCACGCAAACCGTGATAGAGCAATGAAGATGTTAAAATCAAAACTGATAGAACTTAAAGAGAGAGAACACAAGGAAAAGATAGAAGACTTAACTGGAGACCTAAAGGATATCGGATGGGGAAGCCAAATAAGATCCTATGTATTCCAACCATATACTCTTGTTAAAGACCATAGAACAGGTGTTGAAATTGGTAATGTTCAAGCAGTTATGGATGGAGAAATAGATGAGTTTATAAATGCTTTCCTAAAGGGTCAAACAGCAAATGGTAGTACTGATATAGAGTAATTTAAAGCCACATTAAGGATTAACATCCTTAATGTGGCTTTAGACTATATGGTTAGATTAGCCTCTTTAGGATTGATATGCTCTCACTATGGTAGGTTTTGGGGGTGTTTCAATAAATAGTTTGAGCAGACAACATAAAATCCGTGTTTTTCAAAGAAGGCTACAGATGAGTCGAGGCAGTCGATTAATATAGGGAGTACCCCTTTAGTTCTAAAGGAATTGATTATATCCATTAAAAGCATAGAACCAAAACCTCTATTTTGATAATCTCTATCTACAGCGATTTTTATTATATATCCAAAACCAAGTGTATAATTTAGTTTGTATATACTGTAACCTATACAATTGTTTTCATAAATACACAGTGTAATTTTTATATAGGGGTCTTTAGACATTTCGATTATATGATGGGGCTGTAGTTTAAAAATATCACTAAAGAAGCTGTTATCTATGTCAATTAGATTTTTAGAATAAATGTTGGAATAGGGTATAAAATAGCAGCTAGGTATATTATTTTTTATCTCATAGTTTTTTTAATCATAGTATTAAGTTTAAAGACAGGGTAGAAATTCATTTGTTTAAATAATTCTAATTTGTTTTCTGGTATATTTGCTATATAAATATCTTCATTAAACAAATCTAAATAAGGCTTTAACATATCAACAAGTTCATCATAGTCCTTTATCAAATATCTAATTATTAAACTGTCATAGTACCTAACAGGATATGAAAAATGAATAGGGATTAATATCAGAAACTACCATATATCCATCATTGTATATGTTATAAAGTTCCTCTTCAGTAATATAACTTGGCTTATGTTTTATAATCCTTTTAAAATCTAAAATTGTGGCAAAATGAGCCATAATATCACTCTCTTTTACTTATTACAAGATATATTGATTGGAGTATTATGAATGCAATAATATAACCTATAATTATTGAACTAAAGGAAAACTCACTAATTATTGGATTGTAAACTAATTTAGTACGACTCTCAAGATATATATTGACTGCATTAAAAACATCCCCAAATCTATCAATATCAATATTTTCTATTGTATCTTTAGGGGTATGGATTTTGCTTGTATCATCGTGTATAAAGGTAACAGCTTTTATATCTTTATAGCAGAAGGGTGCGTGGTCGCTGTTGTCTTGATAGATACTTTTGCATTTTATTTTATCCTTTAGAAGTCCTAAAATATTTCTTGAAAAATTACTTCTATTGCTGGAGGATAAAATGCTTAAGGGTACATCCTGTTTTGAACCCACCATATCAAAATTAATAACCTCTGCATCCTTTAAATCAACTTTACTATTTTTAACAAAGTATGAAGAGCCAATAAGTCCAACTTCTTCTGCATTAAAGGCAATAAATATGATATTTCTATCATAGTTTGTATTTTTAAGAGCCCTTGCTACTTCAAGTAAGAATGCAACTCCAGAAGCATTATCAAGAGCACCTGGGTATATTACACCATCTGCATCAAATCCAACGTGGTCAAGATGTGCAGAGAAAATTAATGGAGGAAGAGTTTTATCCTTTCCTTCCTTTATTCCAACAATATTACTAACCTTAACCTTTTTATAGTTCACTGGGCTTTTTATTTCAATATAGTATCCCTGCCTTTTAAATTGCTCAAGCTCCCTTAAAACATTTGTCTGAACAGAAATTTTAATAAGTCCTTCTTTATAATCCATCTGTTCCTTGTAGGGACTTCTAAACCTCATCATTCTATCAAAGGAATAAATAACAGCCTTTACACCCTGTTTTAACAATCTCTTATCATAATCATAGCTACTTATACTTTCGCTTGTAATCCTTGTTTCAAACTTAATAGAAGTGTCATCAAGCTTAGTTAATATCTTTCCTCCCTGAGATAATCCAGATATTATTTCTTTAAAGTCATCTCCATATCTGTATTCTTTAACAAGTTTTTTTCATTGTCAAAAACCTTAAGGGTGCATTCACCCTCGATTAAAGGAACAAAAACCTCAAAGCTCTGCCTA
Source organism: Caloramator sp. mosi_1 (assembly GCF_028622835.1). Classification (GTDB taxonomy): domain Bacteria; phylum Bacillota; class Clostridia; order Clostridiales; family Caloramatoraceae; genus Thermobrachium. The sequence goes on along the minus strand of NZ_CP117677.1, from coordinate 635,825 downwards.
AAATCAGTATAAAGAGGTTTTAGACCAATCCTTTTAAACTCTGTAGCAATATAATCCTCTGCAAGTTTATTTCCTTTATCACCTGAAAGCCTTCCTCGATATTTATCAGAAGATAGTTCCTTTGTTATTTCATATACATTTTGCTTGTTAAACTTTATTGGAGTGAAGGAAGTAGATAAAAGACATATAAATAATAAAATTACTGCAGCAAATTTTTTCATAAAATCACCTCGTATAATTATATGAAAAGTTTTTATAATTTAGGCTAAATTAAGAGGAACCTTTTGTAAAAATATAGATATTATAGTTATAGAAAACATAAAAGAGGTGATTAAATGTTCCCTATAAACGATAGCCTGTGGATTATCTATACTCAAGATGGACTACCTATAACTGCCGTACCAAACAATGCATCTCCTTGTTCAACAGATATTGTAGGAGACTTACTAAATCCAGCAGCATATTACTATATTGACCCTATTACAGAGGAGGAAAGGGATGTATGTTTTAGAATGCGACTAAATGATACACCTCTTAAAAACGTATCAGGAGACTTTAAAGAATTTGTTTGGGGAGTTTTTATTAATTTTGGATCAGGCTTAAAGTATACTTTTACAATAGATACAAGCGGTGCAAACTATAGACTTTTAATTACAAATCCCTTTGGAGTAATTATATATAATGTTCCGGTTGTGCTTGGTACAAATGTTAGGGTGATAAAGGCAACTACACAGTTTGCGTGTGGAAAAACTCCAAATGATGACTATTTTTTAGACTTTAGGGCACCTTTATCGGCCTTTGAAGGATTTAACTTCGATACAACTGTATTTAGTCTATGTTATTTTACTTCGACACAAAATCTAATCTTGATTAAGGACATAATTTGTGGTGATGAAATAAATAAGGGACTTCAACCTGAAGTAATGTTAAAAAGGAAATAACAGAGGGTCCTGTTTATCCAGAGTGCATAAGGCCAGAAGAAGAGAGAACTTGGAAATATACACTAACAGTTATTAACACATCAGAATCAACTGCAGAAGGATTGATTGTTAAAGATGTTATTAATGCAGAATTAGAGTTGGAAGATACAGATGTATCACTAACTCCAAGTCTTGGCTCGGCAGATTTTGATGAGAATATGTCTACAGTTACGTGGGATATAGGAGACCTTGGTTCAGGTAATACTGCAACACTTGAGGTAGAGATAACAGGTGCATTTAAATATCCTGGATTTAAAATTATAAATTTTGCAACATTAACTGGTGATAATATAGAACCCGTTGGTCCTGTGAGTGATATGGGTGTTTGTGTTAATGAAGAGGGAGGCCAAATAGAATTAACAAAAACATTAACTGAAGGACCTACTGAAATCAATGCTTGTAAAAGGGATTATTGGGAGGTAAATATAACAATAAAAAATATTTCAGAAGTTAAGATATATGATGCAAAAGTAGTAGATGAGTTAAATAAATATTTTGTATTTACAGATGGAGTTCCAACCTTTTATTCTTCAGCAGGTACAGTTTTTACGATACAGATACAAGTACAATTGTTTGGAGTGTTGGAGATTTAGATCCAGATCAACAGGAAAACTTAAGGATAGAATTTAATGGATATTTTATACTTCCAGGTCTACAGTATCTAAATGAAGCACGTGCCTCTGCTTTAAATGCAGAAACGACTGATGTTGTAAGAGATGAGGGAGTTTTGGTTAAAGCGGTATATGATGATATACAAATAAATCTTTCAGGGAAAATATTAGATTGTAAAACAAAAGAGTTATTATCCGATGTAAGAGTAAAAGTGTATAGGGAATGTAATTTAATTATGAGTGAAGTTTTTAGCCAAGAATATAGTTTTAATCTTCCAGTTGGGGTTTATACAATTATATTTGAGAAGGATGGATATTATAAGAAATTTATTGCACCAATCATATATACAGATGAATATATAATTTACGACGTAAGACTTTTGAAAAAGAAGTTGTTGACAGTGAATTTGAAGATAACTTAGATATATATGCTGATAAAATAATAGAAAGAATAGATGGCAATATTATATTAAACCAAATTGTATGCTTACACGAAAAATATGCTTTAGAATGTGGTAGCGATGTAGTAGATAAATTTGAATATAGAGTTTTTGACAACAAGATTATTTTAAAGTTTATAATAGAAAAAATATAATTTACAAACACGAAGGAAAAGATTTAATGATTAATTTACTTGAATACTCAATTTGTTATCCATTAGAAGAAAAAATTTGTGAAAGAGAATTTAAATATAAATATAGGGTTAATAAGTTTAAATTATGTAGAGACTTTAGTAAACTATATAACTTCTGTGATATAGAATTTAAAGGATTCTTTGTAGAACCTATGGATATATTAGTAAAAGGGCAAGTAGAAGGAGATTGCTAAGAGTTATCCACTGAATTTCAGGCTTATCCACAATTCCTGTGGATAAGCCTGTGGAATAATATGTGAAAAAATGTGGAAGAAATTTGGATAAAAAACGATGTGTATAATATGTGGACAAGCTTGTGGATATTGTTGAAAACTTTTTCGAATATTTGAAAAATCATTATTTTTTAAATAAATAATATACTATAATAGTATTAAGATATAAGGTGGGGTTTTATGGGAGACAACATAGATAAACAGATAGACGATTTTATTAAAAGGCTATCTGAAAGATTTGAAACTGTTGATGATGATTGTGAATTTGATGATTGCTTTAATGAGTTTGTAAAGGAAAGTATTGAAGGTGGCATAAAAGATAAGAGGGTTTTATATAATCCTTGTAATGCCTGTAGAAAAAGCAGGTAATTATTGATGCTTATAATAAGATATGCAATAGAGAATATATACCACCTTATGTTGATGAGGATTGCAGAAATTATAAACTGGCACTTGTTGCAGAAAAGGTTGAAGAGGAGATTTTAGTCAATGTCTTTGAATATTTAATATTTAGAGTAAGTATAAGGGAAATAATAGAAAAAATAGATGATGTTGAATGGAGATGTAAGGCGGAAGATATACTAATATCTACAGGATATGATAAGTTTATAGAAATAAACTTTGGAAGATTTAATAAGAGGCAGATAATCAGGATGCTTTACAATGTAAACTATGTTCCCTTTGATGCAGATAGAAAAAGAACGCTGACAGAGAAGGAATGCATAACAATGATAAAGTACTATATTGTTGTTGCATTAAGGGATAAGGTAAATGAGAGTTTATTAAAAATATTAAGGTTGATTGAGCTTGAACTTGAATATAAGATAGCAGTTGTAGAGGATGAAATAAGATATATAATAAAATGCATACTTCAGGAGATTTTAATTACCCCAATTCAATCAAATAATTACAATATAAACTCCTTTAATGTGGTTGGAGCCTTAACAGAGCTTTTTAAAATATTTGATGGGGTTGTTATAAATGGTACAGTAGCAGCCAATGGAAAACACGATCAGAGAAATGACTTTAAGCATTTTAGAAATACAATTGAAAAATATGAAAGGGCAATTAGGGTGTCCTTTGATTTGTTAACTAAAAAGATAAAGCAGTATGGAGAACTTATTGAACAGAGAAGATATATTGTAGGAATAACAGGTATTTGTGAAAGACCGAATGTATTTCCTAAAAATGGTGGAGATAAGGATATAATTGTTCCTCCAAAACCTATTATAATTTTAAATCCTGAGGAAAAATAGGTTGTCTTTTTTGATATATAATGTAAATTATTATTGTAATATATACTTTAAAGAGGTGTAAATATATGGGAGATGGGCCTTATAGTAGTATAAAATAGACCACAAGGGTGCACGTTATTCTGCACCCTTGTGGGTGTGGAAGGGAGTGCACAGTATGATAAAGATTTATAAGACAGTTCAAGATAATACTACAGTTGAAGTAGAAGCAATTGAAAAGGGATGTTGGATTAATATAATTAATCCAACAGATACTGAGCTTGAATATGTATCAAATAAAACAGGTATTATGGTTGATTTTTTAAAATCAGCATTAGATGAAGAAGAAAGTTCACGTTTAGAAATTGAAGATGAGCAATATTTATTTATTTTTGATATTCCATTTATTGATGTTGAAAACAAAAATTAAATTATTATACAATACCACTTGGAATTGTACTAAATAATGATTATATTGTAACAATATGCCTTGAGGAAAATAAGATACTTGAAGATTTTTCAAAGGGAAAAATCAAAAGCTTTTACACTTATAAAAAGTCAAGATTTATACTTCAAATACTCTTTAGAATATCAACCTACTATTTAAATTATCTAAAGCAAATAGATAAAACAAGTTCAGTAATAGAGGCAAGGCTTCACAGGTCGATGAAAAATAAAGAGCTTATACAGCTTCTTGAATTAGAAAAGAGCCTTGTGTATTTTTCAACATCTCTTAAGGCAAATGAGATAACTCTTGAAAAGATGTTAAAGCTTGATATGATAAATAGATATCCAGAAGACCAGGATGTTCTTGAGGATGTTATAATAGAAAATAAACAGGCAATAGAGATGGCAAATATATACAGTAATATACTAAGTGGAACAATGGATGCCTTTGCGTCAATTATTTCTAATAATTTAAATATAGTTATGAAGTTTTTAGCATCTATTACAATAGTTATATCTATTCCATCAGTTTTTGCAGGACTTTGGGGAATGAATGTACCTGTTCCTTTTGCTGAAAATCCCTATGGTTTTTATTTTGTGCTTTTAATTACAGCTTTTGCAACAGGTATTGCAACATATTATTTAGCAAAAAAGGATATGTTTTAAAAGTTAGGCCTTGGCCTAACTTTTGTATTTATTGTTGTTTTTTGTTTAATTTTTGTATAAAATATAGATAATTTAGTAAAAGTTTAGTATAATAAAGTAAAAATGTTTAAAAAGAGGGTTATTATGACGAAAAGAGAATTATGGCTGGGGCATATATTGATTTCTTTATTAGTCATTGTTGCGTTCGTAATTAGTAAGTTTTATTGGACTGATATACACTTTATAAATATAATAAATTCTATTGAAGCCTCTATCTATATTGTATCTTCGTATTTATGCTACAGAGCGTATAAAAAATAAAAATTAATTATTTCTTAAATCTAATGTTTTTTTAATATTTTCACTGATAGGTGATTTGCTTACGGTATATAGTAATAGCAATATATATCATATTTTTATTTCATAGCCTACATCAATGTATTTTTAGCACTTGATAAACTATACAAAAACTTTATGCTCTTTAGATTTAATAAATCAATATTAATAGATGCATTAATATTTTGCTATACCTTTATATACTCAACGTTGTTAATTTTTTCAAACAATATTTTAAAGGAATTTTCTTATGAAATAGTCTATGTACTGTTTGATGTAATACTATTGTTTTATATAGTTATGAATGCTTTGAAGATGACCTCTGAAATTAAGATAAGAAGACACGTAATGTACGTTATTGCCTCATTGGTGTTTTACTTTGTTGCAGACTTAATTTATTTTATAATAGGTTCTAATATAAATAATGCCTATACAGCCTTTGCAGATATACTGTACTGTTATACAGGTATAAGCATTACATTTGGAGTATATCATCTTCTTAAAAGGGTATGGAGGATACCATAACCTCATATATTAAGTCTTCATTAAAGACAAGAAACTTAGAAGTTTATTTTGCTTGGATGTACAGTATATTACTTTTAATTTTTGTAATCTCCTTCATTAAATTAAATAGTAATTTGAATTTGAACATTGAAAATATCGGTATATATATAGTTATTTTTTCTTTAATGGTATTAAGAATGTTTGCAAATATCAAGACAATAACAAATAATGTAAAGTGGTTTGAATATGAAAATATATTTGATAAACTTACTCAATTTTATAAAAGAGAAAAGCTACCAGATATTTTAAATAAGATAAAAATGTTTAAACATAGGGTATATCCTATATCATTAATTCTTATAGATATTGACGAGATGCAGGCATACAATTCAAAATACGGCATACAAGAAGGAGATAATAGAATAAGAACTATATCTTTAATAATAGATAGATTTTTAGGCCAGGATTCAATATGTATAAGATATGGAGGAGATGAGTTTTTAATCATATTTTTAAATAAACAGGAGAAGGAAATAAAGGATAGAATATGTAAATTGACAAGGTATGTAGCAGAACAAAACAAAATTTTAAAGGAAAAAATAGGATTTACCTTCTACAATCTAACATTAAATGAACACACGAATTTAGAAAAGGCATTATATAATGTAGAAATAAAGTTGTCCCAAAAGAGATTATCAAAAAACATATGGTAAATGAACTGATTAAAGAAAAGAATAGAGAGAAGTTAGAAGAACAGCAGATTGAGGTGTTAAAGAGTTTTCTAAAGATTGTTCAGTTAAAGGACAGCTATACAGAGGGACACTCAAGCAGGGTTGCAGAATATGCAACACTTATAGCAAAGGAGATGAACCTACCTGAAAACCAAATAAAAACAATTTATACTGCAGGACTTCTCCACGATATAGGTAAGATTTTAGTTCCTACTGAAATATTAAATAAGAATGGACCATTAACACAGGATGAATTGAGTATAATATCCAAACATCCTATATACGGATATGAGATAGTAACTTCATTAAATATATTAAAGGATGTGGCACCTTTAATTAGATATCATCACGAAAGATATGATGAAGCAAAGGAAGGCTTTTCTGGGTATCCAAAGGAAAGGTTTGGAGAAGAGATACCACTTGGTGCCAGAATACTTGCGGTTGCAGACAGCTTTGATGCAATGATAACAGATAGACCTTATAGAAAGGGTATGTCAATAGAAAAGGCAGTTAAAATTTTAAAGGAAGAATCAGGAAAACAATTCGATGCAAAAGTAGTTAATGCATTTTTAAGGATTATTGAGATTGCAATGAGTTATGAATAAAGGAATGATTAAATGAAAAGTCCTACTCTCACGATGGTTTCATTCGAGATAGTAGGACTTTTTATCTTGTTAAAAATTGATAAAACATATTAAACAGCCTTTAGAAATTTTTTAGTTGGTATTTTTATAGTCGAAATAATTTTTATAATTATTAGATACTATAGCTAATTTGTATTACAACAGAATATAAAAATTCTTTTATTTATAGCTTTTACATATACTAAAAGAAAGTTTTTAAAACATATTTAGGTTTTAGCTGATATATAACAGCTTCTGCTATTTTAAAATTATTGTAACAAACATTGAAATGATGATGTATATATGATATATTACTTTAGTCAAATTGTTTAAAAATTGTGTCAAATTTGTTAAATTTGTAACAAACTAATTTTTGTTGACATTTAATAACATTGAATTAGATATTTTTTTAGTTTATAATTAAATTGTTTGAAAATTACAAATTAAAAGTTTATTATGGTTAATGACTTTGTTCATTAGCCAATAATATATAATCAAATATGCCATAAAAATAACAAGCAAGGGGTGTGAATCTGATGAATCAACAAAATTGCTGCTGCTGTGGCGGAAATCACGTTGATGAAAGACTGGAAAAAGTAATGAAGGTAATTGAAGAACATAAGACAGTAAAGGGTGGCCTTATACCAGTATTACACGAAATACAGGATACATATGGCTATCTACCAGAGGACATTTTAAAGATAGTTTCAAAGGAACTTGATATTCCAATGGCAGAAATCTTTGGTGTTGCTTCCTTCTATTCATATTTCTCACTTGAACCAAAGGGAGAACACATAATAAGAGTTTGTCTTGGAACAGCTTGCTATGTAAAGGGAGCTCAAGGTCTAATTGATAGAATAAGCAAGGAGCTTAATGTAGAAGTTGGGAAAACAACAGAGGACGGAAAGTTTACACTCGAAGCTACAAGATGTCTTGGAGCTTGTGGACTTGCACCTGTAATGGTTATAGGTGAAAAGGTTTATGGAAGAATTACTCCAGATGATATTCCAAACATTTTAAAAGAATATCAAGAAAAATAAGGAGATATTATGAGGGAGCTTTCGCTTCATATAATGGATATAATTGAAAATTCAATTAGTGCAAATGCAACGCTCATTGAACTTTATATTGAAGAAGACACTTCTAAAAATATCCTTACTATAAAAATAAAGGATAATGGTAAGGGTATAGAGGAAGAAATGTTAAAGAATATAACGGACCCTTTTGTTACATCAAGAACAACAAGAAGAGTTGGCTTGGGTCTATCTTTATTTGAAAGCACCTGTTTAAGATGTAATGGAAGTTTAAAGGTATATTCTATGGTTAATGTAGGAACAGAAGTTGTGGCGACGATGGAACATAATAATATAGACAGGCCACCACTTGGAAGGATTGAGGATACTGTAGTATCGGTTTTGTTAAATCCAAAAATAGATTTACTTTACCAACACACAGTAAATGATAAAAAGTTTGTACTTGATTCAAGAGAGATTAAAAGGATACTTGGAAGTGAAGATATAAGCAGTCCTGAGGTACTTTTGTGGATAAAAGAATATATAAAAGAAAATTTAAAAGAAATTAGTGGAGGTGCCTTCTAATGAAAACAATACAAGAATTAGAAGAAATCAGAAAAAGGACCCTTGATAAGGTTAACCAAAGAAAGGATAGAACAACAACAAGAATAGTTGTTGGTATGGCAACTTGCGGTATTGCAGCAGGTGCAAGACCTGTTTTACTTGCAATTATGGAAGAGGTTGAAAAATTAGGACTTACTGATGTTGTAGTTGCTCAGACTGGATGTATAGGTCTTTGCAAGATGGAGCCAATTGTTGAGGTAATAAAGCCAGGTGAAGAAAAGGTAACTTATGTAAAGATGGATGCTGAAAAGGCAAGAAGAATAGTAAGAGAACACATTAAGGATGGAAATGTTGTAGAAGAATACACAATGCACGTTATCCAAGGAAAGATTTTAAACGATTATAAGGTAGAAAAAGAGTGATTGGAGGGAAAAGAATGGCTTTCTATCGTTCACAGGTTTTAGTTTGTGGTGGTACAGGCTGTACATCATCAGATTCAATGAAGATTTTAGAAAAGTTTAAGGAAGAAGTAAAAAAGCATAATATAGAAAATAGAATAGAGATAGTAAGAACAGGATGCTTCGGTCTTTGTGAGTTAGGTCCTGTAGTTATTGTATATCCTGAAGGAGCTTTCTATTCAAGAGTAAAGGTTGAAGATGTTGAAGAGATAGTAGCAGAACACCTTGTAAAAGGTAGACCAGTTAAGAGACTTTTATATACTGAAACAATAGATGAAGGAAGAATAAAGTCACTAAATGAAACAGGATTTTATAAAAAGCAAGAGAGAATTGCACTTAGAAACTGCGGTGTAATAGACCCTGAAAACATAGATGAATATATCGCCTTTGATGGATATAAGGCACTTGCTAAGGTTTTAACTACAATGACCCCAGAACAAGTAATTGAAGAAGTTAAAAAGTCAGGTCTAAGAGGTAGAGGAGGCGGCGGTTTCCCAACAGGATTAAAGTGGGAATTTACTGCAAAGTCAAAGGCAGACCAAAAATATGTTGTATGTAATGCAGACGAAGGTGACCCAGGTGCATTTATGGATAGATCAATACTTGAAGGAGACCCACATTCAGTACTTGAGGCTATGGCAATTGCAGGATATGCAATAGGTGCAAATCAAGGATATATTTATGTTAGAGCAGAGTATCCAATAGCTGTTCAAAGATTAAAGGTAGCTATAAAGCAAGCAAGAGAATATGGACTACTTGGAAAGAATATATTTGGAACAGATTTCAGCTTTGACATAGAAATAAGACTTGGTGCTGGTGCCTTTGTATGTGGTGAAGAAACTGCACTTATGAACTCAATAGAAGGTAGACGTGGTATGCCAAATCCAAAGCCACCATTCCCAGCACAATCAGGACTTTGGGAAAAACCAACCCTAATTAACAACGTTGAAACTTATGCAAATATACCTCCAATCATTGTAAGAGGTGGAGAATGGTTTGCTTCAAAGGGAACAGAAAAGAGCAAGGGAACAAAGGTTTTCGCACTTGGTGGTAAGATAACTAACACAGGACTTGTTGAAGTTCCAATGGGTATAACTCTAAGAGAAGTTATCTATGAAATAGGTGGAGGAATTCCAAACGGAAAGAAGTTTAAGGCTGTCCAAACAGGAGGTCCATCAGGTGGATGTCTAACAGCAGAACACTTAGATACTCCTATTGAATATGATACACTAACAGCACTTGGCTCAATGATGGGTTCAGGTGGTATGATTGTAATGGATGAAGACACTTGTATGGTAGACGTTGCAAGATTTTATCTTGACTTTACAAGAGATGAATCCTGTGGAAAGTGTACTCCTTGTAGAATTGGTACTAAGAGAATGCTTGAAATATTAGATAGAATTGTTGAAGGAAAGGGTACTTTAGAAGACCTTGATAAGCTTGAAGAATTAGGAAAGCAAATAAAGGCTGCTTCGCTATGTGGTCTTGGACAAACAGCACCAAATCCAGTTTTATCAACACTTAAGCACTTTAGAGATGAATATGTCGCACACGTTGTGGACAAGAAGTGCCCAGCTGGAGTATGTCAAGCACTACTACAATACACAATTATTGAAGAGAAGTGTAAGGGATGTAGCCTATGTGCAAGACAATGTCCAGTAAATGCAATTTCAGGACAAGTTAAGAGTCCGTTCAAGATTGACCAAGACAAGTGTATTAAGTGTGGTGCTTGTATAGATAAGTGTCCATTTAAGGCAATAGTTAAGAAATAGGAGGTACAAGGAACAATGGAAATGGTAAAGTTAACTATAGATGGAATCGAAGTAGAAGTACCAAAAGGAACGACAGTAATTGAAGCGGCAAGACAAATAGGCATAAATATACCAAGCCTTTGCTACTTAAAGGGTGTTAGCCATACATCAAGCTGTAGAGTATGCGTAGTTGAAGTTGGACCAAGACTTATAGCATCTTGTACTTTACCTTGTGAAAACGGAATGGAAGTTAAAACAAACACTCCTAAGGTAAGAGAAGCAAGAAGAACTGTTGTTGAGCTTCTACTTTCAAACCACAAGAGAGAATGTACATCCTGTAATAGAAGTGAAAACTGCGAACTTCAAACTCTTTCAAAGGAACTTAATGTAAGAGATATAAGATTTGAAGGAGAAAGAATAAACTACGAAATAGATAGTTCTTCACCTTCTCTTGTTAGAGACCAAGAAAAGTGCGTTCTTTGTGGAAGATGTATAAATACTTGTAAGAACGTACAAACTGTAGGTGCAATTGATTTTTCAAGAAGAGGATTTAATACAAGAGTATCAACTGCATTAGATAGAGATATAGCTGAAACAGTATGTGTAAACTGCGGACAATGTATAATGGCTTGTCCAGTTGGTGCTTTGACTGAAAAGGAAAACATAAAGGACGTATGGAAGGCACTTGCTGACCCAGAAAAGTTTGTTGTTGTTCAAACTGCACCAGCTGTAAGAGTAGCACTTGGTGAAGAATTTGGAATGCCAATAGGAACAAGAGTAACTGGAAAGATGGCAGCGGCATTAAGAAGATTAGGATTTGATAAGGTATTCGACACAGATTTTGCAGCAGACCTTACAATAATGGAAGAGGGAACAGAACTTCTTTCAAGACTTGAAAAGGGAGAAAGACTTCCACTTATGACAAGCTGCTGTCCAGGATGGGTTAAGTTTGTAGAACATTTCTATCCTGAACTTATAGACAATCTATCAACTTGTAAGTCACCACACGAGATGGAGGGTGCTATAATTAAGCACTACCTTGCTGAAAAGCTTGGTGTTGACAAGAAGAATGTTGTTGTTGTTTCAATAATGCCTTGTGTTGCTAAGAAGTTTGAAGGACAAAGAGAAGAACTATCAAACGATAATCTACAAGATGTAGACTATGTACTAACTACAAGAGAACTTGCTCAAATGATAAAGGAAGCAGGAATAGACTTTGTAAAGCTACCAGATGAAGAATTTGATAATCCACTTGGAGAATCAACAGGTGCTGCAGTAATATTTGGTGCAACAGGTGGAGTTATGGAGGCTGCTTTAAGAACAGTTTATGATATTCTATCAGGAGAAGATTTAAAAGACATAGACTACGTTCAAGTAAGAGGAACAGCTGGAATAAAGGAAGCAGAACTTACTCTACCAAATGGAAAGACAGTAAGAGCAGCAGTTGCCCACGGACTTTCAAATGCAAGAGAGCTTATGGAACTTGTAAAGAGTGGAGAAAAGCACTACGACTTTATAGAAGTTATGGCTTGTCCTGGCGGATGTGTAACAGGTGGTGGACAACCAATAGTAGACTCAAGAACTCAAGCTTGCATAGATGTTAAGGCAGAAAGAGCAAAGGCAATCTACGATGAAGATAAGGATATGCCAATAAGAAAGTCCCATAAGAATCCATATATAATAAGACTATATGAAGAATTCTTAGGAAAGCCAAACAGCCATAAGGCACACGAACTTCTTCATACTCACTATGTAAAGAGAGATAGATTCTAATTGTTATATTGTGTAAATTACATTAGTGTGATAAAATAGTATTAGAGATATCCGCTGAAGTGGTTTTACTGCTTGAGGGGATAAAATAGAGTATCCTGATTGCAAAGACTATTCTGAGCAAGAGGGGAAGGAATGTAGAAAGACTTATATTATTAGGCCTATATATGCCTTCCAGCTTTTGCTGGAGGGCATTTTAGTTTTACTAAGGAGGTTTAATATGGAAAAGAGGCTTGGAATTGTTGGTATAGTTGTTGAAGATTTACAAAGAGCAGAGGACGTTAATTCAATTCTTCACGAATTTAGCAGTGTAATAATTGGTAGAATGGGAATACCCTATAGAGATAGAGGCGTATCTGTCATTTCACTAATCGTAGATGGAACGACAGATGAGATTAGTGCAATGACAGGTAAGCTTGGAAAAATAAAGGGTGTAAGTGTAAAATCAGCATTAACTAAGAAATAGGTGATAATATGAAGGATTTAATATACAAAATAGTTGAAGGATATGAGCCAACATTAGAGGAAATGGAAGGGATACTTTCTTTAAATGAAGAAGATGCAGAATTTTTATTTAAAGTAGCTGATGAAGTAAAGAAAAAGTACTTTGGCAATGAAATTCACATAAGGGGAATTATCGAATTTTCAAGCTACTGCAGAGCAGACTGCTACTACTGTGGATTAAGATGCAGTAACAAAAATTGCCAAGATACCGAATGGAAAAGGATGAAATAGTAGAATGTGCTAAAGAGGCTGTAGATGCAGGGTACAAAAGTTTAGTTCTGCAGTCTGGAGAGGATTTATACTATACAAAGGAAATTTTAGGTGAAATAGTCGAGAAAATAAAGGAGTATGCAGATGTTGCAATTACTTTAAGCATCGGTGAGAGAAACTTTGAAGAATATGAGTATTTAAAGAAAAAAGGTGCAGACAGATTTTTAATGAAGCACGAAACAGCAGATGAAAAATTGTACAACAGCCTTCACCCTCATTCAAATTTTAGAAATAGAGTAGGCTGCCTTAGAGATTTAAAAAATTAGGCTACCAAGTTGGAAGCGGATTTATGATAGGGCTTCCAGGTCAGACTGTAAGAACTGTTGCAAAGGATATAATGCTCCTAAAGGAACTTGATGTTGATATGGCGGGAATAGGCCCATTTATACCACATAAGGATACACCCCTTGGAAAATACGATGCTGGAAGTGCCTTTTTAACTGTAAAGGCGGTTGCACTTACAAGAATCCTTCTAAAAGGCCGCATCTTCCTGCAACAACTGCCCTTGGGGTATTGAATACAAGATATAAGGATAAGGTGTTCTTTGCAGGTGCTAATGTAATAATGCAGAAGGTTGAGCCACATAAGTATAGAAGATTATATGAAATTTATCCAAAGGAAATAAATAATGAAAAAGCATAAAAGAAGAAAGAATTGCATTAGAAAATTATCTAATAAGTTTAGGACTTGAAGTTTCAGATAGTAGAGGGGATGCCCTCATAATTTAGGAGGTATTAAAATGGAAACTGTAAAGCAAACCTTTATAAATGACAATGAGATTTATGCAATATTAGATGAAGCAAAAGATAAGGCAAGGGATAGACAATATGTTTTTAACATATTAGAAAAGGCAAGGGAAGCAAAGGGGCTATCACCATTAGAGGTTGCTGTTTTACTAAATATAGAGGATAAAGAACTTTTAGATAGAATGTTTAAGATGGCAAAGGAAATAAAGGAAAAGATATATGGTAGAAGAATAGTTTTATTTGCACCACTTTATGTAAGCAACTATTGTGTAAATGAGTGTGAATATTGCGGATATAAGCATTCTAACTGTTCCTTTAAGAGAAAGAAGCTAACTATGAGTGAACTAATTGAAGAGGTTAAGGTATTAGAGTCACTCGGACACAAAAGACTTGCCCTTGAGGCAGGAGAAGATCCTCAAAACTGTCCGATTGAATATATTTTAGACTGTATAAGAACGATATATTCAATTAAATTTGACAATGGAAGCATAAGAAGAATAAATGTAAATATTGCAGCAACAAGCGTTGAAAACTATAGAAAATTAAAGGAGGCAGAAATAGGAACATATATATTGTTCCAAGAAACATATCACAGAGAAACCTACGAAAAGATGCACAAAAAGGACCAAAGCATAACTATGACTACCATACAACAGCAATGGATAGAGCTATGGAGGGCGGCATTGATGATGTAGGTCTTGGGGTTTTATACGGACTTTACGATTTTAAATATGAAACAGTTGCAATGCTACTTCACGCACAGCACCTTGAAGAGAAATTTGGAGTTGGCCCTCATACAGTTTCAGTTCCAAGACTTAAAAAGGCAGAGGGTGTTGACTTAGATAGATTCCCTTATTTAGTATCAGATGAAGATTTTAAGAAGATTGTAGCAGTTTTAAGATTATCGTTACCCTATACAGGAATGATTTTATCAACAAGGGAGGAACCTAAGTTTAGGGATGAAGTAATTGCACTTGGTATTTCACAGATAAGTGCAGGTTCCTGCACAGGTGTTGGAGGATATGTGGAATATTATAAGGGAGAACACCACGATGATGAAAAGCCACAGTTTGAGGTAGGGGACCACCGTTCACCACTTGAAATCATAAAAAGTCTTATGAGGGGTGGATATATTCCAAGCTACTGTACTGCTTGCTATAGAGAAGGTAGAACTGGAGATAGATTTATGCGTCTTGCAAAGACAGGACAGATAAACAATGTATGTCAGCCAAATGCTCTAATTACCCTTAAGGAGTTTCTTCTTGACTATGGGGATGATGAGGCAAGAAAATTAGGTGAAGAAGTAATAAAGAGGGAACTTGACACAATCCCTAACGAAAGGGCAAAGGAAGCAGCAATCAAAATGCTTCAAAGAATTGAAAAGGGAGAGAGAGACTTAAGATTCTAAGGAGGAATACTATGTTAGATACACCAAAGGCAAATAGATTGCACATTGCGATATTTGGAAGACGTAATGCAGGAAAATCAAGCCTTATAAATGCAATAACAGGTCAGGAGATTGCCCTTGTCTCAGATTATGCAGGAACAACAACAGACCCGGTTTATAAGGCAATGGAGCTATTACCAATAGGCCCTGTAGTTATAATAGATACAGCAGGAATTGATGATGAGGGAGAAGTAGGGGAACTTAGAGTTAAAAGACAAAGGAAGTTTTAGATAAAACAGATCTTGCTCTTTTGGTTTTTAGTTCAGAAAATACAGACTTATCAATGGAGAGGGAATGGTATAACCTTATAAAGGAGAGAAAGATACCTACAATTGGAGTAATAAATAAAATAGATGTTAAGGATATTGATGAAGATGAGCTTAAAAGGAATTTGATTTACCCTTTGTTAAGGTTAGTGCAAGAGCAAAAATAAATATTGGAAAACTAAAAGAGGCTATTCAGCAATATGCCCCAGAGGATTATGAGAGAAAAACAATTTTAGGTGATGTTGTAAAACCTAAGGATTTAGTCGTTTTAGTAGCACCTCAGGATATACAGGCACCTAAGGGAAGGCTTATACTTCCACAGGTTCAGGTTATAAGGGATGTTTTAGACAATGATGCACTTGCTTTAACTGTAAAGGACAGTGAACTTAATGATATATTAGGTGCCTTAAATAGAAAGCCTGATTTAGTAATTACCGACTCTCAGGTGTTTGAGAAGGTCAATAAAACATTAGATAGTGATGTTCCTTTAACCTCCTTTTCAATTTTAATGGCAAGGTATAAAGGGGATTTGAAAATACTTATAGAAGGTGCAAAGGCAATAGATACTTTAAAGGATGGGGATAAGGTTTTAATTGCAGAGGCCTGTACGCATCATCCTCTACAGGGAGATATTGGACGTGAGAAGCTTCCAAATTGGTTAAGGCAAAGGACGGGTGCAAACCTTGATATAACAGTAAATGCAGGAGTAGATTTTCCAGAGGATTTAACACAGTACAAATTAATAATCCACTGTGGTGCGTGTATGTTTAATAGAAAGCAAATGATGACAAGAATAATAAGGGCAAGAGAGCAGAATGTTCCAATAACCAACTATGGAGTGGCAATAGCATATATGAATGGAATACTTGATAGGGTAACAGGGATGCTTGTTTAGCATCCCTGAGTCTGTTGAAAAAGCTATAATATGTTTGGCCCCTTGAAGGATTTCCTTGGCATTCCTTCATTTCGCTAATCAAGTGTAAGCTTTTCTTTGTTTGAAAAAGTCCTACCCTAGCGATGCCCTCATCCTTGAGGGCCGCTCGGCTCGGCACATCGTGTGCCGAATTACGGACTTTTTCAAAGTCGAAAAGCAACACTTGCTAAAGCTTATGAAATATGCCAATTTGAAATCCTTTCAAGGGGCAATTTCATAAGCAATGCATCTTTTATGTTTGTCAACAATCTGAGGGATGCTTGTTTAACATCCCTGTTAAATATAATTAAAAAATTAAAAAATTAAAAAAGTGTTGAGTGTCAAAAAATGATATAGTATAATATGAAAAGCTAAGAAATTTGTAATATAATGCTATAATATGTAATAATATATCATAATTTTGATTTTATATATGAATTAATAGTATAGGGATAAGAATTTATATAGTATTTGTTGTTGTAAATGTTAAAAATATAACAATACATTATGGTAAAAAGGGGTGAAAATTAATGGAAAAATTCAGGAAAAAGAGCATAAGTTCAAAGATTATTTCAACGTACTTTTTGCTATCTTTTGTTCTTATTTTTTCTGTAATGTGTATTGTTTATTATCAATTTAAGATGGTCATTCAAAACAATGTATTAGAATCGAATGCAGGATTTATAGTTGAACTTTTAGATAGGCAATATAAAGGTGAATGGAAGGCTGATGGTGATAGGCTTTTAAAAGGAGAAAAAGTTATCAATGGGGATTATGAAATACTTGATAGTATAAAGGAAATAACAAAGGCAGATGTAACAATATTTTTAAATGATACAAGAGTAAATACCACTGTGTCTAATAATGGACAAAGACAGATAGGAACACAGGCTGCAAGTAATGTATCGGAAAAGGTTTTAAAAGAGGGTGCTGAATATACCGGTACAGCAGATGTTTTAGGGAGAAAGTACGTTACTATTTATAGACCTATAAAGGACGCTTCAGGTAAGGCAATTGGAATGATTTTTGTAGGTTATCCAGAAAGTTATATAAAGGGAATTATAAAGGCACCATTGATTTTAATAGTAATTATTTCCCTTGCAACCCTTGTGCTTGGTGGAGCAGCCTTTTATTTACTTACTAAGAGAAATATTATAAAACCTATAGATAAGCTTAATGAAAATCTTAATGCTATATCTGATTTGAATTTCAAAGTTACATTAGACAAGAGGCTTTTAGAAAGAACTGATGAAGTGGGAGATATGTTTAGTAGCCTTGATAAAATGATGAATACTTTAAAGGATATGATTAAGAATCTTTCTGATACTTCATCTAATTTATTTGATGAGGCAAATAACTTAACTGCAGTTTCACAGGAGATGGCTGCATCATCGGAACAAGTAGCATCAAGCATTGAGCAGGTTACAAGTGGTGCACAGGAGCAATCAGCAAGCATAGAAGAAATAATGATTGTTTTTGATAGATTAGCAACTGCTATGGATGAGGTTTCAAACAAATTAAATAGTGTAAAAGTGAAGTAGAAGCTACAGAACAAAAAGCATCTATTGGAAAAAATGAGATGGATAAACTAATTCTTTCAATTGAAGAAATAAGAGCTGCCTTTAAATCTGTATCAGAAAAGTTAAATACGTTAAGTGCATCTGTTTATAACATTAGTAGTATTGCTGATGTAATAAAGGGAATCTCGGAACAAACAAATCTTTTAGCATTAAATGCAGCAATTGAAGCATCACGTGCAGGGAAGCAGGACGTGGATTTGCAGTTGTAGCAGATGAGGTTAGGAAGCTTGCAGAAGAATCAAAGAAATCAACAGATGAAATTGTGGACATAATTAATATGATACAGCAAGAAACAAAGGAAGTAATACAGACATCAAATAATGTTGAAAAATATATAGATAACCAAAAAGAGTCCGTTAAAGCAACTGTATTTTCTTTTACAGATATATTATCATCTGTTGAAAATATAACACCTCTTATTAAGTCAACATCTGATTATGTAACTGAAATGGTGGAATATAAGGATGAAACAATAAGTAAAATAGAATCTGTTAACCAAATAGCAGGTGAAAATTTAGCAGTAGTTGAGGAGGTAAGTTCATCCTCAGAGGAACTTTCAGCTTCATCAGAGGAGGTTGCATCTGCATCAGAAAAATTGTCACTGCTTGCAGAGGAATTAAAAAAGTTGTAGATATGTTTAAAACATAATTTTGAATGAGGCTGTTAAAAAGTTATAATAATATTACTCCCTTGAAGGATTTTTGACTTAACTTTAAAAATCTTTCAAGGGTCATTTTTCAATCTAAATATTTTAGGTTTATTAATAGGATAAGATAAATAAGCATTTTAGAAGTTATAAAAAATTCTAACACATCTTTACTAAAATTTGTAACAAATAAGAAAGTAAAATAATTAATAGTTTGTTGAATAATTTAGAAAATTTTTGATTTTATATAGAAACAATTGTAATTTTATGTTATATTTTAATTTAAAGAGTATTAAGTATTTTTTATAAAAAATAAATATATAGGGTATTTAGGGAGGCAGCTATGGGTTTTAAAAAGAAGGTGAAAATGTTAAAAACGGCTGATGTTTTAGATAGTGTAACTAATCTTTTAAATAGAACAGCTCTAATATATAAAAGATGTAGAGAAGATGACATAATTGTATATGTTGATATAGATAATTTTAAATTAATAAATGATACCTACGGTCATTTGTTTGGAGACCTACTTCTTAAGAGATTTTCAGAATATATGAAGTTGAAATTGCAGGGGCTTGGAAATATATACAGATATTCAGGAGACGATTTTGTCATAATATTTGAAAAAGTAGATGAAGAATATGTTTTTAATAAGCTTGAGAAAATTAAGGATGAAATAAAACAGAGTATATATGTAAATGATATAAAGGTATCAGTTTCTTTAAGTGCAGGAGTATACAAACCCTTTAAAAACGAATCTGTTTTAGAGGCTGTAAGAAAAGCAGATATAGCACTACACGAAGCAAAAATATTTCAAAGTCACTTATTATAAAGTTTACTAAGGAACTTGAAGAAATGATAATTGAAAAAACAAAGGTAGTTAATAATATATTTAATGCAATGAAGCTAAATGAAATAAGTTCCTATTATCAGCCTATTTATTCTACAAAGGACAATAAAATAACAGATGTTGAATCATTAGTTAGATGGAACAGCAGTATATTAGGGCCTATCTCACCGGCGAAGTTTATTCCTATAATTGAAGAGGCAGGTTATATAAAGGATTTAGATGAATATGTTTTAAAGAAGGCAATCGGTGATTTTAAGTTACTGTTAGACAAGGGGTTAGATATACAACTTAGTTTAAATGTTTCAGTTGAAACCCTATCTTATCAGTATATAGATAAGTTATTAAAGGTTTTAAATAAAAACCAAGTTTCACCAGAAAGTATAAAGATAGAGATAACAGAAACAGCACTTTTATCAAACAAAACTGAAATCATAGAAAGCGTTAAATATGCAAAGCAAAATGGGATAAGAGTATCCTTTGATGATTTTGGTTCAGGGTATTCTTCTATTAGAAATCTTATGATATTCCCCTTTGATGAAGTAAAGCTTGATAAGATGTTTATAGACAAAATATTAATAGATGATAAATATCGTTATTTAGCAAAAAGTTTATTGAAGTATGTCACTATTTTAATTATGAGGTTGTAGCAGAAGGAGTCGAGACAAAGGAGCAATTTGAGGTATTAAGAGAATTAGGCTGTGACAAGATACAGGGATACTACATAGCAAAGGCCCTACCTTTAGACGAGCTAAGGATGTTGTTGCAAAATTGCTAAATTAAGGAGTGTTGTTTATGCATAAATTTAATCCAATGAATGCTCAAAAATTAGATAACCCAACAAGAAGAAAATATATGCCTCCATATAAAACTTTAGAAAATTTTGGGCTAAAAAGAAATGGAAAAGGAAATTTTTTAGATATAGGTTGCGGTATAGGGTATTTTACAATTCCAGCAGCAAAAATTTTAACAAATGGTAAGGCTATTGGAATTGACATTTCAGATGAAATGATAGAAATTGCCAAGGATAAGTCCTTTGGTATAGAGAATATAGAATACAAAAGGTGTGACGAATATGTTTTTCCTATAGATAGTGATTTTGCTGATTATGTTATGCTATCAAATGTTTTACACGAAATACAAGATAAAAGCAGATATATAAATGAAATAAGAAGGGTATTAAAAAATGGTGGAAGAGTATTTGTGATAGAGTGGAGAAAAATTGATACAAATTATGGTCCCCCAAAAATCATAGAATTTCACAAGAAGATGTTATAAAGTGGTTTAAAAGTGAGGGTTTAAAATTTATTGATGAAATTGAAGTATCTCAACATCATTATGGATTAATTTTTGAAAAGTAGTTTAGCATTAACTATAAAGGTTAATGCTTTTTATTTATGTATATGACCTAATAATTATCAAAAAATAACATTGAAAAATTTTCGAAAAAATTATAATATTAAGATATATATTGTGACGGGGAATGTATATATGAAGTTAAAAAAATAAAAGAGTTATTAAATGCAGATGTTCTATGCAATGATGAAATGTTAGAGATGGAAACTGTATGTGCCTTTGGTTCAGATTTGATGAGTGATGTTTTGGCACTTAGTTGTAAAGACACTATTTTAATAACTGGATTAACAAATATTCAAACCATAAGAACAGCTGAAATGTTGGACATAAAATGTATTATTTTTGTTAGAAACAAAAGACCAGATGAAACTATAATTGAACTTGCAAAGGAAAAGGCAATGTGCTTACTTGCAACACACCATACTATGTTTACATCCTGTGGTATACTCTATAGTAATGGCTTAAAAGGAGTTGATTTGGAATAATGGAGGAATTACTTTCAGTAAAATATGATATAGTAAGTGGTGATTTTATAAGAGGTGGAGAAGCCTCAAGTAATTTAAAAAAACTGTTAAACCAGCTTGGGGTAAGAAGTGATATAGTAAAGAGGATTTGTGTTGCTTGCTATGAGGCTGAAATGAACATTGTAATTCACAGTGTAGGTGGATTTATTGAGGCAAAGATATATAATGATAAAATTGAAATTACAGCCTATGACTATGGCCCAGGTATTCCAAATATTGACCTTGCGATGCAGGAGGGATATTCTACTGCATCGGATGCTGCACGTGAAATGGGATTTGGAGGGGAATGGGACTTCCTAATATAAAAAGAAGTAGTGATGAATTTTATATAAGGTCAGAGGTAGGGAAGTTTACAGAGATAAAAATAATAATTTATTTTAGTTAAGGTGATAATATGAAACAGCTATTTCATTCAGTTGCATTGATTTCAGAAAATGCATAGGATGTACTAAATGTTTAATGAACTGTCCAGTTGAAGCAATAAGAGTAAAAAATGGTAAAGCTGTAATATATAATGAAAAGTGTATAGATTGCGGTGAATGTATAAAGGTTTGTCCGTATGGAGCCCACATTTCTATAAAAATTCATTAGAGGATATACAAAGATATAAGAAAAAAATAGCTATACCATCAGTTACATTATATTCTCAATTTGGAAAAAGTGTAGACCCTGGTTTAATAAATGATGGGCTTTTAAAGCTTGGCTTTGATGAGGTTTTTGACATTACTTTTTCCTGTGATATTGCATCAGAAACATTGAAAAAGGACTTAGAAAGGGTAGAAAAACCTGCAATATCAACACTTTGCCCAACAGTAGTTAGGCTAATTGAAACAGAATATCCAAGTTTAGTAAGTCATTTAGTTAAAATGCTAACTCCTATTGAAATTTCAGCACTTATAATTAGAGAAAAATATCAAAGTATGGGATTTAAAAATGAAGATATAGGAATATTCTTTTTAACACCTTGTCCGAGCTGGGTTACAAAGATTAGTGAGATATCAAGGAATGAAAATATAAGAATAAATGGTGCAATACCAATAAGCGACATATATCCAAAACTGCTAAAGCATATAAAATCAAAAGTGAAAATGTAAATTCTCACATATCAAGTACTGGACTTATGTGGGCATATTCTGGAGGTCAATGTGAAGCAATTGCTATGGAAAATTCTATTGTAGTTGACGGCATAAAAATGTAATAAAGGTATTAAACGATGTTGAAAATGGAAGATTAGATGATATAGACTTTATAGAAGTATTATCCTGTCCTAATGGATGTTTGGGTGGATTATTACTTGTAGAAAACCCATATAATGCAGAGAGAATAACAAAGTATATAAATAGTAAGATAAATTTCACCTATCAAATACACGATTTTTCAGATATTGAAAGTAAAATAGTTAGTGAAGAAGATGAAAAAATAAAAATACCTTCTCTACAGATTTTGAAAGTGCAGTTAAAATGATAAAAAGTATGAATAAACTGATAAATATATTGCCAGGAACAGATTGTGGACTTTGTGGTTCACCTTCTTGTAAAGCCTTTGCAGAGGATGTTGCAAAGGGGCTTGCAAATATTGGAGACTGTAAATTTATAAAAAACGGAGGGTTAAATAATGAAGGTTAGAGATATTGTTAATTCTTTAAAATTAAAGGTTTTAGCAGGAGAGGAGGGGCTTGATAAGGAGGTAAAGGGAGTATATACCTGTGACCTTTTGAGCTGGGTTATGTCCCACGGAAAGCAAAATAACGCTTGGATAACTGTGCAGATACATCCAAATATTATTGCAGTTGCGACCCTTTTAGAGTTTTCCTGCATTATAATTCCTGAGGACATCGAGGTTGAAGATGTAACAATAAATAAGGCAAACGAAGAAAATATACCTGTACTTCAATCAAACCTAAATGCATATGAATTGTGTGTTGAATTAAATAAATTAGGAGCATAATTATGAAATACTATTATGATTTTCATATACACACCGGTCTTTCACCCTGTGCAGATGATGATATGACACCTAACAATATAGTTAATATGTCAAAACTAAAGGGCCTTGATGTAATAGCAATAACAGACCACAACAGTTGTAAAAATGTTGAGGCCTGCTTAAAGGTTGCTAAAAGGTTGGAATATCAGTTATACCTGGAATGGAACTTCAGACAAAGGAAGAAGTTCACGTTCTGTGCCTTTTTAAAGATTTAGAACCCGCCTTAATCTTTCAAGAATTTGTCTATGATAGGCTGCCAAATATAAAAAACAAACCTGAAATATTTGGTAATCAAATAATATATAATGAAAACGATGAGATAGTAGGATATGAGGAAAAATTGCTTTTAAATTCTGCAGATATAACAATAGATGAGGCTTTTTATAAGGTTAAGGAGTTAGGTGGTCAGTTTATTCCAGCCCATATAGATAAAGATACCTACAGCATAATTTCTAACTTAGGGTTTATGCCAGATTATTTAAATATAACAACAATAGAATATTCAAAATTAGACAAAGTAAATAAACTTATAAAAAATAAAATTTTAAAGGATAGCTACAGATTAATCAAAAATTCTGATGCCCACAACTTAGGCCAGATATCAGAAAGAGAAAACTATATAAAAGCCACCCAGTTGAAATGTTTTATTAACAAAACTTCAACAGGGTGGCTTTTTCACTTTTATAGTAGTTAAGTCTTTTTATTATAATTGAGTTTATATCATTATATATCTTTTTCATTGTTAGTTCATAGTAGTATTTATTTATCTCGTGCAATTTATTATTTTTGTATTTAATGTATAGGTGATAGGATAATTATTATAAGTTTTTAAAAGGTTTATTATTTTGTTTATGGAAGTATTTAGGTTATCAGTCCTACTTTCTAAATATTCTTTAACCCAGTTATCAACAATATTATTTATTTTATTTTCTATGTTTCTTATATCAGACCTAAAAAGAAATACTTATCATTGTAGAAGTTTTCAATTATAATTGTTCCTTTTGCAGAAGATATATTGTTTAAGTATTTAGCAGAAAATATGTTAAATCCATCACCTATATACCTATTAATTTTAATATTTGAGTAGATTTGGTTAGTAAGAGATTCAAGTTCGCTATTTGGGTATTCCCGAGGCAATTTTGTGAAATTATTAACACTCAAACTCACTTCCATCTTAAACCCTCCCATTTACATTAGTTAAAAACTATACATAATATATATATTCAATAAAATAAAAAAATGTGAAGTAAATTAAAAATAAATATCGGAAAATTCAATCGAAATTCTTTCAACATTATTAAAATTGCTTATTGTATTAATTTCACATTTAACTTCTTTATCCATATTATTTGGTAGTAAAATTATAAATTCACTTCCTATTCCTTCTTCGCTTTCTAATTTAATTTCCCTCCGTGCATTTCTACAAATGATTTTACAATATTAAGCCCAAGCCCACTTCCTTCACGTTCTCTTGAAAGAGATTTATTAACTTGACTAAATCTTTCAAAAATAATATCCTGTTTATCCTTAGGGATACCGATACCATTATCCTTAACAGAAATACAGGTATACTCATCTAAATCATTTATAGTAACTACTATTTTACCTCTTTCTGGAGTAAACTTAATTGCATTTGAAAGTAGATTTAGTATTATTCTTTCAATTTTATCTTTATCACACTTTATAAATTTTTCTTCTATATCCGTATCAAAGGTGATTTCAATATTTTTAGATTTTATATAGTCGGCAACGGATTGTACTATATCTTCAATAAGCGACACTATATTACACTCACATAGGTTAAGTTGCATATAACCTGCATTTACCTTTGTTATGTCAATTAAATTATTAACAAGTCTTAAGAGTCTAAAACAGTTTTGTTTTATAGATTTGTTGTATTTATAAAGTGTATCATTATCATCGATAATTTTATTATTTTTCAAATATAATTCCAAAAGTTGAATAGAACCTAAGATAATATTTAAAGGAGTTCTAAATTCGTGGGAGATGTTGGCGAAAAATTCAGAGCGGATGTTTTCATATTCTTCAAGCTCTTTAATTTTTCTTTTACTTTCTTCTAATTTTTTAGAATCCGTTATATCCTTTGCATATATAAAAACCCTGTCTAATAAAGTGTTATCTAATATAGGCATTATATTAAATTCAAGATAATATTCTTCGTCTAATTTATTTACTAATTTTGCTTCAAACTTTACAGGTTCGCCCTTTAATAGTGAATCCACTGAATCTTTACTTGTTATTTCATCTCCAATTTCAAATAAGTTATATATAGTATAATTTTGAAGCTCATCCTTATCAATTTTAGTTATCTTAAAGAAAGTAGGATTTGCAACAAATATATAGCCAGAGTAAGGGTCTGCTTCTAAAAGAATATCTGGGCTGTAATCAAAGAAGGATTTATATCTTTTTTGCTGTTCTAAATTTTTAATTTCTATAAGTTTTTTTCTGTTATGTTTCTTACAACTGCTATAACTTGATTATCATTTAAAGCTACAATCCTTGCTTCAAAGTATTGTTGAGAATGTGCCAAAGGTAGGCAGTATTCTATGGATTTAATTTTTTAGTATTAAGCACATAATCTATTGCTGATTTATAAAGAAGTGCAACCTCCGTTGGAAGCATATCTATTATTTTATTACCTATTATTTTATCAGGAGAAACATATAAATCATCTTTATTATATGTCCTAAAATCAAGTATATTTGTATCTCTATCTATTTTGAAATATAAGTCAGGAAATGCCTTTACTATTGATAAAAGCTCTGATGTTATATTTTTAAGGTTTTCTTCAGCCAATTTACGCTTAGTTATATCAACTCCAACAGCCCAAAGGGAAAATCCTTCGATGGGATATAAGGATGAAACATTAGACCAAGATATTACTTTTTAGTTCCATTTTTACAAGTAATTGTTGTTTCAAGGTTTCTGAAGTTGTTTTCAAGTTCTGGGACAAGATTAAGTAAATGGTTTCTATATGTATCATCAGGATATAAAAGTTTAAAGGCATCAGGATTGTTTATTATTTCTTTCTTTGAATATCCTGTTACTCTTTCAGCCTCTTTATTCCAAAGAATAATATTCCCCTTATCATCAAGTGCATCTATTAATACAGGCATATTTTCAAGTATATAAAATAATTTTTCATTTGATAAATTTTGCATGCCCTTTCCCCTTCCTGTAAATTATTACATATAAATTATTCAACATTTATCAAAAAATCCTTCAAATAAATTTATTAATATATAATTAGAAAACTTTTTCTAAAAAAATTAGAAATATTTACAAAATTTAATCAAAGTAATATAATAGATAATGCACCATAAATATGAAGGAGGTATAAAAAATGAGAATTAAAAGAATTGGTGCTAAGGTTACAAGTATTTTACTGACATTAATGCTATTGCTATCTATGCTGCAACCGGGGATAGCATCCTTAGCAAAGGCAGAAACAACACAAAAGGTATACGACATCATTGAAATTACAGATTTTCACGGTACACTTTTAGATTCATCAAATAACAAAGTTGCTGCAGTACTTGCAGATAGGATTAAAAAGGTTAAAAATTCAAACCAGGACAGATTTATATTCTTAAGTGGTGGTGATTTATATCAAGGTTCACCAGTTTCGAATGTGCTTGTGGGAAGGCCAGTTAAAGAATTTTTAAATAATGTGGGCCTGGATGTTTCAGCACTTGGAAATCACGAATTTGACTGGGGATTAGATACTATTTTAAATATGCACAAAGAACAACCAGTTGCAAATTATGATTTTATTTGTTCTAATCTATATGAAAAGGCAACAGGTAAAAGAGTATTTGAACCTTATAAGATATTAGAAAGAGATGGACTTAAAATTGCAGTTGTAGGTGCTATATCTACAGAAACACCAACAATTGTACTTCCAAAACACGTAGAAAATTATGAATTTAGAGACGAAGTAACAGAAATTAATGCCGTTGTTAAAGATATAAGAGATAATAGTAAGGCGGATGTAGTATTGGTTTTGATTCACGAAGGAAGCGATAAATCAGGCAGTGCGGGAAGAATATTTGACATTACAAAAATTTAGTTGGAGTAGACATAGTATTTGGTGGACACTCACACACTGTAGTAAATAAAAAAGCAGAAAATGGAGTGCCTGTTTATATAGCAAATTCAAGTGGAAAAGGATATATTCACGTAAAAATGACTATAAATAATGGAAAGATAGAGTTTACTGGAGAGTATGTTGCACTTGACAATGCTTCAGGTTATAAAACAGCAAATCCAATTTATGATTTAGATGTACAAGCTATAGTTGATAAGGCATATAACGATCTAAAACCAATATTTGATGTTAAAATAGGATATACTGATAAAAACTTAACAAGAACTCAAAACCAAACTCCATTTGGGGAGTCATATTTAGGAAATTGGGTAACAGATGTAATGAGAAGTAAGTTAAATGCTGATGTTGCATTCCAAAATAATGGGGGTATAAGAATAGATATTCCAGCAGGTGACATTACTGTAGGAACAATCTACTATTTGATGCCCTTTGATAATACATTAGTTAAACTTGAAATGACAAAGGCACAAATAAAGGCTGTTCTTGAGCAGGCATTTATGGATAACGGAAAGGGAATACAAGTTTCTGGACTAAAGGTTAAATACAATCCAACAAGACCATCTGGAGATAGGGTTGTAGACATAACAAGAGAAAATGGTAAGCCAATATCTGATACAGAAAAATTAGTTGTTGTAACTAACGACTTTATGGCAACAGGTGGAGATAACTTTACAGCCTTCATAAGTGCTGGTGGTGCAGATCCAAAGAACAATACATTTGTTTTAGTAAGGGATGCTTTAATTGATGCTGTTAAAGAAACAGGTAAGATAGAAACAGTTATGAATAACAGATTAACAAATGTTAAGGGTTGCATATCAGTTGTTGCGACTTCAGACGTACACGGTAATGTATTAAATATTGATTATGCAACAGGAAAACCACCAGTTGATTCAAAGGGATTAGAAATAGGACAAGGACTTGCAAAGGTTTCAACCTATGTAAAGAATTTAAGAAAACAAAATAACAATGTTATGCTTATAGACAATGGAGATACAATTCAAGGAACACCACTTGTTTACTATTACAATATGATAGATAAAACAGCAGAATATCCTATGATGAAGGTTATGGGGGCTATGGGATATGATGCTTGGATATTAGGAAACCACGAATATAATTATGGACTTGATACATTAAATAGAGTTATTTCAGATGCAAAGAAAAATAACATCGAAGTATTATCAGCAAATACATATAAAGAAAATGGAGAAAACTTTGTAAAACCATACATCATAAAATCCTATAATGTGGATGGAAAAGAGGTTAAAATTGCTGTAATAGGACTTACTACAAAGACTATTCCAAGTTGGGAATCACCACAAAACTATAAGGGATTAGAGTTTAGAGATTTAGTTGAAGAAGCAAAGAAATGGGTTAAAGAAGTTAAAGATAATGGTGCAGATATTGTTATAGTTTCAGCTCATAGTGGAGAAGAAAAATCGTCAGATATAATACCAGAAAATCAAATTAAGGCGATTGCACAAAATGTAAGTGGAATAGATGCAATAGTAGCAGGCCACGCCCATAGTATAATTGCTCAAAATGTATATAAAAATCCAGAAGGAAAAGATGTAATTGTTACTGAGCCAGGTAAATGGGCACAATATATATCACAGATAGATATATATGTAAACCAAGATGGAACATATACAGTAGCTGCTAAAAATATAAAAATGGATAGCACAATTGAAGAAGATCAAGATATTGTAAATATTATTAAACCTTATAATGATAAGACTATGGAATATATTAAAACAGTTGTAGGTAAGGCTACTGGTGAATTCACTGGACAAAATCAAACAATAGAACCAACAGCTATAATGGAACTTATCAACAAAGTTCAAATGGAGGCAGCAGGTACACAACTTTCAATTGCAGCCCCATTAAGTTCAAAGGCATATATACCACAGGGTGATGTAACTATACAGGATATTATGTCAGTATACGTTTATGAAAACTTCCTATATGGTATAAAGATGACAGGAAAGCAGTTAAAGGATTGGTTAGAATGGTCAGTAAGATACTACAAGCAAGTACAAAATCCAACAGATAAAATAGAAAAGGATCCTGTACTTAATATTCCTGATTATAACCTTGACCAATTATATGGAGCAACATATGATATTGATTTAACTGAACCTGTAGGAAAGAGAATAAAGAATTTAAGATACCAAGGAAGATTAATAAAGGATACAGATGTATTTACAGTAGCAATAAACAACTATAGATATAACGGTGGCGGTGGATTTATGGCTGCTGCTGGTATAAGCAATACAGATCCAAGTATAGTTGTATATGATTCTCAAAAGGCACTTGGAGATGACGGACAAGTTAGAAGCTTAATGATAGAATATTTCAAGAAGTATGGTACAGTTGCAAATACTGTAGAAAAGAATTGGAATATAAGTACTACAAAGGTTGAAGAAGTAGCAGATGAAACAATAAATGATGATGAAACATCAGAGCAAGAAGAAATTGATAAGGATAATGAAAATAATCAAAACCAAGATAACCAAGTTGACCAAGATAAAAAATTACCTAAGACAGGCTCAATGATTGATTTAACAACTTTACTTGGAGCAGGTGCAGCGTCAATTATGCTTGGTGCAGCATTTGTAATCCACGATTCAAGGAGAAAGAATAAGGTAGCATAACAAAGCAGGCCCAGGGCCTGCTTTGGAGGCTGTTGAAAAAGCTATGATATATTTGGCCCCTTGAAGGATTTCCTTGGCATTCCTTCATTTCGCTAATCAAGTGTAAGCTTTTCTTTGTTTGAAAAAGTCCTACCCTCGCGATGCCCTCATCCTTGAGGGCCGCTCGGCTCGGTACATCGTGTGCCGAATTACGGACTTTTTCAAAGTCGAAAAGCAACACTTGCTAAAGCTTATGAAATATGCCAATTTGAAATCCTTTCAAGGGGCAATTTCATAAGCAGAGCATCTTTTATGTTTGTCAACAATCTGAAAAAGCAGGCCCAGGGCCTGCTTTGTTTTTATGTTAGAATAAGATAAAAAATGTGTGAGATGGTTTAACTTCATATTTGACATATTTGAAAATTAGTTATATTCTATAAATAGCAAATGCTATAAAGGGGTGGTATTATGTCAAATTGCAGTACTTGTCCATCAAATTCATCCTGTTCAAAGGATAAATCAACTTGTATGGTACAAATAAATCCAAACAATAGAATAAAAAAGGTAATAGCTGTAATGAGTGGAAAGGGTGGA
This sequence comes from Caloramator sp. mosi_1, assembly GCF_028622835.1. Lineage (GTDB taxonomy): Bacteria > Bacillota > Clostridia > Clostridiales > Caloramatoraceae > Thermobrachium. Next base: position 604,855 of record NZ_CP117677.1, on the reverse strand, counting down.
GTAGGAAAATCAACTATTTCAGTACTTCTTGCTAAAAAGTTAAATGAACTTGGATACAGCGTTGGTATTATGGATGCGGATGTAACAGGGCCAAGCATACCAAGACTTCTAAATATAAAAGAAAAGGCAATGGGAACAGAGGAGTATATACTTCCTGTTGAAACTGAAGATGGTATTAAAGTTATGTCAGTAAACCTTTTAATGGAGGATGAAAACCAGCCTGTATTGTGGAGAGGCCCAGTAATATCAGGTGTTGTAACTCAATTTTGGACTGATGTTTTATGCGAGGATTTAGACTATTTAATAATAGATATGCCTCCTGGAACATCCGATGTTGCATTAACTGTTATGCAGTCAATCCCAATTAATGGAGTTGTAATGGTTTCAATTCCACAGGACTTAGTTACGATGATAGTTATGAAGGCTGTAAATATGGCAAGAAAGCTAAATATAGATGTTTTGGGAGTAATACAAAATATGAGCTACATTAACTGCCCAGACTGTGGGAAAAAATAAGACTATTTGATTCAGAAAAGGCAGAGGAAGAATATAGAGAAATGGGAGTTGATGTTTTAGGTGAACTTCCAATGACGCAGAGTCTAAATAATTACAACAATTTAACACAAGATAGAATAGAATTTGATAAAATATTTACGCCAATAGTGTTAGACATATTAAAAAAATAGATTAATGGAGGAGTTTATGCCAAGACCAACTAAATATAGAATGGTAGAAAACCTGCCTAAGGAGGAGTATTTTGTACCAGCAAATGTTCCAAAATGCTCTTTGGATGAAGTTGTATTAAAGGTTGAAGAACTTGAGGCTATGAGATTAAAGGATGTTTTAGACCTGCATCAAGAGGATTGTGCAGAAAGAATGAATGTTTCAAGGCAAACCTTCCAGAACATAATAGATAGTGCAAGAAAAAGGTTGCAATTGCTTTGACAGAGGGTAAAGCAATTAGAATAGGAGGAGGACACTTTGTAACAAAGCACTGTAAGTTTAAATGCTTTGACTGTAATAATGAATATGAAATAAATGTTGATTATGATAAGACAAAATGTCCTATATGCGGTTCAAATAAGGTTATGTGCAGTAAAAAAGCTGAAAAGTGTAAAAAGTGGTGTAAATGTGATGAAGGGTCCTTTTGAGATTTTAAAATGGAATTTCCCTTTGCTTAGAATACGTAGTCAAAACTAAAATAGACATAATGTAAAAATAGAGACATTGTCAAGTTATAAATTATATTGACATTAAAATTAAATTTTGTTAACATGAAAGTGGAACACGAAGTTCCCTATGCTTTTATTTAGACTAAAGGATGAATCTAAACCCACGAAGGGTAATACCTTCGTGGGTTATTTTGTTTAAAGGGATAGAAAACAAAATTTAACATTAAGGAGGTTTTTAATATGAATAAAGAGCTTTGGAAAAGATGCGTTGAATTTCACGGACACGAATGCTCAGGTCTTGCAATAGGCTTTAGAGCCTGTGAAATTGCAAGTAAAAAGTTAAATTTAAATTTTTCAAAGGATGAAGAAATAGTGTGTATAACAGAAAATGATGCCTGTGGTGTAGACGCGGTTCAGGTTATAACAGGATGTACAATGGGAAAGGGGAACTTAATATTTAAAGATAGAGGAAAAATGGCCTTTTCATTTATTAAAAGAGGGACAGGTGAGGGAATTAGGGTTATATTAAAGCCTACAAATAGGGAAATGTCAAGGGAAGAAAGACAAAAGTATATTCTTGAAGCCCCTATTGATGATGTATTTGAAATAAAACCAGTAAATATGCCATTACCAGAGAAGGCAAGGATATTTAATAGTATTATTTGTGCAGAGTGTGGAGAGTCAACTGCAGAACACAGAATAAGAATACAAAACGGTAAGATGGTTTGTTTAGACTGCTTTAGAGAGTATACGAGAGGTTGGTAAATATGCAAATAAATTTAACATATAGGATGTACATAGGAAGAAAGAAACATATACTCATACTTCTTTTTATTCTTTTATTAATTCTTTCCTTTATATCACTAAATTTAGGAGCAAGCAAAGTTACGTTAATAAACATAATTGGCCTTGTAACAGGAATAAAGGATGAAACAGTAAACTTGGTTTTATGGAGAATAAGACTTCCAAGAATACTGCTGCAATTGTTGCAGGAGCAGCACTTTCAATTTCAGGCTGTATAATGCAAAATAATTTAAGAAATGCACTTGCATCCCCTTTACACTTGGTATTTCAAATGCAACAGCCTTTGGTGCTAACGTAGCCATTATTTTGTTAGGTGCAGGTTCAACTCACAGCAGTACAAAGAATGCAGTATTAATAAATAATCCGTATTTAGTCAACCTATGTGCTTTTATATTTTCAATGATTGCAACATTGTTGGTAGTTAAACTTGCCCAAATAAAATTTTTTAGTAAAGAGGCTATAGTTTTATCTGGTGTGGCACTTGGTTCACTTTTTACAGCAGCTACAACGTTAATACAATACTTTGCACAGGACTATCAAGTTGCTGCAGCAGTCTTTTGGTCCTTTGGAGATTTAGGCAGAGTATCCTATAAAGAGGTTTTCATTATGGCAGTTGTAACTACACTGGCATTTATATACTTTACCTTCACAGGTGGGATTACAATGCACTTGAATCCTCTGATGATGTTGCAAAGTCATTGGGCGTTGATGTAGAAAAACTTCGCTTTCAAAGTATGATTATAGTATCCTTTGCTACGGCAACAGCTGTATCCTTTATAGGTGTTATTGGGTTTATTGGTCTTATTGCACCACATATAATGAGGAGAATTATTGGAAGTGATTTAAGATTTTTAATACCAACAGCAACACTTTTAGGTTCTGTTATACTCCTTTTATCAGACACACTTGCAAGGACAATTATAAGTCCAATTGTACTTCCAGTTGGAGTTGTAACTTCCTTTTAGGGGCTCCTCTTTTTCTGTATCTATTAATAAAGGGGAGAATAGATGATACTAAAGGTAGATAATATTTCTTTTCATATCCCAGTAAGACAGTTTTAGAGGAAATAAGTTTTAATGTAGATAAAGGTGAGTGTGTTGCAGTTCTTGGGGTAAATGGAGCAGGTAAATCTACTCTTTTAAAATGCATAAACAGAATACTTACTCCAAGTTATGGATGTGTATATATTGATAACAAAAATCTTAACAAATTAAATCAAATAGAGGTGGCACAAAATATTGCTTATGTTCCTCAACGTACAAATCCTTCAAGGATGACTGTCTTTGATGCAGTTTTATTAGGACGAAGACCCTATATTAAAGTAGATGTAACAAGTAAGGATATAGAAATAGTAGAAGATATTTTAAAAACCTCTCCCTTGAGGATTATAGCCTAAAGTATATAGACGAATTAAGTGGAGGAGAATTTCAGAAGGTCTTAATTGCAAGGGCACTTGCCCAACAACCAAAATTACTACTTTTAGATGAACCAACCAGTAGTCTTGATTTAAAAAATCAAATAGAGGTTTTGAATTTTATTAAAGGTATTGCAAAGAATTTAGGTGTTTCTGTTATAGTTATTATACACGATTTAAATCTGGCACTAAGATTTGCAGATAAATACATACTTATGAAGGATAAAAGGATATATTCAGTAGGTGGAGAAGAGGTAATAACTGAAAAATCAATAAAGGATGTTTATTTAGTAGATGTAAAGATTAAGAAAATAGATGATAAAAAGATTATTATACCTATTTAAGGAGGAATTTAATTATGAAAAGAAGGTTATCGCTACTTTTATCAGTATTAATTTTATTTTTATCCTTCTTTATAGTGGGTTGTAGCAAAAATGATACTAAAACAGCTCAAAGTGAAATTGTTGTAACAGATATGTTAGGAAGAGAAGTAAAGATAAAAGACAATGTTGAAAAAGTTGTTGCAATTGGACCAGGGGCATTAAGATTATATACTTATGTTGGAGATAAAAATAAACTTGTTGGAATTGAGGAGTTTGAAAAGAAAAATCCAAAGGGAAGACCTTATATTATTGCAAACAGAGAACTTGTGGATTTACCAACAATAGGATTAGGTGGGCCCAATAATCCACCAGATGCAGAAAAACTTTTAACTGTACAGCCCGATGTTATTTTTACAACTTATCCAAAGGATAAAGCAGAGGCAGATGATTTGCAAAATCAAACAGGAATACCTGTTGTAGTATTAAGCTATGGAAAAGTTTCTTTATTTGATGAAGCGGTTAATGAGTCTTTAAAGATTATTGGTAAAGTTGTAAATAAAGAAGAAAGGGCAAAACAAGTAGTAGATTTTATTGAAAATATAAAAAGGATTTAGATAAAAGAACATCAGATATAAAGGATGAGGATAAGCCATTTGTTTACATAGGTGCCCTTGGAATGAAGGGAATGCACGGTATAGAAAGTACACAAGGCAAATATTCTTTGTTTACAGCCTTAAATATAAAAAATGCAGGAGATGAAACAGGAAAGACTGGAAGTGTTATGATTGATAAGGAAAAGTTAATTGAATGGAATCCAAATATAATATTTATTGATTTAGGTGGATTAGAAATAGTAAAGCAGGACTATGAAAAAATTCAAAGTTCTATCATTCACTTTCTGCCTTTAAAAAGGAAAGGTATATTCACAACTTCCATATAATTTTTATAGTACAAACATAGATACAGCATTAGTAGATGCTTACTTTATTGGAAAGACAGTTTATCCAGAAAAATTTAATGACATAAATATAACGGAAAAAGCTGATGAAATATATAAGTTTTTTATAGGAAAAGAACTTTTTAATAAGATGCAGGAGGATTTTGGAGAGTTAGGGAAGGTAAGTATAAAATAACTATGTATTTCAATCATTTATATTTTGCTAAAAAATTCATATTAAGATAAGCCCCTTGAAGGATTTCTTTGGCATTCCTTCTACGGCTTGAGCAAGTCTAAGTTTAAAATGTACTATCCTTTTGAGTTATCGTTTTTAGGGACGCTTGGCACATTTTGAGTTGAATTAATTAGTTTTGTTTATTTAAGATTAAGACGTGCTTAAGCTTATGTAATAGCCTTATGAAACTCCTTACAAGGGGTATTTTATTATTTTAAGTATGTCAACAACTTTTTACAAAAGGTATTTACAAACTTAAAAAATCAATTACAATATAACTGTATTATATAATATAATACAGTTAATACACATAATACAGGAGGGAATAGTTCTATAAAAAAGTAAAATTATAAAACGTGTTGTTTAAATAAATTTTATGTTTATAAAGGGGATTTTGAATGAGTAGGATGGATATAAATCCTATATTTAAAAATGATATTAAAAGGTTTGGTGTTTTTAGCTTAATATATGCTGTTTTTCTAAGTTTTTTATACCTATTAGATTAATTGATTTAGTTAAAAATTCAGAGACATTAGAGTCCTTATATCAAAATGGTATTTTTAGATTCAATTCAAATCTGGGATTAAATATATTAGGTATTGTAATTTTTTCAGTTATACTTGGTGTTGTTATATTTAGTGAATTACAAAATAACAGAGCTAATAACCATATACATAGTCTGCCTTTTTCAAAGGGAAATATTTTAATAAATAAGATATTAGTAGGTATAACTTTATTAATAGTTTCTTGTTTAATTAATATTCTACTTTGTTATTTTATAACATTTAATGCTAAATATTTTAGTTTATTTAAGATAGATATATTAAAATATTACATTTTGGTATTTGTTTTAAGTCTGATTTTTTTATGTACAGTGTTTTGTTTTCAATAATAATATCAAATTATTTTATTAGTGCTCTTTTTAGTTTTACTGTTTGTGTACTTCCTATTGCTATAGTAAGACTTTTAAATATATTATTAGTAAACATATTTATTGGCAATTATGATGAACTTAAGGATATAATTTTACCACATCTTTTCCCTTTTAGCGTTATGGCAGATAAAACTTTAGAGCTATTTACTGTAAAAGATATTTCTTTATTTTTAATCAGTATCATTTTTATAGGGATTTTATCTTATTTACTGTTTAAATATAGAAGGAATGAGGATATTAATAGAATTGTTGTATTTAAGTTTTTAGAACCAGTATTTGCATATATAGCGACTTTTATTTTAATGATTTTATTTGCTATTTTAATAATGAATACTACATATAAGAGCTTTTTAGGGTTAGTTATAAGTTGCTTGATAGGTGCTTTTTTAGGATATTATATTTCGCAGATGGTTTTACATAAGGAATTGGTTGTATTTAGATACTTCAAGGGTTTTTATATTTATGTATTTTTTATGTTGATTGCTTTATTTATACTTTGCAAGACTAATATAGTATACAGACATACACCTCCAAAAGTTAACGCTGTTGAAGGTGCCTATGTAACTAAAGATTATCATAAGTTTATAACTCTTGAAAAAATAATTTTGATTACCTTATAAAAAGTCCTGAAACAATAAAACAGATAATAGATCTGCACAATTATTTAATTAATTTAAAACAGAATCAAGATGACATTAGTTCCATTTATATTGTATACAAGCTGAAGGATGGTTCTGTAATTAAGAGAAAATATAAAATTGATTATACTGTAAAAGAAGAAGAATATTTAAATAAAATATCAGAGGATAAGGATTTTAAGATTATTGAGTATGATATTTTACGTATAGAGCCAGAGCACATAAAGGATGTGCAGTTTTTTATAAAGACAAAATATTTGAATTAAAGGACAGAGAAGATATAAGGTTTGTATATGAAAATTTAAAGCAAGATATTTTAAATAATTCGTATAAATTAAATGAGTCAGAAGTACAAATAAGAATATCTGTATATCCTCAATATTGTGAAAAATATAGAATAGACATCAAAGAGCCTTTTTATATTACGAAATAAAAGAGAGCAGTCAATGGATAGAGGAGGTTATAAAGTAAAGGAATGGAGGCGAGATAATGTTTGAACTTGATGTAAGAAGTAGAGTTCCTATTTATGAGCAGCTTGTTGAAAAAATAAAGGAGCTAATCATAAAGGGATTATTAAAGGAACACGAACAATTACCTTCAGTTAGAGCACTATCAAATGATTTAACCATAAACCCTAATACTATTCAAAAGCATATAGGGAGCTTGAAAATCAGGGATATATATACTCTATACCCGGAAAGGGAAGTTTTGTAGCTCCATTAAAAAGTAAAAATATAAACAAAGAAAGGGTAGAAAAAATTTTAGAAGAAGTAAAGAAACTTGTACTTGAGGGATTTTATTTGGGAATGGATAGAGAGGATTTTTAAAAGTTTTAGAAGAAGCCATAAAAATTAAGGAGGGTTTATAATGTTAAGGGTAAATGGACTTTATAAAAAATATGATGATTTTGAGGCAATTAAGAATGTAAGTATCAATATACCAAAGGGAGTTGTTTATGGACTTATAGGTTCAAATGGTGCTGGAAAAACAACCTTATTAAAGACTATTACTGGAATATTTAAAAAGGATAAAGGCAGTATAACTTTAAATGATATAGAAATATATGAAAATGTCGATGCTAAAAAGAATATGTTTTTTATAGCAGATAATCCTTATTTTTATCCTGGATATACAGTAAAGGATATGGCAAAGTTTTATAAAAATGTATATGAAACTTGGGATGAGGTTAAGTATGAAAGGTTAAAGGGGATATTTAAAATAGATGAAAATAAAAAGTAAGAAATATGTCTAAAGGAATGCAAAAGCAAGTAGCCATATGGCTTGGACTATCAACAAATACAGATTTTTGATTTTAGATGAACCACTTGATGGTCTTGATGCTGTTATTAGACAAAGAGTAAAAAAATTGATTTTTCAGGAGGTTATAGATAGAGAACTTACAGTATTAATATCATCCCATAATTTAAGGGAACTTGAAGATTTTTGTGATTATATTGCAATTTTACATAATGGGGAAGTTATTTTAGAGAGAGAAATTGAAAAACTTAAATCTACTATTTTTAAAGTAGAGGTTGCATTTAAAGATGGTATGCCTGAAGAACTTATTGAAAGTATAAAACCGATAAAGAGTGTACAAAAGGGAAGAATGTGGGTATTTATAGTTGAAGGAGAAAGACAAGAAGTTGAAGATATTATTCAATCCTATAATCCTGTTTTATTTGATGTGGTAGCACTTACTCTTGAAGAAATATTTATGTTTGAAATGGAGGGGATAGGGTATGATTTTGAGAGCATCAACTATTAATGCAATATTTAAAAATGATTTAAAGAGATTTTGGGTTGTTGGGCTTTTATACTTATTTTTAATTTTTTTATTCATACCTTTTGATATGTTAATTTTATTATCGAAAGGTGGAGAAAGGGAGGAACTAACTTTCTTCATTAACCAAATTTTTAGTCATCCAAATCAAAACTTTATAATAGGTATGTTTATTATAACTCTATTAGTGGGGCTAATTATAGTAAGAGAGATACAGGCATATAGAAGCAATATTCATATTTTTAGTCTCCCATTAACTAAGAAAGATATTTTATTAAATAAAATTTTTGTAGGTATTGTGTTAATTATTATGCCGATTTTAATTAATTTTGTTATAACAGAAGTAGTTTATATTGTATTTAATGCAAAAGGTTTGATACAGCAAAACTTAATAATAAGTTTTTACTTTATGCTGTTTATAGTTTGTTTAATTTTTCTTCTACAAAGTTTTCTAATAGGAATTATAACATCAAATTCGCTGTTTCAATTATCAGGTTCATTAGTTTTTAATTTTATTCCAATAATATTTTTTATCATTTTACATAACTTTTTAAGTGTTATTTTTTATGGGATATATTTAGATAGAAGTTTTGACACTTTACTATCTAATAGGTCTTTTATGTTTTATTTATTTCCCTTTGCAAGTTGGTTGACTTCAGAAATTGCATTTAACAAGATAGTTTTTGCAGATTTAGCATATTCAATATTGGCAATATTAATTTATCTGACGTTGCTCTACATACTTTTTACAAAAAGGAAAAATGAAAAAGCAACAAAACTGATAGTTTTTGATAAGATAGCTGATGGAATTAAATATTTTAACACATTTTTAATTATGCTTGCAATTTCAAGTTTTACCACAGTTATAGTTAAAGGTACCATTAAAACAGTATTTATATTTACCATAATAGGTGCTTTTTAGGATATTATTTATCAGAAGCTATATTAAAACGTAATTTCAAGATACATAAAAATTTAAAGCAATATATAGTTATAATAACCATAATTTCTGTGTTTTTAGCATTCAGTCAGACAGATTTAATTTTTAGTCATAACCCTCCTGATATAGATGAAATTGAAAGTGTATGCATTTCAAATAATAAAAAGATCATATATGATATTGAATACGAATTAAAAGAACCAAGACTTTTTATAAAAAATAAAGATGTGATAAAAATATAATTTCTTTACAAAAGCATATTACATCTTTAAAAGGGATTATACTTCTTCAGAAAATTTATATATTGTATATAAACTTAAAAATGGAAAAGAAATAAAAAGACTATATGAAGGAACTTTTGATAATAAATATATGGAGTATATGAATCTAATTGCTAAGGATGAAGGATACAAAAGGATAAATTATGATATCTTCAACATCGATGATAACCAATTTGAAAAGGTTATGATTTCTCTTGATAAAGGTTTTATTGAAATTGAGGATAAGGATAAGATTAAAGTTGTTGTAGATAGTTTAAGGAATGATATATTGTGCAACAATTATAAATTTAAGGATGATGTAATTTTTGATGGGGAAGAACAAGCAAAGGGGAGAATTGAAATAATATATGGAAAGGGTAGATATGTATCCTATTTAATAGACAAAAATAATAAATGGATAGAAAAAATTGTAAAATAAATTTAGAAAAGGTATAACAACCTTTTCTAAAAAACGAGTGAATAGTATTTATCAATTGTAGCCAGAAAATCATCAATACTTATTATTCTTGATTTTCTGGCTATTTCTTTTCATCTATAAATATAAGCAATGTAGGGAAAGTAAATATAGAGTATTCCCCAGCACATTCAGGAACATCAGTAATTTCAACCTTTGCAAGCTTTATATTTGGGTAGTTGATAAGTACTTCTTGAATCTTAGGATAAAGGGCGTGACATACACTGCAGGATTCACTTGAAAAATATAGGATGCACATTTTATTGTCCCTAATAAAATTTTTAATTGAATCTATGGATGCCAGTTTCATAAAAACACCTCTTTAATATAATATCAATATAATATGATATTATACAATATTTTAGTTTTACATTCTACTTTTAATTCATTATATATTTTGACAAGGTTTTGAAATATTATGTAATTATGTTATCATTATATTACTAAAATAATTTTAGATGATTGCAGAATGTAAAAATTAAAATTGTGGATAACTTTTGGATTTTACTAAAAAATCACAAAAAAGAACATGCCAAAAACCTTTGATAAAAAGGCATGCGAAGCATAAATACAAATTTTGGATTGTGGATATGTGGATTAAGCAGGTATTTTAAGAAGTTTTGATATACTTCTTAAATATTCAGGTTTATTTATGGCGTAAGCCAATATTACATTTATAAGTTTAGATATAGCAGTCAAATATAAGTCAGCACGCATTGTATAGGTATTAACAGTTTTAGGTTGCTGTATACAAGGGTTTGATTTTAAAGATGCTATTTCTCTCTCAATACAACAACGTATTGAATAAGTTTTTTCCCATTCCACAGAGTTCCTTATAATACCAGGATAAAGTCTAAAATTTTTATCAGGATAAACATAGGTCATACGACCACTTTTGCTATCAGTACATGGATTTTCACATGTATGATAAGGTTTACCATTTTTATCACGATGTGATTTAGGGCAAGTAAACTTATATCTTAAACTTCTATTTTTGCCTTTACAAGAACCATCAAATTTAAAATGTTCTTGTGTTAAGGGCATATAGGAATACCTTCGGTATTATATTCAAGTTCTCCAATTTTTGTATTGGATTGGCTACGAGGATTAAGTGGGATAAGAACTTTTTCAAATTCTAAATGTTTAAATAATCCAAAGTTATCATAACTATCAAATTCTGAATCACCTAAAAAAGTTTTAAATTTAAAATTTGAATATTTTTTAAGTTATTCAAAAATGGTACAATTACTGGTTTCAATGAAGCATTATCATAAAAATATTTTTGTTCTTCAGGAGTAGAGAATTCTTTTTCTACAGATTTATAAAAGTCTTCTTCGAAGAATTTTATGCTTAAAGGTATACCCCAACCATTAGTTAATAATCCAAATTTATAGAAGTAACCAAAATGTCCATTTACGAAATCAAGTCGTATATTTGGGTTAGCTTGAGAATACTTAGGCATGTTTTTATATGCGGCAGCATAGGGATTAAAGTTCTTGTCATTAATAATTTTTGAATATGCTTTTTGCTTATTTATTTCACTTGCAAGTGTTTTAGGATTATTTTCTTTTACACGAGGCTTTAATCCAGATGTATCATATATCAAAATTGAGTTTAAATTTTTATATGGGGAATCAGCAGGAAGAAGATTATTAATATCTTCACATATATCAATAACTTTAGGAACCATAGAATTAAATAAATCTGCGATATCACTTTCAAAAGTAGTTTTAAATCTACTGAAAAAGATTCATCAGGTATAGATTTATAGAAACCACAAAATTCTCTAATTTCAGTAGAAAATACAAGAAATAGATTTAACAACGCAGTTGTAGGTATATGAAATATTTGCATAATTAGCAAAGATGATAATATAGAAGAAAGCTCATATTCACGATTTCTTCCTAAATCTGAATAGTAATGTTCTTTAAAAGAATTAGGGATAAATGTATTAATATCAAAATTATCAGCAAGCAATTTAATAAACCCTACGGGTTGTTTAGTAACCATATTTTTAAATTCAGATACTTGCTCAAAAAGTTAAGTTGCTTAATTTTGCTAATACAAAACATGCTATTCTCCTCCTCTGTGGATAGTTTTAAAGGTTGTTATAATTTAATAATGCCACAGTGGAGGAAAATATAAAAGCCTTATGGCTAAAAAATAGTAAAATCAATGGTTGCAGAATTCTGCAACCGACTAAAAATAATTTGTTTAGGAGGGGCATATGTTTAAGGCGATATTATTTGACTTAGATGGAACACTTTTAGATACAAATGAACTTATAATTTCATCCTACAAATATACAATAAAGAAGCATTTAAATAGGGATTTAGAAGACAAAGAAATAGTGAGATATTTTGGAGAACCTTTACGGCTGACTCTTGAGAGATATGACAAAGAAAAGGTTGAAGAAATGTACAGAACCTATGTGAAATATAATGAAGAAAAACACGATAGTATGATAAAACTAATGGATAATGCAAAGGAAACATTGGAGGAACTTAAAAATAGAGGATTTAAAATAGGAGTTGTAACTTCTAAAAGAAAAGCTATGGCTGAGAGGGGTCTAAAATATTTTAATCTGATTGAACTTATGGATGTAATAATCGCTATGGAGGATACTAAAATACATAAACCTAATCCTGAGCCGCTACTTGAGGCGTGTAGAAGACTTGATATATTACCAAGTGAAGTTTTATATGTAGGGGACAGCCACTATGATGTTCAATGTGGTAAAAATGCAGGTTCTAAAACTTGTGTTGTAAAATACACTGTTTTGGATCTACAAGAAGTTTTAAGCTATGGACCGGATTTTGCTATAAATGATCTAAAGGAACTTTTAAAATTATGAATATTTATGAAAGTATATATATTTTAACAAAAATAAACAAAAAAATATTGACAATTGTATAAAAAATATGATATTTTCTAAATAAGAAAAGCTTTTCAAGTATATTTTATATTGTTAATCTAACACTAAAGGAAATTTTAATTTACTTTATTTATTTTTAACTAACTTGGAAACGATTCAAAACTGTTTAAATTAAATATTGGTATAAAATGGATAGTAATTATTACTATTCATTAATAAATATAAAGTATGAAGGGGATTATACAATGAAAAAGCTTTAGCTCTTTTAACCACAGTATTTTTGGTCGGAAGCTTATTTGTAGGATGTTCATCCAAAAACTCAACACAAAACTCAACTGGAGAAAACAAAAATGAAAAGAAAACTGTTGTAATTTACCAGAACAAAGTTGAAATCCATGATGCACTAACAAAATTTGCGGCAGAATATTCAAAAAAGACAGGTGTAGAAGTTATTGTTAAAACATCTGGTGGAGATTCACCATATGCAGAAAACCTAAAGGCAGAATTCCAATCAGACCGTCAACCTGATATCTTTGTAATTGAAGGTATGGGTGGTTATAATACTTGGAAATCAAAGCTTGTTCCATTTGAAGGCGATGAATGGATAGATCAAACAGATTTAGAGTTTGTTGTTGATGGAAAGGTATATGGATTCCCTGTTGCAGTTGAAGCTTGGGGTATGGCATATAATAAAGAAATGTTGGATAAGGCAGGAATAGATCCTAATACTTTAACATCACAAGAAGCATACAAAGCAGCATTTGAAAAGTTAGATTCAATGAAGAAAGAATTAGGTATTACATCTGTTGTTGCAATGGCAGCTGGTCCTGATATGAGATGGGTAACAGGTTTACATAACTTTAATGGATATTTATCAGCTGGTTTACCATATGGAGATAAGACAGTTCTAAATAAACTATTAAATGGCGAACCAGATATGCAAAGATTAAAGGAATATGCTGATTGGGTAGAGTTATTATTCAAGTATGCGGATAAAAATGTTCTATTAACTGGAAACTATGATGCACAGGTTGGACAATTTGCAACTAAGAAGGCAGCATTTATTCATCAAGGAAACTGGATAGATCCTTGGCTTGCACAAAACAATATTAATTTCCCTATGGGATTTGCACCACACGCGTCAGTTAAAGGAGAAATGAAGGGAATATTTATAGGTGCTCCATCATTCTATGTATTAAATAAAGATAGCAAAAACTTAAAGGAAGCAAGAGATTTTATAAATTATATTGCTATGTCAGAAGAAGGACATAACTATATGGTTAATGAAGCTAAAATGGTTCCTGCCTTCAAAAATGTAAAACTTAAGCCATCTGCACCACTTTCAACAAATGTAACAGAATGGTTAGCAAAAGGAAGTGCATATACTTGGTTGCAAAATGATATGCCAGATGGATTTGGTATGGGAACACTTGGACCAATATACGAAAGCTATGCTAAAGGTGATTTAACAAAAGAACAATTTATAGAAAAGATTGCAGAAAAGATCAAGTCAATTAAGAAGTAAAACTAAAGAAAGGGTGTTCCTGCTCACCCTTTCTTTTTCATAAATTTCAAAGGGAGAAATATGATGGGAAATAGGCAAAAAGTGATAAAGTAGTTTTTGGATGTTTGTAACGCCAGCATTGTTTGCTTTTGTTATGGTTGTAATTATTCCATTCTTTATGGGACTTTACTATTCCTTTACCGACTGGACAGCTGTTGCTGGCCTAAAGCCGAATTGGGTAGGTCTCAATAACTATACAAAAATGTTTTTAGACTATAAATTTTTATATTCTCTATATAGGACATTTATATTTACCCTTTTAAGTGTAGTATCGATAAATATTGTAGCATTATTGTTTGCTATATTAGTAACAAGAGAAATAAGATTTAAAAACTTTTACAGAGCGGGCTTTTTATACCAAACCTAATAGGTGGATTGGTTTTAGGTTATATTTGGCAATTTATATTCAAAAGTGTTGTTCCAGCAATTGGTTCTGCTATTGGAATTCAAAAGTTAGCAGATATTTTAATTCTATCAAATCCTAATTTAACCTTGTTTGGGCTTGTTTTTGCTTTTACGTGGCAGTATGCTGGATATATTATGATGATTTATGTTGCAGCGTTATTAAATGTACCACAGGAGTTAGTAGAAGCAGCATCGATTGATGGTGCAAATTATTGGCAAAAATTAAAGAATGTTACACTGCCAATGATAGCACATGCGTTCACAATAACTACATTCTTGACATTAGTCAACTCCTTTAAACAATATGATATTATAGTTGCACTAACAAATGGTGGACCAACAGCAATGTTTAAAGGTGATGTTGTAAATTCAACAGAACTTTTAGCAGTTCATATTTACAATGTTGCTTTTAAGTATAATAGGATGGCTGAAGGTCAAGCACGTGCAATTGTATTTTTTATTATGTTGTCTGTAATTTCTATAGCTCAAGTTTATTATAACAAAAAAGCGAGGTTGAAATGTAATGATTTCAAAAAGAAACTGAAAGAAGTATTGTTACAGTTATTAACTTTAATTTTATTTTTAATTACTATTTTCCCCTTCTTTATTGTGATTATAAATTCATCAAAATCCTCATTGGAAATTGTTACAAATCCCATTAAATTGCCTGACAGATGGGTGCAGTTGTTTATAAATATAAAAACTATATGGACAAATCCTAATTTAAGATATGCTTCAAGTGTATATGCATCAGTTATTATAACGACATTTTCGCTTCTTACTATAGCCCTATTTTCTGCAATGGCAGCTTGGGTATTGGTTAGACGAAAAACAAAGCTTTCAAATTTTATTTTTCTATTATTTGTAAGTGGTTTAATTATACCTTTTCAAGTAGTTATGTTTCCTCTTGTTTCGTTTTTTAGAATGATAAATGAAGCAATAGGATTGCCAATGCTAAGAACTTACCACGGTATGATTTTTGCTTACATTGGTTTTGGTGCACCACTTGCAGTATTTATGTTTCACGGGTTTATTAAAACCATACCTCTTGAATTAGAAGAAGCAGCTTGGATAGATGGGTGTTCAAAACCACAAATATTCTTTAAAATAATATTGCCTATATTGAAACCTATAATTGTTACAATATGTATATTAAATGCAATATGGATATGGAATGACTTTTTATTGCCGTCTCTTGTATTAGGAGTAGGTCAAAATATACAAACTATTCCACTTGCGATTGCTGCATTTGCAGGTTCTTTTGTAAAAAATGGGATTTGATAATGACAGCTGTATTGATGGCTGCAACACCTATAGTTATAGGATTCCTTATAGGTCAAAAACATATAATCAAGGGAATGATTTCAGGTTCTATAAAATAATAGTTTATATTTAGTTGACAAATAGTTAAACAAAACATAAAATAAATTTTGATTAAGTAACAGAAATGTTTTATATTAAAAATATTAAAATTTGTATATATAGATAAAGTAGATTATTCTTTTATATAATAAAATTATATCATTGTGGGGTATAATTATGAGTTTAAATATTAAGGATATAGCAAAACTTGCTGGAGTTTCGCCGGCTACAGTATCAAGGGTTATAAATGGTTCAGGGAATGTAAAGGATGAAAAAGAGAAAGGGTATTAAAAGTATTAGAGGAAACTGGGTATAAGCCAAACGCCCTTGCAAGGGGACTCATACACAAAAACATATACTCTTGGTATTGTAGTTCCTGATATTTCAAACATAAATTTTTCTGAATTTGTAAAAGGAATAGAGAAAGAAGCAAGGGAATATGGATACAACATACTTCTTACAACATCTGGAAATGATTTTAATAGAGAGGTTGAATGCTTTGAGGTTTTTAAAGAAAAAAGTAGATGGAATAATATTTTCAGGGACCAGATTTACAGAGAAACATAAAATTTCAATAGAAAATACAACTATCCCATTTCTGGTGTTTGGTCAAGATTTTGAACACAAAAACATTGTGGCAATGAATATAGATAACAAAAGGGCAGCTTATGAGGCGACAAAATTTTTATTTTCTAACGGAGCACAAAATGTTGCAATGATTGGAGGTCCGTTGTGGGATAGGGCAGCAGGTTATGATAGATTTATGGGATTTCTTACAGCTTCTGTTGAGGAAGGAGTAAATCCAAGTAAAATAATATATAAAGAAGGAGACTTTACAATTAAATCAGGATATGAATTAATGAAAACGATTTTGAGCAATGTAAAAGTGGATGGGGTTATTGCAGCTAATGATTTTATGGCACTTGGTGCAATAAAGTGTTTATTTGATTTAGGATTTTCTGTACCTAATGATGTTCAAGTTATAGGATTTGATGATAATATAATTTCTGAAATTTATAACCCATCTCTTACAACTATAAAGATTGATTTTAACAAAGCTGGAAGGATAGCAGCAAAATCAATAATTGAAAAAATAAATGGAAATAATACAGAAAAATATATAGTGTTAGATTATAAACTTATAATAAGAAAAAGCACTAAGTAATTTTTTAAAATAAATTGAAAAGCTTTTCTAATATGTTTCATAAATTTCAAAGGTGGGATATATATGCAAGACATAACAAAAACGATATTTTTAAAAATGTAGAAAATGATTTAGTTACAATAGGTGAAATACTTGTTGATATGATTTCAGCAGAGTTTATGGATAAAAGGAATGTAATACTTATATTCGAAACTTTGGAGGGTCTCCTTCTAATATAGCTATAAATACAAAAAATTAGGCTTAAATTCAATAACAGCCTCCAGTGTAGGGTATGATGGAATGGGAGATTTTTAATTGAAAGATTAAAGACTGAAGGGATTGATATAAAACTTATAAAACGATCATATGTTTCTACCAGTATGGTTGTGCTTACAAGGTCAAGGGAACCCCTGTTCCTATATTTTATAGAGGAGCAGACTACAACATTGAATATACAAAAGAATTAGATGAAACAATAAGAAATTCTAAGATAATGCATTTTTCAACTTGGCCGCTTTCAAAACAAAAATCAAGAAAAGTAATAGAAAGGGCAATTGAAACTGCAAAGGAAAGCGGTACATTAATTGGGTTTGATCCAAATTATCACAAGGACTTATGGAATGAAGATGTTGATGGAGTAGAGTATATAAAATCCATAATAAAAAGTGTTGACTTTATTAAACCATCGGAGGATGATGCAGAAAGACTTTTTGGTAAAGATACGCCAGAAAATCAAATAAAAAGTTTCTTGAACTTGGTGCAAAGGTTGTTGTTATGACTCTTGGAAAGGATGGAGTTATAGTTGCAGACAAAAACATAATGCAAAGGTTTGATACATTAGCAACAAAGGTTGAGGACACAACAGGTGCAGGAGATGCCTTTTGGTCAGGTTTTTATACAGGATTAATAAAGGGAAGAAGTATTTTGGATTCAGCAAAGGTTGGCCTTGCTGCAAGTGCCTTTAAATTAAGATATATAGGTGCTATTTCACCAATGCCAAGCTATGAAGAATTAATCAAAGAATTTAATGTATAGGAGGTTTATATGAGAGTTGCATTTATAAATCCACAAGGTAATTTTGATAATAACGACAGCTACTGGACTCAACATCCTGATTTTGGAGGACAGCTTGTATACGTAAAGGAAGTTGCCCTTGCCCTTGGGGATATGGGTATAAAGGTAGATATAATTACAAGAAAAATAGTAGATGATGAGTGGCCAGAGTTTTCAAAGGATGTTGAGATTTATCACGGGAATGAAAATGTTAGAGTGGTAAGAATAGCATTTGGTGGCGATAAATTTTTACCTAAAGAAGAACTTTGGCCATATCTTGCCAATGAATTTATTGATGGAATAGTTGAGTTTTATAAGAGGGAAAACACAAAGCCTGATGCTATAACTACCCACTATGCAGATGGTGGATTAGTTGGTGCTATTCTTTCAAATATTTTTGATGTTCCCTTTACCTTTACAGCACATTCACTTGGTGCACAAAAGATGGACAAACTTGGTGTAAACAAAGATAATTTTGATGAGTTTGAAAAGAGATTTAATTTTTCAAAGAGAATATTTGCAGAAAGAATAGCAATGAATAGGTCTTATGTTAATATTGTTTCAACAGAGCAAGAAAGGTTTAATCAGTATAGTCATAAATACTATGATGGAGCTGTTGATGTTAATGACGATACTAAGTTTAAAGTAGTTGCTCCTGGAGTAAATACAAAGGTATTTACTTATGAATATCAACAGGAGGATGAAAAAACTAAAGAATACATATACAAATATCTAAAGAGAGATATAGCAAAGGATAGATTAAATCTTCAATATATTATACTTTCATCAAGGTTTGATAAAAAGAAGAACCATAAAGGAGCAGTTCTTGCCTTTGCTAAAAACAAAGAGCTTCAACAAAAGGCTAATTTAGTAATTGTTTTAAGAAATGTAGAAAATGCCTTCCAGGATTATTCAAATTTAAATGCTGAAGAGAAGGAGATTATGGATGATATAATGGCAATTATTAAAGAATACAACCTTTATGGGAAAGTATCGATGTTTCCAATAAATGGACAAAAGCAGCTTGCATCAGCCTATAGAGTATTTAGCCAGTTAAAATCTGTATTTTGTTTAACAGCTCTATATGAACCCTTTGGACTTGCTCCCATTGAGGCTATGTATGCAGGTCTTCCTGCTGTTGTTACTAAAAATGGTGGAACTTTAGAGACAGTAAAAGGTGGAAAATATGGAGTCGTTGTTGACCCTGAAAATCCAGTTGATATAGCACAAGGTCTTATAAAGGCACTTGATAACTTTGAGGTTTATAAAAAACTTGGAATAGAGAGGGTGGAATCAAAATATACTTGGAGAGCAACAGCAAAGGGATATCTTGAGGCAATTGAGGAGTCGTTAAGAAAAAGGGAAGAAATTGATAGTTATTACTACACAAGAGTTGAAGGGGATAATTTAATAAAAAAATGAAGGGATTGTTGAGGGATTAGATATGGCAGAGTTTAGATTGAATGAAATAACTAAGGAACAAATATTAATAGTAGAGTCAAGACTTAAAAGACCAAAGGATTTTAAAAATCAGGAGGTTATTGAGAAGGTTTCATTCAAAGAAAACTGTCCATTTTGCTTTGGAAATGAAGAACAAACACCTCCTGAAGTTTATAGAATTGGAGATCCCTGGGAGGTTAGGGTAGTTGAAAATAAATTTCCTATACTTGACAGTAATGGTGATATTACTGGTTATCATTATGTTGTAATTGAAACAACTAATCATAGTAAAAATCTACACGAAATGAATGAGGATGAAATGTACAAAGTTATTAAAAGTTTTGTAAAAGTAAGTGAAGAGTTGTATACTAAAGAAGAAGTTAAATATGTTCAGATATTTAAAAATTATAAAAAGAGGCCGGTGCTTCTTTAGAACATCCACATTCGCAAATTATTGCAATAAAAAGACACCTGAAAAGATAAGAAGGCAGAAGAGAAAAGCACGGGAGTATTTCTATAAAAAGGAAGGTGCTTTATTTGTGATACTATAAAAAATGAGATAGAAAATAAGAAAAGAATTGTCTATGTTGATGAACACTATATAATTTATTGCCCTTATGCATCTATTTTCCCTTATGAAATTGCAATATCACCTATTAATCATAAAAGTACAATACTTTATATGAAGGATGAAGAAATAAGAAGACTAGGTAGAGTTATTTTAAAGGCATTGGATAGACTTCAATGTAATGTAGGAGATGTACCATATAATATGTTCTTTGATTTTATACAAGATGATAATGAATATTATCATTTTCAAATTAGAGTATGTCCAAGATTATCTATACATGCTGGTTTTGAAATAGCAACTGGTCTATATACAAACGTGTTATCTCCAGAGACTGCTGCATTGATACTTAGGGAAAATAAATAATGGTCTATAAGATGCAAGGGAGTGGGGTTATGTCAATTAATAAAAAATAAGTACAAATAAAAATAGAATTTATGAGAAAGTAAAAAAGTATTTTTACAAAGCAAAAACTGTCGGTAAGATTAATTAGGATAATTAGTATTATAACGGCTTTATCCTTCTTGTTTTTGCTTGCAACTATATATAATGTATTAATGGCATCTGCAAAAAGACAATATATTAGTTCTGCCAATCAAGTTTTAGAGCAAAATAAAAATTATATTGAGTATATAACAAAAAGTATAAACGATTATGCAATACAAATAATATCTGATAAAGATTTGATTGAAATTTTACAGAAAGATTTTAAAGATGATTATGATAAGTTGTTGGCAAATAAAGCATTAGAAAGTAAAGTATCATCTATAGCATTATCAAATAATATAATAAGCGATATTTTCATAATAATTGATAATAAAATAAATTATGGTTATCCGAATATAAAAAGTGACATTACAACTGAAAAAATTCCATTTTATAAAGAATTTATAGAATCTAATAATTTTAATTATTGGACACCACCAACAAAATTAAATTTAGGTTTTGTAGATAATATTACAATAAGTAATTACTCAACAATTAAAGATTTAAATTCAGGGAAAAAATTAGGATTACTTATTATAAGCTTGAGCCCTGAAAAATTTTCAAAAGCTTTAATAAAAAACAATGATGGTTCAATGATGTATATCGTTAATGAACAGGGTAAAATAATATCACATAGAGACCTAAATTTAATAGGTAAAGATTTAAAAGAAGATAAAAGGGATAAATTAAATAAAGAAAAAGGTTATTTTTATATAAAAGATAATTTAAAGGAAAAGTTAATAATATATACAACTGCTCAAAATGGTTGGAAGCTTGTTTATGAAATTCCAAAAGATTTATTACTAAAGGATACTATTAAAGTTATAAATTATATTTTAGTTATAGGGATATTGTTTATGTTAATAGTTACATTAACAATAAGCTTATATATGAAAAAGCTATTAAAACCATTAGATAAAATAGTAAAAGCAACACAAAGTATTGAAAATGGAGATTTTACTATAAATGTTGATGTAAATACAAAAGATGAATTAGGTAAGTTATCTAATACATTCAATAATATGATCAACAATTTAAGAGTTATGATTGAAAGGACGTTAAATACAATAAATGAAACAAAAAAGTTGCTGGAGATGTTAGTTCAAGTGTATATGGACTTCATAGTTCGATTTACGAAATTTCTGCAAGTATACAATCTATTTTAGAGGGAGCAAACAGACAAAGTGATATGGCGGATATGTGTAGCGGCAGTGTAAAAAGTTTTGGAAATCAGTTGAGGGAATCTGTAGAAATATTTGAAAAGTTAGATAAGAAATCAAAAATAGCAATGGAAAAAAGCTTAAATGGAATTGAGTATGTTAAAAGTATTATTAGTCAATTTTATGAAAATGTAAAAATTATCAACAATGTTATGGAAATGTCAAATGATTTAACTTTAAGTACAAAGAATGTAGAGGAAATTTTAACTAATATAAATCAAATTGCTGAACAAACAAATCTACTTTCTCTAAATGCTGCAATAGAGGCTGCAAGGGCAGGAGAAGCAGGAAGAGGATTTATGGTAGTTGCCGAAGAGGTACGAAAACTTGCTGATAATTCAAAAAATCCACTTATACGATAGCTAATATAATAAAAGATATAAATAAAAATGTAAATAATACATCCAATGCTTTGGAAAATATAGCTATTGTATTAAATAATCAGAAACAGGCAGTTAATGAAATAATTGCAATATTTAATGAAATAAACGAATCTTTTAAAGAGGTTGCATTAGGAATGAATAAATTTGGTGATATAGTAAATAAAATAAATAGTAACAAAGATGAAGTTGTAAATTTAATTTATGAAATTGCCAATATATCACAAAATACTTCAACATCAATTAATGAGATTAGTACTGCTTCAGAAGAACAAGTAAATGCAGTTGAAAATGTAAAAAATCTAATGATGCAACTAGAATATGTATCTTCTAAATTAGAAGAAATAATATTACAATTTAAGATTTAGACTGTTTTCTTCTTTAATATAAAATTATTGAAGATACAAAAATTCCAGGCTGTTGACAAATAT
Organism: Caloramator sp. mosi_1; assembly: GCF_028622835.1. GTDB lineage: Bacteria > Bacillota > Clostridia > Clostridiales > Caloramatoraceae > Thermobrachium. The sequence goes on along the minus strand of NZ_CP117677.1, from coordinate 582,015 downwards.
AATTTGTTAGCAGCTTTTTACAATAGCAAAAAGGATTTTTATGATTTATGTAGAATTATATTAATAGAAAGAACTTAAATCAGAGGTATATTATTAACGAGATTAAATCCAAACAACAAAAATTGTAAGTAGTTTATAATGAGAACTAAAGATAATTGTAGATGTTCATGTTACTCCAGGAAATGTGAATGATGTAGATCCTTACTTGAATAGAATTGATAGAATAATTAACACTTATAATTTTAATGTTAAATATGTTGGATTAGATGATGGTTGATTTATTAATTATATATGTAAAGGACTTTCAGATAGAAATATTGAAAAAGACAAGCATTCTAATCGAATACTCGCCTCAACTATCGGCAAACATCCCTTAATAATTATGTCGAAAAATAACGTATTTTTTATATTTACAGGAAAAGTGTCATATGCTAATATATTAAATGCCGAATTTTTATGTATTTTTAATGCTTATATTTTACATATTCCTAATAATTAAATATAAATTTTTAAAGGAGGTTTTATAATGGTACAAGGGGAGAGTCAAAAAGTAAAAACATACTTAAAAACATTAAAATGACATCATTACTATTTACATTAGTAGCCATTATGGGATTTTCTTTAATTGGTATTTCATTATTGGGAATTAATAATATGAAAACTTTAAGTGGTGATATGAATAATTTGTACAATGAAAGAATGTTACCTTCACTTGAATTGAAACTTATCGAAACAGAATTTTATAAAATCAGACTATCTTTAGCTCAAATGGTTTATTCAAATAATTATGATTCAACTTTAAGAACAGAATATAGACAAACAAAAGCAAAATATAGACAGTTTATTTGAGAGATATAGAAATACAAAAATGAATGAAGAACAAAAAGGATGCTTTCAGAGATTGAATCTGCATATAATGCATATATGGAAAATTCAAAGATATTAATAAGTAGATTAAAGTCAAATCAAACTATTTCAGAGACAGAACTTCAAAACTTAAGAAATCTAACTAATAATATTCAAAATGCAATAAATACTTTAGTAGAAAAAATGCCTCTGAGTCTAAAAACGTAGTAGATACAGCCAATTCTCTTTATTCAAAATCCAGAACTATAATGTTATTTATTTTCATAACACTTCTAATAATATCAGCAATTTTTGCATTAATGGTTACAAAATTATTAAAAAATTCTATGGCACAGATAAATTTAGTTGTTGAAAAGTTAAGCCAATATGATTTTACAGTTGAACTTGATACACAAGGTAAAAATGAATTTATAGAAATGAATAAGTCGTTAGCTATAGTGATTGAAAATATTAAAAAGGCTTTAGCAGAAATAAGAATAAATACAGAAACATTAAGTGCAAGCTCACAGGAACTTACTGCAGCTTCAGAGGAAATGGCTTCATCATCCCAAGAACTTGCAAACACAATGGAACAGGTAGCAGCAGGTGCTACATCACAGGCCAACGACCTACAGGATATTGTAAACTTAATTGCTGATTTAACTTCAAATATAGAAAATGTTTATACTGAACTTAGTAATGTAAAAACAGAAACTGATAATGCAACATATAAGGCAAATGCTGGTAAAAGAGAAATGGATAAACTTGTAAAATCAATAGAAGAAATTAAGAATGCCTTTGAAGTTGTTGTAAATAAGGTTGGAACCCTTACATCATCAGTAAAGGAAATAAATAATATTACAAATGTAATAAATGCAATATCTGAACAAACTAATCTTCTTGCTCTAAATGCTGCAATTGAGGCAGCACGTGCAGGAGAGGCAGGACGTGGTTTTGCAGTTGTTGCAGAGGAAGTTAGAAAACTTGCAGAAGAATCTAAGAAATCAACGGCAGAGATTATGGATCTTGTATCTTCAATTCAAAAGGATACCGAAGAAGTTATAAAAACATCAAATGAAGTTGAAGAATTTATAAATGCACAAACAAGTGCTGTTGAAAACACAGTAAGTTCCTTTGCGGAAATATTAGAATCTGTTGAAAATATTGCCCCTCTTATGACAAGAACATATGAAGGAATGGATGAGATAGTAAAATCTAAAGATGAGGTACTAACAAAGGTTGAAGGTGTAAGTGCAATTGTTGAAGAAAATACAGCAGCTTCAGAGGAAGTTGCAGCTTCATCAGAGGAGATATCAGCATCTTCAGAAGAAGTTGCGGCAACAGCACAAACATTAAGTGCAATGGCTATGGATTTAGCAAACATAGTAAATAGATTTAAGGTAGAGTAAAAATTTAAGTGCCTTGATATTTCAAGGCACTTTTAAAAATTATTTTATGTTCTTAGGGAGTTTTTTAGGAGGGAATAAAATGAAGAATGATGTTAAGGGTGAATATATAGATCCAACTACTGGTATATATAATAGAAAATATTTGGAAATATATTACAATAAAAATATAAATACTCATTGTATAATTGCTTTTTAGATTTTGATAACTTTAAATATATTAATAATACCTATGGATATAGTTTTGGAGATAAAGTATTAGGTTATTTTGTAAAAAAATAAAAGAAATTTTAAAGGATGAAGGAATTTTATTTAGATTTGGTGAAGATGAATTTTTAATTTTATTTAAAGAAACTGATATTAAGAATGTTGAAAATTATATACAGAAGATAATTGATAAATTTAATAATATTTTTGAGTTAGAAGGCAAAGAAGTTTTTGTAACTTTAAGTGCAGGAGTTTATAAATCGAACAAAAAGGAAGGTTTGTATGAGATAATTAGAAGAGCAAGTTTGGCTCTTTATGTATCTAAGAATACAGGAAAATCAAAATTAACGATTTTTCAAAAAAAATTGAAGAAATAGAAAGTAAAAAAGCGAATTGTTAATTAAGATTAGAAAAGCAATTGATAATATTGATAATAATGAGTTTTATTTAGTTTATCAGCCAATTTTAGATTTAGAAACATTAAAAATACAAAAAGTTGAGGCTTTAGCAAGACTTAAATGCGAAAAGTTAGGTTATGTTCCTCCAAGTGATTTTATTCCGCTATTAGAACAAACAGGGTTAATTAAAGAATTTGGATATATTATTTTAGAAAAAGTGTTTAATCAAATCAAAGTATGGAAACATAAGGGTATTGAACTGGATGTAAATATAAATATATCTCCTTTACAATTAAGAGATAAAAATTTTATTTCAAAATTGAATAAATTAAGAGAAGTATATGAGGTAGATTTAACCAAAATAACTTTCGAAATAACTGAAAATCAGATGCTTCAATGTGATGAGTTACAGCACACAATATTGAATGAAATAAGAAAAATGGGAATATCACTTTCTATAGATGATTATGGTAATGATTATTCTCAAATGACTAATCTAATTAAAATACCTGCAAAGGAAATAAAAATATCAAAGGAAATAATTAGCTCAATAGAAAAAGATAAAAAGTACAATTAATGGTAAAATTTTTAATTGAACTATTTATTAACTTAGGATATATAGTGATAGCAGAAGGAGTAGAAACACAACATCAGTTTAAAATATTAAAAGAAATGGGTTGCATAAAAATACAAGGTTATTATATAAATAAGCCTATTGATGCAAAAGAAATAGAAGGAATTTTATTACAAAAAATGCATTTTTAAATTAATTGTTATTGAAATTATCGTTATTGCTATTTTTCTAATAATTTTATACATAATAATATTAATGTTGTCTTAGTAAATAAAAAACCCTCCACTAAATTTTAGTGGAGGGTTTTTACCTTGTAACAACTGTTCCAGTTAATCCCTTTAAGGCCTCTCTTGCCTTTTCAAGTGAAGTAATAATAGCCTTTCTTCCTTCCTTTGAATTTGCAAACATTATTGCAGCCTTAACCTTTGGAAGCATTGAACCTGGAGCAAAGTGACCTTCTTCTATATATTGTTCAGCCTCTTTAACTGTTAGTGTATCTAAATCCTTTTGGTCTGGCTTGTTGAAGTTTATAGCAACCTTTTCAACAGCAGTTAGTATAATAAGTTCATCGGCATCTAATATTTCTGCAATTTTTTCTGATGCAAGGTCTTTGTCAATAACTGCTGGTACACCTTCTAATGTTCCATCATCCTTCATAATTACTGGAACACCGCCGCCACCTACAGTTATAACTATATGTCCTGCCTCAACAAGCGTTTTAACTATTTCCTTTTCAACAACATCAACTGGCATTGGAGATGCAACAACGCGCCTCCATCCACGGCCAGCATCCTCCTTCATTACATATCCCTTTTCCTTCATTAAAATTTTTGCCTGTTCTTCAGTAAAGAAGGAACCAACTGGCTTTGTAGGATTTTTAAATCCTGGGTCATTCTTATCCACAACCACCTGTGTTACAATTGCCGCTATTGATTTTTTATATCCCTCTTTAACATTTCCTCTCTTATTGCCTGCTGCAAATGGTATCCTATATATCCTTGGCTCATTGCACCACATTCAGGGAATGGCATAACAGGTTTTGAGCTGTCCTGTGCATTTGCAGCTTCATAGGTTGCAACAATTTGCCCAACTTGTGGGCCGTTTCCGTGGGCAATTATTACTTCGTGACCATCTTCTATTAAATCAACTATGGCCTTTGCAGTATGGTGGCAGGTTTCAAGTTGAGCCTCTGCTGAAATATCCTTTGGATTAGCTTGAAGAGCATTTCCTCCTAAAGCTACTACTATTCTTGCCATATTTTATCCCCCTATTCTTTATTTTTAAAACTCACGTTTGGACTTAAGCCCAAACGTGAGCCTTTATTATAGAGTAGCAACCATAACAGCCTTTATTGTATGCATTCTGTTTTCTGCTTCATCAAATACAACAGAGTGTCTGCTTCTAAACACTTCATCAGTAACTTCTCTAATATCAAGTCCCATCTTTTCCATAGCATCCTTTGCCATTTTTGTTTCAAAATCGTGGAAGGATGGTAGACAGTGCATAAATATTACATCTGGGTTTTCAGTTGATCTTAGCATATCCATTGTTACTCTAAATGGGGTTAAAAGCTTTACTCTTTCTGCAAGCTGAGCTTCTTCTCCCATTGATGCCCAAACGTCTGTGTAAATTACATCTGCACCCTTTAGAGCCTCTATGTTATCAGTTATTTCAATTACTGCACCAGTTTCCTTTGCAACTTCACGAACCTTTTCAACTATATTCTCTTTAGGCCAAAGTTCCTTTGGACCATATGCAACAAAGTGCATACCCATCTTTGCACAACCATACATCCAGGCATAGGCCATATTGTTTCTTGTATCTCCAACGAATACAACCTTAACCTTGTTAAGTGGTTTTGCAAACATGTTCTTCAATTGTCATAAGGTCAGCAAGTATTTGTGTTGGGTGGTCAACGTCAGTTAATCCATTCCAAACAGGTACTCCTGAATATTTTGCTAAATCTTCAACTACCTTTTGGTCAAATCCTCTGTATTCAATACCGTCGTAATATCTTCCAAGAACCTTTGCAGTATCCTCTAAGGATTCTTTTTACCCATTTGTGAGCTGTTAGAATCAAGGAATGTAACGTGGGCACCTTCATCAAGTGCAGCAACTTCAAAGGCACAACGTGTTCTTGTTGATGTCTTTTCAAATAAAAGAACTATATTTTTTCCAGCAAGTAGATTGTTTCTTATTCCAGCTCTTTTTTAGACTTTAAATCGTGGGATAAGTCAAGTAGGTATCTTATTTCCTCTGGAGTAAAGTCCATAAGAGTTAAAAGGCTTCTTCCTTTTAAATTAACTGGCATAAATATTTCCCTTTCTTTATGTAAATTTATTTTTTACAAATTAATATTTTCTCTATAAAGTGGCATACTCATACATCTCGGGCCACCACGACCCCGGGATAGTTCTGAACTTGGTATAGTTAGTACTTTAATGCCCTTCTTATCAAGTATTTCATTTGTTACGTAGTTTCTTTCATAGGTTACAACAACACCTGGAGCTATCGCTAATGTATTAGAACCGTCATTCCATTGTTCGCGTCCAGCAATTATGTAGTCACCACCACCACATTTTATAAGTTCAACGCTGTCAAGGTGTAGGGCATCCATTAATATTTCTTCAAGTGGGCTTGTATTGTGTTTGAATTTCAAGCTGTTTCCAGAACCTTTAGTCACTTCATATACACTAAGAGGTCCTTCAATTGCTGGGTGAATTGTAAACTTATCATAATCAACCATAGTAAATACGGTATCTAAGTGCATAAAGGCTCTGCATTTTGGTATTTCAAAAACAAGAACCTTTTCGAATTCGGTTTTTCAAATAGTTTTTTAGCAACTATTTCAATAGCTTCTGGAGAAGTCCTTTCGCTGTATCCTATTGCAACTACTTTATTTGATAAAACAAGCTCATCGCCACCTTCAATCGAGAAGGGTAAAGTTCTATCATACCAGAGGGGGACATTAGCTTCTTTGAAGTCTTTATGATATTTATGTATATACTTTAAGAAGAGAGTTTCACGACGTCTTGCCTCAGTTTGCATTTTGTTTAATGTTATACCATTACCTATTGCTGCACCTGGGTCTCGTGTAAAATAAAGATTTGGCATTGGATCTAAATAGAAGGGATAGTCGTCCATTATTAAGTCAGCAAGTGAAGTTACTTCATTAATTTTAATTTCTTCTTTTCTTATTCCAGACATTACTTTGTCCACCATATCACGTGTAGACATAGAAAGCAGATATTGCATTAGAGCTTCTCTAAGTGAAGGAGAGTTTATTTTGCTTTCACTTAGCATTTCCTCTAAAAACTCTACTTTTACTTGTTCATCGCTTAAGGCTGAAGTAACAAGTTCTTCAAGATAAAATACTTCTACACCATTATCACGAAGAACCTGTGCAAACTTATCGTGTTCCATCTTTGCTATTTTAAGATAGGGTATATCGTCAAATAGAAGTCTTCCGAGATACTCGGGTACTAAGTTTTCAACTTCATTTCCTGGTCTATGTAATAGAACTTTTTGAGTTTTCCAATCTCGGAGGTGATGTTTATTAGTTTGCTCATTTTATCCCTCCTTTTGCAACTAAAATTGCATAGTTTTCACATTATTCATTATACATTTTATGTATAAAAAGGTAAAACCTTATGTAATACCAGTAATCACCCTTTGTATTGAATTTTTGCCAATAGTATTATTTTATCTCCTTTTACACAAGTATACTAATAATTTTGAAAATTAAAAATAAAAAGTGCCACCCAGGTGAAATGTTACTTGAACCATTAATTGTAAAAAATAAATACATTAAATATGAAAAAGTATATTGGGGAAACTAACAATTAGGAGATTTTATGATTAAACTCTTAGTTCGATAAACTAATAAAAATATACTTAAAAAAGTTAGGAGGATTAAAAATGCAAAGGAAAAGATTGAGAATGCCAAGTGCCTTTACTATACTTTTTATTATAATAGTGATTGTTGCGATATTAACGTGGATAGTACCATCAGGTGAATATCAATACGTTGATCCAACGGCGGTTAAAAAACAGCCAATACCTAATACCTACCATTTAGTTGATAGAAATCCTCAGGGGTTTAAAGATATAGTTTTAGCTCCAATAGAGGGATTTTATGAAGCTGTGGATGTTGCACTGTTTGTAATTGTAATAGGTGGATTTTTGGGGATAGTTATGAAAACAGGGGCAATTGAGGCTGGAATTTCAAATGTTACAAAAAGGCTTGAGGGAAAAGAAAAGTGGATGATACCAATACTTATGATTTTATTTTCATTAGGTGGTACTACTTTTGGTATGGCAGAGGAGACAATTGCATTTTATCCATTATTAATTCCTGTATTTTTAGCAGCAGGATATGACACAATTACAGCAGTTTCAGTTATAATGCTGGGTGCTGGAGTTGGAGTTTTAGGTTCAACAGTTAATCCCTTTGCAACAGGGATAGCTTCAGGCTTTGCAAATATATCAATTGGTGATGGAATAATATTTAGACTACTAATATTAGTATTAGGTGAGGCAGCAGCAATATTATTTGTATTGAGATATGCTGAAAAGGTAAGAAAAGATCCAACTAAATCATTGGTATATGATACACTAAAGGAAGATAAAGAGCATTTCCTTGCTCATAAGGAAGGAACAGAATTTCCAGAACTTACAGGAAAGAGAAAACTTGTTTTATATATGTTTGCAGCAACATTTATAATAATGGTATTTGGTGTAATTCCCTTTGAAGACATAGGAATTACTTTAGTTCCAACCCTAGGATGGTGGTTTGGAGAACTAACGGCACTTTTTTAGTATCAGCAATTTTAATAGGACTTGTATATGGAATGAAGGAAAATGAACTTACTTCAACCTTTGTAGATGGAGCAAGGGATCTTTTAGGTGTTGCACTAATAATTGGTGTATCAAGGGGTATAACAGTTGTAATGAATGCGGGAAAAATTACAGATACCATTTTGCATTTAGGAGAAGATACACTTGCAGGTACAGGTAGAGTTGGTTTTACAATTCTTTCATATTTGTTTTATATACCTTTATCCTTCTTAATACCTTCAACTTCAGGGCTTGCAACACTTTCAATGCCAATTATGGCACCTCTTGCAGACTTTGCAAATGTTTCAAGACATATAGTAATTACTGCCTACCAATCTGCATCAGGTATTGTTAACCTGATTACTCCAACAAGTGCTGTTGTTATGGGAGGTCTTGCAATAGGAAGGGTATCCTATGATAAGTGGTTGAAGTATGTATGGAGGCTGCTTGTTATATTAATGGTTATAATAATTGCAGTTTTAACAGTAGGGGCACTATAAAGTGCCACCCAGGTGAAATGTTACTTTTTTCATAATATAAAATTTTTATATTAAAAAGTTAACAACTGTAATATACATTTATAAATAGCTTTTATACACTTTTGGGGGATGGTTATGTACTTTAAAAGATTTTTAGGGAGAGAATTTATTTATCACCATTGAGTTCAGATGATTATTTAAAATATGCAGAGTGGATAAATGATTTAGAAGTTAGTATTGGACTATTTGAAATGAAGACTCCAATTACTGCTGAAGGCGAAAGGCAGATTATAGAGGAGCTTTCTAAGGAAAATGTATTTGCCATAGTTTTAAATGAAGTAGATAAATTAATAGGAAATGTCGGACTACATAATATTAATTGGATATCAAGAACAGCAGAGATTGGTATATTAATAGGAGATAAATTCTATTGGGGACAAGGTTATGCAAAGGAAGCAATGGAACTTTTACTTGATTATGCCTTTAATATGCTTAATTTGCATATGGTATACTTAAAGGTCTATGGCTACAATGTTAGTGCTATAAGGTGCTATGAAAAGGTTGGTTTTAAATATGCAGGAAGACTAAGAGAGGCTATAGAGGTAGCAGGAGAAAGATATGATGTAATTTATATGGATATATTAAAGAGTGAGTTTAAATCAGTTTATATGTAAGCGTCAAAATTTTAGCACCTACAACTTTTATAAAAAGACATTAAAATATCCTAGTAAGGCAAATAAGCTTTACTAGGATTAATTTATTTCTTATCTTTAATTTTCATATCTTCAGGTATTTTATGAGACCAAGGCATAAGATTACCTAAGCTATCGCTATCTTGCATATCTATTTTTGATAGGTTATCAAACAAATAGACTAAATACTTTTCTACAACTATATTGTTAGCCTTGGCAGTTTCAATAATACTATATATAATAGCACTAGATGTTGCACCTTTTGCTGTATTTGCAAACAAAAAGTTTTTTCTACCTATTACAAAAGGTTTGATAGCTCTTTCTGCTGCATTATTATCAATTTCTAAAGAACCATCAAGCAATACATTCTTTAGTCCAGGTAAATGTTTTTTAGCGTAGTCTAGTGCTTTGCCTAATGGACTTCTTGGAAGAGCATTAGGTATTTCTCTTTCAACATAATCTATAAATTCATCTAATAGCGGAGCTAATTTTTCAGCTCGTATTTTATATCTAATTTCATAATAGTTTTCATCACTTGAATAAGATTCTCGTAATTCTTTTTCAAGTTTATAAATTTGCTCACAAAAATTAAACCCTATTATAGCTCTAGAGTCCTTTAGGGCTTCCTCATCCAGCTCTGCAATTATATTATAAAAGTGTCTTCTTATATGAGCTAAGCAGTACACTCTTGTAGCATTTGAAACAGAGTTATAGCCACTATAACCATCTGTTTGAAGATACCCACTAAAATCTCCTAAGAAATTTTTAGGGCAAGAGCTTGAACGGGTATTTTGATAATCATACAAAATTACAGGCTTTGAATTAGTATTACTCATATATAACCACATATATTTTTTAGATTTAGACTCTGTACCATTATCATTAATTACAGTTAGAGTAGTTTCATCTGCATGAATATAATTTCTACTTAACAATTCTTTTTCATGTGGTTATATATTGGTTCTAGAGCTTTGGCTGCCGCCATAGTCCAGTTTGATAGAGTTTGCCTTGAAAGTGTGGCTCCCATCATATCAAAATATGTTTCCTGCCTGTAAAGTGGTATAGCAGATGTTGATATTTTAAAGTAAGAGTATGTGCAACCAATTCATGTGAAGCCATGCTGTTGTAAAAAATAGTCTTTGGAGCTTCCGTTGAAATTATATTACTTTCGCCTGTTTCTTTTTCACAAGCTTTACAAGCGTAGCTGTATATAATATGTTCTTCAACTATAAGTTTAGCTGGAACATACTTTATAATTTCCTTTCTAGATTTAACACCAATTTCAACAAGATCTTCACCACATTCTTTGCATTTAAGGTCTTCGCCTTCTAATTTATGTTCAATAACCACTCTTTCTAAATTTGCAAGATTATCTTTTTACCTGTACTGTTATTTCTCTTAGCTCTTCTATATGTAATTTCTTCTAAAGTAGGTTCTTCTGCTTTTGAATCACTATGTTTTTCAACCTCGTTAAAAGAGATAGTTGGTTAGCATCTACTTGTTCACTAGATGTTCCAAATATCTTTTTATTCTTATTTGATATAATAGACTTTAAAAATTCTATTTCATTTTTAAGATTTTTTATTTCTTCATCTTTTTGACTTAATTCCTTTGATTTCGCATTGATTTCTTCTTCCATCTTTTCTATTAATGCTTTTGTAGTATCATCTATTTCATTAGTTAAAATTTCGTGATTCATCGTAAAGTACCTCTTTAGAATTTATTTTACAAATTAATTATATCATAAAAGTCCTTGAAAATAAAGGTTTCTCAAGGACTTTTTATGTTCTATTAAAAATAATTACTTGGTTTTATAGGTTTAAATTTAGATACTGTTCTTACTTCGTAACCTTTTAAAAGCCAACGTAATTCTTCTATATTAACTTTTAATGCTTCTTGTGGATTTGATGGCCATTTAAAGCGATTAGCTTCTAAACGATAATAATATAACCAAAAGCCTTCGTCAAAATGCAGAATCTTTAATTTATCCATTTGTTTGTTGCAAAAACAAATAAGGCTTTTTCAAATGGGTCTAGCTTCAATTGACTTTGGACTATCATTACTAGACCATCTATACTTTTCTTAAATCCGTAAAGCCGCAGGCAAGATAAACTGTTTGTACTTTTTCTATATTTAGCATGATATAGATAATTCCTTTATTATTTTAGATATTAGATTGACTTCATCAGAAGGAATGATTACAGTTACATTACCTACGGTAATTTTTACTTCTTTTGATAATTTAGCAGTTTCTTTTTGCTCATCTTGTATAGCTAATGGAATAGCGTGAAATACAATGTCTTTTCTATCATTTGATTCTTCCTTTTGCAATCTTTTTCTATGGTAATAGAATTGTGTTTTACAAATGTCATTTTCTATACAAAAATCCTTTACTGTTATTGAACCATTATATGATTCAAATTTCTTTATATATTCTTCCCATTTAGCATGACTCATTCTTTTACCCATAAATTACCTCCCATTAATAATATTTGCTTTTATTCTATCAATGGGAGGATGAGATATCTAGGTACTTAATTTTTGACGCTTACGTTTATATAAAGGATGTAGTAGAGAAGAAAAAGGGCATAAAACCATAATGGGTTTATGCCCTTTTATATCTTAAGATAAATAGTAGACCAGATATAAATCTTAAAATACCTACTATAACAAGTGCAGTTCTTATTGTAGTAAACTGATAAAGCCTCATTCCAACCCAAGGAGCAATTACAAGGGTTATGTTAGTTACAAGATTATAAAAAGCTATATATGATGTTCTATTTTCCCTTGGGGCAACTTCATAAAGTGAGTTTATAAGTAGAAGTAGAGTACCTGAAACACTTAACCCGGTTATAACTACAAAGTAGGCAACGTGATTAATCTTAGTAGACATTGCATACATAAAAGGAGCAAAGGACATTCCAATTGCAGCTATTGTAAGTGCAATGGAGTTTCCGTGTTTTTTAGAGAATTTTCCCCAGAATCTATATCCAAAGGCCATAGCAAGTCCATTTATCGTTGAGATTATAGATGCCCAAAACTCATTAGTGTGAAGATAGTCTACTTCATAGGTTAGAAATAATGGCCATCCCATCTGCCAAGTGAAGTGGAAAATAATAACTGTTACAATAAAAACGAGATATTCTCTTTGTTTTGGCAGTGTCTTTAAAAAACTAATTGAAATCCTATTACCCTCAGTAGATATTTCTGCAAAGGAAGTCTTTTTATTTTTATGCATTAGAAGGGTTACAACCTCAAGTAGACCAAATACAAAGGCTAAAACAAATATCAATTGATAAATAGCTATAAGTTGCGACTTAGATTTTGAAAGTGTAGTTAATAAAAAACCTGCAATTAAAGTTGTGGCAGTTCCTGCGATTGTAGAAATACTATTTCTAATTGAAAGGTATTGTTCTCGCTCTCCAGGTGAGAATATGTCGGCAAAATAAGACTGCCATAAAAATACTGCAATAGAGTTTGGAAAGTTCATAGCACCATATAAAAGTACGAATATAAAGGCTCTGTAGTTAGGCGACAAGAATGGTACAAGTGCCATTAACAGATAAAAGGATCTGGTTATAAAAAACGCAATAGAAGTGGTTCGTTTTTTATTTTTTGTGGTTGTTAATATAATTCCTCCAATAAAAATTGCAATAATACTAAAAAAGCTGGAAGTGAATTAAAAAGTGAAACCAGATTATCCCCTGCATTTAATCTTTTAAGAAAAGTCCTGCAAAGGAAGTTGCAAGATTTAGGGCTATTACCTGAAATACTCCGTTTAATATGTTTAAATAGTAATTATTCTTTAGTTTACTCAAATTAGCACCCCCATTCCCCAACTTTGATTATAAATTAATAACTTAAATATTACAATAACTGAATAAATTTTAAGTTATATATTAGTTATTAAATTAAAATAAAAAGATTTATAATAATATTTAAAATAGATAAAGAAATAAACAACTCCCTATCGATCTAATATTTAAATAGGGAGTTGTTAAGCTTAATATAGTTATCTTTTATGTAGGGTTTATAAAATAACTTTAACTACAACTAATATGACAAATTCAATGGATACATAATTTTATAAAAAGGATAAATAGAAAATACAACCTTACCTACAACTAAATCCTTATTAACTGGTCCAAGTTTTGGATTTCTACTATCAAAGCTCTCTCCATTTTCTCTATTATCACCTATTAAAAATAAATGATTCTTGGGGACAACTGTCCTTTTCATATTTTCAGGTCTGCCAACAGAATAAACTTCAAGTAGTGGTTTTTCATTTACATAAACAACACCATTATTTATCTCAATACTATCGTTTTCTAATGCTATAATTCTTTTGACTAAATAGGAATTCTTATATTTAACGATTACAACATCGCCTATTTTTGGTTTTTTAAACTTGTATACTGCTTTATTTATAAAAAGATAACTGTTATTTTTAATTGTTGGTATCATTGAATTACCGTATACCTTACTTATTGAAACTGTGTTTGAAACTATAAAATATGCCAAAATCGCAATAATTATTGTTTTAATGTTATCAATTACCTTTTTATTAGTTTGAACCATCTTTTACGTCTCCTTCATCGTTTGAAGCTCCACTATTTTGATTGGAATCTTCTTGAGTTGAATTTTGAGATTCATTGCTTTCCTGTATATTGTTTTGAACATTTTCACTATTTGATACTATATTTTCTTCTACTTTATAGTTTTCAACAAGATTATCCATTGCCTTTTTGATTCTTCTAAAATTGAATTTAATATATCAATTACTTGTTTTTTAGACTCTTCATTTGAAATATTTAGATTAGCTATAAGTGTGTTTGTGTAATTTTCTAATTCCTTTTTATATTCATTTTTTTCTCAATAGTAAAATTGTCTAAATCCTCTTTAGATCTTTTGAGTTCCTTTTGAATTGCTTCCTTTAGTCTTAATTTTTGAACTTCAAGTTCAGAATCAATGGCGACTCTAATTTGTTTTTTGAATTATCAGCAAGTCTATTATAATAGTTTTCAAGTGTGGCTTTTACATTGATATCTGCATCAGCTCTATTTACTGGTTTGATTATAAAAAAGACACAAGTAAAACTGTAATTAAAATGTAAGATATTTTATCCTTCATACCATCACCACCTTAAGGATAAGCGACATAGGAAAACCTATGTCGCTTAAATAATTAATTGTTATTATTACTAAAAATTCCTTCAACAAGTGCATCAAGTTCAGCCTTAGCAGCATCAACTATTGTATTTGCAGTATTAGTAATTTCTGATTTCTTTTCTTCAACTAATTTTGATGAAGCAGTTTCCATTTCTGATTTTCTGGTGCTAACTTCATTGTCTAAGAAAGACTTTAAGCTATTAGTTGTTGTATCTTCATTTGTTGAAATTTCATCTGAGATTGCTTTCTTTGCATCATCTATTGCATTTTGTAATGATTCAACAGCAGAATTCTTAGTTGAATTTAAAGTATTTGTAAGAGTAGTATTTTGTTTAGCATATTCATTATTTACAGCATTATTAATTTCTGTTTGTCTCTTTTCTTGTTCCTTATTCATTTCATTAGTTCCCCAAGCCTTTTTAGCAGCTTCAAATGTTGAATAATCGTTTTCCATTACAGCTAATATACTTTCTTTTGCTTCAGTGATTTGGTCAATATATGTATCTGCATAGTCATTTATAGAATTTGTAGAATTTGTTAAAGTATTTGATGCGTGTTCTTTTACATCATTAACACTATTAGTTTTTAAAGCTTCAAACCAGCTTAGTAATTCTTTAGCATATTTAGTATTAAAGTAATTAGTTAGGGTTGCAACTATACTATTTGTTGATTTTTTAAATTCTGAATTGTACCAAGCTCTTAATTGTTCTCCTGCATCAGTTCCTGCAAATGCAACCAATGAACCACCTACAAGACTTGCTGCTACAGCAGCTGAAACAATTTTTTTCTTAAATTGTTCATAAAAATTCCTCCTTTTATAAAATTTATTTATTAATATTGTTAACTAAATTATCCATATTGCCTTTTGCTTCTCCTACAATTCCATTGGCTGTAGAATCTAAAGCAGAATTTTTTTCATTAACTAAATTTAAAGTTGAAATTTGAATTTCTTTTTTCTTTCACTAATTGAACTATCAATAAAGTCTTTTAGATTGTTGGTTGTTTCCTCTTCGTAATAGCTTATTTTCTCACTTATTTCTTTTTGAGCATCTTCAATTGATTTCTTTAACGCATCAGTTGAATCCTTTTTGAAGTTTCTAATGATGTTTTAAACTCATTTACTTTTTCATCTAGACCATCTGTTAGTTCTTCAATACACTGCTTTTCATACTCATCAAGTTTTAATTTAATCCTGTCTTCTTCAGACCTTTTAAAGGATTCAAAGTGTTGCGAAACTTCATCTAAGATAGCATTTAATGCATTTTCAAGGTCATAAAGATATGTGCCAACTTTTTTATATATTTCACCATTTTTTGTGGTATAAGCTTTGTTACCAAACTACTAAGTGCGTTTTGTGAATCGCTAATTATTGTTTTAGATGTAGTCTCCATTTCTTTAAACACGTCATTATAGAGTTTGTTTTCATATTCTGAACCAATTTTTGTGTGCTATTATTAAATTCACTTAAATACCAGTTTCTTAAAATATCAGTTGCATTAATTGCTGCAAGAGTTGCTATAGATGTTAACAAGATTATAGATATTATTACAAATATTTTTTGCTGAGTTTTTTTAACAATCTGTTCCACCTCCTTTCAATTGAACCAAATTTTACACTCACAGTAATAATTTATATCCAGAATAATTTTTTTATTCATAAGAAATTTTAAAAAATTGATATACAAAGCATAGGCTAAAAATATATAGAAAATTAAACATATTTTTGTTAAATCATTGTTTTTACCATATTTTAAATAAATTTAACTTGAATTCGGCAAGTAAATTTTAAAAAAGTTTCTACTTGCCATTTTTGTTTTCTTTATGAATAAATTTACATTTATTATGATATTTTATACCGTTAGGTCTTTTTTGAGTATACTTAATAAACCCAAATAACATTTGGATTTTTAAGGGAATTTATTGTTTTTATTTTACTATTAAGTATAAACTGTTATCATTTTTCTACTAAAAATATGTATTTGTTTTTGAATATGAGTAATGATTTTTTCTAATAAGCAATTATTTGAAAAACTTAAATATCTATAATATTTGCTGCCGCAAACATTACCACAAACTCTATAAAATATTCTTCTTAATGTACTAATTTCATGATGTTGTACTTCCTTAGGCATGATTGCTTGTTTAAACCAGTTATGAATGTTATATGCTATCATTTTTATTAAAAGGTACAATTCATTGCATTTATGATTTACTAAACTATTTTCGCTAAAGGCATAGCCTTCTTTTATTTCATCTATATTATTTTCAACATCACATCGTTGATTATAATCTTGAAATATTTCTTCAGGTGTTAAATAATTTATATTTGTTACTATTGCTTGATATTTATATTTACATTCTTCGAACATTAACTGATTCATATTTTTTGGAATAATTTTTTCTCTTATAATCACAAATCTTCTTGCTCTTTGCCATTTAGGCAATGGAACTGTAATTTCTGTAACAGATAAAGTAGAACTTATATCGTGCCATATATAATCCTTTGGATTATTATTTATAAAATCTATTATCATTTTAACAGTAGAATACATTTTACATTTAACAACATATTCTATTCCATTATCTTCAAAATATAAAAAGTTTTCTTCATCAAAAACCTCTATCAAGTCTAACTCTTTTAAGAATATATCTTGAAGGAAGCTGGTTTACACAACTCTTAAAGAAATCTAAAAATTTATAATTACTATGGTGTCTACCATTTTCAAGAGTAATGTTAAGTAATTCATCAGTTCCTGAAATAAACCCAACTTTTTCTTTAAATGATGGTCTTCCATTGTACCTTGGATTATATCCTATTCCTGATTTTTCTTGATTACCAAAGATAGTTATAACAGTATCATCAATATTAATACAAACCTCGCGTACATCTTCAGTTGAAGACTTTAAGTCAAGTATTTTTTATTTATAGTTCTTAATTCTTCTAAAGTTTCTGTTGGTAAAGCTTTTAAGAGATCTCTACATACTTTTTCACTGGGTAATTTATCTACACCTTTAAACTTTTTATATCCTTCATCATTTCTTAATGTTTCAATGTGCATAAATCTTGAGAAACCAAGAATATTTGCATCAATCATGTATTCTATAATTTCTGCAGTATTAAAAGTAGAATTAGCGGCCTTCTTATAGGTTACGCCTTTTTCTAAAATAGTTGGTAATCCTATTATTTGTTTAAAGGATTCCACATAAGAAAAAGTTGCTACAGAAGTAACTTTGGTATCATTAAATTTTGCTTTCATGTTCAAAAATCTAATTTTCTTCTTTAAATTTTTTGATTTTGTTGTAAACTATCCATAGAAATCACCCTTTTGTGTTTTAGTTTTGCAATTATATTTTAACACTTAAAAGGGATGATTTCTTTTAATTTTTGAACAAAAATCCTTTAATTCCAATGTCTTTCGGCATTACTTGCCGAATACAAGTTATAATAAATACAATGTTATTACAGTTATTTTATTTTGATATAACTTATGTTAGAATATACAAGGTGGATAGGAGGTGTTTTATGAAGAAGTATTTGCCATATTTAGCTGGTGTTACAATGTCGCTAATTTTCGGATTTTCCTTTATATTTAGTAAAGCAGCATTAGAGACTTTGTCAACCTTTGAACTTTTGTTTTTAAGATTTACAACAGCAACAATAACAATGTCTCTTTTGATATTACTTGGAGTTGTTAAGGTAAATTTAAAGGGTAAAAACTTAAAACCCCTTATATTAGTTGCCCTTTGGCAGCCTATCATCTATTTTATTATGGAGACAAAGGGGCTTCAATACACTACATCCTCAGAGGCTGGAGTTATGATGGCCTTTATTCCAGTACTTGTTGCAATACTTGCGGCATTTTTATTAGACGAAAAACCATCAAAGCTTCAATGGATATTTATTGTGGTTTCAGTTTCAGGTGTTTTAACAATTGTATTAGGTGGAGGCAACTTAGAGGCAGCAGGCCAATTTAAGGGAATTATCTTTTTACTATCTGCTGTTTTTAGTGCAGCAATGTTTAATATTTATTCAAGAAGGGCATCACAGAATTTTACACCCTATGAAACAACATATTTTATGATGATACTTGGTATGATTACTTTTGGTGTTTTGTATTTTATTCAAGGTATAATAGCAAAAGATATAAACATTCTATCAAAGATAAATACCCAAGTTTCAATTTCAATTTTCTATCTTGGGGTATTATCATCAGTCTTTGCATTTTTACTTGTAAACTACAGTTTGTCAAAGCTTCCAGCGTCCCAATCATCAGTTTTTGCAAATCTAACTACAGTTGTATCTGTTATAGCGGGTATAACAATAAGAGGTGAAAGCTTTGAAACCTATAAATTAATTGGTGCTATAATGATTATAATTGGTGTTTGGGGAACAAATTACTTTGGAATACTAAATAAAAATAGGGCTTAAAGCCCTATTTTTATTTAGTAAATTTTGTCCTAATCATATTCATATAGTCTGCATTTTCAAGACCAAGTCTCCAAATAGCAACTCCAGAAAGATTATAGCTATTTACCAAATCAAGCTTATAAGAAATGCTCTTGTCGTTTTCAAACCAAACAGAATGTGATATTCCATTTGAATCAGTATAATTAAAATAAGGAGATTTTGAGACATCATCCCAAAGTATAGTTGCGTTATTGTTAGCTGCTAAGTTGTAAATTCCGTTTACACTATAGGCCTTTGTGCCATTTGATGACCAGTCGTATCCGTATGCAGCAAGCCCTAAGAAAATCTTTTCCTTAGGAACAACAGTAATAGTATAATCTATTACCTTTTGCACCCATCCGATAGATGCAATAGCACCAGGAGTACCCCTGGATAATGCTCATCATATGTCATCAATATAAATTGATCTACATACTTTGATAGTTCAGCATAATCATAGGCACCTGTCCAGCTATTAGTTAAACTATCATACGTCTTAGCAGGAACAGAAATACCAACAATATAACCTTGTGGCTTAAGTGCTGTATAAAGTTCCTTCATAAAGGTATTTAAATAACTTCTATCATAGTAGTAAACTCCCTCAAGGTCTATGTTTACACCTTTATAGTTGTTTGATTTTAATGCTGCTGAAATATTATTTATTAGGTTCTTTCTGTTTTGCTCATTTTCAAGAACTTGCTTTGCAATGTCCCCACTGAAATTATTACTTACCATAGCAATAGGCACTATTCCATTACTATTTGCATAATTGATTTGTTCTGTTGGCACTAATCCAGAAATGTTGCCAAATGAATCTGTAATATAAGTATGTGTAATTACAGTATTAAGCAAAGATGTATTATTTACCATTGAATTATAGGAGGATTTGTCACCACTATAGTAGTAGGTTGCAAATCCAACAACCTGTTTTTGACTATTAACCACTATATTTTGTGTAGTTACTTTTATATGAGCAGAATCACCCGATGTTCCATAGCTATTGTATGCACGTACATAAAACCAGTAGGTTGTATTAGGAGTTAGGTTTGTTACTTTATAGGTTGATGATGAAGTAGTTGCAATTTGTGTATAGTTGGAATCATTTAATATTGCCATAAATACTTTGTAGCCTGTTGCACCTTGACTGCTTGTCCAAGATAAAGTAACTTCATTAGCAGTTACACCTGATACGCTTATACTTGAAGGTGCAGCAGGAGGTGTACCTTTTTTACCTTTGCAATAGCAGTAATAAAGCTTGTTAACGTAAAAATTATAATTAGTAGTGGTAAAATAGTTTTCTTTTATTCATATACTACCCTCCTAAAAATTTATCTATTTATTTATCGAAGTGAAACTATATAAAGTTTAAATGTAATTTATGGGTTATTTACCAAAGTTGATGGGAGTTAACATCTTGAAAAATATTAAGAATTATGTCAAAATTAACCTATACTGTAGTGTAAGGAGGACTAAAATGGATACAATTATTTCAGTTGAAAATTTATATATGGATTATGGAAGTGGGGATGTTCTAAAGGGAATTAGCTTTGAAGTTCCAAAGGGACAAATTGTTGGATACATTGGTCCAAATGGTGCTGGAAAGAGTACAACGATAAGAATATTTTTAGGTATGACAAGTGGATATAGGGGTACAGTTAAAATTTTTGGAGAAGATATTAAGAATCAGTATGAATATAAAAGAAGAATAGGATATGTTCCTGAAATTGTTGAGTTTTATGATAGTCTAACTCCTGTTGAATACTTGAGCTTTATAGGCAATATATATGGAATTGATGAAAAAAGGTTAAATGCAAAAATAGATGAACTTTTAAACATTTTTGACCTTTATGAAGTAAAAAATAGCAGAATATCTTCTTTTTCAAAGGGAATGAAGCAAAAACTTGCCATCATTTCATCAGTAATACATAATCCAGATTTAATATTCTTTGATGAACCTATTACAGGCCTTGATGCAAACAGTGCGTTAGTGTTTAAAGAGATGATGCAGGTATTGAAAAATGAAGGTAAAACTATTTTTTACTCTTCCCATATTATGGAGGTTGTAGAAAAGGTAAGTGATAGAATACTTCTTTTAAATGATGGTCAAATAGTGGCGGACGGAAACTTTGAAGAATTAAAGGAAAAGGTGTTAGGAAGTAGTCTTGAGGATATATTTAATACCTTAACAGGTTTTACAAACCATTCTGAAGTTGCAAACAGGATTGTAGAGGTAATTAATTTATAAGGCGTATATATTTACGCCTTTTTCATTGTGCTTTAGAAAACGTTAACTAAAATTTAATGTAATAATTAGTTTGTTTTATTTACATTTACAAAAATTTCTGATACGATTTAATTGTAATTACATTTTTAAATATTAAAAGATTTAATCGACTAAGTCGATAAAAGGGGATTTGTATGTTTTTGTTTGAAAAACTATCATTGGCACAAGTACTTATGTGGTTTGTTGTATTAGCTGCACTTATACTAATTAATGAAATAGCACGCAGAAACAAGTATATTTCAATTTTTTTATTTGTTGTATTACCAATTATTTTAACTATAACAGTATGGCCAAAAACAGCAGGGGCAGGTTCAAGTGTAGGCACTTGGTTTCACTGGGCAAAGGTATATTCAGCACTTGCTGGATGTATAGGTTTTATGGCAATAAGATATAAAAAGGGATTAAGAACTAACAAATACGCTCTAATGTTTCCTCCATTTATTCTTGCTCTTAACATTATGGAGGCAGTAATAAGAGATTTTCAGTGCTACAGCTATAATGGACTTGTTGATGGTGTTACTATAATTGGTGGACCTTGGAACATAATGAATGGTATAGCAGGAATATTAAATATAATAACAATTTCAGGTTGGATGGGCATTGTAATCAGTAAAGACAAGAGTGAAGATATGATTTGGCCAGACCAACTTTGGTTTTGGATAATTGCATACGATCTATGGAACTTTGCATACGTATATAACTGTGTTTCGGACCATTCCTATTATGCAGGCCTTGCACTTCTTTTATCCTGTACAATACCAGCCTTCTTTATAAAGAAGGGTGCTTGGTTACAGCATAGAGCACAAACATTGGGGATTTGGATGATGTTTGTAATGTGTTTTCCAAACTTTGTTGATACATCACGTTTTGCGGTAAAATCATCCCACAGTACAACAGCACTATTTGTTGTGAGTTTACTTGCTCTATTATCAAATATTGCGGTATTTATATATCACTACTATAAGATATTTAAGTTCAAGAAGAATCCATTTAAGGAGGAAATTCATACAGACCTTAATTCATATAAGGCTGTGCTGCACAACAATAATTTAAGTATATAAGCATCTGTTTTCCAGATGCTTTTTTATTTGGTATAATAAAAGTGTAGTATTAGTTTAAATTGGAGGAATAGAAATGAAAAAGATTTTGTTGACAGGTGGAATGGGATTTTTCTGTAGCAGATTTTATGAAAAATATAAAAACGAATATCAAATCTTAGCGTTAGGTAAACAAGAACTTGATGTAACAAACAAGGATAAGGTATTTAATATATTTAGTGATTTTAAACCAGATTATGTAATACACGCTGCGGCAATTGCTTCTACAGATTTTTGTAACAAGAATCCACATATTGCAAGAAAAATAAATGTTGAAGGTTCAGTTAATGTGGCAGAGGTATCTAATAAGGTAGGTGCAAAGCTTTTATTTATAAGCACTGAGCAAGTCTTTAATGGAAATACTGAATTAGGGCCATATAAGGAAGATGATACCCCTATTCCTAATACAGTTTACGGACAAAATAAATTAGAAGCAGAGGAACTTTTGAAGGAAATAATAGAAGAACTTTGGATACTAAGGTTTAGTTGGCTATTTGGAATGGCAGAAAGGAATATGGGTATGGCTTCAAATATTCTTTGGGATACAATAACATCTCTTATAAAGGGAGAAAAGATTTATGCGTCACCAAACGAGTTTAGGGGAATGACCTATGTTTATGATATGATTGACAATATTGTAAAGGTATTTGATATTCCTTATGGTACATATCATATAGGCAGCACCAATGATATGAGTAGGTACGATGTTGTAAAGCATATATTAATTGAATTAGGTTTAGAGAATAGAGTAGAAGAAATATTAATTAATGATGAAGAAAAATACAAAGACAACCCAAGGGATTTAAGATTAAATACTGATAAAATATCAAAATATGGCATAGTATTTCCAACGACAAAGGAGGCAATATCAAATTGTTTAAGGGAATATAGGATGAGATAACATTAGAGTAATTTTACGTTAAATTATCAAAATTTCTTATGTTGAACTAAAGAATTTAAAGGTATAAAATAAAATTAATACAAAAATTGGAATTATCGGGGTGATATTTTGTTTGAAAGAATATTAGATGCAATAAAAAATAATAAAAGAGTTATATACCTTGCACCTACCAAAGAGCTTATTGAATATGTAAGAGCTGAAATATTAAATAGGGCAGGTTCACTCTATAATGTTGATGTAATTACCTTTGATGACTTATCAAGAAGGATTGCAAAAAGTCATATAGGCAATGCTGAATTAATTCCCTATGAAGCATCCCTTGTTCTTGTTGAAGAAGTATTAAAGGAACTTGGAGAAGATAATATTAAATATTTTGGGAAGGTATACGATAAAAAAGGTTTTGCAATAAATGCACTTAATGCAATAAGAAGCATAAAAAGGAGTATGTTGATGTAGAAGAATTAAGGGAAAAGATAAACAATCAAAAGGATTATGTATTAACAAGAAAAACGGAAGATTTAATAAAAATATATAATGCATATCAGCAAAAACTGTCTTCACTAAATCTTATGGATATGGATGATATTATAAAAGTTGCAGTAGAAAATGTTGAAGGTACCTCATATTTTGAAAATGTCGCTTTATTTATAATCGACGGATATATAGATATATTCAAAAGCGAAAAAAATTGCTTGAGGCAATAAAGCATAATTTTAGTAGTATTGAGTTTATATATCATCTTCCTTTAAATGTCCCATATGTAAAGGATTTTGCCCAAAAAGAGGCCTTAGGATTTGCAAATGAATTAGGCTTTGAAATAAGCTACAGCGATTTTTAAATACAAAGTATAAACCTCTTGCAGAAACTTTATTCTTAGACAAAAACTTAGAAGAAAAGGTTGATGTTGAAATTATAGATGCTCCCTGTATTGAAGATGAAGTAAGACAGGTAGCCTCAAGGATAAAAGATATTTATAAAGAAAAAAGGTTGAGCTTGATAAAATAGCAGTAATAGTTCCGGAAAGGGAGGAGTATGAGGATATACTTCTTGAAGTATTTAATGAATATGGTGTTTATATATCCTTAAGTGATACAGAACTTCTTTCAAAAATACCTTTTATCAAAACTATAATGGCACTACTTAGATTAAAAAATGAAAGATATAACAAAAATCTATTGGAAGATATAGTATTAAGTCCATATATATATACTTCTGAAAAATATAATGTGTTGAAGGTTTTAGAGAGATACTTTAAAGGAAAAGATACAGTAACTTTCCTTGAAAAACTTCCTGAGGACTTTAAGATGGAAGATAAAGAGGAACAGGAAAAGTATATAGAAAAAATATCTAATCTAAAGAACAGTTATGTTGAATTTGAAAATATGATAAATAACAAACTATCAAAGTTAAAATATAGTGATAGCTTTGAAGGATTTAAAAAGGCAGTAATAGATATTATAGATGAAATTGATATAAAAAGAGCATAATTTGTCTTTATAAAAAGGAATAATATCTCAGGATATTATGTTTCGAGATTTAAAGGCTTTATTTGGATTTATTGAGATGCTAAATAACCTTGGGAAGTATATAAGCATCAAAATTCTAATATGCAGTATACGGATTTTCTAAATATACTTGATGAAAATATAACGGCTACAACCGTTACATTAAAACCTAAAAAAGCTATGGGGTAAAGGTGTTAACTCCAGATTTAATAAGAGGAACAAGCTACGACTATGTATTTATAATGGGCCTTAATGAAGGAAAGTTCCCTAAACTATCAAAGGCATCAGGCATATATACAACAAGGGAAAAGGAGATTATATACAGGCTTGGTGTAAACTTCGGAAGCAGTATATTTGAAATGGAGAAGGAAAAAATAAGATTTATTTTGTCAATTGCATCATCGAGGGAAGGGTTAATTTTATCCTACAGGACATCAGGAGAAGATGGGGCATATATTTCAAAATCTCAATTTTTAGATGAAGTAATATATAAACTTAGACTCCATAAGGCCTTTGAGGGAAGAAAAGTTAGAACAATGAGGGATAGATTTAATCTTAATAAAATCTACAGCAAGCCTGAGCTTATAAAAAGATATTGCATAACAAAGGATAGTAGAATTGATAATATAGAAACAAATTATTTAGAAGAAGTATTGATGATAGAAGAAAAGAGAAACTCTGATGAATTTACAGAGTATGATGGGTTAATTGATATAAACAAAATGAAGGATAGTAACAAGAAGGATGTCTTTAGTGCATCAAAGATAATGTCCTATAATAAATGTCCATTTAAATACTTTATTGAAAATGTACTAAATATAAGAAAATGGGAAGAGGATATTTATTCAAATTTAAACTATGGAAACATTTATCACTATGTACTTGAAAACTATTATAGAGATTATATAGAAAAAGAGCTTGAATATAAAGAGGATAGAATAGAACAACTTTCTAACGAAGGCTTTAAAAATTATGGACTTGTATTAGATGACAACTATACATACATTATAAATCAGAAACTTCTTGATAACATTAAAAAATTTATAAAGATTGATGTTAGCTATAAAAATGAAATTAAATTTAGGCCTTATCTTATAGAACAAGACTTTGAGATTGATGATTTGATTGAGGGAATTAAAATAAAGGGAAGAATAGACAGAGTTGATGTGGAATATGATGGAGATAATCCAACAGGAAGATATATAATACAGGACTATAAAATTTCCAATGCTAAGGGACTTTCAGATATGCTAAAGGGAGATGCTATCCAAGTTGTTCTCTATTATTATGTAGTAAATAAAATTCTTACAGAAAAATTAGGCAAAACACCAGAATGTGTGGGATTGGTGTATTATGATATAAATGATACAGTAAATAAAAATAAGAAACAACTAAGTGGTATTATTGTAGCAAAGGATAAAAAGAATTAGAAATACTTAAAACTCATCACAGCACAAGAACTGTTTCAAAGGAAAACTTTGATGTTGTTATATCCCATATTACAGATAACTTTATAAAAGAGAGCATAGAAAAGATAAAAAGGCTGTATTTACGCTTCCTAAGATATGTTCAGTTCAAGATGGTTTTAATTTAAGTTGTGATTATGAAGGAGTATGCAGATATAACAAGATAAGGCTTTTAGGCAAAGGCGAGGTGGAAATATGAATATTGAACTTATAGAAAAAGTGTATGAGGTTAATGAAGAACAGGCAAAGGCTCTTGATATAGACAAAAATATTGCACTGCACGCTGGGGCAGGTTCTGGAAAAACAAGAGTTTTAACAAGAAGGTTTTTAAGGCTTCTTCTTGAGGGTGGGGCAAAGGTTGATGATATAGTTGCAATAACCTTTACAAAAAAGCAGCCCTTGAAATGAAGGAAAGGGTTATTGATTTAGTAAATAAATTTATAGAGAAGGAAACAGATGCTAAAAAATAGAGACTCTAAGGCAAATCAAGGAGGATATACCTCTTGCAAATATATCAACCTTTCACAGCTTCTGCGATACTATTGTAAAAGAGTATTATCACATTATAGGAATAGAACCAATGTATCAGATAGTTGAAGAGGTAGATACATTAACTATACTTAACAGAATATCAAAGGAAGTGTTTAATGAGTTTGTAAACGACTCTAATAACAGTGAAAGATTTAAGGTTGTGGCAGAGGTATTAGGTGTAGATTATCTAAGTTCAAAGAAAATTATGGAGGATGTTAAGGCCCTTTATAAAGACATAAAGACAAAGGGCGACAGCATAGAGGAGGCAAAAATTTCACAAGAGACAACATTAAAAGGTTTAATGAATTAAATTCAGAAGAAGAAAAGCCTAAAAAGACAAGAAAATCTAAAGAGGAAGATGAAGGCATTTTAGATAAGCTCCAAACAATAATTCATCTTGTTATGGATTTAGTAGAGGCTGTTGATATAAAATACACTGAGGAGAAAAAGAGATTAGGGGTAGTAGATTTTAATGACCTTGAAAAATATACTTTAGAGGTACTTGAAAAAGAGGAAGTAAGAAAAGGATAAAGGAAAGATACAAATACTTTCTTGTAGATGAGTTTCAGGATACTAATGATGTTCAGCTTAGGATATTAAGCTGTTTAACAGAGGATGAGGGGAAAATAGAACAGGGTAAACTGTTTGTTGTAGGAGATATTAAACAATCTATATACCTTTTAGAGGTGCAAACTACAGGGTTTTTGAAAATGTAACTAAAAATATAGAATCTTCAGGTGGGAAAAAACTTGAGCTTTCAAAAACTACAGAAGCCACGACAAAATAGTTGAGATCATAAATCTTATGTTTAAAAATCTAATAGATGGATATGTAAAATCTAAAGAATCACATACAGTAAAAGGAGAAGCAGGATTTGATTTTTGTATATTAGATGTGGAGGAAAAGGATAGTTTTGATACAAAACAATTAAGGGAGAGAAAAGTAGAAAAAGATGAACTTGAAGTTTTTTAGAAAAAGAAGATAAAGGTGAAAAGAGGAGAAATGAAGCAGAATATGTAGCAGATAAAATACTTGAGCTAAATAGAAAGGGTATTGACTTTAAGGATATTGCAATTTTGTTTAGAGGAAGAAGTGGTATATTAGAGTTTGAAAATTCCCTAAAGAAAAGACAAATACCCTATACAATACTTGGAGGTATAGGATACTTTGAAAGACAGGAAATAATGGACTTAATAAACTTAGTAAGATTTATATATAAATATGATGATAAAGTGTCTCTCCTTGGAGTACTAAGAAGCCCCTTTGTAGGCCTTTCAGATAATGAGGTATTAGATGTTTATAATATAATAAATGAAAATAACTATATATCTTCAGCAAAGGATTATAATGATAAACTAAATATGCTATTTGAATTAAAGAAAAAGGCTACTTTGTATAGTGTATCAAACTTTTAAGGGAGTTAGATAAAGAGCTTAAAATAAAGGATATACTCCTTCTTCAGGAGGATGGAGTGCAAAAGTATAGAAATTTTGAGAAGTTTTTAGAGATTGCAGAGGAGTTTGAAAGAAAAGGAATATACTCATCTGTTGAGTTTGTAGATTATTTAGAAAATCTAATTGAAGTGTCAAAAAAGAGGCACAGGCCTTTTTAGACACGGAAAACAGCAATGCAGTAAAGATAATGACAATACATGCATCAAAGGGACTTGAATTTGAGGCAGTATTTTTACCATCCTTAGACTATGAAATAGAAAAAGCAATAAAAATAAGTTTGTATATGACAAGGTTTCAGATGAAAAAGGGCAAAGATATGGGATAGTGATTAATTACGATATACACCCTAACAAAAATAATAAAAGAGATAAAAAGGAAAAGTTGTTTTATTATGTAGATGAAAAAGAATAGAGGAAGAAAAAAGGAAGAGATAAGAATATTCTATGTGGCGGTAACAAGGGCAATAAGGTATTTATCCCTAAGTGCTGTTAAGAAAAAGAAGCAAAAATACGTTAATAAATTATTTAATAGAGAATGGAGTTGATTTTAAAGAATACATTAAAATTACAGATTCATTTAAGTACTATGTAAAGGAAAAAATTGAAGATAAAAGCCAAGAAGATGCATTTGATATAAATAGTGCAAAAGAAAATATAAACCTTAATATAGAATATATACCTAAATCAATATTCAGCATATCAAGGTATATGCTCTATAAGGACTGCCCAAGAAAATATTTCTTTAGATATATTGCAAAAATAGATGCAGACGCTTTAGATATTGGCTTTTTAAATAAAAAGGAAGATGAAGAAGAACAAAGTGAAGTAGAAGTTGTAAAGAGTATAAATGCAGCAGAGATTGGAAGTTTTGTTCATAGTGTTCTAGAGGAAGTCTCAAAGGGTTATACGGTAGATGTTGAGGATAGAATAAATAACGAACTTGGTGAAGTTGGCAATGAAGATAAGGAAAAAATAAAAAGGATGGTAGAAAGCTACCAAAAGATAGAGAAGGATATTAAAATAAATGGACAAAAGCTATTTTCAAATCAAGAGTTTGTATTTAGAGTGCCACTTCCAGATACAAGTATAATCTTAATGGGAATAATTGATAGATTAGATATATATCAGGTTTCAGATACTAAAAGGGCAGTTGTTATAGACTATAAAACAAATAAAGTAAATGGAGAAAAGGATAAAGAGAGAATAAAAATCATTATCTTCCACAGTTTGTTGCCTACAGTTATGCTGTCAAGAAAATATATGACATAGAAATTGAAAAGATGTACCTATACCTTCTTGATATAGGAGAATATATTGAAATAAACTTAGAGGAAGAAGATATACTAAGGGGTATAAAGGATATTGTAGAAGTATTTAACTTTATGGAAACAAACAGTGATTTTGAAAAGTATGATAGATGTGGAAACTGTTATGCTTGCAACTATAGTTTAATTTGCAAATAATGTTAACCAAACTTTTACCATTTAAAAACTATAGTTTGATAGAATAGTATAATAAAAAATAATTTTGAGGTGAAATTATGAGGTATAGGGTTATTGGTGAAGGTCTTCCTGTTGTAATTTTAAACCTTAATAGGGAGAAACAATAATTACAGAATCAGGTGGAATGTCTTGGATGAGTGATGGAATTGATATGTCGACTAATATGGAGGGTGGACTTTTAAGGGAATTGCCCGTGCATTTGGTGGAGAATCAGTTTTTGACAAGATATACAAGTGTTAGAGACAATACAGAAATAGCTTTTTCCTCATCATTTCCCAGGAAAATTGTTCCTTTAAATCTTGCATCAGGGCAGTCAATTATTTGTCAAAAGCACGCATTTTTGTGTGGAGAGAGCTCTTTAGATTTAGATATTATATTTAATAGAAGGCTTGGTTCAGGCTTTTTGGAGGAGAAGGATTTATTTTACAAAAGATAACCGGCCCAGGTATGTGCTTTTAGAAATAGATGGCGAGGCTGTTGAATATAATCTTGCACCTGGTGAAATCCTTAAGGTTGATACAGGTCACGTAGCGGCCTTTGAACCAACAGTTAGTTATGACATTGTTACGGTAAAGGGATTTAAGAACATATTCTTTGGAGGAGAAGGACTATTCCTAACTGAGCTTAGAGGACCTGGCAAGGTAATACTTCAATCTCTTCCTATTCAAAATCTTGCAAAAGAGATAATACCTTATATTCCAGTAAAACATAATGATTAATTTAATAGAATTATAAACAATTATATAAATTTATGTATTATAATAGTAAAATAAGGTTATTTTATTTTGCCTTATTTTACTATTTATTTATTAGAGGGGGATAAAAATGCTCACTAAAGAGGACTATCAGAAAATAGTTAATAGACTTATGAGTATATTAGGTAAAAATATAAATATTATGGATGTTGATGGTGTAATAATAGCATCGGGGGATGAGAATAGAATTGGAACACTGCACGAAGGAGCCAAGGAGGCAGCAAATCGAAAAGAGGAAGTAATTATAGATGATGATAATAAAAATTTGTATAGAGGGAGTAAAAGGGAATAAATATTCCTATATTTAATAACAATGAGGTAATAGGTGTTGTTGGTATTACAGGCGAACCAACTGAAGTATTAGGCTTTGGAAAAATTATAAAAGAGCTTGTTGAACTTATGGTTCAGGAATATGAAAATAACAAATTTCAAAACTACCAGCAAAGAGCAATTGAGAGCTTTACAAAGGAACTTCTAAAAAGCAAAGTTTTGAAAAGGATGAAATAGCAGTTTTAAAACATAGGGCAGAAATTTTTGGATTCAGTTTAAAGTTAAAAAGATATGTTATTGTACTTGATATAATAACCTTTAACAATTACATTGAGACCTATAAGCTTAATGAATTTGATGTACAGCAAGTAAAGCAAAATATAATAGATACGATAAAGAAAAAGCTTTCCAATAATGATATAATATATAACATATCAGAGGACCGCTTTGTAATTATTACGCAGGATAAAAATCCACTTTATTTAAGCCA
Source organism: Caloramator sp. mosi_1 (assembly GCF_028622835.1). Lineage (GTDB taxonomy): Bacteria > Bacillota > Clostridia > Clostridiales > Caloramatoraceae > Thermobrachium. The sequence continues at coordinate 550,709 of NZ_CP117677.1, read as the reverse complement.
AATGATACAAAAGGATATAGAGAAAAAATATAATTTAAAATTTAATATTGGAATAGGCAAAGAGTGCTTAAATATTGAGGATTATTATGTGTCCTTTACTATTGCAAATAAATTAATTAAAATAGGTAGAATTCTTAGTGAAGAAATTTTATTTTATAAGGATTGGATACTCTATTTAATGTTAGATGAAGTTCCTGATTACATAAAAAAGTATATATAAATGAAATAAATACGAATTGCTTTTGTGAAAATAAAAATATAGAACTTATGAATACCTTAAAGATTTATTTTGAAACGGGAATGAATATAAAGGAGACTGCTGCAAAACTATATGTTCATATAAATACAATAAAGTATAGATTGGATAAGATTGAACAGAAGTGTAATGTAAATATAAAAGACCCTTTTCAATGTATGAAGTTATATTTTTACATAGCATTAAAACAAATATCTCTATAATGGGGTATTTCAGATTGTTGACAAACATAAAAGATGCATTGATTATGAAATTGGCCCTTGAAAGGATTTCAAATTGGCATATTTCATAAGCTTTAGCAAGTGTTGCTTTTCGACTTTGAAAAAGTCCGTAATTCGGCACACGATGTGCCGAGCCGAGCAGCCCTCAAGGATGAGGGCATCGCGAGGGTAGGACTTTTCAAACAAAGAAAAGCTTACACTTGATTAGCGAAATGAAGGAATGCCAAGGAAATCCTTCAAGGGGCCAAACATATTATAGTTTTATCAACAGCCTCAAATATCCCAATAATGGGGTATTTGTTTTTTTAGTACAAAAATAAGAAAAAGAAGTTATAAACTTTATATTAAATCTACATTTTATATTTATTTTCATAGTAATAGAATAAATATAGGTGGTGATTTGATGAAGGTTTTAATAGCTCCAGATAAATTTAAGGGAAGTCTGTCTGCACTTAATGTGTGTAAAAATATTGAATTAGGAATAAAAAGGTTTTTAATGATGCTGTTATAGAAAGTGTACCTATGGCAGATGGCGGGGAGGGTACAGTTGAATCTTTAGTTGATGCAACAGGTGGTAGGATAGTAAAGACCATTGTAAGGGACCCAATTTATAGGCAAATACTTAGTTTCTATGGAATATTAGGCGATGGGAAGACAGCAGTAATAGAGATGGCGGCAGCATCAGGGCTTTATCTTTTAAAGGAATATGAGAGGAATCCGCTTTTTACAACAACCTATGGAACAGGTCAGTTAATTTTGGATGCTATAGATAAAGGATGTAGAAAATTCATAATTGGCATAGGCGGAAGTGCCACAAATGATGCAGGCTCTGGTATGGCAATGGCACTTGGTGTAAAGTTTTTGGATTGTTTTGGAAATGAGATTGGGTTAGGTGGAGGAGAATTAGGAAAGGTAAGTTATATTGATATATCAGGGATTGATAAAAGAATATATGACTGTGAATTTATAGTTGCCTGTGATGTCAAAAATCCTTTAGTTGGTGAAAATGGTGCAAGCAGAGTCTTTGGACCTCAAAAGGGAGCAACGGATGAAGTTGTTGAAATTCTTGAAAAAATTTAAGTCACTTTGGAAATATTTTAGAAAAGACTTTCAATAAAGAGATAATAAATTATGAAGGGGCAGGGGCAGCTGGAGGATTAGGTGCTGGTCTTATGGCATTTTTAAATGCAAGGCTACAAAGTGGTGTAGATATTGTTATGGATGTTTTAAATCTTGAGGATAAGATAAAGACAGCAGATATAGTTGTATCTGGAGAAGGAAAAATAGATAGTCAAACTGCCTATGGTAAGACTATATATGGAGTAGCAAAGTATTGTAAAAATACAATAAACCCTTAATCGTAATTGCAGGTTCGGTGGAGGATGTTGATGTACTCTATGATATAGGAGTTACAACTGTATTTTCTATTTTAGATAAACCAATGAAAATTGAAGATGCAACAAAAATGCACCGCTATTAATTCAAAACGTTACTGAGAGGGTATTTAGATGTATAAAAGCCTTTAAGGCTTAAAATATAAGGAGGGGGATTTATGTCTGGTCCATACTTAATTTTGGCACTTTTAGTTGCTATTGTTTTTATTGTCATTACAACCTCAAAATTTAAACTCAATCCATTTTTAGCATTAATATTTGCTTCATACTTACTTGCTTTTGCAGCAAAATTACCCTATGATAAAATCCCAACAATAATTACACAGGGATTTGGAAACACTTTAACTAATATTGGTATAGTGATAATTGCTGGTGTAATAATAGGAACTATACTTGAAAAATCAGGGGCAGCAATTAAAATGGCAGACACAGTAATAAAAATTGTTGGAGAAAAGAGACCAACATTGGCTATGAGTATAATAGGATATATTGTTTCAATTCCTGTCTTTTGTGATAGTGGCTTTGTAATTCTAACTCCACTTAATAAGGCACTTGCTAAAAGACAAAGACTTCATTGGTTGCTATGTCAATTGCACTATCCACTGGACTTTATGCAACACACGTTTTAGTTCCACCAACACCAGGACCAATAGCTGCAGCTTCAAACTTAGAGCTAAATAACATTCTACTTGTTATTGTGTTTGGTCTTATTCTTTCTATTCCTGCATTAATTGTAGGTAATATATATGCAAATAAGGTTGCTTCAAAATATAATTCAAACATAACAGACGCAATAAACTATGAAGATGTTATAAAAAATTATGGTAAGCTCCCAAGTGCTTGGAAGTCCTTTGCACCTATCGTTGTTCCAATAATTTTAATGGCATTAGGTTCAATAGCAAAATTCCCTGGCAATCCATTTGGAAAGGACTTTATATTTAAACTATTTGTTTTCCTTGGAACTCCAGTTAATGCATTAATAATAGGTATGTTCTTTGCTTTCTTATTAATACCTAATGTAGATAGGGAAATAAAAAATAAATGGCTTCAAGAAGCAATGAAGGATTCTGCAATGATTTTAATAATAACAGCAGCGGGTGGTTCTCTTGGTAATGTTATAAAAGAAATAAAGGTTGGAGAATATTTAGGACAAACCTTAGCAGGATTAAATATAGGTATAATACTACCATTATAATTGCAGCAGCTATTAAGACAGCACAAGGTTCATCAACAGTTTCGCTTTTGACAACTTCTGCATTAATGCTTCCGCTTCTTCCAACATTAGGTTTAACATCTGAGGTTGCAAGAGTTCTTGTTGTTATGGCAATAGGAGCAGGAGCTATGACTGTAAGCCACGCAAATGACAGCTACTTCTGGGTTGTATCTCAATTTGGAGGAATGGATGTTAAAACAGCCTATAAGACACAAACAGTTGCAACTCTTCTAATGGGATTGGTAACAATATTATCAGTTTACATTGCATCTTTAATATTGCTATAAGAATAAGGCAGCCGCAAGGCTGCCTTTTTATATATTATAGATAAATTTACTTAGATTATAAAAGGATTTTTAAAAAAATGAAGAAAATATAATAATAAAGACTAAAGAAAGGTAGATAGCTATGGCTGCTGAAAAGATAGGATTGATAAATAAAGAACTAAAAAATGTTGAATATAAAGAAATAGACGATGTATATAGCAAAATAGAGGAATTATATAAAAGACTTCAATTAAGTCAAGGAATAAGTATTAAAAAATGTTTTACTGGTTGTACAGATATTTTTTAACGGAGCTTAAGAAATCATTTAGTAGAGCTAATGAAATAAATATTATTGTATCTTTTTGATGGAATCAGGAATAAGATTGATTTTAGATGAACTAATTTTAGCTAAAAATAGAGGAGCAAAAATTAGAATAATAACAGGAAAATATCTAAATATAACTCAACCCTCTGCTCTCTATCTTTTAAAAGATAGACTGGGAGATTATGTAGATTTAAGATTTTATAAGCAAGAAAATATATCATTCCATCCTAAAGCATATATATTTGATTATGAAAATGGTGGAGATATTTTTATAGGTTCATCTAATTTATCAGAATCAGCATTAATAAGTGGTGTTGAGTGGAATTATAGAATAGAAAAAACAACAAATCCACAGGATTTTAAAGAATTTAAAAATGAATTCTTTAGAATATTTGAGGAAAATACAATAAAAATTGATGATAGAGAATTAAAAAATATAGTTTACAATGGAAAAAACCTAAATTTATTTTAGATGAAAATAATGAGGATAAAAAAATAATTAATCTTTATAAACCAAGAGGAGCACAGATAGAGGCATTATATGAACTTAAAAGAAGTAGATTAGAGGGATTTAATAAGGGACTTGTTGTAGCTGCAACAGGAATAGGTAAAACATATTTAGCTGCCTTTGATTCTTTAGAATTTAAAAAGGTACTATTTGTTGCTCATAGGGAGGAGATACTCAAACAAGCAGCAGAATCCTTTAGAAACGTTAGACCTGAAGATACTATTGGATTTTTTAATGCTGATGTTAAGGATTTAGATTGTGATATACTCTTTGCTTCTGTTCAAACACTTGGAAAGGAAGAATATTTAAATAAAGAATTTTTTAATAATAATCATTTTGACTATATAGTAATAGATGAGTTTCACCACGCTGTATCTTCAAGATATATGAATATAATTAACTATTTTGAACCTAAATTTTTGTTAGGATTAACAGCAACACCAGAGAGGTTAGATAATAAGGATATATTTGAACTTTGTGATTATAATGTAGTTTATGAACTAAGGTTAAAGGATGCTATAAACAAAGGCTACTTAGTTCCTTTTCATTATTATGGGATATATGATGAAACAGACTTTTCTAATATTCCAGTTATAAATGGAAAATATAAAGAGAAAGAATTAGAAGAAGTTTTAATGTTAAATAAAAGAGCGAATCTAATATTAAAAAACTACTTAAAGTATAGCAAACAAAGGACCATAGCCTTTTGTTCATCAAAAAGACACGCTGAATATATGGCTAAATATTTTAATGATAATAAAATTAAATCCTGTGCTGTATATAGTGGTGAACAGGGAGAGTTTTCTTTGGAAAGAGAAAAAGCAATTGAAAAATTTAAAAATGGAGAAATAAATGTTATTTTTGTTGTTGATATGTTCAATGAAGGAGTAGATATTCCAGATATTGATATGGTTATGTTTTTAAGACCAACTGAATCGCCAACTGTATTTTTACAACAGTTAGGAAGAGGATTAAGAAAATCTAAAAACAAAAATTATTTAACGGTATTAGATTTTATAGGAAATTATAAAAAGGCTAATTTAGTTCCATTTTTATTAAGTGGTTCAGATTATGATATAGAGAATATAAGGAAAAACAGATATATTGTTAATGAAGAGGATTTTCCAGAAAATTGTATTGTAGATTTTGACTTTAGAATAATTGATATTTTCAAGAAACAAGCGAATGATTTATTAGGTATAGAGCAAATAATTTTTAATGAATATCTAAGGATAAAAGAATTTTTAGGATATAAACCATTAAGACACGATTTTTATAAGTATGTTGACGACTCTATATATTTTAGTATGAAAAAATCTTCTAAAATAAATATATTAAACGATTATATTGAATTTTTATATAAAAATTTTGAACTTGATGAAGATGAAGAAAAAATGTATGGTACATTGGCACATAAATTTATAAATTTTATTGAAAAAACATCTATGGCTAAAAGTTATAAAATGCCACTACTTATTGCTTTTTATAACAACGGTAATATAAAATTAAAACTATCTGATGAGGATATATATGAGAGTTTTAAAAATTTCTATTCTAATTCTTCAAATGCTGTAGATATGTTGAAGGATAAAAATACAGCAGGCTATAAAAATTGGGGAATGAGGGAGTATTTAAAGTTATCTAGGGATAATCCAGAAAAATTTTTATCCAAAACGAATCCAGAATTTTTCTTTAGGGATGGAGAGTATTTTTGTTTAGTTGAAGATTTAGAGTTATATTTAGATAACCAGGCTTTTAAAAAACACTTCAAAGATGCATTAGATTATAGAATAATCAAATATTACAAGGAGAGATTTAAAAATGAATGAAACAATAGAGTACTATAACAATAATGCACTGGATTTTTATTTAAATACAAAAGATGCAGATATGCAGGAATTATATGATTTTTTCTAAAATATTTAGACAAGGGAGTAAAGATACTTGATTTAGGATGTGGTTCTGGAAGAGATACAAAGTATTTTTTAGATAAAGGCTATGATGTTATTTCTTTGGATGCGTCTATTGAAATGGTAAAACTATCAAGTAAATTAACAGGCAGAAAAACAGTACACAAAGCATTTAATGAGTTAGATTATGATAATGAATTTGAAGGTGTTTGGGCTTGTGCTTCATTACTGCACGTACCAAGAAAAGAGATGGATGATATTTTAAACAAAATATCAAGAGCTTTAAAACCAAATGGCATTTTGTTTGCATCCTTTAAGTATGGAGATAAAGAGGAATTTAGAAATGGGAGGTTTTTAATTTCTATGAAGAAAAATCCTTTAGGGAGCTTATAAATAAGCATCCAGAATTTAAAATAATAGAAACGCTTATTACAAAAGATGTAAGAGAAGGTAGAGAGGATGAAATGTGGTTCAGTGTAATATTAAGAAAAATTTAGTTTTAAAGGATCGTCTGTGACGGTCCTTTTTGCGTTATATAATGTAAAAATTTACCTTTGCGTAACATACTGTAAAGTGTTAATATAAGTAATAGTAGCATATATTTAATATTCAACTCATTTACGAAAAAACTAAAGGGGATGATTAGATGGCATTTCGTTTTTAGCAACTTCAGACCTTCATATTGGTATGAAGTTTAAAAACTATAGTGAAAATGTAAGTAAGGTTCTTCAGGAGGCAAGGTTTAAAGCATTAGAAAATATGGTTAATATAGCAAACGATAGGGGTTGCAGCTTATTTCTAATCGCAGGCGATCTATTTGAGAGTGCATCAGACACAAACAAAAATACTTAGATCAAATCATATCAATTTTAAGAAAGTTCCACGGCGAATATGTAGCAATTCTTCCAGGAAATCACGACTTTTTCAATGTAACAAACTTTTGGGTAACATTTTTAAATAGTGTAAAGGATACAAACATAATTATCTTAAATGAGTATAGACCATATGAACTTGAAATAAATGAAGAAAAGGTTATTCTGTATCCTGCATTTTGTGATTTAAAGCATTCAAAGGAAAATAGACTTGACTGGATTAAAAATTATACGGAATTTGATAATAGTGCCTTTAATATACTTGTTGCCCACGGTTCTATAAAGGGTATTTCACCTGATATGAAGGATGAATATTTTAGTATGAGTATTGATGAAATAAACTCTTTAGATGTAGATATGGCTGTTGTAGGTCATATGCACATAAATTACCCCTTTAATGATGAGGTAAAAAACCAAAAGGTATTAATCCCAGGTACTCCTGAACCAGATGGACTTGACTGCAGACACGAGGGTTATGCTTGGGTTGTTGACGTAGAAGATAAAGGCAACTTCAATGCAGTTAAGGTTAAAACAGGTACATATAAATTTGTTGATGATAAGTGTATTATTAATTCATATAAGGAACTTGAGGATTATAAAGATAGGCTTTTAGAGGAGAATCCAAAGAATAAAATAGTAAGGACATATTTTTCAGGAAGCATTGAAGTAGATCACAGCGATGATAGAAAGAAATGCTTTGATGAGCTATCAAGAAAGCTCTTTACTTTGAATACAGTGATAATATAAGAAAGAAATTCGATAAGAGTCAAATTGATAAAGAATTTTCAATAGGTTCACTTCCACATAGAATTTTAAGCAAAATTGAAGATAAGGAACTTTTAGAGCTTGCCTACGAAAAGATAATGGAGGTGAAAAAATGAAGCTAAGGAAGGTAGAGTGTAAACAATTTGCAGGTTTAAGGGATAAGAAGGTTGAGTTTTCTGATGGCTTAAATGTTGTATATGGCAAAAATGAAGCAGGAAAGAGTACAATTGTTGAGGCAATATCAAATACAATTTTTAAGGATGCAAAAATAGGAAGTAGAAGAGAGAAGATAAGGAATTTAAAAATCTATTTTTCCCCTACCCAAAGGGAGATTACGCAGAGGCTTATTTAGAGATTGAAAATGGTAATGATGTTTTAAAAATAAATAGAAGATGGTCGGACAAAAATCCTTCATCTTATTTAGAAATACAGGGAACTAAAATTAGCGATGAAAAAGAATAAGGGAAGAGCTAAATAAAATATTTATTGAAGGTGAAGCAACGTATAATAAGCTTGTATTTCAAAAACAGAGGGATTTTAAAGAGTCCATTAAAAATATAGTAGAGGACAAAGAGATAAAAATTCAATTTTTCAATTTGTAAGTACTTCAACACTTGAATTAGATGGTGTTTCAATAGAGGATTTAAAGTCCAATATTGAAGAAGAGATTAAAAAATTGACAAATAACTGGGATATAGATAGAGAAGCACCCCTTAATAATAGAGGAATAAACAATCCATATTTAAAAAACGTAGGCTTAATTTTGGACAGCTACTACAAAAAGAAAAGGCAAAGATAGAGCTTGAAAAAGTAATAGAAATTGAGGATGAGAGGGATAAAATTTTAAAGAGTTTGAAGGAAATAGAAGAGGAATATACTTCTGTTAAAAAGGAGTTAGATGAGCTAAAGGCCTTTGAAAAGGATGCACTCAATAGGGCAGAGATTGAACCAAAGAGGGATAGGTTAAAAATTGAGTATGACAAATTAAGTGAGGTTCAAAGAAATTGGCCTCAGTATCAAACTAAATTAGAGAATAATAAGAAAGAGTTAGATGAGATTGAAGAGAAGATAAAGGTTCTAATAAGGGAAGAGGAACAAAACTTAAAGGCAAGGGAAAAAGTAGAGATAGAAAAGAGATTAAGGCAAATAAAGGATAAACTTACTCAAGTAGAAGATTTAAAGAAAAAACTTGATGAGCTCAAGGAGATTTCAGATCAGGATGTAAAAGAACTTGAAAAGAAAAGAAGAGAAATTGAAAGGTTAGAAAATCAAATAAATTTAGGTGAGTTTACAGTAAATATTAATATAAAAAATAGCAGCAGCATCTATTTAACAAAGGATTTAGAGGAAAAGAGAAGAATAGATGAATCAATTAGTGATAGTGCAAAGGGATTTGCAAAGATTGAAACAGATGATTTTGATTTAGAGATAAAACTTAAGGATTTTGATGTAGAGAAGATAAGGGAAGAATATACAAGGTTAAAGAGTGAGTTCTTTGGTTTGTTGAATAAGTTTGAGGTTAAGGATGTAGATGAGGCAAGGGAGATTGCAACAAAAAGAACTCTTTTAAGTGTGGATATTGTTAATAAAAAGAGGGATATACAAAAGGATTTAGGTGATGATACGGTAGAAGGGTTAGAAAAGAAGCTTGCTGAAATTGGAGATGTAAATGTAACAAGGGCAATAGAAGATATAAGAAAAGAGAAGGTAGAATTAGATAATAAGAAGGTTAGAATATTAGCAGAGGTAACTAATATAGAGTCAACTATAAAGGATTGGGAAAATAAGTATATATCACCTGAAGAGCTATTTAATAAAATAGTAGATGTTATGTCTGAAATAAAAATGTTAGATAAGGAGCTTGCTAAACTTAAGCCACTTCCACAAGGTTTTACTACGGTAACAGAGTTTAATAATCATTTAAATGAAATGAAGGAGAAGGAACAGAGTCTATTTAGTGAAAAAGGAAAACTTCAGCAGCAGTATTTTAGCATAGAGCTTGAGCTTCAAGATAAAAAGTCAAGTAAGGATTTTGAAGAAGAAATGAAGTTGTATGAAGAAAGTTATAGGAACTATTTAAAGAAGGCAATGAATTTAATTAAATTAAAGGAAATAATTGATGAGACATTGGATGAAATAAATAACAATACCTTTACTCCAATTATAGATAGCTTCAATGAATATTTAGGATATATAACAAATAATAAGTATAAGGTTAAGGATTTTACAGAATCAATGAATTTTGAAATAGGTAATGATACGTCAAATATTTCAGTAGATTTATTATCAACTGGAACATATGATACAGTTGCCCTTGCACTAAAGTTTGCACTTATTGATAATATGTTTGATAAAGAGACCTTTATAGTTTTAGACGACTGCTTAGTAGATTTAGATGAAGATAGAAAACAAAAGGCAGCAGAACTTATAAAGAAGTTTGCAGAAAAACATCAGGTTATTTTTACAACCTGCAGTAGAGACACAGCAGAGCTTCTGGAGGAAATTTGATAGAGATGTAAGAGATGCGTTTATTTTAAGGGGAATCCATAAATGTGTTCTACAAAAGTTATGGATGACCCCTATTTTATTTTAAAAAATTTAAGTATTTACATAAAATAAAAGCTATTAAATAATTTATATTTATTAATTATTAAACATTTACCACATTAATATGGAAATACAAATATAGATTAGAAGTATTGAAAAAACTATATTTTTCAAATTATAATATAATTAAGAAATGTATATAAAATACAAAAATCAATAATAGTTACCACAATTAATGTGGTAAAAGGGGAAAAATATGAGCCAAGAAAGAGTAAATAAGATAATAGAAATTCTTTTAGAAACAAATGATTCTTATATAACTATTGATAATATAGCTGAGAAATTAAATGTGTCTAATAAAACAGTTAGAAATGATATAAAATTAGTTGAAAATGTATTATTAGAAAAAGATGTTTATGTAGAAAAAAACCGAGGTATGGAATAAGACTTAAAGTTAATGAAGAAAAACGTTTAGAACTTCTTCAAAATTATAAATATAATAGTAGTTTTATAGAACCATATACTCCACAGTTTAGAAAGAATTATATACTAAAGAGGCTACTTATAACAAAAACAAATATAACAGTATCAGAATTAGCACAAGAATTATATGTTAGTAAAGTAACAATTCATAAAGATATTGAACAAGTAGATAAATGGTTAAAAAATTTTAATTTAAAGCTTATTAAAAAACAAACTATGGTATACAAATTGTAGGTACTGAAGATAACTTTAGAAATGCTATAGCATATTTAATTGTAAATGAAAAAGATAAAGAAGAACTAGAAGAAATTTTACTAAATAATGTGGCAGCAAGGTTAGATTTTAAGATGATAGAAAAATTGAAAGAATTAGTAGATTTAGATTATAAGCTGCTTGAAAACATTGTAGAAGACGCCGAAGCAAAACTAGGTGTTAGGTTTACAGATGATGCGTTTATAAGTCTTGTAATACATATTGCAATCTCAATTAAAAGACTAAAAGAAGGAAAAGACATAAATTTACCAGAGGATATTGTTTATGAAATAAAAGATAAAGAAGAATATGAAATTGCATTAGAAATTACAAGAAACATAGAAAATGCTTTTAAAATTAGTTTACCAAAATCAGAGGTTATATATATATTGATGCATATACTCGGTGCTAAGATGCAACAAAATAAAAAAGATGATCTAAATAATTTAGTTAATAACATAAAAGAAGATGATTTATCAGTTATTATGGCAAAAGAAATAATTGATATTGCACAGAGGGCATTAGATATATATTTAGAAAAAGATGAACAGCTTTTAAATGGATTAATATTACATTTAAGACCAACAATTAATAGATTAAAATATGGTTTAGCACTTAGAAATCCAGTATTAAATGAAATAAAAGAAAACTATTCAGAGTTCTTTGGAGTAGCTTGGATGTCAAGTACTGTATTCAACAAATATTTAGGTGTAAAGATTCCTGAAGAAGAAATTGGTTATATAGCATTACATATTGGAGCAGCTATTGAAAGAAATATAAAGCCTTTTAAAGTAATTGTTGTATGTTCAAGTGGTATAGGTACCTCACAGCTTTTGGCGGCGAGGATAGAAAATAGTTTTAGAGAAATAGATATAGTTGATACAATTTCATATTTAGATCTTGAAAAAATTAACTTAAATGATATTGATTTTATAATTTCTACAATACCTATAATAACAAAAAACCTGTATTACAAATAAAGCCTATCCTTACCCAAAATGACATAAAAAAATAGAATACTTTATTAATGGTATAAAAAATAAAAAGAAAATACAGCATTTATTGAAAGTATCATTGATGAAAATTTAATATTTTTGAATTACAGTTTCAAAGAACAAAATGAAATATTAAAGTTTTTATCATCTGAACTTATAAAGAGAGGCTATGTAGATAAGGAATATTATACAAATTTAGTTGAAAGAGAAAAAATGACCTATACATCAATAGGAAATGGTATAGCTATACCCCACGCTAATCCAGAGTTGGTGAAAAGGACAAAATTATCATTATTAACTTTAAAGGAACCTATATTATGGGGTAATGAATATGTAGATGTGGTGTTTATGATAAGTATATCAAAAAAGATTTAAAAGAAGGAAAATTTATATTTAAAAAACTTTATAATGCAATTGAGGAGAAAGGTTTTGTTAATATAATTAGAGATTCCAAGGAAATATTAGAAGTAAAACGTATATTAGGAGGCGTTTTTGATGGTGATTAACAAAAATTTAATAGTTTTAAACTTAAATGCTAATAGAAAGGAGGAGGTTATAAAAGAATTAGCAGAGTTAGCCTATAATTTTGGTAAAATTAATTCAGTAGACAAATATGTAAAAACAGTATTGGAAAGGGAAAAACTTTTACAACTGGAGTTGGAAATGGAATTGCAATACCACACGGTAAGACAGATGCTGTTAATGAAGCAGTAATGGTATTTGCAAAACTTGAACAAAAAGTTGAATGGGAATCATTAGATAATAATCCGGTTGATTTAGTATTTTTATTAGGCGTTCCAGAAAAGATGCTAATGACTTACACTTACAAATCCTATCTCGAATTTCTAGAAAACTTATGGATGAAAACTTTGTTGATAAGCTTAGAAAATCGCAATCTAGAGATGAAGTTGCAAACATTTTAAATTCAATTTAATCGAGAGAACTTATAGTTCTTAATAAATATTAATTGGATGAGGGGATTAAAATGAAAGAAGAATTAAAAAGATTAGAGAGTATTTAATGACAGGAGTTTCGTACATGATTACCAATAGTAGTTATTGGTGGTGTATTTATTGCTTTCTCAATTGCTTTAAGTGGAGTTAAAGCAGGAGAAGGTGCGGTAGTTACAAATCCTTTATTAAAGAGTATGATGGATATTGGAGCAGCAGCCTTTACAATGATGGTTCCAGTGTTAGCAGCATTTATTGCTTTTGGTATTGCAGATAGACCTGGAATTGCTCCAGGTCTTGTAGGTGGAGTGCTTGCAAGTAATATCAAAGCAGGTTTTTAGGAGGTATAGTTGCAGGCTTTATAGCAGGATACACCGCCAGATGGATTAAAGGATGGAAGGTTCATAAAAACTTAAGACCTATAATGCCAATATTTGTAATACCATTACTTACATCATTAATAGTAGGTTTTCTAATGATTTATGTAATAGGATCACCAATAAGTAGTCTAATGAATAGTTTAACTAATACACTCAAATCAATGAGTACAGGGAACTCTGTTGTCTTAGCATTAATAATGGGTGCAATGATTGCGTTTGATATGGGTGGACCAGTTAATAAAGTAGCATTTATGTTTGCAGCAGCAATGATTGGAGAAGGAATAGCTACAATTATGGGGCCAGTTGCTGTAGCAATATGTATTCCTCCACTTGGAATGGGAGTAGCTACACTAATGAATAAGAAAAAATATACAAAAGCTGAACAAGAAGCAGGAATTGGTGCAATTGCTATGGGATTAATTGGTATAACTGAAGGTGCAATTCCATTTGCAGCAGCAGATCCATTAAGAGTAATTCCTTCCATAATGACAGGTTCAGCAATAGGTGCTGCAATTGCAGCTATAGGTAAGGTTGGAGATCATGCACTCACACGGTGGTCCAATAGTTCTTCCAGTTGTGGATAATAGATTGATGTTTATATTAGCTGTTGTTGTAGGTGTTATTGTAACGGCTCTAATGGTTAATGCATTAAAGAAAAATGTTGAAGTTGTAGAAGATGACGTTTTATAATTAAGAGAGGTGAGACAAATGAAGATAGTGGCAGTAACAGCATGTCCTACAGGTATAGCACACACATATATGGCGGCAGAAGCGTTGGAAAGAGCTGCAAAAAGTTTGGGTTATAGTATAAAAGTTGAAACTCAAGGTTCAATAGGAATAGAGAATAAAATATCACAAAAGGAAGTAAGTGAGGCAGATTTAGTAATTTTTGCTGCTGATGTTGCAGTTAAAGAAGAAAATAGATTTAAAGATAAACCTATATATAGAGTAGAGGCTCAAAGGGTAATAAAAAATGCAAAAGCGGTAATAGAAGAAGCAATTCAGTCTTTGAATATTAAGTAATATTCTAATATAATGAAACAAACCACTTAAGTGCATATCAACTACTTAAGTGGTTTGCTCTTTATGTTTATGGAACTTTTTCTTGATGCATCTACAGATAAACTATGAAGCATTTGTTTTATTGTTAGTAATTGAATTTTCAAGGTTCATAGGAATTATTTATTTGTGAAGTTTAAGTTGACTTATTTAAAAGAAGTTTAATGAAATAAAGATAATCATTTCAAGTATGTGACTTATAAAAATATTGAAACAAAGGGAGGTATTATATGTTATATCCACTTTTTTTCAACCTGTTTTTAAGGAAATAATCTGGGGAGGGCAAAATTTAAAAAATTATTAAACAAGGAAGTTCCTTTTGAAAAAACTGCTGAAAGCTGGGAAGTATGTTGTCATAAAAATGGAATGAGCATAATTGAAAATGGTGAATATAAAGGTAAAACAATAAAAGAAGTTATTGATTTAGATAAGGTAGGACTATTAGGTAAAAATCATTGGAATATGATAGATTTCCTATTTTAATAAAGTACATAGATGCAAATGATAAACTATCAGTTCAAGTTCATCCTGATGATGAATATGCTTTAAAAAATGAAGGTGATTATGGAAAAACTGAAGTTTGGTATGTAGTTGATGCAAAAGAAAATGCAAAGCTTATATTTGGTGTTAAAGAAGGAACTACTAAAGAGGACTTTATAAATGCGCTTGAAAGAAAAAATCTTGAGGAATGTTTAAACTATGTAAAAGTAAAAAAGGAGACATAATTTTTATTCCTTCTGGAACAGTTCATGCAATATTAGACGGAATAGTAATAGCTGAGATACAACAAAATAGTGATACGACATATAGGGTTTATGATTGGAACCGTATTGATAAAAACGGTAAACCACGCGAGCTTCATATTGAAAAGGCTTTAGATGTAATAGATTTTGGTATGTGTGGAAAGGTTAGTACTCCAATTTATACTAAAATGGATGGAAATTCGATTGCAAATATAACAAGATGCAAATACTTTAACGTAGATGAATTAATAGTAGATGAGCTTTATAATGATTCAACAAATGGAGATTCTTTCTATATTTTTATGTGCATTGAAGGAAATGGTATATTAATATACAACAATAAAGAATATCAAATACAAACTGGAAAAACATTTATGATTCCTGCTAAGGAAAATAAATTTGAAATAAGAGGTAAAATGAAGCTTTTAAAAACGCATTTATAAAAGATTAAATTCTGTAATAGATTGATACATATATTAAATTGATTTTCATTAACTTTTTATAATTGAGGAAATTGCACAATTAAAAATTTTTAAAACTGTATAATTTATCCACAGGTTATAATGTTGACTTATTTAATTTTAAATATAAAATTGATTTAAATGTGTATTTTTGACATACTTTAATAAACCACAAGTAATTATTGTGATTTAGTGGTAAATTTTATATTTTATTACCATTAAGCACTTATGGATAATGTGTTTAATTTATTTACAGCTATTGAGCCAGCAACTAATGCTATACAATATAATAATGCCCATGTTTTAGCTTTATCTATTCCTGCGGAGCGTATATTATCTAAATTTAAGTATTCTTTTAATCTGCTATTGCATCTTTCAACAGAGGTTCTTAGATTATGTAATTTATTCCATTTTTCTGAGCCTCTTAGCGGATAGCTAAATAACCTATGGTTTTTCTTATAATTTACTTTTAAACAATACCCATAATTCGAATTGCTACACCAATTTAGCCCATATGGGCAATCAACTTTCCCTGTGGCATGGGGACAACGAAGTTTTATATAATTTCCATCTATTCCCCAAAATGAAAGAGGATATCCCATAGAACAAACAGGCCACAGATTATCATTAAACCCTTCAGGTGGTGCATAACTACCCCTTTTGTTGTATGCTATAATTGCTTGACCATTAGTATTATTTATAATGTAGTTGTAATTTTCTTCAATATCATAACCTGAATCCATTATGTAATATTTAGGGTTTAATATAGAACTCCAAAATTGTTTAAACTTTTTAAGTAAAGGAATAGCATACTTACCGTCATTAAAACTTGCGGGAGTAATGTCTACATAAAGTGGTAATTCACTTTTACAATCTACTATTATATGTGCTTTCCAACCAAACCACTTTATATCATTACCATCAGTATCCTTTTTCTTACCCCAATTAGGGGATATACCATCATCTTCAATTTTAGATTTTGGTTTAGCTTTTTCAAAAGAATCTAATTTAGTAGCATCAATAGCAACATTTGTATCATCAATGATACCTAAATTTTTAGCTTTTTGCACAATGCGTTTAAATTCTTCTTCTACTTCAGGCATAGAAGATATTTTAGATAAAAATCTACTTAAAGTTGATGTAGAAGGTGAAGGTTTTAATATATCAAAACCACAATTAAATTTAAAGTATAAGTCAGAATCTAATCTTTGTTTTAATCTTTCAAAATCATTGATTTTCTCTAATTGCATAGCAATTAATGCATTAATTAAAGAAACAGGGTTATATCCTTTGGGACCTCTTTTATGTTTAGGTTTCGTAAGTTTATTTATCAAGTTGCTAAAATCAAGTTGAGATAAAATTAATTGAAGTTTATTTTCTTTTTGAAATTTTAATATTTCTTCGAAGGAAAATAGACATTCTTGTCGAATATACATAAGTAGGATTCACCCCTTTGTTGGTATTTTGTATCCACTTATATATATTCGACATTTGGGTGAATTTCCTTTTGATTTTTTAAGAATTAAGTGTTTTTAAGGTTTAAAAAATATGCAATTTGCTCATATTATTTAGAGCTAATGTTTAAATAGATAAAATTTTAGAAATTTCATTCTTTAATATATTCAACTTTGAGGAGAATTAATAAGTAAATAAATGTATAGATTTTTCTTGTACTTACCCTAAAAAACAAGAATTTAACTTTGCATCTTACTTTGGATTTAAATTATTATAGAATGAAAATATTTGGTATATATAGCTTTTTACAATAAAAATTAAATTTATGAAGTATTCTTATATTACCATATTCAGTGTTAATATAGGTTAATAAACTAACAAATTAAACACATATTTTTATTTTAATTTATTGCTATAGTTTAAATTATATGGGACTAAAAAAATAGATATGGTTATTAATTATAATTAGCATTTGCTTACTAATTTTATGGAAAAATTTAAACAAATAACTATAGATATCAATAAATTTATTCTTAAGGTTATTAGTTAAAATTGTTTTATAGATGATTTTGAATTAGATTTAAAATATCTTTAAAAGTTTGAGTGTTATTGAAAGAGTTTAATAAAATTATTGAAATGAATATACAATAATATCTTAAAATTTTATTTTCAGGTTCTAAACATGGTATAGAAAGAATTTGAAAAACAAAATTTAAATTTAAAACTATTTTACAGAATTTCATAATTGTAAAAAATATGGGGGAGGAATCGTATGTGGGAGATATTGTGTTGATTGCACCTTATGAAAATCTGGGTAATATGGCTAAAGAGGTTATAAATAAAAACGGTTTTAATATTGAAGTTGTTGTAGGAGACTTGAGTGACGGTGTAAAGGTTGCCAAGAAGGCTGTGAATGAAGGAGCTCAGGTCTTAATTTCTAGGGGTGGAACCTATACTATGATAAAGGAGGCAGTAAATGTTCCAGTAGTTGAAATAAAGATAAACTCATTTGATATATTGAGGGGATTTAAAAATTTAATGAAATACTCGGAGAAAATAGGTGTTGCTGGATATAGAAATGTTATCTATGGATGTGATACAGTTGCAGAGGTTTTAAATGTAAATATTGAAATCTTTCCTTTTGATAATGAGGCAACTGCACCATTGGTTATAAAAGAAGCAATTTCAAGAGGTATTAAAATTTTTATTGGAGATTCTATAGGATATAAAAGTGCTATGGCGTTTGGTTGCCATAGTTATTTAATAACATCTGGAAAGGAATCTATTTATGATGCAGCACAGGAGGCAATAAGAATACTTGAAGTTACCAAGAATGAAAAGGCAAAGGCAGAACAATTTAAAACGATTTTGGACTTTATAAATGAGGGAATACTCGCTATTGATAAGCAGGGAATTATAACTACATTTAATTCAGCTGCTGAACGAATATTTCAAATGAGGGCATCGGAGGTTGTTGGTAAAAAGTATGGCAGGTTATTCCAAATACCGGAATGTTACAGGTTATAGAGTCAGGGAGTAAAGAAATAGGTGTTTTGCAAGATATTAACAGATGTAAAATAGCTACAAATAGAGTTCCAATTATTGTAGATGATAAAGTAGTGGGGGCCGTTGCAACATTTCAGGATGTTACTCAGATACAGAATTTGGAGTATAAAATAAGATGTGAACAGGTTAAGAAGGGGTTTGTTGCAAAGTATAGTTTTGATGATATTGTTTATGTAAGTAGGGATATGAAGGAGTGCATTGAAAAGGCTAAAAAATATAGTAAAATTGATTCTCCAGTTTTAATTTTAGGTGAATCTGGTGTAGGAAAAGAACTATTCGCACAGAGTATACATAATGAAAGTTCAAGGAGAAATGGACCATTTATTGCTGTTAACTGTGCAGCACTTCCACCAAATCTTCTTGAAAGTGAGTTATTTGGATATGTTGAGGGGGCATTTACGGGAGCAAGGAAAGGGGAAAAATGGGAATTTTTGAACTTGCTCACAAAGGAAGTATATTTTTAGATGAAATAGGAGAGCTTTCAATGGAATTTCAGGCAAGACTTTTAAGAGTTCTTCAGCAGAAAGAGGTAATGAGGATTGGAGACGATAAAGTCATTCCCATAGATGTAAGAATTATAGCTGCAACTAACAAGAACATTAATAGAATGGTCAGTGAATATAAGTTTAGGGAGGATTTATATTACAGAATAAACATACTAACGCTTTACATACCGGCATTAAGGTTTAGAAAGGAAGATGTAATTCCACTAACAAATCATTTTATTAATAAATTTTCAATAAGGTATGGAAAAAATATAACAGGAGTAAGTAGTGAAGTTAAAAATTATTTAATGTCATATAATTATAGAGGTAATATCAGAGAGCTTCAGGGTATAATTGAAAGGGCAGTAGCTCTTTGTGAGGGAAATATAATACAGCTAAAGGATGTGGAAGGTGTACCTAATGAAAAGGAAAATATTACAATAAATAAAGAATTAAGTGATGATATACCACTTTTAAGCCTTAGAGAATTTGAGTTAAACTATATAAACAAGGTAATAGAAAAATGTTGTGGGAATATAAGTGAGGCTGCAAAAATTCTTGGAATAGAAAGAAGTACCATTTGGAGAAAGCTCAAAAGCACACTGTTGTATAATGCAACAGTGTGCTTTTGCAACGTTATAATGTTGCATTATGCAATAATATAATATTGAAGTTATAGAAAATTCTTTCTGTAGATCTTGGCATGACATTTGCGTAAATATTATAAAATTTTAATTTAGGGGTGGAGCTATATGTTAAAATTTGCTGTAGTTGCGAATATAAGAGATAACGTTGCAACAGCAGTTAAGGATTTAAAAAAGGAGAGGAGGTATTAATTGAAATTGAAGGTAAAGAAATAAGAATAATACTTAATGAGAATATTCCATTTGGTCACAAATTTGCTATCTCTGATATTATAAAAGGTGAGGATGTGATCAAATATGCAGAGGAAATAGGTAAAGCAACGAACAATATAAACAAGGGAGATTATGTTCATGTTCATAATATTGAAAGTAAAAGAGGAAGAGGAGATTGGGGGAAACAAAATGAAATTAACAGGTTTTAGAAGAGCAAATGGAACAGTTGGAATAAGAAATCATATACTTGTGATTCCGTCTTCAGTTTGTGCAAGCGAAACAGCTGCAAGGATAGCAAGTCATGTTGAGGGTGCGGTTTCTGTTCCTAATCAACATGGATGTTGTCAGATTGGTGCAGATTTAAATCAGACAATAAAAGTGCTAAAAAATCTTGGAAAGAATCCAAATGTGGCGGCTGTTCTTGTTGTAGGGCTTGGATGTGAAGGAGTACCCACAAAAGAGGTTGCAGAAGAAATAGCTAAAACGGGTAAAAGAACGGAGTATTTGATAATCCAGGAATGTGGAGGAACGCTTAAAACAGAAGAAAAGGGAGTTAGAATAGTAAGGAAATGGCACAAGAAATATCATTGCTTAGAAGAGAGGAAATAGATATTTCTGAAATAACTCTTGCTATTGAGTGTGGTGGTTCGGACACTACTTCAGGGCTTGCATCAAATCCTAGTGTTGGATATGCATCAGATAAGCTTATAGCTTTAGGTGGAACTTCAATCTTTTCAGAAACAACTGAATTTATTGGTGCTGAGCACATACTTGCTAGAAGGGCTGTATCTAAAGAAGTTGGAGATAAAATACTTGAAATAGTATTAAAATGTGAGAAGAAGGCAATGACTATGGGAGTGGATATGCGTGGTGGACAGCCAACGCCAGGAAATATCCAGGGTGGAATAAGTACAATAGAGGAAAAATCGCTTGGATGTATTTATAAGGGAGGCACAGCTCCAATTACAGGTGTACTTGATTATGGAGATATACCAAATAAAAAGGATTATTTGTTATGGATACTCCTGGTCAGGATATAGAATCGATAACAGGAATGGTTGCAGGAGGTGCTCAAATCGTTGTGTTCACAACAGGAAGAGGAACTCCAACGGGATGTCCTATAGCTCCTGTAATAAAAGTAACTGGAAATCCTGAAACTTTTATAAAAATGAAAGACAATATAGATATCAATGCTGGAGCCATAATCGAAGGAGTAAGTTCAATACAGAAAGTTGGAGAAGAAATATTTAATGAAATTATAGAAGTTATAAATGGAAAACTTACAAAATCAGAAGCATTGAAGCATAGAGAATTTGGAATATATAAGCTTATATCAACATTTTAAATTAAATATGGTTAATTGATTAATTTACAGCTTCATTTTCAATTTATAAAATTAGTTCGGCAAGTAATAAAAATATGCTATAGAAATAAACGATTTATTATTTTAAAAATTGAAATGTGAAAGAGATAATTAAAGTTAATACTGAATACTTGCTTACGTTAAGTTTAATAAAATTTAACGTAAGTAAGTCATAATATATAAACAAAATATATAGTAAATTCCCAAATAATTCATATATTTTAAGTGTTTTGATATATTATGGTATTAGAATTAGTACAATACAAAAAATCATTAACTTGCTTATATATAATTCTTAAAAAATTGCATTATAATTTTAGGGGTAAGTTGTCTAAGGTGGTTTATAGAATAACTTGCAACAGCTATACCTTCCTATGTAGACATATAATGAACAATTTTTTATGTAAAATATAGCTTAAGTTTAATTTTATAAATCTCAAATATGTGTTATTAAGATGAAAAATTGGCATATTTGTTTTGTATAGAAGGTTATAAAATATTTAAGGGGGAATATATATGAAAATATTGAAAACTATGCAAAAGGTACCTGGAGGTATGATGGTAATTCCTCTTCTTTTAGGTGCTACAATAAATACTTTTTTCCACAGGTTCTTGGAATAGGTGGTTTTACAACAGAGTTATTCAAGAAGAGTGCGTTGGCTTTAATTGCCCTATTTGTTTTATGTGCTGGTTCACAAATAAATATTAGACAGGCGGGAATGCCTTTATATAAAGGCGTTGCTTTAACTTCAGTAAAGTTTTTGTTGGTGCTTTTCTTGGTTGGGCAGTAGGTAGGTTCTTTGGTGAAGCGGGAATATTTGGTATAACTCCTCTTGCTATAATTGCTGCGCTTACTAATTCAAACGGAGGACTCTTTGCAGCACTTGCAGGTGAATATGGAGATGCAACCGATGTTGGAGCAATTTCTATCTTATCTTTGAATGATGGACCATTTTTTACAATGATAGCCCTTGGGGCGGCAGGTTTTGCGAGTATACCGTTCAAAGCTTTTGTTGCTGTTTTAATTCCTATATTAATAGGATTTATTCTAGGTAATATTGATGAGGATTGGAAAAAATTCTTAGCACCGGGACAATCATTGTTAATACCTTTCTTTGCATTCCCTTTAGGAGCAGCACTTGACTTTAAAACTATTATTAAGGCTGGGGCTCCAGGATTGCTTCTTGGATTTAGTGTGGTTATTTTGACAGGATTTGCAGGATATTATACTTATTCACTTTTGGAGGGAAGAAGGCAGTTGGTGCTGCAATCGGTACAACAGCTGGAAATGCGGTAGCAACACCTGCAGCTATAGCAGCAGTTGATCCCAAACTTTTAGATTTGGTGCCAGTTGCAACTGCTCAAATTGCGGCTGCGGTAATTATAACAGCTATTTTCTGTCCTTTGCTGGTTTCATATCTTGCAAAAAGGATGCAGCAAGAAAGACAAAATTATACTGCTAAAGCATAAGGAGGAATAGTAAGTGAACAGATTTTTAATAATAGCTGATGATTTCACTGGAGCAAATGATACAGGAGTTCAGTTTAGAAAAGGGGAATAGAAATAGATGTTGTTCTTGATGCAACTTTAGTAGATAATAAGACATCATTTGTTGTAGATACGGAGTCAAGAGGGCTTGACTATGTTGAAGCATATAATAAAGTTAAAAAGATGACTGAAGATGCACTAAAATATAACTTTGATTGTGTTTACAAAAAATTGATTCCACCCTTAGAGGAAATTTAGGTGCTGAAATAAAGGCTATAGATGAAGTATATAAACCGGAGCTTATAGTTTTTGCACCTGCTTATCCGGATAACAATAGAACAACAGTTGATGCTGTACATATGATAAACGGAATTCCTGTTACCCAAACTGAAATAGCTAGGGATCCTAATAAGCCAGTAAGAATCGACAATTTAAAAATTCTGCTTGAGGAAGAATTAAATGAAAGTGTTAGACATATTTCGCTAAAGGAATTAAGTATGAATTATATAGATTTAGATGCACGTATTTTAACTTTTGATGCTGTTTCAAATGAGGATCTTATGGCTATAATTCAGAAGGTGTTAAAATTAAATAAGAAGGTTTTGTGGGTAGGCTCAGCTGGACTTGCTGATGCATTGCTTCAAGTTTTATACCCAATTTATCCTGTTTTAATCGTTGTTGGAAGTGTAAGTAATATATCAAGGGAACAAGTTAATTATCTTATTTCAAATGGTGTTTATACTGTAAAATGTAATATAGCATCACTGCTTGAAAATGAAGATATAATGATGGTGGCTGAAGAAGCCATAAAAGCAATTGAAAATGGAAAGGATACTGTTTTAGTGTCAGCTCTGGGTCAGGAAGATTACAATAAAGCTGTTGAAAGAGGAATTTTAAAAGGTATGAATAAGGAAGATATTACTAATTTTACCCAGAACATTCTGGGGAAAATTACTCGAGAAATATTATTGAAAGTTAAGGTCTCAGGGTTGTTTCTGACAGGTGGTGATACTGCAATTGGAGTAATTAAAAAACTTGGATCTGAAGGATCAAAAATATTAAGTGAACTTCTCCCAGGGATACCTCTGATGTCTTTAAAAGGTGGAATCTGTGATGGACTTAAATGTGTGACAAAGGCAGGTGCTTTTGGAAAGGAAGATTCGATATATTACTGTGCAAAAAGGTTAAAGGAGAGATGTTAAATGTATTTGATAGGAATTACAATAGGAGATCCAGCAGGTGTTGGACCAGAGGTTACATTAAAGGCAATAACTTCAAACCATAGCTTTAAAGCCAATTATGTTATCTATGGGAGTGTTAAAGTTATAGAATATTATAAACAACTGCTTGGTATAAAACTTCCTTTAAATAAAATCTCAAGGGTTTGCGATTACAATGTCGGTAGCATAAATGTTATAGATGTTATAGATATTACTATGGATGACTTTGAAATAGGAAAAGTTTCACCTATATGCGGTGATGCGGCCTTCAAATATGTTGAAGCTGCTGTAAAGGATGCCTTAATAGGTGATATCAAGGCAGTAGTTACAGCACCTCTCAACAAAGAAGCTCTTAATAAAGGCGGATATAACTTCGATGGCCATACTGAAATATTTGCAAAGCTTACGAATACAAGTAAATATTCGATGATGTTATTAGGAGGACCGTTAAAAGTTATACATGTATCTACACATATATCTCTTAGAAATGCATGTGACAAAGTTAAAAAGGAAAGAGTTTTTGATGTTATAAAGATTGCAAATGATGTTCTCATTAAAATGGGTATAAAGGAGCCGAGGATTGCAGTTGCAGGACTTAATCCACATTCAGGAGAATCGGGTATATTTGGGGATGAGGAAATAAATGAAATAATTCCTGCATTGCAATTAGCTAAAGAGAATGGAATAAATGTAGATGGACCTGTTCCACCTGATATTGTATTTTTAAAAGCGGTAAAGGGTAAATATGACATAGTTGTGGCTATGTACCATGATCAGGGGCATATCCCAGTTAAGCTTATGGGATTTGATACAGGAGTAAACATTACTGTTGGTCTTCCAATAATTAGAACTTCGGTTGACCATGGAACTGCATTTGATATAGCAGGAAAAGGCATAGCAAATGAAAAAGTATGATAGAAGCAATGAAAACAGCTGAGATGTTTATTTAGTGTCTAAATGTAACAAAAAATTTCAGATATTAATGATGTAGCTTTTTCATAAATATTTATTAGGATACATTATAAGATTTTTGTAAATAGATTAAGTTTTTTATGAAATTACTATAATTTATTGTATGGTTATGATTTTTATATATTTGTTAAAATGGGGAATGGGACATATAAAAAATACAAAAAAGATTTAAATAGAGGGATTAACTTTTTAATTTAAAGCAAAATAAGACAACAAGCCACCTAAGTGAATGAACCACTTAAGTGGCTTAATTTTTAATTTGTTTATACATTGATTATATAAATAGAGTGTAAAATTAAATTAAAAAGTTGAATATGAAGAGAAATATTATATATCAACAAATGATGTTGTTTTAAGGATATTTCAATATATTTATTGCGAATGTCAATATAATTTTGAACAAAAAGTTGAATATATTTATGTACAAAAATAATACTTCGATGAAGCACTGGAAGAACTGTTAAAGTATTTAATTTTAGATTTTAATCTATATGAAGGACTTTTTATTGATTTAATATGCGAATGGTGTAATAGCCTATCTAATATTTCGTTAGCAATTGTTGTTGAGCTAAAAACTTCTCCCTAATTTGAAAAAGGCATATTGGTAGTTATAATAGTAGAATGTTTTTCATAGCATTTAGATATTAGTTGGAAGAATATATTAGCTGTATATGTATCGATTGGTAAATAGCCTACTTCATCTATTATAAGTACTTTGTATTTAGAAAAATGTTTTAATCTTGCTTCTAAACGATTTTCAGCTAACGCTTTTTTATTGATCCATTAATTCTTGAAAGTGAATAAAATAAGTAGATACCTATGTTTAGCACATTCAATACCTAAAGAGGTAGTAAGATGTGTTTTACCAACCCCAGGTGTTCCTACAAATAAAATATTTTCAATATTTTCTACAAATCTTAAACTTTTCAAATCTAATATTTGCTGTTTGTTAATACTTGTTTGAAATTCGAATTCAAAATTATCAATTTCCTTAAGAAAAGGAAAGTTACCTGTTTTTACATAAGTAAGAATAGCTTTTTCTTACATGGATTTTAATTATTTTTGAAATAAAATGTTATAATTAAATTTAAGACAATGTATACTAAAAAAATTTACAATAAATGGATTATTTCACATTTCACCTGGGTGGCACTTTAGGAGGGAGAATATGTGTGGTAGAGTAATTCTTGAGAGTGATTTTCAGGATATTTTAAAAAGGTATATGGTTGAGGAGTATAAAATATTTGAGTATAAAAAAGGTGAAGGATTTCCAGGAGATAATCTTCCTGTTATAATAAAAGAGGATAAAAAAAGGCAGATATTTTTCTATGGGGATTTTTACTCAATAATAAAAGGATTATAAATGCAAGAAGTGAAACCATATTAGATAAGCCGCTATTTAAAGAAGCCTTTTAACGGGAAGATGTAT
Organism: Caloramator sp. mosi_1; assembly: GCF_028622835.1. Taxonomy (GTDB): domain Bacteria; phylum Bacillota; class Clostridia; order Clostridiales; family Caloramatoraceae; genus Thermobrachium. The sequence continues at coordinate 524,274 of NZ_CP117677.1, read as the reverse complement.
AGTTCCGGTGAATGGATTTTTGAATGGAAAAATGAAAATAATAAAAAGGTTAAATATAGAATAGAAGTAAAGGGTGAAAGCATATTTTCACTTGCGGGTATTTATAAGGACTTTAAGAATAAAGATGGTAGTGTAAAAGATGTGTAACAATAATTACAACTGAACCGAATAATGATATGAAAAATATTCATAACAGAATGCCTGTAATTATTGATAAAAAGATGAGGAATTATATTTATATGAAGGCTTTGATAAAAAAATAATAGATTTATTAAAACCCCTTGAGGATGGGAGGTTAGTTATTAAAAGGGAAGATAGAATAAGGTACGAAAGTATTAGTTTCTTTTGATTAAGGAGGGGGATGAGGTGAATAATTTAAGACAAAAGCTACTTGGAGGGTTAGATGGTAATGCCTATTACAGCATAATTATGGAACCTCTTTGGGCTGTATTTGGAGGAATGATTTTCTTTTATCAACCATTGTATATGAAACATTTGAATGTAACAGAGGTGCAGATGGGCTTTTTAAATTCCCTTGCAGCAACCCTTGCGGTAATTACCTCTTTTATAGCAGGCCCTATTACAGATAGATTTGGAAGAAAGCGTACCACTCTTGTATTTGACTTAATTTGTTGGAGTATGACTATGTTTGTTTGGGCAATATCACAAAATTATTGGTATTTCCTGCTTGCAGTTGTCTTAAACTCCTTTAATAAAATTTCATATATTTCTTGGACGTGCTTATCCATTGAAGATACCGAAGAGGATAAAAGGGTATACTTTTTCAGTCTTATTATGATAATAAATTTAGCTTCAGGAATTTTTGCACCACTTGCAGGAATTTTAGTGGAGAAGATAGGTGTTGTAAATGCTATGAGGTTAATTTATGGATTAGGCTGTATTAGTATGACGGCAATGTTCTTCATCAGAAATAAATTTGTCAAGGAAACGGGAATAGGTAAAAGGATGATGAAGGAACACAGCGAATTTTCTGTTAAGGATAAAATAAGGGACTATAAAGAGGCAATAGTGTATTTTTATAATAGTAAAGTAACTCTACTAATGTTTTTTATTTTATTAATTGGTCAGCTTCAAATGTCATTTTTGTATTTTCAATCGGTGTATTTAAAGGATATTATAGGCATAAAGGAATCTCTAACATCAATTGTTCCAGGAATTTCAGCAGTGGTAAATTTAATGGTCTATTTTGTATTTATGGATAAACTAAGAAGGGTTGGAGATAAAAAAGCTTATTTTATGGTTTAACCTTTAATTCTATCGGAGTGCTACTTTTAATATTGGTTAAACCAAGAGGCTATTTGCTTTTACTTATGAGCATTATATTTATGGCAGCAGGTAATCTAATTACAATAGTATTTAGAGAAACGATATGGAATAATGTAATAGGAGAAAGGGAAAGGGCAAAGATTTTTTCAGCAGCAAGTGCCTTTATTGCCTTAATTTCAATCCCAGCTGGTTATGTATCGGGATATATGTATAAGCTTAATCCGGTTTTTCCCTTCTACACAAGCTTAATTTTATACATAATTGCAGTAGGGTTGTCATTAAGGGTAAATAGAATGTATAAGTAAAGTATCTTAGCAGGTGTGTAACCTGCTTTTATATTTAAAAAACAAAATATTTAGAAAATATTGAAAAGTAATACTTTGTTTGGTATAATAATATTTGAAATTAGTTAAAATATTAACAAATAGGGGATACACTTGTTGTGGGAAACAAAAATGCCTATTAATGAAGTAAGAGAAATCAGGTGTAAAACTACTGTATTCTTTGGAGTTGGAGCAATAAAGAAGATTAATGACATCTGTAAAGAATTAAAGGAAAGGGAATAGACAAGGTTGTCGTTGTAACAGGTAAAGGTGCATACGAAAAGACAGGTGCCTGGAAATATGTGGTTGATGCATTTAAGGAATATGAAATTGAGTATGCACTATATAATAAGGTGACACCTAATCCAACAACTCATCAGGTTGATGAGGCAACACAAATAGGAAGAGAAATAGGAGCAAAGGCTGTAATTGGTATTGGTGGTGGAAGTCCAATTGATGCAGCAAAAAGTGTTGCTATATTATTAGAATATCCAGACAAGAACTGTCAAGAGCTTTATGAATATAAGTTTACTCCAAACAAGGCTGTGCCTATAATTGCTATAAATTTAACACACGGTACAGGAACAGAGGCAGATAGATTTGCTGTTGTAAGTATACCAGAGAATGAATATAAGCCAGCTATTGCCTACGATTGTATATATCCACTTTATTCAATAGATGACCCTTCACTTATGACAATGCTTCCAAGAAATCAAACTCTTTATGTTTCAGTTGATGCAATAAATCATATTATAGAAGCAGCAACAACTAAATCAACTAACCCATATTCAGTACTTCTTGCAAAGGAAACATTTAGATTAATTTCAAAATACCTTCCGCAGGCACTTATGCATCCAGAAGATTTAACAGCAAGATACTATTTGCTTTATGCTTCATTAATTGCAGGAATATCCTTTGATAATGGACTTTTACATTTCACACACGCATTAGAGCATCCATTAAGTGCTGTAAAACCAGAACTTGCTCACGGATTAGGTCTTGGAATGCTTCTTCCTGCTGTTATTAAGCATATTTATCCAGCTTGTTCAGAAGTTTTAGCAGATATATTATCCCCAATTGCACCAGGTCTAATGGGTGTTCCTGGAGATGCAGAATATGCATCACAAGCAGTGGAGAATTGGTTGAATCAAATGGGACTTGTAGAAAAGTTAGCTGATTTAGGATTTGGTGAAGAAGATTTAGACAAGTTAACAGACCTTGCAATGAATACACCAAGTTTAGATCTACTTCTAAGTATGGCACCAATCCCAGCAACAAGAGAGACAATAAGGAGAATATATGAGGATTCACTATATAAAATTAGATGATATTAATATATATTAGGTTTATAAAGCCCTATGACATTTTAAGTCGTAGGGCTTTTTAGGTTTGACAATAAACTAAAATTTACCAATATATAGTATTTTTATTAATTTACATAAACATTTTCAAAGAAATTTAATTTGGTAATAAAAATTTAATTAATTATTGTGTATCAAAGTAGTATCTAAAATATACATCAAAGAATAAAATGATTGATTAATTTAGTTGTAAAATAGAAAATCAACAGTCTATTGTATCAAATAGATGGTTTTATATGTATCAAGTTTTCTATAATTAGAATAACTTTATATTAAATACAATCAATTTAGTAATATACAATATTTGGTATGGAATTTGCTTTAATAATGGTAAATTTCATTAGTAGGGATAATATAATGGATAAGGGGAAAATTAGACTGCTTTCAAGGTTAATGACAATTATTATATTCTTTTCTGTGTTAAATTTTGGAGAATATTATAAGATTAAGGCAAAAACGATTAATTCAATTTCAGATTATTCTGATCAAGTGGATATTAATGGTGGTGGTTGGGTAGATAGGAAAGTTAATTTATATTATGTTTCTTCAGTATGGTATACAAGAGAATTTTTTCTTATTTAACAGAATCGTGGGTATATGCAAATAGTTATACAGTAAATAAAACAGTTATAGCAACGTCAATGGTATCAACTAATCTTACTTTTGAAGCTATAGAGGAGTTAAAACTTACAGTTGGATATGGACAAACTAAATCCACTTCATATAGTATAGGTCTAACAATTCCTGCAGATTCCAAAAGACAATCAAAACTTGCATTTGACGTGCTTTATAAAAAACAGAATATTAAATAAGAAGTTATCGATCATTATTTTGATACATCAACAGGGGAGGATATATATTATTCTTATTATACTAATGCCACCTATAGTATACCTGTAGATAGCTGGATATATGTAAAATATTATTAAAATATAATATAAAAACATTTTAATTATTTTAATTTTAGGGAGGAGAAGTTTTTGAAAAAAGAAAAATGTTTTTATTAATTATAATATTTATTTTACTAATTATCCTAAGCATTATTAACCTATATTCTTACCAAAATAATAAAGTAAAGCAAAAATCAATAAGTGAATTTTTAAAAGTAAAAGGATATATAGCAGGACAAGTTAATGAGAGTTATATAATAAATTTATTTTATTTTTATTCAGGATATAATAAATTAATAAACGGAATTGAAAAAATAGAATTTGTTGGTGTTGATGGTATTGAATTTGAAAGTTTAAAGGTTAACGAACAAGTTGTAATGCAAGAATTTATTTTAACATCAATTCCAGTTAAGATAAAGTTTAATAAAAAGGTAAATACATAATTAATAAAATCAAAGTATATGATAAAAGAGGAGTTTCTTATTTTTATGATATTGGATATTTAGTAATAGAAGTTAATGAAGTAGGAAATGAAGAACATCTAAAAATAGGAGACAAATACCCTGTTATTAGAACAACTTTTAACAGTTATGTATGTTCATTAATAAATATTACCAATGTACCTATAAAAATAAATAATATTATAATTAATATTGATGATTTATATTATGATTTTAATCCTATAATAATTGAAGCTAATTCAAATTGGATGTATGAAATAAATTTAAATTATAGTGGAAAAAATATAGCTATTACATTATAAGACCCAAAATAGATTATATTTTTAATAATAATAATTATAGTTTTTACCCAACAATAACTTATTATGATTTAATATCAATAACAAAAGAACAATTAGAATTATCAATAACAGATGAATAATTTAAGATATGTATTTACTTTTCACATATATTTTGCAAAATTTATGTCTTATAAAATAAATTTATTAAAAGAGTAATATAAAATCAAATTAGCCCTATGACATTTTAAGTCGTAGGGCTTTATAGGTTTGACAATAAACTAAAATTTACTAATATATAGTATTTTTATTAATTTACATAAACATTTTCAAAGAAATTTAATTTGGTAATAAAAATTTAATTAATTTTTGTGTATCAAAGTAGTATCTAAAATATACATCAAAGAATAAAATGATTGATTAATTTAGTTGTAAAATAGAAAATCAACAGTCTATTGTATCAAATAGATGGTTTTATATGTATCAAGTTTTCTATAATTAGAATAACTTTATCTTAAATACAATCAATTTAGTATTATGCAATATTTGGTATGGAATTTGCTTTAATAATGGTAAATTTCATTAGGGGGATAGTATAATGGATAAGGGAAAAATTAGACTGCTTTCAAGGCTAATGACAATTATTATATTCTTTTCTATGTTAAATTTAGGGCAACACAAGGTTAAGGCGTTTGATGGAGATATGGTACCATTGTATAAATATGGTACGCAAACACCTATACAAATCCATGGGCAAGATATTTATATTCCAAAAGATTATCAGCAAGCAAAAAGGCAGTTTAGAACAGCTTGGGTATCAACTGTCACAAATTTAGATTTTCCAAGTAGACCAGGTTTAAGTGAAGAAGAATTTAAACAGGAATATCTAAAAATATTAGAAGAATTTGAAGAATTGAATTTTAATGCGATTACAGTTCAAGTTAGACCCAAGTTAGATGCATTTTATAAATCAGAGATAAATCCCTGGTCGGAATATCTAACAGGTATGCAAGGTAAAGATCCAGGTTGGGATCCATTAGAATGGATGATTAAAGTTACACATGAACGAAATATGGAGTTTCACGCTTGGTTTAATCCATATAGAGTAACAAATACATATGAACCTAATAAAACAATAGAAGAAATTTTATCTACTTTGAGCGATAATAACTGGGCTAAAATGCATCCACAATATGTATTAAAGTTTGATGGCAAACTCCTATTGAACCCAGGTGAACCTGAGGTAATTAATTATATAAAAGATAGTATAGTTGAAGTAGTTCAAAAGTATGATGTAGATGCAATTCATTTTGATGATTACTTCTATCCTTACAAAGTTACAAGAAATGGTGTAACTTATTATTTTGGTGATGCTAATGAGGATTTAGCTACTTTTGAGAAGTATGGACAAGGTTTTGATAATATAAAGGATTGGAGAAGAAATAATGTTGATACTTTAATAAGAGAGGTATCAAAAGCAATAAAGGAAAAGAAACCTTATGTTAAGTTTGGTATTAGTCCATTTGGTATCTGGGGACACTATGATAGGCATCCTGAAGGCAGTCCTGAAGGTGTAGGTTCCCATACACCAATTACATCATCTGCAAGTTATGATGATATATATGCCGATACGAGAAAATGGGTCAAGGAAGGATGGATTGATTATATTACTCCACAAATATACTGGGCTTTTGGTACCACAGCAGCACCATATGGAGAGCTTGTTGATTGGTGGGCAGATGTTGTAAAAGGTACAAACTGCCATTTATATATAGGGCATGCAAATTATAAGATAAACTCAAGTGATAACGATTGGAAAAATCCAGATGAAATAGGAAATCAACTTAAATTCAATTTGATGTATCCACAGGTGAAGGGTAGTTCCTTTTTAGTTTGAAACAATTAAGATTAAATAATTTAGGTGTTACAGATAAGATAAAAAATGAGTATTTTAAAACAAAAGCATTAATACCTACTATGCCTTGGATAGACGGTAAAGCACCAAATAAAGTACACGATATTTCATATAAATTGTTAGGAGAAAATAAAATAGAGATATCTTGGAAAGATAACTTGGAAAATGAATCTGCATATTACGTTGTATATAGGTTTGAAGGAAGAAGTATTGGAAATATTGAAGATCCATCAAAAATAATTGGGGTAGTAAGAAGGGATAATAGTAAAGAGGAACAAAGCTTTGTTGATAATTCAGTAGAAAAAAATAAACAGTATGTTTATGCTGTAACTGCTTTAGATAGATTGCATAATGAAAGTAAACCAGAAATAGTATTTTATCCTAAGGTTCAGTACATTAAAGAAAAGGTTATGTTAAAGGATACTATAAATAATAAAATTGAGTTGGAATATAGAGGATATATAGATATAGCTCAAGATGTACTTGTATATCAAATAATTGATAATAAAGTAGTAGAAAGAAACTTATCTAATGTAATGGTTGGAGCAGAGAATGTGACGTTTTATTTAGATAGAGATAATAAAGTTGATTTAATAATAATAGATGGAGAAACAAAAATAGATAAAGTTAGAATAGGGATAAGAAGTGATGTAAACAATCCAGCAGACATTAATTTACTTGATTATTCTAATATTGAAATGAAGGCATCAAATGGATTTAAGTTATTAGATAAGAAAAGTAATGTTGCCTTTGATATTTTAAGTAATGATTTAATTAGTTTTAAAGTTGAAGATGGACAAATTTCAGTATATAAAAATGGAAATATAGTTTATAGAACTTTAAATAGATTATATGCAGAACCTTATAATGAAGATGATAAAATAACAGTTACAACATTAAGAAGAGGTAGTCCAGTTTTTAATCCTTCCTACAGAGGAACATTAGAAGTCACACTTTCTAAGAGTGGTGATAAATTAAATTTAATAAATGAAATACAGATAGAAAAATATTTATATCAAGTTGTACCAAGTGAAATGCCAGAATCATTTGGATTAGAAGCTTTAAAGGCACAAGCAGTAGCAGCAAGAACATATGCATTAGGAGATTATTTTAGCAGTAGATTTGCAGATAGAGGATTTCACGTTGATGATAGTACATTGAGTCAAGTATATAACAATACTCAGAGAATCCTACTGCTACTAAGGCGGTAAATGAAACTAAAGGGATGATTATGAAAAATGGAGATCAACTTGTTGATGCAAGGTATTATTCAACTTCTGGTGGATACAGTGCAGCAAAACATGAAGTATGGTCAGAGCCAGTTTCTAACTTGTTCCCTGGAATACGTGTTCCATATTTAATAGGTAAAAGTTATACTTTTGACCCAGAAGACGATTCTAAGTTATTGACTATTAATACACAAGATGAAAAGCAAATTGAGGAGTTTTATAAAAATATATCCTTAAAATCATACGATTCAGACTCACCGTGGTTTAGATGGAAAGTGGGTTTAAGTAAGCAAGAATTACAAAACACAATAAATGCGAATATAAAGTTAAGGTATGGAGCAGATCCACAATTTATACTTACCAAAGATTCAGATGGAAATTTTATAAGCAAACCAATACCTGAAGAAGGAATAGGTGAAATATTAGATATGTATGTTGCTAAACGAGGTGAAGGAGGCAACATTACAGAACTTGTTATTGTAGGTACAACTGGAACATATAAGATAGTTAAAGAATTTAATATAAGATTTCTAATTAGACCAAGAGCAGTAGACACAAAAGGAAGTGATGTAATCTTATATAGGGCAACAGGTGGCTCGCAAGGTTATAACGCAAGTTCACTAAAAAATTACAGCATATTACCATCAGCTTTCTTTACATTTGATATAATTAAAGATGAAAATAACAATATAAATAGTGTAATTTTCTACGGTGGAGGTAATGGACACGGTGTTGGTATGAGTCAATATGGTGCGAAGTGTTTATCAGATAGGGGATGGACATACGACAAGATATTGACCACATATTATACTGACATTGAACTTGTTAACATTTATAATCAAACTAATAATTTAGAAAATAATCCTTTAGAGCTTCTTATTTTATTGGCTGAAGGTTTGCTGGATAGTGCAGAGGAGGGAAACAACAAGGGAACTATTTAGAAGGCTCAAAATCCAAATTTAGAGCTGTGATAGATAAGGCTGTAAATACGTTTGATAATGAAAGTTCAGACAATCAAGTGATTGAAAATACAACTAATGAGTTAAAGGAAGCAATGAGAACATTTATAGTATCGAAGGTATCAGAGGAACAGGCAACTCAATATGCAAAGGAGCAAGCAGCAATTGATGCAATAGCAAGCTTACCAGATATAGAGAATTTATCATTAGAAGATGAGGAAGTAATAAAGAATGCAAGGTATTTAGTAAATATTGCTAACAACGATTCGAATATTGTAAATCTTAATAAGTTGATTGCACTTGAAGAAAAACTACAAGAACTTAAGAGTAAAGATAGTAAAGATACTGAAGAAAGTGATGTAAATAAAGATGAACAAAACAATGATAATAAGTCTAATGAATCTTTGCCAAAGACAGGCCACCTTATAGATTCAAATATTTTAGTTTCATTAAGTTTAATATTAATCGTATTTGGCATAGCACTACTTTTTATTAATAAAAAGAGACAAAACATCTAATTAGTATCATTGATTAATTAGAGTAGTGTATCAAAAAGACATAAAATGATACACTACTCTAAAAATATAGTAAATACAATATTTCAACAAGTTGGCACATTATTTGCTTATTACTTAAGTAAATTTTAAAGATGGGAGGAAGAGTATGAAAGTATTGATGGTGTGTTCAGGTGGAATGTCAAGTGCAATTGTAGTTAAGGCAATAAAACAAGAAGCAGATAAACAAAACTTTCCACTTGAGATTAAAGCTGTTGGAACTGGTGAGTTTGAAGAAGAGCTAAAGAATGGAGGATATGATTTAGCAATAGTCGCACCACAAGTCAAACATAGAATGGATGTTTTTAAAGAACAGGCAGCAAGTGCAAATGTTCCAATAGAATTAATAGTTCCAATGGGATATACTCCAATAGGTGCTCCAAAGGTCTTAGAACAAATTAAAAAATATTATAAATAAATATTTTATGAGGGGAATTTTGAATGGAAAAATTTTTGAAATGGATTGAAGAAAAGTTTATGCCTCCTATGGCAAGATTGGCAGAACAGAGACATTTAAGAGCAATAAGAGAAGGTATTATATCAACATTATCATTAATTATAGTTGGTAGCTTTTTCTTGATTATTGCTTTTCCACCTGTTAAGTCTTGGGCAGATGCAGTTGCACCACATGTTGGAAAAATACTTATACCATTTAGAATGACAATGGGGCTTATGGCTTTATATGCAGCATATGGTATGGGATACAGTTTGGCAAAGTCTTATAAATTAGATGGTGTTTCAGGAGGAGTGTTATCCCTTGCGGCGTTTTTAATGATGACTATTCCTGTTAATGTTGATGCTGTTTTAAAGAAGGCAGCAGAGGCAGGCATTGAGGGTGCAGCCCCAATTGGTTGGGCACTACCAATGGGAAATTTAGGTGGAGCAGGTATGTTTGCAGCTATTTTAGCTATGATATTTGCTGTTGAGGTACTAAGAGTATTAAAGAAATATCACATTACAATAAAGATGCCAGAACAAGTTCCAGAATCAGTTTCAAGATCCTTTGAAGCATTAATCCCAGCTGCTGTGATAATAATTGTATTATGGTTTATAAGAGTATGGTTAAATTTTGATATTCAAAAGTTCATTATGAATATATTTGCACCAGTAAAAGGTGTGGCTGGTAACTCAATTTGGGGTATAATTGTTCCAATATTCTTAATTACTTTATTATGGTCAGCAGGTATTCACGGGGCATCAGTTATAGGTTCAGTACTTAGACCAATATGGTTAGTTTTACTTGAAGAAAATGCAGCAGCACTTGCGGTTGGACAACCACTTCCTAATATTGCACCAGAGCAATTCTTCCAATGGCTTGTATGGATTGGTGGTGCAGGAGCAACATTAGGTTTAGCAATTCTATTATGTTTCTCAAAATCTGAATACTTAAAGAAGGTTGGTAGATTCTCAATAATACCAGGTATATTTAATATAAATGAACCAATGATGTTTGGTGTACCATTAGTTATGAACCCAATTCTTGCAATACCATTTATTGTTGCACCACTTGTAATAGGTATAATTTCTTATATAGCTGTAGCTTTAGGAATAGTAGGAAGATTTGCAATAAATGCACCTTGGACATTGCCAGCACCAATAGGAGCATATTTTGCTACCAACGGAAGTATTTCAGCGGTAATTTTGGTTATAATAAACATCTTAATTTCTATGATAATTTATTATCCATTCTTTAAGGTATATGAGAAGAAAATGATAGAAGAAGAAAAGGCTCAAGTTGCTGCTACTGAATCAACTTTAAATATGTAATTTAGTGCACCAGGGTTTACCCCTGGTGCACAATAAAATAGAGTATAGTACAGACAAAATTTAAGTATACATCTAATCTAATATATAATTTAATTATTTTTAATTACAATTAATGATAAAATTATATGTTAAATTTATATAATTGACTGAATTTTAATTGCTGAATGGAGGTTTAGTTATGGAAAATGAAATCTTTGAAATAATATCACACGGAGGTAATGCAAGGGCATATGCCTATGAAGCTATTAAAAAGGCACAGGAGGGAAACATAAAAGAAGCTGAAGAATTACTTATAAAGGCACAAGAGGAACTTGATATTGCTCATAATACCCAGACAAAGTTAATTCAAGCTGAAATTAATGGTGAAAATCTTCAAATGAATTTACTTATGGTTCACGCTCAAGACCATTTGATGACAGCAATTTCAGAGAAAAATTTAATAGAACAAATAGTAAAATTATGTAAAAAATTAGAAGAGAAAAAGTAGTATGGAGGAGATATAGATGCCTTCAAAACTGTTTTATATAATCTTTTTATAGTTTTGATTTTAGGTTCAGTTAAATTTACAAATTTATTGATGAAAAAGATAAAACTGAATAGATGGATTATAGGTTTTTCTGCCTTCTTGGTTTTAATTATTCCAAGTTTTGCTTTTAATAAAATTAATCCCGTTATTTGGAATATACTGTTGATAGTATCTTCAGTATTGTGTATTATGTTTTTGAGATTACCAGGCAAATGTTAGAAAAAGAAGAATATAAAGGACTTGTAAAAATAGATGGTAAAAAAATAAATAAATTAAATAAGGCGGGATTAGTGTGAAATATAAAGAGGTATATGATTATATCAAGGAAGAATGTATAAGGCAAAAAAGCAAATTGGGAAGGTAATTGGTGTAACAGCACAAGAAACAGCTAAGATTATGAATATGCAGAGAAGTAATGTAGTAAGGGAATTTAGTAGGCTTGTTAATCAAGGATATATTAAGAAGACATCAGGAAGACCTGTAAGATACTTTGTCAATGAAGAAAAATTATTGAAAGAAGAAATAGGGAAAAGTAGTTCAGTGTTTGATAGTATCATTGGAAACAGTGGAAGTTTAAAAATCAGATTGCTCTTGCAAAGGCTGCTATTGTTTATCCTCCAAAGGGATTGCATACCTTAATAGTTGGAGAAACTGGGGTTGGAAAATCATATTTTGCAAAGATAATGTTTAAATATGCTGTAGAGTCCAAGATGATAAAAGATAGCAGTAAATTTGCAGTTTTTAACTGTGCAGATTACTCAAATAATCCGCAACTTCTTATTTCCTACTTATTTGGTGTAAAAAAGGTGCGTACACAGGAGCCACAGAGGATAAAGAAGGAATAATTGAAAAGGCAAGAGATGGTATTCTGTTTCTTGATGAAGTGCATAGACTTCCACCAGAGGGACAAGAGATGCTTTTACATTAATTGATGAAGGAAGATATTCAAAATTAGGAGGAACGCAAGAGATACCTATTAATGTAATGATTATAGCAGCTACAACAGAAAATATAGAGTCTACATTGTTAAAAACATTTGTTAGAAGAATACCAGTTATTATTTCATTGCCTCCGTTAAGAGAGAGACCAGTTGAAGAAAGATTTGAGTTAATAAAAAATTTCTTTGAAGAAGAATCAAAAAGGATAAATAGAAAAATAGAAGTAGAAAAAGATGCAATTACTGCACTTCTTAATTATGATTGTTTAAATAACATAGGTGAACTTAAAAGTGATATTCAAATTGCTTGTGCTAAGGCTTATATAAGAAGTATGTTTGGTGGAGATTCATTAAATGTTACACTTGATGATTTTAATGAAAAAGTAAAAGCAGGTTTACTAATTGCAAGTAAAACTAATATAAAAAATTAAAAATAAAAACAGATGAGGCAATAAAGGATTATATTGAAGACGATAAATATACTCTATCACAAAACATATATGATTTTATGGAAAAAAGAACACTTTATTTTAAATCTAAGGGATTAGATACAAAACATATAAAAGATATTGTTTCAGGTGAAGTTGAAGAATACATTAATAAGTATTTAAAAAATATTAATTTAAAAAATGAAGATGAAGAAGTAAAAGATTAATAAATAATGATTTATTTGAATTTATAAAATCCTTTATATCTTTAGCTGAATATAAATTAAAAAGAAAAATTTCAAAAACACATTTTTAGGATTAGTTATACATATAGATACATTTTTAAATAGAGCAAAATTTAACAAAATGATAGAAAACCCAAAATTAGAAGAAATAAGAGAGAAATACCCAAAAGAATTTAAAATTGCTATGTTACTTGCTGAGAAGTTAGAAGAAAAGTTTAATATTAGGGTTCCGTTAGATGAAATAGGGTTTATTGCTATGTTTTTGCAGCAGAAGCAAAGGAAAATGATGGTAAAGTATTAGTCTTGGTTGCTATGCACGGAAGTAGCACAGCATCTTCTATGGTTGAGGTAGTAAATCATTTGTTAAATACAAATCACGCGTTAGCCTTTGATATGCCGCTTTCAATGAAACCAGAGGATGCACTAAAAAAGATTGAAGAAATAATAAAAGAGAAAAACGAAGGAAAAGGTGCATTACTTTTAGTTGATATGGGTTCATTGAGATATTTTGATAAAATGATTTCTAACAATACAGGAATAGAAGTCGAGTCTGTCGATATGGTCACAACACTTATGGCAATTAAAGCAACAAGAATGGCTCTAATGAATGCGAGTTTGAGCGATATAGTAAGTTCACTAAAGGCTGAAGAGAAGCAAATAAGTGAAGCTGAAAATTCTTTTAGTTCAAAAATAAACCAATTATCATTTCAGCTTGTACAACAGGTGAAGGAACTGCACAAAAGATTAAAGAGTTAATATATAAAAAATTTGATATAAATAAATATGATGTTGTTAATTTAGCTATTAAAGATAAAAATGAATTTTTAAAAGCAGTTGAAGGTTTGAGAAAAAATGCTGAAATTGAAGCAATTGTTAGTCCATTTAAAATAGAAATTGAAGGTATAAATTATATATCTCTTGATTCATTATTTGAACAGTATTATAAAGGATATATTAATTATACTACTTCAACTGGTGAGTTTATAAAAAATTTAAAGATAGTTTTTAAAGATTATTTACAGATTGATGAATCGGGTGATTTAGTAGACTATATTATTAATATGTTTGATGATTTATTAAATACCTTTAAGATTCATATTGATGAAGATAAATTAAATGGTATTATTATACATTTAGGTTGTTTAATTGAAAAGTTAATAAACCAAGAAGAAACTGTCAAATGCGAGAACTTGGAAGTAATAAAAAATAAGCACTCTGAGATTTATGAACATATAAAAGAAAATCTAACTATTATTGAAAGAAAATTTAGTATAAAATTTTCTGATGATGATTTATGCAATATTTTAGATATGATGTTAAGCTAAGAGGTTGGTGATATTTTGCAGTATATTATTGGTGTGGATGGTGGAGGCACTAAAACCGAAGCTGTAGCCTATAGTTTAAATGGAGATTACATCTATAAAAGTGTCTCTGGTTTTGGAAATGTAATGGTAAATGAAAAAGAAGCATTAAATAATATAATAAAAGCAATTGATGGTTGTATAGAGGGTGTATATGAAAAAACAAAAGACTCAAAATGTATTTTTATTTGTGCAGGATTAGCAGGAGTTGAAGCTGGAAATTATAGTACAATTATTAAGCAGAAAATTGAGGAATACTTTAAAATCAATACAAAGGTAGTGAATGATGCAGTTATAGCACACGCTTCTTTATTAAAGGGGAGGATGGAATAATAACTATTTCAGGAACCGGCTCTATAAGTGTAGGTAAAAAGGAAAATGAAATTATGAGGGCTGGAGGATGGGGACATATTTTAGGTGATGAAGGTAGTGGATATCATATATCTTTAAAAGCTTTAAAAAGATGATTTATGAATACGATATGGGTTATAAAGCGAGCCCTTTAACATTAAATATAATGAAAAAATTAAACATTAAAAAAGTAGAAGAGATAAAAGGTTTTGTTTACCAATTTGATAAGGCAAGTATTGCTTCATTAGTACCGGTTGTTGTAGAGAGTAGTAAACAAGATATATATGCAAAAAATATTACTTGAGGCAGCTGAAGATTTAGTTAATTTAACCTGTATGGTTGCAAATAAATTAGATATGTTAAATGATATAAAGGTTGGTATTAAAGGTAGCATATTAACAAAGGTTGACATAGTTAAAGTTAATTTTAAAGAGATTTTAAGTAGAAAACTAAATAATGTAAGAGTAATAGAAGAAGACGTTCCAGCGTCAAAGGGGCTTTTATATAGCTCTAATGGAACATAATAAAATGGTTGGTGATATCAATGTGTAAGTATGCCGTAGGTCTTATGTCAGGAACATCATTAGACGGTATTGATGTAGCACTTGTTAAAATAAGCGGAAATTCCGAAAATACAAAGGTTGAATTAATAGAATTCGTTAATTTAGATATGCCAGAGGATATAAAAAAGAGATAAAAAGTTGTTGTAAGTTGGAGGAGTCTAATGTTGAACTTATCTGCAGTCTTAATTTTAAATTAGGATATTTATTTGCAGATGCTGTAAAAATGGTATGTAAAAGGGCAAAATTTCCTTTGGACAAACTTGATTTCATAGGTTCACACGGACAAACTATATATCATATTCCAGTAGGTAGTGATAGAAGTATAAAATCAACACTTCAGATTGGAGAACCAGCAGTTATATCCTATGAAACAGGAGCGACTGTCGTATCTAATTTTAGAGTTATGGATATGGCAGCAGGGGGCAAGGTGCACCACTTGTACCTTATGTAGATTATATATTATATAAATCAGATAAAACAAGGGCACTACAGAATATAGGTGGTATTGGAAATGTAACGGTAATACCCAAAAATTGCAGAGTGGATGATGTTTTTGCCTTTGACACTGGACCAGGAAATATGATTATAGATGAAGTTGTACAGAGACTTAAGGGAGTTAAATATGACAAAGATGGTTATTTTGCTTCACAAGGTAAAATTATAGAAGGTATGTTAAAGGAACTTTTAGATATACCATATATATCTAAAAACCACCAAAGACTACTGGAAGAGAGATGTTTGGCAGTTCATTTGTTGATAGTCTCCTTAAAAAATGGGGGATTCATAAAGATTTTGATATTATAACAACAGTAACTGCTTTTACAGCTTATTCAATATACATAAATTATAAATTGTATATCTTTGATAAATATAGTGTGGATGAAGTAATTATAAGTGGTGGTGGTAGTTATAACAAAACTTTAGTAAATATGATTAAAGATTTATTACCAAACTGTAGTGTTATGATACAAGAAGATTTAGGATATTCATCAGATGCAAAAGAAGCAGTTGCCTTTGCAGTACTTGCTAATGAAACATTAAATGGAATATGTTCAAATATTAAAGGTGCAACAGGAGCAAGGGAAAGAGTTGTTTTAGGGAATATAACACCAGGCAAAAAATTTTTTAGGGGAATAATATATGAAACAGTTAGGTATTTCAATATATCCTGAAAAAGCCAGTTTGCAGGAAAATATAGAGTATTTAAATTTAGCAGCAAAATACGGATTTAAAAGGGTATTTACTTGTCTATTATCTGTTAATGGCGATAAAGATAAAATAGTCAAGGAATTTAAGGAAATAATTAATGAAGCAAATAGATTAGGAATGAACGTAATTGCAGATGTAAGTCCAAGAGTTTTTGGAGAACTTGGAATTAGTTATAAGGATTTGAGCTTTTTAAAGAGCTTAATGTCTATGGCATAAGACTTGATATGGGATTTAGTGGACTAGAGGAATCCCTTATGACATTTAATCCATATGGTTTGAAGATTGAAATAAATATGAGTAATGGTACAAAATATATAGAAAATATATTAAGCTACAAACCAAATTTAGAAAATCTTATTGCATGTCATAATTTTTATCCCCACAGATATACAGGTCTAAGTTATAATCACTTTGAAAAGTGTAGTAGACAATTTAAAGAATTAGGAATTAGAACAGCAGCTTTTGTTTCTTCAAACAATAGTACCTTTGGACCTTGGCCTGTTAATGAGGGACTATGTACTTTAGAAATGCATAGAAATTTACCTATAAAGGTTCAAGCAAAGCATCTTTTGCAACAGGATTAATAGATGATGTTATAATTGCAAATTGTTTTGCATCTGAAGAGGAAATGAAAGAATTAAGTAAAGTGGATAGGGATATGCTCAAGTTTGAAGTAGAACTTGTTAAGGATGTACCAGAAATTGAAAGAAAAATAGTTTTAGAAGAATTGCACTTTAATCGCGGAGATGTATCAGAATATATGATTAGGTCTACACAAAGTAGAGTAAAATACAAGGGACATAAGTTTATACCTTTTAATACACCAGATATTAAAAGGGAGACATACTAATTGATACATCATTATATGGACATTATGCAGGTGAATTGCAAATAGCATTAAAGGATATGGAAAACTCAGGGAAAACAAATGTAGTAGGTAGAATTAAGGAAGAAGAATTATTTTTATTGGACTACTTACAACCTTGGCAGAAATTTGGTTTTGAGCTTAAATGATAGGAGTGAACTGTATGGACAAAATAAATTTGGCACATCTTGTTACTGAAGCTGTGAATCCAAATACGAAGAATATTGATAGAGTAAGCACATTAGAGATGGTTTCAATGATAAATGAGGAGGATAAAAGGTAGCTTTCGCAGTAGAGAAGGAAAAGGAAAATATTGCGAAGGCAATTGATATGATATCACAAAGGCTTTTAGATGGTGGAAGGTTAATATACGTTGGGGCAGGAACAAGTGGAAGACTTGGAATATTAGATGCATCGGAGTGCCCACCTACCTTTGGAGTTGATTATGAGTTGGTTCAAGGGGTAATTGCTGGAGGACATACTGCAATGTTTAAAGCAGTAGAAGGTGCAGAGGATGATGAGGAGCTTGGTAGAAAAGATATGATAGATAGAAATTTGACAAATAAAGATGTTGTCTGCGGAATTGCAGCATCTGGCAGAACTCCTTATGTAATAGGAGCAATGAAGTATGCAAAGGAAATAGGAGCACTGACAATTGCAGTAAATATGAATAAGAAAAGCATAATGAATGAGTATGCTGATGTTCCAATATCAGCTGAGGTTGGACCTGAGGTTATAATGGGTTCAACAAGAATGAAGGCAGGAACAGCTCAAAAGATGATTCTAAATATGCTCTCAACAGGAACAATGATTAAAATGGGCAAGGTATATGAAAATTTAATGGTGGATGTTCAGGCTTCAAATAAAAAATTGTATGAGAGAGCAAAAAGAATAGTTAAAATTGCGACAGGTGCAGATGATTTGGTAATTGAGACTGTTCTTGATAAAACAGATTACGATGTAAAACTAAGTATATTAATGATTAAGACAGGACTTTGTATAAAAGAAGCTAAAAAACTTTTAGAAAAAACAGAGGATACATAGCGAAGGCTATAGAAGAATATGAAGAAGGATTGATAAAATGAAGGCTATAATAAACGGTAGAATAATAACAGAAGAGGAAGTGCTTCAGGGTAAAGCTTTAATCTTTGACGAAAAAATTATTGATATTGTGGATGAAAAAGAAATAAATAAAGCTGACTATAAAATAATTGACGCTGACGGTAACTATGTATCACCTGGCTTTATTGATATACATATACACGGTGCAGGTGGTAGCGATACAATGGATGCAAGCTATGAAGCACTTCAAAATATAAGTAAAACCATCACAAAGTATGGTGCTACAGCCTTTTACCAACTACGATGACAATGTCAAAGGATTTAATATATAGTGCACTTGAAAATGTTAGAAGTTATAAAGATAAGGTAAAGGGAGCAAAGGTTTTAGGAGTTCATTTAGAAGGACCTTTTATAAGCAAAAATACAAAGGAGCACAGGATGAAAAGTATATAATACCTCCGACATATGATTTTATAAAGGATTATATTGATGTAATAAAAATAATAACAATGGCACCGGAGGTGGATGATGCATTAAGTTTTATAGAATATGTTTCAAAAATAAAAATATTGTTCTCTCAATGGGGCATACAAGTACAACCTATGATATTGCAATAGAGGCAATAAAAAGGGGATAAGTCACGCTACCCACACCTTTAATGCAATGAGTCCCTTCAATCATAGAGAACCAGGAGCAGTTGGTGCTGTACTTAATCAGCATATAACCTCAGAGGTCATTGCTGACTTTATCCACGTTCATCCTGAGGCAGTAAAGCTATTAATAAATATAAAGGGAACTGATAAGGTTGTTTTAATAACAGATTCTATGAGAGCAGGAGGTATGAAGGAAGGGGTATATGACTTAGGTGGACAGGAGGTTTATGTGGATAAGACTTCAGCAAGACTTGAAGACGGTACTCTTGCAGGAAGTATCCTTACTATAAATAGGTCTGTGCTAAATGTAAAAATTTAGGAATAAATATAGTAGATGCTGTCAAGATGGCCTCTTTAAATCCAGCAAAAGTTATTAATGAAGACAGCAGAATTGGTAGTATTAAAAAGGTAAAAAAGCAGATATTATAATTTTTAATGAAGATATAGAGGTTAAGTTAACAATAATAGATGGAGAAGTTGTCTTTACGGCATAAAAGTTAGTTTTCAGTTGCCCTTAACTGAGATTTACCAAATATAGGAGGGTTTTTATGAGAATAATTGTGACAGAAAACTACGAAGAGTTAAGCAAAAAGCTGCAGATATGGTTGCAAGCCAATTAATATTAAAGCCAAAAAGTGTTATTGGGTTTGCAACAGGAGGAACTCCTATTGGTATGTATAGGGAAATAGTAAAAATGTACAGTGAAGGGAAGTTTACCTTTAGAGAGGTGACTACCTTTAACCTTGATGAGTATTATGGATTAGATAGAGATAATCCACAGAGCTATTATTTTTATATGATGGAACATTTGTTTAAACACGTAGATATAGATAAGAATAAAATTAATATTCCAAACGGTAGAGCACAGGATATTGAAAAGGAATGTTTAGAATATGAAGAAAAAATAGAAAAGGCTGGAGGTATAGACCTTCAGATTTTAGGTATAGGAAAAAATGGACACATTGGATTTAACGAACCTGATGTTAAATTTGAAGCAAAAACGCATCTTGTAAGGCTTGATGAAGATACCATAAAGGCAAATTCGAGATTTTTTAATTCAATAGAAGAAGTACCTACGATGGCAATAAGTATGGGAATAAAGACAATAATGCACGCAAGAAAGATTATTCTTTTGGCATCAGGCAAAGAAAAAGCAGATATAATTGAAAAAATGGTAAATGGTCCAATTACACCAGATGTTCCAGCATCAATACTGCAGCTTCATCCTGATGTAACTTTAATTTTAGATAAAGAGGCGGCAGCTAAACTTAATTTTAAATAAATGGAGGGTTTAAAATGGTTGAAGCAAAGGCAACAGTACAAAACAAAACAGGTCTTCACGCGAGACCAGCAACATTGGTTGTAACAGAATCAAAAAAGTTTAAAAGCAACATATTTTTTAAAAAGGGTGAAAAGGAAGTAAATATAAAGAGTCTTTTAGGACTATTAAGTCTTGCTGTAAGACAGGGAGATGAAATAGTAATAAAGGCAGAGGGTGAGGATGAAAGAGAAGCAGTAGATGCACTAAAAAATTTAATAGAGAATTTAAATGAATAGGTCGGGATTATGCCCGACCTATTTATTAATTTAAAATCAATTTTTTACTTATTAAAATAAATTTTTACAAAAGACATAATAATTATTTAAATTATACACAAAATATTATATAATTTTTATTAAGTATAGTGTATTTTAGTTGTTTTCAAAAGATTGAGGTGTTTTGGTATGAAGAAAAAGTATATTATTATAGTTCTGACATCGATATTGTTATTAAATATAATTTTAAGTCAAAAAATGTTATGGCTGTAGATAAGCTTGTACCATTATTTAAATACAATTCAGATAAAAAATACTGTTACACGATGAACAAATAAAAATACCACAGCAAATTACACCTAAAAAAGTGAGTTTAGAGGAGTGTGGATTTCAACAGTTTCAAATATAGATTTTCCATCAAAAAAGGTTTATCGGAAGAAGAGTTTAAAAAGGAATATATAAATATACTAAATCAATTACAGAATATGAATTTTAATGCAGTAATTTTTCAAGTAAGGCCTATGAATGATGCTTTTTATAATTCAAAATTAAATCCTTGGTCGCAGTATTTAACAGGTAAACAAGGAGTAAGTCCAGGTTGGGATCCTTTAAAATGGATGATTGAAGAGACCCACAAAAGAAATATGGAGTTTCACGCTTGGCTAAATCCATATAGAGTTGCACAAGGATTTTCAATTGATAAACCAACTGATGAAGTTATAAAGGAGGAACTTGTAAAATTAGCAGATAATAATTTTGCCAAGCTTCATCCAGATTGTGTTCTTAGATTCGCAAATAAACTATTTTTAGATCCAGGGAGACCAGAAGTTCAAAATTTTATAAAGGATACGGTTGTAGAAATAGTTAAAAAATATGATGTTGATGCTATACACTTTGATGATTATTTTTATCCATATAAAACATCGAAAATAGACAATGTAACAGGTAAAAAGATTCCTTTAGTATTTGGTGAGGCTTTAGAAGATAAAGATACTTTTGAACTATATGGCAAAGGATATAGTGATATAAAGGAATGGAGAAGAAACAATGTTGACAATATGATTAGAATAGTTTCACAGGCTATTAAGAGGGAGAAACCATATGTAAAATTTGGAGTAAGCCCATTTGGGATTTGGGGTCATATTGCAAAACATCCAGAAGGTAGCAAGGAAGGTGTAGGCTCACATACACCTGTAACATCACAATCAAGTTATGATGATATTTATGCGGATACACGAAAATGGGTAAAATCTGGATGGATTGATTACATTATTCCACAAATTTATTGGTCTTTTGCAAATAATGCTGCACCATACGCTGAATTAGTAGATTGGTGGTCAGATGTTGTAAGGGGTACGAATTGTCATCTATATATTGGACAAGCAGTATACAAATATACTGATAAATTAGATACTGATTGGCAAAACCCTGAAGAAATAATAAACCAAATAAAATTCAACTCGCTATATAAAGAAGTAAAGGGCAGTGCTTTTTCAGTTTAAGAAATCTTGTTAATAGTAATAATGAAGGAACTAACTTATTGAAAAAATTATATAGAACAAAAGCATTTGTACCAAATATGCCTTGGATAGATAATAGATCTCCAAAGAAGGTATGTTATTTAAAAGTTTCTGTTTTAAAAAATAAAGTATCAATAAAGTGGCAGGATTCTTTATCTAATGAATCTATGTATTATATTGTTTATCGTTTTAATGGGAATAAAATAGGAAATATAAACGATCCTAACAACATAATAGCCATTATAAAAGAGAAAAGGGACAAAGAGAGATAATATTTATCGATAATAAAGTGGATATTAAAAAAATTATATTTATGCTGTTACAGCTGTAGACAGAATAGGAAATGAAAGTGAAATTTCAAGAATAACTTATGATTCAAAGAAATATATAAAGAAATAAATAACTGAAAGAATAGTACAATGAATACTGTATTAATTTACTAAGATAAAATATTTTTTATAAATTATTTAATTTACAAAATATAGGTAAATATGTATTTTTAAGATTTTATGTTATAATATAAATTAGTTAATATAGTAAGAGGGGTCTGATATTTTGGAAAAGAGGATTATTAATATCGATGATTGCTGCATTGGTGATAAGGTTGCCTTAGATGTGATTACTGAAACAGGAGCAGTAATTATTACAGAAGGTACAGTTTTAAATGAATTTATAATAAACAAGCTAAAAAAATTAGATATAAGTCAAATATATATATATTCAGATAGTGATTCAGTAGATTCAATAAATAATGCATATGAAGAGCTAAAAAAGAATATTCTAAGAATGTTGATGCAGTAAAAAATATAATAGGTGATTTAGCATTAGGCAAAAACTTGATTATGGGGCTATATCTGATATTGCAGAAGATATAAAGGTGGAAATGGAACAAAAGGATAATGTGATTAAATTTTTATCCAGTTTTAAAGCCTATGATGAATACACCTATAATCACAGCTTGAACGTAGCCTTTTATAGTATGCTCCTTGGAAAATGGGTTGGTCTTTCAGAGGAGGTAATTACAGAGTTAACAAAGGCTGCGGTTATGCACGATTTAGGAAAGTCAAAAATTCCTGAGGAAATACTAAATAAAAAGGGACCACTTAATAAAAATGAGTTTGAAATAATGAAAAAACACGCACAGTACGGGTATGAAATTGCAAAACAGGATAAACGTATTAGTCTTGAAGTTTTAAAGGGTATACTTATGCATCACGAGAAGGAAGACGGTTCTGGGTATCCACTAAGATTAAAGGGTGATAATATAAGTTTGTTTGCAAAGATAATTTCTATATGCGATGTATATGATGCTTTAACTCAAGAGAGAGTCTATAAGGGTAGAATGACGCCTTTTGATGCCTTCAAAATAATTGAAATAGATGGATACATAAATTTTGATATAAAAATATTGCTTACCTTCTTACATAACATTGCAAGTTACTATGTTGGTATGCAGGTGGTTTTGAATGATGGACGAGCAGCTGAAATTGTCTATATAACACCCCAAAATGTTGCATATCCTATAATTAAAATAGGAGATGAAATTATAGATTTAATGAATAGAAAAGACTTAAAAATAGTCTCTTTACTTAACTAAAGTGCCACCCAGGTGAAATGTTATATTTTCCAAATTATGTATAAATAAGATGGAGTGGTTTTATGAAAAGATATAGATTTAGGTTCTGCGGTAGAGTACAGGGAGTAGGTTTTAGGTATTTTGTTTATACAAAGGCATATGCTTTAGGATTAAGTGGCTATGTTAAGAACTTAGATGATGGAACAGTTGAGGCAGAAGTTGAAGGGGAAGAGGATAAAATACATAAATTTTTAGATGCTGTACTTAAGGGGAATGGAATTTCAAGAATAGATGATATTGAAAGGGAAGAAATAGAGATCAAGGGAGACAAGAAATTTAAGATACTTTATTATTAAAAAAATTACCCAGATTGTTATTAAACATAAAATATCCTCTGATTTAAAATGGCCTCTTGAAAAAATACCAAAGTAATCCTTCAAGGGGCCTTTTTATCTTGACTTTTTAAAGGCTTCACCCAAGTGTAAAATTCACTTGGGTGATTTTTATGGGTTAAAACTAATACAAAATTGTATATAGAAAATATACGAATAACACAAACAATAATCGAATAAAATGTAATAGTCTATTCAAGGGGAATTTTTATGTATTGTAAAAATTGTGGACAAGAATGTCCTGATGATGCTTTTTATTGTTTAAATTGTGGAACTAAACTAAGGGATACACAAACTTACTATGGTTATAAAAATATTAGGCCAAGTTTAGCAGATAAACCACCAACATATTTAGCTCAGGCTATTTTGGTAACGTTGTTTTGCTGTTTGCCCTTTGGAATTGTTGCAATAGTTTATGCAGCTCAAGTGGATACAAAATGGGCAGCTGGAGACTATTACGGTGCACAGGAAGCGTCAGATAAGGCAAAAACGTGGTGTATGGCTTCATTTATTATTGGTTTAATAATAGGGATATTTTATATTATTGCGGTTTCAGGATGATAATTGAATATGAAGGTTAGTATAAGGAATAAAAAAACTTTTTATATTATGCTTTTATTATTTTGTGTTTCAGTTTTATATTTTTATAAAAATAATCCTGAGGTAACACTATATCCAACCTGCCCATTTTTGTATATAACAGGTTATTATTGTCCAGGTTGTGGGTCATCAAGGGCTTACTACCATTTGTTACACGGGAGGATAAAACAGGCATTTTCCTATAATCCTGCTATGGTTTTATCTATTCCAATTGTATTTTATTTTTGTATTTCAGAGATAGGAATATACATAAATGATAAACCTATTTTTAAAAAGATTATTCTAACTAAAAAACTTATATAATAATTTTAGTAGTCATTCTTTTATATTGGATATTAAGAAACATTCCATATTATCCTTTTATTCTACTGGCACCGTAATAAACGGTGCTATTTTTAAAATAAACATATAAAAATTTATTTATGTGATATAAATCACTGAATCCCCAAAATATAGCAAGTATAATTAAGGTATAAACAAAAAGAGGAGGGATTCAGATGAGTATGTTTTGCTATCAATGTCAAGAAGCTGCAGGTGGAAAGGGATGTAGCTTAAGAGGTGTATGTGGAAAGAATGATGTAGTTGCAAAGAGTCAAGACCTACTAATGTATACTTTAAAGGGTTTATCAATGGTAAACCTTACTGCTAAGGAAAATGGAATTCAAAGGGATGATGTAGATAGGTTTATAATGGAAAGCCTGTTTGTGACAATTACAAATGTAAATTTTGATGATATGGCAATATACGATAGGGTATTTGAGGGAATAAATTTAAGAGAGGAAATAAAGAATGAATTAAAGTCTAAAGGAATAGATGTAAAAAACTAAATCACGATGCAGTAAATTTTGTTGTATCAAGGGAAGATGCACAAAAGAAGGCAGAGGAAGTATCAATACTAAAGACAGAAAACGAGGATATAAGATCCTTAAGAGAATTAATTACTTATGGTGTAAAGGGAATGGCTGCATATGCAAATCACGCCTATGTACTTAAGTATATAAACAATGATATATTTAAATTTATGCAAAGGGCACTTTCAGCAACTTTAGATGACACACTTAGTGCTGATGAACTTGTTTCACTTGCACTTGAAACAGGAAAATATGCTGTTGATGTGATGGCACTTTTAGATAAGGCAAATACATCAACCTATGGAAATCCTGAGATTACAAAGGTTAATATTGGTGTAAGAAATAATCCAGCGATACTTATAAGTGGACACGACCTAAAGGATTTAGAACAACTATTAGAACAAACTAAGGGAACAGGCGTGGATGTTTATACTCACGGAGAAATGCTTCCTGCACACTACTATCCTGCCTTTAAGAAGTATGAACACTTTGTTGGAAACTATGGAAATGCTTGGTGGTTACAAGATAAGGAATTTGAACTATTTAATGGACCGATTTTAATGACTACAAACTGCTTAGTACCACCAAAGGATTCATATAAGGATAGACTATACACAACTGGTGTAGTAGGATTCCCAGGTGCAAAACACATTAAGGAAGATGAAAATGGAAATAAAGATTTTAGCGAAATAATAGAACACGCAAAGAGATGTAAACCACCAGTACAAATAGAAGAAGGTGAAATAATTGGTGGATTTGCCCACAACCAAGTATTACAACTTGCTGATAAGGTTGTTGAAGCAGTAAAGAGCGGTGCAATTAGAAAGTTTGTTGTTATGGCAGGCTGTGATGGAAGAATGAAGTCAAGAGAGTACTACACAGAATTTGCAAAGAAACTTCCAAAGGATACAGTAATTCTAACAGCAGGATGTGCAAAGTACAGATACAACAAGCTTGAACTTGGAGACATTGGAGGAATTCCAAGGGTTTTAGATGCAGGACAATGTAACGATTCATATTCACTTGCTGTAATTGCTCTAAAGCTTAAGGAAGTATTTGAACTAAATGATATAAATGAGCTACCAATAGTATACAACATAGCTTGGTATGAACAAAAGGCTGTAACTGTTCTTTTAGCACTGCTTTACCTTGGAGTTAAGAATATTCACTTAGGACCAACACTACCAGCCTTCTTATCACCAAATGTAGCAAAGGTTCTTGTTGAAAACTTTGGAATTGGTGGTATTACAAACGTAGATGATGATATTAAAATGATGATTGGATAAGTTAAAATACAGTAGGTTCTACCTACTGTATTTTAACTTGATCAAGTAGATTTTCTGTGAATTTCTTTAGGTTTTCTATGTTCTCAAAGCTTCCTTGTGCAAATTTTGGACCGCCTCCCCACGACCATTGAAGTTTTGCAAAAGTTCCTTAAAAATTTGACCGCAGTTAATTTTTAGTGTTCCATTATGGGTTAATATAACTTTTTATCGGCGATAGAAGCTAAAATAACAACTTTGTCACATAAGGAAGTTAGTTTATTTCCTATCATTTGTATTTCGTCAAATAGCTTATCATCGTATATTTTAAATATGATATTTTCTTTAGAATCCTTTATTAAATCCATTGCAATGTATTGTGAAGTAATTTCTTTTTGTACATTTAGCTGTTTAGATAAATTTTTAATCTCATTTTGCATAGAGTTTATTTTACTTAGAATTTCATTTTGTGGAACAGATAGCTGTTTGTTTAAATTGTTTATGATTGTATTTTTTCTTGAAAATCTCTAAGAAGTCTCTTACCACATTTAAAATATACTCGTGTCATATTCTTATATTTTTCCGTTTTTAAAATTTTTACCATACCAATTTCCCCAAGGTTTCTAACGTGGGTGCCGCAGCAGGGAGAGTAGTCTATTCCTTCGATTTCAACAATTCTTATATTAACATCAGTAGGCGGGAGTTTTCTTAAAGGTAATTTTTTAGCTTCTTCATTATTTACTATGTATGATTTAACTGGTATGTTTTTAAAAATTAGTTCGTTCACTCTATCCTCAACATTTTTAACTATCTCGTCTGTTATATTTTCTAAACCAATATCTATACTTACATAATCATCACCAAGATGAAAACTGTTTGTTGGGGCATCATACAATGTTATGAATACTGAAGATAAAAGGTGCTGTCCTGTGTGGTTTTGCATATGGTCAAATCTTCTTTCAAAATCAATTGTACATTTTACATTATTTTTTTCGATTTTTTTATCTACAACGTGATATACAGTATCATTTTCTTCAAACAAATCAATAACGTTAAAACCATCAATTATCCCAAAGTCTCTTGGTTGTCCCCCACCTTCTGGATAAAAGGCTGTTTTTGATAGTTCAACAAAATATAAATTATCTTTTTAATTTGATTTATAACTTCAGCATCCCATTCAAAAATATATGGATTTTCATAATACAGCTTTTGCATAATAACCTCTCCTTTTCTCAAAAAGTGCCACCCAGGTGAAATGTGAATTAAACCATTTTATGGAATTGTTTATTATCAGTATTAAGTATATTATAACTATTTTATATGAATTTGTTAAAGGCTAAATCTAAGAGAAATTATAAGTCTTATATGAATTAATTATGTCAATATTATAATTATTTTTTAGAAAATACTGAATGCAGGTATATACTTTAATAATTTATTTTATTAATTTTTCTTATAAGTTTTATGATTACATCTTTATTTTTATTATAATTTATCGATATAAAAATTAATTAAAGATATGAATAAGATATTAAATATAAAAATGTAGTATTTCAACTGGGGGCACTTAGGGAGGGATGAAATTTGAAGAGTATTGCACTTGTTACAAATAGAAAAGGGCCTTTGTCAGAGTTTTTAAGAGATAATTTAAATGAAGTATTAGTAGGTAAGGTAGAGATAAATAACTACTACTTATATGAAATGAAGGATGGGGATATTATTAATGATACTGTTATTTTAGTTATGATAGATGAAAAAGCTTATGAGATACAAAAGTATGCTTCAAAAGAGAGTACAATCATAGTAATAGAAAGGACATTGAGAGAAAAAGAAATTTATAAAATTGCAGCAATTCCAAATGATACGGAAGTTTTAGTAGTAAATGATACAAAAGAAACAACAATTGAAACAGTTAATTTACTTCGTAGAATTGGAATAAAACATCTTAAATTTATACCATATTTAGATGATAAGGTATATGAAAATGTAAAGGTTGCAATTACTCCTGGAGAAAAAGACAAGGTACCAAATTTTGTAGAAACTATAATTGATGTAGGACATAGATGCATTGATATAGCAACGTTTTTAAAAATATTTAATTGCTTAGATATACACGATAAGGATATAGAAGAAAATTTAATAAAATATTCTGAAAGTATTATAAGCAAAGATATTGGGATTAAGAAACAATATTTCGATTTGTTTGTAAAGGGGCAACAACTTGAGGTTTTAATTGAGCATATACAAGATGCTATTGTAATTACAGATAATGAAGGGAAAATAGTTTTAGCTAATAGTACATATAATAATTTATTTAACTATAAAATGGGTAGTTACCTATCATTTAATGAAAAGAAATAGATAATGTAATAAAAAAGAATAGAGTACAAAGTGAAATAATAAAATATAAAAACCAAATTTTTAGTGTAAACAAAGAACCTATTAAATATCTAAATTATGATTCAGGTTATATAATAACTTTTTCAGATGTTACTAATATAAAAAGGATTGAACAAGATCTATCTAAAAAGATACGAGAAAAAGGGTTTTTGCAAAATATAAATTTGATATGATTATAACAAATTCTCCTAAGATGAAGGAATGCATTAATATAGCAAAGAAAATAGCTAAATCAGATTATACAGTATTAATTAATGGAGAAAGTGGTACTGGTAAAGAGATGATTGCTCAATCTATACACAATTATAGTAATCGTTCTATATATCCTTTTGTTGCTGTAAATTGTGCTGCTTTGCCTGAAAATTTATTAGAAAGTGAGCTTTTCGGATATGAAAAAGGTGCATTTACAGGTGCATTAAAGGAAGGCAAAATTGGTTTATTTGAGATTGCCAATAATGGAACAATTTTTTTAGATGAAATAGGTGATATGCCACTAAAATTACAAACAAGGCTTTTAAGAGTACTTCAGGAAAAACAAATAATGAGAGTTGGTTCAGATAACATAATTAATGTCAATGTTAGAGTTATTGCAGCAACTAATAAAGATTTAAAGAAATTAGTAGATGAAGGTTTATTTAGAGAGGATTTATATTATAGAATAAATGTATTACCAATTTCTTTACCACCACTTAGGGAAAGAAAAGAAGATATAATGCCTCTTTTAGAAAGTTTTTTGAAAGAAAAATAGAATTTGATTATGAGGTTGAAAAACTATTTCTAAATTATAAATGGCCAGGAAATATAAGAGAACTGCAAAATATAGCAAGTTATTTAAATGTAATGGGATTTGAAATTGTAACATTAAATGATTTACCACAATATATATTAAATAATGGAATAGATTTTTAAAAGAAATTGAAATTATAAATAATACTTATAAATTAGAAAAAGTAATAGATGTACTTGAATGTTTAGATAAAAGTGATGGTGTTGGTAGAAGATGTATAAGTGAAAAACTTTCATACATTGGTGAGGGTGAAGTAAGGTCAATATTAAATTTACTTTTTGATTTAGAAATGATAAATAAAAATAAGGGTAGGAGTGGAACTAAAATTAATGATAAAGGTAAAATATTTTTAAATTGGATTAAAAACGGGATAAAATAGGTTTATCATATCCCGTTTTTTATTTTATATGTATTAATTTTACTATAAAAAATGTAAAGAAATGAATTGAAATATAGGTTTAAATTCAATTTACAAAAAGTTGGATTATTTTAATTTTGGCATTGTATTTGCATAGAAACAATATAAAGGAGGCGTTAAAGATGAGACCAGTTATTGGAGTGTTAGGAAATATACTAATAATGGAGGGAGGTATATTACCGGGAATTGAAAGAGCCTATGTTAATTATGACTATATTGATTCAGTTATTAAAGCAGGTGGAGTTCCGTATATTATTCCTATGAATTTAGAAGAAGAAATTATTGCAAAACAAATAAGTTTGTTAGATGGACTTATTTTATCAGGTGGGTTTGATGTAAATCCATTACTTTATGGTGAACAACCATCTAAGTATCAGGATTATACTTATCCTGAAATAGATGAGTTTTATTTAAAAAGTATAAATATTGCGTTGGAAAGAAATATTCCAATATTAGGTATATGTAAAGGTATGCAAATGTTAAATGTAGCTTTAGGTGGTAGTCTATATCAGGATATATCTCAGGTTGAAGGTTCATTTATAAGACACGTTCAAGCTGCTAAAAGAAGTACAGCAACACACAGTGTAAGATTTATTGAAGGTTCAAGACTATATAAAATATTTGGAGAAAAGACAAATATAAATTCATACCATCATCAATGTGTTAAAAAATTAGGAAACGGATTAAAAGCAGTTGCTTTTTCGGATGATAATATTATTGAAGCAATTGAACTTGAGAACAGTAAATTCGTAATAGGTGTTCAATGGCATCCAGAAATGATGGTTCAGAATCCTAAATCAAATATGATAAATTTATTTAAAGAATTTATAAACTGTTCAGGGAGGGATTAATTTATGGGTGATAGTAAAAATTTGGATTCTGGAGTATAGTATTATTAGGCATAAACGGTGTTATTGGTTCAGGGATTTATCTCTTACCAGGAAAGGCTATGAAAATAATAGGTCCTGGTAGCATATGGATTTATATTTTTGATACTCTATTAGTAATGTCAATGGCATTATGCTTTGCAGAGGTTGGTGGTCTTTTTGATAAAAATGGAGGACCTTATGTTTATGCAAAAGAAGCCTTTGGAGAGTTTATAGGTTTTGAAGTTGGTATTATGAAGTGGGCAATTAGTATAATTGCTTGGGCAACAATGGCAGTAGGTTTTGCAACAGCTATGGCAAAATTTATACCACAAGCTGCAACTCCTTTAGCTAAAAACATAATTGCAACAACAATTTTGGTAGGGCTTGGATTAGTTAATATATCTGGTGTTAAGACTACTAAATATTTAAATAATATAATAACAGTTGCTAAATTATTACCACTTATTTTATTTGTAATTATAGGTATATTTTTTATAAAAGGTGGAAATTTTATACCTATGTTTCCAAATGGTACAAGTGGTGCAACTATAGGCTCAGCAGCTATACTTATTTTTTATGCTTTTACAGGATTTGAATCTATAGCAGTTGCTGCAGAGGATATGGATGAGCCTCAAAAGAACATACCAAGAGCAATTATTGTAACTATGGTTTTGGCATCTGTTGTTTACATACTTGTTCAAATTATTTCTGTTGGAATCTTGGGAGGACAACTTGCAGAAAGTACAACACCAGTTGCTGATGCAGCAAAGGTTTTTATGGGAGGTTTTGGTGAAAAGTTTGTAGCAATAGCGACGATTTTATCAATAGGAGGAATAAATATAGCAGCTTCGTTTAATGCTCCAAGATCGGGTGTAGCACTTGCGGAAGATGGAATACTTCCTAAGTACATTGCAAAGAAAAATAAATATGATGTTCCATATATTGCAGTCATTATAACTGTTATACTGGCTATACCAGTTGCAGTTTCTGGCACCTTTACACAGCTTGCAATGATTTCTGTTATTTCAAGGTTTGCACAATATATTCCAACTTGTCTTTCTGTTATTGTGTTTAGAAAACGAGGAATGAATAGCACGTATACTATGCCTTTTGGGTATTTGCTACCTGTTATCTCTGTTATAGTTAGTATATGGCTTTTAACAAAAGCTACTAAAGAACAAATATTATGGGGACTTGGTGCACTTTTAATAGGAATACCATTGTATGTTATTTTAAAATTGGCTCAAAATAGAGGAGTTAAGATAATGAAAGGGATATAACAATATATCTTAAACAAATAAAAATCACTGTATATGAGAATATTATATACAGTGATTTTATTTTACTTAAACAAAATACGTTGTTTATAATACCTTGAAATACTATATTATACTTAAAAAATGAATAAAGAATATAATTTTCTATTGATAAAAATTATCCGATAGATTAAAATATAATTAAATAAATAAAAAAGGGGTGTATTTTATGAAGGTTGTAATAATTGGGTGTACTCACGCTGGTACGGCAGCTGCAATTAATACAGCAAAGTTATACAAAGATGCTGATATTACTGTATATGAAAGGAATGATACTATATCATTTTTATCCTGCGGTATAGCCTTATATGTAGGTGGAGTCATTAAGGATGTTAATGGGTTATTTTATTCCTCTCCACAGCATCTAAGTGAATTAGGTATAAATACAAAAATGAAACACGAGGTATTAGATGTTGATTTTGATAAAAAGGAATTAAAGGTTAAAAATTTAGAAACAGAAGAAGAGTTTATAGATACCTATGATAAACTAATAATAACAACAGGTAGTTGGCCAGTTATTCCTAAGATAGAAGGGTATGAACTACAGAATATTTTACTTTCTAAGAACTATTATCACGCAAATGAAATAATAAAAAAGGTTGAAGATATACAAAATGTTGTAGTTGTTGGTGCAGGATATATAGGCGTTGAACTTGTTGAAGCCTTTAAGGAAAAGGGGAAAAATGTAACATTAATCGATACACAAGAGAGAATCTTAAGCAAATATTTAGATAAAGAATTTACTGATTTAGCAGAAGATAAGTTAAGAACTAAGGGAATTAATTTAGCATTATCTCAGACTGTAGTAAAGTTTGAGGGAGAAGATGGAAAAGTAAAAAGGGTTGTAACAGATAAAGGACAATATCCTGCCGATGTTGTAATAGTTTGTGTAGGCTTTAAACCATCAACTGAAATATTCAAAGGTAAATTAGATATGCTGCCAAATGGAGCAATAATAGTTGATGAATATATGAGAACATCAAGAGAAGATGTTTTTGCAGCAGGAGATTGTTGTGCAGTATGGTATAATCCAACTAAGTCCTATGAATATATTCCTCTTGCTACAAATGCAGTAAGAATGGGAACATTAGCTGCAAAGAATCTTACAAAAACAGTATTAAATGGAGAGGAACTCAAGGTACTTCAGGTATTAAAATATATGACTTAAACATTGCTTCAACAGGATTAATAGAAGAAGTTGCAAAGGATAAAGGGCTAAATATACAAGCTGTAACAATAGAGGATAACTACAGACCAGAGTTTATGCCAACATTTGAAAAGGCAAAGTTAAAGGTAGTTTTTGAAAAGGAAACAGGAAGAATATTAGGAGCTCAAATTTTATCAAAGCACGATTTAACACCTCTTATGAATACAATGTCTGTTTTTATACAAAATGAAATGACAGTTGAGGATTTAGCCTTTACGGATTTCTTCTTCCAGCCACATTTTAATAAGCCTTGGAATTTATTAAATATTGCAGGGTTAAATGCTATATAAAAACACAAGGTTACTCCTACCTTGTGTTTTTATTTAATTTTTCTTAAAATTTTAAAAAAGCTATTGCACAACTTGTACGTACATGATAATATATAAGTGAAAACAAAGTTGTACGTACAAGTTAAGGATGGAGGGAATAAAGTTGAGTAAGTTTACAAATGATGTAAAAGAATTGTTAGAGTATGTGGGAGGTAAAGAGAATATAGCAGCTGTATCCCACTGTGCAACAAGAATGAGATTTGTTTTAAATGACCCAAAAAGGCAGACGTTAAGAAGATTGATTCAATGAAGGTAGTAAAAGGAACCTTCACACAAGCAGGACAGTTCCAAGTAATAATTGGAAATGAAGTCTCTGTTTTCTACAATGAATTTGTAAAATATGCTGGTATTGAGGGTGTTAGCAAGGATGAAGCGAAGAAGGCAGCAAGACAAAATATGAGCCTGATTCAAAGATTAATATCACACCTTGGAGAAATATTTGCACCACTTATTCCAGCAATAGTTGTTGGAGGTCTTATTCTTGGTTTTAGAAACATAATTGGCGATATTAAGATGTTTGAAAACGGAACAAAGAGCTTAACAGAAATATCACAATTTTGGGCTGGAGTTCACCATTTCCTATGGCTTATAGGCGAAGCAATATTCTTCTTCTTACCAGTTGGTATAACTTGGTCAATATCAAAGAAGATGGGTACAACACAAATCTTAGGTATAGTACTTGGTATTACGCTTGTTTCACCACAGCTACTTAATGCCTATGCAGTTGCTACAGCAAAGGAAATTCCAGTTTGGAACTTCGGTTTTGCACAAGTTAAAATGATTGGTTACCAAGCCCAAGTAATTCCAACAATTCTTGCAGGATTTACACTTTCATTCTTTGAATCAAAATTAAGAGATATAGTTCCTTCATATATATCAATGATAGTTGTTCCATTCTTTGCACTTGTTCCAACAGTATTGATTGCACACACAATACTTGGACCACTTGGATGGGCAATAGGTTCAGCAATTTCAAAGGTTGTTTACGCAGGACTTACATCAGCACTTGGTTGGTTATTTGCTGCAATATTTGGATTTACTTATGCACCACTTGTTATTACAGGTCTTCACCATATGACAAACGCAATAGACCTACAATTAATGAGCGAACTTGGTGGAACAAACCTATGGCCAATGATAGCACTTTCAAATATAGCACAAGGTTCAGCAGTACTTGCAATAATTTATCTAAATAAGCACGATGAAGAAGAAAAACAAGTATCAATTCCAGCTTGTATATCCTGTTATCTTGGTGTAACTGAACCTGCTATGTTTGGTATAAACTTAAAATATGTTTATCCATTCCTTGCAGCAATGATAGGTTCATCAATTGCAGCAGTATTTTCAGTTGGAACTGGTGTTTTAGCAAACTCAATAGGTGTTGGAGGATTACCAGGAATACTTTCAATAAAGCCACAGTTTATGTTTAAGTTCTTTATAGCAATGCTTATTGCAATAATAGTTCCATTTGTTCTAACAATTATATTTAAGAAGAACAATATACTTGTTAAGGATAACAAGTAATAGATTAAATAGACTTTCCCTAAATTTAATTTGCAATTGGGCTGTTTTATAACAGCCCAATTGTGCTAAATCAAAAAAGATAGGAGTGACGAGATGAAGGATTTTAAAAGAGTGTTGTATATCAAATATATCCAAAGTCATTTAAAGATTCCAATGGAGATGGATTTGGTGATTTAAAGGGAGTTGTGGAAAAACTTGATTATCTTAAGTTTTTAGGGGTTGACTACATTTGGCTAACTCCTTTTTATGTTTCACCCCAAAGGGATAATGGCTATGACGTAGCAGATTATTACAATATAGACCCAAGATTTGGAACAATGGAGGACTTTGAAAAGTTAGTTGATGAAGCCCAAAAAGAGGCATTGGAATTATGCTGGATATGGTTTTAAACCACACATCAACTGACCACGAGTGGTTTAAAAGAGCACTTAATGGAGAAGAAAAGTATAAAGGATTTTATATATTTAAAGAAAAACCCACAAACTGGCAGTCTAAGTTTGGAGGAAGTGCGTGGGAGTATGTAGAAAAGTTTGGAGAATACTACTTGCATTTATTTGATGTAACTCAGGCAGATTTAAATTGGGATAATGAAGAGGTAAGAAAAAATGTTTACGATGTAGTAAATTTCTGGCTAAGTAAAGGTGTAAAGGGATTAAGGTTTGATGTTATAAATCTAATATCTAAGCCTGAGGTCTTTGAAGATGATCTAATAGGAGATGGCCGTAGATTTTATACAGACGGACCAAACATTCATAAATACTTAAAGGAACTTAATAAAAACACCTTTGGAAGGTATGAAGATGTTATTACAGTTGGTGAGATGTCATCAACCTCAATAGACAATTGTATAAAATATACAAACCCAGATGAAAAGGAACTATCAATGGTATTCAACTTCCATCATCTAAAGGTGGATTATAAAGACGGAGATAAATGGGCCCTTATGGATTTTGACTTTAGGCAGCTAAAGAAAATATTTAATGATTGGCAAAATGGAATGCAACAGGGAAACGGCTGGAGTGCAGTATTTTGGTGCAATCACGATCAGCCAAGAATTGTATCAAGATTTGGAGATGATAAGAAATACCACAGGGAATCAGCAAAGATGCTTGCAACTTCAATTCATATGCTAAGGGGTACGCCATATATATATCAAGGTGAAGAGATTGGAATGACTAACGCTTATTTTGATAAGATAGAGTATTACAGGGATGTTGAGTCAATTAATTACTATAAAATATTAATGGAAAAGGGTTTGAAGGAAGAAGAAGTAATGAATATTATAATGGAAAGGTCAAGGGACAACTCAAGAACTCCAATGCAGTGGGATAGTAGTAATAATGCAGGTTTTACTAATGGACAACCTTGGATAGGTGTTTCAAAAATTATAAAGAAATAAATGTTGAATCACAAATAAATGATGAGGATTCAATACTAAACCATTATAGAAAATTAATAAAAATTAGAAAGGACTATGATGTGGTAGCTTATGGCGAATATATTCCGCTTTGTGTAGAAAATAACAGTGTTTTTGCATATGCAAGAAGGTATAAAGATGAGTTGATTGTGGTTGTAAATAATTTCTATGGTCAGGATGCAAAGGTCAGCATAAATGAAATTGATGTTGAGGGTGAAACAAAAATTTTATTATCTAACTACAAAGATAGTGGAAGTGATTTAAAGAATTTAAATTTAAGACCATATGAATCAATAATTTATTATATTGTTAAGTAATGTAATACGTGTTAAAATATCATTGGTGATGTATATGGATAATAGTAAATATCTAATAATATACAATGATATTGTAGAAAAGATTGAAAAGGCAGAGTATGAACCAAATACAAAGCTTCCTTCAGAAAACGAACTTATGAAGATTTATGATGTATCAAGGGATACCGTAAGAAAGGCTCTTTTACATCTTGAACAAAATGGATATATACAAAAATAAAGGGTA
This sequence comes from Caloramator sp. mosi_1, assembly GCF_028622835.1. Lineage (GTDB taxonomy): Bacteria > Bacillota > Clostridia > Clostridiales > Caloramatoraceae > Thermobrachium. Next base: position 486,506 of record NZ_CP117677.1, on the reverse strand, counting down.
AAGGTTCCTTTGTACTTGATATTAATAAATTTGACTTTCAAATTTCAGGTCTTATTAGCTTTAAGGAACTTGCGAGTAAAATGGGTGGTTCTGCTCAAACTATAGTGGAGGAGCTTGAGGTTATAAAGCCAGACAAGTATCTTCAAAAAATCTTCAAATAAATAAAGATGAAGAAGTGTGGAAGATAGTTAGAGCAAGAAAAATAAAGGACAAAAGAATAATACTTGATAAGGATTTTATTTTAAAAAAGTAGCTGATGGATTTACAAGGGAAATATGTGAAAACTCTATATATGAGTATATAGAAAATGTGTTAGGTCTAAAGATTTCCTTTGCTAAAAAGGAGATAGTGGTAAAAAGTGCAACAGAAGAGGATAAAAAGTATTTAGATTTAGAAGGATATGATGTAGTAGTTGTTGTAAAAAACTATGTTTATTTAGATGATATGACACTTTTCCAATATACAGAATCAAGGCATAGACCAGATAAATTTAAATTTGTTGATTTTGCAAGAAGATTAAAATGAAAAGGGAGTAGCAATTTTGCTACTCCCTTAAATTGTATATAAATAATGCAAGGGGATAAACCTTAGGATGGGGTAATACTAATGCAATCTATATGGTAAGTTTACAAATTATCTACCTTCAAAGGCATTTATATACATTTGCTTAATTTCACTTATTAATGGATATCTTGGATTTGCACCTGTACATTGGTCATCAAAGGCTTGTTCTGCCATTTCATCAAGTGTTGCATAGAATTTCTTCTCTGAAACTCCAGCTTCCTTAATTGACTTTGGTATATTTAATTTTTCCTTAAGCTCGTCTATAGCCTTAATTAATAGTTCTACCTTTTCATCTTCATTCTTTCCGCCAAGTCCAAGGTAATCTGCGATTCTTGCATATCTCCACTTAGCGTTTGGATACTTATATTGTGGGAATGCAGCTTGTTTTCTTGGATTATCAACAGCATTAAATCTTATAACTTCATTTATTAGTAGAGCATTTGCTATACCGTGTGGTATATGATGCATTGCACCAAGCTTATGTGCCATTGAGTGGCATACACCAAGGAAAGCATTTGCAAATGCCATACCAGCCATAGTTGAAGCGTGAGCCATCTTTTCTCTTGCCTTTTGATTAGTTGGACCTTCGCTATATGCAAGTGGTAAATATTTAAATATCAATCTTATTGCTTCAAGAGCAAGTCCATTTGTATATTCTGAAGCAAGAACTGATACATAAGCTTCTATTGCGTGTGTTAAGGCATCTATACCTGAAGCTGCTGTTAAGCCCTTTGGCATATTCATCATAAGTTCTGTATCAACAATTGCCATATCAGGAGTTAATTCATAGTCAGCAAGTGGATACTTAATTCCAGTCTTTTCATCAGTTATAACTGCAAAAGGAGTAACTTCTGAACCTGTACCTGCTGATGTTGGAATTGCAACCATCATAGCCTTTTGTCCAAGCTCTGGGAATCTATAAACTCTCTTTCTTATATCCATAAATCTCATTGCAAGATCTTCAAATCTAACTTCTGGATGTTCGTACATTACCCACATAATTTTTGCAACGTCCATTGGTGAACCGCCACCAAGTGCAATAATAACGTCTGGATTGAAGGCCTTCATTAAATCAGCACCTTTTTTAGCACAAGCAAGTGTTGGGTCTGGTTCAACTTCAAAGAATACGCTTGTTTCTATTCCAAGTGGTTCTAATACGTTTGTAACCTTTTCGGCATATCCTAAATCAAATAGTACCTTGTCAGTAACTATAAATGCTCTCTTTTATTCATATCCTTTAATTCCTTTAGAGCTTCTGCAAGGCAGCCATACTTAAAGTAAATCTTTTCTGGAACTCTAAACCAAAGCATATTTTCTCTCCTCTCAGCTACGTTCTTAATATTTAGAAGGTGCTTTACTCCGACATTTTCTGAAACAGAGTTTCCACCCCAAGAACCGCAGCCAAGAGTTAGTGATGGTGCAAGTCTAAAGTTATATATATCTCCAATTGCTCCTTGTGAAGAAGGCATATTTATTATTGTTCTTCCTGTCTTCATTGCCATACTAAACTTTTCAACTCTATCTTTGCACTTTATTGTATCTGTATATAAAACAGATGTATGTCCAAATCCACCGTGTTTTACAAGTGTTACAGCCTTATTTAAAGCTTCATCAAAGGATTGAGCTCTATACATAGCAAGAACTGGAGATAGTTTTTCGTATGAGAAAGGTTCATCTATTTCAACAGATTCAACTTCAGCAATTATTATTCTTGCACTATCTGGAACCTTAATTCCTGCCATTTCACCTATCTTTTGTGGACTTTGTCCGACTATATTAGGATTTATTGAACCGTTAACAAGAAGTATCTTTCTAACCTTGTCAACTTCTTCGCCCTTTAGTATATATGCTCCTCTTTCAATAAATTCATTTTTTACTTCATCATATACTTCATCAAGTACGATTACTGATTGTTCTGATGCACAGATAACACCGTTGTCAAAGCTCTTTGAAAGAAGTATTGAGTTTACAGCCATTTTAATGTGTGCAGTTTCATCTATTATAGCAGGAGTGTTACCAGCACCAACCCCTATTGCAGGTTTACCTGAAGAATATGCTGCCTTTACCATTCCAGGGCCACCAGTTGCAAGTATTAGGTCTGATTCTGCCATTACAAGCTGTGAAAGCTCAACAGAGGGTTCATCTATCCAACCTATTATATTCTTTGGTGCACCAGCTTTAACAGCAGCATCAAGTATTATTCTTGCAGCTTCAATAGTTGATTTTTTAGCACGTGGGTGAGGAGAGAATATAATACCATTTCTTGTTTTAAGTGCAAGTAGTGCCTTGAAAATTGCTGTTGAAGTTGGGTTTGTTGTTGGAACTATAGCAGCAATCACTCCTATTGGTTCTGCTATCTTTGTAAGTCCCATTGCTTCATCCTTTTCAATTACTCCACAAGTCTTTTCATCCTTGTACTTGTTGTAGATATATTCTGAAGCAAAATGGTTCTTTATAACCTTGTCCTCTACAATACCCATTCCTGTTTCTTCAACAGCCATTTTTGCAAGATAAATTCTTGCATTGTTTGCTGCCATTGCAGCTTGTCTAAATATCTCGTCAACTTGTTCTTGTGTGTAAGTTGAGAATTTTCTTTGAGCTTCTCTTATTTCAGAGATTTTTAGAAGTAGTTCCTCTCTGTTTGTAACTGCCATAAAAACACCTCTCTTGTTAAAATAATAACGATTATAAGAAATGTCGAAAATAATAAAGGAGTTTGATTTTACTTAATAGTTAATAAATTAACAATGTTATTCAATAAAAAGTGAATTAAATTAACCCACATATTGTTAATTAATTCACAAGTACATTGTAATACAGTTTTAAAAATAAATCAATACCTTTTGATAAAAAAGTTAAAAAAATAACGAAGTTTAATTTGAATATATGTTGTATAATTAACTGTATGTGAATTATAATAAAATTCGATATTATTCAGAAGGAGGAGTAGAATGAGCGAAAATAAACTTGCAGGAACAGGTTGTCCAATATTAGTACCCTTTAGTGAGAGAAAACCTTTAAAGGATATAGAAAGAAGTATAATAAAAACCTATAGAAATAAGCTCTGGACTAAATTTGTTAAGGCTATTGATGAGTTTAAACTTGTTGAAGATGGGGATAAGGTTGCTGTTGCAGTATCTGGTGGAAAAGATAGTATGCTTATGGCAAAACTCTTCCAAGAACTTAAAAGACACGGAAAAATAAATTTTGAACTTGAGTTTATAGCAATGGACCCAGGATATCACGAAAGTATAAGAGCATTACTTATAGACAACTGCAACTATCTAAACATACCAATAAAAATTTTTGATTCTGGTATCTTTGAGGTGGCAGATAGAATTGCAAAGGACTATCCCTGCTATATGTGTGCAAGAATGAGAAGAGGTGCCCTATATTCTAAGGCAAAGGAACTTGGATGCAACAAGCTTGCCTTAGGTCACCACTTTAATGATGTTATTGAAACTATAATGCTAAATGTACTATATTCAGGAAATTTTAAAACAATGATGCCAAAGTTAAAGGCTACAAATTTTGAGGGTATAGAGCTAATTCGCCCAATGTATTATATAGAGGAGAGACACATAGAACAGTTTACAAAGGCTAATGGAATATGGCCTATAAATTGTGCTTGTATGGTTGCAGCAGAAAAGATTGCCAACAAGAGGTATGAAATTAAGGAGCTTATAAAGGAGTTAAAGAAAAAGTTTAATGATGTAGATAAGTCAATCTTCAATGCTTCTAAAAATGTTAATATGGATTGTATATTAGGTTGGAAACAGGGGGATAAGGAGTATTCATTTTTAGATTTTTACGAAGAATAAAAGAGCCCTATAAAAATAGGGCTCTTAGCTGTTATCACTTCTTATTAAGCTTACTATACATATTGTATCCAACAAATCCCAACATTCCAACAAGAATTACTATTGCTGAAATTAATGCATAGTTTGTTGTTTGTTCATATAAAACATAAGCAGTCTTTGGTGGAAGAGTAAGAGTTCCACCGCTTACAGTTTCAAGAGTTTTAATACCAGCTTTTTGTCCATTTACAACAACGTTGTATCTTCCACAGCTTGGAAGAGTAATTTTTGCTCTTTATTTGTTCCATTGAAGGCTACAACAATATTTTTCCATTTATCTCCGTTAGCATTATCCTTTAGAGTATATGCAATAACATTTGTAGGTGTATCTAAGAATGTAAGATGTTTTTGATCATTTCAGCAGTTGGCATTCTAAAGGCTGGATGATTTTTTCTAAGTTCTATTAATCCTTTGTAGTATTCAACAACGTCTATATTTTTATCTTTTCTATCCCAATCGAGTCTATTTATTTCATCGCTTGCATTATAGCTGTTGTCATTTCCTTGCTTTGTTCTCATAAATTCTTGCCCTGCGTGTAGGAATGGAATTCCCTGTGATGTTAGAACAATAGCTCCTGCAAGCTTATGCATAGCCTTTATTTCATCTTCTGTTGCATTAGGATTTGTAAACTTTAGTTTGTCATATAGTGTGTTATTATCGTGGGCTTCACAATAAACAACAGATTGATTTGGTTCTATATTTCCCCAGGTAGTTATTCCGCTTGAATAGTTGATACCACCTACAATACCAGACATAACCTTAAACTGTGACGCTGTACTTCCATTTACAAATCCAGGTTCATTATGATTAAATACGCTTCCTTTTATGCCATCTCTTATAGTGTCGTTAAAATGTGCTATTCTTGGCATCTTTGTAGCGTTCTTTTGGTTTGCCTTTAAACTATCATCTAAAGCAGTAGAAAGGTTCCAACCTTCTCCTATTATCAGTATTGATGGGTCAATTTTATCAAGTTCTGCTCTTATTGTATTCATAGTTTCTACATCTAAAAGTCCCATCAAGTCAAATCTAAATCCATCTATGTTATATTCCTTTGCCCAATATACAACAGATTCAACTATAAATTTTCGTGCCATACTTCTTTCTGATGCAACGTCATTTCCACAACCAGAACCATTAGTGAGTTTTCCAGATGCATCCTTTCTGAAGAAATATCCAGGAACAAGCTTTTCAAAGTTGGATGCTTCAGCACTATACATATGATTGTATACAACGTCCATAATAACTCTTAAATCATTATCGTGTAATGTTTGAACCATAGTTTTAAGCTCAGAAACTCTCGACATAGGATTGTATGCATCGGTTGAGTAGCTTCCTTCAGGTGCATTATAGTTTTTAGGATCATATCCCCAATTAAATTGAGGTTTTGTTGAAGTTTCATCTATTGATGCAAAATCATACATAGGAAGTAACTCAATATGGGTTACCCCTAAGCTTTTAATATAGTCAAGCCCAGTAGGTGTTCCATTATTTGTTTTTGTTCCTGTTTCTGCTAATCCTAAAAATTTACCTTTATTTTTAATTCCGCTGTTTGGATGAACTGATAAATCTCTTATATGAAGTTCATAGATTACAGCATCTACAGGATTTTTAAATTGAGGCTTAGACTTAGGGTTCCACTTTTCAGGATTAGTTCTTGATAAATCAACTACAACTCCTTTGTCCCCATTTACTGTAACAGTCTTTGCATAAGGGTCAACAGCTTCGTTCCAGTTGTCGCCTATTTTAACCTTATAGGTATAGATTGTTCCGTGTTGGTCTCCGTCAAGGGTGTAGGACCATACGCCCTTATCCTCCCTTTTCATTACAAGCTCATTCCCCTGTTTATCATCCCACTTTGAGTAGATAACAAGCTTTGCTTCACTTGCTGTTGGAGCCCATACCTTAAAGATTGTTTTTTCCTTTGAGTAGTTAGCACCAAGGTCATTTCCAGAGTAGAAGTATAGCTCATCAAATTCCTTTGAGCTAAATATTTGTCCAAAGATTGCAGTTTTTGTTCCATAGCCTTTAAATTCTACTGTTATTGTCCTATCAAGTGCAATTTTTTCATTTAGTATTATGCTTAGTCGTCTTGCTTTATTATCAACCTTTGTTGATTCATCAATTTTAACTTCCTTTATTGTATATGTTGTTGAATTATCCTTAACAGTTAAATTATCCTTAATATTTTCTGTAATTTCAAAGGGAAGTTTACCTCAACATTTATTGTGCTTATACCATCTATAGAAGCAGAAACTAATTTTGGAGTTAAATCAAGTGTATCCATAGAATAGTGAATTCTCTCATCTCCTTGCATTAACCATATTTCAGCAGAACCGTCCTCTTTGAATTTAGTTATAAATCTATCACCAAATTCCTTTTCAGCCCAGTCATTACCGCCTTCGCTTCTCCTTGTTATAATTCCCAATTTTTCAACACCTAAGGTGTCATCGATAATAAAGGTTCCAACAACTCCAAAGTTGTCCTTACCTGTGAAATTATATCCCTTTCCTTGTTTCCCAAAGGCCAAATCCAAAGGTTCCATCCATCATATTTTCCATCATATCTATAGTAGTGAACAGTAACCTTTGTTTGTTCTTTTAGCTTTGTTGGTGTTGAGGCTGTTTTGCTTGGCTTTGTATAATAAATTTCAGGATCTCCAGGAAGTAGCCAAATTTCAGCTACACCATCCTTGAATTTATCAATAAACCTATCCTCTGCAACATCCTTTTCCCAATCATCAGTTCTTACTATAAATCCAACCTTGTCGTAGCTTTCGTCAAATTCAATTACTGCATAGGGACCAAAAGCGTCCTTCTTAGTAAATTCATATTTTTTACCTTCTTTACCTGCAGGCCAGATCCAAAGGTTCCAGTCCTTGTCGGTATTTGGATCCTTTGCATAGTGGATGATTAGCTTAGTTTTGCCTTGAGCAAACGTTTGCTTTGGTGGGAAAATATAAAACAGGTTAATCAGAAGAAAAACCACCAAAGTAAAGACTGCAAGTGTCTTCTTTTTGTCATCAAGATTCCCCTTCTAAAATAGTATTCAATGAAGTTATTCGACATAAATTTCATTTTTCCTTCTTTTGCATTTAAGATTCTCAATATATAAATATTAATGTTTTATATGTTTTAGAAAAATAAATTTCAGAAAAATTTTAAAATATAAAATAATTATTTATGAATTGACACTAAGTTTAATATCGATTAAAATTTTAAAAAATACACTTTAAATTGGTCCCGTGAGGCCAGAAAGGAGTATGGTGAATATGAGGATTCTTTGTAATTTAACTAAAATTTCAGCTTTGCTTACATATTTTTATAAAACATAATGGACACTTAAGGGATTAGTGTTTATAATCTCTTGAGTGTCCTTTTATTCTATGTAATTTAGCCTCTATAAATTCGAAGGAGGGAAAATATGATGGCAAAGCTAATACTTGAAAATGGAATAGAGTTTACAGGAAGAGCATTTGGATATCAAAAGGAAGCAGTAGGTGAAGTAGTATTTAACACTGGTATGACAGGTTATCAGGAGGTTTTAACAGACCCTTCCTACTATGGACAAATAGTTGTAATGACCTATCCTTTAATAGGAAATTACGGAATAAACTTTGAGGATGTAGAATCTAAATCACCTAAAGTTAAGGGATTTATCGTAAAGGAAAAATGCTCTTTCCCAAGCAACTTTAGATGCAAAATGAATTTAGATGAATATTTTAAGGAAAATAAAATTATAGGAATTGAGGGAATAGATACAAGAGCACTTACTAAAATACTTAGAGATACAGGTACAATGAAGGGTGTTATATCACTTGAAGATATTAGTTTTGATAGGGCTTTGGAAATTATGCAAAACTTCTCAAACAAAGATGCAGTATTTAAGGTAAGTACAAAGGAAAAATACCATATAGAAGGTAGAGGAAAGCATATTGCAATATATGATTTTGGAATAAAACAAAACATAATAACAAGCTTTATAAAAGAGGGTGCAGACTAAGTGTTTTTCCTGCAGTAGCATCATACAAGGAAATTTTAGAGGTAAATCCTGATTTGGTGTTTTTATCAAATGGCCCAGGAGACCCAGAGGATTTAAAAGGTATAGTGGAAAATATAAAAGAATTAATAGGTAAAAAGCCTATAGCTGGTATATGCTTAGGGCATCAGTTAATAGCCTTAAGTCTTGGAGGTAAAACTAAAAAGTTAAAGTATGGACACAGAGGATGCAACCATCCTGTTAAAGATTTAATAAAAAACAAAATATATATCACCTCTCAAAATCACGGATATTACGTTGATGTTTTACCTAAGGATATGGAGGTAACCCATATAAGTTTAAACGATGGAACAGTTGAGGGAATGAGACATAAAAAGCTTCCTATTTATTCAGTTCAATTTCATCCAGAGGCCTGTCCTGGTCCTAAAGACAGCGACTATATATTCGATGAATTTATAAAATTAGCATTATAGGAGGGATAGTATGCCACTTAATAGTAAGATACAAAAGGTACTTGTGATAGGTTCTGGACCAATAGTTATAGGACAAGCAGCGGAGTTTGATTATTCAGGGACACAGGCCTGTATGGCAATAAAAGAAGAGGGAATAGAGGTTGTTTTGGTAAATTCAAATCCTGCTACGATTATGACAGATAAAGAGGTTGCAGATAAAATTTATATAGAACCTTTAACTTTAGATGTGTTAGAGAGAATAATAGAAAAGGAGAGGCCAGACTCACTTCTTGCAGGAATGGGTGGACAAACGGGACTTAATTTAGCAGTTGAACTTTATGAAAAGGGTATACTACAAAAATACAACGTAAATGTTATAGGAACCAAAATTGAGGCAATAAAACGTGGAGAGGATAGGGAACTATTTAGGCATTTGATGAAGCAAATAAATCAACCAGTAATTGAAAGTGAAATAGTTACAGATTTAGATAGTGGACTAAGGTTTGCAGAGAAAATAGGCTATCCTGTTATAGTAAGGCCAGCCTATACATTAGGAGGTACAGGTGGAGGAATAGCAGAGGATGAAAAGGAGCTTAGGGCCATCTTAGAAACAGGATTAAAATTAAGTTCAATAGGACAAGTTCTTCTTGAAAAGAGTGTAAAGGGATGGAAGGAAATAGAATATGAAGTTATACGCGACAGTCAAGGAAATTGCATCACCGTATGCAATATGGAAAATATTGACCCTGTTGGAGTGCACACAGGTGACAGTATAGTGGTTGCACCAAGTCAAACCTTATCAGATAAGGAATATCAGATGTTACGAAGTGCAGCAATAGATATAATAAATGCAGTTGGAATAGAGGGAGGATGTAACGTCCAGTTTGCATTAAATCCAGATTCTTTTCAATATGCAGTAATTGAAATAAATCCAAGGGTGTCCCGTTCTTCTGCCCTTGCTTCAAAGGCAACAGGATATCCTATAGCAAGGGTAGCAACAAAGATTGCATTAGGTTACAGCCTTGATGAAATAAAAATGAAATAACAAAGAAGACCTTTGCTTGCTTTGAACCAAGTTTAGATTATGTTGTTGTTAAGATACCTAAGTGGCCCTTTGACAAATTTGTTAAGGCTGAAAAAGGCTTGGAACAAAGATGATGGCAACAGGAGAAATTATGGCAATTGGCAGAAACTTTGAAGAGGCACTATTAAAGGGAGTTCGCTCTCTTGAAATAGGTACCTACTCTTTAAATATTAATAAATTTAAAAATATACAATCAAATGAGTTGATAGAAAGATTGAAACAACCAGATGATGAGGGATTGTTCATAATAGCAGAACTTTTAAGAAGAGGGATTGAAGTTGAGAAAATTTCAAGTATATCAAAAATAGACAAGTACTTTATTAATAAAATAAAAATATAGTAGAGAAGGAAGAGGAACTAAAGAAATCAAGTCTTAAGAATTTAAGTAGAGAAAAGCTTAAGGAATATAAGAAATTTGGCTTTTCAGATAGAGCTATAGCTGAGTTTTTAAATGTTGACGTTGAAGAGATAAAAAGGTTAAGAAGAGAATGGAATATAAATCCAACATATAAAATGGTTGATACCTGTGCAGGTGAGTTTAATGCAGAAACTCCATACTATTACTCAACCTATGAGGAGTATGATGAAGTTGTAGTAACCGATAACAAAAAGGTTGTAGTAATAGGTTCTGGACCAATTAGAATAGGACAGGGCATAGAGTTTGATTATTCTTCGGTACACTGCATATTAGCTCTTAAAAGACTTGGCTTTGAAACCATAATAATAAACAACAATCCTGAAACAGTAAGTACAGATTTTAATATATCGGATAAATTGTACTTTGAACCGCTTACAGAAGAGGATGTTTTAAATATCATAGAAAAGGAGAAACCCTATGGTGTAATTCTGCAGTTTGGTGGTCAAACTGCAATAAAGCTTGCTAAATACATAGATAAAAAAGGTATCAAAATACTTGGAACAACGTCACAGCAGATAGATTTAGCAGAGGATAGGGAAAAGTTTGATGGACTTCTTGAAGGTTTAAATATAAAAAGACCAAGGGGAAGAGCAGTATGGTCTGTAGAAGAGGGAGTTAAAGAAGCGAAAAATATAGGTTTTCCAGTGCTGGTTAGACCTTCCTACGTACTTGGTGGACAGGGTATGGAAATAACAAGGAATGAAAAGGAGCTTAAATATTATTTAAAATATGCCTTTGAAAGGGATAGAAAAAATCCAGTGTTAATTGATAAGTATTTGTGTGGTAGGGAAATTGAGGTTGATGCAATTTCAGATGGGGAAGATGTTTTAATCCCAGGCATTATGGAACATTTAGAGAGTGCAGGAATTCATTCAGGTGATAGTATAACAATATATCCTACGCAGAATGTATCAAAAATTATAAAAGATAAGGTGTTAGAATACACTAAAAAAATTGCTAAATCAATTAAAATATGGGGAATGCTTAATATACAGTTTATAGAATATAAAGATGAACTATATGTTATAGAAGTAAATCCAAGGGCGTCAAGAACTGTTCCCTTTATAAGTAAAGTAACGGGTGTACCTGTTGTTGAGGTAGCAACACGAGTTATGCTTGGTGAAAAATTAAAAAATATAGGATATGGAGTTGATGTATATAAAGAACCTGAAATAATAGCAGTAAAGGTTCCTGTGTTTTCCACAGAAAAAATAAAAAATGTTGAGGTTGCATTAGGACCTGAAATGAAGTCAACAGGTGAAGTCTTAGGGATTGGTAAAAGTTTAAATGAGGCACTTTTAAAGGGATTTTTAGCAAAAGGCCTAAATATAAAGAAGATAAAAAGCATATTTGCAGCAGTAAATGATTACGATAAGTGTGAGTTTGTAAAGTTAGCAAAAAGGTTAAAGAGATTAGGGTGCACTATATATGCAACAGGAGGAACTAAGGAGGTATTGATTAAGGAGGAAATTGATGTAGGGTTTGTAGAAGATGATGCAGTAGAATTTATTAAAAAAGCAGATATAGATTTGGTTGTAAATACACCAACAAAGGGTAATGATTTAGAAAGAGAAGGTTTTAAAATAAGGAGAGCTGCTGCAGAGAGAAATATCAAAGTTGTAACATCAATAGATACTCTAAGGGCTATTGTTGAGGTTATGGAGGATAAAGCTGAATATGATGTTTATAAGTTGTAATTTATGTTTTTGATGTAGGTTTATCTTTTAAAGGGTTTATATGCTCCCCTTTGGTAGACAGTAAAAATAAAACTGCCTTCCATAAGGAGGAGTGTTTTTTATTATTAAAATTGGATTTTTATACTAATATACACAAATTGTTAATACAATTATGGTAAAAAATGTTCTATAATATTGTTGTAAATATATAGAATTAGGGGGATGTTATGTATAAGGAAGCACCTTGGAGCTTAAAGGGTGATGGATATATTATACTTTATAAATTTAACAAACAATTCATTAAGAGCCACCTTTATTCACAAGACTTTTTAAAGGACAATTCCTGTGGTGGATTAGGGTGTGTTATGATTGTTGACTATAAGCAATCAGATGTAGGACCATACAGGGAACTTCTTTTATTCCAGGCAAATTTAAGTTTAAAGGCAAAAACTAAATACAATATCAAAAATATATGTAACAACACAGGACAGTGTAATAAATGGAGTAAAAAATTGGGCTATACCAAAGGAATTTGCAGATTGCAGTATAAAAAATACTGCAGGTTTAACTCATATAGAATTTTCAAAGGAAGGAGAGCCTATTTTTAAGATACGGTTACGCGATGGAAAGATTAAATTTCCTGTTAATACAAAGCTGTTACCATTTCCATTAGTTCAAAAATATAAAGATAAGCTATATTATACTAATTTTTATGGAAAAGGGCAGGGAAGATTTTCAAGGATTGAAGAAATACAAGTTAATGAAAAATATTTTCCAGATATAACTTTTTTAAACCAATTGCAGTTGTGAAAGTCGCTGATTTTAATATAGTTTTTCCAAAAGCAGAGGTAGAGGGGATGAAATTATGAATTTAAAGGGTAAAAATGTTATATTAACAGGTGCTTCATCAGGTATTGGGCTTGAGCTTTTGTATATGTTAGTAAAAGAGGATGCAAAGTTATTGCTGTATCAAGGGATATAGAAAAGATACCAACCCTTAATAATGTATATCCATATAAATGTGATGTTTCAAATAGGGATGAGTTGGATAAATTATTTGATTACGCATTAAATTTTTGGTAATATAGATATTTTTATTTCTAATGCAGGTTTTGCTTATTATGAAAAAATTGAAGAGGCAAGTTATGAACATATAGAAAGAATATTTAAAACAAATGTTTTTGCACCTATATATTGTCTTGAAAAGATGAATGAGATAAGCAAAAATAAAGAGTTTACGTATGTTATTACGGATTCGGCTGTTGCCAAGATGCCCCTTCCAGGATATTCACTTTATTCAGCAACAAAAAGTGCTGTAGATGCTTTTCAAAATGCCTATAGATTTGAAAAGGATAAAATTGCCACTTAATGGTGGTATACCCCATAGCAACAAGAACAAACTTCTTTAAAAATTCAAAAAAGACTGCACCAGTGCCTTTCCCAAGTCAGTCAGCAAACTATGTTGCAGGATGTATTTTAAAAGGTATAGAGAGAAATAAAAAATACGTAAATCCCTCCAAAACATTTGTTATAATATCAATATTGAATAGAGTTTTCCCATTTATCTACAGACTTTATCAAATAGTACAATATAAGAAGTTTAAAAGATGGTTAGAAAAAGTGTAAGAGGTGATGACTATTGAAGAAGGTTAAAAAGATTATTGGTTTAACATCGGTTTTAATTCTTGTATTTAGTGCAATATTTTTAATATGGGCAGTTTCAGCATATAAACCTAATTTTGATGTAGAAGCATATATCAAGTCTAATGAACGGGTGCATATAAAAATTGATAAAAACATTGTAATAAATCCTGTAGATAAAAAAGTAGAAAAGGGTTTAATTTTCTACCCCGGTGGGAAGGTAGAACCTGCTGCATATATTAAAATAGCATCAAAAATAGCAGAAGAAGGATACAGGGTAGTAATAACTCCTATGCCATTAAATTTGGCAATATTTAATAAAAATAAAGCAGACGAAGTAATAAAGGAGTATAGCGATATAAGTGTTTGGGTTATTGGCGGACATTCTTTAGGTGGAGTTGTGGCATCAGATTATGCTTATAATCACGTAGAAAAGATAAAGGGACTTTTTCTTTTAGCTTCATATCCTCAGGAAAAATTCAATTTTAAAAATAAAAGTATAAAGGTAGTTTCTATATGGGGAAGTGAAGATAAGGTAGCAAATTTAGATAAAGTAAAATCTTCAAAAGAGTTATTGCCAGATGATGCTGAATTTGTAGAAATAAAAGGTGGAAACCACGGACAATTTGGAAGCTATGGAAAACAAAAGGGGATGGAGATGCTAAAATAACGGAAGAAGAGCAGCAAAATTACAGCTGAATATATTGCTAAATTTATGGAAATAATCAAATAAAAATATATTCAAAAGAGGAGATGCTATGGTGGTATTTTTATACTATTAACAATAGCTATATACGGTCTTGGTAATTATTATTTAGGTCTTAGGATGTTTAGAAACATAAGAAAAATAATGCCCTTTTTAAGTGCAAAATTATACTGGGGTATAATTATTTTTCTATCTTTAAGTTTTATAATTGAAAGGTTTTTAAGAAAGTATATATCTAAAAACTTAAATTACATTATAAGTTTACTGGGTTCCTATTATATTGCCCTATTATTTTATGTTATGATTGCCTTCTTTTTAGTGGACATAATAAGGCTTTCACTTAAAATTATCATAAAAGGCTATAAAACCCCTCAAATATTAGCCTATGCGAACATATTTGTTGCTGCAACAATAATATTATTAATAATAATTGGTACAATAAATGCACTAAATACAAAAATTACAGAGTACAAAATAACAGCAAATAAGGTTATAAATCAAGATTTAAACATAATAATGGTAAGCGATGTCCATTTAGGAACTATTATTACAGAAGGTAGGCTGTATAAATTGGTTAATCAAATTAACAGCCAATCCCTGATATTGTAATATTCGCAGGTGATTTGATAGATGATGATATTGATGTATTTGAGAGGAGAAGATATGGAGAAATATTGAAGAATATTAAATCAAAATATGGTGTTTATGCTGTTGTTGGAAATCACGAATATATATCAAGAAATATAGATAAAGTAAAGAGATGCTTTGATGAATCAGGTATAGAATTACTTATAGATGATGTAAAAGAATTAGATGGGATATATTTGGTAGGTAGAGATGATTTAGCTTCTTTAAGGTTTAATGGAAAAGAAAGAAGAAATATTAAAGATTTAGTTTCAAATTTAGATAAAAATAAATTGGTAATAGTAGTTGATCATCAACCAAGGAATATAAAAGAGGTAAAAGAGGCAGGAGTGGATTTGCAGTTAAGTGGACATACTCATAAGGGTCAATTTTTTCCAGTAAACTTTATAACAGGAAGGATATATGATATAGACCACGGTTTGTTGCAGGAGGATAGTTTTAATCTTATAGTTTCAAGTGGATTTGGTACTTGGGGCCCCTGATTAGAATTGCAACCAAGAGTGAGATTGTAAAAATAAGTATATGTAAAAATAAACTTAATTTTTACAGAAAAAATAAGTTTGCAAATTATTGAAAATTTTTCAAAAATTATTTACAATTAAAATGAACAAACGATTGCATAGAGGGGGACTAAAAATGCAAAAATTAAAAAGCCTCTGAGCTGGCTGTTGGTGTTCTTTTTATGTTCACTTTAGTTCCAAGGTTAACACCAAAGGCAAGTGCAGAGGTAAATTATTTGTCTGCAGACTTAATCGTTTCACTTGTTGGTAATTTTACTCCAGATGGGGACAACAAAGACTCAAACTGGAGGCCAGAAAATCCTGAAGGTTTTATGAGGTTATACCAAAATGGAGTTTACGAAAAGGTGGGGACTTTTAAAAAGCAGGAGAGTACGAGTATAAAGTAGCCTTCAATGGTAATTGGGATGAGTGCATACCTGGAGGCGATAATAGAAAAATAAACGTTCCTGCTCACAATACAAAGGTAATTTTTAGATTTGACTCAAAGTCAAAGGAAGTTTACGATTCAGTTAATGAACCACAAAGATTTAAAGAGAGTGCTACGTTTGTAGGAACACTTAGGGATTTTATACAAAACGGACAAGATTGGAACCCATCAGATTCAAATTTTGATTTAGAATATATAGGTGGGGGGTTCTATAAGGGTACATTTACTTTAGTGCCTCAAAATAAGGATTTTGAATACAAGGTAGCCTACAACCACGTTTGGTGAGCAGGAGAAATACAAGGTAGCAATAGAGTTATTTCAAGGGAAAAGTTAACAAATACAACAGATGTGACATTCTTAGCAAATCCAGAACTAAACTTATGTGAAGACTCAATAAACAACCCAGAGATTAATACTATTGTTTCTTTGATTGGACCTATAAGAGAAGTTCAAAGTGGCGAATGGGATGCATCTCTTAAGGGGTTTGAGTTTACTTATTTAGATGGACAAGGAAAGTTCATTTTCTCAAAATATTTTACACCACAAAATGAGGATAGAACATTTGAATATAAGGTCTGTGAAAACTACAGTTGGGATGGTGGAGGAATACCATCAAGTGGAAATTTAAGGGTTTCAATACCAAAGGAAGGTAAATTGGTTCACTTTATTGCGGATGTAAAGGAAAGAAAACTTTATGACAGCATCAATAATATAGATAAAGTCTCAGAAATACTAGGCCTTGAAGCACCTATAGTAAGTCCAGAAGTTTATCCAGATGGAAAGGTAATATTTAGATATAAGAATAATAATGCTAATAGGGTTTATATAGCTGGTGATTTTAATGGTTGGAATTCAGAAAAAGATTTAATGGCAAAGGATGAAAAGGGAGTTTGGAGTATAGAATTAAGATTAAATCCTGGTGAATATAAATACAAATTTGTTGTAGACGGAAACTGGATACAAGATCCATCAAACCCTAATCAAGCAGATGACGGATTCGGTGGTAAAAATTCTGTTGTTAAGGTTCCAGCAAGGGTTGTAAGCCCAGTTGTGAGTGGTACAAGTGTTACTTTCAGCTATTTAGATTTAACAGGAAAGGTTAAGAAGGTTGAACTTGCTGGTTCAATCTTGGACAAGGATTGGAAGGAAAGAAGAAATCTTGAAAAACAGGGAGATATCTTTACAATAACTTTAAATAATATAATGCCTGGAATTTATCAGTATAAGTTTATTGTTGATGGCAACTGGATGTTTGACCCTCTAAACCCAATAAAAACAGGCGATGGTGCCTTTGATAATTCAATAGTTTATGTTCCAGGGCTAATAAATTTATTAATTCCTTTTGAAGTAAAGATGGATTCAGAACTTACTTTAAAGGGTAGAGTGCTTAAAGAGGATGGAAGTACAGAAGATTATTCAGATATTGAATGGAGCCTTGTTGAGAATCCAAATGACATTGCAAAGATAGAAAACGGAAAGCTTATAGTATCAACTCTTCCAGATGGAGTAGAAGAAGTTTTAATTAGGATAAAGGGAAAGGATAAGAATTCAAGTATAGAACTAACTAAAGAGACTAAAGTTGTTAGGGAACTTTCTGAGGTTCCAGGTGGTAGAACGGTTATATTGGCAGGTACTTTACAACACTTTGTAGGTGGAGGAGACTGGGATCCATCAAATCAAAACACAAGGATGAAACATATAGGTGATAATCTATATACATTTACAATTAAAAACTTACCAGCAGGTATATATGAATATAAAGTTGCTATGGGTTCTTGGAATGAAAACTATGGAAATAATGGTGAAAGAAATGGTGCAAATATAACTATGCAAAATCCAAAACCCAAGACGTAACCTTCTATTACTCTGATATAAGCCACATTGTTACAGATTCAACTAAATATGTACCCAGACTTTCAGATGAAGATAGACCAAAATTAGTAGTAGGAAACAATCAATATGTGATGAAGGATTTAGAATTAAAAGGTATTTATTCAGCAGAAGTTGAATTATCAAAAGCAACTTATTCTGATATAAAGGTAAAAATAGATGATAAAGAATATGTATATCCTGAAATGACATTGAATGAAGGCAAAAAGTTAAATTTAGCTACGATATAATAACAGGCTTAATATTTAATAATTCTGTTTCAAATTCTATTGATACTTCAAAAATTTACTTTGATTCAAGAAATAGTGATTACAAGGTTCCTTTTGGTGCAGTAAAGGTTGGAGAAGAAGTAACATTTAGATTAAAGACAGGTAAAGATATAGCACAGGCAAAATTAGTTCTATTTACAACAAACGGACAATTAAGTCTTGATATGTCAAAGGAACAAAAGGATGAGTATTATATATGGACAGCTAAATATACTCCTAATGAAAAGGGAATGGATAAATACTACTTCATAGTGTCAAATGGTTCTGATGTAAAGGCCTATGGTGATGATGACGGATTATATGGTAAAGGTAAGGCTGATGAACTTGGAAAGGTAATGTATTATGGACTTAATGTTTATTTAAATGATTTCAAGACACCTGATTGGATGAAGAATGCTGTAATATACCATATATTCCCTGACAGATTCTATAATGGAGATAGAAACAACGACTATGCACAAAAATTAGCAAGAGGTTTCTTGCCATACGAATTTTATGATGACTGGTATGCAATACCTGAGATTCCCTCAATAGAAAATAATGATGGCTACAAAGGAACTAAAGGTGATGGAGAATGGTGTAATGAAATGTATGGCGGAGATATTAGGGAGTTATTGAAAAGTTAGATTATCTACAAGCATTAGGTGTAAATGTTTTATACTTCAACCCTATATCTAAGTCGATTTCAAACCATAGGTACGATGCAACTGACTATAGAGAACTTGATCCAATTCTTGGTTCAATGGATGATTTTGTTGAGCTTGCAAATAAAGCAAAAGAGAGAGGAATGAAGATAATACTTGATGGAGTATTTAATCACGTTTCAGATGATTCAATTTATTTTGATAGATATGGTAAACATATGACAAAGGGCAAACCACTTGGTGCATACCAATATTGGTCAAGAGTTTACGACTTGATGAATGAAAAGGGATTAACTCAACAGGAAGCAGAAAAACAAGTTCAAGACTATTTTAAATCAATTGGAATCACAGATTTCCACTATAAAGATTGGTTTAAGATTGAAAATAGAAAAGTAGATGTAGGAACAAAGAATGAACATTATGCGTATGAAGGCTGGTGGGGATTTGATTCAATGCCAGTAATTCAAGCGTTAAATGGTTCAGAATACAAGGTTGAATCTTGGGCAGAAGAAGTAATAGATGGAGAGGACGCTAATGCAAGATTCTGGTTAAGACAAGGTTCAAATGGATGGAGACTTGATGTTGCAAATGAGGTTTCAGATGAAACTTGGCAGCATTTTAGAAAAGCAGTAAAGGAAGAAGGCGACAACGTAATAATAGGTGAAATATGGGATGATGCATCAAGATATCTACTTGGGGATATGTATGATTCTGTAATGAATTATAGATTTAGAGCAGCTGCTTTAGATTATTTAATGAATAAAAAGATGCTAAAAACACAATGGAAGTTTTAGAATTAGTAAGAGAACAATATCAAAAAGAAGCCTTCTATGCTATGTTTAACTTAATAGATTCTCACGATACACAAAGAGCAATCTCAGCCTTTGATGGTTATGAAAAGAGCCAAAAGGCAGTTGCAGAAGCTCCAAGTGAGAATGCAAAGAAGCTCTTAAAACTTGCTGTACTTATGCAAATGACTTATCCAGGTGCACCAGTTATTTATTATGGAGACGAGGCAGCACTATATGGTGCAGATGACCCTGATAACAGAAGAACATTCCCTTGGGGCAAAGGCGATAAGGATATGGTTGAATGGTATGCAAAGCTTAGCAATATAAGAAGAAACTATGAAGTATTAAGAACAGGAGAAATAACACCAATAGAATTAGAGGGTCTATTTGCATTTAAGAGAACATTAGGAAATGAAGAGGCGTATGTGCTTATAAATAACGATGTAGAAAAGACTGTAGAACTATCTATTCCACAGGGTGTAAATAGACTTATAGATGCAATTACAGCAAAAGAATATGTAGTTGAAAATGGTAAGGTTGTTGTACAAGTTCCTGAAAAACAAGGTGTTGTTTTAGTAAACAGCTATAGAAATGTTGCAATACAAACAGATAAATTAAAGGATGCATATGATGCAAGATTTGTAGTAACAAATAAAGATTCAGCAAATGTAATGAATGATATAAACAATATACTAAGTAGTGAAACTAAAGACGGTTCAGAGATAAAAGTTAGCATAGAAAATAACAGACTATCAAGGGATGTGCTGCTTTTAGCTGCAAGAAAGAATTTGACACTTATTGTTGATGTAGAGGGTGTTGAATTTGAATTTAATGCAAAGGATATTGCAATAAATATTGATGGCGATTTGATTTTAACAGTTGAAGAAGAACTCGAAAATAAAAAGTCTATAGATAAGTTGCTTGGAAATATCTATTACATTCCATTGAATATTAACAGTAACTTTGGTACATTAAATGGAACAGGTATTAAGATTTCTGTTAAGGTAGATAAAACAAAATTTAAAGATGGTGCAGCATATGTTTATTACTTTAATCCTCAGACACAAAAATTTGAAGAAATAGAATGTGAATATGATAATGGAGTAGTTTCATTTACAATAACTCATTGCAGTGATTATGTAATAACAAATAATAAGGTTGAAGACAAAAATGAATTAAAGGAAGATAAAAAGAAGATAAATTAGAAGATAAAGAAAAAGAGAATAAAAAGAATAATAAACTACCAAAGACAGGTGGATTCCCATTAGAGGGGTAATACTTTTATCACTTACACTAATAATAACAGGTATAGTAATTTTAAAAAATCATCTATTAAATTTAAAAGAGGCTGATTAACTCAGTCTCTTTTATTTAATTTTAAAATTTAAATAAATATTATGTAATATATATGGAAAATAATTAATGAATTTTGTATAATAATTATTTGTGAAAAATTTGTATGAGGTGAACATATGATAGCCAATATGGTTTTAGAAAAGATAATTGATAAAATGCAAAATGCTTTTGCATATCACAAAGTTGTATATGATGATAAAAATAAGCCAATTGACTATGAATTTATATATGTCAACAATGCCTTTGAGGAATTAACAGGCTTGAAAAAGCAGGAGGTTATAGGGGAAAAAGTAACAAAAATAATTCCTAATATAAAGGAGAGTAGTTTAAATTGGATAGAATATTACTCTAAAATTGCAGAAAATGAATCAGAGGGCCATATTGAGCAGTATTTTGATATATGGGATAGATGGTATAAAATAGATGTTTTTTCACCTGAAAAAGGCTATTTTGCGACTTTATTTTATGATATTACGGATATGAAAAAACAACAGAATCGCTAAAAGAACAAAAGAAGTACTATATCAGATAACTGAAAATTTAGAAGAAGCAACATTTCTACAGGATGTAGAGACAAGAGAAGTTATATATGCAAGTACGGCCTTTGAAAAAATTTATAGAATTAGCATAGAAGATATGAAAAAGGATGTTCAAAGTGGAAAAAACTTGTCCATCCTGATGATTATGAAAAAGTTTTAAAGAGATATAATATGGAAAATACAGTTAAAGAAATGTATGAAAAGGGTATATTTGTGGAAAAATTTAGAATAATAACTGATTCAGGAAAACTAAAATGGATTAAATCTAAATTTTTACCAATAAAAAATGAGCAGGATAAAATAGTAAGGGTTGTGGGGATTGAGCAGGATATAACAAGGGATATTGAAAATAAAATGGAAATAATAAAACAAAAAGTTAAAGCTGAAAATATGGCAATGCGTGACTACTTGACTAACTTATACAACAGACGAGCCTTCTTTCAATTAGCAGAGGAAAGATGTAAAAAAGCAAAGTGTAAAGGTTTCAATTTAGTTCTTGTAATGGCAGATATAGATAAGTTTAAAAATATAAATGATAACTATGGACACGATATTGGTGATTTAGTTTTAAAGAATTTTGCACAAATATTGAAAACATCAGTTAGAGAAAATGATCTGGTTGCAAGATTTGGTGGAGAAGAATTTATAATTCTGCTAAAGGATATTAATTTAGAGGATGCATATAACAGAATAGAAAAATTAAGAGAAATGATAAGTGAAACTGAAATAAAAGTATCAGATGAGAAAATTAAATATACAGCAAGTTTTGGTATAAGCAAAGTAAATTGTTGTGATTATAAATCTTTAGAAGAAGCTATAAAAATTGCAGATAAAGCCCTTTATAGAGCAAAAGAAAATGGTAGAAATAGAGTTGAAATAATAAATTAATTTAAATAATTTAGAAAATTAATATTCAAATAATTAAATTTATTTGTTAAAATATAGTTGAAGATATTTTAATTTTGTTTGGGGTGTTGCCAATGGAGGGTGAATTATTTAGACGGATAGTAAGTCGTATGCAAAATGCTTTAGCTTATAATAAAATAGTTTATAATGATAATGGACAAGCTATTGACTATGAATATATATATGTTAATAAGGCCTTTGAGGAGTTAACTGGACTTAAAAGAGAATATATTATAGGTAAAAGAGCCAGTGAAATCAAGGAAAATCAGTTTGTTATAAATAATTACATAAAGCTTTTTCAGAAATTGCAATGAAGGGAACAGAAGATAAAATAGAACAATACTTTGAAGTATGGAAAAGATGGTACAGTATAGATGTTTTTTCACCTGAGCAGGGTTATTTTGCTCTTTTATATACAGACATAACAGACATAAAAAACTTAACATCAAATCTTTCTGAACAAAGGGAAGTAATGAAGCAGATTACAGAAAATTTAGAGGAAATTACATTCCTTATGGATGTTAAGACAAAGGGAATTGTGTATACAAGCAATTCGGCAGAAAAGTTTACTGGAATATCGATAGAAAATTTCTATAGAGATTCTAATCTATGGTTAACCTGCATTTATGAAGAAGATCGGGATAGAGTTATAAGTAGAATAGAGTTAGTTAAATTAATAGAATACTTTAGATATTATAATACATATATGGATGAGTTTAGAGCGATAGATTCTAAAAGGCAAATTAGATGGGTAAGATTAAAATGTATGCCTATTAGAGAATGAAAATAGTGAACCTATTAGAATAGTTGGTATAATACAGGACATAACAAAGGAGAAAAATGATAGAAGTGAAATAATTAAGGCAAAGCAGAAAGCTGAGAGGCTTGCTATGTTTGATTATCTAACAAGGGTTTATAACAGAAGGGCCTTTTTCGTTCGTGCGAGGGAGGAGTTTTCAAGAGCAAAAAGAATGGAAAAACCAGTGTCAGTAATTTTGACTGATTTAGATAAATTTAAATTTATAAATGACACCTATGGACACGATGTAGGAGACTTGGTTTTAAAGAGTTTTTCAAAAACAATAAAGCGAGCAGTTAGAAAATACGATGTTGTTGCAAGATTTGGAGGAGAAGAGTTTGTAATTTTATTAAGTGGTGCTGACCTTGAGGATGCTTACAGGAAGGCAGAAAATTTGAGAAGAGAAATAGAACAAAATAAAGTATATTCTAAAAAGCTCAACCTCTATATAAACTATACAGCAAGCTTTGGGGTGTCTGCCCTTGAGCCAAGAAAGGAACTATCATTAGAAGATTTAATTACTAATGCAGATAGGGCCTTATATAAAGCAAAGAATTCAGGTAGAAATAGAGTTGAGTGTTTGTAATAACCTAAGATTTTGTAAGATATAAATTTAAACAAAAATTCTTTAAATTTATAAAAAATATGGTAAAATAGTAATTGACATAAACTTTCCCCTATGCGTTTTAAATTTTTCTTTTGCATAGGGGCTTTTTATTGCTATGGAGATAAAAATTGTATGGCTTTGTATTTTTTAATCAATATTTTCTGAAAAATATTGACATTTTAAATTGTTTGTACAATAATGGAATTAAGAAAACCTTTTCTATTAAGGGGAGTTGTTATGGAAACAACAGTTTTAGATGTTGACTTAAGAAAAGAGTATTTATTTGAGGGTAGTGATGAGGGGTGTCTTGTTATACACGGATTTACAGGTACACCAGCAGAGCTTAGACTACTTGGAGAAAGACTACATTCAAAGGGATATACTGTATATGGAGTAAGGTTAAAGGGGCATGGAACTAATGTTGAGGAGATGGAGAAATGCACGTATAAGGATTGGATAGATTCTGCACTTGAGGGCTATAATTTGCTAAGAAGCAGATGTAAAAAGTTCACGTAATTGGTCACTCTATGGGATCTCTATTGGCACTTTATATTGCTGAAAACTTTGAAGTAGATAGTGTTTCAGCTTTAGCACCTCCACTTTTTAATAAGAATAAAGCTGCTAATTTTGCATTTATCATAAAATACTTTATGCGTTATAGTGAGTGGGAACCAAGGGAAAGACCGGAGGAGGAAATGAAGTATCTATTAGGCTACAATAAGGTTCCAATAAAATCAGTTGATGAGTTTAACAAATTAAATAAAGTTGTAAAGAAAAATTTAAGTAGAATACAAGTACCACTACTGATAGTTTATTCTACGAACGATGAAACTGTTGATATAAAAAGTGCAGATTACTTAAATAATACTGCAAGAAGCGAATTTAAGAGAGTATGCAAATTAGAAAAATCAGGACATAATATTACGGTTGAATGTGAAAGAGAAGATTGTTTTAAGGCTGTTTTAGATTTCTTATCTGAAATAAAATAAGGGGAAATTTTATGAAAAAAAGTATGTTCCTTATATTGTTGGTCTTCCTAATTTAGGGGTTGGGCTTCTTTGGGCTATGAATATGTCGGTTATACCTTTATTTGTATCAAAACTAAACATATCAAATGCACAGCAGGGACGTCTTATTTCAATGGGTGCCTTTACAGGAATATTTGTACAGTATCTTGTTGGTCTTTTAAGTGACAGAAGTAATTTCAAAATGGGAAAAAGAAAGCCCTTTATGATAATGGGTTCAGTTCTTTCAGCCTTATTCTTAATTTTACTACCTTATACAAACACATATACTACCGCCTTTATGTTAGCATTTTTGTTTTATTTCTTTTTAAACTTTTATCAAGGTCCTTACTATTCATTAATTCCAGAGGCTGTAGATGAAAAGGAGTTAGGACTTGCTAATGGGTTTGCAAGGGTTGTTAGTGTAATAGGTAGTGCAATTATATTTATGTTAGGTCCAAGTTTATGGGAAAAGAATTTTAAATATCCCTTCTATTTAGGAGCAATTTTAGGACTTGTTACTGTAGTGATAACTGTCTTTTAGTAAAAGAAGATACTTCAAAGTATGAAAAACCAAATAAAGTGTCCTTTGATTTTGTTAAATTTCCATCTGTATTAAAGCTTTATCTTTCAGTGTTTATGGTTTATATGTCCTTTGGATTTATAACTCCTTTCTTTGTAAAATACTGTACAACTAATTTAAATATAACTAACTCAGATGCAAATAATGCTCTACTCATATTAACACTTGCAGGTGCTGTATTTGCAGTTCCAATAGGAAAGCTTGCAGACAAGATAGAAAAAGAAAGGTTCTTTTACTTGGAGTTGTATTGTTTGCATTGTCTTTAGCCTTAGGTACCTTTGTAAAAAATAAAGCTGCATTATTTACTATGATGGCAGTGATAGGGATAGGATTTATAGCAATTCAAATTACAACTTATTCAATACTTGCAGAAATAGTTCCACCAGAAAGATTAGGTGAGTTTATGGGAATGATGAACTTATTTATATCCCTACCACAATTTTTAGCAAATAATATAATGGGATTTATGCTTGATAAATTTGGTTATGGAGTATTTTTCCCAACTGCAGCTGTAGCAATGGTTATTGCAGGGTTAATTATACTAACATCAAGATTTACTAAGTATATAAGCAAAGGTACATCTGCATCTATATAAAAATAAAATTAATATATCAAAAAGTCCCCAAGAATGAATTTAATTCATTCTGGGGACTTTTCAGTTATTATATTTTATTGTAACCTTTATTGGAATAATATCAAGTATAACATTTGTTACAGAATATGAATCATTGTTTCCATCTAAATAAGCCCAATAACCCTGCGAATTTTCACCTTTCTTAAATATAAGTTCAAAGCCATCACCATTTGCGTCAAAGGAGTAACTTTTTACTTCGTTTACGCAATAATTGTCCATTAAATCAAAGGAAAGAAGATTTCTTAAGGATGAATTTGGGCTTAAAACACCGGAGTTAATAATTGGCCCCTCAACTTCGTAGTATTCATATCCACGCGTAGTTTCTTTAACTGTATTTATCATAAATTTTTTATTTGTTATATTAAATCTATCTCCTTTTTCTATATAGCTAATATCAACATTCTTAATTGATCCATTTTCTTCTTTATGAGCCCTTTGAACATCAAGTACAACAATACCACCGCGTCCAATAGCTTCAATTTCGTTTTTACCAGAATAGTATACAAGAGCAGTATTTTCATCTATACCAAAGCCAAGATTAAATTTATCTTTGTTTGCAAGAAGTGTGACAACAAGTCTTCCTAATCTTGCTTTTCTGTCAAAATGTTGATCAATTATTCCTTGATTAAAGAAACCAAGTCCCTTAGTTGCATACACAGGACCTTGTTCTTGATCGTTATAGTCTTCATATTTATCGGTAAATCCATTTTTTAAAGCACCAAAACTGTTGCCACCTGCAATCATAGGATCGCTCATTATAGCAGCACCAGCACTTGTTCCCCTATTACTCCTCCATTTTGATAAACAGACCAAATTGCATTAAGTGCAAGGGTATTTGAACCATCTTTATTAAATAAAACTTTTGTAATTCTTGTTTGATCTCCACCTACAAACCAAATACCTGTACATTTTTTTATCATTTCAACAACTTCAGGTTTATTAACATTTTCAGCCCATTTAGATTCATTAACATCAGGTGTGGTTTTATCATCTCTTACAGCTATCGGTATGATAAATATGTTCTTCTCCTTAACTCCATATTTTATTAAATCCATCTTAAAATCGTTACTGTATTTGTATGGTTTTGAACTTGCTGCGCCAATAATACCTATAACTGCTTTTTTCCTCCTGCTAATTCAATGAATTTTCTATAGATGCTTCCATTACTGCTTTCAAGGGCACCGCCAACAATTACAAGTGAACCATTGTTTTTAACTAATTTGTTGCTTTTAGATAAAGATACTGAGCTAAATAAAATACATAAAATTAATAGTAATGATAGAATAAAAATCTTTTTTCATAAAATCCCCCAAGATTTTTGAAAACTTAAGTGCAACTATTATGCCAAGTTTATTATAAGGGAGGATCACAAAATACATTTTAATGGATGTAATGGTTTTTTAATGGATACATAAGAATGTATATTCAACTAAGTTTTATCAGTTTTTTACCATTTATTTCTTCAAGTCTTATTTTATTTTGCTCTATAAGGGACTCAACTATTGTTTTAACCATTTTCTTTGAATCAAGAACTGTTATTACTTTTTACTCCAAAATACCTTTGCAGTTACACCTTCTATTTCTTTTTCAAGTTCTTTGTAAGTAGCATATTTATTTTTAATCAAATATTTTAATATTTTATCCTTGCATTTTATGTATAATTTATTTGTCAATTCCATAGGCAGATAATATTCCTTTGCACGTCCATATATAATTAAAAACACAGTAATTAGAGCAATGGATAATACATAAAGAACGTATTTCATAATATTCCCTCCTTAAAATTACAGTCGCTTAAAAATTTGACTATAATTTATTACTTAGGTTAATACCTAAGTCAGATTGTTGGCAAACATAATAGATGCATTGATTATGAAATTGCCCCTTGAAAGGATTTCGTTTGGCCCCTTGAAGGAATGCCAAGGAAATCCTTCAAGGGGCCAAACATATTATATTATAACTTTTTCAACAGCTTCACTTAGGTTAACACCCAAGTGGAATTTAATTATACACTTTTAGTTTTATTAACTTGTTTTCGTTCTTTTTATCTTTGAATACAAAGTAAGCTAAACTCAATGCTACAATTAAGAATAATATCAAAGCACCCAATCTCTCAAAAACAGGATTTTTAAACTAAAATCTATTTCAAAATATGCAAAGAATGCCAAAATTACACCCATTAAACCTTCACCAGCAATTAGACCTGATGAGTAGAGTATACCCCTTTCAACTTTTTCTTTACGTTCCCCTTCATCTTTTATCTTCTTATCAACTATACCCCTTATAATTCCTCCAACCATTATTGGAGTTGATAAGCTGATTGGTAGATATAGTCCTATTGCAACAGGAAGTGATGGAATCTTAAATAGTTCAAGCATTAATGAAATAAATACACCCATAAATACAAGGTTCCAAGGAAGATTTCCGTCCATTATACCTTCAATAACAAGCTTCATAAGAGTAGCCTGTGGTGCACTTAATTCCTCTGAACCAAATGTATATGCCTGATGTAGCATAATTAGTATAAAACCAATTACAGCAGCAGAAGCAAGTACACCAATTAATTCTCCTATTTGTTGTTTCCAAGGAGTAGCACCAACAAGGTATCCTGTTTTTAAATCCTGTGATGTATCACCAGCAATTGCAGCAGCAGTACAAACAACAGCACCTATTATCAAAGCAGCTACCATACCATCTGTACCCTTATATCCTAATGCCTTTAATATAACTGTAGAGAAAAGAAGAGTTGCAATAGTCATACCTGATACAGGGTTTGAAGAACTACCAACAAGACCAACTATTCTGGATGAAACTGTTACAAAGAAGAAACCAAAAATAGCAATAAGTATAGCACCCCATATTTTAACAGGAATCTGTGGTAATACTGCCATAAGTACAACTAAAACAATTATACCTATTATAACAATTATTGGATTAAGATCTGCGTCAACTCTTTCAATTACACCTTTAGCCTTCTTTCCGTATCCCTTCATTGCTTCTCTAAAAGAATTTACAATAGTTGGTATAGCCTTAATTAAGCTTATTATACCTCCAGTTGCAACTGCACCAGCACCTATATATCTTATATAGCTTTTCCATATTTGACTAATGCTAAGTTCTGCTATTGGCTTTGTAGCAGGGAATATAGGAACATTAATGTATTGTCCAAAGAATGATATTGCTGGAATTAATACAAGCCATCCTAAAATTGCACCGCCAAGCATATAAGCAGATATTTGAGGGCCTACAATAAAACCTACACCAAGAAGTGCAGGATATACATCCATTCCTACCATTGCACCTTTGTATTTTGGTATTTCGAAGTCTATTGATGTTGGGAATAGCATAAATCCATCGCCAGCAAGTTTATAGATAAGTCCAACTAAAGCACCAATAAATACATAAATTGCCCCTGTTCCGCCTTCTTCTCCTGCAACTAAAACTTCAGCACAAGCAACACCTTCAGGATATGGAAGTTTTCCGTGCTCTTGAACTATTAAATATCTTCTAACAGGGATCATAAATAGAACACCAAGAGCACCGCCAACAAATGTTAATATACCCATTGTTAAAACACTTGGAGCTTCTCCCCACAGGAATAGAGCAGGAATTGTAAATATTGCACCTGCAGCAAGTGACTCACCAGTTGATGCTATTGTTTGTACCATATTGTTTTCAAGTATTGATTTTCTTCTTAAAAGAACTCTAACAATTGCCATAGAAACAACAGCAGCTGGAATAGAAGCAGAAACAGTCATACCTACCTTGAGTCCAAGATATGCATTTGCGGCACCAAATAGAGCAGAAAGCAGAATACCTAAGATGATTGATAAAACTGTGAATTCAGGCATCTTCTTCTCTGAAGGAACATATGGGACATATTTTTGTCCATCTTTTAGGCCGTATGCTCCGTCAGGAAGCCCTTTTCTTGACATAAAAAACCCCTCCCCATTTTGAATTTATATTAAAATTTTATTTCTATAAATCTATTTTAATTCCTTCTAAATTTTTACTTAACTTTTTTAACAAAAATACATAACTTTATTGTTCATTTTAAAGTTTTAGTTTAAAATTTAATAGGGGTGATTTATATGCTAAAGAGCTTTGTAAAATACTACAGACCGCATCTAAGACTTTTTATTTTAGATATGCTTTGTGCAGTTTTGATTGCTGCAACAGATCTAATCTATCCAATGATAACAAGAAAAATGATAAACAATATTATTCCTTCTAAAAATATATCTCTAATTTTAAATGTAGGAATAGTACTTTTATTGTTATATTTACTGAGAATGGCAATGGAGTACATAGTAGGTTATTATGGACACGTTTTAGGGGTTAGAATGGAATATGATATGAGAAGGGATATGTTTTCACATATTCAAACGCTTCCTATAAGTTATTTTGACAATACAAAAACAGGTCAGATAATGTCAAGAATTGTAAATGATTTGAATGAAATATCGGAGCTTGCACACCACGGTCCCGAAGACTTGTTCATATCCACTCTTATGATACTGGGTTCATTTGTTTTGTTATTAAGACTTAATGTAAAGTTAACTTTAATAGTTTTCACTATAATACCTTTTATGGTTTATTTTACAATAGTATATAATTCTAAAATGAGAAAGAACTTTAGAAGAATAAGAGAAAGCTTAGCAGACGTAAACAGTAGATTAGAGGATTCAATATCGGGTATAAGAGTTGTAAAATCCTTTACAAATGAAGAATATGAGATAGGACAAATTTGATGAGGGAAATAATCAGTTTAAGTTTCTAAGGACAAAATCAGTAAAATATATTGGAATACTTCACGCAGGGATTAACTTTTTTCAAATATATCAATACTTTCTGCCTTAATTGCAGGTGGATATTTTGTAGCAAAGGGACAAATCGAGGTTGGAGACTTAGTTGCATATCTACTTTACATAGGTCAATTTACACAACCTGTAAAAAGGCTTGCTCAATTTGTTGAACAATATCAAAGAGGTATGGCTGGATTTAAGAGATTTTATGAAGTAATGAACATAAAACCTGATATTTATGATAAAGAGGATGCAGTAGAGTTAGATAATATAAAGGGGAAAGTTGAATTTAAAGATGTTAGTTTTAGATACAATGACAGAAATACAGTATTAGAAAATATAAACCTAAAAGTAGCTGCAGGTGAGAGCGTTGCTATTGTAGGTCCTTCTGGAGTTGGGAAAACGACACTTTGCAGTTTAATTCCAAGATTTTACGATGTAGATGATGGAAGTATATATATTGATGATATAAATATAAAGGATATAAAACTAAAATCATTGAGGCAAAATATAGGCATTGTCCAGCAGGATGTATTTTTATTTGCAGGAACTATAAGGGAAAATATTGCCTATGGAAAATTGAATGCAACTGAAGAGGAAATAATAAAGGCAGCAAAGGCAGCAAACGCCCACGATTTTATTATGGAACTTGAGGATGGATATGATACATATATAGGAGAGAGGGAGTTAAGTTATCAGGCGGTCAAAAGCAGAGAATATCAATAGCAAGAATGTTTCTTAAAAATCCACCAATTTTAATATTAGATGAAGCAACATCTTCTTTAGATAATCAAAGTGAAGCTATAATTCAAAAATCTATTGAGGAATTATCTAAGAATAGAACTACCTTTATAATAGCCCATCGACTTGCGACTGTTAAAAATGCAAAGAGAATAATAGTTTTAACAGAAAATGGAATAGAGGAAGAGGGAACCCACAGTGAGCTTATGAATAAGAAGGGTATCTACTATGAACTCTACAAGACTCAATTTGAGGGATAGGCTAAAGCCTATCCTAATGCAACATCTAACACCATCATTACTATAAATCCTATCAGTGTCATAATGCTTATCAACCCTTCATTTCCCTCAGACTGAGACTCAGGAATAAGCTCCTTTACAACAACGTATATCATAGCTCCAGCGGCAAAGGAAAGGGCATAGGGAAGTAGAGCCCTTATATAAACAACAAGATATGCACCAATTAAAGAAGAAATCGGCTCAACCAGTGCGGAGGCCTGACCGTACATAAAGCTTTTAAAGGAAGTTAATCCCTCCCTTTTTAAAGGTAGAGAAACTGCTGCTCCTTCTGGAAAGTTTTGTATTCCTATACCAATTGCAAGAGAAACTGCCGCTGCAACAGCAGCTGCACTGTACCCAAAGTTTAAAGCACCAAAGGCAACTCCGATTGCAAGACCTTCAGGAATGTTGTGTAGGGTTATTGCAAGTATAAGTATAAACATTCTTCTCCAAACATTTTCTTCTTCTGTTTCTTTTTGTGTATTTTACCTGCTAAAAAATCTGTTAATCTAATAAATAATCCACCAAATAAAAAACCTAATGCTGTAGGCAAAATAGGGTTATAGCCTAATTCATCAGCAAGCTCTATAGCAGGTGAAAGCAGTGACCAAAAGCTTGCTGCAATCATAACACCTGCTGCAAATCCCATCATACTATTTAAAACTTTTTGTTTACATCTTTAAAAAAGAAAACAATAGATGAGCCTAAGGCTGTAATTAACCAGGTAAAAAGTCCAGCAAGTAGTGCGAGTATTAAAGGAGAAAAATTGTTTAATGAGCTCAAAATACCACCCCTATTAATTTAGAATATTTAGAAGGGGTGGAATTTGTTACACAAAAATAAAAGCAAAGAGCACATAACAGTCTACCTTGCACCAACATAGATAGTTTATTACCCAACTGCAATCTTTCGACTGCAATAGAGCAGTTCGCCACCTAAGCTGATGGTTCGTTCGACCATAAAGGATATCTAATTAGCTACATACAACCTTTCGGCTGTATATAACCAAATTTCGTGTGGGCCCAAACACGAATATCAATACCCTCTATAATCTTAGCTCGACCCTTTAGGATAGATTGGAACCATATTATAATCATATTATGAATGTACGACTATAATATAGCTTTTCTCAACCCTAAAGAATCTTCCCTCCGACTATATATAAGCCCAAGTAGATGGACCTATATATAATCTTTGGTCGACCTATATACACCCCTGCCAGGGAGCATATATAGATCTTAGCTCAACTGCTATATACCCTTTGCTTACATTATTATTTTTTCACAATGTTATTTTTTATACGCTATTTAATCATATTTAAAAATACCTATGAAAGCTTAAATCATCAGTTAATTCAGGATGGAAAGAAGTTGCTAAAATATTATTTTGCCTTGCTGCAACAATTCTGTTTTCTATTTTGTGAATAATGTGTACATTTTCGCTCGCTTCACTTATATATGGTGCTCTAATAAAGATTAATTCAATAGGTTTGTTTGAAACATCGGGTATTAAATCTACTTTTTAAAGCTATCAATCTGGCTTCCAAAAGCATTTCTTTTAACTTTAATATCCATAACCTGCAGATGTTTTCTTGTGTCATTTTCGATTTCTTTTGCAAGCAAAATCATACCTGCACAAGTACCCCAAGTTGGTAATCCAGATAGAATTAACGATTTTAAAGGTAAAAACAGGTTAGTATCTCTTAAAAGTTTACCAATAGTAGTGCTTTCTCCACCTGGTAGTATAATTCCATCAATATTTTTTAAATCTTCAATTTTTTTTATTTCTAAAGCATCAATATCAAGCTTTTTTAAATGATTTATATGTTCAATGACACCACCTTGTAAAGATAAAACTCCAACCCTCATTTTACCAACCTCTTTCAGCAAAATTACTTTCTAAGTTTTTAATTTCAAGCCCATACATTGCATCCCCTAAATCTTCTGATATTTCAACAAGTATCTTTGGGTCGTTATAATATGTAGTAGCCATTACAATTGCCTTAGCTCTTTTTCAGGATTTTGCGATTTAAATATTCCTGAACCTACAAAAACTCCTTCAGCACCAAGTTGCATCATAAGAGCTGCATCTGCTGGTGTTGCTATTCCTCCTGCTGCGAAATTTACAACTGGAAGTTTACCATTTTTCCAAACATATTTGATAAGTTCAAAGGGTGAGTTTAGTTCTTTACTTATGGTCATTAAGGACTCTTCGCTTGCTGATTGAACCATTTTTATATCTTCCTTCATTTGTCTTAAGTGTCTTACAGCCTCAACAACATTTCCTGTTCCAGCTTCTCCTTTTGTTCTTATCATAGAAGCACCTTCAGCAATTCTTCTTAAAGCTTCTCCTAAATTCCTTGCACCACATACAAAGGGAACTTTAAAATTCCATTTATTTATGTGATATTTTTCATCTGCTGGTGTTAAAACTTCACTTTCATCAATGTAATCTATTTCTAATGCTTCAGTATTTGAGCTTCAACAAAATGTCCTATTCTTACTTTTGCCATTACAGGTATAGAAACAGCTGTTTTTATTTCTTTTATAAGCTTAGGGTCAGACATTCTGGCAACTCCACCTTGCTTTCTAATGTCAGCGGGAACTCTTTCAAGTGCCATAACAGCACAGGCACCTGCTTTTTCGGCAATCTCAGCCTCCTTTGCATTTGTTACATCCATTATTACTCCGCCCTTTAGCATTTTTGCAAGATCTTTGTTTAATTCATAACGTTCCATAACAAAATCCCCCTTTAAGATATAATGTATCGATACAATATAAAAGTGTTATATTCAAAATATAGATACACTTACTACTTAATTTTGTCAATAAAAAATCTGCCCTATTTAGGCAGATTTACACTATTTTTAAACTTATATCTAAAGATTTATATGAATGAGTTATATAACCTGTTGATATAAAATCTATATTTGTTCTCAGCTATTTCTCTTATATTTTCTAAAGTTACGTTACCAGATACTTCAATTAATGCTTTTCCATTAATAATAGATACAGCCTTTTTATTTCTTCAATATCCATATTATCAAGCATTATAATATCAACATTACATTCTAAACATTCTTTAACCATATCAATGTTTTCAGTTTCTACTTCTATTTTTTTGTGTTTGCATATTTATTTCGAATTAATTCTACAGCCCTTTTTATAGAACCAGCTGCTTTTATATGGTTATCTTTTATTAAAATACCATCAGACAGATTAAATCTGTGGTTTAAAGCACCTCCAATATATGTTGAATATTTTTCAAGTATTCTTAACGTTGGGGTGGTTTTTCTTGTATCTAAAAGTTTAGTCTTAGTACCTTCAAGTTCTTTAACAAATTGTCTTGTAATAGTTGCAACACCACTCATTCTTTGAATAAAGTTTAACGCAGTTCGTTCTCCAATTAATATGTTTTTGTGTTTCCATAAAGAGTACAAATTATATCTCCACTTTTTATAAATGTTCCATCTTGTAAAAGAATATTACATTCAATATCACCTAAGAGATCAAAAACTCTTTTAAAAACAAAAGTTCCTGCAATTATTCCTTCTTGTTTTGCTATAAGTTTTGCAGTTGATTTCATATTGTTGTCTATGATTGCTTCTGTTGTTAAATCAAAATAGTTAACATCTTCAGTTAATGATTTTTTTATAAGTTCATCAATTTCAAATAAGTTCATTGATTATATCACTCCTAAAACTTTTTAATAAATTTTTAAAAAGCATTTTATTTTCAAAAGCAATTTTATCAATATTTTTATGAACATCAAAAATTCTAAGTTTTGCATTATAAATATTTTTATTAATATAATCGGCACAACGTTTTCCAAAAACAAGACCTTCCAAAAGTGAATTACTTGCAAGTCTATTATTTCCGTGAAGACCTGTACAACTTACTTCGCCAACTGCAAACAGGTTATTCATTGATGTTTTTGAAAATTTATCCACATCAATTCCACCCATATGATAATGCTGAGCAGGGCGAACTGGTATTGGATTTTTGTTATATCAATGTCATAATATAGGCAGGTGTTATATATCAAAGGGAATCTGTTTTTAATATAATCTTTGTCAAGATGTGAAACATCTAAATATACAAAGTTACAATTTGTTTCTTTTATTTCATTCCATATTCTATCTGCAACCTTGTCCCGGGGTAATAATTCGTTTACAAATCTATGACCGTAAATATTTTTTAAAATTGCACCTTCTCCTCTTAAGCTTTCTGAAATTAAAAACATTCTTTTAGTTTTTTCAGTATAAAGAGCTGTAGGATGAAATTGTATATATTCTATATCTTTAAGTTTTATATTATGTCTTAAGGAAATAGAAAGGGCATCTCCGGTTAAAATTCTGGTGTTAGTTGAGTTCTTAAATAGTCCACCTATTCCTCCAGTTGCTAAAATAGTTTGTCTGGAATATATATTAATAGTTTTGTTATTTTTTAAACAAATTCCCCGTAACATACATTATTTTCTACTATTAAATCAATAAGAGAAGTATTCTTTATTATATTAATATTTTTTCTATTTTGTATTTTTGAGAAAAGTATATCTATTACGTGTTTTCCTGTAAAATCTTTATGATGAACAATTCTGTATTTGCTATGTCCTCCTTCCTTTGTATATAAAAGTTGTCCATTTACTGAGTCGAATTTAACACCAAGTTTTATAAGTATATCAATAACATTTTTAGATTCTTTAGCTACAAGATATACAGTTTCAATATCGTTTTTATAATTTCCTGCAATAAGAGTATCTGATACAAAATCATCTATGTCATCATCATTATATATTGTTGATATTCCGCCCTGTGCAAGATATGAATTTGAATCTGTTAAATTGGATTTTGTAACAATAGTAATGCTTAATTTTTCATCTAAATTTAAAGCAGTAAAAAGCCCAGCAATTCCACTCCCTACAATTAACACATCTGTATGTATCTTCATAAAATCACCCTGCCAATTCAATCATTTTTAATAAAGGTTTAATAGCTAAATGTGATATATTTTTATCTACGGTTATGTTGTGCTTTTTATACAATAAAGAGTTATATATATCTTCAAGTGTAGTTTTTTTCATATTTACGCAGGTAGCAGGAGTACCTGGTATATAAAAGTTTTTATTAGGATTATTTTGTTTTAAAGTATGAATGATTCCATCTTCAGTTGCAATTAAATAGTTTTTATAATTAGTACTATTGGCATATTCTATAATTTCTTTTGTGCTTCCTAAAAAATCTGCAATTTGTCTTACTTCTAAATTGCATTCAGGGTGAGCTAAAACTATTAGATTATCTATTTTTTCTTTTAATTTCTTTATATATAAAGCATTAATTTTTGATGTGTGGGACAATATCCATTCCATATTATAAATTTTTATTTGGAAATTTGCTTTTAATATATTCTCCTAAATTTTTATCTGGTAAAAACACTATTTTATCATTTTGAATTTTACTTATTACTTTTTCTGCATTTGAAGAAGTAACAACAACATCACACAATGATTTTACTTCTGCATTTGTATTTATATAGCAAACAAAAGTGTAATCATAATATCTTTTCTTAAATTCTTTAAGTTTTTCTATGTCAACAGTATCGGCAAGGGGACAGGCTGCATCTAAAACAGGTAACAAAACTTCTTTTTCTGGAGACAATATTTTGGCACTTTCTGCCATAAAATACACACCAGCAAATACAATGGTTTTGTTTTTACAACTTTGCCCTATTTTACTTAAGTAGAATGAGTCACCTACATAATCAGCAATATCTAATATCTCAGACCTTTGATAATTATGAGCTAAAATTATTGCATTTAGTTCTTTTTTAAGTTTATAATTTTATTCTTCAAACTATACACCTCACTTTACAGATGTCTTTACATATATAATATATCATAAAGTATTTATTTTCAATTAGGTAAAAATAAAAAGCTGTTATGCAAGTTAACCATAACAGCTGTAATATGATTTTTATTGTGTTATTGTAAAATAAAAGGAAAGAGCACATAGCAGTCTACCTTACACCAACATAGATAGTTTATTACCCAACTGCAATCTTTCGACTGCAATAGAGCAGTTCGCCACCTAAGCTGATGGTTCGTTCGACCATAAAGGATATCTACCCAGCTATATACAACCTCTCGGCTGTATATAACCAAAAATCACTCAGGCCTAAAAGTGAAATCCCAATACCCTCTATAGTCTTAGCTCGACCCTTTAGAATAGATTGGAACCATATTATAATCATATTATGAATGTACGACTATAATATAGCTTTTCTCAACCCTAAAGAATCTTCCCTCCGACTATATATAAGCCCAAGTAGATGGACCTATATATAATCTTTGGTCGACCTATATACACCCCTGCCAGGGAGCATATATAGATCTTAGCTCAACTGCTATATACCCTTACCTTACATTATTAGTAATGCCCGTTTTTTAAAAAATATTCGTAAATTTTTTATTTTGTTTTATATTTGTTTAAGTAAGCAAAGTATATGTATTCCATCAAAGTTAATGCTGGAATACGAGAAATAAAGCTTATATCATCTATAGTAAAGTTGCTTGCACATACATAAAGATTTATATCAGAAAGCTTAGATAATGTATTTACTCCAATATTTGTAAGTGAAATAATTTTACTTTTTCTCATTCTTGCTATATTAACAGCTTTTAGTATTTGATTTGTTTCACCAGACATTGAAATTGCAAACACAATGTCGTTTGGTTTCAATGATGCCGCAGAAATATACATCATACTCGTATCATCATAATAATTTGAAGGCTTACCAATTATATGAAATTTTCTTGACATTTCCATACAAATCATTCTTGATGAACCTTCACCATAAAAATCAATTCTTCCAGAGTTATAAATCAAGTCTAAAACAGAATTTATTTTTTCATCATTTATTAATTCCTTGCTCTGATCAATATCATCAAAAATTGTATGTTTAAAGCTATTTAATCTAACATAATTATTATTTTCTTTTATTTTATCTTCAAAATAGTATATTAAGGCAATTTTGAATTCAGAAAATCCGCTATATCCTAATTTTTTGCAAAATCTCACTATGCTTGCAGTTGAGGTATATGCATTTTTAGCAACATCTTGTATTGTCATATTTTTTATATTATCTGAGTTATCAAGAAAATATTTCAAAAGTTCATTTTCGTTTTTATTAAGTTTATATTTTATAGCTTCAATATCTTTAATCTTTAACATATTATCACCTTTATAAAAGATTTATTATATTATATCAAAGTTAACTATACTACAAAAATATAAATTTGAATATGGGTTGTGAAAAAAATTTCATCAAATGAAAAATGTACAACTTGCATACTAATTTTCTATATTGTCAAAATATATTTAAAAATTAAATTGAATTATTTATAATGTGAGTAAATAAACAAGAGGAGGTTTATATATGCTTAAAAAGTTAAATAATTACTTTCAAAAATTAGGAAAAGCCTTTATGCTTCCTATAGCACTTATTTCAGCAGCAGGTATCTTTTTAGGATTAAGTGCAGCATTTTCCAATCCTAATATTATTTCAAAGTTACCATTGTTACAGGGGCAGGCATTCAAAATTTCATCCAATACATACGAGCTATAACAGGAGCTTTGTTCTCAAACTTACCGGTATTATTTGCCATTGCATTAGCAATTGGATTAGCAGATGATGAACCTGCTATTGCAGGATTTTCAGGTTTTGTTGGATTCATAATTTTAAATGTTGCAATAAACTTTGTATTAAAGACAAATAAAATGTTAGTAGAACCAGATAAGATGAAACAAGCTGGACAAGCAATGGTTCTTGGTATTCAAACCTTAGAACTTGGTGTTTTTGGTGGTATATTGACAGGTATGATAGTTGGAGCACTTCATAATAAATACTATAATATTAAGCTCCCGGATTATATTGGATTCTTTGGAGGAACAAGATTTGTACCGATAGTAACAACCTTTGTATTTATGCTAATAGGATTAATATTCCCAGTAATTTGGCCTCCTATTGGAAATGGCATACAGGCAACAGGATATGGTATAGCAAGGCTGGGATACTTTGGAACATTTTTGTTTGGAGCATTAGAAAGACTTTTAATCCCCTTTGGTCTTCATCATATATTAAATGCGATGTTTAGATTTACACCTGTTGGGGGTGAAATACAAGTTGCAGGTAAAACTGTTACAGGAGCTTTAAATATTTACTTTGCAGAACTTGCAGCAGGAAGTACAAATTTTTCAACAGAAGCCACAAGATTTCTTGCACAAGGAAAAATTCCAATAATGGTTTTTGGTCTTCCAGCAGCAGCTTTAGCTATGTACCATACAGCAAAGGAAGAACACAAAAATAAAGTAAAAGGTATATTGATAACAGGAGCTCTTGCTTCATTAGTTACAGGTATAACTGAGCCACTTGAGTTTTCCTTCTTATTCGTTGCACCAATACTATTCTTGATTCACTCAGTATTAAGTGGTCTATCCTTTATGTTAAACCATATTTTTAAAGTTGCAATAGGGAATACACAGGGTGGAATAATTGACCTTATAGTATTTGGTATGATGCAACCTAATACAAAGTGGTATATTACTTTATTTATAGGTATCTTATATGCATTTGCTTATTACTATATATTTAAGCTTATAATAATAAAATTTAATCTACAAACTCCTGGAAGAGAAGAGGATTTAGACATAGAAGAGGACAACTCAAAACAGGTATCTATAGATGAAAGAGCAATTCAAATTATATATGCATTAGGTGGAAAACAAAATATCGAAGTAGTAAATAATTGTTTTACAAGACTTAGAGTAACAGTAAAGGATTCAGCACTTATAAATGAAACAGAACTAAAAAAGACAGGTGCTAAGGGAATTATAAAACCTAATCAAAATAATGTACAAGTTATCTATGGACCATCAGCATCAAATATAAAAGTTTCAGTAACAAAGGCATTAAAGAAAATGTAAACGACAAATAAGGAGGCATAGCAATGAAAAAATTTAATTTGACAATTGTAGGTGGTGGCAGTACTTGGACACCAGGTTTACTTCAAAGTTTATGTAAAATGAAGGATAGGTTTCCATTAAAAAAATTGGTTTTATATGATATTGATGAAGAAAGACAAAAACCAATAGGAGAGTTTGCAAAAATACTTTTTAGTGAAGAATATGAAGGACTTGAATTCAGCTATACAACAAAGGTTGAAGAGGCGTATAAAGATGTTGATTTTGTATTTATTCAAATGAGAACAGGTGGCCTAAAAATGAGGGAGAAGGATGAAAAAATTCCTCTATCATTAGGGGTATTAGGTCAAGAAACCTGTGGACCGGGTGGATTTGCTTATGGAATGCGTTCAATAAAAGATATGGTAAATACAATAAATGACATAAGAAAATATTCAAAGGATGCCTGGATTTTAAATTATACAAATCCAGCAGCAATTGTAGCAGAGGCCTTAAGAAGAATATTTCCAGATGATAAAAGAATACTCAATATATGTGATCAACCAGTTAATCTGTTAAGGTCCTATGGCAGATTACTAAATATGAATCCAAACGAATTTGAACCTGTTTATTTTGGGCTTAACCACTTTGGTTGGTTTACACACCTTTATGATAAAAATGGTAATGATTTAGTACCTAAAATAAAAGAAATAATACTTGAAACTGGGTTTAAACCAGTTGACGCCGAACAAAGAGACAAATCTTGGCTTGATACTTATGCTATTGTTAGAGATATGCTGGTTGATTTTCCAGATTATTTGCCTAACACATATTTACAATATTATTATTACCCAGATTACAAAGTTGCACATTTAAATCCTAATTATACAAGAGCAAATGAAGTAATGGACGGTAGAGAAAAGAGAGTATTTGAAGAGTGTAGAAAAGTTGTAGAAAAGGGAACATCAAAAGGTTCAAGCTTGGTTCATAATGATGCACATAGTGAATATATTATAGAACTTGCAGAATCAATTGCCTTTAACAAGCATAAGATATTTATAGTAATTGTTGAAAACAACGGTATAATATCAAATATACCAGATGATGCAATGGTAGAAGTTGCGGCTGTAGTGACATCAAATGGACCAAGACCTCTTGCTGTAGGCAAAATACCTACCTTCTACAAGGGACTTATTGAAAATCAGTTAGCATATGAAAAACTTACAGTTGATGCATATTTTGAAGGTTCATACCAAAAGGCTCTTCAGGCATTAACTTTAAACAGAACTATAGTATCCGCAAAGAAGGCAAGGGAAGTTTTAGATGCTTTGATTGAAGCAAATAAGGGCTATTGGCCAGAATTGAAATAAAGGGCAGGTAAAACCTTGCCCTTTTATTTTAAATAAGGAGGTTAAGTTATGAAGTTTTTACTTGCTATAGATTCCTTTAAAGGAAGTATTTCGTCAATTGATGCTGCAAATTCCTTTGAAAGAGGATTAAGACGAGTTAGAAAAGGATATAGAAGTAATAAAGATACCTATAGCAGATGGTGGAGAAGGTACTGTAGAAGCATTAGTTAATTGTACTAAGGGGAAAATAATAAAAACAAAGGTAAAAGATCCTTTAATGAGGGAGATTGATTCCTATTTTGGCATCTTGGGAGATGAAAAAACAGTTGTAATTGAAATGGCTGCGGCTTCAGGATTACCACTTCTTAAAAATAATGAAAGAAATCCTCTATATACGACTACCTATGGGACAGGAGAACTTATAAAACAGGCACTTGATTTGGGTTATAGAAAATTTATCCTTGGAATTGGTGGAAGTGCAACTAATGATGCAGGTGTAGGTATGGCAATGGCACTAGGATATAAGTTTTTAGATAAAAATGGTTTTGATATAGGATTAGGAGGTGAAAAGCTTTTAAGTTTATATTCTATAGATCCATCCTGCAAAGATAAAAGATTAGATGAGTGTGAATTTTCGGTAGCTTGTGATGTGGAAAATACTCTATATGGAAAGAAGGGAGCAACTTATGTCTATGCAATGCAAAAAGGTGCAAGGAAAGAAGATTTAAGTGTACTTGAAAGTGCTATTATTAATTTTTCTAAAATTGTTTATAAAGAATTTGGAATAGATGTAAGCAGTATAAAAGGAGGAGGTGCAGCTGGAGGGCTTGGTGCTGGAGCGTTAATATTTTTAAATGGTAAATTAAAAAAGGAATTGAAGTGTTAATTGATACTTTAAAATTAGATGAAACTGTTAAAAATGTAGATTATGTAGTTACAGGAGAAGGAAAAATAGACGGACAAACACTTTCTGGTAAAGTTCCCTTGGAATTGCTAAACTATCTAAAAATATAATAAGCCTGTACTTGCCATCTGTGGTTTGTTAGAAGAGAGTTACCGGGATTTATATAACTATGGTATAGATGTGATATTTCCAATAACAAAGGGCCCTATATCTTTAGAACAATCTATGAAAAATGCTTCTACTTTAATCGAGGATACTGCCGAAAGAATAATGAAATTTATAAAAATTTTTAAATAGGAGTTGCTTTTTTGAAAATAACACATAATATTAATATATTAAACTAAATAAAAGGTGGTAAAGTATGACAACATTAAATTTTAACGAACTTAATTTATCAAAGGAAATGCTAAAGGCAATTGCAAACCTTGGGTATGAAGAAGCAACTCCTATACAAAGTCAGGCAATTCCTATAGTATTAGAAGGACACGACATAATAGGTCAGGCACAAACAGGAACAGGAAAGACAGCAGCATTTTCAATACCTGTTATAGAAAGGATAGATACAAGTAAGAAACAAATACAAGCACTAATTCTATGTCCAACAAGAGAATTGGCAATACAGGTAAGCGAAGAGATAAAAAAACTATCCTCCTTTAAAAGGGAGTATACGCACTTCCTGTATATGGAGGGCAGGCTATAGAAAGACAGATATATGCGTTAAATAAAGGTGTAAATATTGTAATAGGAACGCCAGGAAGGGTTATTGACCATATAAATAGAGGCACAATTAAGTTAGATAATTTAAAGATGATTGTACTGGATGAAGCAGATGAAATGCTTAATATGGGATTTATAGAGGATATAGAGTTTATATTGAGCAATGCACCAAAGGAAAGACAGACTCTATTATTTTCAGCTACAATGCCAAAGCCTATTTTAGAGCTTACACAAAAGTATCAAAAAGAGCCTAAGATGGTTAAGATTGTTCAAAAGGAACTTACAGTTCCTACAATTGAACAGACCTATATAGAAGTTAGAGAGGCAGACAAAATAGAAGTTTTATCAAGACTTTTAGATATACATAATCCTAAATTATCTTTAGTATTCTGTAATACAAAAAGAAGGTAGACGAAGTTTCTTTAAGCCTTCAGGCAAGAGGATATCTTGCAGACGGGCTTCACGGAGATCTAAAACAGCTTCAAAGAGACAAGGTAATGCAAAAATTTAGAAATGGTTTAATAGAAATACTTGTAGCAACAGATGTTGCAGCAAGAGGAATTGATGTTGAAAATGTTGAGATGGTTTTCAACTATGATGTTCCACAGGATATAGAAAACTATGTTCACAGAATAGGCAGAACAGGAAGAGCAGGTAGAGAGGGAAAGGCATATACCTTCATATCAGGAAAGGAAATATATAAATTAAAGGATATACAAAGGTATACAAAAACAAAGATTAAGATGGGCAAAATTCCTACCATAAACGATGTAGAGGAAAGAAAGATTTCAGCCCTAATAGATAAGATAAAAGATGTAATAAATGAGGGCGGACTTGAAA
Source organism: Caloramator sp. mosi_1 (assembly GCF_028622835.1). Classification (GTDB taxonomy): domain Bacteria; phylum Bacillota; class Clostridia; order Clostridiales; family Caloramatoraceae; genus Thermobrachium. The sequence continues at coordinate 441,907 of NZ_CP117677.1, read as the reverse complement.
GATATGCAGGTATAATTGAAAGAATAGTAGGAGATGAATATACTTCTTTAGATATAGCATCAGCATTATTAAAGATGACTATGAAATTAGATGAAAGATATGAAGATGATATTCAAGAAATAGAACAGGATAGAGAAATGACAAGGCTGTTTATTAACATAGGTAAAAATCAAAAATATCTCCAAGGGACATTGTTGGTGCCTTTGCAGATAAGGTAAAAATACCTGGAGACTTAATTGGCAGTATAGATATTTATGACAAATTCTCCTTTGTTGAAGTTCCAAGAGAATATGCAAAGGAAGTAATGAAGATAATGAACGAAAATACTATTAAAGGTAAAAAGTAAATATTGAGTTTGCAAAGAAAAAATAAAATATTTTGCTTGCAATTACATTAAATATATGATATATTTATATAGTACCCGAAAGACAGTTCAACATTCTCCTTGTATAGCCTTGGAAATGTTGTACCTGGTCTTAAGGAAAAAGGTTATATTTTAGGAGGAATGTTGAAATGGCAGACAAGAATTTAGTATGTGTAGACTGTGGTAAGGAGTTCATCTTCACAGAAGGAGAACAACAATTCTACGCTGAAAAGGGATTCGAAAACGAACCAAAGAGATGTCCAGAATGTAGAAAAGCTAGAAAGCAACAAAAGAGAAACTTCAATAGATAAGAAGTTTAAAGCAGCGTTAAGCTGCTTTTTTATTGCTTTTTCCAAAAGTAAGGCAGGAATTAAAAGGTTTGTCCTATTTTTAAAATAAAAAATTTCTACATATATTGACAAAACACAACAATGTGATATTATTTAATTATAGAAGACAATTATTATTTACTAATAATAATTAAAACAATCCCCAACACCATTAAATCCTCCCAAATAGGCTGCAATGCAGCCTATTTTTTAATTTTTTCTAAGACTTGGTTCCATAACACCTGTGTCAATATTTTTTACATTAGATTCAACGTGCTTAAAGGTACAGGGTTTCCCTTCACAGTAGGATTCAACTTCTCTATCATTTGTTGGATACATTTCAGTAGCCTCTGGTGTTATGCTGTTTTTAAATTCTTTTTAGCCATAAATACACCTCCCTAATATTATTTGAATAAAAACAATAAAAGATACTGCAACATAGATAGTATTCAAAAATAAATGTTCAAAAATATCGAAAATAACTTATAATATAATTGTATTAAGCTTGATTATCTAAATGTGATATACTTTTTATTAGGGGAATATTATTGAAACCTTTTATTGCAGCGTTATTGTTTTTATTGATTTTTATTTTAACAATACTTTATAATCAGTACATTAGATTAAAAGAAAAATATGAGAGGGAGGTAGATTTAAACAATTTACTAATTGAAATTTCAAAGAATTAATGGCATATAAAGATGTAAATAAACTCTTTAAAAGATATTAGTGGATACCCTAAAGATTGTAGAAGAGGGGATGCTGGAAGCATACTTGTATACAATAAACAAAGGGATTATATGGAGTATGTAGCAGCAATAGGATATGATATAGATGAGCTAAAAAGGTTAATTTTAAAAAGAGGAGCTTTATTTATATAAACTAAATAGGTTAAACTCAGCAGATATAATAAAAAATCCGCGTTCCTTTGATAGTGAATATATAGATAATAAAAAATATAAAATGCTGCTTGAAATGAATGCATTAGATATAAAATCAACTTTAAGTGCACCTATTTATATAGAGGGAGAATTTTATGGAGTAATTAATATTGATAATCTTGAAAAGATAGATGCCTTTACTAATAAGGATATTGAACTTCTTGAATTTTTGGTAAAACAACTGGAGGCTTCAATAAAGAATGTCATTTTACTTGAGGAGTTAAATTATGCATTAAGAACGGACAAGCTTACTGATGTATTCAACAGAAGATGTTTTGAAGAAATACTTGAAAAGGAAATAAAGAGGGCAATAAGATATGGAAACAGGTTTAGTATAGTTTTAATTGATTTAGACGATTTTAAACCAATAAATGATACCTATGGACATAAGATGGGAGATAGAGTGTTAAAATATTTTGCTGATGTACTAAAGAAAAATTTAAGGGATACAGATGTAGTTGCAAGATTAGGTGGAGACGAGTTTGTACTTCTTTTACACGGAGCAGATGATAATAAATCAGAGGGAAAGATTGGATTTATAAAAAATTATTTAAAGGAAAATCCAATAGAAAATATAGTTATTGATTTTAGTTATGGTATATGTGAATACAGGGATGGAATGGATATTGATAGTATTATGACAGCGGCAGATGATAGGATGTACCAACAAAAAAGATAAAGAAAGTTGAAAGGTAGAGGTAGTTTTTAGAGGTAGTTTTACCTCTTTTTTATTTTTGAAGGAATTATAAAAAATTAATAGAAATATTATTTAACTGCAACAGAATTGAATTTTGTATCGTCTAATAAGTGAAGGGAGGAAGAGGTGTGATAATTAAGCAGGATAGAAGTGCAGAAATTGAATATTTAATAGATGAATATGGAGATGACATTTTAAGGTTGTGTTATATATATACAAAGGACTATTCACAGGCAGAGGATTTGTTTCAAGAAGTCTTTATAAAGGTATATAAAAATATAGATAAATTTAGACAGGATTCAGATGTGTATACTTGGATAACTAAAATAGCAATAAATACCTGTAAAGATTATCTTAAAAGTGCTTGGATAAAAGAAACATTTTGTTTTGGGAGATTAAAGGAGAAGAAAAAGAAACAGTAGAAAATGATGCTCTTAAAGAGATAGAGAGGGATTACATACTTAATGCAGTATTAAACTTGCCAGATAAGTATAGAGTTGTTGTTTATCTCTATTATTACAAAGGACTTACAACAGCTGATATATCACAGATGCTAAATACTAAAGAATCAACTATAAGAAGTAGGCTTATGAGGGCAAGAGAAATACTAAAAAGCAATCTTAAGGAGGGATTAGCCTATGAGGAATGACAAAAGGGAGATTGATTTAAGAGGGTTAGATGAGATACACGTAAGTGAAGATTTAAAAGAAGGACTTTATTAAAATGTAAAGATTTAAATAAAGGAGGGATAGTTATGAAAAGAAGATGGGCAGCTTTAGTTATGAGCTTGATAGTTTCAATTTTTGCATTTACCTATGTTTTATCCTATTTGAAACAGGATAAGGATACAAAAGAGGTATCGTACGAACTTACTAAGGTTAAAAATAAAAAGAATTTGTTTCTATGCTAAACAAGAATTTAAGAGATAAAAATAATAGATTAAGGTTTTTGGAGGAATAGCAACTCAAGAGAAGGCATTAGATTCAAAAGCACAATCTACCTCAAGAGAACATTCAAATACCAATGTGCAGGTTCAAGGAATAGATGAGGCAGATATTATAAAAACAGATGGAAACTATATATATGTTATAAATTTTGAAAGAAATGAAGTAACTATTTTTACAGCAGAGGAAAAACCAAAGAAGATTACAGCTCTAAAAGGAGAAGAACTATTAGGAGATAAAGAGGTAAAGGAGTTCAAAGGGTATAAAAGAAATATAAATTTAACAGATATGTTCTTATATAAAAATGATAGTAAGAATTATTTAGTATTAATGTCAAGTGTTAGTAGATTTAAAGAGAATCAACAACAGCCATCATTAAAGGAAAAAGTGATAGGTATAATGCCTATTTATTATGGGGAAGATACAACTCTTATAAGTATATATGATATATCTGATATTCAAAAACCAATTTCAGTTAAGCAATATGAAATTAATGGCTATAAATTGTCGGCAAGGTTAAAGGATGGAAGGGTTTATATAGTTACAAATAAGGGATTTTACTATTATATAAGAGAATCAGCGAATAATGACAGCTTATTACCGTATTATATAGAATACGGAAAGGAAGCAGTTAAAAAGAAATTGATGTAACTAATATAAGATATAACAAGCAGGATATTCAGCCTAACTATACAGTTATAGCATCAATTGATATAAATAATAATACAATAGACAATCAGGTGGTTTTAGGTTACTTTGAAAATATGTATATGTCCCACAGTAGTCTATATCTTGTTAGAACTGCTGTAAACTACAAAGAAATAAAACAAGATTCATCTAAGCCAAATGAAAGTATTGCAGTTTCAGTATATGATCAAGACACAGTTATTTATAAATTTGAATTAGGAGAAAAGGTTGAATATAAAAAGTTTACTACTGTAAAGGGAGCAATAATAAATCAGTTCTCTATGGATGAATATGATGGATATTTTAGAATAGCAACAACAGAAAATAAAACAGAAAATAATAAATTTACAACATCTAATAGTGTTTATGTGATTGATAAAAATATGAATGTTGTAGGAAGTATAAAAGGGATAGCAGTAGATGAAAGAATCTATTCCACAAGATTTGTGAAGGATAAGTTATATATGGTAACCTTTAAACAGGTAGATCCACTATTTGTAATCGACTTAAAAAATCCAAGGGAACCTAAAATATTAGGGTTACTAAAGATTCCTGGCTACAGCACTTACCTCCATCCCTATGATGAAAATACAATTATTGGTTTTGGAATGGAAACAGGAGAAATGGAAGGAAGAGTTGTAAATAAAGGAATAAAGGTTGCAATATTTGATGTGTCAGATGTAAACCATCCAAAACAAAAGACAGCATTGAAATTGGAGGAAAGGGAAGCTTTTCAGAATCTCTATATAATCACAAGGCCCTTGTTGAATATAGAAAATATAACCTCTATGCCTTTGACCTATATGAAACAAAGAATGACGACTCATATAATTTAGAGTTTACAGGGCTTTGCTTAATGGAGATTAAAAATAATAAGTTAGAAGTAAAGGCAAAGATAAGCCATAGCAAAATAGATTCTACAGATGCATATAGAGAGCCTTTGTATGGATATAGGGCAGTTTTTGTAGATAACTTAATGTTTGTAATATCAAGTAGATATATAAGTGTTTTAAATCTTAATACTATGCAGGAAGTTTATAGGGAGATATACAGTAGAATGCATTAAAAGTATTGAATTAATATAAAATTTTTGTTAAACTAAAAATAGCCACGAAGGCAAGTTGATTTATTATGTTTTAGTATAGATTTGTTACCACGAGGGTAGCGTTTAAGACGCTACCCTTTTTGTTACTACATATAAATTATAAATCAAATAAAAAATCTTAAGGAGGGGTTTAAATGCATATACCAGAAAATTACTTAAGTCCATCTACTTGCACAGCCTTTTATTTTGCAATTATACCAGTGATTAAAAGAACTATATCTAAAGTAAAGAGGAACTTGATAGAAGAAGGCTTTCACTTTTAGGTGTTGCGGCGGCATATTCTTTTTGATTATGATGTTTAATGTTCCACTACTTGGAGGAACAACAGGTCACGCAGTTGGAGCTGTAATTATAGCAATACTCCTTGGCCCTTATGCTGCCTTTATATCTGTTGCTGTTGCCCTTACAATTCAAGCACTATTTTTGGAGATGGAGGGATACTTTCTTTAGGTGCAAATATATTTAATATGGCCTTTGCTATGTCCTTTAGTGGATACTACATTTACAATAAGTTAAAAATAAAAATGAAAACTTAGCAGTTTTTATAGCTTCATATATAGGACTTAATATTGCAGCATTTTTAACTGCTGTTGAATTTGGTATACAACCATATCTATTTAAAACAGCAGATGGTACGCCGCTTTACTGTCCGTATGGCTTAAGTGTAGCAATACCAGCTATGATGATTTCACATCTTTTAGTTGCAGGTGTTATAGAAGGTGTTATATCATTGTTAATATATAAGATTGCAAAACAAATAGATTTAGTAAAAATATATGAAGATAATGGTAAAAAGAGGGGATTAATAAAGTATATATATTTATCACACTACTTATTGCACTATCACCGCTTGGATTGATAGCACAAGGCACAGCTTGGGGTGAGTGGGGGTTAGATGAAATAAAAGAGATTATAGGGTATGTTCCAAATGGAATGGAAACAGGTTTTAATTTTGAGGCTATAATGCCAGATTACACAGTCTCAGGTGTAAACGATGTAATAGGATATATAATATCTGCCATTCTTGGGGTAATGATGATTATGCTTTTATTTAGATTAATAGGTATCTTTTTAAAGAAAGGGTTAGAAAGTTAAATGGATTGGTTAAAGGAAAAGGATGAACTTGAATTTAAAATTAAAAATGAAACTTTTATTGAAAAAACTTTAACTTCATTACTTAATCTTTTATCTAATATTAGAAAGTTTGATAAAAGGGATAGAGGTATATATAGTATCCACGAGACTTTTAAGCTTTATTTTACTCTTATCAACTTAATACTTCTATCCCTTTCCTTTAATAAATTTTATATAATGTTAAATGCTGCCTATTTGATTTTATTAGTGATTCTTTTAGAGGATAAGGATCTTCTAAGAATATTAAATATATTTTTAGTAACCCTTTTTGTTTCTGCTATAATAATAGGTCCATCGATTTTTTAGAAACAAAAATGCGGTATTAAGCGTAGTTAAAATAACTATATCAGTTATTTTAACTATGATTATGTCAATTACATCAAATTGGCATAATATTATTTCATCGTTTCGGTTGATTAAAGTTCCTAATATTGTACTATTCATATTTGATTCTGCAATAAGGTTTATATATTTATTGTCAGAAAGAGCATATGCAATACTTTGCAGTTTAAAGATAAGAAGTGTTGGATATATCAAAAATCCTTATGATGTGCTTTCACAAATAATGTATAATTTGTTTGTAACATCTATTGATTTAAGTTTTAAGATGGACGAGGCATTAGAGTGTAGATGTTTTAGTGGTGAATTTAATAGCAGGATATATAAAAAATAGGAATTGGTGAAGTGTTGTATAGTATCATAAATATAATAATTATAATTGGCTTTTTTGTTATAAAATAAAAAATTATAATTTTATAAGGTGATAGAATGATTGAAATTAAAGATTTAACTTGTAGGCTAAATGACAATGTAGTATTAAAAGATATTTCATTTAAAATACAGCATGGTGAAAGTGTTGCAATTATTGGACCAAATGGTTCGGGAAAAACTACTTTACTTAGGGTGTTAAATGGTCTTTTGGATGTAAAAATTGGAGAGTATTTATTTGATAGGCAAAGAATTGATTCTAAGTTTTTAAGTGATTCAAGAAGAAGAAAAATTTTTCATAAGAGAGTGGGTTTTGTTTTTCAAAACTCAGATAATCAGCTTTTTGCAAAACTGTTTTTGATGAAATAGCCTTTGGATTGTTGCAATTTGATATAGATTATGCAGTAGTTCAAAAAGGGTTGATGATTGTTTAAAGCTACTTGATATTGAACATCTAAAGAATAGGGTTCCATATACATTAAGTGGTGGTGAAAAGAAAAAGGTTGCAATTGCTGCAACTCTTGCTTTAAATCCAGAGGTTTTAATTTTAGATGAGCCCTTAAATGAAATCGACCCAAAGAGTAAAAGAAAAATTAAGGAGCTTTTAAAAAACTTAAATGATTATGGTAAAACTATAATCTGTGCTACCCACGATTTTGATTATTTTAAGGGGTTGTTTAAAAGAGCTATTGTAATATCAAGTGAGCATAGGATAATATATGATGGTGATTTTGATAATCTAATCTGTAATAAGGAATTTTTAGAACAAAATAACATAATTTAAACGCAGCTTCTTATAGGCTTTGATTACCTATAAGAAGCTGTATTTTTATTCACAATTTATTAATAATTTTGTCAATTACCCTCCTTAATTAAACTTTAAAATGGGTTTAAAACTTGATGGGAGGAGAGAAAATGAAAAGAAGTTTCAAAGTATTAATTGGTATTGTTTTAGCTTTAATTATTGTGTTTTCGGTGTATTATTTTTATTCTAAGAAGTTCAACACAAATAACACACAATCAACTATCAGATATATACCGCAAAGGGTAGTAAAACAGGATATTTCAGTTAAAATTAAGTCAACTGGTATTGTATTTGCAGGAACTACTAAGGATATAGTTGCTAAAAATAGTGGTGAAGTTAAAAATTTAAGTGTAAAAATCAAAGATACTGTAAAGGAAGGTCAGACACTTTTAACAGTATATAATGAACAAATAGAGTCACAAATAGCAAGTGCAGAGATTAATATAGAAAAATTAAACCTTCAGTTAAGTAATGCAAAGTCAGAGGATGAAGCAAAGCTTATCAATCTTCAGCTAAAGGAGGCAAAAATAATTTAGCAAATTTAACCTAATCAGCGACAGAAGTCACCTACTTCTATAAGTGGGTGATGAATGTCGCTTGACAAATTCATCGTTCAGATACAAAATAAGCATTAGAAAAATGAGGTTATATAGATACATAGATTTTGATAATAATGATCATTCAGTATTCTTGCTATATTATCATCTTGTTTTAGTAACGAGATATAGAAGAAAGCTTATAAATGATAATATTGTGAAGGCCAATTGAAGTTATAAAAAATATATAGAAAAGCAAGGTGAATAGGTGTGACTTTGCTAAAAGCCTATAAATATAGAATATACCCAACAAAAGAACAAAAGGAATATTTATCTAAAGTATTTGGTTGTGTAAGGTTCATATACAACAAAATGCTTAATGATAAGATAGAGCATTACAAACAAACAGGGAAAATGCTAAAAACAACGCCTGCACAATATAAAAAGAATATCCTTTTCTAAAAGAAGTAGATAGCCTTGCTCTTGCTAATGCACAGCTTAATTTAGAGAAGGCATACAAGAGCTTTTTAGAGATAATAGCATAGGCTTTCCTAAATTCAAGAAGAAAAAAGGATATCAATCCTATACAACAAATAATCAAAATGGGACAGTTGATATTATAGACGGTTACTTAAAAATACCAAAGTTAAAAACAAAGATAAAAATAAAACAACATAGGCAATTTGAAGGAATTATTAAATCAGTAACAATATCTAAAACACCAACAGAAAAGTATTATGCTTCGATATTAGTAGAAACAGAGATAAAGGAATTACCAAAAGCAGATAAAAAATTGGAATAGATTTAGGGTTAAAGGAATTTGCAATATTATCAGATGGAGAAAAAATAGAAAATCCCAAATGGCTAAGAAGAACTGAAAAAGAATAAAGAAACTACAAAGAGATTTATCAAGGAAACAAAAGAGTAGTAAAAATTATGAGAAAAACAGGCAAAAACTTGCTAAATTACACGAAAAAATAACTAATCAAAGAAGAGATTTTCTTCATAAATTGTCCTCTAAAATTATAAACGAAAACCAAGTTATAGTTTTAGAGGATTTGAAGGTAAAGAATATGCAACAAAATAGATGTTTATCAAAATCAATAAGTGAAGTATCCTGGGCAGAATTTAGAAGAATATTAGAATATAAAGCAAAGTGGTATGGAAGAGAAATAATAATAGCACCACAAAACTATGCATCAAGTCAAATATGTAGTGAATGTGGATATAAAAACTCAGAGGTAAAGAATTTAGCATTGAGGGAGTGGGAGTGTCCTAATTGTGGTGCTAAACACGATAGAGATGTAAATGCAGCAAAGAACTTACTAAAATTAGCCATATAAATGGTAAAACTGGGGATGGAACAGCCCTTTGAGCGTGGGTAAACTTGCTCCGATAGGAGTATTGACCACGAAGCCACCACCTCTATAGGTGGGGGTAGTTCACCTAATGCAATAAGACATTCAACAGGTAAAGTTGAGATAAATTTATATAAAGAAGATGATAGGGTTAAATTTGAAGTTATAAATTCAGGAAGTAATATACCGCAGGATGAGATTGAATATATATGGAATAAATTTTATAAAATCGATAAGTCGGGAAATAAAAGATATGGAGGTACTGGTTTGGGCTTAAGTATAGTAAAAATATTATTGAACTTCACGGGGAGAGGTTGGAGCTATAAATATTGAAGGTGGAGTTAAGTTTTATTTTATTATATAGTTTCTATTGATGTATAGGTATATTTAGTATAAAATTATCATTAAGGGTGTTTTGGAGGTGAATAGATGGAACAGGTTTTAAATTTAATTTTGAACAAGTTGGATAACATTGAAAAAAGAATAGATAACATCGAGAAAAGAATTGATAGTATTGAAAAGAGAATAGATAACATTGAAATTAGAATGGACAACATCGAAAAGAGAATAGATAACATTGAAATTAGAATGGACAACATCGAAAAGAGAATGGATAATATTGAAATTAGAATGGATAATATCGAAAAGAGAATAGATGGTATTAGAATCAGGGTAGATTCTATTGAAACAGATATAAAAGAAATGAGGACTGATGTAACAGAAATAAGAGCAAGCCAAAACAGGCTGGAGGTAAGATTAGAGGATTTAGATGCTAAAAATGCTAAAAACCATATTGCAATGATGGGTATTTTAAAGACAACATATAAAGACGTAAAATTTGTAAAACACAAACTATATCAAACTGAAGAAGATGTATTTGATATTAAGGATTATTTAAAGATAGTAAAGTAGGTGAGGATTTCACCTACTTTTAATTTTGGCATCCAGCCAAAGTTAACATCCTGCTCAAGAAAAACCACTTGACTTAGGGGCATTAGATGAACCATTTACTTTTATTGTAGGAAGTTTTCTCTTAACAACTGAGCTTTTACATTTAGGGCATTCAACCTTTTCATCTGCATTTCTTACTAACTCTTCAAATTCATTTTCACAGATTTCACATTTGTAAGTATATAGTGGCATAAACTACACCTCCTTTATATACCCTTCTATGGTATATTATATACATATCACAATGCATTTCAATATTTCATTAAGGAAAATAATTTTCTACAAAAACTATTGTCAAAATAAAAATAATATGGTATTATTAAAGTGTCGATAGGAAATATAAAAAATTTTAATATAAAGGGAGGATGTTAATATGAAGAAGTTTGTATGTACAATATGTGGTTATGTTCACGAAGGAATGGAGGCACCAGACAAGTGTCCACAATGTAATGCACCTAAGGAAAAGTTTATAGTAAAGGAAGATGGAAAGCTTGTTTGGGCGGATGAACATAGAATAGGAGTTGCAAAGGATGTTGATCCAGAAATAATAGAAGGTCTAAAGATGAACTTTATAGGAGAATGTACTGAGGTTGGTATGTACCTTGCTATGAGCCGTCAAGCTGATAGAGAAGGATATCCTGAAGTTGCAGAAGCATATAAGAGAATAGCAATTGAAGAAGCAGAACACGCTGCAAAGTTTGCAGAACTTTTAGGTGAAGTGGTAACAGACAGCACAAAGAAGAACTTAGAGATGAGAGTTCAAGCTGAATATGGTGCTTGTGAAGGAAAGTTAAAGCTTGCAAAAAGAGCAAAGGAACTAAACCTTGATGCAATACACGATACTGTTCACGAAATGTGTAAGGATGAAGCAAGACACGGTGCAGCATTTAAGGGGCTATTAGAAAGATATTTTAATAAGTAATGAGTATAAAAAGACTGTTCTTCAACTTGAAGGACAGTCTTTAGAATTTTTACGAGAAAAATTTATTATAACCTGTATAATTTATAAAAATTTGGTTAACTTATAATGGGAGGGGTGATAAGAATGGCAAAGAAGGAAGAAAAGAAACAAAAGAAGAACAGAAAAAAGAAACTATGCCTGAAGAAGAATAATGTGTCCTAATCGGACACATTATTTTTTATTATATAGATGACTGTGAACAACCATAACTTATAGCGGATGTAGTGTGTTTGTTGAGGTAACTTATTTTAAAAAATATAAGTAATATCGTGTAAAATATATTATAATACTGTTATTGGTACGGTGAACTTAATTAATTTTAAGGGGATATATAAAAGTGTTGGAAATTTCATATTTAACTTGGGTAGCAATCCTAAATATTTTAGGTATGTTTTTGGTTATGATTGATAAATTTAAAGCTAAATACAAGGGATGGAGAATAAGGGAGAGTACTTTACTAATGATTGCATTACTTGGTGGAAGCATTGGTGTATATCTTTCTATGCATATATTTCACCATAAAACACGAAAGCCTAAGTTTAAGTTTGGAGTGCCTTTAATGATTATATTTCAATTGTTGATATCTTTTTTAATATTTAAATAAATTAAATTTCCCTTGATATTATAGGAAGGTAAATATAAAATAGTATAGAAATTATAAATGGAGGTATTTTTATGTCTCTAAAGGGAAGTTTAGAAATGAAGATAAGCAATGCACTTATACATTTTGAAAAGGAAGAGATAGGTCGTGGTGCTGAAGAAGCAATGGCACATATATTTAAGGATATGATAATAGTAAGACTAAAAAAGGTTTTAACTCCAGCGGAAAAAGACTTGCTCAGTCACCAGAGGGGAGAAAAACCATTAAAGAATTCAGGTATATGCTTGAGGACGTTTTAAGAGGAAAACTTGAGGCAATAATAGAGGAAATTGTTAATGTAAAGGTTGTAAGTATTCACTGTGATATCAGTACAAAGACAGGAGAATATCTAATGGTTTTTGTTATGGAAAAGGATGTAGAAAGTTTATTTAAGGAGTGATGGGTAATGGATATTATAAGAAGACTGTCAGAGGAACTTAGTATAAAGGAATGGCAGGTCAAAAATACCATAGAGTTAATTGATTCAGGCAATACTATTCCTTTTATAGCAAGATATCGTAAAGAGGCTACAGGAAATCTTGATGATACAACTCTTAGAAATTTTTACGAAAGACTAACCTATTTAAGAAATCTGCTATCAAAAAGGAAGAAGTAAAAAGATTAATAGATGAACAAGGCAAACTAACTGATGAGATTGTTTCAAAGATTGAGGCAGCAGAAACAATTACAGAAGTTGATGATATATACAGACCATTTAGACCAAAGAAAAGAACAAGAGCTACGATAGCAAAGGAAAAGGGGTTAGAGCCACTTGCAAATTTAATTATTTCTCAGGAATTTGATGGGGATTTAGAAAAGGAAGCAGAAAAGTACGTAAATGAAGAATTAAAGGTATTAACAAAGGAAGAGGCAATTTCAGGTGCCCTCGACATTATAGCTGAGGATATATCAGACAACGCAGATTTTAGAAAGTCAATTAGAGATATTACTTATAAAGAGGGAATCATAGCAACTAAAAAGACAAAGGATGAACGTTCTCCCTATGAAATGTACTACGATTATAGTGAAGCAGTCTGCAGAATTGTTCCCCACAGAATTTTAGCAATAAATAGAGGAGAAAGAGAAGAGTTTTTACAAGTTAAGATTGAGGCACCAGTTGATAAAATACTTCTATATCTTGAAAAGAAAATAATTAAAAGAGAAGGACAGGAAACAAAATACATAAAGGATGCAATAAAGGATAGTTATGTGAGATTAATTTCTCCTTCAATAGAAAGAGAAATTAGAAATATGTTAACAGATAAAGCTGAGGAACAGGCAATAAAAGTCTTTTCAATAAACTTGAAAAATCTTTTGTTACAACCTCCTGTAAAGAATAAGGTTGTGCTTGGATTTGACCCTGCATTTAGAACAGGATGTAAGATAGCAGTTGTAGATGAAACAGGAAAATTACTTGATACTACTACAGTTTATCCGACAGAACCTCAAAATGATATTGAGGGAAGCAAAAGCTCTTAAAGAGCTAATATACAAGCATAATGTTGATATTATTTCTTTAGGAAATGGCACTGCATCACGTGAATCAGAGGCATTTTTATCAGAACTTATAAGGGAAATAAAAGAGGAAACAGGAAAGGAAATATTCTATGTTGTTGTGTCTGAGGCAGGGGCATCAGTTTATTCAGCATCAGAGCTTGCAGCAAAGGAGTTTCCAGATATAAATGTTTCTTTAAGAGGTGCAATTTCTATAGCAAGAAGACTACAGGACCCACTTGCAGAACTGGTAAAAATTGATCCAAAGTCAATTGGTGTTGGTCAATATCAGCACGATGTAACACAAAAACGTCTTTCTGAGGCATTAAATGGAGTTGTAGAGGATGCGGTAAACTCTGTTGGAGTTGATTTAAATACAGCATCACAAGCACTTCTTTCATATGTTTCTGGTATAAATACTGCAATTGCTAAGAATATTGTAGAATATAGAGAAGAAAACGGTAAGTTTAAAAATAGAAAAGAACTTCTTAAGGTAAAAAGATTAGGAGAGAAGGCCTTTGAACAATGTGCAGGATTTTTAAGAATCACAGATGGAGATAATGTTTTTGATAATACTGCTGTTCACCCAGAATCCTATGAAGCAGCAGAAAAGCTTATAAACCTATTAGGATATAGTAAAGATGATGTTAAGCAAAATAAACTACAGGATATAGACGAAAGACTTAAAAACTACGGAGAAGAAAAAATAGCATCAGAAATAAATATAGGAATACCTACACTACTTGACATAGTTAAGGAACTTAAGAAGCCAGGAAGAGATATAAGAGATGAACTTGAAAAACCTATCTTCAGAAGTGATGTTTTAAAGATGGAGGATTTAAAGCCAGGAATGATATTAAAGGGAACAGTTAGAAATGTTGCAGATTTTGGAGCCTTTGTTGATATTGGTGTTCATCAAGATGGACTTGTTCATAAATCAGAGATAGCAGAGACATTTGTAAAACATCCAGCAGATTTTGTTAAGGTAGGTCAAGTAGTTGATGTAAAGGTTTTAGAGGTCGATTTAGAAAGAAAGAGAATAGCACTTTCAATGAAGATATAAGGGGGTTATTAAATGATTTTAATAAAAAATGGAACTGTTTTAACTATGGCAGGTAGAGTTATAGAGAAGGGCTGCGTACTTGTAGAGGGCAGAAAAATTAAATATGTAGGAGAAGAAAAAGAGTTCGATGGAGAAATTGAAGTAATAGATGCAAAGGGTGGATATATAATGCCTGGTATGATAGATGCCCACTGCCACCTTGGTATGTGGGAGGATGGAGTTGGATTTGAAGGGGCAGATGGCAACGAAGCAACTGACCCTATAACTCCACATCTTAGGGCGATAGATGGTATAAACCCAATGGATAAAACCTTTAAAGAGGCTTATGAAAACGGTATAACCTGTGTTTGTTCAGGACCTGGAAGTGCAAATGTTATTTCAGGAAGTTTTGCAGTAATAAAAACCTATGGAAAAAGAATTGATGATATGATTGTAAAGAGCCCAGCTGCTATAAAGGTGGCTTTTGGTGAAAATCCAAAATCAACATATCACGAAAAACACGAAATGCCAACTACAAGAATGGGAATTGCAGCACTTTTAAGGGATACTTTATATAAGGCAAAGGAATATCTAAACAAAATGGAAAGTGCAGAGGAGGAAGAAGATAAACCAGACTTTGATATAAAGTATGAAAGTCTAATACCTGTTTTAAAAGAGAAATACCTTTAAAGGTGCACGCTCATAGAGCTGATGATATGTTTACGGCTATTAGAATAGCAAAGGAGTTTGATATAGATTTAACTTTAGACCACTGTACTGAGGGGCATCTAATAGCAGATGAATTAAAGGAAGAGGGGTATCCTCTTATAGTTGGACCAAGTTTATCTGAGAGAAGTAAAGTAGAGCTTAGGAATTAACCTTTGAAACAGCAGGCATTTTAAGTAAAAGGGAATAGATATTGCTATAATGACAGACCACGGTGTTATTCCAATACAATACCTACCTCTTTGTGCAGCACTTGCAGCAAAACACGGTATGGATGAAATGGAGGCTTTAAAGGCAATAACTATAAATCCAGCAAAGATACTAAAAATTGATGATAGGGTAGGTTCTTTAGAGGTAGGAAAGGATGCAGATATAGTTGTTTTAGACAGATTTCCGCTTGATATAATGTCAAAGACGCAATATGTTTTAATAGAGGGTAAAGTAGTATACAAAGAGTCTAAGAAACACCACTTGGGTGTTTCTTAGACTCTTTAATTTTAAAATAGGACAAGTTTAAAATAATATTTTTTTATTTTTTATAAAAATTAACTAAATTATTTTAAATAGATTACGATATATTAATTAGTCTAATAAAAAGGAGTGAGAATGTGGATAGGGGGCTTTATGAGAAAATTTTAACTACACATCATAGAAGGTACTTTTACGACATAGAAAACACAGTTAATAAATTTTACGACATTTTTGGTAGTGATTTTAAGAAGGTTTTATACTTAAAGGGTGAGGAAATAGAAAGAGAAAATATAAAAAGTAAGTTTTTCTTTCTTGAAAAGGGAAAAGTTGCAATAAAGCACGATAACTATATGGGAAGTGATATGATTTGCAGCTTTGTATTTCCAGGAGAGTTTTTAACTTTTCTGTGTTTACAGATGAGTCTACCTTTAAATATGAAGCAGCAATAAATAGCTGTGTTTATTTTATTGAAAGGGATAAAATATTAAGCTATTTACACGAAAATATAGAATTTAGAAGGTATATTCATAGTTTAATTATTAGAAGTATGGACTTACAAATGATAAGACAGGGATATACAAGTTCTGGAAACCACAGACATTCCTTTGTAAGTTTTATACTTGAGTATTTTAATGGATATAGTAAATATAACAATGGACAAGTTGAGATAGAACTTGATGTAAACTATCAAGAAATTGCATATCTTTTAAATATGACAAGAGAAACACTATCACGTATTGTAAATGAATTTAAAAGTAGTGGAATAATAGAATCTGGAAGACGTTATTTAAAAATATTGGATTTAGAAAAATTCTGCAGTTAGTGCTATTGAATTTATTTGGAAATTATTATATAATAAGATAAAAGAATAAGAATAAAAATCTTCAGGGCAGGGTGCAATTCCCGACCGGCGGTATAGCCCGCGAGCCGAAAGGCATGACTCGGTGAAATTCCGAGGCCGACAGTATAGTCTGGATGGGAGAAGGTTTATCTTTTTTGCCTCTGGAGATTTCAGAGGTTTTTTATTTTCTCTCCGCCCTGGGATTAAGAAAGGGAGGATTTTATGTCAAAGACACAAAAACTAACAAAAATCTCGATTTTAGCAGCAATAGCCTATTTGGTGATGTTTATTGAGTTTCCACTACCATTTTTCCCAGATTTTTTAAAGATTGATTTAAGTGATGTACCTGCATTATTTGCAGCATTTGCCTTTGGACCTGTATTTGCAGTAGTTGTTGAAGCGGTGAAAAATCTTCTACATCTTATTACTAAGGGAAGTACATCTGGTATTGGTGAACTTGCTAACTTTATTGTGGGTTCAAGTTTAGTTTATACTGCTGGTGCACTTTATAAAAGAGATAAGACAAAAAAGGAGCAATTTTATCTTTAATTGCAGGTGTGCTTGTTATGGCAGTTGTAGCGTCAGTTGCAAACTATTACGTTTTTTACCATTATATGAGAAGGTTTTAGGATTTCCAATAAAAGCTGTTGTTCAGATGACTTCAAAGGTAAATAGTCTTGTTGTTGATTTAAATACTCTAATAGTATACTGCATTATGCCCTTTAATTTAATAAAGGGTATACTGGCTTCGGTTGTGACATTTTTATTATACAAGAAGATGAATACAATCTTAAAATAAAAAGATTCAGATTGTTGACAAACATAAAAGATGTTCAAATTATGAAATTGCCCCTTGAAGGAGCACTTCATCCTTCAAGGGGTTAATACTATCATAGCCTTTTTAATAGTTTCATAAGTTTATATCTCTAATAATGCGTGTTTTACAATATTAAAGGCTTTATTACAAACCTCACCAGCTTCAATCATAGTTTCGATAATCTTAAAGGCGTCTTCAGGTCTCATTCCAGCTCTATAAGGCCTATCAGCTGTTAATGCTTCATAGATATCACATATTGCCATTATTCGAGATTCAAGGGATAATTCATCTGCAACAAGTCCTAATGGGTATCCTCTTCCGTTTAGTTTTTCGTGGTGATTTGAGGCCCATTCTGTAATTTCTTCAAAGCCTTCAATTTTAGAAAGTATAAATCTTGTATAGTAGGTATGAGAACGCATTATCTGCATTTCATCAGGGGTAAGTTTACCGTTTTTGTCAAGTATAGAATTTGGAATAGATAATTTGCCTATATCGTGCAGTAGTGCAGCAATTTCCATCTTTAGGGTTTTACTCTTATCAAAGCCAATATAATTACATACCTTTTAACGTGCTTTGCAAGGTTTGTGGAATGAGTATAAGTAAAATGACTTTTATGGTCAATTATATATGCAAAAACCTCAGCAATCTTCTTAATATCTTCAAGTGTTGTAGGTATTTTAATATCTGGTATTATCCTATCAAGTATTTGACTGCTGTATGCAAGGTTTTCTATATCAAGCCAAAAGGCATCAACAGATTGTACTTTGTTGTATATATCAATAATTTTAGGGTCGAATAAACTATTCTTATGCTCATTGATCCACTCATTTATTCTATTTCTTTGAATAAAGTTTGATTTTGACTCATCATATAGTATTTCAAATAGGTCAGCCAACCTTATTATACGTGAAATAAGAGGAATTTCTTCTGCCTTTAACTTATAAAGACCAGTGCCATTGAAATTTTCGTGATGATATTTTATTATGGTTGCAAGTTCCTTATCCACAGGAAGTCTTAATATTAAAGCCTCACCAAGTTTTGAATGTTCAAGTATAATGTCAAAATCAGAATGTGCAGAATCTATGTCTTTTCTTATTCCTATGTCGTGTAGTGCCGTTGCTATAAATACTTTACTTAGGAAGTTTTCATCACTATTTATGTATTTTGCAACCTTTAAGGCAACATAGGTTGCTCTTCTGGCGTGATTTAGAAATTTATGTTTTGAAAAATTGAGGTTTGCTGTGTAATCTTTAAAATCATTATCAGCAATTACACTTGTTTCAGCTAAATCAACAGAAAAAGCAAGGGATGCGACTACTTGATGAAGATCAAGTCTTTCCATAAAAACCTCCATAAACTTTTTAAAATTTTATTCGATATATAGTATTGTACAACAAAATAGGCTTTAATTCTACAATTAATAGCAAAAATCATTATTAAAAGAATTGAATTAGCAAGAAATGTTTGATAAAATTTAGTTGGAGGTGTTATTATGAAGGGAACTGCAGTATCAACTTGGGTAAAAACCTGTAGAAAATTATATGGTGATAGCGTTGTAGATAAGGCTTTAGAATATATAGGATTCAATAGAGATAAAATGTTTTCACCAATAGAAGATGTGCAGGACGATAAGGTCAAATCAATGATGAACTTTATATCAAAGGAAAAGGGAATTACAACACAGGAGCTTTGGAGAAGTATAGGTCGTGATAATATTAAAACCTTCAGTTTAGATTATCCAGCCTTTTTAAACACGATAGCCTTTATGGTTTCTTAAAGTCTATGTATGATGTACACGTGATTGTGGTTAAAAGAATACCAGGTGCAAAGCCTCCTATATTAGAGATGAAACCTATCTCAAGAAGAGAAGCGGTATTTAAGTACTTCTCAAAAAGAGGTATGTTTGATTACTTCTTAGGTTTAATTGAAGGTTCAGCAGAGTATTTTAAAGAAAAGGTTGAAATACAGGAAATTTCAAAGGCAGCTGATACATTAGAATTAAAGCTAACCTTTGAAAAGGACATATATGTAACAGAAAAGTTTAGATTAAATAAGGCGTTAGGATTTATCAAGGATATAGAATTAAAGGCATCAGTAGTATCATTTATTTTATTTGCACTACTTGAAATACCAACATTTTTAATTTCAAAGGAAGTTGCCCTATATGCCTCCTTTGTGTATGCTTTAATATCTACCCTTTTAGGTACAAAACTTATAAACAGGCCATTGTACAGAATAGTTAATGAACTAAAAGAATTAAGTCCCACGAATATGTTGAGGATGGGAAAATAGTAACAGGAGACTATTTTGAAAAAATATTTGATTCACTAAATGAATATAAAGATGTAGTAAGAAAGGATTTTGTAGGTTTTAAAGGAATCACTGATGAGATGAATACCTTCAGTAATACCTTAACAACAATTGCAGATAAGATGAAATATACATCAGATGAAATATCAAGTGTAGTTGAGCAGGTAGCAGAAGCTGCTATGACACAAGCTGGGGAAACAGAAACATCAGTAGCACTACTTAATGATAATGTTGAGGCAATAAAGAATGTGGTTGAAATAGAAATGCAAAATAAGGAAGAACTTGAGAATGCTGTTGAGAAGATAGAGACAAGCTTTAAGTATGTAGATATGACATCACAAAAGTTAAATGAGCTTTTGAAGAATTTTGAAGTTGTAAAGAACAGAAGCTTTGAAATAAAGGAACAGGCGAAGGGAATAACTGAGGTTGTAGAACTTGTTTCACAGATTGCAGCACAAACTAATCTTCTTGCCCTTAATGCATCAATTGAGGCAGCACGTGCAGGAGAGGCAGGACGTGGCTTTGCAGTTGTTGCAGATGAGGTTAGAAAACTTGCTGAACAGTCAAAGAATGCTGTGGATGACATAAACAACAGACTTCTTGACTTTGTAAATCAGATAGAAATCCAAGTAAATTCTGTTGCAGAACAATTTGAAGTATTAAATGATGAAAACAAAAAGCTAAATACGGCTGTTTATTCAAGTAGTGAAGCAAAAGATAAGATTAAGCAGGTTGCAGATAAGCTTATTGAAACATCAAATAAGCTTCAAGCAGAAACTGATTCTATAATTAAGGTTTATGAAAAGATTGAATCCCTTGCTGCAATTGCAGAGGAGAATTCTGCATCATCAGAGGAGGTTGCAGCTAACGTTCAAAGCTACACAGAAGAAATTAAGAAACTTATTGACAGCATAGCAGACTTTAAAAAGATTACAGAACAATTCTCACAAGATATTAACATATATAAGATATAAAAAGTTGCCCTTGGGCAACTTTTCAGATTGTTGACAAACACAAAAGATGCATTGATTATGAAATTGCCCCTTGAAAGGATTTCAAATTGGCATATTTCATAAGCTTTAGCAAGTGTTGCTTTTCGACTTTGAAAAAGTCCGTAATTCGGCACACGATGTGCCGAGCCGAGCGGCCCTCACGGATGAGGGCATCGCGAGGGTAGGACTTTTCAAACAAAGAAAAGCTTAGACTTGCTTAGCGAAATGAAGGAATGCCAAGGAAATCCTTCAAGGGGCCAAACATATTATAGCTTTTTCAACAGCCTCAAAAGTTGCCTTTGGGCAACTTTTTCTTTCTAATTGATGATTTCACATTTATGGTATAAAATAGATTTATGCCAAAATAAAAATATAAGGTTGGTGTAATAGATGAAGACTATTGTTACAACAAGCGAAAAAGAAACCTTTCAATTAGGATATAAAATAGGAACACTTCTTAAAAGGGAGATGTAATTTCCTTAAATGGTGATTTAGGTGCTGGTAAAACTCATCTTACAAAGGGAATTGCAGCGGGACTTGGAGTTGACGATTATATTACAAGCCCTACCTTTACTATTGTAAATGAATATATAGGACGACTCCCTTTTATCATTTTGACGTATACAGAATTGAGGATATATATGAGATGTACGAGATAGGATTTGAGGAGTATTTATATGGAGAAGGAGTTTGCGTTGTTGAATGGGGAGATATGGTAGAAGAGCTTCTTCCAAAGAATAAAATATATATTTATATTAAGAAGTTAGAAGACAACGAACGCGAAATACAAATAAAGGGATTGGAAGGTGAAATTTAATGAAGGTTTTAGCAATGGATACATCATCAACTGTTGCAACTGTATCAATTGTATCAGATGAAAAAGTTGAAGGAGAAATATATTTAAACCACAAAATGCAGCATTCTGTAATACTTTTTCCTATGATAGAAAGGTTACTTGAGATTACAGAAAACAGCCTAAAGGATATAGATATAATTGCAGTATCGGGTGGACCTGGTTCCTTTACAGGACTTAGAATTGGTGTTGCAGCAGCAAAGGGAATAGTTCAAGGCTCCAATAAGTCCTTCATAACTGTATCAAGCCTTGAGGCAATGGCATATCAGCAAGGAAGTTTTGATGGTGTAATTTGTCCTATTATGGATGCCCTAAGGGATAATGTATATACTGCACTTTACGAATATAAAGCAGGAGAACTTATAAATATAATACCGATTGATGCTTTACATATAGATGAACTTTTAGAAAAGCTTGAGGCATATAATAAAATTTTATTCTGCGGCGATGCTGTTTCAATACATTTTGGCAAAATAAAAGATAGATTAAAGGATAGGGCGTATTTTTCAAGTAAAAACAATATGCTTCCAAGAGCATCAAGCATAGGAGAGATTGCACTGAAAAAATATTATAAGGGTGAAGTTTCCGATATATATACCTTTAGTCCTTTATATATAAGAAAGTCTCAAGCAGAAAGGGAATATGAAAAAGGACAGGTGAGAAGATTGAGTGATTTCATAGTAGAGGATATGAAATTAGAGGATATTGATGATGTTTATGAAGTTGAGGTTTTAAGTTTTAAAACGCCTTGGAGTAAAGAGGCCTTTCAAACAGAGTTAACAAGGAATAGCTGTGCAGTTTATAAGGTTTTAAGATATAAAGAAAAGGTTATAGGCTATGCTGGTATGTGGTGTATGATCGATGAAGGACATATAACCAATATAGCTGTGCATCCAGAATTTAGAGGGCAAGGGCTTGGTGAAAAGTTAGTAGATGTTTTAATTGAGGAGGCCCAAAAAGACATATAAACGCTATGACACTTGAGGTGAGGGTATCTAATATACCTGCAATTAATCTTTATAAGAAAAAGGATTTGTTATTGTTGCAACCAGAAAGGGATATTATCAAGATACAGGGAAGATGCCTATATTATGTGGAAGTATGATTTAGATAAGAAATAATTTAAGAGGGGATAAAATGAAAATAAGTGGAGTAGATATAAAAACATTAGAAGTACCTTTAGAAAAAAACTTTAAAACAGCCTTAAGAGAGGTTACTACTTTAAAAACCTTCATAATAGAACTTTATACAGATGACGGCAGTATTGGTTACGGTGAAGCTGCGGCTACACCTGTAATAACTGGTGATTTAGAAGGAAATATAAAGGATGCAATTTATAATTATATTTTTCCAGCTATAAAGGATATGGAAGTAGAAGAGATTGAAAATATAATGTCTAAAATAAATAAATGTCTAATAAAAAATACAAGTGCAAAGGCAGCCGTCGATATGGCTGTTTATGATTTGTTTGCAAAGATGTGCAATAAACCTTTATATGTAATCTTAGGCGGTGCAAGGGACAATGTTGAGACTGACATTACAGTAAGCGTAAAGCACCCAAAGGAAATGGCAGAGGATGCAAAGGAATATGTGGAAAGAGGCTTTAATACCCTAAAGATTAAAGTTGGAATTGATAGTGAACTTGACATAAAAAGGGTTAAAGCAATAAGGGATACTGTGCCAAAGGATATTAAAATAAGGCTTGATGCCAACCAAGGTTGGAGTCCTAAGGAGGCAGTAAGGACAATCAGAAGGATGGAGGATATGGGACTTGATATAGAACTTATTGAACAGCCTGTCCCATACTACGATATAGAAGGTTTAAAATATGTAACCGACAACACCTATATTCCTATTATGGCAGATGAATCTTTATTTTCACTTCAGGATGCAGTAAGGCTTTTATCAAATAGAGCCTGTGACATATTAAATATTAAGCTTATGAAGTGTGGAGGACTCTATAATGCACAAAAGATACTATCTATAGCTGAAGCCTATGGAGTTGAGTGTATGATAGGAAGTATGATGGAAAGCGGTGTAGGGATTTCCTATGCTGCATCTCTTGCCTGTGGAAGACTTGGAATTAAAAGGTTGATTTAGATGCAGCTCTTCTTTTAAAGGAGAACAGGGTTGACGGCGGTATAGAGTATAAAAGGAATTTAATTAATATTTCAAGGGAAATAGGATGTGGAATAAAGGGAGTAAGATATTAAAATTTGAGGTGAATTAGGTGAAAAGTATAAAAATAGTACCAAGAAGGCTAAAGGGAAGTGTAGAAATACCACCTTCAAAGAGTATAAGCCATAGAGCAATAATCTGTGCATCTTTATCAGATGGATTAAGTAAAATAGAAAATATAATATTCTCTGAGGATATTACTGCTACACTCTTAGGTATGAAGGCCTTTGGAGTTCAATATGAGGTAAAGGATGATGAGGAAGGTTTAAATTTATTAATTAGAGGAAAGGGCAATTTAAATCTAATAGATAATGTGATAGATTGCAGGGAGTCGGGGTCAACATTAAGATTCTTAATCCCTGTTTCTCTTTGCAGGATAAAGAAGTTACCTTTAAAGGACGTGGCAAATTAGTAGAAAGACCCCTTGATGTTTTCTATAGGCTGTTTGATGAAAAGGGAATAAAATATTTAAATAATAAAGGTAAGCTCCCACTTACAGTAAAGGGAAGCTTAAAAGTGGAATATATGAAGTAGCAGGAAATATTAGCTCGCAGTTTATATCAGGGCTCTTATTTGCACTTCCCTTATTAGATGGTGATTCAAAGATTGTTTTGACGACTCAGTTAGAATCTAAAGGATATGTAGATTTAACCTTGGATGTATTAAAAAGCTTTGGAGTTGAAGTAACAAACTACAATTATAAAGAATTTATTATAAAGGGTGGTCAAAAATATATACCGACAGATTATAGGGTAGAAGGGGATTATTCACAGGCTGCCTTTTGGCTTGTTGCTGGAGTTTTAGGTGATTGCATAAAATGCAATGGTTTAAAATTAGATTCGCTTCAGGGAGACAAGGTTATAGTTGATATTATTAAAGATATGGGTGGCAATATTAAAATTGCAGAGGGCTTTATAACCACAGAAATATCTAATACAAAAGGTACAGAAATAGATGTATCTCAATGTCCAGATTTAACTCCAATTATTGCAACTCTTGCATCCTTAAGCAGGGGAACAACAAAAATTATAAATGCTAAAAGACTTAGGATAAAGGAGTCCGACAGGTTAAAGGCGATTGCGACGGAACTTAATAAATTAGGTGCAAAGGTTTTAGAATTTGATGATGGACTTTTGATAGAAGGAAAGGATAAACTAATTGGAGGATGTGTAGATAGTTGGAATGACCATAGAATAGCAATGGCACTTGCGATAGCGTCTATTAGGTGTGAAAACCCTGTAATAATAAACAATTTTGAATCGGTAAAAAATCCTATCCAAACTTTTTGACCACTTTAGAGAGTTAGGCGGTGAAACCTATGAGTAGTATATGGGGGAACAATTTTAAAATTTCTTTATTTGGCGAATCCCACAACGATGCAGTAGGTATTGTTATAGATGGACTTCCCGCAGGATTAGAGCTTGATTTTAATTATATAAATAAGGAAATGGCAAGAAGAGCACCTGGAAGAAGTAGCATCTCTACCCCAAGAAGGGAAGAGGATGAAGTTAAAATATTAAGTGGTTTTTTAATGGAAGAACAACAGGAACCCCTCTATGTGGTATTATATATAATAAAAACAAGCAGTCACGAGATTATGAAAGAACAAAAATATATTAAGACCAGGACACGCAGATTATACAGGATATATTAAATATAAGGGGTTTAATGACTATAGAGGAGGAGGACATTTTTCAGGTAGGCTAACAGCTCCTCTTGTTTTTGCAGGAGCAATTGCAAAATTGATTTTAAAAAGAAGGGAATAATGGTAGGTGCCCATATAAAGAGTATAGGTGATATAGAGGATAGGGGTTTTGATTTTTCTAATATTAATGATGAAACCCTAAACTTACTTCAAAATACAGAATTTGCAGTTTTAGATGATAATGCAGGAGAAAAATGAAGAAGACTATTTTAGATGCAAAGGAAAAGGGCGATTCAATAGGTGGAATAATAGAAACAGCAGTAGTAAACATAAGAAGCTGGGGTAGGTTCACCTTTTTTGATTCAGTAGAGTCTAAATTAGCCCATCTACTTTTTCAATACCTGCTGTTAAGGGGGTTGAGTTTGGAGAAGGGTTTAATATTACAAAACTAATGGGTTCAGAGGCAAATGATGAATTCTATATTGAAAATGGAAAAATAAAAACAAAAAGAACAACAATGGTGGGATATTAGGAGGAATAACAAATGGAATGCCTATTATCTTTAGGGTTGCGATAAAGCCAACCCCATCTATATTAAAGGAACAGGATTCAGTAGATATTGCTCTAATGCAAAATGTTAAACTAAAGGTAGAAGGAAGGCACGATGCTTGTATTGTACCCCGTGCAGTTCCAGTAGTTGAGGCTGTAACAGCAATAGGCATATTGGATTTACTAATTGAAAAGGATGGATATATATGGATGATGTAATGAATTTATATGGTTTAATAGGAGAGAAGCTTTCACACAGTTACTCTCCTTTAATTCATAGGGAGATATTAAAAAATTAAATATTGAGGGAGACTATTTACTATTTGAAATAGAAAAGGATAGTTTGAAGGAAAAAGTTAATGAGCTTAGAAAGAAAGTTAAAGGTTTAAATGTTACTATTCCCTATAAAGTTGATATAATGGATTATTTAGATGAGGTATCAGAGGAGGCTAAAAAATAGGAGCAGTAAATACAATAGATTTTAAGAACAATATGATGATAGGCTATAATACAGACTATTTCGGTTTTAAGTCTATGCTTGAAATTTATGATATAGAAATAAAGAATAAAGGAGCAGTAATATTAGGTGGTGGAGGTGCCTCAAAGGCAGTAGCCTCCTGTCTTATAGATAACGGAATAAAAGAGATAGTATTAGTTAGTAGAGACAAAGAGAGTGCTTCAACTAAATTTAGAGGGATTAGGTGTATTGACTACTTTGAATTGCAAAAGCTAAGTAATTTAGATTATATAATAAACTGCACCCCTGTAGGAATGTATCCTAATATTGATAATTCACCCGTTGATAAAAATATTCTTCAAAACTATAGTGTAGCAGTAGATTTAATATATAATCCAACTAAAACTTTATTTCTAAAATGGGCAGAGGAGTTAAATTTAAAGGCTGTAAATGGTCTTTATATGCTTATAGCACAGGCAATAAAGGCACAGGAGATTTGGAATGGGTGTAGTGTGGATAAAAAAATTATTAAGGATATTTATGATATAGTGTTCAATATTATTAATACAGGAACATAATATTACACTATAATATAGCTAAAGTTTTAAACAGCTTAAAAAACTGTAAAGGGATTGTGAATTTTAAAAAATACTTTGATAATCAAAAAATATTTACCTTGGAGCACTTGATTTTAACCTATTATTAAAATAATATATAATTAAATGTCTTAAGCCAAAAATGTATTAATAAACAAAGTATTTAATTGGGGGTATATTAATGTATAAGATATTAAAAAGAAGATTTTAGCACAAAACATAGTAATGTTTGAAGTAAAGGCTCCTTTGGTTGCTAAATCTGCAAAACCAGGACAGTTTGTCATTGTAAGAATAGATGAAAAGGGGGAGCGAATTCCTCTTACTATATGTGATTATAATGAGGAGTTAGGTACAGTTACAATTGTGTTTCAGGTAGTTGGTGCGTCCACAACTAAAATGTCAAAACTTAATGAAGGAGACAGTTTTTAGACTTTGCAGGTCCCCTTGGCAATCCTTCTGAGTTTGTAAACTTAAGCATTGATGAACTTAAGAACAAAAGGTTTTTATTTGTAGCAGGTGGAGTTGGGACAGCACCAGTGTATCCACAAGTAAAGTACTTAAGAGAAAAGGGAGTAGAATGTGATGTTATTATAGGGGCAAGAAACAAAGATTTAGTAATATTAAGGGATGAATTAGAAGTTTTAGGATGTAGAGTTTATATAACTACCGATGATGGAAGTTTAGGTTTTAAGGGTAGAGTTACAGATTTAATAAAAAAGCTTTTAGAGGAAGGCAATAAATATGATGAAGTTGTAGCAATAGGCCCTATGATAATGATGAAGTTTGTATGCCTTCTTACAAAGGAATATAATATAAAGACAACAGTAAGTTTAAACTCAATTATGGTTGATGGAACAGGAATGTGCGGTGCTTGTAGAGTAACTGTTGGCGGAGAGACAAAGTTTACCTGTACAGATGGACCTGAATTTAACGGTCATTTAGTTGACTTTGATGAAGCAATAAATAGACAAAATATGTTTAGAGATGAAGAAGTGAGAAGATTACATCACAGCAAAGAATGCAGTTGTTTTTAATGGAGGGTTAGTATGCAGAGAGTTCCTGTTAGAGAATTAAGTGTGCAAGAAAGAATAAAAAGCTTTGAAGAGGTTTGCTTAGGGTATAGCAAAGAGGAGGCGATGAAGGAGGCCTCAAGATGCTTAAATTGTAAAAATGCCCAGTGTGTAAAAAATGCCCTGTTGGAGTAGATATACCTAAGTTTATAGATTATATCAAAAGAGGAGAATTTAAAGAGGCAGCAGAGACTATATTTAAGTATAATTCCCTTCCATCTATTTGTGGTAGGGTTTGCCCGCAGGAAATTCAATGCGAGGGCGGTTGCGTTCTTGGTAAAAAGGACAAGCAGTTGCCATAGGTAAGCTTGAGAGATTTATAGGAGATTATGTTCTTAGTAACAACATAGAGGTAGTAAATAAATATCCATATAATGGCAAAAAGTTGCGGTTGTAGGAAGTGGACCTGCAGGTTTATCCTGTGCGTCAACTCTTGCAACATTAGGCTATAAAGTAACGATATTTGAGGCACTTCACGAAGCAGGTGGGGTTTTGGTATATGGTATTCCAGAGTTTAGACTTCCAAAGGATAAGATTGTAAAAGAGAGATAGAAAATTTAATAAAATTAGGGGTTGAGATAAAAACAAATGTCATAGTTGGAAGAACAGTAACAATTAATCAACTTATGAATGAAATGGGATATGATGCTATATTTATTGGAACAGGAGCTGGACTTCCAAAGTTTATGGGTATAAAGGGTGAAAATGCAAAGGGTGTTTTTTCAGCAAATGAATTTTTAACAAGGGCCAACCTAATGAGGGCCTTTTAGAGGATTATGATACACCTTTAAAGCTTGGCAAAAAAGTAGCAGTTATTGGTGGTGGTAATGTTGCAATGGATGCTGCAAGAACAGCAATAAGACTTAATGCAGAGGTTCATATTATATATAGAAGAACAGAAGAGGAAATGCCAGCAAGATTAGAAGAAATACATCACGCAAAGGAAGAAGGAGTAATATTTGATTTATTAACAAATCCGGTTGAGATAATAGCTGATGAAAATGGTTGGGTAAAGGGAATGGTTTTAAGGAAAATGAAACTTGAAGACGCAGATGATACTGGAAGAAGGACACCTATAGAAATAGAAGGATCAGATTATATAGAGGAATTTGACACAGTTATTATGGCAATAGGAACGGTTCCAAACCCTATAATTACGTATACAACAAGTGAAATTAAAGTAAACAATAGAAGGTGCATAGTAGTTGAAGAGGAAACAGGAAAAACAACAATGGAGGGTGTATATGCTGGCGGTGATGCAGTAACTGGAGCTGCAACAGTAATTCTTGCAATGGAGGCAGGTAAAAAGCCGCCTTTGCTATACACAAAAAGTTCCATCCAGTTGAAATCTGACATTTCTATCTTGTGGTAATGAATAAAAAATTCATTAAAGAGGTACTGTGAAGAGATAAAGAACTTTTACTTCACAGTACCTTTTATATAGATAAAAATAATTAAGAATATTTATAGAAATTATCTATTTAACATTAGGTACATAAATAAATTATACTAAAAATAGAAAATTCAGAAAAAGAGGGATTTGTATGGGTACAAAAAATCTATTGTTATTAATGGTCTTATTGTAGGTCTGTTGTCTGTTCTTCTTGTAAAGTTTGGTAACCCAGTAAATATGGGAATATGTATTGCCTGCTTTATAAGAGATACAGTTGGGGGATTAGGTTTACATAGAGCTGAGGTTGTTCAATACATAAGACCAGAAATAATAGGGATAGTACTTGGAGCTTTTTAACCTAATCAGCAACAGAAGTCGCCTACTTCTATAAGTGGGTGATGAATGTCAGTTGACAAATTCATCGTTCAGATACAAAATAAGCATTAGAAAAATGAGGTTATATAGATACATAGATTTAGATAATAATGATCATTCAGTATTCTTGCTATATTATCATCTTGTTTTAGTAACGAGATATAGAAGAAAGCTTATAAATGATAATATTGTGAAGGCCAATTGAAGTTATTAAAAAATATATAGAAAAGCAAGGTGAATAGGTGTGACTTTGCTAAAAGCCTATAAATATAGAATATACCCAACAAAAGAACAAAAGGAATATTTATCAAAAGTATTTGGCTGTGTAAGGTTCATATACAACAAAATGCTTAATGATAAGATAGAGCATTACAAACAAACAGGAAAAATACTTAAAACAACTCCTGCACAATATAAAAAGAATATCCTTTTCTAAAAGAAGTAGATAGCCTTGCTCTTGCTAATGCACAGCTTAATTTAGAGAAGGCATACAAGAGCTTTTTAGAGATAACAGCATAGGCTTTCCTAAATTCAAGAAGAAAAAGGACATCAATCCTATACAACAAATAATCAAAATGGAACAGTTGATATTATAGATGGTTATTTGAAAATACCAAAATTAAAAACAAAGATAAAAATAAAACAACATAGGCAATTTGAAGGAATTATTAAATCAGTAACAATATCTAAAACACCAACAGAAAAATATTATGCTTCTATATTAGTAGAAACAGAGATAAAGGAGTTACCAAAAGCAGATAAAAAAATTGGAATAGATTTAGGGTTAAAGGAATTTGCAATATTATCAGATGGAGCAAAAATAGAAAATCCCAAGTGGCTAAAAAGAAGTGAAAAAGAATAAAGAAACTACAAAGAGATTTATCAAGGAAACAAAAGGGCAGTAAAAATTATGAGAAAAATAGACAAAAACTTGCTAAATTACACGAAAAAATAACTAATCAAAGAAGAGATTTTCTTCACAAATTATCCTCTAAAATTATAAACGAAAACCAAGTTATAGTTTTAGAAGATTTGAGGGTAAAGAATATGCAACAAAATAGATGTTTATCAAAATCAATAAGTGAAGTATCCTGGGCAGAATTTAGAAGAATATTAGAATATAAAGCAAAGTGGTATGGAAGAGAAATAATAATAGCACCACAAAACTATGCATCAAGTCAAATATGTTCAGAGTGTGGATATAAAAACCCTGATGTAAAAAATTTAGCATTAAGAGAATGGAAATGTCCTAATTGTGGTGCTAAACACGATAGAGATGTAAATGCAGCAAAGAACTTACTAAAATTAGCCATATAAATGGTAAAACTGGGGATGGAACAGCCCTTTGAGCGTGGGTAAACTGGCAACAGAAGTTGCCTTGACCACGAAGCCACCACCTCTATAGGTGGGGGTAGTTCACTGTCCTATGGTAAAAAGAATTTCAGTCTAGAGGAGGTTCATCACCACTTACAAGGTTTATCTTAGGATTTATAGTTATGGTTGGAGCATTAATGTTCTTAGGTTGTCCATTAAGAATGGTTTTAAGACTTGCAGGAGGAGACTTAAATGCATTATTTGGAATTATAGGTTTTACAGCTGGGATAGGTTTAGGAATAGTATTTTTAAATAAGGGCTTTACACTAAAAAGAACATACAACTTGAACAAGGCTGAAGGATTTATATTTCCATTGATAAATATTGCTCTACTCATTTTATTAATAGCTGGTTCAGCAGTTTTATTTTATAGCCAAAAGGGCCCAGGTTCTCAACACGCACCAATTTTATTGGCACTTGTTGTAGGATTAATTGTTGGCGGATATGCACAAAGAACAAGACTTTGTATGGTAGGTGGTATTAGAGATTTAATTCTATTTAAAGATTGGTATTTAATTTCAGGATTTTTAGCAATTTTTGTGGCAGCATTTTTAGGTAATGTAATATTTGGATACTTTAAAGTAGGATTTTCGGCACAACCTATTGCTCATACTGATGGTTTGTGGAACTTTTTAGGAATGGCACTTGCAGGATTTGGCTCAGTATTACTTGGAGGATGTCCAATGAGACAATTAATTTTAGCAGGAGAAGGTAAATATAGATTCTGCTATAACAGTATTAGGTATGGCAGTTGGCGCAGCTTTTGCACATAACTTTAAACTTGCATCAAGTGCACAAGGGCCAACTACAAATGGTAAGATAGCGGTGTTAATAGGCTTTGTGGTAGTGGCTTTAATTGGTTATTTCAACGTAGAAAAGAGTATAAGTTTTAAAGTGAAGGGGGATGTCAAGGTTGAAGGTTAATGTAGTAGATGCAAGGGAAGATCTTGTCCAGAACCTGTGCTATTAACAAAGAAGGCTTTAGAAGTTTATAAAGATGGTGTAGATGTTTTGGTTGATAATGCAACTTCAAGGGAAAATATTAAAAGATATGCAGTTAATTTAGGATATAGGGTAAATATTAAGGAAAAGGAACAGGAAATACTTATAGAGATTAGAAAAGAGTGATTTTATGTATATTGTAACCTTTCACACACAATCGGCAGCGTTTATGTATAAGAGACTGCTTGAACAAAATGGGTTAAGGGTAGAGCTTATGCCAACACCCAGAAAAATAAGTTCAAGTTGTGGAATTGCTGCAAGAATTTTTGAAGAAGAAGCACTCAAATATTCGATAGATGATTTAGATGGTATCTATGATGAAGAGTTTCAAGTATTATTTAAAAGCGTATAGTAAACAACCCTTGGTAAGACCCAAGGGTTGAGGCTGTTGAAAAAGCTATAATATGTTTGGCCCCTTGAAGGATTTCCTTGGCATTCCTTCATTTCGCTAATCAAGTGTAAGCTTTTCTTTGTTTGAAAAAGTCCTACCCTCGCGATGCCCTCATCCTTGAGGGCTGCTCGGCTCGGCACATCGTGTGCCGAATTACGGACTTTTTCAAAGTCGAAAAACAACACTTGCTAAAGTTTATGAAATATGCCAATTTGAAATCCTTTCAAGGGGCAATTTCATAAGCAATGCATCTTTTATGTTTGACAACAAACTGAACCCTTGGTAAAACCCAAGGGTTGTTTTATTTTTGATATATAATTGACAAATTATCAATGAAATATTAAAATAATAATGAAAATGATAATTGTTATCAATAAGGATTGAGGGAGGTTTATATGAGTGCCTTGATTATAGGTGGAGATAAAATTGATACAGTAATTAAGGGGTTAAAGAATAAAGAATTTGATGAAATAAAGCATATTAGTGGAAGAAAAAATGGTGACAAGATAAATAGCAGTATTAACAAAGCTGTAAAATATGATTTAGTCATTGTACTTACAGATTATATAAATCATTGTATTGTTACTAATTTAAAAAACTGCAATTCAAAGAATAGAATAATATATTGTAAGCGTTCTTGGCCTTTAATCGAAGAGAACATAAAGAAGGTATTAAAATTTTAGGGAGGAGAGCAATGGTTATCAATACATTATTTAAAAAATAAAAGAATACGATAAGAAGTTATTCGTAAAAAGTTTATTACTTTATCATTGTGCACCCACAATATTTTGCAATAAACCATCTACAATTATTACAATTGAAGATTTCGATATATCTTTTTATAAACTATGGAGAGAACTAAAGGAAGATATTTTAAGAGATTATGAGATAAAATGTTTTGAGATTAAGTTGCAAAATAACAAGTTAACAGTACTTCTATACAATGAAAATAAGCTTGAAAAAACACTTAAATTAAACATTGAGTTTCTAAAAAATTTGGTTATTTAGATGATATGACTTTGATAGAAAAGTTAAAACATTTAAAAAGAGATATACATATTCTTGCCCACACGAAATAGGTATTTTCCTTGGAATTCCTGTTGAGGATGTAAGGGATTTTATTTGTAGTAAAAGTGAATGCAAACTTTGTGGTTATTGGAAGGTATATAATGATGTAGAGAATGCTAAGAAAATATTTAGATTATATGATGAAGCAAAGATTAAAGCTATAGAAATAATAAAAGATAAAATAATTGAGCAAAAATAGCTTGAAGGTTGATTTTCCCCAAGTTAACCTTGTATAATTAACAATGGTTATTAAAATTTGGGGGTGAAAGTATGTACAGTTATAAACCAAGTAGTGTATGTGCAGATGAAATATTATTTGATATTAAAGATGGAAAAATTACAGATGTTGAATTTGTTGGAGGATGCCCTGGTAATGCAATAGGCCTTGCAAATCTACTTGAAGGTATGGAGGTAGAGGAGGCTATAAAAAGATTAAAGGGAGTAAGATGTGGATTGAAAGATACATCTTGCCCAGACCAATTTGCAAAGGCTCTTGAGGAAATACTAAAGAAATAAAAGATAGAATAAAACTTAGTCACTATGAAAATGATGAAAAAGTCATTATAAGATTAACCCCTTGAAGGATTTTTGTGTTCTAAGGCTTAGGCAAGTTAAAATTTTTTTGCTTTTAAAAGTCCTACTTTGACGATTTCCATCATATGTGTGAAATTATGGTGCGGAATATTCTGTGTTGAATTAGAGATTTTTAAAGATAAAACAGACGACTTGCTAAATCCTATGAAATAATCTATTGGAATCCTTCAAGGGGTTTTTACCATCAAAACATATTTTATTTTTTTCTCCTTGAACATATTTTGAAAAATGTTGTATAATAATAGTAGATATTTAGAAATTTATCTAAATATCTAAAGGAGGTGTTTATATGAATTTACCCTTTAAAGCTTTAGCAGACCCAACAAGAAGAAAAATAATAATGCTTCTTAAAGATGGTGATTTAACAGCAGGAGAGATAGCAGAACATTTTAATATGACGAAACCAAGCATTTCACATCATCTTAATATACTAAAGCAGGCTGATTTGGTATCAGATGAAAGAAAGGGGCAAAACATATACTATTCTTTAAATACAACGGTTTTTCAAGAACTTATAAATTGGTTTTTGAAATTATAGATTATAATGAAGGGGTGAATAGTGATGAGAATAGGTGAAAGAATAAAAAGGATTGGCCTATTTTATCTTTAATATTTATTACGTTTATTATAAGTCTTGTATTGTATCCTTATTTACCTGATAAAGTACCAAGTCATTGGAATATTAGAGGGAAATAGATTCCTATTCAAGCAAATTATTTGGGGTAATAGGAATAAATTTAATGAATATATTATTTTATTTAATGTTTTTAGTTTTACCTAATTTAGACCCTAAAAAGGATAACTATACAAAATTTAAATCTGCTTATAATATAATAAGATACTTTATACACACTTTATTTATTATAATTCAAATAATAATATTGGTTGCGGCATTAGGCTATAAAGTTCAGGTAGATTTTGTTATGACAATGGCTGTTTCAATAATGTTTATATTATTTGGAAATGTAATGGGAAAGATAAAACACAACTATTTTGTTGGCATTAGAACACCTTGGACACTTGCGGATGAAAGAGTTTGGGTAAGAACTCATAGATTTGCAGCTCCCTTTTGGGTTATGTCTGGTTTTATTATATTTTTGTATCCTTTGTAGGAGGTATAACTGCATTTGCAGTTTTAATGATTTCAACTTTAATAAGTGCCTTTGTTCCGTTGTTTTACAGTTATAAAATATATAGAGAATTAAACAAAAGTAGTTGGTGTATTTCACCAACTACTTTTAATTTTTATCTCAACTCCACCTAATATTGCAAAACATCTTATATATAATGTCTTTTCCTGTTCAGGACTTAAAAAGGTTTTATTATCCCATCCACCTAAAAGGGTATTCCAGTAACCACAACTTTCCAATCCTTAGGCACCTTTAAGTCTATTCCTCCCATTATTGCAGTTGTAGTTATTTCTGCATAGTTGTTTTCTATTTTACAGGGTGTAAGATCTACTTCAGCACCACCTAATATACAGGTAATATTTCCACCCTTGAATTTAGAAGAAGAATTTATAGTTTCAAGGGAAGATAAAATTGCAAGATAATCTATAAAGTTGTCTTCTCTAAATTTGTTTTTTTTGAAGTAGAAGCATTTTGTGAAAAAATAAGTGATATTCCTATTACTATTAATATGGTTGGCCATATATATTCTTTAAATTGACCAGGAAGCAAATCAAGATGCCAAACCTGTAATATTATACCTACTACTAAAAAGGATAGACCAGTTGCATTTATTCCTCTGTATTCTATAAATTTATATATTCCATAAATAATAATTAAAGATGGCCAATATTGTCTTATTAGTGAATTAATATCTATTAACTGTAATTGTGATAAAATTAGAAAAACACCGATAATGATAAGTAGTATTCCCATTTTCTTTCTTCCATTCATTTTAACCCCTCCCTTCTTATAGTATTAATTAGTCGGTTGCAGAATTCTGCAACCATTGATTTTACTATTTTTTAGCCATAAGGCTTTTATATTTTCCTCCACTGTGGCATTATTAAATTATAACAACCTTTAAAACTATCCACAGAGGAGGAGAATAGCATGTTTTGTATTAGCAAAATTAAGCAACTTAACTTTTTGAGCAAGTATCTGAATTTAAAAATATGGTTACTAAACAACCCGTAGGGTTTATTAAATTGCTTGCTGATAATTTTGATATTAATACATTTATCCCTAATTCTTTTAAAGAACATTACTATTCAGATTTAGGAAGAAATCGTGAATATGAGCTTTCTTCTATATTATCATCTTTGCTAATTATGCAAATATTTCATATACCTACAACTGCGTTGTTAAATCTATTTCTTGTATTTTCTACTGAAATTAGAGAATTTTGTGGTTTCTATAAATCTATACCTGATGAATCTTTTTCAGTAGATTTAAAACTACTTTTGAAAGTGATATCGCAGATTTATTTAATTCTATGGTTCCTAAAGTTATTGATATATGTGAAGATATTAATAATCTTCTTCCTGCTGATTCCCCATATAAAAATTTAAACTCAATTTTGATATATGATACATCTGGATTAAAGCCTCGTGTAAAAGAAAATAATCCTAAAACACTTGCAAGTGAAATAAATAAGCAAAAAGCATATTCAAAAATTATTAATGACAAGAACTTTAATCCCTATGCTGCCGCATATAAAAACATGCCTAAGTATTCTCAAGCTAACCCAAATATACGACTTGATTTCGTAAATGGACATTTTGGTTACTTCTATAAATTTGGATTATTAACTAATGGTTGGGGTATACCTTTAAGCATAAAATTCTTCGAAGAAGACTTTTATAAATCTGTAGAAAAAGAATTCTCTACTCCTGAAGAACAAAAATATTTTTATGATAATGCTTCATTGAAACCAGTAATTGTACCATTTTTGAATAACTTAAAAAAATATTCAAATTTTAAATTTAAAACTTTTTTAGGTGATTCAGAATTTGATAGTTATGATAACTTTGGATTATTTAAACATTTAGAATTTGAAAAGTTCTTATCCCACTTAATCCTCGTAGCCAATCCAATACAAAAATTGGAGAACTTGAATATAATACCGAAGGTATTCCTATATGCTCCTTAACACAAGAACCTTTTAAATTTGATGGTTCTTGTAAAGGCAAAAATAGAAGTTTAAGATATAAGTTTACTTGCCCTAAATCACATCGTGATAAAAATGGTAAACCTTATCATACATGTGAAAATCCATGTACTGATAGCAAAAGTGGTCGTATGACCTATGTTTATCCTGATAAAAATTTTAGACTTTATCCTGGTATTATAAGGAACTCTGTGGAATGGGAAAAACTTATTCAATACGTTGTTGTATTGAGAGAGAAATAGCATCTTTAAAATCAAACCCTTGTATACAGCAACCTAAAACTGTTAATACCTATACAATGCGTGCTGACTTATATTTGACTGCTATATCTAAACTTATAAATGTAATATTGGCTTACGCCATAAATAAACCTGAATATTTAAGAAGTATATCAAAACTTCTTAAAATACCTGCTTAATCCACATATCCACAATCCAAAATTTGTATTTATGCTTCGCATGCCTTTTTATCAAAGGTTTTTGGCATGTTCTTTTTTGTGATTTTTTAGTAAAATCCAAAAAGTTATCCACAATTTTAATTTTTACATTCTGCAATCATCTATATAGTATTAATTATACTACAAAATACGAATTTTAGTAGTCAAAAATAAAATATTTACAATTACATAAACATTTTTACATAAATGGACAATCTTTAATTGTTGTGCTAAAATAAAATATATAAAACGAATTATTTTAGCACGAGGTGTGACTATGATACCTACAGTTTCTAATGTGCAGTTTTCAAGTAATTTAAGGAATTTAGGTAATGCATCTCAGGATTTTTAAATTTAGACTTAATCATACGTGTAACAAAATCCCTTGAGGCATCAATAGATGAATTTATTATGACCTATGATCCTAAGAAATATTACAGGGGGATGAAGGGTATATCAACAAAAATGTAGGATTAAATATAAATGTATATGCATAAAAGGTACCTTAATTAGGTACCTTTTTCAATAAAATTCCTCCTATAATAAATAAAATAATTACACTAAACACTCCGTTGTTTGTTTTACCTGTAAGTTGTGCAACAAGTCCAACTAAAAATGGACCCATTATAGCTGCAAATTTTCCAAATATATTATAAAAACCAAAGAATTCATTGGAGTTTTCCTTAGGCACGAGTTTACCAAAATAAGAACGGCTAAGTGCTTGTATTCCTCCTTGAGATGTTCCAACAAGCATTGCAAGTATCCAGAAATCTATCGCCGTCTTTAAAAAGTATGCATAAATACAGATTCCAGTATAAACTGTTATTGCAACATATAGCATAGTTTTTGTTGAGTATTTTTCAGAAAGCCTACCGTATAATATAGCAAAGGGAATGCAACAAATTGAGTAAGAAGTAGTATAAT
This sequence comes from Caloramator sp. mosi_1, assembly GCF_028622835.1. GTDB lineage: Bacteria > Bacillota > Clostridia > Clostridiales > Caloramatoraceae > Thermobrachium. The sequence goes on along the minus strand of NZ_CP117677.1, from coordinate 403,032 downwards.
CAAAAGACTTGTAGCACTAATACCTAAATCAGCACCGTAGGAAGTTGACATTTTTATAATTGTATCAACTCCATCTATATAGAAAAAGTATGCCAAAAGGAAAATAAAAGGGGCTTATGCTTTTTATATCCTTAAAGGTATTAAAAATTCTTTTAAAACTTGAGGTTATAGGATTTTTTCAGGTTCTATAAAATATTTTTGCTTTACATTTTTAATCATAGGTATTGTAAAAATACCCCACCATATGGCGGTTATAATAAAGGAAATTTTAGAGGCAGTAAAAACGCTCATAGGAATTTTGTTGAATTGTGCCAGTATAACAATAATCATACAAATAATAAATGGAATAGTACTTCCAATATACCCTAAAGCATAACCCATAGTAGATACTCTGTCCATTCTATCTTCAACTGTTACATCAACTAAAAAAGCATCATAGAATATATTTGCACCTGAAAAACCAACTACGGTTAAAAGATAAATTACAAGAAGAATAAACCAAGCATTTCCTGTAGGAATTGCAAGTAAAGATGTAGATATGATTCCTATTAAAAAGAATGTTACAAAGAATTTTTTCTTATATCCCTTATAGTCTGCAATAGTTCCTAAAATTGGAGCTAAAAGTGCCACAACTAAAGTAGCAATAGAATTTGCATAACCCCAATAGGCAGTAGAAGTTGCTTTATCAATATTAACAGCATCTGTCAACATCTTGAAATATAGAGGCAAAATAGTTGTTGTAACAGTCATTGAATAGGCAGAGTTAGCCCAGTCGTATAGAGCCCAGCTTTTCTCTTCTTTGTTTAAGTTCATAAAAATCCCCCAATTCATTTTAAATTTATTGAGTTTATCAATATATCCTTTATTTTAGTTATTTTTATACTGCCAAGGGTTCCTTTAGTTTTACCCATATCCCAGAAACAAAATATTGTTTTATGCTTATAGGGAAGCTGTCCGTGGGCAGCCTTGTGGTCAGATGCCACTATATAATCTTTAGTATTTTTTCTGTAAAACAGTATCCTGATGAAGGTTCAAGCATAAGAAAAGCCTTTTTATCAAATCCTAATTTTTCATAATCAGATCTTAAAAATATTTTTTCTATAGTTCCTTTGCTTTGTTTATTAAAATCCTCTATAGAATGATATATTTTATCTTTTATACCTATTGGCACCTCCCTTCTTAAGTAAATATAGGCAGAACCATCACAGGATTTGAAGTATACGTAGTCTAAAAGTTTTTGCTCTTTTAAATAACTATTAATAGATATAGCACTGTGAACATCTAAACTTCCGTGGTCACCTAATATTACAATTTTATAGCCTAAATTAGAAGCAGTCTCAAATATTCTTTTTAATCTTTCTTCGTGCCGTAGAATTGCCTTCGTTGCATTTTCAGATTTTGTTCCGTATATATGTTTTTGTGTATCAAGGTCTGTAAAATGAACAAGTAATAGATTTGGTTCTTTATTTTTAAGTGTAAATAGAGTAGATTCGAGTACAAAATCATCAAGATTTGGCTGTTTTAGACCGTCAAGTAATTTTCCATATTTTTTATAAATAGATAGTTGGAATAGTTTGCTTCCAGCAAAAGAGAGACTATTATCTGGTTTTGCCAAGGTCTGTTTGCAAATATTTCAGGCATATTATAATCTATCCTGCCTCCTGCAGTTGTAGGCCAAAGTAGTGTGCAGGTAGTTCCACCTTTATTTTTAACAATATCTAATAAAGTTTCACATTTTATATCGCTTTTGTACCAAAACCAATCTGGGGAAATACGGCCTGGTTGCAGCTTGGTATTATTTACAATACCGTGTTCAAAGGGCCTCTTTCCCGTAATTATACTTGCGTGGTTTGGATAAGTAAGTGTTGGATAAACTGGTTCTACATCAAGTGAGTAAAGAGAGTTGTTTAAAATGTACTTAAATGTTGGTAGGGTTTGTATTGTTTTTAAGTCCTCTTTACATAATGCATCAAAGGAGATCACAATAAGTTTTTCCTTCAAATTCAACACCTCAATTTAATTATAATACAAATATATTTAATATATATTAAGTTTTGGAAAAATATTTGCTTATTTTACATAAAGTTGTTTTATATACCTCATATTGTTAACAAACATAAAAAAGATGATCTGTTTATGAAATTACCCCTTGAAAGGATTTAGTTTGGCATTTTATAAGCTTTAGAAAGTGGAATCTTTAGACCTTTTCAAACAAAGAAAAGCTTAGACTTGCTTGAGCCGTAGAAAAATGCCAAAGAAATCCTTCAAGGGGCTATCTTATCAAGTGTTTTAAACACCTATCTATACATTCCATATTTTAAAATAGTTGAAATAACCTTCATTTCCTCAATAATCTTTTCCTTTTCTAAAACAATTTCTCCCTTTTCGTTCTTATGAGTTTTAATATAGCTGTTTCCATAACTTTCAAATACCCACGAAATAATTTTGATAGCATTTTGAACATCTACATCTTCTTTAAGCTTTGAAAAGTCTATATTTTTAAACATAGCATCATAACCAAATCTTTGATATTCCATAAGAATTGGTGTAAGTTCTTTGCTTAATTCCTTTGGTGTGTTTAAAAAGGCATCTGTTAATAATTTAAAAATATATGGGTATTTCTCCATAAGATTAAATTTAACAAGATTCCATTTAATAATTCTTTCAAAAATATCCGTCTCTGAAAAATCTACAATCTTAAAAATTCATCATAGAGTAGAGGAATTGCATATTTAATTGTTTCTATATATAGCCCCTTTTTGCTCTTAAAATAGTGAAATAATATGCCTTTAGATATGCAGGCAGTTTCTACTATTTTATTAGTAGAGGCATTTTTATATCCTTCCTTTGCAAATTCCTCTATTGCAGCCTTTATTATTTTTTCTCTTTTTCTTCAGGTACATTGTTGTCTTTTTCCAAACTAAATCACCTCTTGTACTTTAATCCTTTTGTAGTTTAAGGATGTCAACCATAGAAATATTAAATATTCTTCTTCTTGATATAAATTTTGAAATAACAAGTACAAAATAGATTATAGCATATCCTAAAATCGAATAAACAGGATTTATTTCAATTGGCATAGCTAAATTCATATCCTTTAAAGATGTATTTAGAATAGAGCCTAAAAATGCCTTTACAAAAGGTATAGAAAGTATATAACCTACAATGCTTGGTAAAAACATAAATGAAAGCATAAGTGAATTTATTTCATTCTCGTTATAGCCTAAAATCTTTAGGAGTGAAATAGAGTGTTTGTTTTCTTCAATTATAAGTGATGTAACTATATAGACTACTATTAAAGCTATTATAAAGGATAATATACCCATTGCAACTAACATATACTTAACTGGTTCAAGTGCTACATCAAAGGATTTTAATATTTCTTCAATACTTTCAATCTTTAGTATTTTATCTTCAGCAATATTAAGTTTTGTATTTGAATATATTCCGTTTATACTTTCCTTATCATCATTTAATATATTATTCAACATATCAAGGGGCATATAAATAACATTTCCTGTATATACATCAACTACATCGTCTATTTGAATATCGATTGTTCTGTTGTTAAAAAGGTTAATAAGTTTTAAGGAGGCTTTTTTATTTAATTTTTCATACAGGGAGTTAGTTATATATATTTTATCTACTTTAACTTCATTTTCCCCTTAACAAGCTTTATATGTTTTGTATTTCTATCGAGTCCATAGACTAAAATATTATCATTAGCCTCTGTGTTTTTAAAATATGCTATCTTAAACCCTTCAGCATTTATTTCACTCTTATTTATATTTTCTTTTAAAATGTAGCTATATTTATACCTAAATGTATCTTTAATTGATTTATTAATTAATGCATCTACTGAACCTTTTGCAGCAAATCCAACAAGAAGTAGTGTTGAAGCGGTAAATATTCCAAAAATAAGAAGTATAATTTTTGAGATTCCTCTTAAGGACTCCCTTATTCTAAACTTATGTTTAAACTTCAACTTATTAAGATTTATATTTGTGAACCAGGATAACTTTTCCTTTTCTATTTTTCCCCTTAAAAGAGTAGTGGGTGGATTCTTTAAAAGCTTTGATGATGCAGCATAGGTAGATAGGGAAAGAATTAAAACAGATTCAAGAAGACCATATAATAAAAATGTATATTTAACGTTAGGACTCACAGGAATGTTAAAGTAAAAACATAGTAGTCTGTGAGAGGTTTTTGTAAAATTAGAGTAAAAAGAGTTCCAAGTATAGTTCCAAATAGGGATATTATAATAGGATAAAATAGATAATGCTTTTGTATTTCAGTTTTAGTATATCCAAGTGCATAAAGTGTTCCTATTTCCTTAATTTCAAGTTTTATAATTCTCTTTAAAAGAACAAATAAGAGTATAAAGGTTAAACTTAAAAACAAAAGAGGTATTTTAACAGCAAGTTGAGGAAGTTGTTCAATTTTCTTTTTGCTAAAATGTACCTTAAATTATCCTTTATATCCTGCCACATAATTATTTTGTATTCCTTGTCTATATATTCCTTTGCATTGTTTAAATCTCCTTTTATACTGTAGAAATAGGTTAAATCATTGTATCTTTTTATATCCTTCTGTGTCACAATTGCAACTCCAAATTTAGTTGGGTCTGCCATTAAATCAGTTAAAGATTTAGTAGGGTAGATGTAATCTGGGATTGATACAAAACCAGAAACTGTATATTCATAACCACCTAAGTTAATTACATCTCCAATTTTTATATTGTTGGCTTTAGCATAAGCAGGATTAATTGCAATTTCTCCATCTTTAATACTTTGGCCTTCAATTATAATCGGTTTATTTATTTTCTTAGTAAGCTCTATTAACCTAATAGTTGAATTTTTAAACTGAACATCAGTTTCATACCTTTTTCCAATGCAACATTAAAAATACTTTCTAATTTATCAACATCTACTTCTTTGTAGGTTAAAAACTTTGCATCTTCAATATTTGTTTTACTGTTGTATGATTCTGTTGCTTCATTAAAATTAAATGCCAAACTTCCAAATATAGCATATAAGGAAATTGATAGAGCGACTAAAAACATAAGTCCAAGATACTGCATTTTGTTTTGAAACAGAACTCTCCAGATTCTTTTATTTAAAATCATTACCATTCAACCTCCTTAGGGGAGATGCGTTCTTTATTTATCTTAACTTCTGTTACTTGACCACTTCTCAATCTAATAATCCTATGGCACATAGATGCAATGCTTGTATTGTGGGTTACAATAAAAATTGTAGTACCATACATTTTATTTATTTTATCAAGCAATTCTAATACTTCCTTTGATGTTGTATAATCTAAAGCACCTGTAGGTTCATCACAAAGTAGAAGCTTTGGTTTTTAATAATTGCTCTTGCAATTGAAATTCTCTGCTGTTCACCACCACTTAACTGCTGAGGAAACTTATTTTTGCTCTCAATCATACCTACAGCTTCTAAAACCTCATCTATTTTAAGGGTACTTTTATTAAGCTCATAAGCAACCTCAACATTTTCATAGGCAGTTAGATTTGGTATTAGGTTATAGAACTGAAAAACAAACCCAACATTGTCGCGTCTATATTTTGTAAGCTCCTTATCGGATAGTCTGCTAATATTAATATCTCCAAATAAAACCTCACCGTAAGTTACCCTGTCAATCCCTCCTAAGATATTAAGAAGAGTTGATTTCCCAGAACCAGATGGTCCAAGTATAGCAACTATCTTCTCCTTCATTTGCTTCAAAGGAAATGCCCTTTAAAGCAAAAATGAATTTGAGGAAGTCTTATATTCTTTAGTTACATTTTTAAATGAAATCGACATATATATACCTCCTTTTGACCATATGGTCAATATTCTTAATTTTATTATAATACATATTGACCATATGGTCAATGCATATAATACTTTATTTTTTCATCATAATTTAAAAATTCCCCCATATTATAGTAATAAAATAGAAGGGTAATTGGAGGGTAATATGGACTTTAATCAACTAATTAAGAGTGATAGAGAGAAAAAAGTAAAGAAAAATTTGAAGGTACCTTTTTAGATTATCTTGAGATATTAAAAAACAATCCAGATATTGCAAAGCTTGCACACAAAAGAATGTACGACATAATACTAAGCAAAGGTTACGAAGTTTTAAAACCCGAGGAAAACCCAAGAGTTAGAAAGATATATGGAAACGAAGTTATAAAAAATACAACTTTTTCAAGGATGAGTTTTTGGAATAGATAAAGTTCTAATGAAGATAGTAAATTATTTTTATTCTGCATCAATGAAGGGCGAAGAATCAAGACAGGTTTTATATTTAGTTGGTCCTGTTGGTGCTGGTAAATCCTCTATAGTTGAGGCTTTAAAAAGAGCACTTGAGCAATCACCTCCAATTTACGCACTAAAGGGTTGTCCAATGAGAGAAGAGCCACTTCACTTAGTTCCAAATCACCTAAGACCTGAATTTGAAAAATTACTTAAAGTTCAAATAGAAGGCGATTTGTGCCCTATATGTAAATATAGGCTTATGAATGAGTATAATGGAGAATATGAAAGATTTCCAGTTGTAACAAGCAATTTTTCAATAAGATCAAGAAAGGGAATAGGAGTTGTACCACCTGTTGATCCTAATAACCAAGACACATCAGTTCTAACAGGTTCAATAGACATATCCAAGATGGATTTATATCCTGAAGATGATCCAAGAATACTTTCATTAAATGGTGCCTTTAATGTTGGTAATAGAGGAATTGTTGAGTTTATAGAGGTATTTAAAAACGATGTAGAATATCTTCACACAATAATTACAGCAACCCAAGAAAAATCAATACCATCTCCAGGTAAAGGGCCAATGATTTACTTTGACGGAATAATAATAGCCCACTCTAATGAAGCTGAATGGAATAAATTTAAGTCAGACCATACCAATGAGGCAATACTTGACAGAATAGTTAAAATAGAGGTTCCTTACTGTTTAGAACTAAATGAAGAAGTTAAGATATATGAAAAGATTCTAAAAAGAGCAATTTTAAGGCCCATATAGCACCGCATACAATTGAAGTTGCAGCTATGTTTGCAATTCTTTCAAGATTAACACCTTCTAATAAAGTGGATATAATGACTAAATTGAAACTATATAATGGTGAAGATATTTTAGAAAATGGAACAACAAAGAAGATAGATATAAAGGAACTCAAGGAGGAGGCAGGTCCAAGGGAAGGAATGACAGGAATTTCAACAAGATTTATAGTTAAGGCAATAGATAATGCACTCTCTAACTCAGAATATGACTGCATAAACCCACTAAGTGTAATGGAGAGCATTTTAAAATCTATAAAAGAACTTGACGTTAATGATGATGATAAGAAAAATATACTGCATATATACAGGATGCAATAAGAAAAGAATATAATAAGATTTTAGAGAAGGAAATAACAAAGGCCTTTATACACGGATTTAGAGAGCAGGCAGAGAGCCTATTTAACAATTATATAGATAATGCTGAGGCATATGTTAATAAGACAAAGATTAAGGACAAGGCAACCGGTGAAGAATTAAATCCAGATGAAGCCTTTATGAGGTCTATAGAGGAACAGATAGGTATATCGCCAAACTCAGCAAAGGGATTTAGAACCGATGTTACATCCTATATGTTCTATGTCATAAGAAATGGCGGAAAGATAGATTATACGAGCTATGAACCATTAAAGGAGGCAATAGAAAAGAAACTTATAGCATCTGTAAAGGATTTAACAAGGATAATAACTAAATCAAAGGTAAGGGATAAGGAGCAGGATGCAAAATACAATGCAATGGTAGAAAAGATGAAGGAGGATGGCTATTGCGACCACTGTTGTGACGTTATATTAAAATATGCAGCAAATAATCTATGGAAGGATTGATGTTATATGGCTATTTTTCGTGATATGCACTCAGATCCTGTTGAGCACGACCGTTCCATAGAGGATAGAAGAAGGCACAAAAAGCTTGTTGAAAAGGCAATAAAGGACAATCTTGCAGATATTTTATCTGAAGAGAGTATAATAGGTGAGAGTAAAAATAAAAGGTAAAGATTCCAATAAGGGGTCTTAAGGAATATCAATTTATCTATGGTAAAAATACAAAGGGTGTAGCATCGGGTGATGGTACAGAAAAAGAGGAGATAGAATAGGAAGTGAAAAAAGCAGGGTATGGGACAACAGGGGGCAGGAAATCAAGAGGGAGAAGAAATGTATGAACTTGAAATTACAATAGATGATATACTTGACTATCTATTTGAGGACCTTGAACTCCCTGATATGGATAGAAAGAAAACATCCGAGATATTAGTAGAGAGCAGTAGAAAGAGGGATGGATATCAAAAGTACGGCATAAGACCGAGGCTTGCGAAAAAAGAACTGTTATGGAGAAGATAAAAGAAAGCAGGCAAGGAAAAGAGCACTAAGGGAGATGAACCTGCCAGTAGATATAGAAAGATTTCCGTTTGTTGAGGATGACTTAAGGTATTTTAAAATAAAGAAAAAGTTTAGAAGAGAAAGTAATGCAGCAATAATATGCATAATGGATATTTCAGGTTCTATGGATAATACAAAGAAGTTTATGGCAAGATCCTTCTTCTATATTTTGTCAAGATTTATAAGAAAGAAATATAAAAACGTACAGGTAGCCTTTGTAGCCCATACAACAACAGCAGAGGAGGTTAATGAGTATCAATTTTTCCATAGGGTTGAATCTGGAGGTACCTATATTTCAAGTGGTCTTAATAAGGCACTTGAGATAATCAATACAAGGTTTAATCCTGAAAATTGGAACGTTTATGCCTTTTATGTTAGCGATGGAGATAATTGGAGTGAGGATGATGAAAGGACTATAAAATCTGCAAAGGAACTTTGCAAGGTGTGCAACCTCTTTGCTTATGCTGAGGTTATGCCCAATAGCTATAGTATGACTATAAAAGGAAAACTTACAAAAGAGATAAAAGAAAAAAATTTTGTTGCAGTTTCTGTTAGTCATAAAAATGAACTTTGGGATGGATTAAAGACAATGCTTAAAAAGAGGCAGAAGGGGGATATTGATGGACTATTCAATAAAGGAACTTATGAATTGGAACGATAAGATAGAAAAGATTGCCAGAGATTTTGGGTTGGATTTTTATGAGCAGGAGTTTGAAATAGTAAGCTATGAAGAGATGCTCTCCTATGAGGCATATATAGGAATGCCATCAAGATATCCCCATTGGAGTTTTGGAAAGGCCTATGAAAGAACAAAAACTTTATATAGATACAATTTAACAGGGCTTCCCTATGAGATGGTTATAAATTCAAATCCTTGTCTTGCTTATCTAATGAAGGAGAATACTCTTCTCCTTCAAATTTTAACTATGGCACACGTCTATGCCCATAATGATTTTTTAAGAATAACAGACTCTTTAAAGAGGGAACAAATGCTGATTATACTATAGATATGTTTAAAAGACACGCAAATTTAATTAGAGAATATATTAAAAATCCTTCAATAGGGTATGATGAAGTTGAAAAGGTTATAGATGCAGCCCACGCACTAAAGCTTCAGGTAGGAAGAACAATCTACAAAAATAAAGAAGATGAAAAGGTTGATAATAAGTATAAACTTCCTGAGGAGGATTTGCTTTTATTTATAATAAAATACAGTGATATTGAGGATTATAAAAAGACTATTGTTGAAATGATACGTGAAGAGGCACTTTATTTTATACCTCAGATAGAGACAAAGATTATGAATGAAGGATGGGCAAGTTTTTGGCACTATCGTATTTTAAAGGAGTTGGAACTTCCTCAAGGTTTGTATTTAGAATTTATAAAAAGGCATAATGATGTGGTAGCACCACGATTAGGTGGATTAAACCCATATTATGTTGGATACAAGATATTTGAGGACTTAGAAAAAGATATGGAAATAAGAAAATATTTGAGGTAAGAGATGTTGATAGAGATTCTTCCTTTATTAGAAGATATTTGACATTAGAACTTTGTCAAGAGATGAACCTTTTGAATATGTAAAGCGGGATAGTGAGTATATTATCAAAGAAGTATCCGATGATGAGGGATGGAAGGAGATTAGAGACACTTTGAGCAATAACTGCGGAATGGGGCTTGTACCATATATACAGGTTGTTGATGTTGAAAGGGATAGAACTTTAGTTTTAGAGCATATATTTGATGGACGTGAACTTCTTCTTGAATATGCAGAGGCAACCCTAAAGCATCTTGTTGAGCTTTGGGGACATCCAGTGATTTTAAAAACGCAGTTTGGTGGAAAGGAATATAAGATATACTGTGATGAAAAAAGAGTGTAAAAAGAGGTGTATAAAAAATTATTGACAAAACTTTATTTTGAGTGTGATATAATATTTTGTAGTACATAAGAAGTATGAGGAGGATAAAATGAAAATTAAGAAAATTCTTAATAACAATACTCTCCTTGTAAGTGATAAGGGTGTAGAAAAAATTGTTATAGGTTCTGGTATTGGTTTTCAAAAGAAAATAAATGATATAGTCGATAAGACTAAAATAGAGAAAGTCTTTGTTATGGAAGATAAAAGCGAATATGAAAAATTTGAAGAAATAGTAAAAAGCTTTCCTCAAGAGTATGTAGATGTTGCAGAGAATATTATTCGTTATGCAGAAAATAAATTAAATGTTGAATTAAATCCACATATTTATATTGCATTAACTGACCACTTAGCTTTTGCCTTTGAAAGATTTAAAAGGGAATTATAATAAAAAATAAGCTTCTTGAGGAGATAAGATCCCTCTATTTCGATGAATTCAAAATAGGTATTTGGGCAAAAGAGTATATCAAACAAAAACTTAATATTGAAATTCCTGAAGATGAGATAGGTTTTATTGCACTGCACATTCATACTGCAAAGAATAACTATAGAGATATAACTGTAACAATGGATATAGCGTCTATTATTAAGGATATGACAAAAATTATAGAAGCAAACCTAAATATAAAAATTGATGAAGCATCTATTTCCTATCAAAGATTAAAAACCCATTTTCACTTTGCGTTAAAAAGAATTATTAATAGAGAAAAGACCTTTGGTATAGATGCAGAATTATTTGAAGTAATTAAAACAAAATATTCAAAGGCATATAATATTGCAAAACAAATACAACAGCATATAAATGATGAATATGAATATAATATACCTGAAGAAGAGATAGCCTATATTTCACTGCACATTCAGAGAATTATAAATTCTGCTTGACAAGTTCAAAAATTTTTATATTATAAATATACAAACAAATATTTAGGGATTGTTACTGGTAATGCAGGCAAGACCCAAAGTAACGGTAGATTTAACTACTGGTGCTTTGGGTCTTTTTGTTTAATAAAAATTAGATTTAGTGCCCGGGACTAAATTTGAATTTTAAAATAGTTGAGGAGGAAATATATGGATCATAGAGAATATGCTCAAAAATACTTGAACTTGTTGGTGGAAAGGATAATATTATCAGTGCGGCTCACTGTGCCACAAGACTTAGAATGGTTTTAAAGGATGAGTCTAAGGTAAACATTGAGGAACTTGAAAAACTTGAGGAAGTTAAAGGAGTGTTCTCTAATATAGGACAATTTCAAATAATACTTGGACAAGGTTTTGTAAATAAAGTATATAAGGAACTAATAAAAATAGCTGATTTAAAGGAATCTTCAACCAGTGATTTAAAGAAGGATTCTATGCAAAAGATGAACCCTATTCAAAAACTTGCAAGGATTTTATCAAATATATTTGTTCCAATTATACCAACGATAGTTGCAAGTGGACTTCTAATGGGACTTTTAGGAATGTTTAAAACATTTAATTTGGTTAATCCAGAAAGTGGTCTATTTATACTTGTTGATATGTTTTCAAATGCAGCCTTTGTATTTTTACCAATATTAGTTGCCTTTAGTGCAGCAAAGGAGTTTGGTGCTAATCCATTTTTAGCTGCAGCCCTTGGTGGAATTTTAATACACCCTGCACTTCAAAATGCTTGGACAGTTGGTGGGGAATTGAAAGAACAATTAATGTATTTGGTTTAAATGTTGCAATGGTAGGATATCAAGGAACTGTTTTACCAATACTTATTGCAGTATGGATATTAGGAATAGTAGAAAGAAATATAAGAAAAATAGTTCCAGAAGTTTTAGATATACTTTTAACTCCGTTTTTAACAATAATGATAACAGGATTTATATCATTAACCGTTATAGGACCTGTAGGTAGAATTATTGGTGAGGGTATATCCTTTGTATTAAATTTTGCCTACAATAGCGTTGGTGCATTAGCAGGGTTAATTTTCGGCGGATTATATTCAACAATAGTAATAACAGGAATTCATCATAGTTTCCACGCAATAGAAGCTGAACTTATAAAGAATGTTGGTGCAAATTTATTATTACCAATATGGTCAATGGCAAATGTAGCACAAGGTGGAGCAGCCTTTGCTGTATATTTTAAAACAAAAATGCAAAAATGAAGTCTATAGCACTTCCTGCAGCAACCTCCTGTCTGCTTGGAATTACTGAAGCTGCTATATTTGGAGTTAATTTAAGACTTATGAAGCCATTTATTGCAGCAGCAATAGGAGGGGCATTAGGTGGAGCATATGTTGTTGCTACTAAGGTTGCGATGACAGCGGTAGGTGTTACTGGTATTCCAGGTACAGCTATTGTTCAAACGTCATCTATGATTAATTATTTAGTAGGTATGGTCATAGCTTTTGCTTCAGCTTTTATATCAACTTATGTTATAGGATTTGAAGATAAACAAACAGAAAATTAAAAGTAGGTGATAAAATGAAGGGTGTTGTTACACTTGGAGAAGTTTTGATTGATTTTATACCAATAGATAATAATATGACATATCAAAAGAATCCTGGAGGAGCCCCAGCAAATGTAGCAGCTGGGGTTTCAAGGCTTGGAGGTAATGCTGGGTTTATAGGAAAGGTTGGCAACGATAGTTTAGGAAGATACTTAAAGGGTGTATTGGATGGTTTTAATGTGTCAACTAAAAATATGATATTTACAGAAGAAGCACACACAGGTATTGTACTTGTAACATTAGATGAAAATGGAGAGAGAAGCTTTGAATTTTATGTAAATCCAAGTGCAGATAGTCTTTTGAGGGAAGAAGATATAAAAGAAGAAATGCTTGAAGGATATAAAATACTTCACTTTGGTACAATATCAATGATAAGTGAAGGCTCTAAAAAGGCGACAATAAAAGCAATTAAAATTGCAAAAGAAAAAGGAATGTATATATCCTTTGATCCAAATTTAAGATTGAATTTATGGGAAAATGAAAAGAAGGCAAAAGATACTGTTTTTGAAATATTAAATGAGGTTGATATTTTAAAGGTATCGGATGAAGAAATAAGATTTTTAACGGGTAAAAGTGATATAAAGGAAGCTTTAGAAGAGTTAAAAAGATATGATATAAAATTAATACTTGTGACATTAGGAAAAGAGGGCGTATTACTAAGTTACAAAGGTTATATAGAAAAAATAGATGGATTTAAAGTAGAGGTAGTTGACACAACAGGTGCTGGAGATGCTTTTATTGCTGGAATCCTTTATGCAATTACAAGTTGTGGAAAGGATTTTGATGAAATTACAATAGAAGACATAAAATATTTTGCAAAGATAGCTAATGTATGTGGTGCTTGTGCTGTTTCTAAAAAGGGAGCAATGTCTGCACTTCCTACATTAGATGAAGTACTTGAAATACTAAAGAGGTGAAAAAATGAAGCTTTATGCACCAGAAGGAAAGTTTTTATGGGATTTTTGGATATATGAAGAAAATGGGGTTTATCATTTATTCCATTTAGAGGCACCGTTAAATGAAGACTCCCATAGCAGGCATAGAAATTCTTCAGTTGGGTATGCAGTATCAAAGGACTTAATAAATTGGGAATATAAAGGCACTGTATTAAAAGCGTCGGATTTAGAGGATGATTGGGACAGTGTTTCAATTTGGACGGGTTGTACTATAAAAAAGATGATACTTATTATATGTTTTATACATCAAGATGTAAAAGGGATATAGTTGAAGATGGTTATGTTGGACATACTCAAAGAATAGGGGTTGCAATATCTAAGGATTTGATAAATTGGGAAAAGTACAAGGAAATCCTGTTATAGTTGCTGATGAAAGATATTATGAGAAGCAGCAGGATGCATATAATAAACACGAGGGATGTAGAGACCCATTTGTTGTATATGATGAAGATGAAAAAATGTACTATGCATTTTTACAGCAAGGGATAAAAATGGACATCCAAAATATAGAGGGTGCATAGGAAGAGCAAGATCAAAGGATTTAATTAATTGGGAAGTTATGCCTCCAGCAACATCACCTCATATATTTACCGATATGGAGGTTCCGTCTTTACACAAACACAATGGCAAATGGTATATGATATTTGCAGTAAAAAGGAATGGTATAACCCTGAGTACATTAAAGAAATCTATCCATTAGAACCACAGACAGGGGTATTATACTTTGTTTCTGATAGTTTGTCGGGCGAATTCAAGCCTTTATCAGACAATATTGTTTTATGCGGTAATAAAGAAGGTTTATATACTGGAAGAATAATAAAGAATCCAAAAGGAGAAGATGTATTTTTATCTTGGTATGTTGGGGATGATGAAGGATTTGAGAGAAATAATAAATCCTATAGGCTTTCCAATCAAATTAAAGTTGAATATGATGCAAAGGGAAATATGAAACTGATATAAAAGTGCCACCCAGGTGAAATGTGAATTGCCATATAATGGAATTAGCATTTCACCTTTTCTTTGTATTAAAGTTTTACGAAAAAATAACGATAAAAATAATGTCGAAAAACATAAAATGTTGAAGAAATATGTTATAATGATAGGGCAAATTAGGATAAAAAGGAGGAGTTTCCTTGTATATAAAGAAAAAGTTGCCTATATTTTTGGCATTACTTGTATCTATACCACTTATTATATTAACGGTTTCTATTTATTATTATTCATCAAGACAACTTATTGAAATAAACAAATCAAAAATAAGTGATATAGTTACAGTAGAAGCAGAAAATATATCTGTTATATTAAGCATCTTTTCCAGTGAAATAGAGGATATAGCACAAAATAAAAAGATAAAGGATTTTATAGTAAAAGGGATGAAATAAGTAGACAGCAAGCCTATGAATATATAAAAAATAAAAGCGAAATAGAAAGTATGAGTTATTTATCTGAGTATAGAAATTTTCTATTAAAGCCTAAGTTAAAGTATAAATCTGTAATATTAGCACTTGATGGTAAAATACTATTAGATACAGACGATAGGCAGTATATATCTAATACAATACATTCAGATATAATAAAAAATTTAAATAAAGATAAAGTATTTATGAAACCAATTTATACAGATAAATACCATTCTAAACTGCTTGTATCTGTTCCAGTTTTGTCTGACGTAGATAAAAATTTAATAGGTGTATTTTGTGCATATTTTGATATAGATGAGATAGGATTAAAATTTTTAAATTATGAAGTAGGCAAAAATAGGTATACTTATATAGTTGATTTAAATAGTATAATATTATATCACCCAGATTTAGAGAGGATTGGGACAAAAGTAGAAAATGAATTGTTAAACAGCTTAATAGAAAGAATAAACAATGGTGAAAAAATAGATGAATATAGTGGTATATATGAATATAGAGGAAATAAAAAGTTTATGGCATTAAAGTATATGAAGTCAACAGGATGGCTGATTGTTGTAGCACAGGATTTAGAGGAAATACTTTCAGTTTCAAGGAATATAACAATACTATCTTTACTTCTTTTAATTACCTTTTTAGTATTGTCTATACGTTTTGGGATAAGATTTTCAGAAACCATTACAACACCACTTACCAATCTTATGAATGCAATGAAGGCTACTGAAGAAGGAACATTAGAACATCAGTTTATATATAACGGTAAAGACGAATTTGGAAGTTTAAGTAAGGCATACAATAGTATGATAAATAGATTAAAAAATAATTATGATGAGCTTGAGGCACTCTATGAAGAGCTTGCAGCAACAGAAGAAGAATTAAGAGTTCAATATGATAATTTAATTAATTCTGAAGAGCAGCTAAGGATTAGTGAAGAGAGGTATAGAATAGCCCTTGAGGCTGGAAAGAATGGTATATTTGAATGGAATACTAAGGACGATATACTATACCTATCCGAACAGTTTAAAACGCTTATAGGTTATGACTTTAAGGAGATAAAGATTAGAGAGTTAATAGATGAAATTGTACTTGAGGAAGACAAAGACGTATTATATTCAGCATATAAGGATCATATAGAAGGAAGAAGAAGCTGTATAGAGTGTGAAATAAGGGTTAAAACTGGATTTGGAATAATAAGGTGGATGTATATTAAAGGAAGAGCGATAAATTTAAAAGGTGAAGAAAAGATAATATCAGGTGCTATGATGGATATAACTGAACGTAAAGAATACGAAGATAACATAAAATATCTTGCCTATTATGATACACTAACAGATTTGCCAAATAGAAGATATTTTATTGAGGAGTTAGAAAAGGAAATAAGAAATATAAATCACAAGAGGTTTGCAGTGCTATTGCTTGATTTGGATAATTTTAAGAAGGTAAATGATACCTTAGGGCACGATAAAGGAGATGCATTGCTTAGAAAGGTGGCAACCATATTAAAAAGGTATATTAATAATAATGTACTTGTTGCAAGGTTTGGGGAGATGAATTTTTAATTCTTTTAAGACATTTTACAGATATAAATGAAATAAGGGAACTTTCTAAGAGTATTATTGATGATTTAAGAGAAGGAATAGATGTGATAGGAAAGAACATATATACAACTACAAGTATAGGTATAGCATTGGTTCCTGATGATGGCAATAATGTTAGTGATATAATCAAAAATGCTGATACTGCAATGTATAAGGCAAAATCTGAAGGGAAAAACAGGTATGTATTCTTTAGTAATGAAATGATTGAGGAGCTTGAGAAAAAATAGAAACTGAAAAGATACTATTAGAGTGTATAAAAAATAATGGATTTAAATTGGTATATCAACCACAGGTTTGTTCAAAAACTGGAGAAGTGCACGCCTTTGAAGCTCTTATAAGACTAAAGGAGCATAATCTATCACCTGCTGTGTTTATTCCAGTTGCAGAAGAAACGGGTCTTATTGTAGATATTGGATACTTCGTAATAGATGAAGTAGCAAGACAAATAAGAGAGTGGATTGATAAAGGTATGGATGTAAAACCTATTGGAATAAACGTTTCTGCAGTTCAGCTTAGAGATGAAGGTTTTGTAGATAAGTTGAAATCAGTAATAAAATACTATTCAATACAGCCACAATTATTAAAGATAGAAATAACAGAAAGTGCATTGATGGAGGATAAAGAGAGAAATATAAATATAATAGAACAGCTAAAAGAGGTAGGAATTCAAATTGCAATAGATGATTTTGGTACAGGTTACTCCTCATTGAATTATTTAACTTTTATTCCTGCTGATTATATTAAACTTGATAAAACCTTTATTGATAAAATGTTTGCGAAGGAAGGCAAAAAGGAAGTTTTAGATGGAATAACATTTTTAGCCCATCAGCTTAATTTAAAGGTTGTGGTTGAGGGAATTGAAGACAGAGAACAGTTCAACTACTTAAAGGTTAAGGGATGCGACTATATGCAGGGATATTTGTTTAGTCGACCAGTTGAGAAGAAAGAGGTAGAAAAACTATTTGAATGCAAATTTGAAGTTTAAAAGCTGCAGGCATTCTATAATTAGAATGCCTGTTTTTTATTTAGAAAATTATAATGTAAGCATTAATAAAATTTTATAATATAAATTCACAGTTTATTAATCATTTTATCACTATGTCTCCACAAAGAATGCTTATTCTATAAATAAGGTGAGGAGGTGATGAAATGTATTTACTTATAATAGGTTTAGGAGCTATAGCAATTTTTTATTTAAATCAAAATAATAATGCAGCAAACAAAAGAGCAATAGAAATTCTTGATAAAAAGTTTATAGATGGAGAAATCAGCGAAGAGGAATATTTGAATAAAAATATTTAATTGAAAGGTAGGGATTAGTTATGCGACATTCATTTGCTGGTGGTATACCAAGAGGTTTTTGTGAAAGATTAGGAGACGGAGGTTTTTGTTTCCTTGGATGCATATTGTTGACTTAGTATTTTTAGTTTTATTTGTATTTTTGGTATATATGCTCTTTAAGTCTTATAAAAAACAGAATTCAACAAATTCAGCAATAGAAATTTTGAACATAAAGTTTGCAAAGGGAGAAATTAGTGAAGAAGAGTATCTGAATAAAAGAATCTTATAAGGAGTAGAAAAACAAACAAGGCCTAATCGTATGATTAGGCCTTATGGCAGGGGCAGTAGGAATCGAACCCACAGCCTACGGTTTTGGAGACCGTTGCTCTACCAATTGAGCTATACCCCTTCGACATAGTTTATTCTATAATATATTTTTATATTTGTCAACACTAATTTTAAAAAATGTTTCATTAATTAATATTAATATGTTTAGACTAATTTATATAAATTTCTATTTTATATGTAAATAAGGATTTGATGAATAAAAGATAATTCAAATTATATAGTTATATTAAATTAAAATTAAGATTTTTAAAAGCCCCAAGAATGGATTTTAAAGTATATTTCTAAGTTGAGAACTACTTAGAAATTGTAAATGATAAAATCCTTCAATGGGGCTTTGTTTATATAAATTTTCCATTAGTATATATTAGCGTAGATGAAGAATTTTTTATCAATTTAAGAAAAGATATTTAGTACTGTTTTAAGAATTTATTATAGTTTATTTAGTGTTATTATTTTTCTGGTGGGATAAAACTATTTTTATCGTCCAACCTACTTATAGCCTCATCAAAAAGTTGTTGTACCATTTGTGCAAATTGATCTGGGGTAATTACTGCCTTTACAAATGCAGGCAGCCTATCATACTGGGAAACAACATAGTAGAATTTCTTTTTCCTTCATACAGTGCAAGCTCTTCTGCCTTTTTTCAACGTAGAACATAAACTCAAGGGCTAATTTTTTGCATATTCTCTATTTACGAAATAGTATACAACAAGTATTGCTAATACTGCTACAATACCCCAAAGCTCTGGCATAAAATATCCCCCTTTTTTAGTACATTATATGAGGGAGGATAATGAAAAGTGATTTTTTAAGTTAATTTAATTTTGTCCCACAAAATGGGCAATAGGGATATTCTGGATTAATTAATTTTTGCAGTTTGGACATACTTTTTCAGCATAAGGATTATATATTTCCTTTAAATCATTATCATCTATATCATATATTTCTTTGAGTTCAAATTTTCTTCCAACTTCCTTTTGTATTTCAAATATTCTGTTACAGCATCTCGAAATGGCATAATAATGTTCATCAAACCTAAACAATTTTATGAAGAAAAAATGAAAATAGGAATATCTTTTATATACCCTATAGGTTGTGTACTGCCCACATACCTTACAAACTCTTCCATTTAAATCTCCTATATGTTCTTCCTTGCCTTCAACTCCAAAGATACCTATAAAGAACATACTCCTTCCCCTCAACACATTCTATATCCTTTAGCATATCACAAACTTCGCCTATTGTGTATATATATAATCTATGAAGAGGCCTTGTAAGAGCAACATAAAGAAGTTTTATATCAAGCTCATTGTTCTTGTATAAATTTTTATTGGCATTAGGAATAAAAACAGCATCAAACTCAAGCCCCTTTGAAAGATAAGAAGGAACAATTACTTGTTTTGCAGAATATTCCTTTTCACTTCCAGTAATTAGCTTAAATTCAATTCCCTTCTTTTTTAATAGTTTGTGGATTTCTTTACATTCCTCCATTGTTTTTCCTATAATAGCCATTGTGTTGATATTTGATTTTTTAAGATCTTCTATTTTAACCAGAATATCATCAACCACTTCTTTTGTACAGCTTAACCTTTTAACCTTTACCTTCTCACCGTGTCTTATAACAGGTTTTCCAATTTGAACTTGAGAATCTTTTATATGGGATATTACTTTGTTTGCAACATCCATAATCTCTATACTTGTTCTGTAGGTTTGCTCAAGTGTAAGGTAGTTAGCCGAATTATTAAAAACAATGCTTCTGATTTCACTCCAATCTCTAACACCTCGATAGTAGTGTATGCCTTGATTTAAGTCTCCAAGAATTGTAAAGGAACTGTCCTTTATTATATTTTTTAAAACATAAAGTTGAAGAACACTAAAATCCTGTGCTTCATCTATCACAATATGTTTAACCTTTATTTTTTCGCTGAGTCCCAAAGTAAAATACTTTATATAGAGAAGAGGAGCTAAATCTTCATACTCATACATATTTGTAGAGATATTTTCTTTATAGGAACGTACTAAATATTCATAGGCATCAAGGCTTATATGTTTAATGGCCTCTTCTTTAAATATATTACTTGATAAAAATTCATCATAGTATTCAAAGGGAGTTTTTACTATTATTTCTTTAATAAAATTATGTGCACCGTTTTTAACAAAATCATTTACCTTGGTTATTAGTTCATCTCGTTTATTATATATTTCAGTTAGTTTAATCCTTCTTTCTTCTGTGTCTAATATAGTTGTTTTTATTTTATTGACCTCTAAATCAGAAATTTTGTTTAGTCTTTCAATAAGTTCATCCTTTTTTAATTTTGCTTTATTTTGCAGATGTTTTTTATTTCATTTAACCTTTTTAGAAAAGGAAGGTCATAATAATTTTTTAAAAACAGTTCTTGTATGTCCTCATAGGAATAAAGTTCGATTTTACCAATTTTAAAGGAATTTTCAGGTATAATCCTTTTCTCTAAATCCTTTAAGTAAAGATTTAATGTATCCATAAATTCCTTTGATGTTTTAAACTTAGTTGCCTCAATTATTATTTCTTTTTCCTTTTCATCTAAAAGATTTACTAAGTGCGAAAGCTTGTTATTTACATCCTTTACTTTTACCTTCTTTTCAAGAACCTCAAAGGCAAATTCTTCATAAGTTGTCTGTTTAACTCTATTGACACCAAGTTCAGGTAAAACATCAGAAATATAATTTAAAAGAGCTTATTTGGTGCAATAATCATATAGTTTTCAGGAACAAAGTCCTTGTCGTAGTTGTAAATAAGATAGGCAATCCTGTGGAGTGCAATGGTTGTTTTTCCGCTTCCTGCGACCCCTGGACAATTAAAGGTTTCCACATATCGGCTCTTATTATTCTATTTTGTTCAACCTGTATAGTTGAGACAATATCCTTTAATCTGTTGTCTGCATTTGCTCCAAGAAAGGCCTGTAAAAACTCATCGTTTGTGGTTATATCAATATCAAACATATTTAGCAGCTTACCATCTTCAATTGTATACTGCCTTTTTAAATGGATTTCACCGTATATTCGACCGTCAGGGCAGTCGTAGTGTGCTTTACCTAAACGTCCTTCATAATATAAGTTTGCAATGGGTGCCCTCCAGTCGATTATTATTGGTTTGTAATTTTTATCATCAAGTACTGACATCTTTCCTATATAGAGTTTTTCACGATTTTTGAGCCGTCCTCTGTGAAATCAACCCTTGCAAAATATGGCTTTTTGTGTGCATTTTCTATCTTTTTTAATTTTTCCTCTATTGTGTCGGAAAGCTGAGTGTTGATTATCATACTGATGTAGGGGTCACTGCTGTCGTCCTTAGGGTCGCCCACACCTCTTGAAAGTTCTTTGTTTAAAATAGCCTTTGCTGTAAGAAGTGAGTTGTGATATTTTTTAGAAAGTCAAGAATAAAGCTTAAAAATTGTGATTCTTGCGTATAATCTGGATGATTCTCGATTGACATAAAAACACCTCCTTAAGTTTTGGAGGTCCTTGAAAACAGCTTAAATTAATTTTATCTCATTTTATAGTAGATGTAAATATTATTTCCTGGGAATACTTTGTTCTAAAAAGTCCTGCCCTCGCGATGCCCTCATCCTTGAGGGCCGCTCGGCTCGGCACATCGTGTGCCGAATTTAGGACTTTTTCAAAGTCTAAAGATACACTTGCTAAAGCTTATGAAATATGCCAATTTGAAAAACTTTCAAGGGGCAATTTCATAATCAATGCATCTTTTATGTTTGTCAACAATCTGAAATTTTTATACAAAATATTTGTATTTATGGAACAATATGATATTATATTGAAAAGGGGGTGAAAATATGGATAATAAAGGAAAGAAAATAGAGAGGTTATACTATATCTTAGCTTGTATACTATTGATAGGATTTTTATTTAGCTTTTTTGGTAAAAGTATAAAAAATGTTTTAACACCAAAAATGCAGGTTTTTAAATATCAAATTAAGACTAAAATATTAAAACAAGAGGAATATTATACTAATACAATAAAAAATCAGGTTAAGGTTGGAGATACTATATATTTTATACCATTTATTCAATATGAAGACTTTTGTTTATATGCTTATAATACAAAGTACAAATCATTAGAGAGAATTACAAAAATTGGGTAGAACAAGTTGATGCTTATAGGGATATTGTTTATTTTAGAGATGATAAAAATACTTTATTTAGATTAGAACCAAAGAAAAAATCAATAGAAAAACTGTTAGATAATTGTAATGAGTTTCAAATCGTCGATGGCAAAATTGCTTATATTGATAGTAAAAGCAAGAGTGTAAAAATATTTGATATTGCGAACAAAAACACTGTAGATTTAAAGATATATCCTACTAATTTTTGTATATGGGCAATATAATTTATTATTATTATGCTGAGGCAGGAAATCTTTTATATGAGAATGAATATAGATAATAAAAACTATAAAACATATACTTTAAATGATAATATTACTTACATTATGTTTTATAATGGATGTTTTTATACATCTACAGGAAATATCAAAATAACGTGCTATAATAAAAATTTTGAAAAACTTTGGGATTTGGCATCTTCAGATAATACAGTTGAATTGGCAAAAATATTAAACAATAGAATATACTATTATACTTTTTGTAATGAAAATAATAAAAAATTACTTATGAGTGTTGATTTAAACGGTAAAAATCCAAAAGAGGAGATAAAGGTTAATAAAATTGTATATGGTAATTTTGAGTTTTTAGAGGAAAATAATCAAAAATATATATATGACATAAAAAGTAAAAAGAAATATGAATGTCCAGAAATAAAGCCAGATTTATATTATATCCCAAGTAAAAAGAAGTAGAAGCAATACAAGGACATAGAATGGTAAAAATAAATAACAAAATATACTATTTAGAATATGATAAAATAATTGAATGTAAATTAGATTCAAAGGGTGGAGGTAAAAATTTAAAAACTTTGATAGATGATACAAGTGCTAATAATTTAAAGATTTTTGAAGGTAATTTGTATTTTTATGGAGTTCAGTTATATACGTTAGATGAAAATATGCCCCACTTAGTTACAAACCTAATTGTAAATAGGTTTTTGTTGATGGAGAAGATTGCTATATTTATTCAGTTAAAAATCTGTATAAAATAAGTAACACCACAGTAGAAAGAGTTTTAGATAATGTGTGGGTTTTAAATATAAAAGATAGTAAAATATGTTATTACAAAATAAACAATGACATTACAGATGGAACCAATATGTTTATTTTAGATACTAAAACAAACAAAACAGAAAAAATTGAAAATAATATATATGTATCTGAAATTTTACATTTAAATAATAAATATGTATTATATTCTACTACTAATAATGATTTACGTATCTACAATTTAGAAACTAAAGAAGAAAGTATGATATATAATGATTTCAAATTTTTTGAGGGATATTTATCAACTGAAGAAAAAATATTTTTGTTTACACAGAAGATAACGGAAAATGTAAAATTAACTGTTTAGATCTTACTACAAACAAAATAACTACAATAGTCGAAGATATACCATATATAAACTCATTTTTATACGATGAAAAACAAAAAAGCTTTATTATACAATTTTCAATTACTATGATGTTTTAGAGGTTGAAGTAAAATAATGGAGTAGGCAACGCCTACTCCATTTTAAGTTTTTCCTTTATAAAATCAATTCCTTCACCTATTCTGTATCTTTTAGACATAGTAGGAAGAGCCTTGCCTACAATACCTTTTCTACTTTTTCTAACCATAAGTAAAGCCTCCCTTCTAATTATATTATGAGTTAAATTTTAATAAATATAAGAGAAATAACTGGTAGAGATGGTATATGTTAGACAAAAATGGTAAAATAATTTTTAAAATAAAAATTAATTAACAAATTATTATACAAAAACTTGTTAAGTTTTTAATATTAAATACGATAACTGATATATAATAACTTCAAAGGAGGAATTGCAGAATGACGATGGGAAAACGAATATCCTTATTCGTGCTATCAATATTTGTAACAAGCATCGTAGTTATGGGTTTGTTATCCTATAAGGGGGTTAATGACTATTTTATAAAGAGGTTAAATGGAGAGATTTTAAATATTTCATCAAATGAGGTTGAAAAGATTGACGTACTATTAGAAAAAGAGATTTCAGAATTACACGGACTTGCCTCCTCAAGTGATGTTAAGGCTGTTTTACAAGGACAAGGAAGCGTTGAGGGTTTAAGTAGAATTTTTGATAATTATGTTAAGGATGTAGGAAATAGCGAACATATATTTCTTGCCGATGTAAATGGTACAATATTGGCAGACAGTGATAGAAATTTAATAGGAAAAAGTGTACAAGACAGACAGTATACAAAGGATACAATAAACAAAAAGCTCCTGTTATAAGTGAAGTTTTAGTTTCAAAATCAACAGGAGAATTAGTTGTAGCTGTAACATATCCTGTAATAATAGAGGGGAATATAAAAGGATTTGTTACAAGTGCAGTAAAATGTATCAGCTTTTCAAAATTTTTAAAGGATGAAGGCGTTGCGGGATTAAAATCTGGATATACCTATGTTGTAGATACAACAGGTAAAATTATATATCATAAGGATAAAGAAAAGATTGGTAAACCAGTTCAAAATGATGCTGTAAAAAATTTGCTTGAGAAACTAAAATCTAACCAGAAGGTTGATAGAAATACAATAAAATATACTTATAATGGAATAAATAAAATTGCAGGCTATGACTTTTCAAATAAGACAGGATGGATTGTAGTAACAACAGTTGATGAGGAAGAAGCAGTAGCACCAATAAATTCATTAATAAGAAAGCTTATATTAATTTTTGAGTATTAGGATTACTTGCAGTAGTATTATGTTATATATTTGTTGAAAGAATAACAAGACCATTAAAGAAGATTGTAAAATTAATTGATGAAACGTCAAAGTTTGAACTTGAGTATAAGAAAGAGTATGAAGACCTATTAAAATACAAGGGCGAAGTTGGTTTTATTGCAAATGCCGTTGCAAATCTAAGAGTTCAATTAAGGGACATAGTAGGAAAGATTATGGATGTTTCAGATATTATTAAGGATAATGCCTTTAAAGTATCAAATACTGTAGAAATGCTAAAGTCAGAAGCAGAAGACAATATGGCAACAACAGAGGAACTTGCAGCGGGTATGGAGGAAACATCAGCAGCAACAGAGGAGGTTACAGCAACATCTGATACGATATTATCAAATGTTGAAAAATAAGAGAAAGAGTAGAACAGGTTACAAGATATACAGAAGAAATAAAGGAAAGAGCATTAATGATAGATTCAGATGTAAAAGCTTCAAAGGAAAATGCTCTAAACATATATAGTAATGTTAAGAAGGATCTTGAAGAGGCAATAGAGGAATCTAAGAAGGTAGAAAAGATAAATGAGTTGGCAGATACAATAATTGCAATAACATCTCAAACAAATCTACTTGCCCTAAATGCCGCAATAGAGGCAGCACGTGCAGGAGAAGCAGGAAGAGGGTTTGCAGTAGTTGCAGATGAAGTAAGAAAGCTGGCTGAAGAATCCTCAAAAATTGCTTCAAATATACAAAAGGTTGTTGATATGGTAAATGTATCAGTTAGAAACCTTGCAAAGAGTAGCCAAGATATACTTGGTTTTATTGAGGAAAAGGTTACAAATGACTATAATGCCTTTATAGTGGTTGGTGAACAGTATAATATGGATGCAGACACTATATACAACTATATGGAAGAAGTAAAGATGCAGGTTAAGGAAGCAACGGAAGCTGTTTCAGACATTGCAAGAGCAATAAGTGATGTTGCAAAGACAGTAAATGAAGGTGCAGTAGGAACTGAAAATATCGCAACAAAAACTCAAAACATTGTTGCTGCTGTAGATGGAGTAAAGGAAATTTCTGACCAAAACCTTGAAGGTGCAAATAAACTAAAGGATGTGCTAAGCATTATAAAGCTTTAAATACTAAGGGTTGTCAAAAGACAACCCTTAGATTACTTTTATAATGATTCTTTTCTGTTTTTAAGCACCAATAGATGTCCCTTTGAAGCGTCCCTTAATTTCTTAAAAACTGTTCTCACATCATCTGGAATATCAAGAGATAAAAACCTCTCATACATATCTATGTTCTCAATTTCAGCGTGTATGCCGTATTCAAGGGCTTCCTCCAATGAGGAAGGCTCCTTTAAATAGTCTAAAGATTTATCTTCAGGAATATCTACATTGTATTTTTGCATAAGTTCCTTAATCCAATTTATATGATGAACTTCAGAATTAATAATGCTGTTAAAGGGTTTTTCATTTCCAAGTGCCTTTAAGGCAAGCTCATACTCAGTTCTTGCAAGGTATTCATCCTCAATAGCATAAATCAACATACTTTCAAGTTTAAGGTTTTTATCAATTTTTGCTCTAACAGCCCCGTACATATTATCACACTCCTTATATTTAGTATAAAAATATTTATTGATTTTGTAAATTTACGTTTAAAAGTGATTTTTGTTATATTTTTTAATAAAAACTATGATAAATTATATAATGAGGGTATAAAATTATTTTGAGTTTTAAATATATACAATTTAAAAGTTGTTATACAAGGGAGTGGTTTGTATGAGAACAAAGTTTAGAGTAAGGTATAAAGAAACAGACAGGATGGGAATTGTTTATCATTCAAATTATATAGTATGGTTTGATGTAGGGAGAACAGAACTGTTGAGAAATTTAGGTTTTGATTACAGGCATTTAGAAGAAATAGGACTTATGCTTCCTGTAGTAGAGGTAAACGTAAGATATAAAAGCCCTTCCTATTATGATGATTTAGTTGAGATAGAAGCAACTATTTTAGAGGTTTCAAGGGTCAAGATTAAGTTTGGATATAAAGTGTATAGAGGAGAAACACTTTTAGCAGAGGGCTACACAGTACACGGGTTTACGGATAAAAATTTAAAACCAATTGCACTAAATAAGTTTAATCAGCCTTTATACGAAATATTAATAAATAATGCGGAGAGAAATTAGGAGGATTAATATGAATACAATTATAACGCAAGTAATAGTTCTGTTTTTAATTATGGTAGTAGGTTATATTTCAAGAAAAAGGGTTTTATTGACCCAAAGGTAAATAAAAGCTTATCAGAACTTTTGCTTAATGTTACACTACCCTTTATGATTGTAGCATCCTTTAATTTTAAGTTTTCAAAGGATATGTTTAATTTAGGGATGAAATTATTTTTGACTTCAACCCTAATTCATATAGTACTACTTGTAATAGGAAATATTCTTTATAAAGGATTTAAAGAGGATGAAAGAAAGGTTTTATGGTTTGTAACGGTTTTTTCAAACTGTGGTTTTATGGGATACCCAGTCGTAGAGAGTATATATGGTAAAATAGGACTTTTTATGCAGCTCTTTTCAATATTCCCTTCAATATATTGATATGGACAGCAGGTGTCTTCATATTTTCAGGCAGAGGTAATAAAGAAAATCTAAGGAAGGCTGTATTAAATCCTGGTATAGTTTCAGTTTTTATTGGTTTAATTATATTTTTATTTTCAATTAGCCTTCCAGCACCGATTATAAAAACATTAGAAATAGTAGGCTCAATGACAACCCCTCTTTCAATGATAATAATTGGTTCTACATTAGCAGATGCAAGGATAAAGTCAATTTTTGAAGGGTTTTCGGTATACTTTGGCTCCTTTGTTAGGTTGATTTTCATTCCATTAGCTGTTTATTTTATATTAAATTTTATTGGGTTAAAGGATTTTTATTTAAGCATTCCAGTAATAATAACTGCAATGCCGGCAGCAGCAAATACGGTTATAATGGCAGAAAAATATGGTGGAAATGCAGAATATGCATCAAAGGTTGTTTTTTATCTACGATTTTATCTGTAATAACCATCCCAGCAATTTTGCTATTATTAAAGTAACCCCATATCTCTTTTGATTTCTAAAAGTCCCTTTGAAGTTATTTTATCCTTTGGTATATTTAAAAGAAGGATTGTATTTTCTAAGGCCTCAATATTTGGGGCCTCAATTTCTATATATGGCATAGGGAATACTTCTTTATCCCAAGTATCAAATTCTATTAATACATCCTTTAACATATAGCTTTCTCTATGTTTGTCTTCTCTTTTAAAATCCTTTATACCTAATTCCTTCAAAAATTTAGGCATTCATTAAAATCAGACACTTCAAATTCGTGTTCGATATTTTGCCTTGCAAAATCTGTTTTAAATATCTTTTTAATGCAAAGAGTTACTTTTTGTTTATTATTCATTAAATCTTCTATAATCCTTATCCTAACATAACCATTTTCGCCATTTGGTAGATTAAAAAGAAATTTTTTGATTTTCTTTCTTTACTTTTTCTGCACCAATGCATTTCAACTTTTTCTTTATACTATCTAAATCAACATCTAACACTTTAACTTCTATCTCCTTCATTTTTATTCCTCCAAAATAAAGTATAGAAATTTTATTTAAATTATTGTAAAATATTATTAATATTTTTAATAATTTTAGATTAAGGGTGTAGACTATGAGAAGAGATTTATATATATCCATTTTAGCTGGTACAATAGTTACCTTAGTTATGCTTTTTATGCAAAAACTAAATACTACATCATTTTTAAATTTAATATTTATATTGATAACAACCTTTATTGTATCATATCCAATAAAAAATGTGGAGTAAGTTATGGATTTATTTCTTACTTTTATTCTTTAGTTTTACTTCACGTTTTAGGGTTTAATAGCCTTTGTTGGATTATATATAGTTTTTTGGCATCTATCCAATAATAAATTATTTTATAGAATTATCATCCCTTAATAATAATGAGAAAAGACTATTTAAGTTTTTATGGTTTAATTCTATATTATTTCTAATATATATGGTTAATGGAAATATATTTTCAGTAAGTATTACAAGACCTATAAAAAATATTACATTATTTTTATTTTTAATTTTGCAGGTATTCTTTTATTTATATGATATAATATTTACGAAGATTGTAAAACTTGGGAGGTAATTTAGATGGACAAGTTCTATGAACAGCATTTAGGTACTGAAAAAATACAGTATATGGTCTATTCAATGCTTTGATTTATGTGTTCGCTGTTATTGCCGCAATATCTTTATTTTTTACCCTAATAACATTTAATAAAACTATACTTACAATTACAGTATTTTTAATTTTAATTGCTTATCTTATGACTATTTTGAGAAATAAGCAGTATAGAGAATATGAATATATATTTACAAATGGTAACCTTCAAATAGATGTGATATACAATAAACAAAAAGAAAAACTTTATTAGACATTGATGTTAAAGAATTTGAAGCCTTTGGTAGTGAAAAGGATTTAAAGGTTTCAGAAGGAACAAAAAGGAAATTTATATTCCTTGGAATTGTGAAGATAAAAGGTATGTTTTTATGTACAACAAGGGTGGAAAAAGGGCAGGATATATTGCACCGGATGAAGAGATGTTAAAATTAATAAATTTATATAACAGGGGAGAAAAATATGAAGAAACGATTACTGGCATTATTTTTAGTACTGGCTGCTCTACTAACAAGTGTAGGGTGCTTTTTTAAAAAGAGCAAACGATTGCACCAAGAACAAAACAGGAGGGCTTGGTTGTTTATCAGATTTTTGTTAGGTCCTTCTACGATTCAGATGGAGATGGAATAGGAGATTTAAAGGGAGTTGCTGAAAAATTAGACTACATAAAAAGCTTAGGAGCCAATGCAATTTGGTTAAATCCTATATATCCATCACCAAGTTACCACGGTTATGATGTAACAGACTATAAAGGTATAAATAAGGATTTTGGTACAATGGAGGATTTTGAAAATCTAATTAAAAAGGCCCACGATAATGGTATAAAAATAATATTAGACTTTGTTCCAAATCATACAAGTAGCAAACATCCGTGGTTTGAGAAGGCATTAAAAGGAGACAGAAAATACAAAGATTATTATATATGGTCTGGTAAGGATACAAATCTAAGAGAATTATCAGGCATTGGGCAAAAGCTTGGCATACAAAGGACAGCAAAAACTATTATTATGCTACCTTCTGGTCAGAGATGCCAGACTTAAACTTTGATAACAAGAAGGTAAGAAAAGAGATAAAGGACGCAGCGAAGTTTTGGATAGATAAAGGTGTTGATGGATTTAGAATAGACGCTGCTCTTCATATATATGAAGGGAAAAGGTTTAAGGACACTGTTGACTGGTGGCAGGAGTTTTCAGATTATGTGAGAGGTGTTAAAAACGATGTCTATATAGTAGGCGAAGTTTGGGACTCAGAGTCAAAGATAGCACCATTCTTTACAGCCTTTGATTCTTGTTTCAACTTTAATATGGCAGATAAAATTATAGAAGCAGTAAACACAGGTTTTTCTACAAAACTATCTCAAAGAATAAAGCATACGTATGACACATATAAATCAACATATAAAGACTATGTGGATGCACCATTTTTAACAAATCACGACATAGATAGGGTTATGTCAAAGTTAGATAGTGTTGAAAAAATAAAGCAGCAGCTGCTATTTATCTAAGTCTACCAGGAAACCCATTTATATACTATGGTGAAGAGATAGGAATGAAGGGGCATAAGCCAGATGAAGAGATAAGAGAACCATTTAAATGGTACAAAACAACAGGACAGGGCCAAACAAAGTGGGAATTAATAAAACACAATGTTGGAGAATATTCTCCATCTGTTGAGGAACAGGACCAGGATCCAAATTCACTGCTTAATTTCTATAGAGATTTTATAAAGTTTAGATTAAATGATGATGTTATGAAATATGGAGATATAGTACCCTTTGATACTATACCGCTTGCTGCTTCCTTTATAAGGGATTATAAAGGTGAAAAGAGACTAATAATTGTAAATATAAGGGAAGAAAACATATTGATAGATAAGGATTTAGTAGTAAAAATGGATTTAATAAAGTAGTCAAAGGTAATGTAGTAGAAGTAACAGAAAATGGTATTCAAAAATACCAGCTTAAGCCATACGATTATGTGATTTTTACAAATAAATAAAAGTAAAAAGAGCTGTTATGTTATTAGTACGTAACAAAACAGCTCTTTTATTTATTATTTTTACACTTTATTCATATAAATCAATTGTCTCCAACATATTTTTATGGCATAATATATTAGGTATATTAATCAAAGGGAGGATAATATGAAAAAGCTAAAATATGTATTAATACCAATTATTGTTTTGATTAGTTTAGCTTTGGGAGTATTTTATTATATTAACGACACAATTCACGTACCAACACCAAAGGATTTTTTACGTCAGATGAACAAAAACAGCAGTTAGAGTATGAAGAAGAAAAGGGATTTATCAATATACTTTTAATAGGAATAGATGCAAGAGAAGAGGGAGAAGCTGCAAGAACAGATTCAATTATACTGGCAACATTAGATACAAACAATAAAACAATAAAGCTTACATCCTTTATGAGGGATATGTATGTTCCAATACCAGGGTATAAGCCGCATAAAATAAACGCAGCCTTTACCTTAGGTGGACCAGAACTATTAATGAAGACATTATATGAAGTCTTTCAGGTAAATGTTCAATACTATGTATGTATAGATTTTAATGCCTTCCAAGATGTTATTGATACGCTTGGAGGTATAGAGGTTGAAGTTAAGGATTATGAAGTAAATGAAATAAATAAGTATATAAAAGAAGTAAACGGTAAGAATTCAACTTTACTTTCGGGTCCAGGTTATCAAAAATTAAATGGTCAACAGGCTCTTTCCTACTGTAGAATAAGAAAAGTAGGTAATGGAGATTATGAAAGAACAGAGAGACAAAGAATGGTATTAGGGCTTTTGATAGATAAGGCAAGAAATATAAGTATGTTTAAACTTCCGGAGGTAGCCAAAGCAGTACTACCCTATATAAAAACAAATATCCCAACTACAAAACTTATGAATATAGGTTATACTGCTTATAAATTTGGTAATACTCCAGTTGAGAAGGCAAGAGTACCCTTTGATTATACCTTTGAGGAAACCTATGTGAATGGTATGAGTATATTGCTTCCTGATTTTCAAAAGAATGCCATAATGCTTGAAAAGTTCCTATATTCAACATCAGGGGCAGCATCCTATGCACCTGTTTATATGGTAAACAATTATCATTCACAAGACAAGCCTATTGATAAGAGGGGCAAAAACCACCAGTGATTAAATTAGAGATACCAAAGGAAGATAAACAAATTAAGGATTCAAAAGAAATTAAAGATAGTGATATAGATACAAATACAAATACGTCTGATAAAGAAAACTCTTCAGATAATCTTGATACGAATAAAGATAGCTCACAGAATGATAGTGATCAAAACAATAACGTAGAGCAAGGCGGAACTCAAGAAGAAAATAAAGATACTGATACTAATTCAAATTCAAATAATCAACAAGGTACAGATTCTCAAAATAGCACAGAACAAGGTAATGATGAACAACAGAATAGTCAATAAAATGTGCCCAGTATTTCTGGGCACATTTTTATACAGATAATTTATTAGCCTTAACTTTGTAATTGCCGTTTGGTACATCTGTAAACAGATACATACCCTGATCGTTTGTTCTTGTAAATTTTATAGGAGTAAGGTTACCATCAGTTTCAACTCTATAAAGAGTTACAACAGCATTAGAGATTGGTTGGTTATTATCGTCCTTAATATATCCAGAAATAGTACCCTTTGAAGCGTTTGGATCAACGTTAAGAGTAATAACAAGTTTACCTATCATTCTATTTTGATCAATTAACATAGTAGAAGTATCAGAAATATATCCAAATTTACTTGTTCTTACTCTATAGGTTCCCTGGTCTACATCCATAAATAGGAACTGACCTGTCTGGTTAGTAAAGGTTGTTCCTATTAATGTTTCTGTCTGGTCTGGATTTACTTTAAATAGTTGAATAATTGCATCTTGAATTGGTTCACTTTGAGCTGTAAATACATCACCTGCTATAATTGATAGATTAGCCTTAGGGTCAGAGGCAAGTGTAATATCAATTTGTATCTGTTGTCTTGCTTGTAGTGCAAATAGTTGTAGATGTGAGAAGGTAAATCCTGGAGCAATGGATGATATATAGTACTGTGTTCCAGGTGGGAAGGGTGAAAAAGTATAATTACCCTGTGCATCTGTAAAGGTGTGGGCTATTGGGTTGCCCTGTGCATCGAATATTTTTACTACAGCACCTGGGATTGGATTTCCATTTTCATCTTTAACTGTACCTATAATTGTGCCTGAGTCTAAATTAGGGTTTGGTTGAAGGTCAAGGTCAATTCTAATTTCTTGTCCTATACCTGTAAGTTCCTTAGCGGTAGATTGCCCTAAAATATATAGGTCGCTTGAAGGCATTGTCATTTATATCCCCCTAAATGGTATTGTATATTAAGGTTATGGATGCACTGCTGCAGCCGTTTTCAATTCGGGCTGTAGCAGGTAGATTGTATTTAAGTAGAATTCCGTTTGTTAGATTTATATGGAGTGTTGGTTGTTCTTTGGTTATAACAAATATTATATAGGATAACCCAAAATTCACTTTAATTTCACACATAGGGTTGTCATCTAATGTAGAGGCAATAATTATATCTTTTATTATGATGTTTTGTGTATTTGGCTTTAAGATTATTGTTTCTTCTTTTGTAATATTTTTAGTAATTATTTCACAGGTTGAGAAGGAGTTATTTAAATTTTCAAGCTTACTGTATATTTGATTAAATTTTTCTTCAAAATAAATTAGAATTTTTCTTAAATCAACTGGCATAAAGTATGCCTCCATCTCTTTCCTGTATTATATTATGAAAAAAATATCACTGTTGTGAATAATATGTAGTAGGGAATGTGGTGGTGATTATATGGATAATGAGGTTAGAATAGATGGGAGGATAGAAAAAGAGAAGGTTGTTTCAAAATCATAGAAGGAAAAGTTATTGATTCAAATGGACAAGGTATTTGTAGTGCCTGTGTTAAGGCCTTAGATGTATATTCGAATCCAATTGCACATACAATTACTGATAGTTGTGGAAACTTTAAATTAATGCTTTTGATAATAAAAATTGTTATAAGGTATTTGCAGTTTGTGAAGGTTATGTTACTTCTGATTTCCAACATATATTTTTGTCTCAACGCCAAAAATAAGTATTTTAATAAGTCTAAATAAGATTGAAAACAAACTGTCTTATATAATAGGTAAAGTGATATTTAACAATAAACCAGTTGATATGTGCCAAGTGGAAATATATGCCTGCTACTATGGTGTAACTACCCTATGTGAAAGAACTATTACAGATAAAAGTGGTATGTTTTTTATCGATGGTATTTCAAGTGGCATTTACATCATAAGGGCTGAAAATAATATGTTTTATTACAAAGAAAAGATATGTTTAAGACCAGGAGTAAATGCCTTAAATATTTATCCCATAATTAAGCCTAAGATGATGTATGGAACAATAAGTGGAGTTATAGTAGATAGTGAAGGAAATAGAGTAAAGGATGCGTTGGTTGTTCTTCAAAGAAAAGATGGAAAACTAATTAAATTTACACGTACCAACTCACAAGGTGAGTATTTGTTTTACAACGTTGAAAGAGGAGAGTATTCTATTATAACTTGTGCAAAGAAGGAGCAGACCTGTTAAGGTCTGCTCTTTTATAGTCTATTTGCTGATCCAAGTACGTTTTCAATCTTGTATTCAACAACCTTTTGTATAGCATCTCTACCAGCACCAAGATACTTTCTTGGGTCAAATTCAGCTGGGTTTTCTGCAAATACCTTTCTAATTGCTGCTGTCATAGCAAGTCTTAAGTCTGTATCCATATTAATCTTACATACAGCCATTGAAGCTGCCTTTCTTAACATTTCAACAGGTATACCCTTTGCATTTGCAATGTTTCCACCAAACTTGTTGCACATTTCAACAGTTTCAGGATCAACTGCTGATGCACCGTGAAGTACTATTGGGAAGTTTGGAAGCTTTCTTTGAATTTCTTCAAGTATGTCAAATCTAAGTTGTGGTTCATAATCTGGTGGGAACTTGAAGGCACCGTGGGATGTACCAATAGCAATTGCTAAAGAATCACATCCTGTTCTTTCAACAAACTCAACTGCTTGGTCTGGATCAGTGTAAACGTGTTCAGCTGCAACAACGTCGTCTTCTACTCCAGCAAGTACACCAAGTTCTGCCTCTACCACAACACCGTGTGCGTGAGCATATTCAACAACTTCCTTAGTCTTTTTATATTTTCTTCAAAGTCATAGTGTGAACCATCAAACATAACTGAAGTAAATCCACTTGCTATTGCAAGCTTTACTGCATCTAAATCTGGACCGTGGTCAAGGTGTAGTGCTATGTCAATTCCTGTTTCTTCAGCAGCAGCCTCAACCATTGCTCTTAGGTATTTTGGTCCTGCATATTTTAGTGCACCAGTTGAGCATTGTAGAATAACAGGTGAGTTTTTAGCCTTTGCACCCTTTACAACTCCTTGAAGTATTTCAAGATTGTTGATGTTAAAAGCACCAATTGCATATCCGCCTTCATAGGCTTTTTAAACATTTCTTTAGTTGTTACAAGTGGCATTATTAATCCTCCTTTATATGTATTATGGGACATAAATGGTCCCTATGGGACAATTAGACACTATGTATATTATAGTACATTTTTAGTTGTAAGCAAATAATTTTTTAAAAAATATTTTGGATGCAAACTTTATCCATTTCAGGTATGTGTTCTATATATTTTTTAATACAGCAATATGGCTTAAGCAATTTGTTTTGTCTTTTGCTTTAATATATTCAATAATTAGTTCTATATTTTCAGATATTTTATCTATTTCATCGTGGTGAATTAAAGCACTCCAAACTCTTTTAGTTTTTTCCCATTCAGATTTAAGTTTTATTATTTCGTTATATGACATATCCCAATTACTGCTCTCTATATTAAATTGTATAACATAAATAGAATTTAATAAAGAATTAGATGTATTATTTAAAAAATATTTACTATTAATCCTGAGGAAACAATAATAGAAAACAGCAGGAGGATAATTAAAGATGTTTTAATATTGCTTTTATTCTTTTTCTCATCTTTATCCCTCCTTTGAATAAAAAGATTTCCTTTAGAATCTATCATAGCAATAAATACATCCTTAATATCATCAATGCCCTTGCTTTTTAAATTTTCCATAAGCCAATTTATGTCGTGGCCAGTTATTGCAAGATTTTTTTATTTAATACTCCGTCAAGTATTAAGCTAATGGGCAACTTAACAGCTTGTGGTTTTATATTTAAATCTTCTCTTGTTACAGGTGATTTTTCAGCCTTAGGTATTATGCTAAGCTTACCGCTTGTTTCAAGCACTGCATATTCTATGTCTTCGATATCAAGATATCCCATCATTCTAAGTTCTTCAATTAAATCATCTAAATTAAATCGTTGTCTTCTTAATTCTTCTTCAGAAACTTTGCCGTGTTTTATTAAAATATCAGGTGTTCCACAAAATACCTTTCTTAAAAATTCTATTTTTAAGGTTAAAAATGAAATTAATATTTCAAGAGTCATTAAAGTTAATATGGGAATAATTCCGTGTATTAATGGTATTGCAGTATCCTGCATAGGAAGTGTAGCAAGTTCTGAGAGCATAAGAGCAACAACAAGCTCAAAGGGTTGGAGTTCGCCAATTTGTCTTTTGCCCATAAGACGCATTGCTAATGTAACGAATAGATATAAAATAATTGTTCGTAAAAATACAATCATAAATACACCTCCTAAGTTGTAGTATTTGATTAAAATTGATTTTTAAACATTTTAAAATTATTTTCAATAATTTAGAATCGTTTGTAATTTACTTGTAAATTATTAGAATTATTAATATAATTTAATTAGTACACTTTAATGAAAGGAACTAAGGTATGACAAAGGGTAGATTAGAGAAATTTGAAATGAAATATGGATATTTTCTTCCAAAGGAATATAAGGAATTTATATATAAGTTTGGTGGAGATGTTCAGTTTGGCAGTTGCAGGTTTGAGTATGCTGAGAATATAGCTGCAAATATATTAAGGCTGCCAGGTAAAATGGATTTTAGGCTTGTTCCCTTTGGGGATATAAGCAATGGAGATTTATATTGTTTTTATAAATATGGTCCCGAAGTAGATGATTATTTTATAGGGCTTTATCTTCACGAGACAGGAAATTTTGTTATACTATCTTCAAATTTTGAGTCTTTTCTATATAGATGTATGCTGGATGACTATTTTGCATCAATAAATGGTATAGATGAATACTCATTCCCGGAAAATGTTTCTGCATCTAATGAGTGTATAGAAAGGTGTATGATTTTATCTAAAGAATATGGTTTTGATTTTAACGAAATAAAACAATATAAGTCTGAATTAGACTATCATAGATTAATGATTAATCGCGATGAAAGGGCTGTACAGAGTCTATGTTATCTTGGTAAGTATTATCTTGAAAATGGAGATTATAAAAGGGGAGTAGGTTATATAAATAAGGCTATTAAGGCCTGCAATAACTATTTTGCCCCCTATTATATTTTGGGAAGACATCTTATTTTATCAGGTAAAGTGGATGGATATACATATCTAAAAAAGCAATAAAAAAATCCCTGTGTTTAACTGGCTACAGCTATTGGCAGGAGGATTTTATAGACATTCCAGAGGATGCCCACAGAGAGGTTGCTCTTTTTATTGAGGATATGTATGATTATGACGATTTGTTGGAAGGAAGATTAATGAAGGGTGTCGACCCCTATGATGCTAAGCTTAGAAAGATTATGGCGGAAGAATATTTAAATAGGGGTAGATATAAACAGGCATTAGAGGAATGTGCAAATGCTCTTTACTGTGGAATAGATGACAAAGAGGAGATATTAAATTTAGCCTTAAGGGTTACTAAGGTTTCAGGTGATTCGTATTTATCAAAAATAATTGAGAATGATATAAAAAACTTAAATAGGAAGGTGTTGTAGATGGAGGTTAGAGTTAGAATTGCACCAAGTCCAACTGGGAATTGCCACGTTGGTACGGCAAGGAATGCCCTATATAATTATTTATTTGCAAAAAAATAACGGTAAGTTTGTTTTAAGAATAGATGACACTGATATGAAGCGTAATTCAAAGGAGTCTGAAGAAGGAATTTTTGAAGGATTAAAATGGTTGGGGATAAATTGGGATGAGGGACCTGATGTAGGGGGACCCTATGGCCCATATAGACAGTCAGAAAGATTAGACATATATAATAAATACATAGAGAAACTAATTAGTGAAGGATACGCCTATTATTGTTTTTGTAGTGAAGAGGAACTTGAAGAGGAGAGGAAAAGACAAATAGAACAAAAACTTCCTCCAAAGTACACAGGAAAGTGTAGAACTTTAACTAAGGATGAGGTAGAGGAGAAATTAAGTAGAGGATTAAAACCAGTTGTTAGATTTAAAGTTCCTAATAAAATTATAACATTTAACGATTTAGTAAGAGGGAATTAAAGTGGGATGGAAATCTAATGGGGGACTTTGTAATAAGAAAATCCGATGGAGTTCCAACATATAACTTTGCTACGGCGGTGGATGACTACCTAATGAATATATCCCACGTTCTTAGAAGTCAGGAGCACATTCCAAATACCTTCTGTCAGGTATTAGTTTTAGAGGCACTTTCTGCAAGAATACCACAGTATGTACATTTTCCTCTTCTACTCAATGAGGATAGAAGTAAGATTTCAAAAAGGGATGGTGCACTTTATATTGGTGAATATAAGGATATGGGTTATTTAAAGGAGGCAGTATTAAATTTTATAGTGCTTTTAGGTTGGAATCCAAAGGATGGACAGGAATTTTTAACAATTGACGAGATGATAGAGAAGTTTAGTTTAGAAAATATAAATAATTCAAATGTTGTTTTTGATTTTAAAAAGCTTGATTGGTACAATGGACACTATATTAGAAAAAAAGTGTAGAAGAACTGTATGAACTTGTTTTACCCTTTGTTGAGGGACAAGATTATTTTAATAGCACAGATGATGATTATAGAAAGTTAAAAAGATTGTGGAAATTGAACAGGAAAGATTGAAAAGGTTAGATGAGGTAAAGGACGCCTTTAGGATGTTTTACCAAAGCCCAAAGGAATACTCCTTAGAAGTAATAATTGATGCAATAAAGAAGATTGAAAAAGGCGAGGTTCTAAGGCTTTTAGATGAATCAATTAAACATTTAGAAGACATAGATAATTGGGATAAAATCTATTTAGAAGAGGAAATGAGAAGATTGTGTGAGTTAATAAATACTAAAACAAAAATATTGTTTATGCTTCTTCGAGTTGCAGTAACAGGTTCAAGGATATCTCCTCCACTATTTGATGTATTTGAGATTATAGGTAAGGAGGAGACACTAAAAAGATTAAGAAGGTGCAGGATGGATATTGAGACACAATAGATTTTAATTTGTTTTTATAAGCCCCATAATGTATATATTTAACATAAACAGCAACAGAAGTCGCCCACTTCTGTAAGTGGGTGATGAATGTAGCTGAAAAGTAGCGAAAACCAAGGCTACTAAAATTAGCCATATGATTGGTAAAACTGGGGAAGGAACAGCCCTTTGAGCGTGGGTAATCTGGTAGCAGAAGCTACCTTGACCACGAAGCCCCCACCTCTATAGGTGGGGGTAGTTCACTACATTATGGGGCTTATTTTAGCTATAAATTACAATTAATTTTGAGGTATCAGCTTAAATGTTTCAATAAAGTAAGTTCCAGCAGGAAGCTTATCAAATTCAAATTTACCGTCAGATTTTGTTTCTGTTATTGCGACAACATATTTAAGGTCTCCTTCACGTCTATAAATTTCTACAAGACATTTATCAACAGGAATGCCGTTGTAAATTACTGTACCTGAAATTTTACCCTGTGGGTTTGTAGGATCCTTTGAAAGTTTATTAGTAGAAGATACTACCATATAGTCCTTATCTATTACAACTAAGAAATCCTGTGGCAGATATCCATTACAAGCTAATCTTAAGGTATAAATTCCCTGTGGTATATATGCTATTCTATATCTACCATTAATACCTGTGAAACTATGAACATATAGTTCATCTATTCCTTCCACTTTTCTATACAGGTTTGCACCTCCATTTACAATGCCTTCAAGGGTGCTTCCAAGTGCTTCTCCAAATATAACGCCCAGTTTAGAGACTATATTATCGTTTAATAGTATACTTAAATCCTTTTGCTCTCCTCCCTGAAGTGAAAAGCTACCAACATATGATAGATTATAGTCTGGTGAGATAATTATAATATAATAATCTCCAGAAGGAAGTCTGCCGCTAAAGAATCCCTTACTATCTGTTGCGTCGTGATATATAGTATATCCATCGGTGGTAATAATTTTAATTGAAGCGTTTACGATTGGATTGTTAGCAGGATCTGTGATGTTTCCATACACCAAACCTTCTGGACTTTGGTCAAGCTCAGGAGTTACAGTTATATCAATACTTGCATTTTTGTAAGCTCAATATTGCTTGTTTCAGCTCTTAGAGCACGGCAGAGTAGAAGTGAAGAAGGTGTAGGAACCTCAATTAATGTTCCACGTAGAGATATAGGATAATTGCCAGTTGGGAGTGCAGATACAGGATTTGCGTGTTCAAGATCAACTCTTATTGCTATATTTAAACTTTGGTTTGTAATATAGGCAATTTTAGATTCAGGTCTTATAACAATATCTGTTAAAGAACCACCTAAATAGACTGTTTTGTAGTTATCAAGATTGTTTATATCAAATATTGTTATGCTGCCTGAAGTTGAGTTAAGTGTAATTAGCTTTTGAGAGTTTGGAGTTATTTTGCATTTATATGGTACAGCAAATAGGAATTTTGTTTTTAATATTCTAAGTGGAGGCGTTGTGGAAAGTTGCATAATCATACCAGTTGATCTACTCAGTCCACAAACGAATACATATTTACCATCATCTGAAGTCGTTATAGCAGTAGGATTAAACACACCAGAGGTAAAGGTAATATATGGTGTTAAAAGTTCAAGATTTTCTACAGATACCATACCTATAAATGGTCTTTGATAGCTTATAAAGTATACATATTTACCATCTTTACTCATTAAAAGATCGGTTGGGGTATAGGTTAAAGATGAAGGTAGAGAAATTCTTTTAATTATAGTTTGAGTCTCTGTATCAATTACAGGTATATTTAGAGCATTAATACACTGTATAAATATAAACCTTCCATCTGGAGTTATAACCATTCTAACTGGTTTAAAGTTTAGAGGTATAGTGTTTATTAATGTTTGAGTTGTAATATTAATTACAGCTATATATTCACTGTCACGGCACGCTACATAGAGAGTGGAGCCATCGGGGGCTATAACTCCGGCCATAGGAAACTGTCCAACTGCTATTGTTGAGATAACAGTATTTGTTGTTGTATTAATCATACTTACAGTTCCATCACCAGAGTTAAAGGTGAATATATACTGTCCGTCTGGAGTTGATAGTACATCATAGGGGTTACTTCCAACAGGTATATTTGCTATAACTTTATCGGTTGTTGTATCTATACAAGTTGCACTTGCTGAGTTTAAATTAGCTGCATATACAGCAAAGGTCTTCATATTATCCCCCTTATCTTTTCAATATAATATATGCAGAAAAAAATAAGTGACAAGTAAAGTGTAGAAAAATTAAAATTAATTTTGTAAAATATAATAAATTAATGATGTAACTTTATTTAAAATAATGCATATAATAAACTACACTCTATTAAAGGGGGATAATTATGGAAAAATTAGTCACAGTAAAAGGTTAGATAACGGAGAGATTATAAAGGCTAATGTTGGAAGCAATTTACTTGACATATTAAAAACAGGCAAAGACCTAAAAGACCCAGTTGTTGCTATGGTGGATGGAGAAATTGAGGAGCTTACTAA
Source organism: Caloramator sp. mosi_1 (assembly GCF_028622835.1). Classification (GTDB taxonomy): domain Bacteria; phylum Bacillota; class Clostridia; order Clostridiales; family Caloramatoraceae; genus Thermobrachium. The sequence continues at coordinate 360,556 of NZ_CP117677.1, read as the reverse complement.
AAGATACATTATGATGTTGAAGTTCTTCCAATAACTCTAAAAAGTCCCCTTGGTGTGAAGACATATCTTAGAAGTTTGACATTTGTTTTTATAAAAGCAGTAGAAGATTTGTTTTCCGGTGCAGAGATTACTATAGAACATTCACTAAATAAAGCATTATATGGAGAAATACACTATGAAAGAAAGATAGAGGAGAAGGATATAGAACTTATTAAAAAAAGGATGCAGGAGATAATAGATTCTGATGAACCCTTTGAAAAAATAAAGGTTAAGAAGGAAGAGGCTATTAAAATATTTCAAAACTATGGTATGAAGGATAAGCTTAGACTTTTAAAGTATATTAATCTTCCTTATATTAACCTCTATAGGTGTGGGTATTTGTATGATTATTTTTATGGTCCTATGGTGCCTTCAGCAGGATATTTAAAACTTTTTGATTTGAAGTTCCACGACCCTGGATTTTTACTTCTATATCCTCAGGAGAGTAATCCAACGGAGTTAATTAAATTTAGAGATGTTCCAAAGCTTGCAAAGGTATTTAAAGAGACAGAAGAATGGGCAAAAATACTCGATGTAGCAGATGTAGGAGCACTTAATGACAAGGTTTTAAACAAAGAGATGAATGAACTGATTTTAGTTGCAGAGGGGCTTCACGAGAAAAAATTGCCCAAATTGCAGATAAAATTTATGAAAATAGGGATAAGGTAAAGATAGTATTGATTGCAGGACCTTCATCATCAGGTAAAACAACCTTTTCAAAAAGGCTTTCTATTCAACTTAGGGTTCTTGGATTAAAACCTCATCCAATATCTTTAGACGATTATTTTGTGGATAGAGAAAAGACGCCACTTGATGAAAATGGGGAATATGATTTTGAGTCAATCTATGCACTTGATTTAGAGCTCTTTAACAAGCACTTGGCACTACTTCTTGATGGGCAGGAGGTAGAAATTCCAACCTTTAATTTTATAGAAGGCAGAAGAGAGTGGAAGGGACATAAATATAAAATGGAACCTAATTCAGTTCTTGTAATAGAAGGAATACACGGATTAAATGAAATGTTGACAAACGCAATTGCAAGAGAAAATAAGTTTAAAATCTATATTAGTGCATTAACACAGTTAAATATAGATAATCATAACAGAATACCAACAACCGATGTTAGACTTTTAAGAAGAATTGTAAGGGATAATCGTTCAAGGGGAAGAAATGCAGAGGCTAATATTCTTTCTTGGCCGAGTGTAAGACGAGGAGAAGAAAAAATATATTTCCTTTTCAAGAGGATGCAGATGCAATGTTTAATTCGACCCTTGTATATGAAATGAGTATACTTAAGAAGTATGCAGAACCTCTTCTTCATGAAATTAAAAAGGATAGCCCAGCATATATCGAGGCAAAAAGGCTCTTGTCCTTTCTACAATATTTTATATCAGTTGAGGATGAGGATATAATTCCTAAGAATTCTATTATTAAAGAATTTATTGGTGGAAGTTGTTTTGAGTAAAGTAGTAAGGGCGTAAGCCCTTTTTGTTATATCGATTGAATTTATGGTATTTAAATGTTAATATATAGGTATTACCTGTAAAATTTAGGATAATATAATAATGGGAGGTGTAAATATGATTGAAAAATCAATTCTTCAGGAAGTTTTAAATGAAGCATTAAAGACAGGTGGAGATTTTGCAGAAATTTATATAGAACAAAATGATTTAAATACTGCCTATATGACAGATGGTAAGGTTGAAAGTGTACTTTCAGGAAAGGATTATGGAGCAGGAGTTAGAATTTTATCAGGTTTTAAATGCATTTATGCATATACAAATGATTTATCAAGGGAAGGACTTTTAAAGATAGCAAGGGATGCATCCTATGCATTAGCTGGAACTAAAAATATAGAAAGTAAAGATTTTATTAAGTTAGATTATACAAATGCACATCCTATAGCTGTTGTTCCAAGCACAGTTGATATTTCTAAAAAGGTTTCTAAGGTAAAAGAAGCCTATGGTATAGCTAAAAACTACAGCAGTGAGATTGTACAGGTTTCAGTTAGATATATAGACAACGATAAAAGAGTTTTAATTGCAAATTCAGAAGGTTTACTTGCAGAGGATAGAAGAATAAGAACAAGAATGGCTATAGAGGCTGTAGCTTCAGATGGAAATGAAAATCAAACTGGATTTTTGGTCCTGGAAGGCTTATGGGCTTTGAATTTTTCCAAAATGTTGATATGGAATGGCACGCAAAGGAGGCAGCAAGAATAGCTGTAACAATGCTTCACGCAGACCTTTGTCCGTCAGGAGTTATGCCTGTTGTAATATACAATGGTTTTGGAGGTGTTATATTCCACGAGGCGTGCGGACACTCCTTAGAGGCTACTTCGGTGGCAAAGGGTCATTCTGTTTTTGCAGGAAAGCTTGGTCAAAGGATAGCTTCAGAGGTAGTAACAGCAATAGATGATGGAACAATACCTAATGCTTGGGGTTCTTCTAATATTGACGATGAAGGACATCCAACACAGAAAAATGTGTTAATAGAAAATGGAATATTAAAGGGATATATGGTAGATATGCTAAATGGCAGAAGAATGAATATGAAACCAACAGGAAACAGTAGACGCGAGAGTTATAAGTATGCACCAACTTCAAGAATGACAAACACCTTCATTGCACCTGGCGATAAAACTAAAGAGGAGATTATAAGGTCAACTGAGTACGGACTCTATGCTAAATATATGGGTGGAGGTTCTGTAAATCCTGTTACAGGGGATTTTAATTTTGCTGTAAATGAAGCATACCTCATAAAGGATGGTAAAATAGATAGACCAGTAAGAGGTGCTACACTTATAGGTAAGGGTTCACAGGTTCTACTTGATATTGATATGGTTGCAGACAATCTTGATTTAGGTCAAGGAATGTGTGGTTCGGTAAGTGGAAGTGTTCCAGCAAATGTAGGTCAGCCTATGATTAGAGTTAAGAAGATGACAGTTGGTGGAAGAAAGTAGGAGGTGATTTTATGGAGCTCAATAAGTTTATAGATGAACTATTTAAAAGAGGAAAACAAGAAGGATTAAGTGATATGGAGGTATACTACATAGATTCTGACAGCTTTGAGGTAAATATATATAATCAAGAGGTAGATAAGTACAATGTAAATAGAAATAAAGGAATTTCACTTAGGGCTATATACGACGGAAGGCTTGGATACGCATATTCTGAAAAGTTTGATGAAGAGGATATTGATTTTTAATTAAAAATGCTAAAGACAATGCAAAGGAAACACAAACAGATGTACTTCCTGAGTTTTATGAAGGTGGTAAGTATAAAGAACTTGAAAAAGATATAAATGTTGATGTTGATACAAAAAGAAAATAGATGATGCTATGTTTATGGAAAAAGAGCAAAGGAAATGGATTCAAGAATTGAATCTGTTAATTACTGTTTAATTGAGACAGGAAAAGGAAGAAGGAAAATAGTAAACACAAAGGGACTTAATTTAGAAGAAGAAAGTGGTGTAAGTGTAGCATATATTTCAGTCGTTGCAAAGGATAGGGATGATGTAAAAAGCGGAAGTAGCTTTAAAGTAACAAGTAATTATAGCAATATAGATTTTGAAAAGTTAGTAAAAGAGGCCTGTGATGAGGCAATTAATTCACTTGGTGCAGAAAGTGTACCATCAGGTAAATATAAAGTGATATTAAGACGTGATGCAGCAGCTACATTGCTTGCAACTTTTTCATCAATATTTTCTGCAGACTCAGTACAAAAGGGATATTCGCTTTTAAAGGGTAAATTAAATACAAAGATTGCATCTCCAAAGATAACAATATTAGATGATCCATTTTTGAAGGATGCACCATCAAGCTGTTCCTTTGATGACGAAGGTGTTGAAACCTTCACAAAGGAAATAATTAAAGAGGGTGTTTTAAAAACCTTCCTTTACAACATAAAAACTGCTAAGAAGGATGGAGTAAAATCCACAGGAAATGGTTTTAAGTCAAGTTATAAGTCACCAGTTGTAGTTTCACCTACAAATATGTATATTGTTAAGGGCAGTTTAGGATATGAAGAGGCAATTAAAATACAGCAAAGGGCACTTATTATTACGAGCCTTCAAGGACTTCACTCAGGAGCAAATGCAGTATCTGGCGACTTTTCTCTTGCAGCAGAGGGGTATCTTGTAGAAGATGGAAAAATAACAAGACCTGTAGAACAAATAACAGTAGCTGGTAATTTCTATAGTCTTTTAAATGATATAGAGGAGGTACTCTCAGATTTTGAACTTGCCTTACCAAGTGGACTTGGAAGCTATGGAAGTCCAAGTTTAATAATAAGAGAGCTTAATATATCTGGAAAGTAATAAATAATTTTTAGGTGCCAAAATTTTTTTGGCACCTAAAAATGTATTAAAAATTTATTTCTGATAATTTAATGTAAGCCTTATTATTCTTCTAACAAGTCTTCGTGCAACGGGGTAAGGCATATTGTACATTTTAAGAAGCACAAAAATTTCTGGATTATTTTTTTCAATTTTGTTCAGTATTCTATCAACTTCATTGAATTGGCCTTTTTGTTCAAATTCACCCTTTTGTCTTTCTTCATCATCTTCAATATCTACTATAATAGGTACCATATTTGGCATAATCATTGTAGGAATCATATCCACAGGGTTCATTATAATTTACCTCCTATTTTGACTTACAGTATATAATATTAATAAGATATTAATTTTGTTAAACAAATTTTAATGCAATTATCTTTTCTTACAAACACTAAAAAGAATTTAAAATTTCTATTGTTTAAAAATTAATAAAATGATAAAATTAAAATGAAAATAATGTCGAATTTTAAGAGAGAGGAAGATAGTATGAGCGGTTTAAGTTCCTTCGATATAATTGGACCTATTATGGTTGGACCATCAAGTTCACATACAGCAGGGGCAACAAGACTTGGAAAGGTTGCAATGTCGATTTCAGGAGGCAATTTTAGTAAAGTTGTATTTTATCTTCACGGTTCCTTTGCCAAGACTTATCGAGGGCACGGAACAGACAGGGCTCTTGTAGCAGGTGTATTAGGTATGGAAACCTACGATGATAGATTAAAGTATTCTCTTGATATTGCTAAAGAAAAAGGGATAGAAATAGAGTTTATCGAGGCGGATTTAGGGGATGTTCATCCTAATACAGTAAAAATAGTTTTTTATAAAGACGACGGTAGTAAATTTGAGGTTGTAGGCTCTTCCATTGGAGGAGGAAATATAATAATTACTGAAATAAATGGAGATAAGGTTGAATTTACAGGAGATTATCCAACCCTTATTGTTAAGCAAAAGGATGTTAAAGGTATGATAAGTTCAGTTACTGCAATCTTGGCAAGCCAAAACATAAATATAGCGACAATGAGGGTGACAAGAAGGGCAAAGGGTAAAGAGGCATTAATGATAATTGAAACAGATGCAGAGATAAGTGAATATGTATTAAAGGTTATAGAAAAGGTAGAAAATATTATCTCAGCAAAGGCTATAAATCCTGTAAAGTAATTGGAGGTTATTATATGTATAGTACAGGTTTAGAATTAATGGAGTTGGCAAATTCTAAAAGGTGCAAAATATATGAGGTTGTAATTAGAAAATGAAGTAGATCTGCAAGGCTTAAGTAGAGAAGAAATAGTATTAAAGATGAAAAAGGCATTAGAAGTAATGAAGGCATCTGCACAGGAGGCACTTTATAAGGAGGTAAAATCCGTAAGTGGACTTATAGGAGGAGATGCAAAAAGATTAGAGGATTATAGAAAAAATGGTAATACACTGTGTGGTGATACAGTAGTAAAAGCAATGGCAAGGGCATTGTCCTGTTCTGAAGTTAATGCTGCTATGGGTAGAATAGTTGCAGCACCAACTGCAGGTTCCTGTGGAATTTTACCTGCTGCAGTAATTACAGCAGGAGAAAAGCTGAATAAAACTGAAGATGAAATTGTGAATGCTCTATTTACAGCATCAGGTATAGGACAGATAATTGCAAAGAATGCTACAGTATCAGGTGCAGAGGGCGGCTGCCAAGCAGAGTGTGGAGCAGCAGCAGCTATGGCAGCAGCAGCTATTGTTGAGATGGCAGGTGGTACACCACAGATGTGCCTTGATGCTGCATCAATAGCACTTAAAAACATAATGGGGCTTGTATGTGACCCAATAGCCGGTCTTGTTGAGGCACCTTGTGCTAAAAGAAATGCTTCAGGTGTTGTAAATGCATTAATATCTGCAGAACTTGCACTTGCAGGGATTAAAAGTATTATTCCCTTTGATGAAGTTGTTGAGGCAATGTATAGAGTAGGTAAGGCACTACCAGAAGCCTTAAGGGAAACTGCCCTTGGAGGAATAGCAGCAACACCAACGGGAATAAAATTAAGAAAAGAAGTTTTAGGTGAGTAATAATTACATTTAAAAGATAATTATTATTGACAAATACAAAACTTAAATTTAGAATTATAATAAGAGTGGAAAATCCACTCTTATTATATTACATAAAGGTGGGTTGTGTTATGGCTGTTTGGAAATGTACAGTATGTGGAGAAACAAAGGAAGGAAGATGTAGACCACAAAAATGTCCAAAGTGTGGTGCTACTAAGGAAAACTTTGAAAAGCAACAATAACATTAAGCTTAGCTAAATTTTTATAATTTATACTACTAAAGCCCTATAAGGGATTTAAAACAGATTACATTAAAATCCTTTATAGGGCTTTGATTATGAATTTTTACATCAGTTTATTTGTTTGATTGATTTATATATTCATTAACAAATTCATCATCAATCATTTCAAATAGCTTTATCTTATCCTGATAATTATCTTCACCATCATCAGCTCTATAGAATCTTGCATTTTCAAATAAATCTTCTTCATCTTCAAAGTAACTAATTGGCACCCAAACAATCATACAAGGAGACATTATATTCACCTCTATTTATAGTTCTCACAGTAGATTTCAAAGAAGGCCCTCTTAAAGGCACATAGTGGACATACTTCAGGTGCTTCAGTACCTTCGTGAACATATCCACAATTGAGACATTGCCATTTAACAGGAGTATCCCTCTTAAATATCTTACCTGATTTTAGATTTTCAAGTATCTTTAAAAATCTTATTTTATGATATTCCTCTGTTTCTGCAAGTTCTTCAAAAAGTCAGCGATTTCCTCAAATCCTTCTTCCTTTGCAACTTTTTCAAACTCTTTGTACAGTTTTTCTGCTTCAAAGGCCTCAAGCATTGCAGCTTCAAGAAGGTTTTCAGCAGTAGTTTTATTTTCCTTTAAAAAGTCGTCAAAAACTCTCCTGGCGTGAGCTTTTTCGTTATCTGAAGTTATATCAAATATTTTAGCAATAAACTCATATCCTTCTTTTCTTGCCTTCTCTGCATAAAATGAGTATCTACTCCTTGCCCTTGATTCTCCAGAAAAGGTCTTTAGTAAATTTTTTCTGTTTTGCTTCCCTTAAGATTCATTAGAATCCTCCCAATTTAATTTACTCACAGTTATATAATATGTATTATGTTATATTTTTTACAAAAAATAGGGTTTTTTAACCCTATTTTAGAATTTCTTAATTTGCAATTTGCTAACCATTAAATAAGCAAAAACTATAAATATAATCGTTGATATGTACTGGTGAGGTGTATATATGCCTATTAAATTATCAAGTGCAACAACTGCACCTGCTACAGTTATAGGAACACCAGTAAATACATTGTTAAACTTAGTAACATTAAATCTTGCAAGTCTGAAGGCACCAGCTATTGGAAATAAAAGTGTTATAATATATCCTATAAGTCCGAAATTAATTAAATATAATTGCCAACTTAATATTGCTGGTGCAGCACCAAAGGAAACAAGGTCAGCTAATGAATCAAGTTCTTTTCCAAGTTCACTTGAAACCCCTATTTTCCTTGCTATCCTACCATCATACCTATCAAGAAGAGCTGCTGACATTATTAAAATAGCTGCCAACTTTAAATTGTTATTAAATGTAAACATAATAGATATCATTCCAAGGGACAGGTTAGCAAAGGTAAATAAATTAGGAATAAAATCTTTTTCAAAACAATCACCCCAAATAAATTATTTAAGTTACATTGAAGTAAAATATAAAATGTTATAAAATAAGTAATGTAACTGATTTTAGAATTTTTATTTAATTTACTAAGTATATATTATAAACAAAAACAGCTTTTTTACAATAAAATAAATCAAATTTGAGGTGATATATTGACAAAAAAAAATTATTAAAATATATTAGTATAGTAATAACACTTATCGCTATAATTTATATTATTAAATCAAATAGATTATTTTTTGTTTTAATAGAGCCAACGTAAGAAGTATAAAGAGATTTATAGAAAGTTATGGACAATATTCTGCTGTTGTTTTACTGCTCATATATGCAGTCAAACCCTTTGTTATGCTTTTCCCAACTTGGGTTCTTGGAGTTATTTCAGGCGTTTTATATGGTTGGATTTTTGGATACATTGTTTCCTTAATTGGATGTTTTATTTCTGCAACTGTAGGATATTATGTTGCAAGGTTTTTAGGGAAGGATTTTGTGCATAAAATTACAAAGGGTAAATTGGATAAGTTTGATAAGGTATTAGAAAAGGATGGTTTTAAAATTTTATTTTTAATGAGACTTCCTGTTATTTTTCCATACGACGCTTTAAGTTTAGCCTGTGGATTAACTTCTATTAGATATAGAGATTTTATATTAGCAAGTGTACTTGGTGTTATGCCTGAGATGTTTGCATATAATTATTTTGGGAATTCCTTTAATACAAGACACTACAAAAGTTTACTTATTCCTATTACTATACTTATAATACTTTTGGTGGTTTCATTTGTAATAAAGGATATGAAAGAATTAGAGTAAAAAACACCTTCAGGAAATACTAAAATTGGAGGTGTTTTTATGAAGGTAAAGGATATAATGACAAGAGAAGTGGTTACAGTTACTCCAAATACTCCTGTAACTGAAGTTGCAAATTTGATGAAGAATTATAACATAGGTTCAGTTCCAGTTTGTGAGGGTAATAGAGTAGTGGGTATCATTACAGACAGAGACATAGTTTTAAGGGATGTTGCCTATGGTAAAAATCCAGGTGAAGTATTAGCAAGGGATGTTATGACAGTTGGTATTACAACAATAAATTCTGATAATGACATCCACGATGCAGCAAGACTTATGGCAGAAAAGCAAATAAGACGTCTTCCTGTAGTTGAAGATGGAAGACTTGTTGGAATGCTTGCTTTAGGAGATATAGCTGTAACTAATAGGCTTCAGGATGATGCTGGTGAAGCATTAAGCGACATTTCAAAACCAAATGACATAATGTTCTAATCCCTGCAGTTGCAGGGATTAGATATTGTAGGTATTATATATATTTGGGGGGCGATAATATGAAAAAGGCAAGATTAATTTACAATCCCTATTCAGGTGATAGGTCCTTTAGAAATAGATTAGATGCGGTGATAGATAGACTGCAAATGGCAGGATATGAGGTAACACCCTATAGAACAATTTCAATAGAAGATATCTATACAAGTATGGAAAGGGCTAAAGACTATGATATAATTCTTGTTGCAGGTGGAGATGGAACAATAAATCACGTAATAAATGCAATGATTTTAAAGGAGATTGATGTTCCTCTTGGAATTTTCCCCTATGGTACTGCAAATGATTTTGCATCACACTTAGGTATACCTCGAAGGATTACTGAAGCCTGTGATGTAATAGCAAGGGGAAAACTCAGCGAATTTGATTTAGGAAAAATAAACGATAGGTATTTTATAAATGTTGCAGCAGGAGGCCTTTTAACCGATGTATCACAAAAATAGACATAAATATGAAAAATACCCTTGGTAAAGTAGCATATTATTTAAAGGGGATAGAGCAACTTCCAAACTTTAGAGCTATTCCAATTAAAATAAGCTGTGATGGAAAAACTTATGAGGAAAATATATATCTATTTGTAATATTAAATGGTTCAAGTGCAGGAGGATTTAAATTAGCACCGGATTCAACTGCAGATGATGAAATGCTCAACTTAATTGCAATAAAGCAGTGCAATCTTGTAGAGCTATTTAACTTATTTTTGAAAATGTTAAAAGGAGAGCATCTTGAAAACAGCAACGTAATATATCTAAAGAGTAGAGAATTTAGAATTGAATGTAATGAAAATATAGAGACAGATATAGATGGAGAAGTAGGACCCAATTTCCCACTTGATGTTAGAATTTCGTCTAAAAAGATAAAAATATTTACGCCTTAGGTATAAATAATAATGTTTTATAATATTAATTAATTAGTAGCAATCTAAAAGGTGTAGAGGGTGAAGGCTTTATTAACACTGATTTTTATATGTTTTGTTTTATGCTTTTTCAATATTTATATTTTATTAAATAAAAACAAAAATACAGCATTCTAATATCCTTATTATTTCTAATATCATCCTTAAGATATATTCTGATTTTTATGTTCTTAAAGGCTAAAAAACTAAATCACTTGTTTTATTTTGGTAAATTCACCTTAGTGCCAGTTATACTTTTTACTGTAGTTATTTACTTCATATATATTTTAAATAGGAAATCAAAAATTGGATTAATAGATAAAACACTTATATTTGTCTTTATTATAATAGAATCATATACAATATATATTACACCAAATAATTTTATAAAATATTATGGTGGATTTAAATTTGTCTGCATAAATGACTATGAGAATTATTTGATTCTGTTAATATCGTTTTTGCACTACTTTTTATATTTATTGCATCAAATTATTTTAGAGTTATTGATTCAATTCCTGTAAAGGCTGTAAATATAGCTTATATAGTAGGATATTTAATATTTTTAATTCAAGCTATTTCAATCTATGTAGGAATAGAATTAAAAACTATGACATTAATTCCAGAGGCTATACTGCTTTTAGCTGTATTTATTGATAGCTGTATTCAAAATCCCCATTAAGTAAATTCTTAATGGGCAGATTGTTGACAAACATAAAATATGCATTGATTATGAAATTGCCCCTTGAAGGAATGCCAAAGAAATCCTTCAAGGGGCTTATTTTATCTCGACTTTTTCAACAGCCTGCTGTTTAACTTTATTCTATTTCTAATTACATAATATAGTAATGATATGATTATTGTTATCCCAACAATTAACCTATAATATTCTTTAATAGAAGCTTTTATAATTTCCATATTATCTCCTGTAAGAGCACCAGCAGCAAAGAGCATTGTATTTTGTAAAACATTTGCTAAAAGAATAGATATAGTGGCAGGTATTATAGGAAGTTTGAAAATACCTGCTGCAATAAATGTAAGAGAACCAAGGCCTGGAATAAATTTATTTATCAGAACAAAAATACCCCGTATTTTTTAAACCATTCTTCTAATTTGTGTATTTTATCAAGATTAAAAAATTTAATCAAAAATTTATTATTAAGTACAATGTTTGATTTTTATAGCTTAAGTAGTAAAGAAACATACTACTTAAGAAGGAGCCACAAATAGTAGAAAGAAGCATTAAATATTTATTAAACCCCATTTTATAGGTTAAATATCCTTGAAAAATAGTAATTGTATCTCCAGGATATGGAGGAAAAAGTATCTGCAAACAGGAATTAAAAAGAAGAATAAATATGTTCCAATTAAACTTTTGTCCACAATGGATTTAACTATAATAAGAATTTGTTTTTCCATTTATCATCTACCCTTTTTAATTTTAGACTTTTTAGGAGGAATTAAGCATTTTTTTCCGTATCCTATTAAATCTTCCCTACCTGCTTTAACCAAAGCCTTATAGACTAAATCATAATTTTTAGGGTCTCTAAATTGTAGTAGAGCTCTTTGCATTTCCTTTTCTTCCTTTGTTTTAGGTACATATACCTTCTCTCCTGTTAGAGGATTCATTTCTGTATAATACATTGCTGTTGACAAACTGCCAGGGGTTGGATAAAAATCCTGAACCTGTTCTGGATTATAGCCCATATCCCTAATATATTCTGCAAGTTCTACTGCACTTTTTAATGTACTTCCTGGGTGGCTTGACATAAGGTATGGTACCAAAAATTGATTTAGTTTAAATTTTTTGTTTTTCTCAAAATATTTTTTACAAAGGCATCATATACTTTTCTATTTGGTTTCCCATAAGGTTTAGCACTTCATTACAAATATGTTCAGGTGCAACCTTTAGTTGGCCACTAATATGGTGTTTAATTAGTTCATCAAAAAGGCATCGTTTTTATCAAGCATAAGATAATCATATCTTATTCCAGAACGAATAAATACTTTTTTACACCCTTAATTTTTCTAATCTTTCTAAGCATATTTAAGTATTCAGAGTGTTCAACTTCTAAATTTTTACAGGGATTTGGGAAAAGACACTGTCTATTTTTGCAAACACCCTGTTCAATTTGTTTTTACAGGAGGGTCTTCTAAAGTTTGCAGTAGGCCCACCTACATCGTGTATATAACCTTTGAAATTAGGAAGTTTTGTTAATGCTTCAGCCTCCCTTAATATAGATTCTTCACTTCTTGGCTGAATTACTCTTCCTTGATGAAAATTTAATGCACAGAAGGAACAGCCCCCAAAACAACCTCTGTGGGATGTTATGCTAAATTCAACCTCCTTTAATGCAGGTATACCACCCTGTGATTTATATATAGGATGGTAGGTTCTTGTATAGGGAAGAGAATAAACAAAGTCCATCTCTTCTTTGGAAAGCGGCATAGCAGGTGGATTTTGAACAACATATTTGTTGTCGTGTTTTTGAACTAAGGTTTTTCCTCTTATTGCATCCTGTTCTTCATACTGTATTTTAAAGGCCTTTGCATATTCTTTTTATTTTTAGACACTTCCTCAAAGGATGGTAGCTCTATGTAATCCTTTAATTGGCTGATTTGTGATGTTAAATAACAGGTTCCACGAATATCTTTTATATCCTTAATATTCTTACCAAATTGAATAAGATTAAGTATTTCCATAATAGGTTTTTCACCCATACCATATATTAGTAGATCTGCACTACTATCTACAAGTATTGAATTTCTAACCTTATCATCCCAATAATCATAATGGGCAAACCTTCTGAGGCTTGCTTCTATTCCACCTATTATTATTGGAACATCTTTATATGCTTCTCTTAGTCTGTTACAGTAGACTATTACAGCTCTATCAGGTCTATATCCAGCCCTACCACCAGGTGAATAGGCATCATCATTTCTTCTTTTTTATGTGCTGTGTAGTGATTTACCATTGAGTCAATGTTTCCTGACGACACAAGAAAAGCAATTTTAGGTTTCCCAAGCCTCATAAAATCATCTTTACTTTTCCAGTTCGGTTGAGGAATTATCCCAACAGTAAAACCGTAGTATTCAATAAGCCTTGTAATTATAGCGTGGCCAAAGGACGGATGGTCAACGTATGCATCTCCAGATATGTATATGAAATCAAGCTGTTCTATATTTCTCTTTTTCATATCCTCTTTATTTATTGGTAAGAAATCTGCCATAGTATCACCTCGTTTTGTATTGTTTTAGTATTATAACACAAAAATAATAATATAAAAAGAAAATAGGTCCTTTTTAAAAAATATGATAAAATATTAAAAGAATAGATATGAGCATAATTAAATAAAAAATAAAACAACAAAAGTTAAATTATTACAATTTTTATTAAGCGTAGCTTAACTATCAAAAATGGAATTTAAATTGAAATGAAAGAAACAAAAAAGGGTAGACTATCCCCTTGGTGAAATTGATGCTTAAAAATTTTGATATAACTTAGTTTAAGCTGTCCTTTTTAATCCCGATAGGGATTTGTATTTATCAACACAGCCAGATTTTATAGCAGCAATTGCAATAGTTAAAAGACAAATATGTCCGATTGTATTTAGATTAGCAACAGAGTTAATATTTTTAACATAAGCTTGCTCAGTATTTAGATTCTTCCATCTAGAATTGTATCTTTCAGATTCAGTTCTAAGACTGTATATTTTCTTGAAAAATATAGAATCACGATTTATGGAAGATCTATAATCAGTGCCAATACTTATGTATTTTACACAACCTCTGTTTTTCTTACCGTTAAAGAATTTTTCGTGGTTACATGGACATAAAGAATCATCTTTAGAAGTTCTAAAAGGACAGCAAAACTTTTGTTTAATATAGGAATCAAAATATTGTTTGCCATCTTTATGCATTGCTAATCCAGCATCGCATATTACATTACCTGTGGATGTTAAGTCTTTAGGCTTTCTTCCACGTTTATTTAATGCAATGAAAGCATGACCTTTAAGGGTATTACGAATAAAGTCATGATTTTGCTTTGAATCATAGCCTTTATCAGCAATAATATAACTACCTTTGAGTGGGAACCACTCATTTGTATCAGATAGGATTTCTGTAAAGTTAGAAATTTCATTGACATCAGCGGTTGTAGTAAATTCAGCAATGGGAAGACCAGAGATAGCATCACAAATAACATGATTTTTGTATCCCCAGTAGAATTCATATTTTTTCTTTGAATTATTAGGTTTATCTTCTGAAACTTGAACATTCATAGAGTTATTAGCAGTATGAACACCTAATTTACAATCTTTATCAGAAGAAGGCGGGTTATTTTTAGAAAACTTGTTATTTGCGAAGCATTTAGGATTATTAAATTTAGTGTTAGCTTTAACAGGCGTTGCATCAACTGATATAAAGTTGTTGTCAATAAATCCTAGTTCTTTAAGAATATTAACTTGATTTTTCATGATTTCCTTAAGATAAGAGTTAGATAAATTTTTAATAAATCTCTGAAAAACTGAGTATGAAGGCAAAGGCTTAAGAATATTAAAACCACAAAGCTGAGCAATGATTAGATTATTTTCTAGAAAATCTTTTAGGTCAGTAATTTTGCCGAACTTCTCACATTTCATAACAATAAAGGCTCTAAAAGAGCATGGCGAGAATAGCCATTAGGACCATATTTAGAAGGAATCCTATCGGGTAATATAGATAAATCAAGACTATCAAAGATTTTAGTATAAAAATTGATAAGTTTTTGAGAAGTAAAAAGTTCAATTATATTAAATATTTCTTGACGTTGGTACATAGAGATTTCCTCCTTATTGTTTTTGTATTATGTGTGGTTATATAGTATAATTCGACAAAAGAGAGGAAATCCTATGACATAAATTTGAGTGATAAAAAATTTGGCCCTATCGGGCTAGTAAAATCAAGGTCTTTGAGTTATGCTCAAGGCTATTAAAAGAACTTAAAAGGGGTGATACTTTGAAAAAAATTACTATTGCTTTATCTATATTTTTAGTATTTATGTTTGTTTATTATATTTATGATGTTGATATTAAGGAAAAAAGTAATAATATAATTGAAAATATTAAATGGTGTCCAGATAACAAAAAGGTTGCACTAAAGTACGAAAATGAATATAAAATTATAGATATAAATGGAAATTTGCTGTATACATTAGAGGAAAGCGGAATTAGATATAAAAATTATAATTGGATTTTTTAAATGATAAATGGACTTTTTCAGAGCTTCGTGTGGACGAAGTACCTAAAAATTTAAGATTAACTCAAGAAAAGATAAATGGAAAAGTATATGATCCTATGTATAATACGTCAGGAAATATAATAATTAGTAAAACCATATCAAGTTCAATACTTTACTTAATTGCGATAGATAAATATACAGGAAAATATAATACTATATTAAACTTAGAAGATGCACAAAAATAGATGTTAATTATATAGACGAATATAGAGTGATAGTAAAGATTACCGAAAACAATAAAGATAGACTATATTTAATAGATATAGAAAAAGAATATGATGTTTACGACCTATCGAGTTTTGTAAACATAGATTTAGTATTAAAGCTTTTAAATTTAAAGGAGAACTCTAAAACCATATTTACAAACTATAAATACAACGATATTTATATAAACTATTTAGATATAAAGAAATTAAAACTTGTATATAAAGATTTAAAATCTATGGATTATTTTTATATAGATTACAAAAACAAATTTAAAATTGATCTGTCAGACATATATATTATAGCAACAGATGATGAATTTCTATATACAGTATGTAGAACAGGAGACATTTTTAAAATATATCAGATTGATGTAAAAAACAATGTTTATAATAACATATATAAAAGTAACAATCTAATTGAAGATATTAGATTGATAGATGGAGAACTATATTTTACAGAACTTAATATTGTAAACGACATAAGTGCGTATAGACTCTTTAAATATACTAAAGGGCAAATTATTCAAGTTTGTGAAGGAAGTATGTAAAATAAAAGTCATATTGATTGCATAAATTAAATAATTCAACATTAATAAAAATTAAGGAGTTTTTGTAATAATTTCTATCATCCCTTGGAAATAATAAGATAATGAAGGAGGGGATGTAAATTGAAGAAGGCATTTTTGATTGTATGGGTAGCATTTATGATGTATTTTGCATACTTTATTACTACAAGTGTTATCAACGCTCAAACCTATTCCTATGGCTCAAGAGGGGATGTTGTTAGAGAAATTCAAACAAGATTAAAAAGATGGGGTTATTATAATGGTGCAATAGACGGAATTTATGGATATCAGACCTATACAGCAGTTAGAAACTTTCAAAGGAAAAATGGTCTTACTGCAGATGGAGTAGTTGGACCAAGAACTTTAGCTGCACTTGGCATAAATGTATCATCATCAAGAGGTCAAAGTACAGCAGGAACAGGCTCTCAAAACTTAGATTTACTTACAAGAGTTATTAATGGTGAAGGAAGAGGAGAACCATATATTGGTCAGGTTGCAATCGGAGGAGTTGTATTGAATAGAGTTAGGGATCCAAGATTCCCATCAACTATACCAGGAGTAGTTTATCAGCCAGGTGCTTTTACAGCTGTTGTAGATGGGCAGATAAATGCAGCAGTTGTAGATAGTTCAAGAAAAGCAGCAATAGATGCCTTAAATGGATGGGATCCATCTGGAGGAGCAATATACTATTATAATCCTGAAAAAACAACCAATAAATGGATATATTCACGTCCTGTAATCAAGGTAATTGGTAAACACGTATTTTGTAAATAAAAATACATAAAAAAATTTAAAAATATTTATTGATTTTTTATGAGAATTGCATATAATATAATTAAGAAATCCGACTAAATTAATAGGAATTAAACACAGTGAAGAGGGAAAGTAGATTATATAAAGCTTTACAGAGAGGAACTCCAAGGCTGAGAGAGTTCTAAGCAGAGTATAATTGAAGTGCCCCTCGGAGTGTTAAGCCGAAAAATAAGTAGGCTGCTACGGGTGCTCCCGTTATAGAGATAGGGTATGTTAGTACCTGAAAATGAGATGGGCTTTTATTAGCCTAAACAGAGTGGAACCGCGGAAGTAGACCTTCTGCCTCTGTATTTACAGAGGTAGAAGGTTTTTTATATGCAAAAAATTTATATATAAATCAATTATTTTAGGAGGGGTCTAAATGATTTTTAATAATATTTATGAAACAATAGGAAAAACACCATTAGTAAAATTAAATAATATGTTAGATGAAAATAGTGCTGAGGTTTATGTAAAAGTAGAGTTTTTAATCCAGGGGTAGTGTGAAGGATAGGATAGCCCTTTCAATGATAGAAGAGGCAGAAAAACAGGGACTTATAAAAAAGGAGACACAATAATAGAACCTACAAGTGGAAATACGGGCATAGGACTTGCAATGGTTTCAGCAGCAAAGGGATATAGTTTGATTTTGGTTATGCCTGAGACAATGAGTATAGAAAGAAGAAAGATACTTAAGGCCTATGGTGCAGATATAGTATTGACTGAAGGTGCAAAGGGAATGAAGGGAGCTGTTGAAAGGGCATATGAGCTTGCAAAGGAAAAAGGATACTTTATGCCGATGCAGTTTGAAAATATATATAACCCAAAGGCACATATAAAAACAACCGCAATAGAAATTCTTGAAGATATGAAGGGAAATATAGATATGTTTGTTGCAGGTGTTGGTACAGGAGGTACTATAACTGGAGTTGGAGAAGTTTTAAAGGAAAGATTAGACAATATAAAGATCGTAGCAGTAGAACCAAAGGATTCTCCAGTGTTATCTGGTGGTAATCCAGGATCACATAAAATACAAGGAATTGGAGCAGGATTTATTCCTAAAATTTTAAAAAGAGAAATAATAGACGAGATTGTTACTGTTTCAAATGAGGATGCAATGAAATATGCAAGAGAAATTGCTAAAAAGAAGGAATATTAGTTGGTATTTCATCAGGTGCAGCTCTATATGCAGCACTTTTAAAGGCAAAGGAACTTGGAAAAGGTAAAAAAATAGTTGTATTACTTCCAGATACAGGAGAAAGATATTTATCAACAGAATTGTTTGATGAGGAGTGATTGTTATGTTTAGAACGCTTTATAGAGAAGCAAAAATATTATGGAAAAGGATCCAGCTGCAAAGAATATGCTTGAGGTAATATTATGTTATCCTGGGTTGTATGCGGTTCTTTTCTATCGATTATCCCATAGACTTTATAAAAGGAAAATGTTTGTATTGGCGAGGGTTATTTCTCAAATCGGAAGGAATTTAACAGGTATAGAAATTCACCCAGGTGCTAAAATAGGGAAAGGTCTTTTTATTGACCACGGTATGGGAGTTGTTATTGGAGAGACAGCGGAAGTTGGAGATAATGTGACAATCTATCACGGTGTTACCCTTGGAGGAACAGGTAAAGATAAGGGGAAAAGACATCCAACAATAGGAAATAATGTAATAATTGGTGCTGGGGCAAAGGTTTTAGGGCCTATTACTGTTGGGGATAATGTAAAGATTGGTGCTAATGCAGTTGTTTTAAAAATGTCCCTCCTAATGTTACAGTAGTAGGAATCCCAGCAAAGATAGTAAGAAATAAAGAAGAGAATGTGGTGTATCTTGAGGATTATGTAATATAGTTTTTAGATACAGTTAATAATACTAAATAGATAAAAGTAAGCTACAACTTCTATAATTTTCAGAGCTCACCACATAATCCGATAAGCTATTATTATATTGTTGATAAGTATAAATTTTTTATTGTTAAAGCCCCTTTGAAGGGATGCAAAGAAATCCTTCAAGGGGCTAAGCATATTATAGCTATTTCAACAACCTCTAATATTATATTGTATTTACCACTACATCTACAATTTCAGCTCTTCCATCCTTTTCAATTAAGCTTATAACTGAATTGATTTGAGTATCGACTATTTTCTTATCATTAGATACTGTCGCAATACCAATTTGGGCAAGTTGCCACTTATCGTTTAAATCAACCTCTGCACAGGAAACATTAAGGGTAGTTCTAATTTTAGTTATAAGGCTTTTTACTATTTGCCTTTTTTCCTTTAATGAAGTCGGTGAGTACAGCATCAAAGTTATTGAAGCATATCCTATAATCATAAATAATCTCCTTTATTCAACAAATAGAAAGTTTAATATGGCACTTACAATGGATATAATAATAGATGCAACTACAGCAGCACCAAAATTAGAGATATAAAAACCCTTTGTAATTGATGCAGCAATAGACAGCATTAATCCATTTATTACAAATGTAAAAAGTCCGAGGGTCATTAAATTAATAGGTAGTGAAAAAGTAAAATAATAGGCCTAATTAGTGCATTAACAAGACCAAGTATTACTGCAGCAACTATAGCGGCTAAAAATCCCTTATTTCTACCCCTTTACAAAGGAAGCAGTTATATATATAGCTGCAGCGTTAAGTATTAATTTAGTTAAAATTCCCTTTTTCATTTTTCCACCTCCAATTTTTTAATAGCATTTTTTATGTATTGTTGAAGATATTCATTTTGATTCAAACCTTTAAGTATATTTAAATATTCTTTGTTTTTGGAATTCCCCATTGCTATTACCATATTTCTTTGAAGTACCTTTTTCCCTCTCCAGCCAGCAGAGGTGGTTTTAAAGGTTTTATTGAAATTACTATTAGATAAATTCAAAAAGCCTCCTCATTAATATTAATATTCCAATCTTCAGGTAAAAAGTCTTCTATAGTGGAATTTTGTGCTTTAATATTAAAGGGGCATACATCTTGACAGGTGTCGCAACCATATATTCTAAGTCCTAATTTTTCTTGATTTTGTTCAGATAATTCATCCCTTTTTGAGATATATAGGATAAACATTTATTTGCATCAACAAAATACTCTTCCTTTATTGCACCAACAGGACAGGCTTTGATGCATTTATCACAACTTCCGCAAAGTGAAGCCTTTGGAGTAGAAGGTTCAATATCTATGTTTGTTAGTATTTCTCCCAAAAACATAGGAACCATATTTTTCTGTAATTAAGGTTGAATTCTTACCGTAAAAACATATGCCGCACATATATGCGATTTCTCTATCGTGCAAAGGACTTGTATCTACAAAGGATACAGTTTTTGCATTGTAATTATTTTGTAAGAAGTTTTCAATAAGTTTTAATTTATTTTTTACTACAATGTGATAATCTTTACCTAAAGAAGATTTTGAAAAATAAGGTTTTGATTTATCAGGTTGAATAGTTTTATAGGGTAGAGCTATTGAGATAAAGGTTTTGGCTTCCTCCATATATTCTTTAACATTTATTCTTTTTTAATGTCAGACTCTTGAAATTCACAGTTGTAATTTTTAAGATAACTGTACTGCAATCTTTTAACAAAATTATCTGTAAACTCAGCTCTGCAAAAGCCAATATATTCAATTCCTATGGTTTTAGCAAATTCAATTATTTGATTTTTTATAGACAAACTAAACACCATCCTTAAAAGTGTTTGTTGAAAAAAATAACTATTATGTTAAAATAGTTTTGATATAAAATTATTTTAGGTGATTATAATGGAAAAAACAAGAGTAATAAAGATACTTGAAACTTTAAACGAATTATATGGACATTTAGGCTGTGCACTAAATTTTAAAACTCCCTTTGAATTACTTGTGGCCACCATTCTTTCAGCCCAAACAACAGATGTTACTGTAAATAAAGCTACAGATGTTTTGTTTAAAAGATATAATAAACCTCAAGATTTTGCAAACATAAACCAAAGTGAGTTAGAGGGATACATAAAAACCTGCGGATTTTATAAAAATAAAGCAAAAATATAATAGCTGCAAGTAAAATAATAGTAGAAAAGTACAATGGAGAAGTACCAGATTCATTGGAGGAATTAGTTAAACTTCCTGGTGTAGGGAGAAAAACAGCAAATGTTGTTCTTTCAAATGCCTTTGGAAAAGATGCAATTGCAGTAGATACCCACGTTTTTAGAGTTTCCAACAGAATAGGGCTTGCCAAATCAGAGGATGTATTTGAAACAGAAAAGCACCTTATGGAAAATATACCAAGGGATATGTGGTCAAGTGCCCATCATCTACTCATCTGGCACGGAAGAAATTTATGCACTGCAAGAAATCCTAAATGTTTGGAGTGTCCAATTAATGACCTTTGTGATTTTTATAATAACAAGCAAGTTAAGGGGAAATTTAGGTGAAAAAGGATTAAGAAATGGACTTATAATATTTTTTCTTTATTAATTCTATTTATTGTATCTTCAGTTATATTTTTGCTAAACACTACCAGCAAAGCATCGGATAAAATCTTTGAAGGTATTTATATTAATAATGAATATGTAGGTGGTATGACTAAAGAGGAGGCAAAAAACTACTTAATGAAAAGTTTAATAGTAAATTAGAAAATAGAAAAATAGATATATTTTATGACAATAAAAATTACTCTATAGATTTTAAAAGGTTAAAGGCACATTATGATGTTGAGGAGGCAGTTGATATAGCCTATAATTTAGGAAAATCAGGTAACATAATTGAGAAAACAATTGAAAGATATAAATTAAAGAGAAATACAAACAATATTCCTTTAAATTTTGCTGCAGATACCTCAATAATAAAGGGAGAAGTTGAAAAAATTTCAAAGGACATAAATAAAGAACCTAAAGACGCAAAAATCTCTAAAATTTCTGGTAAATTTGTAATAACTGAAGAGGTATCAGGTATTGCAGTAGATGAACCAAAATTAATAGAACTAATAAAAAATGAGATAAAACCAGAGGGAGAAATAAATAGGATTGAAGTTCCAACAAAGGTAGTTGAAGCTAAAATAAAGGCTAAAGCATTATCCAGCATAACAACAAAGGTTTCTTCATTTACGACCTCCTTTAAGCCATCAGATGTAAATAGAACAGATAACATAAAAATAGCTGCAAAGTATCTGACAGGGATTGTGATAATGCCTGGAGATGTATTTTCTATGTTAAAGGTTTTAGGACCAAGAAATGCAAGTCAAGGATATAAGGAGGCACCTGTTATTATAAATGGTAAATTAGAACCAGGACTTGCAGGAGGTATTTGTCAGGTTTCTACAACTATGTATAATGCAGCATTGCTTGGTAATTTTGAAATAGTAAAGAGAAAGGCTCACGGACTTGCAGTTGCTTATGTTGCACCTGGTAGAGATGCAACTATTGCAGGCGATAGTATTGACTTTCAATTTAAAAATAATTATAACAACCCTATATATATAGAAGCAGTAGTAGAAACCTCAACAATTACCGTTAATATATATGGTGCTAATGAAAGAGAAGGTCAATATGTAGAGATTGTTTCTGAAGTTTATCAAAGAACAGAGACCAAAAATAGAGTACATTAATGATCCAAATTTGCCAGAGGGACAAAAGGTTGTTGAGATAAAACCAATTGCAGGTATGAAGGTAAGAACTTATAGGAAGGTATATCAAAACGGAAAGCTTGTAAAGACTGAAAAGCTTGGCGATGACACCTACAAAGTATTAAATGGAAAAGTTAGAGTTGGTACTAAAAAAGTAACTACAAATACGCAAACACAAAATGATATAAAGGATGAACAAACAACTAATACAGAAAATGCAGATTAATATAATTTCCATTTTGGTGGACTGCACCAAAATGGAAATTAATTTACGAATATAAGTAAAAAATGTATCAAATTCAAAAATATACAGGAGGTTATTATGGGTTATAGGGGAAAAATAGAGGATATTATTAAAAATGTTGGAGAGGTTATTGTAGGTAAGAGGGATGTAGTTGAAAAGGTTTTAATATGTTTATTATCTGGAGGTAATGCACTTATAGAGGATGTACCTGGTGTAGGAAAAACAATGCTCATAAAAGCCTTAGCAAAGTCTATTGGTTGTGAATTTAGTAGAATACAGTTTACACCAGATTTACTACCATCAGATATAACAGGGGTTACTATTATAAATCCTAAAACAGGAGAGTTTGAATTTAAATTTGGTCCAATAATGAGCAACATAATATTAGCAGACGAAATAAATAGAACATCGCCTAAAACTCAGTCAAGTTTGCTGGAGGCAATGGAGGAAAAACAAGTTACAGTTGATAACAAAACCTACAAACTAAAGGAACCCTTTATAGTACTTGCAACACAAAATCCAATTGAATATGAAGGAACCTTTCCACTTCCAGAGGCACAGCTTGATAGGTTTATGATGAAGATAAGTATTGGCTATCCTGATGAAGATGAAGAGATTATTATATTAAGAAGGTTTAAGGGTAAAAATCCATTGGAGGATTTAAGAGAAGTGTCCAATAAAGAGGACATTATAAAAATGCAAAGGGAAGTAAATGAGGTATATGTAGATGATAAAGTTAGAAAGGTATATAGTATCATTGGTATCAAAAACAAGGAATAGAGACGAGATAGTAATAGGTGCAAGCCCAAGGGCTACAATTCATCTATTAAAGGCAAGTCAAGCAATGGCATATATACACAACAGAGATTATGTTACGCCAGATGATGTAAAACAGGTTTTTGTTGAAGTTGTATCCCACAGGATAGCGATAAAACCAGAAGTAAAAATAAGAGGTAATTCTGAAGAAAAAGTTTTACAAGAGATACTAAGTGAAGTAGCTGTACCTGGAGCTAAGGTATATGTTTAAATTAAATAAGTCATCAGTAGTAATTTTAATTATATCTTTCTGGCTTGTCGCAACTGTTGGGAGTGAGATTTTTACAGGATTTTTTATTTGATTTTTTTAGCATTTTTCTTTCGATAATTTGGTGTGTTATAAGCAGGAATACCATTACAGCAAATCAAGAGGTAGATAAAACATACTGTACAACAAAGGATGAAATAAATTTAGCAACAGTTGTAGAGAATAAATCTGTTTTACCTATACCATATGTTGAAGTTGATAAAGTATTTCTTCTGGAAGAAGATTTTAAAAAATCATATTTTTCATTGATGCCTCTTGAAAAGATAACCCTGAATAACAAAATAAATTTTAAATATAGAGGTATATATAATATAGGACCTATTGAAATTAAGATATGGGATGTTTTTGGTATTATATGTTTTAAAAAAGTATTGAGATAGGCAAAAATATATGTGTTTATCCTAAAATTCATTATTTAGAAAATCTAAAACTACCAAATTATAGGCCCTTTGGAACCCATAGGGCAAAGGCATCAACTAATGAAGATTATACAAGCATAAGGAATATAAGAGGATATATTTTAGGGGATAACCTAAAAGGGTTCATTGGAAACTATCCGCAAAGAGGGGCGAACTTCAGATAAAGGAATATGATATATCGGGAACGAATGCTGTAAATATTGTACTTGATATGACAGAGGTTTATAAAAATCAAGATTTTGAGGAAACAGCTGCAGAGGTCTGTATATCAATAATTGAGTATTTATTAAGAAATAAAATAGAGACAATGCTATATATTGTTTCTAATAAATTTTATTCTGCAGATGGGAAAAACATAAATGATTTAAAAAAGATGAGTAATTTAGTTGCTACTGTAAGGGCAAAGGGTACCTTTGATGTGCTTGATACAGTAAAGGACAGGATAAAAATAAACAAACACTGCACAACTATCTACATTACAGGCAAAATATATAGTAGTAAAGCTAATAGACTGAATAAAATACAGGAACATATAGATAATTTTTATATAGTTAGCTGTGATGAGGCAGAGGAAAGACACAGCAATATAATTTATATAATGAATTCAGAGGATATAAAGGGGGTATTTATGTATGAAAAACAGACCCCTTGAATTTGTATGGTACAATTTTATACAAACGGTCCTTTTTATAATAATTCTTTTAAACCTTCAGGATTTGTTTAAGGTGAAGCTTTTTACCAATGTATTAATTTATATTTATCTTTTTATAGTTATTTGTTTATTCATTGCAAATAGATATAAAATTTTTAATTTAGCACTTTTATTATTATTTTTTCATCCCTATATAAATAATATAGTTTTTGAATTGTATAGGGGATTTATTCCATTTGTTCAAAGCTTAGTAGAATATGGTGGGCTTATTGAAACCTACAATACCTATTTTTTAAATTTAGTAACGATACTATTTATTCCAACGTATTTTATTGTCTATCAAATGATAAAGAATAAAAATAGTTCACTATTTTTATTTATAGTAGGTTTATTTGTTTTTTATGGACTCTATTATTATGACTTAGTTAATATCAACAGGGCAGTACTATATTTTACAGTTCTTTTGATGCTGTATGGATATAACAATTTCAGTAAAAACACCGAAAGTATTGAAATTAATGTTAAATATCAAAGGGGTTACTTTATAAGGTGGTTAACCTTAATAACTATATTTACAATGGCAACAAACCTTTTTATTAAATTACTTCCCTTTAAAAATCAACCATATATATATATTGATGAGTTGGATTTTGAATCAGGTTCAATAATAAATAGAGTTGTAAATTATGAACCTAAGATTTTTTCACTATCTATGACAGGGTATCAGAGGAATGATAAAAAATTAGGAGGGCCAATACAGGATGACAATTCAAAGGCCTTTATTGTAAAATCAGCATCTAACTTAGGAGAGGTTCATTTAAGAGGTACAGTAAAGACAATCTATAATGGAAGTATGTGGACTAAACCAGAACTTACAAAATTAGAGATAAAAAATGAAGTTCCAGATGTTAATGGATTAGGAGAAGCAAAGGTAATTAATAGGGACAAACTAAGAACAATTATCTTAGAGATAACCCCAAAATATATTAATACAGAGACTGTTTTTACGCCTCTTTATTTGCAAAGTTTGAATATAAGTTCCAATAAACAGTTGTTTATGGATGAGGACTGGGAGGTTGTTTCAAATAAAAATTTGTTTTCTAAGGATAGCTACAAAGTTGTTTCTGTTTATTATGATTATAATAATTTAGAAGATATATTGAAAAACAACCTAAATAGAAAATATAATTTAAGTCAGTTTTCACAGTATTTAAATGTTCCAAACTCAGTTCCACAAAGGGTATATAGTTTAACAAATGAAATTATAAAAGAACACAAAAATAAAAACAATCTTGTAAAGGCAGCATTAATAGAAAGATACCTTAAATTAAATTTTTCATATGATAAAAATGTTAGTGTTGTTCCTGATGACAGAGATTTTGTAGATTATTTTTGTTTGAAGAAAAAGGGGATACTGTACCTACTATGCCAGTGCTATGGCAATAATGTGTAGAATTGTAGGTATACCTACAAGATATGTAGAGGGCTTTACAGTTAAGGTAACTGAAGGAGAAAATATCGTCTATAATAAAAATGCTCACGCCTGGGTTGAGGTATATACAGAAGAATTAGGATGGGTTACCTTTGATGCAACCCCAGGACATATTAGTATATCAGATTATCTACCACAATCTTTATTTATTGTAGAAGAACAGAAGGAGACTTCAGAAGAAGAAAAGGAAATTGAACAAAAAGAAGATAAGGAAAAAGTAAAAGAAAAAGAAGAATCTAAGGGTACAGAACAAAAAGAGAAGAAGGAAGTAAAAATAAAGTTAAAAATTCCAGGTTATGTATATTCTATATTGATTATAATTTTAATATATTTAAGTCTCTATATATTTGTAGCTTTGAAAGTAGATAGTATAACAAATGTCGTTAATGAAATTATATTTTATGGAGAGCTTAACAATATAAAATATTCAAGGGATGTAACGCTTATAGAGTATATTGGTAAAGTGGAAGAAAAAACTGAAGTGGATTTAAGTAGGGTAAAGGATATTCTTGACTCCTATTATTATGGTGGAAGAAAATTAAGTCAACACGATTTAAATGTAATAAAGAGGAAGAAAAGGTTAATTGCAAATAATACAAAGAAAAAGGGAAAAATTAAATATTATTTTAGAAAAACAATATATCATTTAGCAAAACCATTTTGTTATATATTTGCATATATAAGAAAAAATGTAATATAATAATGATATAAAAACAAATTAAGTTAATACCTAAAAGGCGGGTGTGGCGAAATTGGCAGACGCACTGGATTCAGGTTCCAGCGTTTTAAACGTGCAGGTTCGAATCCTGTCACCCGCACCAAACAAGTATTTATGCTATGAAAAGTAATAAAACTTTTCATAGCATTTTTATTCGACAAAATAATCAAAATTAATATATGTTTTAATACACTAAAAAATGAATTTTTGATATAATAAAGGTGCAGTCTTTTATTACTTTACTATAGGAGGAATATATGAGATTAAGAAAGAAACCTTGGGCAAGGCCAGAACTTGAGGCTTGCAAATTTGTTGTGACAAATCCATCTCAATATAAAGGTAAATGGAAGGATTTCTTTAAAAACGATAATGAAATATATTTAGAATTAGGATGTGGACGCGGCAAGTTTATTGCAGAAAATGCAGTAAAGAAGGAAGATAAAAACTTTATAGGAATAGACATTAAGGATGAAGTACTTGTTTATGCAAAAAGAAGGGTTGAAGAAGTTTTTGCAGAAAATAACAAAGAAATAAATAATGTGGCACTTATTCCAATGGAAATTGCCTTTATTGAAAATATATTTGACAAAGATGAAGTATCAAGAATATATTTAAATTTTTCTACTCCTTGGCCTAAAAAAGACATAATAAAAGGAGATTGACGTATACAACTTTCTTAGAAAGATATAAGAAGTTTTTAAAAGTGAAAGTGAGATTTGGTTTAAGACAGACCAAGAGGATTTTTTAATGACTCGATTGAGTATTTTAAAGAGGCAGGGTTTGATATTCGATATTTAACCTATGATTTGCATAATAGTGATTTTAAGGAAAACATTATGACAGAATATGAAACAAAATTTTCATCAATGGGAATGAAGATAATGTTTTTAATAGCAAAATTAAAATAGGAGGAATATTATGCCAATTACCATAAAAAATTTATTGAGGATTTAAATCTTGAGGTTTTAGTGGAGAGAAATGAAGATAGAGAGATAAACTGCAACGATATAATAAGACCGGGTCTGCAGTTTGTGGGTTACTATGACTATTTTGTCAATACAAGAATTCAGATAGTAGGAAATGCCGAATGGCACTACTTAAATAACTTAGAACCAGAAGTTAGAAGAGAAAGGCTGGAAAAATATTTTGAATATGATTTACCCTGTATAATATTTTCAAGAAATTTACAACCACATAGGGAGTTTATGGAACTTGCAAGAGAAAAACGTATATGGGTTTTAAGAAGTACAAGAGTAACAACAAGGCTTGTTAATAAGGTAATTAACTACTTAGATAGAGCATTGGCAAAAACTACTACAATGCACGGAGTTTTAGTGGATGTTTATGGAATAGGAATTTTAATTACAGGTGAAAGCGGTATAGGTAAGAGTGAGGCTGCTCTTGAACTAATAAAAAGAGGACATATGCTTGTTAGTGATGATGCTGTTGAAATTAAATTGGTGGATGGAGTTTTATACGGCAAGAGCCCATACATAACATCTGGTATGTTAGAAGTTAGGGGTCTTGGGATAATAAATATACAATCCCTATATGGATTAAGTTCAATTTTAGAGGAAAAAACAATTGATTTAGTTATCCATTTAGAAAAATGGAGAGATGAGGATGATTTTGATAGAATAGGTACGCCTGAATATATTAACATTTTGAACATACCAGTAAGAAGACTCAGAATGCCAGTTAAACCAGGTAGAAACTTAGCGGTTATAATAGAGGCAGCAGCTGCAGAATTTTAGATATGGGAGGATGATGTTAGAGGCACCTATAGATACAATAAATAGAAGAATAGATGATGTTATGAAGGGAAAGGTAGAATAATAAAAAATAGTAATTAGTACCCTTAAGGTTGTAAAATAAGTTATTATTTGAAAATCCTCTTAAAGGAATGTATAAACTTTATATTGTATTCAAAAAGATATGCTTCCCCTTATAGGTTGTTTAACATTTTTGTAGTTTTAGAAGGAATTTTTATGAAATTATAGAATTAATTAAATATAACCATATTTTTTAAGGGGAAGAATTTCTTGAAGAGGCTATTCAAGGTACTTGCTATAGTAATGGTTTTATCGAGTATTTTATTAATTTTTTATAGGTATGAAAATAAGGTGATAGAGAGAAAAAATACATATATAGATTTAAGGGATGATTGGAAGGTTACCTTTGATGGAACAAATTATTTTGAACAAGATATACAGATTAAAAGTGTTTTAAATGAGAAGGAAAAGCAAAACAAGATAGTTAAATTTAAAAGAAGTTTTTATTTTTCTGATAGATTAAAGGGTGAAAATATAGCATTGTCTTTAGGAGGAATACCTTTAGGACATAAAGTTTATATTAATGGACATTTAATAGGAGAATCACCCTTTGATGATTTTATATATAATGATTGGAATATTAGATATACATATTTTATACCTAAAGAATTTATTAATTTAGATTCAGAAAATGTAATAGAAATTTTTATGAAATCTTCCTATGAATATGGTTCAAGTCAAGATATTTATATAGGTCCAGTAAAGGATTTGATAAAAAGGATAAGTTTGTAAATAGTTATTTTATGGCTATATATTTTTCATTAGCTCTTATAAATTTCATAGTTGCTGCATATTTTGTCAATATGTATAGATTAAATAGGTTTAATAAAAAATACCTATATTTTTCCTTAACACTAATTTGCATTGCTATATATTACTCAAATTATTTTGTTACAAGTAGTATATTTGGATATTTAGGGTTTCAAAAGCTTATATTTTCAGCTCTTTATATATCAGTAATATCTTATGTTTTGTTTTTAAATAAGAATTATGGAATAGAGGATAATGGGATAATTAAATATTTAGGAACTACATATTTATTTGTAATTGTCATTATGATGCTACTATCAAATGATATTTACAAATTAACATATTATAGAAAAAAGTTTGAATTTATTGTTTTAATTGCTATTGTCTATATAATTTATATTTCAATTTGTGCCTATAAAAGATATATTCTAAGGAACAGGTATATATATTTAATTGTATATTCTGTTTCTATATTAATGATACTGCACGATATATTGATAGATTTATCAATAATTAAGAAATACAATGCTTTTCATTATAACAGCTATGCAATAATGCTTATATTATTTTATATGGCCTATGAGCTTTCAGCAGAGCAAAACAGTATTTACATAAATTCAATAAAGGACCCACTTACAGGACTATATAACAGAAGATTTTTAGATAGTTATGTATTAAATGCATATAATAAAAAGATAACTATACACTTTTTATAATTGATTTTGATAATTTCAAAAGCATAAACGATAGGTTTGGACATATTGTGGGTGATGTAGTATTAAAAATGCAGCAAATATTATAAATAGAAGGCTCCCAGAAAATTGTATAGCAGCAAGATATGGCGGTGAGGAATTTGTTGTATTTTGTGAAAAAACGAAAGCCTTTTCTGTTTCGTTGGCAGAAAACATAAGACAAGATATTGAGAGATATAATTGGTCAAAGGAGATAGGTGAAAAGGACATAAAAGTTACAGTAAGCATAGGAGCAGTTGAATTTAATTATAAAGATGAATTTGTTAATGTACTTAAACTTGCAGATTCTGCATTATATAGAGCAAAATAATGGTAAAAATAAAGTTGAGTGGATAAATTAGGGGCTAATTAGAGCCCCTATTTATTTTCTTGTTCTTAGGAGGTTTCTTACCTTCTTTACTCCTTCAATCTCCTCTATTATTTCTACTGCCATCTCCATTTCATTTCTTCCGTTTACAAATCCAGAAAGCCTGACCAATCCATCCTCTACAGAAATATTAAGGTCATTGTTGCTTATACCGTGATTTCTAAGTTCTTCTACAATTTTATTAGTTAAGGTGATATCATCGATTTGGCCAGCATCCTTTACCTTCATATTTGATACTACATCCTTTACGCCAAAGGCCTCCTTTGCAGTTTCCATAGCCTGTCTTTTTACCTTTGCTGTATCAACAGTACCCATAAGTATTGCTGTACCACCCTCAACCTTGACACCTACAGAATTAAGGTCTGGGTTATCTCTAAGCTTGTTTATAACTTCAAATTCTGCCTCTTTATCTGTAAATGTCCCATCGGTAGATATTGTAAGAGAATTTTCAAGCTTTTTAATTCCATCTACTCTTCTCACAAGTTCTTCGATTTTAGTTTTTTCCGATAGAGTGTCCACTATTCCAGAAATTGTTACGTGGCCGTCAACACATCTCACCTTTATATCGTAGGATAGTTCTTGCAGTTCATCCTCTAAAAGATTTCTGATTCTTTCAACTATTTCAGAATCGTTGTACATAATATCACCCCTTTATAATATTTTTAGTAGCCTTGAGCATAACTCAAAGACCTTGATTTTACTAGCCCGATAGGGCCAAATTTTTTATCACTCAAATTTATGTCATAGGATTTCCTCTCTTTTTGTCGAATTATACTATATAACCACACATAATACAAAAACAATAAGGAGGAAATCTCTATGTACCAACGTCAAGAAATATTTAATATAATTGAACTTTTTACTTCTCAAAAACTTATCAATTTTTATACTAAAATCTTTGATAGTCTTGATTTATCTATATTACCCGATAGGATTCCTTCTAAATATGGTCCTAATGGCTATTCTCGCCATGCTCTTTTAGAGCCTTTATTGTTATGAAATGTGAGAAGTTCGGCAAAATTACTGACCTAAAAGATTTTCTAGAAAATAATCTAATCATTGCTCAGCTTTGTGGTTTTAATATTCTTAAGCCTTTGCCTTCATACTCAGTTTTTCAGAGATTTATTAAAAATTTATCTAACTCTTATCTTAAGGAAATCATGAAAAATCAAGTTAATATTCTTAAAGAACTAGGATTTATTGACAACAACTTTATATCAGTTGATGCAACGCCTGTTAAAGCTAACACTAAATTTAATAATCCTAAATGCTTCGCAAATAACAAGTTTTCTAAAAATAACCCGCCTTCTTCTGATAAAGATTGTAAATTAGGTGTTCATACTGCTAATAACTCTATGAATGTTCAAGTTTCAGAAGATAAACCTAATAATTCAAAGAAAAAATATGAATTCTACTGGGGATACAAAAATCATGTTATTTGTGATGCTATCTCTGGTCTTCCCATTGCTGAATTTACTACAACCGCTGATGTCAATGAAATTTCTAACTTTACAGAAATCCTATCTGATACAAATGAGTGGTTCCCACTCAAAGGTAGTTATATTATTGCTGATAAAGGCTATGATTCAAAGCAAAATCATGACTTTATTCGTAATACCCTTAAAGGTCATAGCTTTCATTGCATTAAATAAACGTGGAAGAAAGCCTAAAGACTTAACATCCACAGGTAATGTAATATGCGATGCTGGATTAGCAATGCATAAAGATGGCAAACAATATTTTGATTCCTATATTAAACAAAAGTTTTGCTGTCCTTTTAGAACTTCTAAAGATGATTCTTTATGTCCATGTAACCACGAAAAATTCTTTAACGGTAAGAAAAACAGAGGTTGTGTAAAATACATAAGTATTGGCACTGATTATAGATCTTCCATAAATCGTGATTCTATATTTTTCAAGAAAATATACAGTCTTAGAACTGAATCTGAAAGATACAATTCTAGATGGAAGAATCTAAATACTGAGCAAGCTTATGTTAAAAATATTAACTCTGTTGCTAATCTAAATACAATCGGACATATTTGTCTTTTAACTATTGCAATTGCTGCTATAAAATCTGGCTGTGTTGATAAATACAAATCCCTATCGGGATTAAAAGGACAGCTTAAACTAAGTTATATCAAAATTTTTAAGCATCAATTTCACCAAGGGGATAGTCTACCCTTTTTTGTTTCTTTCATTTCAATTTAAATTCCATTTTTGATAGTTAAGCTACGCTTAATAAAAATTGTAATAATTTAACTTTTGTTGTTTTATTTTTTATTTAATTATGCTCATATCTATATTTTTAGCATTAGTGAAATTTTAATTCGTATTTATTTCTATGGTATTATTTTGAAATTTAATGGAAAACTAAAAATAGAGGTGATATTATGATTGAGCAGGTTTTGGTGGAGGACTTCAATAAAAATTTAACTTTGATATCAAATTATGTTGCTCAAAACACCAATTTTATTAAAAGGAAATTTTGATAAATGGTAAAATAAGTGCCTACGTCCTTTTTTTAGATGGACTTGCTGATAAAAATTATGTTGAAGAAGCAATTATAAAACCTTTTTATATAAAGTAGATAAAGACATAAAAAAGGAAGAGGATTTGTATGAAGTATCTAAGAAATACCTCATTATCAGTAGTTTTAGATTAAATAACAATGCAAAGGAAATTGGGGAAGAATTGCTAAGCGGTAAAACTGCTGTTATAGTAGATGGGATAAAAAGTGCAATGATTGTAGATACTATAAATCCAAAATATAGGGATATACAGGAGTCAACATCAGAAAAATCTATTTTAGGTACAAGAGAGAGTTTTACAGAAAATATAAACTTAAATTTAACATTAATACAGAGAAAGATAAAAAGCCCTTCCTTAAAGATTGAAAGGTTTGTTGTAGGTGAAAAGACAAGAACAGAATGTGCCTTGGTATATTTAGACGATGTAATAGATAAAGAGCTTTTAAGCACGATTCGCTCAAGGGTATTGACTGTTAAGGCACCAGCAATGCTAACAACAGGAGTATTTGAACAATTTATCGAAAGAAGGCCCTATAATCTGTTTCCCCAGTCAAAAACACAGAGAGACCTGATAAGGTTGTATTTGATTTATTAGAGGGTAAGGCAGCAATATTTACAGCAGAATCTCCCTCTGCATTAATTGTACCTGCGACTTTTGTTGAGTTTTTCCAAGGGTTTGAGGATTATTCTGAAAGGTTAGTAATATCAAACTTTTCAAGGATAACAAGATTTTTGGCAGTAATTACAGTTTTGATATTAGGTCCAATATATTTAACCCTTCTTTTATATAATGCAGAGCTATTTCCATATCAGCTTATGATGGTAATTATAGACTCAAGAAAGGGTATTCCACTACCACCTTTTTAGAAATACTTGCTATGGGACTTTGTATAGAAATTTTAAGAGAGGGAGGAGTAAGGCTTCCCAATCCTGTTGGAACAACCCTTGCAATAGTTGGTGGTATTGTTATTGGAGATGCGGCAACAAGAGCCAATCTTGTTAGTCACGCAACACTTTTTGTGGTTGCAATAACAGTTGTCTCTACATTTTTAATTCCTAATTACCAAATGGCCTTAAGTATTAGATTTTTAAGATTTCCTTTGCTTATACTTGCACAAATGTTTGGATTTTATGGTATATTAGTTGGATTTTACATTTTACTTGTAGCATTAGTTAAGCTTGATTCCTTTGGAATTCCATATTTTTCACCTATGGCACCATCAAGATTTAAGGACTTTGGAGATGTATTTATAAGAGCCAATATAAGAAAAGTATTTAGTGAGCCGGTTAGTTTAAAACCTAGTTTATCTAGGAGGAATAAAGATGAATAAAAATAATACAATAACAAGAAACCAATACTTTTTGTAATTCAAAGTGCAATGATAGGAATTGGGGTAATTAGTTTAGCAGCTGGTGTTACAAAAAGGCACAGCAGTCTGGGTGGATTGCTGTAATTATCGCAGGGATATATCCAATACTTTGTGTTGTGTTAAGCTACGAAATATATAAAAACTTAAATTTTGTTGAATACACACAGGCAAGTGAAGAGATTTTTGGAAAGTTTTTAACAAAGATATTTACAATTATATTTTCTTTAAACTTTTTATTTCTTGAAGGTGCAGTAATATCAGGACTTGCTAATGAGCTTACCTTCTCTACTGTTAAATTTTTGTCACCATATGTACTCATATTTTTAACAGCCCTTTTAATTTACTACAATTCAGTTGATGGACTAAAGATAGTTGCAAGGTTGAGTGAACTCGTTTTTTATCTAACTATATTTATATTTTTAATTCCTATTTATTTTATAAACAAAGGTGATGTTACAAATGTTCTACCTTTAGTAAACAACTATGGTTCATTGTTTACTGCAGTACCTACAACCTTTTTGCATATTCAGGAGTTGAGCTTTCCATTGCAATAATACCAATGATTACAAATAAAATTGGAGCAAAGGGGCAGGAATTACAGCCTGCATATTTACAACAGTTCTATATACCTTTATTACAATTGTAACTATACTTTATATGGGCTGGAGGCTTACTTCACAACTTCAATACCCCTTCTTATATCTTGTTGCAACAACTGAGATCCCAGTTATCTCAAATTTTGAACCCCTCTTTATATTTATTTGGGGTAATAAAATATTCCAAACTGCAGCCTGTATGCACTTTGGAGCAACATATTTTTTTCAGAGGCAACCAAGATATCCTATAAAAAATCCTGCATTATATCTTCTTTAATTGTTGCAACTGTCTCTTTATTAATGGTTCCTGAATACAAAAGAAGTAATTTAACTGATAAAATAATGCCCTACTTAGTAGGTTTCATATTAATTTGGCTTGTGGTTGCGTATGTGTTGAGCCTATATAAGAAGGTGAAAAGGTATGAAAAAAGTAAAATATGTATAGTACTAATTTTTATGTTGTTACTTACTGGATGCTACAACAAAGTACCTGTTGAAAAGCTATCTGTTATAGTAGGAATTGGTTTTGATACTTCAGATGATAAAAAGAAGATAGAAAATATTGCAGAGTATTTAGTCTTTAGAGGTCAAAGGGAAATTGATAGAGGTGTTAGCTTAGAGGTTGGAAAAACTATATATGATGCAAACAGCTATAGGCAGTTAAATTTAAAGAAGAATTACTTATTAGGTACAATTAGAGCCTATGTTATAAGTGAAGAGAGGGCTAAATTAGGTATTAAAGATATAATTGATACCTGCATTAGAGATCAAGAGAGAAACCTAAATACAATTATGGTTGTGTCAAAGGGAAGCTGTAAAGATATATTTGCACAAACACCAAAGGAAGAAAGTACAATGGCAGATGAAGTTAAGGAGCTTATTGAGGCTTCCTACAGTGCAAACTTTTTACCAATAATGCGGGTGTTAAGGATTTAGCCAATATGTATTATCAAGAGGGAAGAAATATTGTAATACCTGTTATCGAAAAAAAGATTCAACAATAAGGATAGCAGGAATAGCTGTTTTTGATAAAGACAGACTAAAAAAATAATTCCTATTGAAGAGGCTGTTTATGTAAATATGCTTAGAAATTCTGATGTAAAAGGAAATATTTCATTAGTGATGGAGGATTATAAAAGTGCCGTTGATGTTGAATGCATTACTAAGAGGAAGGTTTATGTTGATAAGGCAGATGGAAAATTGAAATACACAATTAAATTAAGCCTTCAAGGAGAAATCAAACTTAATACATTTAATTTTAATGAAGAGAATGACGTAGAGAAGATTTTAGATGAAATAGAAGTGCAATTAACGAATAATTTAATTGAAAATCTTAATAAAATAGTAGAGAGAGCAAAGAATGATTATGAAATTGATGTATTTGATATACAAAAATATGCAATAGCAAAATATGGACGTGAAAATGAAGATAAGATAAGAGAATCCTTTAAGGATAGTGAAATAGAGGTTGTGATTAATACAAAGATTAGGTCTACAGGAAGGTATAAATAAAAAAGCGGCATTATTGCCGCTTAAGTGTTATTTAAGGAAAGCACCTAAAACCTTTCTACAGTCAGTGATTACCTCACATATACAGTGGATGTCTACAAACTTAACTGGGCAACCACATCCTGCAATTTCACATACTAATATATTATCACAAACTGTTAAAACCTTTACACATTCAGCTCTACCATTTTTTAATACAATTATACAGCACTGTCCTCTTAACATCTCAAGTATATTTTTAATAGAGCAGCAAGGATTATAACTGAAATCACAGCAGTTGTTCATACTGTTCACCACCTTTCTTTTAGCTATGTTCTATTAACAACTTTTTAGTTTATTACTTTTTCCTAATACATATTATTCGTTCTCTGTGTTTTTGACACACAATTCGACATATTTTTATGAACAAATAGTTAAAAGTTATACCAATCATTACAAAAATTCATAAATTTGATATAATATTCTTAAGAAAGATGGGGGTGAGAAAATGAGATATGGCTTATGTTTAACAGGTGGTGGTGCAAAGGGCGCCTATGAAGCAGGAATACTAAAATATTTTAAGGAAAAGGGTTTTAACTTTTCGGTTGTTACAGGAACTTCTATAGGTGCAGTAAATGGGTATTTTATGCTAAAGAATGCCTATGAAGAGATGTATAGTTTTTGGCTTAGTATGTGTATGAACAAATATTTCGATTCTTTGAATATGGTTGTAGAAAATAGAAGAGTTATTCAGGAATTAGAAAAACTTGAGGGATATGATAACAGTATTGATTCTTTTTATGTAAATTATGTTGAGGTTAAGGGTTGTAGTATAAGTGAAGTTGTTGTAGATATTAAAAATTTTGATAAAGAGAAGGCCTTAGAGGCTGTAAAGGCAAGTTCGTTATTGCCCTACAACTATGATGGTGAACCTGATAAGGTTAGTGCTAAAATATTATTTGAACAGTTTAAGATAGACCTTCAGGAGGGCAAATATGATGGATATAAGTTAGATGGAGGAATACTTAATAATTGTTTACTCAAACCCTTTATTAATGATAGGGTAGATAAAATTTTTATAATTGCACTATCCAATGATTTTCAAGTACCAGAGTATATATACCAATTTTATAAAAAGAAGACATTGTTGTTTTATTACCTAATTTTGAAGTAAAACCAGAGGATACAGTAAATTTCACAAGTGAGTTTTGTACCAACCTATTTAATTTAGGATATCAGTATGCAAAAGGGGTTATTTAAACCCCTTAATCCTAATTTTGCTTTTTGTCCCTTAATCTATTTTGAAGTTTTGGTGGAATCTTATTTTGTATGGTTTCGTTTCTTTTATTTTTTATCTCTTCTTTAATTTTATCTTTTATCTTTTCCTTTACTTTTTCTTTAATTGAACTATCGGCATTATCTCCTTTATTGAAACTATTCGTAGTATCTCTTAGATCCTTCTTCTTATTATTTTCCTTCTGATTATTATCATTTTTACGGTTTTGAATAGGCATATTCTTTTCCTGCAGTTTTTCCTTTATTAACTCACGGTTATTTCTTTTTTCTTGGATTTTTGTAGCTTAACATAAACCTTTTCAAAATTTAATTTTTCTCTTTTTAGTTCCGATGTAAATTTAGTTAATTTTACATCACCTTTATTTATCTCTATATTAATTCTTTTACTTTTATTGTTATAGTATTCCTCGGTTATATATTTCTTTTCTTTGGCTTTTTTATAACTAAGATAAGCCCATCGTCTACATTTTTGTTTCTTAATTTAACAGAAGCTAATATATTTTCTGCATCTTTGTTTAGGGGAACTACATTTATAATCCTGTTGAACCTATTAACATCTATTTTAAATTGAGGGTTTATTGTAACGGTTATAGACGCATAAACTTGGTTGTATATTGTAACAAAAGAACCAAGTAATATACATAAAAGAAGCGAAGCCGCTATTAAAAGTGGTTTTAAATCAGTCTTTTTATATGTGTACTCTTGACCTATTTCTACCTTTTCTTTAGACCTAAATTTTATAAATTCACCTGTTTGAGTAAATAGAACAGC
Organism: Caloramator sp. mosi_1; assembly: GCF_028622835.1. GTDB lineage: Bacteria > Bacillota > Clostridia > Clostridiales > Caloramatoraceae > Thermobrachium. Next base: position 321,422 of record NZ_CP117677.1, on the reverse strand, counting down.
GTCTTTCCCATTAACCTCAACAATAATTCCTTTTTAATCATTTTTATCACCTACCTTTATATTAAGGTATGACCTTAAATACATTAAGTCACTATCTATTAAAATTAAAATAAGTGCTATTAAATACCTTCTCCATTTTTCTATAAATTTTTCACTCTTTGTAGTTAATAGGCAAATTTGCTTAATTGGAAGTTGTTTTGTTTTGCTTAGTTTTTCAACAATATTAGGTTGCCTTGATACTAAAAAGGCAACATTAATTAACTCCTCTCTTGTATCCTTATGTTTGGGGAATTGTTAACAAGGTCAGAGAAACTTATTCCATACTCCTTTAGCTTTAATGTGAATAATGCTATTTCCTGAGCCCTTATTTTGTTTTCTTCCTCTATTTCATACCTCTCAATTGAACTTTTATGCTCTAATGTAATAAGTTCTTCATCTCCAAGATAAACACTTATGTTTTTGTACATTTTCTGAAATAATCTATAAGTGCATTTTTAATTATCATTTTTGCATAGGAGAAAAAATTGCCCTTTTTTTATCGTAGGTTTCTATAGATTTGTTAAAAGCAATAAGTGCGATACTAAGCTCATCATCATTTTCCCAGGAGAGTCTTCTTTTACATATACTTGACGCGATTTTATATATAAAATCTTTATTTTGCTCTATTAATTTGTCTCTGTCCTGCAGCATCTTCTTCCCCTTTCATTAAATAATACGAAAAAATATAATTTTTTATAGGGTAAAAAATTTATTTTAGCCCCCTAAAAAAATAAAACAGACGTATTAATAGGTGAAAACTAAAATTTAGGGAGGTAGATAAAATTGAAAAAGTATTTAGCATTTTCAACAGCACTATTACTTATGTTTAATATTACAATAGCAAAGGCGGATGTTCAAGGTGTAGATGCTGGAATAACACCAGACAGCATTCTTTATCCTGTAGATAAGCTTATTGATGAAGTAAAAATCTCATTAACTTTTGATGAAGAGAAAAAGGCAGAAGTTACAGCGGATGTTGCAGAGGAGAGACTTGTAGAGGCACAGGTTATGGCAGAGGAAGGTAAGGAAGAGCTTGTGAAGACCACTGTAGAAGAGTATCAAAATAAGATGAATGATGCACAGGAGATAGTACAAAATATAGTATCTGAAGAACAAAAGGATGAGGAAGTTAAAAAGAAGTAGAAGAAAAAGTTAATGAATTAAAAAATAGAATAGAAACAAGATATAAGAATTCAATTGAAGTTTTAACTAAAATACAAGAAAAGGTATCAGACAATGCAAAGCCAACAATACAAAATGTTATTGAACTTCAGACACAAAAAAGGAGACAGTATTAAGTATAATAAACAAAAAGCAAGAGATGTTTAATATAAGAAAACAGGCAATTGAAGCAAAAAGGCATTAGAGTTAGCAAAGGAATCAAATAATGAAGAGGAAATAAAAAGGCAGAAGAAGCTCTAAAACAAGCTCAAACAGCACTTGAGTCTAAGAAAGAGGAAATGAAACAACTAAGAGAACAGGCAAGGGAAGTTGTAAAAACAAGAAATGAATTAAGAAAGCAAACAAGGGAAGTTTTAAAGGAAGAAGTAAAGAATGGAACAATTACAAAGGAAGAAGCAAAGCAGGTTGAAAGAGAACTAAACAGAAACTTAATAAATAAAAAGGATGTTAAGGAAGTAAAAATGAAATAAAAGAAGAAGTAAGAAAAGAAGTGATAAAGGAAAAGGTAAAGGAAAAGAGGGAGAAAATAAAACAGAGGTTTGAAGAAAGAAAAAGTAAAAAGAAGGTATGAAAACAGATCTTCAGCAAAATAATGCAACAGAAGATCAAGGAAAAGAGGAATAATATAAAACTGAATGATTTTGATTTGAGTAGCCCCTTGAAGGATTTTATTGGCATTTAAAGCAACAGCCTATTGAAATTCATTTCAAGGGGCTAAAATTTATAGAATGATTTTTTAATCATAAAAAACAAAAAATGAAAAATAGTGTTGACAAAACCTGCAATTGTTTATATAATCTAAATCAAGAATTAAATAAAATGCTCTTATCAAGAGAGGTGGAGGGACTGGCCCGATGAAACCCGGCAACCTGCGAAGGCAAGGTGCCAAATCCTGCAGCGAAAGCTGAAAGATGAGAGAGGAGTGCCTCTTTCATCAAGAGGTTTTTTATTATACATTTAGGAAAAATATATAATTTATACAATAAAATAACAATTTTATATTTGTAAAGGAGTGTTAGTGTGATTGAAATTAAAAATTTGAAAAAGAGTTATTGTATTAATGATACAAAAAGTGATGCACTAAAGGGAATTAATTTAACTTGAATTCGGCAAGTAAATTTTAAAAAAGTTTCTACTTGCCATTTTTGTTTTCTTTATGAATAAATTTACATTTATTATGATATTTTATACCGTTAGGTCTTTTTTGAGTATACTTAATAAACCCAAATAACATTTGGATTTTTAAGGGAATTTATTGTTTTTATTTTACTATTAAGTATAAACTGTTATCATTTTTCTACTAAAAATATGTATTTGTTTTTGAATATGAGTAATGATTTTTTCTAATAAGCAATTATTTGAAAAACTTAAATATCTATAATATTTGCTGCCGCAAACATTACCACAAACTCTATAAAATATTCTTCTTAATGTACTAATTTCATGATGTTGTACTTCCTTAGGCATGATTGCTTGTTTAAACCAGTTATGAATGTTATATGCTATCATTTTTATTAAAAGGTACAATTCATTGCATTTATGATTTACTAAACTATTTTCGCTAAAGGCATAGCCTTCTTTTATTTCATCTATATTATTTTCAACATCACATCGTTGATTATAATCTTGAAATATTTCTTCAGGTGTTAAATAATTTATATTTGTTACTATTGCTTGATATTTATATTTACATTCTTCGAACATTAACTGATTCATATTTTTTGGAATAATTTTTTCTCTTATAATCACAAATCTTCTTGCTCTTTGCCATTTAGGCAATGGAACTGTAATTTCTGTAACAGATAAAGTAGAACTTATATCGTGCCATATATAATCCTTTGGATTATTATTTATAAAATCTATTATCATTTTAACAGTAGAATACATTTTACATTTAACAACATATTCTATTCCATTATCTTCAAAATATAAAAAGTTTTCTTCATCAAAAAACCTCTATCAAGTCTAACTCTTTTAAGAATATATCTTGAAGGAAGCTGGTTTACACAACTCTTAAAGAAATCTAAAAATTTATAATTACTATGGTGTCTACCATTTTCAAGAGTAATGTTAAGTAATTCATCAGTTCCTGAAATAAACCCAACTTTTTCTTTAAATGATGGTCTTCCATTGTACCTTGGATTATATCCTATTCCTGATTTTTCTTGATTACCAAAGATAGTTATAACAGTATCATCAATATTAATACAAACCTCGCGTACATCTTCAGTTGAAGACTTTAAGTCAAGTATTTTTTATTTATAGTTCTTAATTCTTCTAAAGTTTCTGTTGGTAAAGCTTTTAAGAGATCTCTACATACTTTTTCACTGGGTAATTTATCTACACCTTTAAACTTTTTATATCCTTCATCATTTCTTAATGTTTCAATGTGCATAAATCTTGAGAAACCAAGAATATTTGCATCAATCATGTATTCTATAATTTCTGCAGTATTAAAAGTAGAATTAGCGGCCTTCTTATAGGTTACGCCTTTTTCTAAAATAGTTGGTAATCCTATTATTTGTTTAAAGGATTCCACATAAGAAAAAGTTGCTACAGAAGTAACTTTGGTATCATTAAATTTTGCTTTCATGTTCAAAAATCTAATTTTCTTCTTTAAATTTTTTGATTTTGTTGTAAACTATCCATAGAAATCACCCTTTTGTGTTTTAGTTTTGCAATTATATTTTAACACTTAAAAGGGATGATTTCTTTTAATTTTTGAACAAAAATCCTTTAATTCCAATGTCTTTCGGCATTACTTGCCGAATACAAGATATAAGTAATATTTTATGGGAAAATAAAGTTTTATTTTAGTAAATTATGGTATATAATAATAAAAAGTGTACTTCATATATAAATTTAAAAACTTTGTATTTGGTCTAAGTTTTAGAATTAAGTACTATTTTGAATAATATATAGTATATAAAAAAATTGAGTGCTTTATAAAACGTTGGTGGTGGGGATATGAATAGTTTAGCACTTAAAATTGCTTGGGATGTTCATAAAAATCAAAGGAGAAAAGGTTCAAGTGCACCATATATAATTCATCCTATTGAGGTGGCAGTAATACTTTTGGAAAATGGTGGGGATGATGATTTAGTAACAGCAGGCCTACTTCACGATACATTAGAAGATATAACAACAGGAAGAATGGAACTTTTAAAATTAATAAAAACAAATTTTTCAAAGAGAGTTGTTGATTTAGTTTTGGCTGTAACAGAGCAGGAAAAATTAATGGTTAATAGAAGTTTAACCAGGAGTGAAAAGATAAGCACGTGGAAGAAAAGAAAACAGGATGCAATAGAAAAACTTAAAAAGCTTCCATTGATGTAAAGATGGTATCCTGTGCAGATAAATTAAGTAATGTAAGAAGTATGGTAGAGGATTATAACAATATGAAGGATAAACTATGGACGATGTTTAACGCAGGGTATGATGAACAGAAGTGGTACTATTTAGAAATATTAGATGTATTTTCAGATTTAAATTCATATCAAATGTATAAAGAGTTGGAGGATAAGATTAATTATATATTTAAATAATTTTCTAAAAATTATCCACAAACTTATTAACATATGTGGATAAAATTAACATTAAAGGAGTGTAACTGTGAATAACGATTTAAATAATTCAATATTGGATAAGTTAACAAAAGTTTGTGTGTGTAAGTCTATATCAAGATTGAACATTAAAAAGGCTATAGAAAATGGAGCAAAAACACTGGATGATGTGATAAAGGTTACAGGGGCAACGACTGGCCCCTGTAAAGGGAGAAGATGTAAAGATAAGATTGAGAAGCTTATAGAAGAATATAATGAGAGTTTGGGGGAGCAAAATGAGCAGGATAATAGAATATCTTGATGAAAATCCGATAATTGCAGCTATAAAGGATAAAGAAGATATAGAATATGTTATAAGAACAGATGTAAAGGTAATTTTTATGTTGTTCGGTAGTATATTAACGATTAAGGATGTAGTATATAAATTGAAGAATGCTGGCAAGAAGGTTTATGTACATATAGATCTTGTTGATGGATTAGGAAGGGATGAGGAGGCAGTAAAATTTTTAAAGGGAGCCGGAGTGGATGGAATAATTACAACAAAGCCTTCTCTTATAAAATCAATTAAAAATGAGGGACTTGTAGCTATTCAGAGGTTATTTATGCTGGATTCTCGCTCTTTAGACACTGGAATAAAGAGTATTTTAGATGAGAGGCCAGATGCAGTTGAGATTATGCCAGGACTTGCAAGCAAAGTTATTGGAATTATACATAAGAAAATAAATATACCTGTTATAGTTGGTGGGCTCATATGTGATAAAACTGATATAATAAGTGCTCTTTCAAATGGAGCTGTTGCGATTTCAACTTCTAAAAGAGATCTTTGGGAGGAGTGAAAAGGTGTCAAATTTGACACCTGAGGCTGTTGAAAAAGCTATAATATGTTTGGCCCCTTGAAGGATTTCCTTGGCATTCCTTCATTTCGCTAAGCAAGTCTAAGCTTTTCTTTGTTTGAAAAGTCCTACCCTCGCGATGCCCTCATCCGTGAGGGCCGCTCGGCTCGGCACATCGTGTGCCGAATTACGGACTTTTCAAAGTCGAAAAGCAACACTTGCTAAAGCTTATGAAATATGCCAATTTGAAATTCTTTCAAGGGGCAATTTCATAATCAATGCATCTTTTGTGTTTGTCAACAATCTGAGGTGTCAAATTTGACACCTTTATTTTTATATAAAAAAGCCCGGGGGATCCCGGAAATGGGTAAATGGGTTGGGGTTTGTTTGTTGCCGCATAATTATAATAACATAAATCATTAACTTTGTGTATTAATTTTTGTAAAAATTTGATGTAAAATGTCGAACAAAATCAATTTATGTTAAATATAATAAATGGGGATGAAATAGAAAATACAAATTTGCTTATAGTATTCTTAGTTTCACATAAAATAAAGGTTGTATAAAAAGCATTTTGGGGTATAATTAAAATGAAAATAAGTAAGGAGAGATACAGATGAAGGATTTGATTGTTATAGGAATAGAATCAAGCTGTGATGAAACATCTTGTGCAGTAATTAAAAATGGAAGAGAAGTTCTATCAAATGTAATATCTTCACAGATTGATATTCATAAAAATTTGGTGGTGTTGTTCCAGAAGTTGCTTCAAGAAAACACGTTGAAGTTATAAGTAACGTTGTAAAAGAGGCAATTGATAAAGCAAATATATCCTTTGAAGATATAGACTTAATTGCTGCAACCTATGGCCCTGGTCTTGTAGGAGCACTTCTTGTAGGGTTGTCCTATGCAAAAGGATTAGCACTTTCTTTAAATAAACCCTTTGTAGGTGTAAACCATATAGAAGGTCATATAGCAGCAAACTACATAGCACATAAAGAGTTGAAACCACCGTACTTATGTCTAATAGTTTCTGGTGGGCATACACATCTTGTGCTTGTTAAGGATTATACTGAGTTTGAAGTATTAGGAAGAACAAGGGATGATGCGGCTGGAGAGGCCTATGATAAAGTTGCAAGGGCTTTAGGTCTTGGTTATCCTGGTGGACCTTTAATTGATGCATTAGCAAAAGAAGGAGACGAGTATGCTGTTGACTTCCCTAAAGCATATCTTGAGGATGAAAGTTTTGATTTTTCCTTTAGTGGACTTAAGTCTGCAGTTTTAAACTATTTAAATAAGATGCAAATGACAGGAAAAGAAATAAAGAGGGAGGATGTTGCAGCAAGCTTTCAAAGGTCTGTTGTTGAAATATTAACTGAAAAGGCGGTATTGGCAGCTAAAAAGTACAATATGAATATAATTTGTCTTGCAGGTGGTGTTGCAGCAAATTCCAAGCTAAGAGATACATTAGAAAAAGAGTGCAGGAAAAATGGAATTAATTTTTACTATCCTCCAATAAGTCTATGTACAGATAATGCTGCAATGATAGCAAGTGCAGGATATTATAATTATAATGCTGGTTATGTGTCGAATTTAGGGCTTAATGCATATCCCTCATTAAAAATAGGACAAAGATTGTAGAAATTGTGGATATTTTGGATATGTTAACATTATATATGTGGATAAAGTGGATAAACCCTGAAAAATTACATAAAATAACCCACAAAAGCTGTGGATAATATTGTGGACAATGTGGATATAACTTAATTTTTGAATAAACAAAATATAATTTATTCAAATTTACATTTTAAAACTCAAATCAAATAAAAAGAATTTATTAAGTAATACAAGAAAAATAGAGAAAATCATAGAAAATAGTCTAAAAAGTACAAAAAAACTTCCATCTTAGCAAAAATGTTATATTATATAATTAGTGTGTTTGTAAAATAATAATTTATTCTTGTGTTGAATTAGGGGAAATCGAATGGATTATGATAAATACTTCCAAAGAGGTGTTAGGTATACCCTAATTAACACCGACGATGACTATGCGTATGACGTAATTGCGGCGTTTATATCGTGGGGAATCAGAAATAATAGAAAGTGTTATTATTTTGTTGATAGAGATGTTTTAGCAAGCCTTGATTTTTATCTTAAACAGGTTAATTTAGATATGATTGAGCTTATTGCAAGTAATAGGTTAATAGTTCAATCTTCACAGCTCTTTTTGTAAATAATAGTATTAATTCAGCTTATCAAAACATAAAAGATATGGCAAAGGATGCAGTAGTGGACGGGTATGACGGAATAGCAATTATTTCAGATAGAGAGGCCTTTTGCCATAGCGATTATGACGAAGAATTTTTATATAACTACGAAAAGGAGTTAAGTGATATATTCGAGAGTTATCCAGTATCGGCTATAAGCTGTTATAACATAGATAAATTCGGAGTAGATGCACTTTTTGCAATAACCCATTTAAACCCAAATTTTATATATAAAAACAACGATGAAGTATATGTACACTTAAGTGATGAAGAAACCTTTACAAAGGAAGAAACTTTAGGAATTGTACAGGAATTTTTAAAAAGAGAGAAAAGGTAATAAGAGAAAACAAAGTATATAAATTTATAAGTAAATTATCAGGAGAACTATCCTATAAAAAGGACGAAGGTGAGATATTAGAGACGGCATTAAACATAATATGCAGTTCTATATCAGCAAATAGAGGTTTTATCGTATTATTTGAGAAAAATGAACTTCCAAGGGATTTTAAATCAGATTATATAATATCCTATAATATCACTGAGGATTTAATTAACACCTATAAGGAACAGTTAGAAAGAGGAATTTACAATCCAAAGGCTACGTTTTCTAAATTAAATTGCTTGGTATACCATACAAAGAATGTGTCGGGTCCAATAAAGGAAGTAATGGAAAAAATAATTTATTGTCCTTTATAATAATTCCTATAAAGTTCGATGATGATATATTAGGTTGTATGTGGCTATCAAGTCAAGATAAATACTTTTCCTTTGAAGATAGTTCAGAATTTTTATATATGGTATGCCAAACAATAGGTAAAATGCTTGTTGAATTTAGAAGATATAAAAAGATACAGGACAGTTTAATTCAATCAAGAAAGATGCAGGCACTTGGAGAGCTAACAGGAGGTATAGCTCACGAGTTTAATAATATACTTACTCCTATATTAGGATATATACAAATTTTAAAGAATAACATAGATGATCCTATACTTAATAGATATATTGAACTTATTGAGGAAAGTGCCAAGGATGGGGCAAAAATAGTAAAGAGAATACAGGAGTTTTCAAAAACAAAGCACAAGGAAAAAGAGCTTTGTGATATAAACAGAATAATAATTCAATCTGTTGAGATTACAAAACCAAAGTGGACTTACGAATCTCAAATAAGCAAAAAGAGCATAGAAGTAAAGTTAGATTTAAAGGCAAAGGGTTTTGTAGAAGGTACAGCAACAGAGCTTAGGGAAGTATTTGTAAATATAATTTCTAATGCTATAGATGCTATGCCAAATGGTGGATTTTTAAAGATAGAGTCCTTTAATAAAAGGGAAATATAGTAGTAAAGATAAAGGATACTGGAGTGGGTATGACAGAGGAAGTTAAAGAAAAGATATTTGAGCCCTTCTTTACAACAAAAATGAGCGTGGAAATGGGCTTGGACTTTCCATTGTATACTCAATAATAAAGGAATTGGATGGATATATTGATGTATCAAGTAAAGTAAATGAAGGGACAGAGTTTGAGATTAAGTTACCTGCAAAGGGTTCAGGATTGAATAGAGAATATTTAAGTGAGCATTGTGAAGAAAAGGAAAGCTATAAAGTATTGGTTATAGATGATCAAGAGCCAGTTGCTGAGGCAGTATCTGAGATGTTAAAGAATCTTGGACACGATTCAATTTATGTGGTAGATGATACTAAGGCACTTGAACTTATTGATAAATATGACTTTGATGCAGTAATGTGCGACCTTGCTATGCCAAACTGTACAGGAGCAGAGCTTTCTGAAAAGATAAAACAGAAAAAGGAGATACCAGTTATATTAATGACAGGATGGCTGGGCAATCTAAATGAATCAGATAAGAAATATATAGATGAGATAATACAAAAGCCATTTTCAATTGAGGAGTTAAGAGATACAATTCAAAAGTATGTAAGAATAAAGTGGGTAATTAACCCACTTTATTCTTTAAATAATTCAGATTCATTTAGTCTATAACTTAATATCATTAAGCTTTCACTTAGATGTACGTTTTCTACTATAACATCATCTGGTGCACTTAAATCTGTTGGAGCAAAATTCCATATACCTTTAATACCATTCTTAATCATTATATCTGCAATTGTTTGAGCGTGTTCTTTTGGAACACATATAATACCTATATCTATTGTATTTTCTTTAAGGTATGTATCAAGGCAATCTACATCCTTAACTTCGATATCCCTTATTTTAATTCCAATAAGCTTTGGATTTTTATCAAATATAGCCTGTAGATGGAATCCCAATTTTTCAAATTTCGCATAGTTTGCAACAGCTTGCCCTATGTTACCTGCACCAACAATAACTGTTTTGTAATTTTTATCAAGTCCAAGTATCTTACCTATTTGGTCATATAAATCCTTAACGTTGTATCCATATCCCTGTTGTCCAAAATCACCAAAACAGTTTAAGTCTTGTCTGATTTGAGAAGCAGTAAATCCGATTTTCTCAGAAAGCTCCTTTGAGGATATTCTATCTATATCTTTTCTTAAAAGTTCACCTAAATACCTGTGATATTTTGGCAATCTTCTGATAACTGCCATTGAAATTTTAGTTTCCTTTGCCATAAAGCTTCACTTCCCATCCTTATAATTTTCCCCTATTTTATATGTTATAATATGCAAGAATTAATGTCAATCACCTAAAAACTATTGCTTTAATGGTAGGTTAATATTAAAATTAATCTGTTAAGCTATTTTAAGTCGAGGTGAAAAAATGGCAATTCTATATATTAACAACATAAAAAATCCTATGGAGTAGATGTAATTTTAGATGGAGTAAACCTTATTATAAATGAAGGAGATAAAATTGGCTTTGTAGGAAGAAATGGTGCAGGTAAAACTACACTTTTCAAAATAATAACAGGTAATATAAAGCAGGATGAAGGAGAAATAATTCTTCAAAAAGGAAAAACACTTGGATATCTTTCGCAAAATTTAGATATAGATGAGAACCTTACTGCCTTTGAAGAAGTTATGAAGGTTTTTTAGATATAAAAGAGATAGAAGAAAGAATGAGGGATATTGAAAGAGAACTTTCAGATCCTAATTCAGACCACGAAAGGCTTTTAAAGGAGTATGGAAGGCTTCAGGCGGAATTTGAAAATAAAAATGGCTATAGCTGTGAAAGCTATGCAAAGGGAGTTTTGATAGGATTAGGTCTTCTGGAGGAGGAGATAAATAAGAAAATATGTTATTTATCTGGAGGACAAAAGACAAGGGTAGCACTTGCAAAGCTCCTTTTAAAGAGCCCAGATGTTTTATTATTAGATGAGCCGACAAACCACCTTGATTTAGGAGGTATAGCTTTCCTTGAAAATTTCTTAAAGGAATATAAGGGAACGGTTCTTATTATTTCCCACGATAGATATTTCCTTGACGTTATAACAAATAAAACAGTTGAAGTTTTAAATGGAAAAGTTGAAGAATATGGAGGAAATTATTCATACTTCATAAGGGAGAGAAAAATAGAATAGAACAGCGAGTAAAGGAATATGAACTTAAGCAGAAGGAAATAAAAGATTAGAAGAGATGATTGAAAGGTTTAGATCCTTTAATCGCGAAAAAGTATAAAGCAAGCAGAAAGTAAAGAAAAATGTTGATGAAGCTTGAGGAAAGCTTAGGAGATAAACCTATAACCTACCAAGAAAATGTTAAGATAAGCTTTGATACAAGGGTTAAAAGTGGTAACGATGTATTACAAATAGAAGAACTTTCTAAGGCTTATGGTGAAAAGATTCTTTTCAATAATATCAATTTAATGATTAGAAAGGGCGAAAAAGTTGCACTCATAGGAGAAAATGGACGAGGAAAAAGTACTCTTTTAAAGATAATAAAGGGTGAAGTTGAGCCAGACAATGGGTATATAAGGCTTGGAAGAAACGTTGAAATTGGCTATTATGATCAAGAACAAAGGGATTTGAATCCTGAAAAACTATTCTTGATGAAGTGTGGGATGAGTTCCCACAAAAACAGTTAGGGAAATAAGAAACGCCCTTGCGGCATTTCTATTTAAAGGTGATGACGTTTTTAAACAAATAAAAGATTTATCTGGTGGAGAAAAGTGCAGATTAAACCTGCTTAAACTTATGTTAAGGAGGGCGAATTTTTACTTCTTGATGAGCCTACAAACCATTTAGATATATTAACAAGAGAAGAGTTAGAGGATACTCTTTTAGATTATGATGGCACTATTTTTGTAATATCCCACGACAGATACTTTTTAAATAAAGTTGTACAAAAATATGTGAGTTAGAGGAAAATGGAATTGTTGAATATTTAGGAAACTACGATTACTATATAGCAAAGAAGAATGCAAAGGAAGACGAAATAGTTGTAAATGAAGAGGGGAAAACAAAAACACAAATTGAGAAGGAGAAGAAAAAGTTAAAGCAGGAGAGGGACAAGATAAAAAACATAAAAAAGAAATAAAAAGGTTGAGGAAGAGATAGAAAATAAAGAAATGATAATAGCTCAGTTAGAAGAGGAACTCTGTAAAGAGGAAGTTTATACAAATCCAGAAAGGACAAGGGATATTAATCAGCAAATAATTAAATTAAAGGGTGAATTAGAAAAATGCTATGAGATTTGGGAAGAACTTTTAGCAAATATTGAAGAATAAATAGAGCACCTAATTATGTGTAAATGGTAGATTTAGTTAGCAAAGTACACATAATTAAGGTGCTCTAAATTTTTATCTAAAACTATAAGTTGATAGAAAATTTCGAAAATATTATAATGTTAATGGGGAATAAAAAAATGTTTTTTATTTAACAATGGGGGATAATATGGAGAACATATCTTTTGAAAAAGGGATAATGTTGGAGTTCTAAAGATTTCACGTCCTAAATTTCTCAATGCTTTAAATTCTAATACTCTAATTGAATTAAACAGTATTATTGAAGAAATAAAAAGGACAAGAATATCTATGTTCTTGTTATAACAGGAGAAGGTAATAAGGCATTTGTTGCAGGTGCAGACATAAAGGAAATGTCAAATATGTCAGTGTTTGAGGCAAGAGAATTTTCGATATTAGGCAACAGTGTTTTTAGAAAAATTGAAGAGTTAGAGATACCAACCATAGCAGCAGTCAATGGATATGCATTAGGGGAGGATGTGAACTAAGTCTATGCTGTGACATTAGAATTGCATCAGAAAATGCAAAATTTGGACAACCTGAGGTTACCTTAGGAATCACGCCAGGTTTTGGAGGAACTCAAAGGCTTGCAAGAATAATAGGAAATTCAAAGGCAAAGGAACTTATATATACAGGTAGAATAATTGACGCTTTAGAGGCTGAAAAAATAGGATTGGTTAATAAAGTTGTTTCTCAAGAAAGTTTAATGGATGAGGTTATGGCTTTGGCAAATTTAATATCAAAAATGCACCACTTGCTGTTAGAATGTGTAAAGTTGCTATAAATAAAGGAGTAGATGTTGATATAGAAACTGCAATTAATTATGAGGCGGAAGTATTTTCCCATTGTTTTTCAACAGAGGATCAAAAGGATGCTATGGCAGCCTTTTTAGAAAAAAGAAAGATAGACAAGTTTAAAAACAGATAGGGGTAACAGATATGGAATTTTCATTAACAAGAGAACAGCAGCTTGCAAAGGAGATGTTTGAGAAGTTTGTAGAAAATGAAGTAAGACCAATAGCAGCAGAGATTGATGAAACAGAGAGGTTTCCAATCGAAACAGTAAAGAAGATGGCAAAGCTTGGTATGATGGGAATCCCTTTGAAAGGGAAGTTGGAGGTGCAGGGGCGATTTTATCACCTACATAATGGCAGTAGAGGAGCTTGCAAAGGCCTGTGCTACAACATCAGTTATTCTATCTGCCCACACATCCCTATGCTGCTGGCCAATATACACCTATGGTACAGAAGAACAAAAGGCTAAATATCTTCAAAAACTTTTAAAGGGAGAATATCTTGGTGCCTTTGCATTAACCGAACCAAACGCAGGAACAGACGCAGCAAGTCAGCAGACAACAGCAAAGCTTGAGGGAGGCTATTACATACTAAACGGAAGCAAGGTGTTTATCACAAACGGAGGATATGCCGATGTATTTATAGTATTTGCAATGACAGATAGAAGCAAAGGAACAAAGGGAATATCAGCCTTCATAGTAGAAAAGGGATTTGAAGGCTTTTCAACAGGAAAAATTGAGGAGAAGATGGGAATACGTGCTTCTTCAACAGCAGAATTAATCTTTAAAGACTGCAAAGTTCCAAAGGAAAACCTACTTGGAAAAGAAGGTATGGGCTTTAAAATAGCAATGTCAACATTAGATGGAGGAAGAATAGGTATTGCAGCCCAAGCACTTGGTATTGCAGAGGGTGCCTTAAATGAGGCTGTAAAGTATATGAAGGAGAGAAAGCAGTTTGGAAAACCAATTGCAACTTTCCAGGGTCTTCAGTTCTATATCGCAGAGATGGCAACTAAGGTAGAGGCAGCAAAGAACCTTGTATATAAGGCTGCGTGGAAGAAGCAGACAGGACAAAACTACAGTATGGATGCCTCAATGGCAAAGCTATATGCTTCAGAGACTGCTATGGAGGTTACAACAAAGGCTGTTCAGATATTTGGAGGATATGGATATACAAAGGACTATCCTGTTGAAAGAATGATGAGGGATGCAAAGATAACAGAGATATACGAAGGAACTTCAGAGGTTCAAAAGATGGTTATTTCAGCAAACATTCTAAAGTAGAGGGGTGAGGGTATGAATATATTAGTTTTCATAAAGCAAGTACCAGATACTAATGAAGTTAGAATAGATCCAAAGACAGGAACGCTGATTCGTGAAGGTGTTCCAAGCATAATAAATCCAGATGATATGAATGCAATAGAGGAGGCACTTAGAATAAAGGAGGAGGTAGGTGCTAAGGTAACTGTTGTAACTATGGGACCACAACAGGCAGAAAAGGCCCTAAGAGAAGCACTTGCTATGGGTGTTGATGAGGCAGTTTTACTAACAGATAGAGCCTTTGCGGGAGCAGATACTTGGGCAACTTCCCTTGTTCTTGCAAAGGCGGCAGAGAAGTTAGGCTATGATTTGATTTTTGCAGGAAGACAGGCAATAGACGGAGATACAGCACAGGTAGGGCCTGAAATTGCGGAGCATTTAAACCTTCCACAGGTTACATATGTTGAAAAGGTTGAAGTTTTAGATGGTGAAGTTAGAGTAAGACGTGCCTTAGAGGATGGATATGAAACACTACGTGTTAAGCTTCCCTGCCTTTTAACTTGTATAAAGGAGTTAAATAATCCAAGGTATATGAACATATATGACATATTTACCTGCTACAGCAAGGAAATAAAGGTTATGGGTCTTTCAGACTTAGAACTACAAAAGGAAGAGGTAGGTCTTATAGGTTCACCAACTAAGGTTAAAAAGTCCTTTACAAAGGGGCCTAAAGCTCAGGGTGAAAAGTATGATGTTCCAGCCCTTGAGGCGGCAAACATTATTACGGAAAAACTAAAGGGTATGCACCTTATATAAGGAGGCGGTAGTATGAAAAAGGGCGTTTGGGTTATTGCGGAACAAAGAGATGGAAATCTTCAAAGGTTAGCCTTGAGCTTTTAGGTAAGGCAAGGGAGATTGCAGAAAAGCTTGATGGAGAAGTAGTTGCAGTTCTTCTTGGATATGAAGTAGAAAAGTTAACAGATACTCTAATACACCACGGTGCAGATAGAGTAATATTAATAGATAACATAAACTTAAAGCACTATACAACAGATGCCTATACAAAGGCAATATGTGAAGTTGCAAAGGAAAAGAATCCAGAGATAATATTCATAGGTGCAACATATATAGGACGCGACTTAGGACCAAGGGTTGCCGCAAGGCTAAAGACAGGACTTACAGCAGACTGTACAGGGCTTGATGTAGATGATGAAACAAAGAACCTTCTTATGACTCGTCCAGCCTTTGGAGGAAACATTATGGCAACAATTGAGTGTCCAAACCACAGACCTCAAATGTCAACAGTAAGGCCAGGGGTATTTAGCGTTCCTTGTGCAGACTACGGAAGAGAGTGAATAGTTGAAAGATTTAATGTTGATATAAAGGAAGAGGACATAAAGGTTAAGATTGAAGAGATAGTAAAGTCAATGAAGGAGAAGATAGATATAACAGAGGCAGATATAATAGTTTCAGGTGGACGTGGTGTAGGAAGCAGAGAAGGATTTACTCTACTTAAGGAACTTGCAGATACACTTGGAGGAATAGTTGCAGGTTCAAGGGCAGCTGTTGATTCTGGATGGATTGAAAAGGATAGACAAGTTGGGCAGACAGGAAAGACAGTAAGACCAAAGTTATATATTGCCTGCGGTATATCAGGTGCAATCCAACATCTTGCAGGTATGCAGGAGAGTGAATATATAGTTGCCATAAACAAGGATTCTGATGCACCAATTATGGCAGTTGCAGACCTTGCAATTGTTGGAGACTTATTTAAGGTAGTTCCAGAGCTTATTAAAGAAATTAAGGCCTATAGGCAGTCCTGTGAAGTTATGTAGGGGGATAGTTTATGAAGGTATTTGTTGTGGGTTGTGGCACAATGGGTAGCGGAATAGTTCAATGTTTTGCCCAAAGTGGTTTTAGTGTAACGATGTACGACGTTAAAGATGAGTATGTTGATAGGGGTACAACATAATTAATAAATCCCTAAATAAACTTGTTGAAAAGGGAAAAATAGACGGAGATAAGAAAAATAGTATTTTGAATAATATAAGTAAGTCCAACAATATAGAAGATGCAAAGGATGCAGATTTAGTTGTTGAGGCTGTTTTTGAGAATATGGATGTTAAAAAGGATATATTTAACAAATTAGATTCTGTATGTAAAGAAGAGACAGTGCTTGCTACCAATACATCTTCGTTATCTATTACAGAGATTGCAGCAGCAACTAAAAGGCCAGATAGAGTAATAGGAATGCACTTTTTAATCCTGCACCTGTAATGAAACTTATAGAAATTATAAGAGGTATTGCAACATCAGATGAAACCTTTGAAAAAATAAAGGATGTATCAATAAAGATTGGGAAAGAGCCAGTAGAAGTAAAAGAATCGGCAGGATTTGTAGTAAACAGACTTTTAATTCCTATGATAAATGAAGCAGTAGCAATTTTAGCAGAAGGAGTTGCAACTGCAGAGGATATAGATAAAGCAATGAAGCTTGGGGCAAATCATCCTATGGGACCCCTTGAACTTGCGGATTTTATAGGAAACGATGTAAATCTTGCTATTATGGAAACTCTATATAATGAAACAGGAGATTCAAAATATAGACCTCATCCTCTATTGAGAAAGATGGTAAGGGCAGGATATTTAGGAAGGAAGACAGGTAGAGGATTTTATATCTATAAATAATAAAATATAAAAAGGTGCTAACCAGGTGAATGTGATTTCAAAATTTTACAATTTCACATTTCACCTGGGTGGCACCTTTATTCACAGGCATTAAGGGCTGCTATTTGTCCTTCGCCTACTGCCTTTGCGATTTGATATGGTTTTCCAACGACATCTCCTGCTGCATAAAGTCCCTTTATATTTGTTTCCATATTTCTGTCCACCTTAACGTGTGGTCCATCTACCTCAAGTCCAGGTACAAGGGATGTTAATGGGTAACTGTCTTTTAGAACAAAGAAACCATCCGCAACAACTTCACCATTTTCAAGAACTAACTTCTCAGCACTAAAGGAACCTTCAAATCTCAATGGTTTAGAATTTACAACCTCAACTTTTTCATCAAGGTTTGATAAATCCTCCTTCATTTGAGGTATAAAATACACCTTGCTACATACTGTTGCTAAAAAGTTTGCCTCTTCAATGGATTCGTGATTGTATCCAACTACTGCTACAACTTTTCCCTTGTAAAGTGGAGCATCACAGGTTGCACAATAGCTAACTCCTGAACCTAAAAATTTGTCTTCATTTTCTATTGTCTTTTTAAAATCAACTCCTGTTGCAAGTATAACTTTTTGGCTTCATACATTTCAGTTCCAGCCTGAATACTAAAGTGTGTTCCAAGAGAATAAACAGCAAGAACATTTTGATTTACAACAAAGGCATCAGTTGTTTTAAGATGGTCGTTTAGCCTTCCCATAAATTCAGTTCCTGTTATATTTGGCAAGCCTGCATAGTTTGGAATAGAAGGAGCCCAGAGTATTTTCTTGCTGTCTTGCCCAAAGATAATTACCTTCTTATTTCTTGCATAGGCATTTATAGCAGCAGAAATACCAGCTGGGCCTTTACCAATAATTGCTATGTCGTACATTATAGATTTAAAGCTCCTCTTATAGCTGATTCTATTTGATCAGCAGGTCTAAATCCAACTAATTTTCCAACAGGCTTACCATCTTTGAATAGAACAAGTGTTGGTATGCTCATTATACCATATTGACTTGCAGTTACAGGGTTTTCATCTACGTCAAGTTTAACAACCTTTACTTCTCCCTCCATCTTTTGAGCAACTTCTTCTATAACTGGAGCAAGCATTTTACAAGGTCCACACCAAGTAGCCCAGAAGTCTACAAGAACTGGAACATCAGAATTTAAAACCTCATTTTGAAAATTATTATCAGTTACGTGCATTACCATATATATTACCTCCTGAATTAATATTCTATTTTAATACCCTTAAGGGGTATATTTAATATTATAATACTCTTCATATAAAAAAATGTCAATATGATTTTTAAATTATGATTAAATTTTACCATAATTTATTATGTAAAGTAAATTTGATTTTTTCGATAATTTACATAAGGGGTGTTCTGATGAAAAAATATCGGTTCTATAATAAATGTTGGGGCGTAGACCCAGCATATTTTTTACAAAAAATATGTGCACCTGATTAGACACCTGGTAAAATTAAAATAACCAAACAAAAACCTTACCTGAAAGGAGGCATCCATCAAGTGCACACTAATAATTCTATCAAAAATTTATTAGGTTTTAAAGATGTTATTATAAAAAGATTATTCATAATGACACGTACATTGAGATATACTTAGAAACTAAGAAAAAATTTGTACTTGCCCTAATTGTAATTCCAAAGTTACAAGAGTTCACGATTATAGAATTCAGCGTATTAAAGACATACCCTTATTCTTTAAACATACTTTTATCATTCTTAAAAAACGTAGATATCGTTGTAATGCCTGCGGCAAAAATTTTATGAACATATAGAATTTTTACCTCGTTATCATAGAATAACTAATAGATTAGCTATGTTTGTAATTTATGAATTATCTAATGAATATAGTATGACATCAGTTGCTAGAAAAACTAATCTATCTATCGATACTATAAAACGTATTTTTGATAATGTATCTTACTCTTCTCCTACTAATTTACCTAAAATAATATCTATAGATGAATTTAAAGGTAACTCTGGTGGTTCTAAATATCATTGTGCAATAGTCGATCCTGTTAATCATAAAATACTAGACATTATTAAAGATAGAAAAGAGCATATTCTTATAGATTATTTTAGAAAAATTAAAAATCGCGATAGCGTTACACACTTTATTTGTGATATGTGGCAACCCTATATTGATTTAGCTAAAACTTATTTCAAAAATGCTGTAATTGTTATAGATAAATTTCACTATATTAGACAAGTCATATGGGCAGTAGAAGCGGTAAGAAAACGTATCCAAAGAGAACTATCAATTAAATTAAGAAAATACTTTAAAAGAAGTAAAAAGCTTATTTTAAAAAGATATGGCTTACTTGATACAGATTCAAAGTTAGCTTTACAAGTTATGTTTTCTTATAATAGTGAATTAGCAATTGCCCACACTTTAAAGGAAAAGTTATTGAGTATTATTGATGCTTCACCTTCTTCTAACGAAGCTCGTGTCCTCTTAAAAGATTGGATTAAACTTGCACAAAATAGTGGTATCAATGAATTGAAAAGATGTGCAAATACCTATATCAGATATTTTAATGAGATTTGTAATTCTTTTGATATTCCTTATACAAATGCTTGTATAGAAGGATTTAATAATAAAATCAAAGTTATTAAAAGAATAGCCTTCGGCTATAGAAATTTTGATAGATTCAGGAATAGAATTCTTCATTGTTGTAATAAATAATCTGTTAAATATTGTATTTTAGGAAATCCAACTATCGTTGGTCTTTTTGTCGTGCAATTTTTAAGGGTAAACTCCCTCATCCTATCTATCTTGCTAAAATCATTATCAAATAAGAAAGGACAGGCATTCTAATCTAATGCCCGCCCCAACTATTGACAAAGAGCCAAAATATCTTGGGTTTTGCTGTTTACCTTTATTATTTCAACATTTTTGTTTTTATGCCAAAGGTACAAGCAGCATCATTTAAGGTAAAGGTGACAGCAAGTAGATTAAACATAAGAAGTGGGCCATCTACGAAATACAAAGTAGTAGGCTACTACACAAAGGGACAAGTAGTAGACGTAATAGCACAAACTGGAAGCTATTATAGAACAAACAAGGGCTATATTCATAGTGCTTATACAAAAAAGTTCAAATTCAAAATACTGCAAGCAGAGGCTTTATTCCATTTAAGGTAGAGGTGACAGCAAGTAAATTAAACATAAGAAGTGGTGCATCTACAAGTACTAAAGTAGTAGGTTATTACACTAAGGGACAAGTATTAGACATAATAGGACAGACAGGAAGTTTTTATAAAACAAGTAGAGGTTATATCCACAGTGGATATACAAAAAAATAGAAAGTATATCTCTAAATAATAACACTGGTAAGTATGTTGTAATAAAAGAAGATACGCCAATTTATAGAACTATAAATGGAATAGCAGATGAGAGATATGCAGTTAAGGGAAAGACATATAAAATTCTTGAGGACATAGGAACACATTATAAAATAAGGCAAGGTGCGGTAGAGGGGTATATTTCTGTACAAAATACACAGATTTTAAACTATACACCAAAGGAAAAGATAACGTTAGCTTGGCACTATGTATATGACAAGTCTGTGAATAAAAAATACTATGACTTGCGTTTCCCAGAGAGTAAATATATTACAACAAATTCTGCAATTTTAGGATTAGACGTTATATCTCCAACTTGGTTTGATATGACAGGTTCACCAAGTAGTTTAAGTAGCATAAATGTTTTAGATAAGGCTGATGCAGAATATGTTAAAATTGCCCATAGAAATGGATATGAAGTATGGGCACTACTTGCAGAGTTTGATGCTGACAGGGCCTATGCAATGTTTACAAATAAAACAGTAATGGATAGAGTAATAAACCAAATTGTAAGTTATACAGAAAAATATAACCTCGATGGTATTAATATTGACTTTGAAGGCCTTGGACTTAAAAACAAAGAGGGGCTTGTTGTGTTTACAAGGGAACTTACAAATAAATTAAAGGCTAAAAATCCCTTGATTAAAGTTTCAATCGATGTAACAAAGCCTTCAACATCGGATAAATGGTCAAGGTTCTATGACAGAAAGGCATTAGCTGACATAGTTGATTATATGATGTTTATGGCCTACGATGAATTCTATAAGGGTTCACCAGTTGCAGGTTCAGTTGGTTCACTTCCTTGGGTAGAACAAGGAATACAGGAAATACTTGCTCTTGGGGTTTCAAAGGACAAGTTAATACTTGGTGTACCATTTTACCTAAGAGATTTTAAAGTGGCAACAAGTACAAACCAAGCAATTGATTCAAGTGTTTTAAGGATGCAACAGGCAGTGGATATTATAAAACAAAATGGTGGTAATATCTACTTTGATAATAATGCAAAACAGGATGTAGGAGAATATTTTGATAATGATGGAGTTAGACATCTTGTTTGGCTTGAAAATGCAAAATCAATGGGTTATAGATTAGATCTTATAAATAAATATGACTTAAAGGGAATGTCAGCTTGGCAGCTAAATTTTGAAACTGCAGATATATGGGATGTAGTTAAACAGAAGCTGAAGCAGTAGTGCTTCAGCTTTTTTCTAAATTGTATAAATTCTAAAATTTGAATCTTTCATAAGTGTAACATATCGTATATAATAAAATAAATGATAAAAAAGGTGATAGTATGGAAATAATATGCCTTGTTGGGAAAAGTGGAACAGGTAAAAGCTATAAAGCGATGCAGGTTGCAAGTACCTATAATATAGATTGCATAATAGATGATGGATTGTTAATTTATAAAGGAAAAGTTGTTGCGGGAGTGTCTGCAAAAAGAAAAAACAAAGATGGCAGCGGTTAAAAGGGCAATCTTTTATGACCAAAGTCATAGAAGAGAAGTTCAGGAAAAACTAAATATATTAAATGTAGATAAGATATTGATTCTTGCAACATCTTTAAATATGGTTGAACATATAATAGAAGCTTTAAATCTTCCTAAAAAGTATGAAGTCATAAATATAGAAGATATTTCATCAAAAGAAGAAATTGAAATTGCAAGAAGGCAGAGGTTAAAGGAAGGAAAACACGTTATACCTGTTCCTGTATTTGAGATAAAAAAAGTTTTTCAGGCTACTTTATTGATTCAATAAAGAACATAATAGTGAGAGATAATAAGAAACAAAATATAGAAAAGACTATAGTTAGACCAACCTTTAGTTATCTTGGAAAATTTACAGTGTCAGAAGCAGTCATAAAAAATATAATAGAATACATAGTTGAAAGGGAGACAAAGGCCTTAAAGGTTGATTCAATTAAACTAAACAACGGGGATGAAGGAATAGAAGTAGCAGTATTTGTAACTGTAAAGGAGCTATGCAACCTAAATCAACTGGCAGAAACACTTATAAAGAAGATAAAAGAAGAATTTGAGCATATAACTGGAATAAATATTATAACTATAAGGTTTGTTTATAAGGACTTGAGAACTTAGGTAGGTGTTTTTATGTATAGATTTGAAGAATATGAAGAAGGAATAGTAATAAAAAACACATCAGATTTTAATATTAAACATATATTTGATTGCGGTCAATGTTTTAGATGGAATCAAAAGAGGATGGAAGCTATGTTGGAGTAGCCTATGGCAGGGCTGTTAGAATTATTCAAAAAGATAAAGACGTATATATAAAGGGTGGAAGAATTAATGATAAGGAATTTTGGGAGTATTATTTTGACCTAAAAAGAGATTATGGTTACATTAAAGATGAACTTTCAAGGGATGAAATATTAAAAGAAGCAATAAAATATGGAGAAGGTATTAGAATATTAAATCAGGATATGTTTGAAATAGTAGTATCCTTTATTATATCTGCTAATAACAGAATACCGATGATTAAAAGAGCAGTTGAAAATATATCAAAAAGATACGGAAAAGAAATTAATTTTGAGGAAAACGTATATTATTCTTTTCCAACTCCTGAAGAACTAAGTAAAGCAAGCGTAAAGGAGTTAGAGGAATGTGGTGTAGGGTTTAGAGCACCATACATTGTAGATACAGTTTCTAAAATATATAAAGGTGAAGTTAATTTAGACTATATAAAAGGAAAAAATACAGATGATGCCTTTAGAGAACTTACTAAGTTGAAGGGAATAGGACCTAAGGTTGCAGATTGTATTTTACTATTTTCAATGCAAAAATATGATGCTTTTCCGGTTGATGTATGGGTAAAAGAGTTATGCAGCATTTTTATCTTGCACCTGATGTTAGCCTTAACAAAATACGTCAATTTGGAAGAGATAAATTTAAATTTTATGCTGGTTTTGCACAGCAGTATTTATTTTATTATGCAAGAGAATTTAAAGGGAAGGATGCATTTTAAGGAGGGGACAATGCAAAATAAAAAATACTACATAGTAGAAGCAACAGTTTTGCCTGAAGTATTTATTAAAGTTATGGAGGTAAAAAGCTTTTAAATCAAGGAAAGTATAATAGAGTAAATGATGCGGTTAAAGAAGTTGGAATAAGCAGAAGCACATACTATAAATACAAGGACAGCATATTTGAGTTTTATGAAAACAAAACTCAAATATTGACACTGGCAATGATACTTGACCATATATCTGGTGTTCTTTCTAAAATATTAGATGTTGTTGCAAAGGCAAATGGGAATATACTTACAATAAACCAGAGCATACCGCAAGAGGATTTTGCTATGGTTTCAATGTCAATTGATATAGTAGCCTTAAATCAAAATCCAGATGAGTTAATTGATATTATTAAGAATTTGCCTGGTGTAAGGAAGATTCAGATTATAAAGTAGTAAAGGGCCATTATAGAGGTCTGAGGCTGTTGAAAAAGCCAAGATAAGATTAGCCCCTGAAGGATTTTCTTTGGTATTCCTTTTATGGCTTAAGCAAGTCTAAGTTTTTCTTTGTTTGAAAAAGTCCTATTCTCGCGATGTACTCGTCCTTGAGAGTCGCTTGGCTTGGCACGTCGTGTGCCAATTTACGGACTATTTTCAAATTCGAAAAACAAGATTTACTAAAGCTTATGAAAAGCCAATAAAATCCTTCAAGGGACATTTTTATATATAGAGCATTTTTTATGTTTGTCTTCAATCTCGGCCTTTATATAGGGCTTCTTATATTAGGATTTAATTATATTATAAAGTAGGCAAATATAAGAATATAGATACTATAATAAAAATGAATAACTTAATAAAATATGGCAATAATATTAGGTGTGTATGAAATGGATAATATAAAAATAAAAAGAAAAATTCAAATTCAAGTGAAATTAGTAGATAATTAAACTAAAATTAAGATAATATGGAATACACAAAGATTTAGCTAATATTTACAGAGTTGATTATAAAATAAAAAATATTTAATATTATAAGTGTGATTAGCACTCAAACATAGTGAGTGCTAACAAGTAAAGATAACAATAAAATTTACATAAAATATAGTCTAAGGAGGGGTTAGAATGAATCTTAGACCACTTGGTGACAGAGTAGTAATCAAAAGATTGAAGCTGAAGAAACAACTAAGAGTGGAATTGTTCTTCCAGGTTCAGCAAAGGAAAAGCCACAAATGGCAGAAGTTATAGCAGTAGGACCAGGGGGATATGTTGACGGCAAAGAAGTAAAGATGGAAGTAAAAGTAGGAGATAAGGTAATATTCTCAAAATATGCAGGAAACGAAGTTAAGATTGATGGTGTTGAATACACAATCCTAAGACAAGATGATATCCTTGCAATAGTAGAATAATATAGAAGGGGTAGAGACATATGGCAAAGGAAATTATGTTCGGTGAAGAAGCAAGACGTGCAATGCAAAGAGGTGTTGATAAGCTTGCTAACACTGTTAAAATAACACTTGGACCAAAGGGAAGAAACGTTGTTCTTGATAAGAAGTTTGGTGCACCACTTATAACTAACGATGGTGTATCAATAGCAAGAGAAATTGAATTAGAAGATCCATATGAAAATATGGGTGCTCAACTTGTTAAGGAAGTTGCAACAAAGACAAACGATGTTGCGGGTGATGGTACTACAACTGCAACACTACTTGCACAAGCTATAATAAGAGAAGGTTTAAAGAACGTTACAGCTGGTGCAAATCCAATGTTAGTTAGAACTGGTATAAAGAAGGCTGTTGACGTTGCTGTTGACGAAATAAAGAAGATATCAAAGCAAGTTAATGGTAAGGAAGATATAGCAAGAGTTGCTTCAATATCAGCTGCTGACGAAGAAATCGGTCAACTTATAGCTGATGCTATGGAAAAAGTTGGTAACGAAGGAGTTATCACTGTAGAAGAATCAAAGACAATGGGAACAGAACTTGAAGTTGTTGAAGGAATGCAATTTGATAGAGGATATATCAGCCCATATATGGTAACAGATGCTGAAAAGATGGAAGCTGTTTTAGATGATCCATTCATATTAATAACAGATAAGAAGATATCAAATATTCAAGATATTCTTCCAGTTCTTGAACAAATAGTTCAACAAGGAAGAAAGCTACTTATCATAGCTGAAGATGTTGAAGGTGAAGCACTTGCAACACTTGTTGTTAACAAGCTAAGAGGAACATTCACTTGTGTTGCTGTTAAAGCTCCAGGCTTTGGTGACAGAAGAAAGGAAATGCTTCAAGACATTGCTATCCTAACAGGTGGTCAAGTAATTTCAGAAGAACTTGGAAGAGACCTAAAGGAAGCAGACATTACAATGCTTGGACGTGCTGAAAGAGTTAAGATTACTAAGGAAAACACTACTATCGTAAACGGTAGAGGAGATAAAGAAGAAATCAAGGCAAGAGTAGCACAAATAAGAGCTCAAATCGAAGAAACTACTTCAGACTTCGATAGAGAAAAGCTTCAAGAAAGACTTGCAAAGCTTGCAGGTGGAGTTGCAGTAATCAAGGTTGGTGCTGCTACAGAAACAGAACTTAAGGAAAAGAAGCTAAGAATAGAAGACGCTCTAAATGCTACAAAGGCTGCTGTAGAAGAAGGTATAGTACCAGGTGGTGGTACAGCATACATCAATGTAATTCCAGCAGTAGCAGAGCTTGCTGAAAAGGAAACTGAACAAGACGTTAAGGTTGGTATAAGCATAGTTAAGAGAGCACTTGAAGAACCAGTTAGACAAATAGCTGAAAACGCTGGATTTGACGGTGCAGTTGTAGTAGAAAGAGTTAAGGCTTCAGATAAGGGTGTAGGATTTGACGCTCTACACGAAAGATACATCAATATGATTGAAAATGGAATAGTTGACCCAACTAAGGTTACAAGATCAGCACTTCAAAACGCTGCATCAGTTGCTTCAACATTCCTAACAACAGAAGCTGTAGTTGCTGAGCTTCCAGAAAAGGAAAAAGCTCCAGCAATGCCAGGCGGAATGCCAGATATGTATTAATAATAAAAAATGGATTGCCATTTGGCAATCCATTTTTTATATCATTCTTAAATAAAGGATTGCATTTAAGCAATCCTTTTATATTAGTAATCCTGCTATTGCAGCGTTTAAAAGTCCAACAAGTGTTCCACCAATTAGAGCTCTAACTCCAAGCTTTGCTATATCAGAACGTTTATTTGGTGCAATTCCACCAATTCCTCCAATTTGAATTACTATTGAACCTATATTTGCAAAACCACAAAGAGCGTAAGTTAAAAGAGTTATTGTTCTCTTGTCAAGTGCTCCTGCTTTTACAAGTTCAGCAAGATTTGCAAAGGCTATAAATTCGTTAATAACTATCTTTTGACCTATTAAGCTACCTGCTTGTATTATATCCTTAAATGGTACACCTATTACAAATGTTATTGGTGCAAATAGTCTTCCTAATATCCATTCAAGACTTAAATAATTTATACCTACAAGTAGACCTAACTTAGTAATAATATAGTTTATTAGTGCAATTAATGAAACGAAGGCTATCAGCATAGCACCAACACCAAGGCTAAGCTGTAATCCTTCAGCAGCACCACGTGCAGCTGCATCTATAACATTTGCATCCATCTTCTCAAATGTCATAGCAACTTCGCCCTTTGTTTTTGGTTCTTCTGTCTCAGGAATCATAATCTTTGATATCATAAGACTGGCTGGTGCAGCCATAAGGCTTGCTGCAATTAGGTGTCCTGCATCCATACCCATTGCTATATATCCTGCCATAACACCACCTGCAACTGTTGCCATTCCACCAACCATTATAGTAAGAAGCTCTGAACGAGTCATATCGTTTACGTATGGTTTTATTAACAGTGGTGCTTCTGTTTGACCAAGGAATATATTTGCAGTATTTGATAGTGATTCAGCACCTGAAGTTCCAAGCAGCTTTAGCATTATTTTAGCTAAAAATGAAACAACAGCCTGCATTACTCCAAGATAATAAAGTACACTCATTAGTGCTGAAAAGAATATTATAGTTGGAAGAATTTGCAGTGCAAATACAACACCAAATTTGCTTGAATCAACTAAGCTTCCGAATAAGAAGGAGGTACCTTCAGTTGTAAATCCAAGAAGTTTTGTAACTCCTCTACTTAAAACATCAAATATCTTTTGACCTGTTGGCCACTTTAAAACTATAAGAGCAAATACGATTTGGATAGTAAGACCCTTAGCAACTAAGATCCAATTTACTTTTTCTTGTTCTCGGATAGTAAAAATGCAATACCAATAAGAACAATGACCCCGATTAAACTCATTAATTTTTCCATACGTATCTCCTTTCTTGTTTTATTAAAACGACAAATTATAATTTAATACAGAATTCGACAAATTTCAATACATATATAAATAGTTATAAATTTAAAAGTGTTTTTAATTATTACGCAAAATAAACAAATGAAATAATTTTTATGGTAAATTTAAGTCATATATTAAGTAGATGAATATATTTTTATTTTATAGTATAATTTAAGAAGAAGGTTTTGAAGAGGTGAAGGTATGATATTGCAAAATAAATTAGATAGGTTAAAAGAAATTTTAAATGATATGGGAAGTGTTATGATAGCCTTTTCTGGAGGTGTTGATAGTACATTTTTGTTAAAAGTAGCAAAGGATGTATTAGAAGATAGGGTGGTTGCAGCAACTGCCGTATCATATATTTACCCCTCTTGGGAACTAAAAGAAGCATCAGAATTTGCAAGAAAAATAGGTGTGGAATACGTAAATATAAAGGTTGATCCTATAAAAGAAGTAGAGGGTTTTAAAAACAATCCACAGGATAGATGCTATATCTGCAAAAACATATATTTTCAAGTCTGTGTGATTATGCAAAGGATATGGGAATAAATTATGTTTGTGATGGAACAAACTATGATGATTTGTTTGAATATAGACCGGGCAAAAGGGCACTTGAGGAGCTTGGTGTAAAAAGTCCCCTTTTAGAGGCTGAATTAACAAAGGAAGAAATAAGAGAACTATCAAGGATTATGGGTTTAAAAACCCACGATAAACCCTCTTATGCCTGTCTTGCTACAAGAATACCCTATGGTGATACAATAACTAAAGATAAATTAATTATGATAGATAGGGCAGAGGTGTATTTGATTAAAAAGGATTTAAACAGGTAAGAGTTCGATGTCATAACAACTTAGCAAGAATTGAAGTTGATGCAAAGGATATGGATAAAATATTCGATAAACAACTAATTAGGGATATAAATATATATTTTAAGGAGATAGGATTTAAATTTGTAACCCTTGATTTATCAGGATATAAAAGAGGAAGCTATGATGGGGAGGTAAGTAATGCATAAGGAGGATATTATTACACTACTTGAAGGATATAAAAATGGAGAGGTTAATTTAGATGAAGCTTTAAGAAAGTTAATTAATCTTCCGTATAAGGACTTAGATTTTGCAAAACTTGATTATCACAGAGGGATTAGAGTAGGGTACCCTGAAGTTATATACTGTGAAGGCAAGGAGCTTGAACATTTAAAAAGAATTGTTGAAGATATGCTTAAACAAGATAGAAACATACTTGCTACAAGAGTTAGTAAAGAAGCCTATAACGCTATTTTGGAGGTAACAGATAATCTTGTTTATAGTGAAGTGGCAAGGGTTTGTGTAATTAATCCAAAAGAAATAGAAAAAATAGGGCTTGTTGCGGTTGTGACAGGAGGAACAGCAGATATAAAGGTTGCAGAGGAGGCTGCAATAACATTAGAGACCTTTGGAAATAATGTAGATAGAATATATGATGTTGGTGTTGCAGGAATACATAGGCTATTTAATAATCTTGAAAGAATAAGAAGAGCAAATGTTGTAGTTGCAGTAGCAGGAATGGAGGGAGCACTTGCTTCGGTTGTTGCAGGTCTTGTTGATGTTCCTGTTATTGCGGTTCCAACCAGTGTAGGATATGGTGCAAATTTTAATGGTCTTTCAGCACTTTTAACAATGCTAAATTCCTGTGCAGCAGGTGTTTCAGTTGTAAACATTGATAATGGATTTGGGGCAGGATATATAGCATCTACAATAAACAAAAGAGTAGCAAAGGGAGTTGAGTAATTTTGAGAATACTATATTTTGATTGTTTTTCTGGAATAAGTGGAGATATGGCGGTTGCTTCGCTTTTAGATCTTGGTGTTTCCAAGGAGTACCTATTAAACGAACTAAAAAATTAAATATAGATGAGGAGTATAAAATAGAGATAAGTAGAGTAAAAAGGGCAGGAATTGATGCAACAAGGTTTGATGTTATACTAACAGAACATAGACATCACTCAAGAAACCTTTTTGATATAGAGGGGATTATAGACAAAAGCGAATTAAACAAATCAGTAAAGGAACTTTCAAAAAAATATTTAAGATAGTGGCAGAGGCAGAGGCTAAGGTTCACGGAGAAAAGTTATATGATGTTCATTTTCACGAAGTTGGGGCAACGGATTCAATAGTAGATATTGTAGCCTTTTCTATATGCCTTGACTATTTAAAAATAGATAAGATTATATCCTCTTATATTAATACAGGGAGAGGATTTGTAAAATGTGAACACGGAATACTTCCAGTCCCAGCTCCAGCTACAGCAGAGATACTAAAAGGGGTACCTATGTATTCGGATGAGAGGGAGCTTGAACTTACAACTCCAACAGGTGCTGCCATAATAAAGGCTGTTTCAGACGAATTTAAAATGGAGTGTCCTATTGTAATAAAGTCTGTTGGTTATGGTGCAGGCAAAGGGAAACAGAAAAACCAAATGTATTAAGAGTAATTTTGTCAGATGATAATCAGGATGAGATTTTTTAGTTCAAGCCAACATAGATGATATGACAGGTGAAATGTATGGATATTTAATGGATAAACTTTTAGAGGCAGGGGCAAAGGATGTATACTACACTCCAATCTATATGAAAAAAATAGACCTGCTGTAGTATTGAATGTGATTGTTTCTAAATCTATTGAAGATAAGATTTTAGATATTATATTTACAGAATCTACAACAATTGGAGTTAGAAAAATTAAATTAGATAGGGTGGAGTTAGAAAGAGAGACAAAAACAATATCAACGGATTATGGAGATATTAAGGTTAAAGTTTCAAAATATAAAGATAGAATAGTAAATATTAAAGCGGAATATGAGGATTTAAAAGGATTGCAGTAGAGAATAATGTACCTATAAAAAATGTAGAAAAAATAATTAGAACAATATGAAGGAATAAGTGTACCTAACTTAAAAAGGTACACTTATTTTGTTTTTGAGGAATAATAATTATAGAGGTTTGTTAACAATTTTTATCATAAAATATATTGATTGCAAATTAAATAAAAATTATAATTAAATTAAAATATTAATTTAAAAAAGTGAGTGGTTTTAATGAGGAAGACCAACAAAGATTTGAAGGAAATAAACAACATAATTAAAAAGGTTATAGACGAGATAATGTCAAGCAAGGAAATGATAGTAAATATAATAGATAATATAAAAAAGAGCAGATAGATTTATTAGTTGAAATAACTAAGATAAAGCAGGATATTGAAAGGGTTATAAAAGAAGTTGATGACCTTGAGGAAATGGATAAAAGGATGAGACAAAAATTAGCTGAAGTTTCAAGTAAATTTGATAAATATACAGAGAAGGATATTAAAGAAGTATATGATAAGACGTATGAAGTAAGACTTCAGCTTATGACTAAAAGAAATGAAGAAAAACTTTTAAGGGAAAAAGAAATAGATTAGAACTTCAACTTAAAAATATTGAGGAAAATATTAACAATGCCCAAAAATAATGAGCCAAATAAGTGTTGCATTAAAATATCTTGAAGGAGAGGTAATATCAAATATAGGTTTTGAGGATAAAGAGTCGGAGATGATGGTTGGTATTAAGATACTTGAGGCACAAGAGTATGAAAGAAAAAGGATTGCAAGGGATATACACGATGGACCAGCCCAATATGTTGCATCAGCTGTAATGCGAATTGATTTTACTAAAAGGTAATAGAGAAGGATATAGAGAAGGGATTAAATGAACTTGCAGAACTTAAGGATGTTCTAAAAACAGCACTCAAAGAGATTAGGTCTATAATATTTGATTTAAGACCAATGTCCCTTGATGATTTAGGATTAATACAGACAATACAGGACTATGTAAAAACAATAAAGGAAGAAACCAATATAGATATTGAATTAAAATTAAAACCAATAAAAGATGAAGTAGAAAATATAATTCAAGTTGCAGTGTATAGAATAGTTCAAGAAATACTAAATAATATAAAGAAACATTCAAAGGCAAAAAAGGTTGAAATCAAATTAGACTATGGACTTAAATATCTATTGCTGATTGTATCCGATGATGGAATTGGATTTGATATAGAAGAAACTTTAAACAGAGTAAAGCAACAAGGAACTAATTATGGGCTGCTGGGTATAATGGAAAGGGTAAATCAGCTACAGGGCGAGATAGAAATTGCATCAAAAAGGAATGGGAACAAAATTTAAAATTAAACTTCCTATAAATAGGGGGTACTAAAGGATGAAGATTAAAATAGTTATTGCAGATGACCATACACTTATTAGGGAAGGACTTGAAAAGATAATTAGTTTAGAAGAGAATATGCAAGTTATATTTAAGGCAAAGGATGGCAAGGAAGCATTAACATTTATTCAAAACAATAAAGTAGATATAGCTCTTTTAGATATAAATATGCCGAATTTAAGTGGGCTTGATGTATTGAAAAAATAAAAGAGGATAATATTGATATAAAAACAATAATATTGACAGTAGAGAGTGATAAAAAACCTTATTTGAGGCAATAGATATAGGTGCAGATGGATATATACTAAAGGATTCAGCAGCCAATGAAATAGTAGATGCAATAAAAACAGTTTATAGTGGTGAAAAATATATAGATAAATCACTTGTTTCAGTAGTGTTTAGTGGTATTAAGTCAAGGGAAAACAAAAAAGCAGCATTTTCGATAGTTTATCAAAACGTGAAGTTGAAGTTTTACTAAGGATTTCTCAGGGCTATAGCAACAAAGAAATTGGAGAGCAGCTGTTTTTATCGGAGAAAACAGTAAAAAACTATGCAACGAATATTTTTGACAAGCTTAATGTAAAGGATAGGGTACAGGCAGCTATTGTTGCAATTGAGAATAATATAGAGGAGTATTATAAAAGGGACTTTAGTCCCTATTTTTTATGACTATAGAAATTAAATATAAGGACTTAGAATTCTACTTATAACTGATATATTTTTTATAATAAAAGTATCAAATAACAAATCGAAAAGCAAAATTTTAAGGAGGTATTAAAAATGATAAGAAATCTAATGTCATTGATGATTTCAAAGAAAAAGGACAAGGTATGGTAGAATATGCACTGTTAGTAGCTCTTATTGCAATAGTAGTAATTGGATCGCTTGTACTATTAGGACCAGCAATTGCAGCAAAATTTAACGAAATAATGAATAATCTATAATAATATGCACTGTAAGATAGTATTTTATAAGGGATATTTAAAGTATTTATGACATGGACAAAGGTGGGGTAAAGAAGCTGCTAAATGTCCATGTCATTTTATTAACTTGAAAAGTAAAGCCAAAAGAGGCGATGGTGATGAGAAAAAGAAAAAAGGACAAGCACTTATAGAATTTACAATAATACTTCCTATACTTCTTTTGATAATAATGGGAATTGCTGAGTTTGGAATTATGCTAAACTCATATCTAACCATTCAAAATGCATCAAGGGAAGGGGCAAGGCAGGGAATAATGGGAGCAAATGATTATGAAATTTATAACGTGGTGTTAGATAGTTTAGAAAATCTTGATGAAACAAAAGTAAATTTAACTATTACTCCAAGTGATACAAACAGAAAATCAGGGGATGAACTTAAGATAAAGATAGAATATCAATATGATTTAATAATACCCATAATAAAAAATATATTAGGAGGCAGTGTAATTTTAAAGGGAGAGACCTCTATGAGGGTTGAATGAGGGTGAGTGTATGAAGAAGAAGGGAAATGCAGCTATTTTTGTAGTCTTAATATTTTCGATTTTAATTTCCTTTGCTGCGTATGTGATTGATGTTGGACTTGTTTATGCAGAAAGGATAAAACTTGAAAATGCAGTAGATTCAGCAGCGTTAGCAGCTGCTTTAGAGCTTCCAAATAAGCCACAATCTGCATTTGAAATTGCAAGTGAGTATCTTGAGAAAAACGGTGTTGATGAAGAAAATGCAAATATAGTAATAGCTCAAAACAATAAGAGTATAGAGGTTGAAGCACAAAAGCAGGTTAATCATTTTTGCAAAGATATTTGGGGTAAATAAAAGCAGTGTTAGAGCCAAATCAAAGGCTATATTAGGGCCTGCTAAAAGTATAAAGGGAGGGGTTAGACCCTTTGGTGTTGTAGCATATGATTTTTCCTTTGGTGATTTAGTTACCTTAAAGGAAGAATCAGGAGATGGATATAAGGGTAACTATAATGTTTTAGCAATAGGTGGGCAGGGTTCAAATGTTTTTTATATAAATGCAATGTATGGATATGATGGTGTTATAAGTGTAGGGGATCTGTTAGATACAGAACCAGGTAATATGGCTGGTGTTGTAAATGATTTGAAGAACTATATAAATTCAGAGAACAGCACCTTTGAAAATTTTCAAAGGGATTCTGTAAGACTATGGACTATACCACTTGTAAACACAATGGAGGTAAATGGTAGAAAAATGGTGTTGGTAGTAGGTTTTGCTCAATTTTATGTTGAGGATATTGAGAAAAAATCAGGAAAGGCTGAGATACAAGGAAGATTTATAAAATATGTCACCAATGCAGACATAGATATGAGTCTTGAAGATACTGGATTATATGGTGTCAAGCTTTCAAGGTAGGTGATAAAGATGAATTCTATGGCTAAGAGATTGCTTTTTATTTCACTTATACTATCTATATTAATTACAGCTATTGCATACGTGTATTTAAATAAATTAAATACTCCTAATAAAGTGGAGGAATACACAAATGTCATAATTGCAGCAACTAACATACCAAAGGGTACATTAATAGATAGAAAAATGCTTAAGGAACTAAAGCTTCCAAAGGATAGTGTTCAACAAGGATACATTAAGGATTATACATTAGTGGTTGGTAAAATTACAAAAGAAAACATATTAAAGGATGAGATTATAATTATTGATAAGTTGCAAACTGAGAAAATAAACGAATTAAGTTTTATTATAGATGAAAATCATAGAGCAGTTTCAGTTAATGTGACGGGGGATACAGGAGTTTCGTATCTTTTAAAACCTGGGGATTATGTTGATATAATAGTTTCTTTATCTGAAAAAAAGAGAATGGTAGGGTTATAAGGCAAGATATAGCAAAGGTTATTTTGCAAAATGTTCAGGTACTTGCTGTTGATAGAAATTTAACTCGTGAAAACAATCCAAAGGATGATGGAAAAATTCCAGCAAGGTTTTTGTTACACTATCAGTTCCTGCACAGGATGTTGAAAAGTTAGTTCTTGCAGAAGATATAGGAAAAATTAAGCTATCATTAAGACCAGTTAGAAGTAACGAAACAATAAATACAAAGGGTACTATCGAAAAAGATTTTTTTATCAACTGAAGAAAAGTATGTTTACTACAAAGTAAAAAAGGAGATACACTTAGAAATATAAGTAGAGCCTTTTATGGACATCCAGATAATTACGACCTGTTAAAGGAAATAAACAATATTAAAAACGAAAACGTGATAATACCTGGTATGATTATTAAAGTTCCTGTTTCAAAGTAATAGGAGTGATAATATGGAAAAGATAAAAATATTAATAGCTGACGATGTAAAAGAGACAAGGGATATAGTTAGAAAAATAGTTGAATTTGAGGATGATTTTGAGTTAGTTGGAGAAGCAGAGGATGGAAAAGAAGTAATAGATCTTATATCTAAGGTAAAACCAGACGTTATTTTAATGGATATAAATATGCCTGTATTAAATGGGCTTGAGGCTACGGAGAAGATTACAGAATTATATCCTAATGTAATTGTAATAATAATGTCTGTTCAGGCAGAGAGTGAATATTTAAAAAAGGCAATGTTTTATGGTGCTAAGGAATATATAATAAAACCATTTAGTTACGAAACTTTAGTTGAAACAATTAAGATAACTTATCAAAGGTATAAAAACCTTCAATCAAAAGGTGAAGTGGTAAATGAAATAAGAGAAGGTAAAATAGTCACATTTTTTAGTTCAAAGGGTGGGGTTGGAAAAACTACCCTTGCAGTTAATTATTCAATTGAGATGAGTAAAAATAAAAGGGTATTATTAATGGATTTAGATTTAATGTTTGGAGATATTTCAATATTTGTCGATGGCGTAAATTACAAAACAATACTTGATGCAATAGATGATGAACAATTAGATTCATATTCAAGTTTAAAACCCTATTTTTTCAGCTACAACAAAAACTTGGATATACTATTTGGACCTAAAAACCAGAGGCTGCAGAATATATAGGAAAGGAAACTATAGAAAAGATTATTAATATAGTAAAAAGATATTACGACCTTATAGTTATTGATACTGGTGTTAACTTTAGTGACTCTACACTTTTTATACTGGATAATTCGGACTATATATTGTTTATATCAAATCTTGATATTGCATCACTTAAAAATACTAAACTTGGATTATCAGTTATGAAGTCTCTTGGTTATGATAATAAAAAGTTAAGATAGTTATAAACAAGTATAATACAGAGTACGGGGTAGGCAAAAAGAGGCAGAAGATGTTTTTAAAGAGAGTATATTTATGCTAATTCCAGAGGATGAAAAAACAGTAATAAATTCAATAAATTCAGGAAGACCATTTATAGGTAATACAAAGTTTATTAAGAATAAATTAGAAAAATCAATAGAAACGCTTTGTAAAACGTTAGAACTATAATAAAGGGGGCAGGGTATGTCTCTTATTAAAAGATTAGAAGAAAAAAATGTTGATAAAAGGCAGAGTAAAGTTGAAAAGAAGTGGATCCATATATTAATTTAAAGGCAAAAATACAAAACAAGGTTATAGAAGAATTAGATATAGACTTTAAGGATATATCAGATGACAATGAGGAACTAAAACAAAGAATTAATGCAATATTAATAAGATGTATTGAGGAAGAATCTCTTAATCTTACAAACCAGCAAAAGAAAAAGATTAAAGAGGAATTGTTGGATGAAATAATAGGGTTTGGACCTATTACACAGTTTTTGAAGGATTCAAGTGTTACAGAAATTATGGTAAATGGACCAAATAAAATATATGTAGAAAGAAATGGAAAATTAACTCTTACAGATGCAAAATTTAAAAATGATGATCACGTTATGCACGTTATAAAGAAGATTGTATCGCCTCTTGGTAGAAGAATAGATGAAGGTTCACCTATGGTTGATGCAAGACTTCCTAATGGTTCAAGAGTTAACGCAATTATTCCACCTCTTGCAATAGATGGACCTTCAATTACTATAAGAAAGTTTTCAGAGGATCCCTTTACGGTTGAGGATTTAGTTAGATTTGGAACCTTTACATCAAAGATGGCTGAGTTTTTAAGATATTGTGTTGAGGGAAGGCTAAACATTGTTGTATCTGGAGGAACAGGTAGTGGAAAAACAACAACATTAAATGTTTTATCTTCTTTTATTCCAAATGAAGAAAGAATAATTACAATTGAGGATGCTGCAGAACTACAATTGTCACAGGAACACGTTGTAAGGCTTGAGACAAGACCAGCCAATTTAGAGGGAAAAGGTGAAATAACCATAAGAGATTTAGTTAAAAACAGTTTAAGAATGAGACCGGATAGAATAGTTGTAGGTGAGGTAAGATCGGGAGAAGCTCTTGATATGCTTCAGGCAATGAATACAGGCCACGATGGTTCTCTTACGACAGGTCACGCCAACTCACCAAGGGATATGCTCTCAAGACTTGAGACAATGGTTTTAATGTCCGGTATGAATCTACCAGTTAGGGCAATTAGAGATCAAATTGCTTCTGCGATAGATTTAATAATACAACAATCAAGGCTTATGGACGGTAGTAGAAAGATAACTCATATTACAGAAGTTCAAGGGATGGAGGGGATGTAATAATACTTCAGGATATTTTTAGATTTGAGCAAAAGGGATTAGACAACAAGGGAAAGGTTAAGGGAGATTTTGTTTTTACAGGAGTCATGCCCAAGTTTATTCAAAAGCTAAGGGAAAAGGGAATAAACATCCCGCAAGAAATATTTATGTGATATGGATGTGGTTAGTATGGTTTTAATTATTTTTATGATTTTTATAATATCTTTATCATTTTTCTTAGGAATATTTATGCTTTTATTTTCAAGGCCAAAGGTTGTAGATAAGCTTAAGTATTTTGATGAAGGATATGAAATATATCAAGCTGCTGAAAAGAAGGAAAAGAGAAATATCTTAAGGACTTTTTCAAAGATAATACCAAATTTCAAATTCAATAGTGGTATAAGGAGAAAACAGGAAATAGAACTGCTAAGAGCGGATATACCATTAACATACAATGAACTTTTAGTAATAAAGTCAATTTTATCTTTAGTGGGTTCTCTATTTGTATATTTAATATCGAGGGATTTAGTACTTTGTTTTATAGTTTTAGTAGTTTTATATAAGATGCCTAATATCATTATTACGTCTAAAAAGAAGAAGAGGATTAAGGAATTTGATGAACAGCTTACAGAAGCGATTATTATAATATCAAATTCACTTAAGGCGGGATATTCCTTTTACAGGCAATTGCAGTAGTTAGTGAACAAATAAAGGATCCCTTAGGAAAGGAGTTTAAAAGGCTATTAAAGGAAATGAGTTTGGGATTGCCTGATGTTGAAGCTTTTAAAAATCTTCAAAACAGAATTGAATCGGAGGACTTAAATATACTTATTAATGCAATATTGATTCAAAAGGATATAGGAGGTAATCTTTCCGAAATACTTGATAATATATCAGAAACTATAAGGGAAAGACAAAAGATAAAAAATGAGTTAAAGACTCTAACTGCACAGGGAAGACTGACAGGTATGATAATCTCAATGCTTCCTGTGTTTTTAGGTGGAGTAATTTATATATTTAATAAAGAATATATTATGCTTCTTCTTACTACAAAAATAGGGATTGGAATGCTTATATTTTCTTTATTAAGTGAGCTTGCGGGACTATTTATCATAAAAAGGTAATAAGCATTGAGATTTGAGGTGATACGTATGCTTATTATACTAATAGCGATGATATTTTTATTTGTTTTTTCTCTTTTTCAACAATCCTTTTATACATCTACAAGTCGAAAATATGCCTTCAAGATAGATTAAAAAATATAAAAGAGGAAATAG
Organism: Caloramator sp. mosi_1; assembly: GCF_028622835.1. Taxonomy (GTDB): domain Bacteria; phylum Bacillota; class Clostridia; order Clostridiales; family Caloramatoraceae; genus Thermobrachium. The sequence goes on along the minus strand of NZ_CP117677.1, from coordinate 282,309 downwards.
AATTAGGTGAAGTAGAAAATACGCCTTTTTAGAAAGGGCTGTATTACCTATATATAATTGGGTTTCTGAATTTTTATGAGATTTACTCAAGCAACAAAATAAATAAGCTTGGGAAAAGATTAGAGGAGGCAGGATATTCAAAAGGTTCTTTAGAAAAATGGGTGTTTAATAAAACAGCAACAATACTAATCGTATTTTTTCTACATTTATTGTATTTAATTTTGGCTTAAAAAATCAGTTCAAATCAATTTTAATGGCTCTTTTATTTTGTATCCTAACAAGTTTTTTATTTAATTTTAGTATTTCAAGAAAAATAACCATAAGAAAAAGAAACATATTAAGGGATTTACCCTATGTTTTAGATTTAATAACTGTAAGTGTTGAAGCGGGCTTATCCTTTGATGGTGCTATAGCAAAGGTTATTGAAAACATAGAAGGAGATTTGAGTGATGAATTTGCAAAGACATTAAAGGAAATAAGAATGGGTATTCAAAGAAAAGTAGCCTTAAAGAACTTAAGTGATAGATGTAATGTTAAGGAGTTATCTATGTTTGTTACATCATTAATTCAGGCCGATGAACTTGGTGTTAGTTTAGGAAAAGTATTGAGAATAGAGTCTGCAAACTTAAGGGAACAGAGAAAACAAAGAGCAAGGGAGAGTGCAATGAAGGCACCCATAAAAATGTTGTTTCCTCTTGTATTTTTCATTTTCCCAACTATATTTATTATAATTTTAGGACCAGCAATTATTAAAATGTATAACTTCTTTTAAGGTAACGAAAGTCAACTATCTAAAAGTCGGTATTTAAAGGTGATTATATGCAAAAGCTGTTTTATAATAATAAAAAATATGTAATGTATATATAGCGGATAGCTTTAAAGATAGGCTATTTGGATATATGTTTAGAAAAAATCACATTATGAGGCAATATTATTTAAACCCTGTAATAGCATTCATACATTTTTTATGAAGTTCAATATAGATGTAATATTTTTAAATAAAGATATGAAGGTTATAAAAAGATAGAATCATTAGGGAGGAGAAAAGTTGTATATGTTAAGGATGCCTTCTTTGTTATAGAGGCAAAGGAGGGAACTTTTAGAGAAATTAGTGTAGGAGAGATAATTTATTTTGGATAAAAGTTTTTATAATATAATTTCTGTGAATACAAAAGTTGGGGTGAAATAAATGCTTAATGAGAGACAAAGGAATTTTAGAAAACAAATAAAAGAGCTTGAGAAAGAAGGGTTGATAGAGAAAAGAAAACAAGGAAGTAGAAGAAATTATTCATTATTAGGTGTAGTTCTATTAATGTGGAATATATTTGCTATTTATACATGGATAAGACCTCTGTTTGTATCTAAAGTTACAAAAGTAGCACCTGTTAGTAACTTGGGTTATAGAATGATTAAGGGAGAATATAATCAAGAAAAAATTGCTAATTACATTATAAACCATAAAAAAATTATAGAATTGAAGAAAGAAAATATGGAGTTAATTAAACAATATCTTGATGGGAATATTAAATTAGATGAAAATAATATAAAAGCTAATTTAGCAGAGATGGTAACCATATCTAAATCCAATATAGTAACAGTTGATGATTTGAAATATTTAGATGAGCTTATAAATCAAGATATTTTAAACCATTCCAACTTAGTAAACTATCTTTTGGAAAATAAAAAGTTAAAATCAAAATCATATGATTTAATAAATTACTATATTAATAATTCAAACGATCTAAATTTGAAAATTAGAACTGAAATAATAAATGTATTTAAAAACAATAATATTGACTATTCAATTGATCCAGAAACAAATGAGATTAGGTTTACTTATAAAATCATAAGATAATCCCTCTTGTATTAAGGGGGATTTTTTATACTGCTCTTGAACGATCGTTTGACACTACTGCATATATGTTACCGACACTGATTTCTTAGAATTTTAATGATAAAAAATCAATTTCAAAATCATACCAATTATTTGTTATGTATATTATTTTGCTCAAGTTTCTTCCTCATCAAGTCTATAAAAATGCCTGTCGCTAAAAAAATTGAAAATATAACATATTCTATGTGATCGTAAAATGTATAAATATATAAAATATAATAGTATTTTGTCTATAATATATGTATAATTTAAATTGGGGGATAGTAAGTGCCACCCAGGTGAAAGGTGAAATTACCATAATATTCAAATTAAGATTATTAAAAATCTAAGAGGTGGTTACGTGGAGAATATAAAGTTTGCGTTGGATATAGGTACAAGAACGGTAATAGGTGTTGCATATACATATCAAAATGAAAAAGTTAATATTGTGGATGAAGAGATAATAGAGCATAAAAAAGAGCAATGATGGATGGACAAGTGCACGATATACAGGCAGTATCTGATGTTGCCCTTGAGGTTAAAAAAGAATAGAAGAACGACAAGGGGTTGAATTTAAAAAGGTATCAATTGCTGCAGCGGGCAGAATACTAAAAACCACAAGGTCAAGAGCAGAAATGTCTCTAAAGGAAGGAATAATAATAGATAGTGGAATAATAAGTACTTTAGAGATGGAGGCATTGTCTAATGCGTATTCAATGGTTGATATAGGAGATGGTGAAGAAGTATTTTATTGTGTTGGATATAGCGTAATAAATTACTACCTAAATGATTATATTATAACTTCTCTTGAGGGGCATAAGGGGAAGAAGGTGGCGGTTGAGATTCTTGCAACTTTTCTTCCTCAATCGGTTGTTGATAGTCTGTACTCTGTAATTAAAAATATTGGACTTGAGGTAGAAGGTTTAACCCTTGAACCTATAGCCGCAATGAATGCTGTTATACCAAAAGAATTAAGGCTTTTAAATTTAGCTTTAGTTGATATTGGAGCTGGAACATCTGATATTGCAATAACAAAGGATGGAACTGTTGTTGCCTATGGTATGGTTCCCTTTGCTGGAGATGAAATAACAGAGGCTATTTGTCATCATCTTGTGGTAGATTTTAATACTGCAGAGGAGATAAAAATTGCTCTTGATACTAAGAAAAAGACATATAAATATACCGATGTTTTGGGGAATAAAAAGACGGTAAAGTTAGATGAAATTAAAAAGGCAATTAGTCCGATGGTGGGAAAACTTGCTGAACTTATCTCAGAAAAAATAATTGAGTTAAATGGAAGAGCACCAAATGCTGTGTTTTTAGTTGGAGGAGGAAGTCAGGTTGGCAGCTTACCAGAAGAAGTTGCCAAAAGACTTAACTTACCTAAGGATAGAGTTGCAGTCAGGGGGATTGAGGCAATAAAAAATGTAATATATGAGGGTAAAAAGCTTAATGGACCTGACTGTGTGACTCCAATTGGAATAGCAATTAATTCGATAAATACAACAAACAGTTTTATAACAGTTAAGGTAAATGAAAAGGAAGTTAAGCTATATAATTCTGGTAAACAGAAAATAGCAAATGCATTTTCTCTTTTAGGTATAAAGCCAGAGCAGTTGTTTGGACAATCAGGCAGGGGAATTACAGTTAAAATAAATGGACAGGAAAAGAAATTTTTAGGAGAAACTGCAAAGCCTGCAATGATATTTAAAAATGGTGAAGTTGCTACACTCCTTGATACTGTGGAGGATGGGGATAAAATAGTAATTAATTTTGCGGCAGATGGACGAGATGCAATGGTTTATTTGAAGGATATTTTAAAGGATAATCAGACAGCAAAGGTTAATGGAAGAGATGAAGATAGGAATTATCTTCTTAAAGATGGAGATGAAGTTATAATCTTAGAGGGAAACACACAAGGATGCCTTGAGAAGGATATAACAGTTATAGTTAATGAGGAACCAATTAAGCTTCCTTTTAAACAAGAAGGATATATATATGTAGATATATTTAACTATATAGATGTAGATGTAAAAATGCAAAATCAGTTAAATTGATGCTTAATGGAAAAGAAGCCTCCTTTACAGATAAGATAAATAATGGAGATATTATAGAGATTGAGTGTAGATAAGGTTTAAAATATACCTATCACATATAGTTTGATAGGTGAGGCTGTTGAAAAAGCTATAATATGCTTAGCCCCTTGAAGGATTTCTTTGGCATTCCTTCATTTCACTAAGCAAGTCTAAGTTTTTCTTTGTTTGAAAAAGTCCTACCCTCGCGATGCCCTCGTCCTTGAGGGCCGCTCGGCTCGGCACATCGTGTGCTGAATTTAGGACTATTTCAAAGTCTAAAACTGCACTTGCTTAAGCTTATGAAGTATGCCAATTTGAAATCCTTTGAAGGGGCAATTTCATAAACAGATCACCTTTTATGTTTGTCAACAAGCTGATATAAATGATTTGTTGCAAATAAAATTACTATGTATTTATGGTTAGCATTATAAAATATAGTTAGAAACAATTGTAATGTTTTGTCGAAAATATTGAATATTTGTATTTAATACATTATAATGTAAAACAAATATTTAACAAGGAGGTTTTTTATGAACGTTAATTATTCACTAATCAAAGGTAATGCTGAGTTAAGGTTTGACGCAAGACAGAGCCTAAAGGGTAACTGGGGTATGGCAATACTTGTATGTTTCCTTGGTTCCTTATTAACAGGTATTCCAGGAGCAGTACCATACTTAGGATGGCTAATTGGTATTCTTATAGGTGGTCCTTTTGCATTAGGTTTTGCAAGCTGTTTTTTAAGACTCGTAAGAAAGGAATCATTAGAACTTGAAAATTTATTTGATGGATTTAAGAATTTTACAAAAGCCTTTTTAGCCCAATTATTAATAACTATATTTTGTTTTTTATGGTCATTATTGTTGATTATACCTGGAATTATAGCAGCATATAGTTATTCAATGTCTTTTATATACTTAAAGATAATCCCGAAATAGGTGCAATGGAAGCTATAAAGAGAAGTAAGCAAATGATGAGAGGATTTAAAGGAAAGTTATTTTTACTTCACCTTAGTTTCATAGGATGGGGATTGTTATGTATTTTAACAATTGGTATTGGATTCTTATGGTTAGTTCCATATGTGAGAACGGCAGAAGCCCACTTCTATGAAAATTTAAAACAAGCATATGAGGTTCAAAACGTAATAACATATTAATGATAAAAGGTGACTTTGTATTAAAATTACAAGGTCACCTTTTATGATTAAAAATTATATACAAGATAAGATGTTTTTGAAGGAATATTAAAGTTTTTTTCGAATATAAAATACAGAAAGAATTATTTAAAATTATTTTATGGGTGGGGATAAGTATGTGTGATACATTGATTGCATTAAGCAATTCAACTAAAAGTGGCTCTGTTATATTTGGTAAAAACAGCGATAGAGAAAAGGAAGAGCCTCATATAATAATAAAAACTCCAAGAAGAAAACATAGTAAGGGTGATACGGTAAGATGTACTTATATAGAAATTCCACAGGCAGAGGAAACCTATGAATGCATTTTGTTTAAGCCATCCTGGATTTTTGGTGCAGAGATGGGGGTTAACGAATATGGAGTTGTTATAGGCAATGAAGCTGTATTTACAAAAGAAAAGCAAGGTCCTCCAGCACTTTTGGGTATGGATATTCTAAGGCTTTCCCTTGAAAGAAGTAAAACAGCAATTGAAGCTCTTGGATACATAGTATATTTTGTAAAAACCTATGGGCAGGGTGGAAAATGCGGTTATACAAAAATCTAAAATACCACAACAGCTATATAGTAGCTGATTTTAATTCTGCCTATAAAATCGAAACAGCAGATAAAATATGGGCGATAAAGAAAATAGAAGATGTAGACAGTATATCTAATTCCTTAAGCATAACTAATGACTATGATATGTTAAGTAGTGACGTTGATGATAATTTTGTTTATAGAAAGATATTAGGTAGAGATAATTTTAACTTTAAGGATAGATATGAAAATAAAATCATTTCAAGAGTAGCACAGGGTGATTTTAGGAGAAATATAACCTATAATTTCTTAAAGAGTAAAAGGGGAGTTTAACAGTGGATGATTTTATAAATATACTTAGACATCACGAAGGGGAAGAAGGTAACAGAATAAATGGTTCAATGAAAAATATATGTATGCACGAGGGAAGTTTAATATCCAGTGAAACAACAGGAAGTATGGTTGTAGAACTTAAAGATGGTGATATAAACATATGGGCAACAGGTTCATCATTACCTTGTCTTTCAACCTACAAGCCTATGTGGTTTGTAGAAAGCAATGTATTTTTAAAGAAGAAGATACAGATAAAGCAGTAGAGTATTGGAAAAAACAAAGAGAAAAAATTAAAGAGGTTGAGGAAGGAAGAAAAGATAGAGAAATTTATATAAAAAATAGAGATGAGATAGAGAAACAGCTAAAGGAGTTATCAGCTACAGCAAAAACAGAAAAAGAAAAGATAGAAGTTATGAAATTTGCGTGGACATCCTAAAGTGCCACCCAGGTGAATGTGAAATTAACAATAAAAGGAAATGGTTTTATGAATTGAATGACAAATAATAAATAGCTTATCTTACACAGACCTTAATGGTAAGATAAGCTATTTTAACCTAATTAATGACAAAAGTCGCCCACTTCTATAAGTGGGTGATGAATGTCAGTTAACAAATTCATCGTTCAGATGTAAAATAAGCATTAGAAAAATGAGGTTATATAGATACATAGATTTAGATAATAATGATCATTCAGTGTTCTTGCTATATTATCATCTTGTTTTAGTAATGAGATATAGAAGAAAAGTTATTGATGATAATATAGTAGATAACTAATGAAGTAGTCAAAAAATATATATACCTAAGGGAAGGAGGTGTAGCTTTGTTAAAAGCCTATAAATATAGAATATATCCAACAAAAGAACAAAAGGAATATTTATCTAAAGTATTTGGTTGTGTGAGATTTATATACAACAAAATGCTTAACGATAAGATAGAACATTACAAACAAACTGGAAAAATGCTTAAAACAACTCCTGCACAATATAAAAAGAATATCCTTTTCTAAAAGAAGTAGATAGTCTTGCTCTTGCTAATGCACAGATAAATTTAGAGAAGGCATATAAAAACTTTTTAGAGACAAAAATGTAGGTTTCCCAAAATTCAAGAAGAAAAGAGGATATCAATCTTTTACAACAAACAACCAAAAAGGCACAGTAGCACTTATAGATGGGTATCTAAAAATACCAAAGTTAAAGACTATGATAAAAGTAAAACAGCATAGATTATTTGAAGGTGAAATAAAATCAGTAACAATATCAAAGACACCAACAGGTAAATACTATGTTTCAATACTTGTAGAAACAGAGATAAAGAAACTGCCTAAAGTAGATAACAAAGTAGGAATAGATTTAGGCTTAAAGGATTTTTAGTATTATCAAATGGAACAAAGATAGAAAATCCAAAATGGTTAAGAAGAACAGAAAAGAGAATAAAGAAACTCCAAAGAGATTTATGCAGGAAACAAAAATATAGCAAAAACTATGAAAAAACAAGGTTACACCTTGCAAAACTATATGAAAAAATAGCAAATCAAAGAAAAGACTTTCTTCATAAGGTATCTTCTAAAATTATAAACGAAAACCAAGTTATAGTTTTAGAGGACTTAAAAGTAAAGAATATGCAACAAAATCATAAGTTAGCAAAAGCAATTTTAGAAGTTAGTTGGTCAGAATTCAGAAGAATATTAGAATATAAAGCAAAATGGTATGGAAGAGAAGTAATAATAGCACCGCAAAACTATGCATCAAGTCAAATATGTTCAGAGTGTGGATATAAAAATTCTGATGTAAAGAATTTAGCATTAAGAGAATGGAAATGTCCAATTTGTGGTGCTAATCACGATAGAGATATAAATGCGTCAAAAACTTGCTAAAATTAGCTATGTAGATGGTAAAATTGGGGATGGAACAGCCCTTTGAGTGTGGGTAATCTGGTAGCAGAAGCTATCTTGACCACGAAGCCACCACCTCTATAGGTGGGGGTAGTTCACGTGAATTTGATAATGAGATGGATTTGGTTGATAAAGTAGTAGTTTCTATTTATATTAAGTAATAATCGAAAAAAGTTATAATATAAATTCTATAATTTTCTATATACAATATATCTAATTTTTATTTTTCTTTTATATAAGTATTATATATGTTATACTTAATTATTATAATGGTTATGAGGTGGTTTTATGGGGTTACCACAAAGGAAAAAGTATACATATGAAGAGTTTTTAGAAATAACCAAAGATGAAAAGTACGCAGAATTTATAAATGGGGAGATATTTTTACACGCTACACCTACATTAATACATCAACACGTTGTAGGAAGATTGTATGCAAAATTCCTTGAATATTTTGATAAAACTCAAAATGGGTGTATGCCTTTTATTGCACCTTTTGATATAATCTTTGAAAATGAAAATGAAACTAATAAAGTTCAACCAGATATTTTTGTATTATGTGGTGAAAAACCTATGAATAAAAACAGCTTTAAAGGCGTTCCGGCACTTGTTGTTGAGGTTTTGTCTCCATCTAATTCCAGTTATGATTATGTTAAGAAAATGGATTTATACTCAAGATTTGGAGTAGAGGAATATTGGATTGTATCACCTTCTAATAAAACAGTAGAAATTTTCTCATTAACAAGTGAAGGGGTTTATGGAGAACCAGTTATTTATTTTGCAAATAATATAAAATCAAGTATTTTTGAGGGGTTATCAATCGAATTAGACAGTTTATTTAAATAAAAAGTTGTGGTTTATAATAGGTATAAAGCAGATAATTCTGATTTTTAAAATGCTTTGCGTAACTTTATTTAACATAAAATTCCATAATTTATCTGTATGGCACTTTTTAACTTGACAAACCACTTTAAAACCTATATAATACTCTAAAATAAATAAAGAATACATGCCTACTCATATAATCCCGATAATATGGTTCGGGAGTCTCTACCGGGGGCCGTAAACCTCCGACTATGAGTGAGGTTGCTTTGCGTATGCATATTGCACTTCACTCATTCTTTTTGGGGAGCAATATGCTTTTTGTTTCCCCTAAGGGCATGTTGAAGGGGAGGAGGATTCTTAATGAAAATTTTAAAACAAGCCTACACATTTGATGATGTTTTATTGGTTCCACAAAAGTCAGATGTATTACCTAAAGATGTAGAGGTTTCAACATATCTTACTAAAAAATAAAATTAAACATTCCTCTTATGAGTGCTGGTATGGATACAGTTACAGAATCTAAAATGGCAATAGCAATGGCACAGTGAGGGTGGAATAGGTATAATACACAAAAACATGCCTATAGAAGAACAAGCCTTAGAGGTAGATAAGGTAAAAAGGTCAGAACACGGAGTAATAACAGATCCCTTCTATTTATCTCCAGAACATACAATAGAAGATGCAGATAGACTAATGGGAAGATATAGGATATCAGGTGTTCCAATAGTTGAAGGTGGAAAATTAGTTGGAATAATTACAAACAGAGACATAAGATTTGAAAAGGACTATTCAAGAAGAATTGCAGAAGTTATGACAAAGGATAACCTAATAACAGCACCTGTTGGAACAAGTTTAAAGGAAGCAGAGGAAATACTAAGACGCCACAAAATAGAAAAGCTGCCACTTGTTGATGAAAACTATGCCCTAAAGGGACTAATAACTATAAAAGACATTGAAAAGGCAGTAAAATTCCCAAACTCAGCAAAGGATGAAAAGGGAAGACTTTTAGTTGGTGCAGCAGTTGGAGTAACTTTAGATACAATGGACAGAGTAAAGGCCCTTTATGAGGCAGGAGTTGATGTAATAGTTGTAGATACTGCCCACGGTCATTCCAAGGGAGTATTAGATACAGTATATAAAATAAAGGAGACTTATCCTTCTTTACAGGTAATAGGAGGTAACGTTGCAACTCAAGAAGCAACGAGGGATTTAATACTTGCCGGTGCAGATTGTGTAAAGGTTGGAATAGGTCCAGGTTCAATCTGTACAACAAGAGTTGTTGCAGGGGTTGGTGTACCACAACTTACAGCAGTAATGGATTGTGCAGAAGAGGCAGATAAGTATGGAATTCCAATTATTGCAGATGGTGGTATAAAGTATTCAGGAGATGTAGTAAAGGCTCTTGCAGCAGGTGCATCTGTTGTTATGATGGGTTCACTTCTTGCAGGATGTGAAGAGAGTCCAGGAGAAGAGGAAATTTATCAGGGAAGAAGGTTTAAGGTGTATAGAGGTATGGGTTCTATTGCCGCAATGCAAAAGGAAGTAAGGATAGATATTTCCAAGATGGCAATAAAAGCTTGTTCCAGAGGGAGTAGAAGGAAGAGTAGCCTATAAAGGTCCTGTTTCAGACACCCTTTATCAGTTAGTTGGAGGATTAAGAGCTGGTATGGGATATTGTGGAGCAAGAAATCTTAATGAGCTAAAGGAAAAGGCTGTATTTGTTGTTCAAACATCAGCAGGGTTAAGGGAAAGTCACCCACACGATATATACATTACAAAGGAAGCACCAAATTACACAACAGATGCAAGATAGGAGGATTTTATGAATAGAGAGCTTGTTCTTATAATAGATTTTGGAGGGCAGTACAATCAGCTAATTGCAAGACGTGTTAGAGAATGTGGAGTTTATTGCGAAATAGTTCCATATTCAATATCAATTGAAGATATAAAGGAAAAACGCCCAAGTGCAATAATTTTTACAGGTGGACCAAACAGCGTCTACGAAGAAGGTGCACCAAGACTTCACAAAGAAATATTTGAACTTAATATACCTATCTTAGGAATATGCTATGGTATGCAGCTTACAGCTTATATACTTGGTGGAGAAGTTAAAAGGGCAGATAAAAGGGAATATGGTAATACAAATGTCGTTGTAGATAATAAAAATAATTTGTTTTTAAATGTTCCAAAGGAAAGTATAATGTGGATGAGCCATACAGACTATGTGGCAGAACTTCCAGAAGGTTTTGTAAATATAGCCTATACAGAATCCTGTATAAATGCAGCAATGGCAAATGTTGAAAAGAAGATATATGGAGTTCAGTTTCATCCAGAGGTTAAACATTCCCAATATGGTTTTGAGGTTATTAAAAACTTTTTATTCAACGTGTGTAACCTAAAGGGAGATTGGACAATGTCCTCCTTTATAGATGATAAGATAGAGGAAATAAAAAGGACAGTGGGAGATAATAAGGCAATATGTGCCTTATCTGGTGGAGTTGATTCTTCGGTTGCGGCACTCTTGGTTCATAGAGCAATAGGGAAAAATTTAACTTGTATATTTGTTGACCACGGCCTTTTAAGAAAGGGCGAGGCAGAGGAAGTCTATTCAACCTTTAAAGAAAAGTTTGATATGAACTTAATTATGGTTGATGCTAAAGATAGATTTTTAGGAAAGCTTAAAGGAGTTAGTGATCCTGAGAAAAAAGAAAGATAATAGGCGAGGAGTTTATAAGGGTGTTTGAGGATGAAGCAAAAAGATTGAGGGAGCAGAGTTTTTAGTTCAGGGTACAATCTATCCTGATGTTGTTGAAAGTGGTACAGGTACATCAGCGGTAATAAAGAGCCATCATAATGTAGGTGGGCTTCCAGAGGATATTACATTTAAATTAGTAGAACCCTTAAGAGAACTATTTAAAGATGAAGTTCGTGAAGTTGGAAGAAAGCTTGGACTTGCTGAGGAATTAGTTTCAAGACAGCCATTCCCAGGTCCAGGTTTTGCAATAAGGGTTTTAGGTGAGGTTACAGAGGATAAGCTTAATATTTTAAAAGAGGCAGATTATATTGTAAGGGACGAAATTAAAAAGGCAGGTCTTGATAAGGAAATATGGCAATATTTTGCTGTTCTTCCTGATGTAAAAAGTGTTGGTGTGATGGGGGATGAAAGAACATATTCACATTTAATTGCCATAAGAGCTGTGGAAAGTGTGGATGGAATGACATCCGATTGGTTTAAGGTTCCTTATGAAGTATTAGATAAAATTTCTCGAAGGATTGTAAATGAAGTAAAGGGTGTAAATAGGATTGTATATGATATAACAAGTAAACCACCAGCAACAATTGAATGGGAATAATTTAAAAGCCATATCACGTATAAAATGTGATATGGCTTTTAAAATACATTTATAGAATATCTCTTGCCAAAATATGGTTTATATGTTAATGTAAATTTAAGCATTAAAAGAATTTTTTAATAATTAGGGGGAATCAGTATGCTAAAACCAAAACCATTTAAAAAAGGCGATAAAGTAGCAATTGTAAGTCTATCAAGTGGTATATTAGGGGAAGATTTTTCAAAACATCAACTTGAGTTAGGAACAAAAAGATTAAAGGAGTTTGGTTTAGAACCTGTTTTTATGCCAAATTCTCTAAAAGGAATAGAGTATATTAAAAATCATCCAGAAGATAGAGCAAAGGACCTAAAGAGTGCCTTTTGTGATGAATCAATAAAGGGGATTATATGTGCAATAGGAGGAGATGATACCTATAAAACATTGCCTTATCTTTTAGAAGATAAAGAATTTATAGATGCTGTTAAAAATAATCCTAAAATATTTACAGGATTCTCAGATACAACAATTAACCATATGATGTTTTACAAGCTTGGTTTGGTAACCTTCTATGGACCAAGTTTTCTTACGGATATAGCTGAATTAGATGATGATATGCTTCCATATACTAAAAGGAATTTCTAAAGTTTTTGAAAGTAAAAATGAGTATAAAATAGAGTCAAGTGATGTTTGGTATGAAGAAAGAAAGGACTTTTCTAAAAATTCATTAGGAACAGGTAGAGTTAAACATACCGAAAAAGAGGATATGAAGTTTTGCAGGGAAAAGGAAAAGTAAGAGGCAAATTCTTAGGAGGTTGTCTTGAAAGCCTATGCGACATACTAACTGGTCATATCTTTGATGATGAAAAGGAGATATGCGAAAGATATGGAATATTCCCTTCCCTTGATGAATGGAAGGGTAAGATACTTTTCATTGAAACCTGTGAGGAAAACCCTCTCCACAGGAATTTGAAAAGGAGCTACTTACTTTAAAAAGTACAGGCATCTTTGAAGTCATTAGTGGTATTATTGTTGGAAAACCTCAGGACGAAGCGTATTATGAGGAATACAAAGAGATTCTTTGCAGAGTGATTGATAATAACAATTTGCCTATTTTGTTTAATGTAAACTTTGGTCACGCATATCCAAGATGTATAATACCTTATGGAATAGAGGCAGAGATAGACTTAGATAATAAAACTATAACTATAAAGGAAGCAATGTTAGTATAAGAGTATATTAAGTCTCAAATTTATATTTTTTTAATAATATGATGTATTTTGGTTTAAAATTTGGATTAACCAAAAATTAAATTTAGAAATATGAATATAATCTAAGAATTACAATATATATATGATAGTTGAAAATATTATATAAGTTTACATTTTTACTCTGTTATTTTGAACACTAAAAAGTACAAAACTTAATTTGTATAACTATTAAATGAGTGTTGTGTTATGTAATATAGGGGAGTTTTAATGCCGAAAAAGCTAAAAATTTTATTTATAGCTATTATATCACTAATATATGTGGGTATAATTCTATTTCTTCCTACATTTAATCTAAAAACAACTAAAATGATATCTAAACAAACTGATAAATTTATTTTTTATTATGAAAAGCAAGATGAAAAGGCAGTATTAGATATGGCAGAAATTTTGGAGAAAAAGTATGAAACAATTAATTCTGCTACTAAATTTAGTTCTACAAAAAAACAGAAGTATATGTCTATCCTAATTTAAACGTATTTCATACGAAAAAATATGGTTATTTGGGCAGAATTTTAGCTCCCAAGTGGTATGTTGGAGATAATATAAAGGATAAGGTTATTATTGTTTCACCTTTAAATCCTGGAACAGCCCATAATTATGAAAGTATTGTTGAGATTGTTGTACACGAATATGTTCATACATTAGTTTATCAGATAAATAGAAAAACTCCAAAATTTTTAAATGAAGGATTGGCTGGATATTTATCAGGAAACACTAAACCCAATTATCCCATAAGATATGTACCAGATATTAAAGATTTAAAAATCAGTAACCTGATTAAGTTTGGGAATAAAGGGCTTTATGCTGTTTCTTATACTTACATAGAATATCTTGATAAAAATTATGGTATGAATAAAGTTTGTATTTTATACATTATTTTAAAGCCAAATTATAAACGAAAAGCAGGCCATTTCTTTCCATTATATGGTATGTAATTTGCACTATTTTATCTTTTCTTTAAGCCATTCTTGAGTTTCTTTTAATCTATATGAATTACCATTCATATTAACTAAATATGATTTATGTGCCAATCTATCGGTCATAGCTGCTGTCATTACAGGGTCAATAAATACTTCGCCCCATCTATCAAAAGAAAGATTAGTTGTAACTATTGTAGATTTTCTTCCTGTCCGTAAGGACAGATTTGTAAACAATAGTTCTGCTCCTTCCTTATCTGAAGATATGTAACCAAATTCATCAAGTATTACAAGGTCATATTTTTCAAACTTATTTTGATACGCTCTTAATGTCCTATTAGACTTACATTCTTTTAATTTGTTTATGAAAATGGGAACCGTGTTAAAAAGTACTTTGTATCCCTCCATGCATGCTTTTATTCCAAGGCTAATCGCCAAATGTGTTTTACCTGTACCAGGATTACCTGATAGTATAACATTTTGCCCTTCTTTTATGAATTCTAGGCTCTCTAATAGTTTTAGTTTCTTTTGTGCATCTTCTGGTAGCTCTTCAACAACTAAATCTTCGAGATATTTTTATATGGAAATTCAACCATTCTAATTCTATTCTTTTAAGATTATCAAGCCTCCTATCATATTCACCTTGTAAAAGCTTATATAAAAATTCTTCATAACTCATATCATTTAAAGTAGCTTCTTTTAAAAGTTCATTAATTTTACTTTTTACAAATGTTAATTTGAGATAGTTAGTATATTCTAAAATTCCATTCATTAATAGTTTCTTATTTTTGTCCATATTATTTATATTTATTACCTCCATTTATATCCTTATTTTTAACTATTATATTCTGACAACATTTTAGAATATATATTAAGCATATCTTTTGAGTAGTCTATTATGTCATTTTGCTTTTGTTTAAAATATTCTCTATAAAATTCAATGTCATTACTTCTGTTGCAAATATATTTTATTTTATTTGTAGATATATCTGTAGGACAGATGTTTCTTAATATTTCAATACCTCTTTTACTTCATCTATTCCTATTTCTCCAACAAGTTGTATTAGTTCTATAAAGTCTTTTTCTCTTGATTTATAATAATTATCATATATTTCTTTAAGACTATTATCTGCTTGTTTTAAAGCAGTGCTGTTAATTAAAGCCGCAGGCTTTCTAAACAATGTCTTTAGATAATGTTCTATTTTTATTTCCCATTGATTGTTCCCTTGTCTTTTTATGTGTTCTGTTATTTTTTCTTTTCATAAAATACTACAATTTTACTTGAATATATTTTACATCTTACAATGCAATCCACATAAGCATCTGGTACTGAATAATGGCATGAATCAATTGATATTGTAGAATATTTGTCTACTCTTAAATCTTCAATCCTTGCTGTTTCATATATAGGCATTTTAGGTAATAAATATGCCCTCTCTTCTTCAAGCATTTGTAATGCAGTTCTATTATTATGGGATGCTTGTGGTAAGCTATTTAAGTTTGTACAAACTTGTTGAAGATAATCATTTGCTTCGTTCATTGAACTAAAATGATCTTTATTAGCAAAGGCTTTTCGCCTTACGAATTCTATACTTCTTTCTACATGCCCTTTTTCATTACCAGAATATATATTGCAAAATCTAAAATTAAACTTGTAGTAAAGAGATAACTTTAAAAGTGCCTCAGTAGGTTCTTTTTCATATCTACCGATAAATCTTTTAATTACAACTCTTGTATTATCATATACTACTGTTTTATATACTCCTTTTATACTTTCAAAGAACAGAGCATGTGCTTCAAGAAAACAATGTGTATCTTGCTTAGGAAATAGTCGTGCCCATCTAAAATTACCATAAGCAGATGTAAATACAGCCATTTGATATTCTCTTAAAACATCTCCTTCTGTATAAATTTTAACTGTTCCCCAATCAAATTCAACCACATCTCCTAAAGTATATTCCTGTCTTATATATGCCTCCTTTTCCTTTCTTTCTATTTTAGAAACTGCTTGTGCTACGCTGGGATAACTTATATTAAACCCTTCATTTATCAAAGCTTCATGTATATCCTTTTTCTTTTTTGCTGTTTCGATAAGCCATTTAATCGTTTGTTTTCATTTTCTTTTAAGTAAAATTTTATTCTGTCGATAACTTCATCGGTTAATACTCTTTTCTGTCTCTTCCCTGTTTTATACTTAGGAGTCTTAACAATTTCATCAATCAAATCAACCTTAATTAATTCATCACCTTCTTTAATACTTCCTAGTTCTACGAGGTTTTTCTCATATTCATTAATATATTTTCTGATAGTTTCCCTTGAAATACCTGTCTCTCTACTTATCTGTCTTTGGGACTTACCATTTCTAATATATTCTAGAATAATTTCTTGTTTATCCTTCAACTTTATCACCTTCAACACTTCCTCTTATGTTATTATGTTATCCTTTCCATAAGAGAAAGTATCTATTCTAGGTGGCCTAATTTTCAATTATATTTTTGGCCTAGTATTAGTTTATACTAAACAAAGTTATAGATTTAATTAAAAATCCTTCAGGTTATAGAGAGATATTTGGAGTATCTGAAGAAGAATTATATAATAACTGGGTACAATATGTTAAAGATAAATACAAATAATTTACTGGCAGTCTAATTCTTTATGACTGCCAGTTATATTTTTCTTGACAGTTAGACGTCTAAGTATTATTATAAAAATAGTTAGACGTCTAAATTAATTTTAAATACAAAGGTGAAAGGGGAATTAAAATGGACTTTTGTAATATTGAAGGATTATATCAATCCTTTATAAAGGTCATTAAGGTACATCACCAGTATTTACATCTTATATTAGAAAAGCTGGATTTGTATCCTGGGCAACCTCCATTACTTTTTACTTTGTACAAAAATGATGGGCAGAGCCAAAGGAAATTGCCGACAAACTTCACATAAAGCCTGCAACTATTACTGTAATGTTAAATAGAATGGAAAAGGCAGGTTTAGTTACAAGAAGACAGGATGAAATAGATCAGAGAATATCAAGGGTATATTTAACAGAAAAGGGAAGTCAAATGTGTGAAGAGTTAAAGAAGGTTATGGCCGACTTAAATGATAAATGTTTTGGCAATTTTACAGAGGAAGAAAAGGAAGTCTTTAAAATCCTTTTAGAAAAGATGGCAGAGAACATAGAAAAAGCAAAGAATAAATAATAATGTTAGGAGATGATAGGCTGTGCTAAGACTATATAAGTTCTTAAAACCATATACCTTAATGATTTTAGGCGTATTTTTCTTTGTTACCTTACAATCCTTAGGGGACTTGTATCTTCCAACCCTAATGTCAAACATAATAAACGAGGGAGTTATGAAGGGAGATACAAAAAGAATTCTTGAAATTGGAGCATTAATGCTTTTAGTTGCAGGTATTGGAGTTATTTGCTCAGTAATAGCAAGCTTTTTATCTGCAAAGGTTGCTGCAAATTTAGGTACGATATTAAGAAGTAAAATTTTCAAAAGAGTAGAAAGTTACTCGCTAAATGAATTTGATAAATTTGGAACAGCTACTTTAATTACAAGAACAACAAATGATATTACACAAATTCAAACAGTTACTATAATGATAATGCGTATGATGATTAGTGCACCTATTATGGCGGTAGGAGGTCTTATTTTAGCCTTAAGAAAAGACAGACCCCTTACACTTGTTCTTGCAGTTGCAATTCCAATATTAGCATTGGTTGTTGCAATTATAGCATCGAAGGTTATACCGCTATTTAAACTTGTTCAATTAAAGATAGATAAAATAAATCTTGTACTTCGTGAAAAGCTTACAGGTATAAGGGTAATAAGGGCCTTTAATACAGTTGAGCTTGAAAGAAAAAGATTTGATGATGCAAATGTAGACCTTACAGAAACCTATATTAAAGTAAACAGAATAATGGCCTTTATGATGCCATCCATTATGCTTGTAATGAACTTTACATCCCTTGCGATACTTTGGTTTGGTGGAATACGTATAAGTAAAGGAAGTATGGACTTAGGTGCCCTTGCAGCCTTTACTCAATATGCAATGCAAATTATGTTTTCAATGCTTATGCTTGCAATGATGTTTATAATGGTTCCACGTGCACAAGCAGCAGCAACCCGTATTAATGAAGTTTTAGATACAATGCCTCAGATAAAGGATGCACCAAAAACAGTAGATGCCTTCACAAGCAGGGGATATTTAGAGTTTAAAGATGTAACCTTCAGCTATGAAGGTGCTGAGGAACCAGCAATTAAGAATATTTCTTTTTCAGCAAAACCAGGCGAAGTAACAGCAATAATAGGAAGTACAGGTGCTGGTAAATCCACATTAGTAAATCTTATACCAAGATTTTACGATGTAGATAGTGGAAGTATTCTAATAGATGGTGTAGATATAAGAGAGATGAGCCAGGAGACATTAAGAAAGAAAATAGGATTAGTTCCACAAAAGGCAATTTTGTTCTCAGGAACAATTGCAGATAACATAAGATTCGGTAAAGAGGATGCAACGGATGAAGAAATAAGGCACGCTGCTGAGGTTGCACAGGCACTTGAGTTTATAGAAAATATGGATGGTGGATTTGATCACGAAATTTCACAGGGTGGTACAAATGTTTCAGGTGGCCAAAAACAGCGTCTTTCAATTGCACGTGCACTTGTTAGAAAACCTGAGATATACATCTTTGATGACAGCTTTTCAGCACTTGACTTTAAGACAGATGCAAAGTTAAGAGCAGCACTTAAAAAGGAAACAAAGGATTCAACTGTAATTATAGTTGCTCAAAGAGTTGCAACTATAATGGATGCAGATAGAATAATTGTTTTAGATGAAGGTAGAATTGTAGGAATGGGAACCCATAGAGAACTTTTAGAAAAGTGTGATGTATATAGAGAAATTGTTTCATCACAGCTTTCAGAGGAGGAAATAGTATGAGTCAAGATAGAAGAATGAATAGACCTATGGGAAGAGGCGGTGGCCCAATGGGTGGACTTGGAAGGCCTGTAGAAAAACCAAAGGATTTTAAGGGAACCTTTAAAAGGCTCTTGGGCTACTTAAAACCCCATAGATTGAATTTAATAATAGTTCTTATATTTGCCATTGCAAGCACAACCTTTACAATTGTTACTCCTAAAATATCAAGTAAGGCATTAAATAAATTACAGGATGCATATATGGCCCGAAAGATGCTGAGTGAAATGGCAAAAGGTCAAAACGAAGCTGTAAACCAATTGAATCAAAGGATGGGGGACGTTCAAGGAGAGGTTGTAGATAAAATTGTTGACCAAATGGCAGAAGGTCAAAAAAGGCAGTAGAAGAGATAACTAATAATATGGCAACTGCACAGGAAAAGGCAGTAGATGAAATGTATAAGGGGATTGCCCTTCAACTATACCAAGGAGTTTTAAATGGACAAAAGGGTGCTGTTGATAATATAACTTCACAAATGGCAAAGGTTCAAAGGAATTTAGTTTTAAATATGCAGCAGCAAATGAGCGGTATGCAGCAAATTCCGCAGGGTGGACAGATGCCGCCAATGGATCCTAAAATGCTTGAGGCTATGCAAAAACTTATGAAGCTTCCAATGATTGATTCAATAGCTGACAGACAAAAGAAGATTGAGATAACAATTGAATTTATAGACATACTTGAAAATATGCCATCAAGCAATGGAATGGATGCTAAAACTCTTGCTCAAACAAAGGAAATATTGACTCTTCCATTACTTGATACTGTTAAGAATCCATACGAGAAGATAAATATTATAAAAAGTTTATGAGTCTTTCAAAGAGTATGCCATCAAATGGACAAGGAATGTCAATGCAGCTTGATGAAAAGACATTAAATAAAGCATTATCAAAAATTCCTGAGATTAAGAATTTAAATACAAATACAAGCACTACAGCATCAAATAAGATGGACAAAAGGCAATGGATGCAGCTCAAAAACTGCTAAAACTCCCACTTATAAAAGATATAAAGGATCCTGTAGAGAAGAAAAAGACTTTAATAGAACTAATTGATATATTCCAAAGTATGCCTAATGCATCTGGGGCAAGTGCTCAGGGAAATATCAGTGTTTTAGATTTTAATACTATAAAGGAACTACTAAATTTGCCTGATATAAGTAGTATAGAAGATTCTCAAAGTAAAAGGAAATTACTATTAAGCTAATTGACATATTTACAAAGATGCCAAATATGAATAGTGATGCTCAAAATCAAAAGTCAAATGAGATGATGGATGCTGAACAGCTAAAAAATGTAAAAGAATTACTTGAATTGCCTATGCTTAATACAATAGAAAACCAAAATGAAAAGGAAAGAGTTTTAAACAAAATGCTTGACATATTTGGCAAAATGCCAGATATGAATAAAGAAGGCACAGACTCCAATAATAAGTTTGACACAAAGAGTCTAAAGGCTGTTCAGGAGTTTTTAGCTTTACCAAAATTAGGTTCCCTTACAAATGCGGATGAAAAGGCTGATGTAGCAAAGAAGATTTTAGATTTAAGCAAACAAATGCAAGGTACAATGGACAATGCACCGAAGAATCCCAAGGAAAATATTCAGTTTACAGATGAACAAATAAATGCAGTAATAACTGCAATAAGGGAAACAAATGGAGAGTACGACTTTAAATACATTGGTAAAATAGCATTAATTCTTATAGCACTATATATAATAAGTGCCCTATTTAGCTTAACTATGGGTCTTGTTATGTCAGGTGTTGCACAAAAACAGTAAGAGATTTAAGAAGAGAAGTTGATGATAAGCTTGCAAGACTACCCCTTAAGTATTTTGATACACATTTACACGGGGATATACTAAGCCGTATTACCAATGACGTTGATACAATTGCAACAACACTACAACAGAGCTTAACTCAGATGATTACGTCAGTTATAACTATAATTGGCTACATTATTATGATGCTTACGATAAGCCCAACACTGACACTGATAGTTTTAGCTACTATGCCTCTTTATGTTATAGCAACTACCCTTATTGCAAAGAAGTCTCAAAAGTATTTTGCAATGCAACAAAAGGAGCTTGGAGATTTAAGTGGACACGTTGAGGAGATGTATACAGGCCACAAAATAGTAAAGGCCTTTGGACGTGAAAAGGATGCAATAGAACACTTTGAGGCTGTAAATAACAGACTAAGAGAGGCAGGATGGAGAGCCCAATTTATATCTGGTATTATGTTCCCACTTATGAACTTTATAAGCAACTTAGGTTATGTGGGAATAAGTATAGTAGGTGGAATTTGGATTACTAAGAGCCGTCTTGGTATAGGTGATATTATAGCCTTTATACAGTATTCAAGATCCTTTACAATGCCTATTGTTCAAACTGCAAATATAGCAAATGTTATACAATCAACAATTGCCTGTGCTGAACGTGTATTCCAAATATTGGATGAAGAAGAGGAAATACCAGATAGCAAGGATGCTGTAGTAATAGATGAACCTAAGGGTGAAGTTAAGTTTGAAAATGTAAGCTTTAGATATAAAGAAGATGTGCCTCTAATAGAAGATTTGAATTTAGAGGTAAAGCCTGGTCATACTATTGCAATAGTTGGTCCAACAGGTGCAGGAAAAACTACATTAGTTAACTTACTTATGAGATTCTATGAAATTAATTCAGGTAAAATAACAATAGACGGAGTTGATATAAGGGACATTAAACGTAGTGAATTAAGAAAAATGTTTGGTATGGTTCTTCAGGATACTTGGTTGTTTAATGGAACAATAAAGGATAATATAGCCTATGGAAAAGAAGGAGCAACAATGGAAGAGATAATAAACGCAGCAAAGGCAGCCCACGCAGACCATTTTATAAGGACTCTTCCACAGGGATATGATACAGTAATAAATGAAGAAGCAACCAATATTTCGCAGGGACAAAAACAGCTTTTAACAATAGCACGTGCAATACTTCACGATCCAAAGATTCTGATTCTTGATGAGGCAACAAGCAGCGTAGATACAAGAACTGAAGTATTAATTCAAAGGGCAATGTCAAATCTTATGAAGGGGAGAACAAGCTTTGTAATAGCCCACAGACTTTCAACAATACGTGATGCTGAGCTTATAATTGTTATGAATAAAGGAAGAATTATCGAAATGGGGAACCATAAGGAGCTGCTTGCAAAGGGTGGTTTCTACGCAGACCTTTACAACAGCCAATTTGCAAATGAAAATCAAGAGGATGCAGTATAAATTAAGGCAGCTATGTACTTTGCATAGCTGCCTTTAAATTTTTGTTGATTTTGTAACTGTTTTGTGCTAAAATCATAAAAATAATTTTTTAGGTAAGCTATATAAAAGTTTCTTATAAGAAAATTGTCTTCAATTGCAGTTAGTATTGTTCGTATTATAACGAATAATAAATTTAAAATAACATAATTAACTTATTTTATAGCGAATAATTAAGTAAATAAAACAAAAATATATTGACTGTACCGAATAATGGTGTTAATATAATAGTGTAAATTAAATAAGTCACTCATATAATTCCGATAATATGGTTCGGAAGTCTCTACCGGGGGACCGTAAATTCCCCGACTATGAGTGAGTCGGGCATTGCTATGTTTATTAGCATTTATATCACCCTGACTTACTCATGGTAAGTCAGGGTGATAATTTTTAAGGGAGGTTTTGATTATGGATATAACACAAAGAAGAGAAGAAAATGTATCTTTACTTGAAAGGCTTTTTAAGCTTTCAGAAAACAACACAACAGTTAAAACAGAAATCATAGCTGGTATTACAACATTTATTACAATGGCCTACATTATATTTGTAAATCCAAGTATATTAAAGTTTGCAGGTATGAACAGCCAAAACGCATTAGGCGACGCAGCAGCAAGCCTTAATGCAATAAACGATCCTGTTGTTGCTTCAGTTTTTGCAGCAACTTGTATATCAGCAGCAATAGGTACCTTCATAATGGCTCTTTATGCAAATGTTCCCTTTGCTCAAGCACCAGGTATGGGACTTAATGCATTCTTTACCTTCAGCGTTTGTTTAACATTAGGCTATACTTGGCAACAAGCCCTTGCAGCAGTTTTTATATCAGGTCTTTTATTCATATTAATGACAGTTACTTCTCTAAGAGAAAAGATTGTTGATGCAATTCCACAAAACTTAAAGCTTGCAATTTCAGGTGGTATAGGACTTTTTATAGCACTAATTGGTTTAAAAAGTGGAAGTATAATAGTAGATAATCCAGCAACACTTGTTGGCTTTGGAAGTTTTACAGATAAGAGAGCACTTTTAACTTTAATAGGTATTATAATTACAGGAATATTAATGTCAAGAAATGTTAAAGGTTCAATACTAATTGGAATTATAGCTACAACTATCATTGGAATTCCTATGGGAATAACAAACATAGAAGGTGTTAAGTTAATTTCTGCTCCTCCTTCAGTTGCACCAACATTTATGAAGATGGATTTTAAGGGACTTTTAGGCTTAGGTCAAGCAGGAGTAGTTGGTGCCTTAATGAGCGTTATTATGGTTGTTATATCCTTCAGTTTAGTTGATATGTTTGATACAATTGGAACACTTGTTGGTACTGCACAAAAGGCAAATCTTCTTGATGAAAATGGAAAGATGAAGAATATGAACAGAGCACTTCTTGCAGATGCAATTGCAACAACTTGTGGTGCAATGCTTGGTACAAGTACAGTTACAACATACGTAGAATCAACTGCAGGTATCTCAGAAGGTGGAAAAACAGGTTTAACAGCCTTTACAACAGGAGTAATGTTCCTACTTGCTATGTTCTTTACAGGTCTTGTTGGAATAGTTCCAGCAGAGGCAACAGCTCCAGCACTTGTTATTGTTGGTGCCTTAATGATGGGTGCCATAACTAAGATAAATTTTGACGACTTTACAGAAGCACTCCCAGCATTCTTTACAATAGCTATTATGCCATTTAGCTACAGTATAGCAAATGGTATAGCAGCAGGTATGATATTCTATCCAATCGTTAAAATAGTTACAGGCAAGTCTAAAGAAGTAAATCCTGCCGTTTATGTACTTGCAGTTCTCTTCATAATAAGATTTGCACTTCTCCCTCATTAATTAATAAGTCCAGAGCAAAATGCTCTGGACTTCAATTTCAAATATAAGGGGTGTTAATATGGAAAAGTTAAATATGCTCTATGAAGGAAAGGCAAAAAAGTTTTTGAAACTAATGAGTTTGATAAATTGATTGTCTACTATAAAGATGATGCAACAGCCTTTAATGGGTTAAAAAGGATGTAATAATAGATAAAGGCATATTGAATAATAGCATATCTTCAATTATCTTTGAAAAACTTGAAAAGAATAATATAAAGACCCACTTCATTGAAAAAATATCCCAAAGAGAACAGCTTGTCAAAAAGTTAATATAGTTCCCCTTGAAGTTATTGTGAGAAACTATGCAGCAGGAAGTATTGTAAAAAGATTAGGTTTAACTGAAGGACAAAAATTTAAAGAGCCAGTTCTTGAAATCTCATATAAAAACGATTCTTTAGGAGACCCACTTATAAATGATTTTCACGCATACGCATTAGGTTTAGTTGAAAAAAGGAGCTTAGCTATATATACGATACAGCACTTAAAATTAACAGTGTATTAACTAAGTTGTTTAATGAAATAGGAATAATATTAGTTGATTTTAAGCTTGAGTTTGGAAGGTATAATGGAGAGATTTTACTTGCAGACGAGATATCTCCAGACACCTGCAGACTTTGGGATAAAGAAACATTATATAAATACGATAAGGATAGATTTAGACAGGATTTGGGAAATGTAGTAGAAGGGTATAGAGAAATTTTAAAAAGATTGGAGGAATCAATATGATTAAGGCCTATATAGATGTAACACTTAAAAAGAGTATACTTGACCCTCAAGGTACAGCAGTTAAAAAGGGACTTGAAAAGCTTGGGTTTTATGCAGAGGATGTTAGAATAGGCAAGCATATTGAGGTTTTATTAAAGGAGGATAAAATAGAGGCAGCTCGTGAGAAGATAGATGAAATGTGCAGAAGACTTCTTGTAAACTTTGAAGTTGAGACCTATTCTGTAAGGTTTGAGGTGATAGAATGAAGGCAGGGGTTATTGTTTTTCCAGGTTCAAACTGTGATATAGACGCCTATAAGGTTTTAGAAAAACTTGATGTAGAGGTAGAATATATATGGCACGATGAAAAAATAGAAAATGTAGATTTGATACTTCTTCCAGGTGGTTTTTCCTATGGCGATTATTTAAGGTGTGGTGCGATTGCAAGATTTGCAAAGGCACTTGAGAATATAAATGACCACATTGAAAAGGGAAAGCTTGTTTTAGGAATATGCAACGGATTTCAAATTTTAACAGAACTTAAGGCACTTCCAGGAGCACTTCTTAGAAATAAAAATCTTAACTTCATATGTAGTGACTGTAATTTAATAGTAGAAAATAATTCAACTCCTTTTACAAATCTTTTTACAAAGGGTGAGGTTGTAAATTTCCCTATAGCCCACGGAGAAGGCAACTATTATATAGATGAAGAGGGATTAGATGAACTTATAAAAAATAATCAAATAGTATTTAGATATCAAAACAATCCAAATGGTTCAGTTTATGATATTGCAGGTATTGTAAACAAAAAGGAAATGTACTTGGTATGATGCCTCATCCAGAAAGGGCACAGGATAAACTACTTGGTTGTGAAGATGGTCTTAAGTTTTTTAATTCAATAATTGCCTACTTTAAGGAGGCATAGTATGAAAAGGATTGGAATAGTAGGTGGTGGACAGCTTGGAAGGATGTTGTCCTTTGAGGCAAAAAGGATGGGGTTTGAGGTAATTATATTAGATCCAAATCCAAATTCACCAGCAGGACAGGTATCGGATGTCCAAATTGTTGCAGATTATGATGACTTAGATAAGATAGATCAATTTATTAATTTATGCGATGTTGTAACCTATGAATTTGAACATATTTCAGTAGAGTTCTTAAGGGAGATAGAAAAAGGGGTAGAGAGGTCATACCTTCTTCTAATACATTAGAGATTATTCAAAATAAACTTAGACAGAAACTTTATTTAAAGGAAAAGGGTTTTAATATACCCAAAATTTATATAAGGGATGATATGGACAAAATAGATTGTTTTCCCTGTATGCTTAAATTTTCAAAGGGAGGATATGACGGAAAGGGGAACATATTAATTAATAGTTCTTCTCATCTTAGGGAAGTAGTTTCAAACCTTGAGGATGAATTTTTATAGAAGAACTTATTGACTTTGAAAAGGAAGTATCAGTTCTTGTTGCAAAAATAAAAGCGGTGAAATTAAGCACTTCTCACCAGTTGAAAATATCCACAAAGACAGCATACTTCATTTAAGCATATCGCCCGCAAGGATAGATAAAAAGTAGAGGATAAGATATATGAAATTGCAGATAAGTTTATAGAGGTAGTAGGTGACTTTGGAATATACTGCATAGAGATGTTTTTAGATAAAGAAGGCAACATATATATAAATGAAATAGCACCTCGTCCCCACAATTCAGGGCATCATACAATCGAGTCCTGCATTACAAGTCAATTTGAACAGCACATAAGAAGTATTTTAGATCTTCCACTTGGAAGTACAAAGCAAATTTCAAAGGCGGTTATGAGAAATATATTAGGAGATAAAGATATAGAGGGAGTCTATAGGCTTAAAGACATAGAAGAACTTTTAAGGCTTGAGGGACTTTATCTTCATTTATACGGCAAAGCAGAAGTTAAAAAGGGAAGGAAAATGGGACATATCACATATATTTGCAGTGACTTAGATGAAGGTATAAAAAGAGTTTCTAATATGAAGTTTGAGTTTTTAGGAGGATGTTAATATGGCATCTGTTGCAATAATAATGGGAAGTATTTCAGATTATGAGACTATGAAGGGAGCAGAAAAGATCTTAAAGGAATTTAATGTTGACTATAGAAATAGATGTAGTTTCTGCCCACAGGACTCAGATAAGATGTATGAGTTTGCAAAGGGGCAAGAGAAAGAGGAATAAAGGTAATAATAGCAGGGGCAGGGGAGCGGCACATCTTCCAGGGATGGTTGCATCCCTAACTACGCTTCCTGTAATTGGTGTTCCTGTTGTATCAAAACTTAAGGGTATAGATTCTCTTCTTTCAATAGTTCAAATGCCAAAGGGAATACCTGTTGCAACCGTTGCAGTAGGGGAGCTGAAAATGCAGCCCTTTTGGCCTTAAGGATGCTTTCTGTGTATGATGAAAAGATAGCAGAAGGACTATTAAGATACAAACAAGGATTGGAAAAGGAAGTTTATGGTATGAGCCAAAAACTTAAGGAGGTTAAAGAAAATGAATAGATATGAAAAGGTGGGGCTAACACAGGAAGAATACAAAAGGATAGTTGAAGGCTTAAATAGAGAACCAAATGATTTAGAACTTTCAATGTTTGGAGTATTGTGGTCAGAACACTGCAGCTATAAAAACTCAAGGGCACTACTTAGATTGTTTAATACAAAGGGTGAAAGGGTACTTCAGGGGCCAGGGAAAATGCTGGTGCTGTTGATATAGGTGATGACTTAGCAGTTGTTTTTAAAATTGAAAGTCACAATCACCCCTCTGCCCTTGAACCATATCAGGGGGCGGCAACAGGAGTTGGAGGTATATTAAGGGATATATTTACAATGGGTGCAAGACCAATAGCTAACTTAAACTCCATAAGGTTTGGACATTTAAAGGATGAAAAAAATAAAAGGCTTTTAAAGGGTGTAGTTAACGGAATTGGTAATTATGGTAACTCAGTTGGAATTCCAACAGTTGCAGGTGAGACAGTATTTGAGGAATGCTATAGCGACAATCCTCTTGTTAACGCAATGAGTGTAGGGATTATAAAGAAGGATAAGCTAAAGAGGGCAATAGCACAAGGGGTTGGTAACA
Source organism: Caloramator sp. mosi_1 (assembly GCF_028622835.1). Taxonomy (GTDB): domain Bacteria; phylum Bacillota; class Clostridia; order Clostridiales; family Caloramatoraceae; genus Thermobrachium. The sequence continues at coordinate 254,130 of NZ_CP117677.1, read as the reverse complement.
GTGTTATTTTAGTTGGCCATACAACAGGACGTGACGGAATAGGTGGTGCAAGTTTTGCCTCCTGCAATTTAACAGAAGAATCTGAAGCTATGCGTTCTGCTGTTCAAGTTGGAGACCCCTTTATGGAAAAACTCCTACTTGAAGCTTGTCTTGAACTTATGGATAAAGACTATGTAGTTGCTGTACAGGATTTAGGAGCGGCTGGTTTAACCTCCTCAAGCTGTGAGATGGCACTAAGAGGTGGATGTGGAATTAAGATAGATGTTTCAAGGGTTGTAACAAGGGAAGAAAATATGATTCCAGAGGAGATTATGATTTCAGAATCTCAAGAGAGAATGCTCTTTGTAGTAAAAAGGGATGCGAAGAAGAAATACTTAAGGTATTTAAAAATGGAATCTAAATGCATCGGTAATAGGAGAGATTACTGATGATAATAATTTGACGGTAACTATAGGAGATAGAATAGTAGGATGTGTTCCAGTTGAACTTTTAGGTGATGGTGCAAAGGCAAATCTAAGACCATATAGAAGGCCTAAGTATTTAGATGAGTTAAATTTAGATATAAATAGCTTAGATGAAATTGAGGATTTAAACGAAGTATTAATTAGAATTTTAAAATCAGAGAATATAGCTTCAAAGGAATGGGTATATAGCCAATATGATTATATGGTCAGAACAAACACAATAGTAAAGCCTGGTGGAGATGCTGCTTTAGTTGTAGTTGAAGGAACAGATAAGGCACTTGCCTTAACAGTTGACTGCAATTCAAGGTACTGCTATTTAGACCCTTATGAAGGAGCAAAGATAGCAGTATGTGAGGCAGCAAGAAACATAGCAGCAACAGGTGCAAAACCAATTGCAGTAACAGACTGCCTAAACTTTGCAAATCCTGAGGATGAAGAGGTTTACTATGCCTTCAGACAATCAATTTTAGGAATAACAGAGGCAACAAGGGTATTAAACACACCAGTTGTAAGTGGTAATGTTAGTTTTTACAATGAATCAAATAAAACAAGAATATATCCTACCCCAACAATAGGAATGGTAGGACTTTTAGAGGATAAAAACAAAGCTTGTACAGCTTACTTTAAGGATATGGGAGATGCAGTAATCTTGGTTGGTGAGACTTTAAATGAAATTGGTGGAAGTGAATATTTAAAGGTTATTTACGGTAAGGTTATAGGCAGATCTCCAAGATGCTATCCTGAGGTTGAAAAAAATACAATAGAATGTTTAGTTGGGCTTATAAATAAGGGACTGATAAAAAGTGCCCACGATATTTCTGAAGGTGGAATGATTGTAGCACTTTGTGAGTGTTCCTTTAAAAATGAAATAGGCACAAAAATAAGTATAGAAACAGATTTAAGAGATGATATATTTTTATTTTCAGAAAGCCAAGGAAGGTTTATATTATCCGCTAAAAAGAGGCGGTAGATGACATAATAACAGAATTTAAAAGGTATGGAGTGTTTGCACTAGGTAATTGGAGAGACAATAGGTGAAAATATCGAAGTTAATATAAACGGCAGAAGAGTTATAGATAAAAATGTTAAGGAGTTAAAAGAGTGTGGGAGGAGGAACTTCCGTGTGTTATGGACTAGATAAGTTTAAAGAAGAGTGTGGTGTATTTGGAGTATATTCAAAACAAAAAAGAAGGTTGGGGAGATAGTTTATTATGGGCTTTATGCTCTTCAGCATAGGGGACAGGAGAGTGCAGGAATTGCCTTTTCAGATGGTCAGGAAGTAAACCTGAAAAAGGGAATGGGGCTTGTTGGTGATGCACTTAAGAAGGAAGACTTAGATAAAATGGTAGGGTATTCTGCAATAGGCCACGTAAGATACTCAACAACAGGAGATTCAAATCTTCAAAATGCACAGCCTCTTTTAAGTAAATATAAGCTTGGAAGCATTTCAATTGCCCATAATGGAAACTTAGTAAATGCAGACATTATAAGGGAACTATTAGAGGAGGCTGGATGTATTTTCCAAACTTCAATTGATTCTGAGGTTGTACTAAACCTGATAGCAAGGGGTACAAAAAGGAATAGAAAGAGCCTGCTTTGATGCAATACAAGCAGTTAAGGGTTCCTATGCAATACTTCTTCTTACAGAGGACAGGTTAATTGCAGTAAGAGATCCAAATGGTATAAGGCCTCTTTGTATTGGAAAGCTTGGAGATGATTATATTTTATCCTCAGAGAGCTGTGGCATAGATGCGGTAGGTGTAGAATTTTACAGGGATGTAGAACCAGGCGAAATAGTTGTTATAGATAAAGAAGGGCTTAGGAGCTACAAAATGATAGAAAGAACTTCTCTTAAAACCTGCTCCTTTGAATATATCTACTTTGCAAGACCGGACAGTACAATAGATGGAATTAATGTTTATCTATCCAGGGTTAAGGCTGGTGAAAATCTTTTAAAGAAAAGCCTGTTGATGCGGATATTGTAGTTGGAGTACCAGATTCAGGTACCCATTCTGCAGTAGGCTATGCTAAGGCATCATCAATTCCTTACGGCATAGGATTTGTTAAAAATAAATATGTAGGAAGAACCTTTATAATACCTACTCAAGAGCTTAGAGAAACTTCTGTTTCTATGAAACTAAATCCACTTAAAGTAAATATCGAAGGGAAAAGAATAGTATTGGTGGATGATTCAATAGTACGTGGAACAACAATGAAAAGGCTAATAGAGCTTTTAAGAAAAAATGGTGCAAAGGAAGTTCACGTTAGAATTGCATCTCCTATAGTAAAATATCCCTGCTATTTTGGTATAGATACCCCAAGAAGAAGTCAACTTATAGGTTCAAACTTAAGTGAAGAGGAGATAGGAAGGGAACTTGGTGCAGACAGTATAGGATTTTTAAGTATGGATGGACTTTTGGATGCCCTTGAGGCAAAAAGTTTTTGCTTAGGCTGTTTTAACGGCATATACCCTGTTTCAGCCCCCTTCGAGGCAGATAAATTTATGTTTGAAAGGAAAGAGTGATATGAGATATAGTGATGCTGGTGTAAATATAGATGAAGGAAACAGACTTGTTTCAATGCTTAAGGGAATGGTTAAGGAAACCTATACAGAGGGTGTGCTTGAGGGTGTTGGAGGATTTGGTGCCCTGTTTGAAATAAAAAACTACAAAAATCCTGTTTTAGTGTCCGGATGTGATGGTGTTGGTACAAAATTAAAAATTGCAATAGATATGAAAAGGTTAGATACAATCGGGATAGACTGTGTTGCAATGTGTGTAAATGACATCTTATGCCACGGTGCAAAACCTCTCTTTTCCTTGACTACTTTGCCTGTGGCAAACTTAGTGCAGAGGATGCCTTTAATGTAATAAAGGGCATTAAAGAAGGATGCAAAATGGCAGGCTGTAGTTTAATTGGTGGTGAAACTGCTGAAATGCCAGGGTTTTATAAGGATGGAGAATTTGATATAGCAGGATTTTGTGTTGGTATAGTAGAAAAGGACAGGATAGTTGATGGAAGTAAAATTAAAGAGGAGATTTACTTATTGGTATAGAATCATCAGGCTTTCATAGCAATGGGTATTCTCTAATTAGAAGAATTTTTACAAACTTAGAGGAACCCTTTAATGACAAAAATAGGAGAAGTTTTGCTAACTCCAACTAATATCTATGTAAAGGATGTTTTACCACTTCTTGATAAGTACCAAATAAAAGGTATGTCCCATATAACAGGAGGAGGATTTGTAGAAAACATCCCAAGGATGTTTAAGGGGAATTTTGATGCAGTAGTATACAAAGACAGCTACAATGTCCCTGAAATATTTAGGCTGATACAGCAAAAAGGAGTAGCTGAAAATGAAATGTATAGAACCTTCAATATGGGAATAGGTTTTGTTATTTGTGTGGATAAAGAGGATGCAGAGTTAGTAGTTAGAAATATCCAAGAAGGTGGTAAAAGGGCATATATAATAGGAGAAGTTATAAAGGGCGGTGGAAGTGTATGTTTAAGATAGCCGTTCTTGTATCAGGAAGTGGAACTAACCTTGAGGCGATATTAAATGCGGCAGATAATAATGAGATAAAATCAAAAGTTGTCTTGGTAATATCAGATAGAGAGTGCTTTGCTATCAAAAGGGCCAAAAAGAGGAATTGAAACTTATGTTTTAGATAGAAAAAGATATGGGGAAGAACTTTCAAGTAAAATATACGAGTTGGTTAAGGACAAGGCAGATTTTATAGTATTAGCAGGTTATCTTTCTATATTAAAGGGAGACTTACTAAAGGAATATAGAGATAAAATAATAAACCTTCATCCATCCCTTCTTCCTAAGTTTGGAGGTGTTGGAATGTATGGGGATAATGTGCATAGAGCTGTTTTAGAGAATAAAGAAAAAATAACAGGATGTACAGTTCATTTTGTTGATGAGGGTGTAGATACAGGAAGGATAATTCTTCAAAGGTTTGTTTCTGTGGATGATGGGGATAGTATTGAAGATATAAAAAACAAGGTTCAAAGGGAAGAACATAGAGCTATAATTGAGGCTATAAAAAATTGGAGGTGTCTTATGAGGGCATTAATTAGTGTATTTAATAAAGAAGGGATTTATGAGTTTGCAAAGTTTCTATCAGATAGAGGTGTTGAGATAATTTCAACTGGTGGAACCTTTAAATATTTAAAGGAAAAGGAATAGATGTAGTTGAGATAAGCTCTATTACTAATTTTGATGAAATATTAGATGGTAGAGTAAAGACACTTCATCCTGTCGTTCACGCAGGACTTTTGGCAGTAAGAGATAATGAAGAACATATAAAACAGTTAAAGGAAAGGGCTATCGAGTATATTGACTTTGTTGTTGTAAATTTATATCCCTTCTTTGAAAAGGTTAAAGAGGATTTATCTGATGATGAAAAGATAGAGTTTATAGATATAGGCGGTCCTTCGATGTTAAGGTCTGCAGCTAAAAATCATAAATATGTTGTGCCGATATGCGACCCTGAGGATTACACTATGGTTATGGATGAGATTATAAACTACGGTGATGTAAGGTTAGAGAAGAGAAAATATCTTGCAGGAAAGGTATTTAATCTAACATCTGCCTATGATGCGGCTATTTCCAATTATCTTTTAGAAGAGGATTTCCCAAAATATTTAACATTGTCATATAAGAAAGAGATGGATTTAAGATATGGAGAAAACCCTCATCAAAGGGCGGCATACTATACAAAGACAGTAGGAAGTGGAGCAATAAAAGATTTTATACAGTTAAATGGAAAGGAACTTTCCTACAACAATCTAAAGGATATGGATATAGCCTGGAAGGTTGTTTGTGAGTTTGAAGAACCCTGCTGCTGTGCAGTAAAGCACAACAGCCCCTGCGGAGTTGCAGTAGGAGAAAATGTATATGATTCTTACACTAAGGCATACGAATGTGACAAGATATCTATATTTGGAGGCATTGTCGCATTTAACAGAAGGGTAGATAAAAGAACTGCTGAAGGACTTATTGACATATTTCTTGAGAATAGTAATAGCACCAGATTATGATGAGGATGCACTTTTGATTTTAAAGCAAAGGAAGAATCTAAGGGTTATAAAGGCCCTTTCAAAACCAAGTGATAATTTAGAATATATAAGTGTAGATGGTGGAATTTTAGTTCAGGACGTAGATAAAAAGTTGATTAGCGAATTTAGATATGTAACAGAACAAAAGCCTTCTGATAAAGAGATGGAGGATATGCTGTTTGGTATGAAGGTTGTAAAGTATGTAAAATCTAATGCTATTGTAGTTGTTAAGGATAAGATGGCAATAGGTATTGCAGGTGGACAGGTAAATAGAATATGGGCAGCCTGTCAGGCATTAGAAAGAGGTAAAGGGGCTATATGTCTTGTATCAGATGCCTTCTTCCCCTTTGAAGATGTTGTAGAAAAGTCCAATGAATATGGTATAAAGGCAATTATGCAACCAGGAGGTTCAATTAGAGATAAAGAATCCATAGATGCCTGCAACAGGTTTGGTATCTCTATGGTCTTTACTGGCGTTAGACATTTTAAACACTGAGGTGATTTTATGAAGGTTATGGTTTTAGGTTCAGGTGGAAGAGAGCACGTGTTAGCTAAAAAGATAGCAAAAAGTCCACTGTGCAGCAGAGTGTATGTGTGTCCTGGCAATGTGGGAACGCAGATGGAAAAGAAGTGTCAAAATGTTGAGATAGAGGAATTAGACGAAATAATAAACTTTGCAAAGGGTGAGAGTGTCGATTTGGTTGTAGTCGGACCTGAAAAGTACCTTATGCTTGGAGCTGTTGATAGATTTAGAGAAAATGGAATAAAAATATTTGGCCCTTCAAAAAAGGCGGCACTATTAGAAGGAAGTAAGGCCTATGCAAAGGACTTTATGAAAAGATATGGAGTAAAAACTGCCTTTTATGAAACCTTTGATGATTTTAAAGAAGCTAAGGAATATTTAAGTAATGCTAAATATCCTATTGTAATAAAGGCAGATGGGCTTGCACAGGGAAAGGGCGTTGTAATTTGTAAAAATAATAAAGAGGCAGAGGATACATTATACAGTTTTATGGTTGATGATATCTTTAAGGGTTCTGGTAAAAAGTATTAATAGAGGAATATCTTGAGGGAGTTGAGGCTTCTATTATTTGTATAACTGATGGAAAAAGCATAAAACCCTTTGTTTCAGCAAAGGACCACAAAAGGTTAATGGATAATGATGAAGGCCCAAATACAGGTGGAATGGGCGTTATTGCACCAAATAGATTTGTAACTGAAGATGTCTTTGAAAAATTTAAAGTTGAGATAATGGATAAAACACTATGGGGTATTCAGCAAGAAAACTTAGATTATAAAGGTTTCATATATTTTGGGATAATGATTACAAAGGAGGGCCCATACCTTCTTGAATATAATGTAAGGTTTGGGGATCCCGAAGCACAGGCAATTTTGCCTCTTTTAAGGAGTGATTTGGTTGATATTATGTTAAAGACGCTTGAGGGCAGATTAGATGAATGTAAGCTAGAGTGGATAGATGGTGCTTCTTGTAATGTTGTCTTAGCAAGCAAAGGATATCCCCTATCACCTGTATTAGGTGATGAAATATCTGGGCTTGAAGGTTTAAAAGATGTTGATTTATATATTTCAGGTGTTAAACTTAGTAATGGAAAGTTTTACACAAATGGCGGAAGAGTTTTATCGCTCACAGCCGTTGGAGATACCCTTGAAGCAGCAAGGGATAAGGTATATAGAGAAATAAAAAGATAAGATTTGATGGAATTCATTATAGAAGAGATATATAACATAAAATGCCCTAAGAAGAATTGTTTTCAATTCTTCTTAGGACGTTTCGATTTTTACCCCTATTTTACATATATCACATAACCCCAAGCAGAAAGCTTAACTGTTTGATTTTTCATTAACTTTACTGTCTCATTACTATAGAAGTCTTTGTATTTTCCTGCATATCCGTCAAGAGGTACTTCTAAATTAACCTCCTTATCTGAAAGGTTTGCAAAAACTAAGACTCTATTATCTTCCTTTTCACGCAAGAAGACAAGAACATTATCATTTTTTACATTAATAAATTTAATATTTCCTCCGTGCTCACCATTGAATAGGGCTTTGTTTTCCTTCTTTAACCTTATTAAGCCTTTGTAAAAGTCCTGTTTAGGAAAGTTTCCCCAATCTATTTCGTCCTTCTCAAAAACTCAAGTCGCTTATTTAACGCAGCCTCTTGTCCCGAATATATAAGTGGTATTCCAGGAAGTGTAAAGGTTAATACTGACATTACATCAACAGCATCCTTTAATCTTTCAAATTCAGTTCCACTCCAAGAGTTTTCATCGTGATTTGTGATAAAGTTCATTGGGTAACTTGAATTTGGATAAAGTCTATCAAAGTTTTCATAATATCTTTTTATCCCAAAGGCATCAGATTTTCCATTTGCAATACTCTCCATAAGGTGCATAAGCCTCCAGTTGTAGTTGCTGTTGAAGGCTTTACTTAAGTATTCTCTGTTTCCTTCATCCTCTGCAAGCATATATACAGGCTTTATCTTTTCAAGTTCTTCCCTTGCTTTTTCCCAAAAATCAACAGGAACTCTTCCTGCAACGTCGCATCTATATCCATCAACACCAACCTCTTTTACCCAAAATACCATTGCATCAATCATTGCATTTCTCATATCTTGATTTTTATAATTTAGCTGTGCAACATCTGTCCAGTCTGTTCCAGGCGGATGAACAATGTTTCCATTACTATCAGTTAAATACCAATCTTTGTTTTTAATCCAAACGTGATCCCAACCTGTATGGTTTGCTACCCAGTCTAATATAACTTTAAATCCCATTTTGTGGCACTCATCAACTAATTCTTTGAACTCTTCAATTGTACCAAACTCAGGGTTTACTGCCTTATAATCCTTTATTGAGTAGTAGGAGCCTAAGGTACCCTTTCTATTTTTTCTGAAATAGGATATATAGGCATAAACCATAAAACGTCAACACCCATTTCCTTAAGTCTTGGAAGATGTTCTCTAAAGGCTTTAAAGTTTCCTTCCTTTGTATATTGTCTAACATTTACTTCATAAATTACTGAATTTTCAACCCATTCCGGTCTCCTTATAAGTTCTTTTTTGTTTCTGTTTTACTGGATTTAAAATTACATCCAACAAGATTTAAAACAGCTATTATGATGATTAATATTATTGCGATATACTTTTTCATTTTGTTCCCCTTTTACATAATTTTCTTAAAATAGTTTACCATAGAGTAACAAGACAGGGCAATAATTTATTAATTAAATTTATTAAGATTTTTAATTAAACTAATTTTTAAAATTTATTAAACTAATTTTTTTGACTAAAATAAGAAAATAATATAGAATTAGCAATAAATAACAAAAAGGAGAGTGTATATATGAGAGTATTTAAGAATGATACGGGAAAAATAAGATCTGGATGGAGGATTGCATTAGTCCTTTTATTAAGTTTAATTTTTCAAACTATTTTTAGTGCCTTTTTAGGAATGATAGGAGGAGCTGTATTAGGTTTTAAAACTGCACTTGAAGGGAGAGAATTAGTAAGGGATCAAGTTGTTTTATTCATAACAGAAAACCCTGTAATGAGCTTTATTATTAAAGTATCTTCGATGATTGCAGTAATTTTAGCAGTATTTATTATAGTTAATGCTATTGATAAAAGAAATTTAGGGATATTGGATTAAAGTTTAATAGACGTAGTATGAAGGACTTGTTAATAGGATTATTATTAGGTGCTGTTTCAATGACCTTTATATTTGCTGTATTTAGCATAACAGGGAATGTTACTATAGAAAAGGGTTTAAACTTCTCAACCTACACCTTTACAGGACTTATTATATTTACTTTTGTTGCACTTAATGAAGAATTGTTTAGCAGAGGCTATTGCCTATACGCACTTAAGGAGTTTAATTCAGAAAAGTTTGCTGTTGTTGTGTCATCACTAATATTTGCACTTCTTCACGTATTTAATCCAAATTTACGTTGGTTTGGTATTTTTAATATTTTTTAGTAGGAGCATTATTTGCGTATATGACTTTAAAAACAAATAATCTTATGATGGCAATAGGGTACCATCTAACTTGGAACTATTTTCAAGATAATGTTTTTGGGCTTCCAGTAAGTGGCCAAAGTCCAAATGGAATAATCAAAGTTTCTAATTTGAAGGATAATTTTATAACAGGTGGAGCCTTTGGACCAGAGGCAGGGATACTTAGTACAATTGTAATTATATTAGGGTTTTTGTTTGTGTATAGGTTTGTAAAGGGAGAAGCTACTAATGTAGGTGAAAATATATCTGCAGTCAATATTGAGGTTAATGAAAATTAAAGGTGCTTAAGTTTAAGCACCTTTTTATGTAAAATGTAGAATTATGAAGAGTTTGTAATATATAAAATACTACTACTAAAACACTAAGGTATATGTTAAAATAATTCTGTAAACTTAGGGGGTAACAAAATACTGATGGCAAGGAGTGATATTGTGCAAAAGAAGTATGTTAAAGCAATCAATGCAGAAGCTTTTATCTTTCTTGGAATTTTAGCAGTTTGTTTTACTTTTTAGCAAGAGTAATGGGACTTGCTAATATGTTTAGTACGATGATGAAAACAGCTCACGACCTATTGCTCAACACAGTCTTTTTATTATGGCAATAGCAGTATTAGCTGGTGCCTTTGGAGCACTTTTAACTGAGTTTGGAGTTGTAGCGTTAATTAACAAGATTTTGTCGCCTTTAATGAAGCCTCTTTATGATATGCCAGGGGCTGCAAGCATTGGAGTTATAACTACTTATCTTTCAGATAACCCAGCGATAATTACTTTAGCTAAGGATAAGGGGTTTACAAGATATTTTAAAAAATATCAAATACCTGCCTTAACTAATTTAGGTACAGCCTTTGGAATGGGGCTTATAGTTACAACCTTTATGATAGCCCAAGCACCAAAGGGTGAAAGTTTCTTTTACCAGCATTAATAGGAAACATAGGTGCTGTAGTTGGAAGTATTGTAAGCGTTAGAATAATGATGTATTTTACTAAAAGGAGTATGGAACTGAAAAGATGGCATATGAAGGAGAAGAGGGAGTAGATTTAACCCAATATAGGGAGATAAGAAGTGGAAGTTTATTTCAAAGAGGTCTTGAGGCAATATTAGATGGTGGTAAAACTGGTGTTGAAATGGGATTATCTATTATACCTGGTGTTATTGTTATATGTACTCTTGTAATGATGCTAACCAATGCACCAAAGGTAGGAGTTTATACCGGTGCTGCCTATGAAGGTGTGCCTGTACTTCCTTGGCTTGGAAGTAAAATAAATTTCATATTAAAGCCACTTTTAGGATTTAAGTCTCCAGAGGCAATAGCCTTTCCAATAACAGCACTTGGTGCTGTTGGTGCTGCAATAGGTCTTGTTCCAAAGTTTTTACAACAGGGACTTATTGGAGCTAATGAAATAGCCGTATTTACTGCTATGGGGATGTGCTGGAGTGGATATCTTTCAACTCACGTTGCTATGATGGATGCATTAGAAAGTAGACAGCTTACAAATAAAGCTATTCTTTCCCATACAATAGGTGGTCTTGTTGCAGGTATAGTGGCACATTTACTTGTTATGATATTTGTGTAAAAATAACCACTTGGATTAATCCAAGTGGTTATTTTTTATGGTAATATACCCTTATTTCTTAAAACGTCAATGTTTTCCATAGGAGTGTCTGGGTCCTTTGGAACAGAGGATATTTCATATGTGTCAACTAAATCAATTCCTCCCTTTATTGTTTCAGGCCAAAGTAGTGCATTATTTGTATGTTCAATTATAGGATATTTACCGTTTGATTCGATCTTCATTATATCACCTCTAAATGTATTTTTATATTATTATTAGGATAATATCATTAATCTATGCATTAAGAAAAAGGAAAAATATACATAAAAATGTAAAAATATTTTTATATTAACTCAAAATAATATGATATAATATTTACAAAGGAGTGATAGCATTGAAGACCGAACAAATAGTACAAATGCTGGCTGTATATTTATTGCAAAATGCGTATGCTTCAAATAATGAACAGACAGGAATGTTGTTTGGTGCTATATTAGATAAAATGATAGATTCTCAAAGTCTTTTAAATGGACAACCTTATAAAAATAACAATGGAAATTCAACTGATGTTTTAAATAGTATAAAAAATACAATTAAGGATGCTCCAAAGGATTTAGAGGAGGCTATAAAGGAAGTATCAAGAAAATATGGAGTAGAAGAAGAACTTATAAAGGCAGTTATAAAGCAGGAGTCGGGATTTAATCAAAATGCAGTTTCAAGGGCAGGAGCAATAGGACTTATGCAGCTTATGCCAAGCACTGCAAAATCTTTAGGGGTTAATCCTTATGATGCATTAGAAAATCTTGAAGGGGAACAAGATATCTAAGAAACCTTTTAAATAGCTTTTCAGGAAATAAGGCATTAGCCCTTGCTGCCTATAATGGTGGAATAGGTAGAATGAAAAGGTTAGAAGTAGATACAGTAGAAGAGATAAGCAAGATGCCAGCAGAAACAAGAAACTATGTAAATAAGGTGCTAAAAAATTACGAACAATACAAGAAACTATAAGGGGTGGTTATATGGCTTATGGTTTGGTTTTAGGTGGTGGAGGTGCCAAAGGGGATATGAAATTGGAGTTTGGAAGGCACTAAGGGAGCTTAATATTCCGATATGTGCTGTTTGTGGAACTTCGGTTGGGGCTTTAAATGGAGCATTGATTGTGCAGAATGAGTTTGAAAGGGCACTTGAAATATGGACAAGTATTACTATGGATACGGTTATTAGATTAGAAGGAGAGATAGCAACGTCCCAAGAGGGTGAAAATAAAATAACAAATAAAATAAAAAACATTAAGGCAGCGATAAAGTCAGGAGGATTAGACGTAACACCCCTTAAAATGTTAATAGATGAGGTTGTTGATGAAGATAAAATAAGAAGTTCAGATGTTGACTTTGGGCTTGTTACTTTTTCTTTGTCTGATTTAAAACCTGTTGAAGTATTTAAAGATGAAATACCCTATGGGAAGTTAAAGGATTATTTACTTGCCAGTGCCTGTTTTCCAGCTTTTAAACCCCACGAAATAGATAATAAAAAGTTCATCGATGGAGGAGTATACAACAATATTCCTGTTTCTATGATGAGAAAAAAGGTATAAAGGATATAATTGTAGTTGATGTTTCGGGAATAGGGATAACACAAAGAGTTAAATATAAGGATTGCAATATAATTAAAATTAAAAATTCAGAGGATTTAGGCAGGACTCTTAATTTTGATAGCGAAAAATCAAAAAGTAACATAGAGATTGGATATTTAGATACACTAAAGGCCTTTAAAAAGGTTGTAGGTTATAAATATTATATAAAAAATAATAATAATGAAGGAATAGGAAGTAGCTATATTGGAAAACTAGATACTGAAGATTTTAAAAACCTGTATAGATTTTTAGGACTTGAATGGGGAAGGACAAATAAAAACAATAAAATGATAATAGACAAAATTTTAAGGGTTATTCAGCAATATACCCCTTCCAATTTTACAGCAGATAGTGTAATATTAGCTATGGCGGAAATAACAGCAGAACAGCTTGGAATTAATAGAAAAAGAATATATGAGTTAGATGAACTTATAGACACAATATATAATACCTATAATGAAATAAAGACAAGCAGTGATTTTAATGAGTATATTTCAGGGCTTAAAAAGTTAATATTAAGTAGAAATGAAATAGAATTTGACAGAGAAATGAAGAAGGTTTTTATGGAGGCAAAGTTTTTACTTTCCTTCTATCCAGGTATGAAGCAAAATGACGATATAAAAAGATTTAGAAGGCTGCTCTCTGTTTTTATGCCTAAGGTTGTTGTGGCAAACCTCTTTATATCACTAATACTTCAAAGAAAAGGCGTGGAGGTTTAAAATGTCTAAAGAGAGATTGGATAAGATTCTTGCAAATATGGGTTATGGAACAAGAAAAGAGGTTAAATTATTAGTTAGGTCTGGAGTCGTATCAGTAAATGGAAAATTAGTTAAGGATTTTTCAATGCATATTGACCCTGAGAAGGACGTAATTGAGGTGGATGGAGAAATTCTTCAGTATAAAAAATATATCTATGTTATGTTAAACAAGCCTCAAGGGGTAATTAGTGCAACAGAGGATGATTATGATGAGAACTGTTGTAGATATACTTCCAGATGAGTTTAGAATATTTATGCCAAGTCCAGTTGGGAGGTTAGACAAAGATACGGAGGGACTTTTGATATTAACAAATGACGGCGAATTAAATCATCTACTGCTATCACCAAAACGACACGTTCCTAAAAATATTACGCAAGGGTTCAGGGTGTAGTTACAGATGATGATGTTGAAAAGTTTAAAAAAGGTGTAGTTTTAGATGATGGCTATAAAACTATGCCAGCTGAACTTACAATATTAAAATCCGATGAAATATCAGAAATAGAACTTGTTATATATGAGGGAAATATCATCAAGTAAAAAGAATGTTTGAAGCGGTTGGAAAAAGGTAATATATTTAAAAAGAATTGAAATGGGTCCCCTTAAATTAGATGAAAGCTTAGAACTTGGTGAAAGCAGAGAACTTACAGAGGCTGAGGTTGAACTTTTGTATAATGCAGTAAAAAGTAGAGGGAGATTTTCCCTCTTTTTTATGGTATAATTTAGTTTAATAAAGTATACGAGGTGATATGTGTGAGGGAATATACATCAAAATTAAAAAGTGAAGAGATGGACTATCTATTTAGTGCAATTTTAAACCTTGAGACCCTTGAGGAGTGTTATAGATTTTTGAAGACCTTTGTACAATAAATGAGCTTCAGGCAATGGCACAAAGGCTTCAGGTTGCTAAAATGCTTCTTGAAAGAAAAACATATATAGATATAGCAGAGACAACTGGGGCAAGCACAGCAACTATAAGTAGGGTAAACAGAAGCTTAAATTATGGACAAGATGGCTATAAAATTGTGTTTGAAAAGATGAAGCAAAAATAGAGGGTAGCAAATGCTGCCCTTTATTTATGTTAAGTGGAAGCAATTTAAAAATAATGGTATAATCTATAATATTGAAGTCTTATTAGGAGGAATAAAGAGGTATGTTGGATTTAAGTGTTTTAAACAAGGAGCAGAGAGAGGCTGTTGAAACTTTAGAGGGACCTCTTTTAATACTTGCAGGTGCAGGTAGTGGTAAAACGAGGGTTTTAACATATAGGATAGCAAATTTAATTGAGAAGGGAGTATATCCAGGCAACATATTGGCAATAACATTTACAAATAAGGCTGCACAGGAGATGAAGGAGAGAATAATTCAAATTGTAGGCGATGAGGCAAGGAATATATGGATAAGTACCTTCCATTCAGCCTGTGTTAGAATCTTAAGACAGGATATAGAAAAGTTAGGATATAACAGGGACTTTGTTATATATGATACACAGGATCAAGAAAAGGTAATAAAGGAATGCTTAAGTGAGCTTAATATAGATGAAAAGGTGATGCCTCCAAAGGATGTTTTATCTAAAATAGGTTCTTTAAAGGATGAACTTATGGATGCAGAAACCTACTATGGTAGATATGGTATGGATTTTAAAACCAGAAACCTTGCAAACATATATAGAATGTATCAAAGAAAGCTAAAAAGAGTAATGCCCTTGATTTTGATGATATAATAATGCTTACAGTTAAACTGTTTAAGGAGAATCAAGACGTTTTAAGTTATTATAGAAGGAAGTTTAGATATATTTTAGTTGATGAATATCAGGATACAAATAGGGCTCAATATGAATTTGTAAACATACTTGCAAAAGAGCACAGAAACCTTTGCGTCGTAGGGGATGATGACCAGTGCATTTACAGTTGGAGGCGAGCTGATATAAGAAACATATTAGATTTTGAAAAGGATTATCCTGATGTAAAAATAATTAAACTTGAGCAAAACTACAGATGCACAAAAAGATACTGGATGCTGCAAACTATGTAATTCAAAACAATGAAAAAGAAAGCAAAAAGGCTTTGGACTCAAAATGAATTAGGTGAAAACATAAGATTTTATAAAGCAGAAAATGGTGAAGATGAAGCTTTATTTATTGTAAAAGAAATAAAAAGGCTAATTGCAGAGGGGCATAGCCTATCAGATTTTGCTATATTATACAGAACAAACGCAATGTCACGTATTTTAGAAGAAGCCTTTGTTACGTCATCTATACCCTATAGGGTTGTAGGAGGACTGAAGTTCTATGACAGAAAAGAAATAAGGGATATATTAGCATACCTTAGAGTTATAAACAATCCTTTAGATAATATAAGCCTTGAGAGAATCATAAATGTGCCAAGAAGGGGTATAGGACAGGCAACTATTGATAAGGTAAAGGAATACGCAAATAGCAGGGATATAAGCTTATATTCAGCCCTTCTTGAGATAGATAGAATAGATGGAATTACTAAACGTGCTGCCAATGCAATAGAGAAGTTTATAAGCCAGATGAATTACTTTATGATAAGTAAAGAAAGAATGACAGTATCTAATCTTATATCAGAAATACTTGATACAACAGGTTATATAAAGGAACTTATAGAGGATAATACAAAGGAGAGTCAAGATAGGATAGAAAACTTAAACGAATTTAAATCAGCAGCTGTGGAATTTGAAGAACAAAATGAAGATAAAAGCTTAGCAGCGTTTTTAGAAAGAATTGCACTGGTATCAGACCAAGACCAAATTGAAAATGCAGATGCTGTAACGTTAATGACTCTTCATACTGCAAAGGGACTTGAATTTAATGTTGTATTTATAGCTGCAATGGAGGAGGGAATATTCCCACACTTTTCAGCAAAGGAAGATGAGGATGAGCTTGAAGAGGAAAGAAGACTATGCTACGTTGGAATAACAAGAGCTAAAAAGAAGCTTTATTTAACCTGTGCACAGCAAAGGATGATGTATGGAAGGACAATGTTTAATAGTGTATCAAGTTTTATTGAGGAGATACCAGAGCACTTAATAGATGATATATCTCCAAAGCGAATGAGTTTTAATAGAGTTTACAGCTATGATGATTACAGGACACCAAGCAAGACAATATCTACAGTAAACAAAATAAATACAACACCAGTTATTCAAAAGCCTACTTTAAATAAGCCTTCAAACTATGATGTTGGAATGCTTGTTAAACATAAAATATTTGGTGTTGGAAAGGTTGTAGCAGTTAAGGAAATAGCGGCTGATAAAATGATTACTGTTGAATTTGATAAAGCTGGAGTTAAAAGCTTACTTGCATCTACTGCACCCCTTGAAAAATATAATGAGGTGATTTTATGGAGGATGTAAAGAAAAGAATAGAGGAATTAAGAAGGTTAATTGAATATCATAATCACAGATACTATGTTTTAGATGACCCTGAGATTTCTGATGCAGAATATGATAAGCTTATGAAGGAATTGGAGAAGTTAGAAAAACAGCATCCTGAATACTTTGATGAAAATTCCCCAACCCAAAGGGTTGGTGGAGCTCCTTTAAAGGAGTTTAAGGAGGTAAGACACAGTGTACCTATGCTTAGCCTTCAGGATGTTTTTAGTTTTGAAGAATTAAAGGACTGGGATAGAAGGGTAAGAAGTGAGATTTCTGAGGTAGAGTATGTAGTTGAACTTAAAATAGATGGACTATCTGTCTGTTTAAGCTATGAAAATGGTCAACTAAAAACTGCTGCAACTCGTGGTGATGGTGTTGTTGGTGAGGATGTTACGGCGAATGTTAGAACAATAAAGAGTGTTCCTCTAAAGATAGATTACCCAAATGTACTTGAGGTAAGAGGAGAAATTTATATGCCGAGGGATGCATTTTTAAAACTCAATGCACAGAGGGAAGAGTTGGAGGAACCATTGTTTGCAAATCCAAGAAATGCAGCTGCAGGTTCAATAAGACAGCTTGATTCAAAGGTCACAGCAGAAAGAAAACTGGATATATTTATATTTAACATACAGAGAATAGAAGGAAAAGAATTTGAAAAACACTCAGAAGCTCTTGAATTTTTAAAGGAGTTAGGGTTCAAGGTAAGTCCAAAAGAATTATTTGTAAAAATGTTGATGAGGTAATAGAAGTTATAAAGGAGCTTGGAGAAACAAGAGGTGAACTGCCCTTTGACATTGATGGAATTGTTATAAAAGTAAATGACTTAAAGGATAGAGAGAAATTAGGTCAGACAGCAAAGGCACCAAGATGGGCAGTTGCATACAAGTATCCTGCAGAGAAAAAGAAAACAAAGCTTGTTGATATAATTGTTCAAGTAGGTAGAACAGGTGCGATAACTCCAACTGCAATTTTAGAGCCAGTTAGAATAGCGGGTTCAACAGTATCAAGGGCTACTTTACATAATGAAGACTATATTAGACAAAAGGATATTAAGATTGGGGACAGTGTAATAATTCAAAAGGCAGGAGATATAATACCTGAGGTTGTAGAGGTTGTTTTTGAGGATAGAGATGGAGACGAAGTAGAGTTTAAAATGCCATCAAAATGCCCAGAATGTGGTGGAGATGTTGTTAGGGAAGAAGGAGAAGTTGCACTTAGGTGTACAAATATGTCTTGTCCTGCACAAATAAAAGAAGTATTATTCATTTTGCTTCAAGGGATGCGATGAACATTGAAGGACTTGGGCCTCAGATTGTTGCACTGCTAATAGATAATGGACTTATAAAAGATGCA
Organism: Caloramator sp. mosi_1; assembly: GCF_028622835.1. GTDB lineage: Bacteria > Bacillota > Clostridia > Clostridiales > Caloramatoraceae > Thermobrachium. Next base: position 235,876 of record NZ_CP117677.1, on the reverse strand, counting down.
GCAGACCTTTATTATTTGCAGTTTGATGATGTTGTTAAGCTTGAAAGAATGGGTAAAAAGTCAACTGAAAATCTACTTAAGGCAATAGAGAACTCAAAGCAAAATGATATAGACAAATTGATATTTGCACTTGGAATACGATACGTAGGAAGTAAAACTGCAAAGAATCTTGCAAAAGAGTTTAAGAGTATAGATGCACTAATTAAGGCAACCTATGAGCAATTAGTTCAAGTTGAAGAGGTTGGAGACAAAATGGCAAAAAGTATAGAGGCCTTCTTTAGGGAAGAGCATAATAGAGCTCTTATAGAAAAGCTAAGAGCAGCAAATGTAAACTTTACTTCAAAGGACGAGGGACAAAAGTCCGACTTATTTAATGGTCTTACCTTTGTTTTAACAGGAACACTTTCAAAATATACAAGAAATGAGGCAAGTGAACTAATTGAAAAGTTTGGAGGTAAGGTATCCTCGAGTGTATCTAAAAAGACAAATTATTTATTATGTGGGGAAGATGCAGGAAGTAAGCTAAAAAAGCAAAGGAATTGGGAGTAAAGATAATATCTGAGGACGATTTTGAAAGAATGTTAAATGAAGGTGAATTGATATGAAATTTTTAGATTATATAATGTGGGTCAGTTTTATTGTTACCAGTATAATTTCAATATTTACCATTATTGTTTCCTTTGGTATAGTGTATATAAGTGAGTTTTCAACTTTTGTACCCCTTGAGATTTCCCTAACTTTGTCTCTTGTTTTATGGGGAATAAATTGTAAGTTTAACAGGGATGTATGCTATACAAAAATAATTTTTGTATAAGCTTTGTATTAGCTTTTATACTATTAATTTTCTTGATTTTAGGAATTTATTAAGAAGGGAAGGTGTTTATATGTCAGTTACTGTTCGTGATGTAGAGTATGTTGCAAAGCTTGCAAGACTTGAATTTACAGAAGAACAAAAACAAAAGTTTACAGAGGATTTAAATGGTATTTTAAACTATGTTGAAATGCTAAAAGAGGTTGATACAGACGATGTTGAAATCAGCATTGGTGCCTACAGAGTAGAAAATGCATTAAGGGAGGATGTAGTTAAGGATTCCTTTAATAGAGATTCTCTACTTAAGAACGCACCAGATTCTCAAGATGGATTTGTTAAAGTTCCAAAGGTTATTGAATAGGAGGGATAAAGGTGCATACTAAAACACTTCACGAGATAAGAGAACTTATTAATAAAGGAGAGGTAAGCTGTGTTGAGCTTACAAAGAATGCTTTAGATAGAATCAGCAAGGTAGATGATAAAGTTGGTGCCTTTCTTCAAGTTGATGAAGAAGGTGCAGTAAATAAAGCCAAGGAAGTAGATGAAAAGATAAAGAGGGGAGAAGATGTATCTTTCCTTGCAGGTATCCCAATGGCTATAAAGGATAATATCTGTGTTGAAGGACTTAAGACTACCTGTGCTTCAAGGATGCTTGAAAATTTCATAGCACCCTATGATGCTCACGTTACAAAGCTTTTAAAGCGAAATGACGCTGTTATATTAGGAAAGCTTAATATGGATGAGTTTGCTATGGGTTCTTCTTCAGAAAACTCAGCCTTTAAAAAGGTAAGAAATCCTTATGATTTAGAAAGGGTTCCTGGTGGTTCATCGGGTGGTTCTGCAGCAGCAGTTGCAGCAGGCGAAGCCTATTATACATTAGGTTCTGATACAGGTGGTTCTATAAGACAGCCTGCATCCTTATGTGGAGTTGTAGGTTTAAAACCAACCTACGGAAGAATATCAAGATATGGTCTTGTTGCCTTTGCATCATCCCTTGATCAAATAGGACCTTTTACAAAGGATGTTGAGGATTGTGCTCACGTTCTTAAGGCAATTGCAGGTTATGATGAAATGGATTCAACAAGTGCAAAAAGAGAGGCAGAAGACTATACAAAATACTTAAATCAAGATATAAAGGGACTAAAGATAGGTATTCCAAAGGAATACTTTGCAGAAGGGTTAAATGAAAATGTAAGAAAACAAATAGAAAACGCAATAGAAGTTTATAAAAAGCTTGGAGCTGAAATTAAAGAAATAAGCCTTCCAATGTCAAAATACGCTCTTGCAGTTTACTACATTCTTGCAAGTTCAGAGGCAAGTTCAAACCTTGCAAGATTTGACGGTATAAGATATGGATATAGGGCAGATGAGTTTGAAGATGTTGTAGATCTTTATGTTAAATCAAGAAGCCAAGGATTTGGAGATGAAGTAAAAGAAGAATTATGCTTGGTACATATGCACTTTCTGCTGGTTATTATGATGCATATTATAAAAAGGCACTAAAGGTTAGAACATTAATTATAAATGAATATAAAAAGGCCTTTGAAGATGTTGATGTAATACTTACTCCAACATCACCAACTGTTGCCTTCAAGATAGGGGAGAAGTCCAACAATCCACTTGAAATGTATTTATCAGATATATACACAGTTCCAATAAATATTGCAGGAGTTCCAGCAATTTCAATTCCAGCAGGTTTTGTTGGAGGTCTACCAGTTGGTATGCAGCTTATTGGAAATTATTTTGATGAGGGAACATTAATAAAGGTAGGCCACGCCTTTGAAAGAGAAACAGAATTTTCAAAGGTTAGACCTAACATTTAATGGGAGGTGTAAAAATGGAGTTTGAAGCAATAATCGGACTTGAAGTTCACGCCGAACTTTCAACAAAAACAAAGATTTACTGTGGCTGTACAACAGAATTTGGAGGAGAACAAAATACCCACTGTTGTCCTGTATGTATGGGACTTCCAGGTGCCCTACCTGTTTTAAATAAAGAGGTTGTAACTTATGCAATGAAGGCAGGTCTTGCTTTAAATTGTGAAATTAACAAGGAAACATATATGGCAAGAAAAAATTATTTTTATCCAGACTGCCCTAAGAATTATCAAATAACGCAGGATGAGACTCCTCTTTGTAAAAATGGATATGTTGAAATAGTAACAGACGAAGGTGTAAAGAGAATTGGAATTCAAAGAATACATATAGAAGAGGATGCAGGAAAAGCATTACATAGAGAAGACGGAACCTACGTTGATTTTAACCGATCTGGAGTACCACTTATTGAGATTGTTTCAAAGCCAGATATGAGAAGTGCTCAAGAGGCAAAGATGTACTTAGAAAATTTAAAGGCAATATTGCAATATACAGAAGTATCTGACTGTAAGATGGAGGAAGGCTCCCTAAGATGTGATGCTAATGTTTCAGTAAGACCTAAGGGTTCTACTGAATTTGGAGTAAAGACAGAAATTAAGAATATGAATTCCTTTAAGGCGGTTGAAAAGGCTATAGAGTATGAAATAAAAAGACAGATAGAGGCAATAGAAAGAGGAGAAAAAATAGTACAGGAAACAAGAAGGTGGGATGAGGCAAAGGGAGAAACTATAGTTATGAGGAGTAAAGAGGAGGCCCACGACTATAGATACTTCCCAGAACCAGATATGGTTTATTTAGTTGTTGATGATGAATGGATACAAAAGGTTAAAGATACACTTCCAGAGCTTCCTGATAAAAAGAGAGCAAGGTATATAAATGAATATGGGTTACCAGAATATGACGCATCAATACTTACATCATCAAAGGCACTGGCAGCCTTCTTTGAACTGACAGTTAAAGAAGGTGCTTCACCGAAGGATGCAAGTAATTGGATTATGGGTGAAGTATTAAGAACATTAAATGATAGAGAAATGAGTATTGAAGAAATAAAAGTTGAACCTAAGCATCTTGCAAAGCTTATTGAGCTAATTAACAATGGAACTATAACAGGAACAATAGCAAAGAAGGTATTTAAGGATATGTTTGAAACAGGGGATGATCCTGAAAAGATAGTTAAGGAAAAGGGAATGGTTCAAATTTCCGATGAAAATGCAATAAGGGAGATAGTAAATAAGGTTCTTGATGAAAATCCTCAATCTGTTGAGGATTATAAGAATGGTAAGACAAAGGCTATGGGATTTGTTGTAGGTCAGGTAATGAAGGCATCAAAGGGTAAGGCAAATCCACAGCTTGTTAATAAGTTGGTTGAGGAAGAATTAAAGAAAAGATAATTTAAGAGCACACATTGTGTGCTCCTTTTTATAAAAAATCAGGTTATTATTTGTATTAATATTCGACAATTTGTTAAGTTAACATTTAGATACAATTATTCAATATATTACAATATATGACATATGAAATAAATAAAATTATTCATTAATTGTATAAAAAATGAAGTAGAAAGAATAAAAAATGCAAAAATCAAGTAAAAATGATAAGAATAATTCAAGAAAATGTAACGAAATGTTTAATAATTAATTAAATTTAAGAATATTAATTAAAAAATTATATTAAATTTACAAAAATGTAAAATTTACAAATTAATTAAAACAAGTTAAAAAAATAACTAATCACAAAAACAAGTATCTGCAAGGAATTATGCATCAACTTAATATTTGACATAAAAAAGTATTGATATTTCATAACCTTTTATTTATCATAAGAATATACAGAATTAACTGAATTTTAAATTTAAATTAAAAATTTAGTTAATTACATAAGGTAAGAAAAAATATTCACTGGCCAAATTTAAATAATCTATATTAAAGGGAGGAGAAAAAATGTTAAAGAACAAGAAACTTTTAACTGTTTTAGCCCTAATGCTTTCCTTTGTTTTTGTCCTAACTGGATGTGGCAAAGGAGGAAATACAGCAGAAGGCGGAAAAGATTCAATTATTGTTGCACAAGGTGCTGATGCAAAATCGTTAGATCCACACGCAACAAATGACCAGCCATCATCAAGAGTAATGAAACAAATTTATAACACACTTGTTGTAATGAATGAAGATATGCAAATCCAACCAGGACTTGCTGAATCTTGGGAACAAAAGGATGAAAAAACTTGGGTGTTTAATTTAAGAAAAGGGGTTAAGTTCCATAATGGTGAAGAATTAAAGGCCAGTGATGTTAAGTTTACTTTAGAAAGAATGTTAGCTTCTGACAAGGTTAATCATATTGTTGAAGCAATAGCTTCTGTAGATGCTCCTGAAGATTATAAGGTTGTTATAACTCTTAAGGAACCATTTGCACCAATTCTTGCTCATTTATCACATACTGCAGCATCAATCTTAAATGAAAAGGCGGTTAAAGAAGCAGGTGAAAATTATGGTCAAAAACCTGTAGGAACAGGTCCATTTAAGTTTGTTGCTTGGCAGTCAGGTGACAAGATTGAACTTGAGGCCTTCAATGAATATTTTGAAGGAGCTCCAAAGATAAAGAAAATTACATTCAGAAACGTTGCAGAAGGTTCAACAAGAACAATAGGACTTGAAACTGGTGAAATAGATATAGCATACGATATTGAACCAGTAGATAAAGAAAGAGTAAAGAATAATGATAAACTAACATTAGTAGAAGAACCATCACTATCAGTTGCATACATTGGATTTAACACAAACAAAGAACCATTTAACAAGAAAGAAGTTAGACAAGCTATTAACTATGCAATAAATAGAGATGATATAATAACAGCTGTTCTAAATGGTGCTGCACAAAAGGCTGGTGCACCAATAGGGCCAAAGGTATTTGGACACAATCCAAATATAAAGCCATATGAATATAATAAAGAAAAGGCAAAGGAACTTTTAAAGCAAGCAGGATTAGAAAATGGATTTAAGACAACAATTTGGACAAATGATAACCCAGTTAGAGTACAAATAGCACAAATAGTTCAAGCACAATTAAAAGAAATTGGTATTGATGTAAAGATTGAAACATTAGAATGGGGTAGCTATCTTGATAGAACAGGAAGAGGAGAACACGATATGTTCATTTTAGGTTGGGTTACTGTAACTGGTGACGCTGACTATGGTTTATATGCACTATATCACAGCTCACAAAAGGGTGGTGCTGGAAATAGATCCTTCTTTGCAAATGCAAAGGTTGATGAACTATTAGATAAGGCAAAGGCTACAAGCGATAGCAATGAAAGAGAAAAATTATATCACGAAATACAAGAAATAGTTGTAGATGAAGCACCGGTTGCAAATCTATACTATCAAACTCAAAACGTTGGTATGCAAAAGGCTATAAAAGGTTTCAGACTACATCCAGCTGGACACCACAGGCTATATAACATCAGCTATTAATTAAAATAATATAGTTATAAAGTGGGACCATCTGGTCTCACTTTAGTTTGTTAAACAATAAGTAAAAATATTCTATTATTGAGAAATAAAAACCTTTTTGGCACCTTAACTTTATAGCAAAGGAGGATAAATATGCGAAAATATATAACACGTAGATTGTTAATGCTTATCCCTGTAATATTAGGGGTAACCTTTATTGTATTCTCAATTATGTATATGACCCCTGGCGATCCAGCACAAATGATATTAGGTGAAAGTGCTCCAGAATCTGCAGTAAAAGCTCTAAGAGAACAAATGGGATTAAATGATCCATTTTTAGTTCAATATGGTAGGTTTATAAAAAATGCTGCAATGGGTAATTTTGGTAGATCATATACAACTAAAAGAGAAGTGTTTACTGAAATTTTTGCAAGATTTCCAGCTACATTGCAATTAGCTTCAGTAGGTGTTTTGCTTGCAGTATTAATAGGTATTCCTGTAGGTATAATTTCTGCTACTAAGCAATACTCTCTATTTGATAGCGTAAGTATGATTTTGGCACTTCTTGGTGTTTCTATGCCAAACTTCTGGCAAGGTTTAATGTTTATACTTTTATTCTCAGTTACTTTAGGATGGCTTCCATCAGGGGATACGGCAGCTTCAAGCACTTTGTCCTACCAGCATTAACACTTGGGACAAGTACCGCTGCAGTTATTGCAAGAATGACTCGTTCATCAATGCTTGAAGTTATTAGACAAGATTATATAAGAACAGCAAGAGCAAAAGGTGTTGAAGAAAAGAAGGTTATTTTACAACACGCATTAAAAATGCACTTATTCCAATTATAACTGTTGTTGGTTTACAATTTGGTGCTCTTTTAGGTGGTGCTGTATTAACAGAAACAGTTTTTTCTTGGCCGGGAATAGGACGTTTACTTGTTGATGCTATAAAGCAAAAGGATACTCCAATGGTTCAAGCTACAGTAGTTTTTATTGCTGTTACATTTAGTATTGTAAATTTAGCAGTTGATATACTCTATGCATATGTTGATCCAAGAATAAAATCACAATACAAGTAAGCTACTTGTGAAAGGAGGCTTAAAAATGGCAAACGTAGTTGAGATGCAAACAGCTGAAGTAAAGAAAACAAAAAGAGAAGTATTTGGGCAGAAGTGGCAAGAAGAATGGCTAAAAATAAAATGGCTATGGCTGGATTAGGTATTTTACTTATTTTAATTTTACTTGCTATATTTGCTGATGTAATAGCACCTTATGAAGAAGTTGCGATTAAACAAAACCTTGCTATGAGATTGAAGGGACCAAGTGCAGAGCACTGGTTAGGAACTGATGAATTTGGTAGAGATATTTTTGCAAGAATAATACACGGTGCAAGAGTATCACTAAAGGTTGGTATTGTCGCAGTTGGTATTTCTATATTAATTGGTGGTTCACTTGGTGCAGTAGCGGCTTACTATGGGGGAAAAGTGGACAACTTTATAATGAGATTTATGGATATACTTCTTGCTGTTCCAAGTATATTACTTGCAATAGCAATAGTTTCAGCTTTAGGTTCAAGCTTATTTAACTTGATGCTTGCAATTGGGATTGCATCTGTTCCATCCTATGCAAGAATAGTTATAGCATCAGTACTTTCAATAAAAGATCAAGAGTTTATTGAGGCTGCAAGAGCAATTGGTGCTAATGATTTTATAATAATTACAAGACATATCATTCCAAATGCTTTAGCACCTGTTATAGTTCAAGGCACATTAGGGGTTGCAGGTGCAATTTTATCAACGGCTGGTCTTAGCTTTATAGGATTAGGTATACAACCACCAGCACCAGAGTGGGGATCAATGCTTGCAGGTGGAAGAGCTTACCTTAGAGATGCTTGGCACGTTACAACATTCCCTGGACTTGTTATTATGATAACTATTTTAGCACTAAACCTACTTGGGGATGGTTTAAGAGATGCACTTGATCCAAAGCTTAAGCAATAAAAATTGGACCTGAAGGGAGTGTAAGATATGAAGGAAAAACTTCTTGATATAAAAAATTTAACAATTCACTATATAACTGATGATGGAGTTGTTAAGGCGGTTAATGGTATAGATATTGAGCTTAATAAGGGAGAGACCTTAGGATTAGTTGGAGAAACGGGAGCAGGCAAAACAACTACTGCACTTGGAATTATGAGATTAGTTCCAAATCCTCCAGGTAAAATATTAAGTGGTGAAATAAATTTTGAAGGTAATGATTTATTAAAGCTACCTGAGGGTGAAATGAGAAAGATTAGAGGAAATAAAATATCAATGATTTTCCAAGACCCAATGACTTCACTAAATCCAGTAATGACAGTAGGAGAACAGCTTGCAGAAGTTATACAAATACACGAAGGATTAAGTAATGAAGAGGCAATTGAAAAGGCTAAGAAGATGTTAGAATTGGTTGGTATTCCTGGTGCAAGACATACAGATTATCCACATCAATTTTCAGGTGGTATGAAGCAAAGAGTTGTAATTGCTATTGCATTGGCTTGTAATCCACAGCTTTTAATTGCAGATGAACCAACAACTGCACTTGATGTTACAATTCAGGCACAAGTTTTAGACTTGATGAAGAGATTGAAGGAAGAATTTAACACAGCTATGATACTAATAACTCACGATTTAGGAGTAGTTGCTGAGGTTTGTGATAAGGTTGCAATTATGTATGCAGGCGAAATAGTTGAATCAGCTTCACTTGAAGATTTATTTGAAAATCCAAAGCATCCATATACTTTAGGTCTATTTGGATCAATTCCAAATTTAGAAGAAGAAGTTGAGAGATTAAACCCAATTAAAGGCTTAATGCCAGACCCAACAAATTTACCATCTGGATGTCCATTCCATCCGAGATGTCCAAAGGCAAAAGATTTATGTAAGATTCAAGTACCAAAGACTACGGATTTAGGAAATGGCCACAAGGTAAGATGCTTAATATATGAAGGACTTGTTGAAGCATAGGAGGTGCAACAGATGGCTGATAAGTTATTAGAGGTGAAAAACCTTAAAAAGTATTTTAAGGTTAAGGATGGTTTTTACACGCTGTTGATAATGTTAATTTTTCAATAAATAGAGGAGAAACTTTAGGTGTTGTTGGAGAATCAGGTTGTGGAAAATCAACAACAGGTAGAGTTGTTTTAAGATTAATAGAAGCAACTGAAGGAGAAATATTGTTTGAAGGAAAAGATATAAGAAAGTTTAATAAGAATCAGCTAAGGGATCTAAGAAAGGAAATGCAAATTGTCTTTCAAGATCCATATGCTTCATTAAACCCAAGAATGACAGTTAGTGAAATAATAGCAGAACCATTAAAAATACACAAGCTTGTTAAAAGTAAAAAGAGTTAGATGAGAGAGTTGCTCAGCTTATGGAAACAGTTGGGCTTGCAGAGAGACTCTATAATACTTATCCTCACGAGTTAGATGGTGGTAGAAGACAAAGAATAGGTATTGCAAGAGCTTTAGCATTAAATCCAAAGTTTATAGTTTGCGATGAGCCGGTTTCAGCTCTTGATGTTTCAATACAGGCACAAATATTAAACCTAATGCAGGATTTACAAGAAGAACTGGGACTAACTTATATGTTTATTACCCACGATTTATCTGTTGTTAAGCATATATCAGATAATATAGCAGTTATGTATTTAGGACAAGTTGTTGAGCTTGCATCATCAAAGGAGTTATTCAAAAATCCATTACATCCTTATACAAAGGCACTACTATCAGCAATACCTGTACCAAGCATTAAGCATAAGAGGGAAAGAATTTTATTAAAGGGTGAAATTACATCACCTATAAATCCACCAGAAGGATGTAGATTTGCTAAGAGATGTTGGATGGCACAGGATAGATGTTTCAAGGAGACGCCAGAATTAAAGAACATTGGAAACGAACATCATGTGGCGTGTCACTTAGTTAAATAAATTTTAAAGAAGGCATTTTAAAATGCCTTCTTTTATGTGTAGAAAAATGTTATTAATTTAGAAATCATAATCGACAAAAATTTCAACTTTAAATTAAAAGTATAATTTTTGTGGGATGGATAAAAATTAATGTTTTTGATATTAATTTTAGTTAATATATTAAAATAGAGTGTAAATTTTAAATATTAAATAAAAAGAAATAAAATTGTTATAACATCTATAATATAAATATTTAGCAGCAATAGAAGTTAAAAATAGTATTAAAAATATTTTTTAAACATAATACAGTTGTAGGGAAAGTAATAAAACTTTAGTCTGATTAAGCAATAAAGCACAAAAAGCAATTTAACAGATATAGTATTTATAACATTGTTTAAAAATGCTCTATCAATATGATATATATCTTGCACAATAAAATATCTAACTCCAAAGAGCACCAATAAACAGAAAATAAACAATATTCAGAAATAAAATAGAGAGCTTTATGGAATCTGATTAATTATTAAAAAAATTTACAAAAGTAAAATGAAATTAATAAAAATTAAAATGTTATTAAAAAGTATAAATATACATTTAAAAAATTAAAATCAACAAAAATATTGCATAAAAATAATTTATGTGCAATAATATGTTTCATAAAATGTCATAAGCTATAAAAAGGTATAAAATACCAAGAAAATCTTAGAAGGAGAATATGAAAAAGTGTAGTATAATAAAATTACAAAAGAAATTTAAATATATTTCAGTTTCAAGTGTCGCAATACACAAAAATTTAATTGATTTTTTTAGGTTTTAGTTTAATATTTATTTAAAATCTGTTTAACCTAAAGGGGGAACATTATTTTAAGGAGCAGAGAAGAATGATTAACTACATCATCAAGAGACTGGTTGCCAGCGTTATTACACTATTTGTAGTTCTTACTGCAACATTTTTCTTAATGCACGCACTACCAGGTGGACCTTTTGATAGTGATAAGCCACTACCACCACAAATAAAAGCAAATCTTGAAGCAAAGTATGGATTAAATAAGCCGCTTTATGAGCAATATGTGATGTATCTAAAGAATTTAAGTAGGGAGATTTAGGACCTACTCTAAAGTATGAAGGTAGAACAGTTAATGAAATGATAGCATATTCATTCCCTGCTTCAGCAAAGTTAGGTGCAGTTTCGATAATTTTCTCACTAATTTTAGGAATTTATTTAGGAGTTGTTGCAGCTCTAAATCAAGGTAAATGGCAGGACAGATTAGTTATGGTTATTGCAACATTAGGGGTTACAGTTCCAAGTTTTGTTATAGCAACATTGCTTATGTATGTATTTTCAGTTAAATTACGTTTGCTACCATCATCTGGATTTTCAGGGCCAAAGTATATGATACTACCTGCACTTGCTTTAAGTGGATATTCATTATCTTTTATAGCAAGACTTACTCGTTCAAGCTTACTTGATGTTATTAGACAAGACTATATTAGAACAGCAAAGGCAAAGGGACTTTCAAGAAATGTTGTTATATATAAACACGCTTTAAGAAATGCACTTATTCCAGTAGTAACTTATCTTGGACCACTTGTAGCTGGTGTTTTAACAGGTAGTTTCGTTATTGAAAAGATTTTTGCAATACCTGGACTTGGTAGAGAGTTCGTAACAAGTATAGGTAATAGAGATTTTATGTTAATTATGGGTACAACAATTTTCTACAGCACCCTTCTTGTAATTTGTAACTTAATAGTAGATTTATTATATGCGGTAATAGACCCAAGAATTAAACTAGAGGCATAAGGGGTGATATAGATGGATATAACTAAGGAAATGTTCGAAAGAGTTCCTGAAAGTGAAAAGGATTTAAATACAATAGTAAGACCAAGTGAAACATATTGGCAAGATGTTTGAGAAGACTAAAACAAAATAAACTTGCAATGTTTGGGTTATATTTTGTTTTATTTATTACACTTCTTGCTATAGTAGGACCACCACTTGTAAAGATATTTAGAGGAATAGACTATGCAACTCAAAATTATAAATATTCCAATCAACCTCCAAGCTCAAAGTTTTGGTTTGGAACAGATATGTTTGGTAGAGATATTTTTGTAAGAGTTCTTTATGGTGCAAGAATATCTTTAACTGTAGGTTATGCAGCAAGTGTTTTAAACCTTGTAATAGGAGTTTTATATGGAGGTATTTCAGGTTACTTTGGAGGAAAAGTAGACCTAATAATGATGAGAATTGTAGACATACTATATTCAATTCCAATGATGATATACGTTATTCTACTTATGCTTATTTTTAAACCTGGATTAGGAAGTATTCTTGTTGCTCTTGCAATAGCATATTGGTTATCAATGGCAAGAATAGTTAGGGCACAAATTCTTTCATTAAAGCAACAGGAGTTTGTACTTGCAGCAAGAACATTAGGTGCAAGTAATGCAAGAATATTACTTAGACATTTAATTCCAAATAGTATGGGACCAATAATAGTAACACTTACGCTATCAGTGCCATCAGCAATATTTACAGAATCCTTCCTAAGTTTTATAGGTCTTGGAGTTTCTGTTCCAAAGGCATCTTGGGGAACATTGGCATCAGAGGCATTGGAAGGATTATCAATATATCCTTATCAATTATTGTTCCCAGCACTTGCAATTTCACTTACAATACTTGCTTTTAATTTCCTTGGAGATGGTTTAAGAGATGCTCTTGATCCAAAGATGCGTAAGTAGTTAGGGGTAACATAATGGAAAGATTGCTTGAAATAAAAATCTAAGGACTTCTTTCTTTACACACGTTGGAGAAGTTCAGGCTGTAAGAGGAGTAAGTTTTCATTTAGATAAAGGTGAAGCGATAGGTATAGTTGGAGAATCAGGTAGTGGAAAAAGTATAACAATGATGTCTGTTATGAGGCTTTTAGCTGATAATGGAAAGATTGTTGAAGGTGAAATTCTATTTGAAGGAAAGGATTTAGCAAAGCTTCCTGAGAATGAGATGCAAAGGGTTAGAGGAAATGAAATAGGAATGATATTCCAAGACCCTATGACATCATTAAACCCAGTTTTAACAATTGGTGACCAATTGATGGAACCACTTATAAAGCATAAGAAAATGTCAAAGCAACAAGCCTTTGACAGAGCTGTTCATATGTTAGAACTTGTTGGTATACCAAGTCCAAAGAGCAGAATGAGTCAATATCCACACGAGTTTTCTGGTGGTATGAGACAAAGAGTTATGATTGCAATGGCTCTTGCTTGTGAACCAAAGCTTCTAATTGCAGATGAGCCAACAACAGCTCTTGATGTTACAATACAAGCTCAAATCTTGGAACTTATGAAGGATCTAAAACAAAAATTAATACATCTATTATATTAATAACTCACGACCTTGGAGTTGTAGCAGACCTTTGCAGCAGAATAAATGTTATGTATGGTGGACTTATTGCAGAGACAGGTTCAACAAGGGATATATTCTATAATCCAAAACACCCATATACTTGGGGACTATTAAATAGTGTTCCAAATCCAAAGAATTTAGTTAAGGAAAGACTAAAGCCAATTGATGGTCAACCACCAGATTTATTAAAGCCACCTGCAGGTTGTCCATTTGCCCCAAGATGTCAATATGCAATGAGAATTTGTATGACACAAAGGCCTCCTTTATTTGAAATTGGAGAAGGACATAAGGCAGCGTGCTGGTTAAATCACAAGGATGCACCAAAGGTTGAAGCACCTATAAGAAGGGGGACCTATAATGAATAAGCCTCTTTTAGAGATAAAAAATTTAAAAAAATATTTTCCTATAAAAAAGGGTTTATTTAATAAAACTTCTCACTATTTAAAGGCAGTTGATAATGTTTCTTTTACAATAAATAAGGGAGAAACATTGGGGCTTGTTGGTGAATCAGGCTGTGGTAAAACTACCTGCGGTAGAACAATAATAAAGCTTTATGAACCAACGGATGGAAAAATAATTTATGATGGTGTAGACATCGCGAAGTTTAATGAAAAACAAATGCTTGAATATAGAAAAAGATGCAGATGATATTCCAAGATCCTTATGCATCACTGGACCCAAGAATGACAGTAGGAGATATAATTGGTGAAGCAATAGACATTCACAAATTGATGGGGGCAAAAGAAAGGGAAGAGAGAATACAATACTTATTAAATAGAGTAGGGCTAAACAGCGAGCACGCAAGCAGATATCCCCACGAATTCTCAGGTGGCCAAAGACAAAGAATAGGAATAGCAAGAGCTCTTGCAGTTCAACCAGAATTTATAATATGTGACGAGCCAATTTCAGCACTTGACGTTTCAATTCAAGCACAAGTTGTAAATATGCTTGAGGACTTACAATCAGATTTAGGTTTAACATACCTATTTATTGCACACGATTTATCAATGGTTAAGCATATTTCAAATAGAGTTGGGGTTATGTATCTTGGAAAATTAGTTGAACTTGCAGAAAGTAATGAACTTTATACTAAGCCATTACATCCATATACGCAGGCGTTGCTTTCAGCAATACCTATCCCAGATCCAGATGAATCAGCAAAGAAAAAGAGAATAGTTTTAGAGGGAGAAATCCCATCACCAATCGACCCACCACCTGGATGTAGGTTTAAAAATAGATGTAGATATGCAAAGCCAATATGTAGTGAACAAGAACCTGTATTTAAGGATATGGGTGGAGGACATTTTGTTGCCTGTCATTTATATTGATAATTTCGGCAGCATAAAAGCTGCCGAAACATAATAAAATTATATTAAACTATATTAAAGGGGAGGAATTGAGATGTTAAGGAAGAAAGCAGCTAAGTTTTTGACTTTAGCAATGACAGCTGTGCTTTCAGTATCACTGCTTGCAGGCTGTGCTAAGTCAGGCAAAGAAGGCGAAAAGAAGACAGAACAAGTGATCAGGTACAACATTGGTTCAGAACCAAAGACACTTGACCCAACATTAAACAGTGCCGTAGATGGTGCAACTATAATTGTTAACACATTTGTTGGGTTAACAAGACTTGATGACAAAGATCAACCAGCTCCAGGTGTTGCTGAAAAGTGGGAAGTTTCAACAGATGGATTAACTTATAAGTTCTATCTAAGAAAAGATGTTAAGTGGTCAGATGGAAAGCCAGTTACAGCTAAGGATTTTGAATATTCTTGGAAGAGAGCACTTGATCCAGAAACAGCAGCAGAATATGCTTATCAGTTATATTATATAAAGAATGGTGAAGCATACAACACAGGTAATGCAAAGGCTGAAGATGTAGGAGTTAAGGCATTAGATGATTATACTCTTGAAGTAACTCTTGAATACCCAACACCATATTTCTTATCACTTACTGCATTCCCAACTTATATGCCAATAAGAAAGGATATAGTAGAAGCTGATAAGGAAAAATGGGCTACTAAGCCAGAGACATACATAGGAAATGGTCCATTCAAATTAAAGGAATGGAAGATAAAAGAAGCAATAGTTCTTGAAAAGAATCCAAACTATTTTGATGCAGCAAATGTTAAGTTAGATAGAATAGAAATCAGAATGATTGACGACCAAAATACAGCACTAACTTCATTCCAACAAGGAGAATTAGATTTCATAGAATCACCACCAACACAACAAATACCAACATTATTAAGCCAAGGAGTTGCAAAGAAATATCCATATCTTGGAACATATTTCTATGTAATTAACCTAACAGACAAGGCTAACAATATTGATCCAGCAGCAGCTAAGGCTCTAAAGGATGTTAGAGTTAGAAAGGCACTTGCACTTGCTATAGATAGAAAGGCATTAATTGAAACTGTTACAAAGGCTGGTCAAGAACCTGCAACATCATTTGTACCAAGTGGTATTGTAATGGCAGATGGTAAGGACTTCAAGAATAAGGATTATTACAAGGCTGAAGCAGATGTACAAGAAGCAAAGAGACTTCTTGCTGAAGCAGGTTATGCAGATGGAAAGGGATTCCCAAAGATTACTGTAATGTACAATACAAGTGCAGGACACCAAAATATAGCTCAAGCTATTCAAGCAATGTGGAAGGAAAATTTAGGAATAGAAGTTGAACTTGCTAACCAAGAATGGAAGGTATTCCAATCAACAAGAAATAAGAAAGAATATCTAATTGCAAGACACGGTTGGATAGGTGACTATACTGACCCAATGACATTCCTTGATATGTGGACATCAAAGAGCGGACAAAACGATGCAGGATACAACAACCCAGAATATGATAAGAAGATAGATGCAGCAAAGAGAGAAACAGATCCAGTTAAGAGAATTCAATTACTACACGAAGCAGAAGACATACTAATGAATGATATGCCAATAATCCCAATTTACTACTATGTAAACGTTGTATGTATGAAGGACTATGTAAAGGATGTTCATAAGTCACCACTTGGCTTCGTATACTTTGACAAGGCATATGTTCAAAGTAATTTAAAAGCCCACGTAAAGTGGGCTTTTTATTTTTCAGGAGGAGTTTCTTTTCTTGGTGTGTAGTAGGCACAGTCGGTGCCGTGTCCTATAGCATTTACAATAACACTAATATGGCTAAGCGTACATTTCCCATTTTTTTCGTGTACACAATTAGCTGAACAGTTAATATTTGTCATAAATAATCCCCTCCTTAACTTTAGTATGTTACAGAATAAACTTTTTTAATCAGTAGGTTGTTCTAAATTTAAGAAGATATAAGAGCTATATAAAGAATATTGATTATTGACATATTTAGATGCCTTTATCTGCATATTGTTTTTAGGGTTTAGTCTTAAGCTTTTTAAAAGACTGGTGGCTTTGTGCTTATTTTCATATTTTCAAATAAGTCTTCAATGCCGTCTGTAATCAGCATATCATTTTGCATTATGCCTGAAACCTTTATAACGTTATAGTATGTTTTTGTTAGCTTATATAGAGACTCGGTGTCTTTATTAATTAAATACATATAGTTAAATAGTTTAAATGTTTCTGCAATGTCTCTAATTGATATGCTTATCTTGTTATCATAATCGCGTATATAAAGAGACAGGTCGCTGTTATAGTAAGATGAAATATATCTTATTATTTTGTTTGCACAATCTAAAAACTTTTCAATTTTGGTAACTAAATATCCTTCAATAAGGGCATTTGCACATCTAAGATTAGTATAGAAGGAAACTGGTTCAAAATTGTTTTCCCCTTTTCTACCTCTCCATTGGCTTTTATTCTATTTATTATTTCATCACTAAAAAGAGCTATAAATTCATTATACATTTCTATACGTTCGAGTTCTGTATCTATTTTATAACATCCATATAATATGGTAATAAATTGCGAAAGTTCTCTGGATGAAAGGGATAATGCAGTTTCAATTGATTCAGATATAAAATTAAAAATGCTATTTATTTCAGCTTTATATCTTTCGATGTTTAGCTCCTTTGCATACCTTTTGTATATTTCGTCATTATACATTTTATTTAAATAGAGTAGACTATAATAAACTAAAAGCTGATCCGATAGTTTAACCTTTGATTTATTAGGCTTAATACTGATTTTATCATCACTATTTTTAGTTTTATTTTTAATGTCGATAAAAAGTCCAGCTTCATCTCGCATAAAACTAATTAGAAAATCATAGAACAAGGAGGAGTAGTAAATAAGCAGCTTAGAAAGGTTAGGATGTGATTCTCTATATATTTCTGCTAATTTAAGCATAGATAAAATAGAATAGCACTGGGCCTCAACTTTTACAACTTTATTAAAACTTGATATATCCCACATATATATGCCTAAGTTTACATATTCGTCGGTTGGCGTCATAAAAATTGGTTTTGCTTTTTTATAAATACATTGAATGGGTATAGCGTTGTCAAATAGTTCGTGCAGATTGTCATTAGAATGTTTATATATTTTTTCTATTGTTTTATCATCTTCCTTCAGTAATATTCCACAGCCTGATAAGATGCAAGTGTTAAGTATATTAACTTCGCTGAACTTTTTAGTTCTTTATATATGCTGTTTATTTGTTGTATTAGAGTTATATTTTCCTCCATTAATACACCACCAGTTTGTATTCTTTAGTAAATATAATATGAGTAGTGGACAGGTTAAGTGACTATATTTTAAACTTGAATTCGGCAAGTAAATTTTAAAAAAGTTTCTACTTGCCATTTTTGTTTTCTTTATGAATAAATTTACATTTATTATGATATTTTATACCGTTAGGTCTTTTTTGAGTATACTTAATAAACCCAAATAACATTTGGATTTTTAAGGGAATTTATTGTTTTTATTTTACTATTAAGTATAAACTGTTATCATTTTTCTACTAAAAATATGTATTTGTTTTTGAATATGAGTAATGATTTTTTCTAATAAGCAATTATTTGAAAAACTTAAATATCTATAATATTTGCTGCCGCAAACATTACCACAAACTCTATAAAATATTCTTCTTAATGTACTAATTTCATGATGTTGTACTTCCTTAGGCATGATTGCTTGTTTAAACCAGTTATGAATGTTATATGCTATCATTTTTATTAAAAGGTACAATTCATTGCATTTATGATTTACTAAACTATTTTCGCTAAAGGCATAGCCTTCTTTTATTTCATCTATATTATTTTCAACATCACATCGTTGATTATAATCTTGAAATATTTCTTCAGGTGTTAAATAATTTATATTTGTTACTATTGCTTGATATTTATATTTACATTCTTCGAACATTAACTGATTCATATTTTTTGGAATAATTTTTTCTCTTATAATCACAAATCTTCTTGCTCTTTGCCATTTAGGCAATGGAACTGTAATTTCTGTAACAGATAAAGTAGAACTTATATCGTGCCATATATAATCCTTTGGATTATTATTTATAAAATCTATTATCATTTTAACAGTAGAATACATTTTACATTTAACAACATATTCTATTCCATTATCTTCAAAATATAAAAAGTTTTCTTCATCAAAAAACCTCTATCAAGTCTAACTCTTTTAAGAATATATCTTGAAGGAAGCTGGTTTACACAACTCTTAAAGAAATCTAAAAATTTATAATTACTATGGTGTCTACCATTTTCAAGAGTAATGTTAAGTAATTCATCAGTTCCTGAAATAAACCCAACTTTTTCTTTAAATGATGGTCTTCCATTGTACCTTGGATTATATCCTATTCCTGATTTTTCTTGATTACCAAAGATAGTTATAACAGTATCATCAATATTAATACAAACCTCGCGTACATCTTCAGTTGAAGACTTTAAGTCAAGTATTTTTTATTTATAGTTCTTAATTCTTCTAAAGTTTCTGTTGGTAAAGCTTTTAAGAGATCTCTACATACTTTTTCACTGGGTAATTTATCTACACCTTTAAACTTTTTATATCCTTCATCATTTCTTAATGTTTCAATGTGCATAAATCTTGAGAAACCAAGAATATTTGCATCAATCATGTATTCTATAATTTCTGCAGTATTAAAAGTAGAATTAGCGGCCTTCTTATAGGTTACGCCTTTTTCTAAAATAGTTGGTAATCCTATTATTTGTTTAAAGGATTCCACATAAGAAAAAGTTGCTACAGAAGTAACTTTGGTATCATTAAATTTTGCTTTCATGTTCAAAAATCTAATTTTCTTCTTTAAATTTTTTGATTTTGTTGTAAACTATCCATAGAAATCACCCTTTTGTGTTTTAGTTTTGCAATTATATTTTAACACTTAAAAGGGATGATTTCTTTTAATTTTTGAACAAAAATCCTTTAATTCCAATGTCTTTCGGCATTACTTGCCGAATACAAGTTAAAAAATAATTGTAAATTTTCATAAAGAAAATGTATAATTATAGAAGATAGTTAGGAGGGGATTTTATGGATATTGGTAAGTTACCCAATGACATCTTAAAGGAAATAATACTTGATAAGTTTGAAATAAAAAATGAGGATGTTTTAGTTGGGCCAAGTTTAGGGAGGATTGTGCAGCAGTAAGTTTTGGGGAGGATGTATGTGTTTTTACTACAGACCCTATAACAGCGGCAACTAAAAACATAGGTGCACTTGCTGTAAATATAAATTTAAATGATATTGCTTCATCAGGAATCAAACCATTAGGGGTGCTTATTACTCTTCTTATTCCACCAACAGAATCGCTTGATAATATTAAGAGAATTATTGAAGAAATAAATGAAACCTGTAATAGGTATGGAGTTGATGTATTAGGAGGACATACAGAGGTAACAGATGCTGTGAATAGAATTGTAATATCTGTTACTGCGGTTGGTAAGGGTAAAAAGGAGAGATTTGTTAAAACAGGTGGAGCTGAGGTGGGAGATGACGTAATATTAACTGGCTATGCAGGTCTTGAGGGAACAAGTATATTAGCCCACGAATATGAAGAATATTTAAAGGATAGATTAGACAGAGATACAATTGAAAGGGCTAAGAACTTGCTAAAGGATATAAGTGTAGTTAAGGTAGCAGAAATTGCATCACAATATGGAGTATCAGCTATGCACGATGTTACAGAAGGAGGAGTTCTGGGGGCTATCTGGGAGATAGCAGAGGCTTCAAATAAAGGAATATATGTTATAAAGGAAAATATTCCTGTACTTAAGGAAACTATTGAAATATGTAAAATATTTAATATAGATGCATATAAGTTGATTTCAAGTGGAAGTATGGTTATAACTTGTAAAGACGGGGTAGGCCTTTGTGCAAAACTTAAAGAAAATGGTATTAATGCAGAGGTTGTTGGGAAAATTATTGAATATGATAGAATTTTAGAATCAAATAATGCCATAGAAAGATTAACACAACCATATTCAGACGAGATTTATAAAGCTATAATTAAGGAGGAAAATATATGAGAGTTGATGGAAGAGAGTATAATCAAATGAGAGATATAAAGATAACAAGAAACTATACTAAATATGCAGAGGGGTCTGTATTAGTTGAGTTTGGGGATACAAAAGTTATTTGTACTGCTTCCTTTGAAGATAAAGTTCCACCATTTTTAAAGGGAACAGGAGAAGGATGGATTACCTGTGAGTATGGTATGCTTCCAAGGTCAACCCAAACACGTAAACCAAGGGAGTCCAGTAAGGGTAAGTTAGATGGAAGAACTGTCGAAATACAAAGATTAATAGGTAGAGCATTACGTTCGGTTGTTGATCTTAAGGCAATTGGAGAGAGAACTATATGGATAGATTGCGATGTTATACAGGCTGATGGAGGTACAAGAACAGCTTCAATAACAGGTTCCTTTATTGCACTTGTTGATGCTGTAAATAAACTTGATAAAGAAGTAAATTTTGAGGTTTATCCTATCAAAAATTATGTTGCAGCAATAAGTGTTGGTATTGTGGATGATATACCTATGATAGATTTATGTTATTTAGAAGATTCAAGTGCAAAGGTTGATATGAATGTCGTTATGACAGATAAGAATGAGTACATAGAAATCCAGGGAACTGGTGAAGATAGGCCATTTTCTAAGGACGAGCTTACAAAGTTATTGGAGCTTGCAGAGGGTGGACTTAATGAAATATTTTTATTACAAAAGAAGGTCTTAGGTTATGATGGTTTAAGAATAGGCGAAAGAAGGGAGACTGAAGATGAGATTAATAGTAGCCAGCAACAATAGTCATAAAGTTCAAGAAATAAAAGAAATATTAAAACCTTTAGGAATAGAAACAGTATCTTTGAAAGAGGCAGGGATAGAGGTTGAAATTGTCGAGGACGGAAAAACCTTTGAGGAGAATGCTTATAAAAAGGCAAAAACAATTTACGATTTAACAGGTGAAGCAGTTCTTGCGGATGATTCGGGGCTTGAGGTATATGCATTAGACAATGCTCCAGGTGTTTATTCTGCAAGGTTTGCGGGTGAAGAATGTAATTATGATAAAAATAATGAAAAATTGCTAAAGCTTCTTGAGAATGTAGACGATAAGGATAGAGGTGCAAGATTTGTTTGCACAATGATTTTGATAACAAAAGATGGAGAAGTAATAAAATCAGTAGGAACAGTAGAAGGAACTATTTCAAGATATAAAAGAGGAAACAATGGATTTGGTTATGATCCGCTGTTTATTGTTCCAGACTTAAATAAAACCTTTGCTGAGCTTTCAGAAAAAGAAAAGAATAGCATTAGTCACAGAGCAAGGGCATTAGAAAATTTAAAGGAGCTTTTAAGGGATTATTTTGCTAAAAAGTCGTAGGGGGAATTGTATTGAAGATTGCAGTGGTCAGTGATTCGCACGGGAATCTTTACTCCCTTGATAGAGCATTAAGTAAATTAGGGAGTTTGATATGATTATTCATCTTGGGGATCATTTCAATGATATAGTGAAGATAAATGAAAAGTATAAAAAGCCTATTGAATATATTTGTGGAAATAATGATTATGGTAAAGATGTAAAATATGAAAAGGTAATTGATGTTTGTGGAAAGAAGATTCTATTAACACACGGCCATAGATACGATGTTTACTATAATATTTTAAAGCTTTATTTAAAGGCACTTGAGGAAAATGTAGATATTGTTTTATATGGACACACCCACGTGCAAAGGATAGATAGAGAAGGAGATGTTTTGTTTTTAAATCCAGGAAGCACATCAAGACCAAGAGATGGTATGCCTGGTGCTGCGCTCCTTGAGATTAAAGAGGATGGAGAGATTGAAATCAATACTATTAGATTTACTATAGAGTAAAAAATACTATCAAAAAAGGTATTGACTAAATTAATTTTATGTATTATACTTTATTATGTCAGTCGGGGTGTGGCGCAGATGGGAGCGCGCGTGGTTTGGGACCATGAGGTCGCAGGTTCAATCCCTGTCACCCCGACCACTTGCGGGTGTAGCTCAATGGTAGAGTCCCAGCCTTCCAAGCTGGTTGTGTGGGTTCGATTCCCATCACCCGCTCCAATATGCGCCTTTAGCTCAGTTGGATAGAGCAACGGCCTTCTAAGCCGTGTGTCAGGAGTTCGAATCTCTTAAGGCGCACCATATGGTGGGTATAGCTCAGTTGGTTAGAGTGCAAGATTGTGGCTCTTGAGGCCGTGGGTTCGAATCCCACTATCCACCCCATTTATGTTGGGCAGTCGCCAAGTCGGTAAGGCACGGGACTTTGACTCCCGCATTCGTTGGTTCGAGTCCAGCCTGCCCAGCCATTTGAGCCACTAGCTCAGTCGGTAGAGCACAAGACTTTTAATCTTGGTGTCCGGGGTTCGATTCCCCGGTGGCTCACCAGTTTACATAGCCGTAAGGCTAATATATATGGGCCATTAGCTCAGTTGGTAGAGCACCTGACTCTTAATCAGGGTGTCCTGGGTTCGAGTCCCCGATGGCCCACCATAATATGCGGGCGTGGCGGAATTGGCAGACGCGCTAGACTTAGGATCTAGTGCCCAGTGCGTGGGGGTTCAAGTCCCTCCGCCCGCACCATATATGCGGGAATAGCTCAGTTGGTAGAGCGTCACCTTGCCAAGGTGAATGCCGCGGGTTCGAGTCCCGTTTCCCGCTCCAGAATCTGCGGGTGTAGCTCAATGGTAGAGTCCCAGCCTTCCAAGCTGGTTGTGTGGGTTCGATTCCCATCACCCGCTCCAATATGCGCCTTTAGCTCAGTTGGATAGAGCAACGGCCTTCTAAGCCGTGTGTCGGGAGTTCGAATCTCTCAAGGCGCACCATTTTTTATTATGGCGCGAATTCGTGCGCCCATAGCTCAGTTGGATAGAGTTACAGACTTCGAATCTGGAGGTCGTAGGTTCGAGTCCTACTGGGCGCACCAGAAAGAATACAAAATATGGGCCATTAGCTCAGTTGGTAGAGCACCTGACTCTTAATCAGGGTGTCCTGGGTTCGAGTCCCCGATGGCCCACCAAAAGCCTTCATTAAAAGAAGGCTTTTTTATTTGCATAATAGGGTATAATAGCATATGATGGAACAATTAAAGGGAGGAGATAACTTTGGGAAAACCAAGTATCTTTAGTAGAAACTATGAAGAACAGATGAGAAGAAGAAGGATAAATATAATATTAATAATATTAATAATAATTTCTGCTACCTTTTTTACGTACAATATCAGTTAAATAAAAGAGGTATTGATATAAATATTTCCAGAAGGATAAAATTCTTTAAAAGGAACAAAGTGATATAAACAAAGATATAAATGTTAATAAAGAAAGCAAAAGAGAAGAAGAAACTAAGACATCAAATGAAGAAAATAAGGTAGATGAAACATTAAAGGAGTATACTTATATTTCTAACACACAAAAACAGTTTAAAATAATATATAAAGATGAAAATGGTATAAAAAATTCATAGAAGTAAAGGCCGATGGACTCAATGTGGATTATGATATTTTAAAGGACGGAACAAAGGTAGTATTTGATGATAAAGAAAACCAAAATATAATTGTATATTCAATAGATGGTACATATCAAGATATAACATTAAAGACTCTTAAGACGTCTAAATATGTCTTTGAAAAAGAAAGGATTCTTCAGAGACATAAGGATTATATATGGGCAGAGAGACCACACTTTACATCTGATGGTAAAGTTGTATTTCTTACAAAGCTTCCATATAATTTAACTAAAAGAGGTATATTTATCTGGTTTGCAGATTATAATGGTTCTGGATTGGTAAGAATAGGTGAGTTATCCTATGATATTAATAAAATAAAATATGATGGATTTGATGAAAAGAAGCTTTGAAAATAATTTCAGATAATAAAATATTTGTTTTAGAAAAGGGAAAATATAGACTTAAAGAGTTAAAATAATATAAAAATAAAAATCCTCTATATTACATAGAGGATTTTTAATAGATATTATGTAGTTAACTTAATTTTAGAAGGTTGTATAAAAAGGCAACCCCTTTTAAAATTGGTTTGGCAGCATTAAAACAGAACGAAACAGGAGTTAACAAACAGGAGATTGGGATTGCCTTTTTAACTTATTCATCACATTAATTAATATTACCTTTAATTTAGGGAATTATACATTTAAACATTAAATTTTTAGGAGGATTTTATGAACTTTGGTATTTCAACAGCTTGCTTTTATCCAGAAGTTTTAACAGAAGATACACTTAAGCTCATCAACAAAATGGGGTTTAAACTCTGTGAGGTGTTTTTGAATCAGAGTCTGAGATGAAGGATGAAATACTTTGGAAAATAGATGAAAATATAAAAAGTATAATTTAAATATAAATACAATACATCCTTTTCCTGCTACCTTTGAACCCTTTTTATTTGATGTTTATGAAAGAAGAAGACAGGAAATGGAAACAAAGTTTAGATTAGCCTGTAGTGCAGCAAAAGCTTGGTGCAAGGTATTATATATTTCACGGACAGAGAAATAATAATCAAACTAAAGATGCAATTTGGACTGCAAAGGTTATGGATAATTTATGTAAAATAGCCTATGAATATGATGTAAAGATAGCTTGGGAAAATGTTTCGTGGTGTATGGGAAGCGACCCTAAATTTATAAAGGCTGTAAAGGAAAATATGAAGGAGGAAATTTATTTTACTTTAGATGTAAAGCAAGCAATAAGGAGTAATAGGAGTATAGATGAGTATTTAAACGTTTTTGAAGGTAGAGTTGTAAATGTACATATATCTGATTCTGATGAGTTTTGTGACTGTTTACTACCAGGCTATGGTTTATATGATTTTAAAGATGTAATTTATAAAACTAAAAATTTAAACAAGGATTGTCAATATATTATTGAGGTTTATAGGGACAATTATAGGGACTTTGAAGAAATAAAGAAAAGCTTTGAATATTTGAGTAATTTGGAGGTATAACATTGAAGAGGATTTTAAATGCTTTAATTATAGTTTTGACTATTTTTCTTATAGGATGTATTGAAGTAAATGTTGAGGAATCAAATAGAATAGAGAATCAGCTTAAGGTTATAGTTTTTGATGTAGGTCAAGGGGATTCGATTTTAATTAAAACACCTAAGGGTAAAAATATATTAATAGATTCTGGTTCAAATAGTGTAAAGGGAAAATTTTTAGATAAACTCAACAAAAACACAAAGAGGAATATAGAGGTTTTAATAGCCACACATCCCCACGAAGACCACATAGGTAATATGGATGATGTTATTAAAAATTATAATATAAAAGAAATTTATATACCTAAGGTGACAACAAATACAAAAACATTTATTAGTATGATGGATGAAATAAAAAATAAAAATTTAAAAATAAAAACTGCAAAGGCAGGAATTAAGTTTAATATAGATGGTGTGGAGTTTGAATTTTTAGCTCCAAATAATAATTTTTATGAAGAGTTAAATAATTATTCGGTTGTAGTAAGAGTTAAATATGGTGAAAAGGCTTTTTACTTATGGGTGATGCAGAAAAACTCTCAGAGGGAGAAATATTAAAAAAGGCTATGAAGTAAAAGCAGATGTCATTAAATTAGGGCATCACGGCAGTTCATCCTCATCATCTGTACAATTTATAAAAAAGTAAATCCTATATATGCGGTAATTTCAGTAGGTAAAGACAACAGCTATGGGCATCCACATAAAGAAGTCATCTATCTTTTAAATAAATTAGGGATAAAATATTTTAGAACAGATGAAGTAGGAGATATGGAATTTACAACTGATGGAAAAAGTATATGGATAAAAAAATAGATTAAACTGTTTAAATTTTATGTATAATGGGATATAATGTAAAGGGATAATATATTTTGTATTGTGGGTGATATTTTGAAGGTTTATTATGACAGAGTACACGACATAGTTAGTTTATACTTTGATATGGAGGATGTAGAGGAGAGTGTTTCTTGTGATGACAATACCAACAAGATAAAAAGAGACTATGATTTTGATGAAGCAGCCTCCTTAATACTTGATATGGTAGATGTATTTGATAAAAACGGAAGGTGTGTAGGATTTAGAGTTTTTAATGCTTCAAAATATTATGATATAAATCTTTTAAATAGTGCAGAGGAGGAAGTATTAAGTGAAGAAAATGTAAAATTACCAGAGGATAAGGTTATAGCAAGGTTTTCTAATGGTCAAATAATTACTTGACACTATTGAACTTATTTTTTAATTGTGTTATTATTACAATGTTAAACTGTAATAAAAGGCTGTTTATATATAGCAACAGGTAGAACAAAATGTTGATAGGAGGAAGCAAAATGAATACAAAGGTAGAAAGATTGGAAAATAATAAGGTAAAACTTGAAATAACAGTTTCAAGTGAAAAATTTAATGAAGCAGTAGAAAAGTCCTACAGAAAGAATGCATCAAAGTTTAATATTCCAGGATTCAGAAAAGGAAAGGCTCCAAAGGCAGTTATAGAAAAATACTATGGAGAAGGTGTTTTCTACGAAGATGCAATTAACTACATATTAGATGAAACTTATCCAGTAGCAATAAAGGAAAACAATATTGAACCTGTTGATAGACCAGAAATAGATGTTGTAAAGATTGGTAAGGGAGAAGACTTTGTATATACTGCAGAAGTTGTTGTAAAGCCAGAAGTTAAACTTGGAGATTATAAAGGAATAGAAGTTAAGAAGATTGAATATGCTGTTACAGATGCAGATTTAGAAGCAGAACTAAATGCTTTAAGGGAAAAAGTGCAAGATTAACAACAAAACAAGAAGGAAATGTTGAAAATGGAGATATAGCAGTTATTGATTTTGAGGGATTTGTAGATGGTGTTGCATTCCCAGGAGGAAAGGCTGATAACTACAACCTAACTATAGGTTCTGGAACATTTATTCCAGGTTTTGAAGATCAACTTGTTGGTGCAAAGGTTGGAGAAACAGTTGACGTTAATGTTACATTCCCAGAAGACTATCACGCAGAAGAACTAAAGGGAAAACCAGCTCTATTCAAGGTTACTATAAAGGAAATCAAAGTTAAGCAACTTCCAGAATTAGATGATGACTTTGCAAGTGAAGTTTCAGAATTTAATACATTAGAAGAATTAAAGAAGGACATTAAGGCTAAACTTGAAAAGGAAAATGAAGAAAGAGCAAAGAGAGATTTAGAAGAAGAAGTTCTAACAAAGGCAGTAGATGCTTGTGAGGTTGAAATCCCAGAAGTTATGATAGGAACACGAAATAGACTATATGATTAAAGACCTTGATTATAGATTAAGATATCAAGGAATGGATATAAATAGCTATGTAGATATGCTTGGAATTACAATGGAAACATTAAGAAATGATTTCAAAGAAGTTGCTAAGAAGAGAGTAAAAATAAATCTTGTTGTAGAAGCAATAGCAAAGGCAGAAAATATAACTGCTACAAATGAAGAAGTAGAAAATAGAGCAGAAGAAATTGCTAAGATGTACTCAAAGGATGACGTAGAAAAGATGAAGAATGCTATTTTAATGACTGAAAGATATATGATTGAAGAAGAAATAGTTAACAATAAAGTTGTTGAATTTCTTGTTAACAATAGTAAAGTTACAGAATAATATATAAAAGGCTAGCATATGCTAGCCTTCATTAAAAGGAGGTTATGAATATGAGTTTGGTACCAATTGTTGTTGAACAAACCAGTAGGGGTGAAAGGTCTTACGACATTTATTCAAGGCTTTTAAAGGAAAGAATAATTTTTCTATCAGATGAAATAAATGATCAGACTGCGAGTTTAGTTGTTGCACAACTACTATTTTTAGAGGCAGAAGACCCAGATAAGGATATATACTTGTACATAAACAGCCCAGGTGGACAAATAACATCCGGAATGGCTATATATGATACAATGCAATATATAAAACCAGATGTTTCAACAATATGTGTTGGTATGGCAGCATCAATGGGTGCATTTTACTTGCAGCAGGTGCGAAGGGAAAGAGATTTGCACTTCCAAACAGTGAGATTATGATACATCAACCACTTGGTGGTGCACGTGGTCAGGCAACAGACATAAAAATTCACGCTGAACACATTTTAAGAATTAAGAAGAGATTAAATCAAATTTTAAGTGAAAGAACAGGTCAACCAATTGAAAAGATAGAACAAGATACTGAAAGAGATTATTTTATGACAGCAGAGGAAGCAAAGGCATATGGCATTATAGATGATGTTATAACTAAGAAGAGTAAGTAATGCGAGGTGTAACAATGCCAAAAATAGATGACAAGAAACAACTTAAATGTTCCTTTTGTGGGAAAACACAGGAACAAGTAAAAAGATTAATAGCAGGCCCAGGTGTGTATATTTGTGATGAGTGTATTGAACTCTGCTCTGAAATAATAGAAGAAGAACTATTTGAAGAGCAGGAGGTGGAGTACACAGACTTACCAAAACCAAGGGAAATTAAAGAATACTTAGACCAATATGTAATAGGTCAAGATGAGGCAAAAAGCTTTGGCGGTTGCTGTGTATAACCATTATAAGAGAATAAATATGCCAAAGATAAAAAATAAGGATATTGAGCTACAAAAGAGTAACATACTTTTATTAGGACCAACAGGTTCAGGTAAAACACTGCTCGCTCAAACATTAGCAAAGCTTTTAAATGTACCCTTCGCAATAGCAGATGCAACAACTTTAACAGAAGCTGGATATGTAGGTGAAGACGTTGAAAACATTCTTTTAAAGCTAATACAGAATGCAGATTACGATATAGAAAGAGCAGAAAAAGGTATAATCTATATAGATGAAATCGATAAAATCGCAAGAAAGTCAGATAATCCTTCAATAACAAGGGATGTATCTGGTGAAGGTGTGCAACAGGCACTACTTAAAATATTAGAAGGAACAGTAGCCAATGTTCCACCACAAGGCGGAAGAAAGCATCCACATCAAGAGTTTTTACAAATAGACACAACTAATATACTATTTATTTGTGGTGGTGCATTTGATGGTATAGAAAAGATTATAGAAAAGAGAATGCACACTAATTCAATGGGATTTGGTGCGGAAATCAAGAGTAAGCAAGAAAAGAACGTTGGAGAACTTCTCAAAAATATTTTACCAGAGGACTTATTAAAGTTTGGTATGATACCAGAGTTTGTAGGTAGAGTACCTATTGTGGTTACACTTGATCAGCTTGATAAGGAAGCCTTAATAAGGATACTAACTGAACCTAAAAATGCACTTGTAAAACAATATCAAAAGCTTTTAGAATTAGATGGTGTTGAGCTTGAATTTGAAAAGGAAGCACTTTATAAAATAGCAGATGAAGCAATAAAGAGAAAGACAGGTGCAAGAGGATTAAGAGCTATAATAGAAGAAATAATGCTTGATATAATGTTTGATATTCCATCAAGGGATGATGTTGCAAAATGCATCGTAACCCTTGATACAATAGAAAAGAAGCAACCACCTACTTTAATAGTTGGAGAAAATTTAAAAAAGTAAAAAAACTTCCTCTAAAAAAATAGGTTCTATAATAAATGTTGGGGCGTAGACCCAGCATATTTTTTACAAAAAATATGTGCACCTGATTAGACACCTGGTAAAATTAAAATAACCAAACAAAAACCTTACCTGAAAGGAGGCATCCATCAAGTGCACACTAATAATTCTATCAAAAATTTATTAGGTTTTAAAGATGTTATTATAAAAAGATTATTCATAATGACACGTACATTGAGATATACTTAGAAACTAAGAAAAAATTTGTACTTGCCCTAATTGTAATTCCAAAGTTACAAGAGTTCACGATTATAGAATTCAGCGTATTAAAGACATACCCTTATTCTTTAAACATACTTTTATCATTCTTAAAAAACGTAGATATCGTTGTAATGCCTGCGGCAAAAAATTTTATGAACATATAGAATTTTTACCTCGTTATCATAGAATAACTAATAGATTAGCTATGTTTGTAATTTATGAATTATCTAATGAATATAGTATGACATCAGTTGCTAGAAAAACTAATCTATCTATCGATACTATAAAACGTATTTTTGATAATGTATCTTACTCTTCTCCTACTAATTTACCTAAAATAATATCTATAGATGAATTTAAAGGTAACTCTGGTGGTTCTAAATATCATTGTGCAATAGTCGATCCTGTTAATCATAAAATACTAGACATTATTAAAGATAGAAAAGAGCATATTCTTATAGATTATTTTAGAAAAATTAAAAATCGCGATAGCGTTACACACTTTATTTGTGATATGTGGCAACCCTATATTGATTTAGCTAAAACTTATTTCAAAAATGCTGTAATTGTTATAGATAAATTTCACTATATTAGACAAGTCATATGGGCAGTAGAAGCGGTAAGAAAACGTATCCAAAGAGAACTATCAATTAAATTAAGAAAATACTTTAAAAGAAGTAAAAAGCTTATTTTAAAAAGATATGGCTTACTTGATACAGATTCAAAGTTAGCTTTACAAGTTATGTTTTCTTATAATAGTGAATTAGCAATTGCCCACACTTTAAAGGAAAAGTTATTGAGTATTATTGATGCTTCACCTTCTTCTAACGAAGCTCGTGTCCTCTTAAAAGATTGGATTAAACTTGCACAAAATAGTGGTATCAATGAATTGAAAAGATGTGCAAATACCTATATCAGATATTTTAATGAGATTTGTAATTCTTTTGATATTCCTTATACAAATGCTTGTATAGAAGGATTTAATAATAAAATCAAAGTTATTAAAAGAATAGCCTTCGGCTATAGAAATTTTGATAGATTCAGGAATAGAATTCTTCATTGTTGTAATAAATAATCTGTTAAATATTGTATTTTAGGAAATCCAACTATCGTTGGTCTTTTTGTCGTGCAATTTTTAAGGGTAAACTCCCTCATCCTATCTATCTTGCTAAAATCATTATCAAATAAGAAAGGACAGGCATTCTAATCTAATGCCCGCCCCAACTATTGACAAAGAGCCAAAAATAAATTAAAAACTGAGATTGTTTCTTAAAAGTGGCTAAAATTAGCCACTTTTCTTTTTGAATAAAAAGAATTTATAAACACATACTATATTTAAACAAAGGAGGGGTTAATATGGCATATGCTTCACAGCTGCTGGTGATTGTTAATTTAATTTTCACAGCAATAATAGGACTCTATTTTTACAATGCACTAAAAAATCAACAGAGCAGTAAAATATATATTGAAAAGGAGAGTAAAAAGGAACTTGAAAAACTCTATAAAATGAGAACAACAAGTTTAACAGAGCCTCTCTCTGAAAAAACAAGGCCTTCAACCTTCAGAAGATATTGTAGGACAAGATAGAGGAATAAAGGCACTTAAGGCAGCACTTTGTGGGCCAAATCCACAGCACGTTATAATATATGGTCCTCCAGGAGTAGGAAAGACAGCAGCAGCAAGGCTTGTGCTTGAGGAAGCAAAAAGAACCCTCTATCGCCCTTTAAACAGGATGCTAAATTTGTTGAGGTTGATGCAACAACAGTTAGATTTGATGACAGAGGTATAGCTGACCCGTTAATAGGATCTGTACACGACCCTATATATCAAGGTGCTGGACCTCTTGGTGTTGCAGGTATTCCTCAACCAAAGCCTGGTGCAGTTACAAAGGCACACGGTGGAATTTTATTTTTAGATGAAATAGGAGAATTACATCCTGTACAAATGAATAAACTTCTAAAGGTTTTAGAGGATAGGAAGGTATACTTAGAGAGTGTATATTATTCATCAGAAGATCCAAACATACCTGTACATATACGTGACATATTTGAAAATGGTCTCCCAGCAGATTTTAGACTTGTTGGTGCTACTACTAAAAATCCAGAGGATATTCCGCCAGCTATTCGTTCACGTTGTGTTGAAATATTCTTTAGAGCATTAACCCAGGATGAAATTGAGAAGATATCAATAAATGCAGCAAAAAGGTGGCTTTGAAATATCAAAGGAGGCAGCAAAAATTGTAAGTAAATATGCAACTAATGGCAGAGAAGCTGTAAATATAATCCAAATAGCAGGAGGAATAGCAATTAATGAAAAGAGGAAAGACATAACTGCACAGGATGTTGAATGGGTTATAGAAAGTGGAAATTATTCGCCAAGACCAGATAAAAAATAGAGGTCGAGGCACAAATAGGTCTTGCTAATGGTCTTGCAGTTTATGGACCTAATATGGGTACACTTCTTGAGGTAGAAGCTGTTGCTATAAAGCAGGATGGATTATTTGGAAAGCTTATTGTAAATGGAATAATAGATGAGGAGGAGACAGGATCCTACGGTAAAAATATAAGAGAAAAAGTACATCTAAGGGTTCTGTTGAAAATGTATTGACTGTTTTAAGAAAATGTTTTAATATTGATACGCGTCAATATGATATACACGTTAATTTCCCAGGTGGTATGCCTGTAGATGGACCATCTGCAGGGTTACAATTACAACTGCAATTTACAGTGCAATTACCAAATTACCTATAAATAACGAAGTTGCAATGACAGGTGAAATATCAATAAGAGGGCTTGTAAAACCTGTTGGAGGAATACTTGCTAAAATTGAAGCAGCAAAGAGAGCAGGAGTAAAGAAAGTTTTAATTCCTAAGGATAATTATCAGGAAAGTTTTAAAGAATACGATATAGAAATAATTCCAGTAGAACATATAAAAGAAGTTATAGAAAACGCAATATTGCAAGAAAATAAACGAGTTATTATTGATAAAGAAATATCGGATGTAGGTATATTGACAGCTAGTAATTTATAATAATAATAATATAAAGGTATGCACATACTAGCATACCTTTAATTTTGCATAGTAAAAGAAAAGTTGAAAAAATTGTATGTTATAGGTTATAATATATTAATTGAAACGCCCTTGAAAGGAGTTGATTATATGACAGAAGTTAAATTACCTCTTATACCGCTTAGAGGATTAACAATATTTCCACATATGGTTCTACATTTTGATGTAGGAAGACAAAAATCCATAGCAGCGTTAGAAGAGGCTATGGTAAATGATCAAACAATAATACTTGTTACACAAAAGGATTTAAAGATAGAAGATCCAAACTTTGATGATATATATAAAATAGGTACAATATCTAAAATAAAGCAAATACTTAAGCTTCCAGGAGATAATATAAGGGTATTAGTAGAAGGTATAAATAGAGCAGAGGTTTTAGAATTTACTCAAACAGAACCATATTTTGAGGCAAAGGCAATTGTATTTGAAGAAAAGAAGGTAAACTTAAGCGTTGAGATAGAAGCTTTGATGAGGCAAGTTATTGAGGAGTTTGAGGAGTACATATCATTAAATCCAACAATTCCTGAAGATGTTATAGAAACAGTAATTGATTTAGATGATCCAAGTAAACTTTCTGACGTAATAACATCATATTTAATAATTAAACAGGAAAATAGACAGGAGCTTTTAGAAGCTATTGAACCAAAGGAAAGATTGACAAAACTTCTTGAAATTTTAGCAAGGGAAATAGAGATATTAAAAATTGAAAGAAAGATAAGTGCAAAGGTTAAGAAAAAATAGACAAGATGCAAAAGGAGTATTATTTAAGAGAACAGCTAAAGGTAATTCAAGAAGAATTAGGAGATAGAGATGGAATACAAGCAGAAATAGAGGATTATAAAAAGAAAATAGAAAAGGCGAAAATGCCAAAGGAAGCAAAGGAAAAGGCACTGTATGAAATTTCAAGAATGGAGAAATTAGGTTCTAATTCACCTGAAACAGGTGTTATAAGAACTTATTTAGATTGGGTTGTTAACCTTCCTTGGAGTAAAGAAACAAAGGATGTAGAAGATATTAAGAAGGTTAGAGAAGTTTTAGAAAAAGAGCATTTTGGACTTGAGGATGTTAAAAGAGAATACTTGAGTACCTTGCTGTGACAAGGTTGAATAAAAGTATGAAGGGACCTATTCTATGCTTAGTTGGTCCTCCTGGTGTAGGTAAAACTTCAATTGCAAGGTCAATTGCAAACTCACTTGGAAGAAAATTTGTAAGAATGTCTTTAGGAGGAGTAAGAGACGAGGCTGAAATTAGAGGTCATAGAAGAACCTACATAGGAGCAATGCCAGGAAGAATAATAAATGGAATGAAACAGGCAGGTTCTAAGAACCCATTATTTTTACTTGATGAGATAGATAAAATGAGCTCTGATTTTAAAGGAGACCCAGCAGATGCATTACTTGAGGTTTTAGATGCAGAACAAAACCACAGCTTTAGAGATCACTATATAGAACTTCCATTTGATTTGTCTAAGGTTTTATTTATAACAACAGCAAACACTTTAGATACAATTCCAAGACCATTACTTGATAGAATGGAAGTAATTGAGATATATGGATATACAGATGAGGAGAAACTACATATATGTAAAGACTATTTAATTCCAAGACAAGTAAAAGAAAATGGAATAAAAGAGGGTATTTTAAGTTTCAACGACAAGGCAATAAAGGATGTTATTAATCTATATACAAGAGAATCTGGTGTTAGAAATCTTGAGAGAAAAATAGGTACAATCTGCAGAAGAGCAGCCATTGAGATTTTAGAAGATGGAGAAAAGAAGATAAAAATAACTCAACAAAATTTAACAAAGTATTTAGGTGCACCAAGGTATAAATATGAAGAAATGAATAAAAAGATCAAATTGGCGTTGTAATGGGATTAGCTTGGACTGCCTATGGAGGAGATACACTTCCAGTTGAAGTAATTCCAATGGCTGGTACAGGAAAACTTGAACTTACAGGAAAACTTGGAGATGTAATGAAGGAATCGGCAAAAGCAGGTTACAGCTTTGTTAGAGCACACGCTAAAGAGTTCAATATTGATGAAGATTTTTATAAAAATATGGATGTACATATTCACGTACCGGAGGGTGCTGTTCCAAAGGATGGTCCATCAGCAGGCGTTACAATGATAACAGCAATGGTATCAGCACTATCTAAGACACCAGTTAGAAGTGATGTTGCGATGACAGGAGAAATTACACTAACAGGGCGTGTACTTCCTATTGGTGGCGTGAAGGAAAAGGCACTTGCAGCCTATAGAGCAGGAATAAGGACTGTTATTTTACCTATGGATAATAAAAGGACACTGAAAAGATTCCTGAAAATATAAAGAGGAAAATAGAATTTAAATTTGTTGAAAGAGTAGAAGAAGTGCTGGAAATTGCACTAAGGAGGTAATTTATGATTATAAAAAAGCTGAGATTGAATGCGTTGCGGCATTAAAGTCTCAATATCCCGATAAAGGATATCCAGAAGTAGCCTTTGCAGGGAGGTCAAATGTTGGTAAGTCCTCCCTTATAAATGCACTTGTAAATAGAAAAGCTTTGGCAAGAACCAGTAGTAAACCAGGCAAGACAAGAACTATAAATTTTTACAACATAAATGATTTATTATTTTTAGTTGACTTACCAGGCTATGGTTATGCACAGGTTTCAAAGGAAGAAAAGAAAAAATGGGGGCAATGATTGAAGGATATTTAAATGGAAGAGACGAGCTTAGATTGGTTATTCTTCTTGTTGATATTAGACACGAGCCTACACAGGATGATAAATTAATGCTTGAATGGATGAGGCAGACAGGTAAAAGAGTAGTAGTTGTTGCTACTAAGGCAGATAAGTTAAGTAATAATCAGTTAATAAAGCAGGTATCTGTTATAAAAAATCTCTTAAATTGACAGAAGAAGAAAGGTTTGTTCTTTTTCAGCAGAAACAAAAAGAGGTAAGGAAGAATTGTGGGAGATAATAAATTCAGAGTGTGGAATTACTGAATAAAACCAAAAGGTGCTATAATGCAAACTATAGCACCTTTTAAGTAATTTGTTTTATGGGGGATAAACTATGAATAGTTTTTTAGAGTTAGTAAAAGCTATTATTATTTTTTGTAATAATATTAATTCCTTGGATGGCCTTTAGAAAACAAATATTAAAAAGAGTAAAAAAGAAATATAAAGTCCTATTTTTTTATTTTATATAATAATATCACTATTTACACAAAACTTTTTACCATTTATTTTGGTATTTTTAATTTTACAGCACGAGAAAAAGAAGGGTAATATAGATGATAATAAGCTTTTAAAGCCTTTAGGATATAAAAAGTTTGAAATAGTTTTATTTAGTTTTGCTTTAAAATTTATTACTATGCTGCTTACAGCGATTTTTGCAATCTTTTTATCTGAGATAGGAATTGAACCTAAACCTCAGGAAATTGTTGATATGCTGCAAAGGTCTGATTTGTTTAAATTGATATTTATGCTTATGAGTATAAATTTATTTGCTCCTTATGTTGAGGAATACGTTTTCAGACATATATTTTATAGAAATTTAAGTAAAAAATACGGTAGAATCATAGGTATACTTGTATCTAGTGTTATATTTATGATATTGCATTTTAATGTAGTAAGTTCAATAGCAATATTTTTACTTGGAGTAGTTAACTGTGTCTTTTATGAAAAATACGGATATAAAGCAGCAGTTTTAAATCATTTTATAACTAATTTTACCTCGTCAATAGTACTTGTGGCATTAAAACTATTAGGTTATACAGAAATTGCATCTATATTACTTCAAATAATATAAGTCCTAAGCAAAGATTTGCTTAGGACTTATATTATTAGTTTTATTTAAAAGGGTATGTTTGATAAACTTTCGATTATTCTATCGATTATCATACATCTATGCTCTGGTAAAAGGGTTTTAATGCAGATAAAACAGCAATAACATTGTTTTGAGGATAATTTAGATTATTTTGAGGTAGATTGATATTGTTTTGTCCTTGTTGAAGGTTTAAGTTAGATAGCATAGCGTTTAATTGATTCATATCAATGTTTTGCATTATGTTTTGAATCTGTGACATATCAACATTATTTAAGTCAAGTTGATTATTTAAGTCTTCATAGTGATGTTTATGTTTATGATGTTTTTGTGATGGCCCATCTAATCACTTCCTTATATTTCTATGTATGGGGATGGATACCCATCCCCATATGTTTCTAATATTAGCAGCATCTAATTATTTCTTGCCGCAGCCGCAGCAAATTAGATAGTAGAGTACAATTACAAATAGAACGCTGTTGTCAATTGTAGTATTTCCTCCTAAGCAGTCTACTGGACCTTCATTATGGCAGCCAGGACCTCTTCTACCAAATTGTAATAGGATGAGAAGTAGGATTATTAAGCTGCACATATTGTTGAGACCACAACATTTCTTTGCCATAACAAACCCCCTTTACCTATAGGATATTAACAAGGTGTTGTGGTAGTGGAGCATGGGGATTTGGAAAGCAGGAATATTAATGCTAAGATTAGTAGAGCAAATAGGGAATCTCCTCCAAAGAAGTCGTTGCAGCAGTGATGCTTTCTTCTGCACTTTCTGCAAGAGCATCCATATCCCTGATTTCCATACCCTAATATTATTAAAAGTATTAAAAACCATGCCCAAGTGTTAGTGTTTGTTGTTTGACCTGTAGGACAGCAAGATAATAAATTTGATATATCCATATATTCACCTTCTTCCTTGTCGAATTAATGTATTTCTAATAATAATCTATGTATAAAAATCAATTTTGGTTACAAAAAAGTAGGTAAAAAACCTACTTAAATGGAAATATATAATCTCCTTCATATTTGTCTAAAGTTTCAAATTTAAATCCTCTGTTTTTGTAAAATTCAATAATCTTTGGCAGGGCATATAGTGTTGCATTATCAGTTTGCCTGCAGTGCATAAGAAGTATTACATTTGAATGTTTACCATATTCTATTGCATTTTTATATATGGTTTCACTGTCTTTATTTGAACCTATTCCATCACCACAGGATACATTCCAATCATAAATTTTATAATTTTTTTCTTTAAGCTTATAGTAAAATTCAGAATTAAGCCTTTTATAGCTTCCCCAGGGAATCGTATAATATTTGATGTATATTTTGTTAAATCATAAATTAAATTTTGTGTAACTTCCATTTCGTCTATAAAATTATCATAATTACTATAGATTTTCTTGTAGTTGTGGGAATAGGAATGAAGGGCCAATATATGTCCTTCATTATGAATTTGTTTAATAATTTCTGGATAATCTTTAATTTTATTTCCTACAACAAAAATGTAGCTTTAACATCATATTCATCTAAAACTTTAAGTACATCCAGAGTTAATTTACTTGGACCATCATCAAAGGTTAAGTATATTGTTTTAGATTTGCTGTTTTGTTTATCCTTGGTGGTTGTAATTAAGGGTAATGGAGAAGATGAAGCAAGTTGTTTATTATTCAATTTTACATAAATTATATTTATGTAAAATTCATCTTCCTTATAATCATAATTTCCTTGGTAAGTATATGTGTAATTTTGGTTACTTACCATTTTATCTTCAATTAGATTTTCATAAAATTGATTTATATAGTTAAAATTTAGTGTAAAAAAAGGATAATATTAATAATTATTGAAATCAATTTCATTCCCCTGAGATATATCTATTAAAATATATTTAGAAGTAAATGAATAAATAACAATTAGAATAATAAAAAAATTTAGACTATATTGTCTAAAAACAAAAATATGTAATAATTATCTTGTACTACTAAGGAAGAGGTGATGTTATGAACAAGACAAAAAAATAATCTTTGAGGCGGCAATAAAGGCCTTTTCTCAGAAGGGTTATCATAAATCTACTATGGATGAAATTGCAGAGACAGCAGGTGTTGCAAAGGGAACTTTATATTATCACTTTAAAAGTAAGGAAGATATTTTTAAGTTTATAATAGACGAAGGTCTTAAAATGATGGAAGAAGAAATAGTAGATAAAACAAAGCACTTAGAAAATCCTATAGAAAAATTAAGAATGGTGTGTAAGGTTCAGTTAGATTTAGTTATTAAATATATTGAGTTTTTTAAAACGATATTGAGCCAAATGTGGGGAGATGAAGAAAGACAAAATCAATTAAGAGAAATATTAAGCAGATATTTTAATCTTATAGAGGGATATATACAAGAGGCAGTAGATGCTGGATTAATAGATGGAACAGATATAAAGGTTAAGGTATATAATTTCTTTGGGGTTATGTCATCAACTGTTGTGTATAGTTTGATACATAAGGATAAGAATGCAAATGATATTATTGATGAGACTATTGAATTTATTATGAGAGGAATAGGGAAGAAATAATGTGTTATTTATCAACAATCTGAGATAAAAAGGCTCTTTGTCAATAGTTGGGGCGGGCATTAGATTAGAATGCCTGTCCTTTCTTATTTGATAATGATTTTAGCAAGATAGATAGGATGAGGGGAGTTTACCCTTAAAAAATTGCACGACAAAAAGACCAACGATAGTTGGATTTCCTAAAATACAATATTTAACAGATTATTTATTACAACAATGAAGAATTCTATTCCTGAATCTATCAAAATTTCTATAGCCGAAGGCTATTCTTTTAATAACTTTGATTTTATTATTAAATCCTTCTATACAAGCATTTGTATAAGGAATATCAAAAGAATTACAAATCTCATTAAAATATCTGATATAGGTATTTGCACATCTTTTCAATTCATTGATACCACTATTTTGTGCAAGTTTAATCCAATCTTTTAAGAGGACACGAGCTTCGTTAGAAGAAGGTGAAGCATCAATAATACTCAATAACTTTTCCTTTAAAGTGTGGGCAATTGCTAATTCACTATTATAAGAAAACATAACTTGTAAAGCTAACTTTGAATCTGTATCAAGTAAGCCATATCTTTTTAAAATAAGCTTTTACTTCTTTTAAAGTATTTTCTTAATTTAATTGATAGTTCTCTTTGGATACGTTTTCTTACCGCTTCTACTGCCCATATGACTTGTCTAATATAGTGAAATTTATCTATAACAATTACAGCATTTTTGAAATAAGTTTTAGCTAAATCAATATAGGGTTGCCACATATCACAAATAAAGTGTGTAACGCTATCGCGATTTTTAATTTTTCTAAAATAATCTATAAGAATATGCTCTTTTCTATCTTTAATAATGTCTAGTATTTTATGATTAACAGGATCGACTATTGCACAATGATATTTAGAACCACCAGAGTTACCTTTAAATTCATCTATAGATATTATTTTAGGTAAATTAGTAGGAGAAGAGTAAGATACATTATCAAAAATACGTTTTATAGTATCGATAGATAGATTAGTTTTTCTAGCAACTGATGTCATACTATATTCATTAGATAATTCATAAATTACAAACATAGCTAATCTATTAGTTATTCTATGATAACGAGGTAAAAATTCTATATGTTCATAAAATTTTTGCCGCAGGCATTACAACGATATCTACGTTTTTTAAGAATGATAAAAGTATGTTTAAAGAATAAGGGTATGTCTTTAATACGCTGAATTCTATAATCGTGAACTCTTGTAACTTTGGAATTACAATTAGGGCAAGTACAAATTTTTTCTTAGTTTCTAAGTATATCTCAATGTACGTGTCATTATGAATAATCTTTTTATAATAACATCTTTAAAACCTAATAAATTTTTGATAGAATTATTAGTGTGCACTTGATGGATGCCTCCTTTCAGGTAAGGTTTTTGTTTGGTTATTTTAATTTTACCAGGTGTCTAATCAGGTGCACATATTTTTGTAAAAATATGCTGGGTCTACGCCCCAACATTTATTATAGAACCGATAAAAATAGTTTATCTCAGATTGTTTTTTGTAAATAAATGTTTTAACAAAAATATACACATTTTTAAACTAATCAGTTCAAAAATATATTGACTGGTCAGTACAAAAGTGTATTATTATACTGACCAGTATAAATAGGGAGGTGAAAAAATGAGGGCATTTAAGATTGCCAAGAAAGACTTAAAAAATTTATTTAATAACAGGTTTAACCGTGTAGCTGTAATTGTAGTTTCTTTAATGCCTTTACTTTATAGTTTTTATACCTATATGCCTTCTGGGATCCTTACAGTAAATTAGACAAGATGCCAGTTGCAGTAGTAAACTTAGATAAGGGAAGTGTAAAGGATGGAGAGAATGTAAACTACGGCAACGACATAGTTGAGGAACTAAAGGATAATACAAAGATAAAATGGGAATTTGTAGATTACAACAAAGCAATGGATGGTCTAAATAACAAGGGATATTATTCAGCTGTAATTATTCCAGAAGAGTTTTCAAAGAGGATAACCGATGCATCGGAGGGTAAAATAGATAAGGCTGAGCTTATCTATATACCAAATGAAAAGAAAAATTTCTTGGCAGCACAGGTATCTTCAAGAATAATGCTTGAACTTAAAGACGAGATATCAAAATCAATTACCGAGGAAGCTTCAAAGGTAGTAATTGATAGTCTATATGAAGTTAAGGATGGATTGTTAGAGGCAAAGGATGGAAGTACACAATTAAATGATGGAGCAGTTAAATTAAGGGATGGTTCAAGGGAATTAGTAAATGGATTATCGACAGCAAAGAGTGGAGCTTTTAGGTTAGAGGATGGTTCAGTGCAATTAAAGGAAGGTTTATATACATTAAATAATGGTGCTGCTAAGTTAGATGATGGAGCAGGGGCTTTATCGGAAGGTTTAAAAACTGCAAGTGATGGTTCAAAAAATTAAAGGATGGCTTAAGTGCATTAAAGATTGGACAGACAAGTTTAGTAGAAGGGATTGACAAGGTAGTTCAAGGTATGTCTGTATTTGCACCCAATTTACTAAATTCAAAGTCTGGAATTCAGATGCTGTATGAAGGAACAATTAAACTTGAAGAGGGATTAAATGAAATAGTTAATAGGGTTTCACAGTTTAAGTCTCAAATAGAAGAAGGTCAGAATAATATAATTAAACTTGTAAATGGAGCAAATGAGGTTGCAGAGGGTGCTAAAAAATTAAATGAAGAAGTAAGTGCTTTAAATATTAGTACAAAATTAAATAGTGCAGCTCAGGGTATAGATGATGTATCAGATGCAGTAGACTCAGCTAAGGCACTTTTAGATGCTGGTAGGATTGAGGAAGCAAAATTGATATTGTCTGAAATTCAACAAAAAATTTAAAGGATAATTTGTCAAAACCACTTAAGGAATCTGCTGTAGCGGTGGATACGTTAAAACAGGCAACTAATAATTTAAAGGTTGGTACAAAGCAAGTTGCTGATGGAACTAAAGTTTTTGCAGATTCAAGCAAAAGTTCATTAGACGGTATTACAACATTAATAGGTGGTTTAACTGAGGTTAAAAATGGAGCAACTAATTTAAAAAATGGTTTAGGGCAAGTTGCACAGCTTACCTCAAATGAGGGTGTTTCTAAGCTTTCAAATGGAGTTGCAGAGTTAAAACTTGGTGCAGAAAAGATAAGAGAAGGATTAAGTGTAGCAGAAGGTAAAACTTACGAATTAAGCTTAGGGTTAGATAGACTTTATTTAGGTTCATTAGAACTTAAAGATGGTACATCTTCATTAAAGGCTGGTTCAACAAAACTTTATGAAGGTTCAGCACAATTAAATGCTGGGTTAGGAACACTAAAGGATGGAACAGTTAAATTATATGAGGGATCTTTAAAATTAAATGATGGTTTAAATAGATTGTCTGATGGAACTTTAGAATTAAAGGATGGGTTAACAGAAGGTTATGACAAGATAGACAATAAATTGAAGTTTTCATCAGAGGATATGTCTAAATTTATGTCAGAACCAGTAAGGTTAAATGAAGAACCAATTAATCACGTTCCTGATTATGGTACAGGTTTTGCTCCGTATTTTATACCACTATCACTTTGGGTTGGAGCTCTTATAATGTTCTTCATAGTTTCTGGTGAAGTTGATGATGAATTTAGAGGACATCCTGCTTCAATAATATTTGGTAAGTTTATAACCTTTGCATTCCTTGGAATATTACAGGCAGTTGCTTCAAGTTTTATTTTAATACACGTTTTAAACTTAGAAGTTAAGAGTTTAGCTTTGTTCTATGGATTTAATATATTATTATCCTTTGTGTTTATATCTGTAATAGAAGCTTTAATAATGATTTTTGGAGATGCAGGAAGGTTCCTTTCACTTGTACTGTTAATGTTACAATTAACGTCCTGTGCAGGAACATTCCCACTTGAACTTGTTCCTGATTTCTTTGTGAAAATAAACCCATATCTTCCAATGACCTATGCTACATCAGCACTTAGAGAGATAATATCTGGTATAGATTACGGTATATTAAAGGGAGATATAATGATACTTGTAATATTTATGATAGCTTCTATTATTTTATCTATAATATTAAAATATAGATTGGAGAAAATATCTCAAAGAATCGGAAAAATTAAGAATAATACACAGGTAGCATAAGAGGAAACTCCTCTTATGCTTTTTATAAAATATCCCCCTATTTTATTCTTGAATTTAAATAAATTTATTTTTCTATTAAAAGAAGGAGTTTTTGGTTTTATGTATAATTATAGTAAATATGGGGGATTTATGTGGAAGGTTTAATGTCGATTATGAAAAATAAGGTAAATAAATTAGAAAATTTAATCAAA
Organism: Caloramator sp. mosi_1; assembly: GCF_028622835.1. Lineage (GTDB taxonomy): Bacteria > Bacillota > Clostridia > Clostridiales > Caloramatoraceae > Thermobrachium. The sequence continues at coordinate 191,394 of NZ_CP117677.1, read as the reverse complement.
CCGCTGTTTAACTTAATATTTATCTTAGCTTTAATAAGGATAAGTTGGGAAGTAAAATTAGATATTTTTATTTATATCTTAGGTTTCTTTTATATATTTACGCTGTATTTTTTAAATTCTACATATCTTGCAATAAATGCGGTTATTTTTTCTATATACATTGCTATAAATACATTTCAAACAGGCATAAGATATGACCTGATCATTTTAAATTTAGCTTTTCCTTATTTTCACATATTCTGTCATCATAACTATAGGAATAAACATATTAAACTTAACTCTAAAGATAAGAAAGGAATAAAGGTAGCTTTAGACAGCATACAGTTGCCTTTAATTTTATTAGATAAAAAGGGACAGATAATAATGTCAAACAAAACGTTTAAGGATATGATATTTTGTAATGTTACTTTAAAAAATATTTTTAACTTAGTAGAAAATGATTATATTAATGAAATAAACAAGGCATTTTATAGTGCAATAAATAAAAGAATTCCATCATATACAAAGTCAAAACTTAAAAACTTTAAGGATGAAGATATTACTCTTTTATTTCATCCTATGTCCTATTTTAATAAAAATTTATGTCTTTGCCTCCTGTTTTGTAATTCTGATAAAAATGTATCAGAGGATATGAAGTCAATTATCGATAATTTTTATAGTAACGAACAACTTAGATCTGAATTCTATGCAAACTTAGCCCACGAATTAAGAACTCCAATTAATGTCATATTAGCTTCACTGCAGATGCTAAATATATATGTAAGTAAAGAAGAGAGTGTAAATAAGTATATGCATATAATGAAACAGAATTGTTTAAGGCTTTTAAGACTTATTAATAATCTGATAGACGCTACAAAGATAGATGCTGGTTTTCTAAGTTTGAATTTCAATAATTACAACATAGTCAGCATTGTTGAAAATATTGTTCAATCTGTTGTAGAGTATGCAAGTACTCAGGGTATAGAAGTTGTATTTGATACAGATGAAGAGGAAGTTGTTGTTGCCTGTGATCCAGATAAAATAGAAAGAATAGTTCTAAACCTTTTATCAAATTCTATCAAGTTTACTCCAAGAGGTGGAAGTATATTTGTTCTTGTTAATACTTCAAAGGAATATGTTAAGGTAAGTATAAAGGATACTGGATGTGGTATACCAAAGGAAAAGTTAGGCACAATCTTTGACAGATATAAGCAGGTAGAAAATAGGTGTATGAAAAATGGAAGTGGAATAGGATTATCCCTTGTAAAGAGCTTAACAGAGCTTCACGGTGGATTTGTAGAGGTTGAAAGTGAAGAGGGAGTTGGAAGTACATTTAGTTTTTCAATTCCTATAAAAACTATTGAAACAGTTAATAAAAATGAGATATTTAAACATAATTTAAATGTTGAAAAGATTGATGTTGAGTTTTCTGATATATACTCTTGAAATAGTATTTATATAGCCTGCTGAAAAATAAATAAGAAAAACATCCCCATAAAGGAGTTCTTAAGGAATCCATTATGGGGATGTTTTATGAGATATAATTAAATATTTAAGCTATTATAGGTATCTATATTTAGTTCTTTTTCAGAATTAGCAACTATAGTTGTTCCAACGGCATCTCCAGTTACATTTACAACAGTTCTGCACATATCAAGAATTCTGTCTATAGGAAGTATAAATGCTATACCCTCAACTGGTAATCCTACCTGTTGAAGAACCATAGTTAGCATAACTATTCCTGCACCGGGAACACCAGCAGTTCCAATTGAAGCAAGAGTTGCGGTTAAAACTACAACAATAAGTTGTGTAATAGTTAGGTTCTTACCATATAATTGTGCAATAAACACTGTTGCAACACCCTGCATAATTGCAGTACCGTCCATATTTATTGTTGCACCAAGTGGTATTGTAAAGCTTGCAATAGATTCAGGTATTCCAAGTTTTTCTTCGCAAATTTTTAGATTAACAGGAATAGTTGCATTACTGCTGGAGGTACTGAAGGCAACAACCATAACAGTCCAGAACTTTTTAAAGAAATTAATTGGATTTACTCTGCCTAATACCTTAAGCATAGAACCATATATAACTACTAATTGTAGTAAAAGTGCAAATAATACGGTTAAACCATATTTTAATAGAGGTATTAAAACCTTCATACCCTGTGACATAAGTACGTTTGATATAAGTGCAAAAACACCATAAGGAGCAAAAAGCATAACAACACCAATTAGTTTTAGACAAACTTCATTTGCCTGTTCGATTACATTTAAAAGCCCTTTAGCCTTTTCTCCAACAAGTGTTATGCACACTCCAAATAGTATTGAGAATACAATTATTTGAAGCATTTCACCCTTTACAAGAGATTCGAATGGATTAGTTGGGATCATATTAACAAATATGTCCATAATAAATGGAGCTTGATTTGCTTTAAATTCAGCAGATGAGGTTAGATTAAGTCCAACACCTGGGTTAGTGATGTTTGCAAGTATGAGGGCAATTGTAATTGCAAGTGCTGTTGTTGCTAAATAATAAACTATAATTTTACCACCAATTCTACCTAACTTTCTAATATCCCCAAGGCTTGCTGTACCAACAATAAGTGAGAACAATACCAACGGTACAACTATGAATTTAATTCCTCTTAAGAATATATTTCCTACAGGCACTAAAATCCATTTAGCAAGCGTAGCATTTACGGTCTGTGGGAAAAAGTTGTTGGCGATTATTCCAAAAATTAGTCCTAAAATTAGAGCAAGTAGAATTTGCTTTGCCAAAGAAATCTTTTTCATATTACCAATCCCCTTAAAATAAGAATTATAATTCAATTATAAACAAAATATTATGAAATATGCAATAAATAAATTTTAATAATTCAATTAGTATTGCGATTTGTTTAAAATAATAAATGTTTTTTATATGGAGTATTTGAAATTCTTAACATTGTTATGTAATGTCGGTTTTAATTGTTTTAAATTCATATGTTTTGTAGATTAAAGTAAAATGAAATAAGAATAAAACATTCCTGCATAAATTGTGATTATTGTTATTTTAAATAAAAAGCTCATTTAACATTAATATTATTTTAGGGGAAGGGATAAAGGATTAGATAGATTATGGAGAGCGAAATTCTAATGGTTTTAAGATAATTTTTACCCTAATAGAATAAATTACATTTGAATTCATCCTTATAAGTTGATATAATTGCTTTATTGTTTTATAGGGGTGTTATTTTGAAGGTTAGGGTAATAAATAAAAGGAGCTTATTTTATGGACAGGAATTTACAGTAGACTTAATGAATCATCAATATGTAGGGTCAAAAAGAATAAAATAATTGTAGAATTTGGGGATGTGGAATTTGTTGATTTGAGTGAAAAGGAAAAAGGATAATCCTTCATAGAGAGATATTAAAGATTTCAATACCAAAGGCACTAAATGGACTTTTTATTATACTCTTTTAATTGACGCAATTTGTCGTCATATAGGAGATGATTTTAAAACAGTTGAGTTAATTAAGTATGAGTATAAGGAATTGAAAAGGGTATGGGAAAACAATATGTTGATACTGGTGGACAAAATTCCAATAAAAATAAATATAGTAGGACAATATTATACTGTTAATAATATAGATATTAATATTACAACAGTTTGCCAAGATGAATTTATTAAGGAATGTTTAGAGGAAGAAGAGAGATTAGAAAAAGAAATAAGGGAAAGAAATAAAAGAATAGAAGGAATTAAAAGAGCTGTATCTAAAGCAATTTAAAGGATACAGCTCTTATTTTTATACTAATCATTATAAACTTGTACAAAAACAAGATAAAATAAATAAAAAATATACTTATTTGAATATAAACAATATATATGCCATATTACAATAAAATTTGACAGAAAATTAAGTTAGTTAAAATAATTGTTAAATGTTAAAATAAAAATGGACCAAATGGATTAATCCAATAATCCAAACAATTTAAGAGGTATTTTAAATGAATATAGTTATAGACAAAAAAGTGGAATTCCACTATATATACAGGTAAAAAATCAAATAATGGAACAGATTAAAAATGGCACCCTAAAGGTTGGTACCAAAATGCCAACCGAGAGGGAATTGGCTTCTATATTAAATACAAGTAGAAATACTATAAGTTCAGCATATAAACTTCTTGAGCAAGAGGGAGTTATAGTTTCATATCAAGGGAAAGGAACCTTTGTTGCTGAGGAGGCTAAAACTTGGAAGCGACACAGCATAAATGATAAATTATTAAAAATTATTGATATAGCCCTTGAGGAATCCCTGGAAATGGGATTATCCTATGATGAATTTGTTGCACTTGTTGTAAATAGAGTAAAGGAGAAGCAGGAAATACTAAAAAATATAAATGCTATTTTTGTAGAATGCAACATTGAACAGGCTAAGGACTTTGCAAAGCAGTTATCGAGTGCAACTGGACTTAATATAATACCTCTAACTACAAAGGATTTGAATGAGAGAAGTGATGGTGTACAACAAATTTTAAATGAAGCACAGGTTATAATAGCAACCTTTAACCACGTAAATGAGGTTAAGGACTTAACATCAGACTTAAAAAAGAGGTTTTGGGAGTTGCAATAACACCTTGCCTTGAGACTATTGTAAAGATTGCTAAATATCCAAAGGGTACAAAGTTTGGACTTGTGTGCATATCAAATGAATTTCAGTTCAAGGTCCAAAGTGCATTACAGTCAACAGGGCTTGATGTTGATATTATTGCTACAACCAGCCGTGAACTAAATGATGTTAAAAATATAGTCAACTCATCTGATGTAGTAATAGTTTCCCCAGGAAGACGTAAAGAGGTTAAGGCAATCGTATGAGACAAAGGGAGATTATAAGTTTTGATTATAATTTAGACCAGGGCAGCGTAAAAGCTGTTATTTCAAAAATGGTAGAACTTAAAAAAATATAAAGAATGAGGGAGGATTTTTATGCAAAATGGAAAGACTGTAGTAATAGGAGTAATTGGTGCTGACTGTCACGCTGTAGGTAACAAAATTATTGAACACGCATTAAAGGAAGAAGGATTTAACGTAGTAAACATTGGAGTTTTAAGCCCACAAGAAGACTTTATAAACGCAGCAATTGAAACAAATGCAGATGCAATTTTAGTTTCTTCACTTTATGGACACGGTGAAATTGACTGTAGAGGTTTTAGAGAAAAATGCAACGAAGCAGGACTTAAGGACATAATACTTTATGTAGGTGGAAATCTTGTAGTAGGAAAACAAGACTGGAAGGAAGTAGAAAAAGATTCTTAGATATGGGATTTAACAGAGCATATCCACCTGGAACAGATATTAAGTTATCAATTAAGGACTTAAAGAAGGATTTGGGGTTAGAAGAATAATTTGAAGGTGATTTTATGGATGCTATTTTATTAATCGATTTTGGTAGCACATATACCAAACTAACTGCTGTTGATCTTGAAAATGAAGAGATACTTGCAACAGCAAAGGATTTAACAACAGTAAATACAGATATAATGATAGGTTTTAACAAGGCCTATGAAAAGTTAATGAAAAATATTGGACAAAAAGAAGTTAACTTTGTAAAAAGCTTGCTTGTTCAAGTGCAGCAGGTGGGCTTAAAATGGTTGCAATTGGGCTTGTACCTGAGCTTACTGCCGAAGCCGCAAAACGTGCTGCTCTTGGTGCAGGGGCCAGAATACTTGGAGTTTACAGCTATGAATTAAACAAGCACGAAATAGAAGAAATAAAATCAAAGAAGCCAGATATAATTCTACTTGCAGGTGGAACAGATGGAGGCAATAAGGATTGTATAATCCATAATGCAAAGCTTTTAGCAGAACATATTAAAGATGTTCCGATAGTTGTAGCAGGAAATAAAAATGCAAATGATGAGATTGAAGAAATATTTAATAAGGCAGGACTTTTTATAAGATTACTGAAAATGTAATGCCAAAGCTTAATACAATAAATGTGGAACCTGCAAGGGAAGTAATAAGAGGCATTTTTATGCAAAAGATTGTTGAAGCAAAGGGTATGAAAAATGCTGAAAACTTCATCAATGGTATATTAATGCCAACACCAGCAGCAGTACTAAAGGCAGCAAAAATTTTAGCAGATGGAAGTGATAAAGAAGAAGGAATAGGGGAACTTGTAATTGTTGATATAGGTGGTGCAACAACTGATGTTCACTCAATTGCAAAGGGTGACCCATCAAAGCCAGGGGTTACTTTAAGGGGGCTTCAAGAGCCCTATGCTAAAAGAACTGTTGAAGGCGACCTTGGAATGAGGGTAAGTGCAGTATCGTTATTTGAAGCTGCAGGAACAAGGAGAATTAAGAAGTTTGTACCTAATACACCATATGATGTAGAGGAAAGATGTAAGTTCTTACAACAAAATGTTAATATAATTCCACAGACTGAAGAAGAATATGAATTTGATGAAGCACTTGGTATGGTAGCTACTGAAATTGCAATGGAAAGACACGTAGGAACAGTAGAAAGTGTATACACACCTATGGGAATTATATACTCACAAGTTGGTAAAGATCTTTTAAATGTAAAATATTTAATAGGAACAGGTGGAGTTTTAGTACACAGTAGAAATCCAGAAAAATTTTAAAGGCAGGGCTTTTACAATGGAAAGTCCAAATTATCTAAAACCCGTCAACCCTGTTATATTAGTTGATAAGACCTACATATTATCTGCTATGGGGCTTTTAGCAGAGGAATATCCTGATATGGCAGTTAGAATTATGAAAAAATATATTGTAAGGGCTTAAGGAGGAAAACTTATGGAACTAAGAAATAAAAAGCTTACACACGATGAGTTTTTAAACAAAGAGAAGAAGTTTTAAGACAATGGCCAACTGGTGCTAATCTTAACTTAGAGGAAGCAGCAGAATACTTAAAGAAGGTTCCAGACCACAAACATTTTAGCAAAAACTAAGATATGCAAAGGAAAATGGAATAACACTGGCACAACCAAGAGCAGGTGTTGCATTAGTAGAAGAGCACATCAACCTTTTAAGATATTTACAAAATGAAGGAGAAGCTGACCTTCTTCCATCAACTATAGATAGTTATACAAGACAAAATAGATATAATGAATGTGAAGTTGGTATAGAAGAAAGTAAGAAGGCTGGACGTTCAATGCTAAATGGATTCCCAGCAGTTAACTATGGAGTAGAAGGCTGTAGAAAGGTTTATGAAGCAGTTGATTTACCACTACAGGCAAGACACGGTACACCAGATGCAAGGCTTCTTTCAGAAATTATACACGCTTCAGGTTGGACATCAAATGAAGGTGGAGGAATTTCCTACAATATACCATATGCAAAGAGTGTTTCAGTTGAAAAAACCATAAGAGACTGGCAATATTGTGATAGATTAGTTGGTATGTATGAAGAAATGGGAATTGAACTTAATCGTGAATCATTTGGTCCACTTACAGGAACTCTTGTTCCACCAAGTATATCAAATGCTGTTGCTATAATAGAAGGACTTCTTGCAGCAGAACAAGGTGTAAAGAACTTAACATTAGGATATGGACAATGTGGTAACCTAATACAAGACGTTGCAGCAATAAGAGCACTTGTTGAACAGGCAGAAGAATACTTTAAGATGTATGGATATGATGTTTACTTAACAACAGTATTCCATCAATGGATGGGTGGATTCCCACACGACGAATCAAAGGCCTTTGGTGTAATTTCTTGGGGTTCAGCTACAGCGGCACTTGCAGGAGCAACAAAGGTTATAGTTAAGACTCCACACGAAGCTGTTGGTATACCAACTAAGGAAGCAAATGCAGCAGGAATTAAGGCAACTAAGCAAACATTAAACCTTTTAAGAGGTCAAAGACTTCCAGAATCAAAGGAATTAAAGGCAGAAATTGAACTTATAAAGGCAGAAACTAAGTGTATACTTGACAAAGTATTTGAACTTGGAAATGGTGACTTAGCAGTAGGTACAGTTAAGGCCTTTGAAGCAGGAGTTTTAGATATACCTTTGCACCAAGCAAGTACAATGCAGGTCAAATAATACCAGCAAGAGATAATAATGGTGCAGTAAGATTTTTAGAATTTGGTAACATACCATTTACAAAGGAAATAAAGGACTTTAATAGACAGCTTCTTGAAGAAAGAGCAAAATATGAAGGAAGACCAGTAAGCTTCCAAATGGCGGTTGATGATATCTTTGCAGTAGGAAAAGGTGTTTTAGTTGGAAGACCAGAAAATATGAGATAATTAGGGGAGATTTAAAATGAGAATAATAGATGTAATTTGTTCAGCAGGTAGAACAGGATTTTTCTTTGATGACCAAAGAGCAATTAAAAGGGAGCAAAGCACGACGGATTTACCTATGTTGGAGAGCCAGTAACAGAAGGATTTAAGAAGATAAGACAGGCAGGAGAATCAATTTCAGTAATGCTAATTCTTGAAGATGGTCAAATTGCATATGGTGATTGTGCAGCTGTTCAATACTCAGGTGCAGGTGGTAGAGATCCACTATTCTTAGCAGAGGATTTTATTCCAGTAATAGAGAAGGAAATTGCTCCAAAGTTAATAGGAAGAGAAGTAACAAGATTTAAGGAACTTGCAGAAGAGATAGATTCTATGGAAGTTAACGGAAAAAGGCTTCATACAGCTATAAGATACGGTGTTACACAGGCAATACTTGATGCTGTTTCAAAGGTAAGGAAGCTAACAATGGCAGAAGTAATAAAGGAAGAGTATAACATTAAGGGAGAAATGAAGAGAGTTCCTATATTTACTCAATCAGGAGATGATAGATACAATAATGTTGATAAGATGATAATAAAGGGAGCAGATGTTCTACCACACGGTCTTATAAACAATGTTGATGAAAAGCTTGGAAGAAACGGAGAACTTCTAAAGGATTATGTAGCTTGGCTTAGAGATAGAATAAAGCATCTAAGAACAGAAGAAGGATATGCACCAGTTCTACACATAGATGTTTATGGTACTATAGGTATTGCCTTTAATAACGACACACAAAAGATGGCTGAATATCTTGGAGAACTTGAAAAGATAGCAGCTCCATTTAAATTAAGAATAGAAGGACCGATGGACGTTGAAAATAGAGAAGGACAGCTAAAGGCATTAAAGGAACTAAGACAAGAATTAAAGAAGAGAAACATAGGTGTTGAAATAGTAGCAGATGAATGGTGCAACACTTGGGAAGATATAAAGCTATTTGTTGATGAAGAAGCAGCTGATATGATACAAATAAAGACTCCAGACTTAGGTGGTATAAACAACATTGTTGAATCAATTCTATACTGCAAAAAGCACGGCGTTGGAGCATACTGTGGAGGAACTTGTAATGAAACAGATCGTTCAGCACAAATCTGTACAAATATTGCAATAGCGTGTGGAGCTGACCAATGCCTTGCAAAACCAGGTATGGGTGTTGATGAAGGTTTTATGATAGTGTATAACGAAATGAACAGAGTTATAACTTTAGCAAAGGCAAGAGAAAGAATAAATTTAAAAGAGAAGCAGCAATAACAAAGTAATATAAAGGGCTAGCTCAAAACGATTTTTCAAATTGTTATTAATATTTATTTAAGTTATGTGGTGCCATGATGGTTCATGGCACCAAAACTTACAAATAGATAGTTTTGAGGGTAGCCCTATTAAACATTTAGGAGGAATATTATGAGAGAAGTTCACATTTCTAAAATAACGGAAACTATTAAAAAACTTTGTATGGATGCAAACTATTATTTAGGTGAAGATATAAAAAATAAGTTTTATGAATTTAAAGAGAAGGAAACTTCTAAGTTAGGTAAAGAGATACTTGATATATTAATAAACAACAGTGAAATAGCAGAGAAGGAACAAATGCCAATGTGCCAAGATACAGGTATGGCAGTTGTTTTTATGGAAATAGGACAGGATGTTCATATAGTTGGTGGAAACCTTGAAGATGCAGTAAATGAAGGAGTAAGACAAGGATATATTGAAGGATATCTTAGAAAGTCAGTTGTAAAGGATCCTCTTGATAGGGTAAATACAAAGGACAATACTCCAGCTATTATTCACTATAACATAGTACCAGGAGATAAAATAAAGATTACAGTTGCACCAAAGGGTTTTGGAAGTGAAAATATGAGCAAACTAAAAATGTTAAAGCCAGCTGATGGTGTAGAGGGAGTTAAGAAATTTGTTCTTGAGACAGTGAAGGAAGCAGGCCCAAATCCCTGCCCACCAATAGTTGTTGGAATAGGAATAGGAGGAACATTTGAAAAGGCAGCTTTCCTTGCTAAAAGGCTCTACTTAGAAGTATAGATGAAGAAAATAAAAATCCATATTATGCTAAATTAGAAAAGGAACTTTTAGATGAAATAAACAAGCTTGGTATCGGACCACAGGGGTTTGGAGGACTTACAACCTGCCTTGGTGTTAATATTGAAGTCTATGCAACTCATATTGCAGGCCTACCAGTTGCAGTTAATATAAACTGTCACGCAACAAGACATAAAGAGGCCGTTATTTAGGAGGGGTAAAATGCAAAAGAGAATTACAACACCATTAACAAATGAATGTATAGAAAATCTAAAAGCTGGAGATAGTGTACTTTTGACAGGGTATATTTATACTGCGCGCGATGCAGCCCACAAAAGACTTGTAGAGCTTATTGAAAAGGGAGAAGATTTACCCTTTAAAGTTGAAGGACAAATAGTTTATTATGTTGGACCAACTCCAGCTAAAGAGGGTATGCCTATAGGTTCAGCAGGGCCTACCACAAGCTATAGAATGGATCCATATACCCCTGCACTTTTAGATAAAGGCTTAAAGGGTATGATAGGAAAGGGCAAAAGAAGCCAAGAGGTTGTTGAATCAATGAAGAAAAATAAGGCAGTTTATTTCGCAGCAATTGGAGGAGCTGCAGCATTAACTGCAAAATGCGTTAAAGAATCGGAGCTTGTAGCCTACGAAGATTTAGGAGCTGAGGCTATAAGAAGGCTGTATGTTGAGGATTTACCTTTAATAGTAGTTATTGATGCAGAGGGAAACAACTATTATGAAATAGGACAGCAGGAATATAAAAATCTATTGAGTAGGTGATAATATGAAGATTATAAATCCAGCAAAGGCAGGAAGCTTAGAATCAAATGACATATTCATTATGGTTTTTCCTAATGACAATGGAAATGAGATAGAACTTGAGAGTATAGTAATGAAACAGTTTGGTAAGAGGATAAAGGAAGTAATAGAGGAGACTTTAAAGGAACTTAAGGTTGAGAATGCTAAGGTTATTGCAAAGGATAGAGGAGCCCTTGACTATACTATTAAGGCACGAGTTGAAACTGCAATAAGAAGAGCAATGTAGCGAGGTGTTTAGAATGAAACTTAGAAGAACAATGCTTTTTATGCCAGGTAATAATCCTGGTATGATACAGAATGCTTCAATACTTGGGGCTGATAGTGTTATATTAGATTTAGAGGATGCTGTATCAATAGATGAAAAGGATGCAGCAAGGATGCTTGTTAGAAATGCCCTATCAACTCTTGATTTCTTAGGATGTGAAGTTATTGTTAGAATAAATTCTATCCAAAGTGATTTTGGATATGATGATTTAAATGTTATTGCAAGGGTTAAACCTGATGCAATACTTGTACCAAAGGCTACCAGTGAAGATATTGAAGAGATAGATGAAATTCTATCTATAATAGAAAGGGAAGAAGGATTTAAATTAGGTTCAATTAAGCTTTTCCTCTTGTAGAGACTGCTATAGGACTTGAAAATATAAGAGATACAATATTGGCATCAAAGAGAAATGTAGGGGTTCTTCTGGGTGCTGAGGATTTAACAGCAGATATGGGAATAAAGAGAACAAGAGAGGGAAACGAAATATTCTATGCAAGAAATAGAGTAGCTTCAATATGTAGGGCATATAAAATAGATGCAATAGATACTCCCTTTGCTGATGTGAATGATGTTGAGGGCCTTATAGAAGATACAAAGAGAGCAAAGGCAATTGGTATGACAGGGAAGGCAGCAATAAATCCAAGACAGATTGATTATATACACGATGTCTTCTCACCTTCTATGGAAGAGATAATGTATGCAAAGAGGGTTTTAAAGGCTAAAGAAGAGGCACTAAAGGAAGGTAAAGGTGTTTTCTCACTTGATGGAAAGATGGTGGATGCACCAATTATTCAAAGGGCAGAAAACATTTTATTAAAAGCTAAACTTGCAGGTATCATAAGGGAGTGATTTTATGGAAAATATTTTAGGAAGAGTTTTACCAGAATACATAGAAGGTTATGGAGAGGTTAAGCCCTTTAGCGGAGCCTTTAATAATCTTGGAATAAAAACAAAAACAAGTTTCCGTTAAATGTGTTGCACCCTCAGATGTAAAACTTGTTGAGTCAATAAAAGAGGCACTTAAAAAATGCGAAATAAAGGACGGTATGACAGTATCCTTTCACCACCATTTAAGAAACGGTGATTATGTTCTTAATATGGTGATGGAAGAAATAGCAAAGATGGGATTAAAGGATATAAAGGTTGCAGCAAGTTCAATATTCCCAGTTCACGCACCACTTGTAGAGCATATAAAAAATGGAGTAGTAACAGGTATTTATGCGAATTATATGTCTGGACCTGTAGCAGAAGCAGTATCAAGGGGACTTTTAAAATATCCTGCTATAATGCACACCCACGGAGGAAGAGCAAGGGCTATAGAATCAGGAGATTTAAAGATAGACATAGCCTTTATTGCAGCCCCAACCTGCGATGAATATGGCAACATAAATGGCGTATATGGACCATCAACCTGCGGTAGCTTAGGATATGCAATACCAGATGCAATGTATGCACAAAGAGTAGTTGCAATAACCGATAATTTAGTACCTTTCCCAGCTTGTCCTATTGAAATAAGCCAAGAATACGTAGATTTTGTTGTTAAGGTTGATTCAATAGGAGATCCAAAAGGAATAGTTTCAGGTACTACAAAGATAACTAAAGATCCAGTTGGACTTAAGATTGCTAAGATGGCCACTGAAGTTATCGAAGCTTCAGGACTTTTAAAGGATGGCTTTTCATTTCAAACTGGTGCAGGAGGTATATCCCTTGCAGTTGCAAAGTATGTTAGAGATGCAATGAAGAAAAATGGTATAAAGGGAAGCTTTGCAGCAGGTGGAATTACTGGCTATATAGTAGATATGTTTGAAGAAGGCCTATTTGAAGCACTATTTGATGTTCAATGTTTTGACCTTAAGGCTGTTGAATCCTATAGAAGAAATATTGCACACCAAGGAATGTCTGCATCACTATATGGGAATCCACACAACAAAGGAGCAGTTGTTAACAGGTTAGATGTAATGATACTTGGTGCAACTGAAATAGATGTAAACTTCAATGTAAATGTAACAACTGGTTCTGATGGAGTTATTATGGGAGGTTCAGGAGGACACAGTGATACTGCAGCAGGTTCAAAGCTTGCAATTGTAGTAACAAAGCTTTTGAAGGGAAGGCTCCCAATTGTAGTTGACAAGGTTACAACAGTTACAACTCCTGGAGAAACTGTTGATGTAATAGTAACAGAAAGAGGAATAGCAGTAAATCCAAAAAGACAGGACTTGATTGAAAAACTTAAGGATAGAAATCTACCAATAATGACAATAGAAGAGCTAAAAACACTTGCAGAAAATATGGTAGGAACTCCAGAAAAAATAGAGTTTGATGATAAAGTTGTAGCTGTAGTAGAATATAGAGATGGTACTGTGATTGATGTAGTTAAAAAGGTAAAGGAATGATAGTATGGAATTTAGATTTTTGATGGATTTTGAAAAACACTTGGCAGAGGATTTTTAAAGGCCATTGGATTAGAGTTGGAAAACGATGTAGATGAGACTTTGTGCTGTTTTGAAGATGGGGTAGTGATAGGAACCTGCTCCTATTCAAAAATGTAATTAAATGCTTTGGGATAAAGGAAGAATATAGGGGAGGGGCTTGCCTCCTCTCTTATTACTAAAATACAAAATAGAATGTTTGATAAAGGGATATATGAATATTTTGTCTTTACTTTAGAAAAAAATGAAACTATATTTAAATCACTGGGTTTTAAAGAGGTTGCAAAGTCCGATTCTGTTGTACTTCTTGAGGGTGGTACTTCGGATGTAAATAGGTACCTTATGAATATGTTAAAGCTAAGTGGTGTTGATGCAGGTAAAAAAGGGCAGCACTTGTTGTGAATTGCAATCCCTTTACGTTTGGACATCTTTATTTAATTGAAACAGCAGCTAAGGAAAATGAAGAGGTTATTGTATTTGTTGTGGAGGAGGATAGGTCATCTTTTCCAACGGATATAAGATTTAACTTAGTGAAGCTTGGTTGCAGTCATCTAAAAAACGTTACAGTTATAAAGGGTGGTAGATATATTATTTCCTCAAATACTTTTCCTTCATATTTTTTAAGGAAAAAGGACGATAAACTTAGTATTTATACTAAGCTGGATGCGACAATCTTTGGTATGTATATAGCAAAGTTTTTTAATATAAATAAGAGATATGTTGGTACTGAACCCTATTGCGATGTAACAAATGAATATAATAAAACTATGTTAAGTGTTCTTCCTAAATATGGAGTTGAAGTTTGCTTAGTTGAAAGGATGACAAAGGATGGAAGGGCAGTTAGCGCATCCATTGTAAGGGAGCTTTTAAAGCACGATAGATTAAGTGAGGTTGAGAGTTTAGTACCACAAGTTACCTATGACTTTTTAAAAACACAAGAGGGTAAAAAAATAATAGAGAATATAAAAAGGAGAGATTTACCACATTGATAAAGGTTTTAGAGGACAGAGAAAAAAGATATGAAGAAGTGTTAAAGCTAATTAAATTAGAATTAGGTACTGTACTGTGTGCAAAAATAAACTATCCAGGTACAGACAAGAATACGCAATATGCTAAAAGAGCCTTTAGTATATTAAAGGAGGAAATATACAAAGAGTTTAAGGAGTTTATTAAATTAGAAAAATATGCATTTGGATATGATGGGGAAAGTTTACTTTTAATTATTGATTTGCCAGCTTTAGAATTAAAGAAAAAAGTATAAAAATTGAGTCAGAACATCCTTTAGGAAGAATATTTGATATCGATATATATAATAATGATGGTGTTCCAATAAGTAGGGGCGAGCTTGATATACAAGAAAGAAAATGTATTGTTTGTGGAAATGCTGCAAGGGAATGTATTGTAAAAGAAGACATAGTTTAACAGAGGTTTTAGATAAAGTAAATATATTGATAAAGGAATATGGAGATAATTATGACAAATAGGGAGAAGTTTATAAAAAAGTAGCCCAGACAGCATTAGAGGCTACCTTACTTGAGGTTTCAACACACCCTAAGCCAGGGCTTGTAACTCCAATTTCAAATGGTTCACATAAGGATATGAGTTATGTAACCTTTATAAAAAGTTCAGCTGCTATAGCACCTTATTTTGCGGAATTTACAAAAGTAGGAATTTTTACACAGAAAATGTCCTATCTAATTTAAGGCCAATAGGGATTATGGCAGAAAAAGATATGTTTAGTGCAACAGACGGAGTAAATACACATAAGGGATTAATTTTTTATTGGGTGTTATATGTGCAGGGTGTGGAGTTTTATATCGTAAAAATAAAACTATTAATAGATTTACTATTTCTGAAATAGTTAGTGAAATTACTAAGGGTATTGTCGATAAAGAATTAAACAAATTAAATACACAAAATGATATTACAAACGGACAGAGAATTTACAAGCAATACGGTTTAACAGGAATTCGCGGTGAAGTTGAGGAAGGACTTAAATCTATTTTAAATTATGCACTGCCTACGCTTGAGAAATTTAATAAAGAGTTAAGCATAAATGATGTGCTGGTTAATACACTACTTTCTCTTATGTCTGTTGTTGACGATACTACGGTTGTTCATCGTGCTTCAATTGATGGCTTAGAGTTTGTAAAAAACCATTCTAAAATTGCCTTAGAGCTTGGAGGAATGGCAACAAAAGAGGGCGTTGAGTATATTTTAAAAATGGATAATGAATTTAAAAGAGGAATATAAGTCCTGGTGGATGTGCAGATTTACTTGCAGCAACTTATTTTATTTATACGATTGAAGAGATATGGAGGAATGAGTATGCAAATTTTACTTTCATCAATAATAAATCACAATAAAAATATACACAGGAGGGAGAAGTAGCTACTTATATTCCAGAACTATCTAAGGCAGATAAAAACCATTTAGGAATATATGTAGTCACTCTGGATGGTGAAGAGTATGGCGAGGGAGACTACAATGTAAAGTTTACAATGCAAAGTATTTCAAAGGTTGTAACATTAATGCTTGCATTATTAGATAATGGACCAGAAAAAGTATTTGAAAAAATAGATATGGAACCTACAGCAGATACATTTAATTCTATAAGCTCGCTTGAAACAAGAAATCCACAAAAACCATTAAATCCAATGATAAACTCAGGAGCAATTGCAACCACCTCACTAATTTATGGAGAAAGCTCAGAAAAGAAGATAGAGAGAATACTTAAGTTTACAAGACGAATAACAGGGAATAAGGATATTAACATAAATTATGACGTTTTTAAATCGGAAAAAGAGACAGGTCATAGGAACAGAGCTCTTGCATACTATATGAAAAGCACAGGTGTTATTGATGGTGATGTCGAAGACATTTTAGATGCATATTTTATGCAATGTTCTATGGAGGTTACCTGTAAAGATATAGCAAGGATAGCAGCAATGCTTGCTAATAATGGGCTTTTACCCTGGAGTGGAGAAAGAATAATCCCAGCTCATTATGCACGAATAGTAAAAACCATAATGGTGACCTGTGGAATGTATGATGAATCAGGTGAGTTCGCAGTTAAGGTTGGTATACCTGGTAAAAGTGGAGTTGGCGGCGGAATACTTGCAGCTGTTCCAAACAGAATGGGAATAGGTGTCTTTGGACCTGCACTAAATAAAAAGGCAACAGCATAGCAGGTCTTAAGGTTTTAGAGGAGCTGTCTAAAGAGCTTGATTTAAGTATATTCTAAGGGGAAGTAGATGAAAAAATAGGAGTTTTTTAATTACGTTAGGAGTGCTAATACTTGTTTTTACCGGTATAGTACAGTATGTTTCATATAGAGAAAGACAGGCATTGATTGAGACGGTTAATGGAGTTAAAAGTACAATACTTCCAAACGATTTAGAAAAAAGATGCTAAAAAGGAAAATAAATATAATGCTAAAAATCCAATAGGTGTGCTTGAAATACCAAAAATTGATTTAATAATACCTATAGTTGAGGGAGCAACAGAGGAGAGCTTAAAAAACGCCGCAGGTCATATTGAAGGAACAGGGCCCTTAGGAGCAAATAGCAGCAATTATTGTATTGCAGGACATAGGGCACACTATACAGGAGGATTTTTCCACAGACTTGATGAACTTGATGTTGGGGATGAATTAAAAATAAAAACAAAGGATGAGGAGTATTTCTTTAAGGTTATAGAGAAAAAATAGTAACACCTGATAAAGTTGAAGTTTTAAACCCTGTTGAAGGTAAATCCCTTGTTACATTGATAACCTGCCATCCTTTGTATAGTAATAAACAGAGGTTAATAGTTGTAGCAGAACTCAAAAATAAAATGGAGCAGGTAACGGGAATCGAACCCGCATAGCCAGCTTGGGAAGCTGGAGCTCTGCCATTGAGCTATACCTGCATCACATTAATATTATAACCATAATTTACAATTATAATCAATTTTAAAAATATTAAAAATTCAGAGAACTATATGTTTTTATTGGGTAAATCTCAAAAGTGCTTTTAATTTTATATAAATTTGAGTATTTTTGAGGAGGGGTTCTATGTTAATATATCATTTTGAGGATAATATACCTTTGTTTAGATGCAGCTTGTGTGGAAGATGTGATGGATTTATAGAATCTAAGTCATATATAAACAAAAATAGGGGATGCTGTTGGTATTATCCTAAATACACTTTAATGGATATAAAAAATATTATATCTTTAGGAAGAGAAGACTTTATAAGGGAGCTAAGTACAAAAGAAAATGTATATAAAAGTAATTATTTTTTAGAAGTTAGAGGATATTTTGATGAAGAAGGATATAAAAAATCAAATTTAAAACAAGATATAGACTTTGATACAAAGCTATTTTTTAGATTGTGCCCATTTTGGCAAGAAAATGGATGTAAAATAGAGTTTAAACTTCGTCCACATCCCTGTAACCTTTACTTATGCAGAGAAGTAATAGAATTATGTAAAGATGGATATAGTGAGTTTTCAAAGGAAAGAAGAGATTATTTTTCATATATGAATTATTTTAACGAGGTTATAAAACACGAACTTATGGAAAAAAGGATGGATTTAACAAGTGATTTTGAGGGTACATTGGATTTTATTAAAAATTATCAAGTACCTAATTTTGAACCAAGATTGTTAAGAGAATTACATTTTATTAATCAAGCATCATAATATTTGTATTTTACAAAATTTTTATTTTTTAATATTGATTTTAATTGTAAAAAAATTAAAATAAAGTTGTGTCAAAATTTGTATTGAGGTGTAGATTAATGAGATTAGTCAACATAGAAAGAGTTAAACCAGGAGATGAGATAGCACAAAGCATATTAGGTTCAGATGGTGCAATTTTATTAAGAGAGGGCGTAATATTAACTGATACTTATATAAAAAGGTTAAAAAATATAGGAGTTGAGTTTTTATATATAAAGGATGCACATTTAGAGGACATTAAAAGTCAGGATGCTGAATTTTTGCAGCTTAAATCGCAGGCTGTAAAATCAGTATCTACAGTTTTTCAAAACTCCAATATAACAGTGTCAATGAAGTTAGAAACACAATGGATACTATATTGAATATTGTTGAGTATCTATTAGATAACAAGGATATAAACTCAACTTATTTATTAGAGCTTAAAACCTTTGATAACTATACTTTTATTCATTCTTTGAATACCTGTGTATTGGCCCTGTTCTTTGGCGTTAATCTTAATTATACAAGAAATATGCTTTTAGATTTAGGAATGGGTGCACTACTTCACGATATAGGTAAAACTAAAATTCCAACAGAGATTTTAAATAAAAAGGAAGACTAACAGAAGAAGAATTTGAAATAATGAAAAAGCATACAGTCTATGGATATGAAATTGTAAAAAATATAAACTATATAAATGAAAGAGGTAAGTTAGTTGTACTTGAACATCACGAAAGATATGATGGTTCAGGGTATCCCAATAAGCTTAAAGGAGAAAATATATCAATGTTTGCAAGAATAGGCTGTATTAGTGATGTTTATGATGCAATTGTAAGCGACAGGGTTTATAGAAAGGGATTCTTAGCAAATGAGGCCTATGAATTTATATTAGGTGGAAGCGGAACTTTTTTTGATGTTGAACTTGTAAAGATATTTAAAAATAATTTTTCCATTTATCCTTTAGGTGTATGTGTAAAGCTGTCAAACGGGCTTGAAGGGTTTGTAGTAAAACATAATAAGGGATTACCAGATAAACCAGTAGTAAGAATTATCTATGATGAGAAGGGTAACTCTATTCAGCCTATTGAAATTGATTTAGCAAAGCAGACTAATATAACTATTGTAAACGTAATAGTGTAAGTGGAATCATATTTTAAATTTATAGATTAACAAAAGTGCCATAGATATGGCACTTTTGTTGTTTAAAATGGGCTCTTTGTCAATAGTTGGGGCGGGCATTAGATTAGAATGCCTGTCCTTTCTTATTTGATAATGATTTTAGCAAGATAGATAGGATGAGGGGAGTTTACCCTTAAAAAATTGCACGACAAAAAGACCAACGATAGTTGGATTTCCTAAAATACAATATTTAACAGATTATTTATTACAACAATGAAGAATTCTATTCCTGAATCTATCAAAATTTCTATAGCCGAAGGCTATTCTTTTAATAACTTTGATTTTATTATTAAATCCTTCTATACAAGCATTTGTATAAGGAATATCAAAAGAATTACAAATCTCATTAAAATATCTGATATAGGTATTTGCACATCTTTTCAATTCATTGATACCACTATTTTGTGCAAGTTTAATCCAATCTTTTAAGAGGACACGAGCTTCGTTAGAAGAAGGTGAAGCATCAATAATACTCAATAACTTTTCCTTTAAAGTGTGGGCAATTGCTAATTCACTATTATAAGAAAACATAACTTGTAAAGCTAACTTTGAATCTGTATCAAGTAAGCCATATCTTTTTAAAATAAGCTTTTTACTTCTTTTAAAGTATTTTCTTAATTTAATTGATAGTTCTCTTTGGATACGTTTTCTTACCGCTTCTACTGCCCATATGACTTGTCTAATATAGTGAAATTTATCTATAACAATTACAGCATTTTTGAAATAAGTTTTAGCTAAATCAATATAGGGTTGCCACATATCACAAATAAAGTGTGTAACGCTATCGCGATTTTTAATTTTTCTAAAATAATCTATAAGAATATGCTCTTTTCTATCTTTAATAATGTCTAGTATTTTATGATTAACAGGATCGACTATTGCACAATGATATTTAGAACCACCAGAGTTACCTTTAAATTCATCTATAGATATTATTTTAGGTAAATTAGTAGGAGAAGAGTAAGATACATTATCAAAAATACGTTTTATAGTATCGATAGATAGATTAGTTTTTCTAGCAACTGATGTCATACTATATTCATTAGATAATTCATAAATTACAAACATAGCTAATCTATTAGTTATTCTATGATAACGAGGTAAAAATTCTATATGTTCATAAAATTTTTGCCGCAGGCATTACAACGATATCTACGTTTTTTAAGAATGATAAAAGTATGTTTAAAGAATAAGGGTATGTCTTTAATACGCTGAATTCTATAATCGTGAACTCTTGTAACTTTGGAATTACAATTAGGGCAAGTACAAATTTTTTCTTAGTTTCTAAGTATATCTCAATGTACGTGTCATTATGAATAATCTTTTTATAATAACATCTTTAAAACCTAATAAATTTTTGATAGAATTATTAGTGTGCACTTGATGGATGCCTCCTTTCAGGTAAGGTTTTTGTTTGGTTATTTTAATTTTACCAGGTGTCTAATCAGGTGCACATATTTTTTGTAAAAAATATGCTGGGTCTACGCCCCAACATTTATTATAGAACCACGCTTTATTAATGTCAGTTTTCTTCCAGTAAGTGGTGAGATCTTTACAACATCACCTGTTCTGGGTGCGTGTACAAACATTCCATCTCCTAAATATATTCCAACGTGGCTTATTGGGCTGTAGAAGAATACCAGATCACCTGGTTGTGCCTCACTTAGACTAACAGTTTGTCCCACTGTTGCTTGTTCAGAGGCTCTTCTTGGAAGATTTATACCAAAGTGAGCATAAACATATTTAACGTAGCCAGAACAGTCAAAACCTGAAGGAGTATTTCCTCCCCATACATATGGAGTTCCTAAAAATCTTAAGGCAAATGATACTATTTCGTTTGAAGATGCAGTAATACTTCCTCTTGAAGTAGAACCTTTATTAGAATTACCGTTTATTTGATTGTACAACTGATATATTCTTGCCTGATATTTTTTCATTTGATCAGCGTACTGTTTCTTCTTATTCTCTAATTGAGAGATTAATTTTTGTTGTTCTATTTTCTTTTGATTTACAACCTTTAATTTTTCTTCATTCTGATACTTTAATTCTTCAATTTTTGATTTTGAAAGTTCTAATTCTTGTTTTTGTTATTTAACTCTTGAATTCCCTTGTTAATTTCATCTAGTGCATTTAAGTCGAATTGTATCACAGTTTTAACCATTTCAATTCTTGAAAGTAGATCGCTGAAACTTGTAAACCCTAATATTAACTCTATATAGTTTTCAGCACCATTCATATACATATTTTTTATTCTTTCATCAGCTGTTTTTTTCTGTTTTCAAATTCAAGTTGAGCCTTTTCAATTTCTTCTTGTTTTTTAATAATTTCATCATTAATTTTTTTAATTTCATCATTATTTTTCTTTATCTCAAGGCTTATTTCATAGGCTTCTGCATCTATCTCTTCTATTTTTGATTCTATTTGTCCTATTTCCTCCATAACTTCGTTATATTCTTTTTGGTTTCCTTAAGCTTTTGTTCTAACTGCTTTTTTCTTCTATAGGATTTGCATAGGATAGGCTTGTACTTAAAACAAAAATAAAGACAAAGCTAAAGCGATTTTCTTTAGTTTCATACTATACCCCTTTATCACCACTTAAATTATAACATTTTTTAAAGTTAATTGGTATAAAAAATAAAGAAAAATTTTTACAAAAATTCCTGCATATAAAGAATTTAATACAGCTTATCTAAAAAATTGACATAGTATAATGATGATTAATTTATTTATAAAAATAATATTTTTCTAACAAATAGGTTGTTTTATTTAATGAAATAATTTATAATATAATCGTGCAATCGTTTGAACAAATATAAGGAGGCATATTATGAGCAGTTTATTAAAAATATTAAATAGGCTTGAGGAAAACATAGAAAAGGGAAAAGAAATTCAATTTAAAGTGCCTGCTATTTGGAACTCTTTTGGCTACAAAAATTTAAACGAAAAAATGGGACAATTGAAGTAAATCCCTATGAATTTTATAGTGAGTGTATAAAAAGACAATATTACCTTATTACAATGGAGAAAAGGATTATAGTAAGCCTCTATCAAAATTAGTTCAAACTAAAAAATGGGATGGATACATAGGTGGAGACTGGATAAAGAAAGCAAATGTGTACGGTATGCAAATAAGAACATCAAGTGCCTATGACCACGATGGCAGTGGCTCCCTTGAGCTTACAAATAAGTTTGGACTTAAAGATACAGGTACGTTCTTAAAAACTATAGCACTTCTTCCACACCTTAAGAAAATGGGGATTGATGCTATATATCTTCTTCCAATATCAAAAATAGTATGAGATACAAAAAGGGAGAAATGGGTTCACCCTATGCAGTTAAAAATTTCTTTGAACTTGATCCAACTTTAAAGGATCCAATGCTTGGAGAAGATATTACAATTGATGAAGAATTTAAAGGGTTGGTAGAAGCTTGTCATATTTTAGGTATAAGAATTATGATAGATATTATACCAAGAACCTCTGCAAGGGATAGTGATCTAATATTTGAACATCCTGAGTGGTTCTATTGGGTAAAATTAGAGGAGCTTGACACATATGCACCACCTTATGTAGAAGGAATAAGGGCAGGAGACAAGCCATCGGTAGAAAATTTACCAAAGGTTTATGCAAGTGAAAGTGTTAAAAAACATATTAAAAAATTCTGCAATGCACCAAATGTAATTGATGAAAAGAAGTGGAACAGTATAAAGGAAAGATGCTTAAAGGACAGTAGTTTAGACTTCTTTGATTTAATACAAGAAGAGTTTGGTATAACTACAGCCCCTGCTTTTTCGGATTGCATAAATGACCCACAACCACCTTGGACAGATGTTACTTTTTAAGATTGTATTTAGACAATCCTGAGGAATCTGCAAAGTATGTAGATGAAAATCAACCTCCATATATATTGTTTGATATTATTAAATCAAATATATTCCAAGGAAAACAAAAGAACGTGGAATTGTGGGAGAGAATAGCAGATATCATACCAAGCTATCAAAGAAAGTATGGTATAGATGGTGCACGTATTGATATGGGACACGCACTGCCAAAGGAATTAGAAGAAATGATCTTAAAGAATCCAAGGGAGTTTGATGAAGATTTCTGCTTTATTGCTGAGGTTTTAGATAATAAGGGCGATAAAGCGGCAAGAGAAGCAAACTACAATATGATAATAGGAACAGCTTGGGCTGAAGAACCAAGATTTTATAAGGGTAAGTTTAATAAACTTGTAGAGGATATGGAAAATCTGAAGGCACCTATATTTGCAGCAGCTGAAACTCCAGATACTCCAAGAGCAGCCTCAAGACTTGGAGGAAAGAAGTTTTCAAAATTTGTTGCTGTTATGAATGCCTTTTTACCTAATGGTGTTCCATTTATAACATCAGGTTTTGAAATCTTAGAAAAACAACCTATGAATTTAGGCCTTGATGCTAAGGAAGAAAATAGATTTTTACTTGATAAGAAGGACCCATTATACGGAAAACTTGCCTTCTTTGATAAATATGCATTACACTGGGAAAACAGTGAGAATGATGAAATAATAAATATATTAGTAGATGTGGCAGAGATAAGAAAAGAGTATCTTGATTATATAACAGATATAAATAACTACGTAAAATGTAGATTTGATAAAGAAGGTATACTCTCGACTGCATTTAAAGTAAATGGAGAAATACTGCTTGTTGCAGGAAATTTAGACTTCGAAGATTCAGTTAAGATAACAAAGGACGATATAGAAAAGGCTCTTGGATGCAATATAACTTCAATTAGATCAATATTTAGGGACTTTAAGAAGGAAGAAAAAGAAGAAAAGGATGTAATATTAAAGCACGGAGAAGTTGCAATTTTTGTTATAAGATAAATTATTAAGAAATAGTGGTAAATAGTACGATTTAATTATCCCCTTGAAGGATTTATGGCACTCCTTATTGAAATCCTTTCAAGGGGAAATTTTATAATCGGAGCATCTTTTATAACAGCCTTTGTGATTCTTTATTAGAATCACAAATTTTTTATAAATAAATTACTTTCTTTTTTAATAAAATAATTAAGAAATTTCAAAATATTGTTGTAATATTCTATAAACTATAATAAAATAATTTTAGAAAAGGTTTTCTAAAAAACTTTTAAAAAGAGGGGAGAAGAAGTTGAAGAAAAAAGCTTATCCATTCTATTAATTCTTAGTCTCTTTGTTTCTATTTTTGCAGGATGTTCCAAAACACAACAAACAAGTGGACAAGATAATAAGCCAGCAGAAAAATCAGGGAAAATAACAATTTGGGCTTGGGACCCCAATTTCAACATTGCAATAATGAATGAAGCCAAAGCAAGATATACAAAGGATAATCCAAAGGTTGAAATTGAAATAGTTGATATGGCAAAGGCAGATCTTGAACAAAAACTACATACAATGCTTGCATCAGGCGTAAAGGATGGTCTTCCAGATATAGTTTTAATAGAGGATTACAATGCTCAAAAATATTTAAAATCATATCCAGGAGCCTTTGCAGATTTAACAGGCAAAATTGATCACAGCAAGTTTGCAAATTACAAAGTTGGTCTTATGACAGTAAATGGGAAGGTATATGGAGTACCCTTTGATTCTGGTGTTTCAGGTTTCTTCTATAGAAAGGACCTACTTGAACAAGCAGGATATAAACCAGAGGATTTAAATAATATCACTTGGGACAAGTTTATAGAAATAGGGAAAAACGTAAAGAAGGCAACTGGAAAAGCAATGCTTGGTTTTGGACTTGACGATGGTGGATTAATGAGAATAATGCTTCAATCTGCAGGACAATGGTATTTTGATAAGAATGGAAATGTTAATATAGCGAACAATGAAGCACTTAAGGAAGCAGTTAAAACCTATAAGGCTATAGTAGATGCTGATATAATTAAGAAGACAAGTGGATGGAATGAATGGGTTGCAGCCTTCAATAAAGGAGATACTGCATCTGTAGTAACAGGAGTTTGGATTATAGGTTCAATTAAGGCAGAAGCTACTCAATCAGGAAAGTGGGCAGTTGCACCAACTCCAAGATTAAATGTTTCAGGTTCTGTTAATGCTTCAAACCTTGGTGGTTCAAGTTGGTATGTACTTGAAGGAACTAAGGGAAAAGATATTGCTATAGACTTCTTAAATAAAATATATGCTTCAGATAACGATTTCTATCAAAAGATATTAGTAGAAAGAGGAGCAATGGGTTCATATTTACCAGCGGCAACTGGTGATGCATATTCAAAAGAGGATGAGTTCTTTGGAGGCCAAAAGGTATTTACTGACCTTTCAAATTGGATGAAGAACATACCTTCTGTTGACTTTGGTCTTTATACTTATGAAGCAGATGCTGCAATAATGGCTAATATGCCAGATGTTTACTCAGGAAAGATTACAGTAGAAGATGCATTAAAGAAGGCAGAAGAACAATTGAAGAATCAGATAGGAAAGTAAATATTTAATTAAAAGAGGAATAATGCGTAATTAGTGTATTATTCCTCTTTTTCAAAGTGAGGTGTATTTAATGCAACTTAGAAAAACATCAAAATCCTATGAGAAGACACTTGATAGATATGGTTGGCTATTTATATCTATTGCAGTTATTTTGTTAATAGTATTTATGTTTTATCCTATAGTTTATTCTCTTATCTTATCTACTATGTCATCTAAAGGAATAGTACAGAAGTTTGTGGGTTTTGGTAACTATACAAGATTAGTTAAAGATGAAATGTTCCTTAAGGCACTAAAAAATACCTTTGCATTTTTGATTATACAGGTTCCTATTATGCTGTTATTAGCTTTAGTCTTAGCAGCAATTTTAAATGACAAGACTATAAAGTTTAGAGGTTTATTTAGAACCGGTATATTTTTACCAGCAGTAACATCCCTTGTAGCATATACTATTTTATTCAAAATGATGTTTAGTGCCGATGGTTTCATAAATGCTGGACTTATGAGACTTAATATAATTAAACAACCAATTCCTTGGTTAATGGATCCCTTTTGGGCAAAGGTAACTGTAATAATTGCTATGACTTGGCGTTGGACAGGTTATAATATGGTTTTTTATCTATCTGGACTTCAAAGTGTTCCAGATGAATTGTATGAAGCAGCTGAAATTGATGGTGCAAGCAAAATACAACAATTTTTTCACATAACAATTCCAATGTTAAAACCGATAATAGTTTTTACAACAATTATGTCTACAATAGGTACTCTTCAACTATTTGATGAACCAATGAACCTTTCTCAAGGTGGTGTAACTGGTGCCACAACAGGTCCAGGTAATTCTTTACTTACATTATCGGTTTATATTTACAACCTATGTTTCAAGTATATGCCAAACTTTGGTTACGCTGCTACGATAGCATATGTTATCGTTTTTATAGTTGCAATATTGACCTTTATTCAGTTTAAAGTGGCAGGTGATAAAGAATGAAGAAGATAAGAATATCACGCATTTTAATTTATTTATTTTTGATTGTAATGTTTATTATTTCTGTCTTTCCTTTTTATTGGATGATAGTAGGTATGACAAATTCTCCAGTTGATGTTATAAAGGGGAAAATGACCTTTGGAAATCATCTGTTAAACAATGCTAAAATACTATTTAGTCAATATGATGTAAAGAGAATATTTTTTAATTCAATAAAGATATCTGTACTTACAGTAATTGGATCTTTAGCAATATCATCTATGGCAGCATATGGATTTGAATTCTATCCTTCAAAAGTCAGAGAAAAGACCTATGCTGTAATACTTTTATCAATGATGGTTCCCTTTGCAGCCCTTATGATACCTCTATTTAGATTAATAGTTAAACTGAAACTTTTAAATACCCACGCAGGATTAATTCTTACATCGCTTGCATCTGTATTTATAATATTTTTCTTTAGACAGAGCTTTAAAAGCTTTCCAAAAGAAATAATACAGGCTGCAAGAGTGGACGGTGCAGGTGAGTTTAAAATATTTACATCCATTGTTGTTCCCTCTATGAAATCAACCTATGCAGCAGCTGCTATTTATTCTTTTATGACCAGCTGGAATGCTTATCTTTGGCCACTTATAATACTGCAAACAGACAAACAAAAACAATGACATTACTTATTTCGTCAATGTCTTCAGCCTATTTTCCTGAATATGGTGCTATAATGTTGGCTATAGTTATTGCTACATTACCAATGATTATAATTTTCTTTACATTACAAAACTATTTTGTTCAAGGTATGACTGGTTCATTAAAGCAATAAAAATTATAATTTTTAAAGAATATATTCATAGCAAGTTCCGTAAATGGATTTAAAATCTTGTTAAGACTATAAACATTTAGCTAAAATCCATTATGGAACTTATTTTTTGCTTCTAAGTTATGTATTATTCTTGTAAAATTAGTAAAATAAATAATAGGAAAAAATATAGGGAGGGATAGTTGTGAAAAGTTACAGAAGAGAACTATGGTTTGAAATTCCAAAAGAAGGGGATTCGTAAACATAACAAGCACCCTTCAAGACTGTGTTAAAGAAAGCGGAATAAAGGAGGGTTTACTTCTTTGCAATGCAATGCACATCACAGCAAGTGTTTTTATAAACGATGATGAATCAGGTCTTCATCACGACTTTGAAGTTTGGCTTGAAAAATTAGCACCAGAAAAGCCCTATAGTCAATATAAACATAATGGGTTTGAGGATAACGCAGATGCACACTTAAAAGAACAATAATGGGAAGAGAAGTAGTAGTTGCTGTAACTAATGGGAAATTAGATTTAGGACCCTGGGAACAAATCTTCTATGGCGAATTTGATGGAATGAGAAGGAAACGTGTTCTTGTTAAAATAATAGGAGAGTGATATAATAGGTACAGCTTCGAGCTGTATATCCTAAGGCGATGCTATGGATTACAGCCGTCAGGGTATATTTGGAAACGAATATGCCTCCCAATTTGGAAAGGAGTTGTTTATATGAAAAGATTTACTGCATTATTTTTAACATTTTTATTTTTATTCTTTGCAGTATCCTGTAAAGAAAATACTAAAAACAGAGAGATTACTTTGGCAACTACTACAAGCACACGTGATTCAGGGCTTTTAGATTACTTATTACCACAGTTTGAAAAAGAATATGGATATAAAGTAAATGTGGTTGCAGTTGGAACAGGACAAGCAATAAGGCTTGGTATGGATGGAAATGCTGATGTGATATTAGTCCATTCAAGGGAAGATGAAGAAAAGTTTGTTAGGGACGGTTATGGCATTGAACGTTTTGATGTAATGTACAATGATTTTATAGTTTTAGGGCCAAAGGATGATAGTGCACAAATAAAAGGATTCTCTTCTGCTTCAGAGGCGTTAAAGAAGATATATAGTGTAAAGGCAGAGTTTATATCTCGAGGGGATGAATCAGGAACACATAAGTTTGAAAAGAAGTTGTGGAATAAAATAGGTATAGAACCAAAGGGTGATTGGTATATTAAGGTTGGAAAAGGAATGTCGGAAACACTTCTTATGGCAAGTGAAAAGGGAGCATATACAATATCAGACAGAGCCACCTATCTTGCACTGAAGGATAAATTAGAGTTAGAAGTGTTAGTTGAGGGAAAAGAAGATTTAAAAATCAATATGGAGTTATAGCTGTAAATCCGAATATTAATGATAAGATTAACAGCGATGGTGCAAAGGATTTTATAAAATGGATTTTATCAGAAAAGACTCAAAGGTTAATTGGTGAATTTGGTAAAGAGAAATTTGGACAGAGTTTATTTATGCCTAACGCCAAAAAGTAAAAAAGGAGTTGTTCTTGTTGAAGGATATTTGGCAGGGATTTTTAGGTGCTATGCAACTGATAGCAGGATTTGATAGAAACATATTTGAGATAGTTCTGCTATCTCTTTATGTTTCTTTTATATCGACGATTATATCAAGTATTATTGGTATTTTTATATCCCTATTTATAACAATTGAAGATTATAAGTTCAATAAAAAGTTAAAGAGTATAATTAATACCTTTATGGCTATTCCCCCTGTTGTTGCAGGACTTATTGTGTATATTCTTTTTCAAGAAGGGGGCCATTAGGAAGCTTAGGACTGCTTTTTACACCAACAGCTATGATTATAGCACAAATAATTATTGTGGTTCCTTTAATTTCAGGTTCAGCCATAAACGTAATAAATACAAAGGGAAGTTATATATTAGAAGAATTAAATAATTTAAATGCTGATAGGAAGAGTAGGTATATTTTAATCTTTAGAGAACTAAAATACAATATTTTGGCAACTGTCTTTTTAGGTTTCTCAAGAGCTATTTCAGAAGTTGGTGCTGTTATGTTGGTTGGTGGCAACATCGAGCACAAAACAAGGGTAATGACTACCTATATTGTACTTCAAACTAATATGGGTAATTTTGAAGGTGCAATAGCAGTAGGCATAATACTTTTACTTATATCTTTTTAGTTAATCTATTGATATCAAATTTAAATAGGGAGAGTTAACAAATGGAGGTTGCAATAAAGGATTTAGAGTATAAAAAGGGCGATTTTTCTTTGAGCATAAGGGAGTTAAACTTAAAGGACGGCAACATTTACGGTATTTTAGGACCTAATGGTTCTGGTAAAAGTACCCTTTTAAAGATATTAGGTGGCAGTTTAAAGGAATATAAGGGAGAGGTAGTATTTAAAGGGGATATAAATAAGTTTAATAGAGATATTTCTGTTTTATCACAAAAACCCTATCTTTTAATTGTTCAGTTGAAGAAAATTTGAAAATGAGTATAGAGTGGGCTAAGACAGATTTAGATAATTTAGACCACATAGTAAAAATGCTAAAGATAGAGGGTTTAATAAAAGAAATGCTACAAGATTGTCGGGTGGAGAAATGCAAAGGGTTGCAATTGGAAGGGTATTATTACAAAATAAGGGACTTATGCTTTTTGATGAACCTACAGCCAATATAGACCCTAAAAACACAAGAATAATAGAGGAGGCTATTTTAAATAGCAAAAAAATGATAGATGTATTGTTGTTGTAACACATAACATCTATCAAGCAATAAGATTATGTGATAGGATAATTTTTATGAATATGGGGAGGATTGTAGAGGAAATAGACAAAGTACAAATTAAAGAAAATGAAATAATACAGGAATATTTACTTCATACTTCTTCCTAAATCAACAAGAATGACCTTTACTTTGACATCGATTTGAGCCCTTTGAAACTCCTCATCTGATAATAGAGGACTGTGTTTTCCAAACTTTGCGGCAGCATATTTTGTAATGTCAAGGCAGTCTGTTCTATATTTATTTTGAACTTTTTCTATTGTTTTATTAAGCTTCTCTGTTACGTATTCCTCAAAGGCTCTTTCAATTTCCTTTACTTCCTTTGCCGTAATTGCATTATTGTTAATTGTATCTGTCTTAAGAGTACCCTTTAATGTAACATTAATTGTATAAATAAGTTTGTCGGTATAGTCAACTTTTACATTAATAAAATTTTTAGCCTTTATACTATAACAAATTTTAGGATTGTTATCCTTAAGTATACTTATGTACCCATCGCTTTTTCTACTTCTTATCATATTAATGTAAAAGGCCTCTTCAAGGGGAATAATATGTTTTAGTTTTGCACCGTCAAAGACACAAATACCATAAATTTTAGGTTTTCCATTGTCGTCAATTAAATATGGCAGTATTATTCTTCTTCCTGTTTGGTTGTACATAAATAGAAGTTCTTTAATCGTTGTTTCTTTAGGAAAAAAGTTTGCAAGGTTAGAAAATTTTAATATACCTGAAATAGCCTCTGACACACTTGTATTGTCAATTGGATTCATTTTAAAAAAGTGTTCAGTTTCCTTTTCTGTAATAGCTACATAGGCAATTTCATTTCTTGTTTCATCCCTAACTATAGTTTCTAATAAATCCTCTATACCATATTCTGCTCTTTCTTTACTTATTAGATATAATTTTTCTGTTCCAACCAAAAATTTTTGCTCATAATTGTTTGCCTATCATTTATTGTATTGTAGATGGTTT
Organism: Caloramator sp. mosi_1; assembly: GCF_028622835.1. GTDB lineage: Bacteria > Bacillota > Clostridia > Clostridiales > Caloramatoraceae > Thermobrachium. The sequence goes on along the minus strand of NZ_CP117677.1, from coordinate 159,680 downwards.
CAGCAATTCCTGGAGATATTAGCCTTTCAACCTCTCCATCGCCTTTGAATACAAACATTTCAATAGGGTCAACAATCTTATTTTTACTGTCTTTATCTATGTCATATCCTATACCAATCATTATTGATAAGTTTTCAAGTGGTTCCATTTCATAACAGCTTGTCATAGTGAAAATTAATATTATTATAATTATCAATATAATTCTTTTCATATATCCTTCCTCACCTTTATTTTGGATAATATAGCTGTTAGAATTGAGTATATAAGTATAGTATATACAATATATGGTAAAATATGCTCAAGTAAAACGTTTTTCCCGTGTTCAGGTATCATAAAAATTGTAAACATCATAACGAAGGGCCAAGTAATAAGACAACTTTTTTATAGGGAATATGTGTAAGTTTTGAAAATGTATAAGCAATAACATAATAGTCACAGGCCATAATTTTCAATATTATTCCACTCCAAAGAAAAATAAATATTATTTTAAAGTCAGATATTATACTAATTTCAATTGTTTCCATAATAAAAAGAACAGGATAATAAATCTTAGTAGTTAGTTCATATCCCATATAGTAAATTACTAAAAAGGTTAAGAAGGTGTACATTGAGGCTATGATGAAGGATGATGTAAAACCGGCATATTTTATATTTTTTTATTTACTACATAGGGCAATATAAAAAGCAGATCTCTATACCAGCATAGGAGTAAAAGGAGGCAGGTATAGAGGATATAATCTTATTATAGGAGGAAATAAGAGGTAAAACATTTGTTATATCTCCTTTTTTATTGTAAATAGAGGGAAGAGAAAAAGCAGTGAAGAAAAATAGAATACAATTTCAGATAGTCGTCCTAATGATTGTAGTCCAAAGCTTGCTGTAAAAACTGTAGTTATAGAAACAACAGTAATGACTATTGAGGGTTGAAGGTAAAAGGCTATTTCTTTGCTTAGAACATTATAAAATCCTGATAAGACTGAGGATTCATAAATAAAAAGAGTTAACATAAAAAACATAAAAATAACCTTTGTAAAAAATCACCATAGATTTTTGATTTAGAGTATAGAAGTCTATAAAACCCATATTTTTATGGCTTACATAGGCACAGAAGGTAATTATTAAGGGATATATACAGCCTAATAACATTGAAATCCAGCCACTCTGTTCTGACTTTTGACAGATAGAATTAGGAGCAGATAAAATACCAATTCCAACAACTGCACTAATTAAAATAAATACATATTGTCTTTTAGTAATTGTATTTTCAACTACTTTACTCATATTTTACCCTTCTTTATTTAAAACTTTTAGGTTTACGAAGAATTTTGTCTAAAGGGAATCTTATTACGGTATCTTTAATATCGGAGTAATTAAGTGGTGCAAAGGGTGAAAAATAAGGTACTCCAAAGGAATTCATATTAATAAGAATTATAACTATAATATAAAATCCAAGTATTACGCCTAAAAGACCAAATAGCTGTGCTAAAATAAGCATTGGGAATCTAAGAAATCTAATAGATAGAGCCATTTCGTAGTTTGGTATTAAAAAGGAAGCAATAACTGTTGTGGATACAACAACCAAAGTTGTAGGACTAACAAGACCAGCCTTTGTTGCAGCTTCACCTATTACAATACCACCAACTATACCAAGGGTTTGCCCAATTGGTGTTGGAAGTCTAAGCCCACCTTCTCTTAAAAGTTCAACTGCAATTTCCATAGTTAAAATCTCTAAAAAGGGAGGCAGAGGTATTCCAAGTCTTGAGTTATATATAACCTTAATAAGTTTAATAGGAACAATGGCTGTAGTATAGGATAACACACAAAGATATATAGGCGTAGCTAAAATTACCAGTAGTGCTGACAAAGTTCTTGTGATTCGCACAAAAACAGAAGTTAAAATTCTTTGGGAATAGTCCTCAAAGCCCTGGAAAAACTCAATAAATACTGCAGGTGCAACTAAGGCATAGGGAGCACCAGACATTAAAATAGCAGCTTTTCCTTGGAAAAGATCTGATACAACTTTATCAGGCTTTTCTGTGTTTTTAAGTTGTGGGAAAAAGCCGTAGGGGAAATCCTCAATCAGCTGTTCTACATATCCCGTGCATAATACATAGGGTAGTTTTTTATTCGGTTTAGCTTGAACTTTATTGAATCAAGTACAACAGGGTCAATTACACCATCTAAGTAGATTATTGCGGCATCTGCATTGTTTTCAGTTCCAAGAATTAGTCTTTCAATTCTAAGCTTATTTGATTTTACCTTATTTTGAATTAGTGCTAAGTTTATTTCAAGATTTTCAACAAAGCATTCACGTCCACCTCTTATAGTTTTTTCGACATTTGATTCCTGTATATTTCTATGGGGTATATCTGAGGTATCGCATAAAATTGCCTGATTTGTTTTATCAATTAAAATTAGACATTTTCCACGCAAAAGTTCTACTGTTATATTATCAAGATGCTTTATTATCTGTGCCTCACTGACAGATAGATAGTTCTGTATTAGATATTCTGCTGGTTCTTGCATTGTTTCTATGTCTTCCTTTACTTCATTTAAAAGAGGACGTATAATATGCAGTTCTATGGATTTGCGATTGCAGAGGTTTGTAACAAAGATAATAGAACATTTAGTTTTTTATTTATCAAAATTTCACGCTTTACTAAGGTGGAGGAATTAGGCATATAGGAGATAATTTTATTTATGTTTTGATATATGTTTTTACTGAGATGCTCCATATTTAACACCTCTTCTTCTTTATTTAAAAATATCATTAGCAAAATTTTTGAAATTTATGTATAATTTTTATAAGAAGTTGATAAAGTAAAAAGTTGTGTGGTTAATGGTGTTGAATTACAGAGAATATTCCAATAGGAAATGTCAAATAGATTGATAAATAATAAAAAATATCGAATGTTGTATATAATAAATTTAATATTAACGATTTCCGGGAAATATACGAGAATTTGGAGATGTTTTGGAGTAGGAAATAAATTTGTCATAATGTTGTACTATAGATTATGAAGAAGGTTTTAACAAAAATAATTCTTTTGAACTATATTGTAATGAACTATTGAAACTGTTATAATCCTTTGTTAATATACACTTAAAAAGTTTGGAGGGATAAAATGTTCGGGTATAGAGGATTAAAGGAAGAGGATGGTATGTTAAAAATTTCAGGAGTAGGATGTAATTATTTGGTTGAAAAATATGGTACTCCACTTTATGTTATGAATGAGGAGGAAATATTAGAAAGAATAAAGGATATAAAAGAAAATCATATTTTAAAATATGATGGAGTTGCAGCCTATGCCAGTAAGGCCTTTTGAATAAAGAGATGTGCAGAATAATAAAAGAGAAGGATTATGGCTTGATGTTGTTTCAGGTGGAGAACTTTATACTGCAAAATCAGTTGATTTTCCAATGGAAAATGTTATTTTTCACGGAAACAATAAAACCTATGAAGAATTAGAAATGGCAGTTGAGTATGGAGTAGGAAGAATTGTAATAGACAGCTTTAATGAGATAGATATCTTAGAGGAAATTTTGAGTAATAAGAAAAAAACAATAGATGTTCAAATAAGGGTAACCCCAGGTATAGATGGCCATACCCACGACTTTATAAAAACAGGTCAAGTAGACTCAAAATTTGGTTTTCCTATGTATGATGAGAGTGCCCTATATGCTGTAAAGAAAATATTAACTTCAAATAAATTTAATCTAAAGGGAATACACGCCCATATAGGTTCTCAACTTCACCAAAATGATATATACAGGATAGAGGTTGAAGTTCTTGCTAAATTTATCTTAAGTATAAAGAATCTATTTGGATTTGAGATTGAAGAAATAAACTGTGGAGGTGGATTTGGTATTTTTTATAATGAGGGAGATAAAAGGTTGCCTATTAGCTATTTTACAGAGACCATTCACCAAGCAGTAGATGAATTTTTAATAAATACAATCTAAAAAAACCAACTGTTTTTATAGAGCCGGGAAGATGGATAGTAGGAGAAGCAGGAATTACTTTGTATAGAGTAGGTTCAATAAAGGAAATAAGAGGTGTAAGAAAATACGTAAGCGTTGATGGAGGAATGACAGATAACATAAGACCAGCTCTTTATTCTGCAAAGTATACTGCATTAGTTGCAAATAAGATAAATGCTCAGGAAAAGGAAACTGTAACTATATGTGGAAAGTGCTGTGAATCGGGTGATATTTTGATAAGAGATATTAGTCTTCCTAAATTGCAAAGGGAGATATTATTGCAGTTTTAAGTACTGGTGCCTACAATTATTCTATGGCAAGTAATTACAACAGAGTTCCAAGGTCTGCGGTTGTTATGGTTAATAATGGAAATGACAGACTTATTGTAAAAGGGAAAGCTATGAGGATATTATAAGAAACGATATTTAGAATATAATAAGCTCTATTGATTAAGAAAAGAGTTAATTACTATAGTTGAATTGTTCTTAATCAATGGAGCTTTAAATTTAACTAATTTTTAAACTATAAATAGAGGAATTTTAATTTTTTGGAGAATAATTACAAAATAAGGGGGTGGGTTTTTGATTAATTTTGCTCATAGGGGTGCAAGTGGTCGTTATCCTGAGAATACAATACTTGCCTTTGAAAAGGCACTGGAGTTTGGGGCAAATGGAATAGAGACAGATGTTCAAATGACTAAGGACGGTATACTTGTTTTAATGCACGATGAGATGGTAAATAGAACAACAGATGGAATAGGATTTGTAAAGGACTATACCTTTTCTGAAATAAAAAATTAGATGCAGGTTCTTGGTTTTCTAAAGAATATTTAAATGAAAAGGTACCATCTGTTGAGGAATTATTACTTCTTGTTAAGGGGAAAAAGGTGGTAATAAATTTTGAAATTAAAAATACAATAATTGAATATCAGGGGATAGAAGAAAAACTTTTAGATTTAATATATCGCTATGGAATGCAAAAAATGTTATTATATCAAGTTTTAATCACTATTCTGTAGTAAGAGTTAAAAAGCTATCAAGTGAAATAAAAACAGGGCTTTTATATATGGAAAATCTATACTGCCCAGAAAAATATGCAAAGTATGTAGGTGCAGATGCACTTCATCCCTATTTTTATTCTCTTGGTAAGGATGTTGTAACTCAAATTAAAAAGAGGGGATTATGATAAATACCTTTACTGTAAACGATACAAATTATATGAAGTATTTAATTAGTATTGGGGTAGATGGGATTATAACAAATTATCCAGAGAAGTTAAATAAATTGATTATAAATCAAAGAGAGGCTGTATAAACGCCTCTCACAGATTGTTGACAAACATAAAAGATGCTCAAATTATGAAATTGCCCCTTGAAAGGATTTCAAATTGGCATATTTTATAAGCTTTAGCAAGTGTTGCTTTTCAAATAAAGAAAAGCTTACACTTGATTAGCGAAATGAAGGAATGCCAAGGAAATCCTTCAAGGGGCCAAGTATATTATAAATTTTTCAACAGACTTCTCTCATTTTATTTCATATACATTTTTATAATCTACATAGAAAACTTCGTTCTCTGTTATTGCAATATGCCCCGATTCATAGGGTTTTCCATCAAGTGATACATAAACCTTATCAACATTATAGTAGTCCCCAAGAGTATTCACAAGGCTCTGTAGTATCATAGATTCTAATAGAGAACCTGCATTCATTTCTTCTATAAATTTGCTGGTTATATCTATATACACCTTATTTTGACTATTATTAAAGTAAAGTTTGTTTATTTTTACACTTGGCCCAAATACCCTATTTAAATCTTCCTTTGGAGGATTTTTAGATACTTTTCTATTGTATCCTTAACATCTTCGTTAGTGTTTAGGGATATTTTTTCCTCTTTAAAGGCCAATTTTTCATTATTAAAGTCTGGGTAATAGAATTTAATAGATTGAATGAAAGGCGTATTTTCTACAATCTTCTCAAGTTTGCTTTCTATAGTCACATCTCCACTTTTATAAACTGTCTTAACAAGACCAATATTTTTACATAGTAATCAAAGATTTTATAGTCATTACCTTCTGTTATAACTTCTACAGCTGTATATTCTCCACTTGGAGTTGATATTTTTGCCTGTTTATTTGATATATATCTTTTTAAACCATCCTTTGTTGTCCAAGTTGTTCCATTTTCAATAGGTTCCTTCAAAAGAACATCGTAGTTTGTATTTGTAGTTGAAAGCAGGTTTTCTTTATAATAGTATTCTTCCCTTGAAAATATTAATCTTAACTCACCATTTTTTATTTCATATATCTTTGCAAGTGTTGTACCTGGATTTACATCCCTTATTTGTATTCTGTCTCCCTCAATGTAGTCTACATAGGTTCTGTGTTCTGCATATTCGTTTCCTACTCCCTGATATTTCATAAAAACGTTTTCTTTAAAGGGAAATAATCTTTAATAGTAAGTTTTGTGTTATCATTAGGTTTTGTATCGGTAGGTTTATTGTTTTTGCACAGCCTGCAAAAGAAGATAATATTAAAACCAAAGATAAAGCTGTAAATAAAATTTTTTAATTTTTCTCATACTATCCCTCCAATCTGTTATACTTTTATTATACACCAGTAGTGGTTAAAAAAGCCATAAACAATGTTTACAGAAAAATTAAAATTTATTATGTTTACTTTTTACAAGGATATGATATACTAACATAGAAAACTTAATAGGACAGTTCGAAACCATCCTGTCCTAAAACAAAACTACGGGCTTAAGCTACATTTTTGTAGCTTTTAAGGAGCACGTAGCCCCTTTTGATTTTTGGAGGTGAATTATGAAAAGGATTGGGATAACAACAACAGTACCACAGGAGATTTTAATTGCAGCTGGATATAAGGTAATTGACTTAAACAATATATTTGTTACATCTGATAACTATATGGAATATATAGACATAGCAGAGAAGGATGGATTTCCAAAGAGTATGTGTGCTTGGATTAAGGGGTTATATGGGGTTTGTGTAAAGGAAGGGATAAAAGAAGTAGTAGGTGTAATTGAAGGGGACTGCTCAAATACAAGAGCATTGGTGGAGGTTTTAAAATTAAAGGGTATAAGAATATATCCCTTTCAATATCCTAACTCCCATAAATTAGAGGATGTAAAAAAATCTTTAGATGATTTTATGAAGATGTTTAATGTTAAAGTATCTGATGTTGAAGAGATAAGAAAGAGGTTAAATAAGTCAAGGGAACTTTTGATTGAAATAGATATTTTAACAGTAGAAGGATTAGCTACAGGCTTTGAAAACCATCTATATTTAGTTTCATCAAGTGATTTTAATGGTGATTATATTGAATTTGAAAATATGCTGAAGCAAAAATCGATGAAATAAAAAGTAGGAGTAAGAAGGAATATGATATAAAACTTGCGTATATTGGAGTTCCACCTATGATGGGTGACATATATGACTATATGGAAAGTATAGGTGCAAAAATTGTTTACAATGAAGTTCAAAGAGAATTCTCCTTTCCAAGATTTAAAAATAACAGGGATATATATGACCAGTACTATGATTACACATATCCCTACGATATTGAATTTAGACTTAATGAAATAAAAAGGCAGATTAAAGAAAGGAAAATAGATGGCGTAATTCACTATACACAAGCCTTTTGTTATAGAGGAATTGAGGATATTATTGTAAAAAGTAAGCTGGATGTTCCAGTTATTAATATTGAGGGAGATAAATTAAATGAGCTTGATGCACGAACAAAATTAAGGCTTGAGGCCTTTGTGGATATGCTGAAAGATAGAAAGGAATGGAAAAGGTGAAGATACTGGGAATAGATTTAGGAAGCAGAGAAGTAAAGATTGTACTTTGGGAAGACGGTAGAATTATCAGGAAAAATAAGATAAGTACAATGAAATTTTATAGGGACTTTTGTATAAAAAAGAGGGGCTTATTGTTGATAAAGAAAAACTTAATATGGGTGATTTTGATATTGGAATCTCAACAGGTTATGGAAGAAATAATATTAACCTTAGGGATTTTACCCCAATTAATGAAATAAAGGCCCACATTTATGGGGTAATTTTTCAAACGGGGCTTTTAGACTTTATATTATTAGATTTAGGTGGACAGGATGTTAAGGCTGTAAAGGTGGAAAAGGGAGTTATAACAGATATAGAACTTAACGACAAGTGTGCCGCATCCTGTGGAAGATATTTAGAGAATATGGCAAATATTTTAGAAGTTGATTTAAACTATATGACAAAATATTATAAAGAACCTGTTGAATTAAACTCAACCTGTGCAGTTTTTCAGAATCTGAACTTATTGGGAAAATAGCAGAGGGTGTATCAATTGAAAGGCTATGTGCAGGTGTAAATTATTCACTATATAAAAGATTAAGTCCAATGCTTACAAGGTTTAAATCAAATAGAATAATACTATCTGGTGGTGCATCGTTAAATAGAGCTTTAATTGAGTATTTAAAAAATGATTATAAAGAAATAATAACATTAGATGATGCACAATTTAACGGTGCAATAGGATGCTGTTATTATGGAGAAAGGATGGGATTAAAATGAAAAAAGCTGTTGTACTTTTATCAGGAGGATTAGACTCAACTACTGCACTATATCTTGCAAAGTCAAAGGGTTTTGAAGTTTATGCAATATCCTTTGATTACGGTCAAAGGCACGATAAGGAGCTTGAATGTGCAAAAAGGTTGCAGAGGCAGCAGGTGTAAAGGAACACATAATAGTCAAGACTAATATGGATGCTTGGGGGGTTCTGCACTAACCGATAAAAACATTGATGTTCCAGAGGGCGATGTAAATAGACAGGATATACCTGTAACCTATGTTCCAGCAAGAAATATGATATTTTTAGCCTTTGCAGCATCCTATGCAGAAAAGATAGGTGCACAGGATATCTTTATAGGTGTAAGTGAAGTAGACTATTCAGGTTATGTTGACTGCAGACAGGAGTTTTTAGATGCTATGGAGAAGGCTATAAACAAGGGAACAGTTTGTGGTGTTGAGGGGAAAACCATAAAAATAAATGCACCATTTATAAATATGACAAAGGCAGAGGAAATTAAACTTGGAATGGAACTTGGGGTTGATTATTCATTAACTTGGTCCTGCTATAAGGGAGAAGATAAGGCCTGCGGAGTATGTGATAGCTGTCTACTTAGGCTTAAGGCCTTTAAGGAGGCAGGATTTGAGGACCCAATTGAATATAAGGAGGCAAAATAATGCTTACTGTTTCTAAGGAATTTAATTTTGAGGCTGCCCATATGCTGTCTGAGCACCAGGGAGATTGTAAGAACTTACACGGGCATAGCTATAAAATGATTGTTGAAGTTACTGGGGATATTAAAAATGGAATGGTTATAGATTTTAAGGATTTAAAAATATAATCAAGCAACATATAATTGATAAAATAGACCATTCATTTATTTATTATAAGCATTCTAAGGATGAGGTAGAACACAAGATAGCAGAAGTTTTAAAACAGGGTGGTAAAAAATATTTGAAGTAGACTACAGACCAACTGCAGAAAATATGTCTATGGATTTTTATAAAATCTTAAATGAAAAGTTAAAGAACTTAGGGATAAAGGTTGTTTCAATAACACTTTATGAAACCCAAACAAGTTTTGCAAAGGTGGTTGGTTAATTGAAAAGACAAGAATTTTTAAATGAAAAAATTCCTATGGTTGAGATTTTCAGCAGCATCTCAGGAGAGGGTATAACAAGTGGCTTTTTAACAACATTTGTAAGAACCTATGGTTGTAATTTAAGGTGCAGCTATTGTGATACAAGGTATAGCTATGATGGAGAATATCTTTTGATGACTCCCTTTGAAATTTTAAAAGAGGTAGAAGCATATGCTTGTAAAAAATAATCGTAACAGGTGGCGAACCACTTGAGGAAAATAAGGCTAAACGATATATACCTTTATATCTATCACAAAATGGATATCAGGTTAGAATAGAAACAAACGGTAGTGTTAAACTATATAATGATGAAGAAATATTTGAGTTTACTGAAAATAAACAGAGAAAAAATCTCTTTTACACATTAGATATAAAATGTCCATCTTCTAATATGGACAGGTATAACATTTTTAGAGAAAATTTTAAAAGGTTAATACCAAATGATGAAATCAAATTTGTTGTAGGAAGTGAAGGGGACTTAGATTATTCAATGGATGTTGTAGAAAAGTATAAAGAGTATTTTAAGGGAGTTATATTAAATTTTTCACCTGTTTTTGGACAAATTGAACCAAGCTATATTGTTGAATATTTGAAGGATAAAAATAGATTTTTATGGAAAATAACTTAGAAGTAAGGCTTAATCTTCAACTTCATAAAATAATTTGGGATAAGGATAAAAGGGGAGTATAAATAAAGGTTTTTTAGGGAAAATAATAGTGATTGAGAGGAGGGTTTTATGGCAAGTAGAGAACAATTAAAAGCAGTTGCAGCATCTTGTATGAAATATCAAGCAGAAGGATTTACATCTTCAACAGGAGCGGTTGACAAAAGCTGTGAAAACTGTGTTAACTTTGATGGTTATAAATGCACAGTTAATGCCTTCGATAAGGTGTTAACAGGCTTAGACCAAGGATGATTATATAACAGCCACATAGCATTAGCTTGTGGCTGTTATTATTTCCTATAATATGTTGAAAAATTCTGAAAAAATAATGTAACATTAATTAATAAAGGAGTAAGGGGTGATATTATGCAGGTTATAAAAGGGATGGCAGAGTTCAGGATTTTGACATTGAAAAGATAATAAAAAGCATACAAGCAGCTTCAGATGATATAGGAGAACCATTAAATGAATCAGATTTACACAACATCGCAAAGGATATAGAAAATGAAATAAAGGCACTTGGTAAAGAGGAAGTTTCCTTTGAAATTATAAGAAGAGTAATAGTAGAAACATTAAACAAAGAAGGCTTTAAGGATGTTTCAAGGGCGTACATAGGGTATTAGTGTATTAAATAGCTGTCACAAAGGTGGCAGCTTCTTATTTTTGTGTTAAAATTAAAAATAAATATATTTATGGTATTATATGAATATAAAATAAACCAAAAACTACAAGTTTAGGGGTGGAATTTATGGTTTTAATAGTTGATAACTATGACTCATTTACATATAACCTATACCATTATTTTTTAATTTTAGGAGAAGAAACTGTAGTAAAATCAAGGGATGAAATAATAATTGATGATATTGATAAATTAAATCCAGATTATATTGTTTTATCACCAGGACCAGGAAGGCCAGATGAATCAATTTTATCTCTTCAGATTTTAGAAAAATATAAAGGAATGATACCTATACTTGGTGTATGTTTAGGGCATCAATGTATAGGCCACTATTTTGGAGCAGATGTTATAAAAGGAAAAAGTCCAGTACACGGAAAGGTTCATAAAATATTTCACGAGGGGAAAGGGATATTTAAAGGGTTAAAAATCCTTTAAATGCAACAAGATATCATTCTTTAGTAATAGATGAAAACACTCTTCCATATTGTCTTGAGGTTACAGCAAGAACATTAGATGGAGAAATTATGGGAGTAAGACACAAGGAATTTGATATAGAAGGAGTTCAATTTCATCCAGAGGCAATTTTAACAGAGAATGGGCTTGATATGCTTCAAAACTTCTTAAGGAGGAGCAGAAATGATTAAAGTAGACTATAAATTAGATGCTTTTAGGCTCTATAACCTACTTTATGATTATAATCCACAGCTTTTAGAGAGTAGTTTCAGGGTTAAAGATACGGGGATTATTCTATTTTATGTTTTAAGCCTAAATATAGCATAAGTTACTCAGATGGGAGAACCTTTGTTGATTATGGGGATAAAACTTATGAATTTAAGGAGGATCCTCTTAAGGTTATTGATAAATTGATAAAAGAACAAAGACCACTAAATACAGGACTTGTCTTTGATGGAGGATTTGTTGGATATTTATCCTATGACTTTGGAGAAGAGTTAATGGGAATAAAGTCAAAGCAAAATTCTCCTATAAAAATACCAAGTATTTATTTTGAGTACTTCGAGGATTTTATAATACTCGATAATAAAAACAATGAGAACTTATATAGTTACAGATGATGAGGATGTTATAAATAGAATTAAAAATATTAATTATGTAGAAATTAAAGAGGATATAGATGTTAATCTAAAGTCTAATTTTGAGTTTGAAGAATACTTAAGGGCAGTAGAGAGGGTCAGAGAGTATATAAGAAGTGGGGATGTATATCAGGTAAACATTTCCCAACAATTTTACGGAAAGGGAAGGCTAAATCCTGTTTATATTTATTCAAAGTTCAGAAGAGCAAACTATGGCCCCTATAATGCATTGATAAGGGTAAAGGATAAATACATACTTTCTACTTCACCAGAGCAGTTTATAAGAAAAAGAGAAGATATAATAACAACAAGGCCAATTAAGGGAACAGTAAAAAGGTGGAGGATAAAAAGAGAATGAAATGCTAAAAGAGAGCTTTATGAAAGTGAAAAGTGTCGTTCTGAACTTTTAATGATTATTGATTTAGAGAGAAATGATTTATCAAGGATATGTATTCCAGGTACAGTAGAGGTTGAAAGCTTATTTGATGTGGAAGAGTATTCAACAGTAAACCATCTTGTTTCAACAATAAAAGGAAAACTACTTAGCAGTGTTGGCTTTAAAGAAATAATACAGGCAATGTTTCCAGGTGGTTCTATAACAGGTGCTCCAAAACTTAGGTCTATGGAGGTTATAAATGAGATTGAAAGGGTAAACAGAGGTATATATACAGGCTCAATAGGATATATTTCAAATAACGGTAATTTGGATTTTAACATTGCAATAAGAACAGCAGTAATGGATAAAGAAAACATAATATACAACGTAGGTGGAGGAATTGTTTGGGATTCTAATGGAGAGGAAGAATATGAGGAGACACTTCACAAGGGAAGGGCACTTTACAACTCTCTTGTGAAAGGGGGATTAAAATGATTGATATTTTTGATAGAGGAGTAGCCTTTGGGCTTACTGCTTTTGAAACATTGTTTTCAATTAAAGGAAAAGTTAACTTTTAGAAGATCATTTTAAAAGATTAAAAAGAAGTTTAAATATTTTGGGTATAAAAAATGACTTAACCTTTGTTAAGTTTAAAAATGATATTTACGATTCAATTAAAGGGGTTAATCATCCAATTGTAATAAAGGTTATTTTTATAGACGGAGAAATAAAAATAAGTTTAAGGCATCCTTCATATACAAAAGAGCACTATGAAAATGGCCTGAGGCTTTGTATATCAAAGGAAAGAAAGGCTAAAAGTATTTTAAATCACATAAAGACCTTCAATTATGGTCAAAATTATATTGAGGATTTGAGGGCAAAAATAAAGGATATGATTCCTGTATATTTTTAGATTATAGAGGCTATATTAGTGAGGCAGCCTATGGAAATTTGTTTTTGTTAAGGATGATGTAGTTTATACCCCAAGTATAACTTGTTCAATATTGCCTGGAATTGTAAGAAAAAATTGATAGAACACTTTAAATCTAAGGAAATAGAGGTTGTAAAAAAAGTATAACATTAGATGAGATAAAAGATTTTAACTCAGCCTTTTTACTAACAGTGTTGTAGGGGTACTTCCTATATCCCAAATTGGAGATACTACCTTCTCAAATAGTGCCACCCAGGTGAAATGTGAATTAAACCATTTTATGGAAAAATACTTTTATTAAATTGATATAATTACTTGTACAAACTACTACATTTAGTAGTGGTTCAGATTGTTGACAAACATAAAAGTTGTATTAAACAATTCATAAAATTAAGAAATTATTATGATGGTTCTACTTGAATTTTATATATCTAATGCTATAATAGTATTAATAGAAAATAATTTTCCGTCAAGGAGGGGTTAAAATGACAGAGGTTAGGCAAGTTTATAAATGTGAAATTTGTGGGAATATTGTAGAGGTTCTTCACAAGGGAGCAGGTACTTTAGTTTGTTGCAATAAGCCAATGACATTAAGAGTTGAAAATACAGTAGATGCATCAAAGGAAAAACACGTGCCAGTTGTAGAGCTTGTGGATGGTGGAGTTCTTGTTAAGGTAGGAAGCGTTGAACATCCAATGGAAGAAAAGCACTATATTGAATGGATAGAGGTACACACTAAAGATAAAGTATATAGAAGATTCTTAAACTCAGGAGATAAACCAGAAGCCTTCTTTAAATTAAATGATGGTGAAGAAGTTTTATACGCAAGAGAATATTGCAACCTTCACGGACTCTGGAAGGCATAATAAAACTATTCCCCCAAGTGGATATGCGTTAACTTGGGGAATTTTTTATTATATTTTATTTAAACACTTTATTTACAAAGTATTTTCCAAACCAAGAAGCACTTTGAACTTGAAGAATAAAGGCAAGGGTAACTATAAGTGCAGCTTTAGAACCAAAGCTTGATGCAGCTATTCCAAGTGCTAAGGAAAGATTACGCATAACCGTACTATATACTAAAGCTATAGCATCTTCTCTATTTAAGAATATTTTTCCAACCAATGTGCTTACTATATAGTTAATTAGATAGAATACTGTAAGTACAACTAATGACCAAAGAATTAAATCTGGTTTAGATATTATAACTTTTGATTTCATTCCTATGCTTATAAATACTATTCCAAGAAGAAACCATATACTTATCGCAGGAAGTATTGGCTTTATTTTTTATTGTACTCCTCCATAGAATACTTTTTAAGAAGAAGCTTGTAAGTTATAGTACCAAGAATTAAAGGAATTACAACAACTTGAATAATTGTAATGAAGGTCTTTACTATGTCAATAGGAATATACTTACCAACCATTAAAAGTAAATACCAAGGTGCAACAAGGGAACCTACAAATAAACTAAGTGCAGTTATTTTTACAGCTGCTGATACATTCCCTTTGTTTAACATTGTCCAAGAGATTGTCATACCACTGGTAGGTAGTAGTGATGCTATCGCAAGTCCCGCAAACATATCCATATTGTTTTTAAATAATGTAATTCCCATAAAGTATGCAATAACAGGTATAATTAAAAAGTTTATAAGTAGAGATAGCAGAACTAACTTTGAATGTGACAAGTCAAAGGCACTCTTATAATTAAACCCTACCATTGTTGGATAAATCATAAATACGGTAAATACCAAAATATAGCTTTTCATAAAATTTAAATCAACCTTTAATCCAGTTAGAAAACCAATCAACATTACAAGGGGTATAACCTTTACAAGATTTTTGATGGATAATAAAATATCTTTTTTAGCATATAAATTCCTCCCTTCAACGAATTTAATTATATTTATATTTGATTGAAATATCAAATACCGCATAGGGGTATATATAATTAATTATTATTTAATTTCTCTAAATATCTTAACCAATTACAATAAATCATATAATATTATGGCAAATGCCAACAACCTTAACTTGTTAAAAAATAATTAAATTGAAATAATAAGCATAATATTGTAATATTATAATATATAAATACAAGAAGGGGGTATAGGTATATACGTGAATAAGAAAATTCAAAAATTATCGGATAAGTTCAAAGCCTTATCTAATCCTATAAGGGTGTCAATTTTGCTTTGCTTGTTAAATGGACAATCAAATGTAACCAAAATTCAAGAATGTTTAAATATACCTCAATCAACTGTATCAAAGCATTTAGGAATATTAAAAAACGCAGGTGTAATTGAGGGAGAACGAAGTGGACTTGAGGTTATATACAGCATAGTAGATGATAATGTAAAAGGATAATTCTCTCATTAATAGGGGAATAACCGAAAATTTTGGAGGTGGTCCAATGAATAATTTTATTTTTGCTTTTCTTTCTCTTTTTTAGTGTGGTCAGCTCTAAGCTATCCACTTACAAGTCAAGAATTTATATTTGGTTTAGTACTATCCTTTTTCATTTCAGTTTTAATCCAATTTTACAATCAAAATGGTAAAAGATTTAAAATAAAATCCCTATATTATTTAACAAAATATTTTATAGTTTTTTTAATTGAGTTGGTTAAGGCCAACTTAAATATGGCAAGGATTGTTGTAACTCCTTCACTACCTATTTCACCAAAGATATATGAAGTAAAAACAGAATTAAAGTCCAATATAGCAAAGGCATTACTTGCAAATTCAATTACATTAACTCCAGGTACAATTTCTGTAGATTTAGATGAGGATGTAATGTATATACACGTAGTTGAAGGCACAAAGGTTGATGATGTAGAGGAACTTAAGGGACCCTTTGAAAAATTCTAAAGGAGGCATTTGAATAATGTTTTATATTCCAATAACACTTATCATTTTAGGAATGTTTCTTAGCGTACTTAGGTTAATAAAGGGTGATTCAATAGAAAGTAGAGTTGTAGCAATAGATGTTTTGACAACAATAACATCGGGTTTTATTGTCGTATTTGCTTTTTTACAGATAATGTTTTGCTATTAGATGTTGCTTTAATCTATGGTCTTCTATCCTTTGTTGGTGTTGTAGCTGTAGCACGTTATTTAGAGGGAGGAATATAGTATGCAATTTGTTGGCTGGTTTTTGTTTTAGTTGGGGCAACATTTTTATTCCTTGCTGGTCTTGGAATTTTAAGGATGCCAGATATTCTTAATCAATCACAGGCAGGAACAAAGGCTTCAACTCTTGGGATATTGGCATTACTTATAGGATTTGCATTTTTAAATACACAGGCAGCACCCAAACTTATACTTATGGGATTGTTTTTCTCTTTTCATCTCCTATAGCGTCCCATACAATCTGTAAAGCTGCACTTAGGAGAAATAAGGCAAAGTTTATATTAGAATCCAATCCCCTTTTGAAGGAGGGTGAGAAAAATGATTAATTTTGCAATTTTTGTAGCTGTGATTATGTTTTTAGGGGCAGTTTGGACTGTATTAACAAAGGATGTTTTTAGGGCAATAGTTATTTTTGGAATAGTATCATTAATGTCCTCAGTTATGTTTCTTTTAATGCAGGCACCTGATGTTGCCATAACAGAGGCTGCAATAGGTTCCGCTATAACAACAGCATTATTTATATTCACATATAAGAAAATGGAGGATAAGAGAGATGAAAGATGAGAAGTCTTTATTTTTAAATATAGTTACGCTTTTAATTCTTTCATTTATGGCCTTTTATATCTATAAGGTTTCGATTGATACAGGAAGTGGAATAAAGATAACAGACAATATTACTCCTAAGATGAGGGTGGCAGATAAATACTTGAAAAAGAATGTATTAGATGAAAAAAGCACATATGCTTTTGGACAAACTGCAGAAGATACATCTGCAAATATAGTTACCTCAGTTGTTGTAGACTATAGATTATTTGATACAACCCTTGAAGTTATAGTTCTTTTTGTAACTATCTTAGGGTTTGGTTTTGTTATACCAAAGGATAAAAGAAGTATAAAAAAACCATCTGTAATTTTATATAGATGGGCACCTATTCTTATGGTTTTAATGCTTATTATAGGTGGATATATGTTTATAAATGGGCATCTATCGCCAGGTGGAGGTTTTCCAGCCGGTGCGATTATATCAACTTCAATATTAATAGGAGTTTTATCAGGTAGAAAAACAGTAAAAAGTAAAACTTTAAAGGTTATTGAAGCAATTGCAGGCATATCAATATTTATTATAGGAATAGTATCCTTCTTTATTAAGGGCAATTTCTTTCAAAACTTTATAGTAGGCGATAGAATAGGAGATTTATTCTCAGGTGGTCTAATACCTGTATTTTACGGGCTTATAGCATTTAAAGTTGCTGCTGAATTGTCAAATATTTATTTTGAATTTTATGAGGAGTGTTGATTATGACTAAAGTTTTTATATTATCTTCACTATCATTAGTCTTTGTTGGACTTTATGGAGTTTTAACAAGAAAAAATATAGTTAAGATTTTAATAGCCCTTAACATAATAGAAACAGGAATTAATATGCTCTTAGTTGCCTTTGGATATATTGAGGGAGGCTTAACGCCAATCCTACAATCTGATTTAAGTATTGCAAATCTTGATAAAATGGTTGATCCAGTTCCGCAGGCATTGGTTTTAACTTCGATTGTAATAGGTCTTGGTACTACAGCCTTTGCATTAGCACTTGCTATAAGGTATAAAAACACACACAACTCAAATTTAATTACAGCAACTGATGAAGAGGGGTAAATATATGAACAGCGTTGTATTTTTAGTAGTTATCCCTCTAATTGCAGCATTTTTATCTCTTTTCTTAGAAACTAAAAACAAAATTATTATGTATTTAGTTACATTTTTTAATTTATTATTCACAATATTTATTTTTAAGAGTGGATGTATTCCATTTAATGTTGCAATAGGAGGATGGAAGGCACCCTATGGTATAAATTTCGTTGTAACTGATATAACAATTTATTTTTTATTACTTGTAAATACAGCAGCAGTAATTTCTATAACATTAGTTAAAGACATAAAAGAATATCAATTTTATTCCTTTTATTTTGTACTTTTAGCTGCTACAAATGGTATGGTTTTAACAGGAGATATGTTTAACTTTTACCTTTTTACTGAACTTTCAACCTTTGCTATTGCTGGACTTGTTGCCTATAAAAGAGATAGGCTATCAACAGGTGCAGCATTGAAGTTTTTAATTTTATCATCTACAGCTTCGCTTTTTAGTTTAGCTTCAATCGGACTAATATATAAAACCTTAGGAACTTTAAATTTTGCCGATATCGCAGTAAAATTGCCAAGCCTAAATCAAGCATCATTTAATTTAATATTAATATTATTTTTATCAAGTATGCTGGTTGAGCTTAAAATATTTCCATTTAACCTTTGGGTTGTTAAATCCTATGAAGGTTCAATTACCTCTGTAAATATGTTTACACACGGAATGCTTGGAACAGCTGGCATATATGGTGCAGTAAGAATTCTTCTTATAGTTTTTCCTAATATGTATAAAACAAACATTTCAACTATACTAATGATACTTTCATTTATGACAGTCATAATAGGTGAAGTTGGTGCACTTAAGGAAAAAATTTAGTAAAGATACTTGCTTTTTCTTCAATGGCTCAAATGGGAATATTTATGTTTGGAATAGCATTAGGAAGTTTTGAATCTATAAAGGGTGCACTTTATATTGTTATATCAAATTATCTTGCTAAATTAATAATGTTTATAGTAACAAAACAATATTGGAATGCAGTTAATAGCAAAAATTACGTTGATATGAAGGGATTAGGTAGAAAATATCCAATATATGCAATTTCCTTTACAATAGCAGCACTAAGTCTAATGGGAATGCCCTTCTTTGCAGGTTTTTGGGGAAAGTTTTCTATTATTTTAAGTGCTTTAGCACAAGGTAAATTACCGACAATAGGCTTAATAATAATATTGACTGCATCTATTGTTGAAGGTGTTTATTATTTAAGAATTTCCCACACATTTTTACAGATAAGGATGTGAATAGTGTGAATATTTCAAGGGTTTATTCTGTAGTTCCGTTCCTGTTGGCCCTATTAATTTTAGCAATAGGTATATATCCAAATTATATTGAACAAGTTTTATGGAATTTAATTGATGAAATAAAAAACGCACCTTATAAATATATAAACATAATTTTATCGTTAAAGTGAGGTTGAGATTATGATAGAACTGCTTTTAGTTCCTTTAATCACCACTCTTTTATTAGCATTTTTTATTAAAAATAAAGGAGTAACTTGGAGTATATTTTTAGCATCTAATGGTTTTATATTATATAAGCTCTACTCAATTTATGGAATGTGGGATTTAAGTTATAAAATTGATACAGCTTATGTAATCTTAGGAGCAAAGCTTACTTTAGGAGTTTCAAATAATCCAATAGGTTGGTATTTTGCATTTTTTCTGCAGTAATAACTTTAATTATATCAATATTTTCAATAGGATTTAATAAAAAATCAAAGGGAAATGTATCGGCTATTTGGATGCTTATTATATTTTCTAATTTGGGTATATTCTTTGCAAAGGATTGGGTAACCTTCTTTATGATGTGGGAGCTTATGGGATGGACAAGTTTCTTTGCTATTACAAATGGCAAGGATAAGGCACTTGATGGAGCAAAATATTACTTAGCATTATCGATATTTGGCGCGGCATTAATGCTTATTGCTATATCACTTTTAGGTATGTACACAGGTACCTTTGAAATACTTTCATCAGCCTATGGCTTACTTCAGATAATAAATTCTTCTAAAAAATTAGGAATAGGAATTCTGCTTCTATTTTTAACTTCCTTTTAATAAAATCAGCAGTATTTCCCTTCTATATGTGGCCGCAAAAGGTTTATGCTGAGGGACCAGAGGATTATATTACATTTATGTCTTCTGTAATGATAAAGTATGGGGTTTATCCAATGGCTGTATTTATTGTGCCAGTTGTAGGAAGTGCTAATCTTCCAAAGATATTAAATACTGCAAACATACTTGAATATACTTTAGGTTATCTTGGTGCAATAAGTGCTGTGCTTGGAACGTTGCTTGCAATATTCCAAACTGATATGAAAAAATTATTTGCTTATTCATCAGTTGCAAATATGGGATATATTTTGCTTGGATTTTCTTCAATGACTATAGTTGGATTTGAAGGTTCACTTTTTCACGTTGTAAACCATATGATTTTAAAGGCAGCTATATTTTTAACACTTGCTGCAGTTGTATTTAGAACTGGTGAAAGTGAGATGCATAAGCTTGGTGGATTAGTTTACAAAATGCCACTTACTTTTATGACGTTTTTATTAGGTATTATAGCAGCAGCTGGAATACCACCCCTTAATGGATTTGGTTCAAAGTGGATGATTATACAGGCACTTATGTCAAAGAAGATGGTGGTATTTGCAATAGCTATGATATTTGCATCAACAGGTGCATTTATGTACCTCTTTAGAGCTTTAGCTTCAATATTTTTAGGACAACTTCCTGATAGGTTTAAGGGCGTAAAGGAAGTACCACTTACTATGGCAGTTCCTATGTTTATTATGATGATTATTATGTTAGTAGCTGGTGTAGTACCAGGAGTTGTGATGAGACCACTTACATCAGTTTTGAAGGCAGCAGGTTACAATGTTGCGATAGCATCTTGGACAACACTTGAGGGAAGTTTAAAAATTCAGTTATAGATTTAAAAATAGTATTTTATATGTTTGTTGCAGGAGTTATAATATCAGCCCTAATGTATTTCTTTGGTAATAAATCTGAAAAGGTTCCTCAAAATGATAATTATACAGCAGGGGAATACCCAGAGGAATGGGGTGTAGATGCAGATAGGTTTAACTACTCATATGCCTTCTATCAGCCATTTAAAGAGATGTTTGAACCATTACTTAAAACCGTATCGTTAGATGATTTTTTGCAAATATAGGAAGAAATTTTGAATATGTAAGTTTAACAATTCAAGGACTGTTTAAAAAAGGAGAAAGTGCAGTACTTTTATTTAGCATAGGAGTTCTCCTATTAATATTAGGAGGGTTGATTATATGATGGCAGTTTTAAGAGTATTTTTATTTGGTATATTTGCAATATTTATTGGTCTACTGTTTATGGGAATTGGACGAAAGGTTATAGCAAGAATTCAACTAAGATATGGTCCACCTTTTTATCAGGCCTTTATTGATGTTGGAAAGTTGTTTTCAAGAAAATCCATAACACATAATTTTGTAATGGATTTAGGAATGGTTATGTCCCTCGGGGACTTTTAGCTACTATGCTGTTTGTTCCGATTGCAGGACACGTTGCAGTAAAAACAAGTACAAACTTAATAGTAATTATGTATTTAATGGCAATAGGATATCTTGGGATGGCAATGGCAGTTGCTGCAAGTGGTAACCCTAATGCCACAATAGGTGTGTCCCGTGCCTTAACAATGATGCTTGGATATGAAGTACCGTTTTTTACTGTTATTCTTGGGCTTATTATATTTAATGGAACTTCGTCACTTGAGTTAATTTCAAATGCACAGGCAGGTTCGATTTTAAATTGGAATATGATAAAGTTTCCTCTTGCTTTTATTGCAGCAGAAATTGCACTTCAAGCAATGATGGGAGAAAAGCCCTTTGATGCAATGATTGCACCTGCTGAAATAGCGTCAGGTCCAATGGTTGAATTAAGTGGTAAATATCTTGGACTTGCATTTTTAACACACGCAGTTGCAATATTTGTTGAAACTGCAATAATAGTAAACCTTTTTATGGGTGGAGCAAGCAATGTATTTACCTTTGTTTTAAAGCAGTTTGAGATTTATTTAATTACAGTGTTTATTGAGGCTGTATTCCCAAGATTTAAAATAGAACAAGCAGTTAAGTTTTTATGGACTGTTCCGATGGGGATTGCAGTTCTTCAATTATTTCTTATTCTATTATAGGGGTGCTTAGAATGCAGCAATTAAAGGAAGAAAAGAAGAGAAGTTGTATAGAGAATGTTATAGATTTTTTAGACAAAGGTCTATTTGGATGCTTCATTATTGTACAGGTTGTGGAGCGGTGGAGTTGCCACCATCGATGACATCCAGGTGGGATCTTGAAAGATTTGGAATAGGACCTATGGCTACACCAAGACAGGCCGATGTACTACTTGTAACAGGATATGTTTCTTTAAAAACTTTAAAGAGAATAATAAGAACCTATGAACAAATGCCTGAACCTAAATGGGTATTAGCCTTTGGTTCTTGTACTGTAAATGGAGGAATATATTGGGATTCATATAACACAATAACAAATTTAGCAGAGTATATACCTGTTGACATTACAGTATCAGGTTGTATGCCAAGACCTGAAGCAGTAATCGATGCACTTCAAGCTTTAATGAAGATGATTCAATCGGGAGAGGCAGGGGCTTATAAAAAGTACAAGGAAAATTATGAATACTATAAAGCAAATCAAGATAGGGTACTTAAAAAGACAGAACCTATATTAGGACAAACCCCTAAAAATGATTTGGAGGGAAAAAATGAAAATGCAAAAGAATGAAATTATAAAATTATTAGTTGATAGAGGATATAATGTTTTAGATTTATATCATAATCAAATAGCCCTTTTAGTAAATAAAGATACTCTTTTAAATGATATTGTTTTTTAAAAAGCATAGGATTTGACCATCTGTCCTTTATAACGGCAGTTGATTTTATAGAAGATGGAGAGTTTGAAGTTGTTTATCACCTTTGGTCATATAAACATAAAATTCATATATTAGTTAAAACAAGAGTTGAAAGGAATAATCCTAAGGTATCAACTGTAAACAGTCTTTGGGAACAAGCACAATTTTACGAACAAGAGGTACACGAATTCTTTGGTATTAAATTTGAGGGGAATAATGATTTATCACCTCTATTTTTGGAAAATTGGGTTGACATTCCACCGCTTAGAAAGGATTTTGATACCAGAGAATTTTCAATAAGGCTGTATGACGCAGAAGTAGATGGAGGTGATAGATAATGGATGCACCATCATATTCACTAAGTAAAATAGCTGAAAAAGATAATTTAGCAGTATATGAATTGTTCTTTGGCCCTAATCATCCAGGTATGCACGGGAATTTTGGATATGTATTAGAGATGATAGGAACTGAGATAGTTAAGGTAAGACCAAATGCAGGGCATCTTCATAGAGGATTTGAAAAATTAATGGAACAAAAACTATGGGTTCAAAACATAGCACTTGTTCCAAGAATATGTGTTGTTGACCCAGACCCGAATGAAGTTGCATACTGTACTGCAATAGAAAAGATTATGGGGGTTGATATACCAGATAGAGCAAAATTCATAAGGACTATAACCCTTGAAATGAGCAGATTAACTTCATTTTTAATGGGAATGGGGGCACTTGGAGCAGCACTTGGATTATATACACCAATGTATATTATGATGGCAGATAGAGATTTAGTTCTTGATTTGTTTGAATGGTTAACAGGAGCAAGAATATATCATATATTCAATATCCCAGGTGGAGTAAGAAACGACCTGCCAGAAGGTTGGATAGAGAGATTAATTGAGGTATTAGATCATCTTGAAAATAGACTAATAGAATACGATAAATTAGTTTTTGAAAATCCTATAATCCATAAAAGGTTGAAGGGCTTAGGTTATATATCAAAAGAAGAGGCTTTAAAAACAGGAATAACAGGCCCAAATCTTAGGGCTTCAGGTGCAGCATATGATGTTAGAGTAGATGACCCCTATGCAGCATATCCATATCTTGATGTAAAGGTTGTAACTCAAGAGGGTGGAGATGCCTTAACGCGTGCTGTTCAAGTTAGATTGGAATTTGAAGAGACAATAAAATTAATAAGACAAGCACTTAAGGAAATGCCTGAGGGTGATGTAAGATTAAATTTAGGCAATCTTTCTATGCTTAAGGTACCAAAGGGAGAAGCGTATGCAAAGGTTGAGTCTTCTAAAGGTGAGTTTGGATATTATGTTGTATCAGATGGAGGGATGAAACCATATAGAGTAGGTGTTAGGGGACCATCACTTCCAGCAGGACTGTTATATGCACAAAAACACCTGCCTAAGATGAAAATAGATGATGTTGCGGCTTGGATGGCATCACTCGCCATATGCCCACCAGATATAGACAAGTAGGAGGTGTTTTTATGGCATTAGGTGATAAAAGCGTTTATTCTCCACTTACAACTTTAAAAATCTATTTAGAAAGCCTGTAACAATAAAATATCCTAAACAGATATTAAGGGTATTTCCAAAGGAGGGAGTATCCCCTACCTATAGAGGTCTTCATACAAATGATTTAGAAAAATGCGTTGGATGTGCAGCGTGTAAAAGAATATGTCCATTTGATGCAATAAAGATGAAGGTAGTTGGAAAAAATGAGCAGGGAAGGGAAATTAAAAAGCCTGTTGTTGACTATGGTAGATGTAGTTTCTGTGCCTTCTGCGTTGATGTTTGTCCAACTAACTCTTTAAAGATGTCAAGGCATTACATCTATAAGATTAAGACAGTAATGTCAATGTCAGCAAAGGAAGAAGTAGAATATGTTAAGGAGAAGTTTAGGCTTATGCCAGACGAGACTTTAGGAGATGATATAGGATATAACACAGGAAAAAGCAAGAGAGTATTAGGATAATAAAGTAAGCCTCTCTATGTTTATTTAACATAGAGAGGTTCATTATTAATCATTTTATCATATTCCCTCATTATGTTTCTAAGAATATCATTGTTTACATTGTAGGCATAAGAATCAATATATGATATTGGAAGTACCTTTGGTGAAGTGCCGGTTAAAAAGCAAGCTTCAAATTCACTAATTTGACTTACTTTTATCTTATCTTCAACAACCTCAAATCCTAATTTATTAGCAATCTCTATAACTTTTATTCTTGTAATTCCAACTAAAACATCCTCTTTAGGTGCAGTATATAATTTGCTACCCTTTATAAAAAATATATTTGAACGACTTCCCTCTGTTATCTCATCAAAATTGTTTACAAGTATAGCCTCATATAGATTGTTTTCCTCAAGATGTTTATTTATTTTTTCCTTAATGTTGCATTTATAACCTTTGCATTAGGATTTTCTCTTATTGCCTTATATAGAGTTGTTTTAACTCCATCTTTATAAGCTTCATCTGAAGGATAAACAGATTTAATAAAAAACAAATAAATATCTGGATTATTAAAGTTGTTTACTATTATTTTCACATTATAATTTTGAATATCGTTTAGTTTTGCCAATTGTATAATCTGTTTTCCGATATTATCCACTTCAGCATAAAAGTCTACATTTAATAGTTTGGCAGAGTTATTTAATCTTTCAATATGGTCCTCTAAAAATACAGGCTTTCCATTGATTAATCTTATAACTTCATATATACTTGGAGATACTTCCTTGTATATGCTATCAAAATTATTAACCTCATATTCTTTTCCATTGTGCAAAAATATTTTAAAACAGCTTCTCCCATTTTAATCACCTCGTAAGATATTTTACACTAATATCATTATTATTGCAAAATAAGTTATATTTGGGATATGATATATGAAGAATATAGATAAAGGAGAGATAAAATGTACGATATAGTATTAACTACTGCCTTTGGAATAGAATCTGTTACAGCAAGTGAACTTAAAGCATTAGGTTATAATGATTATAAAGTTGAAAATGGAAAGGTTACATTGAAGGGAAACGATGAGGACATTGCAAAATTAAATATGTATCTAAGAACTGCAGACAGGGTATATATTAGGTTAAAAGAGTTTAGGGCAGAAACCTTTGAGGATCTTTTTCAAGGAACACTATCTATAAATTTTCCAGATTTTCTTCCTAAAAATGCAAAGATGCACGTTATAGGAAAATCCGTAAAATCAAAGCTTTTTAGCGTTTCAGACTGTCAGGCAATTGTTAAAAAGGCAGTCGTTGAATCAATGAAGAGAAAATATAAAACAGATTGGTTTAGTGAAGATGGGCCTACATATAAAATAGAGGTTGCACTTTTAAAGGATATTGCAACAATAAGTCTCGATACATCGGGTGTAGGACTACATAAAAGAGGATATAGAACTATGGCAGGAGAGGCACCTTTGAAGGAGACTTTAGCAGCAGCAATGGTTCTTTTAAGTAAGTGGACGCCAGATAGACAGTTAATTGATCCATTTTGCGGTTCAGGAACAATCCTAATTGAAGCTGCACTAATAGGTAAAAACATTGCACCTGGTTTAAATAGAAGTTTTGATGCAGAAAATTGGGCACATATAGATAGAAATATATGGAGTCAAATTAGGGAAAAGGCAAAGAGTGAAGTTAATGATTTAGAGTTTAAACTATTAGGTCAAGACATTGATGGAAAAGTATTAAAGGTTGCAAGGGAAAATATAAAAAGGGCAGGAGTTGAGGATTTAGTTTTTGTTCAAAAACTTCCTATGGAGGAGTTAAGTTCTAAGAAAAGGTATGGTTGTATTATTTGTAATCCTCCTTATGGTGAAAGAATAGGCGAGCTGAAACAGGTTGAAAAGTTATATAGAAAGATGGGAGAGGTATTTAGTAAATTAGATTCTTGGTCCTATTTTATATTAACAAACCACTTAGATTTTGAAAAATTGTTCGGAAAGAAGGCAGATAAAAATAGAAAACTCTATAACGGTAAGCTTCTTTGCTATCTATATCAATATTTTGGACCATTACCACCAAAAAGAATAGTAGATTAAAATTATCTTTATATAACAAATTATAAAAAAATTAATAATATAATTTTCGTTATTGAATGTATGAAGTTAAGCTGATATAATAGAAATTGCTTTTTTCTAAAATAAAAAATTAAGTTATGGAGTGAGTGAAGTGCCTGTAAGAATAGCAATTATTGGTGGTCCAAGATGTGGAAAAACAACACTTATTCAATATCTATATGCAGAAATGAAGATTATGGGATTAAATGTTGGATGTGCTACTGAATATTCAACAGAATATCTTAAGGACAAGGGAATGATTGAACACCTTGCAGAACAATATGGTATTTATCTTGGTCAAGCAAGATTAGAAAACGAGCTTGAAGTATTTGATTATGCAATTACAGACTATGCTACATTTTTACCATACATCTATGGAAGATTTATGCTTGGTAACAAGAAAAGAACAACAAAAGAAATTGAGATATTAAAGGATCTCTATGCCCTTGCAATAAGAGATCTTCCAAAGTATGATTACATCTTTTTCCTACCAAGAGAATTTGGATATGAAAGGGATGGAGTGAGATGGCAGGATGAAGAGACTGCTATTAAGGTAGATGAAGCAGTAAAGCATTTCTTAGATGCCGAAAATGTACCTTATATTACGTTAGATGGTTCAACAAAGGAAAGAGCTAAGAAGATATTTGAGATAATAGGACTATCTAAAAAAATAAAGAAGAAAAGGGTGCATAAAAGTTATAGCCAGCAGAGGTGGTTTCTGCTGGCTTTTTAAGTTATAAATGCTATCAGATATAAAACTTTTGATATTATAACTTTGTATCTAAATTTAGTATAATTAAATATAGGGGGTGATTTTATGATAAAGGCTCTTTTCACTTATGATTATGGCAGCGAGAAAATGAAGAGGATTGAGGATTTAGGGTATGAAATCTTGATACGAAATGAAAATACAGTAGTTTATGAGGATGAGTTTGATGATGTAGAGGTGCTTGTGTGCTATAATCCCTTCTTAACATTGGATATAAGCTTTATGAAAAAGCTCAAATGGATTCAGCTTTCAAGTATCGGAATAGATCAGATTCCAAAGGATATAGTTTTAGCAAGAAATATTATAGTTACAAACAATAAAGGTGGATACAGCATTCCTATGGGTGAATGGATAGTTTTAAAGATGCTTGAGATGATAAAAAACAGTCGAGAGTTTTATGAAAAACAAAAGGAGAGAAAATGGAAAATAGATACAAGTATTTTAGAACTATTTAACAAAACAGTTACTTTTATAGGAACAGGTACAATAGCACAGGAGGCTGCAAAAAGGTTAAGGGGGTTTGATGTAAAATTACTTGGAGTAAATACTAAAGGAAGGAAAGTTGATTATTTCGACGAGTGCTACAGTTTAAGTGAAATTAAAAGGTAGTAGCGATTTGTGATTTTGTTGTAGTTTCAGTGCCATTAACAAAGGAAACATACCATCTAATAGATAGTGCGTTAATAAATAGTATGAAGGATGGGGTTTATTTGGTGAATATTGCAAGGGAAGTGTAATTGATACAGATGCACTTATTTGTGCTGTAAAGGAAGGTAAGGTGAAAAAGGCTGCATTAGATGTTTTTGAAGAAGAACCTCTTCCACAAGACAGCCCTCTTTGGGATATTGAAAATATAATTATAACTCCCACAATTCTTGGGTTTCAGAAATGAGAAATGAAAGAAGATATAATATTATCTATGAAAATATGAAAAGATACGTTGATGGAAGAGAACTTCTAAATATTGTTGATATTATTAAAGGATATTAACCCCAAAAGGTGCATCAGCACCTTTTGGGGTTAATGCTATTCAAATATTGTTACAAATCTTATTGAATAGAAATCACACATAACCTTTGCATTTGAAGTAGTTTCTCTTATTACAATATAGCTTACACCAACTTCAAGCAGTATACCTTCCTTATCAATAAATAGATTAGTTCCAATTAAAAAGTCTATCTTTACCTTTTTCCCTATTTGTGTTCTTAAGTAGGCTTGAGTGAAGTTTATGTTCTTTAGAGTTGGATCATCCATTGCGGTTTGAGGATCAAAGGTCAAATCCTCTTGTCTGTCATCAACAAAGGGGCAAGGATAACGATAAAAGGTTGGAACAAAATAAACAGGTTCAGCCTCTAAATTTACATTCTTCTCCTGTACAGGTTCATTTGAATTTTTTGCTCATAAAGGACCTCCTTATATCAAGTTTTTGCATACAATGGGGTTGGGTTATAGAAACAGTGTTTTGCAATTCTTGTTACATATATACCTGTTTTGGTTTTGGAAAGTAAGTTGCACAAACAGGACTAAAGGGATTGTAGTACCAAAGAGCACTACCTACACCAGATAATTTGTTTCCAGATAAAGCCCAGTCTGCAATCTGGTAATGGAAATCATCGGGACGCATATTGTATATATTTTGAGCATTATATTGTCCGTATACTGTTGTCATAGCACAGGTAAATTGAAAAGGCTGAAGTATAACACGACGAAGGCTACCTTGACATATTCTAAAATATTCTCCATAGCTTATGTGTACTCTATTCATTACAACAGTAGCTACAGCCTTCATTCCATATTCGCCTTCTCCTTCAGCTTCACATTTAATGAGCCTTGCAAACATTTCTCTATCAGATAGCGGCATATAATCACCCCATAAAACCCTAACTAATACTAATATATTCTAATATATGAAAAAAGTGATATTAAGTTTAAAATTACATTGTTAATATTGTGTTTGGTATATTGAATTTAAAAATTAGTCAAATTAAAATAATAATTAAATAGAAAATAAAAAAAGGGGTGGTGGGATGAAAAAACTTTTTAAATTACAAACGCTACTTCTAATATTAATTTTATTATTTACCTTAACTTCTGATATTACATTAGCTAAAGGCTATAGCAAAAATATTAATAACTATAAAGTCTATGCTGTAAAAATAGGGTATGTAGATTTACTTACAAACAGATATACAACTGTTTTAAATGTTCAAATGAAAAAGAAGGCACCCGTCATAGTTTTATCATCTAATGGTTATAATGAAAAAATAGCAGATACTGCTTTGACAAAGGCAGTGAATGCAGCAAAGGGTGTTAATAATGTTGAAAAACTAAGTATAAAGAAACACTATAGGGTTAATAAAAAGAAGAGGGTGTTTATTGGTTATTCTCTAAATGTACAGTATAAAAAAACTGATACGTCACCTGTTTTAACAAAAGATAATGGACAAGCCACAGTAAGTTTAGAATCCTATTCACAAAGTATAGATTTCTTTCTTTTAGAAAAAGACAAGGAAAATGTTAATAAATTAAATTATGAAATTGCAAAGGCAATTTTTGAAGGTAAAAATTCAATTTTTATAGACAAGTCTCTTTATTCAGGTGACATAAAAACTCTTTCTAATGCTATAGAGGATGTACTTTATTCTTATTCAGATTTTGCATATCTTAGACAAATAAAATATTCATCAGACTCAAAAGGAACGACAATATATTTTGGATATGTTTTGCCACAGCAGGAAATATTGAAAATGAATTTAGGATTATATGAAGTAGTTAAAAATGCAGCTTCAAAAATTGAAAATAAAGTAAATGAAGCAAAAACTACAGAAGAGAAAATAAAAGTAATCCACGATTATGTAGCCTACAATTTTAGTTATGATGTCGATTTTTTAAAGACGGGTGATGAGGTGCAATATGCAAGGGATTCACACGCCTACTATGCACTAACTACAAATAAAACAATATGTGGTGGTTATTCATCAGCTTTTCAAAGATTAACAAAGTATTTTGGAATAGAGTCAATCATAGTTATTGGAATAGCCGATGGTGAAGGTCACGCTTGGAATAAAGTAAAGGTAGGAGATAGTTGGCTACACGTAGATGTTACCTTTGATGACCCAGTTATAAATGGTTATCCAAACAAAAATATGGTAAGGTATGACTATTTCTTAAAAACAGATGAAGAGATGAGTAAAACACATAAGTGGAACTGATGGCACCAATTGGTGCCTTTTATTTTTAGTTTTTTCTGGTAACATAAAGGTATAATTTTAATCGAGGTGATAGGATGAGGATTTATTCTTGGAATGTAAATGGACTTAGGGCGATTGCTCAAAAAATTTTTTGAATGGATAAGAGAAGAAAATCCAGATATTTTATGTATACAAGAAACAAAGTTACAAGAAAATCAATTAAAGGATGAGCTAAAAAACATTGAAGGGTATTATTCATACTTTAGTTTTGCAGATAAAAAGGTTATAGTGGAGTTGCTACATATACTAAGATTAAGCCAAAGGAAGTAAAGTATGGAATTGGAATAGAGGAGTTTGACAGAGAGGGGAGAATTGTTATAACTGAGTTTGAGGAGTTTACTCTTTTAAACATATATTTCCCAAACGGTCAAATGAGTGATGAAAGGTTAGATTATAAATTAAGGTTTTATGATGCAATATTAGATTACTGCAATGGTGAAGTAGAAAAGGGTAAAAAACTTATAGTATGTGGAGATTATAACACAGCCCATAGAGAGATTGACTTAAAAAATCCAAAGGCAAACGAAAAATATTCAGGATTTTTGCCGATAGAGAGGGCGTGGATAGATAAATTTATTGAAAATGGGTATATAGATACTTTTAGATACTTCTATCCTGATAAAGTAGAATATACGTGGTGGAGTTATAAATTTAGGGCAAGAGAGAAGAATATAGGATGGCGTATTGATTATCATTTTGTTTCAAGAAATTTTATAGATAGAGTAAAGGATGTAAGAATATTGACTGATGTTATGGGATCAGACCATTGCCCTATAATGATAGAGGTTAAAATATAGAGTGCATTTGCACTCTTTTTTGTATAAAATAGTTTCTTTTTGTACATACTTTATAAGGAATTTTAATATGAGGGTGATGGTATGATAATAGGAATCCCTAATGCACTGCTTAATATTAAATATCGAGATGCAATACAAGAATTTTTACATACAATAGGAATTACAACTGTAGTAAGCCCTAAAACTAATAAGGAAATACTTGATTTAGGGGTATTAAACTGTGTAGATGAGGCTTGTTTGCCTGTAAAAATATTTCACGGTCACGTTGAATATTTAAGGGATAGATGTGACATTGTTTTAGTTCCAAGAATAATGAAGCTACATAAAAACGAGTTTATATGTCCAAAATTTTGCAGGCTTCCAGAAATGATTAGATACTCCCTTGATATAAAAAATATTATATGTCCAACTATTTATGCATATGATGAAAAAACTTTAAAAAGTTCTCTATACAACTTTACAAAACCCTTTAAAGTAGATAAAGAGAAATTTAAAAAGGCATATGAGGGTTTTAAGAGCAATCTTTACAAATATAATAAAATAAATATTCTAAACCCTACTGTTAGAGTGCTTCTGATTGGACATCCGTATTTAATATACGATGATTTTGTGAATATGGGTTTGCTGAAAAAACTTAGGAAATGGAGTAGAAGTTTTTATAGAAGATAATATTGAGCCTGAGGATTATAGCTTTAGGTTAATAAAAAAGCCTTTTGGACATTCTTAAGAAATAGCTACAATTGTGCAATTTCTTTAGTAGAAACAGGTAAAATAGATGGGATTATATATATATCCTCCTTTGGGTGTGGTATAGATTCCTTTGCCATTGACTTAATAAAAAGGATATAGGAAGTTTTCCATACCTCGTATTAAAGATTGATGAACATACAGGGGAAGCAGGTGTTGACACAAGAATAGAGGCATTTGTTGATTTGTTAAAGAGGAGGGCAAGAAATGAATATAACATTTCCTCACTTGGGTAATACATACATTGCAGGTAAGGTACTGTTTGAAGGACTTGGTGTAGATTATACTATACCACCTATATCATCTAAAAAACATTAGAAATTGGATGTTTACACTCGCCAGAGGATGTATGTCTTCCCTTTAAAATTATGATTGGAAACTATATAGAAAGCATAGAAAGGGAGCAGATACTGTTCTTATAACAGGAAGTTGTGGACCCTGTAGATTTGGAGAATATTGTGAACTTCAAAAGAAGGTACTTATGTCTTTAGGAAGGCATATAAATTTCATTGTAATAGATGAACCATCAAAAATTGGAATGAAGGAATTTTTAAGTAGACTAAGCAGTGTGGCAAAGGACAGTAAACTATCAACCTATAAGAAGTTAAAGGTCTTAAATATGGCATTAAAGGCAATAAATTTAATTGATGAAATAGAAAGAGAATGTAGATTTTATGCTGGATACGAAAAAAATAAAGGTGAATTTTCAAGGCTTTTAAAGGATGTAAAAAAGAAGCATTAGAAGCTAAGGGGGCACAAGAGACATTAAGGGTTTTAGAAAAATATAAAAATAAAGTTCAAAGGGTTGAGATAGATAATTTTAAGACTCCTATCAAAATAGGAATTATAGGTGAAATATATACAATAATCGATTCATTATCAAATTTATATATAGAGGATATACTTATGAATTTAGGGGTATCAACTAAAAGAACTCTTTATCCAAGCTGGTGGGTTAAAAATACTACACTATCAGCCTTAAAGATTAATAAAAGTAAAATTTATAAAGAGGCTAAGCAGTATTTAAAATTATGCATTGGTGGACACGCACAGGAATGTGTAGGCGAAGCATTGTTGAATTATAAAAGGGCTTTGATGGTCTTATACAAATTTTTCCTGTTGGATGTATGCCTGAAATTGTATCCAAGGCAATATTGCCAGATATAGAAAAAAGGTACGGTATACCAATACTATCCTTAGTAGTGGATGAGATGACAGGTGAAGCAGGGTACTATACAAGAGTTGAAGCATTTTTAGATTTAATAGAGGGGAGGAAAAAGAGGTGTATTTAGGAATAGATGTAGGTTCGGTTAGTACAGACATTGTTGTATTAGATGAAGGTTTAAATGTAGTTCATAAACAATATTTAAGAACAAAGGGAAGACCAATAAAGGTAATACAGGAAGGTCTTCTACAGTTAAGTAAATTTTATAACGATAGGGATATAAAGGCAGTTGGAACAACAGGTAGTGGAAGGTATTTAGCAAAGGTTTTAGTAGGTGCAGATATCGCAAAAATGAAATTACCTCCCACGCTATTGCAGCAATAAATTTAGATTCACAAGTGAGAACAATAATAGAGATAGGTGGACAGGATAGTAAAATAATAACTATTGAAAATGGTGTTGTAACAGACTTTGCTATGAATACTGTTTGTGCAGCAGGTACAGGTTCCTTTTTAGATAGGCAGGCAGAAAGACTTGAAATACCAATTGAAAAGTTTGGTGAATATGCCTTAAATTCCAAAACCCCGTAAGAATAGCAGGAAGATGTGCCGTTTTTGCAGAATCGGATATGATACATAAACAACAGTTAGGTTATGATGTTTCGGACATTATAGCTGGACTTTGTAGTGCACTTGCTCGAAACTTTATAAGTAATGTTGCAAAGGGTAAGAATATAAAGCCTAAGATATTCTTCCAAGGTGGGGTTGCAGCAAATATAGGTATGAAAAGGGCCTTTGAAGAACTTTTAAATATGGAGGTTTTTGTTCCAGAACATTATGATGTTATGGGAGCGATAGGGGCAGCAATACTGGCAAAGGAAGAGGTAAATTTAAGTGGTAAAACATCCTTTAGGGGATTTGGAATCCACAATACTTTGATAAAGCCTAATACAATTAAGTGCAACGGATGTTCTAATATGTGTGAGGTCGTGGAACTTAAGGAAAATGAAGTTAACATAGGCTATTTTGGAGATAAGTGCGGAAAATGGAGCAGAATTGCTGTTTAGTAATTTGGAGTATTCTAAGATGAAAAGAATAGCGGAAGTAGATTTCTTTAGATTTTTAGCAATAACACTTATGGTGGTCTTTCATACAGTTTACGATTTAAAGGAGTTTATGGGTTTTGGTGTTAATTATGAAGATGGATTTTGGTTCTATGTGGGTAAGAGTTCGGCATTACTTTTTATAATTGTATCGGGTGTTAGTAGTAATTTAGGAAAAAACTTAATAAAAAATCAATAAAATTATATATTTTTGCCCTGTTAATAAATGTTATATCCTATATAGTTTTTAGAGAACAGTATATAAGGTTTGGGATACTTCATTTTTTAGCAACTATGACTTTGTTTTCTATAATTTTAAATAAACTAAATTACTATTGGCTACTAATGATACAAATTATTTCTTATTTTATTTATAGGCTTGCACAAAGTATTAGAATAACAAATCCTTTTTAATCCCCTTTGGGTTTGTTTATTATGGATTTGTATCCTTGGATTACTACCCTATTTTCCCATACATCATTTACTACATATCTGGAATACTTATTTTTAGGTTAGTATATAAAAGAGGAAAAAGAATTCTTCCCTTTGAAGTAAAATCTAAAATTATTGAGTTTGTAAGTAGAAGGTCCCTTGAAATATATTTGCTTCATCAACCAGTCATTTTGGAAGTTTTATACTTAATAAAATTATTGAAAAAATTAACTTTTTAACGTAAATTTAATTGTTTAATAGGGCTACATTCTCCAAAAATAAAATTAGAATTAACAAACAGGAGGTGTAGCCCTATGTATTTAAAACCAATTGAGCCCTTTAGAGAAATAGAAAGGCTAAGAAGACAAATGGATAGTCTATTTTCCTTTGAAGAGTTTGAGAGGCCAAGAATAGATGTAATTGAAACAGAAAATGAAATAAAAGTAAAAGCAGAGATACCTGGTATATCAAAGGATGATTTAGATATTGTTGTATATGATGAAGAGGTAAGAATTACAGGTGAATTTAAAAAATCTGATGAATATAAGGATGAACACTTAAGGAGAGTAGAAAGATATTATGGAAATTTTTCAAGAACTATTCCACTTCCAGCTGAGGTAAAGGCAGAGGAGGCAAGGGCAGAATATAAGGATGGAATTTTAACATTAACTATACCTAAATCAGATAGACAGACAAGTAGAGGAAAAAGAATAAAGCTGCAGTGAGGGAATTCCTCACTGTTTTTTAAACAAATATATTTTTTATATTTATAATATTGCAGTAATATGATACAATTAATTTAAATAATGAATAATAATTATCTATTATAAAAATAAATAGACGGAGGTGTGAAATGAGAGTTAAAATAAAAGATGAAGTTTTAAAGGATTTGAAGGAGGAACTTGAAAAAGAGGAAAAACAGCAGTTAGAATAACATTAGAAGGTTTTGGATGAGGTGGTCCAAGATTTGGAGTTGTTCTGGATGAACAACGCGATAGTGATGATTTATATGAGTATGAAGGAGTAAAGTTTGTTGCAGACAAAGAATTTGCTTTTCTTATAAATGATTTTGAAATAAATAAGGACTACAGAGGATTTAGAATAGGTGGAAGAAGCTATTGTTAAGGGGTTGAAATTCAACCCCTTTAAATTTGGAGGTGATATTATGATTAATAGTAACTGTAAAAAATGCATATATTTTAAAAATGAGAAATGTGATGGTGAAGATAAAAGCTGTATGTGTAAGTTTTGTCCAAGAAATTTAGGTATTTGTATAACTACAAGATGGTGTAGAGAGACTGAATCATCAATAACTTTTGAAGATTAATGTGTTACTTTGCATTAAAAATCCCCTCAAAATATATCAAAATATTTAAAATTGTGATATAATTTTATCAAAAGGTATAAAGGGGGATTTTATGAACAAGAATTACAGATTACACTATTTGTTTATTTTTATATTTTTAAGTTTTATTGTATTTGGAATAGTACACGACGGATTAATAAATGTGCTTTATGGTTTGGGTAGAATAATTAAAGAACCTGACATATTAATTACTGACTATTTTGAAGTTGGTGGTATTGGAGCAACTTTTGTTAATGCAGGTTTAGTTGGTATAATAAATACTTCTATTTTTTTAATTTTAAAGGCAAAGGCAAATGGAGCTATCACAGCTGCTATTTGGACAAGTGTAGGATTTGCTATGTTTGGTAAGAACATAGTAAATATTTGGCCGATTATGTTTGGTGTATGGCTGTACTCTAAATATAAAAGGGAGAGTTTTTAAACTATGCACTTATAGCAATATTTTCAACAAACCTTTCACCAACACTTATTCAGTTTAGAGGGCTTGAAATTTTGCATCCTCATTTTAGTATGATTCTTGGCATATTAATCTCTATATTTATTGGATTTATCTTTCCGCCACTTGCGGCATATTGTTTAAAATTCCATCAAGGTTATTGTCTATATAATACAGGGCTTACTGCAGGCTTTATAGCTACAATTCTTGTAAGCAATGTTAGAGCCTTTGGTGGAGAAATTCCAAAAGACTTTTGTGGTATAATAATAGGGATGCAGGAGTTGAATTTATATTGCTCTTTGTTTTCCTTTTAATGATTCTATATTCAATAAAAATAGGCGGGAAACTAAAGATTGATAGTTTAAAGGATTTAAATAAAACTTCAGGTAAGCTACTTACAGACTTTACAGTATTGTTTGGTGAAGATGTTGCACTTTTAAATATGGGAATAATGGGCATAATATATATGGTATTTACATTGTTAATAACTAATTTAAACGGGCCTGTTATAGGTGGCCTATTTACAATAGTAGGTTTTTCAACCTTAGGAAAACATACAAATAATACATTACCTGTTGTATTTGGTGCAGCGGTATCATCATATTTAAATGTACACAGTTTAAACTCTCCAACTGTGATATTGGCAATTCTATTTTGTACAACATTAGCTCCTATATCAGGAGAATTTGGACCTATATGGGGAATGATAGCAGGATTTTTACACGTATCAATGGCCTTAAGTGTAGGTTATCTCCACGCAGGACTTAATTTATATAATAATGGATTTGCAGGTGGTCTTGTTGCAATGTTTTTAATTCCTTTGATAAGTGCGTATTATGAAAGGAGAAATGCTTAAATGATAAGCAAAGAGAGAAATAAAGTTTTAAAGATAATGGATGAACTTAACAAATATTTTATAGAGAATACAGATACTTGTCATATAACTTCCACATTAGACTTTAATAAAGAAACAAAAATAAGATTTAGAGTACACCTAAACAATAAAGAGGAGATAGAAAGAGTAAAAGCAAAGCTTGAAAAGATATTTTCTGTTCAGAGATATAGAGAGGTAGAAGAACTGTATTGGAATTTAACAGGAGACTCATATTCATCAGATGAAACTAATTTAGTTGGTATGATGGTGGATGAATTTTCCATAGAGGTAGAGGATAATGTTTTAATACTTTATTTGATTAGGAGGTAGTAAATTGAAGGGGTGTTTAGTTGCCTATTTTAATGACAAAAATAGGTATATGGCAGATGTAATTTCAAAGGTTTTAGGGCCTTCTGTCTGTATAAAGGTAAATGATATAGGGGATATTGATTTTAATTTGATAAATTTTTGTATCTTTTTATTAGACAGTGATGAAGAATATGTACTTAGATTTTTGTGGAAAATGTAAGTACATTAAGGGAGAAGCCAAAAGCCTTTATAATTGATGGAGAAAATGAATTGATAAGTCCCTTAAAACAGTTATTAAAGATAGATAAAGAAATATTTATAGAGGCAAAGAATATAGAAACAATATGCAAAATAGCAAGAGAGTTAAAAGAGTTAAGGGATAAATTGGTTATAAAGCGGATGCCAATAGAAAAATTAAAATTTTTAATTGAGGAGTATCTAAACAGCAATACAACCTGTACATTAACAACCTGTGGAATAGGAGTTAGGGCAACTCCAATTGAGTATACCTATAAAGATGGGTATTTATATTTTTTAACAGAAGGTGGAGAAAAATTTTCCAATATTTATTTAAATAATAGGGTATCTATAGCTATATACGATAAATATCAGGGTATGAACAAACTATTTGGAATGCAGATTGAAGGTGAGGCATCTTTTGTTGAATTTTCTTCAAGTGAATATAAAAAATAATTGATTTAAAGGGATATAAGTATGAAAATATAGTTAGTCTTCCCTTTAAGCTTAATATGATAAGGGTAAAAATAAATAAAGTTGAGTTTTTAAATTCAAAATTTAAACAGATGGGATACGATACTAAACAGATATTTTATTTTTAGGTGATAATATGAGTAGATTGATAGAAATAAAGTATGAGGATAAAAGTGGGTGTGAAGTTTTAAAAAATAAAGTTGAAGTTGTAAAGGATGGAGGAATTAAGAATTCCTATAAAAAAGGAAGGGAAGTCTTTGATTGTGTGGTTTATTTTAAAGATGAAATAAATCCTAAGGGTTTATGTAGTAAAAGATTTAAACACAATTTACTGTTTGATGAGGCAGTAGATTTGAGAGAAGGACAGACTTTTAAAATAGGCGGTTTAGATTTTTTAGTTTTAAGGAATAAAGATTGTTTTGCGGAATGTGAACTTGTGGTTGGAAAGTCACATTGTCCTTTAAGAAAGGCAGTTTTTATAAGGGCTTTAGAGAACGGAGTTATAAGTATTGGAGATGAAATAAAGAAGTAAATATGGGCCTTTGGCCCATATTTACTTCTTTGCTAATTTGTTATAGATTAGGATAAGTCCAGAGATACCTACAAGTGCATAGATTACTCTTGATAGTACAGCTTCTGCACCGCCGAAGAGTGTAGCAACTAAGTCAAATCCAAAGAATCCAACAAGTCCCCAGTTGATTGCACCGATAAGTACTAAAACAAAGGCAACCTTGTAGAGCTTATTCATATAAGGACCTCCTAATATTACTTACACTATAAATATATTTAATGTATAATATAAATATTACTAAACATATAATTTTTAGGAGGTGGATTGTTTGAAAAAGATAATCAATTTAATAATATTTTTGCTATTAGTTTTTGGGCTTTTGACTGTGTATAAAAACATAGAAAAAATAAAGGTTTAGACATAGAAGCAATAAACAAACTTGCAGACATCAAATTAGAGGATGTCAAGGGTATAATAAAATCAGAAAATGTTGATTTATCAAAGATAGACAAAGAAAAGCAGGAGAGTATACTATTTATTATCAAAGGTTTTGATTTAATAGATTTTAACAATTTAAATAAATTCATAGAACAGGGAAAGAATCTAACAGGTACAGCAAAGCAGATCTATACAGATATAATCTATAATAAATACAAGAAAAATCCTGATTCTTTTATGAAGGAGATTGTTAAGCTTGATTCAGATGATATGACAAAACTACTTAAGAGTTTTGCAGATAAATATCTTGAAAAGCCTAAAATAGTTGAAGACTTAGAGAAGTTATTAAAGAACAATAATTTAAGTGAAGATGAAAAGAAAAAGTTCAGGAAACTATAAAACAGCTTAAAAAGATTGACTAAAAATAAAAAATATGCTACTATAATAAAAACCTTTAAAAACAGTCCAGAGAGGCTGGGAAGGTTGACAAAGTCAATGGGTGAATTATGCCTTCCCACAAGGGAAGGCTTTTTATTACCTTTAAATTAGCCCCGTGAGGCTAAAAGGAGGAGATAATATGTTAAAGGGAAAGCATCTAATTGACCCGATGGATTTTACTGTTGGCGAACTTGAGGAAATTTTATCATTGGCTCAAAAATAATTGAACAGGAAGACAGATTTAAAGATGTCTGCAGAGGAAAAATATTAGCAACTCTTTTTACGAACCAAGCACCAGAACAAGATTTAGTTTTGAGGCAGCAATGTTAAGGCTTGGTGGAAGTGTAATAGGCTTTTCAGAACCAAACTCATCTTCAGTTGCAAAGGGAGAAAGCATAAAAGATACAATAAGAACTATTTCCTGTTATGCAGATATTGCTGTAATGAGGCATCCGAAGGAGGGTGCACCAAGGCTTGCATCAATGTATTCATCTATTCCTGTAATAAATGCTGGTGATGGAGGTCACCAACATCCAACTCAAACTTTAACAGATCTTCTTACTATAAAGTGTTTAAGGGCCAATTTTCAAATCTTACAATTGGGATTTGTGGAGATTTGAAATTTGGTAGGACAGTTCATTCCTTAATTAAAGCCATATCAAGATATCAAAACAATAAGTTCGTTTTAATATCCCCAAAGGAACTTAGAGTACCAGATTATATTAGAAAAGAGATACTTGATAAAAATAATATCGAGTATATAGAAGTGGAAAAGCTTGAAGAAGTAATAGGAGAATTAGATATACTCTATATGACGCGCATTCAAAGGGAGAGGTTTTTTAACGAAGAAGAGTATTTAAGGCTAAAGGACAGCTATATACTTGATAGGGAAAAGGTAAATAAAGCAAAGGAAGATATGATTATTATGCATCCACTTCCAAGGGTAAATGAAATAGCCTATGAGGTAGATGAAGATAAAAGAGCCTGCTATTTTAAACAGGCAAAGTACGGTATGTACGTTAGAATGGCACTTATTATGAAACTTTTGGGGGTGGAATAAAATGCTTAATATAGACAGTATAAAGAATGGAATAGTAATTGACCATATAAAAGCTGGTCTTGGAATACACATATTTAAATATTTAGGACTTGATAGGGCAGATTATAATGTTGCTCTTATAAAAAATGCAGAGAGTAGTAAACTTGAGAAGAAGGATATTATCAAAATTGAAAATATAATTGATTTAAATTATGAGGTTTTAGGATTAATCGACTCAAATATAACAATAAACATAATCGAAGATGAAGTAATAACCAAGAAGATAAAACTTAATCTACCTGAAGAGGTTGTTGACATCATAAAATGTAAAAATCCAAGATGTGTAACCTCCATAGAGCCTGATATAAAACACATATTCTACTTAGTTAACAAACAAATAGGAGAATATAGATGTATATATTGTGATGAGGCCTATTCAAATATGGAGGTGTAATATGAATATTTTAATAAAAAACGCAAGAGTAGTTGATTTTAATAAAGATGAAATGCTTGATGTTTATATAGAAAATGGAATAATAAAGGAAGTTGGAGCGAATATTAAAAAAGAGTGTAATACTGTTGATGGGAAGGGCCTTGTGCTGCTTCCCTCCTTTGTGGATATGCACTGCCACTTTAGAGACCCTGGTTTTACCTACAAGGAAGACATATTTACAGGTAGTTTAGCTGCAGTTAAGGGAGGGTATACAGGGGTAAATTTAATGGGAAATACAAATCCGCCCTGTTCGACAAATGAGGTTTTAGGATATGTCATTTCAAAAACAAGGGATATTAATTTGGTAGATATACATCAGACGGTAACAATCACAAGGAATATGGAAGGTACAGACACATCACATCTTGATGAATTAAAATTCCCAACAAGGTTTATTTCAGATGATGGTAAGGGAGTATTGAGAAGTAAGGTTATGCTGGAGGCTATGATGAAGGCAAAGAATATGGGCATAACTGTAATTTCTCACGCAGAGGATGAGGATATATCACAGGTTGATACAAGGCTGTCTGAGAACATAATGACAATTCGCGATATATCCCTTGCCAAGTTTACAGGAACACCTCTTCACGTTGCCCATATTAGTACAAAGGAATCTATAAATGAGGTAATTAGGGCAAAGGAGGAGGGCGTTAAGGTAACTTGCGAGGTAACTCCACACCATATAGCCCTATATGATAATGATTATAAAGTAAATCCTCCAGTAAGAAAAAAGGAGGATGTTGATAGATTGATATATGCCATAGAGAAGGGGTATGTAGATGTAATTGCAACAGACCACGCACCACATACAAAGGAAGATAAGATAAAGGGGCACCTGGTATTTCAGGTCTTGAGACAGCCTTTTCGGTTTGCTATACACACCTTGTAAAAAGTGGACATATTGATTTAAAAACTCTAAGTAAACTAATGTCTAAAAATCCATCAAGGCTTATTGGATTTAATAAAGGTCAGATAGATATTGGATTTGATGGAGATGTTACTTTGGTAGATTTAAATAAAAAATATAAAATAGATTCTAAAAATTTGTATCTAAAGGGAAAAACACGCCCTTTGATGGAATGGAGGTATTTGGTGAGGTGGTTATGACAATAAAGGCAGGAAGAGTTGTTTATAAAAGAGGTGAAGAAAATGATAATAAACAAGTTATATAAAATTGTAGAAGAAAAAGGACCTGTATGTGTAGGACTTGACACCTCAATTGATTATATACCATATGAGTTTTTAAAAGATATACGGATGAATATAATGCACTATTTGAATTTAATAAAAGAATAATTGATGCAACAGAGGATGTAGCCTCCTGCTACAAGCTTCAGATTGCCTATTATGAGGCATTAGGATTAGAGGGTTTAAAGGTATATAAAAAGACACTACAGTATCTTAGAAAGAAGGGGTTAATAGCTATATGTGATGTTAAACGAAGTGATATTTCAAGTACAGCAAGAATGTATGCAAAGGCCCACTTTGAGGGTGATTTTGAGGGAGACTTTATAACACTAAATCCCTATATGGGTTTAGACAGTATAGATGAATATCTAAGTTATATTAAAAATAATAAAGGAATATTTCTTCTTTTAAAAACGTCAAACAAAGGTTCAAAGGATATACAGATGAAAAGGCTTATAGATGGAAGGAGAGTATATGAAGAGGTTGGAGATTTGTTTAGTAAGGTGGCTGAAGAATATATAGGAGATTGTGGATATAGTAGCATTGGATTTGTTGTAGGGTGCACAGACACAAAGGAGGCATTAAATATAAGAGAAAGGTATAAAAACATTTTCTTCTTAATACCAGGCTATGGGGCACAGGGGGCACTTCAGAGGATGTAAGAAAGCTTATGAAGGGCAAAAATGGTGGAGTTGTAAACTCCTCAAGGTCAGTTCTCCTTGCATATAAGAAATATCAAGATGAAAAAACTTTGATTATTGTGCAAGGAAAGAAGTTTTAAGGATGAGGGAGGAGATTTTAAGTGGAATATAAAAGTGTTTTAGTATATTCAAA
Source organism: Caloramator sp. mosi_1 (assembly GCF_028622835.1). GTDB lineage: Bacteria > Bacillota > Clostridia > Clostridiales > Caloramatoraceae > Thermobrachium. The sequence goes on along the minus strand of NZ_CP117677.1, from coordinate 115,547 downwards.
TATAAAGGTTTATGATGATGTATATGTATTAAGCTTAAAAATAGATGATGAGGTTAAAGCAGGACAGTTTTATATGTTAAAGGCTTGGGAGGATGAGCCAATACTTGCAAGACCTATAAGTGTTCATAATGTAGAGGATGGTGTGGTAAGTTTTGCATATCAGGTAAAGGGTAGGGGGACAAAAATATTAAGCAATTTAAAGTCCCAAGATAAAATATGGGTATTAGGGCCTATTGGAAATGGATTAGATACACATAAGTTTAAAGGGAAAATAGCTCTTATATCTGGAGGCATAGGAATTGCACCTATGCTTCATATAGCAAAGGGTCTAAATGGAGAGATTGACCTTTATGCAGGTTTTAATAAAAATCCATATCTGTTAGATGAGTTTAAAAAATACTGTAGCAATATATATGTTGCCTCTAAAGGGGTTGAAGGTTACTACAAGGGATATGTAACAGAGATATTTAATCCCTATGAATACAACGTGGTAATTTGCTGTGGCCCAGAGATGATGATGAAAAGGGTAGTAGAAATGTGCAAGATTTATGCAACACCTGTATATGTGCTTATGGAAAATAAGATGGCCTGTGGTGTGGGTGCCTGTCTTGGCTGTACCTGCAGCACAAAGGAAGGTAAAAAAGGGTGTGTGTAGATGGACCAGTGTTTAAGGGAACGGATGTGGTGTTCAGTGCTTGATGTTAAGTTTTGTGGAATAGATTTTAAAAATCCTGTACTTGTTGCATCAGGAACCTTTGGTTTTGGAATTGAGTATGAAGGAATAATTGATGTAACAAGGCTGGGAGGTATTGTTACAAAGGGACTTACACTAAATAAAAAGAAGGAAACGAAGGGATAAGGATACACGAGGTAAGGGGCGGATTATTAAATAGTATAGGTCTTCAAAATCCTGGAATAGATGAATTTATAGAAAACTATTTAAAGGCTATGAAAAAATACGGTGTTCCAATTATAGCAAACTTAGGAGGTTCAACAATAGATGAATATATAAAGGGAGCACAAAAATTAGATAAAACAGATGTAGATATGATTGAGTTAAATATATCCTGCCCTAATGTAAAGGAGGGTGGAATGAACTTTGGAATAAAATCAAGTGTCGCAAAGGAGGTCGTAGAATCAGTAAGGTGGGCTTGTAAAAGCCTCTTATGGTAAAACTTTCACCTAATGCTGAAGATATTGTAGATATGGCTGTAAAATGTGTAGAGGCAGGAGCTGATGCCATATCATTAGTTAATACCTTTAAGGGTATGGCAATAGATATATATAGAAGAAAATCTATATTTAATAACACATTTGCAGGTTTTTCTGGACCAGCCATAAAGCCAATTGCATTAAGAATGGTATATGAAGTGTCAAAGGCTGTAAATGTACCAGTTTGTGGACTTGGTGGAATTGTAGATTATAGGGACGCTATTGAATTTATAATGGCAGGTGCTCATCTCATACAGGTAGGCACAGCAAATTTTATAAATCAGAGGGCATCTATTGAAATAATAGAAGGAATTGAAGAATTTATGAAAAGAGAGAATATAAAATCATTAGATGAAATTAGAGGAATAATATAGGAGGGGTATTATGTTAGAACTATTTAAAGAAACGGGTGCAATATTAGAGGGTCACTTTCTACTATCGTCAGGAAGGCACAGCAACAAATATATACAGTGTGCTAAGATACTTATGTATCCAGATAAGGCAGAGAGAGTTGTAAGGAAAGTAGTGGAAAAGATAAAGGATTTAGATATAGATGTTGTTGTTGGCCCTGCAATGGGTGGAATAATAGTAGCCTATGAGATAGGAAGACAGCTCAGTAGAAGAGCAATTTTCACAGAGAGAGAAGAAGGAATTATGAAACTAAGAAGAGGTTTTGAAATAAAAAAGGGGAGAGGGTACTTATAGCTGAGGATGTAGTTACTACAGGAAAATCTTCTTTGGAGGTTGCAGAGGTTGTTAAAGAATGTGGAGGAGAGGTTGTTGGAATAGCTTGTCTTGTCGATAGAAGGACAGGTGCTGTAGGCTATCCTGTATATAGTGCTTTGAAAATAGATTTAGAAACCTTTGACCCAGAAAGTTGTCCATTATGTAGAGAGAAAATCCCTTATATAAAACCAGGAAGCAGAAAATAAGTTTTACAAAGCAAAAAACTGAGACTGTTTAAATATAAATATTTAGGTTGTAAAAGGCCCTATTTAGGAATCTAAATAGGGCTTGAAATTTTCATTTATCTATTGCTTCTTCTTCTCCTGGTGTTAAAGGTATGCATAAAAGGTCCAAAGAGAAGCAACACCTATTATTATATATGCAACCTTTGTATAGTAGGTTCCATATCCTCCAAGAATAGTGGCAAGTGGGTCATATTCAAGAAAGGCTGCAAGTCCTAAATTTGCACCTCCTACAACTACAGCAATTAGTGATAATAAGTCAATAACGTGTCTATCCATTAGCTTATCCTCCTATTCAGCAACAATTCCTATATTATTATATTAACCATAAATTTGAATTAATATGTTAACAGCTATTGCTATTTCTATTATTTTTACAAGTAGACATAGTCTACTTTTTACCCTAATTAGTGACAGAAGTCGCCCACTTCTATAAGTGGGTGATGAATGTCGCTTGACAAATTCATCATTCAGATACAAAATATGCATTAGAAAAATGAAGTTATATAAATACATAGATTTGGATAATAATAATCTTTTAGTGTTCTTGCTATATTATCATCTTGTTTTAGTAACGAAATATAGGAGAAAAGTTATTGATGATAATATAGTAGATAACTAATGAAGTAGTCAAAAAATATATATACCTAAGGGAAGGAGGTGTAGCTTTGTTAAAAGCCCATATATAGGATATATCCAACAAAAGAGCAAGAGGAATATTTATCTAAAGTATTTGGTTGTGTAAGGTTTATATACAACAAAATGCTTAACGATAAAATAGAACATTACAAACAAACAGGAAAAATGTTAAAGAATACACCTGCACAGTATAAAAAGAATATCCTTTTCTAAAAGAAGTAGATAGTCTTGCTTTTGCTAATGCACAGATAAATTTAGAAAAAAGGCATATAAAAACTTTTTAGAGACAAAAATGTAGGTTTCCCAAAATTCAAGAAGAAAAGAGGATATCAATCTTTTACAACAAACAAGCAAAAAGGCACAGTAGCACTTATAGATGGGTATCTAAAAATACCAAAGTTAAAGACTATGATAAAAGTAAAACAGCATAGATTATTTGAAGGTGAAATAAAATCAGTAACAATATCAAAGACACCAACAGGTAAATACTATGTTTCAATACTTGTAGAAACAGAGATAAAGAAACTGCCTAAAGTAGATAACAAAGTAGGAATAGATTTAGGCTTAAAGGATTTTTAGTATTATCAAATGGAACAAAGATAGAAAATCCAAAATGGTTAAGAAGAACAGAAAAGAGAATAAAGAAACTCCAAAGAGATTTATGCAGGAAACAAAAATATAGCAAAAACTATGAAAAAACAAGGTTACACCTTGCAAAACTATATGAAAAAATAGCAAATCAAAGAAAAGACTTTCTTCATAAGGTATCTTCTAAAATTATAAACGAAAACCAAGTTATAGTTTTAGAGGACTTGAAGGTAAAGAATATGCAACAAAATAGACATTTAGCAAAGGCGATAAGTGAGGTATCATGGTCAGAGTTTAGAAGTATGTTAGAATATAAGGCAAAGTGGTATGGTAGAGAAGTAATAATAGCACCACAAAACTATGCATCAAGTCAAATATGTTCAGAGTGTGGATATAAAAACCCTGATGTAAAGAATTTAGCATTAAGAGAATGGAAATGTCCTAATTGTGGTGTAATACATGACAGAGATATAAATGCGTCAAAAATTTGCTAAAATTAGCTATTTAGATGGTAAAACTGGGGATGGAACAGCCCTTTGAGCGTGGATAATCTGGTAGCAGAAGCTATCTTGACCACGAAGCCACCACCTCTATAGGTGGGGGTAGTTCTACAAAGTTGTTTATCATAAAATATTTAGAAATTGTAAAAGAAAAAACATAAATCATATTGCATAATTATAAAAATAATAGTATAATCTTAAATGTTTAGTTTAGTATGCTAAAATATTAAACTATAAAGTGTGCAAAATTATTTTCAAAATAACTGTCGCATCAGGTCGAACTTTAAAATATTAAGAATATTTTAAAAATTCTTGATATTAAAAAGTTAGGATGTTAAAATTAAATAAAAATAAAATTGAAAGGATGGGGGTTAAATTATGTCAAACGTACCAAGAAAGCCTGCTGTTTGGGAGGCAATAATACCAATCATAGCATTAGTTGCATTTCTATCAGTTACGATTATTAAATTTAAGGGTAGTCCTCATATTCCACTAATATTTGCAGCAGTTGTGGCAGCACTTATGGCGTTTAAGATTGGCTATAAGTGGCAAGACATAGAAAAAGGAATTATAGATACTATTTCAATGTCAATGCAGGCAATTATAATACTTATGATAATTGGAACAGTAATAGGTTCTTGGATTTTATCAGGTACAGTACCAGCTATGATATACTATGGTCTAAAGATTTTATCACCAGGGATATTCCTTGTAGCAACTTGTATTATATGTTGTATAGTTTCTCTTGCGACAGGTAGTTCTTGGACAACAGCAGGTACAGTAGGTATTGCTCTTCTTGGAGTAGGACAAGGACTTGGAATTCCTCTACCCATTGTAGCAGGTGCAATAATATCAGGTGCATACTTTGGAGATAAGATGTCACCCCTATCAGATACAACAAATCTTGCACCAGCAATGGCAGGCTCAACTTTATTTGACCACGTTAGACATATGATATATACAACAGGACCAAGCTTACTTATAGCTTTAGTCCTATATGGAATTATAGGTGTAAAGTATGCTGGAAAATCACTTGATTATGAAAAAATAAATCAAATACTTGATACACTATCAAGTAACTTCTCAATAAGTTTATGGCTACTAATACCACCAATTGTAGTTATAATAATGGTTGTTAAAAAGGTACCAGCAATACCAGGACTTTTAATGGGAACAATACTTGGTGCAGTATTTGCAGCAATATTCCAACACCAGTCAATTGGAACAATTGTTAATGTATTAAATGATGGATATGTATCAGAGACAGGCTTTGAAGTAGTTGACAACCTACTTTCACGTGGTGGTCTGCAAAGTATGATGTATACAGTATCACTTATTCTATGTGCTATGACCTTTGGTGGAATAATGGAAAAGGCAGGTTTTTAGAGGTACTTGCAGAAGGACTACTTTCCTTCTCAGATAGTACAGGTTCACTTGTTTTAGTTACAATAATATCTTGTATATTTACAAACTTTGTTGCAGGTGACCAGTATCTATCAATAGTTGTTCCTGGAAGAATGTATAAAAATGCATTTGATAGAAAGGGACTTCATCCAAAGAATTTATCAAGGTGCTTAGAGGATGCAGGAACACTTTCATCACCTCTTATACCTTGGAATACCTGTGGAGGTTTTATGCATAGCACATTAGGAGTACATCCATTTGCTTACCTACCATTTGCGTTCCTAAACCTAATTAATCCAGTAATCTCTATAATATATGGATATACAGGTATAACTATGGAGAAGATTGATGATACAAAAACAGAGAACAGAAATAGTAACAGTATAATATTAAGACCACAGGATTTTTTATAAAACAATCCTGTGGTTCTTTATTTTTGTTTTAAATGTGCCACAATATAATTAGGTGATGTAGTATGTTTGATGATTTTCGATTAAATGATGATAAACCCTATTATCTTCAAGTTAAAGACTATTTAAAGGAAATAATATTAAAGGGAATGATACAGGCAGATACAAGGCTACCATCTACAAGGGAACTTTCAAAAATGCTTAGGGTTTCAAGAAATACAATTATAGAGGCATATAACTATTTAGAGGATGAGGGATTTATCTATCAAAAAAAGCAAAGGGATATTTTGTATCAAGGATACAAAATACACAAAAGACAGCCTTCAACATTGAATGGATAGAGAAGATAACTAAATTAGCAACTTTAGCAGACAAGATAGATATAACAAAAAGTGAACCAAAGTGGGAGAGGGAATGATTTCCTTTAAGAGCATTTCACCAGACCCAAATCTTTTGATGTTGATGAACTTAAAAGAGCTTTTTAAGTAGAATTTCCTTAGAGGAAGGCAAAATTTTAAACTATGGTTATGCAAGGGGTTATAGGCCTTTGATTGATGAAATCAAAAAGTATTTAAAGCTAAAAGGGATAAACCTAAAAGGGAAGGATATATTAATTACCAATGGATATACAGAAGCTTTGAATTTAGTTTTAAGTGCTATATGCAGTGAAAAGGATGAAATACTTTGTGAAAATCCTACCCATAATACAGCTATAAATGCAATGAGGCTAAAGGGTATAAAATTAGTGCCAGTTGATATTGAAGAAGGGGGACTTAACACAGATTCTCTTAAGGAGAAGATGTTATCACATAATCCAAAACTTTTATATGTAACCCCATCATACCACAACCCTACTGGAGTTGTTTTTCACCTGAAAATAGGCTTAAAATACTTGATATAGCTAAGAAGTATAAAATCCCAATAATAGAAGATGGTTTTAATGAAGAGTTAAGGTATTATAGTTCTCATATTTTGCCACTTGCAGCCTTGGATGATGGAAATAGCATAGTCTATATAAGCAGTTTTTCAAAGGTTTTGTTTCCAGGCTTAAGGATAGGCTGGATTTTAGCAGATGAGGTTTTGATAAACTATATCGAAAGTTTAAAAAGAAGTTTAAATATACACACATCCTTTTAGACCAGGCAATTTTATATGAGTATTTAAATGGAGGTAATTTAGAGAAGTATATAAATAAAGTGAAAAGGATATATAGAGATAAGTTTGAATGGGCACTTGAATGTGTAAATAAGTATATACCCTATAGAAGAGTGTTAGGCGAAGGAGGACTTCATCTGTTTTTAGAGTTAAATAAAGCTTCTGCAAGGGATGTATTAAAGGAATGCTTAAAACAAGGGGTTATTTTTACACCAGGTGAAGTTTTTATATTGATGATAGGGGAAAGAATACTTTAAGGCTTGGTATATCAAGGGTTACAAATGAGGAAATTGAGAGAGGTTTTAAAATAATAGGAGACGTAGTAAAGAATTTGGAGGGATTAGAATGAAAATTGGAGTAATAATGGGTGGAATATCTACAGAAAGAGAAATATCACTTAAAACAGGAATGGAAATAGTAAATAATCTTGATAAGTCAAAATACGAAGTTGTAGCAATTCAAATCGATACAAAACAAGAGCTAATTGAAAAGGTTAAGGGAATAGATTTTGCCTTTATTGCACTTCACGGACACTTTGGAGAAGATGGAACAGTACAAGGTGTGCTTGAAACATTAAATATTCCATATTCAGGCTGTGGAGTATTATCAAGTGCAATTTGTATGGATAAAGATATGACAAAGAGAATATTAAAATTTGGAGGATTAAATACAGCAGACTGGATAATTGCAAATAGTCTTGATTTTGATATGGAAAAGGTTAACAAAATGGGATATCCACTTGTTGTAAAACCAAATTCTGGTGGTTCAAGTGTAGCAACTACCATAGTTAAAAATGATGAAGAACTAACAGAAGCAGTTAAAGAGGCATTAAAGTTTGATACAGAAGTTATGATAGAAGAATATATAAAGGGTGATGAAATAACTTGCCCAATACTTGATGGCAAGATGCTGCCAATAATTGCCATAAAACCAAAGTCAGCCTTCTTTGACTATACTTCAAAGTATGCCGACGGTGGAGCTGATGAATTTGTTGTTGAGTTTGAAGGGGAGCTTCAAGAGAAGATACAATATATGGCAGTTAAAACCTATGAACTTCTAAAGTGCAGGGTATATGCAAGGGTAGATATGATAATTAAAGAGGGTGTGCCATATATATTAGAGGTAAATACACTTCCTGGTATGACTAAAAATAGCCTATTCCCTAAGAGTGCAAAGGCAGCAGGGATAAGCTTTTCACAGCTTTTAGATAATATAATTGAAAAGTCAATCAAAAATAATAGATAAAAAGAAAATAGGGAATTGAAGGTTTTATATGCTTTTAATTTCCCTATTTTCTTTTATAAATCTTATAGCTGTGTTATACTAAAATTGAGGTGATATTATGAATGTTTTTGAAATTATATCAAACACTAACATCGACTATAAAGAGAAAAAGCACCTATTAGCACAGGCGGCAGAGAATACTTTAAGTTATGTTAATCTAAGTGTAAAAACAGAAAAGCACTTAAAGAAGGGAATACTTTGTGATATATTTGAAGGCCACGCTCCCTACAGACCAAGATATATACTTCCAGACTATGAGAAATATATGAAAAATGGAAGTGAATATTTAGGAATAGAACCTCCTAAGGACTTATATGATGCAGTTAATGCACTTATGGTTATATATCAATTTGTACCTTCTATAACAGGATATCCTGTGTATGTTGGACAATTAGACTACATTCTTGAAAACTTTATAGATACAGTTTCGAAAGAGGAAGCAAGAAAACTTATAAAGATGCTTCTTGTAAATATAGAAAAGACACTGCCAGATGCCTTTGTTCATATGAATATAGGGCCAAAAGAAACAAAGGCAGCAAGAATTATCTTAGAAGTTGAGAGAGAACTTAAAAGGCTGTACCAAATATTTCATTAAAATATTCAAAGGATGAGACTTCAAGAGATTTTGCAAAGTTTGCAGCAGAGGTTGCACTTGAGATAGGTAAGCCCTATTTTGTAAATCATCAAGAAATTAAGGCTATATTGGGGAAAACTATGGAGTTGCAAGCTGCTACAATACCCTTAAGATAGGCGGCGGTAGCTATACTTTAGTTAGATTAAACCTTAAGAAGGCAGCACAGGAGGCAAAGAATTATAAGGATTTTATTGAAAATGTACTTCCAAATGTAGTTGATTCTCTTTGTGAAGTTATAAATGCAAGGGCAAGGTTTATAGTTGAAGAAGCAAAGTTTTGAAACCTCCTTCCTTTCAAGAGAAGGGCTTATAGATATAAATAATTTTACCTCAATGGCAGGCATATTTGGACTATATGAATGTATTGAGCTTTTAACTGGATTAGAACTTGGTCAAGATGAAGAGGCAACAAAATATGGAGAAGAAATTTTAGATAAGATAAAGCAGGTTATAGATAGTATTGAGGGATACGGTTGTTTTGGGACAAATGGTAAAATAGGATTCCACGCTCAATCGGGTATAGATTCAGACATAGATGTTACAGCAGGGGTAAGGATTAAAATAGGTGATGAACCAAGTATATATAAACAAATTAAAACAGAGGGAAGACTTCATAAATATTTCAACACAGGTGTTAGTGATATATACGTATTTGATAAAACAGCAAAGCAAAATATTGACGGTGTTATGAAAATAATAGATGCAGCAATGCAAAGCGGAATAAAGGTTTTTGCTCTTAATACAAGTGATTCTGAACTTATAAGAATAACAGGATATTTGGTAAAAAGAACTGATGTTGAAAAATATTATCGTGGCGAAGCATTGCGTGAGGATACTGTAAAGCTTGGTGCAGAGAGCATAAAGAACAATAAAACATTAGATAGAAGGGTTAGAGAAGTTGAATGAAGGGATTTATAAATAGAATTATTGAAAACAGTTTTATAGATGGACCAGGGAACAGAATGGCCATATTTATGCAGGGATGCAATATGGCCTGCCTTTATTGTCACAATCCTGAAACTCAAAGATTGTGCACAGTTTGTGGAGAGTGTGTTTATTACTGTGAAAAGGGTGCTCTAAAAAAGAAAATAAAAAGATAAAATATATCAAAGAAAATGCATAGGATGCGATAAATGTATTAAGGTATGCAGATACTTTTCATCTCCTAAGTATTTTGAAATGGAATCGGATGAACTTGTTAAATTAGTACTTGACTATGAGATTTTTTAGATGGAATAACCTTTTCAGGTGGAGAGTGCACACTGCAAACAGATTTTATTGTTGAGGTTATAGAAAAAGTAAAAAGAAAGAGTAGTCTTACAGCCTTTATAGATACAAACGGTTTAATTAAAGAAGAAGATTTAAAAAAACTAATACCACTTGTTGATGGTTTTATGTTGGATATAAAGGCAGTGGAGGATGATGTCCACAAAATGCTTACGGGTGTTTCAAATGAAGTTGTAATTAAAAATTTAAATATACTATCAAAAACAGAACTTTTGTATGAAGTTAGGTATGTTTTGATAGAAGGCTACAATGACAGCATAGAACAGGTAAAGAAATTAGCAAATCTTTTATATTCTTTGAATGATTATACAAGATTAGTTTTAATACCCTTTAGGCCACTTGGAGTAAAGACACATTTAAAGGATATGCTACCCTTTAGTAGAGAAAAGTATGGTATAATATATGACGAAGTTTATACAATATTAAAGGATAGACTAATAAAAAGGATTGATGTTTATGAAGACAAGAGGGTTTATATATGCAGTAATCTCGGCTGTACTTTTGGTTCAGCCGGTATTTTTGTTAAAGAAGGTTATAGTAGTAACTTTTCACCTGTAGACCTTTTGATGCTCCAGTATATTATTGCTGGAATTATTTTATTTTTAATCTGTTTAGTTAGATATAAAAACTCCATAAAACTGAATAAAACATTGTTTAAAAAATTATTGCTACAAGGGGCTGTATTTAATACTCTTATGACTGTATTTTTCTACACATCCTTCAAATATTTAACTGCAGCAGAGGCGACTCTACTTCTTTATACATATCCATCTATGGTTGCAATATATACATCTTTATTTAAAAAACAGAGGATAGGGTATAAAAAAGTAGTTTCCATTATTTTAGCTTTTATAGGCAGCATACTTGTATTAAACCTATTTAATATTGAGTTAAATAAAGGAGTATATCAAGGTATAGTCTATGGAGTTTTATCTGCTGTTTTTTATTCAGCTATGAACATCTATGCAGAAGAATTTGTTGAAGATGTGGAGGAACTTGTAATAACCTTTTATACAACGATGTTTTCGCTATTTGTACTTTTTATTTTTAACTATAGATTTATTTTTAAGCTGCCCTATGTAGATTTAGTTTCAATAAAAAATGCACTCAATTTGGCTTTGTTTTGTGAAATAATTCCATTAACGCTACTATATGCAGCTATAAAACACATAGGTCCAGTTAGTACATCAATTATAAGTACACTTGAAATACCATCTTCAGCTATATTAGGATTTTTGTTTTTAAAGGAGACACTTTCTCTAATTCAAGTATTTGGTATAGTAGTTGTTGTATTAAGCATAATATATTTAAAGAAGAGTTAAAAAATAAAAGGATAAGTCGAAGGGGAGCAGGTACTTATCCTTTTATTTTTATAAATTTAGTATGTCAATAGTAATTCCTTTAAATCCATCTATAACTTTGTCAGCACTTCCTAAAATTTCTGGAGAACCGACACCTATAACCTTCATATTTGCACGTCTTGCAGCCTCAATGCCTGCAACAGCATCTTCAAAAACACAGCACTCCTCAGGTTTTAATCCTAATTCTTCAGCGGCCTTTAAAAATACTTCTGGGTCTGGTTTTGCATTTGTAACCTTTGTTCCATCGATTACTGCATCAAAATATGGAAGAAGATTTATATTTTTAAGTATAGTCATTGCATTTTTACTAACTGAACCTAAAGAAATTTTTATACCCTTTTCTCTAAGTTCTGTTAGAAACTCTTTAACTCCATCTAATATTTCACTTTCATCCATTTTAGATATGTATTCTACATACCAACCATTTTTCTTTTCAGCAAGTTCTATTTTTGTCTCTTCATCAAAATCTTTATTTCCAATTTCAAGTAAAATCTCAAGGGATTTCATTCTACTAACTCCCTTTAGTCTTTCGTTATCCTCTTCAGTAAATTCAAATCCAAGCTCATTAGCAAGTCTCTTCCAAGCAAGATAGTGATATTTTGCTGTATCAACAATAACTCCATCTAAGTCAAATATACATCCCTTAATCATAATCAACAGCCTCCTTTTATACAACCTATTCTGATTATAACAAAAACGATTTCGTAAATAAAGTATATTTTCAACAAAAATTATTAAATAAGTTGTTTGAAATAGTATTTAAATTTGATAAAAAAGTAAAAAACAATAAATTCAAAATATTATTAGTATAGAATTATTTAAAATTCAAGAGATAATGGGAGTAAAAAAGTTAAAAAAATTTTTGCAAAAACTATTGAAAACGTTTTTGGAATATTCTATAATAAAATTAAACAAAAACGTTTCCGAAACAGGAGGATGAAAATGGACAGAGTGTGGAATGTAGAAATAAATGAATATAACTCATCTCAGAATAGAAAGTATGAAACAATATTTACCTTAGCAAATGGTTATAGAGGTTTAAGGGGAGCAATAGAGTTTTCTAAAATAGGTGAGAAGGGAAATTTTATTGCTGGAGTTTTTGATAAAAACACTGCACAGGTAACGGAAATAGTAAATTGTCAAGACCCACTTGTGTTTAACATTTATGCAGATGGAGAGTTAATTGATATAGACAGTGCAACCCTATTGGATTTTAATAGAAGACTTGATATGAAAAATGGAATCTTGTACTCAAAGTATAAGGTAGAACTTAAAAGTGGAAGAGTTGTTGAAATAAAAACAGAAAGATTTGTAAGTAGAAGCAATGTTCATAGGTGGGCAGCTAAATACAGCATAACACCAGTAAATTTTAAATCAAAAATATTTGTTGAAAATATAATTGATGGAACAGTAGTTAATAGTACGTTAGACCCAGCAAATCTTACAAAGCATTTTGAGGTAATAGAGGCAGCAGATTTAAAACCTGGAATAGCATTAAAGACAAGAACTTTTGATAACAAAATTGAAGTAGTTGAAGCAACATCAGTTATATCAGAGGATGAAAATGGTAATGTGTTTAAAACAAGAAGATATGCAAAACTTGGTGAAAATGTTAGAGAACTTTATGAGTTTTACGCTGAAGAAGGCAAGGAATACACAGTATATAAGTATGGTGTGACTTATACTTCAAGGGATACAAAGGAAGAACTTTTATCAGTTGTTGAAAGGGAACTTAGAGAATTTATAAATTTTGGATATGAAAATGAAAAGGATAATCATTCAAATGTTTGGGGAAAAATATGGGAAGGTATGGATATAAAGATAAAGGGTGATGATACTGCACAAATAGGAATTAGATTTAATATGTATCAACTTTCTTCATCTGCTTATGCTGGAGATGAAAGGGTTAGTATTGCAGCTAAGGCCCTACACGGTGAAGGTTATAAAGGACACGTATTTTGGGATACAGAAATTTTTATGCTACCCTTCTTTGTCTATACAAATCCTGAAGTTGCAAAATCACTTTTAATGTATAGATATAATACCTTAGATGGTGCGAGAAGAAACGCACAAATAAACGGTTTTAAGGGAGCACAGTTCCCTTGGGAGTCAGCAGATGATGGTATGGAGGTAACTCCAAAGTGGGGAGTTGATTATGACGGAAATCCTGTTAGAATATGGACAGGCGATGAGGAGTACCATATAAACTCAGATATAGCCTTTGCTATTTGGGAGTACTTTAGGGCAACAAAGGATGAAGAATTTTTAATCAACTATGGAGCGGAAATACTTCTTGATACTTCAAAGTTCTGGAACAGTAGATTAGAGTACAACAAAGAATTTGATAGATATGAAATAAACAGAGTAATTGGGCCAGATGAGTTCCACGAACACGTTAATAATAATGTATATACAAACTATCTTGCAAAGTGGAATATGAAAAAGGCTCTTGAAATAAAGGATTGGTTAAAGGAAAAGAATAGAACAAAGTATGAGATGCTTTGCAATCAATTAGGTATTTCGGATGTTGATTTTGGAGAATGGGAAGAAAAGTTAAACAAAATATATATACCGATGGCTAAGGATGGTAAGTTAATTGAACAGTTTGAAGGATACTTTGATTTAGTAGATATTCCAATAACAGAACACGATGAAAATGGTATGCCAGTATGGCCAGATTTAAAAGGTCATAAGCTACACGATACACAACTTATAAAACAGCCAGATGTTATTATGTTAATGCTTATTTTAGGGGAAGAATTTGACTTAGAGTCAAAGAAGATAAACTATGAATACTACGAAAAAGAACTATGCATAAGTCGTCCCTTAGTCCTTCGATGTATTCAATAATGGGACTTACTGTTGGAGATACGCAAAATTCATATAAATATTTCTTAAAGACAATATTAACAGACCTTGAAGATAATCAAGGAAATGCAGGACACGGTCTTCACGCAGCATCTACAGGCGGCTCTTGGCAAAGTGCAGTTTTTGGATTTGGTGGATTTAGTGTCGATGAAAATGAAATTCCAAACTTCAACCCTTGGATACCAGAGGTTTGGGATGAATTTACCTATACAATAAATTGGAGAGGTTCAAAGGTTGATGTTACTGTAGATAAGAAAAATGTAAGCATTACATCCAAGAAGGATATAGATGTAAAGGTATATGGTAAAGTATATAGCATTAAAGCTGAAGAAAAATTGTAGTTTCAAGATAAGCATAGCCTATAGTACAACTTGAAGGGTGCTTACAGAAATAATATTATAGAAATAAAATAAAAGAATTTAAAGGAGTGTAAGTATGGAAAATAAAGTTGTTACCATAAAAGATGTTGCAAAAAAGCAGGTGTATCTGTAAGCACTGTTTCAAGAGCTTTTAATAACTACAGCGATATAAACCCAGAAACAAGGGAATTAATATTAAAGGTTGCAGATGAGCTGGGATATAAGCCAAATTTAATAGCAAGAAGCTTAAGCTCTAATAAGAATTTTAGACTTGGTATGTTAGTTGAAGATTATGACTTGGTTGGAATGCTAAACCCCTTGTTTTTGAGATACTAATGAGTTTTAAAAATACTGCCACAAAATTAGGTTATGAAACAGTGCTTCTATCGACTACGTCTGATGTTCAAAAGAATGAAAAACTTTCAAAATTATTTATAGACAAACAACTTGATGGAATGTTTATTATGGGACTTAAGATGACAGATGAATATTATAGAGAGCTATCAAAGATAGAAAGTCCCTGTGTGCTTTTTGATATAAACATAAACAATTCAAATGTTGGATGTGTAGGTATAGATAATACAAGGGGAGCCTTTTTAGCAGTTGAGTATTTAATCAGAAAAGGGCATAAAAAGATAGGTTTCATAAATGGACATAAAGATGCCTATGTAAGTTATGAAAGATTAGATGGTTACTATCTTGCCCATAATAGATATGCTTTAAATGTTGACAATACATTAATAGAATATGCAGATTTTACTGATAAAGGGGCAGAGGAAGCAGTAGAAAACCTAATAAACAGACACAGGGATTTAACAGCAATCTTCTGTGCAAGTGATATTATGGCGATAGGTGCTCTAAATAGACTAAATGATTTAGGATATACAGTACCCGATGAAGTTTCAATAATAGGATTTGATGGGATATATCTTTCCCAGTGTGTTTCACCTAAACTTACAACAATTAAACAGGATACCTTTAAAATAGGTGAGGCTGCGGCTAATTTATTATTTAATTTAATTCAAGGACAACGTATAGGAAGAGTAGTTATAGAACCAGAACTTATAGAAAGGGAATCAGTTCAATCAGTTTAATACTGCATCTGCAGTAAAAATAAAAAACATAGAGGGGGAAAATATATGAAATTCAAACGTTTTGTAGCGACAGCTACTGCACTTTTAATTGCTTCTTCATTATTTGTAGGCTGTGGTAAGAAGGATGAACAAACTACTGAACAACCAAAGCAAGAAAAGGTTACAATTACTCTTGGTTGTTGGGGTTCATCACCTGCAGAAACACAGCTTTTAGATGACCAAATTAAAAATTTGAAGAAACTCATCCAAACATCAAAATTGAAAAGCAAGTTATAACTGGTGACTACAATCAAGCAATGCAAGCTAAAATTGCATCAAAGACAGAACCAGATGTTTATTACCTTGATGTATTCCAAGCACCAGCATACATATCAAAGGGAGTTGTTGAACCACTTGACAGCTATCTTGATATGGAAGATGTAAAGGATTTTGAGGAATTCTTAATTGAAGGCTTTAAAAAGGATGGACAGATTTATGGTCTTCCAAAGGACTTCAACTCACTTGCAATCTTTTACAACAAAGATATGTTCGAAAAGGCAGGAGTTAAGGAACCAACTACTTGGGCAGAACTTGAAGAAGCTGCAAAGAAGTTAACTAAGGACGGAGTTTATGGAATGTCTTTAAGTGCAGATGCAGCAAGATTTATACCATTTATGCTTCAAGCTGGTGGAAAGATAAATGAAGGTGATGCTGTTGCCTTCAATACTGCAGAAGCGGCAAAGGGATTAGATTTCTATTTCTCACTAATAAAGAAAGGCTATGCAAAGCAACCAAAGGACCTTGGAGAAGGATGGAATGGAGATGCTTTAGCTCATAAGAAGGTTGCTATGGTTATAGAAGGTGGATGGATGATTCCATTTATGAAGGATGCAGGTCCAGATGTAAAATATGGTATAACAAAACTTCCAAAGGGAGATAAGGAAGGAAACCTTGCTTTTACAGTTGCTTATGCTATGAGTGTAAATTCAAAGCACAAGAAGGAAGCTGCAGAGGTAATTAAGTTCTTAACAGGAAAAGAAGCACTAAAGATGGTTGCAGAAAGTGGTCTTGCTATTCCATCAAGAAAGTCAATGGAACAACTATATACAGAAAAATATCCAGAAAGAACACCACTTGTTGAAGGAACAAAGGGTGCACAAGTATTCCAATTTGGTGCTAACACAACAAAGATTATGGATGCTTTAAATAAGGCTGGAGAAAAGCTATTATTTAACAAAGTAAATGATGGCAAGGCTGCATTAGATGAAGCTGCCAAGGAAGTAGGACAATAATTTTAAGGAAGCACCTTGAGTGCTTCCTTTTTAGAGGAGGTAGTTTATGAGCTCAAAAAGAGGTACCTTATCAAGGATTAAGAGAAGGGAAAAGATAGATGGTTGGCTCTTTGTGCTACCATTTGTTATAAGTACATTAGTTTTCTTTGCAGGCCCATTATTAGTTGCGTTTATATTAAGCTTTAAAGAGTATTCTTTTCTTGACCAAAATACAATATGGCAGGCAAAATGGGTTGGATTTGATAACTATATAAATGCCTTTAAAGATCCAATATTTAAAAGGCTCTATTAAATACTACTTTATATTCATTAGGAGTAGTTCCTATTCAGCTTGTTATAGCACTTATTTTAGCTTTAATTGTTGATTCAGATATAAAGGGAAAGACTTTCTTTAGAGTAGCATACTATATACCTACAGTTACATCAACAGTTGCAGTTTCTGTTATGTTTATGTTTATTTTTAAGACAGATGGGCTTTTAAACAAGTTCTTAAAAATATTTGGTATTCCGCCATATAACTGGTTTAGTGATGTTAGGCTTGCACTACCATCTATAATGGGGATGGCAATTTGGTCTTCAGTTGGTCTTTATATGATAATATTCCTTGCAGGACTTCAGGATATTCCACATTCACTTTATGAGGCTGCTTGGATAGATGGTGCTAACAAATGGCAGCAATTTTGGTATGTGACCTTACCACTTTTAAGGCCTACTTTTTTCTTTAATTTAGTAGTTTCATTGATTGGTACCTTCCAGGTGTTTGACCAAGCCTATGTTGTATCAGGTGGTAATGGAGGTCCACTTAATGCTACAATGACGGTTGTTTTATATCTATATAGAACAGGATTTAGAGATTTTAAGATGGGTTATGCCTGTGCAATAGCCTTTATATTATTTGCTATAATATTTGTATTGACACTCTTGCAAAAGAAGTTATTTGGAGAAGAGACTCAATATCAATAGGGTGGTGAAAAAATGGGCAAAAGGATTTTAAGAGTCCTATTTTATTTATTAGTAATTGGATATGCGATAATTTCAATAGGACCATTTTTATGGAGCGTAATAACTTCATTAAAACCTACAAGTGAAATTAATAATTTAGCAATAGATTTATCTAAACTTAGCTTTAAAAATTATATATTCTTGTGGAAAAAATTCCCCTTTGAAAGATGGATGTTAAACAGCATTTGGGTGGCTCTTGTTGTAACCTTTGGAAATCTTCTTTTAATTCAATGGCAGGATATGCACTTGCAAGAATAGATTTCCCAGGTAAAAAGACTCTATTTCTTGCGATACTTGCTTTTATGATGGTTCCAGGTCAAGTTGTTATGGTACCAACCTTTATATTATTAACTAAACTTGGGTGGGTTAATACCTATAAGGGGCTTACTATACCATTTTTAACAAGCTTGTTTGGGATATTTTTGATGAGACAGTTCTTTTTATCAATACCTAAATCTCTTGAAGAGTCAACAATGATTGATGGGCTTAGTAGATTTGGGATATTCTTTAAAATAGTTCTTCCACTCGCAAGGCCTGCACTAACAACACAATTTATACTGATGTTTACAGGTAACTGGAATAGTTTCTTGTGGCCAAGTCTTCTTGCTACAAGTGACAAAATGTATACTTTACCTGTTGGACTTAATTCCTTCTATGGACAGTATTTTCAGTTTTGGGATCAGGTACTTGCAGGAGTTATGATTCTTTCAGTTCCTTCTATAATTATTTTCTTAATATTCCAAAAGAACTTTATAAAGGGAATTGCAACAACAGGAATGAAGGAATAAGTTACCTAAAGGGTAACTTTTTTAAACTTTATACTCAGAATTATTTTATTTTTCTTAAAATTGTAGTAAAATAAATATAAAATACTACAAAAGAGGGTGTGGCTATGATTATTTATGCAGTTTCAGATTCAATAGGGAAACAGCTGACCAAGTTGCGAGGGCAACTGCAAGTCAGTTTGATCACGATATAAAAATAAAAAGAGTACCCTATCTTACAACCTATGATGATGTAAAATCCTTTATAGAATCAATCGAGGATACAAAGGAAACATTAATAATATCCACCATTGTTATGGCAGATATAAGGGACTTTTTAACCAGCTTAGCAGTTGAGAGGGAATACATATTGTAAATATATTAGGTCCCTGTATTGCAACAACAGCAAGAATTATAAATAAAATGCCAATATTTAAGCCAGGGGCTGTTAGAAAACTTGATAATGACTATTTTAGAAAGATTGAAGCTATGGAGTTTGCAATAGCTTACGATGATAGTAAAGATGACAGAGGAATAAAGAATGCAGATGTTGTTTTGCTTGGTCTATCAAGAACTTCAAAAACACCACTTTGTGTGTATCTTGCAAATAAAGGAATAAAGGCAGCAAACGTTCCGTTAGTTCCAGAGGTTCAGCTTCCAAATGAATTATTTGAGATAGATAGGAATAAAATAATTGGCCTTACAATTGACCCTATGGAGCTTATAGAAATAAGAAAGAACAGAATATACCGATTAGGTGGAAGCCTTAGTCAAATTGAGTATGCAACTGTTGAGAGAATTATGCTTGAATATGAATATGCAGAGAAGGTTATGAGAAGACTAAGATGTAAGGTAATTGATGTTACCAAAAAGCAATTGAGGATACGGCTGCTATAATTATGGAGCATATTGGCTGGCAAGAATAAAAAATGCAGAATAAAAGTTTAAATATGTAGAATAATGTAGCATATTGCGAAAAATAATATAGCAATATGCTATTAATTATG
Organism: Caloramator sp. mosi_1; assembly: GCF_028622835.1. GTDB lineage: Bacteria > Bacillota > Clostridia > Clostridiales > Caloramatoraceae > Thermobrachium. Next base: position 95,741 of record NZ_CP117677.1, on the reverse strand, counting down.
TTATAATATATATGCTGGAATTTTAACAATAAGGAGATGATTTAATGAAGGTTCTTGCTATTTCTTGTAGTCCAAGGGTTGGTGGTAACTGTGATAAAATAATAGACACTATATTAAATGGTATGCTAAAGGGAAAAGAGGACATAATAGTTGACAAATATAAATTATCAACAATGAATATAAACGGATGTAAGGCTTGTTATTCTTGTAAAAAGGAAAATGGTTGTATACAAAAGGATGATATGCAACTTCTTTATGCAAAATTAAATGAAGCAGACCTTATTATTTTTGCATCACCTATATATATGGGACACATAACAGGAACAGGCAAAAACTTTATGGATAGAATGTTTGCCTTTATGAAGGAACACTTTGAAGTAACACTACCTAAGGGCAAAAAGGCTATTATAGTTCTAACCCAAGGACATCAAGTAGAGAGTGCCTATAGAAGAGTTGCTGATGATTTGATAAACTTCTTTAATTCCTATGGAATAGAGACAGTATCTCAAATAATTGCAGCAGGTCTTACTCTTGAAGCAGATAAGATAAACAAGAATGTGTTAGACCACGCCTATAGAGTAGGAGAAAAATTGTTGTGTGAGGGGAGTACCGTAAGGTACTCCCACTCTTTTCATTTTACCCAATTAAGTTTATGCAGGTTGTGGTTGCAAATTTAACAAAAATGTATTAAAATAAAAGTCAAAATTTAATAATGGAGGTAGAAATATGTCTAAAATAACAGTTGATTATTCAAGGGTTTTAGGCTTTATAGGTGAACACGAAATAAAATATCTTGAATCACAAATATTAGATGCACACGATAAGTTACATAATAAAACAGGAGCAGGAAATGATTTCTTAGGATGGGTTACACTACCTGAAGATTATGATAAAGAAGAATTTGAAAGAATTATAAAAGCTGCTGAAAAGATAAAGTCAGATTCAGATGCACTTGTTGTTATAGGAATTGGTGGTTCATATCTTGGAGCAAGGGCAGCTATTGAAATGCTAAATCACACCTTCTACAATGTACTTCCAAAGGATAAGAGAAAAACACCAGAGATTTATTTTGTTGGAAACAATATAAGCCCAGTATATCTAAAGGATCTTTTAGAAGTATTAGAGGGAAAGGATATATCTGTTAATGTAATTTCAAAGTCAGGTACTACAACAGAACCTGCTATAGCTTTTAGAATATTTAAGGAATATATGGAACAAAAGTATGGAAAAGAAGGAGCTAAGGATAGAATATATGCAACAACTGATAAGGCAAGGGGAGCACTGAAGAAACTTGCTGATGCAGAAGGTTATGAAACTTTTGTTATTCCAGATGATGTTGGTGGAAGATACTCAGTATTAACAGCAGTAGGTCTTCTTCCAATTGCGGTATCAGGGGTTGATATAAGAGAAATGATGAAGGGTGCAAGGGATGCAATGGATGAATGTGCAGTTCGTAATGTATTTGAAAACCCAGCATACCTTTATGCAGCAGTAAGAAATGCACTTTATAGAAAGGGCAAAACTACTGAAATAATGGTAAATTATGAGCCTTGTATGCACTACTTTGCAGAATGGTGGAAACAATTATTTGGAGAAAGTGAAGGAAAGGACAATAAAGGAATATTCCCAGCTTCAGTTGACTTCTCAACAGACTTACACTCACTTGGACAGTACATACAAGAAGGTTTAAGAAATATATTTGAAACTGTACTTAACATTGAAAAGGTTAAAACTGATGTTGAAATAAAGGAAGACAAGGATAACATAGATGGACTAAACTTCCTTGTTGGAAAGACGATGGATTTTGTTAACAAGAAGGCCTTTGAAGGAACACTTCTTGCACATTATGATGGAGGAGTTCCAAACATAGTAATTAATATACCAGAGGTTACACCATATTACTTTGGAAAGCTTGTCTATATGTTTGAAAAGGCTTGTGGAGTATCTGGATATGTTCTTGGAGTAAATCCATTTGATCAACCAGGAGTTGAAGCATATAAGAAGAATATGTTTGCACTTCTTGGAAAACCAGGATTTGAAGCACAAAAAGAAGAGCTTGAAAGAAGATTAAACAATAGATAAAAAATCCAGTTTGGGTTAACCAAACTGGATTTTTTATGCTTTAAATTTGCTCATCTGTTCATTTAACCTTACAGATATTGAATTAAGTTCATTTGACAATTCTGCAACATTGTTTATAATTTGTTGCATTTCCTGTGATGATGCAGTAATTTGTTCAGATGAAGCTGATACCTCTTCAGCTATAGATGTGACAGATTCAACTCTTGATAGAATTACATCCTTTGATTGAACAGCTTTATTTACCGCATTGAAGGTTTGGTTTATATATGGTGGTATAATTTCTATTGAATCTATTATCTCATTAAAGGAATTTACTGCATCCTGTGCTAAATTTATTTGTTCTCTTATTAATCCATCTACCTTATTGGAAGTATTAATAACATTTCCAGTCTCACCTATAATTGTATCAACAAGTTTCTTTATTTCATTGGAGGATTCCTTTGATTTTTCAGCAAGCTTTCTAACTTCTTCTGCAACAACAGCAAAGCCACGTCCGACTTCTCCAGCACGTGCAGCTTCTATTGCAGCATTTAAAGATAATAGATTGGTTTGTTCTGATATATTGTTTATTGCATCTGTTATGTTTGAAATATTTTTAATTTTATCAGCAAGCTCACTAAATCTTGAAATAACAAGATTATAGGCAGTTAGAACTTCCTCAAAGTATCCAATTAGGTTTGATATTTTTTCTTTACCTCTGCTTGCTTTTTCTTCAGTTTCATTTGTCTTATCGCTAACATTGGATAGATTTTTAATTATGTTATTCAATTCACTTGTAAAGTCTTGAAGCTGAGTTACAACATCAGATAAATCAGCAGCCTGTTGCTGAGCACCCTTTGAAACATCTTCAATGGCGGTGGCTACTTCGTCTGAGGCAATAAGCATTGTATTTGATGAAGAATTTAATGTGTTTGACACAGTAAATATTTGCTCGGAGGTCTTCTTTATTTCTAAAATATAGCTTTGCATTGTATCTAATACAGAATTTATGTTTTTAGCAATATATCCAAATTCATCATTTCTATGAATCGGTATGTTTACAGTTAGGTCTCCTTCTGAAACGTGCTTCATTGTTCCAGCTATTGCATTTAGAGGTTTTGTCACAAGTCTTGTTGCAAAATAAACGATTATAGGAAGAACTATTAAAATAAGAAGTATTACTAAAACTGTTGTATTTTTAATAGAATTACTTATAGTAAGAAGTTCACTATAGGGCATAATGGATGAGAACTTCCATCCTAAAAAGTCATTTGTACTAAAATATCCAATGTATTTAACACCATTTTGTTCAAATTCAAATTTACCATTTTTATCACTCAATATTCTTTTTCCGTATTCAGTAGATGAAATATTTTTATTCATTATTTCCTTTTATCAGGGTGTACAATAGTAGTACCATCCCTTTGTAGAACAAATAAGTAGCCATTTTTTCCAAGTTTAACTTCTTCGATATACCTATTTGATAGTTTTTGCAGGTCTATTGAAAAGATGAGTGCACCTGCAAAATCACCATATATACTCTTTATAGGTGCAGAGATAACAACAGAAGGCTGAGTAAAATTATTATCTGATAATGCACTTGAGATAATTGGTTTAGTTTGATGTTTTACATTCTTAAAAAGTCATAATTAGATAAATCAGCATCCTTTAAGGATTTTATTCCTGTAGTTGAATTTGGATAGGAAATAACCCTTCCTTCTTTGTTTGTAATTAAAACTGCATTTAATCCATTGAGATTATTTAAATATGAAGTCATTGTATTATTCAAATAACTTTGTATATCGTCATTTGGTTGAGTTTGTATTGTATATGTATAATTTTTTATAACATTATCTGTTGTTAATATGTAGGCAATATTCATATACTGATTAATGGTTTTTGATAAATTATTTGATGTATAGGCCTGTATATTTTCAAGATTTTTATAGGCGTCATTTTTAGTTATGTCTATTGATTTTTATTTAGCATTGTACCTACAACTAACATAGGTAGGATTGAAATTAGACATAAAATAAGTATAAGCTTTAATCTGAAGTTGTGTTGCATTTTAATTTTAGAATCAGTCTGTTTTAAACGTTTAAGTCGCAAAAATTTAAAGCCGTATTAAACTTTAAAGGTTTAAATTTAGGCTTTTTAGCTTAATTTGTAGTTTCATAAAATTTCCCCTGTATTAAAAAACAAAAGTAATGTTTCTATATTAATTATATTAAAATTTTGATTAATGTGCAAACGTTTTAATGATAAAATATTTAAAAATTTAAATTTAAGGGAATATTTTTATTTATCAATATATGATGTTTTAAAAGTTAAATTACCCCTTAAGATTTCTTTAGGCCATTACATAAGCTTAGCAAAATTAAGGAATACCAAAGAAATTCTTTAAGGGGCTACTATTAACAGCTATTAAAAAGTTTTTAACACAATTTTATTCAAGCTCTACTATTTCAAAATAATCAAAATCTATCTCTTCAATGAAATTATCCTGCTTAAAGGATGTTTTAGAATATTTATTATATTCCTCAAGGTTCTTTGGAAGCCAATAGGGCTTTTGTATATCAAGTTTTTGACATATTTCAGTTATACACATTTTAAGATTTTCTTGATAATCAGCTCCAGTATTGTGTTCTGCTTCTTCGTGTTTAATTAATTTGTTGTTTTTATATATTTTTCCCCAAAGTCTCAAATTTAGCACCATCCTTATTGTAATTATTTTTTAGTAAGGTATAATAATTTAATAATAACATTTTTATTTTTAAAATAAAATATATAAGAGTAAAGTTACGAAATATTGGGATTTAGATGAGATTATACAAACTTATTGTAAATACTGAGTATGCACAGAAATTAATAGTTAAAAATTATGAATAAAAGAGGTGTTATGATGGAGGTTCAAGTTACAAAAATAGCAGAGGATAAGATAAAGGAGGCAATAAAGAACTATAATGAAAAAATCAACTTAGAATATATGTTGAGGCAATTGCCTGCCACGGTGCAAAGTTTGGTCTTGCCTTTGATGATATAAAGGAAGGAGATGTTACAGAAAAGGTTGGAGATATCACTTATTTTGCAGATGAAAATGTTTTAAAATACGCAGATGGTATTAAGATAGACTATGTTACAGAGCCTAAAGAGGGATTTATAGTATCTTCTTTAAGACCAGTAAAATCTGGATGTTCAAGCTGTGCTGGTTGTAAATAGTAAAAAGGGGGATAAATATATGATAATTACAACTACTCCTTCAATAGAGGGAAAGAAAATAGTTGAGTACAAAGGAATTGTATTTGGAGAGGTTATTAGTGGTGTAAACTTTGTAAAGGATTTTATGGCAGGTTTATCGGATTTTTGGAGGGCGTTCAGCAACCTATGAGGAGGAATTGCTATATGCAAGGGATAGAGCACTTGAAGAGATGAAACAAAGAGCACAAGCTTTAGGTGCAAATGCTGTTGTTGGCGTAGACATTGATTATGAGGTATTAGGACAGTCAGGAAGTATGCTTATGGTTACGGCATCAGGTACAGCTGTTGTAGTTGAATAGGTGGCAATAAGTCACCTTTTTAATTTACAGTTTTTGAAGGAATTGAATAAAACTTGTCGAATATTAAGATTGAGTATAAAAAATTATACTTATAATATGTTTGTAATGTACTATTAATAAAGGGGGTTAGTAAGTTTTATTTTAAATATTGAAAGGGGGATTTAAATGAAAAACCAAGAAGTGAAAATGAAAATATTAAAGATTGCATCAAGTGTAGCTATATCATTGTTCATTTTAATTTTAGTTCTTTCAAATGTATATACACTGAAAACAGGAGAAGAGGCTGTAATAATTCAACTTGGTAAATATCATAGTACAATTAACAAACCGGGTCTTCACTTTAAAATTCCATTTATTCAAAAGAAGGTTATAGTAAATGTGAACGAAATAAAAAGACTTGAATTTGGTTTTAGGACTGAAAATGGAAACCAGTACAAAGAAATAGAGGATGAATTGATGCTATTGACTAAGGATGGAGCATTAATTAATGCAGAAACAGTTTTTCAATATAGAATTAGTAATCCTGAACTTTATCTTTTTAAGGTTGATGATCAAATAGGAACATTAAAGCTTATGGCAGAATCAGTAAGAAGAAGGGTTATAGCAAGCTACAATATTGATGATGTTATGCTGACAAAGAAGGAGCAGATACAGGAAGAAATGAAAACTGAGCTTCAAAAGCTGTGTGATACATATAAAATAGGTATACAAATAAAGGCTGTGCAGCTTCAAGATGTTGTTCCGCCTAAGGCTGTAGATGCTGCCTTTAAGGAAGTAATAAATGCAAGAGAGGATAAGGAAAGTAGAATAAATCAAGCAAAGACAGTTGCAAATGAAATAATACCGAAGGCAAGAGGAAAGGCTCAGCAGATGATAAATGAAGCTGAAGGCTACAAACAAAAACGTATATCAGAAGCAAAGGGAGATGTTGCAAGCTTTTTAAGTATATATGAAAAATATGTACAGGGTAAAGAAGTAACAAGGGCAAGAATGTATTTAGAGACAATGGAGGAAGTTCTTCCTAAGATGGATATTTATATAGTTGATAAGTCAGGAAACACTTTAAAGTACATACCTTTAGAGAGAAATATAGTAAGTACTGACAAAAAGGCAGGTGAGTAGGTATGTTTAAGAAAAAATACAGCATATACATTCTAATATTTTTGTTTTTAATATTATTTTTAAGTTCAACATTTGTCATAAAGGAACAAGAACAGGTTGTAGTGAGTAGATTTGGAGAAATTAAGAAGGTGTATGTAAACATAGAGAATTATGAAGAGGTAAAAAACAGTTGGTTGATGATAATAGATTTCGAAAAGTAAGTATATTAACTAATAAAGGATTGGCCTTTAAAATACCCTTTATTGATTCTATAACAAGCTATGATAGCAGGCTATTAACCTATGATACAAGCCCCTGTGATGTAATAACAGGAGATAAGAAAAAGCTTATATTAGATAACTATGCTCAATGGAGAATCACAAATCCAGCACTTTTTAAAATTACTATGGGAAACATAAGAAATGCCCATATAAGAATAGATGATATTTTGTATTCTAAGATTAGAGAAAGGGTATCCCTCTTTGATGCTGATGATTTGGTTGGTAATAAAGATATAAATCAAAAGATATTAAATGATGTTATATTAGGTGCAAACAGAGAACTTGGAACAAGTGGTATTGAGGTATTTGATTTCAGGATTAAAAATATAATGCTTCCAGCTGAAAATAGAGAAAATATATATAATAGAATGAAGACAGAACGAGAACAGATGGCTAAAAAATATAGAAGCGAAGGTGAGGAGGAATATCTAAAAATAACCTCTAATGCACAAAAGGAGGCAACTATCATTGAGGCAGAAGCCTATGAAAAGGCTCAAAAATTAAAGGGTGAGGGAGATGCAGAGGCTACAAGGATATATAACGAAGCCTTCAATAGAGACCCTGAGTTTTATAAATTCTACAGGAGTATGCAGGCATATAAAAAGATTATGAATGAAAAGATAAAGCTTGTAATTCCAGAGGATAGTGAGTTTGCGAAGTATATTTTTAATTCTAAATATTAAGGTGTTTAAAAGATGGATAAATAATACTTGTATTCGGCAAGTAATGCCGAAAGACATTGGAATTAAAGGATTTTTGTTCAAAAAATTAAAAGAAATCATCCCTTTTAAGTGTTAAAATATAATTGCAAAACTAAAACACAAAAGGGTGATTTCTATGGATAGTTTACAACAAAATCAAAAAATTTAAAGAAGAAAATTAGATTTTTGAACATGAAAGCAAAATTTAATGATACCAAAGTTACTTCTGTAGCAACTTTTTCTTATGTGGAATCCTTTAAACAAATAATAGGATTACCAACTATTTTAGAAAAAGGCGTAACCTATAAGAAGGCCGCTAATTCTACTTTTAATACTGCAGAAATTATAGAATACATGATTGATGCAAATATTCTTGGTTTCTCAAGATTTATGCACATTGAAACATTAAGAAATGATGAAGGATATAAAAAGTTTAAAGGTGTAGATAAATTACCCAGTGAAAAAGTATGTAGAGATCTCTTAAAAGCTTTACCAACAGAAACTTTAGAAGAATTAAGAACTATAAATAAAAAAATACTTGACTTAAAGTCTTCAACTGAAGATGTACGCGAGGTTTGTATTAATATTGATGATACTGTTATAACTATCTTTGGTAATCAAGAAAAATCAGGAATAGGATATAATCCAAGGTACAATGGAAGACCATCATTTAAAGAAAAAGTTGGGTTTATTTCAGGAACTGATGAATTACTTAACATTACTCTTGAAAATGGTAGACACCATAGTAATTATAAATTTTTAGATTTCTTTAAGAGTTGTGTAAACCAGCTTCCTTCAAGATATATTCTTAAAAGAGTTAGACTTGATAGAGGTTTTTGATGAAGAAAACTTTTTATATTTTGAAGATAATGGAATAGAATATGTTGTTAAATGTAAAATGTATTCTACTGTTAAAATGATAATAGATTTTATAAATAATAATCCAAAGGATTATATATGGCACGATATAAGTTCTACTTTATCTGTTACAGAAATTACAGTTCCATTGCCTAAATGGCAAAGAGCAAGAAGATTTGTGATTATAAGAGAAAAAATTATTCCAAAAATATGAATCAGTTAATGTTCGAAGAATGTAAATATAAATATCAAGCAATAGTAACAAATATAAATTATTTAACACCTGAAGAAATATTTCAAGATTATAATCAACGATGTGATGTTGAAAATAATATAGATGAAATAAAAGAAGGCTATGCCTTTAGCGAAAATAGTTTAGTAAATCATAAATGCAATGAATTGTACCTTTTAATAAAAATGATAGCATATAACATTCATAACTGGTTTAAACAAGCAATCATGCCTAAGGAAGTACAACATCATGAAATTAGTACATTAAGAAGAATATTTTATAGAGTTTGTGGTAATGTTTGCGGCAGCAAATATTATAGATATTTAAGTTTTTCAAATAATTGCTTATTAGAAAAAATCATTACTCATATTCAAAAACAAATACATATTTTTAGTAGAAAAATGATAACAGTTTATACTTAATAGTAAAATAAAAACAATAAATTCCCTTAAAAATCCAAATGTTATTTGGGTTTATTAAGTATACTCAAAAAGACCTAACGGTATAAAATATCATAATAAATGTAAATTTATTCATAAAGAAAACAAAAATGGCAAGTAGAAACTTTTTAAAATTTACTTGCCGAATTCAAGTAATACATATTTATCCCTCTTTTTTATTTCAAAAAATAAGTTGAATTATTGAAATTATAATAAAATTATGATAATATAAAAATGATGAAACGTTTCCAAGAGGGTGATAAGATGGCAGCAACAATAAAGGACGTTGCAAAAAGGCAAATGTAGGTGTAGGAACTGTATCAAGGGTAATAAATAATCACCCTTCAGTTTCAGAGGAAATAAGAAAAAGAGTGTTAGAAGCAATAGAAGAACTTAACTATAAGCCGAATGCTATTGCAAGGAGTTTAAAGATTAATTCTACAAAAACAATAGGTGTTATAATACCTGACATATCGAGTGCCTTTTATCCTGAGATTGTAAGAGGAATTGAAGATGTTGCAAAAGACTTTAAATACAACATAATACTTTTAAATACAGATTTAAAAAGAGAAAAGGAAAAAGAAGCACTTAATATGCTAAAGGAAAAAAGGCAGATGGAATATTGTTTATAAGTAACACAATCAATAGGACCTTAAAAAGGAATTTAAAACAACTGGCATACCAATTGTATTAATATCAACAAAGGATGCTGAAGAAGAATTCCACAGTGTAATAATAGACAATGAACGTGCTGCTTATGAAGCAGTTAGATACCTGATAAAATTAGAACATAAAAAGATTGCTATGATTGCAGGAGAAAAGAACGATCCAAATGCAGGAATACCAAGACTTGAGGGTTATAAAAAAGCCTTAAAGGAAAATGGTATTGATATTGATGATAATCTAATTTTTATGGAAACTATAAATTTAAAAGCGGTTATGATGCTATGAAAAAGATTTTAAATCAAAAGGATAAACCGACAGCTATATTTGCAGCTTCTGACACTATGGCAGTTGGTGCTGCGTCCTGTGCAATGCAAAGAGGATTTAAGATACCCGATGATTTTTCTTTAGTTGGATTTGACGGTATTGAACTTGCAGAATATTTTTATCCACCCATTACAACAGTAAAACAGCCAAGGTATGAGATGGGAACAAAGGGTATGCAAACCCTTATAAAACTTTTAAATGGTGAAGAGGCACCCAAAAATATTATCTTGAATTATGAGATAATAGAACGAAAATCCTGTAAAGAAATGGGGGGAATATGAATAAAATAAAAAAGTACTATTTAGAAATACTTTTTATATTGCCTTTGGCGTTATATATTTTAGGTTTTACAGTTATTCCAATATTTAAAACTATCCTACTTGGATTTCAAAACAAATCAGGTGTCTTTGGACTTGAAACATATAAATATCTATTTGCTAAAAAGATTTTAATATGGCTATCATTAATACTATTGCAGTTACAATTGTTGGAGTCAGCCTTCAATTAGTTTTAGGTCTTTTTATAGCTATGGCATTAAAATATAACTTTAAAGGTAAAGGCTTAGTTAGGTCACTTGTTCTTTTGCCAATGGGAGTTCCTACATTAGTTTCTGGTGTAACATTATTGTATATTTTTGGAACACAGGGATATTTAAATGAATTTTTGTACAAGTTAGGTATTATAAATAAACCAATAGCTTGGACATCAGGTGGAATAAAAAACATTTTTGTAATTGCTGTAGCAGATTCTTGGAAAGTACTACCTATAGTTGTACTTTTATTATTGGCAGGTTTGGAATCGATTCCAACAGAAGTATATGAAGCAGGAGCCATAGATGGTGCAGGAAAATTACAGACATTCTTTAAAATAACACTTCCTTTGTTAAAGCCGTCAATAACAATGACTGTAATATTAAGGGCAGTTGATTCCTTTAGAATTTTTGAACTTCCGAAGATACTTGCAGGAAGAGTTACACCCTTTTTGGCTACATTAGCATATGATGAATATTCCTATAACAATTTAAATGCTTCAGCTGCTGCATCAACAGTCTTGCTTATAATAATTATGGTATTTATGTTTATATATTTTAGGGCAGTAGAAGGAGGGGCAGAAAGGTAATGAAGGGTAAGTTTTTAAAATCGGCACTATTTTATATTGGAATTGTTCTTATAGTATTATTTATGGTTATACCAGTTTATATTCTTTTAGAATTTCCTTTGCAGTTCCATCAGAAGTATTAACGAGCCATCCAAAGTTTTTTATAACGCAATTTGACTTTAGACATTGGGAGCAGGTGTTTAAGTCAGGTAATTTGTGGCCCCCTTCTTAAAAGTTTAATAGTTGCTACCTTGACAATGGTTTTTGCAATAATAATTGCAGCACCTGCTTCTTATGCTATATCAAGATTTAATAAAAAAATTAAATATGCGATAATACTAACTCTATTTTTACAAGGATGTTTCCTAATGTAGGTATCGCACTTCCTATATCTGTAACCTTTTAAAATGGAATTTACTAGATACAAATATTGGACTGGTTATGGCTCATTTAATTGAACAATTACCCTTTATAGCTTGGATACTTGTATCTACCTTTGAAACGATACCAGTAGACCTTGAAGAGGCTGCATCAATTGATGGTGCAGGAAGAATAAGAACACTTATAAAGGTTGTATTTCCTCTTGCAGCTCCAGGTCTTGCAGTTGCAGCTATGTTTACTTGGTTAAATTCCTGGAATGAGTTTACCTATGCATTATACTTATCACTAACTACAAAGACCTTGCCATTACAAATTTACTATTATGTTTTAAGAGGTGGTTTTTCCAACAAGCAGCTTATTCAACAATATTAACTATTCCTGTTCTTATAATTACCTTTGCTCTTCAAAGGTATATAAGATCAGACTATTTAGGAGGAGCAGTAAAGGGTTGATAACTGCATATGCAGTTTAAATAAAAATTAAAGTTAGAGGGGGAATATAAATGAAATTCAAAACTATTTGCAGCTTCACTTGCATTAGTTTTGACAGTAGGAGTTTTTGCAGGATGTGGTAAAAAGAAAACACAACAAGTGAAACCAAGACACTAAGAGTTACTATGGGACTTGGTGAAGAAGAATGGAAGGTTATGAGGGATGAAATCTTCCCAGAGTTTGAAAAGGCAAATAATTGCAAAATTGAAGCTATTCAAGTTGAATCAGGGGATGTTGTAAAGAAGCTTGAAGCAATGAAGCAAGCTGGAAAAACAGAAATAGATTTAATTGCACAGGATAATATGGCACTTGCACCACTTGTGGATAAGGGATTAGTTGAGGATTTATCAGATTTTAGAAGTAAAATACCAGCAGAGATTATACCTTCATTAACCAAGGTTGGAGAGTTTAATGGAAAACTATACTTCTTACCATTCAGACCAAATGTAGAAATTAATTTTTACAATGAAAATAAATTTAACCAATATGGTTTAACACCTCCTAAGACTTGGGATGAATTACTAAATGTAGCTAAGGTATTGAAGGAAAAGGAAGGAATAGGTAAAGTAGGTATTAAGGCTGTATTTGATGGAAATACAACTGTTCAATTATTTGAGTTTATAAGACAAGCAGGAGGAGATCCACTTGTATTAAACGATGAAGGAAGCGTTAAGGCTTATACATTCTTAAAGGAACTTTGGCCATATCTATCACCAGATTCATTAAAGGCTGACTGGAATACAACTAATAGATTTGTTGCTGAAGAATCAATGTATCTTGCTGCTAACTGGCCATTTGGTGTAAATGTTATCGTTAAAGACGGAGGAAAGAAGGAAATTAAGGCATACGGTGGATTTGCAGGTCCAGTAAAGGCTTCAAAGGTTTTAGGTGGAGACGTTTTAGGAATACCAGTAGGTTCACCTAATAAGGATTTAGCATTAAAGTTTATGGAATACTTAATGTCAAAACCAGTACAAGAAAAGTTGGCTTCAAAGCTTGCTTGGCCTTCAGCAAGAAGTGATGCTTACGGACAAGTTGAAGATTGGCAAAAGCCATATTTTGAAGCTATAAATGAGGCAATGAAGGTTGCAGAACCAAGACCTAATATCGTTTATTGGGCAGATGTAGATAAGGCACTAAATGATGCATTAAAGGAAATTGTATTAGAAGGAAAAGATGTTAAGACTACATTAGATAAATACCATAATGTTATAGAAGATGCAAAACAAAAGGCTGGTAAATAGTAATTTGGCATGCGTTAAGCATGCCAAATTTATAAAGTGGAGACAATAAAGCTCCAGTTATTTAACTAGTATATGGCAGAAGGGAGATGTTGTAATGAATGAAGTAAAAAACAATATAGCTGTTGATGAATGGAAAATAATAGAGAAGGAATTTGATAAAGAAAATAGCATTGTAAATGAAACATTATTTACAGTAGCAAACGGATATATAGGGCTTAGGGAAGCTTTGAAGAAGGCCTTGATAAGAAATATTCAGTAGAAGGCACCTTTATAAATGGTTTTTATGAAACCCACCAAATAAAATATGGTGAAAAGGCCTATGCTTTCCCAGAAATAGGTCAAACTATGCTAAATGTTTTTAATCCAAAGGCTATAAATATAAGTATAGATGATGAAGAGTTTAATATGCTAAACTCAAATATTTTAGAATATGAGAGGGTATTAGATTTAAAGGAAGCTGTACTTAAAAGAAGAGTAGTCTGGAGAACAAAATCAGGAAAAGAGGTAGAGTTAAACTTTGAAAGATTTGCAAGTTTAAAATATAAAAATGCGGCTTTAGTTAAACTGAAAATTAAGCCCCTCAACTTTGATGGGGGAATTGATATAGCATCTTATATGGATTTAGATGTAAAAATTTAACGTCAGAGGATGATCCAAGGGTTGGTTCAGGTATTGTTGGAAGAGCCTTTAATATAGATAAAAGAGTTTTAGAAGATAACAGGTATGAGGTATATTCTACTACTAAGAATTCTAAATTAAATCTAATTTGTTCTATATCTGAGGAGCTAAGTGGAGCCTTAAATTATAATAAAAGATATTTATATGAAGATTATAGGCTTGGTTTTGAGTATAATATTGAAGCTAAAAGAGAAGAGGAAATTGAACTTATAAAGTATGTAGTATTCGTAAATTCAAGAGAGTATGAATTAGATAGATTAGAAGAAATGAAACAAAAAATAACAAAGGAAGTTATAGGATTTGGGTACAATGCATTAAAGGAAGAACAAAAGAAGTATATGGATAACTTTTGGTATAGAGCAGATATAGAAATAGATGGAGATGATTTTTTACAGCAGGGAATTAGATTTAATATGTTTCACATACTTCAATCCACAGGTAGAGATGGACTTACAAACATAGGTGCAAAGGGATTAACTGGAGAAGGATATGAGGGTCACTATTTCTGGGATACAGAAATGTATATTATACCTCTATTTACCTATACAATGCCTAATGTAGCAAGAAAACTCCTTGAGTATAGATACAATACCTTAGACAAAGCAAGAGAAAGGGCAAGAGAAATGGCTCATAAAAAGGTGCCCTTTATGCCTGGAGAACTATAAATGGTGAAGAATGTTCAGCCTACTTTTTAGCATCAACTGCACAATATCATATTAATGCAGATATTGCCTTTGCAATAAAAAGATATTTTGAAGCAACTTGTGATATAGATTTTATGTTAAACTGTGGTGCAGAAATGCTTTTTGAAACAGCAAGAATTTTTGCGGACTTAGGCCATTATGTTGAGGGAAAAGGTTTTTGCTTAGATGGAGTAACAGGTCCAGATGAATATACAGCAATGGTAAATAACAATGCCTACACCAATATAATGGCAAAGGAACATTTACAATTTGCCTATGATATTGCTCAAATGTTAAAAAATAAATATAGGGAAAATTATGATGAATTAAAACAAAAGATTAACTTAGAGGATAAGGAACTTGATGAATGGAAAAAGCATCAGATGGTATGTATATTCCATACGATGACAAATTAAAGATACATCCACAGGATGATACCTTCTTAAGCAAAAAATATGGGATTTTGAAAATACTCCAAAGGATAAGTATCCTTTACTTTTACATTATCATCCACTTGTTATATATAGACATCAGGTATGTAAGCAGGCAGATTGGGTTCTTGCATTATTTTTACACAGTGAAAAATTTTCAAAGGAACAAAAAAGAGGGATTATGATTATTATGAAAGGGTAACAACCCACGATTCTTCTTTGTCACCTTGCATATTTAGCATTGTAGCCTGTGATATAGGATATAAGGACAAAGCATACGACTATTTTATGAGAACAGCAAGAATGGACTTAGATGACCATCACGGAAATACAAAGGATGGAATTCACGCAGCAAATATGGCAGGGTCCTGGATGGGAATTGTTTTTGGATTTGGAGGCTTTAGAATATACAATGATAAAATAAAGTTTGAGCCAATAATACCTGATAAGTGGAAGAAATATTCCTTTAGAGTAAATTATAGAGGACGTCTGATTAAAGTAGAAGTTGATAAGAAGATGGTTAGATTAGAATTATTGGAAGGTGAAGAAATAGAGGTTTTAGTATATGATAGTACTATGATACTTTCAAAGAATAGGGATGTAGAAGTACTAATTTAGGTACGCCTGAGCCACCATTTAGGTGGCTCAAATTATTTATCATTTAAATTGTATAGTAAAAGTAGTTCCCTCTCCTACCTTGCTTTTAACCTGTATGCTACCCCTATGAAGTTTAATTATTTCCTTAGCAATAGAAAGTCCAAGCCCTCCAACACCCTTTTCTTTAACTCTATAAAATCTTTCAAATATATACGGTAGGTGCTCTTCTTCAATTCCTTCACCATTATCCTTTATAGTTATTTGTGGATTATCTTGATTACTAATATTAATTTCAATTATTCCGTCGTCCTTTGTATGTTTTATTGAATTTGATAGTATATTTAATATTGCCATTTCGATGTAATAACTATCGCCGTTTATGAAGGTATCAGTACCATTTATTATAATACTTCTATTACCCTTTAATATTTTTATTTTATCAACTATGTCAATTAATAGCTTATATAGATTTATTCTTTCACTTTTTAAATTTATATTTCCTGATTCAATTTTAGATAGTTCCAAGTTCTCATTAACAAGCTTGTTTAGTCTTTCAACTTCTTCTATTATATCTTGTATATATTCCTTTCTTTCTTCAATAGGAACAATATCATCATAGAGTGCCTCTGCATATCCTCTAATAATTCCAAGTGGTGTTCTAAACTCGTGGGTAACATTTGCTATAAAGTCTCTTCTTAACTTTTCAGTTTTAGATAGGTTTTCAGCCATTGAGTTTATGGTTTTTGAAAGTTCCTCTATTTCATCGTCAGTGTTGATACTAAGTCTTACGCTGTAATCTCCATCTGATATTTTTCTTGCAGCATTATTTATTTCTATTATAGGTTTTGTAAATTTGCTGCTAATTAAGTATGCTCCAATGAAGGATAAACCTATTGCAAATAATAAGAGGTAAGTAAATTGCTTTGATATATTAGATACAGCATTATTTATTTCAACTGTCGGTATATGAATAAATATGGCAAAAACATTGTTGTTAATTTTTGCAGGATAGCCAAGATAAATAATTTTGCTATGCCTTAACATAACTTCATCTGTTCTATAAATAGTTTGACCTTCTAAAACTTTGTTTAGATACGCGTTTTCAATGTTCATTATTTTTCCGGTCATACCCATCATATGTGAATATTCTCTATAAATAATTTTGCCTTCTTTGTCATAAATAGATATTCTTGCATTTAGAGTGCTTGAAATTTTACTTACTTCTGAAGAAAGTTCATTTGGATTTAAAAGATTTTTTCAATAATCCTTGCATAGGAAATAAGTTTATCTTTTTCAGTATTAGAGTAGTATCTGTTTAATATGTTACTTTGAAGCAGTATGTTAAACACTAAAAGAATAATCATAAGAAGGCTTGTATAAACAATTAACTTTAATCTTATTCCCTTCATTTTTTCACCTCAAATTTATACCCAAAACCTCTAACGGTTTGGATATATTCACGATATTCCCCAAGCTTTTCTCTAATGTTTTTTATATGGGTATCAACTGTTCTTAAATCTCCAAAATATTCATATCCCCAAACAGCATCAAGTATTTGCTCTCTTGATATTGCAATGTTCTTATTTTCATAAAGATATAAAAGCAGTTCAAATTCCTTTAAGGTTAAATCAATTTTATTTCCATTTATTTTTACTTCTCTTGCAGATTTATCTATATTAAATTCTTCGGCTTCTTTAGTTTTTGAACTCTTTTTAAAATAGCACGAGTTCTTGCAACTATTTCCCTTGGACTTGCTGGTTTTACAACATAGTCGTCAACACCAAGATCAAAACCAAACAGTTTATCATCCTCTTCACCACGTGCAGTTAGCATAATAACTGGAACTTCACTTTCTCTTCTTATTGTTCTTAAAACACTCCAGCCGTCGCGTTTAGGTAGCATAACATCAAGAATAACAAGTGAATGAGTAATGGGAGAAAATAAATTAATAGCTTCTTCACCATCCTTTGCTTCATCAACAAGATAGCCTTCCTTTTCAAGATAAAGTTTTAAAACACGTCTTAATTTATCTTCATCTTCAACTATTAGAATTCTACTCATAATATCACCACCTAATATTGTTTTAACTATATATTAATATATAAAAACAAAAAATAAAATCAACTTCACAGAATCTACACAAAAATCCCACAAATAAATCACATTATAAAAATATAATCAAAAATAAAGATAATAAAATTATTGGAGGGTGATTAGTATGAAAATGAAAAAGATAGCATTAGGACTATTAGTAGCAGGAGTACTTTCTACAACTGCACTTGCTTATGCAGCAACAAGACCAGTTGATATAGTATCAAAACTTACAGGAAAAACTGTAGAGACACTATATCAAGAAAGGGCACAAGGAAAAACATATGGAACAATAGCAAAGGAAGCAGGAAAGCTTGAAGAATTTAAAAATGAAATGCTAAAGAATAAAAAGAAATATTAGACCAAAGAGTAAAGGAAGGAAGATTAACAAAAGAACAGGCAGATGAGATTTATAATTCAATCAAAAATAATATGGCAAACTGTGATGGAACAGGTTCACAAAGGCTTGGACAAAAATATGGTGTAGGCTTTGGAAATGGTCAAGGAAAAGGACAAGGAAATGGTTTAGGTTTAGGGAAAGGTATGAGAAGAGGATATAATAAGTAATTAGGGGGACATCTCCCTAATTTTTTTATATGATAATCTTTAATAAGTCTTATCTGTATACTTTATAAATTCCTCAATATATTATTTTTATGATATAATGAATATTGAGAATTTTGTGACAAGGTGGGGTAGGGATGTTAAAAGATTTATAGATTTTATTAATAGACAAGCTATATTAATTTTAATTATTGCAAACTTGATAGCGGGGTTAATTCTTATCTATTCAAAAATGATAGTGTACAACCAGTTTTTGCAAAGCCAACATACCATTTTTATTTTATCACCCAAAACTCCATAGATCCCTTTTGGAAAGAGGTAATAATGGGGGCAAAGAAGGCGGCAAAGGATAATAACGTGGTAATAGAATTTTGTTCTCCAAGATTTAATGATCCAAAGGAACAGTTAAAATATCTTGATATTGCTATTTTATCTAAGGTTGATGGAATAATAACTCACGTTTCTACTGCAGAAGATTTTACAAGTTTAATAGATAAGGCATATTTTAAGGGAATTCCAGTAGTAACAATAGAGAATGATGATAATAAAAGTAAAAGGTATTCATTTATTGGTGTAAATAGCTTTGAAGTTGGAAAAAAGGCGGCCGAGCTAATTATGAAAGCAACAGGGGAAGGGCTAATATAGCAATAATTACAAGCAGCGATTTAAACCAAGATATAGTTGAGAATAATTTGAAGATGAATGGATTTTTTAGTGCTATTAGGGATTATCCAGATATGAAGGTTGTAAAAACATACACATCAAAGATGGGAATATTGAGTGCTGAGGAAATAACTCAAAAGATTATAGATTCTGAAGAAAATATAAATGCTATTTTTACTGTAAGTTCAGCCGATACATTAGGGGCAGCACAGCTTGTCGTAGATAGAAACAAGGTCGGTAAAATTGTACTTGTAGGCTATGGAAGTTCAGAAGATATATTAAGATACATTGATAAGGAAATTATATATGGAACTATATCAAGCAATCCCTTTCAGATGGGATATGAAAGTGTAAAGGCTCTTATAGATATAAAATTGTCTAAAAATGTTCCATATTATATAAATACCGAATTAAAAGTTTTAACAAAAGATACAATTGAGGAATTTAAGAAAACTAACAATGAGAATGAAAAAATTATAAAGTGGGAGAGTCTTTATGAATAGAGAGTTTTTAAAGTTTTTCGGTATACGAAAAAAGTTAATAATATACTTTTTATTTATAATATTGTTTTTAAGCAGTATAAGTCTTTTTTCTTATTATAGTGCTAATATAGTTTTAAATAACACAAATAGAATAATAAAGGATTATATTTACATAAATAATGTTAAAAATACTGTAAATAATCTTATTACAGAACTTGAGAAATATTTAACTACTGCATCCTCAGAAAGTCTTCTTAGATATTATGACTACTACAATAGACTCCAAGTGATATCAAGGGAAATACCCAGGGCTTTAGACTACAACGAAGATAATTTAATACTGAAGGATATGGGTAATATGCTTGATGAATTACTATCAGAAACTGACAAGGCTGTATTAGCAAAGCGTGGAAGAATAAGCAGCAGATATATAGCAAATTTTGAGAGAGTTACCCAAATAAGCGAATACATAAATGAGTACAACAATAAGTTATTAGACAATACTTTAAAGGGAGGAACAGAAAGGTATCAAAATATAAATAGCAATATGAGGTTTATAATATTTTTAAACTTTTTGCAATAATTGTATCCGTTATTGTTACATTATATATTGCAGTAGCTGCTACCTATAGATTAATAAGACCAATATCAGAACTATCAAAGTATGCAGAAAGAATAACAGAGGGTGATTTAGAGGTCAAACTAACCCAAACCCATACAGGTGATGAGACAGATATATTAACAGGTGCTTTTATTAAAATGGTTGAGAGCATTAAAAATTATATAGGTGAGCTTAAAAAGCAAGCAGAGATGGAAAATAGGCTTAAAGAGCAGGAACTTCAAAATCTACGAATGGGTAGTCTGCTTAAGGAGGCAGAACTTAAGTACCTTCAATCACAAATAAACCCCCATTTTTTATTTAATACATTAAATGCAGCAGCACAGCTGTCATTAATTGAAGGGGCTGAACAGACATCAGATTTTATTGAAAATATAGCAGAACTATTTAGATACAACCTTAAAAATATTGACGATCTTGTTCCCTTAAGGGATGAAATAGAACACGTTATAAATTATATGCAGATTCTAAAGATGAGGTTTGGAAATAGGATTGATTTTTATACAGATATTGATGAAATGGCATTAGACACTAAAATACCAAGAATAACTTTGCAGCCAATTGTTGAAAATGCCTATATACACGGACTTCAACATCTTGAAAGAAAAGGAGAAATCCACATTAATGTTAAGACAGAACTTGATTATGTATTGATTGATGTAATTGATAACGGAATGGGAATGGATGAGGATTGTATAAAGGGTATAATTTCATCAAATGCAGATGAAGAAATTACAAAAACACGTAACAGGAATAGGAATGAAGAATGTTTTAGAAAGATTAGAGTTATTGTTTGATATAAATGACAGGAACAGATTAATTAGTATTGAAAGTAAGATAGATGAAGGAACTAAAGTAACCTTAAAGATACCAAGATTTAGTATGGGTAAAGGGGGATTAAAAGTATGTTGAAGGTTTTAATAGTAGATGATGAATATCTTGTTCTTGAGTATTTAAAAATGATAATAGAAAAAACTTTGATGATGTAAAAATTGTTGAAACTGCAGGAACAGGACGTGAAGCTATAGAAAAGGCTATTCAAACAAAGCCAGATATAGTTTTTATGGATATACATATGCCTGGAATAAATGGAATAGAGGCTATTAGACAGATTAAGGCTACAAACAGCGATATATATTTTGTAATACTTACAGCCTATGAATATTTTGATTATGCAAAGGAGGCATTAAATCTTGGTGTTTTTGAATACCTTTTAAAGCCTATAAACAAGACAAAGCTCATTGAAACAATTAATAACCTAAAAAATGCAATAGAAAACAGAAAAAAAACATAATGTTAGAGGTAGAATTAAAGGAGAGAATAAATAACATAGTACCCTTCTTAGAAGGACAATTTATAGCATACAAGATGTTTAATATAGGTACATTAAACGATGTGGGTTTCTATGAAAATGTTTTTAATATGTCTTTAAAACAGGGTTATGTTATGAGTATTTCACTTGAAACTGACAGCAAGTTAATAGGTGATACTGTCCATAAGGAAAAGTCTAATAAACAGAATTTCTATGACCTATTTAAAATAAAACTAAAAAGTATCGTTCCTTGTATTATATCTAATCCTTTATTAGATAGGATTGTGGCCTTTATCCCAACTGATGAGGAGGAATATGCATTTTCTAAATATAAGTCCATCGAAATTGCAAAAAGTTAGAAGAAAAGATAAAGGGTGTATCTAATTTGAGATATAGAATAGGAATAGGAGGAGTTTACAGTATAGAAAATTTTAATAAATCCTGTAATGAGGCATATATTGCATCTTCCATAAATAATGGACAAACTATAGTCCATTATGATGATATAAACCCTGACATAAATAATAACGACGTTTATCCTTGGAATCTTGAAACTGCATTTTTAAACTATATAGTTTCAGGGGATTTAAATGGTGCAAAGGAGATATTTAAATCCATATATGTTTGGCTGAGCAATGCATACATTAGTGATGTATACAAAATAAAAACTAAACTTATAGAATTAGCCTTTAGTATAGATAAAGTTATTCCCTACAAAATTGACAATCTAAATATTTTAAAGGAGAGATTTGTTTTAACAGTTCTAAAAGATGAGGAGCTAAATGAAATAAGAAGGAGCTTTTTACAGTATCTTTCAGAAATCTCCTTTGAAATTCAAAATAGAAGACAGCAGCAGGTAGATGATATTATATCTAAGGTTTTAGAGTTTATAAACAAAAACTATAAAGAGGATATATCCCTTCAGGATGCAGCACAGTATGTTAATATAAGCTATCATTATCTTAGTAAAATATTTAAAAATGAAATAGGTAAAGGATTTACTGACTATTTAACAGAATTTAGAATAGAAAAGTCAATGCAGTTATTATCAAACAAGAGCCTTAGTATAAAGGAAATATGCCAAGAGATAGGATATAACGATCCTAATTATTACTGTAAGATATTTAAGAAGATAACAGGAATGACGCCAACAGAATATAGAGCTGCTTGCAGGATAAGGGGGATTATGTTGGTTAAAGATAAGTTTTTAAGAAATTCCATATTGGTTGTACTTCTTCTTCTTTTAATAATACAAACAGCCTTGATTTTTATAAAATTATATAAGCCCTATGTTCATTTATTTTCGGAGGAGAAAAATAAAGATGAAAAAAGAAGATAAGAATAGGTTTTGCCTTAGGGACTCTAAAGGAAGAAAGATGGATTAAAGATAGAGATATTTTGATGGCAAAGGCAAGGGAATTTGATGCAGAAATAATAGTTCAAAATGCCAACAATGATGATCAAGACCAATTAAATCAGGTTAAGTATTTATTGGATGAAGGAATAGATGTACTTTTGCTTGTACCAAACGATTACATAAAGGCCCAAAGTGCAGTTCAAATGGCAAAGGAGAGGGAGTACCTGTAATTTCCTATGATAGACTTGTACTTAATTCAAATGTTGACCTGTATATTAGTTTCGATAATGTTAGGGTTGGAGAGCTAATGGCAGAGGGAATTTTGAGTAAAATAAGATATGGCAACATTTTAATAGTAAATGGAGCAAAAATGACTACAATACAAAGATGATTAAGGAAGGATATGATAAAAAGTTGTCACCGTATATAAGTAATGGACAGATAAAAATAGTGGGGAAGAATGGTCACCTAATTGGATGAGGGAATATGCCTTTAATGTTGTTGATAGGGAACTTCAGAAAAATTCAAAGATAGATGCAGTAATCTCTGGTAATGACAGCTTGGCAGAAGGTGTAATTGAGGCACTGTCTGAACATAGACAGATAGGAAGGGTTTTGGTAGTAGGACAGGATGCAGACCTTTGGGCTTGTCAGAGAATAGTAGAGGGTACACAGCTTATGACTATATATAAGCCTATAGATAGACTTGCAGAAGCGGCAATCAGGATGGCCATAAAGCTTGTTAAAAATGAACCTATTGAGACAAGTAGCAAAATATTTGATGGTAAATACTATGTTCCATATTACGTCTTAGAACCAATTGCAGTAGATAAAAATAATATAGACGAAACAATAATAAAAGATGGGTTTCATTTAAAAGAGGAAGTGTATCTTAAAAAATAATAAACAGGCTGCTGATAAAGATAAAAGATATTTAAACTATAAATTTGCCCCTTGAAAGGATTTTAAAATGAAGTAATGCCAAAGAAATCCCTTCAAGGGGTTTATCTTATCTTTTTCAACAGCAATATAATAAATCTTTTATTTTAAACTGCAAAATTTTGCAACAAAAATTACTTATTATTTTTTAAATATTAAGACAATTAACTAAATTATACTTATCCTGCACAAATACCTACAGAGACAAGTTGAAATAAATATGCAATAATTTAGTTGAAGCTAATTAATCAGAAAATTTTTAATTAGCAAACAAAAACAACAATTAAATCACAGGGGGTTCTATATGAAAAAATTTATTTCAGCTTTATTGTTAGGCTTAATGATGTTTGCTTTGACATCGTGTGGAACAAAAAGTAGATGTTGGTATAGTTTTACCAACAAAGGATGAACCAAGATGGGTTCAAGATGAAACAAGATTTAAGGATGCACTAAAGGACACAAACTATTCAGTTGAAATTCTATTTAGCCAAGGTTCATCAGCAAAGGAAAAGGAAAATGTTGATGCACTTATAGCTAAGGGAATAAAAGTATTAATAATTTGTCCTCACGATGGTAGTGCAGCAGCTGCAGCAGCAGAGGCAGCTAAAAGGAAGGTATAAAGGTAATATCCTATGACAGATTAATAACTAATACAGATGCGGTTGATTACTATGTAACATTTGACAGTGTAGCAGTAGGTGAAGCACAGGCAAGATACTTAGTAGAACAAGCTCAAGGCAAAGGAAACCCATTATATCTATATGCTGGAGCAGCATCAGACAACAATGCATTCCTATTCTTTGAAGGTGCTTGGAATGTTCTTCAACCAAAGATTGCAGATGGAACATTTGTTATAAAGAACTCAAGTGAAGCAGTTGCACTTCAAGGAAAGGCAAAGCTTACTCGTGATGAAATGAGTAGAATAATAGGACAAGTAACTACAAACTGGGATTTTAACGAAGCTAAGAATAAGGCAGAAGCACACTTAACAGCTGCAACAAAGGAAGATAAGGGTAATGTATTTATATTAGCTCCAAACGATGGTACTGCTCGTGCAATAGCAGATGCATTTGCAGCTGATAAGGATGTTACAAGCTATAAGATAACAGGACAAGATGCAGAAAAGGCTTCAATCCAATACATCATCGATGGAAAACAATCAATGACAGTATTTAAGGATGTTAGAACACTTGTTAAGGATGCTATAGGAATGGCTAAAGATCTATTAGATGGTAAAGAACCAAAGACAACTGGCTCATACAACAACGGTAAGATAGATGTTAAGGCAAAGCAAACTGAAGTAATAGTTGTAACACAGGAAAATGTAAAACAAGCCTTGATTGATTCAGGTTACTACAATGCTTCAGATTTTACAGGAATTAAGTAATAGGGATCTCAAGATATGAATAGTGGTAGCTGTAGCTATCACTATTCCTTCATAAAGTATTTAAATGTTAAATCAAGGAGCGAGCGGTGTTATGAGCGATTATATTTTAGAGATGAAAAACATAACCAAGACATTTCCAGGGGTTAAGGCCTTAGATAATGTTAATTTCAAAGTTAAAGAGGAGAAATTCACTGTTTAGTTGGTGAAAATGGTTCTGGTAAATCAACTTTAATGAAGGTTTTAAGTGGTGTGTACCCTTATGGAGAATATACAGGAGATATAGTTTTTAATGGAACTGTTCAAAAGTTTTCACATATATCAGATAGCGAAAGAGTAGGTATTGTAACTATTTATCAGGAACTTGCCCTAATACCAGAACTTACAGTATATGAGAATATATTTTTGGGACACGAAATTAAAAAGGAAAATTTATAGATTGGGAAGAGACAATTGTAAGGGCAAAGGAGATGCTCAAGAAGGTTAAACTTAACATAAATCCTTCGATTAAAATTAAGGACCTTGGAGTTGGAATGCAACAGCTTGTTGAAATAGCAAAGGCCTTAAGTAAAGATGTAAAGCTCTTAATACTTGATGAACCTACAGCAGCATTAAATGAGGATGATAGTGAAAATCTTCTTAAATTAATAAAAGAACTAAAGGAACACGGAGTAACCTGCGTTTTAATATCCCATAAGCTAAAGGAAGTTTTAGAGGTTGCTGATACTATTACAGTATTAAGAGATGGAAAAACAATCTGCACACTTGATGCAAGTAAAGATAAAATAACAGAAAATATCATTATAAAGCATATGGTTGGTCGAGAAATAAATGATATATATCCAAAGAGAAATATAAAGGAGTTTGGTGATAAAGTACTTGAGGTTAAAAATTTAAGTGCCTATGACCTAAATTTGAATAGAGAAATATTACACGATGTATCTTTAAATGTAAGAAAGGGAGAAATAGTTGGAATTGCAGGCCTTATGGGTTCAGGAAGAACTGAACTTGCCCTTAGCATATTTGGTAACTCAAAGGGCTATAGGCTAAAGGGAGATATATATGTAAACGGTGAGAAAAAGAGATTTTTAAAACCAAAGGATGCTATAAAGTCTGGTGTAGCGTATGTAACAGAAGATAGAAAGGGAAATGGTTTAATTTTAATTGATGATATAAAAGCAAATATTACCTTGTCAAACTTAAAGAGTTTATGTGAAAAGGGTTTTATAAATCAAAATGAGGAAATAAAGGTTGCTAATGAATATAAGGAATCTTTAAGGATAAAGGCTCCAACCATACAGCAGAAGGTTGGAAATTTAAGCGGTGGAAATCAACAGAAGGTTTCTCTTGGAAAGTGGCTTTTGCAAGACCATATGTATTAATACTTGATGAACCAACAAGAGGAATAGATGTTGGAGCAAAATATGAAATTTATACATTAATGAATGAGCTTGTAAAGCAGGGTATGAGTATAGTTATGATTTCTTCTGAATTGCCTGAAGTTCTTGGAATGAGCGACAGGGTATATGTAATGTCAGGCGGAAGAATTGTTGGGGAATTGCCAATAGAAGAAGCCACCCAAGAAAAAATTATGGAACTTGCAACTAATTAGGAGGCGTGAATATGGATTTTATAAAGGAAGCAAAACAACTTTTAAAACAAAATGTTCGTGATTATGGAATGTATATAGCCTTAGCAGTTATTATGCTTATATTTACATTAGGAACAGGCGGGCTATTTATATCTTCAAGAAATATAAGCAACTTAATAAATCAAACAGGATATATAGCAGTTTTATCGGTTGGTATGACATTGGTTATTGTAATAAGACACATAGATCTATCAGTTGGATATGTTGCAGGATTTTTAGGAGCAGTAATAGCAATTTTACTTACAAAGTACGGTACACCAGTTCCTGTGGCTATACTTGTAGCATTGATATTGGGTTTATTAATTGGACTTTTCAATGGATATTTAATAGCAAACGTAGGTATACCAGCCTTTGTTGCAACATTAGCAGGTATGCTTGTGTTTAGAGGAGCACTTTTACTTGCAACAGAAGGAACAGGTACAATTATAATACCAAATGAAAGCTTTAATGCAATTGGCAACGGCTTTATTCCAGATATAGCTAATATTAAAGGCGTACATCTTTTAACCCTTATAATAGGAGCTTGTACAATCTTGTTCTATATATATAGTGAGTATAAAACAAGAAAAAATAAACTAAAATACAATTTTGAAGTTATATCTAAACAGATGTTTATATTAAAACTCATATTTATTTCTTTAATAATTGGTTATGTTACTTGGATTTTATCAGGATACAACGGTCTTTCTTGGACAGTAGTTATTGTTATAATTGTAGTTTTGGTTTATCACACAATAACAACAAAGACATCCCTTGGAAGACATATTTATGCAGTAGGTGGAAACCCAGAGGCTGCCAAGCTAAGCGGTATAGATGTTAGTAAAATAACTTTAATAGTATTTGGTTCTATGGGATTACTTGCGGCATTATCGGGAATCTTATATACAGCACGTCTGCAATCAGCAACAACTACGGCAGGAACATTGTTTGAACTTGATGCAATTGCAGCAGCCTATGTTGGTGGTGTTTCAGCGGCAGGTGGTGTAGGAAAGGTTACAGGTTCAATAGTTGGTGCACTGGTTATGGCTTCTCTAATAAATGGTATGAACCTAATGGGAGTTGGTATATCATATCAGTACATCATAAGAGGTGTTGTTCTTGCAGCAGCAGTAATATTTGATGTAAAGACACGTAACAAGAGCAGGTGATAAGAAAAGTTCCCCCTTTTTATAGTGGTAAAAAGGTAAAGGTTATAATTTTAAAATAACCTTTACCTTTTTAAATTAAATTAAAAATATTGTCGAAAATTTAAAATTGAAAAAGAATTGTGACGATGTTAGAATAAAAATATAAATTTTATTAAACAGAAAAAGGAAAAAGGAGGAGGGATTTATAAAATGAAAAAATAAAAAGAGGAAAGCTAAGAAACAAGCTGACAAGTATTATAGTGCTAATCGCAATTATTCCTCTATTATTAGTATCTTTTATTCTTGTTAATAATAGTATTAAGCTTGTGGAAGAGAAGGTAAATAACTTAACAAAGCAGATATCTATTGAAAAGGCTGCATATATTGATTCTTTGATTGATGTGTCAATGGTAGCTACGGATTCAATAACTAAAAATGAAACAATACTTACAGGCAATAAAGAAAATATAGTTTCTACATTAACAAATTATAAGACATCAAACCCAAACTTTTTTCAAGTGTATATAGGAAAACAAAACAAGGAGTTTATTATAATTCCACAGAAGGAAATGCCAAAGGACTATGATCCAACTCAAAGACCTTGGTATAAAGAGGCAACAAGTAATTTCGGAAATACTATTATAACTAAACCTTATAAGTCAACTACAACAGGATATATGATGGTAACAGTTGCGAAGGCATTTAGATTAAGTGATGGAACTGAGGCAGTTGTTGGTATAGATATAACTTTAGAAGCACTTATTGATCACATTGTAAAAACAAAGGTTGGAAATACAGGATATGCATCATTATTACTTGAGGATGGTACTATAATAGCTCATCCTAATAAAGATATGGTTTTAAAGAACATTGTTGATGAGTTTGATTTTGGTAAAAGTATAATAGAGAAAAAGAGTGGAAATTTAAAATATAAGCTTGACGGAGAAGATAAAATAAGTGGAATACAACAATCAAAGCTTACTAAATGGATTGTAGTTTCAACTATGAATGAAAGTGAATATAGAAGTGAACTAAGTAAGAGTATATATAAAGTTATTATAATATTAATTTTAACATTGATTTCAATAATAGCTTTAGGGTATTATTTATCAATTCAGATCACAAAGCCTTTAATTAATCTGTCGGCTTTAATGAAAAGAGCACAAGAGGGAGATTATACAATAGAAGTAGAAGTTAACCAAAACAATGAAATTGGCGATATTCAACATAGCTTTAAGAGTATGGTAGAATCACAG
The DNA here is from genome assembly GCF_028622835.1 of Caloramator sp. mosi_1. Lineage (GTDB taxonomy): Bacteria > Bacillota > Clostridia > Clostridiales > Caloramatoraceae > Thermobrachium. The sequence continues at coordinate 66,473 of NZ_CP117677.1, read as the reverse complement.
AAGAATATGATTAAGGAAATTATAGAAAATGCAAATGATGTATTGAGCCAATCGGAGGGATTATCATCAATTTCTGAAGAAATGGCATCATCATCAGAGGAACTTGCTAAAACTATTCAACAAGTTGCAGAGGGTTCATCTACACAAGCAAATGATTTACAGGACATAGTTACGTTGATGGAAGACTTGTCAAACAAGATAGAAAGCTTATATGGAGAGTTAAAAAATGTTAAAGCTGAAACAGATAATGCAACCTATAAAGCAAAATCAGGAAAGGGAGAAATAGAAAGATTAGTACAGTCTATTGGTGAAATTCAAAAATCCTTTGAAGTTGTTGTTGATAAGGTAAATAATTTAACAACATCTGTTAAGGAGATAAACAATATAACAAATGCTATAAATACAATTTCTGAACAGACTAATTTACTTGCTTTAAATGCCGCAATAGAGGCTGCACGTGCAGGAGAAGCTGGACGAGGATTTGCTGTGGTTGCAGAGGAAGTTAGAAAACTTGCAGAAGAATCTAAAAAGTCTACAGCAGAGATTACACAACTTATTAATTTAATTCAGTTAGACGTTGAAGAGGTTATAAATTCATCTAATAATGTTAATAGTTTAGTAAAAGAACAAACTGCTGTTGTTGAAAATACAGTTACTGCCTTTGGTGAGATATTAGAGTCTGTTGAAAAGGTGGCACCGCTTATAGATAACACATATAGAGAGATGGATACTATGGAAAAGGCAAAAATGATGTATTACAAAAGGCAGAAGGAGTTACTGCTGTTGTTCAAGAAAATACAGCAGCATCTGAAGAGGTTGCTGCATCCTCTGAAGAACTTTCAGCATCTTCAGAGGAGGTTGCATCAACAGCACAAAGCTTAAGTTCAATGGCTAATAGCTTAGTTAATATGGTTAAGAAGTTTAAAATTGAAGGATAATTGCCCTTGACAAATTATATCTATTTGTTATTATAAAATTTAACATAAACAGCAACAGAAGTCGCACACTTCTGTAAGTGGGTGATGAATGTTGCTTGATAAATTCTTCTTTTATGATATAATTATTATTGATGTAGCGAAAACCAAGCTAAAATAAACCATGTAATTGGTATATCTGGGGAAGGAACAGCCCTTTGAGCGTGGGATAACTTGCTCCGCTGGGAGTATTGACCACGAAGCCACCACTTCTATAAGTGGAGGTAGTTCACGAAACTAATATTTGTGCTATGATAGGAAGGAGTAGCTGAATAAGTTGCTTTTAGCGAACCGAGGAGGGTGAAAGCTCGGTAGTAACCTTCAGTGAAGGGCAGCCTTGAGCACTACCTTAAAGTTGGGCGTTATGCCAATAAGGGTGGAACTGCGGAAGTAAACCTTTCGTCCCTTGCCGGGATGAAGGGTTTTTGTTTTGGAAAAAATAAAATAGAGGAGGTACAAAAATGGCAGTTGAAAAGACAATGGATAAGATTGTTTCCCTTTGTAAAACAAGAGGTTTTGTTTTCCCAGGGTCAGAGATATACGGAGGACTTGCGAATACTTGGGATTATGGTCCACTTGGAGTTGAATTTAAAAACAACGTAAAGAAGGCTTGGTGGAAGAAGTTTATACAGGAGAGTCCATATAATGTAGGAATTGACTGTGCAATTCTTATGAATCCTGAAGTTTGGGTTGCATCAGGTCACGTTGGTGGATTCTCAGACCCTCTTATGGACTGCAAAGAATGTAAAACAAGATACCGAGCTGATAAACTAATAGAAGATTTTATGAAAAGCCAAGGCGTTGACAACCCAATTGTAGATGGTTGGAGCAATGAAAAGATGAAACAGTACATAGATGAAAATGAAATTGCTTGTCCAGAATGTGGAGCAAAAACTTTACAGACATAAGACAATTTAACCTTATGTTTAAAACCTTCCAGGGAGTAACAGAAGATTCAAAGGCACTTGTTTATCTAAGACCAGAAACAGCACAGGGTATATTTGTAAACTTTAAAAATGTTCAAAGAACAACAAGAAAGAAACTTCCCTTTGGTATAGGACAAATAGGAAAATCCTTTAGAAACGAAATAACTCCAGGAAACTTTACTTTTAGAACAAGAGAATTTGAACAAATGGAGCTTGAATTCTTCTGTAAACCAGGAGAAGACTTAAAGTGGTTTGAATATTGGAAGGAATATTGTAAAAACTGGCTTTTAAGCCTTGGTATGAAGGAAGAAAACATAAGGCTTAGAGACCATTCAAAGGAAGAACTTTCCCACTACAGCAATGCTACTACTGATATAGAATATAAGTTCCCATTTGGTTGGGGAGAACTATGGGGAATTGCAGATAGAACAGACTTTGACTTAAAACAACACATAAATCATTCGGGAGAAGACCTTGTTTACTTTGACCCAGAAACAAACGAAAAGATTGTTCCATACTGCATAGAGCCATCTGTTGGTGCTGATAGAGTTGCACTTGCTTTCTTGATAGATGCTTATGATGAAGAAGAGTTAGAGGGTGGAGATGTAAGAACAGTTTTAAGACTACATCCAGCACTTGCACCATTTAAGGCAGCAGTATTACCTCTATCAAAGAAGCTATCTGATGAGGCAGTTAAGGTATATGAAATGTTAAGCAAGAAGTTTATGGTTGACTTCGATGAAACAGGAAGTATAGGAAAGAGATATAGAAGACAGGATGAGATAGGTACTCCATTCTGTATAACATTTGACTTTGATTCATTAAATGATAATTCAGTTACAATAAGAGATAGAGATACAATGACTCAAGTTAGAATACCAATTGAAGAAGTTGCAAAATATATAGAAGAGAGATTAGAATTCTAAAGAGGTGTAGTTTATGGAAATAGATGCAAAGGCACTTGTTCTTATGAAGAGGGAAAATGGAGTCCTACAAGAGGAACTTGGAAGCTATCAAATTGAAGAGGGTTTAAATTTAGTTTATAAGGCGTATGTAGAAAACGATAAGGTCTATCTTTTCCTTACAACTAAGGATGATGTTACAGATGAAGAATTTACCCAAATATATGATATGTATAATATAGATGAGTATAGCCAAATGGGTTATAGTGTAGAAGAGATAGATGATGAATACAATCCAATGTGGTGTGTTCAACTTGATTTTGTAGATGATCACCAGGAGATGGAAGAGAGATTAAATGAGGTAATTTTATATCATAATAGCGAGATAAATAGGATATATGAGGAAATAAGATAAGATTAATTTAAAAGGGTAGTTAAAACCATTAACTACTCTTTTTATTTAAAAATTGAATACTAAACATTATTACTAAAATTTAATCACTATTCTACAAAATATTACATAAAATTATGACAAAAAATACAAATAATTTTTGAAAATTTTGATATAATAAAAATAAAGTGTGGTGACAAGAATGATTACTAAAGAATTATTATCAAAAGAAATGCAAAAGTTAGATGAAATGGTAGCAAACTTTGAAAAATACACCTATGAAGAAATTTTAAAAGCAGAGTCAGCTGGTAGATAGTCTTATACTTTATTTTATGAAAAATAAAGTTGTAATGAGAGAGCAAAAATGATTAAAAATACCCCTTTTCTATAAAAAGAATTGATAGTACAGGGGGCATTTTTTAATGATTTATCTTATTATTACCTTTGTTATTTCCTGTGAAGGGCCTTCAAAAACCTTTATTTTCTTTAGTTTCTTTATATTAGGATAAATAAACTTTTTATCTACATCAAAAATCATAAGTTTAAAATACATCCAAATATTTTTAAATTCAAGCTTTTTGAAGTTATTTTTATCAATAAGTCCAGGTATAACAATTTCAATTTTATCTTTGTAAATAAAAACTTCTATACACCTATTTATGTTTAGGTAATTTCTTTCAATAATTGCTTTAGAAATACAAAAATTTATAACATCTATATTGTCATATTTTTTAATAGAGGATATATAATTACTTACAGCATTTAGCTGATTTAAAATATTACCTGCAAATAGTTTTACACTAACCTCTGAACTTGATGCAAAATCCTTTATTAAAATAGATGTGTGGGAAAATAGAGCTGAGTATTGTTTGAGAAAGAAGTACTCCTCCAACTGTAGGATATATTTTTTAGTTTCCCTGTCCTGGTATAAAAATCCCGAAGAAATAAGCTGTGCATCATCCCTTTGAAAGCTAAGGCCAGAAAGAGTGAAATATTTTTCTACAAGATTAAAGTCAAAGTCTGAAACTTGGGCATTAAAAACAGGGGTTTGTTCAATGTGAATAAGTCCATATTCTTGAAGCATATATGCAATCTCTTCTTTGTGCATAAAATCAGTTGTAGAACCGCGTCTAATATAAAAGGCTCCGTTTTCCTTAAGCTGATGAGGTTTGTTGTTTGAACTATATATGGTTATAATTCCAAGATACTTACCGTGAAGATTTACAAGTTCTGCTGATATGGTAACAGGAGGGTCAAGCCTTGTGCTTATTATCTGTTGTATTTTTTCCTCGTTAAAATCCTCCTTATTAATACCTACCACTTTTTGGTTTTATCCTCAACACCATAAATAATGTACCCTCTTCCTCCAAAGCTGTTGGCTATGGCACACACATCCCTTGCAAGTTCCTTTTTCTCACTTTCTGTATTTAAAGCTATATCCTCTTTAAAATCAAGTTTTGGGCCTTCAGGCTTGGATAATAGTATTTGAAGTTTTTTATATCCACATATCTTCACCTCATTATTATTATATTCTTCAATATGAAATAATTGGTTTACTAATGTATATTTTTAATGTATAATTTATTTTTATAAAACACATTTAAATTAATTATATTTTACGTTAAATTTTGTATTTAGTTGTTAAGATTTATTAAAAATAGTCGATAAATAAATGTTGAATAAAATCTGTGGGGGTATACTAATGTTTTTAAACGAAGGAATAAGGAAATTGCGGTAACAAAAATGACTTCGTACCAGAAGTTTCTTTAAACCAAAAGGATGCAAGACTTGCTCTTTTAAAGAAAAATCAAAGGGCTATTGTAAACAGAATAACTTCAAAGCTTGATGAAACAAAAATACTACGCAATCCCTAATAGGTTCTATAACTACAATAACAAAAGATGTAGAAATTCAGATGCAGGCAATAGAACATCTTGTTCACGAAATAAACCAGTATACTGCACTTGCAGAGGAAGTTTATGCAAGCACAATAAACTCAGAACAGATAGCAGAACAAACCTTAGAAACTGCAAAAGGGGTAATAGTGCCGTTGAAGTTTCAATAGAGGCAATGAATGAAATAGAGACATCAATGAACTATGTAAAGGATGCAGTTGTTTCACTTGAAGAAAAGGCATCTCATATAAATGATATGCTTAAAATAATCAGAGATATTGCAGAACAGACAAACCTTTTATCACTAAACGCCTCAATAGAAGCAGCTCGTGCAGGAGAGGCAGGTCGCGGTTTTGCAGTTGTTGCAACAGAGGTTAAAAAGCTTGCAGAGAGAAGTAGAGAATCTGCAGACAAAATTTCAAATACTATTCAAGAGATAAATTCAAGTATAAAGCAAACAATAGATGCAATTCAAAAGAGCAACCTTAAGGTTAAAGAGGGTGTTGAAAAGGCAAACCACACAATGGATGTCTTCAACAATATCATTGAAGCTGTAAACACAACAGCAAGAACTTCGATTGAAATTAAAAATGCAATTCAGGAACAGACTCATAGCCTTGAGAAGGTTATAAACTCTACAGAGGAAATGAACAAGACATCTGAAAAGGTTATGTCAAAGGTAGAATCAACTGCTCTCTCAACAGAATATACAAAAATGCAATAGAAACCCTAATTGAAGTATCAAAGGATTTAAAAAATGTTTCAGATAATCTTTTAAACAGAATAGATGAAGTAGAAGAGGATAGTAGAGTTTTAAGAACTACAATAAATGGAACTCCATCTACTCTTGACCCTGCAATGGCCTTTGACCAACAAAGTGCCAAGATATTTATAAATGTTCACGCAGGACTACTTCTCCCTGGACTTGGTGTAGATATATATCCAGGTGTTGCTAAGAGCTGGTATGTTGAGGAGGACAACCTTACTTGGATTTTCAACCTAAAGAAGGGCATAAAATTTCACAATGGAAGAGAAGTTACTGCACAGGATGTAAAATATTCCTTTGAAAGACTTTTAAGTCCAAAGCTAAATTCACCAAATTCTTGGTTTTTATTTGATATAGAGGGTGCAGCAGAATACAATGCAGGAAAGGTAAGAGAGGTTTCAGGTATAAAGGTATTAGATAGATACTGCATCTCATTAAAACTAAAAAGCCATATACAGGATTTCTGTTGAATCTTGCTCAAAGCTGCTGTGCTATACTTGCTAAAGAGGATGTTGAAAAGGGAGTATTTACAGGCTGTGGACCATATAAAATAGTACAAACAATGGAAAACGGATGTGTACTTGAGGCCTTCCACGATTATTTTGGAGGATGTGCATATATAGATAAGATAGAAATAACCTACACAGATGATGAGGTTGTTAAGAAATTTGTTGATAAACAATACGACTTTATTCCAGTTGACGATAGAAATACTTTAGAAAAGATAAAAGAGGCTGGATATTCAGATACTGTTAAACTTCAAAATGTAATGACAACCACCTATGCAGGTATTAATTTAAGAAGTTCATCTCCATTTATTAAGGATAAGGATGTAAGAAAGGCCTTAAACTATGCTATAAACAAAAAAGAATAATAGAGGATGTAATGGGTGGTATGGCTGTTGAATCAAAGGGACCACTTCCACCAAGTATAGTTGATAACAAATACCTAAGAGGATATGAATACAATCCTCAAAGGGCAAGGAAATATTAAGCAGAAAGGGCATAAAGGAAAAACTTGTAATACAAATAAGACAAGGAAATGGTTCTACAGCAAATGAAAGAATAGCAGAATATATGAAGGAAGATTTAAAGGCTGTTGGAATTGAGTGTGTAATTGATAAGGTTCCTGCCGACAAATATCTAAAACCAGAGAGCATAGCAAAGTGCCATATATTCATAAGTGGTTGGGTTGCAGATACAGGAGATGCAGATAACTATCTTGAACCACTGTTTAATCCAGCAAACTTTACAGACTTTACAGGCTATGAAAATCAAGAGGTGCTTGAGCTTATGGCAAGGGCAAAGACAATAGTAAATCCTGAAAAGAGAATAGAGATGTATAAAAGAATACAAGAGATAATTGTAGATGATGCACCTTGGGTATTTTTATACCATCCACAATCAGGGTTTGCCTCACATAAGCATCTTGCAGGTGTAAGATTAAGCTCACTTGGAAAGACAAAATTTGATGATATAATGATTGTTGAATAAGGTGTACTTAAATTAAGACAAATTACGATAAAATCAAAATAAACTGTACCAAAAATCGGACAAACTATATAAAAGAAGCGTATAAAGTGTATCAAAGACAGGACAAATTTTTTATGTCCTGTCTTATTTTTTACAACAATGTTTATATTTTAACTATTTTAAATTAAAAAAATTGGCATAGAAATTGCTTTTAATTTATAAAAAGTTAATTTTATAACAAGTTTGGGGTGATTATATGGAATTTTCATTAACAAGAGAACAGCAGCTTGCAAAGGAGATGTTTGAGAAGTTTGTAGAAAATGAAGTAAGACCAATAGCAGCAGAGATTGATGAAACAGAGAGGTTTCCAATCGAAACAGTAAAGAAGATGGCAAAGCTTGGTATGATGGGAATCCCTTTGAAAGGGAAGTTGGAGGTGCAGGGGCGATTTTATCACCTACATAATGGCAGTAGAGGAGCTTGCAAAGGCCTGTGCTACAACATCAGTTATTCTATCTGCCCACACATCCCTATGCTGCTGGCCAATATACACCTATGGTACAGAAGAACAAAAGGCTAAATATCTTCCAAAGCTTTTAAAGGGAGAATATCTTGGTGCCTTTGCATTAACCGAACCAAACGCAGGAACAGACGCAGCAAGTCAGCAGACAACAGCAAAGCTTGAGGGAGACTATTACATACTAAACGGAAGCAAGGTGTTTATTACAAACGGAGGATATGCCGATGTATTTATAGTATTTGCAATGACAGATAGAAGCAAAGGAACAAAGGGAATATCAGCCTTCATAGTAGAAAAGGGATTTGAAGGCTTTTCAACAGGAAAAATTGAGGAGAAGATGGGAATACGTGCTTCTTCAACAGCAGAATTAATCTTTAAAGACTGCAAAGTTCCAAAGGAAAACCTACTTGGAAAAGAAGGTATGGGCTTTAAGATAGCAATGTCAACATTAGATGGAGGAAGAATAGGTATTGCAGCCCAAGCACTTGGTATTGCAGAGGGTGCCTTAAATGAGGCTGTAAAGTATATGAAGGAGAGAAAGCAGTTTGGAAAACCAATTGCAACCTTCCAGGGTCTTCAGTTCTATATCGCAGAGATGGCAACTAAGGTAGAGGCAGCAAAGAACCTTGTATATAAGGCTGCGTGGAAGAAGCAGACAGGACAAAACTACAGTATGGATGCCTCAATGGCAAAGCTATATGCTTCAGAGACTGCTATGGAGGTTACAACAAAGGCTGTTCAGATATTTGGAGGATATGGATATACAAAGGACTATCCTGTTGAAAGAATGATGAGGGATGCAAAGATAACAGAGATATACGAAGGAACTTCAGAGGTTCAAAAGATGGTTATTTCAGCAAACATTCTAAAGTAGAGGGGTGAGGGTATGAATATATTAGTTTTCATAAAGCAAGTACCAGATACTAATGAAGTTAGAATAGATCCAAAGACAGGAACGCTGATTCGTGAAGGTGTTCCAAGCATAATAAATCCAGATGATATGAATGCAATAGAGGAGGCACTTAGAATAAAGGAGGAGGAAGGTGCTAAGGTAACTGTTGTAACTATGGGACCACCACAGGCAGAAAAGGCCCTAAGAGAAGCACTTGCTATGGGTGTTGATGAGGCAGTTTTACTAACAGATAGAGCCTTTGCGGGAGCAGATACTTGGGCAACTTCCCTTGTTCTTGCAAAGGCAGCAGAGAAGTTAGGCTATGATTTGATTTTTGCAGGAAGACAGGCAATAGATGGAGATACAGCACAGGTGGGGCCAGAGATTGCGGAGCATTTAAACCTTCCTCAGGTTACATATGTTGAAAAGGTTGAAGTTTTAGATGGTGAAGTTAGAGTAAGACGTGCCTTAGAGGATGGATATGAAACACTACGTGTTAAGCTTCCCTGCCTTTTAACTTGTATAAAGGAGTTAAATAATCCAAGGTATATGAACATATATGACATATTTACTTGCTACAGCAAGGAAATAAAGGTTATGGGTCTTTCAGACTTAGAACTACAAAAGGAAGAGGTAGGTCTTATAGGTTCACCAACTAAGGTTAAAAAGTCCTTTACAAAGGGGCCTAAAGCTCAGGGTGAAAAGTATGATGTTCCAGCCCTTGAGGCGGCAAACATTATTACTGAAAAACTAAAGGGTATGCACCTTATATAAGGAGGCGGTAGTATGAAAAAGGGCGTTTGGGTTATTGCTGAACAAAGAGATGGAAATCTTCAAAGGTTAGTCTTGAGCTTTTAGGTAAGGCAAGGGAGATTGCAGAAAAGCTTGATGGAGAAGTAGTTGCAGTTCTTCTTGGATATGAAGTAGAAAAGTTAACAGATACTCTAATACACCACGGTGCAGATAGAGTAATATTAATAGATAACATAAACTTAAAGCACTATACAACAGATGCCTATACAAAGGCAATATGTGAAGTTGCAAAGGAAAAGAATCCAGAGATAATATTCATAGGTGCAACATATATAGGACGCGACTTAGGACCAAGGGTTGCCGCAAGGCTAAAGACAGGACTTACAGCAGACTGTACAGGGCTTGATGTAGATGATGAAACAAAGAACCTTCTTATGACTCGTCCAGCCTTTGGAGGAAACATTATGGCAACAATTGAGTGTCCAAACCACAGACCTCAAATGTCAACAGTAAGGCCAGGGGTATTTAGCGTTCCTTGTGCAGACTATGAAAGAGAGGGAATAGTTGAAAGATTTAATGTTGATATAAAGGAAGAGGACATAAAGGTTAAGATTGAAGAGATAGTAAAGTCAATGAAGGAGAAGATAGATATAACAGAGGCAGATATAATAGTTTCAGGTGGACGTGGTGTAGGAAGCAGAGAAGGATTTACTCTACTTAAGGAACTTGCAGATATACTTGGAGGAATAGTTGCAGGTTCAAGGGCAGCTGTTGATTCTGGATGGATTGAAAAGGATAGACAAGTTGGGCAGACAGGAAAGACAGTAAGACCAAAGTTATATATTGCCTGCGGTATATCAGGTGCAATCCAACATCTTGCAGGAATGCAGGAGAGTGAATATATAGTTGCCATAAACAAGGATTCTGATGCACCAATTATGGCAGTTGCAGACCTTGCAATTGTTGGAGACTTATTTAAGGTAGTTCCAGAGCTTATTAAAGAAATTAGGGCCTATAGGCAGTCCTGTGAAGTTATGTAAGGCAGCTGACCATTTTGGCAGTTGACCTTTATATAGAAAAAGGGGTAAACTTATGAAGGGCAAAACTATAAAAGAGATAAACTTAGGTGATAGGGCATCCTTTGAAAAGACAATATCAGAGACAGATATATATTTATTTGCTGGTATTACAGGGGATCTAAATCCTGCACATATTGATCAATTAGAGGCAGAAAAGGGAATGTTTAAGGGAAGAATAGCCCACGGGATATTAGTTTCAGGTTTAATATCAACTGTTCTTGGTATGTATCTTCCAGGCCCAGGTACAATATATTTGGGGCAGGAACTTAAATTTTTAGCACCAGTTAGAATAGGAGATACAATAAGGGCAGAGGCAGAAGTAATAGAAAAGATAGATGAAAAGAATAGAATAAAGTTAAGAACACAATGTATAAATCAAGATGGCAAAGTTGTAATAGATGGGATAGCAACAGTTATGCCACCAAGATAAAGTGCCACCCAGGTGATATGTGAAATGTGTTAATATATCACCTGGTTTTCTATTTTTAGTAAATACCAAATAAATTTATTATAATAGTGTTGTAAAATTAAACTTTCCCTCTTTTATTTTTAATTTTCAGAATATAAAATATAATTAAATAAATTAATTGGGGGAAAGACTTGGGTGATTTGAAAGTAAAAAATTATATAGATTCAAATGTACCATATTTAAAAGACAATGACCTAAATGAAAAGGTAATAGAAAAATTTTTAGAAAGCAGATTTGATATATTACCTGTTATAAATGAAGTATATGAGCTTATTGGATACATAGAGAAAAAGAATGTCTTTCAATGTATAAAAAATAAACGCTTTTTCAATAGTGTTGATAATGATTTTTCAAAAATAACTAAAGTTACACCCAACACAAATATAAAGGAAATATTACAAAAGATTTATAGTACCGTTGTAGTTGATGAAAAGAATAGATTTATAGGAATGTTAGATTACAATAGGTTAAACTCCGAGTTTATTAACATAATTGAAGAATATGATAAACAGATAGATTATTCATTTGTATTAAACACAATCCTTGAGACTGTGTATGATGGGATACTTGTAGTAGACTCTGAGGGGTACATAAAGTTTATTAGTAAAGCATACTGTAAATTTTTAGGAGTCAAAGAAGAGGAAGTAATAGGAAAGCACGTAACAAAGGTTATTGAAAATACAAGAATGCATATTGTTGCTAAGACTGGAATACCTGAATATGCCCAAATTCAAAAGATAAACGGAAATTATATGGTTGCAACAAGAATACCTATAATGAAGGAGGGTAAAATAATTGGTGTTGTTGGTAAAGTTCTCTTTAGAAATTTAGATGAACTTGAGGATCTGCATAATAAAATAAGGGGATTCGAAAACGAATTAAGAGAATACAAGGGGAACTTAAAAATCTAAATCAATCCCAATATAATTTTGAAGATATAATAGGTAGCAGTACAAAAATAGCTGAGGCCAAAAAGATGGCAATGAAGGCCTCTTTAACAGATTCTAATGTACTTATAATAGCAGAAAGTGGTACAGGAAAGGAGTTATTTGCCCACGCAATACATAGAAATAGCAAAAGAGGATACTCTGCCTTTGTTAAAGTTAATTGTGCAGCTATACCTCCAGAACTTCTTGAGGCAGAACTTTTCGGATATGAAGATGGTGCATTTACAGGGGCTAAAAAGGGTGGCAAAATAGGGAAATTTGAAATAGCAGATGGAGGGACAATTTTTTAGATGAAATAGGTGATATGCCTTTAAGTATGCAGGCCAAACTTCTAAGAGTAATTCAAGAAAAGGAGATAGAAAGAATAGGTGGGACAAGCCCCAAAAGGATTGATGTTAGAATAATTGCAGCTACAAATAAAAATTTAGAGGAGCTTGTAATAAAGGGCCAGTTTAGAGAAGATTTGTTTTACAGATTAAATGTAATTACATTAAACATTCCACCGCTTAGGGAGAGAAAAAAGATATTACTGAAATTGCTTATTACTATTTAAATAAGTTATCTAATAAGTACAATAAAAGGGTTGATAGAATATCAAAGAATGCACTTAAAAAACTTATAGAATACACTTGGCCAGGGAATATAAGAGAGCTTATAAATGTTATAGAGCGAGCAGTTAACATAATAGAGGACGAAAATGAGCTTGATGTATATCATCTGCCTACAAAAATATCAGGATTAAGTAGGATGACATATGTAAGACCTTTAGATGAAATATTAAGAGATACAGAAAAGAATGCAATAGTAGATGCGTTAAAATATACAAAAGGAAACAAGAGTGAAGCAGCAAAATTACTTAAAATGAGTAGATCAAATTTTTATGAAAAGTTACAAAAATATAATTTAAATAATGATATGAATTTTTAGCTTAAAAATTTTTATGTATATTTTTGTACATAGTTACAATAACTTCAAAAATAGTGTCCTATACTCAGGACACTATTTTAGGTAGGAACAAATAATGTGTACAGAATTTTGAACAAAATTTATAGAATATTCAGATATTATACCCCTTCTTTGCTGTATTTTTGTGTTTTGATTTGGTATGAAGATTGCTTTTAAAGTTGCAAACAGCATATCAAGAGGAGGGGAAACGATGAAGAATAAAATTATGACAGCCTATGAAGCTGTAAAGCTCATTAAGGATGGAGATGTTGTTGCAACTGGTGGATTCGTTGGTAATGGCCATCCTGAAGAGCTTACAATTGCACTTGAAAAACGATTTTTACAAGATGGACAACCCAGGAATTTAACTTTAGTTTACGCTGCAGGTCAAGGAGATGGAAAGGAAAGAGGTTTAAACCACGTTGCTTATGAAGGGCTAATAAAAAGAGTTATAGGAGGACATTGGGGACTTGCTCCAAAGCTCCAAAAACTTGCTATCGAAAACAAAATTGAGGCCTACAACCTACCACAAGGAGTTATAAGTCATCTGTTTAGAGACATAGCCTCAAAAACCAGGTACAATTACCAGAGTTGGACTTAAGACCTTTGTTGATCCACGAATAGAGGGTGGAAAAATTAATGAAATTACAAAGGAAGATATTGTTGAACTAATTAATATTCACGGCTCTGAATATCTTTTCTATAAAGCTTTTCCTGTTAACGTTGCATTAATCAGGGCGACTTATGCAGACGAATTTGGTAATGCAACACTTGTTAAGGAAGCTGTTACACTTGATTCACTTGCAATGGCACAGGCTGCTAAGAATTCAGGTGGAATTGTTATTTTACAAGTAGAAAAGGTGGTTAAACACGGTACATTAGATCCAAAACTTGTTAAAATACCAGGAATTCTTGTTGATGCAATTGTTGTTGCAGAAGCTAAAAATCATATGCAGACCTTTGCAGAAGAATATAACCCAAGTTACACAGGTGAGATTAAAATTCCAGTAGGACAAATTCCAAAGATGCCTCTTGATGAAAGAAAGATAATTGCAAGAAGAGCAGCTATGGAACTTATACCAAATGCGGTAACTAATTTAGGAATAGGTATGCCAGAGGGTGTTACGATGGTTGCAAGCGAAGAGGGAATAAATGATATGGTACTTACTGTTGAGGCTGGTGGAATTGGAGGTGTTCCAGCAGGAGGCTTAAGTTTTGGAGCTACAATAAATCCAGATGCAATAGTTGATCAAAATAGCCAGTTTGACTTCTATGATGGTGGAGGATTAGATGTTGCCTTTTAGGACTTGCCCAATGTGATGAAAACGGTAATGTAAATGTAAGTAAGTTTGGACCAAAGATAGCAGGCTGTGGTGGATTTATAAACATAACACAAAATGCTAAAAGGTTGTATATTGTGGTACCTTTACAGCATCAGGTCTTGATATAGGAGTAGATGATGGAAAATTAGTTATAAAATCTGAAGGAAAAGTTAAGAAATTTTTAAAGCAGGTTGAACAAATAACCTTTAGTGGTGAGTACGCAAGAGAAGTAGGGCAAAAGGTGCTTTATATTACAGAAAGAGCAGTGTTTGAACTAACTAAAGATGGAATGGTATTAAAGGAAATAGCTCCAGGAATTGACTTAGAAAAGGATGTTTTAAATCTTATGGAATTTAAACCTATCATTGCAGAAGACTTAAAAACAATGGATGAAAGAATTTTTAAAGAGGATGTTATGGGATTAAAAATTAAATAAATTTAAGGGGGATAATTATGTTAGGAGTAATAGGTATTATATTGTCACTTGCACTACTTATGTATCTTGCGTATAGAGGAATTACAGTTCTTGTACTTGCACCACTTTTGGCTTTGCTTGCTGCATTGTTTACAGGTGGAACACCACTTATGGCGACTTATACAGAAGTTTATATGAAGAATTTAGCTAACTACGTAAGATTATATTTTCCAGTATTTATGTTAGGTGCTTTATTTGGTAAGGTTATGGAGGACTCAGGAAGTGCAAAGGCAATTGCACATTATATAGCAAGTAAACTTGGAAAAGAGAAGGCTATAATAGCAGTTGTATTATCCTGTGCTATTTTAACATATGGTGGAGTATCACTTTTCGTTGTTGCTTTTGCTGTATATCCAGTTGCAGCTCACCTATTTAGAGAGGCAGGTATTCCAAAGAGATTAATTCCAGGTGCTATTGCATTAGGCTCCTTTACATTTACTATGACAGCATTGCCAGGTACGCCTCAAATACAAAATGCTATTCCAATGCCATTCTTTGGAACAAATGCATATGCTGCACCAATACTTGGTATAGTAGCAGCTTTAATTATGGCAGGCCTTGGAATATGGTGGTTACAATCAAGAGCAAAAAGGCAATGGCTCAAGGAGAAGATTATGGACATCATCCAAATGAATCTTTTACTGAAATTGATGAAAGTAAACTTCCAAGCTTCTGGATAGCATTAATTCCAATTATTTTAGTTCTTGTAATAAACTTTATACTATCAAAATACTACTTCCCAAGAATTAATGCAGACTATTTAGCTCAAGAGCCATATAAGACATCAATAAAGAGTGTAGCTGGTATTTGGAGTTTAATAATAGCTCTTGTTATAGCTATTATAATTGCATTTGTAATTCACAGAAAGAGAATAGATAATATATTAAAGACTTTAAACAATGGTATATTCGGTTCATTCCTTCCAATATTAAATACAGCATCAGAGGTTGGTTATGGTAATGTCATCGCAACTCTTGCATCCTTTGTAATAATAAAGAATGCAATACTTGGAATTTCAACCAACCCACTTATATCAGAAGCTATTTCAGTTAATATACTTGCAGGTATTACAGGTTCAGCATCAGGTGGTATGAGTATTGCACTTGGTGCACTTGGAAAACAATATATGGAAATGGCTTTACAATATGGTATCAATCCTGAAGCTCTACACAGAATTGCAACAATTGCCTGTGGTGGACTTGATTCACTTCCACACAATGGTGCAGTTATAACTTTACTTGGAATTTGCGGTATGACACATAAAGAGTCCTATAAGGATATAGGTGTGGTAAGCGTTTTTATTCCTCTAATTGCTTTAGTAGTAGCTCTTATATTGGCAAGTTTAGGAATAGTATAATTTAGATAAATTGGCACAATATTTGCTTTTAAATAATCAAAATAATTGAAATGGAGGTAAACTTATGAGATTACAAGGAAAGGTTGCAATCATTACAGGAGCTGCAAGGGGGATAGGTAAGGCTACAGCTGAAAAGTTTTTAAAGGAAGGAGCAAATGTAGTAATTTGTGACATTAATCAGGAACAAGTTGATACAGCAGTAAATGAATTAAAGGCTATAAGTGAAAATGTCTTAGGAGTTAAGGTTGATGTCACAAACAGAGCAGAAGTTGATGAAATGGTTAGGTTAACTGTTGAAAAGTTTGGTAAAATAGACTGCCTTGTTAACAATGCAGGTATAACAGCAGATAATACTCTACTTAAAATGACTGAAGCAGAATGGGATAGAGTAATTGATATAAATTTAAAGGGTGTATTTAACTGTGGTCAGGCTGTGGCTAAGGTTATGGTAGACCAAGGAAGTGGAGTTATACTAAACGCAACTTCTGTTGTAGGTATATACGGAAACTATGGACAAACAAACTATGCTGCTACTAAATGGGGAGTTATAGGAATGACAAAGACTTGGGCAAAGGAACTTGGAAAGAAGGGTATTAGAGTAAATGCTGTTGCACCAGGATTTATTCTAACTCCTATGACTGAAAAGATGCCAGAGAAGGTATTGGAAATGATGAAGGATAAGGCTCCACTAAAGAGACTTGGTATGCCAGAGGATATAGCTAATGCCTATGCCTTCTTAGCATCAGATGAGGCAAGCTTTATAACAGGTGCAGTTTTAAGTGTAGATGGTGGCATTGTACTATAACCTATTTCATATGATTTTAAGAGGACAGTTTAACTGTCCTCTGATAGTTTTATAAAAAATTGACAAATTCTAAACAAAGGGGTGTATATTATGGCAGTATCAATGATTGGTTTTTATCATTCAAAGGTAGGAAAGTTAGAAAATGAAACAATTTACAGCCTTCTTGTAGAGGCAGGAAGAAGGGCAATTGAAGATTCAGGACTTGAGCCTAAGGATATTGATGCAGTATTTGTTGGAAATTATAGTGGAGGCGGATTTAATAAACAGGAACATATAGCTCCATTTGTAGTTGAAATTCATCCAGATTTAAGATTTAAGCCCTGTACAAGAGTCGAAAATGCCTGTGCATCAGGTTCAACAGCTATAGAACAAGCAATGTTTGCAATAGAGTCAGGAAAGATAAAAAATGCACTTGTAATTGGTGTTGAAAAGATGACTTCCCTTAAGACCGCAGGAGTTACAGAAGTTTTAGCTATGGCATCCTACTATCCAGAAGAAGGCGGAAAGGGGTACTCCTTTCCAGGACTTTATGCAGAATATGCAAAGGGATATATGGCAAAGTATGGCTACTCAAAGGAAGAGCTTTGGGATATGCTATCCTATATTACAGTTAAGGCACACAAAAATGCAATGGCAAACCCACTTGCTCAGATGCACGTTGAATATGAAAGGGAATATGTAAGAACAATACAGGATAAGAATCCACTAATAGCTGACCCACTTAAGCTTTCAGACTGTTCACTTGTATCAGATGGTGCAGCTGCAGTTGTTTTGACAACTACAGAAAGGGCTCTTTCTATGAAGGATAAGGTAGTTGAAATAAGATCCCTTTCACATACATCAGACTATCTATCAATAGTTGAGGGAAAAGACCAAATTACAAGCTTGAAGCTGCAAAGGTAGCAATTCAAAGGGCCTTAAGGGATGCTAATATGACAATAAACGATATAAATGTAGCAGAGGTTCACGATTGCTTTACAATAACAGAATTATTAATCTATGAAGCAATGGGACTTACAGAGGAAGGAAGAGGCTTTGAAGCTATTAAAAACGGGGATGTATATGTTGGAGGAAGACTGCCTGTTAACCCATCAGGAGGATTAAAGGCTAAGGGACACCCAGTTGGTGCAACAGGTGTTTCAATGCACGTTTTAGTAGCAAAACAGCTTTTAGGTGAAGCAATTGGTCTTCAGGTTGAAAGTGCAAAGGCAGGATTAACTCTAAACATTGGTGGAAGTGGAGCAACAAACATTGCATCAGTTCTTGTAAGAATAAAGTAACGTGCCACCCAGGTGAAATGTGAAATTACCAAAATTTACAACACCTGCTTTGAGGATTCAAAGTAGGTGTTTATTATTTAGTTATCATATACGTTTGTTTGATATACTTATATTTCTCCTTTCTCTTACACTTTGTTAAAAATTTATTAGTATAGAAGGATATTGTAATTTTATGTAGAATAATATGACTTAGGGATTTTTAAGACGAATTGAAGGGAGGATTTTGATGATAGATGAAAAGTTAATGTCCTTAGTACTTTTTATTATCTATTGATGGGCTTGTATAGATTTTTCCTTTTAAGAGGAATTATTAACTTTAAGAAGAAGTACGGTGGAAAGTTTTTGTTTAAGATTGGAAATATGGAAAAGATAGTTACTATTTTATCCGTTATGTTAGTTTTAATATTTTTTATATCTTCTACCTTCATTAAGGGGCATTAACAATAACAATTTAAATTCAGAATCTCAAAATAAATAAAGAGTACTAAATCCTCTATTATTCAAGAGGATTTTTATTTTGTATTTTGAATATAATAAATAAAATAAGGGGTGATTTAATGGAGATATTGAGAAATTTTGAAATGAATTTAGATAAAGAACACATTCTTGAGGTTGTAGAAACCTATCTTCCATCTTGCGGCGAAGACAGGGGAAAAATTTATGACAGTCTGGTAGATATGCTCTATAATAGTACAGAAGCAGTCGGATTTTTAAGCTACTTGAGAAACCAAAAGAGTATGATTTTGAATCCTTTAAGGAATGCAGTAAAATATCCCCCTGTTTTATAACCTTAGGTGCAAAGATAACCGACAAGATAGATGAATTATTTAGTGAAAATAAATTTGTAGATGCTGTAATACTTGATGTTATGGCAAGTACACTTTTGTTTGAGTACAACAGCCAAATGTATGAATATATTTTCAATTATTTTTATAATTTAGGTTATGGAATAACCTGCAGAGTTGCACCAGGTGACGGGGAAATACCTATCGAATATCAGTCAGATATAATCGATAGGCTAAATATAGGGAAAACGCATAGCATTTACACAGTAAAGGGCTATGCTGTACATCCACCAAAATCTCTAACTTATGTACACGGTGTGGATGAAAAACTTGAAAAGATTAAAAGGCGTCATTCCTGCAAGGTTTGTACAAATCTGAATTGTACCATTAGGGCTGTAAAGGAAAATGCAAAGGGATATTTTAAGGACTTCTATTAGAGTAGGAGTCCTTTTTTAGAAAACATTTTATATGTAACAAAAGAACATGGATAAATAATATAATAGAATAGGAAAAATATGGCTCAAGTAACATTTCACCTGGGTGGCACTTTTTGGGGGATGGGTATGTTTTTAAATCCAATAAAAAGAGAATAGCAAAAGTATCACAGAATAAATATATTTTAATTAGATTAAAACAGAGAAGACTTTATCTAATTGTAAATGAGAAGGTGTTTTTTTCCTTTAAAATTGCAATAGGTAAAAGCTAACACCAACACCAAAGGGACAGTTTAAAATACTTGATAAGGTTTTAAATCCAGGAGGAGCATTTGGTACAAGGTGGATGCGATTTTATAAGGGATACGGTATACACGGAACAAATAATCCATCTTCAATAGGTTATGCAGTTACAAATGGGTGTATTAGAATGTATAATAAAGATATAGA
This sequence comes from Caloramator sp. mosi_1, assembly GCF_028622835.1. GTDB lineage: Bacteria > Bacillota > Clostridia > Clostridiales > Caloramatoraceae > Thermobrachium. The sequence goes on along the minus strand of NZ_CP117677.1, from coordinate 46,634 downwards.
AAGGTTATTTCCTTTAGTGCCAGTTGGAACTAAGGTAATAATTACAGATTAATTTTGAATAAATTTTTAAACTTTGGTAAAATAGTGATGTGGTGAGTAAAAATATTGTATAATATTAGTAGAAATAATATACCCAGAAAGGGGAATGGATGTGAAAAAAGATAAAAATATAATGGTATGTGTTACACAACAAAGAACCTGTGAAAGATTAATTAAGAAGGGAAAAGAATTAAGGGATAAAATAGATGGAGAGCTACACGTAGTACACGTTGCAAGAGAGGACGAAAACTTCTTAGGCAACAGCAAGCAGGCGGATGCAATAGAATATCTATATGGAATATCAAAATCTGTTGGAGCTGATATGACTGTTTTAAGGTCCAATGATGTTTGTGGTGCAATAACTAAATTTGCAGTGGAAAATGGTGTTGGACATATAGTATTAGGTGAGCCGCCAAAGGGATGTGAAGAGGACAGCGTAGTTGACAGCCTTAGAAAAAGTATGGAGGATGTAGACTTTTATTTAGTATCGTAAATATAATTAAAAAATAAGTTCCACTAATAAAAGTGGAACTTATTTTTTCTACTTTAAAAAAGTTTGATAGTATAAAAATGTATATTGGATAAGAATAAAAATAGGCTAAAAAAGACTTATTTCAATTGCAAAAATTTTCAGAATATAGTATCCTTATATTAAAGGGTAAATAAAAAAATGGGGTGATTAAAATGGTTCAAGTATTAACCGGTGACAAAGGAGCCGGAAAGACCAAAAATTAATCTCAATGGCTAATGAACTTGTTCAGGATGCAAAGGGTCATATTGTTTATGTTAGTAACTCTTCTGAAGGTATGTATCAATTAAGTTCAAAAATCCGCCTTGTTAATATCTCAGAGTTCCCCATTTCCTCTTATGAAAGCTTTATAGGCTTCCTCTATGGTATGATTTCCGAAGATTACGATATAGAAACAATATTTATAGACAATCTTAACGCGATAATATCAAATGATGATATTGTACGCTTCTTTACTGATGCCAAAAAGTTTGCAGAAAATAATGCAGTAAAGTTTGTTATTGGGGCAAAATGTGAAAATGTATCACAGGAGGGCCTAAAGGTTGAGTATATGGCTGTATAAGGGGAGTTTTCTCCCTTTATTTTTTGCTATAATTAGGATGCAAAACAAAAGGGAGGAAGAAGGATGAACAAAGGAATATGCGATAAAATTAAATTTATGCTTTGGGGAATGACATCAAGACTAAAGGACAACAAGGATTTTATAAAAGAAGTTACCTTTAAATTTAAGTCAGGTACAAAGGACTACATAGGGATAATAGATATAGAGGAGGAAAAGGTTAATTTTAACGGCAGAGATGAAAAGCTTACAATAGACGACATACCAAATTACATAGCAGAACAATCACAAAAATACGATGAACTTGAGTTTGTTATAAACGAAAGAGGCAAGAGGTTTATATTAAATGCAGACAATAAAAATGTAAAAACGAAACAGGTGGATACTAAAGAGGACAGGGCAGATGAGCACGCATTTACAAAATCTACTCTTTTAAATAGAAATTATCTAATAAGGGTTGGAGAGGCGGATGAGCTTTTAAAGGAGATAGGAATACTTACAAAAGACGGAAAAGTAAAGAATGATATGATCAGAAAATATAATCAAATAGACCACTTTGTAGAACTTATAGATTCTATGATAAAAGAGCTTGGTGATGTGGATACTATAAACGTTTTAGACTGTGCTTGTGGTAAGTCCTACCTAACCTTTGTATTAAATTATTATATAAAGGAAGTTAAAAAGAAAAACTGCTACTTTATAGGAATAGATAGGTCAGAAAATGTTATAAATGCCTCAAAGGAAATAGCAAAGAGATTAAACTATAAGAATATGCAGTTTTTATGTATGGATTTAAATGAGTATATTCCAGATAGAAGGATAGATATAGTAATTAGCCTCCACGCCTGCGACATTGCAACAGATATGGCCCTTGGTACAGCAATAAATGTAAATGCAAGGGCTATAATGTGTGTTCCCTGCTGTCATAGAGAGTTGCTTGAGCAGTACAGATTTGATGAGTTTAATCCAATAATTAAGCACGGTGTGTTTAGAGCAAGATTTTCAGATATGCTGACAGACGGCATAAGGGCACTTTTACTTGAAACACAGGGATACAAGGTTTCAGTTGTAGAGTATATTTCTCCTCTTGAAACACCAAAGAATTTATTAATAAGAGCAGTAAAGGTTTCAGATAAAAATAATAGGGCAATAAATGAATATAAGGCACTTAAAGAAAAATTCAATATAACTCCATACCTTGAAAGATACATACATATTTAGGAGGGATTCTATGCCACATTTAAGATTTAAGGGAGTAGAAAAGGAAACAGTTAAAACAATAAGCAGGGAATTAGTTGATAATCTTCAGGAGATTATAGGATGTCCAAGAGACTATTTTGTATTAGAGGTTGTAAACTCCGATTTTATATTTGACGGAGAAGAAGTAAAGATGTACCCATTTATAGAGGTGGCTTGGTTTGACAGAGGAAGCGAAATACAAGATAAAGTAGCAAAAAGATAACAGAAAAGATAAAGGAAGCAACAGGTGCAGAAACTGTGGATGTTGTTTTTGTTAAGTATAAAGAAAAGAGATACTACGAAAACGGAGAACATTTTTAAAATTAGTTTACCCCCAATAAGGATGGCTGTAAGTTAATCCTATTGGGGTTTTTAACTAAATTTTATTTATACTTAAGGAGATTATTTATTTAATTTTTCTAAAATATTCTCAAAGTCCTCTATTAAGTGGTCTGTTATTTCCTTAAGCTCATCTGGTGTACAGGTTCCATTTTCATCATATACACCTACAACCTTCATACCTGCAGCACGGGCACCTCGAACAGCAGGAACAGTATCCTCAAAAACAATGCATTCCTGAGGCTCAACCTTCAGCCTCTTTGCTGTTTCTAAAAATACATCAGGGAAGGATTTATCCCTTGGTACTTCACAGGTTGTAACTATCTCATCAAAGTAGTGAAGTATATCGTTTCTTGATAAAACAGCCTCCACAAGCTGGCGGTTGTTGCTGGTTGCCATTCCAATCAAATATCCGTTTTCCTTTAGATAAGTAAGAAACTTATGTACTCCCTTTTAGCCTGTATTACATTTCTGTAGTAGTGGTCAACCATCTCCAGCCATTCCTGCATTATTTCTTCAATACTTTCTTCTAAATTGAATCTTTCTTTAAAGTATACGGCAGTTTCGGTAAAGCTTAGACCTTCTATTGCTCTTTGAAGGTCTTCTGGAAGTTCAATGTTTCTTCGCTTTAAAAATTCTACATCAACTTCCCTCCAAACCCACATAGAGTCTATTATAGTTCCATCCATATCAAAAATTACTGCCTTTATGTCCTTTAGCATAAAGTGTGCTCTGTAAAACCTATAAAATACATAGGTTTTACTCATACACTAAAAACCTTACGCAGTGTACATAATGGCACACCTCTACAGTGCCATACCGTGAGCTAACGGTATATCTGTCACTCCCTTCCTTAAACCAAGCAACTAATTTTCAAAACTGAAAATGTAGAGTAGCTGCTTGATTACTTTTTATAACATTAATTTCTGCACCTTTATTAATCAAAAGAAGACTTCTTATTTATTATAATAAAAATTTAATTATTTAGAAATATAAAATGTTCTGCTTATGAAATTGTCCCTTGAAAGGAAGTTTGTTTCCCTATTTCTTAAGCTTAGACTTGCTTAAGCCGCAGAAGGAATGCTAAGGAAATCCTTCAAGAGGTTAAGCATATTATAGTTTTTTCAACAGCCTCACTAATAAGAAGGTGCCGTTAAAGCAAATTACTTAACGGCACCTTCTTATTAAGTTCTAATTATCTTCAGACAAAATCAGAATATCAAAGTCAGAGGGTTTTATTTGACCTGCATTTTTATTTGGTATAACTGTGAAGTTAATACCGTTTTTGTAAAGAGCATCCTTTATATTTTTGAGGTTGCTGTCAACGGCAATTTTGGTCATCCTAAAACACCTCCTTATAATTATTTTTTCAAAAGTTGCAAATAATATAAATATAAAATTTTTGTTACCCTTATAGGGTATATTGACATTTGACGAAAATTATTATATTATAAAATTACAGTATTGCAATATAATGATTAATTTAGTCAACTTTATAACAAAGTTAAGGAGTGAATATTATGTCAAAGAGAGTTCTTATAGTTGGAGGAGTTGCAGGAGGAGCAAGTGCTGCAGCAAGACTTAGAAGACTTGACGAAAATATAGAGATAATAATGTTTGAAAGAGGAGGATATATATCCTTTGCTAACTGTGGTCTTCCTTACTATATTGGTGAAACTATAAAGGAAAGACAAAACCTTCTTGTTCAAACAGAAGAGGGGATGGAACAAAGATTTAATATCGATGTAAGAACCCACAGTGAAGTTACAAAGATATTTAGAGATACTAAGGAAGTTGAAGTTGTATCAAATGGTAAGACTTATAGAGAAAAATACGATTACCTAATACTTTCACCAGGGGCAGCACCATTTGTACCACCAATTGAAGGTGTAAACTTAGATGGAATTTATACTTTAAGAAATATGGAAGATGTAGATAGAATAAAGGAACACGTTACAAAGAATAAGCCAAATAAGGCTGTTGTAATTGGTGGCGGATATGTTGGTATAGAAATGGCAGAAAATCTAAAGCACATCGGCGTTGATGTAACTTTAGTTGAAGCAGCTGACCAAGTTATGGGACCACTTGACTTTGAAATGGCAAAGATGATAGAAAAGCATATGATAGACAACGGCGTAAAATTAATTGTTGGAGATGCTGTTGAAAAGTTTGAGAAGAAAAATGACTTAGAACTTACTTTAAAGAGTGGTAAAAAGCTAAATGCTGATATGGTTGTAATGGCAATAGGGGTAAGACCTGAGACTAAGCTTGCAAAGGAAGCAGGTCTTGAGATAGGTGAACGTGGCGGAATTAAAGTTGATGCACATATGAGAACTTCAGACCCATATATATATGCTGTTGGAGACGCAATAGAAGTTGAAGACTTCATAAATGGGGTAAATACATTGATTCCACTTGCAGGTCCAGCAAACAAGCAAGGAAGAATAGCAGCAGATAATATATGCGGTAGAGAAAGCGTATATAAGGGAACACAGGGAACATCAATAATAAAGGTGTTTGATTTAACAGCAGCCTCAACAGGAAATAATGAAAAAGTATTAAAAAGACAAGGTATTCCTTATGTTAAATCATATACCCACTCAGGTTCCCACGCTGGATATTATCCAGGAGCCTTCGTTATGACAATAAAGATACTATTCTCTCCAGAGGATGGTAAGATACTTGGAGCACAAATTGTAGGTAGAGATGGTGTTGATAAGAGAATAGATGTAATTGCAACTGCAATAAGAGCTGGAATGACAGTATACGATTTAGAAGAACTTGAACTTGCCTATGCACCACCATATTCATCAGCAAAGGACCCTGTAAATATGGCAGGATTTACAGCAGCAAACATATTAAAGGGAGATATGAAGATTATACACGCTGATGAGCTTAAGAATATAAATAAAGATGAATACTTTATAGTTGACGTTAGAACAGATGTTGAGTTTGAAGGTGGACATTTAGAAGGTGCAGTTAATATTCCAGTTGATGAATTAAGAAAGAGAATAAATGAAATTCCAAAGGATAAAAAGATAATTGTATATTGTAAGATTGGACTTAGAGGATATGTTGCATACAGAATACTGACTCAAAAGGGATATGATGTATATAACCTAAGTGGTGGATATGACTTAGTTCTTGCCTATAATATGAAATACGGTGAAGGATTAAAATTAAATGATGAAATGACAAGATTTGAACCAATGGAGGAAAAGAAGGAAGTAAAACCAACTGGCAATACAATAAAGGTTGATGCCTGTGGGCTTCAATGTCCAGGGCCAATAATGAGGGTAAAAAGGAAATAGAAAGAATCAATGAAGGTGACGTTCTTGAAATACACGTAACAGATTCAGGATTTACAACAGATATAAAGGCTTGGTGTGAAAGAACAGGAAACACTTTAATTGGAGTTGAAAAGACTTGCTGTGATTATGTTGCCTATGTTATGAAGGGGAAAAAGGAAGAAGGTAAGGCACAGCCAGTAAATGTTGAACTTCCACAGGGTAAGACAATGGTAGTATTCAGTGGAGACCTTGATAAGGCTATTGCATCCTTTATAATAGCAAATGGTGCAGCAGCAATGGGAAGACCTGTTACTATGTTCTTTACCTTCTGGGGACTAAACATCTTAAGAAAAGAAACAGCAGTTAAGGTTAATAAGACCTTTATTGAAAAGATGTTTGCAAAGATGATGCCAAGAGGAAGCAAAAGCTTGCACTATCTAAGATGAATATGGGTGGAATTGGTGCAAAGATGATTCGTGGAATAATGAAGAAGAAGAACATATCATCCCTTGAGGAACTAATTGAACAAGCAAAGGCAAATGGTGTAAAGCTTGTTGCTTGCTCAATGTCAATGGATGTTATGGGAATTAAGAAGGAAGAGCTAATAGATGGTGTTGAAATAGGCGGAGTTGCAGCATACCTTGGTGAAGCAGAACAGTCAAATGTAAATCTATTTATATAATTAAAATTCCTGAAACATACGTTTCAGGGATTTTTTTGTATTGAAAAATTTTTATTAAAAAGATAAGGATATTAATTAATTGTATAGAATACATATAAAATATATCGTATTTTTAAAGGGGATTTTAGTATGAAAAATGATGGATTTGCAGTTGCATCTATGGTTCTTGGCATAATATCACTTGTTATGTTATTTATACCTTTTATAGGCTGGTTAGGGATTGCAACAGCTATTGTTGGACTAATTCTTGGAATTAATGCTAAGAACAGAATTAAAGCTAACCCACAGGAACTTGGTGGAATGGGTATGGCAAGTGCAGGAGTAATTATGAACATAGTTGCATTAGCATTAATAGTTTTGGGAATGGTTGCCTGTGGTGCTTTAATAGGTACTATGTCTTCGCTTTGATTATTGAAATAAAAATGTCACCAGGAGATATTCTTTTGGTGACATTTTAAAATATTTTTTCTAATATAGACATTACAATTTCAACTATAAATAATATAATAACCATCCATTCAAGCTTTGTGCCTCTTTTAGCGTGGGTTAGACTTGTAAATACTTCAGTTATATCAAGCAAAACTTCTGTTTTATGTCTTATTTTTTCGTATCTATCCTTAAGTTCAAAGAGCTCTGAAAGGTTTATAAAAAACGCTTCTGCATCTTCAAGTTTCCAAGCAATATCTGGTTTGTCTAAAAGCATTATATAGGATATAGTGTTGTATTTAAAACGAAGTACCTTTGAAGACATCTTGGCAAGTTGATTATCACTTAAGTGCAGCTTACCGTAATTTAAGTATTCTATTATGTTTCTCAATTTCATCAAGTAGATAGTCTATGTCTACCTCTATTTTTTGAGTGCAACAGATTTAGCAAGGACAGTTGCGATAATTTCCATATAGTAGGGTTTAAAATAGTTTACCTTTACAGAGTCATAGTTAAGTTCAATTTCTTTTATTCTGTTATCGAGTATAAGTTTAAAGTCTTCTATATAGTTAAAGGGAGTATTGTTTTTTAGAGTAGTATCGATGCGTTTTAAATATTCAATTACATCCTTAAGTTCGTGGAAGGCAAGGTTTGCCGATACAATACTTCCAAAGTGAAATATATAAACATATTTGTTGTTAGGATGTGGAATAATACCCTTTAGATTTCTATCATCTAATATTAAGGGTTCCTCCCATTTAAACTTTTTATTTATTCCAAAATGACTGGCAATTTTATATAGGTTTATTTCATTGCTTATAAAACTTGCTTTAAACTCGTAACTCATAGTATTAACCCCTATTTTATTTGTGAGTTTTGGTTCATATTATAAGTAAAAGTATTAGCGGGAATTTATACTTCTGCCTTATTAATTAATATTATTACCATTTATTCAGATTTTATGTGCAAATATGGAATAAATATACTTTATTTATTTTCCTTTATTAAATCCTTCTGATCCCTTGCCATTTCCTTTAATCTTGGATTAACTCCAGGAGTTACAATAACTTTACTAAACCAGAGTAGTGCTTCTTCATTATTTTCAAGCCTTCTTGCCAATTCTCCAATTAAATATGACAGAGTATAGTTATCCATACCACAAATTGGGAAAGGCTCCTTCTCAAAGGCCTCTTTAAAACCTATATAGGCCTGTTCTAAAAACTTCCTTTCTTCACTACTATTTTGTAATAGCCTGTACATCCAAGCAAGTTTTAAACATATAAAGGCCTTTTCGCTGGCTTTAGCCTTTTTCACAACTGCATTTAAAAGAGCAAGTTTATATCTTTCTATAGCAATATTTTCATCATATACTTCAGGATAGTTTTTAGGTCTGAACTTTGGAGTTATGGTAGCTTTAATTAAAAGGGCCTGGTCCTGCTTTAATTTTTCAAAAATTGATTTAGAGCACTGTATCCACAACTTGGACATATATGAACATCATAAAAGAGTGGATTAGGACCTTGATAAATTGGCATTAGGTCAGTGTCACTACCGACACGCCTTGTTTTACCATTCTTTAATGCCTTTGATTTAAATTCAGTATTACATACAGGGCAGAGCATTGTTTTCTCATATAAAAATGAATCAACAGTTTTATTTTTTACTTCAACATCTTTTTATTTTCCTCTTCCTTTTCAAAAATATTGAGTTTTACGTTTTTAAATCCTAATCCTTCAAGACCTGAGAAGATATCTGACACATTAATCACTCCTTCATTTTATGTTTTTCGTCTAAGCTGTATATAAATGCTATGATTCTTGCAACTGCCTCATAAAGTTCTTCCGGTATAGGTGTAGAAGGTTCAATTCTGCTCAACTTATCAACCAACACAGCATCCTCTATAATTGGTATGTCGTTTTCCTTTGCCTTGTTTAAAATTCGTTCTGCAATCTCACCAAATCCAACGGCCGTTACAACAGGTGCCTTATAATCTTTTTTGTATTTAAGTGCAACTGCCTTTTTCCTTTTCATACCTTCACATCCAGTTCATTTATTATAAAATCGTTAAAGAAGTTAATTATTTCTTTATGAGGGGGTTTTATTTCTTCAACCGATGCATTTATCAGGTTAAGTCCTATGTCATTAAGTGATTCTTTTAAAATTTTTAAGTTTGATTTAATATAATCTATATAATTTTTATCACATTTTATGTTTATAATAATGTTATCGTTGTACTTGTGTATATAGTTTTCTACTGTTCCTATGTTTTCAGTATCAACTTTTATATAGAACTTAACGTCGTTTATGTCTATTACCTTTTTTGATTTATATTTATTTTTAATTATGATACTATTTTTATATATATGGTTGTTTACACTTGTGTTGAAGAAATAAAAATTGTAATTTTTATTTAACGATTTAATTATATCAAATTTTTCGATAAAATCATCATTGCTTTTAAAAATTTCAGGATTTTTTATAATTTCCTTTGTTATGCTTTCTAAGGTATATATTTTATTTAGCGTATTATTTTTAGTAAATTTCTGTATTATAAAATTAATAAAAACATTTTCATTTATAAACTGTTTTGTATTAACAAGATTTTTAATAGAAATATCAATTTTGTTTTGGAGCAAAAAAGTTAAAAAATCTATATCTATGTCCTCAAGATGCTCAAGTTGATTTTTACATAGGAGAGGTCTTCTTCTGATATTTCAAAGTTTAAAAGGTTTTTAAATATGTTTTTATATCTTCATCCTTTAATGTTTTAAGTGCTTCTAAGGACTTTAAAGAATTAAATAGCATTAGTACATTTTCATCTGTGGCAGGTAGGTTGAATTTAATCAGAGAATTTACTATTTCTTCAGCCTTATTGAAGGGGATTGATAAATTATCAGAAATTGCCTTTAAATTAGAATATGAGGACTTTTCTTTAGGGTCTTCCATTAACCTTAAAATTACTTGGTTATCTTCTATTTTTTCAATTTTAAACTTTAAAAATTTATTCCCCTTTCAATATCTTCAGAAACAAATATGGCAGGAATAACAGTACCATCATAAAGTTTTATTGCACCCTTGTTTTCTTCAAGTGCAATTATTTTTGCATTAATTGTTGAACCTTCATATAGTTTTTGTTATTATTTGAGTAGCTGTTTAAAATTTTTTCTAAAGCTTCTATCTTCATAAAAATCACCTACTAAGTTATCGGAATAATTTCATAAAATTAAATATAAATATAAAAAATAAATTGGGAAGTGATAATTTGGCACTATATGCGATATCAGATTTACATTTATCCTTATCTACTGATAAACCTATGGATGTATTTGGAGAGCTCTGGAGAGATCATCATTTAAAAATAAAGGAAAATTGGCAGCAAAAATAAAAGAAGATGACGTTGTTTTAATTGCAGGAGATATATCTTGGGCAATGAAACTTGAGGAGGCCTATAAAGACCTTGAGTTTATACATAGTTTAAACGGTAAAAAGGTATTTATAAAAGGCAATCACGACTATTGGTGGAGTTCAATAACCAAAATAAACTCTTTATTTGATGATATGTATTTTATACAAAACACTCATTATGCCTATAATGACTATGGGATATGTGGAACAAGAGGCTGGATAAACTTAGAGAATACAGACGATGAGCACGATATTAAGGTGCATAAAGAGAACTTCTTAGACTTAGGATGTCCCTTGATAGTGCACGAAGTGCTGGATATGAAAAATTTATAGTTATGATGCATTATCCACCCTTTACAAAAATTGCTGTAAATCAAGAGTTTGTAGATGTATTAAGGGAATATCGTGTTGAAAAGGTTGTATATGGTCACATACACTATGATGCAAGGTATATTTGTGAAAATGGGGTTGTAGACGGAATAGAGTATATATGCACTTCCTGCGATATAATAGATTTTAATCCTGTGAGGATTTTATAGCTCTTTTTGGGGAAAATAATAATAGGAGGTGCGTATAATGAAGGAGTATTCTTTTAAGATACCATCTATGCACAATGAGACCTCTGCTAAAGAGATTGCAAGTATAATTACAGGAATTAGAGGAATACAAGATGTAGATGTTGACTACCAAGAGGGAACAGTTAATGTTTACTATGATGAAAATCAAGTTGTAAAGGATAAAATAAAATATACAGTTGAGAAAAAGGATTTAAAATTGATGATTAATTATTTACCACGTCGCTTATAGGTGACGTGGTTTATAACTATTTTTTACCAGTAAATTTTGAATTATTAGAAAAAACTATTGAGTTAATAGGGGACTTGTGATAATATTAAAAATAGACTCTCTCAAACAAATTTTACTAAATATTTTGACAATTAAACTAAAACTATTTATAAAGATAGGAGGAATAATATGAGCGTACATATTGGTGCAAGGGAAGGTCAAATAGCAGAAACAGTTCTACTCCCAGGGGATCCTCTAAGAGCAAAATTTATAGCAGAAAACTTCTTAGAAAATGTTGAATGCTATAATGAAGTAAGAGGTATGTATGGCTTTACTGGATATTATAAAGGCAAAAGAGTTTCAGTACAAGGAACAGGTATGGGAGTTCCTTCAATATCAATATATGTAAACGAATTAATTAACTCATATGGAGTAAAGAATCTAATAAGAATAGGAACTTGTGGTGCAATAAATGAAAATATTAAGGTTAGAGACGTTATCTTAGCGATGACATCCTGTACAACTTCAAATATAAATAGAATTAACTTTAATGGATTAGATTATGCTCCAGCAGCAAGCTTTGAACTACTATACAAGGCTTATGAATATGCTAAAAATAATGGTATAGATGTTAAGGTAGGAAATATATTAACAGAAGATTCCTTCTACCACGATGATAGAGAATTCTATAAGATTTGGTCAAAGTATGGTGTTTTAGCAGTTGAAATGGAAACAACTGCATTATATACCCTTGCTGCAAAATATGGAGTTAATGCATTAACTATATTAACAGTTTCTGACCACGTAATTACAGGTGAAGAAACAACAGCACAAGAAAGACAAACTACATTTACAAAGATGATGGAAATAGCATTAAATATTGTATAAAAATCCGCCAAATCCGCCTATGGCGGATTTTTTTATTGAGGCTGTTGAAAAAGCTATAATATGCTTGGCCCCTTGAAGGATTTCTTTGGCATTCCTTCTACGGCTTAAGCAAGTCTAAGCTTTTCTTTGTTTAAAAAGTCCTACCCTTTCAATGCAATAATCCTTGAGGGCCGCTCGGCTCATCGTGTGTCTAATTATAGACTTTTTCAAAGTTAAAAATGCTGTTGCTAAAGTTAATATAAGCCAATCTTAATCCTTTCAAGTGCTTTTATCTTTATAAATAAGCTGTATAAAAAATGTTTTTCAATAAATATATCTAATTGTATTTGGAAAAAATAAATGGAGGGAGGTGTTATTATGTCAATTTTCCGTGGATATAATTTGGAAAGACATAGAGATGATTATGTACTTATACTTTATGTAAACACAAATTCAGTTGAGCTCTCAAGTGAACTTGGAGAAATTATAAAGAAAAATTCACAGGATTTAAAGGAATATGTTCAAAAATTATAGACGATAAATTTCCAAATATAAAAATATCATCTGCTAAAATAATGCTTGGTACTATGCTTCTTGCAACTGTACCTCTTGGAATTGATGCATTAGGAACAAGGGCTAAGGCATCTATTACCTCACAACAACAAATTCCTGAGTTTTATACAGTAAAATCAGGAGACACTCTATGGAAAATATCAACAACTTTTGGTGTATCTATAGATAAAATAAGAAGTTTAAATAATTTAAAGAGCGACACTATATATGTTGGTCAAACATTAAGATTAAGGGAAGAGATAAAGGAATCATTAACTTATTACGATACCTATACTGTAAAGGCGGGAGACAGCCTTTGGAAAATAGCTCAAACCTTTGGTATATCAGTATCTCAGCTTAAAACATTAAATAATATGACCACTGATACAATATATCCAGGTCAGACCTTGAGGGTAAAAGAAAATGTAGTTTATGGCAGCTATTATACGGTAAATTCAGGGGATACACTTTGGAAGATATCCCAGAGCTTTAAAGCTACAGTAGATGAAATAAAGAGACTAAACAATTTAACATCAGATATAATAAACGTTGGCCAAAGGCTTTTTATTCCTGACAGAAACGTAGAGGAAGTAAAACCGCCAACAGTAATTCCAACACCTGTATATGACTGGCCTGCTGTTACATATATTGTACAGCCTGGTGATACTGTTTATTCTGTTGCTAAAAAGTTTAATACAACAGTTGACAATATATTAAGATATAACTATATGTCGCCTGATGATTGGCTGGATGCTGGAGATAAAATAGCCATATCAGGATATGCACCAAGAGTATATACTGTTACACCTGGTGAAGCGACTTCGCCTTCAACAAGGGGAAAGATTGTGGATTGGTTTTTAGAAGGACAGTATATATTAAAAGGGGAGACGTATTTACGATAGTAGATGTTCAAACGGGTAAACAGTTTAAGGTAAAGATGATGGGAGGATACAACCATAGTGATGTAGAGCCACTAACTGCACAGGATACAGAAACAATGAGAAGTTTATTTGGTACTTGGCAGTGGAATCCAAGAGCAGTTGTAGTATTTAAAGATGGTATGAATATTGCAGCTTCACTATCAGGTATGCCCCACAGTGCTCAAACAATTACTAATAATGGAGTAACAGGTCATTTTGACTTATATTTGAAAAATAGCATTCCTCACAGCCAAGATACATCCAATCAATATGTTGAAGCACATTATAGGAATATAAACACAGCAGCAGGATTATAATTTAAATAAATAAAAATAATGACCATATTTAGCCTAAAAATAATAAATATACAGCATTATTCCCTCTAAGTTTTCTTTACTTTTATTGAATAAAAATGTAAAATAAATTCGTAGATTTTATATAAATATAATAAGATTATATTTTGGAGGAGTTGTAATGTTGGTTAGAGAAGCTATTCCAAGTGATGTCCCGTCTGTCGCCAAGATACACATAGATGTCTGGAAGGATACTTATGAGGGAATAATACCAAGTGAAGTTTTAGAACATAGGACCTATGATGAACTTGAGGATACTTGGCTTGACAGATTGTTTGAAGACCCTGAAACAAAAGAATATATGTATGTTGCAGAGAATGAAGATGGAGAATTAGTTGGGTTTATTGTATTCTCAACAGAAGGTTTAGATAATTATCAGGGTGTTATTAAGTCAATCTATGTGTATAGTGACTATCAGCGTCAAGGGATAGGAAAGATGCTTTTTAATGCAGCAGTAGAAAAACTGCTTGAAGAAAATGTTAAAAATTTAATTGTTTGGACCTACAAGGATAATAAAAATAGAAGGTTTTATGAGAAAATGGGAGGAAAAATATATAGGGAAGTTGTAGTTGATATTGAAGGAAGAAAGGTTGCAAAAATAGCCTATGTATGGGATAATATAGAACATTGATAATTAGGCTGCGTTATGCAGCCTTAAATTTTGAGGTGATAGTATGTTTTTGTATTTTATTAATTACAGATCAGATGAAGAGGAAATTTGTAAGTTAGAGATGAGGGCTATTTTCAATAAAAACTTAAGCCAAAAATATTTTTTCAGTGAAAAGAACTTTGATATAGATAGAAGTGTTTTTATAAAGTATAAGATTGATATTTTAGCAAGCTCTAATAGTTTTGAAGAGTTAGTTAAAAGGTTGAAGAACTTAATATTTCGCAGGAAAAATATAAAGTTAAGTATTTTGATGTTGATGAAAAGGTAAGGGTTGAGTTTAATGAAAAACATAGGCTTGAGGGAATAATTGGAGAGAAAATAGAAGGAGAAGTTGACGTATATAATCCAAAGGTTATGTATGCAATAACTTTAGTTGAAGGAACTTGGGTTTTTGGTAAATACATAAAAAATAGTGGAGAATGGCATAAGCACGAACATAAACCCGTTTATTATTGTAATGCACTTCCTGTTAGAATTGCAAGAAGTATGTTAAACATAGGACTTGGGGATAGTCTTGATAAAAAAGTTGTTGATCCCTGCTGTGGTGTTGGAACGGTTCTTCTTGAGGCTTCGGCACTTGGGGTAGATATAGAGGGCTATGATATAAATGACAAGGTTGTTGAAAATGCAATAAAAAATATTGAGTTTTTGGATACGATGTTAAGGTAGAGAATAAAGACATAGCTGAGGTAGATAAAGAATATGACTTAGCTATAATTGATTTACCCTACGGTATTTTATCAATAACCTCCGAGGAAGAGATTATGCAAATATTAAAGGCGGCATCTAAAATAACAAAAGAGGCTGTGATTGCTGCTGTAAGTGATATTAGAAAGGATTTGGATATTGCAGGATTTAAAGCAGTAGATTATGCAATAGTACCTAAAAAGCATTTTAAAAGGTTTATTTTTAAATGTACGTTGAAATAAGGGGGACAGAAGATGAAGACATTAGCATTAATATTATTTTTATTAACATATTTACTTTTAATTTTTATGCCAAAATATAGAACTCAGGTGGCAGTTGTTGTAGCATTTTTGTTTGTATTATTAGGAATTCTTCCTTATAACAAGGTTTTTAGTACAATCGACTGGAATGTTATTTTAATGATTACAGGAACAATGGGTATAGTTTCTCTTTTATAGAATCAAAGATGCCCGCAGCAATGGCTGATTTTATAGTAGATAAGGTAGGTTCTGTAAAATGGGTTATTATTTCTTTATCCTTATTTGCTGGTGTTGTTTCAGCCTTTATAGATAATGTTGCAACCGTTCTTATAATAGCACCTGTTGCTTTAAATTTGGCAAGAAGAATAAATATTTCTCCTGTATATATGCTTATAGCAATATCAATTTCTTCAAATCTACAGGGAGCAGCAACATTGGTGGGGGATACAACATCTCTGCTTCTTGGTGGGTTTGCTAATATGGATTTTTTAGATTTCTTCTTTTTAAAGGAAGAATAGGATTGTTTTTTATAGTTCAAATTGGTGCAATAGTGTCAGCACTTGTTCTTGTGGTGTTTTTTAGAAAATATAATCAACCTATTCATCTTGAAGAAAAGGAAAAGGTTGAGGATATGTTTCCAACATATCTTATTATATCAATGGTTGTACTTTTAATTTTAGCTTCCTTTATACCTAATAAACCAGCTATAACAAATGGTTTAATATGCGTTGTTTTACTACAAATAGGGTTAGTAAAGGAACTTTTAATCAACAAAAATAAAAACGCATTAAATGTTACATTGCTACAAATAGATTATCAGACAATACTAATTTTAATGTCTCTTTTTATAATAATAGGAGGAATAACTGAAGTTGGAGTTATCAACGATATAAGTACATTGTTTTTAAAGCTCGGAAGTGGAGGCTTATTTACTGTTTATTCTTTATTTGTTTGGTTTTCTGTGTTAGTTTCAGCCTTTATTGATAATATACCATATACAGCGACAATGCTTCCAGTTGCAGCAAAGGTAGCAGTTGGTATGGGAATTGAGCCCTTTGTTTTATACTATGGACTTTTGGTTGGAGCAACGTTGGGTGGAAACATTACTCCAATTGGTGCATCAGCTAATATAACCACTTTAGGTATTTTGAAAAACGAGGGATATGAAGTTAAGGCTAAGGATTTTATGAAATTAAGCGTTCCCTTTACACTTTCTGCAGTAGTTACTGGATATATCATTACTTGGATTATATGGATGTAGAGTGGGAGGTATTTAAAATACCTCCCCACATATTTTTGTAAAAAATATGCATATCTTGAAATTAACTGGGAATAATATTATAATAGATAATGCAAATTATTTGCAAATAGAGGAGGGTTAATATGGAATTTCTGCACGAGGCATTACACGATACGATAATAGCACTACCAATACTTATTGTAGCCTTTGTTTTTATTGAGTTTATCAGAACATAGGATAGGTAAGAAATATGATTATAAAATAAAAAGTGCAGGAAAGTTTGGGCCTATAATTGGTGCAGCCCTTGGGATTGTACCACAGTGCGGGTTCTCAATTCTTGGAGTTATGTTTTATTTTCAAGGGTATATAACATTAGGAACACTGCTTGCAATATTTTTAGCAACCTCAGATGAAGCACTTCCTGTATTAATTTCAAATACAGAAGCTATTAATAATGTACTTCCTTTTATTCTTATAAAGTTCAGCATTGCTGTTGTTTGGGGATATTTGGTCGACTTTGTATTAAAATCTAAAGTTAACGAAGTCCAAGATACTGGAGCAGAACTTGCAATTACAGATGAGTGTTTAACTGACCACTTTAACTTTAAAGAGGTTTTGTACCATTCAATCAAAAAGAGTTTAAAGATATTTTTATATATGTTCTTAATCAATTTAGCACTTGGATATTTAGTTGAAACCTTTGAAATTAATAAAAGTGTAGGAATTTTAGGTAAAACATCCTTTATACAGCCTGTATTTGTTTCATTAGTTGGTCTTATTCCAAACTGTGCAATTTCAGTTGGAATAATTCAATCCTTTGTTTTAGGGGTAATTAGTTTTTCAAGTGCTATTGCAGGGCTTTCTGCTAATGCAGGATTAGGTTTAATATATTTAGTTAAGGAATCTAAAAATAAGATTGAAGCAGTAAAAATTATAGGACTTCTCTATGTTATAAGTGCTTTAACAGGTGTTGTCCTTCATTTTATTATATAATTATACTTTTTAACATATTTTACGAAATGCGTTGTAACTTTTAAAGGTGTGTGGTGGTACTGTTTAGAAGTTTGTAGCTTTAATTGTTAATAGGCCTCTTGAAGGGAATAAATGTTAAATAAATCCTTCAAGAGGTTAATCTATCATAATAACTTTATTTTTATAAAATATTTTTATCACTTGAATCACTAAGTAGACCTACTGCATAATTAAAGGCATCTTCAAGAACTTCTTTACAGCATTTACCGGATGGGTTTTGGGTTTTACATCTACAGCTCTTCATAGCACCCGTTGCTTCTACTAACTCTTGGAATGTTTTAACTTCTTGTTTTTCAACTATAAGTTCTAATACATCCTTCAAGGTAACATTTGCACAGTAGCATACAATAGGATTTTCTTGATTTTTGAACCAAACTGGTACCTTTACATCCCTTTGAAAATATATTTCTGAAGTTTCATTATTAAAATAAACTATATCACAATCAGGGTTTTTACAAAGCCCATATTCACTTGATTTTAAATGTTTTTTAAAGTGGTCGCAAACAAGATTTTCAACTGTAATTTTTGAACCAAGATTCCTTCATTTTTACACATTGGACAAAAATTTTGCATACCATCCCTCCGAATATTATTTTTATTTAGTTTATAATAAATTTATAATGAAGTAAATAGATATAGTATAAAAATATAAATATAAAGAAAATTTTAAAAAAGCATTGATAAATGTTATAGAATGTTATATATTATACTTGAAAAGTAAATATATTTACAGGTGCCATTATATATGGTTAAAAGGGAAAACGGTTAAAATCCGTTGCAGCCCCGCTACTGTGAGTGGTGACGAAGCCTATTTATACCACCTTGTTGGGAAGGTTAGGTAGATGATGAACCACAAGCCAGGAAACCTGCCTGTAAAGGGAGAAAGTTACCTTCGGAGGGAAGGGAGACTTAAAATATTGAACTATGGTATTTTAAGGCCCTTTTAGGGCCTTTTTTTATGATGAATAGGGAATTATAAATGTGACAGATTTAAATAGTTTTGGAGTGGATAAAATGAATAAAGATTCTTTACATATTTTTTCTTTAGTTTTATATGTACTAATGATGCTTTCTATTTCTTTTTAACCATAAACCCTTTTATATTGATGAGTATTTTAATTTGTGAAGTAGCTGTGTTTTTGTATTTAAATAAAAAGAACTTATAGTTTCAACTATAAAAGCTTTTTGCCACTTTTAATTTTAACAGTACTTATAAATTCCTTCTTTGTAAATGCTGGAGTAGTAGTACTTTTTAAGATTTTTAACAAGTATATTACCCTTGAAAATTTAATCTACAGTATTTTATTTGCAGTAAAGCTTTTAATTATTATTTATTTGTTTTATATAATTGAAATATTTATTGATTCAGATTCTGCAGTATCATTTTTTCATCAAAGATGCCAAAAACGACATTGCTTTTTATGGTTTGTTTTAAATTAGTACCTACAATGAAAAAGAAATTAAGGGATCTAAGGGATATTTATCAAGTCAGGGAGTGGAATTAAACAGTAAAAGTAGATTTCAAAGAATAAAGGCACAAATTCCCCTTATTACAGTTTTGATAGAGGAGTCCCTTGAGGCTTCCTTTGATATATCAGAATCGGCCTACATAAGAGGTTTTTTATCTGGTAAAAGAACTGTATTTAACAAAAGTAAATTTAAAAATATTGATTATGTAGTTTCTATAATAAGTATATTGACAATCTTATATTTTATACTTTTTAAAAAATTGACCGACTACAATGTTTACGATGATTATAGATTGCCAATAAATATTATTACTTTTTCTGTTTGTATTTTAGTATTTATTTTAAACTTTATAATCAATTACTACTACAAGGAGAATTGTTATGCAGATTAAAATACAAAATTTAAGCTACTATTATCCAAATTCGAAGCAAAAAGCATTAGATAGTATTAATTTAGAAATAAATGATGGCGAGTTTGTCTTAGTTGCTGGATATTCAGGCTCTGGAAAATCAACTCTTGCAAAGTGTATAACAGGGGCAGTTCCAAATTTTTATGGAGGTAAAATAGGAGGTAAAGTACTTTTAGATGATGAAGAAATATTGAATATAGAAGACAGAAGACGAGCAGGACTTATTACTATGGTATTTCAAGACCCTGAAAGGCAGCTATTAATGAATAAGGTATATAGAGAGATAGCCTTTGGGCTTGAGAACATAGCATTAGATGAAGGAACAATTAAAAAAGAATATGGGAGTCCCTTGAGTTTTGTGGAATAACAGATTTATATGATAGGGATATATCTACTTTATCAGGTGGACAAAAACAAAAGGTTGCAATAGCTTCAGCACTTTCCTTCTTGCCTAAGTGTATAATTTTGGATGAACCTACCTCACAGCTTGACCCAGTAAGTGCAGATGAGGTTTTAAATATTGTAAAAAAATAAATAGAGAGCTTATGATAAATGTAATTGTAATAGAACAGAGGGTTTCAAGGTGGTTTGACAGTATAGATAAGCTTGTTGTTATGAGGGATGGAAGGTTGGAGTTTGTAGGTACAAAGGAAGAGGCATATAGCACAGATAATAGTTTAGTTAGTCAGTTTTTACCTTCAAGGCTTAAGGTTGCAAAAAGATTGGAGTTAATCAATATCCTGCAGATAGTAGAGTCATAAAAGATAGGTTAGAGGAAATAAGCTTAAGGAGCCCTGATAAAAAGAAATTAGACCAGAGGAGAGACTAAATGTAAAGGATGTCACAGTTAAATATGCTGGTATTATAGCTGTAAAAAATGTTGGATTTAGCATTAAAAAGGGTGAAATAGCAGCTCTTATAGGGCCTAATGGTGCAGGAAAATCAACACTTTTAAAGGCTATAATGGGGCTTTTAGATTATAAGGGAAATGTGTTTTTAGATGGGAAAACAATAAATAAATTGAATGTTAAAAATAGGGCACAGTATATAGGATATCTTTCTCAGAACCCTAATGACTATATTACAAAGGATACAGTATATGATGAGCTTTTGTTTACATTAAACAACTTCAACATAGGTAATAAAGAAATAATAGATGAAATACTAAAAAATTAGATTTATATAAACATAAAGATAAAAATCCGCGGGATTTAAGTGGAGGAGAAAAGCAAAGACTTGCACTGGCAAATACACTTATATTAAGGCCTAAGGTTCTTCTTTTAGATGAACCAACAAGAGGGATTGATAATAACATTAAAGCAGAAATAGCAGAGATATTAAGAAGACTTGCAGAGGAAGAAGTATCAATAATATTGATTACCCACGATATTGAATTTGCAGCAGATGTGGCGGATAAATTTATTTTAATGTTTAATGGTGAAATAGCTGAGATAGGAGATAATAAAGTTTTAGAGGATTGTATCTTTTATACAACAGAAATAAACAAATTAACTCGTGATTTTAAGGGTGGAATTTTTACCTTTAAACAGTTTATAGAGGCTTTGGAGGGAAATAAGTGAATATTGAACTTTTAATAAATATATCTTTAATAGTAATTTTGTTTGCTTCCTTTTATATTTTGAAGGGAGCAAAATGGGCACAAAGGAGATAGGAGTTATAGCAACTTTAGGTGCAATTGCAGGTGTATTTAGAATCCCCTTTGGAGCAATTCCAAATGTACAGCCAACAACCTTTATAGTTGCAGTTTCTGGTAATGTGTTTGGTCCCTTTGTGGGTTTTTTAGTGGGAAATGTAGCTGCCTTTGTTTCAAATATATTTTTAGGCCACGGTCCCTGGACAATATGGCAGATGTTTGCTTGGGGATTGGTTGGAATGATTTCAGGATGTATTAGAAAAAGATTAAGATTGAGTATTTTTCAATCATTTGTTTTCTTTATGGTTTTCTGTTTGATTGGATTATGAATCTTTGGCACGTTATAGGCTTTATTAGGCCTATAAATATAAAAACTATTGCCTTAGCCTATTTGTCAGGATTAGTATTTGATGTACTTCATTCAAGTTCAAACTTTATTTTTTCTATTCTATTCTACGATGAAATGTATAAAATACTAAAACGATTTAAGAATAGGCTTGAGGTAACATATATTAAAGAAGTGGGGGCGACCTATGAAAAGATAGTTTCAAAAGTTATTCTTTCTGTGTTTATCTTATTACAATTCCTATCAATACTACCTAAGAAGACATTAGCAAACACTAATGGTTCGTATGTAGTAGTTCAAAGCAATCAAGGTATAATTGCAGAGGGACAGACAAATAAGACTAACGCCCTTGAGGCCTTAGATGAAATTCTAAAGTCAAAGGGAATAAGTTATGTAGTTAAAGACAGTAGCTACGGCAAGTATATTTCAGAAATTAATGGTCTTAAGGAAAAAGATTTAGGTGATTCTTCTGGTTGGATGTATGCAATCCAAAGGGATGGACAGTATGATATACCTTGGACTTCAATCGACGCAACAGAACTTAAAAATGGAGATAGACTTTTAGTTTATTTTGGATGTTATCCAAAGCCATACTTGGCAAACGACATTAAGTTTTCAACTTTAAGTCCTAACAAGGCATTAGTTATAACCTTTAATAATATTGGCTGGGATAATTCAGTAACTAAAATCCAAGGATTTAATGCAGAGATAGATGGTAAAAGCGTACAAGTTGTAGAAAACAAAATAGAACTTCCACAGGGACTTAAGGAAGGAGTTCACGAACTTAAGTTTTATGATTTTAAAGAGGGAAGCGGCATACCTAATATAGTTGCAGATACAATTAAATTTGAAATAAAAAAGCCAAAGTTTACAGTAAGGGTTGAAGGATTGCTGGATACAATAGTAAGAGGAGAAGTAGAAGAATTAAATGCACTTTTAGGATTAGAAAAAGTACTTAATGATAACGGTATTTCATATAAGGTTGCAGAAAGTCAATGGGGTAAATATGTTGAAGAAATAAATGGGCTTAAGGCTGGAAAATTTGGTGGATATGACGGATGGATGTATTATATAAAAAATAAAAATAAAATAGAAACTCCAATGGTGGGAATAGACTCATATATTCCAGATAATGGTGATGAGATAGTTGTTTTCTATGGAGACTTTACAACAACCTATGCAAATACTATAAGATTTACTCAGAGATAGTAGAACCTAATAAACCTTTTAAGATTCAGTTTGCCTACACATATTATGATTATTATCAAAATAAGGATGTAACAACTCCAATTGTTGGTGCAATAGTAACGATAGATAGTCAAAATTACATCACAGATGATAAGGGTGAAATAAGTGTAGATGGATTAGAAAAGGGAGAACACAGCTATAGAATAAGTGGCTATAATGCGAATAAACCTCCAACAGTTGTTAAGGATGAGGGTGTATTTAATATAGATGGAGTTAACAGCCCAAGTTTAGATTATAGAGATAGTGCATATTCTGAGGTTGTTTCAAAGGATAATAAACTTATAATTAAGGATATAGAAAAGGATTTAAATAAAACCTTAAGCTATATTGAAAACAATCAATTAGATATGTGGGCATTTTTAAGCCTTTCTAAGATGGGAAAAAGGTAGATGAGAAGTTAATTGAAGAAGCAGCAAAGGAACTTAAATCCTATGGAATAGATGAATATACAAATACAGATATTGAAAAATTAATACTTACATTAACAGCAGCAGGCTATAGTCCATACAACTTTGCGGGATACAATTTAATGGATGAACTATATAACAAAAGAAGTCTTGATAAATTCCTTATAAACGATGCGGTATTTGCACTGCTTGCATTAGATTATACAGCAGATAAGGCAAATTATAAAACAACAAGGGAAAAGCTTGTTGAGTTTATATTAGACAAGGCAGTTACGGTAAATAAAAATGGAAAAGAACTATATGGATGGACATTAAATACTGAAATGGGAATTAATCCAGATATTACAGGTGTAGCTTTAGCGGCACTTTCACCTTATATGTCAGATAATAACGTAAAGCAGGCGGTAGAAAAGGCAGTGGACAGTCTGTCAAAAATGCAGCTTGATTCTGGATATATACCAGATAGCTTTGGTGCATTTAGTGAAACAATTTCATTTGTAATATTAGGACTTACTGCAGTTGGAGAAAATCCAGAGGGAGTTAAGTTTACAAAAATAAATGGGGACCTGTATTCTGCCCTTTTAAGCTTTAGGGCTCAGGATGGTCAGTTTGCTCACGAATTAAATAAGAAGGCAGATTATATGGCAACAGAACAAGCCTTAAGGGCACTTATTGCAATAAGAGAATTTAAAAAGACAGGAAGATATAACTTCTTTGAAAATAATGTAGATACAAGTAAGCTAAAGGCATATGACTATGAAGGTGAAGAAGAAGCAAATAAGTTGCTTCCAAAGACAGGTGCTATGTTTGATGCAAATGTAGCTGTAGCATTGGCAGTGGTAATGATAATAGTTGGTGTAGTATTGATTAAGAGGCAAAAAGAGCTTAGGAGGCAGCGTTATGAGGAAAAAGTTACTGCTAATTGTAGTAATGCTTGTTTTATCAGTTACAGCAATAACCTTTGCAGGCAGTTTACAAAACAGGCTTCAACAATCTCAGTTAGAAAATACAATAGTAAGTGATAAAAATGAAATCAAAGAAGAGAAAAAGAATGAAATTAAGCAGGATGAAAGTGACAAAAAGGAAAATATACAAGAAAAGGGAATCAATGTAGTAGATAACAAAGAAGAGAAAAAGGTAAGTGAAAATAAAGATGTAGTTGACAAAAAGAGTGAATCTACTAAAAGGGAAGATAAGGAGAGTAAATCTCAAAATACAAATAATGATTCAAAAAATAATAAAACCACCCCACAAAAACCAAACTTTTATATAATCGATACGGTAAATAATAGGGTTATATATAAGGGCTATGTTGATATTAACTCAAAAACAGCAGGAGATGTTACGCTTAAGGTATTGATTGATAACAAGATATCCTATAGAGCAAAGGGTACAGGTGGAAGCATATATTTTTCATCAATCGCTGGATTGAAGGAAAGGGATTATGGTGCAAATAGTGGATGGTGCTATTATGTAAATGGTGTAAAACCTTCTGTCGGTGCAGGGTCATATATCTTAAAGGATGGGGATGTTTTAGAGTGGAAGTATCTTGAGGACGGGCTAAAATAGCCCGTCCTCAGATTGTTGAAAAAGCTATAATATGTTTGGCCCCTTGAAGTATTTCCTTGGCATTCCTTCATTTCGCTAACCAAGTGTAAGCTTTTCTTTGTTTGAAAAAGCCCTACCCTCGCGATGCCTAATCCTTGAGGGCTGCTCGGTTCGGCACATCGTGTGCTGAATTTAGGACTTTTTCAAAGTCTAAAACTGCACTTGTTAAAGCTTATGAAATATGCCAATTTGAAATCCTTTCAAGGGGCAGATTTGTAATTAGAGTATCTTTTATGTTTGTCAGCAATCTGAGGTTGTTTTATATTTAACCGTTTTATAGTATAATCTTAAAGGGAATATTTAAGAAAGGATGATTGGGTTGAAATACAAATTAATAGCAATGGATATGGATGGGACACTTTTAAATAGCCAAAAACAGGTTAGTGAATATACTAAGGATGTATTAAGAAGGGCTTCAGAAAAGGGAATTAAACTTGTGATTTGTACAGGTAGGATTTTCACCTCTGCAAAATCCTATGCAAGAATAATAGGTACTAAGGCACCTATTATAGCATCAAATGGAGCATATATACGTGAAAAGGATAGAAATGAAGTTATATATGAAAAGTACATAAATAAAGACACATTGATGAATATAATAAAGCTAACAAGAGAATGGGGATTTTATCCACATATATACACAACAGATACTATTTATTCAGAAAAGCTTATACACTCATCACTTAACTATTCAAAATGGAATGAAACAGTTCCAGAGGATGAAAGAATAAACATACAGATTGTTGATAGCCTTGAGGATGTAGTTGAAAAAGAGGGAGAGAATTTCTTAAAGGTTGTTGTTATGGCTCTTGAGGATGAAATAGAAAAGCTGCAAAGGCTAAAGAAATATATAAGAGATAATATGGAGGTTTCAATATTCTCATCCTATATGAATAATTTTGAGGTAATGGATAAAGAAGTATCAAAGGGTAAGGCATTGAGTAGACTGGCTGAATTTTTTAATATAAAAAGAGAAGAGATAGTGTGTTTTGGAGATAATGAAAATGATAGAACAATGTTTGAGTTTGCAGGACTTCCTATTGCAATGGGCAATGCAGAGGAGGAGCTGAAGGAAATAGCCGCCTATGTGACGGATACAAATGATAATGATGGAGTAGCAAAGGCAATAGAGGAGTTAATTTTAAGGGAGTAGGCAACTACTCCCTTGTATTTAAAATTATATTTTCAAGATTTATTAGTTTTTGCTTTTGTTCTTCAGGCAAACTCTTTAAGATTTCCTGCCTAAACATAAGCCCGAGATTTTTTCGCTCTAAATTATTGACAGAAACCTCTGTCCAATCTACTTTTGTTTTTATAGATCAAATCAAAATCTACAATTCTTGTACCATCATCAGTATATTCCAGCCCAAGTAATATCTTTTTATTTCAGTTGGCGGTAAAAGGGTAAAAAGTTTAATTTGATAAACCAATACTGTTAAAAGAAACCTTGGAGTATCTTTTGTCCACATTTCTCCTAATATAAATCCAATATCTAAGTTATCAAGGGCAATTGCAAGTCTTTTATAATGTAAATCATATTTACTGTATCTGTCATAAATACGGATGCTTAATTCATACCAAGGTTTATCAATTAAACCTTCATTTAAGAACCTTAATGCTTGAGTTCTGAGTTTAGAAAATACAGTATTAACATTTTCAGAAATAAGTAGAGTAGTTGAATTAAAGGAATTTAGAGTAAGTTTACTGTTTAGTGGTTTATCTGTAAAAAGGATTATGGTTTGATTTGATTCTCCTATATCTAAACTGTCAAATATAGAGAGCATTTTTGCTTGATATTCATAAGCAACAGAACTTATTATCTTATCTTTATCTCCTTGAGTTCTCATAACTATAATTCCAGGTGCTGTTCTGATGTCGCTTATTTTTTATATATTCCTTTGTTTATTACATTGTTATAGAATTCATCAGAATGTATGTTTACGTAGATTGTTGCTAAAATGTCTTTAATATGTGCAATTTTTTTATTTGGTTCTGTAATAAATACAATGGTTGAATTTTCAAAGGATGAATTAAGGGCATCTATAACATCAGTTTTTACTGCATCAAAATTATTTGTTATTTCATCTAAAAGTTCAATAGGATTTTGACTTCCTACTACTACCATCTTTGGACCTAATCTAAAAAGTGAAAGCATAAAATTTCCCCCAATTAAATTCCTATCTTTGTTCTAAGTAATCTATAATTATCTGTTCCAAATGGATATTTAAGATGGAAAACATCGCGTGTCTCAATATCAATTATGTTTATTGAGTAGATTCCATTTAGATGATTTTCAGTTCCTTTGCTTTTATCGTGTCCATATAAATAAAAATCACATTTGTTTTTAGGTAGGTTTTGTATTTTGTGGGATAACCCCATACAAAGTCCATCAATATTAAGAGATTCCCCCTCTTTAATAATTTCAATTTGGTTTAAATTTTTAGAGTTTCTATGTTGTCGTGATTTCCTGGAATTATAAATAGAGATTTATTTGTATACTTGGTTAATTCATTAACAAAATTACAGGCATACCTTGAATATTCATTTAATTTATTAGGATATAACTCCAATTTTATATTATCCACAATATCCCCAGTATGTACTATATATTTTGGAGATATTTTTTAACTAATTTAATAATTGAAGGATATATATTAGATGGTGTATCGCTAATATGTAGGATAATATTTTTCCTATCTAAAAGATTGGTTGGAACATAAATTTTCCCTGATAAAAAATACAGGACATTTATGAACTGTTTCATTTTAACACCTGCTTTAGATATCCTAAAACTTATATAAAATTATAATTAGATTTTATAACCTTAAGAATAGTAATTCAACTTAAAAATAATTAAGAAATTTAAAGATTTTATGTTTAATGTTTATAAACACAACAAAAGCTTTTATAAAAATATCACATTTAAAAAACTACACAAAAAGTGAACAAAAAAATTAAAAAATATGTTGACTTTTGTCTAATATGATGATATATTATTTCTTGTGCCAGAGATATGGCCCCTTGGTCAAGTGGTTAAGACACCACCCTTTCACGGTGGTAACAGGGGTTCGAATCCCTAGGGGTCACCAATTTAATATGGAGAGGTGGTCGAGTTGGTTTAAGGCACCGGTCTTGAAAACCGGCGTGGGGGTAACTCCACCGTGGGTTCGAATCCCACCCTCTCCGCCAAAAGTGCCACCCAGGTGAAATGTGAAATGAACCATTCTTTTCCAGATTCACTTTTCACCTGGGTGGCACTTTAGTTATGTAAAGTATTCTACTTCTGCCTTTGGAAACCTTCGCTTTATCTCAGATATCATAAATTCCTTCATATCTGTAGATATATCCTTTTTATAAACATATTTATATACTCCATAGGGTCCCCATTTTTGTTGTCTGTTTTCCATAGAAAAATCTATTTCTGTGTTTGGAAAACGTGCTAATATCGTATCCATTGCCTTTGTTGTAAACCTATGTTGAATAAGTTCAAATGTTATTTCTGCATCGTCTGGGTTCTTTATTTTTCCCTAAGCATATCAAGTAGTTCAGCATATTCCTTTTTGTAGTTTTCATAATAGTATATAGGTGCTATTATAAACCCTAAGGGATATCCTGCATCATAAATCTTTTGTGCAGCCTCAAGCCTGTCCTTTAAGGGGCTTACATTAAATTCAAATTTATCTATTACATATTTTGAGTTAATGCTAAATCGTATTTTTGTATGTTTTTTATGTTCTATATTAAGTAGAGTATCTATATAGGCAAATTTTGTTACAAGCCTTAATCGTCCATATTCTTGATTTGCAAAAACTCAATTGCCTTCTTTACTGAGCCAGTTAAGTGCTCAACTGATAAGGGATCGCTGGTGCTGGCAAGTTCAAAGGATGTAATTTTAGGTTTGTTTTGGTTTATGTATTTTTCGTTGTTTTGTAAAATTTCTTCAACATTTGCATATACTCTTGCAAAGGGTTTTATATTTGGGTTAGACTGTAAATAGCAGTACTGACAGCTTGCAGGGCATCCTGTTACAAGCGGGAATTGGTAATCGGCAGAAGGTCTACAGCTATCAAGCTTCATACTTTTTTAATTGAAACTACCAGGGAACTTTTAGCATAGGCATAATACTCCTTTATGTCGTTAAAATCCTTTTCAAAACTTACTGATTTATTTTCCACAAAAACAGGTATATTGAGTTCTTTAAGTTTATTATAGATATATTTTCCAGTAGGATAATCAAGGGTTTTAGGCTCAAAAAGGCACGTTTAGGATAAAAAGCATTGAAATTACCTCCTTTATATTTAGAATAAATAAAAATAATAAAATTATGTATCAAAGAGGTGAATTAAATGAGTAGAGTATTTGCGGTAAAATGTGATGATTACCAGAGGGAAAATGTTTATAGGGCAGTTGATGAGATGATTAAGTTATATGGTGGTATTGATAATATAGCAAAAAAGGGTGAGACAGTATTTTTAAAAATTAATTTGGTTATAAAAAAGCATCCAGATGAGGCAGCAACAACACATCCTATGGTTATAGAAGCGGTTAGCAAAAGGCTTGTTGAAAATGGTTGTAGAGTAATAATTGGAGATAGCCCAGGTGGACCCTACAACGAAAAGGTACTTAGAGGTTTTTATAAGGTGTGTGGTATAGAGGAGGCTGCTAAAAATAGTGGGGCTGAATTAAACTATGATTGTACATATAGTGATTATAAGACTCCACAAGGCTGTGTTTCTAAAGTTTTAACGATGATTAACCCACCCTTTAAATGTGATAAGATAATCACTATTTCAAAACTTAAGACCCACAGTATGGCGGTTTATACAGGTGCAGTTAAGGTGTTGTTTGGAATGATACCTGGGGTTTTAAAGGTTGAATACCACTTTAAAATGCCTGAGATATATGATTTTTCAAATCTTCTTGTTGATATTTGTGAAACAGTAAAACCTTCTTTTTCTATAATAGACGGTATTGTTGCAATGGAGGGGATGGCCCTACTGCAGGTGTTCCTAAGAATGTTGGACTTCTTTTAGCATCAGAAAATCCCTATGAATTAGATGTGTGTGGTGCTCACCTTATGGGACTTAAGGTAGATGATGTTCCAACAATTAAAAGAAGTTTAGAGAGAGGAATTATAAAGGGTGGAATAGAAACAATTGATATAATAGGCGAAGATATAAATAAATATGTTTCTAATTTTAAAGTACCAAAGATTAGAAGTGTAAACTTCTTTAGAGGAAGAGTACCAAAGAGAGTAGAAGATTTTCTAACCTTCTATTTATCACCAAGACCTGAATTTTCAAAGGATATTTGTGTAAAGTGTGGTGTGTGCATTGAAAGTTGTCCACCTAAGGCTTTAAAGATGGGAGATAGTATTCCAACTATTGATTATAAAAAGTGTATAAGGTGTTTCTGCTGTCACGAGCTTTGTCCTAAGAAGGCAATAAATATAAAAAGACCTTGGATTTTAAGTAGGATATTTAAATAAAAAGTGCTGTGGATTTATATCCATAGCACTTTTTATTTATGTTATGCACCCTTTGACATATTTTTCTTTGCCATCATAATTTCATCTGCCTTTTCTCCCCAAGCCTTTGCATATTCTTGAAGCTTGTCTGCAAGTTCATCCACTGTTTCATCATCGTTTACCTGAGTAGAGAAGGCACCAGATTCTTTTACCATTTTTCTTAATGCATCTGGGTTATCTATCATTGGGCAAGGTCTTAGAAGATTATCATTAAATGGTTGATTTCTTCTGTACGCCATAAACAATGGTGATTGTAAAACTTCTAATAGGCTGTGATCCTTTATATTCATATTAGAGTAGTGTATGAAGGCACAGGGTTCACAATCTCCATTTGCATTAATATGGAAATATCTTCTTCCTCCAGCAATACATCCATTGGAAAATTCTCCATCATTCCAAAAGTCAAGAACGAATATAGGCTCAGTTGCTCTAATCTCGTTTATTCTTCTATACATATATTCTCTTTGTTCAATTGTTGCCATAAAGTTTACATCGCTGTCACTTCCAACAGGAACGTAGGTAAAGTACCAGCCAAATCTACATCCCTTCTGTACCATTAAATCTATATATTCCTTTGAAGCAACAACTTCTGTGTTATATCTATGATAGCAGGTTGAAAAACCAAATATACAACCGTGGTCTCTTAAAATGTCCATAGCCCTCATAACAGCATCAAAACAACCTTCACCACGTCTCATATCAGTTTCTTCTCTGAATCCTTCAACGCTAAATGCAAGTGCAAAGTTTCCAACCCTTTGCATTTCCTTTGCAAAGTCTTCATCTACTAATGTTCCATTTGTAAAGGATAAGAAGGCACATTCGTTGTGTTTTTCACAAAGTTTTATAATATCATCTTTTCTCATAAGTGGTTCTCCACCTGAGAAGATATACATATATATTCCAAGCTCTTTTCCTTCAGTTACCACCCTATCTAAATCTTCAAAGGAAAGATTCCAGGGCTTGTACTCACCAGCCCAGCATCCTTTACACTTAAGATTGCAGGCAGATGTTGGATCTATAAGTATTGCCCAAGGTATATTGCAGTCATATTTCTTTTCATTTTCAAGCTGAACAGGAATACCAAACATTGTTGCATTTAAAAAGTAATTTATTCCAACTTTTTCTCTAACATTAGGGTGTATTTCTGTTAATAGCTTATAGGTGTATTTATACCAGTTGCTGTTGGGGTCATCTAAATACTTTTTAATGTTAGCTATATATTTTTGTCCTGTTCTCTTATTGCTATTTTTTCTCCCCACCTAATAATCTTTGGTATATTTTTTCTGGTTCCTTCAAAATGTACTTAACAGCTTCTTTTATTGCAGCTTCACCCAGTCTTGTTCTTGCTAAATTCATTTAAACCCTCCCACTTTTTACTATTCAATATATATTAAATAAAATTAAGAATTATAACTTCTATAACCATTATTATATCACTTAATATTATAAATGGTTTAATTTAGCAGTTAAATTAACATAAAAATTATACTGACTGGTCACTAAAATTAATTTTACTCAAAAATATTCTTAAACAGTCTGTTTTAAGTTAAATTTTATTTACTTTTTTTTAGACTCTTGGTATAATAAAAAGTATATATGTAGTTTTGGAGGGATAGCATTGAATCTTAATATAGTTTTATATCAGCCAGAAATACCCTATAATACAGGAAACATAGGAAGAACTTGCGTTTTAACAAATTCAAGACTACATCTTATCAAGCCACTTGGTTTTTTAATTGATGATAAGCATTTAAAAAGAGCAGGAATGGACTATTGGAAGCTTGTCGATGTTGTTTACTATGAAAGTTTTGAACATTTTTTAGAAGTTAATAAGGGTGCAAGAATATTTTTGTCAACAACTAAAGCAGATAAGCTGTATACGGAGGTTCAATACAAACAGGGTGATTTTATAATGTTTGGTAGAGAGTCTTCGGGGTTCCAGATAGCGTTAGAGAGAAGTTTAAAGATACTTTAATAAGAATACCTATGGTAGAAACAACAGAAAGATCACTAAATTTATCTAATACAGTATCTATTGTTGCGTATGAAGCGTTACGACAAATAGGATTTCCTAATATGAAATAATGGAGGGGTATGATGAATAAAATAGCTATAGTTGTAGATAGTACTGCAGATATTCCAAAGGAGCTTGTGAAAAAGTATAATATCAGAGTTATTCCTTTAACGGTATCTTATAAAGACAGAACCTACTATGATGGTGTAGATCTAAAAATAGATGATCTACTTAAGATGCTTGACGAAGGAGAGGAACTTCCAAAGACTTCTCAAGTTAATCCTGCAAGATTTAGTGATGAATACAAAAACTTCTTGATGAAGGATACAAAATAATTTCAATTCATATATCATCAAACTTAAGTGGTACTTATCAATCAGCCCTTATTGCAAAGGATATGCTTGAAACAGAGGATGTATATGTTGTGGATTCAAGAACAGTAAGCTTTGGTACAGGTATGCTTGCTTTAAAGGCAGCAAAAATGGTAGAAGAAGGAAAAGATATAGAAGAAATCTACAATACACTAAATGAACTTGCACCAAAATCAAGGGTAGCATTTGCATTGGATAAGTTAGAATACCTTAAAAAGGGTGGAAGACTATCAGGTGCTCAAGCAGCTATTGGTACACTTTTAAACATTAAGCCTATAATTTATATTACTGAAGGAAGACTTGAAATATTAGATAAAACAAGAGGAATGAAGAAGGCCTTAACAAGAATGATAAAATATGTTCAAGAGGAAGGCTTTGAAAAGGATGAACTATTTGCAGTAGGAACTGTAAGAGACTTTGAAAATTTAGCTGAATTTGAAAATATGGTTAGAAGTGAGCTTGGTGTTGATGAGTATCTTCTTGCAGAGGTTGGAACAGTAGTTGCAACATACTCAGGCCCAGGAGTTATTGGAATATGGTTTTATAAAAAATAATATGATAACACGGCTATGGTTATGAAATTGCCCCTTGAAGGAATGCCAAGGAAATCCTTCAAGGGGCTTATCTTATATTGACTTTTTCAACAGCCATAACACCCCAATAGGGGTGTTATTTGTTTTTATAATTCAAACTATTCAAAAATAAATAGCAAAATTGCTATAATTTAGGTATAATGAAAATAGGAAGTAAATATTCTGGATGAAGCAAATAGGAGAGACCCAAAAGGGCGCCGAAGGGGTAAGTAAAGCTTGCCAAGTTTTATGATACTCTCAGGCAAAAGTACTATTTGTGGACAGAACTCTGTGAAGGCAGAGGATGTAGGCAACTACATCCTTTTTTATTTTTATAATAGCTTTTATATCTATATAAACACTTTAGCATTACGTAAAGTCAATTCCTATGAATTAAAAGAGGTGGAGGATTTGAAACTAAAACCAGTTATAGTAACTAATAATCCCTTAACTAAAGCAAGTTTAGAAACTAAATATGAAGTAATATTTAACCCAGATGCATCTTTGTTAGATATTTTAATAACAGTAAGAGATTATGTTCACAAAGGCCACAGACTATTAACCCACCCTTTGATGGGAAGTATAAAACCAAACCAGACGCCCTATAAATCTGTCGCAGTATCAAGGCAGTGCTTTGATGAGATAGATTTAATGAGCCTTAACATAATAGAAGATAGTATTTTAAAGGCAGAACAGCTTATTAAAAGCAAAAAACACCTATTTATAATCACAGAGTTCTTGAGGATTTTAGTCTAATTGATTTTGATTTAATAAAAAATGCATTAAATTGAAAGGGAGTGATAGGATGAGTCATATTTATGACATTGTAATAATAGGAGGAGGGCCAGCAGGCTTATCAGCAGGACTTTATGCATCAAGAGCAAAACTTGACGTATTAGTAATTGAAAAAGAAAAGTTTGGTGGTCAGGCTGCAACAACTGCAGAACTTGAAAACTACCCAGGTTCAATTGAAAATTGTACAGGTCCAGCTTTAGTTGAAAGGATGAGAAAACAGGCAGAGGAGTTTGGTACAACCTTTGCAAAGTATGAAATAGTAGAGGTGGATTTTTTGATGATATCAAAATATTAAAGGGAAGAAAGGAAGAATACAGATCAAAGGCTGTTATCATAGCAACAGGTGCCGAATACAGGCTGGCAGGATTTAAAAATGAAATTGAACTTAGAGGTAGAGGGGTTTCCTACTGTGCTACCTGTGATGCAGATTTCTTTGAAGGTTTAGATGTTGCAGTTATAGGTGGTGGAGATAGTGCAATAACTGAGGCACTTTACTTAACAAAGTTTGCCGAAACAGTAACTATTATTCATAGAAGAGATTCTTTAAGGGCTGCTAAATCACTACAGGAAAAGGCCTTTAACAATCCAAAGATAAAGTTTATTTGGGATACAGTAGTAGAGGAAGCAAAGGGAGATGAAATATTAGAGAGCCTTGTATTAAGAAATGTAAAGACAGGAGAGATTAGTGAACTTGCTGTTAATGGAGTTTTTGTTTTTGTTGGACTTGAACCCAAAAGTGAGCTTTTTAAGGGTAAAGTTGAAATGGATGATAGAGGCTATATATTAACAGATAGAAATATGAAGACAAATGTTGAAGGTGTATTTGCAGCAGGTGATGTAGTTCAAAAATCACTAAGACAGGTTATAACTGCAGCAGCCGATGGAGCAGTTGCTGCTGTTGCTGCAGAGGAATATATCAATGAAAAATTTAATTAATAGGAGGGAAAGTATGTTAGAGGTTAATAAGGACAATTTTGAAGTTGAAGTTTTAAATTACACTGAAAAGCCAGTTTTTGTTGATTACTGGGGAGATAAGTGCCAAAAATGCATTGAACTTATGCCAGATGTTCACAAGCTTGAAGAAAAATATGGAGATAAGATTAAGTTCTGCAGCTTAAATACAAGTCAAAATAGAAGACTTGCAATAGCTCAGAAGGTATTAGGACTTCCAACAATGATTATGTATGTTAATGGGGAAAAGGCAGAAACTCTAACACCAGATAAAATCAACACAGTTGAAGATATTGAAAATATGATTAAAAGTTCTGTGAATAAGTGAGACAAGGTCTCCTTATTTAAATAAAAAATGAAAAATATTCATTAAAGTACAAACTATAGGGGGTGAAGGTATTGCGACTTGAGCTTGGAAAAATATTTATCAAGGATGTTCAGTTTTCAGATGTGACAAAGGTTGAAAAGGGTGTTTTGTACATCAACAAAGAAGAACTTCTTAAGGAAGTATCAGGGGATGAGAGATTAAAAGCATAGATGTAGAAATTGCAAGACCTGGTGAAGAGATAAGAATCATCCCTGTAAAGGATGTAATTGAACCAAGAGTAAAGGTTGAGGGAAAAGGAGGTATTTTCCCAGGATTTATTTCAAAGGTTGATACAGTAGGCTCAGGTAGAACTCACATATTAAAAGGAGCAGCAGTAGTAACAACTGGAAAAATAGTTGGTTTCCAAGAAGGTATAATAGATATGACAGGCGAAGGTGCAAAATATACTCCATTTTCTAAAACAAATAATGTTGTTTTGGTATGTGAACCAGTTGACAATCTTCCACAGCACGAACATGAAGAGGCTGTTAGGATGGTAGGTTTTAAGGCTGCCTGCTATCTTGGAAGGGCTGGTAAAGATGTAGAACCAGATGAAATTAAGGTTTATGAAACGCTTCCTCTTCTTGAACAAGTAAAGATGTATCCAAGTCTACCAAAGGTTGTTTATGTTTATATGCTTCAAAGCCAGGGACTTTTACACGACACCTATGTATATGGGGTTGATGCAAAGAAGATTATTCCAACATTTATTTATCCTACAGAGGTATTTGATGGTGCAATTGTAAGTGGAAACTGTGTTTCTGCCTGTGACAAAATCCAACCTATGTTCATATGAACAACCCAATTATAGAAGACTTATATGAAAGACACGGAAAAGATATTAATTTTATAGGTTGCATAATAACAAATGAAAATGTTTATCTTGCAGACAAGGAAAGGTCATCCAATTACACAGCTAAACTTGTTGAATTCATAGGTGCAGATGCAGCAATAATTTCAGAAGAAGGATTTGGAAATCCTGATGCAGACCTTGTAATGAACTGTAATAAGATTGAAGAAAAGGGAATTAAAACGGTACTTGTAACTGATGAATATGCAGGAAGAGATGGAGCTTCACAATCCCTTGCAGATTCAACTCCAAAGGGAGATGCAGTTGTAACTGCGGGAAATGCTAATGAAGTTATTCTACTTCCACCTATGAAAAGATTATTGGACACCCAGAGGCTGCAAATATTATAGCTGGTGGATATGCAGGCTCACTAAAAGAAGATGGTTCAATAGAGGCAGAAATTCAGGTTATTACTGGTGCAACCAGTGAAGTTGGATTTGGTTATTTATCAGCAAAAGGATTTTAAAGGGGTAATACTATGATATTAAAGGGAAGAAAGGTTATAGCAATAGGAGATAGAGATGGTATTCCAGGACCTGCAATTGAAGAATGTGCAAAGAGTGCAGGGGCAGAAGTTGTTTTTGCTTCTACAGAATGCTTTGTTTGAACTGCTGCAGGTGCAATGGATCTGGAGATCCAACAAAGAGTTAAGGATTTAACTGAAAAATATGGTGCTGAAAATGTTGTTGTACTACTTGGTGGTGCAGAGGCTGAGGCAGCTGGCTTATCTGCAGAAACAGTTACAGCAGGAGACCCAACCTATGCAGGACCATTAGCTGGTGTACCATTAGGACTTAGAGTATATCACATTCTTGAGGAAGAGATTAAAAATGAATGTGATCCAACTGTTTATGATGAACAGTGTGGAATGATGGAAATGGTTCTTGATGTTGAGGCAATTTCTAATGAAGTACGTTCTATGAGAGAAATGTACAGTCAATATAAAGATTGACACTGGGGAGGTGGGAGTAGATGATTAAGGTTGTTCACTATTTAAATCAGTTTTTGGACAGATAGGTGGAGAAGATAAGGCCCATATTGAACCCTTTGTGAAGGAAGGATTTGTAGGACCAGGGATGGCACTTAATGCGGCTTTTAAAGGACAGGCACAGATAGTAGCAACAATAATATGTGGTGATTCCTACTATGCTGAAAATGAGGAAAAGGCAAAAATACTATTCTTGAGATGATAAAAAAATATGAGCCAGACTTATTCATAGCTGGTCCAGCCTTTAATGCAGGAAGATATGGAAATGCTTGTGGAAGCATCTGTAAATATGTTAAAGAAAATTTAAACATACCTGTTTTAACTGGTATGTATATAGAAAACCCAGGTGTTGATCTTTATAAAAGGGATATTTATATAATTTCCACAAAGGATAGTGCAGTAGGTATGAGGGATGCCATACCGAAGATGGCTTCTCTTGCATTAAAACTTATAAATAAGGAAGAAATAGGAAGCCCTGAAAAGGAAGGATATATAGAAAGAGGAATCAGAATAAACTATTTTGCAGCAGAGAGAGGTTCAAAAAGAGCTGTTGATATGCTCATAAAAAGATAAAGGGAGAGAAATTTGATACAGAGTTTAAAATGCCTGATTTTGATAGAGTAGCTCCAAATCCTCCAATAGTTGATATCGAAAATGCAAAGATAGCTCTTGTAACATCTGGT
Organism: Caloramator sp. mosi_1; assembly: GCF_028622835.1. Taxonomy (GTDB): domain Bacteria; phylum Bacillota; class Clostridia; order Clostridiales; family Caloramatoraceae; genus Thermobrachium. Next base: position 8,499 of record NZ_CP117677.1, on the reverse strand, counting down.
GGTATTGTTCCAAAGGGAAACCCTGATAAGATCGAATCTTCAAGTGCATCAAAATTTGGAAAATACGATATTGAAGGTGTATATGATTTAACAAATGAAACCTATGAAACAGCTCACGGAGGATATGACCCAGTATATGCTAATAAAGATGCAGACAGGGTTTTACCTGTAGATGTATTAAGGGAATTAGAAAAAGAGGGAAAAATAGGTTCGCTCCACAGATATTATTATTCAACAGTAGGAAATGGAACAGCTGTTGCAAATGCTAAAAAGTTTGGTCAAAAATTGCAGAGGAGCTTATAAAGGATGGTGTGCAGGCTGTAATTTTAACCTCTACTTGAGGTACTTGTACTCGTTGCGGTGCAACGATGGTAAAGGAAATTGAAAGGGCAGGATTGCCTGTAGTTCATATGTGTACAATTGTTCCAATTTCAAAAACTGTAGGTGCAAATAGAATAGTTCCAACAGTCGCAATACCTCACCCACTTGGAAATCCAAATCTATCCTATGAAGATGAAAAGGCATTAAGGAGAAAACTTGTAGAAAAGGCATTGAAGGCACTACAAACTCCAATTGAAGAACAAACAGTTTTTGAATAAAAAATAAGTTCCGTTTAGGTTTATCCTAAACGGAACTTATTAAAAAGCAATTTAATTTATGGGAGGTAATTTTATGTATCCTGTTATAAGGGGAGTTAGTTATGTTTTAGTTCATACTCCTGATATGGTTTTACACAATGGTACTACACAAATACTTGAAAGGGAGACAAACCCCGATTCGGAATATTTAAAGGTTATTAGAAATCATTTAAGAAGCTACGATGATGTAGTTGCATATCCAGTTAATCAAACCTACATAGGAAATATAGAACCAGAAGAATTAGCAAATCTTGAAAGACCCTGGTTTAATAAAAAAGTTGAAGAGGCAAGTAGATATGGAAGATTTGGAGAAATAATGCCTGAAGATGAGTTTTATGGACTTATGAAGGTTTGTGATGTTTTTGATTTAGTAAAATTAGAGAAGAACTTTACACAAGAATTAAAGATAAAGTTTGAAAATAATAAGTACTTAGTTGAACTGTCTAAAAGACTTAAAGAAGGCTATGAAAAGGATGAAATTGATAAATTAGTTGAAGATGGAGTTGCAGAAGGTTTATATTTAAATGATAAATTGGTAGGCTGTGTTAAAAGGGCCCACGAATATGATATAAATCTTTCTGCCCACGTAATAACAGAAAATTTAGCAGTTAAGGCCTCAGGTGTTTTAGCAGCACTTCATATTATGGAAAAGGCAAATATAAATAGAGAGGAAATAGATTATATAATCGAGTGTTCAGAGGAAGCCTGTGGAGATATGAATCAAAGAGGCGGAGGAAACTTTGCAAAGGCAATAGGGGAAATTGCAGGTTTGAAAAATGCAACAGGTTGTGATGTGAGAGGTTTTTGTGCAGGTCCTGCCCACGCATTGTTATATGCCTCAACTCTTGTTCAATCTAAGGTGTTTAAAAATGTTCTTGTTGTTGCAGGTGGTGCTACTGCAAAGCTTGGAATGAATGGACGCGACCACGTTAAAAGGGAATGCCTATAATGGAGGATGTTTTAGGAGGTTTTGCTATTTTAGTTTCTGAAAATGATGGAATAAATCCAGTGATCAGGACAGATTCAGTTGGAAAACACTCAATAGGTGCTGGTGCTTCACCTCAGGCTGTAATTGAGGCTATAGTTGCTATGCCTCTTGAAAAACTTAATTTAAAATTTACTGATGTTGATAAATATGCACCTGAGATGCAAAATCCTGAAGTTACTGAACCTGCTGGTGCTGGAGATGTTCCAACTCAGAATTATAAAATGATTGCGGCACTTGCTGTTAAAAGGGACAGCTTGAAAGAAGTCAAATAAATGATTTTGTTAAAAAACACGGATATGTTGGATATGCACCAACACAGGGACACGTTCCTTCAGGAGTTCCTATACTTGGATTTGCAAGGGAGAAGATGTTAAAGGGAGAAATGAATAGGGTTATGCTGGTTGGAAAGGGAAGTTTATTCCTTGCCAGAATGACAAACCTCTTTGATGGATTATCATATTTAATTGAAAAAATCCAGGATATAAAGAGGATAAAAGGGAGGAAATCACTAAGGATGAAGTTAAAAGATGGTAGCAGAGGCTCTTAAGGATTTTGCTTCCCACTTACTTGATGAATAAGGGGTGGTTATATGACTCAAAATGTAAAAAAATAGTAGCTGAAGTATTTAATGATATAGCAGATATTTTAGAAAAGGGCTCCTATGAAAATAAGATAAAAATAGGATTAACTACATTAGGAAGTGAACTTGGCGAAGAGGAAATTATTAAGGCAGCACAGCTTGCTAAAAATAAATATAGTGACTTTGAAGTAGTTTTAATAGGTCCAAATGAAGTTGAAGGATTTACCTGCTTTAGGGCAGATACTGAAGATGAGAGTCATAAAATAATGGAAAAACTTTTAGATGAAGGAATTATAAAGGGATGTGTAACACTTCATTACAATTTTCCAGTTGGTGTTTCAACTGTAGGAAGAATAATAACACCATCTAAGGGCAAGGAAGTATTTATTGCAACAACTACTGGTACATCAGCTGTTGATAGAGTTGAAGCTATGGTTAAAAATGCAATTTATGGAATAATAGCAGCAAAGGCCTGTGGCATAAAAAGACCAAAGCTTGGGATACTAAATATTGAAGGTGCAAAACAGGTAGAAAAGATTTTACTTGAATTTAAAAATAGGGGTTTAATATTGATTTTTGTTCATCCATTCGAAGTGATGGAGGCTTTATATTAAGAGGTAATGATATTTTAGCTGGTTCTGCAGATGTTATTGTAACAGATTCTCTTACAGGAAATGTACTAATGAAAATATTTTCAGCATATACGACAGGTGGAGAATATGAAGCATTAGGCTATGGCTATGGACCAGGAGTGGGTGAAGGCTATAAAAGATTGATAAATATAATCTCAAGAGCATCAGGTGCACCTGTTATTTGTGAGGCTTTAAGGTATTGTGCAACCTGTGCTAAAAATGAAATTTTTAAAATAGCAGAAGAAGAGTTTAAAGGGTTAAAATCTATAAATTTAAATGATATTTTTGCAAAATTTAAAAAGGTGAATGAAAAAAACTATGAAGATGTAGAGTGTCCTGCTAAAAAGGTGGTAACATCAACCATACCAGGAGTAGATATTTTACAACTTGAAGATGCAGTGAAAAGCCTCTGGAAAGAAGGAATTTATGCAGAAAGTGGTATGGGTTGTACAGGGCCTGTGGTTATGGTAGCAGACGATGATTTAGATAGGGCGTGTTATATTTTAAAGAAATGTAACTTAATATAAAGGGGCAATTGCCCCTTAAATATTAAAATTCGACAATTTGCGACATTCGTTAAAGTTTTAAATTATTATTTTTTGAAAAAATTTAAATAACATATTGAAATTATACAAAAGTTATCGTATATTATTATATGCAGGGTAATGTGATAAAGTTAAATAAAATTATGATAAAATATATTTTTGCAACTTTTAAATAGTATAGCACAATACGACTTAGAATTGGAAGAGATAGAAAATGTGACAATTTAAAATAATTTTCTGAAAAAAATAATTGGTAAATATTTAATTTAATTAATCTTTTACATAATGGGTTCGTTATAAAATTGTATCCTTTTAGGAATATTAAAAATATAAACACCAAAAAAGAAGGGGAAAAAATATGAAAATGAAAAAAGCACTTGCCCTTGTTCTTTCAGCATCATTAATAGCTGGTGTATTTGCTGGCTGTGCAAAGAAGGAAGGAGGAGAACAAGGAACACAACCAAAGTCAAATGTAAAGATAGGTATGGTTACAGACCAAGGAGGTCTTGGTGACAAGTCCTTCAATGACTCAACTTATGAAGGTCTTAAGAGAATTGAAAAGGACTTTGGAGTAAAGCCTGATGTTCTTCAATCAAAACAACAAGAAAACTATGAACCAAACTTAACTCAACTTGGACAAAGAGATGATTTAACATTTGCAATTGGTTTCTTAATGGAAGGTTCATTAAAGAATGTTGCTCAAAAATGCCAGATAAGAAGTTTGCTATAATTGACGCAGTTGTTGATCTACCAAACGTAATGTCAATAACATTTAAAGAAGAAGAAGGTTCATTCCTAATGGGTGTAATTGCTGGTAAGATGACAAAGACTAATAAGGTTGGTTTCATCGGTGGTATAGATATGCCACTTATCCAAAAGTTTGAAGCTGGTTTTGTAGCAGGAGTTAAGGCGGTAAATCCACAAGCTGCAGAAGGCTTAATGAACAGAACTACAGTTAAGTATGCTGGTAGCTTTACAGATTCAAATAAAGGATATGAATTAGCAAAGGCTCTTTACAATGATGGATGTGACGTTGTTTACCACGCATCAGGTGCAGTTGGACTTGGACTATTTAAGGCAGCAAAGGAAATGAAGAAGTGGGCAATTGGTGTTGACCAAGACCAAGCTGAAACAGCACCAGACTTTAAGGATGTAATTCTTTCATCAATGATAAAGAGAGTTGACGTTGGTACTTACACTGCTTCAAAGAACCTAATTGAAGGAAACTTCAAGGCTGGACATATGGTTCTTGGACTTAAGGAAGATGGTGTAGGATATGCACCAACAACTAAGAACAACACACCAGCAGACGTTATAGCATTAGTTGACAAGTATGCACAAGCTATTAAGGATGGAAAGATAACAGTTCCAGAAAAATTAGAAGACGTTAAGAATTTTACAGCTCCAGCAGTTGAGTAATTAAATATAAAGCTAGATGCCGCCGCATCTAGCTTTTTAACCAAAAGAAGGGAGGAAAATAAATGCAAAAAGTTGTTGAAATGAAGGGGATTACAAAGGTTTTCCCAGGTGTTAGAGCAAATGATGATGTAAACTTTGAGCTACTTAAGGTAGAAATACACGTTTTGCTTGGCGAAAATGGAGCTGGAAAGACAACTTTAATGAATATCCTATACGGACTTTATCAACCAGATGCTGGAGAGATATTTGTAAATGGACAAAAGGTAAATATAAAAAGTCCAGGGGATGCTATAAAGCTTGGAATAGGAATGGTGCATCAGCACTTTATGCTTGTACACAACTTTACAGTTGCTGAAAACATTGTGCTTGGAGCAGAACCTAAAAAGGGTATAAAAATAGATATGCAAAAAGCAATAAAGGATACTGAAGAGATAGCAAAGAGATATGGATTTAAAATAGATCCTAATGCAGTTATAGAGGATATTACAGTTGGACAACAACAAAAGGTTGAAATTTTAAAAGCTTTATATAGAGGTGCTGATATTCTTATACTTGATGAGCCAACAGCAGTTTTAACACCTCAAGAAATAGAAGAGCTGGGGGTTATTTTAAAGAACTTGGTTAAAGAGGGTAAATCAATAATATTAATTACACACAAATTAAAAGAAGTTATGGCTATGAGCGATAGGGTTACAATCGTAAGAAGGGGAAAGGTTATAGATACAGTATATACAAAGGATACTAACATAGATGAACTTGCAGAAATGATGGTAGGTAGAAAAGTTAATCTTGTTGTTGAAAAGAGTGAAGCTAAACCTGGTAAGGTAGTATTAAAGCTTGAAAATGTTTCAGCCCTTGATCACAGAAGACTTCCAGCAGTTAAAGGGGTTAATTTAGAGGTTAGAGCTGGAGAAATAGTAGGTATAGCCGGTGTAGATGGAAATGGTCAAACTGAACTTATTGAGGTAATAACTGGTCTTAGAAAACCAACCGATGGCAGGGTTTATATAAATGACAAAGATGTAACAGGAAAGACTCCAAGGGATGTAATAGAAGCAGGAGTTGGACATATTCCTGAAGATAGACACAAACGTGGTCTTGTATTAAAGTACTCATTATATGAAAATGCAGTTTTAGGAAATCATTATAAACTTCCTTTTGCAAAGGGAATAATGATGAATTACAACAAAATAAAGGAATATGCAAGAAAATTAATTGACGAGTTTGATGTTAGAACTCCAAATGAAGAGGTTTTTGCATCAGCTCTATCAGGTGGTAACCAACAAAAGTTTATTGCTGCAAGAGAAATAAACAAAGATCCAGAACTTATTATTGCAGCTCAGCCAACACGTGGCATCGACGTTGGTGCGATTGAATATATACACAAGAGGCTTGTAGAGGAAAGAGATAAGGGAAGAGCAATCCTACTTGTATCACTTGAACTTGATGAAATATTAGCATTATCCGACAGAATAGCTGTAATATACGATGGACAAATAGTTGATATATTAGATGCTAAGAGTGCAACAGAACACGAGCTTGGAATACTAATGGCAGGCGGCACTCTTAAGAAGCAGGCGTAAGGAGGTATAAAAATGGCAAATAAGAATACGACCTCTAACAAGCTAAAGGCAGCTTTGAGTACACTTATTTTCCCAATAATATCAATAATAATAGCTATGTTTATTGCAGTTTTCTTTGTAATGTGGGCAGAAGGAGAAAATTTCTTTGTAGCAACAGCAACACTTTTCCAAGCAATATGGGAAGGTAGCTTCGGAACAAGCTTTAGTATTGTAGAGACATTAGTTTTCGTAACACCATTATTATTTACAGGTCTTGCAAATGCAGTTGCCTTTAAGACAGGTCTTTTCAATATAGGTGTTGAGGGACAGTTCATAATGGGAATATTTGCGGCAGCTGCGATAGGGTTAATACCAGGTTTACCAGCAATAATTCACGTTCCATTAGTTTTAATCGGTGGAATGCTTGCTGGTGCTTTATGGGCAGCAATACCTGGTTTCCTAAAGGCAAAGGTTGGAACTAACGAAGTTATAAATACAATTATGATGAACTTTATTGCTATGTTCTTTGTAAACTATATGATTATGGGACCTTTAAATGCTCCAGGAAAGGCAACTACTCCACTTATTCAAGATTCAGCAAAACTATGGAGATTTTTAGGGAAACAAATAGAATTAATATTGGGTTATTTATAGGAATTCTTTTAGTTGCATTAGTTTATGTTTTATTATGGAAGACTACAATTGGATACGAACTAAGAGCAGTTGGATTAAATCCACACGCTGCAGAATATGGTGGTATAGATATTAAAAAGAATATAATTCTTGCAATGGCAATTTCAGGTGCAATAGCAGGACTGGGTGGTGCAGTTCACGTTGCAGGTATTCAATATCAAGCAATACAGCTATTTGGCTTTACTGGATTTGGTTTTGATGGTATAGCAGTTGCACTACTTGGAAAGAGTCATCCAGTAGGCGTACTTCTTTCAGCTACACTATTTGGTGCACTTAATAGTAGTTCACTAAATCTACAGCTTGCAAATATTCCAAAGGATATAGTGTACCTAATACAAGCTATAATTATAATATTCGTTGCAGCAGATTACATCTACAAATGGATTGGAGAAAAGAGAAAGAAGGAGGCGATGATAAATGGCTAATGGAAGCATACCAGTTGTTGTAGCACTACTTGCTGCTACATTCCGTCTTGCGACGCCTCTTATCTTTGCAGCATTAGGTGGTGTTATTTCAGAACGCTCAGGTGTTGTTAATATAGGTCTTGAAGGTATAATGATAGTTGGTGCATTCTTTGCAGTTTATGGTTCAAGTTTAACAGGAAATCCTTGGGTAGGACTACTGTTTGCAGTAGTATCAGGTGCACTTGTTGCAGCTATCCACGCAGTTTTAAGTATAAATCTTAAGGCAGACCAAACTGTATCTGGTGTTGCAATTAACCTATTTGCAGGTGCATTGACAAGCTTTTTAATCTTTAAATTATTTGGAAGACAAGGTCAAACAGATGGTGTTGCAGCTCTTCCATATCCAACGGAAGCGATGGCTAAAATACCAGTTATTGGACCATTCCTATCAGAGCTTAACTGGTTTGTGTTTATGGCTATAATACTTGTATTTGTTGTACATTATGTACTATACTATACACCACTTGGACTTAGAATAAGAGCGGTTGGAGAACATCCAAAGGCAGCAGACACATTGGGTATAAATGTTTATAAAATAAGATATCTATGTGTTATTATGTCAGGTGTATTTGCAGGTCTTGGTGGTGCAACATTATCAATAGGTGTTATGAACTTATTCAGAGAAGGTATGGTAAGTGGTAGAGGTTTCATAGCACTTGCTGCTATGATATTTGGTAACTGGAAACCATTTGGTGCAATGGGGGCTTCTTTCTTATTTGCTTTTGCTCAAGCCTTTGAAATACTTGCACAGAAGTTTGGTTGGGCACTTCCAACAGAAGCATACCTTGCTTTCCCATACATCTTAACTATGCTTGCACTTGCAGGATTTGTTGGAAAAACAACTCCACCAGCAGCAGATGGAGTTCCATACAACAAGGGAGAAAGATAAAAAGGAGGCGTTCTGCCTCTTTTTTATTTTTATTATTTAATCTATCTAATAAAATGTGTTATAATATTTATATAATTCTTAATATAATG